>CP070796.1:0-19013 GCA_020343475.1 Candidatus Zixiibacteriota bacterium
AGGTGACATTCAGTGCGGAACGGAAAGGAATTGCACCACCGAAATGGATCAAGCCGATTATTATTATCTCGATTCCCTGGGCGGTCAGCATTCATACCGTAACGGCTTTTCTGTATGCCGGCCTGGCCGCACGTCCATTCTGGCTGACGGCGATTCTTGCCCCGCGCTTTCTGGCGTCGGCGTTTGCTGCCGGTCCGGCGTTTCTTGTTATCCTCTGTTTGATCATGAAAAGATTCGCCAATTATGATGTCGGACGCGAGCCGCTTAAAAAGCTCGGCATTATTATCACATATGCCATGACGATAAATATCTTCTTTGTCCTGCTGGAATTCTTTACGGCGCTGTACAGCGATATCCCGGAACACCTGCACCATTTCGAATATCTTTTCTTTGGAATCAACGGAGCCAATTTTCTCGTCCCGTGGATGTGGACTTCGGAGGTTCTGGCGGTAGTCTCATTAATACTGCTGCTGGTCCCAAGATTCCGCGAGAATGGAAGCTTACTGGCACTGGCGTGTGTAACCGTAATTGTGTCACTGTGGATCGACAAGGGTCTGGGGCTGGTGATAACCGGGTTTATTCCGTCTACCCTGGGCAAGGTGACCGAGTACATCCCGACTGCGCCGGAGTTGATGATTACAGTCGCCATCTATGCGGTGGGATTCCTGGTTTTGACGATTTTATACAAAGTCGCTATTGCCGTTCGCGAGCAAATAGGTTATAAATAAACCGCCGACGGGCGATAGAATCCGACAGATAATGATGACGCCGGCCATGCGCCGGCGTTGGCGTCGTTGGTATTACGATTTGGGGAAAATGCGGGATTATCTTATGGTTGATATTGATCATTCCAATTATGTCATCATCGGCGGTGTCGCGGCCGGTCCCAAGACCGCGGCGAGTCTGGCAAGACGTTTGCCGAAGTCAAAGATTACTCTTTTTCAAAAGGAAGATCTTCTCTCCTACGGCTCCTGCGGCCTTCCCTTTTTTGCATCGGGAGATTTAAACAGCATTGATGAACTCGTCGTGACCTCCTACGGGGTACCCAGGGACGCCGATTTTTTCCGGAAGGTGAAAGGATTTGAAGCAATAACCGGTGCGGAGATCATCAGGATAGACCGGGCGAAGAAAACCGTAGCGGGTAAATTAATCGGGACCGGGGAAACCTTTCTTCATCGCTATGACAAGCTGGTTCTTGCAACCGGTTCAGTTCCGGCACGGCCGCCATTTCCCGTAGCAAAGAGCCCCGCTATTCGTTACTTTACCCGCCCGGATGATGCTGTCCATTTTCGCAGGCAGGCAGAGCAGGGAAAAATCGGTAAAGCGGTTGTCATTGGCGGAGGTCTGATTGGATGCGAGGTGATCCAGGCATGCGCCGATCTGTGGGGAATTGAAACCACTCTGATCGAGATCCAGGATCAGCTTCTCCCCTACGTCCTTGATGCGGACATGGCCGCAATTGTCCGGCGTGAAATTGCCGGACAGAATATCGAGGTGCTGACCGGCATCGGTGTCGAGAGGATTACACTGAACGATGCGGGACAGCCGGTTGTTTTTATTCCGGGATACAATCCCATTACCGCTGATTACGTCTTTTTATGCCTGGGAGTGCGCCCGCAGAGTGATTTGGCAGGCGACTGCGGACTCCAACTCGGTAAAACCGGCGCGATATCAGTAAACGAGTTTATGCAAACCTCCGATCAGGACATATATGCCGGGGGTGATTGCGCTGAAAGCATTCATCAAATCACCGGGGAAAAGTTATATATCCCGATGGGTTCACTGGCCAACCGACATGGGCGCGTGATAGCCGACCATATAGCCGGAGTGACACAGCCTTTCCCGGGGGTATTGGGAGCATTCTTCGTCAAGATATACGGCTGCAACGTGGGAGCAGTCGGGCTTTCCGAAGCTGCGGCGCGGAAGGCCGGGCTTGCCGCGCGGGCGGTCTGGGGAACTTTTCCCGATAAACCTGACTATTACCCCGAATACAGGACCTTTGTCCTGAAAATGATTTACGACAATGTTGACCGAAGATTGTTGGGCCTACAGGCGGTCGGCACGGGAGATATATGCCGGCGTATCGACGTCTTTTCAGCTTTTCTCCAACACCGCGCCACCATAAACGATTTACTCGATTTCGAGCACGGCTATGCTCCACCTTATTCTGAGGCGCTTGACCCCTTGCATCATCTGGCCGGCATTGCCGAAGCCCGGCAGGATGGTCTTGACATTATCGGAGCCGGTTCGGTGATACAGTCTGAGATCAGGGATGCCGTCTGGCTTGATGTACGGGAAACGGATGAGGTCGAATCGCAGCCGCTTCCGGCAGGTGATGTCGATCACCCGGAGTCCATACTCAATATTCCGCTGAAACAGCTGAGAGATCGGGTAAAGGAATTTGACCCTGACAAGAGGATATTCATTGTGTGCAAACGGGGGGTGCGTTCTTACCAGGCGGCATGCATCCTGAAGGCGGCGGGCATAAGGAACGTTACGATCCTGGGCGGCGGAGTGCAGGCACTGCAATAACTCAGCCGGCAGGAGCGCATAAATGATACTGGAGAGATAAAATATGGCAGCAGGACAATGGTATCTGTCGGTTTGCGGCGTGAATCACACATCCACCACCGTCGAACAGCGCGCGCCGCTTCAACTCAGCCGCGATGATATCGCTGAAGCGCACTCCCGTTTCAGCCGCCTGACCGGGGTCAAAGAATCTACAATCGTCGCCACCTGTAACCGGATCGAGTTCTATGCGGTAATTGATCGGCCATATGACATTTTTGAGCACGTCGCCGCTTTCTATGCAGAATCGCGAGATCTCGACATTTCCGGCCTTCGCGAGCAATTCTATATTCGGAAAAACAAGCATGCGGTTGACCACTTGTTCCGTGTGAGCGCCGGAATTGATTCCATGATCCTGGGCGAAAACCAGATTCTGGGACAGATCAAAGAGGCATACAGTTCCGCCTGCCGGGTAAAGGCGGCGGGAAAAATAATTCACCGGCTTTTTCATCAGGGATTTCGGGTCGGCAAATTGGTTCGAACCGATACCGAAATGGGCCGCGGAGCCTGCTCGGTAAGCAGCGCCTCGATGGAGTTTCTGCAGCCGAAAATCGAGAGACTGAAAAATCCCGCCGTTCTTTTCATCGGTGTCAGCAAGATGATATCACTGGCCGCGGAAAGCCTGCACCAGCTTGAAAAAGTGCACTTCACATTTGCCAACCGCACCCTTGAAAAAGCCCGGCAACTGGCGGTGAAATACGGAGCCGATGCTTATCCCCTCAGTGAGCTCCCGGCGCTTCTTGCCCGTGCTGATGTGGTAATCACCTGTACCGGTGCAACCGAACCGATTGTCAGCAGCAAACAGCTGCAACTGCTTGCCCGCGAGATGCCAGAGAAGCGGTTGATCATCATAGATATGGCCGTCCCCCGGGACTTTGAGCTTGAAAAGCGCTCACTTGCAAATATCGAGCTGTACGACCTCGAGGATATCGGGCAATATGTGCGAGAACGCCAAAAGCTGCGTGAGCAGGCCATTCCCCGGGCGGAGGAGATAATCGAACGGAAATTGAGCGAATTCATGTACTGGTTCGACCACGTTCGCCACGAACCGTTGTATAACGGTCTGGCCGAATTATTTGAAGAAATCCGGCGGCGGGAGCTTTCTTCACTGGAAGGAAAACTTGAACCGGAATTGCAGGAAAAACTCGATACCGCTACCAGGCGCATGGTTGACAAACTGCTGCAAGTGAAAATCCGTACGTCGTCTAACCCGGAGTAATTGAGGTAAAAGGCTCATGGCAAATTCATATCTGCCGGTAAGTATTTCTCTGAAAAACCGCACCTGCCTGATCATCGGCGGCGGCAAGGTTGCCCTCCGAAAAATCGATACGCTTCTGGATTACGACCCCGCTATCACCGTGATCGCTCCCGAGCCTGATGAGAAAATCAGATATTATGCGGCAAAGGGAAAACTGACGCTTCAAGAGCGCGGCTATAAATCACCGGAGGCATCCGACTATGGATTGGTGATTGCGGCCAGCGACGACATAGAGGTTAACAAGCGGGTGTACGACGATTGTCAAAGGACCGGTACTCCGGTTAATGTCGTCGATAATCCGAACCTGTGTGATTTCATCTTTCCGGCCGTTGTCAAACGGGACTTTCTGACGGTGGCGGTCAGTACCGACGGCAAGGCTCCCTTTCTTTCGGGTCATCTTCGCCTGATTCTGGACGACGTTTTCCCTGCGCACTGGAAGAAGATTGCTCGCCATGCCGCGGAATTCCGCAAACGCCTGCAAGAGAGATGGGCAGATAATCCCAACGAAAAGGCCGAAGCCATCAGCCGCTTCCTGAGCGCCGACTGGAAGAAAATGATCAAGGAGCATGATGACGGTGAAATCCGGGCCCGGCTTGACCGGATGCTCGAAGGCAATGCCGATTAGCGGTTGCCTATCTTGACAAACTCCCGGCGATCGGTTATATGTCCGGTTATAATGGACCTCGCGACGCCGGAAATTACATGGCAATATGAGTGAGAGCAAAACAGGCACGGTGTATCTTGTCGGTGCAGGCCCCGGCGATCCGGGCTTGATCACTACCAAAGGCAAGGAACTGCTGGGGTCATGCCAGGCAGTAATTTACGATAACCTGGTCGCCGATGAACTGGTTATTTCCCTTCCGTCGGAAGTGGAGCGGCATTACGTCGGCAAGCGCTCCGGAAAGCCGTGCGCATCTCAAGAAGAAATCAATGCCCTGATGGTACGCCTGGCCCGGGCCGGCAAACAGGTGGTTCGCCTTAAGGGCAGCGACCCGCTGATTTTCGGTCGCGGTGGTGAAGAAGCCAAGCATCTTAAAACAAGCGGTATTAAATTCGAGATTGTACCCGGTGTTACAGCCGGTATCGCGGCGCCGGCGTACGCCGGTATCCCCTGCACCGACCGGTATAAAGCTTCTTTTGTGGTATTCGTTACCGGACACAGAGCCCGCGAAAAAAGTTTTTCCACGGTGCCCTGGGATTGGCTGGCAAAAGCCAAAGGTGGAACGGTTGTTATCTACATGGGGGTCGGTGAGATTGAGAAAATCATCCGCAGACTCATTGACAACGGCATGTCGCCCGAAACCCCGGCGGCGGTGGTGGAACGCGGGACCTACCCCTCGCAGAGACTGGTGACATCCACACTTGCGGATTTACCCGATGATGTCAGGGCGCACAATATCAGGCCGCCGTCTATAGTTATCATCGGCGATGTGGTCGACCTGCACCCGATGATGGAATGGCTCGGCGACAAACCGCTTTTCGGAAAGAGAATAATGGTTACCCGTCCCGGCGACCAGGCGCAGGAGTTGTACTTTCTGCTGCGGGAACGCGGCGCTGAGGTACAACCATACCCCACAATATCGACTGAAGAATATATTGATTCCGAAGCCTGGAAGAAAATAGCAAAACTCCGGGAAAAGCGCCGGTGGCTGCTCTTCACCAGTGAAAACGGGGTGCGGTATTTTCTGCGGCAGTTTTTCGACCTTATCGGTGATGCCCGTAATCTGGCCGCTTTTAATATAGCGGCCATGGGATACGGCTCCTCACAGGCGCTTTCACGACATCATCTTTCCGCCGATTTTGTCCCCGGAGCGACCACGAGTGTCGGCCTGGCCGAGGAATTGTCGGCGAGAAGCGATATTCGAGCAAGCACCGTTGTTCGGGTGTGCGGAAACCTCGAAAGCGATTACGTCGCGGAAACCTTGGCCTCCGCGGGCGCGTCCGTTATTCCGCTGCAGGTGTTCACCACCATCTACCCGGCCTGGCCACAGGATTTCAAGGACAAGCTGACCAGTTATCCGCCGGATGCGATCATTTTCACCAGCGGGAGATCGGTGGAGGGCCTGTTTAAGAATCTCACCAATGACGAAGCCAAACGTATTCTGGCTAACGCGAAACTGGTTTCGATCGGCCCGGCGACCACCAGGTATATTGAAACGCACGGGCTGAAAGTTGCCCTTGAGGCAAAGACGCCGGCAATCCCCGCCCTTGTGGAGGAACTGGCCCGGTTTATGCAGGATGTCTCGTGAGTTCCGGTTCAGTATGAGACAATAAAATAAGGTTTTCCCCTGACGGGATATTGAAATCGACGCGGGGAATATTTCTATCGCTTTAAGATCAACGCGTTCGATTTTTTTTCGCTCCTGTCGGGTACCCCTTTCTTGTGCTTCGCCTCCTGTCGCATTTGCATCACACCCTTTTCGAGTTCCGCCATATTCTCGATCTCGGAATAGAACAATGGTGAGGCATCGATGTCACATAGCTGGTTATGGCGCAGCACTTCGCCGCATATGCCCGGCGGTGCGATGCCGGAGGCAAAAAAAGCAAACACCGCCAGCAATATTGTCAATCCCAGGCTGAATTTCAACCACGCCATCGTGGAGTTGCCCCGGTACGATATTATCCGTTTGGTTTGCATTGGTCGTTTTCCTTTTCGGTCAGACAGCACTGGGGAAAAGAACAATAAAGGCCAGATACGCTACCAGCAATGTCAAAATCAGGTTAAAACTCTGGCCGACAACATACAGCACCATCGGTTTGCCGCCCTCCATGCGGCTTGCGAGATCTCTGAAGTTCGATTCCAGGCCAATTGAGACAAATGCCAGACAGAAAAACCACCCTCGCAAGGTCTTCGTGACGGGATTAATGAACAACTCCTCAACCTGTACGAAATCACCGTGCATTGCCGGGACGACGCCAAATGAAAAGAGCAGCGAGGCGGCCACGAATCCGATCACAAATTTGGGGAAGCGGTACCATATTTCCATGATATTCGGTCTGTGCCCTTCCTTGCATTCCACCCTGGTTACCCAGTAAAGCGCGACACAGAAAGCCAGGAGGCCGATAAGGACATTCTGGATCATTTTGACCACGGCCGCAACTTTCTCTGCGTCCGGACCCAGCATCGAGCCGGCCGCGACCACGGCGCCTGTCGAGTCGATCGTTCCGCCCATCCAGGCCGCGCCCAGAATATGGTTCATGCCGACAAACTTAATTCCCAGGGGCATAAAAAACATCATCGCCACCGTGAAAATCAGCGTCATCCCGACTGCCAGGGTAAGGTCTTCCTTTCTGGCACGGGCTGCGGCCGCGGTTGCAATCGCGGCTGATACTCCGCACACTGAGGTAGCGGCAGCAATGATTATTGCCAGCGCCTTGTTTTTCATCCTGAGAGCCCGCATTGCGAAGATAAACATAAAGATGACCACGACCGGGGTGACAATCCAGGCCACCATCAGCCCCGGGGCGCCAAGCGAAAGGATTTTCTTAAACAGGATTTCTGCTCCAAGCAGAACCAGCCCGGTCTTGATAAACAGCTCAGTTCTTGCTCCTGCCTTCAGCCAGTTCGGAGTTCCGATTGTATTGGAGACCAACAGCCCGACCATCAGTGCCCACATGGCATAACTTAATCCCCAGTACCTGACATTCGTCTGATGAGCAATCCAGTATGAAAGCGTTGCCAGAATAAAAATGGCGGTAAAGCCTGCGAGATATTTGCCCGCGCCGGCGACCCCCATGAAACGAATGCCGATAGCCGTGAGAATCCCCAGAAAAACCATCAGCAGTAGCAAGGGAAAGATGATATTGCCGGCTGCAACACCATCTCTGATCACGAGGAATGCTTCAAGCGGATTATCAAGCCACCTGCCGACCTTGGGGATTCTTGGAATCCAGCCCATAAGTGTCATGGCGAAGATGGCGAAGCCAAACCAGACCGCCCACCAGTCCTCGTTCTTCCAGAGAGAGTTAATACCGTTACTCATAATTCTTTCTCACTTTTTGGGCCCAATATGATTGAGCGACGGATTGACAAACACGTTTACTAAAATAAGTTCACCCTTATTTCTCAAATCAACCAAAAACCATTGGCTGCAATACACAGCGTTTGGTGAGACAGCTGGTTGATTACGCAGTGCTCCGCGGCCTGCGATCAATGCTCCTGGCGTAAACCATGGCCAGGGTACGGTAGATCATATGAGCAAATTTCGAGTACGGCATATACCACAGCAGGAAGTACACAAATACCATATGAATGAAGTAGTTAATGTACGCCAGCAATGGGATCCCGACATAGCTGCGCATGATCCAGGACAGCATCCCGGTCAGACCGACAGAGAACATGATATATAAAAAGAGATAGTCCGCATACCCGTTGGCACCAACGTCGTCCCGGTTTGTCCAGCGCCTGATAATCAATAAGGCGCCGCCAATGATCAAAGCCAGACCGCTGAGTGCCCCGATGATTTTGATCGGGCTGGGCAATTCAATGGGAGGCATGGGCAAAATATGGATGTCAAGAATCTGCCATTCATGCAGGTAATGCGGTATGAAAATCAAAACAAAAACCAGGCCGGTGGTTATCATGGAACCAATAAATCCGAAGAACAGCAGCATGTGCCCCAGGGCACGCGGCCTGTTGGTTTCGCAGCGATTAAAATGAGTATGAACGATCACCTCTTTGACCGTCTGCAATAATGCCCTGATAAATGAGAGTTTGGTTCGTCGGCCGCCCGCCTTGAGCCCTTTCCAGAACCGACTGAATCCGACAGCGGCAAAAATGACAATAATAATATTCCCAATCACAAAAAGAGCGTCGACCGTGCTATGCGGCAGGAAAATATTATAATCAACCGGCAGGCTGGTGAGAAAAAGGAAGGTTCCCGTAGCGTCAGTCGGCGCGGAAAAATAAACACAACCAAGCAGAATGAGAATCGGCAGGAGAAACAGAAAAGGAAGTGCTGTCGGGCTGGCAAGCGCTTTGCCCATGAAGGTCGGGAAAGCACAGCTTTTATAGATATAGCAACGAATGGCGGCAAGCACATCTCCCGGCCTTGCGCCCCTTGGACAATTAACACTGCAGTCATTACACTGATGGCACAGCCAGAGATCGGGATCAGCAACCAGCCACTCGGTCTGTCCCCACTGTGCCCAGTGCATTTCTTTGCGAGGAAAAGGACTCTGCTGAGGTGCCAGCTGACAGACAATCGAACAGGTGGCACATTGATAGCATTTTTTAACGCTGTCGCCGCCGGCGTGTCGCACCTCTCGAATCAATCCCAAGTCCGGGTCCACTATATATCCTGCCTTCATGGCTCCGCTCCTTTCTTATCTTAAGGGCCCGCAGACACGATTGAAACTGTCTTTGTCGGCTGACAACGTGCCTCAAAATATACTGACCGAAGGGCACTGTCAAGTTATTTGTTGTTATTTATTTCACAATGTCATATTTGCTATTGTCTGTCGTGTAAAAGCTTAAGACTCGTCTGTATTACAGATTACCCATGAAAACAGACTCGTTTCCGGCGGACCTGATATGACTGCAGAAGCGCGGATCAGCTGGAAAAGCGGATGAACGCTATCTCTGAAAGCATGCCGCATATAAACAGGCGCCCTTTTTTCTCTTACTACCCGTAGCGAATTGAATCGCGGTATCGCGACTGACGGTGGATTGCGGAATTTCGGTTCTGGAGGAAAGAAATAATAGCCAAACCTAATCTTTCACTGAAAGCGCGAATTTAGCTAAGTCGTTGGGTGCCTGTCGACATCGTCTATTTAAGACAAACATGCTGAATGATATTGTGAAAAATCTCACTTTTCGCTTGACAACGCTTGTGAAAAAAATTACATTCTAATTGGAACCCGTAAGGAAAACAACCGATAATTGTAGCATGAATCCTTGTGAAAAAAGTCACATGATTCGACGGGAATGCCCCGTAAAGTTCATAATGCAAGTTTGTGACGTATTATAACCTAAATATAGGGATTTTATAATGGCGAAATTAATTCGACCGCACGGCAGTAATGAGCTCAAGATTCTCCTGCTTGAAGGCGGCGAGCGTCAGGATGAGCTCAAAAAGGCAGAATCGCTTCCAAAGATTGAGCTTTCATCTCGTGAGACGGGTGACATAATTATGATGGGGATCGGTGGATTCACTCCGCTGGATGGCTTCATGGGTCACGACGACTGGAAAGGTGTTTGTGAAGAAATGAAGATGTCCAATGGCATCTTCTGGCCCATTCCCATAACCATGTCGCACGATGAAAAGATCAATCCTGGAACAGAAATCTGCCTGATTTCCGGTGAGACAAAGGAAATCATGGGCACCATGAAGGTTACAGAATCGTACCAGATTGACAAGGATTTCGAGTGCAAGCATGTCTTCGCGACAACTGATGCCGAGCACCCCGGCGTAAAAACGGTCAAAGCGCAAAAGGGATGGAATATTGCCGGCCCGGTGAAAGTCCTTTCTGAGAGCTACTTCGTCGATGAGTTCAAGGGCATATACCAGCGCCCCGCGGAAAGCCGCAAGATATTTGATGAACGTGGCTGGAAGACAATCGCAGCCCTGCAGCTTCGCAATCCCATGCACCGCTCCCATGAGTATCTGGCAAAAATCGCGGTCGAGGTTTCCGACGGCCTGTATATTCACCAGCTCGTCGGAAAGCTGAAACCGGGTGATATCCCGGCCGAGGTCCGTGTCAAATGCATCAACACTCTGGTTGAGAACTATTTTGACAAGAGCCGTGTGGTGACCGGCGGTTACCCTCTGGACATGCGTTACGCCGGGCCTCGTGAAGGTCTTTTGCACGCGGTGTTTCGTCAGAACTTCGGCTGCACGCATATGATTATTGGCCGTGACCATGCCGGGGTTGGCGATTACTACGGCCCCTTCGACGCCCAGGAGATATTTCATCAGCTCTGGGACGGGGCACTGGAATGCAAGATGCTTCCGATCGACTGGACCTTCTGGTGTTACAAGTGCGGTGGCATGGCCTCCATGAAGACCTGCCCGCACCCGAAAGAAGACCGGCTGTTCCTGAGCGGCACGGCCCTCCGCAAAGCTCTTTCTGCGGGCGGTGAGATACCGGCGGAATTCTCGCGGCCGGAGGTGCTGGCTATCCTGCGTGAGTACTACGCCGCTCTGAAGGACGATGAAAAAGTCGAAGTGAAACTGCACGGTCATGCGACCGGAGATGCCAAGAAATAACGTAAGGTTCTAAAATCAACACAGGGTCTAATCTCCCGGATTAGACTCACAAGGAGGATGTAAATGCCTAGCTATGTGATCCCTGACAAGTGCGATGGGTGCAAGGCGCTGGACAAAACCGCTTGCCAGTATGTTTGCCCCAACGACCTGATGGTCCTGAACAAGGACCTGATGAAGGCGTACAATCAGGCTCCCGAGATGTGCTGGGAATGCTATAGCTGCGTGAAGATCTGCCCGGTGCAGGCAATGGAGGTTCGCGGCTATGCCGACTTCTGCCCCCTGGGGGCCACCGTAACTCCGTTGCGAAGCACCGACAGCATCATGTGGACGGTCAAATTCAGAAACGGTATGCTCAAGCGTTTCAAATTCCCGATCCGGACCAATGCCGAGGGCTCAGCGGTTCCCGACGGCGGATATCCCAGCCCGAACGAGGACTTGAAGAGCCCATATCTGTTCACTGAACCTGAGTCATGCGGCATGGCTGACCTCCCACCGGTCAAGTAGAAAGGATGATCGCTATGGCAAATTTCGAAACCGTAGAAGTCAAAACTGATCTTCTGATTGTCGGTGGCGGTATGGCCGCGTGCGGTGCGGCCGCAGAGGCTGCCCACTGGGCAAAGAAGAACAACCTGAAGGTCACCCTTGTCGACAAAGCCGCCATGGATCGCTCCGGCGCCGTCGCCATGGGACTTTCGGCCATCAATCAATACGTGGGTGTCAAAGACGGGCAGAATTCCGTTCACGACTATGTCGACTACGTGAGAAATGATTTGATGGGCATTACTCGCGAAGACCTGGTCGCCAACATTGCCCGTCACGTCGATTCGACCGTGCACCTGTTTGAGAAATGGGGTCTGCCGATCTGGAAAGATGCCGAAGGCAACTATGTGCACGAGGGTCGCTGGCAGCTGATGATTAACGGTGAATCATACAAGGTCATCGTTGCGGAAGCTGCCAAAAACGCCCTTGGCATGGACAACATCTACGAAAGAGTCTTTATTACCGAGCCGTTGATGGACGGCAACAAATGTGTCGGCGCGGTCGGTTTCTCAGTCCGCGAGAATAAATTCTACGTCTTCAAGGCGAAGACCACGCTGGTCGCCATGGGCGGCGCAGTGCACGTCTTCAAACCGCGTTCTTCCGGTGAAGGTCTCGGTCGTTCCTGGTATCCGCCGTTCAACTCCGGCGCGAGTGCATACTTCACGCTCAAGGCCGGTGCCGAAATGACCTGCCAGGAAGTCCGTTTCATCCCGGTGCGCTTTAAAGACGCATACGGCCCGGTAGGAGCATGGTTCCTTCTGTTCAAGTCCCGCGCGACCAACGGCCTTGGCGAGAACTACATGCAGACTCGTCGCGATGAGCTTGAAAAGTGGAAACCGTATGGCCTGGTCAAGCCGGTTCCGGCTAACCTTCGCAACTGGCTGATGATGCTTGACGTGATGGAAGGCAAGGGGCCGATCTTTATGCGGACCGAAGAGGCAATTGAGAATCTTTCCAAGGGTGTCCCGGATGAAAAAGAGCGCAAGAAAAAGCTCAAAGAGCTGGAATCCGAGGCCTGGGAAGATTTTCTGGATATGACCATTTCACAGGCGATTCTCTGGGCGGCCACCAACACCGCGCCAGAAGAGAAACCGTCTGAGATTGCCGCGTGTGAGCCGTATTTCATCGGCTCCCACTCCGGTGCCTCTGGCGCCTGGGTCAGCGGTCCCGAAGACATCGCTCCAAAGGATTATTTCTGGGGATATCCGTGCATGTGCACGGTTGAGAGTCTGTTTGCGGCCGGTGATGCCTCTGGCGCCTCCAGCCACAAGTTTTCCTCCGGTTCTGTGACCGAAGGTCGTATCGCGGCTAAAGCCGCAATCGCCTACTGCGTCGATCATCCCGGAGAGAACAAATATGACAACGCCGCGATCGAGGAACTCAAAAAACGCATCCTGCTCCCGCTTGATCTGTATGAAGAGCACAAGGCGGCATCCTCAGATCCCGATGTCAATCCGAACTACATCAAGCCGAAGATGTTTATGTTCCGCCTGCAGAAGATAATGGATGAGTATGCCGGCGGCGTCTCCACGCAGTTTACCACCAGTAAGCATCTTCTGAAGAAGGGCCTGGAATTGCTCGCCTTCCTCAAGGAGGACGCCGAGAAACTGGCCGCTCAGGACCTGCACGAACTGATGCGATGCTGGGAAAATATCCACCGTATGTGGCAGGCTGAAGCCCATGTCCGGACAATTCTCTTCCGTGAAGAAACCCGCTGGCCGGGTTATTACTTCCGCGCCGACTGCCCGGAGATGAAGGACGACTGGAAGGTCTTTGCCAACTGCAGGTGGGATCCAGCTTCCGGCGAATGGGGGATGATGAAACGCGAGATAATCGGCATTTACTAAAGACGGCCGATTATTCGACCACGAGCCGGGTGAATGCCACAAGCGTATTCAGTTCGCGGTTCAATAAATGAAGTCCTCCGGGTAGCAACCTGGAGGACTTTGATTTTTGGCGGGATTATTATTATATTGCTGGCAGTTTGAAATGCGGAACAGCGTCAACATTTGACGCGATCTGCGGTTTAAAGAGATCATGGAAGATAAAAACGAAATATGCCCCTACTGTGGGAAAAGGATGTTGAAATGGCAGCCTCCCGAGGAAGCCAACTGGGGAACCCATCCGCAATTCGTCTGTTTCAACGACGATTGCCCCTATTATGTTAAAGGCTGGGAGTGGATGAAAACCCAGTATGATCAGAATGTGTCTTATCGCCATCGGTATGACCCGATGACCGGCGAAAAAGGACCGATTCCGGTGTGGTCGGCGAATGCGCTCAGGGATCGCATCGTTAAAAAGTAACTGCCCGGATTGCCTGGAGGTTACATGAGAGAGATTGAAAAACTCAAGGAAGCAATCCTCAGGGAATATCCTCGACTCACCAGGGAAAGCAGTTTCACCTTTGCCTGCCATAAGGGCGTACCCTGTTTCAATGAATGTTGCGGCGACGTGAACATATTTTTGACGCCGTATGATATAATTCGGCTGAAAAAAAATCTCGGAATCTCATCTTCCGAATTTCTGGGTAAGTATACCATCTCCCCTTTCGACGAAAATCTCAAGTATCCTATCGTCATGCTCAAGATGAATGACGACAAGAAGAAGAGTTGCCCCTTTGTCGGACAGGACGGATGCAAGATATACCCCGATCGCCCCTGGGCATGTCGTATGTATCCGCTGGGGCTGGCTTCGCCGAGCGATGACAGCAAGGAACTCGACCAGGAATTCTATTTTCTGCTCCGGGAATCGCTCTGCAAGGGTTTTGGCGAGGACAAAAACCAGACCGTAGCCGAATGGCTTGAGGACCAGGGCATCAATGAGTACGACGAGGCTGGAGAGGAGTACAAGAATATCACTTTGCATCCTTTCTTTCGAGAACAGGAGAAGGGGCTCGAACCGCAGAAAATCGAGATGTTTTTCACCGCTTGTTACAACCTTGACAAGTTCCGCAATCTGATCTTTCAAAGTTCATTTTTTGAGAAATTCGAGGTCGATGACAAAACGCGGCGGCAGGTTAAAACTGATGATTATGCCCTTTTGAAATTCGGATACCGATGGCTGCGGTTTGCACTCTTCGGAGAAAAAACCATTGAAGTACGCAAACAAGTTCTGAATTCAAAACGCCAGGAATTAAAAAACAAAGGGAAATTATAGATCAATATTGCTAATTGAGAATTTCCCGATATTGATTCACGACGACAACTCCGTCTAAAATCCGCTTGTCCTCCACTGCATTAGTCTTCCCATTCTCGGCAGGGCAACAACGCTGCCATAAAAAAGGCCCCACTCTCGGAGGCCTTTTTAAGATTAATGTATGGTAATGCTATTTCATCAAGACCATTTTCCTGGTAACGGAATTGCTGCCGGCGGTCGCCTTCATCAGATAAATCCCGGTGGCAACGTCACCGGCATCCCACCGCAAAACAACTCTGCCCTGGTCGCATCCGCCGAATTCAGCCACCTTCTGGCCGGCGACATTGTAAATACCTATATTCCAATCCGTTTCCGCCGGGAGGGTCATTTCAATAGTCGCCGACGGGTTGAACGGATTCGGGTAGCTGGTCAAGCTGAAGCTGTTAGGTATAACCTCGATCCGGTATTCACTGCCATAATAATCGGCGGCTTCCGCCGACCGGAGCGATGCGCGACTATTGAGAATTCTGCCGGAGCAGGTCTGACCGGCCTTGAAGCTGTAAACCAGAACGCGGGTATATTGTCCGTCATATCCGGTCATAATCTCCATATTCGCGGCGCCTTCGGCCAGCGATACGTCGGTTCTGCCCTCGAACAACAACAGCGCGGCACCGAGTTCAGCATCCACCGTAACAACCGAACCGTCCGAACTGAACGAAGCCTGTTCCACTCCCGGAGTCAGCTTCACATACGGGAGCGCGTCACCGACCACCACCCTCACCAGGTACACCAGATCGGCAATTGAAAGCACAATGCCGTCGGCGTTGACGTCAGTCGCAGCGGTCTGGCCTTCCTGATTGACCGTAAAGGCCGCGAGACCGTTGATGAAGTAATTCGTGAAAACAACGGCATCGGAGATTTCATACGCCAAGCCGTTCAAATTGACGTCGCCCCGGGTGTCAATACTGTCAGCACAGACAATATCAATTCCACCCTGCCAGAATTCGATGCATCGGATAGCCGATGGTTTTTCCGGATCGGGATTCAGACAATGGTCCGGAGCGCCAAGATTTGCAATCCTGGCGTCTTCAGGAAACTGGTCGTCATCGTATTCATCCCAGATAATATCGCCGGTGAAATCAAATATCTTGCTGTCAATAAAGGTCGTATCACCGGATGGATTGGTCATGGTATTATCACCGCAATCCAGCCAGAAGAATTTGATCGGAACGTACTGACACTCAAAGGTTCTGTCATTGGTCACATAGAATTTGAGATTGATCAGGTTATGCGGGCCATAGCCGGGTGGAACATAGCAGGTCGGGTGATTGGCTCCGTTATTGGTTTCCGCCATAGCCACGATCCTCAGCATACCGGAGGGGCAGGCATCGCCGCAGTTTCCGAACGGCCCGTATCGATAGGTAAAGAATTCCCAGCCGCATTCTTCCATAAAGGTCCCGGGCCCCGCGCTAATAAAGTTGAGCGCCGAGGCGTCGTAGGCGATCAGGAAATCAAAGCCGCCAATCTCATAGATGAGATTCTCAATTGTAATCTCAACATTCTCAAAGTGTCCCTGATAAGCGTCATGCGTTTTTTCAATCTTGACCATCGGGCATGAGGTCGCCAATACAATCTGAACGCTGGTTTCACAGGTATCGGCCACATCGCAGCTATCCGTCGCAATCGCAGTAATTGTATAAACACCCTCTTCAGTCGGCGTGAAACAGACCTCACTGCCAATCAGGACGCCGCCGGTAACGTTAAATGAATCCAGATTGCCGTCGGGGTCGGTCGCCGCAAAGCCATCAAGGCAAACCTCTTTAAATGCGAACAGGTAAATGGTGGCATTGGCCGGGCAGGTTACCTCCGGCGGATTGTTCAAGGATACGGTTACCAGAGTTGTGCATGAGCTTGAGACACCACAATCGTCATAGGCCGTATATTCAATAGTATATACCCCAGCTGTATCCGGAGTGAAGAATACATTGTTGCCAGACAGGGTTCCGAATGAAACTGATTGCGAGATAATAGCTCCCTCAATGTCACTCGCACTGAACGGACCGATCTCGATTTGTTCGTTCTGACAGAGATCAACCGATACATCACCCGGGCAGCTTACCGTCGGCGGGGTATCAACACCGATATTAACATTTAAGGTGCAGGCTGCAGTCACTCCGCAGGCATCGGTGGCCGTGAGTATAATAGTATTCGGGCCTTCCACCGGAGTGAAACACACATAGGTGCCATCCAGAACCCCATTGTCGACTTCGCATGAAACCAGGTTATTGTCCGGGTCGGTGCAGTAAAAACCTTCAATGCAGATATCATCCAGATTGCACAGCACCAGATTTCCCATAACGGGGCAATTCGCCTCCGGTGCGGAGTTATAATTCACGGTAATACTGACTGTTCCGCCACAGGTTGCACCGCATTCGTCGACGCACTCAAATGTGCCGCTATATACGCCCGAGCCGGTAGTCGCAAAGGTCCAGGTTCCGCCGGAGAGTGCCCCTACTCCACTGATTAGCGAACAGCCGGCCAGGTTATTGTCGGCATCGGTTGCCGATATCGAGAAGCTCAAGACAGTATCATTACAGATAAACAAAGTATCGTCATCCGGCAAGTCACAGACCGGAGCGGAATTGAAGTTAACCGTAACAACGGTGGTGCAGGCATCTGCAGCGCCACAGGAATCAGTGGCGGTATAGACTATTGTGTAGTCTCCCGGTGCATCCGGCGTGAAACAGACATTGCCGCCACTGAGAGTCCCGAGTGATACAGTTTCGGATGCCAGGTTACCGTCGGCATCATCGGCACTGAACGGCCCGACACAGATTTCTTCGGGGCCGCAAAGGAAGTACGACTCATTTCCAGGGCAACTCGCAACCGGTGCGGAATTGAGAGTGACAGTCACATTTGTCTGGCAGACATCCGTTTCGCCACAGTCATCGGTCACGGTATACACTATTGTATAGACTCCAGATGCTGTCGGTGTAAAGAAAACGTATCCGCCGCTAAGGATCCCCATCGAGACCGTTTCCGAGGCGATGTTATTATCCTGGTCACTACCGCTGAATGGGCCGACCGAAATTTCTTCCGGCTGGCAGAGGAAAATTTCTTCATCCGGCGGACAGCTTGCCGTCGGCGGGCTGTTCAACGTTATGGTTACGATTGTTGTGCAGACGTCAGTTGCCCCGCAGGAATCGGTTGCCGTCAACGTAATAATATTTGTCCCCGCCACCGGGTCAAAGCACACCTGGGAACCGCTGAGAACACCCCCGGTGGCATTACAGGAAGCCAGATTCCCGTCCGAATCTTCGCAGGCAAAACCATCAATACAGATTGTGCTGAGATCGCACACAAACATTTCCATATCGCCGGGACAGGTAGCGGTGGGGGGATTGTTCATAGCGACCGTGATTTCAGTTGTGCAGGTATCCGCGATCCCGCATTCGTCAACCGCAATCAATGTAATGGTATTGATGCCCACAACCGGGGTGAAGCACACCTGGTTCCCGTCCAGAATTCCACCTGTGACTATTATTGACTCCAGGTTATCATCTGAATCGCTGGCATCGAAACCATCAATACATACATCACTGAGATCACACACGAATATTTCACTATTCCCGGGACAGGATGCAATCGGCCCGCTATTATAATCAACCGTGATATTCACCGTCCCCCCGCAGGTCGCGCCGCACGAATCAATACACTCAAAGGTCGCGCTATAGACTCCGGGACCGCTGGTTGTAAAACTCCAGACTCCACCCGAAAGCGTTCCGACACCGCCGGTCAGCGAGCAACCGACCAAATTGCCGTCAACATCGGTCGCCGAAACATCGAAATTGAAAGTGGTGTCATCGCAAACAAAGTAGGATGTGTCACCCGGCAGATTGCAGACCGGAGGACTATTATAACCGACGGTTACAATCACCGTTCCGCCAACTGCCCCCCCGCAGGTTGCACCACATTCGTCGATACACTCAAAGGTCGCACTATATACGCCCGGACCGGTAGTGGTAAACGTCCAGATTCCGCCCGAAAGTGTCCCGACTCCGCTGATCAGCGAGCAACCGACGAGGTTATTATCCACATCAGTTGCCGAAACCGGGAAGTTGAAGGTGCTGTCGCCGCTGATAAAGAACGAAGTGTCGCTCGGAAAATTGCAAACCGGAGCGCTATTATAATCAACCGTTATGTTGACCGTTCCCCCGCAGGTCGCACCGCACGAATCAATGCACTCAAAGGTCGCGCTATAGACTCCGGCACCGCTGGTCGTGAAACTCCAGACCCCGCCCGAA
>CP070796.1:19113-36940 GCA_020343475.1 Candidatus Zixiibacteriota bacterium
GGGTTGCCTGGTTGGAGCTGGCTGTCTTGGAAGCCGGGGGCCGGCGGGTCAACGGTGGGTGCGCACCATTAAACTGGATTTCCATGTCATATCAGGTCCTGGCCAGGAAATATCGGCCTCAGCAGTTTGCTGATGTGATTGCTCAGGAACATATCACGCGCACCTTGAAAAACGCGTTGGGAGCGGGGCGGATCTCATCGGGATACCTTTTTACCGGACCGCGCGGCACCGGAAAAACCACGACCGCCCGTATTCTGGCAAAAGCGTTAAACTGCATCGAGGGTCTCACCGCAACGCCGTGCGACAAATGCCAGTCCTGCAAAGAAATTATCGCCGGTGCGGCGCTCGATGTGCTGGAAATCGATGCCGCCTCCAATACCGGGGTCGATGATATCCGATCCCTTCGCGAAAATGTTCGATATCTTCCGGCTTTGGGCAAGAAACGAATTTACATCATTGATGAAGTACACCGTCTCTCCGGCTCCGCTTTTGATGCTTTGCTGAAAACGCTTGAAGAGCCCCCGCCGCACGTGGTCTTTATCTTTGCCACAACCGAACCTTTCAAGGTCCCGGAGACTATCCGCTCCCGGACCCAGCGTTACGACTTCCACCGGGTCGGCCCCGCCGATCTACTCGCTCATCTGAAAAAGGTCGCTGATGGAGAGAAAATCGAGATAGATGATGACGCCCTGTTTACGCTGGCGCGTAAAGCCGACGGATCGGTTCGCGACGCCATATCGCTGCTTGACCAGCTTTCAACCTTCGCCGGGGACAGGATTACATTGCAGGAGGTGACCGAGGCTCTGGGGCTGATTGACCGTCGCTTCTTTTTTGACTATGTTGATGCCGTTGCTGCCAAGGATCCCGGCGGAAGCCTGGAGAAGGTAAAGCAGCTGTTTGATTCCGGCGCCGACATATCCGAATTCTGTACCGGTCTGGCTGAACACCTGCGAAACATCCTGATTCTCAAGAATGTCAGTCACCCGCGAAAAATGCTTGAACTGTCGGATTCCGAGGCGGAAAATCTCACCCGGCAGATCGACCATTTTTCCACCGGCGATCTTTTGCGCATGGTAAAGAGCGTGACCGACATGTCGCTTGATATAAAAAGCGGTCTTGATCCCAGACTTCTGCTTGAAACTACCACAATGAAATTGACCAGCATGGAGGGCACCGTCCGCTTCGAGGAAATTTTGGCACACCTGACCGAGGATGAAGATGACACCGAGGATAATGCCGGCGTCGACCTCTTCGACAAAAGTACACAGAAAGATATCTTCGCTCCGGCAAAAAAGGCGGAGCCGAAAGGCGAGAGCCAGATTCCGGCCGAGGAGACATCCACAACGACAACCGTGCGCGCGGTCAACCTTCCCATCGTACAAACCAACTGGCCGAAGTTCACCGAGCACGTAAAGAAAAGCAATCCGATGCTCTCGGCGCTGCTGTCAATGGCCGAGATCCGGGAGGTTAAGGATAACGTGATAACGGCGGTCTTTCATAACGCCGGAGGCACATCCAAGCAAGTCCTGGAAAAGTCGGATTATATAGCTGCTATCCAGGCTGATTTGCGAGAGTTTTTCAAAACATCGCTTCGAATTAAGTACGAAATCGACGTCAATAAGAAAGCCCCGAAAAACACCAGGCCGGAGTCAACCACTAACAAAATCGACGCCGATAATCTGCTCAAAGAGGATGCGAGACTGAGGAATCTGGTGGACCGATTTGACGGGGAGATTGTCGGGAAACGAAAAATCGATAATTAGCTTTAATAAGGAGCATATCAATGGGCAAAGGCGGACTGGGTAACCTGATGAAGCAATTCCAGCAGATGCAGGCCAAGATGGAAGAACTGCAGGCCCGGCTGGAAGAGGAGGAGATCGAGGGAACCGCCGGCGGCGGAATGGTCAAGTGCATCGTTAACGGCAAACAGGAATTGCTCGAAATACGAATTGACCCGGAAGTTGTCAATCCTGAGGATGTCGAGATGCTTCAGGATCTGATCGTTGCCGCCGTTAATCAGGCCCGCCAGAAAGCGCAGGAGCTGCAGGCGGAACAGATGGCAACCCTGACCGGCGGATTTAACATTCCCGGGATGAACCTCCCTTTCTGACAGAACAGAGATGCAAAATAACGCAGACTCAATTCAACGGCTGATTACCCGGCTGGCCCGATTGCCCGGAATTGGGCGGAAGACGGCTGGAAGGCTGGCGTTTCATCTGCTGAAGGTTCCCAAAGAAGAGGCGATCGAACTGGCCGACGCCGTCAGGGATCTTAAAGAGAAAGTCTGCTTCTGTTCGATATGCTTTAACATTACCGAGGAAGATCCCTGCTATATCTGCCGGGACCCGAAGCGCCGGCGCGACACGATTTGCATCGTGGAAGAAGCGATGGACCTGGCGGCGGTGGAGAAATGCGAAAGCTATCATGGCCTGTATCATGTACTGGGCGGACGAATCTCCCCGCTGGATGGGATCGGTCCGGATGATTTGAAAATCCGGGAATTGCTCCCCCGCGTCGATAAAACGGTCTCCGAAATTATCGTGGCAACCAATCCGAATGTTGAGGGCGAAGCCACCGCTCTATATATCTCGAAACTTCTGAAGCCGCTTGGTGTAAGAATCACAAGGATCGCCCGCGGCCTCCCGGTCGGGAGCGATCTGGAGTATGCCGACGGCATGACCCTCTCGCGTGCTCTGGAGGGGCGACAGGAAATCTGATCGACGATACGATGGACACTAATACCATTGCACCACGACCGCTATGGCACTCCCGCATTGCCATCCTCTGCCTGGCAGCCACATTGCTGTCATTTTTAATTCCCGTTCTTGGTCATTACCTGTTTTCAGTCAACTGGGGTTTTGGACAGAGCACATTCCTGCCAGCTGCGGTCTATGTCCTCTGGCTGGCGGCCCTGCTGGCCGCTCTAATTCTGTTTTTCCTTGGCCCGCGCCGCGACTTCCTGTCAGCCGGAGCCGAAGTGCTCTGGAGGGAATCCGCCAGGCTTGCCAGATGGACAGCTCTGATATCGCTTATGGCAGTGATCGTTATCTTCCGTTTTGAGGCCCATCTATATGGAGACGGTTATCTCCGTCTCGGCAATTTTGCACAGAAGAGCAAAGCCATTTTTCACTGGTTCGAGTTCGGCGGGACCGGCATTGCATATCTCTTATATTATCTGCTCCATGCGTTCGGTATTGCCCGCCTGACGGCAGCCGTGCTCGGTTTCCAGATTGTCTCATATATCTCCGGCCTAGTCTGCATCGTCGCCGTATTCAACATTTCGGCACTGCTCTTTCAGGACAATAATAGAAGGGCGTTATTTTTCCTTCTGGTCGTTCTGACCGGTCCCGCTCTATACTTCTTCGGCATGGTGGAAACCACGCTGCTTTTGCCGGCCTGCCTTGCGTTGTTTGTTCAGGCGGGGCTGAAGCTGCTCAAGATCAGATCGGCCCGGGCGGCTTTACTGCTGTGGCTGATCGCGGCCATCGGTATCCTTGTACACATCCTTTTTGTCGCCGTGATTCCAGCCGCTGTCTATGTCAGTCTCGTTTCGGTCGGAAAGCATCGCAAAAAACTCCACCGCGCCGGCATCGTACTCGCCGCCGCGCTTATTATAGCCGGGATAGTCATTACATACGGTATGGCCGCAGGTGATATCATGCTGGAGAAGAATCTCCTTTTCCTATCCGGCAAACAGCCGCTGCCGGGCTATTCCCTGTTCAGCGGCCACCATCTGCTTGATCTATTCAATCTGTTTTCATCCATGGTTCCGCTGTTCCTGCTGATGATTGTGGCCATTGCTGCTTTCCCGGTGCGTTCCGGCGACACCGGTTACGCGGCATTCTGGGGATTGCTGGCGGCGGGGGGATTGACAATTATGTTTATTCTGGATCCGGTCAGCGGTATGGCCCGGGAAATCCCCGTCTACGCCTTCCTGCTCGGCGGCTTTATTTTTTGGGGTGCTTATAGCATCGTACGCCTCGACGAATCCGAGCCCGGCTCATCCCGTCTCTGCCGGCGCCTGGCCTTTCCCGCATTGATGCTGATCATCCCGGCCTTTGCCGTTCACCTGTCACCAAAGCTGACGATTGACTACCTGGACGCTTATCTGGAACAAAATGAAACCAAGTATGAATCGGCCCTTCTGGCCTTCCGTGATTATTATATTACCGAAAATGAGTACGATCTGGCCGAGAAACGCGAGATGGCGGTCCGCGGCAAAGTCCCGGACTACCTGAAATCGGAACTTGTTAATGATCTTGTTCGCGTCAAGAAATACAGCGAAGCGCTGACGTACGCCGAGCGCCTGATCCAGCGGCACCCGTACAACGCTACCTATCGCATGCAGTATGGGAATCTGCTTGTCCACTTCAAGCGATACCAGGAGGCCAAGAAGGAACTTTCGGCGGCAGTCGCACTGGCGCCGTATCGCGCAGAGATGTACCATTTTCTTTCGGAATTGTACCGGGAGATGAAATTTGAGGAAAAGTGCCGGGAGACCATTGTTCAAGCGCTCGCCTTCGAGCCAGACAATACCTTGCTTCTCATTGACCTTATCGGCTACCACTTTCGAAAACGAAACGATAATACCGCCGACAGCCTGATTAATCTGGTGCTGGAGCTTGACCCCGACGAGCCTTACGCATACATGTATCGGGGATTAATGGCCGAGAAGGCCAAGCGTTTCCAGAAGGCGGTCGCGGACTATCTCAAATTTATTGAACTGGATGAACTGCTACCCGATGTTCCGTTGATCAAGAACCGAATCGAGCGTATCGCCCCCGGGACGCTGGAGGATGTCGATCAAGAGTAACCTTAACGCAACAGTAAATAATCTGAAGACGACGGCAGGACATCGTCAAGAATGCCGATATCGAAATACGCCGTTACCCGGTTGCGTTCAGCGTCATAGTAGCCGGGATCAGGATCAAAATCGTAGACATATTTCGCCTTGAGCTGATTGGTCGCGTAATCATAGACACCGATTTCGTTCTTGTCCAGCCTGATCCCGAAACGGTACCCCTTGAAGGTCAGGTTGTTTTTATACTGTTCTGTCAGTAGCAATGATCGCTTGCCGTCAAGTTCTTCCTGCTTGCCGAAGAAAATGTTGAGGTCAGGCCTGGTGCCCTCATCGGCGGTGAACTCCACTTTCACCCACTCGTCCGAAACTGATAGAATCAGACCACTATCGTTGACTAACACCCGGTTGGTTTCAATTTCGCCAGGGTGAATGGCCCCCCCGTGCGCCCTGCGATTTTCTGCATACCGGATTGCTTCTTCGGCAAACTCCGCCCATGGCACATTCAAAAATCCGGTCAGCCGATCTTTAATCTCGTCGGCTCCAATTGCTTTTACCGCCTGCACCTGGCCGGACAGGCTCCGATACAACTCAAAAAACCGATCCAGTCCGAGTTCTGAAATGAGATACTCGATTACGCAAGCGCTAACCGGCGCAGTAATGTCTATAAGAGTGGTGCTGTCATTGGGCGGCAGAAGTGAATCAATCTCAATGACTCTATGCCGTAATAGATATTCGCCAAAATCGGCGATTACTTCCGGGCCGCGCTGCCAGCTGCCACTGAGATACACTGCCAGCCCGTCCTGCAGGAAAGGAACTGTCGATAGCGGCAGTTCTTGCAGCTTGAAGTTGATCAGCAGCCTGGCAACAATGCTGTAATTGGGGAAATTGATACTGTACACGGCGTCCGCGCCCGGATTATAAAACTCCTCGACCTGCTTATCGCCGGCCAGTGCTCTGACAGTGAGAGCTGTCTGACATACAAAGTAATCGATTTTTTCCTTCTCCAAAAGCACCAGCCGCTCATCCGAAATTGCAATTTTCTCGGCTACGGTTTCGACAAAATCGTCGAGCGATTGCGCCGCAATACGGTTGAATAACTTCCCGGCATCGGGGTCAATATGAAACCGGAAATATTTCGTTTCCTCGATATCCCACCCCCGGGCGTAATAGTCGTCGGCATAGGTAAACCAGTAATACCCGCCCACCATTTTCATGTAGTAAAAGTGCTGCACCCTGGTCTCCTGGTGCTCGATGTCGAATTTAATCCGAATGAAACTGGTATCCAGCCGCGGCTGGATTCTCACGCCGGCCTGCAGGACATCCCTGAGACCGTCCAGATCATAAACAACCGGAGAATGGGAGTCCGGCTTAAAAACAATCCCTTCATAGCTGATACCAAGCCTTTTGGCCCGCTCGATCGCCTCGGGCAACCAGAGTCCTTCTGCCGATTCAATATTATTGAAGAGCAGCAGATCAAAATAATAGTACATCGCCTCACGAGCTTCCTTCTCTTCGGGACTGATCGCGTGTGCAAGGAGTGTCGTCACCAGCCAGACAGCAAGAAAAACGAATATAACGCATCGGTGTCGCATGGTCACCTTCCGATTTATTCACGTGGTCGGTTGATTTTCAAATATATGAATTTTACACAAAAAGTCCACAATCAGCCAGAAAAAAGCCCGCCTTATGGCGGGCTTTTCTTACGAACTGCAAACCATCAGAAACTGATACTGGCGGAAAATCTATGAACCGAATGAAAGCGCCCGAAATCGACCCAGGCATAATCAATGATAAAATCGACGGTTTCCGAAAGATCGGTCCGGATGCCGCCTCCAAAGGTCAGGCTTTCCTCCTCATAATTGAGTTTATAGCCGCCGCGGAGGAAGTAGCGTTCCTGCCAGCTGTATTCTGCACCGATTGCGCCCTGCTGTTCATTGTCGTTGGGGTGTTTTGCCTCAATCGCCAGCAACAGGTTCGAACCGGTTCCGAAGGCCAGGTCATATGCCAGACCGACCCGGAAGGTCAGCGGAAGGTCGTACGGCTCGACTTTCAGGCGACTGGTAAACGGGTCATAATTTGGATTTTCACTCTCGTCTTCAGGCTTGTAGAACACATCCAGATCGGGGCCATCGAATCTCATCTCGGGACCCATATTGGAAATGCTCATCCCGATCCGCAGGGAGCGCAGACCGGTGTAAAGCAGTGTTCCGAAATCAAAGGCAAAGCCGTCCGATTTCTCGCGATAGATTTTTTCGCTGACATATTTAAAGCTGCCGCCGAACGCGAACCGGGTGGTCAGGTAACGGGCATATGTCAGCTGAACAGCATGCGATGAAACCGAGTACATTTCGCCGGTCCCATTCTGCTCGTCCGGTTCTGTCGTCGTCACTTCCTGATCATCCATCCCCAAGACTGTCGCCGAAACTCCGAAAATCCCGATATCTTCGAAGGATCGTGCATACGCAACATAGTTCAGGTTGATATCGGCGATATAGTAAACATGGCTGAAAGCCAGTTCGTTGTTATACACGTTCGCCAGACCGGCCGGATTCCAATACATCGAATAGATGTCGTTGGCGCAGGCAACCGACGCCTCGGCCATCGCGGTGTATCGGGAACCGACGCCGATCTTGAGAAACTGGGCACCGGCGGTTCCGACTTTAGAGAATTCGCCGGCAGAAACCGTTCCGCACAGGAATGCGACGGTCAGAATAATCACTATTTTCTTATTCATGGCGTCTTCTCCTACTTAATTACGGCAAACCGGCCGATGCGGTCGCCATACGGTGATTCTACATGGTACAGGTATACGCCGGATACAATCCCCAGCCCGGACTCCGTCAGCATATTCCAGTCAGCAGTGCCGGCGCCGCTGTGGTCGAGCGTTTTCACCAGATCACCGCTGAGAGTATAAATCCGGACGGTACATTCATCGGGCAGGTTTATAAACTGCAATTTCCGATTATATTGATCTGTTTCCAGGGGAGTGTGCGCAATATACGGATCGGGCACCACCCGGATAAGATCCATGGCGGAAGCGGCCGCCGAGGAGACAATCCCGTCGGCCGTAAACGTGAAGACGTCATCCGATCCATTGAGCGGAGCACCCTCGATTGTGTAAATGTCACCTGTGTTGTACTGGGTGTTATACGGATCAACGGCGAAGAACCAGGCGTGGTTGAACGGGAACGCTTCCGGGTGCGGCAATCCGTCATATGGCACGTTGACAATTGAAATATAGTCACCCACCTCCGGATTCCAGACCAGGTCGCCGTCCCAATCGTAAATCTCGGCATGCACTTGATAGTCCAGCGTGGTATTCCACACCTCAAATGGCAAAGGAATTATTGAAGTGTGGTCGAATATCTGATACCCCTGGGATCCGCCGGCGGTAAAGCGCAATTCGTAGGTGGAGCGAAAATGCTTGTCGCCCCCGACCGGCATATCGAACACATCACCGAACGGGCCGAGGAAGTCAAACATCGTAATCGTGGTGTCATCCGGCACGCCGAAGGCCGTCTGGCCCATGGATCGGGGAATACAATCGCCGTTGCGAACCACAACACGAATGCCGTCACCGATCGGAAATTCGCCCGGATCGGCGGTCTGCGATTGCAGTGTCTGATCGACCAGTACCGTATCATCGCTGGTTACGTCAATCAAATGCCAGAAAGTCTGCAGATCAGTTTCCGTAAAGATCACTTTGTAGTCCGGGCCCTGCACCGCGTTTTCATCGAAACGGATCGGATAAAGTTCGCCATCAGATGGTTCCCCGTTCCCGGAATAGACATGCTCCAGGGTCGAGAAAGCATCGAAATATCCGGCCGGATCGCTGCGGGGGACGACGCGAACCACATTCGGGTCAACGTCGGGGCGGCCGAAGCCATTCTGCAACGGCCCGATTGGCACGGTCGGGTCGCCCTCGTCATAGGCAACCAGGCAGTACCAGTACTCCACCCCGTTATTCAGATCGGAATCGATGTAAGAGTGTGAGATTGGATTGCCTGCCTCCATAACCTGATAGGCGGCTATCGGGTAGTAATCGACCTGCAGGCACTGATCGTCAAAATCGGCCTCAAAGCCCCAGGTATATCCCTGGTTGTCGGAACGATACAGCTTGTATCCCCTGAAGTCGGTTTCTTTTGTAAGCGGATCGACACTCACTTCGGAGGTATCAGACCACCGCAGATAGACCTTGCCGTCGCCCGCCTGTACCTCCAGGATAGGAGAGGCAGGAGGCTGCGGACCGACAAAATAATTATCATACAGAGTTTGGGCGGTGGCGGCATTGGCATAAAATTCCTCCTCATCCTCACCGGCGATAATGGCAAAAACCACTCGGACCGTCTTGCCTGCCGTCAGGTTGATGCCTCGCGTGCACTGCAGATAGTACTGGTCGGTTGGAGGAAGTGATGTATCAAACTGCTCGGAATCAATCAGCTCGAATTTTGCCGGGTCGTCGATATTCCAGACCTGTTCCCACTGGCCGGTCCGGAATGCGGTCATGCCAATCCCATCGGGGGTTTCGAGGTATTTGGTACCCATGATGCCGGTGCGCACCAGCGGCCCCCAGCCGGGATCGTAGCCGTCCTCATCGTACGTCCAGGCAAGGTTCTCGACCTGATCAAAGGCGACCAGGTCGCCCAGGCGGCCATTCTCACCGGTTCCGTCAGGGCCGCCGACGTCAATATCGCAGTATATCGCAAACGCAAACTCGGTGTAATCGATGGCGGAAGAGTTGGTGATTTCCAGCACCACAAACAGCAAGTCCTCATTGTAGCAGTAATTCCACTGGAATATCGTCTGCGACACATCCAGCCCCAGGTTGGTAGGAGTCAGCGCGTCATCAAAGCGATAGAATGACTGCTGAAGAGCAGTCGGACCGCCGGGGAAAAAATCCTGGTCTGCCGGCGAATAAATCTGGTTGTACACCCAGGCGGCGCTGTCGCTGTTCCAGACACGCCAGCCGTAGGCGGGATATCCAATCCCCAGCCCAACCGTGTCCGCAAGATCATATTCATAACTTTCGGGATCAGTCGAGATTCTGATACCGTATGTTTCTGTCCCGGAAACCAGCGACGGAAGTGGCTGGAAATCGTCATCGGTATCCGCCACAATGGTATCACTGGCGGGCGTAATTGCCCCCATCCAGAACTTGATTTCGCCAATATAGTTGTGACCCGTATTGCGGGGCCACTCACCTGAAGGAAGGGTGGTGTTCCAGTATCCGCCAATCAGACCGAAGTTATCGACGGTGGTGGCAATATTGCCCTTGCTATGGATCACCTGATCCCAAACCTCAGGCGGAGGATAGGCCGATTGCATTGACTTGGCATAAAGATCTCCAGCAGTGATTATCAGCAGGAGGAATAGAATCGGCCAGCCTAGCAGCGTATACCTAGTTTTCTTCTCCATAATCAGCCTCGTTAAAAGTTAAATTCAAGACCAAATCGCACGGTTCGAGGGGCCGAGTAGTTGGTCGGATCTTTTGCCAGCAGTCTATAAAACTCATTGGCGTCTTCTGCCGTGGCGGGGCCATCGCCGTCCGGATCGGCGGTCAGGTCATAGCGCCGCCCGTCGTCATCCGGAAGTCCGGTGTTGCTGTATACATCCACGACATTGCGCCGGTCGAACAGATTCTCCACCTCGATAAAGAAAGAGAAGTAGCTCTCGCTATGCGGCAGAAAGATATCCTTGAAGAACCGCATGTCGACCGAATAATAAGCCGGCAGGCGACCCTCATTGATGCCACCCATTGGCATGCCGAATTCATCGGTAACGGTATACGGCATACCGGAACCATAATGGCCAAGGGCGTTAAGACCCCAAGAACCGGGAATGGTTACGCCAAACAACGATCCTTTCCAGGAGTGTGGAACCCTGTAAGTAATGTTCAGGGTGGCGGTATGGCGCTGGTCGAAAGACAGCGGGTATTCCTTCACCGGCGCATCCGGGCCTTCCGGCTCGGTTATATAGTCATAGTACCCTTCATAGGCGGATGAGGAATTGCCCTTGGCAATCATGTAACTATAGACAAACGTTCCCGAGAGATTGCCGCTGGCGACTTTTTCCAGCGTGACGTCGACCCCCTTGGCCGAGGCGTAATCCTCGTTGACAAACTGGGTCACCGGACTACCGGCAAAAATGCCGATCTCCCTCGTGGCCACCAGGTTTTCAATATCCTTGTAGTAGGTTGTGACGTCGAGACGGAAGTCTTCATTTATCATATGGTTCAGACCGAGCTCGTAGGATATCGTCTGTTCCGCTCTCAGGTCAGGATTGCCGACCAGCGGGAAGCCGGAAGTAAGATCGGCGTCCAGGTTTGTATACATAAAAGTGTAATTGGGCACCTGATAGTAGTATCCATAGTTGAAACGGACAATTGTATTCTCTGCGATCGGGTGCGACACACCCAGGCGAGGCGAAAAATGCGATTTCACCCCCGAAGTGGTCCGGTTGCTCTTGGAAAGAGGATCCTCCCAGTACTCCACCTCCGAGCTGATATAATCCCAGCGGATACCGGCGTTTATGACGAAATCCTGCAATTCCAGCTTATCCTGAAAATAAAGCACTCCGTAAACAGGTGAATGCTCGTAACGCTCACCATATGGCCGGGCATTGAAAAACTGCCGCATATCCCAGAAGACGTCGTAAATCCGGTATTCGGCACCGAATCGTATCTCGTTAAACTTGTCGATCTGACTGGTCAGGTTGGCGGCAAAGGCGTTGTAACGCGTGTATCGCTTCCTGTAAGTCGGATCATAATCGTCTCCGCTGGTAAATCCGGTGAAGAAATAGTCCTGCGAAAGCTGGTAGTTGTCTTCATGAATTGTTCCGTTGTAAACTCCGTTTTCGTCGACCGAATAACCGTCCCAGTCGGTGTAATAGGTATCGATCAGCTTTTCGGGCGCGCTCAGTCGTTCCGTGTAGAAATGGTTGTAAGAAAAGGCCAGAATCGATTTCTTTCCCAGATTGTAGTTGCTCTTAAAACCGTACAGGTAGGCCTTGTCACGCGCGAGGCTGAGCCCATCCAGGTTGAAGTCATATGAAATATCATTGACGTCGCGGTGATAGTACAGCTGTTCTTCACCGGTATAATACGTTCCGATTCCGGTAAACTTCAGATTGGGAGTGAGTTGATAGTTCAATTTCGCAGTGTGGGTCCACGTTTCGGACTCATTGTGCGGCAGATATCCGTCATCATGCAGATATTCGCTGGCCAGGAAGAAATTGGCACGCTCGCTCAGGATAAACGGAACCGGGCCGGAAAGACTGTAGCTGACCGCATTGTTACTAATGCGCTCCAGGCCGCCGAAAGTGCCGGTGTTGATGTCATAGGGATGACTGATACCGTCGTACAGCCTTATCTTTCCGCGGTAGGCTCGCGATCCGTCCTTCGAGACGGCGTTGACGATGCCCGATAAAGCCTCACCGTACTCGGCGGAATAACCGCCGGAGGTCAGGTTGACCTCTTCCAGCGCCTGCGGCAAAATCCGAAGGCCGGCCTGTCCGATGAACGGATCCTGAATGGAGAAACCCTCGTAGAAATGCGATATTTCTCCGCTCCGGCCGCCACGGACATGAATGTTATTGTCGCGGTCAACAATTGTTCCGGCCATGTTTGTCAGGACCGACTGAACCGTGATGGAGTTGGGGATAAATGCCAGCTGGTCCGACGTTACAATTGACCGTGACGCGGTCAGATCACGCTGAATCGGGGGGCGTTCCGCATATACCTTGATCTGCCGCTTCAGCGGGATGTCGACCTGCTCAATTTCAAAATCAACCGGAGTTGTTAAATCAAGCAGAACGCGAACATCCTCTTTCTGAATCGCCTGGAACCCAATTACGGATACTGAAACGGTGTAACTGCCCGCCGGCAGATTCAGGAAGAAATACTCCCCGTCCACATCGGTCTCAGTGACAAAATCGGTCCCGACAACTCGCACGGTGGCGCTGGGGATCGGCTCTCCGGTCTTCAGGTTCTCCACGATACCGGCAATCTTGCCGGTCGTACCCGCCATCATCAGTACAGGTAAAACCAGGATGAGGACGGCAGGCAGTACAAAAAACAGTTTCTTACATGTACTCAAGGTATACCTCCGTACTATGTTTATTGGATATTTTCGTTAAGTGACATTTCGAGCTGTTCCTGTCTTCTAAGGCTCTCATCCTTTCGACAGAACATCAGGTTACTTTTAGTTTATCGTCTACTCCTTCATTAACTTTACCGATAGGCTTGAAATAGATGCCACGGAGATGACCGGAAGAATCCCGGCTCGGCCATATCGCCCAAGCTGTCCCTCCCGAACTTAAGTTTTCGGACTTCCGCCCGATAATGTTAGAGAGCGTTGCAAAATTGGCTGATAATGATACCCCATGACCTGAGATAGACACCGCAGATCTAAAGGCATAGGACGAAAATGCCCATTTCCGAGACATTAAGGAGGATTTTACTACCTGTAATCGCCCTTATTCTGCTCTCGACAAATCTCCAGGCCGGTGAGGTGAAGCTGGCGATTGTGCATTCTGACAGCCTCAGAGCCACGCTGCGCACCATCCGGGGCATCAAAAGCACCATTAACAAAAGCGAGGACAACTGCGAATTCCACGAATGTCTTCTGGCCCCGGACCTTGCCGTTATCGATAAACAGATCGCCGATATCAGGAAATTCGCACCGGAACTGGTGCTTACCATCGGTTCGCATGCCACAAAGGCGGTATCCGACCGGATAAAAGATATTCCAATCGTTTTTTCGGCAGTGCTTAATCCGGAGACATCCGGTTTTGTTAAAACCCTTCAAAATCCGGGCGGGAACATTACCGGCGCGTCCCTTGACATCCCGTTTGATATACAATTCAATTATTTCAAGCGGGTCATCCGGGGACTCAGGACGGTCGGGGTGTTATACACTGTCGAAACCGCCAACCTGATTCCACCAGCCAAAATCCTGGCAAATGCCGCCGGAATCAGACTGATCGCGATTAAGATAAAATCGGAAAAGGAAATTCCGGAGGCCCTGGAAAAACTCAATCGCGAGGTGGACGGTATCTGGTCGGTAGCTGATGGTGGTATCTTCACCCCGCGATCAACCCGCTTTATTTTGCTGAATACGCTTCGGAACGCCAAACCGCTGATGGGATTCTCACGCAACCTGGTGGAGTCGGGCGCGCTGTTTTCACTCGATTACGATTATAAGGACATCGGCCGGCAGGCCGGTAAAATCGCCATCAGAATTCTCAAAGGCAAACCCCCGTCCCAGATTCCGGTGGCGGTTCCAAGCATTCTCTGGTTCCATTACAATGAAAAGACCGCCCGACATATAAATGTTGAAATCCCTGAAGATCTGATCGCCGTTGCCAAGGAGGTGTATAAATGAGCTTCTTTGGCTCCATCCGACGATTCGCCCTCAGGGAAAAATTCGTCCTGCTGGTTTCGGTTGTAACCATAGCAAGTATGCTGGTAATCAGCGGTTATCTGATCAAGCGGCAGAACGAAACCTATTACCACGAACTGCAGAAGCGCGGGAAAGCTCTGGTGGCCAACCTGGCATATAACGCGGAATATGGTGTCATTCTGGAATCAAAATCCGAGCTGGAAAACCTCATTCGGGGCGTCGCCCGCACCGACGACGTTGTTTATATTTCGATCCATAACCTCAGCGACAGCGTCCTGGCACAACTGGGGAAGAATATTGGTGACAGCGCCAGGGAAATCGTCTCAGGGCCAGCAATCAATGACGCGGAGGGGAAATTCAGGCACACCCACTATAAGACTGCTGACGGAATGGAATATATTGAGTTTTGCCATCCGGTCGAAACCGAGCGCATGACCGTATCAAAGGAAAACCTCGGGCTGCTCTCCGGCGATCAATTTGGTGCAGGCTCCACTACCGAAATTATCGGTATGGTGCACATCGGACTGACCCTGGAAAACTTGAAAGAGGAAATCAATGAATCCGAACACACCTCGATTTTGCTGGCCCTGCTGGTGGTTCTCTCGGCGATCTTCATTATGACCGCCTTCGTCCGGATTATTACCCGCCCGATCGAAGGGCTGGTCGAGGTCACCGATCAGATATCCAAAGGTGACCTCTCTCGATTCGTGGAAATTCGGCGACAGGACGAGATCGGCCAGCTGTCGGAGTCGTTCAATCGTATGATTGAATCGCTGAAGCAATCCCAGGATGAGATCGAAGAGTATAACCGGACGCTTGAGGAAAAGATTATCGAAAGAACCAGGGAACTCGAGGACGCGCAGGCTCAGCTAATCCAGTCGGAAAAAATGGCCGCCCTGGGACAGCTAGCCGCCGGGGTCGCGCATGAATTGAATAACCCGCTCGGTGGTATCCTTGGTTACGCTCAGTTTACGCTGGAAAAGATGGAAAAGGTATCTCTGGAGACCATTTCCGTAAGAGATCTGGAATCATATCAACGTTATCTCAAAGATATTGAGTCGCAATCGCGGCGATGCAAGACCATCGTGCAGAATCTGCTGAAGTTCTCCCGCTCGTCGAACGCGGTGGAATTCGAAGATATCAGCATCAACCAGGTGATGGAGGAAACCCTGACCTTCATCGAGCACCAGCTTATGATGAAACAGATCATGCTGGTCAGAGAATTGGGACCCAACCTTCCGCACATCCGGGGCAATGCCGGCCAGCTCCAGCAGGTCTTTACTAACATTATCATCAATGCCATGCATGCTTCTGAATCCGGCTCCGAGATCAGCATCCACACTCGATATCTCCCGCCGCTGGGTGAATTCCCCGGGGCGGTTGAAATCTGCATTACAGACCAGGGAATTGGAATTGGCGAGGAAAACCTGAAAAAAGTATTTGAACCGTTCTTTACAACCAAGGAAGTCGGCAAGGGTACCGGGTTGGGTCTCTCTGTAAGCTACGGCATCATCAAAGAGCATGGTGGCGAGGTAAAGATCAAATCGAAACTTGGTGAGGGGACTACATTTACCATCGTTTTCCAGCTGGAGAAAACGCCAACCTCGGCCGATACCTATAATAATTGAACACAACGAAAGCAGCTTCAAATGGAATGGCCGATCTAGCTTCCAAAAGCATACTTGTCGTCGACGACGAAGAAGTGATGCGGGAGTTTCTTTACGAGGTTCTCGAGGATTTTGAAGTCGAAAAGGCGTCCGACGGCGATGAGGCAATCACCAAACTGAAGGCCAGGCGATTCGATCTTGTCATTACCGACATGAAAATGCCGAGAGTGACGGGCGAAGAAGTCGTCGGCTTTGTGCGAAAAATGTATCCGGATTCGAAGGTCATTGTTATTTCTGGTTATTCCAGCCTGCATTCGGTAACAAGCACCGTTGGATATGGCATTGACGCGTTCCTCTCGAAACCCTTTACCATAAACCAGCTGCGGCTCGAGGTGGAAAAAGCGTTGAGATCCGAAGAGAACCCCGACAAAAACGGAGGGCTGAAGTAAATGGCAACAAAGGTTCTTATTATTGATGATGCTCCCGTTATCCGAGAATTGCTTAAAGATGTTTTAAACGATTTCGGCTTTGAGGTCGACACCGCTGAGAACGGTCAGATTGGCTATGAAATGGCCCGCGGCGAAGACTATGCCCTGATCTTCTGCGATGTTCATATGCCGGTGATGGGAGGGCCGCAAACGGTCATCAAAATCAAGCAGCTCAAACCGGAAGTTCCGATCATTATGACCGACTCATTCCCCGATAAGGAAGCAGAAAGAGCCGGCGCGGCCGGAGCTGTCCGGTGTCTGGCCAAACCGTTTGACCTGGACGACCTCCGTAGAGTAATCGAGCATTTTCTCAATCAAAAGGAAGTCAAAAAAGATTGAGTGAAAAAACGCTTATAGACGACCGCGGCGTAAGGATTCTTGTTGTAGACGACGAAGAAATCGTCCTTTCCCTTGCCAGAGATGCGCTTGAAGACAGCGGCTATCAGATTGAGCTTGCCGGGAGTAGCAGTGAGGCAATCCAGAAACTGGAGCATGGATTCTTCGATTTTCTGCTGACTGATATCAGGATGCCGGAATGTGACGGAATCCAGCTTGCCAAGATGGCCCGCGACATTATCCCATCAATCGGCATCATCTTTATGACCGGCTATGCAAACCTCGGCACTGCCAAGGATGCCATCAAGGAAGGAGCTTATGATTATATTCTCAAGCCGTTCGAACTGAAAGAGATTCGCCAGGCGGTCAAAAATGCCGTCAGCAAAAAGCAGAAAAACGCCGAAAAGACTATCAGTAATGAACTCAGCCGCCTTTCAGAACTCAACGAGTTGATGTATACTGTTGGCGACCGGAAGTCACTGGTACGGCTCTCGCTTGGTTTCGCCCTGATGCAGGGCAAGGCCCGCAAAGGGGCAATCGCTTTCAAAAAGGACGATAGCAATGAGATTGGTATTATCTCTGCCGAGGGGCTCGATCCCGACAATTTTCAGGAGTCTTTTCATGACTTTGACCGGGACTACTTTTCAACCAGTCCGTCCGAGCTGAGCGCTTCCGTAATTATCAGCACTCTGGAGGAGCACCCGCTCTATAAGCTGCACGGTAGCGCGGAGATGGCGGCCTTTTTGATTCCGAAATGGTATGCCCCCGGCGACCAGCTGGTTAACGTTGCCCTGAAACGAGGATCGAAGCTATATGGCATTTTAATACTTGGATACGGCGAAGACTCAGACACTCTTAAAGACAGCGATTTGAAATTTCTGACCATCACCGCCAACCAAATTGCCATATCGCTTGAGAATATTTCCCTCCTGGAAGATTCCCGCAATGCATACAGCCGCCTGAAAGATTTGCAGAATCAGACGATACAGCTTGAAAAAATGGCGACCAAAGGCGAAATGTCAGCGGAAATCGGTCATGAACTCAACAACTTCCTGGGAGTGGTTTCGGGAAACATTTCCTTGCTGGAACACCACCTCGAAAAGAAGGAATATGATGAGTTCGAGCGGTACCTGAAGGCCGTACAAACCAACCTCGATCAGATCAAAAAATTTACCGCCGATTTAATGGGCTTTTCGA
>CP070796.1:37040-54584 GCA_020343475.1 Candidatus Zixiibacteriota bacterium
TCCAATGCCGTCAGCATCTTTACAAAATGTTCAAACCGGCTGCTGCCGTATAACGAAAGGGAGACGTCGTACGTGACGGACTCGAACAGGCTGGATTCAACCTTGAGCAGCATCCCGTGCTGATCAGTGCGGCGGTCGCGGAAACTGAAATCAAGACTGTCGATTGTTACCGTTTTGTAGTGATTGCCGGAGCGTCCCCCACCGGCAAAATTAAGATAGTCATCGGTATACTGCCATGCCGACAGGCGCAACCGAAACGGATATCTGATGAAGCTTGATTCAAACGCGGCCGCCGGGATCAGCGAGGAAGCATGCTGCGGGAAGGCCAGCTCAAGAGCGGCGTCATAATCCTCGGCGGAATACCTGAAAAATGTTCCCAGCTGGTAATACCTGTACTCCCTGCCCGATTCGCGGTTATCCAGAACACCGCCCAGAATGATTCCTTCCCAGCGAAACCGGCGGTATTGCCTCATCAGATCCAGGGCCGCCATTCGCATGCGATGCGTTCCGTTCTGGTCATAGTGCATCAACCACTTAATTCCATCATAGCGCCTTCCGCCTTCGACATATAGACCGTTAAATCCGCCATAGTCAGGGAAAAACGGGGTTTCATCGGCGAACTCATCGCCTTTAGGCAAAAGCCGTCCCCGGTATCCAACCGAGACGCCCAGGCCGTAGCGAGCCCTGAAATTGCCGAGGGTGATTTTCCGCAGTGTCCCCCGGCGCGTGCGATAGACCGCCGAGCGCCCGCTCACTTCCGCTCTGCCGTGATACCCCTGATTAATTTTAAGATCAACCACCCACTGTTCGCTGACGACGGACTTGAGATAGCAATAGCTTTTGTGCCTTTCGTCCTCATCAAGTTCAAGCGTATTTCGTATCCGCAAAAATCCGGACGGTCTGGCGCGTAATGGCTTTTTCTCGCTCGCCAGATATGATTCCCGCTGTTCGCCTTCCAGGGCTGAAATGCCTTCGCCCGGCGCTTTCTGAAAATAGTTGACATTGGGGATCTCCTCAAGGAGATACAGCTCGGTTGTGTCCACTCCGGTTTCAAATATCTCGACCAGATTCAGATAGGTTTGAAAGTCGATCTCGCCGCGCATTGCGGCTTCGTACAGCTCTTCGGCTGAGGGATACACTTCAGTGGTGAGGAGTTGCGCTGATACCGTTCCGAAGGTGCCGATCATTGCCAGGGTACAAACAACTACAATGTGGTGATTTTTTTTCAATTGAGATTGTATTTTTTTAACTTGCGATAAAGTGTGCGTTCTCCAATGCCGAGCTTCCGGGCGGCCGCTTTTCGATTACCACCGGTTTCCCTGAGCATGGAGATGATTAATTCCCGTTCCATACCCTGTATTGAGGCGTGGGTCGGCGGTTTGCCGCCATCGCGGTAGTCCCCTTCGGCCTCAAATTCCTGCCTGGCGGGCAGATTCGCCAGGATAAGTTCGCGAAGCATCTTGACCTCGCTGCCCAGCGAAAGCAGGGCATGATAAATCAGCTCATGACCGGCTTGTTCGGGAGTGTGACCGGTGGCGACCGGCAACTGTTTCTGTTGCATCCCCTGTTCAGCTATAAACTGCTCCACCTCGACGGCGGAAATTTCACGATCCCGATGCAGCGCGCTCATGCGGGTGACGAAGTTGCGAAGCTGGCGAACGTTGCCCGGCCAATCATATCGCGTCAGCAGTTCAATCGCCGAATCGGAGAATCCTTTCAGCTTTTCCTGCTCTGCAAAATGACAGAGCAGCGGCAGGATATCCTCCCGGCGCTCATATAATGAGGGTAGCACGATTTTGACCACGCTCAGCCGGAAATACAAATCCTCCCGGAAAAGACCGTCACTGATGGCTTCGTTCAGATCGCGGTTGGTGGCGGCGATTACCCTGACATCAACACGCGTCGGCTTATCGCCCCCGACCGGATAAAAGATCCCGTCTTCCAGCACCCGCAGAAGCTTAACCTGCAGTTCCGGTTTGGTCTCGCCAATTTCATCAAGAAAAATGCTCCCGCCGTCAGCCTGCACAAAAAGTCCGTCACGCTTCCCGACCGAACCGGTGAAAGCACCCTTCTCATGTCCGAACAACTCGGATTCCAGCACCCCTTCAGCCAGTGCCCCGCAGTTGACGGCGACAATTCTCCGATCGCCCCGACGCGAATTATGGTGAATGGCACGCGAGACCAGCTCCTTACCGCTTCCCGACGGCCCGATAATCAACACCGAGATATCGGTCGGTGCAATCCGGTCGATGGTTTCCGCAACCAGCTTCATTTTTTCCGAGCGTCCGACCAGACCATATTTTTTCAGCAGCGTTTTCTGAAAGAGAACCCGCGTCACCTTCTGGGAAATCTCGGTGCGGCCCCCGGCGGCAATAATGATTCCATCAAAAAGCTCTTCTTCGTCACGGTCCTCCGAGGAATCGACAATTTTCCAGACGTCGGCCAGTGGAGAGCGCATCCTGACTCTCCTGAGCACCGCCCTGGTAATACCCGGGAAATTGCCGTCAACAAGAATCAGGTCGACATGCCGCTCCTTAAGAATGGTGTTGAGAAGCGATAATTCCGTGACAATCTCACCGATTGGCGTGAAAATACGATCAAATGTTTCGGGGTCAAAAGCAGTTTCAGGTCGGGCCAGGACAACAATATTCGGTTTCACCGCTTTCTCCTACTGTTGCGCAGGCTTCGTCTCCCCTTCGGCTTGATCCGTGGCGAATCGGACAGATACAGGTTGATTTCGCTCCTGAGAGTGTCGACCGACATGATTCCCACGGTCACCGGATCGCCCAGGCGAAAAATCCGGCCGGTCCGCCGTCCGGTCAGCCGGTAATCCTTTTCGTCATAATGATAATAATCGTCGTCTAGACTCGATAAACGCACCATGCCTTCAACGCCAATTTCATGCAGGCGAACAAAAAAACCGAAATTCAGAGTCCCGGATATCACCCCTTCAAACTGGTCGCCGATATGCCTGGCCATAAACTGCACCTGTTTGATCCTGACCGCATCGCGTTCGGCCGCCTCTGCCCTGCGCTCGGTCTCGGAACAATGGCTGCCGACATTGCTGAGGATATTATCCAGTCGTTTGTCGAGTTCCACCGGGTACCGTCCGGCGGCCAGGATTTTGAGGAGACGATGCACCATCAAGTCGGGGTATCGGCGAATTGGCGATGTGAAATGAGTATAGTGCGTATAGGCGAGGCCGAAATGCCCGATATTCTTCGGCTGGTAAACCGCTTTCTTCATTGATCGTAACATCAACTCATTGAGCAGTTCCTCTTCCGGCCGGCCCTTGATCTTCTTCAGAAAACGGGAGAACTGAATAGGCTTCATGTTCGGCGAAACGGGAAATTTGTGCCCCAGCTTTCCAACCAGATAGGAAAAAGCCTCCAGCTTTTCCATATCCGGTCTGTCATGCACCCGGAAGAGAAATTTCTTTCCCATTCGGGATACATGCAACGCCACCGCCTGGTTGGCGGCCAGCATGAATTCCTCAATCAGGCGATGCGCCTCCAGCCTGACCCGGTTGCCCAGTTCGATCACCTCACCCGCCCTGTTGAGGATCACTTTCGCCTCCGGCAGATCGAAATCCAGGGAGCCTTCACGCATGCGCCGCTTGAACAATATCCCGGCAAGCTCACGGGCAAGCAGTAGATTGTCCGCAATGCGCTTGATCTTTGGAATTACTTTTTTGGAATCGAAAAATGTCTGCACTTCTTCATAGGTCAGCCGTGCCCGCGATCTGATCACGCCCTCCGCGATATCCCACTGGCGCATCCTGCCGCTTCTGTCAAAATCAATCAGAATAGCATATACCAGCCTTCGGCGATTCGGCTTCAGCGAGCAAAGATCGTTCGAAAGCTGCTCCGGAAGCATTGGTATCACCCGGCCTGGAAGATAAACCGAGTTGCCCCGGTCGAAGGCCTCCTTATCCAGGGGGGTGTTTTCCCTGACAAAGTGCGAAACGTCAGCGATATACACTCCCAACCGATAGCCACCGCGAATCTTTGTCACTGAAACTGCATCGTCAAAATCCCTGGCATCAAAGGGATCAATGGTATAGGTAATCTGATCCGAGAAATCCTGCCGACGAGTAATCTCCCCGCGGTTGAAGTACTCCCCCACCCTTTCTGCGCCCTGGATAACCTCTGCAGGAAATTCACCCGGCAAATCAAAACTTTTTATCACCGTCAGAATATCCACACCCGCCTGTTCCGGAAATCCAATGCGCTCGATGACCTCGCCTTCGGGATTGCGGTATGGTTCTTCCCAGTCGGTAATCCGCACCACCACGCGCTCACCGTCACGGGCCTGGCGCGACAACGCTTCCGGCACATAGATGTCGCGGTGTATCTGTTTTTTATCCGGTTTGACAGTATGAAAATGCCTGCCGCGGTGAAAAATGCCAACGATCTTTCGCTCGGCCCGCTCCAGAACCTTAATCACGGTCCCGGAAAGCGCCTCAATCCCGGCTGAACCGACCCGCACCATCACCTTGTCACCATCAAGTGCGGTCAGAAGATTCTGAGATGAGATTACAATCGGTTCGCCGGTTTTGGAAAACAGCGTTCCGTGGCCCGCTTTAGAGATGGCGATGATGCCAACTACCAGATTCAGCTCGGAAGGAACCCCAATCCTGCCCCGGCGCAACCTGACCAGTTTACCCTCATCAAGAAGCTTCTTAACCAGACGGCGAAAGGCCGGATATTCCTTGCTGGAAACTCTCAATTCACCCGCCAGTTCTTTTATCTTCAGCGGTCGATTGGCCTTATACGCCAAATAGTCAATTATGAAATGTTCCTCACTCGACATACAGCGTACCAAGCGTAATAAATCCAATACCGAAAGTCAAGCCATTTCTGGCATAAATCTGCCATATTGACAGAGATTATGCCCCATATGTGAAATCCAATGGCCGAAATTAATCCACTGAAATAAAGAAGGCAGGCCATCAGACCTGCCTTCTTTGGCTGCCATTATAATAAAACTATCTCAGACCAGCTCTTATCTGCCCCGGTCACTTCCAAACAGGCAACTGGGCATAGGACCCCGGCCGTGTCCTTCAAAGTGAGATCCCTTCCGCCAGATCTGATGCCGCCGGGCACGCAATTCTTTGAGTTTATCCTGCTGATCCTGAGTGAGCAGGATTTTGATTTGCTGGCGGTGCGTATAGCGCATCTTGCGCTGCTGGGTTTTGATTTCCCCGATCTTGTCCATGGCCGCCAGAATATCTGCATCCGGTGCCTCGCTCATTCTCAGATGGCGAAGATTGAGCTGTGCCTTCTCCAGCCGGGCACGAAGTTCTATTCGTTCGGTTCCGAACTTCTGGTGCATGGACAGCAGTTTTTCTTTTTGTTTCCGGTCCAGGCCAATGTCATCGGCAGCCTGAAGAATCATTCCGATGCCCGCCGGTTTCTCTCCCCGTGGATTACCGCAGGGCGCCATCGATGCTCCGGGTTTGCGCAGGCCATGATTGGCCAAGGCTGCGGCGGCAATCATAATGAAAGCCATTATTGCAAACAGCAGACTCCGTTTCATGATGTAATCTCCTTCTTTACTCTTTTACAATCTCTTATTCATTGGCGCCTGCGGCCCCCTTCGCCGCCCCCGAAAGCCGCGGATATTCTCAATCAATTCTCTTTCGAAGCGTTCTTCAAAGACCACCATTTTGCCCAGTTGAACAGGCGTCAATATCTTTGTTACCTTAACGTGGAATTCGCCCGTTAATTCTGCGCGCCGGATACGCAACCGATCGATTTCTGCGATGTGTTGCTGTACCTGTTTTATTTCAGGGCTTTTTTCTTTGGCCAGCTCGGCAAGCGTGTCCACTTCGCGCTCGCAGTCCTGCCGCAGCTGTCTCATCTGTTTGCGGAAATTTCCAAATTCAGAAATGAATTCCGTCGACTGCTCTTCGGAAAGATTAAGAAGATCAAGCAGTTTCAGAAGACGCAGATTCTCCAGGTTCCGCATTTGTGAAGGTTCCGGTTCCTCCGGTGGGTCATCTGGATCAGGGACCCGCGGCTGCGCCTGCGAATACTGTCCCACCAGCACCAGCAGAAGCACAATCATCATAGAAAACGCTTTTCTCATAATATATCTCCAATTTCAAGGGTATTTTCTGCGTGTTCAAGTTCTTCGGCATCAAGTTCCCCCAGGAGTATCTCGGCTGAGTCATACCCGTATTCCCAGAGGGAGGAATTCACCACTGTGTTGACATACTCGGAGGCGATAATGTCCTCACTGATCGATTCCAGGTCGCTTTGATATACAACCGTGATGTACTCGGGAACATTGTACGTTACGGCGACCGGATGCATCCTCACGAAATATGAGATACCGATCATAAGCAACAAGGCCGCCAGAGAAATCCCGTAGCGAACGCCAAAACGATAAAAGCGCAAAGCACGGCTTTGATAGCGGTTGATTTTGTCATTGAGACTATCGACCAGGCGCCGGGATTCCTCGTCGCTCAATGGTTCCACGGCCGCCAGCCGCAGCTTCTTCTCCAGTTTAACCAGCTCGGAATGCAATTGCACCGTCGCCGGATCGCTGAACTGACGACCAGTATCCGCGGCCTCGGTGAGCTTTCCCAACCTCAATCGCAGCGATTTTTCCAATTTATCACAGGCCATAATCTTACAGGAACTCCTTCAGGCGCTTGCGCAGCTTTTCGACTGCTTTATGATAGTGTGTTTTTGCCGTTGATTCACTCCTGCCGAGAATGTCGGCAATGTCAGCAAATGACAGTTCCTGATAGAAACGCAGGTAGAAGACCAGCTTCTGCTTAGGAGGAAGTGCATTCTGGGCCGCCGACAGAATCATCTTCAGCTGGTCGTTGTGAACGCCATCAGTCATATGGTCAGATGGTTCTGCGGATGGAAGTCGGCCCAGTGGCAGAAATGAAACCAGCTTCGCGCGCCGCAGGTAGTTCAGGGTTTTGTTCGACGCAATCCGGTATAGCCAGCCGGAAAAGCTGGCTGCGCCCCTGAAGTTTCCGATTCCTTTGAAGGCGGTCAGAAAGGTCTCCTGCACCAAATCCTGCGCCGCTTCCCGATCGCCGGTCATTCTATATATCAAGGTAAACATTTTGTCTTTATTCGCTCGTACCAGCTCGTTAAACGCCTCGCGGTCACCGGCTTGCGCCCGGATAACCAATCTTGCCTGCTCATGCTCCATCAAATTCTTTCGATCTACCCTTATGACACATCGGCGCGAAAAAGGACTAAAAAAAAGGCAAACTCATAAGGCTTGCCTGATTGCATAAATCGGTGGTGCTTCAAGACGCCCTTTAATCGGGTCGACTCTTCATCAGCACCTTTGAGTACTGCTGCAGATTCTCCAATACTTTGCCGGTTCCCCTCACCACGCAGGTAAGCGGATCCTCGGCGATATTGACCGGTAAATTGGTTTCCTGGCGTAACCGCCGGTCCATTCCCCGGAGAAGCGCTCCACCTCCGGTAAGGATTATGCCGCGATCGAGAATATCCGAGGCCAACTCCGGCGGCGTTTTTTCCAGAGACTGGCGAACCGCCTCGACAATGCGGTCAATCGGCTCCACCAGTGCTTCACGCACCTGGACCGAGGAAAGCTTCAGGATTTTCGGAACCCCCGCCACCAGATCACGCCCTTTGATCTCCATTGAAAGTTCTTTTTCCAGCGGGAAGGCCGAACCGATACTGATTTTGATTTCCTCGGCGGTCAGCTCCCCGATCAGCAGGTTGTAGTTTTTCTTGAGGTACATGACAATCGATTCATTCAGCTCGTCGCCGGCGATACGAATGGAAATATTGTTGACGATTCCGTGGAGAGCTATGACGGCAATTTCAGAGGTGCCGCCCCCGACATCTATAATCATTATACCGGACGGCTGATCGACCGGCAGTCCCACTCCGATTGCAGCGGCCATTGGCTCCTGTAACAGATACACTTCGCGCGCCCCGGCGTTTTCCGCGGAATCGCGCACGGCACGCTTTTCCACTTCGGTGATACCGGACGGCACGGAGATGACAATGCGCGGTTTCATCAGGTACCTGTGCCGGATTACCCGGCGGATAAAATCGGAAAGCAGCTTTTCCGAGATTTCGAAGTCGGCGATGACACCGTCTTTAAGCGGCCTGATAGCGGCTATCTCTCCCGGGGTTCGACCCAGCATCTCCTTGGCTGCAGAGCCGACTGCAAGGACTTTTCCGGTGGCCCGTTCAACCGCAACCACCGACGGTTCATTGAGAACAATCCCCTGTCCCCGGACAAAAACCAGAGTATTGGCGGTACCCAAATCAATGCCGATATCATTCGAGATAAAGTCAAGAAAACCCAAATTAATCCTCTGCCAACGGTGACAAAATTCTGTTGTTCCTTTTCATTCCTGTCGACATTTTGACGAAAAGTTTAAGTGACCACCTGTTAAAAAGCAACAAAAAAGTTTTGAACGATGCGAGCTTACGCCTTTATCCCGGCTGCTGCCGCGTTCTTTCGAGGCATCTCCCTGGAGAAAATGAATGATGCCCGCACGACAACAATAATAGATAATCAAATATATTTTTACAGATGCTTGCCGGCCAAGTACCTTTTGTACTGTAAGGGGCTAGTTGCGTAACTGATATTCCAGCGCGAAAGATTACCCGAAATAACGTGAGGCTTAAGCACCCCGCATTGCGACTGCCGAACTCCTGCTGCGTTAAGATGATGCCGCAGCCACTGCAGAATATCAGGTTTCATATTGAACGCCCGGTAATCCCGGAAAGGATTATGAACAGGGCATCAGGTTGTTCCCTAAACCAGGAATTGTACCGGGAGCACTTCAGACACCCGGGGACGGCGGGAGTCACGAGATAAAAACCAGCCGGATTATTGATCAACCGGCAAAATGAAATCCAGCGAGGAGTCTTTGTTTCTATTCCCTCTCAACTTTCAGGAGAATCAGCGACGTAGAATACGGCCACGCTTCCTCGCGGCGACAAAGCGAAACCACGCGTAGCCGAAAACGAATCCGCCAACATGCGCCAGCCAGGCCACTCCGCCACCTCCACCCGCGGCCGCCGCCGACATAAACAACTGATAAACAAACCAAAATCCCAGCACGACCGACGCCGGGACATGAATGAGTCGGATGAAATAGAATAGAAAAAGGAGAGTTACAATCCGCGCCCGGGGATAAAGCACAATATAGGCACCCATAATTCCCGCAATGGCACCGGATGCCCCTACCATGGGAATTTGCGAGCTGGGGCTGAAGATAATAAACAGAAAGGCCGCGGCCAGCCCCGAGACCACGTAGAAAAGGATAAACTTCACCGGACCCAGATAATCCTCAATATTATTCCCGAATATCCACAGGTAAAGCATATTGCCTGCCAGGTGCATGAATCCGCCATGCAGAAACATGCTGCTAAACGGTGTCAGAAGTATCGGCACAGAGAACTGCGGCGTCAACTCCGTCAGATGCGTCACCTCAAAAGGTATTAACCCAAACTGAAACAGGAAAATTTGATACCCTCTGGCGGACATCGGCAGCGAGTAAAGATAAATTAGAACATTAATCGCAATCAGGGCTACTGTTGCATATGGCCGGTTGATGGTCGGGTTTTCATCTTTAAGCGGCAAAAACATTATTCCGAACCCGGCTTATAAGCTTACCTTTTCTTAGTATTTACGTAAAAGTCGGAGTATACGGTTCGGCTGTTGCCGACTCGATCCGACACTATAATTTTCAGCTCGTGTTTGCCGTCGGCAAGTTCTCGCCTCGGTGATGTTTTCAGCACTTCGGTCTCAGGATCGTACTCCGGTATTGACCAGGCATCATCAATAAACACCGAGATATTGCTATCATCCTCAATCCCGGAAAGGTCATCGGTAACGATACAATGAATCCGGGGATACCCCGTTTTGACCGTCCTGTGCTTGCCGGGAAAAATCTTTTTGACGCGCGGCGCACGGGTATCTTCCAGCACCGCAAATGTTCCCAGAAAGTCCGATGTCGCCGACAGCCGACCCGCTTCTCTCTCTGTCGGCAGCAGTTTCCATTCATCCTTGTCATTCAACCAGTAGATGAAAAACTTTTCCTTTTCCGGACCGAAATTGCCTCGAAAGACGACGCCGATTTCACCGGCCAGCGGGACAGATTCAGGCGCAATCGCATAGGCGCGGCCAATGCGGTCGCCCTTGTTTGGTAATGCCTTGCCTGATGCCCGCTTGCGGTCGCGATGAATTTCAAGAAGGGCCGGAGAATACATGCTGCTCTTCGGGATAATCACTTCAAAGGTTTCATCGGAGGAGTACCCTCTTAAAACCTCACCGCTCCCAGCGGAAAACAGGATTACATCATGAGATGCCGCAGGCAACATATCGTCTCCCTCATACAGATTGAAACGGACTATGTTAGTGAGGATTTTTTCAGCCTTATGGAACGCTGCAAACTTATGAGCGGAAATCGCCACTACCGGCGCTTCGCGCACATAGCCGTCCTCATAAACCACCTCCACGCGAGGTTTTCGGGCAAAACGATCCTTCGCTGTCATCATAAGGCGCACTCCCCCGGACTCCAGTTTGTATGCCAGCGAATAGTTGCTTTTGGAGAGACGCGCCAGGGGAAGATACAGATCATCCCGGATCCAGCCGGATGTGCCTTCGACCCTGATCATTAGCATTGTCCAGCCGGAGCGGTGCGGGGGAATGATCACCCGATAGTCACCGCGCCCGCGAGTCTCGACTTTATCATCACCGAATTTCTTCCATCCCCCGGACCCGGCATGGCCGTACACCCCCACACGGGCGATATCCACATAATTATTTTCCGGTCGGCCCCTGAGATATATTACCGAATCACTGACCCGGTCAGCGGTAAAGAAGCCGTCCGGCGGTGCGAACACGAACTGAAAGCGCAATTCGCTGCGGTTACCGGCGGCGTCAAACACCTCGACTCGACCGGAATGTTTGCCATAACTGTATCTGGTCGCCCCCGCAAACACTCCGCCGTTTCGATATAGAGAATTGCTGCCGCCGTAGTTTTTCCCGGCGGGGCTGTATAGCAAGTGCCAGTCGTCAATGTCCTCTATCAGCAGCGAGTAATCAAAAAGCAAGTCAACCATGCCCGTTTCAGCGTAATCATACTGCTCATATATGTTTTCATAATACAGGTAGTCGTCAACGTAAAGTCGAGCCCGGTATATATTCAGATGCGGGCCGCCGTGACGAATACGATCAAAAGCCTTGACGGCAACCCCGAAGTGCCCCTGAACCAGAAATACCGAATCGATGACATACGCATTCTGCTCCCGGTCGTACCGGATTGAACGAACTGATCTGCGACGGCCGTTCGGAAAGAGAGAACTGCTGTCCTGGTAAATCAGGGCGAATTGCTCTATACTGGGAGAAACGTCGTCCTCAAGGGCGAACCCATTGGTCAGAGGATTCTGCGGTTGATTATCCGGGGTCCGTTTTTCGAAGTGAAGATGCGGTGCGCCGTAACCCGACTGCCCCGAGAAAGCAATCAATTCGCCCTTCGTTACGGTAAGCGAATCGCTGCTAAAATAGAGATCAAGGTAATAGCGCCGGGCGGAATACTGCGCTGATTCGGCCACATTTTCAAGACGCTGCGACAGCTTTGAAAGGTGACCAAAGACATAAATATTGCCGCCACGGTCTTTAAGATACAATGCCTTGCCGTAGCCAATGTACGAATATCGAATCCGCCAAATATATCCATCGACCGGCGAAAAGACCTCTCTTCCCACCTTTCCTCCGGTTCGGATGTCGATGCCACCGTGAAAATGCCCGGGGCGGAATTCACAAAAATTCGAAGACAGGTCAACCCTGCCATTCACCGGCCACACGGGGGAATCTCCGGATCCCGCTGCGGCGCATGCGATTGCCAGAATTAATAAAGATTTTATTGCCGCCGATACAATATTCATAACAAGTGTAACAAACTACCAAGGGCAATGCCGAAAGTCAAAGATTTTCTGATTATACGGAAAACACAAGCGACTTGCGCATTTGAAAATTTGGCGTATATTATGCGCCTATATTCGGATTGACATAATGAGGAGTATGGTAGATGTTTGAATTCTTGAGAAAGCTGATCTTTCCCATCATTATAATCGTCTTGATATTTTTCACCGGGATGATCGTCCTTCAGTGGGGTGCGGACATAACCAGATCCCGCACGGCCAGCAATGTAATCGGCGTTATCAACGGTGAGGAAGTACCGTGGACAGTTTTCGACCGGTATTATAATTCGCTTGTCCGCGAGGAACAGGACAAGATTGACTATGAACTTCCGAGCAGTCGGCTGGTGGAACTTCGCGACCAGGCCTGGCAGCAGCTTTTGGTTGATTATCTGATCCGTCAGGAGGTTGCACGATACAAGATAACTGTCACCGATGAGGAAGTGTTTGGATTCCTTCGCGTTTATCCTCCGGCTGAACTGCAGACGGCCCAGCAATTCCTGACCGACGGGAAATTTGATCAGCAGAAGTATGCGGCGGCGATGATCAATCCTGACAATGCTCCATTCTGGGCATCCGTCGAGCAATATGTCATGCCGGACCTGAAAAGGTATAAACTGCAGGAGGAAATTGTCAGCACCGTGCGCATCACCCCTGCGGAAGTGATGCAGGCGTTTCTGGGGGAGCGGGAAGAACTGAAACTGGGCTATATTTACATCTCCAGAAATGAGCTGAATAGTATTGTCGATGATCCCACCGAAGAAGAGATCCAGGCCTTCTACGATGAGAATATGGAAGACTATAAAATCGGCAAGCGGGCCGTCATCCGGATCGTGCATTTCAACAAAGAGCCCTCCCAGAATGACTGGGATCGCATTTATGTTCAGGCCAAGGAAATCTATGATTCCGCGGCCGCCGGTTCTGACTTTGCCGAACTGGCGCGCATCTGGTCGGAAGATGCCTCCGCGGCCAGCGGCGGCGATCTGGACTGGTTCGAGCGGGGCCGGATGCTGCCGGCTTTTGACAGCGCGGTCTGGGCCCTGGAGGTCGAACAGATCAGTCCCCCGGTCAGGACCAAGCACGGCTGGCATATAATCAAGCTGCTGGGCATCAAAACCGAAAGGAAAGCGCCCCAGGCCGGAGGTCAGCCGCAGGATGTTGAGATGCGAAACGCCGCTCATATTCTGCTCAAAGTCAACGCATCGCAGGAGACTTTTGATCAGCTTGAGTTCAACGCAAAGGATTTCGCGGAAACGGCGAAAGAAAATGGATTTGATGAAACCGCTGAGAGATTCGAATATATTCCTCTGATAACCCCGCCTTTCCAGCGAGAGGATTATATCCAGTCGATTGGTGTCGATCCGGAAGTAGCCGATTTTGCGCTGAACAAACCTGTCGGAACCATATCCGACGTCTCGGAGAGCAGAAACAGCTATTTCGTCTTCACGGTGAGCGAACACCTTCCGGCTGGTTATAAATCATTTGAAACGGTGAAAAGCCCGATCAAAAGCCGCTTGCGGGGAGATCGTGTAAGACAGGTCGCCCTGGACACCGCGGGCACAATTCACACAGCGCTGTCGGAAGGTATGAAGCTGTCCCAGGCCAGCAGGCAGTTTGGATTCCCCTACGCGGTTAAAGACAAAATCACCAGAAACTCGATCATCCCGAATCTCGGAAAAGAACCGGAACTGCTGGCAGCCGCATTCTCGCTCAAGGAGATCAACCAGCTTTCACAGCCGGTCGCCTTCCGCAATGGTGTCACCATCTTTAAACTGCTTGAAAAGAATTCACCAAGTCTTGATGAATACGAGCAGATACAGGATTCACTCCAGGCGGCCGTCCTGCTGAAAAAGCAGCAGGATGTTTATCAGCGCTGGTTTGAGAACCTGATGCAGGGCGCGGAAATTGAAAATTACGTGGATGAATTTTATCGCGGCGGTTACTGATTCGGAAAATCAATCGGCATTTCAGGGGCGCCGGAACCGGCGTCCTTTTTTTGCAGCCAGGTTTTTATGGTGCGACTGACGGGAATTTATTCAGCAACAACTTTTTCTTACGCCGAAAATCGCGGATTTCCGCGATGTCCAGCACCGCGGAAAGGGCAATTCGTTCGGACTCCTGGTGCAGTGGAATCCGTGCGGGAATATCCCACGGCGATGCTATCAGGGAGCGTCCCTGAAGCGGTTTGCTAAACAGGGTCCCGACCCCACAGGTTTTTACAATAAAGGCGCTGGCCGTACGGGCCCCCCTAACATAAATATCATTGTCCCGTTTGTGCTTTTGTGACTTCGACTCCGCGGGGCGGTACGGTGAGGTGGTTGGTATAAAAATCACGTCGACTTCCTCGCGGGCCATAACCTCAAAAAGGCTCAGGTTGAGCGCGTCGGCGCAGATCAGAATACCGATCCTGATATTCTCCACCTCGGCGGTAAACAGTCTGTCGCCGGGCAAAATTCCCTTGCTTATTTCGCCAGCAACCGGATTGAGCTTGCGGTATCGTCCCAAAATTTCTCCCCGGTTGAACAGGTAGGCACTGTTATAGAGAGAATCACGATCCGCTTCAACCACTGACCCGGCAATCAGGCAGGTGTCAAGCTCCCCGGAAAGATGCTGCAAGTACAGCAGATTGGCCTTGATGTTCAGTGCCGCGCGGCTGAAATCGGGCATCGTCTTGTCAATCAGGCTGTATTCAGGCAGGCAGATGAAATCCGGCCGTTTTCTGAATATGTGCAGTTTTTCCTCAAGTGAGAGTTTTTCACCGAGTTGGGATTGTACCGCGACAACTCTGATCAACATACTTGATCCCTTCGGAAGATCCGATTCGGCGTGTCCCCGCCTATAATTACGCGCCGCTTATATTATATGTTACCCAATATGACATGTCAGTATCCCGAAATATGTGCCGGGCGCAGAAAATACGCCGCCGGGAACGCCTAAACAAAATACCACATTAATAAAAAACCGTCCCGGGGACGGCTTTTCAGATACCGACAACGTCCGGTTCTCAACAGTTGGTATAATTCGGCCCGCCCCCTCCCTCGGGAACAACCCAGGTGATGATTTTGTACGGATCGACAATGTCGCAGGTCTTGCAATGAACACAATTCGACGGCGTTAACTGCAGTCTCTTCTTGCCCGGTCGACTCTCATCATCAACCATTTCGTATACCTGTGCCGGACAGAAATGCTGGCACGGATTGCCGTATTCCTCGGTACAGGTATTGTTGCAGATATCATAATCGGCGACAAGCAGGTGCGGCGGCTGGTCTTCCTCGTGTTTGGTACCCGAGCGATAAACGTCGGTCAGTTTGTCAAAGGTATACTCGTTGTCGAATTTCATATTCTTTTTGACAGCATCCTGCCCTTTAGTGATCAGATATTCATTGAGCTTGAGCATGTGGGCATAATCCGGCTGAGTTTGCCGCCGATCGACAAAGCCGAAGCCTCCGGTTATCATCTGCATTCCGGCACTCATCAATCCCACCAGCAGTCCGTCCTCGAATCCGGAGTGGAAATTCCGCACCCGGTGCAGCTCGTTTCTGGCAGCGGAGGTTTCAAACCGGCTGCCGAACCACTTGAGCGCATCGGACGTGAAATCACCCTTCTTGAGTGCCTCGAAGACTGTTTCCGCCGCCAGCATGCCTGATTCCATTGCAAGATGAATTCCCTTGAGGCGCATCGAATTGAGAAAGCCCGCCGAATCACCGATAATCAGCAGGCCATCGTGGTACATTCGCGGCATCGCATAAAGGCCTCCTTCCGGTATCGTCTTGGCGCCATAATGCAGCATTTTGCCGCCCTCGAAGATCCTGCGCACCATCGGGTGACGTTTGAATTGCTGGAATTTATAATGCGGGTCGTTGGTCGGATTGGGGCTGTTGAGACCGGCGCAGTATCCGATCGCCGCCATATTGTCGCCCATGTCATAGATGAATCCGCCGCCATACTCATGGTGGGGCTGGGGCCAGCCGAAGGTATGGACAATTTCGCCATCGCTCAATCGCCCCGCGGGGATATCCCAGACCTCCTTGACTCCCGTCAAATATTGCTGCGGGATTTTCTCCCGCCCGATACCCAGTTTTTCGTACGCCTGTTTGGTGAGTGAACCATGCACGCCCTCGGCCAGGATTGTCACCTTTGCCTTAAGCAGGGAACCCGGCTCAGCATTATCCTTGGGATTGCCCTCTTTGTCAAATCCCAGGTCAACGGTGCGGACTCCGGCAACCGTACCGTCCTCGATTAGAAGCTCAAATCCGCCTGTCCCGGGGAAGATATTGACCTGCGCGGCTTCTGCCTGCTCGCTCAGCCAGGCGGTAAATTTGTTTAGCGAAATAATGTAATTGCCGTCGTTATGAAACGGGGCAGGCAGAAACGGAAATCGAAATTGTTTTCCTTCAGTCAGAAAGTACAAGGAATCTTTCCCGGCCTTTTTTTCATATGGCATCCCCTTCTCAAGAAAATCAGGTATCAGTTTCCTGATTGCACGCGGATCCAGAATTGCGCCCGAGAAAGAATGTGCCCCGGGATAGGTCCCCTTTTCAATCACGACAACTTCCGGCATCGAAACCTCTCCGCCGGAACTGCCGACCAGCTGCGCCAGATGATAGGCGAATGATAATCCGCCCGGTCCGGCACCTACAACCAGTATGTCAACTTCAAGGGTCTCGCGTTTGATATCCATTGATCTCCCTTACTCTTGCTACATTCATTCGTTGGGAGAATATAATCAAGAGCAAGAGAGAAAGGCAACGATTTTAGGAGGATCTGGACATCCTGTTTTTCATGACAGTCCTGCGCGTCTTCCTGGCCTCGGATTCAATTTCTTCGGCCGGGTCGGAGCCATTGGGCCTGATCTGCAGCATTTCCTTGATCTTCTCGATATTACAGCCGATCACCATGAGCCTTCCAGCCACAATGATGGGTTTTTTGATCAGATCATTATCCTCGGCCATCATAGCGTAAACCTCGTTTCGACCGGGTAATGATGCATCAAACTTTTCCAGTTTGTACCTTTTCGAGTTGACATTAAGCAGGTGCCGCATATCAAAGTGCCGAAACAGCGCGACTATCTCACCATAGCCAAGCGGTTGAGTATCGACATTACGGATGTTTAGCTTGATATCTAGCCCTTCAAGAAACTTGGTGATCTCGACACAATCAGGATCACCCGGAATGGTATACAAATCTACTCTCCTGAGCATTACGCCTCCAATAAGAACGACAAATAGTGTGCTCCTTAGTTCTCAAGTACCCGCTCACCGGGCTCTGCCGTCCGAAGAACCTTTTGCAGGGGATTAATACCATATATCGGTCGCCCCCGGCAAAACATTACATCATCGGCAAGTTAACTTCAATTCGCTGCTTACCCCCTGAACCCGTTTTCTATGCTCATCAATTGCCCCCGCATGTATTACGTGAATGAATTCACCACTATTTGCAGCCGCCGAAAATCCCCTTTCGCACAAAGCCAATGCCATGAATTCGCTTCCTTTTGGCGATGCAGAAAGACCGATGCAATAACCGAACAACTCGATGCTGCCATCACTAAAACGCGTTCCAGTATGATTGGTTCCCGGAAACTCAAATATAACCAAAAAGC
>CP070796.1:54684-72213 GCA_020343475.1 Candidatus Zixiibacteriota bacterium
CCCTTCGACCTTTATAAGTCAGGTCTAAATACCAGATTTTTCCTCTTTGATAGACTCTTGCCATAAATGAACTCGCTTGGCACAAACATGGCACAAGCCCTTTCAAAGAGGAATATAAGATTTTCTAATTTGTTGTCAAGTAGAAAGTTACGAGTATTATAAAATAACAAATGGAGGTGGGGGGAATCGAACCCCCGTCCGAAAAGGGCACCAGATCATCTTCTACGTGCGTAGCCGACTCTATAAAATCTCATCAGCTCCCCTGCCGAGCGGCAGGCCAGGAAGCCAACCAGCCTTTATCTTTAAGTTCGCCGTAAAGGCGTTCGGCAAACCGAGCCTTCCTTACCGACGCCCCAGCCGGACCGGAAAGGCGACAGCCCGGTGGAACGGGCGCCTAACTAATTAGGCAGCCATGGCGTAATTGTATTCGCCATTTGTTGTGTGGTACCGGATGTTTAACGAGAAATCCGGAGTCCCTCGGCACGCCGACAATCCCACACCAATCCCGTCGAAACCTTTTCACCCCCATAAATCGAATGTCAGATGGCGTCGATTGTATTCGGCAATAGCTTATACTCGCAATATATATAATCGGTTTCCAATGTCAATTGTTTCAGGTGCTTCCCGGCTACCCTGACCGGTCCGATAGCCTTGATCTATTTACTTCAGCCTCTTGACATTCAAGAAGATTTGGTTATTTTGGCCGTTTGAGAGGAGCCGGGAGAAATATCGAAAATCAGAATAAATAACCATATAGCACGGGAGAAACATTTCATGCAATCGGTATGTGTTACAAGGCGTCTGATGTTTGCCGGAATACTGATAGTGGCTGCATTGCTGATTTTCGCAGCAGGTTGCGGCGATGATGAGGAGGGGATCGGCCCGGTTGTTGTCCAGAATATCGGCTTCCTGGATGATCCGGTGTTCTATCGCACCGGGGAGACTCCTTATGGCGTGGTTTCTGATGATTTTGATAGCGACGGCTATCCCGATCTGGCCGTGTCCAATTTTGCCGGCAACTCGGTGTCAATCCTGAAAAACAACGGTGACGGGGGATTACGGCAGGCTTTCACATACAGCACCGGCGAAGAGCCATGGGGGGTGCACGTGGCCGATCTCAATGGCGATGGCCACGATGATCTGGCAGTGGCCAACATGGCGTCCAATTCCGTATCCGTTTTGTTCAACGATGGCGAGGGGGTGTTTGAGCCATCCGGAGAATACGTGGTGGGGCTCGGCCCGAAGTCGGTGTACCCGTCCGACCTGGATGGAGACAACGACCTGGATCTGGCAGTTGCGATCTATGATCTCGGCAAGGTCGGGGTCTTGCTGAATAATGGTGACGGTACTTTTGCAGAGGTAGTCCGGTATGACGCCGGTAACGGAGCGGTTTCAGTAGTCGCCTACGACTATGACAGTGACAGCGACAATGATATAATGGTTGCACTATTCCTCTCCGACAGTATCGCCGTTATTAGAAATGATAACAACACCGCTTTTGAGGCGCCAGTTAGGTACGCCGTGGGCACAAGGCCACATTCACTGGTGATAGTCGATTTCGACGGCGATGAAAACCTTGATCTGGCAACGGCCAATCGCAATTCCGGCGATGCGACGGTACTGAGGAATACCGGTGGTGATTACGAGGATGTGGTTAGTTTTGACGCCGGAATTAATCCCCGAGCGCTCGCTGCCGGGGATCTCAACGACGATTCATTTCAGGATCTGGTGGTGGCGAACGCTTTTGACAACACTGTCTCTGTCCTCCTGGGCACCGGCGGTGGTTTTTCCGCCAAAGTCGATTATGGGGTGGGAACGATGCCGTATTCGGTATCGCTTGCGGATCTGGACCTTAATGACAGCCCGGATATCATTGCGGCAAATGTCAACTCTGACGATGTCTCGGTTTTAATCAATAACGGTGACGGGACTTTCGCTGCGTCGGAATCATTCGGAGGAATTGATGGTCCCCGTTCGGTTTTTGCTGCTGATGTGAACGGCGACGGCGAAACTGATGTGATCGCCTCAGCCTCATCGGTTGACAGTGTGATGGTGATGCTTAATAGCGGCGCCGGCACCTTCCGGGCGCCAGTCAATTACAGCGTTGGCGGTGGCCCCTGGGGCATGGCCCTTGCTGACGTGAACGGAGATCTGGAAAATGATCTGGTTGTCTGCAATGACCATGAGGGCAATCTCTCGGTTTTGCTCGGTAATGGTGATGGGACCTTTCTGAGCGCTGATAATTACGATGCGGACAGCATCCCGCGCTGGGTGTGCACCGCCGATTTAAACGATGACGATCTGATCGATCTGGCGGTTGCCAATGTCGGTAATGACCTGGTTACTGTACACCTCAATGACGGTGCTGGCGGCTTTGCCGACGCAGTCAAGTATCCTGCGGGCGATGCCCCGTATGGTATTGACAAAGCTGATCTTAACGGCGATGGCCTTGGTGATCTCGTTACCGCCAACTTTGGCTCCAATGACATTTCCGTATTGATAAATGACGGCGCCGGCGTATTCCAGAGTGCCGTACATTACTCTGTTGGCAGTGGCCCGCGTGCGATAATTGCCGCGGATTTTGATGATGACGGCGACGCCGATCTGGCTGTGGCGAATTATTATTCACACAGTGTCTCTATTCTCAAAAACGATGGTACGGGTATGGTATTTACGGGGCCGGTCAATTATCCTGCCGGCAGAGGAGCCTGCGCTCTCTATGCGGCGGATATGAATAACGATACCAGGCTGGACCTGCTGGTCGCCAATGTTCTGGACGCTCGGATAACCTATCTCGCAAACGCCGGTGGCGGGACCTTTGCCGCGGCCGCGAGCGCGTTTGTGGGTGGATCGCCGGCGAACGTGCTGGTCAAAGATCTTGATGATGATACTTTTGCTGATGTAGTCGTAATTGACCGCGACAATGCCAGACTGGCGATCCTGTTTAACAAGACCGCCAGATAGCAGGAATAATCGGGCGAGATCAAAGCCCTGAATTGATAGAAGGCAGGTTGCAGGACCTGCCTTTTTTATCACTCGCGATTGCCTGCCTTTTAACTCCTGCTTCGTATTTAAAACCGTAGCCTCACCTAACGGGCACGCCGTCCAAAATCAATTGGCTCTTCCCCATACACCTATTTAAAGAGCGCAGAAACATTGGCCAAAATTGCCACCGGTCGGGGGTTGTTGACAATCTGAACAATGTATAGGGCAAATACATTATTCAGCTTAAGTCGACAGCCCCAGGCCGGGATTTGCCCGTTGTAATAGATTGTCCCGCAGGGGATTGGAAGTTCTTTTTCAATTTGGCGCAGTTTTTGACATAACCCCTTTGCGTACTGAAACACCTAATAACATAACGGGGGTATAGCTGTGACAAGTTTAGTGCGGAATCATTATGCCTCGGGAATAATGACGACCGGATTGCTGTTGACAGTGACCCTGATCATGTTCGGGATTATGATCGGAGCAAAAAGTGTTATGGCGCAGGATGCAACACCCACGTCTATCACTCTTTACTGGACGGCACCCGGAGATGATGGTGACGTCGGGACTGCTACCGTCTATGATATTCGATATTCGACCTCACCGATAGACGAGAACAACTGGGATAATGCGACTCAGGTTACCGGGGAGGCAGCGCCGCAACCCGCCGGCAGCCAGGAAACGTATACTGTGGAGGGGCTGGAACCAAGCACGACCTATTACTTCGCCATCATGGCGGCCGATGAGGTCCCGAACTGGTCTACTCTGTCAAACATTGTGGCCAAAACCACCCTCGACGAGCAGACCGCGCCGGTTGCGGTGGCTGATTTGAACGCCAGCGATGCCACCTCAACCACCATTACGCTCACCTGGTCCGCACCCGGTGATGACGGCAGCACCGGGACTGCGTCAGAATATGATATTCGCTATTCAACATCGCCGATTGACGCGTTCAACTGGGACGATGCCGTCCAGCTGACAGGGGAACCGGCACCTCAGCCCGCCGGAAGCCTGGAAATGCTCATTATCGGCGGTCTCGAACCCAGCACCACATACTATTTTGCCCTGAAGACCGCTGACGAGGTCCCCAACTGGTCAGGGCTGTCCAATGTCGCCAGCACCATGACCGGGGATGAACAGGATCCTCCGGGGATCATCGCTGATCTCAATATCACCGATGTGACTCCCAGTAGCGTGACCCTTGCCTGGACAGCTCCCGGTGACGACGGTAACAGTGGAACGGCATCGCAGTATGACATCCGTTATGCCACCTGGCCTATTACCGACACCAATTGGGCGGCGGCCACGCAGGTTATCAGTGAACCTGCTCCGCAGCCCGCAGGAAGCGCAGAAAGCTTCACCATCGCTGATCTTGATCCCAGCACGACGTACTACTTCGTTATCAGGACTGCCGATGAGGTCCCGAACTGGTCGGATCTCTCCAACATCGCTCAGGCCACCACGGTCGACAACGTGCCGCCCGCAGCCATTGACGACCTGGCCGCTTCGTCTGGCGACTACGAGGGCGAATTGACCCTGCGCTGGACGGCACCGGGGGATGACGGTTATGAAGGGATCGCCGGTTACTATGTGATTCTCTACTCGCTTGACACGATTGATGCGTCCAATTGGGAGCAGGCTGACCTCTGGGTCAGCCCTCCCTCCCCTCTCCCTGCCGGACAGGAGCAGATCTTTACTCTGACCGACCTGCAGCCGGGAAAAGAATACTGGGTAGCGATCAAAACGGTCGATGATGCCTTTAATATATCAGAACTGTCGAATTGCACCTGTGGTGAGGCCAAGTTTGAATTCAGCCTTGATGCCGATGATGAAATCGCCGAGGTTCCGACCGATTTCCGCCTGGCACAAAATTACCCCAATCCATTTAATCCGTCGACGACCATTGAATACTCCGTTCCGGTCCGCTCCAATGTGGCCATCCGCATTTACAACGTTCTGGGTCAGCTCACCGCGACTCTGGTTGACGAGCCGAAGGCGGCCGGTAACTATGCCGTCGACTGGGGCGGCATTGATGACAATGGTCTTCAGGTTGCTTCGGGCGTCTACCTGTACCGCATCGAAGCCAATGGCTTTAATGAGTCAAAAAAGATGCTGTTACTGCAGTAATACCAGCAGGATTCGTTGAGAGTCTAACGGCCTACCCCACTCTTTCCCAGAGAAAATCGCCCAGCTCCGAGATCTTGTGGCGCGTTTGCTCCATCGAGTCACGGTCGCGGATAGTAACCGTATCATCTTCTTTGGTCTGCCCGTCGACCGTGATGCAAAATGGCGTCCCGGCCTCGTCCATCCTGGCGTAACGCCTCCCCACCGAACCGCCGTCGTCGTAGAAGACTTTGAATCGCTTCTTCAGGTCGTGGTAAATTTTCTCGGCAATCTCCGGCATCCCGTTCTTTTTAACCAGCGGGAACACCGCCGCCTTGATCGGGGCCACCTTCGGCGACAGCCGCAGTACCGTGGATTTGTCACCACGCGTGGGATCCTCCTCGTAGGCGTCTATCAGCACCGTCAAAAGCGTGCGGTCGCAGCCGGCCGAGGTTTCGATGATATACGGGATAAATTTCTCGGTAAACCGCTCGTCAAAATATTTCAAATCTTTCCCGGTGACTTCCTGGTGGCGCGAAAGGTCAAAATCGGTGCGGTTGTGGACTCCTTCAAGCTCCTTCCACCCAAACGGGAACTCGTACTCGATGTCGTAGGCGGTCTTGGCGTAATGTGCCAGGTCTTTTTGGGCATGCTCGTGCCAGCGCAGTTTTTCCTTACGGATACCCAATCCCAAATACCAGCTCCAGCGCTGTTCCCGCCAGTATTCGAGCCATTTCTCATCCTCGGATGGGTGCACAAAATACTGCATTTCCATCTGCTCGAACTCACGCGTGCGGAAAATAAAATTGCCCGGGGTGATTTCATTGCGGAACGCTTTGCCGATCTGCGCGATGCCGAACGGAATTTTCTGCCGCGAGGCGTTTTTCACGTTCAGAAAGTTAACATAAATTCCCTGCGCTGTCTCGGGGCGAAGGTAGACGGTGGCGGAATCATCCTCCACCGGCCCCATAAAGGTTTTGAACATCAGGTTGAATTGACGGGCTTCGGTCAGGGTGGCGTTGCCGCAGACCGGGCATTTTTCCCGGCCTTCCAAATCATCCGCTTTAAAACGGGATTTGCAGGTCTTGCAATCGATCAGCGGGTCGGTGAACTCGTCGACATGCCCGGAGGTTTTCCAGACGTCGGGGTGCATCAAGATCGCGGAATCCAGCCCCTCGACGTCGTCGCGGCGGTTGGTCATGGCATCCCACCAGGAGGTTTTGATGTTGCGTTTCAATTCCGAGCCCAGCGGTCCGTAGTCCCAGCATGAATTCAGGCCGCCGTACAATTCCGACGACTGAAAGATATAACCGCGCCGTTTGCACAGCGAAACCAGTCGGTCCATTTTATCGTTGGTGTTTTTTTTTGCCATGATTTTACCGTCTGCTTACGTCAGTTGAGTTCGTTTCAGTTTTTCCAGGAACTTCAGAGATTTGAGTTCTCCGGTTCCCGTTTGGTATTTCATAAAGGTGGTCAATATCTCCAATAACTCTTCGCCCTTCCGCATCGTCAACTGCACTCCGGCCGCCTCACTCAAGGATGAGGTTTGCAGGCTGTAAAGCGTATCGAGCTGGTCGGGTTGGACTCTAATATAATATTCTCCCGCGGTTTGGCAAGCATGACATACCAGCCCGCCGCGCTCAGGGGAAAAAGCAAGTGCCGCCTGATGATCGCCGGCTATCTCGCCTCGCTCCCTGCCGCACGTAACACATCCCGCAAGATTTGGACGATATCCCATATACGAAAGCAATTTGATGAAATAAGCCAGAAAGACAGCCAGCAGGGCGCCTTTGGGATCGATGTCGATATGCCGCAGAAAGGTCACGGTCAGATGATACAGATCCTCCTGAGGTTCGCTTTCCGGCAAAAGATCATTGAGGATTTCCAGTGCCGCCGACGCGAATGTCAGCCGCCCCAGCGAACCGTCTCTTTCCAGCGAAAATGATTCCAGCGGCTCCACTTCACCGATATACCCGGTCCCGGTTCGCTCCGATTTGAAATACGTGATTTCCAGCCGGCTGAAACTTAGAAGCCGCCCCCGCTTGCTTTTTATGGAGCGTCCCCCCCGGTCGACAATCGCCAGTTTACCGGCGTTGTCGGTGAAAAAGGTGACAATCCGGGAATGTTCCTTCCAGTTGACGGAGCGGAGGATAATCCCTTCTGATTTGAGCTGGGGCATCGAGGATTATTCTTTAATGCGGTAAATGACCTCGCCGGGACGGGCGAAATAATGCCGTGTGCGGGCAATGTGCTCGATGTATCTATAATCGGCTTGAAGCCGTTTTACGGTCAACTCGGTGTCGACGAGGTCGACCAGAAGCCGATGATTGCATTCGGTCAGGCGGTGCATCTGCAGGTGAAGTTTGATAATACGCACAAAACCGTAGGGCCCGGCAAAACTCGAGTAGATCATAAATACTCCGACCACGGCTATCAGCATCCTGAGTATTTTACGGCGAACGCGAGTATCAGTATTAGACAGCCGTGCTTTCAAATTCAGTTTAATCGGCTGTAAGAACGATGCTTTTTTTCGTCTGCCGCGCATTTCCGACTTCCTCTCTCTTGAATTGATTTAACTTTGTTGGCGCCTTTAAGGCAAGGGAATTTTTTGCCCGATTCTGATGTCAGAATAGAGATGAAAATCGAGCAAAAGGCCCAGGATATGATGGCTTTTGATTGCAAAACCTTGCAAAATTGTCCCTAAAAAATGTAAATGGAAACCACAACTCAAAACCGCTGAGGATTGAATCGCTAAGAATATTAGAATGTGACTGACCTCCCGCGTGAGACGCTGATCCGGATGGTGGAAAATTTTGCCGAAAACTGGCTGGCACACGACGGGCTGTGGTTCCGGGCGATCAAGAAGGAATGCGGCCTGAATACCGCAATCAAGCTCGATACCGAAGCTTGGGACACATTTACCCGCATCGAGGCAAGCCGAATTATGGCCAGGCATAATATAGCCAGCAATGGCGAATTGGCAGCCCTGAAAAAGGCCCCTGCCTTTCGCCTTTTTTCCGTGTTGAACCGACAGGAAATCTGCGATAAAACCGGGAAGTCGTCTGTCTTCAAGATGCTTGGTTGCAGGGTGAAATCGGCGCTAGAGCGAAGGAACCTGCCCCTTTTCCATGTAAGTTGGCCGGGATTGTCGAATATAGGGAGTCTGCCGGAATAATCGAGCCACGAATCAAAACCGAATGCATCAATTGCCTGTTCGACAAGCAAGAGTACGACTATAGCTGCGGTTGGAGGTTCTCAATGGACAGGACTGAACCGGACTGACCCCTGAGCCGGTTCAATATCGCGGCAAAACTTCCGGCTTTTCCCGCCAGCCATTCCCCTCTGCGCAGATGTGCCGGGAAGCCTATAGTGTTCCCGGCGAATGAAGATGGTTCCTGCTAGACTTTCCCCCGGGTAAGTTCAACAACTTTCAGCGCCCGTGAGATTTTGTTACCGAAGGCGGTCGGTGCCGCCATTGCTTCCAGATGCAAAAGCTCCGTGATAACACGATCAAGCATCTGGCGGGCCGCTTCCCGCACCTCCCTGGCGTGGCATGGAATAAACACCCCGCCCTGACGGCCTCCCGAAACCAATGTTGCCACCATCTGCATTTGTTTTAAGTCGGCAAGAATGGTATGCTTGAATTCCTCCCGGGAGATGTCAAAGCCGTTTGACCGCAGATGCCGCACAATAGTGCCGGTGTCTATTCTATTTTCCAGACCGCAATGACCATTTGAAAGCAGGAAATCAATGGTATGCCAGTGCTCGTTAAGGAAATTTCCTCTGTGATAGTGGAACACCTTGGCGTTCCTTAGCCACTGGCTGTGGGAGCAATTGCACATGCTCTTTCCCCCAAAGAACGTAGAAAGCGATTCTTATGATGAAAATACCGCGTTGAGCCCCACCAATCAGTATTGGAATCGACAAGCGATAAGAGAAGCGCCTGACTGGCAAATCACCTTCTAAGCACTTACTTCATGCTTAACTTCTGATCTTTCCGACAATTCTATTTCGTCCCTTTTGATCGCAGAAAACGCTAGTATTCACACGGGGGATCACCGTTACCATAAAGAAAATCAATCAAGGCCAGAATGTCAAGCAGATTGCAAGTGTGGGAGCAGTCGCAATCCGCCATTTTGATGTCATCAGGAGGGGGACCCCCCTGATACAAATGGGCAATCGTCTGAAGAATATCGACAAGCGTCCGGCTTTCATCACCATCAAAATCGCAGCAGGGGTATTCCTCGCCAATGGTCAGGTAATGATATTTAAAGTAGCTTTTCTGCGGAACCGAGGAGTCCAGCACTCGCAGGGCAAAGGTATAGCGCTCTTCGCGTTCCGGGATTCCGTGAATCACCCCGTCCTCCTCGATCACCAGCCCGTGGGGCAAGTAGGCCACCAATAATGACCAGTGATACGGGAGGGTGCCTCCGGCGGCAGTCATCTGATGGCTGTATGGCTCACCGATTAGCCCGTTCGGCAGGGTGGTCGGATCGACAATGATAAGGTAGTCGATTTCCAACAGGGCGGCTGCGACCCCGAAATTGCAGCTGCCGTACTGCATCCAGAAATAGCCATTATCGCCCCAGTAATTTCCCCAGCTGTTTTTTGCCCTCCATGCTCCTTGCCCCTCGCACATATTGTCATCCCAGCCGACCAGCAGAACAGCGTGGTTGATATCCTCAGTACCCGGGGGATGAGAATAACAGCCACCACCGTAAGAGTTGAAATTGTCGTAGACCGTGAATGCCACCGCCACCGGAGCAGTCATGACCGCGGTCTTGAGCAAATTGATTTCGTTGGGGATCGCCGTCCAATCCTGGATTTCCGCCACCACCTGATACTGGTCCTCGGTACAGGGGATATCATGGTTGGCCAAATACGGCATGTCGGTTTCCCGGATCGAGCCATAGTCGCGGAAATGCTCATAGGCCTGATTCATCCAGCCGCCGTCGCAGCCCCATCCCTGCGAAACACAGGACAAAATTTGCTGCTCGGACAGGTCGTATTCGAGCTGCCGGTAAATTTTATAGGTGGCCTCCAGCGATGCCACTGCCGCGAATATCCAGCATGAACCGCAGTTCCCCTGATTTTTTACCGAGGTAATCTTTCCTGAATCCTCCCAGTTAAATGACGACGGTAGATCTGCGGCAGCTTTGGCGGCGAACCCGGGTTTGAGATGCGACCGCCAGATTTCCTCCCAGTTCTCCGGTAATTTCAGCCCGGTTAACACCTTGCGTTCTTCCGGGGTGTAATCGGTCATGATCGGATTGATTTTGGGAAACCAATGCAATCCCTGTTCATCGATCTCTTTTTGTATGGCGTTGATTTCTTCCTGAACGCTGTCATAAGCAAAGGCAGGAATAAAAACTGAAAGCAAGGTTATGATCAGTGTTATAATAAAAAGAGGTCTTTTCATAGTCATTCCTCTATATGATCCCCGCAAGCGGTGTGTCAACATGCTCTGCTTCTATAAAATATATGCCATTGCGCCGAATTGTCAAATACAATTGCCGGTCCGCTGACCTCAATCAGTTGCCATGCAGTCCGTTAAGGGCAATATGTGAAAATTGTTGTTGATTTCGCACGGGAACCGACCAATCTTGGAGAATAAATCTGTCAGGTTGTTCATGAAGAAAGAGTATTTTTTAACCGCCCTTTTTTTCCTGATTGTCGGCGCCTTTTTCTACCTTTTCTACCGGATAATGGTACCTTTCTTTACCCCGATTGCCTGGGCAGGTATTCTGGTAATAGTCTTTTACCCCGGATTTAAGTGGCTGGATAGCAAGTTCCGCTGGCCGGGTCTGGCGTCGTTGATATCGTGCGTGATAATCTTTTTGCTGATTATCGGCCCCACCACCTATTTGCTGGCTTCACTGGCCAGTGAGGCTACCGATGCCCTTCAGAAAGTGAACGCGGCATATCAGGACGGGCGCCTGAAGAATTACCTGTCGGTAAATATCCCCTTCATTGACGCTATTAAAAATAAATATCCGCAGCTGGCCGAAGTCGATTTTGAGTCGATTGTCAAGGATGTGGTCTCGATTGTTACCAAGGCCATCGGTTCCCAGGCAACCACCGTAATTGCCAATATCAGCAAAAATCTCTTTTATTTTGTCCTGATGCTGTTTGCCATGTTTTTCTTCTTCCGCGACGGAGAGAGAGTGGTGGCTTTTCTCAAGCGCCTGACACCTCTGACTCCGGATCAGGTGGAGTTGATGTATTCCCACCTGCGCCAGGTAATTGAAGGCACCATGTACGGCGGCGTGGTAATTGCGTTGATTCAGGGGACGCTGGGCGGGATTCTCTTTCTGATTATGGGCATTTCATCGCCGGTCTTCTGGGGAGCGGTCATGGCTTTTCTGGCATTTATCCCGATTCTCGGTCCTTTTCTGGTCTACATTCCGGCCGGTATCATCGTCTTTCTCAGCGGCTCGCCGATTAAGGGTATTTTGCTGATAGCGATCGGAACCCTAATTGTCAGTCAAATCGACAATTTTCTTCGTCCGATGCTGTTTTCGGGAAAAACCCAGATGCACACCCTGCTGCTATTTTTCTCCATCATGGGCGGCCTAGCTCTGTTCGGGCTTCTGGGAGTGGTTCTGGGGCCGTTTATCACGGCGGTTTTTGTCTCGTTGTTGAGGGTGTTTGAAGTGCGTATGCACCCTGAAGACTTTGAACTGGAAGAGACACTCTCGCAGTGAGCCGATCGGCTCCAACAATTGTTCTCCAAATCGAGTATTACCGATGATTTGGCGAGCGCCTGCCCGCGTCGCTCAGAGAAACTTCATTACCTCGTCATGCAATTGAGCCCGGTAATGCAGCCCCCCCGATTCCATCGTCTCGATGATTTTCTTGAACTCCTCGAACTCAGCAAGATCCGCGAGCTTGACCTCACGAATTTCGCGAATGTCGACCGGCTTGAGTCTACCCGAGACATACTGCGCGGTAAAAACATGGGTGCGCCACGGAATGTAGCGGTGGCGGTGCGAGAAAGCGGCGTTCACCTGAAGGATATACCTTGCCAGTTTGATCTTGCAGCCGGTTTCCTCGTATGCTTCACGGCAGGTACCTTCGAGAAATTCCTCGCCCGGTTTCAGGCCGCCGGACGGGGCGCGGAAAAGCCCTTTCGGGTAGTGATGTTTGGCGTTGACAATAACCCTGTTGCCCTTGAAGATATATAGCGTCACATCATGACAGCGGCCAAAAGTCTGAGTTGAGCGGATGAAATCATATTCCTCGCGGTCAACGGGGATGTTCATACTGATGATTGGAGGATACCCGTATGTATCCGCAACATTCTGAACCATACGTGGCGTGAAATACATGCTACATCAAAAGTGCGATAATGTCCTTTTGGACCGGCTGGGTGGTAATCTCGGGGCCCGCTTCGGTTAACATGCAATCGATCTCGCTGCGAAAGCCGTACTCCTCCAGGTAAATCCCGGGTTCAATCGAAAACAGGTGACCCGGCAGTAAGCGTCGCTTGTCCTCGGTCTCGCGATTGTCGATATTCGGCCCCGGGCCGTGCACGTTTTCAAGAATCGAATGGCCGGTCCGATGAAAGAAGTTCTCACCGTAACCCGCTGCCTCAATTACCCCCCGGCATACGTCATCGACCTCATAGCCGTAGACCGGTTCGGCCGGGAATTTCTCCTTCAGGCATCTCACCGCCGCATCCCGGGCGCTGACTACAATCGAAAAGAGGTTACCATACTCGTCAGGGATACTCTCTCCGGCATATGCCATCCACGTGATGTCGGCAAAAACCGCGTTCTCTTTCCGGCATTTGCCCCAGAGGTCGATGAGGATTAGTGAATTCTCGCGAATGGGTGATGAAGACCCCTCGGTCGGCTCGTAGTGCGGATTACAGATATTGGCATTGACCGCGCAAATCGGCGGGAAATCGGTAGTAAGATCTTCTTCTTCAAAGCGTCGCTTGATAAAATAGACCACCATTTTTTCATTAATAAAGTTGCCGTCTACAAGCGACTTGCGGATCAGGCGAAAAGCATCATCCTTGATATGATTTATCATGAAAGCTGCCTTCCGGTGCAAGTCGATCTGGGCTTCGGTTATCCGCGCCTGAAAATTGGCGACGATATTGGCCGACGATACAATTTCGATACCGATTGAGCGTACCATTTCGATTGTCCCGGCGTCGACCAGACCGATATACGGCAACCGACCGTTCGGCGAGTATTCCATAGCGATAATCTTGCTTTGCCCCAGGACTTCTTTGAGAAGCGACTCCATGCCACGATACGATGCATATGATTTGATACGGACGCCGAGGTGCCGGAACCGATCCTTTTCTATGTGGCTGACTAGTGCCACCGGCTCACCAACAGCGGGAATAAAGAAAAAGGAGCGGCGGGTAATGTGCCCGGGCAGATGAAGAAATTCGATGGCGACATCATTTTTACCGTGAAAATCATACAGCAGCCATCCATCCATATTCTCTTCTTTGAGAAACTCTTGAATACTCTGGAAATCGATTGTCACAATGATACTATCCTTTTCAAAGATGGAGTTGCGTTCATCGCGCTTGCAGTGATCGATATTATAACGCGATGGCCGCTAATTTACAATTGCTTTCTGCCGCCGGCCTCCCAAAATGTAGAAAACCAGCGATGCCGCCAGCCCCGGGAATATAGGCCCAATTCCCAGCCAGTAGCCGCTGTCGGCGGTCCAGTTTTCTGAAAGCAGCCACAGCAGGGATATGCCGCCTGAAATCAGGATGCAGGTCAGAGCGACTCCGGGCGGCATGCGCCTGGTTCCGATGAAGGCGGAAAACAGTGGAACCAGCAGCGCCGGAGTGGCCACCGAACCGAAATCGTGCCAGATGTCTATTACCGACTCGAAATACAGTGCCAGGATCAGGGCAATCACACCGGAGAGAAACAGGCCGATCCGGGTGTAATGGGTAATCTCCTTATTCGGGATTTTGAAAAGTCGCCAGATAATGTCACGACCGAAGGTTGAGGCGGCCAGGAAAGAGTACGAATCGATGGTGGACATAACCGTGGCAATCAGTGACAGTGCAAACAGGCCCATCAGCCCGACCGGAAGGACATGAACCGCCAGCGCGGGATAAGAGCTGATCGGATCGGCCAGGTCCGGCAGGAGAACCCTGGCGTAGAGGCCGCATGATGTCGTCAGGAAATCAAAGCAGGCCCATAGCGCAATCGAAACGAAAATTCCGTTGCGAGCGATGCCCTTGTTTTTCGCGGCGTAGCAGCGTTGGTAAAACGCCGGCTCTATTAGCGTCGCCAGTGCGATAAAATACCAGCTTGCAATATACCATCCGGAATTACCGCCATGCCAGGTGAGATGCGTTTCGGGGAGCGCGGATGCAATGAAGTCATAGCCTCCGTATTTGGTGACCAGCAAGATAAAAAGCACGATAAAGCCGCAGAACATCAGGCCGAACTGAATCAGGTCGGTTCGCACCACCGAACGAAAACCGCCCAGGTGGACATAGAACAGCGAAAAAATCACTCCCAGCCCCGCCCCCAGCCAGAGCGGCCAGCCGAACAAAAACCTGGCCAGGACTGCCAGCATCAGCACGTAGGCGCCGGGGATCGTGGTCAGAAAAAGAATAATTGACCCGGCCACCGCGGTTTTCCGCCCGTATACGGCATCAAGGCGATCGGGAATGGTTAGCACCTCAGCCTGGCGGGCTTTTCCGGCGAGGAAGAGCGCAAACAGAAATGCCGCCAGGTAGTATGGCAGGCCAAACACCAGCCAGTTGGAGACGCCAAAACGGAAGCTGTACTCGCCAACCCCGAGAATCCCCCCGTACCAGCTCGATACCAGGGTGGCCACAAAGGCAGGCAGCGTGAGCCTCCTGCCTCCGAGGATGAAGCTGGCCGCCGATTCCTCCTTTCCGGCGCGTCTGGTGAATCCCACAATTACCAGTGCCGCCAGGTAGGCGATGATAATGGCGAAGTCAATGGTCGACAAGCGCTATTTTATTCCAGTTCCCAGACAAGTTGTACGAAGAAATTGCGCTCTGCGGCCGGGATGTAGTATCCCGTACCATCCCACACCGCCCCGGCCAGCTCGTATTTTTTGTCAAAGAGGTTGTTGATCACCCCTGCAACGGTAAACCTTCCGGCACCGGAAAGGCTCCCCAGCGAGATCGACGCCGTGAGCGATGAAACCATATAGGGATCAATCGACAGCTCGCGATTTTTGCCGTTTTCAATGTATTGACGCCCCACCGCCCGGAGCCGGCACACCAGGCGTACCGGATCAATTTTGAAATCCAGGATAAGGTTGCCGATAAAATCCGGAAACCCGGCGATCGGATTGCCGGAATAGTTAAGCGTTTCGTCGATTGTCCCATCCCAGTCGGTATCGTTCTCAACCACGTAATCTTTCAGACGGTTATGATTGTAGGCGGCATTGCCCCCGAGCATAAGGTTCCTGTGAGCATGATAGCTGGCCTCAAGTTCTACGCCGGTGTGAACCGACCGGTCAGCGTTGGTGAGCAACGGACGGCCATCGTCGTCGATCCCGGTCGCCTGAATGATTTCGTTGCGAAATTCCATCCAGTACAGGCTTAATCCCAGCTGGTGCCGGTCGCCGCGCCAGTTGCCGCCCAGCTCGAAGTTGTAAACGCGCTCGGCATCAGCCAGCAGTTCACCCTCATCATCAATTGCAGGTTTGGCATAGGGATAGTCGGCGTCGAATATCAATCGATCGTCCGATTCACGGGACGATACCGCAGAATTGAAAAAGACGCTGACATCACTGTTGACAAGGTAGGTTGCTCCGAGATGGGGGGAAAAGAAAAGCCAGTCAAGATCGAAATTGTACCCTTCATATACTCCCATCGGCGGCTGGTCAAAATTGTACTTAAGATAGCGCAATTGGAGATTGCCCGAAAAGCGCAGTTTGTCGGTGACGTGGTAATTTTCCACGGCATAGACCGAGCCGGAATACTTCTTGCCGAAATATTCATAATAGCGGCGGCGGGGATCAAGCGTGACATTTTCGGCCCACACAATCTCGCCCCAGTGCTCCGAGTCGAAATAGTACAGCGAGGCGCCGAACGATGCTGATCCCTTGCGATGATCCCAATCCAGCCGCGGATTCCAGCCGTACTGATTCTTGGTTACCCACTTCTGGCGAACCAGGTCGATCTCGTCGATGCCATTATCGATAACCGCGCTTAAGGGAATATTGTATTCAAAATACCCCTTGCCATCCTTGTACCCTTCGTAATATCCCTTTCCCCTTATATAGTACAGCGTATTTTTCAGGGAAAAGCGCTCATTGATCTGGTATGTATGGTGCAGTTCGTAATGCGGCTGGTTGAAATCGTCGATTTCGTTTTCATACCAGTTCCAGTTGGTGCGCCGGTTCTCCTTCATGGTTTCCCGGTCGATTCCGTCGAACGCGAGATGAGCCTTCATCGGCCCGCCGTAAACGTTGACCGTGGTTGTCATGTTTTCATCCAGGCGCGAGAGCGAAAGAAAATACGACCACCCGTCGTACCAGGCGTTTTCCCGGTACCCGCCGCTGTATAGCTTGGAGTACCGTCCCGTAAGCGACCAGCGCCCGTCGATAAGGCCGGAGGAAAACGCCACGGCCTGCTTGCGCATCTCGGAAACATAATCGCCCCCCGAATAGTAGCGCCCGTAACCGGAAGTCAGGGTCACCTTACGTGCCTGCACAATTCCGGCTGAGGCAATATTGATGGAGCCCCCGAAGGAGGCGTCACCGTACAGCGAATTTCCAATCCCGCGCTGAATCTGAATATCGGACACCCCGGCGGCAAAATCGGGCAGGTCGTAAAAATAGGTCAGGTGATCTTCAGGATCGTTGAGCGGAATGCCATTGATGTAAACCCCGATTCGTTTGGAATCAAAACCCCGGATTCTGTATTCGGTAGCCCCCACCGCCCCACCGGTGTATGAAAAGGCATAGAGATTGGGCGTCGTTTCAAGCAGGATGGGAAAGTCGCTAACGGTATAGTCGCGGCGGATATGTTCTTCGGTGAAATCAGTAAAGGTTACCGGGGTGAGCCCTGCCCGGGCCCGCATCGCGGTGACCCTGATGTTCTGGCCGGGATACACGGCCGGCTCAATGACCACCTTCAAACTGGACATATCCCGATCAGCCCTGACACGAATGAGGTGTGGCTGATAGCTGACATGGCTGAACGAGAGATACGACGGCAACTCCTCGGAGGAGGTCAGGGTAAAGTGGCCATCCTTGTCGGTGACGGCCGAAAGCCCGGGGAGATCGGTCCGGATATTAACCCCGGCGACCGGTTCTCCGGCCCGGTTGTGGACCGTACCGCTGAAATCGGCGGTCAGGGCACTGCCTGCAAGAAGCAGGATGATAAAAGTGTAGCGAATTACTGCGCGTTTCATGGCAGATTCCTTTCTTTGAGAAATAAAAAATCCGTCGAACCGGATTGGCCGGCCC
>CP070796.1:72313-87358 GCA_020343475.1 Candidatus Zixiibacteriota bacterium
TGGCAGGCAAGGCAATCAAGGATATCGATTTTGCCGAGGCTATCGATATTTCTGACCAGATCATCGCACACCAGATCCCACGGCTTTAAGACCGGAAAGCACTCGAATTCCTCCTCGATATTATCCTCGGAAAAGGGGATCGCCTTGAGGTATTCAGCTCGCATCCCTATTGTATATGGCAGGTTTTCATATTGAATTCCTGCTGCCTGAGTCTGCACATAGGGCGCAAGGCTGATATCGGTTCGTTTCTCCTGGACCGTCGGCGTTTCGCTGGTGCCACCGTATAAACCGCCATATCCACCGTACGAATCGTTTTCGCTGATGGCCTGGCGCTCGATGACCTTGTTGCGTTTCTTAAGTACCACGGCGTCGATTTTCCAGTACGGGTAATAGACAAAGCGGTACTGAATATCTGAACCAGTCAACGGCTGGGAATGCTGTTTGAGGTGCCGGTCCAGCAAAAAGCGGATTTCACGTTTTGCTTTTCGGGGACGGATCAAATATGCCGGCGGGATATCGGGCATTGTTATCCGCAGCACCGATCCGCAGTGCTCGCATTCGAGGACAAAAAAATCCTGGTCCAGTTCGAGTCGGCCGCCGCAGCCGGGACACCCGACTTCGATAAAGAATCCCGATTTATCCCTGTTTGTCTCTATCGTCGGGTTTTTCATTTACTCTCTTGCCGCATTCGCCGCAGAACTTCGAACCCGGGATCAGTTCCGCCGAGCAGTGCGGGCAGGTCATCTTGGCGTTAAGCTGGTGGCCGCATTTAAGGCAGAATTTCGCCTCGGTCGGCAGTTCCTGGCCGCAGGAGGGACATTCGTTCTGCTTGACCATCATGTTTCCACAGCGGTAACAGTAGCGCGACTGTTCCGGTGTGTCGGCATGACATTTCGGGCAGGTGACGGTGGCCACCGGTTCGCGGCGCAGGTCGGTTTGCTCCGGCTTGAAAACATTGGCCATGACACCCGGAAGCATCAATCCAACCCCGGCCGCCATACCCATCCCGGCGCCAGTCCCGGCCGGGCCGCCGGGCGCGCCAAGCCCACGGGCCATCTCGAATTTCAAAAACCGGTCGAGATCACCGACAGCTTCCATACCGGAACGCTGATCGATCAGTTTCGAGACATCTTCCGGAGGGGTAATGGATGAAATATAAAAATCAACCAGTTCCAGACCGTATTTCTCAAATTCGCTGCGGACAATTTCTTTAAAATCCTCGGCCAGCTCGGTATAGATTGCCGGTAATTCAAGAATGGTGTCCAGTTTCTCGCCCAGCAGGTCGTTCATGCGGGCGATGATGACATCACGGAGATAACTCTGAATGTCGTTGGTGGTGTAGCGCGACTGCCGCCCGACAATGGAGTTGAGAAAGAGAATCGGGTTTTCGATCCTGAAGGTGAATGCCCCGTGGCCGCGCAGGCGGATCAGTCCCAGCTTGCTGTCCTGAAAAGTCACCGGATGCTTGGTGCCCCATTTCAGGTCGGTGAAAACCTTCAGATTGACAAAATACACCTCCGCCCGAAACGGCGAATTGAAGCCAAACGGAAACGCTGCCAGACGTGTCAGGATCGGCAGGTTCATGGTTGTGAGAGTATGTCGTCCGGTGGTGAACGTATCGGCGGCATGGCCGCTCTTGAAAAAGATCGCGGTCTGGCTGTCGCGGACAATTAATTGCGCCCCAATTTTAAAATCGGCGGATCCTTCCTGTGGTATCCGGTAAATCATTTCATCACCGGATGGATCCATCCATTCGATTACCTCAATAAGAATTGACATATCCTGCCCTGGACCTTCCCTGAATTGTGATGTGATGATCGTTTACTACAGTTTTCGACACATCTTACCCATCCTTGAATGTTATGGTATTTCCATATCTGGCAACAGGATACGTCTCAAAATATATGGACTTTTGACGGAGAATGGCTGCAAAATGCTTGCAGCGAAAAACAAAAGCCTTGACGTATTGACCAATGGGTCTATATTGATATTAGGTAGAGGAGCTAATTACACGGAGCGGAACGGCTTATTACCCGCCTGTTACTGTTCCAGCCATACGATTGGGCTAACCCTGATTATAAAATTAATTTCGGGCACTGCGGGCAATTACAACAGTTTAAGATGAAGGAGAGTTGCCTCGATTTTTCTTTCAGACTGTTTCCCGTCCGGCTATATCTCCGGCGGCAGTCAAAGGATTCTCCATGCCGGTAATGAATACTTCGGCGGAGACCGATAAATTTTGATATGATGAACACCTAAATATATAGGGCAAAATACCCGATTCTAAGAAACATAAAGCGATTCATAGCGTATTTTTTGGAGAAAGAGAAACTGATTCAAACCAACCGCGAACATCACCCCCACTGCAAACCCTTTCTGACCGTATAAAAACAGGAGGAGGAAAGAGCAGGATACGACTTGACTGGTTTTGGACAACTTACTGGCCTTACTTGTCTTAGCAAATGCCAGATCTTATATATCAAACAATGGAGTGAAACATGAAGAACACCAATCGACTAGCATGGGTAGCAATTGTGAGCATGCTTTTGCTGGCCGTGGCGGTCAGTGCCGGGACGCTTAAGACCAAGAGCAAGAAAATTGACGCTCCGCGGCTTACAGTCTCCGCGCTTAGCGATAAGACACTGCCACAGTATGTTCCGGCGGTATCCGCGGAAAAGCAATTCTTTGGTCCCAAGCAAGGCGGTGAGGACATAAGCACGGCGACCCCAATTCCGGGTCTGCCCTATGCGGATAATGGAACCACCGCAGGTGCCGCTGACGACTACGACCCCACTTTATCCGGCTACTGTTCCGCACCGACGGATGCCCCGGATGTGGTTTACTCATATACCCCCGCGGCTGGCGAGCTTATCAGCGTTACCAGCTGTAATTCCGCCTACTGGACGCGACTGCTGATATACGAAAATGACAGCCTCAATCTGGTGGCCTGTAACCAGTACAGCGATAGTTGCGCCGATCCCTTTCATGCCGCCATTTTTGACCAGATTGTCGTTCCTCCGAACACCTACTATATAGTAGTGGATGGTGGCCCTTCCGGCGGTGATCGCTTCGGCGAATATGAAATCCAGGTGACATCAAAGCCGCCGGTGGATACGCTGCGTATTCATCCCACATTGGGTGATGCCACTACCGATAATCTGATGCTGTCCTACCGCATCGAAGATTACGATTCGATAATCATCTGGTCTTCCTCGGCCGACGACGGCGGCAGTTTCGGCAACAGTGTTTACTGGAGTTTGACTCCCGGCTGCGGGGATTATCCTTCTCTGGAATCCTGGGGGAACGGCTCGACCTTCCAAGGTACATACAGAATCCAGCCGGAATATGAAAATGGCGCGGTCATACCATGGATAGAGATCCTGAATTCAGCCGACAATGGTACGTGGTCGCACTGGTCCTGGAATTTCAAAGATCCCGGCGGATTCGATCTCCATGATATCATGGCGATTGATATCGCCGCCTGCAACAATTTGGAACCCTGGAAGTTTGGTTTTCTCTCGCTGGTTGCGAGCCTGAATTATTACGGCAGTCCTTACAATGATATTGAATTTATATTCTATCAGACCAGCGAGGATGGTTTTGCCACCATAAGCGCCTATGGTCTTGAAGGCTGTAATACCACCGCAAATGCCATTGACTCCGTTTCGAATAAGGCCTACGCCGCGTGGGACTTCTATGACACCGATTCAAGCCGCTGGGCAATTGCCGTTCGCCAGGAAAGCTATGATAATTTCGATGACACTATTACTGCTTTCCCCGGCCTATATGGATTCTATGGCGGGACCGGGAATCTCCAGTATCAGGATATCGTGGCTTATGACAGCAATGTCCTGATTGTCTCGGAGTATTACGAGGATGGCACGCCCGACAATAAGGATCTTGTCTGTTCCTACGTCAACGACGCCGACTTCGGCATCGGCGAGGTCAGCTCCGTAACGATAGTGGAAACTGCGGATGCGGAGAGATTCCCGCGAATAATTCATGTTGTTGATTCTTCATTCCTGGTGATCTTTGTTCGCAACGACTCCCTGTTTAAGGTCCTCACTGAGAACAACGGTGCCACCTGGGGCGTGCCTGAGTACGTAAGCATCGACGGTGATCTGGTTGTATCAGAGTACCGCACCGCCCATGTCTCCGAATCCGACGGTTATACCGCCAAGATTGTCTATTCATATTATGAGGGTGGAGGCAAGGCATACGACGGCCCGGTGTTTGTGCGACTTATAGAAACCTCCATTTATGAGTTTACTGACACCGATGGTGATGGTATTCAGGACAGTGAGGATAACTGCCCGAATGACTATAATCCGGAACAGACTGACCTCGACGAAGACGGACACGGTACCGAGTGCGATAATTGCCCGAACTTCTGGAATGAAGATCAGGCTGATAACGATGAAGATAATGTCGGTAACGTCTGCGATAACTGCATTGATGATCCCAATACCGATCAGTCCGACGTTGACGAGGACGACGTGGGCGATGTTTGCGACAACTGCCCGGATGTATACAATCCGGGTCAGGAAGACAGCAACGGCAATGACGTCGGTGACGCCTGTGATTATATCTGCGGTGATGCCAACAAGGACGAAGACATCAACCTGCTGGATATTCTCTACCTGATCGATTTTATCTATGGTAGCCCGACGGGCCCGGAACCTGATCCGTGGGAATCCGGGGATGTCAATGGTCCTGACGGTGACATCAACCTGCTGGATATTCTCTACCTGATCGATTTCATCTATGGTAGCCCAACGGGCCCGGATCCGGACTGCACTCCGTAGATCAAACCGCCTGAACAAAAAGAGAGGGACAGCCTATTTAGGCTGTCCCTTTTTTTGTCTCCCGTACGGAAGCATCCTTCAAACGGGAATCTCTTAGAATTTCAATATGAATGAGGTCTGGGTGCGCAGGTTGTCGACCGCTTCACCGTCTTTATAGTCGGTTTTCCAGCGGGCGATTTCCACGCCGATAATGGCCTGCGAAATGATTGAATACTGAATATTACCGAAGACCGCTCGATTCTGAGAACGATCGCCGCTTGACAGATCCTCGTCATTGGGATTATCGTAGCCGAATCCGGCGACAAGTTTGATCTTGGGGGACGGTTTCACCCAGGCGCTGGTCCAGCCGCCGAACGACTCCAGGCCGTCGACCAGGCTGTTGTTGGCAATAGCGCCGAGATAATTGCCGAGGTTGGAACCACTGTATACCTCACCCGAGAAGCCGTAATCGGAAGCGAATGAGAGCGCAAAATGCCCGGCAATCCCCCAGCTTTCGTACCTTTCGGATTTTCCCAGGTTGGTTTCGGCCTTAAGCTGGCCCCACAGACCGGAAATGCCGGCGCGAATAGAGTTGCCGCCCGGCAAGTCGTGCGTGACGTCGATTCTGCTCTGGAAGGAAGGAATTCCGGCGTCAGTACCGTCGTCGGAACCATCGTTTTCCTCGCCCAGCGCCAGGGTGATGGTGGGCGTGAGATCAGAACCGATTGTCCGGAAGAAACCGCCGGCCAGCGTAATATCGGTCTGCTCGTTCGGTGCAACCGTATAGGAAAGGCTGACCTGCGGACGGCGATAGCCTATATTACCGCATGACCAGAGCATCGAGTAATTCAGCGTCGACGGATCAAGCGGAGAGATCAGGTCAGATGTCTGCCCGGCCAGAACCGAAAAATTGCCATTGCTTATTGAGAAGTACGCATGCCGCAATTGCAGCGTGGCTGTATTGTCGGCAACGGCTGCCCCGGTAGCTCCGGCATACAAATCCATCTCCAGTCTACCGAATACCTCAATGGCTGAATATCCGGTTCCTTCTGCGGTGAAACCGAACCGGGATTGATTTGCGGTCATATTAAACTGCTCATCATCACTTTCATATGATTTCGGTTCAACCCACATGATGGAATTACCATGACTGGTCAGGTTCTGATCGATAGCACCATCCAGTTTGAAATAACCGTACGGTTTGATGCTAATCGACTGCTTATTATCGCCGTAAGCGGCAGCCGAGATCAGGAAGCACAGGCAAATAGATACCGCAACAAGGGTAAGTATTCTTCCCGTGCATGACCGTGAAGCATTTGTGAGAGCTTTTTTCATAAGCCCTCCCTTTTTGGATGTTGATGTTAGGTGTTCCTTTTTTTCCATGTCTATACATATTATTTCGAACATTTTGCGATGAAATTGACTAATTTTTGAGATTTTATTGGCACGATCAGGAGGCAATTCAACGGGAGTGCCAATTCGGAGATTATTGGTCGGCTTTCTGTCGATTTCCCTGAATTTTTCTCGATTGGAGCCGGCAAAATCCCTACCAGTCGCGTCTTCTTTGTATATCCTGTTGCCGGAATAAAAGTTATCTTGACAAATGATTTTTTTGGGCTATTTTGAGTCTAAGGCAGCTTTATTACCCATCACCTTTGGCCAGCAAAGGATACTATCATGCGCGTTGCACCAATTTTTCTTCTCTCTATTCTTGTGTGTTTATTATCCTCAAGCCCATCTTCAGCCAATGACCGGCTGGAAGAGGAGTTTCAGGAAATTCAAAACAAAATTGAGCGGGAAGGGCTGAACTGGATTGCCAGGAAAAATCCGATAGTCGAGCAGATGACACCCGAAGAGCGTCAGCGGCTGAACGGCATCCGATTCCCTTCCAACTGGCGTGAAATCTGGGAATCGCATCTTCGCGATGATTTTCAGGCGAAGTCAGCCACGGAACTGCCGGCGGCGTTTAACTGGGAGGATTCCGGCATGATTACCTCGGTTAAGAATCAGGGTGGGTGTGGATCCTGCTGGGATTTTTGTGCCACCGCAGCCTTCGAGGCGATATATAAGATACAGCGGCACAAGGACTTAGATATTTCAGAGCAGCATGTTCTGTCCTGCGTGTCACCGGGAGACGGCTGCAATGGAGGCTGGATGGATGACGCCTACAGTTATTATAAGTATGTCGGAGGCATTGACGAACAATGCATGCCGTATCAGGCCAGCGATGATATTCCCTGCGCCAACGCCCAGGACTGCGACATCCTCGCGACTATTCGTGACTGGCAGGCTATTCCCAACAGCAGGCTGTCCATAAAAACCGCGGTCATGACTGCCCCGGTGGCGGTCGCTTTCACTGCCTACAACGATCTTTACTGGTATGGCGGGGGGTGTTACTACCATTCCGGCTATGATGATGTCAATCATGGGGTTCTGATTGTTGGCTGGGACGATACCATGTGTGATGGCCAGGGTGCCTGGCGGGTTAAAAACAGCTGGGGCTACTGGTGGGGCGACAACGGCTACTTCTGGATTCAGTATGATTGCTGCCACTTTGGTGTTGGCGCGGCGCTGCTTGAGATCGATACGACTCTCAATTTCCTGACCCCGCCACAATTGCCGGTCGGCAGTATGTGCGCCGAATACAATTTCCAATTCGAGGCAACCGGAGGATTCACTCTCCCTTACAGCTATATCGTTCTCGACGGAAATCTCCCCCCGGGACTTATACTGGAACCGGACGGGCTTCTCCACGGCTTTTCGGAAAATGGGGGCAATTATGAGTTTACAGTTCGCGTTGCCGATGCTTTCTTTCCGGCCAGTTATTATTTTGATGACTTTACCTTAAGCGTCGAGGAGGCTCCCGAATGCGATGCCGATTGCAGTGGCGGGTTGAATCTAATCGATATACTTTACATGATTGATTACACATACAATGGGGGTCCGGATCCAATAACCGCCAGAAGTGGAGATTGCGATTGCTCTCGAGGATGCGATCTTCTTGATATTCTCTATCTGGTTGACTACCTTTATAATGAGGGGCCGGAGCCCTGTACTTATTGATCAGGGCATGGTATTACCTGCCGGGAAAATGCAATAATTGTTTCCCATCATGATAAAAAAGATGATAAGGCGCGGCTTTTTCAAAATAACACACTTGGTCCAGCCGGAAGCGGCAGTGGCGCCGGCTATCCGGGGGCGGCGTGAGTGGGGGCGGAGAAATTTCCCTTGTTTCAGAACAAACCGGCCTTATACTAATTATAGAGGAACGCGGATTCATTCTTTGGTTTTGGCATTGAATCCTAATTGCGGATGTGAAAATTACGATAAGGTCCATAGGAGAGGATGAGTATGTGCAGAAAGCTGTTCATGTCAGCGATCCTGGTTCTGGCTACAGTAGCAATGGTCTCCGCTGAACGGATTGAACTGGGTACCATCAGTGATGATATTGCTGTAACGGTCGAGGAATCTGGCGAAGCGCGTATTGTTGTTCGCTATGATATCGGTGCCTTTGAAAGGGAGGCGGTCATTGTTAACGGCGAGTTGTATTATTCAATCAGGTGCGGTGACGAGGCTTTCCTGTTAAGGGAGGGGGAGCCGGAATTGCCGCATGTCAGCCGGAGTGTTATTATCCCCGATAATGCCAAAATGGCGGCCAGGATAATTTCCTCGGAATATGTTGACTACATTGAGACACCGGTAATTTCATCCAAAGGCAACCTTTTGCGCACGGTCAATCCGGCCGACATTCCCTACAGTTTCGGCCCGGTTTATGCCGACAACGCCTTTTACCCCAAAAAGATCGTGAGCCTTCGCGATCCCTTTATTCTGAGGGATTTCCGGGGGACGGTAGTTGAACTGTATCCTTTTCAGTATAATCCGGCAGCGCGGACGCTGCGCGTATATTCATCTGTGACGGTCGAAATTATCAATACCGGGCCGGGGGAGATAAACGTCTTCGAGCGCACCAAGAAAGAACCGAATTTCATTCCCGATTTCAGCCTGATATATCAGCGGCGCTTCATCAATTATGACGTCTTTGCCAAAGTATATCCGGAGGTTATGGAGTCGGGCGACATGCTCGTCATTACCTATGATCTGTTTCATTCTGCAATGATACCGCTTGTTAATTGGAAACGTCAGAAAGGCATCAGAACTTTTATTGTCGACGTTTCCACGATCGGCAACAACAGTACCAGCATCGCGAACTACATCCAGGACTTTTACGATGCTGACAGTACCAATCTGGCCTGGGTCCTTCTGGTTGGCGACGCCTCGCAGGTCGCTACGCCGTATGCATCCGGCGGCGCTTCCGATCCCAGCTATGCCAAGGTTTCCGGATCGGATAATTATCCGGACATCATCATCGGCCGTTTATCGGCGCAAACCATTGCTGACGTGGAAACCCAGGTGGAGCGAACCATAACATATGAAGTCAATCCCCCCGGTGGTGACTGGTTCCATCAGGCCACCGGAATCGCGTCGGCCGAAGGGCCAGGGCACGGCGGCGAATATGATTATCAGCACATGGATAATATTCGCGATGATCTGCTTGCTTTCACATATACGCTGGTCGACCAGATTTATGATCCCGGCGCCACCGACGCGCAGGTAGCCGCCGCGGTCAATGATGGGCGCAGTCTTGTCAATTATTGTGGCCACGGCGGGCCGACCAGCTGGTCGACATCGTACTTCAACAATGCTGATGTCAATGCCCTTACCAATGATAATCTCCTGCCGTTTGTATTCAGTGTTGCCTGTAACAATGGCCAATTCGACTCGTACACCTGCTTTGCCGAAGCCTGGATGCGGGCCACTCACAATGGGATTCCCACCGGTGCCATCGCGACCTACATGTCATCCATCCTCCAGTCCTGGTCGCCGCCAATGGATGCCCAGGATGAGGCCTGTGATCTTCTGGTGTCAATGGCCAAGACCACCGTTGGCGGGCTTTGTTATAACGGCTCGTGCAAGATGATTGAACTAAACGGCAGCGACGGAGTCAGCATGTATAACACCTGGCACATCTTCGGCGACCCGTCGGTGCAGATCTGGACTGATACGCCGGAACCGATGACGGTCAATCATGCCGATGCGGTTTTCTTTGTCGCCGAGGAATATGAAGTGGACGTGGTGGACGTGGAGGGCGCCCTCTGCGCGCTTTATTTTGACGGCGTTCTTTACGGTGCCGCATATACCGACATTAACGGTCACGCGGTCATTCCCATCTCGGACTTTCTGCCGATTGGAGAGGATGTGCTGCTGACCGTTACGGCATTTAATCGCGAGACGTATGTCGGCAGCGTGACGACCACCTCTGATCTGGCAATTATCCACCAGCCGCCGCTGGAGGATACGAAGGACACCCTCAACGATTACGATGTCTATTGCATGATTTATACTTCCGCGCCGTTAATTGCCGATTCATTGTTGCTGAAGTACCAGATCAATTCCGTTTGGTATCTTGATACTCTGGAAGCGGTTGGCCCGGAAGGCGAATATGTCGGCACCATTCCCGCTCAGTCTGCCGGCACTGATGTTGTTTATTATATGGTGGCGGCCAATACTGGCGGTTTCATTGACTCGACCGTGGTCTATTCGTTCCGCGTCATTGACTACGGCGTGAAACTGGATCCATCGTATGCATATCAAGTTGCCCCGGTGGACGATACGGTCTGGTACAGCCTTACCGTCACCAATGACGGGGTTCTGGAAGACTCTTACAGTCTCAGCGTCATCGACAATTCCTGGGAAACGGCGCTCTTGGATGAAACCGGCACGATTCCGGTTACCGTAAGCACCTCGCTTTTCGGGGGGGAAGGATTCAATTTCAGGGTTCGTGTGATTATTCCGTTTAGCTGGGAGGATGAGTTCGACTCAATTGGGATTGTGGCGACTTCGGTAGCCGACGGCAATTACAGTGCCACGGCTGCACTCAAAACCATCTCGGCCGGGCAGCCGTGGGAGATACCGTTCAGCGAAACCTTCCCGTTTGACACCTTTGACATGCATAAATGGGAGGAGGTCACGGGGGCCGAAATAAATGAGCTGGGTCTTAATGAACCGACTCCATTGTACAGCTGCAATCTGAACGGTGATCCCAACCAGGGAGATACAATCATCACGGAAAAAATCGATCTTCGGGACGCCGTAAATGCTCTTGTCCGTTACAGTTACCAGCGGACCGGAGGCGGCGAATCGCCCGACAGCGGTGATGATTTGTATGCTGAATATCTTGATTCCCTCGGTAGCTGGGTTCAACTCCAGAGCCATCCCGGCGCGGGCGAGGACATGCTTGATTTTGAACAGGTGGAAATACAGCTTCCCTCCGGCGCCTGGCATGCAGGCTTCCGTCTGAGGATACGTTGTGACGCCTCAACCGGCCCCTATGATGACTGGTTTGTGGACGACATTTATATCGGCCTGCCGCCGGATTACGCCGTTGTCGTTGCTCCGGGCAATCAGTCGCAGTACGGCCCGGCTGGCGATACTGCCGCTTACACTATCATGCTGTTTAATCGCGGCGTTCAGGATGATCATTATGATCTCAGTTCATCCGGCGGCACCTGGGACATTAGCTTCTTTGATGAAAGCGGTCAGGTGCAGATTACGGCGACCGATCTGATCGCAGCTGGCGATTCGGAACGAGTCACGGTTAAAGTAGCGATTCCATCAGATGCCATTATGAACGAGTCGGATGAAGCGATCCTTCTCGCAACCTCGCAGGGCGATCCGGGTATTTCCGCGTCCGCTTATGTAACCACGTACTCTGCGGGCCTGCCGGGGGGATTTCCCTGGTTTGAACCATTTCCGCACGATACCATCGCTTCCGCTCGTTGGCTGTTCGTGATCGGTGCTCAGGTCACCGACGCCGCCATTGCGCCGCCATCGAGTCCGTATGCATTAAATCTGGATGGGGGCAATGATACTGTTGTATCGCAGCCGATTAATCTCTCCGGCGTTTCCGACGCCCTCCTGTCTTACTATTATCAGAGCGGCGGCAGTGAAGATGCGCCGGAATCCGGCGATAATCTTACGGTTGAATACAAAAACCAGTTCGGCGAATGGGTTGTCGCTCGGATTCATCAGGGCGGGGTGGCGACCATGTCGAGCTTCGAATGGGTCTGGATCGGGCTGCCTGCTGAGGCAGGTCACGGCGGCTTCCAGATCAGGTTCACGTCAATGGGTTCTGCGGCAGGTCTTGACAACTGGTATATCGACGATATCCGCGTCGATCATGCCCCTGCGATATCGGTGACTCCCGCCCTATTCCAGCATACGCTGCTGCTGGGAGACTCGACGTTCGATGAATTGGTTATCAGCAACGATGGTCCGGGGATGCTGAGATATTCGGTAACCTCGGTGCCAATGTTGAATCTGCGCAGCGGATTTGCTGATTTACTGGCCGCGGGCCTGGTGGAGCCGGCGTCGCGGACATATCCTGACGGCTTTTTCGACTATGAAGATCTTAAAGGGATTGACGATCCCCGGGTCGGATTCCCCGTGGAGCGCGGGGCCGGGGGACCGGATCTTTTTGGACATTACTGGATAGATTCCGACGAATCGGGCGGGCCGGCTTTCGCCTGGGAAGATATCTCGGCAACCGGCATCGACGTTACCGGCAGCCTGACAGATGATAATTACAGCGGCCCGTATCAGCTCGGTTTCGATTTCTCCTTCTATGGCCAGATTTACAGCGAGTTTTACATCAGTTCCAACGGCCTGATCGGATTTGATTCAACCAATCTGAAATCCAGGCATAAAAAATCGATCCCGAACGATACTGCCCCGAACGCTATTGTGGCCTGGCTTTGGGATGACCTCAATCCGGAAGACAGCGACAACCCCGGTGCGCAGGTCTATTATGATACAACCGGCGGGCGGTGTGTTATTATGTTTGTCGATTATCCGGAGTACAGCGCCGGCCCCGGCGACGTGATTACCGCCGAAGTTATTCTGGAAGCCGATGGCACGATCAAGTTTCAGTATTTGAATATCGCGAGCGGTTTTGATATCGGGTCTGCGACTGTCGGGATTGAAAGCCCCGATGGTACCGATGGTCTGGAGGTGGCTTTTCTGACTGAATATGTTCACGACAGTCTGGCCGTCCAGTTCTTCAAGCCATACCAGTGGTTGACGCTTGACCGGGGATCAGGAGAACTGGCTCCCGAAGAAGCGGATACCATTACCTGCAAGTTTACCTCTGCAGAACTGGAGCAAGGATTATACTCGGCCAATATTATTATTGGCAGCAATGATCCTGATCCGGCCGACAATCCCTGGACGGTTGTTGCCGAACTTGAGATATTAACAGAGCCGCCGTTTATCTGCGGTGATGTCAACGATGACGATAATGTCGATCTTCTGGATCTGCTGTTTATTATCGCCTTTCTCTACGAAGACGGCCCGGCTCCGGGCAATCCGGACGCGGCCGACGTGGACGCGTCGGGTTCGTGCGATTTGATTGATATTCTCAATCTGATTGATTTTCTTTACGGAGAGGAGGGAGTAAAACTCGAGTGCCCGTAGGGGCATGCTATCATACCTTGAAACGGGATGGCAGATTACCGCCGTCCCGTTTTTATTATATGTCCTGTCGCCGTTCAGGTCAGCCGGATGGTACCATCCTGCACCACAACAAGCCCGTCCTTTTGGAGGGATTTTAAAGCGGCCATGGTCAATTCCCGTTGATGATGTTTGCTGTTCAGCAGTGATGCAAGATTGATTCTGTTTCTTATTGTCAGCCATCTGATAATTTCACCCCGAATTTGCCTGCGGGAATCGGGAAAACGCGACTGTTTTGTCAGCGGAGGGAGATTAGCAAGGCGCCTGGGCAGAAAAATCCGGCTGTAGTCCATAAGGGCATTGTGCCAATCCCGCGAACGATTTTTAGGCAGAAGGCGTTGCGCAATGACTTCGAGCTGCTCTCTTATGGTCGAACCGGGCAGCCCAAATTCATGAAGAATCACGCGGCGGATATTGGTGTCGACGGTGATCAAAGGCATATTGTAAGCGAAAATGAGGATGGCACGGGCGGTATACGGACCGATGCCCGGGAAAGATTGCAGGGTATCGGGGTCATTGGGAAGTTTTCCGTCAAACTCAGAGACCACTTTTTTCGCCAGCTGGCCAAGAAAGAGGGCGCGGCGGTTGTATCCGAGTCCGACCCACGCCGTCAGAAGCTGGCGATTGGTGGCTTTCGCCAGTTGTTTCCAGGATGGCCATTTTTCAATCCAGGCAAGATATTTGGGGACGACTCGACTTGCCTGAGTCTGTTGCAGCATGATTTCCGCTACCGTTATCCGGTACGGATCGGTTGTTTCCCGAAATGGCAATACCCTGCGATTCCGACGGTAGAATCTCCATATCTTTCGCCGAAAGGTCCGAATCCGATTGGGTGTCAAAGCATTCATCCTTGATTCTAATACGATTATTTCCGGCCTAAAGTATCTGTTGACATGAGATATTGCAGGCTGTTTATTTAGTTAAATCCAATTATAAGACTATAATGCTCTTGCTTGAAGGGATTCTATGGGACAGCCGGCAGCCAGAGTAGGTGATCAAACGGCTCATGGGGGCGTAATTACAGGTCCAGGGGTCGCGACCGTTTTGATCGGGAAAAAACCGGCGGCTGTCTTGGGCGATATGCATACCTGCCCGATGCAAACCCCGGCGGCCCCCTCGCCGATACCTCACGTCGGCGGGCCGATTACAAAGGGCTCCTCAGGGGTTCTGATCGGGAAAAAGCCGGCGGCCCGGGTTGGCGATATGGCAACCTGCACCGGGCCGCCTGATTCAATTGTGGTCGGGTGCCCGACCGTTCTGATCGGCGAAAGCGGGGGCGGGGGCGGCGGTGCCGCCGGGGGGGGCGGACAGCAGGTTCAGGCCACATCGGAAAGCACCGAAGTTGAACCGGGCCACTACCTTGAGGTGAAATTTGTCGATAAAAGCGGCAAACCTATCTCCGGTGTCGATTATTCCGTGGAAGGGCCTGACAATCGTATTGAGAAAGGAGCGCTGGCACACAAAATCAAAAAGACCGGTCTTGAAGAGGGCGATTATAAGATCGTTCTGAAAGCCATTACCGGCGCAAAGTGGTCCACAGATTCCGCAAAAGTGGGCGAGACGGTAACCCTGAGCGCGAAAGCATCCGGTATCGAAAGCGGCGAGAAAGCGACTTTTGAAATATATATCAAGGATCCCAGCTTCGCCGACAAGGGGCTCGCGACGATTGAAACCACCGTAGACGACGATAAGATCG
>CP070796.1:87458-100815 GCA_020343475.1 Candidatus Zixiibacteriota bacterium
ACAATTCCGGATGTTGACTGGAACGGTTCCGAGACGATCACCTTCCGTGCGACCGATCCAGGTGCCTTGTTTGACGAGGATGCCGCAACCTTCACCGTCACGGCGGTCAATGACGCTCCGGTGGTTGCCGACATTCCGGATCAGACGATTGCCGAGGGCGCGACATTCGCAACGATTAATCTCGACGCTTATGTCAGTGATCTGGATAATACCGTTGATGAGATGATCTGGACATATAGCGGCAACACCGAGTTGACGGTTATTATCGATGCGGCGAGGGTCGCCACGATCACAATTCCGGATGTTGATTGGAACGGTTCCGAGACGATAACCTTCCGTGCGACCGATCCGGGTGCGCTGTTTGACGAGGATGCCGCGACCTTCACGGTCACGGCGGTGAATGACGCTCCGGTGGTTGCCGACATTCCGGATCAGACAATTGCCGAAGGTGCGACTTTTGCAGCGATTAATCTCGATGATTATGTCAGTGACGTTGACAATGCCGATGCGGAAATGACCTGGTCTTATAGCGGCAATGTTGAACTGACAGTCACGATCGACGCCGCCCGGGTAGCCACGATTACAATGCCGGACGTTGACTGGAATGGTTCCGAGATAATTACATTTACGGCTACCGATCCGGGCCTGCTGTTCGGTGAAGATGCCGCCACCTTTACGGTTTCGGCCGACAATGATCCTCCGATCGTTACAGATATCCCGGATCAGACAATTGCCGAAGGTGCGACCTTTACGGCCATAAATCTTGATGATTATGTTTCTGATCTTGACAACGCTGACGCCGAACTGGTCTGGACCTACAGCGGCAACGTCGAATTGACCGTTACAATTGACGCTGCCCGGGTCGCCACGATCACAATTCCGGATGCTGACTGGAACGGCGTCGAAACGATAACCTTCACAGCTACCGATCCCGGATTACTCTTTGACAGCGATGCCGCGAGCTTTACCGTTACTCCAATCAATGATGCCCCGGTAGTGGCAGACATTCCCGATCAGACGATCGATGAGGGTTCGGTATTCGCGACAATAAATCTCGATGACTACGTCGTCGACGTTGATAATGCTGATGATCAATTAACCTGGACTTACAGCGGCAATATTGAACTGATTGTTGACATTACCGCTCGAGTCGCTACCATTACAATTCCGGATATTGATTGGAACGGAGCGGAGACGATCACCTTCCGCGCCTCCGATCCGGATTTACTGTTCAGTGAAGATGTTACGATCTTTACGGTTACAGCAGTGAATGATGCTCCGGTTCTGGCTGCGATAGGCCCGCAGATTGTTACCGAAGGCGGTAATTTGAGCTTCACGACGTCCGCGACGGACATCGAAAACGATCCCCTTACCATGATGGCAGAGAATTTACCGGCCAATGCAACTTATGACGACAATCTTGACGGAACCGGATCGTTTATCTTCAATCCTGATTTCACTCAGGCCGGAATAATTTATGTGACCTTCATAGCCTCCGATGGACTGGCCGACGATACCGAGATTGTAGAAATCACGGTTAATGAATTCGGCAATAATCCGCCGGTTCTAGATCCAATTGGGCCGCAGACGGTTGCCGAAAGCGTCAATCTGAACCTTGCTATAACTGCTTCCGATCCTGACAGTGACATTCTGACCCTGTCGGCTACCGGTGTTCCGACCAATGCCTCCTTCTTCGATAACGGCGACGGAACGGGAACCTTTGATTTCACCCCTGATTTCACCCAGGAAGGCTCTTATGAGGTCACCTTCAAGGCTTTTGACGGCTCTCTGGTCGATTCGGAGGTTGTCCAGATCGACGTGATAAACACCAATCAGCTTCCGGTTCTCACCGTGGTTGGGCCGCAGAGCGTCTTAGAGGGTGTTAACCTCTCGTTTGGGGTATCTGCCACGGACGCTGATGGAGTTATTCCGGTCCTGACCACTTCTGCTCTGCCCGGATCCGCCATGTTTACTGATAACGGCGACGGAACAGGTTTGTTTGATTGGACTCCGGAGTATACGGAAGCCGCGGTATACAATATTATGTTTTATGCCTCCGACGGGGACGATGTCGATTCAGCCGAGGTGGAAATAACTGTTAATGAAGCAGGCAACCAACCTCCGGTACTTGACCCTGTTCCCGAGCAATACGCTTCGGAAGGTGACTTTATTACGCTGACTATCACGGCAACCGATCCGGATGGATCCATTCCCACGCTGACAGCTGATTCTCTGCCCGTAAACGCCACCTTTGTGGATAACGGCGATGCTACCGGAACGCTCGAATTCAATCCTGACTACACCCAGAGCGGGATTTACAACGTCTATATTATCGCCGACGATGGTGAATTTTATGATACCATAATTGTCGTATTTAACATTGCCGAATCGGGCAATCAGCCGCCAATTATATCAGGCGTCGTGGATACCCTGATTGACGAAGGCGATTCGCTCGTGCTTGTGGTCACGGCGTCCGATCCTGAAGGAACCAATGTCTTCTTCAGCATCTCCTCCAGTATAGGCGTTTATAGCTTTGTCGACAGCGGCAACGGGGTTGGAGTGTTCAGCTTCGAATCTGATTTCTTTGATGCCGGTACGGATACAGTCATCTTCTTCGCGACCGACTACGGCATTCCACCGGCCACTGGCTCGGATACCATGGCGATTACCATTGTCGACGTGAACCAGCCGCCGGTAATTGACTCGATCGGTCCATTCGGCGTGAAAATCGGCGATGAATTAGTTTTTGATGTGGTCGCACATGATGACACCGACCCGCATCCAATCAGTATCATCTCCCTCACGGCCATTGGCGTTCCAGCCAACGCCAGCTTTGTCGACAACGACGATAACACCGGAACCTTCACCTTTACTCCGGATTCAACCCAGGTAGGATCGTTTGCGGTGACTTTTATTGCGACTGACAATGGCATACCGCAGCTATCGACCAATATTGTCGTGACCATAAACGTGGTAATGGAGAACCGTCCGCCGGAAATCGCCTACATTGCTCCGCAGGTTGTTCTTGAGGGCGATCTGTTGGAAATCAATGTTAGTGCCACTGATCCGGATGGCGGAATTCCTTCTCTTTCGGTTAGAGGCAATCCGCACATTCCGGACAATTCTTCATTTGTAGACAATGGCGACGGAACCGGGCTGTTCAGCTTCACGCCAACTTATATCCAGGCCGGGCTTTATGGCATTGATTTTCAGGCGTATGACGGAATTGACATCGGCAAGCAAACGGTTATGATTCAGGTCTATGAGGCCGGTAATCAGGCCCCAATACTGGACCCGGTTACCCCGCCCGCCATGACCGAGGGTGATACCGTGGCCTTCAGAGTTTCGGCCACCGATCCCGACGGCACGATTCCCACGCTCACAGTTGACTCTCTGCCGGAAAACGCGTTCTTCATTGACAGCGCCAACGGCGCCGGTCTTATAGTCTTCCTGCCACTATATTATCAGAGCGGAACGTACAATGTCTATGTGCTTGCCAGCGATGGTGAATACGTTGATACTCTTATCGTTACGCTTACCGTGGATGAGGCCGGTAATCAGAAACCGGAGTTTGACCCGGTCGCGGATCAGCAGGTATTTGAAAACCAGCCGGTGAACTTCACGGTTACGGTTGACGACCCTGATCGTCACATTAATACTCTGAGTACGGATATCCTGCCGGGAGCTGCAACGTTTACCGACAATGCAGACAATACCGGCACTTTTGACTGGGAGACAACATATGATGATGCCGGGGTATATCAAATCACTTTCTATACTGATGATCCGGGAGGCCTGGCCGACACGATTCAGATGACTATCACAGTGGATAACTTCAACCAGCGACCGCGATATAATGTCTCGACTTTAATTTACGACAGTACTATTTATGAGGGTGACACCCTTAATATCCTGATTTACGGCATGGATCCCGACGGCCCAATTCCGATTATTGAGTTTGACACGGAAAACTATCAATTGGCAGAGAATATGACGTTTGTCGACTCCGGTAATGGTGCTGCACTGTTATCGTTTACTCCCGACTATACGCAAGGTGGACCGCTTCCTGGGATAACCTATGGTCTGCGATGGAAGATTATCGACGCAGAATATGATACCGCGTTCATCTACACTAATCCGGCCACGCAGATCAGGGTGCTCAACGATAACATGCCTCCCGAGATTATGGCAATCGATGACACAACCATTTTTGAGGGCGAGACACTTATTATAGCATTTCTGGTTGATGACATCGATCCGGAGCCGGTAACGATCACATCATCGCCGCTTCCGGAAGGAGCGTCCTTAACCGATAATGGCAATAACTTCGGCCTGTTTACCTGGGTTCCCAGTTATTTGCAGGCCGGGATTTATCCTATCGAGTTTTATGCGACTGACGGCGCCGATCCCGGTCTTATCGATACCGAAGCGGTCGTTATCACGGTAACCGAGGCAGGAAACCAGCCGCCGACCCTTCTGACATCGGTGGCGGATACCATTCCGGTGATAGTCGGCCAGACCAGCGTGACGTTGATGACCTGGGAAGATCCTGAAGGAGAGGCGGTTACCATTACTGCTAATCCGGTACCGGCAAATGCGGTTTTCGTTGATTCCGGCAATGGCTCAGCAACCTTTTCTTATTCGCCCAACTTCAGTGATCTCGGGCTGATATTCCCGGTAGAATTCATCGCTTCCGACCTGAGCGGGATTGAAGATACACTGACGGTTTATTATCGGGTTATTGAGTTCTTGCGGGGAGATGCCAACTCCGACAATGAACTGGATATTGCCGATATTATGTATATTTACAATTTCCTCTACAGGGACGGCCAGCCGCCGGCCATTGAGCAGGCTGCCGACGTCAATGTTGATGAAAAAGTAAATTTGATCGATGGATTATACCTCCTTCAGTACTTCTTCCGACAGGGACCTCCGCCGCCATCAAAATAATGAGCCTGAATGCACACGATAACCACGGGCTGGCCCAGCAAGGCCAGCCCTGTTTTGTTAACGGGATTTGTTTTCCCTTCGTTGATGTGATTATAGCGCGCGATTTTCAACTTGCGGCCGTATAGTATTAAAACGCTTCGGGGCTTTTGGAGCTGGAAGAGTAATCCATATATGAAGCTAATTACTAACCTTACTTGCGCGAGAAAGACCAGACATCGCCCGAAGGCATAAGGCACAACATTACACCCACATAATCCGCCCGCCACTTAATTTCTTTGATCGACAGTGACTTATGATTAAACCAGGAAGACATATTGATGGGGAAAACTCTTTGGCAATTGAGACGACAATACGGCAATTATGAATATCCATATATCCGGATAAGCAGAGTGAGATGATGGCCGGATATTGACAGGGCAAATCTATTAGAAGTTCATTGTTTGTTTTTGCGTGTTGCCTGAATTTGATCCATAGGTGGCACCATCAGGGAGATTTGATGCTCGCAGACGTAAGCCTATTTCAGGAAGTCTTCATTTTGAACGTTTCCGGCACTCTATGAAAATGATTGAAGGACTGAAATCAAGGCAATTTCGCCGCCGAATTTGAGTTGTCGCCAATTTGACCGATAAGGGTAAGAGAAGCCAAACGCCAATTTACTGCATAATTGCGGCCGGCGGGCATAGCAGGAAAATGTTGAGAAAAAAAAATTATTTATTATATTATAAACACAGCGCTTTTACGAAGTTGATTCAAACGAATTCCCGCCTGCGCGCGTTATGGGTTGGTGTTGGGATGTGAATGATAAATCAACTGATCGACAAACAATGACTCAGATATAGATAAGAGAGGCTAAGATGAAAGGAAAGCACAATTTCCTTGCCAGCCTGGGAATAGTCATAATGTTTTTGCTTACGGGAGCAGCTCCGCTGGAAGCCAGAATTTACTCGGATGCGGGCGAAGCAAAACCGATTATTCTCTCCGGTGAGGTTGAGGTCCAATTTGAAAGCGACGTTAGCATTGATAATCTGGCCACGGTCAGCGGTGCGCTGAGAACTGGCGCGGCAAGTCTTGATCAGGTCTTTGACAAATACCGGATTGACGGGGCCCGGGCCATATTTCCTTGGCGAAAAGGCGAAAACGCCAAGGTCGGTACCAATGACATGTCAAGGTATTTTGTCCTGTCACTGCCGGATGATATCAATGTACTCGAAGTAGTCGATGAACTGCAGCGGAATCCGTATATCAGAACCGTATCTCCGGTATACGCAATGCCGCTCAGGATTGATCCGGACGATCAGTACGTGCCTAGCCAGTGGGCAATAGAAAAGATCCAGGCTCCCCTGGCCTGGGACATCCAGACAGGGTCTGAAGACGTAATTTTTGCCGACATTGATGCCGGCGTTCTGTATTCGCATCCCGACCTGGCCGACCATATCTGGGTTAACCCGGCGGAAGACAATGACAACGATATGGTTGTTTTTGACAGCGATGATGCCGACTTTGTGGACAGTCCCGACGACCCGACCGGCTATGTCGACGATTTTGTCGGCTATGACTTCTTTACCGGTTTTTCCGGACTGAGCTGCTGGCCCGGTGAAGACTGTGGGACTATTGACAATGATCCGATTGATTTTGCGGGACACGGAACTCATATCGGCGGTATTGTTGCCGGAATAACTAATAATCAAATCGGCATTGCCGGCCTGGCTGGCGGATGGGGTGGCGGCAATGGCCCTCATCGAGGGATAAAAATCATGTGTATCCGTGTCGGCGCATTGGCTTCCGACGGATTGGGCTATGTCAATTCCGCTAATTGCGCGACCGGAGTGGATTATGCTACTTTCATGGGTGCGGATATCATCAATGCCAGCTGGGGAGCCGACACCTATGCCATGGTAACCGCCTTTGAAAATGCTTTTGATCATGATGCGGTTATTACCCATTCCGCCGGCAATGATAACAATTCGGTTGCTGATCTGGTGGATACACGCACCTACAACGGCTACCCACTGGTTCTCTCGGTGGCCAGTTCCAATGGCGCCGATCAGAAGAGCGACTTTTCCAATTATGGTTTTTGGGTCGATCTTGCCGCTCCAGGAGAAAATATTCTCAGCACTTATTCAAGTTTCCTTAGTGCCAGCTATGCTTCGGCTGGCGGGACATCCATGGCGTCCCCGCATGTGGCTGGTGTGGCAGCCCTGATCAGGTCGCATATGCCGGAATTGACCAAGGTTGAGATTGACTCAATTATATGTGCCACCGCCGATCCCATGCCGGACGAGCCGCTCTGGCTTGCCGATCAGTTGGGTGCTGGCCGTGTCAGCGCCTACGGCGCTTTGAGTAGCTTCCCGGTTGCGGCATTTGAGGCCACCTCCGAGGTAGTCGGCTTGGCACCGCTCACCGTGGATTTTGAGGATCGTTCGCCGAACTCACCGACCTCTTGGACCTGGGATTTTGGAGATGGTAGTGATAATGTATATACGCAGAATGCTTCTCATGAATATACCGCCCACGGGCTGTATGACGTTTCCCTGACGGTTGAAGAGCCGAGGGGAACCCATACCGACGTTCTCAGGCATCTGGTAATGGTTACTGCCGACTCGCTCCAAATGGATTCTATTGCGGCTCCCCCGGACACGAGTGTCATAATGCAGGTTTATGTGGACAACAAGTTCCAGGCCCGCGAGATCGTCCTTCCAATTCAGGTCAGTGTCGGTTACAACAAGATTAAGATTGATTCGCTGTCAGTGGATGGTCTGGATCGAACCTCGCACTGGGAAAACGTGAGCTTTCTGAACTATGACACCTGGAACAACCGCTATGTTATCAGTATGATACCGGACCTCCTGGAGGGATCAAACTACCTGCAACCGGATACCGGAGTAGTCCTGAATCTTTACATTACCATTACGGATCAGGTGTCCCTCGGCGAAGTGATCACGCTTGATTCCACATCCGCGCTTGGCCCGCACAAGAGTCTGAAATTCAAGTCGATTTATTACGATTATGTCCCGGCCTTCACTGCAGGCAAACTGTCCATCCTGGTTGCGCTGCGCGGTGATATCATTCAGGACGGCGAGCTTAACCTGCTGGATATTTTGGAATTGATTGATCATCTCTATGGCAGTCAAAATCCGGTCGATCCCTATCGTGGTGATGTGAATGGCGACGGTGACATAAATCTGCTGGATGTTCTCTATCTCATTGACCATATATATGGTGATCCTCCCGGGCCGCCACCGCCGCCGCTTTGAATTGCGGCAATAGACGACACAGGGTCTTTAATAGGCCGATAAGAATCCCTATTTATGCCGGCTGTTCCTTTCAAATGGTGCGGCCGGCCATATCCTCATCTTATACAGATTTTTTTGTTGACTCATTTTTGCATTATTAGTATAATTGGCTGAATAAAACCGCTTTCTAAGACGTCTAAAAATAGAAACAGACAGGATCTTAAAGGAGGTGGAATCCAGAGAATCCATTGTTAACGGCTTGCGCGCCCTAAGCGCAGATTTTTATTTAGATTCTCAGGTGTAGAGATGCTGATTCACCGGCACCGGATTGGTTTCTTGCCGCGCCGGAATCATGTTCCGCCGGGGCAACGGATGCGGCCCGAATCAGTCATTAGTATCGAGAATTAACAAAACGAAGCAGGAGTAGAGAATGAAAAAAAACTTTTGTGTGATGGCCCTCGGCGTGCTGGCCATGCTTACTGCCGGGCAGGTTTCGGCGTCAAATGTCACCTATCGGGTAGAAGTCCCGGCCGGTCAAATTCTGGCGCCGCCGGATACTATCCTGAAGGGGGCAGACTTCACGGTCGATATCTATATCACCAATCCCTTTGTAACCCCGCAAGATGCCCAGCCGCTTATCCAGGGCTTCAGCGCCTCTTGGAGATTTTATTCTCCTGATAGTGTGGAAACGATGACCCTTCGCGATATCGGCGGTCATTCCCAGGAACCCGCTATTTTGATGCTGAACGGCTTTGAGCAGGGTGGCGGTTTCTGGACATCAATCAACGCCTTAAAGCTTGAAAGCTGGGATGGTTCGCTTCCGGATTCCTTTAACCATACCGTTCTTTCATTGCCGATCATGCCGCCCTGGCCGGGCTGGTGGTCGGACGGCACCGAGAAACTGCACTATCAGATCGGCTTGATGATCGATGACGAAGGCACATTTTGTTTGGATTCATGCGAATTCGACGGCTCGACCTATGACTGGCTGTGGTCGGTTGGTGATCCGCTTTTCAATGGCCCATATTGCTGGGTTATTAACGACCCAACCAACGCCATTGGCGAAAGAGAGAGTTCGCTTCTGCCGACCGAGTTTGCGCTGGATCAGAACTATCCCAACCCGTTTAATCTATCCACCGTTGTTAAATTCGCGGTACCAAGCAAATCTCATATAACGCTGGCCATTTACAACGTTCTGGGCCAGCGAATTAAGACTCTTGCGGATGAAGAATATACGCAGGGTTATCACTTTGAGGCTTGGGATGGGACAACCGAAAACGGTTCCCCGGCGGCATCGGGAATTTACTTCTATAAGCTGGAAAGCAACAACGGAATGACTATTACCAGGAAGATGCTGTTGTTGAAGTAGACTTTTTTTGCATTTTAAGCCCCTGCCTGTTAAGGCAGGGGTTTTTTTTATTTTATTGATCACCAATAAATCCAGAATGAACCCGTATATAATTCGCGCAATATTCATAATCTATTGCTATTGGGGGACTTATTGTCTCGACATTTTTTTCTTGATTTATTCGGCGACCATTAGTAATTTTATGCAACCCGTAAGCTGCTATTATTCAGTAAGATAGTTCGGACTGGCATTTGGGCTACACGCGGTTCCTCCGCTATTTTGTACTTCGCTCATAAATCTTGTTGACTTGAACCTCCATTTTCATTAAGATCTAGAGAGTGTCAGACCGGCAATGATTCTTATAACCTATTGATTGTTAAGGTGTTATGATATGTTAGGGGTCAGCGGGGATCGATTTATCATTGGTAAGGAAGTCTATTACCCGTTTGCGGTAGAGCTTCACTATTTTCGAGTTGATAAGCGATACTGGTCAATATGCTTCGAGAGAATCAAGAAGGCAGGATTCCGGATATTATCGACCGCAATTCCGTGGAATTTGCATCAGGATCGGCGCAAGGATATTGATTTCACAGGGTATGTCGATTCCAGGAAGGACCTCATTGTTTTTCTTGAGTTGGCCCGCGAGTTTGGCTTTAAGGTTATCCTCCACCCCGGGCCGCATATTGCGGCACAGTGGCCGAATGGGGGACTGCCGGCCTTTCTTTTTACTGACCTGAAAATATTTGCTCGTGATGCCAAGGGGCAGGAGCTTAAACTTGCTGATGACTGCCAGGTTGCCGGTGGATATCTGCCCAGTTACCTTCATCCGCACTATCAACATTTCCTGCGCAACTATTTCAAGGCATTTATCGAATCGACCAAGAATTATATTCATCCTCGCGGTCCCATCTTCATGATTGAACTGGACTTTGAAACCTCCTTCGGACGGTTTCTTGATCCCGCCTCGGCCGATTATAATCCGGATGTTCTTGCGAAGTACTATTCCGCTTTTTTGGCGTCCACGTACGAAGATATTGCAAAGCTGAACCATCTTTATCGGGAAAAAGCACCGGATTTCGAATCAGTGGAGCCTCCACGCGTCTTTAATGATCTGGATCTTAAGGAATTACCCAAGGTATTCGATTGGTTGCGATTCCGGGAGTGGATGCTGAAGACATATCTTTCAACACTTGAGGAGATATTTAAGTCTTATACGGTCGAACCGCTGTTCTTCCGCTCCCTGTATTTTCGTTCCGGCGATCTGTTGCCATCCTTTTCACTTGTTCCCGAGGATCGCGAAATTATGCTGGGTTCCAATGTCTTCCCGGAAGGCACTTATTTTGATCTGGCACAAAAGGGCCGGTTCCTGGTCGGACAGCATCAATTCGCCTGGGCGTCATCGTTTACATCCGGGGCCGCGGCGACCGAACGGGAATTGAAAGCCGGGGTTCCGGAGTATCCAGACAATCTGCGCCGTTTCTATCTTGTAGCGGGACTGGCAAGCGGTTTTAAAGGATTTAATCATTACATGTTTGTCAATCGGGATCACTGGCGGGGGGCTCCGCTTTCATCGGACGGCACTATCAGTTCGGGATATAATGTCGTCCGCGATTTTAATGCCGCCGTGCTTGATATGAAGCTGTATGAGCTGGAGCGATCGGTGAGAATCTGCTTGCTGGGCAATCGTCAGTATCAATGGATGCGACTTCTGAAAAATCCAAAGCAGTTCGGTTATGTCGATAAATTGATGACGGATTCGGTGGCGGGTTTCAGCCGCGACCTTTTGCGTCTGAAACTGGATTATGACATTCGCGAATCATTTGACCTCGACGCGCTGAAAAAGTACAGCCTGGTATTTATTCCCTCGGCAGAATTCATGCCGAAAGCGATGCAGGAGGCAATTGTCGAGTTGCTGAAGCGGGGGGTGAATGTCATTCTCTGCGGTCTGCTGCCGAAATATGACGAGAATTTCAAAGACAGCCCGATTCTCTGCCGCCTTATGCGGATCAAGACCTCGCTTGGCAACTCCATTGACATGGTCAAGAGCAAAAACGTTCAGTTTACATCATCGCTGTATGGACATATTCTGTCGACCGATACCAAGGTCAAAAGGCTGGCCTGGGTAAGCAAGAAAACGGTCGGGGTGGCTTCGTCCCGTTATAAAGGAACCCTGTATTTATTTACATTTAATATTGGCACCGGCGGCGACCATAGCAAGCTGACCTTTCTGGAATCTGTCCTGGCCGATTCCGATATTGTCCCGTATACGTATTGTTCCGATCCGTCCGTTGACGTCGTTGTCCATAAGGCCGACAAACGGGCGGTGATGTACGTTGTGGCGCCTCCTCCGGACGAGTTGCCATCGATAGCAGACGCCTCCCCTCGCGAAGTGGTCATCAGGGTCGACTTACGCAAGGTCGGCATCCCGTCCGCAAAAGTAAAAATGAAAGATCTGTTGGCCGGTGAGGAGGCACAGGCGGTGACCCTGACATCTGACAACCTTCGCCGGGGGATTACTGTCGACATCGATTTCCCCGACGGCAGGGTATTCCTGTTTCAAAAGAAGTAGCACCTCCGCTGGCCGACTTTCGAACGTATCAACACAAGGGGGAAGATGCATTATGTAAACAGGTCTTTGCCGGTAGTTCTGGCGGCAATCTTGGTGTTGAGTTGCAGCGGCCTTCGCATCGAGAAACGGTACGGCACCGGGATGGTCGTAACCTCGTCTCCGATTGCGTCCGGTATCGGCCTTCAGGTGCTCAAAAGCGGCGGCAATGCCTTCGATGCCGCCGTCGCAGTCGGCTTTGCGCTGGCAGTTTGCTATCCCGAAGCGGGGAATATCGGGGGTGGCGGTTTTGCCCTTTTGTATTCCGGGCCGACCGGCTTGGTGACCGCCCTTGATTTTCGCGAAACTGCGCCAAGCGCCGCAACCTCCGATATGTATCTCGACTCCTCAGGGATGGTAGTTCCCGAAGCTTCCCTGCTTGGCGCAAGGGCCGCCGGAGTTCCGGGAACGGTTGCCGGCCTTTATACCCTTTGGAAGGAACATGGTAGCCTAGAGTGGTACGAACTGGTTAAACCGGCAATAGATCTGGCGGATACCGGCTTTGTTGTAAGCGAGGAGCTGGGCAAATCATTTCAGGCGTACCGGCAGCAACTTTCTCGTTTTGCCGAGACCGGATCGATATTCGCTCCCGGCGGGCCGGTGTTGCAAGCCGGGGAACGACTGGTTCAGAAGGATCTGGCCCTGACGCTGGAACGAATCGGGCTTGACAGTCTCGACGGATTTTATGCTGGCCATACCGCCGACAGGATTGTTGCCACGATGAGCCGCCATGGCGGTCTAATCAGCCATGATGACCTTAAGAAGTATCGGCCGACCTGGCGGGTCCCGATCTCATTCGCTTTCGACTCGCTGGAGGTCTATTCCATGTCTCCGCCGTCGTCCGGCGGTATCATGCTTGGGGAAATCCTGCTGTTGCTGGAGCCGTATGATTTTTATACCTATTCACCGGATCACCCGGAGTATATCCACCTGTTTACTGAGGCCTGCCGGCTGGCCTATGCCGACCGAGCAGTCCCCCTCGGCGATCCGGACTTTGTGCAAAATCCGGTGCGGGAGCTTCTCGATTCAGCCTATCTTGATTCACGGCGAAAGCTGATCCATTTCGATCGAGCGGGGGTCTCGCGCGAAATTGGGTCGGGGCTATCCAACTCTTATTCGGAATCGGAATCGACAACTCATTTCTCAATCGCCGACAAGTATGGTAATATTGTCAGCCTGACCTACACGATAAATACCTCTTTTGGTTCCAAGCTGATCGTG
>CP070796.1:100915-113666 GCA_020343475.1 Candidatus Zixiibacteriota bacterium
ATACTATAATTTCTTAAGAAGAATGATCCTGGCAAAATGAGGTCTTGATACCATGGAAGACAATCTGCGCTTTAACATTGCAGACCAACGCATTTCCTACAATGGGAAAAGGGACGATCATCCCTTCGATGATGACCAGATCATTGAGTTTAACCACCGACACAAGGCGGCCTTATCCAATTATGATCTCTCTCTGGAAGCCTGCAATATCATCACCCTATGCGATCAGATTAACTACCGGTCGAATCTGGGCGCACTCCGAAACAGACAGGTCCGCCAGTCAGTCATTTTGTCGGCGGCTCTCTCGGCCGTCGCGATCGGGGTTCATGGAAGAGGCAGTATTAACAAACACCCCAAGGACCAGATCACCAAAGAGTTGACCAATCTTCTAAAACGGGCCAACGACCGCACTTCGGCACAGATTATGGCCGAAGTTCTTCAGACTACCACCGAGACGCTGCCGGTTGGCGAGGAGGTGCTTATTGAGTGCACTATCACCGAGGGAGTCCGAATGAAACCGGGCAAGGAACCGGGCGGCAATCCGACTATTGCGGTCGGCGCGGTATTTGGTAAAGAACGACATCGCGATCAGTATGGTCTGTCGATGCTCGGTGATGTTACATTGCTGTCAATGGGTACCGACGTGGTTGAAGGGACCACTAAATCGATCAAGGGACTACATTCCAGCATGACGGCTCTGTTTGTCACCGAAGCAAACGTAAAACGACACCTTCCTGATATTTACGTACAGCGCTGGATGAGCGGCGCCCATTTCAAAGAATTCAATCCCCGCGAGACCAGCCTTCTCGATGCCGCCGAAATTGTCGCATCATCATATGGTTTTTCCGATGTCGGCCGCCTGAGTTCTTATTTTCTGGATCGGCCTCGGCATTATCCGGCCATGGATATTTTGAACCAGGCCGGGATAAGCACCCCGTTTGATAAGGATGGCGACCTGATGCCGGCGGTCATACTGGGAATGGACGGTGTGCAGTTTCCCGATCAGCGGGGACTGCTCTCAATGATTGGGGAAATCGGCGGCTCGGCCGAGTGGGCGATCGGCGTCCTGCCCCTGGTATGGCGCGGGGGTCAGGCGATCGGAATGCTGACCAGCCAGTCCTCGCTGACCAATAAGGCTCTCTCTCCCGAGGAAATGTGGAAAGAACGATTCCACTATACCGAGGAAGAATTCATGCTAATTCAGGATGCACGTTTTGAACGCAAGCCGTACTTTACGGTCTCAGATATAATCGATAATCCTTTCGCTGGCGGTATCAGCGCTTTCGGTGCCATCACGGACAATTATTTTATTCCTTTCATGGAGGGCGTAAAAGCCCATCCGGAGGACAATCGAATCAGTCTCAGCGTTTTGACGGTCAATTCGCTGGGTGTGGTAGAATGCTGGCAGATGACATTCAAAGCCAATCGTAAGCTGGAGCACAGCATCGACCTGATGAAATCACCGAAAGAAAAATTCAATAAGCTCCGCGGTCAACAACTGGAGCAGGCCATCGGACAGATGCTGAACGATGAGTATTTGAGAAAGCGCTATCGCATATTCTTCACCAACGAGTACTACCCGGCTTTAATACCGGTTCGCGATAAGATGGTGATTTTACATAGAGCGGTCGAGGGTCTGATTGAACGCCAGGCCATACAACCGCAGGACCGTGATATTATCGAGATAACTGAGCGCCTGGCGCCCAACTGGTTCGCGAATTCCGATTGATAAGGCAATCATCCCGAGCATTCAGGATGACGTTGATGCGGTCCTTTTGATTATCTCACTCCGATCTACAGACATAAGGTGACGTGACGTGTGACGGCGGCACCCCTTCCTGCAAGGACTATCCCTTTGACAAAATCGGCTCCCGTTAGTATCTTGAAATAGTAATATAAACCCGGATGTGGGAATGTTCTGCACGCCAGGCTTTCCATCCAAGAGGGATTAAGCATATAAGGATCCAGGGCTGTCATATCGGGCGTTTCTCTGCCAAGCAGCAAGGAGAATGAAATGCCGTGGAAAAAACCGTTCACCGGGATTGCCACTTTTGTACTACTGCTTCCTGCTTCAATCTTATTTCCGGCAGATCTCCCGAGTTCATTCGATCTACGCGATGTCAATGGAACGAGTTACGTTACTTCGATTAAAAATCAGATCGCGGGCACCTGCTGGGCCTACGGCACAATGGCCGCAATTGAGAGTAACCTGCTTCTGAGCGGCAACTGGGAGGCGGCGGGAGAATACGGCGAACCCAACCTTGCTGAATATCACCTCGACTGGTGGAACGGCTTTAATCAACATAATAACGATGATCTTGACCCGCCGGGTGGTTGCGGGCTGGTGGTGCACCAGGGAGGCGATTACCGGGTCGCTGCCGCATACCTGTCACGAGGTGAGGGCGCGGTGCGTGATATCGACGCCCAGATTTTCGATACCGCCGCAGCCCGCTATTCTCCTACCTACCACTACTATTATGTGAGGAATATCGAGTGGTTTACGGCCGGACCCAATCTGGAAAACATCAACACCCTCAAGGAAAAAATCATGACCCGGGGCGCATTGGGGACATGCTTATGTTACGATCCTTTATTCACGTCGGGCTGTTTCCATTACCAGCCGGCTCAAAATGTAATGGATCCAAACCATGCTGTTGCCATAATCGGCTGGGATGATAACCAAACCACCCAGGCCCCTCAACCCGGCGCCTGGCTGTGCAAAAACAGCTGGGGGACTTCGTGGTGCGGCGGCGGCTATTTCTGGATTTCCTATTACGATCTTCACTGCGGCCAGCACCCGCAAATGGGCGCGGTTTCATTCCGAAATGTGGAGCCGATGCAGTACGATCATATTTATTATCACGATTACCACGGCTGGAGGGACACAAGGCTGGATTGCACCGAAGCTTTTAATGCCTTCACTGCCGAAAACGGCGAATTGCTCAAATCCGTGAGCTTCTGCACTGCCGCCGATAGCGCCAATTACACTATCATCGTATACGACACTTTCGAGGAAGGTGTTCTACGCGACGAACTGTCAATCAAATCGGGGACCATCGCGTATACCGGATTTCACACCATTGATCTGGACAGTCCGCTTCATTTGACCAGAGGCGATCAATTTTATGTTTACGTCAGTCTCTCCGAAGGCGGTCATCCTTTTGATTGCACGTCGGATGTGCCGGTCCTTCTCGGGGCTTCCTACCGCACCATCGTGGAATCCTCAGCCAATCCCGGCGAAAGCTATTACCGGAACGGATCAGATTGGGTTGATCTTTACGAGGACGATCCGTCAGGAAATTTCTGCATCAAGGCTTTGAGCCTGCTCGGGGTTTCATTCGAATCCGACGCGAAGATTGGCTGGGTTCCGTTCGAAGTTGCCTTTCAGGGATCGTCGGTGCTTGATGTTGCGGCCTGGAAGTGGGATTTCGGGGATGGCGATTCCGCAACCGGACAAAACGTCAACCACACCTATGTCACTCCCGGCGCTCATGATGTAACGCTCAGGGTGGATGCAACCGACGGCGATTACCGATCCGTTACCGGGCCGGCGCATATTATTGCGCTTGCCGACACATTGCGAGCATCACGAGCCACGGGTGATCCGGGCACTACCGTTGAGGTTTCCATAAACGGTGCTAATTCGATTCCTATCAATCGCATGATGGTACCGGTTAATTACTATGGCTCCATGAACATCAGCCTGGATTCATTCAGCACGGTCGGCTGTCGAACCGAATACTTCGATGAGGTGTCTCAGGTTGATTTTGATCCTTTTGCGTTTCGCAGTGCATTCTGGTTTTACAGCGACACCGATCTGGAGCCCGGATCAGGCCCAATCTTGAAGCTCTATTTTTCAATATCCGACGCAGTGCTGCCGGGTCAGACAGCTCCTATCGTTCTCGATGGGTACGGGATATTCGAACCGCTTTTTTACGGACCATTACTTGACTATTGCCCGGTCCTTACCGCAGGGAAAGTCATGCTGCCATACCTGTGCGGAGATGCCGATGGTGATGATAATGTCGACCTGCCTGATATAATGTATCTTATTGACCACCTTTATGGCATTCCTGCCGGCCCGGATCCGGTACCACCTGAGGCGGGTGATCCAAATGCCGATTATGCCGTGAATCTTCTGGATATCCTTTACCTGATTGATTACCAGTACGGCAATCCTCCAGGTCCTGAGCCTTTATGTCCCTGAAATAAGCGGCGGCCTCTACTGCCAACCTTTCCCCCAGATACCATCCGTCCTACAGCAATTGTTGACAAATTTAAAAAAAACAATATACTTAGATATCGGGACATTAACCTGCTACTACACCCGCCTGGAGTATGTCTTGATAGAATACAATGTGTGTAAAGAAATTTATCCGGAAATTACAAGATGATTTCCACCCTTCTGAAAAGACTATCGTTCTTATTTCTGTCGGGTATTCTGTTATTGTGCTGGCTGCCGGCGGTTGTGGCTGCACAGGCCGGCTTTCCCCTTTTGATTCCCGATACACTGAGAAACCGTGGTTTCGGCGCCGGCGTGACATTAACCAGATGGATTGATCCCGATGGCTCATTGCCGCTCAGTTATCGCGAGTGGAAAGCCCGTTTCGAGACATCGGAATCATTTTTCATTGAACCTGCCTCCGCCAGGGGGGCCAAAGCCAGTCGTGAGGGACGAAAGCTCGGTGTAATCGTTAACGCCACCCTTCACCCTCAAATAATGTCCGGGCTGGATCAATATATTATGGATCTGACCGGCGAAGGGTATGAGGTCGAGCTGTACATAAACTCCGGCGGAACGCCTGACGACCTGCGAGCTTTCCTCCGGGATAGGTATGCCCTCGGGCTTGAAGGTGCCGTTCTGATCGGTGATTTGCCGGTGCCGTGGTATGAAACCGATTTCGGTGACCCTCCGGAGCATGCCGAGTTTCCCTGTGACCTGTTCTACATGGATCTCGACGGGATTTTTGCGGACGGCGATTCAGATGAAATGTACGACATGCACTATGGTGCGGTTGCACCCGAAATATATATTGGACGTCTAACAGCATCCCCGCTTAAACTGGGCGGTGAAAGCGAATCCGATCTGGTACAATACTATTTCAGCAAGAACCACCTCTACCGCAGCGATCGGCTGCCGCTTGCCAACCGGGCCCTGGTATATATCGACGACGACTGGGTGCCGGGCGCCAACTGGTGGAATCTGAATGTCGGCGAGGCATACAGCAATCGAACGTTTGTCAGAGATGAATGGACTACCTGGGGTTCCGATTACCTTGAACGCCTCACTCAGAATTATGAATTCATTCAGGTATGTGTTCATTCCTGGCCCGGCGGGCATGCTTTTAAGAACCCGGCGGAGGATTGGTCGTGGGTGTACATCTCTGAAATTAAGGCAATTCAGCCGGTAGCCCATTTTTACAATCTTTTTGCCTGTTCCAACGCCCGTTATGTTGAAGACGACTACTGCTCAGGCTGGTACATTTTCAGCAAGGATTTTGGCCTCGCGGCTGTGGGCAGCGCAAAAACCGGCTCAATGCTCAATTTTGAGGATTTTTACCGGCCTTTCGGGGCCGGCCTTTCAATCGGCGAGGCTTTCCGCGACTGGTTTTCCGATCAGGCGCTCGGCGGTTTCGAAGAATGGGAGATTACCTGGTACTACGGGATGACGCTCAACGGTGATCCCACGCTCTGCAGCCAGAAAAAATGCAACGGAGCCATACTGCAATTCGACGACGGCATCGCCCAGTACATGACCACCCTCCCGAATGGTATGGGGGATCGGTTCAATGTTCGTTTCACTGCGGAAAAGGAGTGTACCCTTTCCTCGGTGTCCGTAACGGGAATTCTCACGGGCGACACCCCGGTTCGAATGTTCATATGGAACAGCGATGGCGTATATCCCGCCGCGCTTATCGATTCGGCAGACGTGATCGCGAGCGAGATGGGCCTGATCGATGTGTGCGATCGCAATATCATTTTTGAAGAAGGTCAGGATTTCCACATCGGCTTTGACGTACTTGATCCTGCTCCAACTGATACGCTCTGGATTTATATGGATGACGGCGTTCAACAGGCCGAACACCGCAGCGGACTCAATAGCGGCGGAAACTGGCTGACCCTTTATGAAGTCTGGGGACAGAACTATAATTTTTTGATCCGCGCCGAGGTGCGCTGCGAGCCTGATCCGGAAATACAGATCACGTCAATTTCGCTTCCCCCCGGGCATACCGGCGCATCTTATGAAGCCGCGCTGGAGACAATCGGCGGCGTCGAACCATTTTCCTGGGTAATCAGCGCGGGAGAGCTTCCCGATGGCCTGGCTCTTTATCCATCGACAGGAATTATTGCGGGCCGCCCGACCCGGATCGGCTCCTTTAATTTCAGCGTTCGGGTCACCGACGCCGGCGATCCCGCCCTCACTGATGTCCAGCATCTCGGTATATCGGTCAGCCTGACCTGCGGGGACGCCAGCGGCGACGGCGAGATTAATCTGCTCGATGTGCTCTTCCTGATAAGTTATCTTTACGATGTCCCGCCCGGCCCACGCCCGCAGCCGCCTGAAACGGGCGACGCCAATGCCGACGGTAGCATTGATCTATTGGATGTTCTTTGCCTGATCGATTTTCTTTACGGGTCTCCTCCGGGCTCGGAACCGCAGTGCCCGTAATGCCAAAGCACAAAATTAAAAAAAGACAGTTGCGTAACTGTCCTTTTTTATTTCCAATCAGGCGGTATCGGTATGCCTTTCCAACGAAAAAGAAATCGGATTGTCCGGGATCAGTGAAATTCATCCCACTCGATAAAGCCCTCCCGGATCTCGGACATGCAATTGACAACTAACTCAACCAGGCCGCCATACTGAATATGCACCCGCTCCCAGGCGTCATAGTATGTCAGCAGATCTCTGATTTGTCCCTTACAATTGGAGCAGGGAGCACAAAGGTACTTATTGACCTTCGGATCCAGCTCATCACGGGTAAAGGCGTTCAATATCTGCGCGAATTTCTTTCGGCCGGGGACGGTAAAACGCCAGTTCGGGAAGTTGTTCGATTGCATGATGGCAAAACCGCTGCCCCCGCCGCAACAATAGTTGTTAACCCCGTGGGGGGTCATCTCCCGGAACTTGGGACAGATTTTGCGTACAACTCGCCTTTGCGGTTCAATAATGCCCATTGAACGGGTGATGTTGCAGGGATCATGAAGGGTAACCGGGAAATTGTTGCGCTCCGGATCTACTTTGATCTTTTCGTTCACAACCAGGTCTTCCAGGATAACCAGACAGGATTCGCGCGGGATATTGTTTTCGCCGAGCCAGATTCGGTCGCCAACAGCCATGGCCGCCTTATGAGCATGGCCGCATTCGGCAACGACGACCTTTTTGACGCCCAGTTTTCTGGCGATTTCGGCATGCTTCAGCGTCACCCGCGCAAGCTGAACGTCTTCATAAAATAATCCGTAATTGACCGAGTCATACCCGACCAATTCACTGGACATCGTCCAGTTCAAGCCGGCCGCTTCGAATATGACGGCAAAGGCTTCAATGTTTTCCGGCCAAGACAGAAACTCTCCCGCGTTGTGAATCAACAGAATATCGGCACCCGCCTTGTCAAAGGGCATCTTGATATTCAGCCCGGTACGATCAGTCAGATCCTCCTCCATGAATTCAAAAATATCCATCAGCGCGGTGGGCGATAGCCCGGTCGACGATCCGGTTTTCAGCTGTTTAACCGTTCCATTGGTATGCAATTCAGCAGCGGCTATACCCAATTCCTGGCTGAACAGCTTGCGTATTTCTCGTGCAATCAGGCCGTTGTCGACACCCATCGGGCAGGCTTGGGCACATCGCCGACAGAGTGTACACCGGTACGACAGGTGCGCCAGCCGGGCCAGCGTATCCCAGGTTAAATCAATATCGGCTCCAGTGAGTTTTGCGGTCATTTTGCCGCCGGGTATAATGTATTTCTTTATAATTCGCCGAAGGATATCCGAGCGGAACAACGGCCGATAAATCTCCGCACGCCCGCTCATTTCAAATATGGGACATGCCTCCGAACAGGTGTTACATTTGACGCAGTTATCAATTGACAGCATCAGTGGTTTCAGGAACATCCAGTTGTTTTCCCTGGAGAGTAGCTTGCGCAGGCCTTCAAGGAATTTTGCCACGAGTCGCTCCCGTTCTTCCTCAGTATCCGGTGACGGCACCGATACGTTCATAACGCCGTCCAGAGAAAGGTCTTTACCGGCCCGCTTGACCTCCGGAACCTCCGGAATCGGCGGGTCTACCCAGTCTTCATAGGGATATGGCAATTTCGGCAACGTGCTGGTGTCGAGGGTGAAGAGTTGATCAGTCCTCTTGCTGATATCCTTGATCCTGGTCGGCGGCTTACTCATCTTTCATCTTCTTCACCACTTCCGTCCACGGCTTTCCGGTCTGAATATGCGAGGCGCTCCAGCCGACCTTATGACTGAGCAATTCCATCAGACTTTTCTCAATCTTACTGCCTCGCGCGTTGGGCTTATCATTCCAGCGAACGGAGTGATACAGGAAATATTTGGCTACAAAATGCGACATCCTTGTCAGCGGAATGTACATTATAATTAACGAGATCAGAACAACCTCCGCCACAAACCAGCTACCCGAAATTGCGGCCGGTGTAAAAGACACCAGTGCGCCGACATATCCGCGAAGCAATGCAAAAGTTGGGTCCAGCGTCCGTCCGGCAGTCAATGTCACGGCAATGACCACAATCAAAAAAACCAGATTAATATATTCCGCCGGGGAATTATACCCCCGCTGATTTCGGTCACTTATCCTCCATTGCAGAAGGCCAAGTGCGCCTGCTCCCGCAAGGAGCAGGCCAGCATAGCCGAAGATAATGGTCAGATAATGGATCAGGGCGCCAAAGAACTTCGCGTCCGCCGCAAGCCCGACTCCTGCCAGCTGCAGAATACTGCCGAACAGCAGAAGAAAAAGCCAGCAGATACACAAATACAATCCGAAATGAAAAGGGAATGAAAATAGCCAGACCCGGCGGTTGTGAAGATATACCCCCTTTAAAAGCAAAATTTCCCCCATCATTTCCTTAATCTCTGTAAACAGATCGGATCTACGGGATTTACTCCACCAATCAAGCTCTTCCAGATATGATCCCCCGTACTTGGCACGGCCCTTTTCATGCGGAACCGGATATAATTCCCATCGAAGATGCTGCGGGGCGAAGAGATACCGAAATACCTTGGCGATCATCGCGGCAAAGGCAACCGCTAAGGCAACATAAGTCAAAACCTGCACAAGTGGCATTCCACTGCTCCTCTCCGAAATTGACTAAGTCACGCTTATCCTCGTGCCTGGGGGCAACCGGGTCGTATTTCTTCCGAGCCTTCTGACATAATCACGTCGGGATTAAGCAGGTGCATTTCAGGGTATTTTGCCCGCAGTCGCGCAATCCATTCTTTTTCAACAAGATCGGCCAGAGTATATTCATCAAGCACCTCCTGAACACGAGCATTAGCCATGACCCAAATCATACGCGCTTCACAAAAACAGCTGTTAAGGCAAATCTCCGGGTGGTTCACACATTCAGTTAGGTTTATTGGTCCGATAACTGACTCAACAACTTCCCGTATTTTGATGCGGTCGGGCGGCTTTGCCAGCTGATACCCGCCTTTTTTGCCGGATACTCCTCGTACCAGACCGGAACTCTTCAGTACCATCGCCAGTTGCGCCAGGTAGTTTTCCGATAAGCCGGTAATCCTGGCAATCTTGCCAAGATGTACCAGATCTGTTTTCCTCAATTCACGAGCCAGCTCAACCATCATTCGTAGCCCATACCTGGCCCGGGTATAAATCTTCATCTTGCTTGCCCTGTCTGAAATAAAACCATACTAAAATGATAAGATTATTAATGTTAACAGTCAAGTGAAATCTTTCACTAATATAAAAATGCCCCATTTACCTGCCGGACGCTTGCGGCATATTTCAGCAGGCTCGAAACGAAAATGGCAAACATTCCAGCTTTTTATCGGTACTTGACGAAATTTCCAATGCCGTTATATTTAATATGTATTCTTGCAGCCGAGATAAAGTATGTGACCCTGCAACCGGTTACGAAATAAGACTCAATTGCCATCGCCCGGAGGAATAATGACAAAGGCGAGAGTGTTGGCCAGCATTCTTGTGATGCTGATTATGATTTGCGTGACTTCCCTGGTGACGCAGGCCAATCCGCCCAGCTGCTTTGATTTGCGCGATGTAGCCGGATACAACTACGTAACTTCCATCAAGCATCAGCAGGGCGGTACCTGCTGGGCACATGGCACCATGGCATCCATGGAAGGCAACCTCCTGATGACCGGCGTCTGGACCGCCGCCGGGGAGTCCGGTGAGCCGGATCTGGCTGAATACCATCTGGATTGGTGGAACGGTTTTAACCAGCATAACAATGATGACCTTGACCCCCCCGTTGGATCTGGCCTGATCGTGCATGAGGGCGGGGATTATCGCGTTGCCGCGGCCTATCTCTCGCGCGGCGAAGGCGCGGTCCGCGATGTTGACGGGCAGTCTTTCTCCTCGCCACCGGTGAGATCGGACAGCAATTACCATTACTTTTATGCCCGCGATATCGAGTGGCTTACGGCGGGCGCCGACCTGAGCAACATCAACACGATCAAGCATAAGATAATGACCGAAGGTGTGCTGGGAACCTGCATGTTTTACAGCGATGGATTTATAGAAAATAACATTCATTATCAGCCACCCGCCAGCTCCCATGAGCCCAACCACGCAATAGGCATCGTAGGCTGGGATGACACCCTGATAACCGGAGCCCAGAATCCGGGAGCCTGGCTATGCAAGAACAGCTGGGGAGTCGAATGGGGCCTGGATGGGTACTTCTGGATTTCTTACTACGACAAGCACTGTTGCCAGCATCCCCAAATGGGGGCGATATCCTTCAGTGGGATTGAGCCTATGCCTTACGACCATATCTATTACCATGACTACCACGGATGGCGCAATACCCGAACCGATATTACCACCGCCTTCAACGCCTTCAACGCCCGGAGCGGAGTCGGGGGGATCGAAGAACTCCGGGCGGTTAGCTTCAATACCGCGGCCGACAGCGTCGATTATACCGTGACGGTATATGATCGCTTCGAGGGGGGTCAGCTTTTGGATGAGCTCGCAATTATTTCGGGCACGATTGACTATACCGGATTTCACACGATTGACCTTGATACTCCGATCTGTCTCATGGCCGGCGGGGATTTTTACATTTGCGTGGAGCTATCCGATGGTGGTCATCCCTACGATCAGACATCCGACGTCCCCGTTCTGCTTGGCGCAAAATATCGGACCATCGTTGAATCTTCAGCCGCCCCCAACCAGAGCTTTTACCGAAGCGGCTCGGATTGGATTGATCTTTACGAAGATGATACCACCGCCAATTTTTGTATTAAAGGACTCTGCAAGGTGATGCCGTATTTAACCATCAACTTCCCCGGAAATCTGCCGGAATTCCTTGATCCGGACACGGCAACCGCTTTCAATGTACAGATTATCGACGGCTCCGAAAGTTATCTGCCCGGTTCAGGAACGCTTCACTATCGATTTGACGGCGGGGAATTCCTGACCTCTTCTCTGACCTCGCTGGGAGATGATCTGTATGAGGCGGTCCTGCCAGCGGCAGACTGCGACGCGATTCCGGAATTTTACGTCAGCGCCGAAGGCCAGAGCAAGTCGCAGGTTTTCAGTCCTCCTGATGCTCCGAATACTGTGTACAGCGCGGTGGTCGGGTGGCCCGGCCTTGCCATACAAGACAATTTCGAAACCGACCAGGGCTGGACCACCGAAATCCTCGGCGCCACCGGCGGTTACTGGATGCGTGGCGTTCCCATTGATGATCCGGACTGGGCTTATGATCCGGCATCGGATGCCGATGGCAGCGGGCGCTGCTATCTCACCGAGAATCATTACGGCAACTCCGACGTCGACGATGGAATGGTAAGGCTGACTTCTCCGACCTTTGATATGTCCCGGGGCGGGATTATTTCTTATGATTACTACCTGTACCTGACCGATGCCAGCGGGGTGGACCGCATTATGGTTGAGATCAGCAACAGCGGCGGCTCCGGCATGTGGTATATGGTCGCCTGGCATGATACCAACGGAGGAACCGGATGGCGCTCTCACGAAATCACGCCGGCCGACCTGGCCGCAAGCGGAGTAACGCCGACTGCGACCATGAAGATTCGCTTTACCGCCAACGACTGGGAGCCTCAGAGCATTGTTGAGGCAGGTATCGATAATTTTGTCGTCACCTCCATTGATTGCGAAATGCCGTATCTTTGCGGTGATGCCAACGGCGACTCGGAGATTAATCTGCTTGATATTCTCTACCTTATCGCGCACTTATACGGGGTGCCGCCCGGAGATCCCCCGGATCCAATTGAAGCAGGTGATCCCAACGCCGACCACGACTGTGATCTGCTTGATATCCTGTATTTAATCGACCATCTCTATGGAAACCCGCAGGGTCCGGAGCCGGAATGCCCTTGAGGCCGGGAATACACCCATATCAGAGCAGGGCGCACCGCAACAACAAGAGACTGCCAAAGCTCGGCTTGACAAAACGGTAATTAAAAAGTATATTTAAATGTCTCCGAGGATTTACAGCAGGCTGGTAATCTCAATAATACTGCAAACTGGTGGCGGTGGCAAGCAGTAAACGCCGGAGGGCGAATTTATCCT
>CP070796.1:113766-126212 GCA_020343475.1 Candidatus Zixiibacteriota bacterium
AATACCGAAGGACAGCATTACTATCGTCGATGTGTCGGAGCGCGATATCCAGAAGCCCGAAGGTGAAAAGCGGCCGCCGCCGGGCAGGACAGCATCACCCGCATCAACACAAGGCGTCCTGATAATAGTCATGGCGGTGATAATACTCCTGGTGGTTTGGTTCTTTGTCGCAAAAATGAAAAAATAGCAGGATGTCAAAAGTTGAGATAATGAGGCAGTAACAATGGGTCACGCATATACACCGGGATTGAAGGTTACCAACAAATTCCTTCTGACCAAAAAGCGCATTCTTCCTCTCAAGGGCGAGGTGATAGTCAAAAAGGGCGATCGCGTTACGCCGGACGATGTTGTCGCGCGCACGCATCTGCCCGGTGTGGTCGAACCGATGAACGTCGCGAATATTCTCGGTATTCCCCCCGAGGATATTTCCGAATGTATGCTAAAAAAGGAGGGAGACGCAATCAAAGAAGGGGAAATCATTGCCCTTTCAAAATCCTTCTTTGGCCTGTTTAAGTCGAAATGTCAGGCGAGGATTGGCGGCGCCATCGAGTCGATCTCGCATGTGACCGGCCAGGTTTTGCTGCGCGGCGCTCCCATCCCGGTCACGGTCAAAGCATATATTGACGGTGAAGTGGTGGAAGTCTTTGAGAGAGAGGGAGTCGCTGTTTCCACCTGGTGTTCATTCATTCAGGGTATCTTCGGTATCGGTGGTGAGACCCACGGGATCATCAAGGTGGTCGTACCGGATAACACCGCCATCCTGACCGACAAGGAAATCGATCAATCCTGTAAGGGATCGGTTGTTGTCGGCGGGTCCATGGTAACCGCCGATGCCATCAAAAAGGCCGCCAGAGTTGGGGCATCAGGTATTGTTGTCGGCGGATTCGACGACAAAGACCTGCGGGGCTTTTTGGGCTACGATATCGGTGTCGCCATTACCGGCTCAGAGGAAATCGGCACGACATTGATCGTAACCGAGGGATTCGGACAGATCATGATGGCGCAAAAAACCTTTGACCTGCTGAAAGCAAGTGAGGGCCGGCGGGCCTGCATCAACGGGGCTACCCAGATCCGTGCCGGCGTCATCAGACCCGAGGTCATTATCCCGCAGGAAGGCGACATTCATGTCAGGATCGAGAATAGCGATTACCGGGAGCTGGGATTGCGGGTCGGTTCGCCGGTCCGGGTCATCCGGCACCCTTATTTTGGAATGCTCGGCGAAGTAGTCGACCTTCCGCCGCAGTTGGAGGAACTCGAATCCGGGTCGCACGCCCGTGTTTTGGAAGTGAAATTCACCGACGGAAAGACCGCAATTGTGCCTCGCGCAAATGTGGAAATGATCGAATCATAGAACGGCGGTCGGAACGATCGTTACGCCGCACAGAATTTGGCAACACCTAAGCCCGCCCGATGGCGGCCTTAGGTGTTGCTGCTGTAAAACAGTTATTTTTTCTTCAGAGTTGTCGCTTATTGACCCTCTTCGGCGGCCGTCGTATCAATCACCTCTGTAGTGTCTTCCGCCGTCACGGTGGTATCCATTACCTCCTCAGTGTCGGTCGTCACCGGCGCTTCTTCAGGCGCAGTCTCCGTTTTTGGCTCCTCTTTTTTGCCGCAGGCGGTGGCACAGCCGATGATAAACACGAGGATCATCAGGCCGACGCATCCCATTACAATTAATCTCTTCATTACACCTTTCCCCTTCCATAGGTTGATTTGGCGATTTCGAACCAAATAAAGATTTCAAACCCCGTTGTCAAGAGAAACTTCCTGTTAATGTCTCGCGAGCAATTTAGCTTTTTGTTGACGCTTAAACGGTTCGAACGTATAATGATCAAGTTGTTTCAGGCCGGGATGCAAAAAAGACCGTAACAGGACGGACCATTTGTTCGTACAGAATGTAGAAGGATGTATATGGGTGCGACGTTGATATTATCGGTGGGACTTTTTTCGGGCGGTGTCTGGCAGATTGTCGGCCAGGCCAGCGCATTTGGAATCATTATTTACCTGATTCTGGTCAGTTTTTCACTGGTCTCCTGGAGCATAATGTTTAATAAGTGGCGGGTATTCAAGCGCGTTGAAGAGCAGACCGGTGTTTTCCTGAATTTCTTCCGGAAATCGCACCGGTTATCAGACATCGTCGGACAGGCGAAGGCATTGCACTACACGCCGCTGGCAGGCGTCTTTTTCGCGGGGTACGACGAGATCAGGGGATTGCTCGATCGTAAGCAGGACCCGGCACCGAATCAGGAAACCGCCCGGCGTCTGACTGACAGGGATATTGAAGTCCTTTCCATGACGCTGGAGCGCTCGACCAGCGAGGAAATCGGCCGGCTGGAGCGCTATGTGATCTTTCTGGCGACCACCGCTAACGCCTCACCTTTCCTTGGATTGCTGGGAACGGTTGTCGGCGTCATGGAATCGTTCTGGTCAATCGGCGAGCGCGGATCGGCCTCGCTGGTGGTGGTTGCACCCGGGCTGGCAGAGGCATTGCTGGCTACCATTGTCGGTCTGGCAGCAGCGATTCCCGCGGTGATCGGCTACAACTGGGCCACCAATAAACTCAAACGCCAGTTTGACCGCACTTCGAATTTCTCACTTGAGTTTCTGGCCCGGGTCAAAAAGGATCTGACCTGATGAGAAAACGTGAATACCGCGCCATGGCAGAAATCAATGTCACCAATCTGGTCGACGTGGTCCTGGTGCTGTTGATTATTTTTATGATATCCGCTCCCCTTTTGCAATCAGGGATTGAAGTTGACCTGCCAAAAACCAAGACGGCGGTGCTTGACGAGCAGGCCGAGGGCGTGGTATTGACGATTGACCGCAAAGGCGGCATTTTTGTCAATGATGTCTGGACCCGGCTGGAGAATTTCGAAACCGCGCTGGACAAAGAGCTTCGTCAACTGGGAAAATCGACCGTCTTCCTGCGGGCCGATTCAATGGTGCAATACGGCATTGTGGTCGAGGTCATCGGCCGACTAAAGGCTATGGGCATTGATGAACTCGGTCTCATAACCGCCAAGAAGGGAGGCGACACAAATTCCCGGAAATGAGAACCGATTTACTCCTGTCATTCCTTTTGCATTTTGTCTTTATCCTTGCGCTGGTCGTATCCGCTCCGTTCCAGCCCCGGGTCAGGACAGATTTTGGCGAGGTTATCACGGTTAATATCACCTCGTTGCCGGCGTCCCTGCAGCCAAAGCAGCTTGAGCCAATCAGCATTCCGCGGGCGATTGAAGCGGAGGAGCCGATTGCCGAGATTGCCGAAGTGACCCCGGTGATTGAACCCAGGCCGAAATCCAAGGCCACCCCCAAACCGAAAAAAGACAAAATATACAAGCCACAGGCGGAAAAGGGGCCTGCCGAACGTGAAGGACTGACCAACGGACAGAGAGATGTCAGTGAGAACCTTGGAGCCGACTCCAGGTTCGGCGGTGCTGCGGTCGACAACGCGTCGTTCAGCTACCCATACTGGTTCGTCCAGACCTTCGGCAAAATCGAACGAAACTGGACCAACCCGGTATTTGCCAATCAGCCATTAAGCTGCACAATTTATTTCCAGGTAATCACGTCGGGTCGGATCATCAAGATCGAAATTGAGAAACGATCCGGCGTCGACGCATATGATCGCGCCTGTGAGCGGGCGGTCAAACAGTCCCAGCCACTGCCGCCGCTGCCGGACGAGTTCACCGATGAAATCTTGGGCATCCACCTTGAATTCCCCTATTTGCCGTTATGAGAAAACCACTATTACTCAGTGCCCTGTTTTCTTTTACCTTACTGGCGCTTTCAGCATCAGCCCAGACGGGCCTGACAGTCCGCGATGTTCAGGGGCGATTGAAACCCAAAAGCACATTTGAGCCGACGAAAATATCCGTGGAGGATAATCGTTACGTCGGGATCGATTCGATCAGTTACGCCGACACCGTTATCCTGCGGAACTGCTCCGCAATCCTTCGCAAAGATCTCGATTTTTCACCGTTTTTTGAGATGGTTCTGCTTGATTCATTCTTTCTGCGGCACATGGAGTTGACCGAAATGACGATGCTGGGGTGGAAACGCCTGGGATCGCAGTACCTGGTCAAACTGGAAACGGAGTTTCCTCGCGATAGAATCAGAACCCGGTACCGGCTTTTCTCAGTCGAAACCGGTCGCGAGATAAGAAAAAAGAGATTTGAAATTCAAAAACAGGAATATCGTGCCCTGGTCCATAGCATCGCCAATGATATCGTCAAAACCCTGACGGGTGATGAAGGCATTTATCTTACCCACGTCGTTTATATTAAGCAGATTGACAGTACCAAGGAACTATTTATGGCCGACTACGACGGCTACAGCGAACAGCAACTGACAAGCAACGGTTCGATAAACATCTCCCCGGCCGCGTCGCCGGACGGTGAATATATTTTCTTTACCAGTTACGCCGATGGCGAACCGAAATTATATATGTTAACGCTTAAAAATGGCCGGATCGATCTGATTGCGAATCATCCCGGAATCAACGCCGCACCGGCGGTGTCGCCGGACGGCAAAACTGTTGCCTGCGTCCTTTCCCGGGACGGGAATTCGGAGATTTACCTGATTGACAGAAAGGGGAAGATCAAGAAACGGCTGACGCGAAGTCGGTCGATCGAGTCGTCACCGACCTGGTCACCGGACGGAAAAGAGCTGGCGTTCACCTCTGACCGTGCCGGGTCGCCCCAAATTTATATTATGGACAGCGAAGGGCTTAACGTCAGGCGGTTGACTTATCAGGGTCGTTACAACGATTCCCCCTGCTGGTCGCCGCAGGGAGACCGGATTATCTTTGTTACCCGTGAGGGCCGCTTTCTAATCGCTTCAATTGATGTGACCGGCAAGGATTTCAGGATCCTGACGGATCTGGGAAACAATGAAAATCCGCATTTCTCTCCGGACGGAAATCACGTAATTTTTACATCCAACAGACTGGGGCCGACGGAGGTTTATACCATGGATCTTTTCGGCAACAGCCAGCGTCGGCTGACCGTCAGAGGCGGATTCTCCAATCCGATCTGGCTGCCGGAAAAAAAATAACGGCCGGGCCCGAACCCGACTGGATCAGGAAGACTTTTTGTAGTTGACCGGGATATTAAAATTATTTAGAATTATGCCACAAAGTGGAGATAAATAAAAGCGATATACAAGGAGGAAGCTATGAGAAAACTCAGTCTGCTCGTACTATTGGGAGCCGTGGCAGTGTTTCTGATGGGCTGCCCCAAGCCGCCACCGCCGCCGCCGGAAGAACCGGTCGTGGCAGAACCGGAACCCGAACCGGAACCACCCGAGCCGGAGCCAAAGCCGGAGCCTGAACCGGAACCGGTCCTCATTACCGAGGCTGATTTTGTAATTGTGTACTTCGATTTTGATAAGTACAATCTGGTCGATTCGGCCAAGGCTGCTCTTGATAATAACGCGCGGGTGCTGAAAGAAAACCCGAACGTTGTTATTATGATCGAGGGGCACTGTGATGAGAGGGGTACCATTGAATACAACCTTTCACTGGGTGAAAAACGGGCCAGCTCGGCCATGCAATATCTCGTGGATCTCGGCATCAACGCAGCCCGATTGAAGACGATCAGTTACGGCAAAGAAAAACCGGCCATGCCGGGACACAATGAGGCGGCCTGGGCCAAGAACCGTCGTGCGGAATTCAAGGTAATGTCGCAGTAGACTATTAGCGCAGTTATATACCATGTCCCGATACACAGGAGCAACAATCACTTTCCTTCTGCTGGCAGTGGCGGTGGCAAGTATGACTGGCTGCTGCATGAAGCGAGATCTTGTCCTTCTCGAGGATAAAATCGACCGGATGGGCGCCGACCAGAAACAAATGCAGGATGCGGTGGCTCGACTCGATACCCTGCTGGCCTCGGATTCCGAGGCCTCGCTTCAGTTGCGCGCCGAGGTGAGAAGTGCTATCGGCGATCTGCTGACTCAGTTCCAGGCGATGCAGGCGAATATGCAGGACCTTCAGGAAAAAGTCAGCTTCCTGACTGAAAGCGGGGGGGCCCGGGTGTCGGTCGCAAAACCTTTTATAATGCCCGATAGCGTCGACACGACCGCCGGCATGCCGGTTATACCGGGAATCGACTGTCAGGAACTGTATGATGAGTCGTTTATCAACATCCGACGCGGTCAGTACGAAGAGGCTATCGTTGGTTTTAACGATTACCTGAAGTACTGCGGTGCGGAAGACAAGGCCGACAACGCGCGATTCTGGATAGGTGAATCGTACTACTCAATGGAGCGATTCAAAGAAGCAATCAGCGAATTCGATCTGTTGCTTCGAGACTACTCGGGTTCGGAGAAACGCGCCGGTGCGCTCTATAAAATAGCACGATCTTATGAGGAACTGGGCCAGAAGAATGACGCGCAGGATACGTTTCAGCGGCTGGTCGATGAGTATCCGGGAACACTTGAGGCTGAACAGGCCAAGGAGAAACTGAAGGAATATCAGTAGCGATGCCGATCAAGGCAATAAAGGTGATGCTAAAAGCCCCGGCCTCGAGAGTTCCTCGGGGTCGGGGTTTTTATCAATTGGAGGAAGAGGCGCTCTACGTCCCTGTGGAATACCCGGGCCAGAAAAGTCGTTTTTTCTCGTATCTTGATTCCGATACGGTTTCTTTTCAGCTTGACCGCGACGGACGGTTAATCTTTATCGAAATAACGCTTCCCCGCCGACGATGGAAGGTCAAGCCGCATCTGGTTCCCCCCGAGATTGCCGAGGCGGCCGATGTCCGTTTTCCGGATTTCCGGGAGCGCTTCCCCAATCCGTCGGTATTTTGCGACGAAATCCGGCAATTGCTGCTGATTCGCTTCGGTCGCGGCCCATCGGCCCACAATTACTACCTCGCGGAAAACCTCATCGCCCAGACTACCGAAGAAAATCGCCTCGTGGCAATCTGGGTTTCTGACATAACCAACGATCTCGCGGGACGCAAAATTGCCCGCTGGCGTAGACGTGTTCACGAAAAGCGGATTGGCCTCAAGGTCATCGCGGGAGCCGGTTCCGGCGAAATGTGATCTGGATGTGATACGCGGGTTCGCCATTTGCCGTTATTATTTGACGGAGGTGATGGCGAACTTGGCTCCCTTTTTATACATCGACGTTGATGCCTTTTTTGCGTCGGTGGAGCAGTCAATCAATCCCGCGCTAGCGGGACTGCCGGTGATGGTGGGTGGACTGAAGCACGAGCGCGGGGTGGTGGCCTGCCCCAGCTATGAAGCGCGGGCCCGGGGGGTGCGTACCGGGACTCCCTTATACGAAGCGGCCCGATTGATACCAAGCGGCATCTTTCTCAGGGGCGATTTCAACCGGTACCAGGATTTCTCCGAACGATTCTACGGCATCCTGTATTCCTGTACCCCCGATCTGAATAAAGTATCGCAGGATGAGGCCTGCCTTGATATCGGCGGTGTCCTGCGGCATTTTGGCGACGCCCGGCGGGTCGCGATTCAGTTGCAACAGCGGATTTTGCGGGAACTGTCGCTGTCAACCTCAATCGGGATTGCTCCCAGCCGGGTAGCGGCCAAAATTGCGTCCGAGCACCGTAAGCCGCTGGGCCTGACCATCCTTACCAGTGAGACATTGCCAGCCTTCCTTGCCGGGCTGCCGATTCGCAAGATCCCCGGAATCGGTCCGGTTACAGAAAGAATCCTTCTTGAGATGGGGATTAAAACTGCCGGGCAACTGGCCTCGGTCCCGAAGCATTATCTCAAAACGATACTCGGTATTAACGGCCTCAAAATCGCGGCCTACAGTCGTGGCGAAGACGGCCCGCTCCTGCGGGACTACCGGGTCACTCGTTCGGTTAACCGGGAAACCGGTTTTGCCGACGACATCACCGATAGAAAGCTTTTGCTGTCGCATTACTTTTATCTGCTTGAGCGGGCCACCCGGAAATTGCGTTCGCTTCATAAAAGGGCTGGAACCGTCCGCATCAAGTTTCGCTATGCCGATTTTCAGGCCGTTGAGGGGGTGGGCCGTATCTGCCCTGCATCCAACGACGAGAACGACATTTTCCCGATGGTGGAACGGATGTTCAATCGGCTGTTTACCCGGCGCGTCGGGATTCGGCTGGCAGGGGTAATCCTGGCAGGATTGCGCGATTATCGGGATAACGAGAGTTTTCTCAATGACCGCATCGAAAAAAATCGCCGGCTCCTGAAGGGACTTGACCATGTCCGGGCCACGCAGGGTTTCTTTTCACTGATGACCGGACGCACCTGGTCGTTAGACAGCCGCTATAAACGAGGTGATACCGGCTATGAATTGCGCACTCCCGGTTTGTCGCAGTAGCTTTTCCCTGTTGTGCGGCACGGCCTCGCCCGAATCGCTGGTTAGCGCGGCCGGCCGGCGCGGCTTCGGAACATTGGTCCTGGCCGACCGAGACAATCTATATGGCTGCTATGATTTCTACCATGACGCGCGCGAACACGGCCTCAAACCGATTATCGGGGCCGAGCTGAGAACCGGCGCGGGGGAATTTATTCTCCTGTGCGAGAATCATGACGGCTTCAGGAATCTCTCCCGCCTTGTGACACACTCCCGGCTGCAAGGTACCCCGACCGCGGAAACCGTGCAGGCACACGCCGACAACCTGCTCTGCCTGGCCGGGAAAACCTCGCCGCCCGGCGTGCTGAAAGAGATTTTTGCCGATCGGCTGTATTTTCGGGTGGATTATGACAGACCATCACGGGCGTGTCGGATCGCCACTGAAAACAACATCAAGGCGGTGGCGATGCCGCTCGTTTCTTTCCTCGAGAGTGCTGATTATGAAACCCACCGCCTGCTTCGGGCTATCGGCGGCGGATATCTTCTTGAAGATGTTCCCGCGAGTGAAACGGCTCGCCCCGACGAGTATCTGCGCGATCCGGGGTGGTATCGGCATTTTTTCGCTCCATTTTCGGGCACGATTTTCAATTGCAGCGAAATAGCCGAAAGGTGCAACCTGAATTTCCCGCAGAAAAAGAACATCCTGCCGGATATTGCCATTGACGATGACCATTTTGAGAGGCTCCGGAAAGACGCTTTTGCCGGACTCCAGGGCAAAAAGAAGAGACTGTCCGGGATCTATTTGTCACGACTTGAATACGAGCTTTCGGTAATTCGGCGAACCGGCTTCGTTGACTATTTTCTTATCATTAATGAAATCTTGCAGTTTTGCCGCGAAAACCGGATTACCGCCGCCGGGCGCGGTTCCGCCGCGGGATCCCTGGTTTCATACGGCCTGGATATTACCCGCGTTGATCCAATCAGGGAAGGATTGTACTTCGAACGCTTTCTCAACGAAGCGCGTTCCGATTGCCCGGATGTGGACCTCGATATCGATTGGCGACGGCGCGACGATGTGCTTGATTTCATCTACAGAAAATACGGTGAGGGGCGCGTCGCGATGATGGCATCGTATATCCGTTTTCAGCCCCGCCTGGCGTTGCGCGAGACGGCCAAGGCGATGGGATTTGCTCCCGAAGAAATCGATCGTTTCGTCAAGCGCCTTCCGCGGTCTTCGACGGCAAACCTGCAAGAAAATATCGACCGGCTTCCCTTTGCGACAAGGTCGAAATTCGATTGGGAGCGGTTCCTGCCGGTGCTCCGGGCGGCGCGGTCAATAGCGGAATTGCCCCGCCACCTGAGTATCCACGCCGGGGGGATTGTAATCACTCCCGGGCCTCTGACCGATTATATCCCGCTGGAGCGGGCGGCCAAGGGAATTGTTGTGACCCAGTGCGATATGTATCAGGCAGAAAAAATCGGCCTGGTCAAGATTGACATTCTCGGGCAGCGCGGTCTGGCGGTAATTGCCGATTGTCTTGAGGAGGCCCGAAAGCTTCATGGTAATGATTTCGAGGTGCCTGAAAACGACCCGAAAACGTACCAAACATTGCGCGCCGGGAAAACAATCGGGATTTTCCAGATCGAATCGCCGGGTCTGCGTGCTCTGCTAAGAGTTCTCAAACCCCGCGAACTCAACGACATCACCCTTGCGCTGGCCCTGATCCGGCCGGGCGCGTCCGAGTCCGGGATGAAGAAAGTCTTCCTTAATCGTTTCCACGGCAGGGAAACAACCGAATACCCGCATCCGAATCTGCAGGAAACCCTCAGAGAAACATACGGGGTATTCATATACCAGGAACAGGTTCTGTTGGCCGGACAGAAAATCGCCGGTTTTAATATGCCTGCCTCTGATCTTCTGCGGCGTGCGATCACCAAGAAACGCAAGGAAGGAGCCGGTCGAAAGTTGACCGCGCGTTTTCTCGCCGGGGCCCTTCGGAATGGTGTCGATGAGAAAACGGCGGGCGACATTCTTGCACAACTGCGGCAATTCGCATCGTTCGGATTTTGCAAAGCGCATGCCGCCACTTACGGCCATCTGGCTTACCTGTCGGCCTACTTTAAAACGCACTACCCGGGAATCTTCATGAAGGCGGTGCTGCGCAATGGCGGAGGCTATTACCCGCCGGCGGTGTACGTCGCGGAGGCCAGGCGGATCAAAGTCGAGGTGCGCCCTCCTGATATTCGCCTATGCGAGCGGTTCGACTCATTGCACTGCAACAAACTGTACCTCGGCCTGACGCGAGTGCGGGACATAACCGGAAAGACACTGGCGCAGATTGAAAATGCACGCCCGTTTCATTCCCTGGCCGATTTTCTCTCAAGGGTCGACATCTCCGAGCGCGAGGTCGAAAACCTGATTCGCGTCGGTTTTTTCGACTCGTTTGAAACCTCCCGTCCCAGGCTGCTGTGGCAGTATCGCCTGCGGGGCCGCAGCCGGAACCGCGGGGGGAACGATCTGTTCGGCGACAGAGTAGCACCGGCGGCACTTAAAAAACTGCCGGACCTCGAACCATACAGCCGCTTCGACGTTTTTCGCGCGGAGAAAAACATTCTCGATATTCCGGCGTCATTTCATCCCCTGTCGCTCTTTGCCGGATATCGCCGGGTTAACACCGGCGAGCTGGCGCGTCTTGCACCAAACGCCCCGGTCAGCGTTTCCGGCTGGCTGGCCGACCGCAAACGCATCAAAACCCGTGACGGAAAATCAATGGTTTTTTTGACCTTTGACTCGCTCGACGACACCTTTGAAGTAGTCCTCTTTCCTGACATCTACGACCGCGTCAGCGAAACGATACGCGCCCATCGTTACCTGACTGTGGCAGGACGGATGAACTTCGAGGACGGCACACCCGCCATAATAGCACAGAACATTTGCCCGGCTAAAACCGGATTGAAGGAATCGCAGTACATTTAAAGTTGACAGATCTAAGCGGCCGGATTTTATTAAAACCATGTCCATCCCGGAAGATATTGCGGACGAACATAAGAGACTGGTCGCCGAGATTGAGCGCCACGCGCGGCTGTACTATGTCCTAGACCGTCCTGAAATTTCCGACGCCGAGTACGACCGACTTTTTGATCGTCTCCTGCAGATGGAAAAAGAATATCCGGAGCTGATCACGCCGGTATCGCCATCGCAGCGGGTGGGAGGAGAACCGCTTCCGGCATTCAAAACGGTAAGACATCGAGTAAGAATGCTATCGTTGCAGAAGGTGACCGCTCAGGAGGAATTCGCTGAATTCGACCGCCGGGTGAAAAGCGGTCTGGGAACCGAAAGCGACGTCGAATATGTCGTTGAGCCCAAGCTGGACGGCCTGGCGGTTGAGCTGGTATACGAAAACGGTATACTCACTGTCGGCTCGACGCGGGGTGACGGAACCCGGGGCGAAAATATCACCCCGAATTTGAAGACTATTCGGACTATTCCGCTGAGGTTGTCCGAAATTGCCGCCGGAAAATACCCCCTGCTGGAAGTACGCGGCGAGGTAATCATGCGCAAATCGGACTTCGCCCGGCTTAATGAAAGAATGGAGCAGAATGGAGCCGCACCTTTTGCCAACCCCCGCAATGCGGCCGCCGGTTCGTTGCGTCAGCTTAACTCAAGAGTCACCGCTAAGCGGCCATTAATATTCTATGCTTACGGCGCCTCGGCGGTAGACCTCCCGGGACTTCCCGACCAGTATACGACAATGCAGTTCTTGCAGCAGGAAGGATTCCGAATCAACGAACATATGGAAATTACTACCGGAGTGGACGGCGTTAGCGATCAGTTCGAAAAACTCGAAAAGGCCCGCCCCGGGCTTGATTACGAAATCGACGGCATGGTAATAAAAGTCAGCCGATATGACCACCAGGTTACTCTTGGTGAAATCTCCCGCGCCCCGCGCTGGGCCGTGGCCTGGAAATTCGCTGCCGAGGAGGCCGAAACGGTTGTAAGAGATATCATTTTTTCGGTCGGCCGAACCGGAATCGTGACTCCCGTGGCACAGCTGGAACCGGTACGTGTCGCCGGGGTCACCGTGTCCAACGCTTCGCTCCATAATGAAGATGAAATGATGGAGCTTGACATTCGCATTGGTGATGCGGT
>CP070796.1:126312-138678 GCA_020343475.1 Candidatus Zixiibacteriota bacterium
GAATCGCTGATTCTGGCGGAAACGGGCGCGCTGGCCGGATCGATCCAGATTGCCGGAACCGATGAAATCGCGCAGATTCCTTTCTTCGTCGTTGCTTGCGACTACACCCTTATTGGCGAGGAATTGTATGCCGCGTCCGCCTACCTGGGGCGCGAACCATTGCTGCTGGGTTCGCTAAAAGCCCAGGACTACGCCAAGGCGGCCGTGATTCTTCTGGCCATTCTGGGAGTGATCGCCGTAAATTTCGGCCTGGACGGCTTTAAACACTTGTTCTTTGTGAGCAACTAGGAAGGGGTGAAGATATGAAACGTCAATTACCGTTAGTGCTCGTTTTTGTCTTCGGTATATTCATGATCATACAGTACTTCGTGCCCCATGAATCATCCGAATGGATATATGAGTTCTTCCTGGATTGGATTTATATTATCGGAATCTTCGCCCTGGCGCTGGGAATCTGGTCCCTGATTCGGGTTTCCTACGACAAGATCAAGTACCGGCGCCCCAACTGGCAATATGCCGTCATAACGCTGGCGGGATTATTTTTTATGATTTGGTACGGCTTCGATTACGGTCGGCATTTCTTCTCGGCCGAAGGATTGCGCAATTACATGTTTGTCTCCTTCTTTGAATATATCCTGATTCCAATTCAGGCAACCATGTTTTCACTGCTGGCCTTTTTCATTGCGTCGGCCGCCTACCGGGCTTTCCGGGCCAGGTCGGCGCTGGCGACGTTGTTGCTGCTGGCGGCCCTGATTATTATGCTTCGTTTCAATCCCTATCTGGGATCTGTGGGCAATTATATGGAAGAGATGGCCATTTGGTTGTTGAATGTTCCCAATCTTGCCGCCAAGCGCGCGATTATCATCGGGGTCGGACTGGGAATTGTGGCAACTTCTCTGAAAGTAATTCTCGGCATTGAACGCGCCTATCTGGGCAGGGATTGAGGAGGACGTTATGAATATATTTGATCGCATGATGTCGCTTGATCGCCGCTGGGTCTTTCTCATTCTGGCTCTGGTATGCGTGATCACCTATGTCTGGCCGTTCTCGATCCCGATCAGGACCACCCATGAAGTGGAATCGATTTACAATTACGTCGATACGCTCAAGGAAAACGATATCATATTTCTCGGTATCGACTATGATCCTAACGCGCTGGCTGAACTGCATCCAATGGCTTATGCCATCGCGGAACACGCTTTCCGGAAAAAGCTGAGAATAATCTTCGTGACGCTGTCTCAAAACGGACCGGGCATGGCCGATCAGGCCATTCGGGACCTGACCGATTCGCTGCGACAGGACAAGGTATATAACGGTGTTGAGTACAAGGGCCGGGATCTGGTTAACGGCGTGGACTATGTTTTCCTTGGCTATAAACCATATCCGGGGCTGGTGATTCTCGGCATGGGACAGAATTTCAGGATTCCTTTCCCGACCGATTACTATGGAACCCCGCTTGACAGCCTGCCCCTAATGAAAGGGGTTCTCAACTATGATCAGGTCAAATGCGTGATCGATCTGGCGGCAGGCAATGTTGCGGATATGTGGGTGGTCTATGGCGCGGGTCGTTATAATGTTCCGCTTGCGCTGGGAATGACCGGTGTTATGGGGGCAGATTATTACCCGTACCTCAACTCGGGGCAGGTATTCGGGCTGATGGGGGGATTGTTGGGCGCCGCGCAGTATGAAAAACTGTCGGACAACTCCGGGCCGGCAATTGATGGAATGCGCATTCAGTTGTATGCGCACATCATTATTATCCTGTTCATTCTGATGGGTAACATCGGATTTTTGATGTCCCGCCGGGAAAAACGAGTGTAAGGAGGTGAGTTTATAATGGAAGCAATGTCGATGGGAACATTCATATGGACGACGCTTGGCGCGTTTTTGACCCTGTGCATCTTCTCCTTCCTGTACCAGGACAATCCGTTTTATAAGCTCGCCGAGCACCTGGTGGTGGGAGTTTCCGCCGGATATTTCGTCATTATTCTGTGGCACAACGGCCTGCAGCCGAACCTGTTTGACCGCCTGAACGACGGTAACTGGTATCTGCTCTGGCTGGATTCATCCAAACCATGGTACATGATCCCGGCCATTCTGGGGGTCATGATGTGGACCCGTTTCTCCCGGAAGTGGTCCTGGATCAGCCGCTGGCCGATTGCCCTGTATATGGGCATCGCCACCGGCGTGGCAGTACCACTGGAGATGAAGAATCGCGTTAACGTGCAGCTCTATTCGACCATGAAGGACATCGAGTGGGGGAGTTTCCTCGGCAACGGGCTGCTTGACGGTGGTTCCGGGCTCGCGGAATTGATTATTTTCCTGGGAACCGTTTCGGCGCTCTTTTATTTCTTTTTCTCGAAAGAGCATACCGGAGTCTTCAAAGGCGTGGCCCGGTTTGGTATCTGGATACTCATGATCGGCTTTGGAGCCTCGTTTGGTTACACCGTGATGGGGCGTATCTCGTTATTTGTGCAGCGCATTCAATATCTCGGGGATTGGACAAAGGTTGCCTGGGATGATGTCAGCAGCGGTGCTTTCATTGTCTTCTGGTTTATCGTCATTACAATCTTTGGGATTCTGGCGTTCTACGAAATAATAAGATTCGTGAACAAACGGGGAACACAGGCGTAAAATCTAATGTTATGTAAATGTAATCAAAAGGACAGGGCCCCGCACTGGCGGGGTTCTGTTTTAAGGACTGCCAGAAATCGAGAGAAACAATCTTGTAACTTCTTAAAAATAGGGGTATTACAAAATCTGTTTATTTACGACATACTAACTTGCGGCCTTACTGACACTTGACGCAGAAATTTTAAAAAAACTTCTATTTTTCCTTGACAAAGAGTGGGTCGGTCAGTAAAATGTGGCATTACGTCGGGGACCTGTGGGACCTTGATCATTTGAGGGTAACTAACCGATATTTCTGCTGAAAGAGAGGTGGGGATGGCTAATTCCTCAAATTCGGCTAATTCCAATTCGAGGGGCAGGAAGAAAGGCACCGGCAAGCTCTCCACCCCCGAAGCGCGCCGTGAGTACCAGCGAAGGTACTATCAAATGCACAAGGAAAAGGCAAAAGAATATCAGCGGCAGTACAATCTGACACACAAGAAGAAAGCCCGCGGGGGGCGAGGCAAGGCCAATTTTATGTGCCCTCGGGAAGTGGTCAGGTCGACCTTCAATACCTCTGACATTATGCATGCGCCTGTTGAAAAGACTCTGAAAATGCTTGAGAAAATCATCAACGGTGAGCGGCTATTCACTATGTAGCCGGAAACCGAAAGCTCAGGGCGGTTGACGACAAAATAATGGCCGTTAATCGCCTTTTTTTATGTTGAAATTTTGCGTATTGCATTATAATTGTCCATTGAAAAATGTTAGCATGTGAGCAGGGAGGCGGGTATGGTTCTAGCCAAAAGAACTAAAAAAGCCGCATCGAAAAAGACGGTGAAGAAAGCTCAGAAGATAAAAAAGAAAACCACCGGGAAAACTGCCAAGGCTATGCCCAAAGCACAGGCAACCGGGAAAAAGGAGTCCAGGACCAGGACAGCCATGAAAAAGCAAGCAAGGAAAGCGTCGATTAAGAAGGCCCAAAAGCGGCCGACGGCGATTCAAACGGAACATTCGCCTTATTACTTCTTCGGCGGCGGCAAAGCTGACGGAGATGCCTTCATGCGCGATCTGCTGGGTGGAAAGGGTGCCGGCCTGGCCGAAATGAGCCGGGCCAGAGTTCCGGTCCCTCCTGGTTTCACGATTACCACCGAAGTATGCAGGATATATTATGAAAACAATCTCGAAATTCCCGCCGCTATAGATCGCGAACTTGAAACCTATGTTGGGAAAGTTGAAAAATTAGTCGGAATGAAGTTCGGCGACTCAAGCAATCCCCTCCTGATATCGGTTCGCTCCGGCGCCAAGTTCTCCATGCCCGGGATGATGGACACGGTGCTTAACCTCGGACTCAATCAGGATACCCTCAAGGGTATGGCGGCCAAAGCCGGTGACGAGCGGTTCGCCTACGATCTGTACCGCCGCTTTGTGCAAATGTTTGGCAATGTCGTTCTGGGTATCGACAAGGACAAATTTGAAAGCGTGATCGACGCCAAGAAAAGGGAGCGCAAAATCAAGCAGGACTCCTCGTTGCAGGTTGAGGACCTCAGCGACATTATCAAGAAATTCAAGGCCATTATAAAGCGCAAGACCGGGGAGGTATTCCCGGATGATCCCTATATCCAGCTGAGAATGGCCCGCGATGCCGTTTTCCGTTCATGGAACAATCCCCGCGCGATCAGTTATCGCCGACTCAATAATATCCCCGGTGATCTCGGAACCGCGGTGAATATTCAGGCAATGGTGTATGGCAACATGGGCAACACGTCCGGAACCGGAGTGGGCTTTACCCGAAATCCCGCCACCGGTGAAAAGGAGTTTTACGGGGAGTACCTGGTTAACGCTCAGGGCGAGGATGTGGTTGCCGGGGTGCGAACCCCGCAGCCGATCTCACAGCTTGCAAATGAAATGCCGGAAGTATACAGGCAGCTCAAGAGTATTACGACCAAGCTGGAGAAGCACTATCGCGACGTTCAGGATTTCGAATTTACCGTGCAGGAAGGCAAGCTGTATATGCTGCAGACCCGAACCGGAAAGCGGACGGTGCAGGCAGCGCTGAAAATAGCGGTCGATATGGTTAAGGAGAAACTGATCTCGAAGCATGAGGCAATTATGCGGATAGATCCGGCACAACTCGACCAGCTGTTGCATCCCCGTCTCGATCCTGACGCCGAAGTGAATATTATTGCCAAAGGATTGCCGGCCTCGCCGGGGGCTGCCTCCGGCGCGGTCTATTTCACCGCCGACGCCGCGGTGAAGGCCGCCAAGGACGGCAAGGCGGTAATTCTTGTCCGGCAGGAAACCAATCCCGATGACATTGAAGGCATGCATGCCGCCGTCGGCATTCTCACCTCGCGCGGGGGGATGACCTCGCACGCCGCCGTCGTGGCACGCGGCATGGGCAAATGCTGTGTCGCCGGGTGCGAAATGGCGAGGGTCAGCGAGGCCAAAAAGCAAATACAGATCGGACGGCTGATTATCAAGGAAAAAGAGATCATTACCATCAACGGCTCAACCGGTGAGGTGATGATCGGCAGTGTTCCGACAATCGAGCCGGAACTGTCCGGGGAATTTGCGGAGTTCATGAGCTGGGCAGATGAAATAAGGCAGTTGCGGGTCAGAACCAATGCCGATACTCCACATGATGCCGCCCAGGCCCGGAAATTCGGGGCTGAGGGAATCGGATTGTGCCGCACCGAGCATATGTTTTTCGCTGAAGACCGCCTGTCGATTGTCCAGGAGATGATTCTGGCGGATTCCACTGAAGAAAGGCAGGATGCCCTCGACAAGCTTCTGCCGTTTCAGAAAAAAGATTTTAAGGGGCTTTTCGCCGAGATGAACGGCCTCCCCGTCACCATCAGGACACTTGATCCGCCGCTGCATGAGTTCCTGCCGGACAGAGCCGCGGTTACCGAGGAAATCAATAAACTGGACAAAACCGATGAACGGTATGACGTCCTCTTTGCCAAGAAAAAGAAGACCCTGCAGCGGATGGAAGAACTCAAGGAAACCAATCCGATGCTCGGCCATCGCGGCTGCCGCCTCGGAATCGTCTTCCCTGAGATAACCGAAATGCAGGTACGGGCCATTATGGAAGCGGCCTGCGAAATGTATAAGGAAAAGAAAAGGGTTATCCCGGAGATTATGATCCCTCTGGTCGGTCATGTAAATGAGTTTAAAAACCAGAAGGAAGTGGTTGAACGGATCGCCAATGAAACGATCATGAAGTACCGGGTGAAAAACCTTGAGTACCTGATCGGAACCATGATAGAAATCCCTCGCGCGGCGGTGACTGCCGACGAAATCGCGGCTGAGGCACAATTTTTCAGTTTTGGCACCAACGACCTGACCCAGATGGGAATGGGATTCTCCCGCGATGATGCCGGCAAGTTTCTGCGCTATTATGTGGATAAAGGAATTCTGCCAGGAGATCCCTTCGTCTCGCTGGACCAGGACGGAATCGGCAGGCTGGTTGAGATGGGAACCTCCAGGGGGCGCGAAGCCCGGCCCGATCTGAAAGTCGGAATCTGCGGGGAGCATGGTGGCGATCCCGACTCAATCGAGTTCTGTCATCGGGTCGGTCTTGACTATGTTTCCTGTTCGCCGTTTCGCGTGCCAATTGCGCGACTCGCGGCTGCACAGGCGGCGATTAAAGCCAAAATGAAAACGGCTGAACGAGATAAGTAATCCGATGCCATAACCGAAAAAGTGAAAGCCGCCGTCAGGCGGCTTTTTTTTTGCCGACAGGTTTTCTGCAGGTTGAAAAATCAGCGGGAATTTTGTAAAATTATGTTTTATCGGCAGGGGTAGCTGAATTGGTATGGGGGCCTGAAGGCAAATATGAATCGATATATAAAGTATATTTCTGCTCCGGCCCTTTACGCTCTCGGTTTGACCGGAGTCCTGGTTCTCTTTTCGGAACTGTGGCGCCTGCTGTTACTGATATTTTCCCGGGAGCTGGCGGCACCGGTTCCTGCCGGGGTTCTGCTGGAGGCATTTCTGGTGGGAATCCGGTTCGACTTCAAAGTCATTAGCGTTGTGGTGCTGATTGTTTTTGTGGCCGGGACTATTCCGCTGATTGACATTTCCCGCTGCAGGATGGCACGCATGGTCAACTTTTTCTTGCTGGGTTTGCTGGCCGCGGTGATGTTTTTCATACATCTGGTGGATATTGAATTTTTTGGCTTTTTTAATGCCCGGCTGAACGGATCGGCACTGTTGTGGAATGATACTTCTGGCGATGTGCTGTCGATGGTCTGGAGTAGTTTCCCGGTTATTCGGTATCTGCTGCTGTATGCCGCAATTCTGACACTGTTTCTTTTTATAATCAGGCGGCTTTTGAACGGGGTGCTGGCCCTGACCGGAGAAACCGGACTTTGGGTAAACCTGATCTATATCCCGGGGATCCTTGCTGTTCTTGTGCTCGGAAGCATTGGCCGGATCTATGAAGTGGCGCCAATGCGCTGGGGAATGGCGTATTTTTCACAGTACGATTTTGCCAATCAGCTGGCACTCAATCCCGCGTATACGTTCGTCCGTGATATCTTACACGACGCCAACCAGCGGGAGCACCTGCGCGAGCTGGTGGATTTGATCACCGCTCCGGGCGCGGAGCAGATGGTGCGGGATATGCTGGATGCGCCTCCCGATCACCCGGACATACCGATCAGGAGGATGAAGCGGGAAGTGCGAATTGTCGATCCGCCTGAAATCCCGCCGAACGTGATCTTGATCGTTATGGAATCATATGGGGCCAGCCGGATCAATTGTCTCAAAAGCGAATATCCCTATAACCTGACGCCAGGCTTCGACTATATCGCAGGCAAGGGAATTCTGTTTACAAATTTCTATTCCTCTGGAACGCATACCTGCATCGGTCTCTTCTCGACGCTTTGCGGCACGCCGCATCTGTTTGGAAAGACCATGATCAAGCAGGTCCGGGGGTATACCACGTACTGGAGCCTGCCCGATATACTCCGGGAGAAGGGATATCGCACCCTCTTTTATACTACGCAGGACCCGCATTATGACAATATGCAGGGATTTTTGCGGGCCAATGGCATGACGGACATCTCTTCGGTGTTTGATTATGATGATTCGCTGGTGATGAGCTGGCTCGGGGTGCCCGATCACGTGATGTTTGATCGCGCCTATGATGAACTTCGCCGACTGGCGGTAGCCGGCGGACGTTTTTTTGCAACGCTTCTGAGTTCCTCACACCACGGGCCTTATACCTTCCCTGATGTCCCCATCGAATACATCCCGGCTTCTGAAAAAGAGAGTGCAGAACTTAACGCCCTGAAGTACTCCGACTGGTCGCTGGTCCGGTTCTTCAAAAGGATCGAGCAGGATAGCGCTTTTGCGAACACGCTGATCTTTGTCACGTCCGACAACGGTATCAAGTACCGTCCCACCTCCGAGCTGGATATTTCCATGATCCAGATACCGTTTTACGTCTATAATACCGACTGGAATTTGGAGCACGGCATTAAAAGCGACCGGATCGGATGCCAGCTTGATATCCTGCCGACGGTAATGGGCATGCTCAAGCTTGATTATGACAACTATTCGTTCGGGGTTGATCTGCTTGATAGCACCAGCCTGGTAGAGGATTTTGCTTTTTCCACCAGCTGGTACAATGTCGCTTTCATTCAGGATAGCGTTTGTTTCATGATGCGGCTTGGCACCGATTACGAGATATTGTTCCACCTGTCGGACAAAACCACCAATATTGCGGCACAATACCCCGAACTGACTGCGGAAATGAGGCGCAAGGCGGGGGCAATCTATGAGAGCGCCTTTTATAATCAGCAGCTACCGCTCAGGCATCGGCATTCTTACGGATCCATTGCCCGGGAAAAACCATGAACCAGGAAATTACCACAATTCTGATCGATGTCGGTTGGCCGATTATCGATGAATCCCAGGTCCAGCCGGTCTGGAACGCACGGCTCAAGGAGCTGATTGCGCTGACAACCGGGCGGGAATTCAGCGACAACGATATTGCGCAGGCCGAAGCCGATGGGATCAACTGCTATGCCCCGTCGGTATTCACTTACATTATCTGGCAGGCCGTCAAACCCGATTTGGCGTCTTTCTATAAGATCCGCAAGGAGTTTCACGCCTTCTACGCTTCACGTGATTTTCGCCTTCAGCAGGGCGTGAGAGAAGTCCTTGAGCAGCTTTTCGGCAGATTCAAACTCGGCCTGGCGGCCAATCAGCCGGTGGCAGTATATGATTATCTTGAAAAGGCCGGCGTTCTTAAGCTCTTCGGCTCCACGCAGGTCTCCGGAGAGATCGGCTTTGCCAAGCCGGATATCCGCATGTTTCTGGCAGTCCTGGACAATCTCGGCTCCTGCCCGGAGGAGTCGCTTATGGTCGGCGACCGTCAGGATAACGATATTGTCCCGGCGAAACTGATCGGAATGAAAACGGTGCGGTTGCTGGCTGGTCCGCACAAAATCCAGCCTGTCCGCTACCCGCTTGAAGCACCGGATTACACCATTCGAAACATTACCGAACTGCTGTCACTGCCGATTATCAGGACGCGCCTTTAGGATGCCACACTCCGGCAGAAGGGGGAGTTCTGTCTTGTTCTTTTCTTTGAACGGGAAGGTCGGGTAAACAGTTATACTAATGGAAGAAATGCCAAAAATTCGGTTGTCAAAGAGAGCATTTTTGCATATCTTTGGCGGAAGATATTGGCTGAGTATTTAAAGGAGTGGTTTTCATGATGAAGTACGTTTGGTTTTTTCTTTTTACTGTCGTTCTATTAATGAGTTGCGCAGAGGATATTTATGTAAAACCGCCGATGACCCTGCCCGGAACGTATGACGGTACATATAAACTGGTAAGAGATGCCGGGACGCCCAGTGAAAAGGATTCCTTTAACATAATAGTCGTCTGGATTTTTACCGATTCAAACACCTACAGCTATACCGTCAATCGTGATAATCAGGATCCGGATGCGATTGACGTTTGCGGGGTTGTTAAGGGCAAATGGAATGTTGTAGAACAGCGCCTGATTCTGGATTCTCTCGCGGAAGCCACAAGCGATTATGAATGCGATAAGACCCTTATTCCCAAGGGATCATTCGGATTTGTGCAGGAAAGTGACGAAGGGATAGTGAGAATGGTTCAGGATTCGTTGATTTCTGAAGTCCAGCAGCTAAGGACCATCACACTGACCAAGCAATCTGAAGAATGAGATTTCAGAAGCCAGCCTCCGGCCAGTCAGGTCCGGAGGCTTCTTTTTATGCAGGAGGGGAGATGTTACGTTCAACATTCGCCGCAGTCGCCCTGTTTTCGTTATTGATCCTCACCTTCGTTTTAACCCTGGCTTTTATCGCCTGCGATGAAGACGATCCGATGGAACAGGTGGTCTTCAAACCGGGGAAATACGACGGCATTTACAAGACTATTCAGAATTACGGTGGTCCAATCAGTGGCCGAATAGAAAAGGTCGATGCTATGACCTTTGATTTCAAGGAAGCAAGCCCGAAGAACATGTTATATATGAAATTAAATCCTGACCTGGATAATGATCGTGATCATTGTGATTGGACCTGCAACTGGATCCTTGATCGTGATTCAATGCTAATCGACACGGTCAGTTTCGGCAATTCGATCTGCGACCACCGGGAGGGGCCGCATACCACTTTTTTCCATGTGGTGGATGGCCGCACGCTTGTATTCTACAAGTATGATCCCGGCCATCCGCTGGATTTATACCGCCGAATCGAGCTCTACGTCCCGTAATTTCTTCCTTTCTGTGAATTTTTACTGACGGCAGATGTCAGCGCTGACGCCTATCTTTCGCTTGGGACTGCAAAGGGGAGTCACGAATAATTCACCTTAAGTGTTGTTCCCGAAAGAGGTTTCAGATGCTGGCCAAGGTGCTTTCATCAGCTACGCTGGGGGTTAACGCCTATTCGGTCGAGGTGGAGGCCGATATTCAGCAGCAGTTACCTGCCTTTATTACGGTCGGGCTGCCCGAAGGAGCGGTCCGGGAATCTAAAGAGCGGGTGACTGCTGCCATTAAAAACTCCGATTTTGTCTTTCCGTCCAAAAAAGTAACGATTAACCTCGCTCCGGCGGACGTTCGCAAGGAAGGCTCCGCCTTTGACCTGCCGATTGCGGTCGGAATTCTTGCCGCAACCGGGCAGATTCTTAAAGATCGGTTCGACGAATATGTTCTGCTTGGTGAACTCTCGCTTGACGGCGCCGTCCGCCCGGTTCCGGGGGTTCTGCCGATGGCGATGCACGCCAGAAGCGAGAATGGCTTGAAGGGATTGATAGTCCCGAAAGAAAACGCCTCCGAGGCGGCTATCGCCGAGTCCCTGCCAGTCTACCCGGTTTCATCCCTTCGGGAAACAATTGAATTTCTGGAAGATCCCGGCGCAATCACGCCGTTTGAACTGGATATCAATTCAGTGTTTTCGTCGGCGTGCAATTATGCGGTTGATTTTTCGGATGTCAGAGGCCAGGAATCGGCCAAACGGGCGCTGGAAATTGCTGCCGCCGGGGGGCACAATATTATTATGATCGGTCCGCCGGGATCAGGTAAGACCATGCTGGCCAGGCGGTTGCCAACAATTCTGCCGGAGATGACCATCGCCGAAGCACTTGAGACAACCAAGATTCACTCGGTCGCGGGGCTGCTTCCCGGAAACACCGCGCTAATTGCCACCAGGCCGTTTCGCTCGCCTCATCATACGGTTTCCGATGCCGGGCTGATCGGCGGGGGTCGAATCCCGAAGCCGGGGGAAGTCTCATTGGCGCATCACGGGGTGCTTTTCCTCGATGAGATTGCGGAATTCCACAAAGACGTGCTGGAAGTGATGCGTCAGCCGATGGAAGACGGTCAGGTAACGCTTTCTCGCGCCACCACCACTCTGACCTATCCGGCGAACTTCATGCTGGCCGCGGCGATGAATCCCTGCCCTTGTGGCTATTACGGGGATAATAACCATGACTGCACCTGCACTGTTGCGGCGATCCAGCGTTATATGGCAAGGATTTCCGGGCCGCTTTTGGATCGGATTGACATTCATATCACTGTCCCATCGGTTAAGTTCAACGACCTGTCATCGGAAGCCTGCGGTGAAAAGTCAAACATCATCCGCAACCGGATCAATGCCGCGCGCAAAAGGCAGCTGGAGCGGTTTACGGATGAAAAGGCGATTTTCTGCAACGCCCATATGCAGTCCAAGGATATTCGCGAGTACTGCCCGGTTGACGAGAAGTCGAAGTCACTTCTGGGGCTGGCAATCACCCGCCAGGGACTGTCGGCCCGCGCTTATGATCGGATTTTGAAGGTATCCCGCACCATCGCCGATCTGGAGAATACTGCGAATATCGAAACCACTCATATTGCCGAGGCTATCCATTACCGCTCCCTTGATCGGAATCTGTGGCTGTAAGTGAAAATATCGCGGTCAGAAATTATTTTAATCTAAGTGATCTGTCGCTTATTGCCGGTCCTGACTTTTCTCAAAGGCAGACCATGCCAATGGTCCGTTCGCTCCAATCGCTTTTTTGATCTCTTGACTTTTTCGTTTTGCATAGTAACTTTGCCGGTCAGCGGGAAGAGAGGAATGTATGCCCCATCAGAGTAAAATGGAAAAGTTGCTTCTGCACGCTGCCCGGATGCTTAATTCAACTCTGGAATACGAGGAGCTGATGAAGCTGGTGCTGGGGCTGACAATAAAGGCCACAGGCGCCGAGGCGGCACTGGTTTACCGAATTGCCAAAAAC
>CP070796.1:138778-150694 GCA_020343475.1 Candidatus Zixiibacteriota bacterium
TAAAATATAACCAAAAAGCTCTCATAGGCAACAAAAAAAAAACGGCTGTGGCTCAGATTATTTCTCCCGACCCGGCCCGGTATCGGTCGCCTGACAATTTTCGTCACCGGCCCCGAGCGGCCCGGGGAACGTTTTATGAGCCTGCTTGGATGCACAAAGGAAATACGGCAACGCAAATATCGTGTCCGGCAAAAGAATACAATCTCATATTACTACAGGAAATGAGATTTTGCGCCGACTCGGGCACGACCTACCGCTTGCGGATCCTGTCAGACATAGGGCGATTGCGCCTGACCCGCGGCTTTGGATAAACCACTTCCACCGCACTGCTCGACATCTCACGAAGTCGCTCAATGGCACCCGCTATCAGGAAATTCGGTGTCGATGCCCCCGCTGACAGGCCGACGATCTCTGTTTTGCGCGACCCGCCAAACCACTCTGGCTGGATATCGTCGGGGGAGTTGATTAAATATGCTTCCGGGCAGATCCCCCTTGAGATTTTCACCAGGCGCTTGGAGTTGGCCGAGGATGGCGATCCCACTACCAGGATCAGGTCGGCCCGCGGCCCCAGTTCCAGAATTGCCTGCTGGCGCTGGTTTGTTGCGTTGCAAATCGTATTGAAGATCTCAATGTGCGGAAAGCGCCTCTTTGCCACTTTTTCCACCGCGGCGAAGTCGGCCGAGCGGGCGGTGGTTTGCGAGGTCAAGGCGAGCTTTCCGGTGTACTCTGGAAGCGCCCGGAGGGCTTTAATGCCAGGGATTACCTCAACGCATTGCGATGCCCGGCCGACAATGCCAATCGTTTCATCATGGTCCGGGTCACCGAAATGCAGGACACGATAGCCCTCCTGAGCCAGCTTCTTGACGATTTTGTGAATGCGGATAACAAGCGGACAGGTGGCATCGACAATTCGCAGACCCCGGGCTTCCGCTTTCTGGAAAACATCCGGCGAGGCACCATGCGCCGGGATAATGACCGTTCCGCTATCGATCTGATCAATCGACTCGGCCTGCCCGACGCCTTTTTGCTTGAAACTCTCGACCACGGCATCATTGTGCACAATCTCCTTGAGGATGGTGACCTTTCCCTCCTTGCCGGCCGTTTCCCGGGCGATTGCAATCGCCCTTTTGACCCCCATGCAAAACCCGTAATGGGTCGCAATGATTATCTTCTTCAGGCTGGCAATGCGGGACCGCTCGGAACGGGGCGTTTTCTGTTTCACGATACGGACCGGTATGCGGACGAGGCGGATTTCGGCCTCCCCCGCGAAATGATTTTGTCAAGAAAGTATGTGGTCAGCAGCGGATTATCGTGCAATTCAGTATGAAACGTACTCACCATGCAATTTGGCTGTTCCAACAAGACCGGTCGGCCGCCGTACTCCGCGAGCACCATTACCCCGTTACCATAACGCGCGATGATAGGAGCCCGGATAAAGGAGGCTCGCAATAGTCGAGTATCACCGTTGAGCCGTGCGGTAATCTCGGCATAAAAGGAATGAATCTGACGGCCGTACCCATTGCGGATGACGGAAATATCCATTGCCCCGAATGGCCGAATGCGGCGATCATCCACCTCCCGCGCCAGCAGGATTGACCCGGCGCAAGTCCCCCATACTACCCGCGTTCGGATAAAATCACCCAATGCATCACGCATGGCGAAGCGATCGATCAGCTCGTTCATGGCGGTTGATTCTCCGCCAGGGATAATCAGACCGTCAAGACCGCTGAGTTCCTCACGACAGCGAACCTCCCGGCCGGAGACATTCAGCAGGTGGAGCTGTCGCAGATGGCGCTCAAAATCACCCTGGAGCGCCAGAACGCCAATGTGTAACGATGACCGCATCCCGTATTTCCAGGCTTGTGTAATATCGCCTAGCGAACGTGCAAGAGTTTCTCTTCCGGAATTTCTGCGGTCGAGATTCCCTTCATGGCCTCGCCCAGTCCCCGACTGCAATCCGCAACCGCTCTGGCATCGTTGAATTGCGTTACCGCTGTCACAATAGCGCGGCCCCGCTTTTCCGGGTTGGCAGATTTGAAAATGCCGCTGCCGACAAAAACCGCTTCGGCGCCAAGTTTCATTACCAGGGCGGCATCAGCCGGAGTCGCAATCCCGCCAGCTGCAAAATTGGGTACCGGCAGCCTGCCGGTCTCCGCAACCATCATTACCACGGACAGCGGCGCCCGCAATTCCTTGGCAACGCGATACAGATCCTCTTTCGCCATCACGGTCAACTTCTTTATCTCACGGTTGATTTCGCGAAGATGTTTGACCGCCTCCGACACGTCACCGGTTCCGGCCTCACCCTTGGTGCGAATCATCGCGGCCCCTTCGGCTACCCGTCGCAGGGCTTCGCCGAGGTTTCGACAGCCGCACACAAACGGTACTTTGAACGTCCACTTGTCAATGTGATTCTCGTAGTCGGCGGGGGTCAGGACTTCCGACTCATCGACGAAATCGACCTCGAGGGCCTGCAATATCTCTGCCTCGGCAAAATGACCAATGCGGCATTTCGCCATAACCGGAATGGTGACCGCAGCTTTAATAGACTCAATCACTTCAGGCGCGGCCATTCGGGCCACACCGCCCTCGGCGCGGATATCAGCAGGAACCCGCTCCAGTGCCATTACCGCCACCGCACCGGACTGCTCGGCGATCTTGGCTTGCTCCGGATTTATGACGTCCATGATGACGCCCCCCTTGAGCATTTCCGCCAGGCCGACACGAATCCTGTAGTCTTTATCCTCAAAATTCATTGGGCTTATCTCCTACACAGCCTATTTATCATAATGCCGGAAGCACCGGAACTATTCCGGCACTCGACCAACCAAAGGATATATAACATATTTCAGGCACAAAAAGCAACCCCGCACGGCGGATTTCCGCATCCCCAACATACATCCGGCCGGGTCTGAAATCAGACCCGGCCGGATGTAATCTTCGGAAAGCCTGGCTCCTGCCTATAGGGAATTATTTCCCCTTGTAGACCGCCTTATATTTGCCGAAATTGGCGCGGGACAGGGCCTTTTTGAAATGTTCTTCTTCCTTGATCCAAAAGTCACGCATTTTGCAATCCGAGTAGTGATCACACTCACACTGATCGCCCTGGGTACACAGATTAAGCGAGATGGGCCCCTCCATTGCCTCTATCACATCGAGAAAGGATATTTCGCGGGGAGGACGAGATAGGCGATATCCGCCGGTGACCCCCTGATATGACACCAGAATCCCGGCCCAAGTGAGATCCTTGAGAATTTTTGCCAGGAACTCACGCGGAATCTTTTGCGCTTTGGCGACAGTACCTATCGAGGCCAGTTTCCCTCTGGGCATGCCGGCAAAATGCATGACCGCCCGTAAGGCGTAGTCAGCTTTTCTTGACAATTGCATATTTGTCTCCCTCGCTCTGCGTATCTAATGAACAATCATTTTATTTTTATACGCTATTAAACGTTACAATATGGATAAATGTTACACCTTTTTCAAGTCTTTTTTTGGTTTTCCCCTCATAAATCTCGCCAGACACGTCTCGAAATTACACTCGACACGCCACCGCAGCTTATTTAACTCTATATAAGACGGCAACCGGTGTGACGCAAAGCACTAACCTGGAAATCGCAAGGGATGCCGAGAATCCTGTTCCTCAATGACGAAACCGTAGCGGAGGTTCCCGAAGGAGCCTCTATTCTTGAGGCCGCCCTTGATAATGGTGTCAGCATCAATAATGACTGCGGGGCAAACGGAGCCTGCGGTACCTGTCACGTCTTCATCGACGAGGGCCTCGATAATGTAACGGCAATGGAGGGAGACGAGGCCGAGCTATTGGAGATGGTGGAGGGTGCCACCGGTCGATCGCGCCTGGCCTGCCAGGCCAGGATTCTGGGCGATATTATTGTCACCATTCCTGAGTAACGGCCACTTCCCGTACATCCCTCGGCAACATGATGGGCATCGGAGAAAGGTGATGTCCTCTGAACCCCTCGATCGTTTCAAACCGTTAAGTCAGCGGTCATTTCTTTATGACGGACTGACCGTCACAATAATGTTGCGCTTTTTTAGCTGCGCAATGAAGAACACCGGATCGACGGCAAGCTCCTGCGGAATGACGCCGCGCCGAGTAATCTTTCCCGTGCATGCCATCCAGGCAATAATGGCCGCGGGAAACGCCGTAGTACGCATCATCGCGGTCAGACCGCTGCGGGCGTCCTGCCGGTCGACGATCTCATAGATCAGTGTTTTGGACGCGTTGTTCTTGGTTCCCTCAAAGATCAGCCGGACCAGTACCATGTCGGGATCATTAAGAGTGAGGTTCTTTTCCAGTACTTTCTTAAAAACCGCTCTGGGTTCAATACTGACATCATCCACCTTGATCCGGCTCCTCGATCCCAGGCCAATCTCCAGCATCGGCTTGAATAACTGGCAATGACCGGGATACCGAATCGTTTTGTAGTCCAGAAAATCTATAACACCGCCGTAAGTATCGGGCAGTGTGGAGGTGCCCCCGGAGGTATAGAAAGCCTCCAACTCACCGATCCCGTCGAATTCCAACTGTTCCAGGCCACTCATCGGGTTGACGGTCTTTTTCTTTCCTCCGTCCAGAATAATCACCGGCTCCCAGTACTCATTGATCAGGCCTTCCGATGAAAACACCATCTGATAATTCAGCGGTGGTCGGGGATTCTGAGGAAGCCCGCCGACCCTTATTTTCAGGGTGTTGACTTTGTCGAATTCCCTGACGCCGGCCGCCGCAAGCACCGAGACCATTCCCGGTGCCAGTCCGCAGTCGGGTATAACCAGCACGTCGGCCGCCTTGGCTTCGTCATTCATCTCCAGCTGGGCTCTGACAACGTCGTTGTTTCCCCCCAAATCGAAAAAGTGGGTCCGAGATTGAATCGCGGCGCGCGTGAGTCCCGAATTATATTTGTAAGTTACCGCCGATATGCAGGCGTCATACTCCGCCAATGCGGTCGCAACTTCGTCCTCATTGCCGGCGTCGATTTTTCCTGCAATCGTAATCTCATTACCATATTTTCTAGCGATTTCCCCGGCCAGGTCGCGATCAAAGTCAAACAACCCCACTTTTTCCATTCCGTCCGCCCGGCTAAGATCATAGACGGCTGCCCGCCCCATTAGGCCTGAGCCTATTACCGCTATTTTCATTATATTCCTCGCGTTTCTTTTCTCAAAACCTGTAGCAACGGCATTATATAAATGCCGCGGGATTCATAATCAATGACAATTTTCGTGTACACCGGCCCGCATTAGATCAGTTGATAGCGCTTTCGAATAATCCATTCAATCCCGAGCGCTCCGATAAAGGCCGCCAGCAGCCAAAACTTATTCCAGACGACCACTTCCTTCTGATACGATACCTCAATCGGTTCGCGATTGAGACCCACAAGAAGGCTGTCAGCGCGGTTGTAGCGACAAAAACGACCCCCGGAAAGCTGGGAAACGGCGGTCAGGGTTGCAAAATCAGGCTGCCGCTGAAAATCTTCAATATAGAACGCCTCAACCACGATCTGGCCGGTCGCCTCTTTTAGAACCTTACCGTCCTTTTCAACGACACCGCCATACGTGTATCGCCCCGGGGATACAGCATCAAATTCCGCCCGATAACGCCCCTCACCCTGATCCAGCCACTGCACAATAGTGGAGTCTTTCATTCCCTCTGCGACCACCGCCACATATCCCGTGGCGCCCTCGATCGGACGAAAACCAAGGTCGTAGACAAAGGCACGGAAGCCAACCTGCTCTCCGCGGGTATAGACAATTTTATCAGGAACAATCCGGATCGGATCGAAGTCTTCTTTTAGCGAAAGCCAGTTGATAATACCGTTAAAGAAGCTGGGGTATTCCTGCGGTTCCCCCCCGAAACCATAACCGAAGAAGGCCCATGGCCAAAAGGGCGCGGCAGCCGAAGCCAGCACCTTGCCCGCCCCATAATGGCGAAATCCGAGAACCGGCAGATGGCGCAAATCGCGGCGAAGATCAGCCGTCACCAAAATCTCAGAATGAGGCGTGATGGAGTCGACCGGTACCAACGATTCAAAGGGCGGCAATTCGCGCCAGCGTTCACGGATGCCCCGGCGGCTTTCGGAAACGCGCACTGCCGGGTGGAACAGGTAATTCTCCGCCGGCAGCCCATTGAATTTGGCATAAATGAGATCAGCCTTCCGGCTGCGGCTGACAAACGGCAGATATTTGTCGAGCCAGCGCTCAAAAGGTGCCCTCAGGTAATTTTCACCCAGCATGACAAACATCCCCCCGGCCCGGTCGGCCAGAAATGAGGCAAACATGTCGGCTTTTGAGCTCAGGGCGGATATCTCGACATCATATAACACCAGCAGGTCGTACTGATTGAGTTCGGTCTGGCGTGAGGGAAACTGGCCCATGAGGTAGCCGCCGTTTTTTTTGAAAACGACAGGCGTCAGCTCCACATTTTCCGCCCGGGACAAAAAGCGGTTTAAAAACGCATATTCCCAGTCAAGGTGATTGGCAACCAGGAGCACCTTCAGCTTGCTTTTGAGAACGATGACGGAAAAGGACCGACTGTTGTTATCGGTTGAGACCTCGCCGTCCAGTTCCGCAACGGTCACTTGAAATGTCTGCTGACCCGAACGCTCCGGGACAAATTGCACCCTGACATCCTCCTGCAGCCTGCCCGGGGACAATGTCAGCGATTCCGTCTGCAGAGTCTTCCGACCGCTCGCTACTTTCACGTGGGCCGTTTCATCCGTCATCCCGGCCCATTCCAGATGCACGGTTATCTCCGTCGGCTTACCGGCGAAGACCACCTGATTATAATCCAGCCCGGATACCGAGACGTCTTTCTGTTCGCTTTCCAGACCCAGCCCCACAGAATGGACCGGCGTTTTCAATTTTGCGGCCACATCCTCCGGCGAAACCCCGGCATTGGAGATGCCGTCGGAAAGAAGCAACCAGTATTCCGCCGGTTCCGCCAGTTCCCTTTTGCTCTGCTGCCTCAGGGCCTCTCCTAGCGCGGTTTGATGCTGTTCGTCGGCATCATCGCTTTCTCTCAGTCCGTCGGCAAAGTATATGGTTGTGACGTCAACGCTTTCGGAAAAGTTTTTGAAATGCGGAGAGGAAAGCAGAGAATCGGCGCGCTCTCGGCGTGTCTTACCCTCTTCAGATATCTCCATACTTCGCGAGCGATCTACCAGCAGTGTCAATCGGGGTTTGCGTTGGTATTCACGCTTATAGGATACGACCGGCTCAAACAATGCCAGAAACAGGGCGATGACAGCCAGAAACCGCAGGGCGGTGAGCAGAACCCGGATTCCCCGTGACAGCGGCGGATTGGTGCGCCGGTACAGGTAAACCGCCAGAAGCACCAGGAGAATGAAGAACAAGGCGGTCAGAAACGGATGCCCGGTGAGGAAATCAAATGAAACGTCGGTAATTCCAAACATGATTGTCCAGGCGGATTCAGGTTGCTCTTTACATTAGGTGGAAGAGATGTCGCGCATCGCTATGCCGCCCGGGATGTCGAATAATCCACCATACCCCGCAACGACTGATAGTACACCGAATCTTGCAATCCCTTGACGGCGTCCAGTCCCTCGCGCGCAATCTGGGCTGCCCGGCGATATGCATAGTCAATACCCCCGGTCTCGGTTATATATTTCAGCACCTTCATAAAGCAACCCTTGTTGACGCCGTTACCGAGAATCCGCAGGATTTCCTTGTTTTTCGCCCTGTCGCCATTGTGAAGCGAATAAATCAGCGGTAGTGTCACCTTTCCGGTAATCAGGTCATTTCCCGGCTCCTTGCCGGTGACCCGGGCGCTGCCAACATAATCCAGCAAATCATCCGTAATCTGAAACGCAACCCCGATTTTCTCGCCAAACTCGGCAAACCGCCTTCGTTCGCGGCCGTTCTGCCGGGCAAGAATCGGGCCGGCCTCACAGGCAACAGCAAACAGCGATGCCGTCTTGTCGGCAATAATCTTGAGATACTCCTCTTCGGAAAGATCATAATTTGAGGTTTCCTCTATCTGCCGCAACTCCCCGACCGAAACTCGTTCGGTAGCACGGGAGATGGCGTCAATCAGCGCCATTGAGCTGGTTTCAACCATCAAACGGAAGGCCTTGGCAAACAGATAATCCCCCATCAAAACTGAAATTAGATTCGTCCATTTAAAATTGACCGTTTCCTCCCCCCGCCGCAGGTCGGAGTTGTCGACAACGTCATCATGAAGCAGGGTAGCGGTATGAATCAGTTCGATGGCAAGTGAGGCGTTAACAGTGTGCTCATTGTAATACTCAGCCGCTCGCGACGCCAGAAACAGAAAAGCCGGGCGAATCCGCTTGCCACGGCTTTTGAGCAGGTGTTGGGCAATTGAAGTGATCAGCGGCGAATCCCCCTTGAGAAACTCGGTCAACCGCCTGTCAAAAAGCGTCAGGTCCGCCTGAACCGGCTTCGTTAATTCCTGTAATCGCTTACTGTCCATATTGTAGCATATGATACGGGAAGCCTTTGCACCCGGCCGTTTTTTTCGTGAAAAATCGCCTCTATTATAGCCCAAACCGGCTTGAATGTCAATTACTTAAAAAGCCGCCGCAGATGCCCGCATAATTGATTATTCCCATTCAATCGTGGCCGGGGGCTTGGAGGAAATGTCGTATGTTACCCGGTTGACCCCCTTGACCTCATTGATGATGCGGTTGGAGATATGCGCCAGAATGTCATGCGGAATGTCGGCCCAGTCCGCCGTCATGGCATCGGTTGAGGTCACCGCCCGCAGGGCGACAACGTTTTCATAGGTCCGCTCATCCCCCATTACGCCCACTGATTTCACCGGCAGTAGCACTGAAAAGGCTTGCCAGATTTTACCATACTGCCCGGTCTTGGTCAATTCTTCGATATAAATGGCATCCGCTTCCCGAAGCACTTCGAGACGCTCACGGGTGATCTCACCGATGATTCGCACCGCCAGGCCCGGGCCCGGGAACGGATGTCGCCCGACAAAGCGTTCATCCAGCCCCAGCAACCGCCCCAATTCCCGGACTTCATCCTTAAACAGCTCCCGCAATGGCTCAACCAGTTTCAGTTTCATGCGCTCCTTGAGCCCGCCGACATTGTGGTGGGACTTAATCGTCGCCGACGGTCCTTTAAAAGAAACTGATTCAATAACATCGGGATAGAGTGTGCCCTGGGCCAGAAATTCAATATCACCGATTTTCCGGGCTTCCTCCTCGAAAACGTCAATAAAGAGATTACCGATGATTTTGCGCTTTTCTTCCGGATTGGTGATCCCTTCGAGTTGCTTCAGAAAACGCCCTGAGGCATCCACCGTCCGAAGATTCAGCCCGAGCGATGAAAGCATTCGGGTAACATCGACAAATTCGTTTTTGCGCAGGACTCCATTGTCTACAAAGATTGCATACAGGTTTTCGCCGATGGCTTTTTTCAACAGCAGGGCGCAGACCGTGGAATCCACTCCGCCGGAGATCGCCAGTACCACTTTTTTGTCTCTGAGCCGCTCTTTCAGGTTCCTCACGGTGATATCGATAAACGACTCGGCTGTCCAGTTACCCGCACAGCTGCAGATATCAAAGAGAAAATTGCTGAGGATTTTCTGCCCCTCAACCGTGTGATGCACTTCGGGATGAAACTGCAGGCCGTAAATTTCTTTCCGGCGCGAGGCAATCGCGGCAATAGGCAGCGAGGCGGTTGCGGCCACTGTCAGAAACGAATCCGGGAGCCTGGCTATCGAATCGCCGTGACTCATCCAGACCCGGCTTTCCCTGGCGACGCCGCTGAAAATGCGGCTGTCGGAGCGGATCGCCATTCGGGAGCGTCCGTATTCGCGATTTTCGGAGCGCACCAGTTGTCCGCCGAAGGCGTCAGCAATCAACTGCATCCCGTAACAGATCCCCAGAATGGGCAGGTCAGTGTCAAAAAAGGAGGGGGCGAGCCGGGGGGAATTCGGCTCCCCCAGTGATGCCGGTCCGCCCGAGAGAATATATCCCTTGACATTTTGCGAGGCATATGGAGAAAGATCGGCATTAAAGGGCACAATCTCACAATAGACGTGCTGCTCCCGCACCCGTCGGGCAATTAATTGTGTGTACTGCGAGCCAAAATCCAGAATCAGAATTATCTCATCGACGTTTACCACTTCCTCTCCTTGCGGCCTTAAAATTGGGCGGCTTCAGGATTGTATCTCTTTTCCACTTCGAGTCATCCATGTCGGGGTAATCAACAATATAGTGCAAGCCCCGGGATTCCATGCGCCACGAAGCGCAGCGGATAATCAACTCCGCCACCAGCGCAATATTGCGCAGTTCCACAATGCCGTATGAGGCCGGCTGGCTGAGATAGTACGAATTTATTGATTTGAGAATAACCTTTACCCGTTCGTGCGCCATTTTGAGTCGATTTTTCGATCGGACAATACCGAGAAAATCCGACATCAGTCTGCGTATTTCGAGACGGTCGTGGGAAATGACGATCCGGTCGCTCATTTTTCTGATAGAGGAATGGAGCCACTCGTCAGCCGGGGGAACATCCGGAAAGGTTTTCTTCTCGCGAAAATCCATCGCTGCCTCGGCGGCGAAATCAGCCATCACCACCGCCTCCAGAAGGGAATTTGATGCCAGCCGGTTGGCGCCATGCATCCCGGTGCAGGCCGATTCCCCGCACACATACAACCCGTCAATGTCAGTCCGGCCGTACAGATCCGCCATGACACCGCCGCAGACATAGTGCGCTGACGGGACGACCGGAAGCGGGTCCTTGGTAATATCGAGATTCCGCCGCAAGCATTCTTTGAAGATATTCGGGAATCGGCGCTTAATAAATGATGCCGGGCGGTGGCTGATATCAAGATAGACATATTCCTCACCTGTTTTCTTTAATTCGTTGTCAATCGCTCGCGCGACAATATCGCGGGGGGCCAGATCTTTCTGCGGGTGATACTTTTTCATAAATTTGACGCCGGCGGAATTGCGCAGAACCCCTCCCTCCCCTCTCACCGCTTCGGATATTAAAAATGGCCGCTGTTTCGTACTGTAAAGCGTGGTGGGATGAAACTGGACGAATTCCAGATTGGCCACCCTGGCACCTGCGCGATACGCCATCGCAATCCCGTCGCCGGTGGCAATGGTCGGATTGGTGGTATGATAATACACCTGACCGATACCGCCGGTCGCCAGCATCGTCACCGGGGAATAAAAACTGCTGAATTCGTGCTTTTTCTCGGAGAAGGTATAGACGCCCCCGCACCGTCTTCGACCGCGATGGATGTAGGTAATCAAATCAAGTGCAATGGTGTCGCGGAACATGTCGAGATTCTTTTTCCTGCGGCAGGCGGTTAGCAATGCCCGCTCGATTTCACGACCGGTCAGATCTGCGGCATGCACCACGCGATTGGTGGAATGCCCACCTTCACGCCCCAGATCATACCCCCCCCGCATGGTGGTGAATTTAACTCCGACATCAACCAGTTTCTTGATGGTTAAAGGGCCGAGCCGGACGATATCCTCAACAATACTCCGCCGGCAAAGTCCGGCTCCGACCTGTAGCGTGTCGGCGACATGCAATTCAAAGCTGTCATTCCGTGACATAACGCTGGCGATCCCGCCCTGCGCATAGTTGGTGTTCGACTCGGTCTCCCGTTTCTTGGTAATAACCGCCACCGTCCGATCCGGCAACATCGAGGCAATCTTCTGGGCGAAAAACAGCCCTGCGATTCCCGAACCAATTATGATAAAATCGTACTTGCGTTCCATCTATTTTTTTAACACCCGGTTTAAACACGTAATCAAATTTTCTTCTCCGGAAGCGAATCTCAGATCAAGTTCAACATAATACATTCTTCTGCCAAAATCAAAGCCTCTCAGTTTGACGAAATCCTTGTGTGTTGTAACGACATATTCCGGATCAAGTTGCTTC
>CP070796.1:150794-162484 GCA_020343475.1 Candidatus Zixiibacteriota bacterium
GATTCTGGTCAACAAGTACAATTTCATTGATGACAACGATATTATCGATGGTCAGACGCACAGCTTTCACGAACCGAGTCACGGAACCGCGATTCTTTCGGTGATCGGGGGCTTCAAACGCGATGAGCTGATCGGTCCGGCCTTTGGCGCCGGCTACCTGCTGGCCAAGACGGAGAAGATTTGGGAGGAGGACACCACCGAGGAACGGTTCTGGGTTGAAGCGGCCGAGTGGGCCGATTCGCTGGGAACCGATATCATCACATCGTCAGTGGGATACTGTGACTGGTATACCTATGATGATCTGGACGGCCGTACCGCTCCCATTACCGTTGCCGCCAACATTGCCGTCTCCAGGGGGATTGCCGTGTTCAATTCTGCCGGAAACGAACGCACCTGTTCCGATCCGAACGACTGTTTTTATTACATTACGCCTCCTGCCGATGGATTCGGCGTTATGGCAATTGGTGCCGTTGACAGCCTTGGCGAAGTCTTTGCTTATTCGTCTTCAGGGCCTACCCGGGACGGGCGCATAAAACCGGAGCTGGCCGCCATGGGTGTGGATGTCTATGCCGCCTATTTTACCGGGGGGTACAGCCGCCAGACCGGGGCATCAATGGCGGCCCCGCTTGCCGCCGGCGCCGCCGCCCTGATTTTGCAGGCCAACCCGGACTGGTCACCGCTGGATCTGCGCGAGGCAATGCTGCAGTCAGGCGACCGCTACAATAATCCAGATAATCTATACGGTTACGGCCTGCCGAATTCATTTCGTGCCGCCCGCCTGTTTCGTATAGAGCCAATTGCCCGGGTGGTTCTCGAAGTGGGAGAGTATCTGATCTTGCCAATCAATATCTCAATGCCGCCCTGGCCTCTTGCCGATATAATATCATTAACGCTAACCGGGGAAAACCTGCCGGATAGTTCCGTCCTTGATGATACTCAGCTTTTCAATGGATATGCAGAGCTGCTTTATTGGGGATGGCCGGAAGACGTGGGGACATTCAACATCAGGTTAATCGCCGAAGCCGAACTTGTTGATATTGGAACGCTTGCTGATACCGCCGAGTTTCAACTGCGGGTGCTGGAGCGCTCTGAGATTGCCGTCGGACCGAATCCTTTCAGCGATTCGGTAACCATTTTCATTAAGGCTAATGCCGGAGAACCTGCCGATATCTCAATCCATGCCATTAATGGAGAGAAAGTTTGGGACAATTTTTCCGATACTTATAATAGCGAAAAAGGTACAGTGGTGTGGGATGGAACCAATAATCGGGGACATGAGGTTGCCCCCGGGGTGTATTACATCATTGTCCGGACCTTATGGTCCACGGAAAAATTTAAGGTCTTCAAAAGGTAGGCACGGCTCATGACTCCGGCGGCGGTGGAGCGAGGAAAGAAAACAGCAAAACATAGCAAATGCGCCGTCTTCAAAATTGACCGCAGGGGACGTTTTGTCTATGTTGATGATCTTACCGAGAAATTTCTCGCGTCATCGTGCGAGGAACTCTACGGTAAGAGTATAAAGGATTATCTTGACGAAAAGTCAATGGCGTCGTTAAGACGCGTGCTGGACAGCGGAAAGCATTATGAGACGTTTTATCGCCCGCTGGAACTGGTCGTAGTTGATGCAAAAAAGCAGCTCCACCTTCACACCGCAGTCGTCTCATTGAATTTTGTCGCCGGAAATCCTGCCAATTACCAGGTCATCCTGATCCCGGAAACGCCTTCCCGCAGGGAACATATTGCCGTCTCCACCGCAGTGGCTCCTGAAATCACGGTGATGGAAAACCTGTTTGAATTTATGTCGAAAATCGTGGGAACCGAAGTGAACTGGGACAGTCTCGCCGAAATACTCCTGGAATTTCATGGAGTCCGCCAGACGGCGGTGTATCGATTTCAGAATGACACCCTACATCTTCTGGGATCCGCTACAAGACGCCCGTACTCCGGCACCGGGATTGATTTATCACTGGTTACCGACGACCATCTGGAAGTGGCTCGCGCCGGACAGCCGTTTGCAAAGGAGAATCCCGATCCTGAAATGGATTCCGAGTTTTGCGCGGAACTGACATACCCGCTGGCAGGAGGCAACGCCTGCTGGGGGATACTCCGTTTGATTCACTCAGGGGAGAACGATACCCTGGCGATAAATGCGAAAACAGCGGCTGGATTTCTGGGCAATGTGCTGTATGCTTTCGGCGGCGCTGAAGCCTCAACGCAATTCTCTTCTGAAGATATGTCGGTCTACCATCAACTTCTTGATCATGCCGAAAGGCGACTGGATACCTTGATGCATATAATTGATGCCCTGTCCGAATTGCCGGAACCTGTTTCTTCAGAACAATTCAAAACGAGTGTCAAGGCGCTGCGGAATAACCATCGGTTGCTGCAGGAGACAGTCAGCTGCGTGTCGCATCTGGCGGTACCGGCTGAGACCAATCTGTCCGGGGCCGTCGATCTTAATCGAGTTTTCCGTTACCTGCACGACCGTCTGTCGCTGGAATTTCCCGATGTGCCAGCTACTCTGCAAAATCTCAACCTGCCGGTGGTAACCGGCGACGAGACGATACTGCGAAATATTCTGTACTGCATTCTCAACACATCCTTGCAGATGCGTATTCCGGATACCGCACTGGAGATTGACATTCAGGCGGAAGAACGAGACGGGAAGTGGCACCTGTATATATTTGACAATGGTTACCCTGTTTCGGAAGGGTATCGGCAGAAGATTTTTCGGCCGTGTGTCGATTCCTGCGCCGTGCACGCTGACGATAATGTCGGCCTGCGGTTGGCCGTGGCAAAAGCGCTGGCCAGGCGTCTGGGAGGAGATATCACCCTGTCCGATCGCGGCGACGCCGCAAAATGCTTCGAAATGACCTTCGCCTTAATCAAGGAAGACCGGATCGCATGAAGCCGTCTTTAAGAATCCTGCAATACTCCGACAAGGCGCAGACTGCGTACGGCTGGTCGGAATATCACCCTGATGATTGTGATATCCAATGTGATTATGCTGCCGACAGTGCAGAGTTCGTCTCCGACGCCCGGGAGTATCCTTATGATCTCGTGATCGTCGACGGTAATGACGCACTCTCACGGATTCTGGCGTCGATCCCGGTGCAGTCCGAATCACCGCATGAGACCACCGATGCGGACTCTGCTGATGATTTCGGATTGGCGATTCTGAGCAAATTTCGAGAACCGGTCCGCCGGCCTTCCCGGAAACTGACTTTGCGCCGGAAACACTTGAATAATGAAGGGTATCAACAGCGTGATATGAAGATTGTGAGTTTTGCCGCCGCCACATTGAGTCATGAAATCAACAGTCCCCTGATGGCGATCACGGCCAATGCCGAATTGCTGCTGGACAATTACCGTGCTCTGGACAGCGAAATTGTCTCCAAAATCAAAATTATAGCTTCCGAAGCCAGCCGCATCCGCAAGGTTACGCAAAAGCTGGCCGAAATCAACCACCTGGAGTTTCGCGACACCATCACCGGCAAGATGATCAATCTTGATCGGTCTTTTGCCGATCACCCGCAAAAGGCGGCAGCCGGCAGGGAAGAGGCCGGTAACAAATCGCTTGACAAGTGTCAAGACCGGAATATATTTGTCGAACATTCCTGATGGGGCCGTAGTTCAGTTGGGAGAACGCTTGACTGGCAGTCAAGAGGTCAGGGGTTCGAACCCCCTCGGCTCCATTTTTTTGTTGGTTTACAGTTAATTACGAGAATCACTACAGGCTCTTGTGTCATCAAAAGGGCGCATGATTTATTTGCTCTTTTTCTCAATCATTTGTCCCCGGATTGCAGGACAAAATGGATCATTCCGGGAGACTTGAGGTCATTGAAGCGAAGTATAAGGATTCGGAATTTGAAAAATATTTTGATTCCTTTAAATCCGATTGCCTAATCAGGAATCTTAGTCCGGTAACATTTGCGGGGTATGCTGAGCATTTAAACGCTTTGTTCGGCTATTTAATCGGAATTGTCTCAGATGAAACGGTAAATTGCAGAATAAGAGCCTATCGAAAGTGTCCTGTCTTCGGTTATTGTTCCACCTTTTAAGTTAATCCAACCATAGAAAATGTGTTATCAGTCACTCTGAGCGTCTATTTGATCCGGTTAACTGGATATGCGAAAAGATAAGAGAACGCTCCAGTCTCATTTCCGGCTCCCGCCAGAGGAGCGGAAGCTAATGGAAAAAGCCGCTGAGATCGACCGGCGAGCGGTATCCGATTTCATCAGATTGGCGGTCGACAGAAAACAATCACATGGTCGATTCCGTATTTATTAATACTAATCCTTCACACATCGAATTGAAAGCCCGGACCACTTATTACCGTCGCTTCCTCGGTAGACTTCTGCATGATCCTTGTGCAGGTGTCGATACCATGAAGTCTGATTGTCACCGGGGTTCTCGGTAGAAGACCAAAACCAGGTGGCTGCGCCAATTTCTTCATATTTCCTCAATATCAAAATAGTCGGATCAAATATCTCCCAGCCCTGCAGCCCGCCCGGAAGAGCTGTGAAATCTTTTTCGTCGGTAGCCCCCGTATTTGGCGCTGCCCAGTGCGTTTCTCCTGCTTCCTTCATCTTCCCGCCTTCGTCAGTCCCGCGCCAGCCGGTGCCATCAGCTTCTTCCTGACTCATTCCGAGATACATCTCCAGTTGCTTCCATTCCGCATCTGTTGGCACATGCCAGCCTTCCGGTGCAATGTTGCGGCTATCGTTTACAGCATGCCAGTTATATAATCTGCCGTAGGTGGCAACATTGATTTCATTGTCGGAATAATTACAGTAATAACTCGCTGGTGATGTAGGATCAACAACGTCTGGAGTATATGTGACGGGGTCGCCATTACGATAATGGGTCACCTTTAGATTCTCGGCCATCCATACCTGTGCACCTATTGCCACTATTTGGTACTCGTTGCCGTCAATGTCTGTCACAGTAGTGCCGGTGAAGAACGCAAATACTTCTCCAAAGCCTGTTCCTGCACTGTTGGTGGCATAAGCCTTTACATAGTAAAGCGTACTCGCAGTTAAGCCGGTGATGGAACTGATAAAGCTACCAGCATTGATAGCATCAACTGTTTTATTATCAGCTAATGTGGGAGTTGGATTTGTACTCCAGCAGACTCCGCATTCGGTAATTGTGGCTCCACCATCCGAAGTAACGGTTCCGCCGCATTGTGCGGAGGTCTGCGTTACATCACTGACGGCCGCTGTCGTCACTGTGGGAACAGAAGGTTTGGCCGGATCAGTACCCTTCTCATCGCCACACGTTATGAAGAACATGCTGACCAAGATTGTCAGCAGAGCAGTTAGTGGAACATCTCTTGTGAGTTTCATAGAACCCTCCCAATGTAAGTCTTAAGAACCTTCGGGCGCCTTCAACAAGAATTTAAGAAATACATTTTAATTTCGCAAGTCATTTAAATATGGCACTATTTCATATTTTCAAGTTATGATGTCTGCCGACAATTATTCTGCCATTGTTTGAGTTTGTCCAGCCATAAAAATTGTGTTATCGGCCATTCTGAGGATCTATTTGATCGGGCGGCCTTTTTTTATCACATCTTACCACCTGAAGACTCGTGACGAGCTTCTATGGAAGCGGGAGAGGCATCCTTGAAAAGTCTAAACAATATATATGTGTTGCATTATATTGCCAATAACCAAGGTAAAGCATTCTTGGCATAAACAGCTCAATTCCATTTCAGGTTATAACCGAAAGAACGAAGACTCATTGAATGTGCCGCGAGCCGATCTGCGAAATAAATCCCAAAAAACATCATGGCAATTAGCTTTTAGACATTTAACCATCTATTTCAATGCCCCGGCAAAGGGATTTATTTCAATAGCTGTTTTTTTGTGGTTTTCGGCTCGTTCGCGATAGGACCATTTGCCGGTTTGACGGTGCAAGAACGAATAACCCCGGTGTCCGATCATATGAATCCTGAAATCATACGGGTGGTGTTTAACAAGAAAATCGAATTGTTGTTCGAACTCTTTATATCGCCCGGTCGTGAGCAGAATCTCTAATAATGATAATTGTGCTGTAAGGTTTCCCGGATGACTGTCACAGAATTGTCGATAGAATGCCAGTGACGAATCATACTGCCTGTTTGCATAGGCTAAAGCCGCCCTTTCAAAGCTGGTCGGCATAATATCAACGTGGTTTACGCCGATGAGATTTATAGTAACGTTCTGTATCGGCAAGGTGGCAGTGGACGGCAGGGCTGAGTATTGGGGATAATCCCGCTGGGCATACCTCCAGTTGGACAGGTCCGAGACCACGTGAGAGATTGGAAATCGAAGAAATAAATCCGGCTCAGTCTCGGGAAGAGAGAAATAAAATATTATTCCCCTGAGATTGTTGTCTATTGTTAAAGCAGGTGCAAATGGGCCGGCCAGCACAGCATTCTTTTCAATGAGTTGCGAAATATCGTGATTATATCTTTTAAGATAATTCCCCGGGCGAGAAAGTCCTTCATATATGCACGACGTCTGCTTCATCAGGGCACCGATTATCAAAAGGGCAATGATCGGAACCGCGATGTACTGAGAAATGTGTCGGGTGCCGCCGCGCAGCAAAATAAAAACCACGCCGGTTACCGACGCGGCAAACAGAGCGGTCGCCAAAAAAGACAGCGAACCGGATATCACCGCCCGTAAAACGGGCATATAACCGGTAATTACCTGTACTGTCAGAAACCACGTGCTGAAAAAAAAGATCGGGATGGAAATCCAAAAAAACTGCCCGGACAGGGAGATCCTTCTTGAAAAGACCGCATATATCAAATAACCCGCCAGCGCCGATATCGGGAAATAGAGAAAAAGCGAATATCGCAGCGGTCGGTAATTGAGTGCCATTAATCCGAATGAGGCCGAAATCAACCATACCGCGGCGAAAATGATCGGGACGATTGGCAATTGATTCGGTTTCCGTTTTTCAACTGTCAATAGAAGAATGCCCAGACTCATAAGTGCCAGCAATGAAATGAAAGGAGTGAGCTTTAAAAATCCCAGTCGCGCCCCGAATGCAAAAAACTGAAATAGAAAGGCCTTAAGGGACTGAAGTGATTCGGGAATGCCATAAAGACCGACAGCCTGTTCTTGATAATACGTCAGCATTAACGGGATTTTGCCTTCATAGAACACGAAAATCAGCAGAATGCCGCCAACGAAAAACCCGGCAAACATTGACGTTATTTTTCGAATCGACCGTCCGCCGGTCAGGAAAATGTGCGTAGCAATAACCGGAACCACAAAAACGGCGCCGAATAGTTTGCCACATAATGCCGCCGCGGCAATCAGGAATCCGGCGACTATATTTCCCGTATATGTGTCGTGATAGTGTAAAAAAAAGAAAAATGTCGCACCCGAAAGAAAGATCAACCCGTTCTCGAGAAAAGGAAGTCTGCCGTAAAAAAACAGAACGCTATTTATGCATAATATGGCCCCTGTAATGAGACATTCCCGGATCGGTCGAAAAATTCGCAGGCCGAGTATAAAGAATATGATTCCGCCGATATTGAGCAGAAGACCCGATACATTTGCGGTTATACGTGAAACACCGAACAGTGTAAATAAGAGATACGACAATCCCGACACCGCGGAGTACTTGAAGACGTCCCAGCGATGATACCCGAAGGGATTCCATTCATCGAATAAAACTGCATTCCGGGCGTGGGACGTATACTGATAAGGATCGGTCAAATGAGACGTGGTGTATCGTGCCAGAAAATCCGGCGGGTCGATGTCAAGGCTCACGAACCGAACGACCAGTAGCACCATTATAAGCAGGTATAATGAGTATGGCAATATTGCCGAGACTCTGCTCTGTGTCCATGTTATTGGGTGCGACATAATAGTCATGGTCTGAATTCGTTTACGTACCCGATATTATAGTGCGGCCTGTGCCTGTTGTGTTTTTGCGGGAAGGTTGGGTGAGTGAATCAGTGATCTCTCCCCGCGATCATAATCCATAAATCTCCCCGAAAATGAGAAATTTCTGCAGATGGACTATGATAATTAATATATGCAATTTCGGGAAATAAAGACAGCTCTTTACAGCTTGGGGCAAAAACATCATCTTCGGCACAGAATTCGCCGAATAATCCGGCGCAATTACTTTGACAAACCACCGCAGTTGGCATTAATTATCTTATGCTCTATCTCTGGGTAATCATTTTCTATTTAATTGTCCTTGTCGGTGTCGGCGCGTACCGCAGCAAATACGTTAAATCCCAGGATGATTTCATGGTTGCCGGGCGGCGCCTGTCCGCCGGGGTACTGGTCGGGACACTTCTGGCAACCTGGATTGGTTCCGGTTCGATTATTGCCGGTGCCGGACTTGCCTATAATAAGGGCTTCTCCGCGCTCTGGTTTGACGCTGGCGTGTGGGTAGCCATAATTGTCCTGTATCTTATTGCAGGCCGCGTTCGCAAATTCGCGCAGTACACGGTTCCTGACATCCTTGAGGCCCGCTACAATAAGTACGCCCGCATCCTTGGTACCATCGTGACCATTGTCGCCTATACCGCCATCGTCAGTTACCAGTTTCGGGCCGGCGGGATGGTGCTCAATCTGGTTACCGGTATATCGGTTGATGAAGGGATGATAATCACCGCGGTTTTCGTCATCGGATACACCGTGCTGGCCGGAATGATCTCGGTTGCGTATACCGATGTTGTCAACGGGGTAGTAATGGTTATTGGACTGTTCATCGCCCTGCCGTTTTTGCTCAACGGTGCCGGCGGTTGGAGCGGAGTCGCTGAAAGCCTGCCGCCGTCGCACTTTAGGCCATTGGGTGACATGACACTCCCGCAGGCATTCGCATACTCGCTGCCGACCATGTTACTGCTGCTGGGCGAGTCCGGAATGTACCAGCGATTCTTCTCCGCCAAAGATCCTGCCACTGCCCGCAAGTCGGTGATTGGCTGGATCGTCGGGACCATTATTGTGGAAACTCTGGTGGTGGTTCTGGCGATTGTAGGAAGCGCGAAGTTCGCCGGAATTGAGGCCGAGATGGTCATTCTGCACTCGGTTCGCTATGGTGTACCGCTTGTTATCGGGTGTCTGCTCCTGGCTGCAATCGTGGCAGTGATTGTCTCAACGGCCGATTCATTCCTGCTGGTGCCGGCGACCAATGTCATCCGCGATATTCACCAGCGGTTTATCAATCGCGAGCTCACCCAGAAAAAAGTGGTTCTTTACTCACGAATCGTCGTGGTTGGGCTCGGTCTGTTTGCGTTTCTGCAGGTCCGCTTTTTTACGCACGTTTTGGAGATGGCCTTGTATGCCTATACCATATATGGTGTCGGTATAACCCCGGCAGTGCTTGCAGCCTTTTTCTGGAAACGGGCGACCCCTTCCGGCGGAGTAGCTTCCATTGCTGCCGGAATGCTGGTTACTCTCGTTTGGGAGATACTCAACAATCCGTTTGGCGTCTCCACAATCTACCCCGCACTCGGCATGTCTCTGGGTTCTTTGGTAATTGTCAGTCTATTGACGCCGGCGCCGAGCCCCGAGAAATGGCGGCCCTTTATGGATCAGACCTGAAGAATTCACAGGTTGGCCTGTTTTTCGTGGCCGCCATGAAATCAATATAATTCATCAAATTCATGCCGGACATGACGATAACATCTACAAAGCTGGCAACTCTCTATATACGAGCGATAAATGAAAAAAGCCGCCTTGCCGATTAATCGCAGAATTATCATCATTGACGACAATCCTGACATCCATCAAGATCTCTATGGCATTTTGAACGTCAATCCTTCCGGTGCTTTTCCTGATAAATTGCCATCACTTTCAGCTCCTGACGGTCATAGAATAGATTCCGCGGTTTGCCCGCAGTTTCAGCTCGAATCCGCCTATCAGGGGGAAGAAGGCTATCTGCGAATTATTGAAGAGGAAATCGCCGGTAATCCGTTTTCGCTTGCCTTTATTGCTGATCGCATGCCGACCGGACTGGATAGTATCCAGACTATCAGGAAAATATGGGCCGATATCCCCGATCTGGAATTAGTGCTTTGCATGGCAACTTCCGGCTATTCGTACGATAGAATTGTGGCCATGCTGGGAACCTGTGAACAGCTGTCTGTAATTAGAAAGCCATTTGATCCCTTGGAAGTAAGACAGCTGGCCGAATCGTTGACGCGAAAATGGTCTTTCCGGAATTATAACAGACGTTCCTACGAAGCCTTCAAAGCCGAGGCCGCGCGACAGATATATAAACTGGAAAATGCCAACCGCGCTCTTCAGGCGGAACTCATTTCCTCGCGACGCGAACAGGCCTCGCTTTGCGAAGACCTGGACTGGCAACGCCTGCTGTTTAACGGTGTCGACGACCCTATTCTGGTACATAATATCGACCAGCAGGGGAATCCCTCCAAATATATAGAAATTAATGATGCAGCCTGCAGGCTCTTCCGTTATGCCCGAGAGGAATTCTTGCACCGGAGTCCGGAGGATGTGCTCAAACCTCCCGAAGCGGGACACAGGATGACCATACGCAAAAAACTGCTGGTTGAAAAACAAGCGATATTCAGGTGTATTGCTCTGACTAGGGATAACCGGGAGATCCCGCTTGAGCTTAATAGCCGGTTGATCGAATCAAAGGGGAGATTGGTTGTGCTATCTGTAGCACGTGATATCACTGATCGAAGTGAGGCAAAATGCAGATGCCATGATCTGGAGGAGAAATACCGCAGTTTTCTCAACAGCGCCAACGATATAATTTACACCTGTTCTCCGGAAGCCATATTAACAAGCGTCAGTCCGTCATTTGAGGTAATCACTGGTTGGCCGGCTGAAGAGTGGCTGGGAAAACCGTTTACTCCGTTGATTCATCCCGATGACCTGCCGCAGATAAGAGCGCGATTTGAAAGGGTTATGCGAGGGGAATCGGTCCCCGTTTATGTCGTCCGTTTTCTGGCCAAATCGGGAGAATACCGGTACGCGGAATTAACCTCGACGCCCCATATTCTGGATGGTAAAGTAATCGGCCTTTTCGGCATTGCCAGGGATGTATCCGAACGCAAGCGCGCCGAGCAGCAAATTGAAAACCTCGCGAGATTCCCCAATGAGAATCCCAACCCGGTCCTGCGCATACGGGAAGACGGGACTCTGCTATATGTCAATGAAGCTGGCAAACCGATTCTCGAGGCCAATCATTGGAAGGTCGGGGATTCGGTGCTGGATCAATGGAGCTGGGTCATGGGGAATGCGAAAAACAGTCGCGCGACAAAGGAAATCGAGCTGTCCTGCGGCGAAAAGGTCTACTCCCTTTTCTTTGCGCCCATTGACGGTGCGGACTACATTAATATTTACGGGATCGACATCACTGAGCACGCCCGGGCTGAACAACAGCGAAGGAACATGGAGAAAAAGCTGGAACGCGCCGAGCGGATGGAGTCGCTAGCGGTTCTTGCCGGCGGTGTAGCCCATGATCTCAACAATATTCTTGGGCCGCTGGTCGGGTATCCCGAACTGATGCAGTCAAAACTTCCCCAGGAAAGTCCGATTCGTTCCATGGTTGATATGCTGGGTAAGTCAGCCAGAGATGCCTCGAATGTCATTCAGGATTTGCTTACCTTGGCAAGACGGGGGCGGTACGAGCTCTCTCCTGTTAACTTGAATGGTGTTATTGAATCGTATCTCAAGTCAGCCGCCTTTCAGGAATTG
>CP070796.1:162584-174094 GCA_020343475.1 Candidatus Zixiibacteriota bacterium
CGGAATACCGGCTGCTTTTTGCCGGCGACCTGGTTTTTGGCCGGAGGTATCCCACCCTGCTTGCAGACGGCGATCCCGGTACACTGGTGTCCGCACTGCACGGGCTGCTGGCGATGAATGTTGATGTGATAATTCCGGGGCACGGGTCAATCTGCGATATGTCCGAGGTGGAAAAGGCCATTGCATATTGGGAATGTCTGGTCAGGGCATGCCGGAGCCATTTGACAGCAGGATGGGCCGCGCAGGGGGTCGTTGAGAAATTGTATGACCATTGTCATCTGCCGGAGATTCCTTTCGACGGGAAAAGACACTCCAGGAATGTTCGCTCAGTCTGCGAAATACTGTCAGCCCGTAACAGCCGCATGTGATTGGCAGCGGATGACTTCCTGCTCCGTTGGTGTTTCCGTGCAGAGTCTGCGTGCCGGAGGCCGGGAACAAAATCCAAAAAAACATGGACTGTGTATTAAACATTTCTTACATTTGTCAACACCAGGTGGCGCATTACTGCATGTTGAAAACAGGAGAGTAAAGATAATACCGGAGAGGAGGCTATGACGGTAAGGCGAACTGCTAGGCGTGGATTAATCGGTGCATTGGCGGGGCCCTTTTTCCTTGTTGGCGGAATCGGTCACTCCGCCGTGCGTGGAGAATACTATTCTCTAATCCCGGAGGTATAAGGTGGATTTGGTTAACAGAACGAAAAAAATTCTGCTGACTCCTGCGATGGAATGGGAGGTCATCAAACGCGAAGACCTCACCACGGCCGATATGTTCAGCGGATATGCGGTCATCCTGGCGGCAATACCGGCGGCAGCCGGTTTTATCGGCAAATCGCTGGTCGGCTTTTCCTTTATGGGCATTCATTCCCGACTCCCGATTTTCAGGGGTCTGGTCTGGGCCATATTGTATTATCTTCTGTCACTCGCGGGAGTGTATTTGCTGGGCGTCATTATTGATGCCCTGGCACCATCATTCGGCTCCCGAAAAGACATGAATGCCTCGCTCAAAATTGCGGTGTTCTCAATGTCTGCAGCCTGGATCGCGGGCGTGTTTCAAATTATTCCGGCTCTGTCGATACTTTCGATTTTCGGGCTTTACTCCTTCTATTTGCTGTTTATCGGCATGCGCTCGCTTAAGGAGGTTCAGTCGGAGAAAATGGTGGGCTACTTTGTGGTGACACTAATCGTGGGTCTATTTATATACATCCTCATCGGAGTCATCGTGGGCGCCATTGCATTGGGCGGTTATGCCGCACTGTCAGCGTTCTGAGACCGGAGTCGCCGTTTCCAATCGGGATTATTTCGCCGGATGCCGATTTCCTGCCATGGTGATACCGGAACGGTCCGCACCAATTCGGCTGGCAGGACATAATCGTATGGTTTTAGTGGGTGGGCGGGATTACAGCGGACCCGACGTCACCATTCCGCCCGCGGCAGGTAATCCTTTGCACGGCATTGCTATTTTTCGCCGATGAGTTTCTTGACGTACTCCGGCAGAGCAAAGGCGCCGATATGAACATCGAGGTTGTAATAATTATTTTTCAGCTTCAGCTTTTTATACCGGTCGATATCGAAATCGACAATCGGATGATATTTTTTCGAACAGAACGCAAACGTCCAATAACATGACGGGTATATCGGGACGTGGCAGGAGTACATCTTCACAATAGGAAAGATTTCCCGGAGATTGTCATACATTTGCCTGACGGTTTCGGCATTGTAGTACGGCGACTCCGACTGCGCCACCATTATGCCGTCATCGTTAAGGCGATTAAACACGCCCTGGTGAAAACTTTTCTGAAAGAGGTTCGCCGCAGGACCGATCGGATCGGAAAGATCCAGCAAGATGATGTCGAATTTTCGCCGACCGGTTTCGATATATTTTCTGCCGTCGCGGAAGATTATTCTGGCCCGTTTGTCCCTGAAGCCGGTGGACAGTTCGGGGAAATGGCGCGTTGAAATCTCAACCACCATTCTGTCAATCTCGCACATCGTGGCTGATTTCACTTCGGGATGCTTCATGACATTGGTCAGCGCACCCCCGTCGCCTCCGCCGATAATAAGCACCCTTTCGGGTCCGGGATGGGCAAACAGAGGCACATGGGTGATCATTTCGTTATATGAAAACAGGTCATTTTCGGCGACCATGATCGAACCGTAGAGCACCAGCATTTTGCCGAAATCCTCGGTATCGAGAACGTCAATCCGCTGATACCTGGACTGAGCCGTTTCAACCAAACGTTTTACCTTTACGGTCAGGCCACTGTTGCCAAGATGCAGTTCCGTAAACCAGACATTCCAGAGATCTTGCATGGACGATTCAACAATATATTTCTCTTTAACGTCCAGGCGTTTCTTACTCGATAACGACATACTCGGCTTTCCTCAAACAGTTAAATGATGATGCCGACACGGAGCAGTAGGCGCCCATGGCCGGAAAGAGCAAGACATCTCCGATATCAAGCGGCGGCAGCAGGATATCTTTGTAAATGACGTCGAAAGAGTCACAGGTTGGTCCGGCCAGAACGGAGCGTTTCCAGGTAGTATTGCGATTGGTCAGGGTCTGATACTGGCAGTGGTCATACAGCCGGCCAGAAAAAGAACCGTATAAACCGTCGTCCAGAAAATACCAGTTTTTGCCCGATCGGGTCGATTTGCCGATGATCGACGCAACCAGGGTTGTGGTTGTGGCGGAGATGTACCGTCCCGGCTCGCATGCGATTGCTATCCCCGGATCAATGTGGCGCCGGAGGGCATTCCTGATCGGTTCGCAGAATTTGCGGATCGGCGGGACCGCCTGCGTATATTCGACCGGGAAGCCACCGCCGATGTCCAGCAACCTGGTGGTAAAGCCAAGATTCTCCAGAATCCGTATCTGACGAGCGGCCGTTTTAATCGCTTTTACATAAACCTCGCTCTTGGTGCACTGACTTCCCACGTGAAAGGCCAGTCCGTGATAATCAATGCCGAGTTCCCTCATCCTGATCCCCAGAGGGACAATCTCATCCTCGGAGCAGCCGAATTTGTACGAGAGGTTCACGACCGCCGAACCGCCGTCTACCTTAAAGCGAATCATCAGGCGGACCCTGCCGGCGTACGGGATAAACTTCTCAATTTCGCTGGGATTATCAATGACAAATAATGTTACGCCTTCCCCGACAGCGTCGGCAATCTCGCGGGGCGATTTGATTGGATGGGAATGAATCATCTCGCCGGCACGCGCGCCGGCCTCAACCGCGGAGCGCAATTCCTGATAGGAGGAAATATCGAAGCAACCTCCCGCCTTCGCGATTTCCTCCAGAATGACGGGATGATTGTTCGCCTTGATCGCATAATGAATTGCGGCCGCGGGCAGGGCCCGCCGCAATTGCTCGATATTTCTCCTGACGCCTGAACGCGATAATACCAGCAGCGGCGTCGGAAAACCAGCACCCAGAAGAAGATCATTCACCCGGGTAAAACTAAGACCCCGCGTGGCAGCACGCCGGGTCGTTCCGATTATATTAATCGCTTTTATCATCTTCCACCGCCTGAAAGGATTGGTTACTTGACCGGCGCCGCGATTGGGCTATCAGCCGGTTTATGCGCAATGATCTCGTCTTTTTCAGATGGAATACCGCGGGGCAGTTCCTTTACCTGCAGGATCTTGCTCCCCAGAGCCTCCTTAAGATAGTCAACCACTTTCCAAGGGTCGACATTGGTGCCGCAGGTAAAACAGTCAACCGAGGCATAGTCGTATTCAGGCCAGGTGTGAATCGAGATATGCGATTCGGCAATGACAATTACTCCTGATAAACCCTGAGGGTTATACTGATGAAAGACCGAGTCAACCATGGTAGCACCCGAAAAACGTACCGCCCCCTTCATAATTCGTTCCAGGAACAATCGGTTTGAGAGCGGCTCCGGATTGCATTGAGCATATTCTGCCAGTAGATGACGGCCCAGAATTTTCATCTTCAAATCCCTCCTTCAGTAGTAAAAGGATTTACCGTTTACATTTGCGGCGGTGAAGTTACCCAAAGGAATCTGGTCTTCACGCTGCCTTTATTCTGGTACTGGTGTCTCTGATCCGCCTCAAAATAGAAACAGCTCCGTGACGGAATACGCACTGTCTTTTTGCCGATAATCAGGGTCAGCGTCCCTGATATGACGTAGCCGAATTCTTCACCGGCGTGAGGCTCTTCGGAAGAGAGTTGTTCGCCGGGGGAAAGTGATACCATAATCGGGTCCATCAGATTATTGGTGCTTCCCGGAACCAGGATTTCGAATCGATCAACATTTTTTTCTGTCACCCGGATCCGGTCTCTTGGGGAGAAGGCCACCCGGGAAGCGTCACTCTCACCGAAAAACTCGCTGATACTGACTCCGAGGGCATCGAGGATATCCAGCAGGGAATCAAGGGAGATTGAAGTCTGATCTCGCTCAAGCTGAGAAATGAATCCCTTGGTCAGCCTGGCGCGGGCCGCCAGCTCCGACTGGGTCAACTCCGACGCCAGTCTCATGGAACGAATTTTGGAACCGATTTCTATCCGCATCTGTTTAGCAAATAATAACAAAAAGTTTAATTAACTGTTACCCATTAACCGACTGAATCCCTCGGTTTAGCAAAAAAACATAAAAAGTTTAATAAAGTGCTCCCATTTTATAATTATTTTCGATTTTGTCAAGGAAATTTTGGCGGGATCTGTGCTTTTTTCGATATTATATTGACAATCCTGCCATAATAGGCTATAATTGCCCACAATACACAAGACAAGGGGTTTACCGACTTATTGTTAAGGCCTCCGCTCCGGCAGTGTATGGGAGCGGACCTGAACGTTAACCCGCCATGTTTCCAGCTGGTATGGAAACCATTATTAAGAATTCTCTGTCTTAAGCGGAAAGTAAAATTAAACCAAACGGTAACTAATTTATAAAGAGTCACTTAGAATGGAGGCACCATGAAGAAGCTTGTAATGGCGATGCTCCTGGTGATCTGGGGAGGATCATCCGGTCTGGCCGCACCCCTTGCGGTTGGGGGATTTGGAGGATTTAATATCCCCATCGTCCAGGATGATCAGAGTTCCGGAACGATCTTTGGTCTGAAAGGCAAAATAGAACTGGCGCGCTGGATTACAGCGGAACCTGTTATTAGTTTTGCCAAGTATGGTGATGCCGAGTTTCCCTTCGGGACCAGGGAAGGATCTAAAGTCAATACCTATGGGATCGACCTTCTCTTCGGAGGCGGCTTTGGAGGAACGGTCGGTCTGAAAATGTACGGAGTCGTCGCGATCGGACTCTATTCCACTTCACGCGACTATGATGATGACCTCACCAAGACGGGCTGGTCAACGGGGCTGGGTCTGGAATACGGTTTTTCCCCCAAGATTGGGCTGGACCTGCGCGGAAAGGTACACTTCACCAATGCGGAGGGTGGGGGAACCAAAAAGGCGGCGACCATTACCGGTGGCCTTAACTACTATTTCGGGAATTGAGGAGGTGGTGGATCATGCGCAAATATAGAAAACTGGTCGGCCTGTTATCCGCCATCGCGATCCTCCTGATTACATGGGGATGTTTCGACGTCATAACCGGAACCTTTGTTGTCAGTTATCGCTTTGGCAGTGCAGATGTGAATACATATCATGATGATTTCGCCATGTTTTATGTCGATCTGACCAAGGAATCCGAATGGCAAAAGCGCAAGGATGATATCAAGAACATTGATAATATTGGGTTCGAATTATGGATTACCAATAACGGCCTCGATCCGGTGACCGGGCAGTTGTTCGCGGCATTGGATTCTTCATATGCAGACACTCTGACGGTTCGTTCCGACGCCAGACTGGTATTCAGCGGTCTGACTTTGCCGGGCGGTGATGTTCAGACCTATGTCGACTGGCCCGGTTCGCTGGGCTTATTGGTCGATGTCGATGCCCTTAAGAAATTCGCAGAGAAGGGGGAATTCGCAATATATGCGTTAACAACCACGCTTCCGTTCGATATAACAGTGGATTCTGCAACAGTAATTATAACCTTCACAGCCGGTGAATAGTCAATTTCATTATTTGCCAGCCTCAGGCCCGCATTCGCGGGCCTTTTCTATGTCCGCCAACATGCTTTCGGCGCGTATGACACGGGTCAAATGAAATCGGTAATACCCGAAATTTGCATTATTGCAGGTTCAAAATCGGGGCGCAGATTTTGTGTCGTGTAAGCTAAATATTTACATAAAGATACGGATTGCCATAATTTTCCGCCGGTTAACCGGCGTATATCCTGCGTCGCATGAGACGGACACAATGGATGTCAATATAAAAAGGCACGGCTTATTTTATTGCAAGGCATCGGAATAGGGACGGTTCAGCAAATATCGCAGGCGTTGGCATGGGGATTGATACTATAATAAGCCGAGGTTAGTTACTCATAAATAGTATGGCGGTGAAGGGTAATTAAGAGGTGGGGATGAAGGAGCTCCTTAGTGAGGGAGGAGCTCCTTTTACTTTTGTATCAATTTGCCCTTGGCCGATTTATCGATCTGTTCATCCTTAAAAAAAGTACGCCTTTACATCTTCATCCCAGCAGAGTAGATTATCAAAAGTTATTAAGTGCCGGTAAGTTCTGGTCCGGCTCACCGGATTGCCAAATTCATTGGCATGGCATATTGACCATCCGCATTGATATATATATATTTAAATAGCATGGAACAGCCAAAAGCTCATGTCAGGATTACCGATCGTAAGCTGGGCGATGAATGGGCGGATTGGGACGGCAAACAAAAAACGGAATCATGTGAAACTGATTACCGGATTTTTCTGGGGATCGCCGTAATCTCCACAATCGTTTTGATCATGCTGTCGGCTCTTTTCTTATGGCTGATTTATCCCCGTCTGGCATCAATGGGAACACTGGTGGCGGACCTGTTTTCAGTCATTTTCCTTGCGTTCTGCGGGATTTTGCTGGCATGGCTGATCCTGTTTGTTCTTTCGGCCGTAATTCGCTGGCCGGTCACGCGGCTGATTGCGGTGCCAAAACTTGTCAACCGATTGCTTTCACTTGTCACTATGGTAGGTAGAATATTCGGCATTTCCCGGGATCGTCTGACCAATTCCTTCTTGAAAATTCATAATATGATAATTGGGGCCAAACCGTCACATACCGTTCCGGAGAAACTGCTGCTGCTTTTGCCGCGGTGTTTGACCAGGGATAATTTCTGGACCTTTCGTCAACTGCGCGATCGGTACGGGTTTCGGATGGCGACGGTTGGCGGGGGCGCCGAGGCCCGGCAGAAGATACGGGAAGCCAGACCCGACATCATTATTGCCATTGCCTGCGAACGGGACCTGATGTCGGGATTCAAGGAAGTGAATGTTCACACGCCGGTTATCGGTTTTCCCAACCAGCGTCCGGAAGGACCCTGCAAAAATACCTGCGTTGATCTTAATGAGATTGAGCAAGCCATAAAGAATCGTCTGCATCTTTGAATATGCCCCGGTGCAGCCCCAATTGTATTTCAAATATCCCCTTAACAAGATTCTGTTATTGACAATCAACATTGAATCCCTGATATATAGTAAACAATAACGATCCATTTAGGATTGTTATTGTTAGTCGTCTGTAGGCCTCAGCCACGACGAATCGTGAATCGAATGGAGTGATCCGATTGATCGGGCTATAAAATATGCCGAAACTTACCAGAGATATACTCGATATTGCAGATAATCTTGACGTCGGGAGTATTCAGGCTAACCCGATTCTGGATATCGCCGCACGATTCTGGGAGCAAGATCGCTATGCGGCTTTCCGGGTTTGCTACCTGACAATGCGGTGGATTGACGATCTGGTCGATGATGTAAGGAAGGAAACCGGCTCAGTACCCGCCGCCGCCGCCAATCGATTACGATCGACATTGATTGACTGGCTTGGTAGCGTGAAGAGGGGAGAGAAAGACGGCTATTTTCATCATCGCATTTTGGAAGTCATAAGGTATTATGCCATCCCTATTTGGCCCTGGGAGCGGCTTTGTAAAGCAATGGTTTATGATCTGAATCATAATGGCTTTTCCAGTTTTCGGCGGTTTCTAATCTATGCTGAAGGTGCCGCGGTTGCCCCGGCAGCGGTTTTCCTGCATTTGTGTGGGGTTGAGGTGAGGGGCGATATTTGTGGTCCACCTTCCTTCGATATCAGGAATGCCGCTCGTGCCCTGGCACGATTCTGCTACTTGGTTCATATCCTGAGAGACTTCCAGAAAGATCATCTGGAAAATTTAAATTACTTCGCGGATAACCATCTGGCGGAATATTCGCTGACACCGGCGGATTTGCGGCTGATCGCTGAAGGGGGGCAAATCCCGCAGGCATTTCGAAATCTAATCAGGCGCTATGTTGATTATGCCGGATACTACCGGGGATTAGCACGAAAAACAATAGATGGCATATCTCCCCACTTGCAGCATCGGTATCAGCTCAGCCTGGAGATAATCTATGGGATGTACCTTCAAGTGTTTGAGAGAATCGACCCGGAGAAGGGCGGTTTTTCCCGTGAGCAACTCACTCCCTCCGCACCGCAGGTTCATGAGCGCGTTATGCGGATTGTCTTGGACTTTGCCGGGAATCGATAGTCCTGCCGGGCGATTGCCGGAGGTCCAACGCTTGAATTTTCTTGACAAAAGCCGTATATATAGTACATTGCGATTTCTAAAAAATGGCGGTGTAGCTCAGCTGGTTAGAGCAGCGGAATCATAATCCGCGTGTCCGGGGTTCAAGTCCCTGCACCGCTATTTTGTTTTTCTTAACATAATATCCATCCTGACAGTGTATATCGTCAGACAGTCAGGGCCTCAACATTAAGAACCATTTAACCCGCTTTGTCTGACGGCATGACGGGAATTAGTCTGGTTAGTCGAGCCAGTTTCCAAGGCACGGCTATTGCTTCAGCGAGAATTTCAGGACTTTCGGCTTAACAAGAGACTCGAAATCCTTGTACGACATTTTGACCAGCTCGATATGCGAACCGGCATTAAATGCGATCTCCCTGTCTTCTGCCAGACTTTCCGCCACGAAGACTTCCATTCCATAAAGATTTCCAAATGGCGGCATGGCACCAATGTCGCACTCTGGAAACATGTCTTTGAATTCCTGCTCACCGGCCAGTTCCGCCTTGCCAGCTCCGGTAGCTTCTTTCAATAAGTCAAAATCCACCTTGTAAGAGGCCGGTAGAACAGCCATTGACATTTTCCCGTCGAGCTTGACGATTACCGTCTTGGCCAGTTCCTTTCCCGGAATGCAGGCAGATGCCGCGATTTGTTGAGCGGTATATGCCGACGAGTGACTGATAGTCACGTACTTTATGTCATTGCTGTCCAGGAAATCCTTCAGTTTTTTTACCGGCATGAGAACCTCCTTTATGAATTCGTTCTTCCCTGTCAAAATCTATTCGGTCGGGATCTTGGAAAGTGGTTATAGAAAAATGGGAAATGTTAGTCTTGTTGCAACAGCCCTCCTGCATTCCCGTTTTTGCCTCGTGCCTTCTCCACTTTTTTAAAAGCAGGTACACCGTTATTGCGCGGCGAGCCTGATCAAAACTGGGAAAATCATGGCCACGTGTTTTGATCACCAGCTGATTAGATTTCCAGCGCCTGCGCAGCCCGACCATAGTCTTCCGGTTTAACCCATAGGATATAACCATACCCTCCTCTGCCGTCGCTCATACCATGCGCAGCATGCACATTGATCCCGGCATCCGAGAGTTTTTCATGATGCTTAACCAAAGCCCCTATTCTGTCATCACCCTGAATCAAGAATGCTTTCTTTGGCCCGACAAGGATTACACCTTCACTTGCGGCGGCTTTCTTTAATAGCTCACCATCCTCCGGGAAAAAGTCCAATTGGGCCCGGCCTTCTCCAACAGGAAAGCCGATAGAAGCCAACAGATTAACCCCGTGTGTGCGCAGAGCTTTTAAAAGGCGGCTGCCTTCTCCCGGCTTATCATCGACTATCACGTAGTAATATTCGACTGAACGAATTTTCTCACCCATTTGCAAACCTCCTGTAGGTTGTGTGGCGCTTTGAAATCATGCTGTCAGTCTTTGCTTATTTCAGACAGTCGCCCGGTTTGACTCCGCTTGGTGCATGGCTCTGAGACAGCAACACTGGAAAAGCGGACGAACAGAGAATACAAAAACCTTTCTATTTGTCAAGCAACTTCTGATGCATCCAGACATGGGTGATGGCAATAAGAAGCAGGCAAAAGGCTTAGGAGAGTGAGCTTGGGCCCAATATTTTCTGAAAAAGACGGAACCTCCCTGTCTCCGGGAGGTTCTTACACTTTAAGGCAACTTATCAATTGTTGGTTTGCGCCCCCGATACCCTGATTTTTCGTTTGATCGGAATAGTGAATCTTGATTTAGCCTTGTCGCTTAACTCAATCGTCATCGATTTTTCGAATTCATGATCCCTATATTCATCCAAAATCTCGATTTTACCCTTTTCTGTCTTGCCGACCCGAATTTTCCTCGGCAGTTTTACCTTAAACATATTGGGAGCAATATCAATCAAGCTGATTTCCAGATCTTCTTCGGAAACGTTTGTAATTGTGAAATTCAAATTTTCCCGTTCTTTTTCATTGAATTGTGAAATATCGAACGTATATGGCGAGATTATTATTGGATATGTTTCTTCCGGGTTTGGCACAACTTCGGCAGTAAAGCTGACCTGAAATTTCTTCGGCTCCATATTTGTCATAATCGATGGGTGTCTGGTCTGGCGACCGCGGTATGTTCTGGTTGAGTAAATGACCTCAAGTTCCGCACTATCGCCAGCGGCGAGCTCTGCCTTTTTTAATGGGATTTTCGTACAACCGCATCCAGCTATTATATTTGTGATTTTGAGAGTATCGTCTCCGGTCGAATGAAGCCAGAAGACATGACTCACTTTAGCATGTTGCGGAACATATCCGAAATCAAAATCGGGATCGGGAATGGCAAGTCGCGATCGGGCATAAGGGAAATCGACTGTGATCATAATTAATATGAAACTTATAGGTAAAAAAGTATTTTTAAACATGGCTGACTCCTATGAAAACAGTTTTTTGGCGGCGTGTCTTAAAAGGCTGGTTGATTCATTGTGATAGATGGGAAAAACAGCGTCTATTTCACAGCATTCCAATTCAATTATGGCTCTGATAATTAACTCTACATCTTTTTCCGTCTTTAAATCAGATATTTTCAGATGGCAGGTTTCACTGCATTCACCGACCTGAAAATGAATTTCTTTTTTTTCAAGGGCGTCCAGAAGCATTACCGCCTTGTTCTTTTCCATACCCAGAGCGTCCAGAAGAGGGATAATACCTTCGCTGTTCATGGCTATGCTCCTGTCAACTCCCAGGATAGATATTCCATAGCCCACTTTTTCCTTGAAATTGAAGGGGACCAATGATATAAATCCCAGGACCGCAACCGCAATGCAAATGCCGAATCTTTTGAGAGTATTTATTCCGAAGTCAGATGTTGCTTTTCTATAATTGGTAGTAGAC
>CP070796.1:174194-185624 GCA_020343475.1 Candidatus Zixiibacteriota bacterium
AATACCGGGATGGCGGCGATGGCCGAGCGCGAGGGGATCGAGCTGGTCAATTTCGAGGCGTCGGGGGTGGTCAGGCGCGAACTGGACGGCCGCGTTTACTTTCTGGCGCGTCCGGCGGCCGAGGCGGATTTTATTATCAGCCTGCCCAAGCTCAAAACCCATGTCCTGACTTTGATGACCGGCGCGGTCAAAAACATGTTCGGCCTTATCCCGGGATTCAGGAAGGCCAATTACCACAAGGAAAACCCGAAACCGGCCGATTTCGCGCAGGTGGTGGTCGATATTCTGGCGCTCCGGCCGCCCGATCTGACCATAATGGATGCGGTTCTGGCGATGGAAGGGGACGGGCCGTCGTCCGGCAATCCCCGCCGGGTCAACCTTCTTCTGGGCTCGGCCGACCCGGTCGCGCTCGACGCGGTCGCATCGGATATAATCGGCCTTCCGCCCGACAAGGTCCCGACCACCCGGATTGCCTCCGAGGCCGGGCTGGGTTTCGGCTGGCCTGAGGCGGCGTATATTGTCGGGCAACGACTTGCGGATGTCAGAATGAACGATTTCCAGCTGACCTCAAACCGCAAGCTGGAACTTCTGCCGAAATTTCTGGTCAGGCTGATTGACCCGTATGTCTGGGTGCGCCCGGCGATCCGGCGCGACGAATGCACCAAGTGCAATACCTGTGTTGATTCCTGTCCGACTCACGCCCTTTCCGGCGAAGATGAGGAGGTTCCGATTATAGACTACGACACCTGCATTAACTGTTGGTGTTGTCACGAGTTATGCCCCTCCCGGGCGGTTTTTGTCAATCGCTCCTGGCTGGCAAAAAAATTCATCCGGTAAAGCCAGCAGGCGCAAAAACTGCGCCTCGGAAACTTTCTGCTTGACAGAATGTTACATATTATATAGGATATATATAGCAGGAATTGCGACACCTCGTCGGCACTGCCTGTAAGCATTTTAATCGTAACATCATCTGGGTACGGGGTGTCAGGGTAAGGTGAGAAAACATGCTTTTATTTACTGTTAGGAGGCGGATTCGATGAAACTGGCTAAGGCTTTGGTGCTATTGGTGGCAATAGCCCTGGCGGTTGTTTTCATCAGTTCTCCGGCTGTTATGTCCGGCGGTGGCAGTGATGCTCATCCCTGGGATGAGGAACTCGTCGAAGAGGACAATGGAACGGATCTTGGGGGTTCGGATGACGTCGATACAACTTCGACTGATGATGCTGCTGAAGCCCTGCAGAGCACAGGTTTTGAACCTGGCAATTCGATCAACTGGTTACTGGACAACCTTGACATGCTGATTATGATGCAAGTTATGACCTGGTTTGGGGGGTCCTCTTCCGCGATACCGGAAGAATCCAGTGAAGCTGGAGCCTGTTAAGACAAGCGTCAGACGGCGCAAAGCAAAAGGAAATATGAGACCTTAAACAAGTTATGAGCCTCACCTCTAGCACGGAAGTAGGTTTTGATACCAGGCTTCTAGAAATCGAGGAGCTCTACCGCCAGAGAAAGCCTGATATCGCAAGCGAGAAGCTTCAGGTTCTAAAAAAAGCCGCATTTACCCCTGAAGGCTTTGAGTTGGGCCTGTTCAAATCTCTGCAGGCCTCGGACTATTCATACTGCGGCGACTATCAAAAAGCAATAAAGTATGGTCTGGAGGCGAACCGGCTGCTCGCCTCCTCTGCTTTACATAAGAGGGTCGGACGCGTCCAGTGGCTGCTGTACAGGAATTACGCCGCCGTGGGCGATTTCAAGACCGCTGAGATTTTTGCCCGCGACGCCTACGCGACGTTCCGGCGGTGCAGTGAACGCGAAGGCATGATTGACGCGCTCACCGGCCTGGGACGTATCGCTTTTACCCGTTGCGATTTCTCTCGCGCGATTGAGTATGTTGACGACGCCATTGCGCTCTCCAAAGGGGATAACGTGAGGATGGCCCGGCTGATCGGCAATCTGGGCCGAGTTGAAACCTTCAGCGGCGACTACGAAAACGCCGAAAGTCACCTGAAAACATCGGTCAAGCTGGCCCGCGACCTTGACCAGCCGCTTTCAATCGCCAAGGGGCACCTTTCGCTGGGATATCTCTATCTCAGGCAGCGGCAGTTCATACTTGCCTCGCGGGAATTCAAGTCCGCCGCGATTCTGTTTGATAAGCACCCGGAGCCTTTCGACCAGTATATTCTGGCTGAATACAACGGGGAACTGGCCCTTGAAATGGGTGACATTGTACAGGCCAAGAAGATTCTTACCAAGGCATATGCCGATAGCCGCGAGCTGGCTCCGGAGTCCAACCTGATCAGTCAGATTGCGCGCCGCCTGGCTCAGGTCGAACTTGAACTTGACAATCTCGACGAGGCGCTCAAACTTGCGCAGCGGGCACTTAATCTCGCCACCAAGCAGGGAGAACAAACCGAGATCGGTCTCGGTCAGGTTCTGATCGGTGAAATCTTTGCGGCCCGCGACAATTTTGAAAGTGCCGTTGAGTATGCCCTGACCGGTTTGGAAACGCTTCGTGTCGTGGGCGATCCGTATGATATTGCCCGAACCCTGATGTGTCTGGCTGATATTTATATCAGGGCGGGTGATGTCAACCGCAGCGCTATTGATAAAGCCTTTGACGAGGCCTTCCGGCTGTTCAACAAGCTCAGGCTGTTCTACTGGTCGGCTGAGGTTCGGTTCCGCCATGGCGTCTACAGTTGCCAGCATTCAGATATTTCATCCGGCTTCAGGAAGCTGCAGGAAAGCGAAAGGATCTTTGACAAAATCTCCGAGCGGGCGAAGATCAGAAGCATCCGCCTGTTCATGCGGGATCTTTCAAAACAGGCAGTGGCGGTATCCCTTTCGGCAGAAAACGAGTTTAAGATTTTTGGCAATTACTTCACCGACTCCGAGTATCAGGAGTTAAAATCGGGCCATGTTGATGAGATTATTGATATTCTCGGCAAGCGCGCTCGAGCGCACCGGGTAATCGTCTACAATATGACGAACGACAATGGCAATCAGATTGTCACAGGCCTGAATCTGACCGATCATCAGAAGAAACGATTTATTCAGCAGTTCAATGAGCTAATCGGCGAGGAAATTAATGCCGACAAGCCGACCCTGATTCTGGACAGCCAGCGGGACCCGTTTATCAATGAACTTCTGAAAAACGGCGAGAATAAAATCACATCGAGCGTTATTGTGGTTCCGCTGATCCTCGGCGGTGAAGTCACTGGATATATCTATCTGGATCGGCTGTCGTCCGGCGGCAAGCTGGCTCCTTTCGGGCAGCGGGAGTTGAATTTCGCGGTTGGCTTTGCCGACCTGATTTCGCTTAAAATGGCGGAATACGACCGCGTCTTGCTCGAAGAAGACAACAAACGCCTCAAGGCGCAGCTCCTTGAAACGGCGGTGTTCCCAAATATCATAACACAAAACAAGGAAATGCTTGAAATGCTGGCGCGGGTTCAGCAGGTGGTTGATTCTAATATTTCCATTGCCATTGAAGGTGAAACCGGCTGCGGTAAAGACCTGCTTGCGAAGACTATTCACTACAGTTCAAACCGCAGGGAAAAACGTTTCATCTCCGTCAACTGCGCCGCGCTTCCGGAAACACTACTGGAGTCTGAGCTTTTCGGCCACAAGCGGGGTGCGTTCACCGGTGCGGACCGCGACAAGGTCGGACTGTTCGAGGAAGCGGACGGTGGGACCTTTTTCCTCGATGAAATCGCCGATATGCCGCTATCAATTCAGGCCAAGGTACTGCGGATACTTGAGGAGAAAGAGATCGTCCCCCTCGGGGAAACAAAGGCCCGCAAGGTCGACGTAAGAATAATCTCGGCGACCAACCGGGATCTTAAGACGGAAATGGAGGCCGGGCAGTTCCGCCAGGATCTTTATTATCGCCTGACGGCCCTGTGCTTCAGGATTCCGCCGCTGAGGGAGAGGCGGGAAGACATCCCGCTATTGATCCGGCACTTTGCCGGTGACCGTGTCAGGTTTTCACCGGAAGCAATTCGAATGCTGGTGGGCTTTGAGTGGCCCGGGAATATTCGCGAGCTGGAAAATGAAGTCAAAAAACTGGTTCTCTTGGCCGGTGACTCCGGAATGGTGGATATCCCGCTTCTTTCCAGCAAAATTTCTGTCTCGGCTCAGGCCGAGGATACCGGAAAGCTGGAACTTAATACGGACGTTCACTTCAACAAGGAATTCTCGCTGTATGATTATCTCGCGGAGTACGAAAGGCGCTTTATCATCAAGGCGCTTCGCGATCAGAGCGGGGTGAAGAAACACGCAGCGGCTTTCCTGAATATCCCCGAATCGACGCTTCGATTGAAGATTAAGCAATACGACATTGACCTCGACAATCTTAAAACCGTTCATTAATTGTCTGCCCGGAATAATTTAAAACTTGCCCTGATTCAATGGCTATTTGTATAATAAGAATGGGAAGATTTTTATCTCCTCCAATGCGTGTATATTGGCCCGGGAGCGGCCGGGAAATCAGAAGGAGATATTGAAGTATAAAGCACCTTATATGCACCGTCCCGCAGAGCGAGCGGCAAAAATGATGTGAGGCTTGTAAGCAGACTTATCTGCAAGCAGTGCCTGCCAAAATACGACTGCTAACCTGTGACCTGTATTTGGGAGGTGAAGATCGATGCCAGGAAAAGTTCCACAAAAAAAAGAAAAGAAGAAACCGAAGAAAAAGAAGAAATAACGGATTGTTATCTTTCTTTACAAGGCTTTTCTGACAGAATCCCTGCGCCAGCGGGGGTTCTTTTCCGAATCGATTATCTTTCAGCAGGCCCGGATCGTTAATAACTGGATCCACAGTTCTTTCCATGAAAGAGCCTCAAAGAAACCATTTGTCATAATGCCTGTTTTTTTTTATCTTTGGAATATGCGCGAAAAATATCTGTGGGCACCCTGGCGGTCGGAATACATCCTCGGGCCGGCGGAGAAAGGGTGCATCTTCTGCAATGCGCTGAAGCGCCGCGGTGACAGTAAGAATCTGATTCTATACCGCGGAGACAAGACATTTGTAATCATGAATAAATTCCCGTACAATTCCGGTCATGTCATGGTTGTTCCGTACAGACATGTTCGTATGATAAACAAGCTGGCGAAGGGTGAGTCGATTGATTTTATTGAGATGATTCAGCTGACCGTTAAAGTGATCAGGGATATCCTCAATCCGGAAGCATTCAATATTGGTATGAACATGGGGCGAGGATCAGGCGCGGGCGTACCTGGACACCTGCATATGCATATTGTTCCGCGCTGGACCGAGGATACCAGCTATATGCCGGTTATCGGCAAGACACGGGTAGTATCATTCGGCCTTGATCTGGTTTACGGGATGCTGAAGGAAGGATTTGAAACCGTATGCCGCGACGGAAAATCCCGACCAAAGCAGAGCTGATCCAACTTCAAAAGTTATACAAGACTGACGAGAAAATTGCGGAGCGTCTCGGCAATGTCAGCCCGCATCTGGTCGCGTACTGGCGCCGAAAGAAAAACATTCCCAAACACTCCTTCCCAAAATTTTCAGAAGCCGAGATTCGCGAACTCTGGGAGCGCTTCGGGGACGATTACCGGTGCGGACTGGAACTGGGCATATCGAAGGCTGCTTTTTATAATTGGCGCCGACGCTACAGTCTGAAAGAAAAACCGGCTTTCCTGAAACTGGAGCAACTTGAGCTTGATCTTGGTGGGCCAAGGAAGCTGGTTGGCAAAAAATACCATTATGGCCGGCGCACTATTGCGCAGAAAATCCTTGGGGAGCGGGCCGGACTAGACAAGATCGAAGAGGGGCAATTCATCACTGTGGAACCTGATCTGGCCATGTCCCATATGAATACAATCGAGGTTATTGATGAATTTCAAAAAACCGGCCTGAACTATGTCTGGAATCCCAATCGCATTGTAATCCCTCTGGATTGCAGGTCGCCGTTCTTGTCGAACAACAGCACCGGTGTCCAGAAAGCCCTCCGCGAATTCGTCAAGCGGCAGAATATCAAGCACTTCTATGACCTTCGGGAGGGCGCCTGCCATCAGGTTGTGATTGAAAAGGGACATATTTTGCCGGGTCAGCTGGCGCTGGGAACCGACAGCCACACCACACTTTATGGCGCCATTGGTGCTTTTGCTACCGGGATTGATGCCGTTGAGATGGCCGCTGTGTGGGCAACCGGGGAAATCTGGCTGCGAGTGCCGGAAACGATCAAGATCATGATCAACGGAAAGACGCCCCGGGGAGTGTATGCCAGGGATATTATCCTGTTTATCGCCAAGAAACTGACAGCTGGCGGTGCCGCTTATAAGGCGATTGAATTCAATGGCAGCGCCGTAGCCCAGATGTCGATATCGGAGCGGCTAACCCTGACAAGCATGGCCCAGGAAATGGGTGCCAAGGCCGCGATCTGTCCTTTTGATTCCACCACCCGAAGGTATTTTGTCGGCCGAACGAAGATGCCGTATCGTCCGGCCCTGGCTGACAAGGACGCCGTCTACTACGAATCATATGAATTCAATATTGATTCGCTCATTCCGCAAGTTGCCTGCCCGCATTCAATCGATAATGTTCGTCCGGTTGCAGAAGTGGAAGGATTGCCGGTAAATCAGGTAGTCATAGGGTCTTCATCCAGTGGTCGCTTTGATGACTTGCGTCTGGCCGCTGATATTATCAAAAGCCGGGAAGTTCATCCGGATGTGCAGCTTTTAATACTCCCGGGTTCACGTTCGATTTACCTGGAAGCGCTCAAGAAGGGGCTGATTCGCGCTTTTGTCGAAGCGGGAGCGGTTGTCATGAATCCCCAGAGTGAACCATGTTTGAACGGGCCGCAACATCTGCTCTCCGACGGGGAAAGATGCCTTGCGACCACGTGCCGCAATTACCGGGGACAGATGGGATCCGACAATGCGGAGATTTATCTGGCTTCTCCGGCCACCGCCGCGGCCTCAGCCATCAGGGGTGTAATAACTGATCCGACCCGCTTTGTGTAAAGGGCTGATTATAGCTGGATCCGATTTCGGCTTTTCTGTCTGAAATAGTCTGCGACGAATTATCAGACAAAAGTTGCCGAAGGCGGATCAAATTCTTATATTATTCCCTGCCTGATGAGTACCCGCTTCATGACAGCAAAGAAATGCCTGGTGGTGGGTGACAATGTCACCACCGATCAGATCTACCCCGCCAGATATCCCCTGTCCGGTGAACCGTCGGAAATCGCCCGGCATGTTCTGGAAGGTCTTGATTCCGATCTTCCCTTGAAAATCGACAGTCAGACACTTTTAGTCGCCGGTGAGAATTTTGGCTGTGGTGTTCCGCGGATGCAGGCTGCTGCCGCTCTTAAACACAGCGGGATTACCTGTATCGTCGCCAAAAGCGCCAGTCGGACGCTCTATCGCAGTGCCATCAACCTGGGAATTATGGTTATCATCGCGGATATTGTCGACAAGGTGACCGACGGTGATGAAATCGAAATCGATTACTCACAGGGCAAAATCATGTGCCGTGATTTCATTGCAGATTTCACTCCCCTGCCGGACTTTATACAAAAGATCATAAACGCGGGGGGATTGCTTCCTTATATCAGGCAGGGGATTGCCAAAAAGTAGCGTACTGCCCCCCCCGGAGAAATAACAGGGTAATCCCTAATGATCAATCCTTCATCGACTGCAAGAATTTCAGGTTGTTCTTGGTCTTCTTCATCCGGTCAATGAGGAATTCCATTGCTTCAATAGGATTCATCTCCGCAAGGAACTTGCGCAAAATCCAGACCTTTGCAAGCACGTCCTCCGGCAGCAGAAGTTCTTCCTTTCGCGTGGAACTGCGGTTGATGTCCATTGCCGGGAAGATTCTGCGGTCGCTGAGACGCCGGTCGAGCACCATTTCAAGGTTTCCGGTTCCCTTAAACTCCTCAAAAATGACTTCGTCCATGCGCGAGCCGGTTTCAATCAGGGCGGTTCCAATAATGGTCAGCGATCCGCCTTCCTCGATATTCCGGGCCGCGCCGAAAAACCGCTTTGGTTTATGCAATGCGTTGCTGTCGACACCGCCGGAAAGAATTTTGCCGGAGTGGGGAACGACCGCGTTATGCGCCCGCGCCAGCCGCGTGATGCTGTCAAGCAGTATGACGACGTGGTGTTTGTGCTCAACCAGGCGTTTGGCCTTCTCCAGAACCATGTTGGCGACCTGGACATGCCGATCGGCCGGTTCATCAAAGGTCGATGAAATCACCTCACCCTTGACTGAACGACGCATATCCGTCACCTCTTCGGGGCGTTCGTCGATAAGGAGAACGATCAGCTTGATATCGGGATGATTGGCCGTAATCGAATTGGCAATCTTTTGCAGTATGATCGTCTTGCCGGCCTTTGGGGGGGAAGTAATCAGGGCCCGCTGTCCCATGCCGATCGGCGTCATCAGATCCATGATACGGGTCGTCAGATCATCAGGTTTAACTTCCAGCATGAATTGCTGCTCCGGATAAAGCGGAGTGAGGTTGTCAAAAAGGATCTTGTGTTTGGTAATTTCGGGATCTTCAAAGTTAATAGCTTCAATTTTCAGCAACGCGAAGTACCGTTCATTGTCCTTGGGAGGACGAACCTGACCGGAGATGGTATCACCGGTTCGCAGGTCAAATCGTTTGATTTGCGACGGCGAGACATAGATGTCGTCCTGTCCCGGCAGATAATTGTAGTTCGGGGAGCGCAAAAATCCGTACCCTTCAGACAGAATTTCCAGAATTCCTTCGGCGAAAATCATTCCTTCCTGCTGGGCGGAGGTGGCCTCCATGACTTTGTAGATGAGTTCCTGTTTTCGCAGGCCGGAAACCCCCGGAATATCGAGTGCTTCCGCGATCTCCAGAAGCTCCGCGATGGTTTTACTTTTTAGCTCGGAACTCTCCATGATGTTGGTTTTGTTCATAGCATTGATCTTTCTTTATAGTTATTGATTTTTTTCTGCTGACAGGAGGAATTCTATCGAAGTTCCTCAACCGGAGCATCGCCCCACAATTTCTCCAAGGCGTAGAACTCGCGAGCCGATTTAAGGAAGATGTGGACCACTACATCAACATAATCCAGAAGTACCCATTTACCTCCCCGGATTCCCTCACGATGCCATGGCTTAACATCTTTTTTCCGAAGTCCCTCATCGATTGCATCAGCTATTGCCTTGACATGAACGTCAACATCACCGCTGACTATAACAAAATAGTCGCAGATGTTTGAAATTTTCTTAATCTTCAGGATTTTGACGTCGAGCCCTTTTTTGCTGAGGGCAAGCTTTCCAGCTGTGCGGGCGATGGATAAAGGTGTTAGATTCAAGTTATTGTCTTATCTCTCCTATTCTGTTGAAAATTTCAGTAATCTTTCGAAGTCATCACCAAGTACCAAAGTAAGTGATATGCTTCGATAGTTGTTGTCAATCGGATTATAGGCGATTTTATCGGTATTCAAACCCAGCTGTTCCGCAAACTTCTCGGCCGCTTCGAGATCCTTTTCTCGGGAAATAACGAAGGTTTCGGCGACATTGTATGAGTCGAAATCCTCGACTTCCAAAATATCGACCTCAAGCGGAAGTGAGATCAATCCCGGCAAAGCTCTGGCCACACGGCTGGCAGCTCCGTTGACTCCGCAGCCGTTCAGGATCTGAAGACGAATTGTATGCTCGGGCATTTCAATGGTCTTGGAAAATCCGTGGGTGATCCTGATGGCGAAACTGGCCCCATAAATCATAACCAGCGCAAAAATGGCGACAATCGCCAGCTCCAAAAAACGTGATTTTTCTTTGGGCTTGACTGTCCTGCGCTTTACCTTGCCGTTTTTCCTGGCAGTTTTTCTAAAAAACATGGGTCATTTGATAGCTGCGAAGAGAGAAAATTCTATCCAGCCAATGTTATCGTCTCCAATACCGGTTTCGATATGGTGAATACGGGTAATATTCCGTTCCCGGATAGGTGTTAAATCCGATTGAAATGCGGAAATCCTTGGAGGGGCGGTAGTCCAGTCGGGCACCGGGCAAAAAGGCTGCATCGGTGCTGACAGTCCGGTTAAACAGACTTCCTGGATTATGGGCGATACCAAGCTTCAGATTGAGCAAGAGGGAGGGGGAAATTTCATATAATACCGAACTGGTGTACAGGCCAACCGAGCCTGACGTACTACCGCCGGAGTAAAAAGTCATGGAGTAGGAATGGGACCAGTGCAACTTTGATAAGTCTATAAATGTAAACGGCTTATCAGCAGGTTTTAATCCCAGATAATCCTTCTTTATCGCATTGAGTTCAGCTTTGTCGGTAAACTGCGCAAGTGCCGCCGAAATCAAGGCTATCAAGAGAAACAAAGTGTAAAAGGATACTTTCCTCATAGACCCCTCTGAATACAAGTTCTACCTACCAAATAATATACGTTTAAAATCTTTGTCAATCAAATTCTGATTGCTGTTTTTTCGGCAGGATCTGAACTCAAGGTTCTCATCTCATGCAATTTATACACCGAAACCGGCCCGTCTATTCCTGAGATTTTTTGCTCGGAGACGCTTTTTCAAGCGAAATCAGCTGGTCAAGAGAGTTTACTCCCATCACCTCAAGCGGATTGGGGGTTTTCCAAACTGCGCAGGTTTTGCCCCAGCTCCGCAATATTCTTACTGTATCGGTGAGATAATACTCCTGCTGAACGTTCTTATTGTTCACGTGGCGCAGGGCCTGGAAGAGGTCCCGGGCGGCAAAACAGAAGATTCCGGAATTTATCTCAGCTATCCGCTGTGTATCGGGATCGGCATCCTTATGCTCGACAATATCCAGCAAAATGTCGGTTCCTTTTTTCCGGACAATTCGTCCATATCCGGTCGGGTCGGAAAAAACCGCAGACAGGCAGGTTGCCGAAGCGTTGTTACAGTTGTGAACCGCACGCAACTCGCGGACAGAGTCCGGGGAAAGGAAGGGCACATCACCCACTGCAACCAGAATAGTCCCCTCATAGCCGGCAAACAGTTTCTCGGTCATCATGACGGCGTGACCGGTGCCGAGCTGTTCCTTCTGCCAGACAAAATCGACCTCCATATCCTGCAATTCGTCAATCACCTGCTCGCCTTTGTAGCCGATTACAACGACAATTTTGCTGAACCCGGCTTTTTTCAGACTGGCAAGCAACTGTCGAATTATCGGCACCCCATTTATCAAATGAAGGACCTTCGGCATATCCGATTTCATTCGCTTACCCTTGCCGGCAGCAAGGATTATCGCTGCAATCTCGTTTGTCATTTTACTCGGGATTCAAATGATCTTGTTGTCGCTGTCAACCCTGACGGTCTTAAGAACAATATCGGAAGATTTATCCTCATCAATTAGCCCATAGGCGATAATAATCACAAGATCGCCCTTTTTGCCCCTATGGGCCGCCGCTCCGTTGAGACAGATAACGCCGGAACCAGCTCCA
>CP070796.1:185724-196741 GCA_020343475.1 Candidatus Zixiibacteriota bacterium
CCGGCGCGAGGGTATTCTGGGCCTTGAGAAAGACCTGATCCGAATTCGGGAGCCCTTTTTCCGCAAGGCGATCCAGCTGGTAATTGACGGTGCTGAAACCACCATGCTCAAGGAAATTCTTGAGACTGAAATCGCCTATGTTGAAGACCGTCATAAAAAGGGCATTCTTTTCTTTCAGAAATTGGGCGGTTTCTCTCCCACCATGGGTATTATCGGTACCGTTCTAGGGCTGATCCATACTCTCAGCAATACCTCCAATGCCGATCGGATGGCACAGGCGATCGCCAGCGCCTTTATTGCAACCCTCTGGGGTGTGGCGTTGGCCAACCTCTGTTATCTGCCCATCAGCGACAAACTTAAGATGCGCCACGAAGATGAATTGGCGAGTCTCGATCTGATTATGGAAGGGATCGTGGCCATTCAATCGGGCGATAATCCCCGCGTGGTCAAGACCAAGCTGCTTTCGTTTATCGCGCCCCGGATGCGCGGCGATGAAGGATGATCCGCCATGGCCCGCCGCAAACGCTCTGATGATCATGAGAACCTCGAACGGTGGCTTCTCACCTACGCCGATTTGATTACCCTGCTGCTTGCCTTCTTCATCGTCATGTACTCCATGTCAAGGATTGACGCCAAAAAATTCGGCAAAATGAGTGAAGCCCTCTCCGGAGTTTTGAAGGGCGGTACGACGGTTATCAAACATGGCGATGATGTCGGTGCCTTGCCGGGTCACGGAGTCCTCAAAACCGGTCACCTCAAATCGCTCGGAAAGGAAATTGAGAAAAGTTTCCAGAAACTCGGCAAAGAAAGCGAGATCAACGTTGAAATAAGCGAACGCGGTCTGGTTATTCATGTTATGGAGTCGGCCCTTTTTGATGAAGGGAAAGCCGATCTCAAGCTTAAAGCACAAGAAACGTTGGATGTTGTGGCAAGGCATATCAGGAACCTTGACAACCACATCCGGGTAGAGGGGCATACCGATAATAAACCCATAAACACCATCCGCTTCCCCTCAAACTGGGAACTATCTTCAGTCCGAGCAACCGAAGTCCTGCGCTATCTAAGCGACAATCACCGGTTAGAGCCGCGCCGTCTTTCCGCGCTCGGCTTCGGAGAGTACCGGCCCATTTCCCCGAACAACTCTGACGAAAACCGCGCCAAAAATCGGCGTGTTGACATTATTATTCTCACCATGGAAATGACCGCCAGCGAACCTACTTCAGAATTTTATTAAGCGGGCTCAGCGGGAAATTTTTTCTGGAAGGACGAGCAGATTCTTCCCGGAGTAATTCGGCCAGTTTCAGAGCCTCGGCACATAATCAACTGTAACCCAACCAAATACGGCTATTGCCCGGTTTGGCATTGCCCTTGCTCTAGGCTTTTGCGGATAATGGTATGTCGAACCTGATTCAAAATGCGGTATTTGACAGAAGTGGTGTGCCGCTGTTAAAGAAGTTCCTCGACCTCTCTTCGGTACGCCATAAGCTGATTTCCGGGAATATCGCAAACGTCTCAACTCCCGGATATCGCGGAAAGGATATTGACTTTCACGGTGAACTGCAGAAAGTCGCTTACCGAAAAGGCGGGATAAAGGGGGCATTGACGCATCCGAACCACTTGCCAACTGGACAATCAGCCGAGAGTGGCCCGGATATTATCGTTGATAAGTCCAGGGAAACCAATGGCATTAACAATGTCAATATCGACAGGGAAATGGCAAATCTGGCTGAAAACCAGATTTATTTTAGTGTCGGTGCCAAGCTTCTGGCAAATCAGTTTCAGGCGTTGCGAAAGGCAATTACCAGCAAATAGGAGTGAATGATGTCAGGTATTTTCAATTCAATCGACATTTCCGCTTCAGGGATGACGCTACAACGCCGCAAAATGGATGTTGTTGCGCAGAACCTGGCCAACGTCGAAACCACTCAAACCAAAAACGGCGGACCGTATCGGCGGAAGCGAGTTATGGTTGAAGAGGCCAGAGAACAGATCCCGTTCCGGAAGGTCATGAGCCAGACCCAAACAAAGCTGGCTCGCACTCACGCCAATCACAAGGCTGGAAAGGTGGTCGCGAAACAGGAAAATGTTGAGATCTCCAAGGTGGCAACCAAAGAAGCCGAAGATCCTGCTTCGAGTTTCAAACTGGTTCATGATCCCGGACACCCGGACGCCGATGAAGACGGCTTTGTCAAAATGCCGGATATTGAAGTCATAAATGAAATGGTCGATATGATGGCAGCGTCGCGGGCATATGAGGCAAATACCACCGCGATTTTGACCGCAAAAGAAATGGCCAAGAATGCACTAGAGATTTAGGACATAGGAGAGAAACGTCATGAATATCAACTCGGTCGGAATTGACGCGTATCGGCAGGTAAGAGACGACACCCAGGTTACCCGGCGGCCGGTCTCCGAGCAGCAGGGTAAAGCGGTTGAGAAGACCGACCGCGTTAAGATTCCCGGGCAGGTCAACAAAAGCGGCTCCAGGCTGGCCGTGAAACTCAGGCAAGGTGCCTTTGTCGATATGCTGACAGAACAAGAGAAACAGGCGCTGGAATTACTCTTTGACCGCTTCCGGGCGGCGGGTGTGCTTGACAGCGGCTATGATAAGGATGGCCCGGCTGAGAAACCGCCGGTTGGTACCCTTGTGGATGTGAAATTATGAGCGGCACCATCGGACAGATAGGACGACTCGTCCCGGCTCTTCAGAACCAGGCGCAGTTCAATCCACCGGCCGAGGAGGCCGGGGAGAGCGCCAATTTCTCGGAAGTCTTCGGCAAGCTGATCAATTCTGTCAATTCTCTTCAACAGGATGCGACCCAGGCCCAGAGACTGGCCGCAACGGGGGAGATCGCAGATTTGCATGAGGTGATGGTTGCGCTGGAGAAAGCCGGTGTCGCCATGGATCTGCTTCTGGAGATCAGAAACAAACTGGTCGATGCATATCAGTCGTTAATAAAAATGCCTATGTAAAAAGTCGGACGCACGAATTCGATTATTCTGCCATGGGATAGGCGGAAGATAAGAAATAGGATTTGGAATGAACTATCTGAAACAATTATTCAAGAATGTATTTGAATTCGCAAAGGCGATGTCGCCCAGTCAGGCAATCGTATTCCTTGGCATTGTTGCCGGAATTATTGTCGCCATGGTTATCGGCGGCAGCTGGCTGGGAAATGTCAACTATTCCGTTTTGTATTCCAATCTCGATCCGTCAGACGCCGGTGAAATCGCCGAGTACCTTTCAGAAGAAAAAATAAGTTACAAGCTGTCTGACGGCGGGAGCACGATCTCGGTTCCATCCGGGGATGTCTATAAAGTCAGGATTTCTCTGGCTTCCCAGGGCATGCCCCGTTCCGGCAACGTGGGGTATTCGATATTCGATCAGTCCAATCTGGGAATGACCGAATTTCTGCAAAATCTGAATTTTCGCCGGGCGCTCGAGGGCGAGTTGATGCGGACGATCATGCAGTTGTCCGATGTCGAAGCGGCTCGCGTTCATATTGTCATGCCCAAGGACCGGCTGTTCAAGGAAGATCAGCAGGAGGCGACGGCTTCGGTGGTGCTGAAGCTGAGGCGTCCTACCGGCTTATCAGAATCGCAAATTGCCGGCATCACACATCTGGTGGCTGCCTCGGTGGAGGGACTCCGGCCGGAAAACATCTCCATTATTGATTATAACGGCAATCTCCTTTCGTCACGAACCGATTCGGACGCGCTGGCCGGGTTGTCGACTTCTCAGCTTGAAGTCCGGAAAAATGCCGAGGAGTACCTGGAGCATAAGGCGCAGTCGATGCTGGACGGAGTGGTCGGGCCGGGGAAGTCAATTGTCCGGGTGACCGCAGAGCTTGATTTCCAGCAGGTCGAGAAAACCAGCGAGCTGTTCGATCCCAACTCTTCGGTGATTCGCAGCGAGGAAAAGACAGAGCAAACGGCATCTGCCTCCGACCGACAGGAGGAGGTCGCGGAAAGCACTGATGAAAACCGCGTTGAAACCACGGTAACCAATTATGAAATAAACAAAACGGTGGAGCATATTGTTGACGCCGTCGGCACTGTCGAGCGAATATCGGTTGCAGTCCTGCTCGACTGGGTACACAGGGAACGGGAGGCGCCCTCCGGGACCATCGAGATGGTATACGAGCCGCGGCCCCAGGAGGAAATAGACCGGATTACCTCAATTGTAAAAAACGCCGTCGGTTTTGATTCACAGCGAAGCGACCAGATCGAAGTGGTTAATATCGCCTTTGACCGCACCTCGCTGGAGCATGATCAGAATCGGCTGGACCAGATGATTCAGCGCGAATTTTTTATTGATCTTGCGAAGAAACTTGGTCTGGTTCTGCTGGCAGCGCTTGCCTTTTTCTTTTTCCGGAAAAAGGCAAAAAGATTTTTCACATCACTGGGTCGGATTCTCCCGCAGTCGGTGCCCCGCCGCCCTACCAGACAATACGTGCCGGAATATGCGCCGTCCGAGCAGGAGGAAGAATCAGAGCCGGTTAAGCCGATCAATGCCGAGAAACGGCAACCGACGCTGATCGATCAGATGCAGAGAACGGCCAAGGACAATCCTGATGAGTTTGCCAAAGTTATTAAAACAATGATGGTTGATTAGGAATATTGCCATGGATTACGATGAATTGAGTGCGTCCAAGAAAGCGGCGATCGCTCTGGTGGCCTTTGGCTCCGATGTATCGGCTCAGGTATTGAAAAGCCTGTCGGAACCGGATATGGAAAGACTGACGGTTGAGATCGCCAACCTTGGCGACGTTCCGGCGGAGGTCGAGTCCCGGGTGGTTGATGAATGCTATAACGTATTTATGGCCAGGAAATATATCTCGCAGGGAGGCGTTGACTTCGCCAAAACCGTCCTTGAAAAGGCGGTCGGTGTGGATAAGGCTCACCAGATACTTTCCCGTCTGGAATCGGCACTGCATACAACCGGTTTCAACATGCTCAAGAATATTGACTCCCGGCAGCTGGTCAGCTTCATCCAGCATGAACACCCGCAAACCATCGCCCTGATTTTAACTCAGCTGACGCCGCAACTGGCGGCTTCGGTTCTTTCGGAACTGCCGTCCGAACTGCAGTCCGAGGTGGCGCTTCGAATCGCCACCATGGAGAAGATTTCTCCGGATGTTCTCAAGGAAATTGAGGCCACACTCGAAGGTCACTTTGAAGCTTCGTCCAGCGGAGACCTTTCAGTTTCGGGCGGTGCCAAGACCATGGCCGAGATTCTCAATCTGATCGAAAGCTCTGCAGAGAAAAATATCCTGCAGTCAATTGAAGCTGAAAATTCCGACCTTGCCGGCGAAATTAAGAATATGATGTTTGTCTTTGATGACATTACGCTGCTCGATGATCGCTCCATTCAGCGGCTGCTTAAAGAAGTCGAAACCAAAGATCTTTCAATCGCCCTCAAGGCCGCTTCCGACGAGGTCAAAGGGAAAATTTATGCAAACGTATCCGAGCGTGTCGCTCTTATGATTAAGGAAGAAATGGAGTTTATGGGGCCGATGCGTCTTTCTGACGTCGAAGCCGCCCAGCAGAGAATTGTCGAGTCGGTCAGACGACTCGAGGAGGAGGGCCAGATAGTCATCTCCGGTCGCGGCGGAAAGGAGGATGTCATTGTCTAAGCTGCTTCAAAGGCCGTCCCTGGGAAACAAGGTGATTATCGGGGAGTATCGGGCGGATATTGAAGCTGACAGGCGCGCCGCAGAAATGCTGACTTCGGTTTTCCTCGGCATCAATGTAATAACCAGTACCGAGGGAAAGAAGCTGGTTCCAATCCAGGAGCTTCTCAAGGTCGAAGAGCAAATACGCCGGGAGAAAGATCAAATTCATCGCGACTCATATGAGACAGGTCATTCCGAAGGATATAATAAGGGGCTGGCCAAGGGGCATAAGGAGGCCGAAGCAGTAATAAATAATTTCGCTTCCGTCGTTAAAAATCTTATCGATCAACGAGAGGCCATTTATGAAGATGCTCGCCGTCAGGTGCTGGAGCTGGTTCTGCAGATGGCCCGAAAGGTAACTTTTGAAGCTGCTCGCATCGATCCGGAGGTCACGGCAAAAATTATAAACGGCGCCATTAACTCTCTGGTCAACAAATCCCACATCAAGGTGAAAGTAAATCCCGATCAATTACCATTGATCGAACAGCAGATCGACCGGTTCAAGGGTGATACCACCGTCATCAAGGATATTACCATAGAACCGGATCGTCGTGTCCGATATGGCGGCTGTTTCCTCGAAACCCCCACCGGTGACATCGACGCCCGCGTTGAGTCGCAAATGGATATAATCGCAGAGGCGCTTATTGTCGACGAGGATCAGGAGTGAAAAATATCCGCTACGATCTGATTGCCGGTCGGATTAATGAAACCAGCACCATCAAGCACTCAGGCCGCGTGGTACAAACGGTTGGTCTGGTTGTCGAATCGATCGGTCCGGCGGTATCAATCGGCGATCTATGCCGGATTGAGAATCCCGAAAGCGGTGAGAGGGTCAGAGCTGAGGTGGTCGGATTTCGAGACAACCGAATCCTGCTGATGCCGCTGGGATCGATTACCGGCATCACGCCCGGGTCCATTGTCGTTTCGACCGGCGAGAAATTGAGAATTCCGGTCGGCGAGGAAATGATCGGACGCGTTCTGGGCGGCCTCGGGCAGCCGATCGACGGGCTTGGCCCGATTTTGACGCCGCACCTTCGAAGCATCGACAGTCACCCTATCCCGGCCCTGAAACGGAAAAGAATTCTCCAGCCAATCCGTACCGGAATCAAGGCGATTGACCTGATGGCGGCATGTGGACAAGGTCAACGCATGGGAATCTTCGCGGGCTCTGGAGTGGGTAAGTCGGTTATGATAGGCATGATCGCCCGGGGTTCCTCCGCAGATATAAATATCATTGCGCTTGTTGGAGAACGGGGAAGAGAGGTCCGGGAGTTTATTGAAAAGGACCTTGGCAAAGAGGGATTGAAAAAGTCGGTGGTGGTAGCGGTTACGTCCGATCAGCCGTCATTAATTCGCATTAAAGGCGCCATGGTGGCGACGGCCATCGCCGAACATTTCCGGGATCAGGGGAAGAATGTAATGCTTTTGCTGGACTCTATTACTCGTATCGCCTGTGCCCAGCGCGAAATTGGCCTGGCGGTCGGTGAACCACCGGCTACCAGAGGATATACTCCATCCGTCTTTGCGCTGCTGCCACGCCTGCTGGAACGTGCCGGAACCAACGAGAAAGGTTCAATTACCGGCCTTTATTCGGTTCTGGTTGAAGGTGACGATTTCAACGAGCCGGTTTCCGACTCGGTGCGGTCTGTTCTTGACGGGCATGTCACTCTTTCCCGCAAGCTGGCTTCCTTGAACCAGTATCCTGCGGTTGATGTCCTTGATTCAATCAGCCGCCTGATGGTTGATATCACCGACCCGGAACATCAGCAGTTGGCCGCCCGCGTGCGCGAGATCGTGGCAACATACCGCGAATCGGAGGATTTAATAAACATTGGCGCCTATGTTAAAGGCTCGTCGGCCAAAATCGATTATGCCATTGAAAAAATCGACGCCATCAACCGGTTTTTCCGCCAGGACATTTACGAATTGTGTGGTTTTGAGGAATCGCTGGAGGGGCTGAAGATGACACTGGATGACTCAGGAGAGCAGTCCGATGCCGCTAAAAAAGTTCCGCTTCAGGCTGGAGAAACTGCTTCAGCTTAAATCACATATTGAATCCGAGAAGCAAAAAATCCTTGCCCTGGCCACGCAAAAGGTTTTCGGTCAGAAGCGTATTCTGGAGGACATTGACAGCCGGCGCATCACCTGCCACCGCGAGCAACGCCACCATCTGGTCGGAACTCTCAATCCGTCCCACCAGCTGAATTATTCGCGATATTACCTCCGCCTGAAAAAGGAAGAACTGGCCGGCCGAGAATTGCTGGATGTCTTTAAAAAAGAGCGCGAAAAAAAGCGGCTTGACCTGGTGGAAGCCACCAAACAGCGCAGGATTTACGAGAAACTCAAAGAACACCGGCAGGAAGCCTACCGACGCGAGACAGACCTTGCTGAGCAAAAGGAACAGGATGAGCTGGGCTCACAATTCTACCTCCGAAAATTAAAGCTTCCGGTGGGTTAACCGGAAGCTTTCTGACAATAGGCGATACTGTCTGCAGTATGTCCTATTTAAGTAACATCATTTTCTTACTCTGAGTGAAATCTGCCGCCCTGATACGATAAAAGTAAATCCCCGAGGCCAGGTCGCGATATTCATCATCACGCCCGTCAAAGGTAACCCGGTGAACACCTGCCTGTAGACGCTCGTTTATCAGCGTTCTAACCTTCTCACCCAGAATATTGTATACGAACAGGGTGACATCCGAGGTGCGGGGAAGGGCAAAGCTGATGATAGTCGACGGATTGAAGGGATTAGGTGTGTTCTGATCAAGAGCGAATTCGCGCGGCAATAATCCCTCGTCAAATTCATCAACCGCAACAGAATGTCTGATATTGACGTATCCCCTGGCAAAAAACGGAGTAAAGGTCCGTGTATCATCAGCGGTATGAAAAATCAGCGGCCATAATCCGGAGTAGGCTGCCGAGTCAATTGTCACCAGTTCGTCCGGAATTTCTGCGGGAACATCAAAAACCAGCGTGGCCAGTACGTCTCTGCTTGGTGGAAGGGGAGATGCGTCGGGGAATTTGAAGGAAAGCAAAATTTGCTGGCCTGACACAAGAACCGTATGATCCTGCGCCAGCGCTCCCAGGGTGCCGTCGAATATTGTCTGGTTGTAAACCAGGCTGCTGGATGAAATCTCCAGGGCGACATCAATCGAGTCTATATTTTCTTCGTTGTATGCGTAAATGTTAACCGCAACGCTGTTGCCCGGAATGACGCCGACGCTGTCAACCAGCACCGAGTCATAGCTGGGCGGAGGAGGCAGCACAAATATTTTGCCGGGCACAATGTGAGGATTGATTTTATTGCTATTGCCGTCAATAAAGAGAGTGTACTTTTTTCCGGGGGGCGGCAACGGCCAGTAGGCGCTATCGATAACGAGGACCTGACCGATTGCAGATGGATCCACTGAAAAGAGTAGATTACAAAGAAGACCCTGGCTGGGAGGAAATTTATCAAGGACGACGTCCAGATCAGCCATAAAGAGGTTAACCAGATTGGCCGAATCGCGAAAGATTGCCGAATCCTCGGAAAAATCGGTGAAAACCCCGCCGGCAAATGAAAAAGTATCAACGGTAAGATATGTATCATCGAATTTCAGGTTGATATCTATCATTCCAAGCCACTCATCATTGAAGATATAAAGCGGAAGGACGGCCGTTCCACCGGCATACGCGTCAATCGAGTCGATTCGGAGGGTATCCTCAATGCCCGGGTCCACCGCCATTACAGGCCTTAATGACAGCACTGCCAGCATAAAGAGAAATAATAATGTCCTTTTCATATGGTCACCTCTTATCTTGCATATTCATTCCGAGCAAAAGGGATGCGAAAATCGTAGTTTTCTTCGGAAAACTGCTGTATCCAATCAAATGTGAAGTAATCCTATTGCTTGCAGTATAGCGGTTCGCCAGAATATACGCAGGATCGAAGGGCGGCACAAGCCGAATCTGACCTGCATGTCCAATATGTGAATCGTCTTGCATTTCGATTAACGCCGTCTTTATACCGATTCAGGACCGGGATGACCGGACCGGACTGCGCCTGCTGTGCAAAAGCTGAACAGCAATTCGGTCTCACAAAAGCATCCGCATCGAACCATCAAGGCGCTTATATCCGGAAACCGAAGACCTCCCGCCTGGAAATCTTTTCCATTTCGCCTTGCTTCAAGCGCCGATCAAATCCCTATTGACATTCTCTAATTCATTATCCCATAGCACATTACATGCGTTGAGCGGTCTCCGCTTTAGAATGGCACAGACATTGCATAAACAGAATGCGGAGAAGCAGTATGATTAAAGGATTATACCGTTCTGCCTCGGCCATGATACCGAGGATCAAACAACAGGAGACAATCGCAAACAATCTGGCCAATGCCGCTGCTCCGGGTTTCAAGCGGGATAAGGTGTTTAGCAAGGAGCTGTCCCGGGTACAGGCAAAGCAGGCCATGTCCAGGTCAGACTGGCAGACTCCGATGATTGATCAGGTTTACGCTGACCACAGCCAGGGCACGCTTGACAGGACCGATAATCCGCTGGATATGGCGCTTGAGGGAAGCGGTTTCTTTGTGCTTGAGGGCGAGGACGGCGAACTTTTTCTCACCAGAGCCGGCAACTTCATGGTCAGCCCTGACGGCTTTCTGGTGAGCCCGGGGGGACATCGTGTCCTCAGCGAAGGGGGGCCGATTGCGATCACTTCCGGTGAGATATCAGTCTCTGAAGCCGGCCAGGTTGCAGTCGATGGCACCGAAGTCGGCAGAATCCGGGTTGCCGACATTACAGAGCCTGCCGAGTTGACAAAATCCGGTGACAGTGAATTCAGAGTTCCCGAGGGTATCGAATTGAGGGCGGCGGTCGACTATGTGATCCGCAACGGCTACCTGGAAGCATCCAATGTCAACACCATCAGGGAAATGGTGGATATGATATCCTCCTTCCGCAGTTATGAATCGGACGCCCAGGCGCTTAAGGCCCAAGATGATTCCCTGGAGAAACTGATTAACAATGTCGGAAGAATCAGGTAACCCGCGTTAAAGAGGGGTGATACAATGATAAAAGCAATGCGTACTGCGGCCACCGGAATGGTGGCGCAGCAAATGAATGTCGACAACATCGCCAACAATCTGGCCAACGTAAATACAACCGGGTTCAAGCGTTCCAAGGTTGAATTCCAGGATGTTCTTTATCAGAACTTACGGAAGGCCGGCACTGCGACGGCTATTGGCGCAACAGTACCAACCAATCTTGCCATCGGCTACGGCACCAAGGCGGTGGCGACGGTGCGGGAATTTTCCACAGGTGATTTTACCCAGACCGGGGGACCGCTGGATTTGGCCATCGCCGGA
>CP070796.1:196841-206880 GCA_020343475.1 Candidatus Zixiibacteriota bacterium
GCGTATCCGGGTAATATATGATAACCGGAAACGGCCCTTTCAGTGGAGGTGCATTTCTGACAGCAGCCATCGTAATGCTCATCAAATCCTGGACACGATCGTAATTATTTTGCACCAGGGGAAACAGCTCGTTATAGATCTGGCGCTCCTGCAGGCGGGACAGCAGTCCGAAGAAACGGATGTCGTCCGGATTGGGAAACGCGTATTCGGCGTAGACCATTTGCGAAGCACTCGCGGCTTTCTTCGCCGGATACCAGATGCAAACCTGGATCGGGCGAGCCCGCTCGCCGCTTCGCAGGTTGCCGTCTGCGTCATATTTATACCGGTACGTTCGAGAGAAATCGTATTTCTCAATCGTCTTAAATCCGACCGTATATTCCCCTGGCTGCAGGCCCCCCCAGAGCGGGAAGGGTTGTGCCTGAATTGCGGTTACCGGAGACAGCAGAGCAAATATCAAAAAGACGGCAAATCCCGTTCTCATGATTTCAGGATAGCTGGGCATGGTATTACCTCCCTGGGTATAAATTCATGTCGATATTTCAATAGCCTGCGACGCCCTTGTGGCGCGCTCTGTTCAATATTCTTTTCCGGGATGTCTTTCAGATGTTAACCTCGATGGAGCGCATGGTTTCCCGGACGCGGGAGAAAAACTCGATAACATCCGGTTCGGAATAGTCGGGGTAGGTCCACGGCATCGGAATGAATTTCTGCTTCTGGTACATCAAGGTAATCTCGCCGAAGATACCGTCGCGTAAATACACCCGGTGCGAGTAATCCTTGGTGGTGGCCAGCGTAAAATTGGCCAGAGTCAAGATTCCCGGATCGAGGTTGACCTTGCGAAAGACATAGTCGGTGGTTTTCTCTCCGTATTTTTCCTCAAGTTTATTGGTCCAGATTTTGATTTCGACGAGCTGCTCGCGTTCGACTGGCTTCTCAAAGGCGAAGAATTTTCGCTTTAGGTCATCGCCCATTTCCTCACGGTAATATTTGGTATGCAGAAATTCCATTTCGTCAGTTTCAAACTCGACCGCCCCGTACTTCTTTTCGATATCTACTATCGTGTCGTGCATGGCCCCAAGCGAAGAATAAATGGCCGAGATAATTAAGCGCCCCGGAAATGGTTTTTTAATTCGCCCCATCGTTTCCCGTCCCCCTGTTTTTTTATCTGTCACCCGGGCAGGCTTTAATGCAAAGCCCGCAAATTTGCTGCCCGATATGATTGAGATGTGCAAATTCTCTGACCTTGGCGGCGCAGGATTCAAGATCAAAATCATGTTTGTCTTCCGCGATCGCTCGCGCCGGGCAGGCACTCACACAGGCAAAACATTCATTGCAATCCGACCCGGTTGGCAGATCCACTTCCAGTTCAAGTGCTGTCAATACTGTCACCAGCCGGATCTGCGAGCCGAATTTCCGCGTCACCAAAAGATTATTTCGTCCTCGCCATCCCAGTCCGGCCTGATATGCAATTTCGCGATGCGACAGATGCGCCCGCATTGGTTCCCATTTGAGAATCTGAGATGCCGGAATCGGGATAGCATCAGAACCGAGCTGATTGATCTCTGAAGCAATCCTGAAGGCAATATCATTGAGGGTGTGATTAACCTGCTGATAGTGAGCCTTGTAAATCATATTGGGCCGGTCAATTAGAGTATCCATTACGCCTGCCGCCAGCGGCACTCCAATCGAAATCGCGGTGTTCAGTCTTTTCGCATCCTGTTTGATCTCGAAATGAAAACTGTCCCGAAGATCCTCCACACGGCATACCCCGACCAATCGGGCGCCTTCGGATATTGCCACCTTCCTGAGTGTTTCCTTGGTGTCGGTAATGTTCATATTGTCACTAATAAACGACAAGAAAACTCTTAAATCAACAGAAATGGTTTCAATCCAATTTCCTGCATTTATTTAGGGTATTGACGAATCGAGATTATATGTTATACTTCGGTAATGAACATCCAGTCGAATGCCTTGATACACAAGAGCTTGCGGTGACTGTTTCCTGATTGTGCCGTTTCGTTATATTATGAGGATACCGCATGGCCAGGCCGCCAATTATAATGTCTCTTCTATGCATTACCGCTTTAATTGCAGTCTCTTCATATGCAGGGCATATTCATTCCGGTCTGGCTGATAAACTTGTTGGTGTCAATCAATCGGAGTTGATTGCTATTCTCATAACCGTTGCGGGCGAGATTCCGGCAGATCAACTGGAAAGCGAGCTTGATGCGATCAGCAAATCGCTTTCCGAACGGCACACCAGGGGAATGTTAAGACTTCAGAGTATTGCCGCTGCAACTCAGGGCGATCTGCTGACGACGCTTGAGGATCTAAAGAAGTGGGGGCTTGCCTCAAATATCGAAAGTTACTGGATAAGCAACGCCATAACGGTTAATCTGGCCGCCTCGGAGATTAGAAAATTGGCCGCCCGAGACGATGTCGTCGAGATCAGGCTGTCGCCGGAATATGTGCCGATCGAACCGGCGTTTATTGATCCCGGTCTATTCAATCCTGAGAAATCCAGCGGAGTTGAAAGCAATCTTGTTGTTATCGGCGCCGATTCGGCCTGGAAGCTGGGCTATACCGGTAAGGGCCGGACCGTTTGTAATTTCGATGCCAGCGGCATCAATTTCTATCATCCCGCGCTGTATAACAACTGGAAAGGCCACGACGGAAAGCGGGCCGCTGCCTGGCACGACCCGAATGGTAATCATGAGTTCCCGTACGCTTACAGTTATCATGGGACTCATACCACCGGCATCATGGTGGGGCATGATGATTCAACCGGTGATACCATCGGAGTGGCGCCCGATGCCCGATGGATCTTCTCGGCGTCGTGGAATTTAATCTCAGCCTTTCAGTGGGCGGCCGATCCGGACGGTATTCCGAATACCACCGATGATGTCCCCGATGTTATCAGCAATAGCTGGGGATTAATCGGTCCCTGCAAAGACGACTATTGGGAAATTATCGACATTGTCGAAGCGCTGGGGATTGTATGCGTCTTCTCAGCCGGTAATGAAGGGGGCGATACGCTTACCATTCGCTCCCCGGCCGACCGTGCCAGGGACTCTCTTGACTGTTTTGCCGTTGGCGCCACCGACCATTCCACCGGCCTGATAACTCATTTCTCATCACGCGGGCCATCCGGATGCGACAGCGTTTCGACCAAGCCAAACGTCGTCGCGCCCGGAGGTGCGATACGCTCCTCGGTTCCGGCCTTTTTTGATAGTTCCCTGTACCGCCATATTGGCGGGACATCGATGTCTGCCCCGCACGTTGCCGGGGCAGTGGCAATCCTGCGCCAGGCGGTTCCCGATGCAACCCCTGCCGAGATCAAAGAGGCGCTTCTGGCCGGATGCATTCCGCGCGGAGATCCCTCGCCGAACAATATCTATGGCTGGGGGGAGATTTACCTTCCGGCGTCGCTGGAGTTTCTCTCGGACCGCTTCCGCCCGGATCTGCACATCTCGTCATTTGAATATGAAACCGTTCCCAATGGCGACACTGTCAGGGCACAGATTGGCATCACCAACCGCAGCCATCCGGCTGATTCGGTGTACGCCAGATTCGGCAGCAGTACCCCCGGGACTACTATCCTGACCGATTCGCTGTTTTTCGGACCGCTGGAGTATGGTGATACTGTCTTCAGCGACATGCCCCTTGAAGTTGTCTTCAATGATACAATATTCCCCGGAACCGTCGTCAAAATTGATTTGACCCTTTTCGATTCGGGTGAGTATGCAAAAGATTTTACGATACATATCCTGGCCGGCCTTGCTCCCGAGAAGATGTTTTATACGCATAAAAGCGACCTTCTGCATTTCACCGTGTCCAATTTCGGGCAATATGGTTTCGCGAATAATTCTATTCGGCCTCTGGGATACAGCGGATTCGCATATTGGGATACGACCTGGAATTCCCTGTATGAAGCGGCATTGCTGGTCGGATTCAATGCCGGACACATATCTGACGGAGCGCGTAACAGTGAATCTGAACCGGATGATGATTTCAGAGTGGGAATAGGTGGAGAAATTACGGAATCGGCCCCGGGAAATTTCGCCGATCAGGAAACATATTCCCTTTTTGATGACGCTTATGCCGAAAATCAGATTGGTGTTGAGGTTCGCCAGCGGACCCTCAGCTGGGACCAGGCGCCGGATAATAATTATGTTATCATGGAATATGACATCAAAAACATCTCAAGTGACATAATTTTCGACATGTATGTCGGGTTGCTGTCCGACTGGAACCTGGGTTTTCACTATGACTTTCGATGCGAAACAAATTTCTCCCGGCCTGAGAATTTAGGCTTCATCTTTTATCATGACTGGCGAAAGTACGACTCGTTGCACTATCGGGGGATATCGGTCATTAACCATGAGGGGACTGCGTCGTACCGATCAGTCGCACAATCGATTGATTTCGATACGGGGCTTAGCGAATCGTTCAAGTTTGCGGCGCTCTCCGAAGGTTTGGTAGATTCCAATTTGCAGGCCGGTTATCGTGAGAACCTGATCCAATTCATTTCTACCGGGCCGTTTACTCTGCTGCCAGGCGAGTCCGACACGGCGATTTTTGCCATTCTTGGTGCGGAGTACCTGAACGAACTGAGGGCGTCAGCAATTCGTGCCAGAAATAAATATTATATCGCAACCGGGCTTGATGACGAGACCGGCGATTTTGTTGCAACCAGATTCGCGCTGGCCCAGAACTATCCCAATCCATTCAATCCTTCGACGATAATAACGTACTCTCTTCCTTCGCGCTCGCCGGTGATCCTTTCGATTTACAACCTGCTCGGTCAGAAGATAAGAACGCTTGTCGATGAGATAAAGTCTGCTGGCACCCATCGGGTTTTTTGGGATGGGGCCGGTACTGACGGTCAAGCGGTCGCCACGGGTATCTATTTCTACCGCATTCAGGCGGGTGAATATGTTGAATCCCGAAAGATGCTACTGCTGAAATGAGTCTTTCCCTGAACGGCCACTTAGGTTCGTTTTATCGTGTTTTTACTTTCATTCTGTTGGTTTCGCAGTAATTTTATCCGGGTTTGCTCCGGAATTATTATTACCCGGTGGTCAGATCACCCTTTTGATATTGCATTCAGACAATAGCCGGTTACTTACAAATAACATTGACCTTGTATTGATTATGATGTACTCTGGAATTCTCAGTGAACAGCAAAATTCGGATTATTTAGCACAGGCGAAATATATATAATAACAGGCGCAAATCCTTCAAAGCTCGGGACCTGTGCAGGCATCTGCTGTCTGCTGGAGAAGACAGGCGGGATTTATGCCTGACTGCGTACCTTATGCCGGCGTGCATTTCGAGCCATGTCGGAAGCGCCTTTGCTTTCAGGATCCGCGCAGGGCTTTCAGCCTGCTTGGGCCTATTCATGTCGCAGGGATTTCACGGGATTTGCTGTTGCGGCTTTAAGGGCTATCAGACTGACCGTAATCATAGTGATGATGCAGACAAGAGCTCCCGCCAGGGCAAATGCCATCCAATCAAGATCGGTGTGGTAAGCATAATTCTCAAGCCAGCGGCTCATGATATAGTACGCCACCGGCCAGGCAATGATATTGGCACCGGCCGCCATCATCAGGAACTCGCTGTTAATCAATTGCACAATGCGGAGGATTGACGCACCAAATACCTTGCGGATGCCAATTTCCCGGGTGCGTCGTTCGGTCGCGAATGAGGCCAGTCCGATTAATCCCAGGCAGGCGATGGCAATGGCCAGCAGCGCAAAAGCGCCGGCGATCCGGCCCATATTTCTGATGTCATAATATATCTGGTCAAATTTCTCATCAAGGAAGGCATATTGAAACGGATAGGAGGGAAGCAGCGTTTCCCATGTCTCCTGAATAAACTCGAGTTTCGCGGGGATATCTCCGGGAGTAATTCGGATTACCATCTGGCGTATATCATCCGGCTTTAATGCGAACAAGAGCGGTCCGATCGGATCTTTGAGCGGCCTGAAGTGGAAATTTTTCATAACCCCCACGACTTTTCCCTGGGTATCAATATAATCAAGCCGTGCGCCCAAAGCATCCTCAAGGCCCATCAGTTCTGCCATTCTTTCGTTGATAAGGAAACCGGACGTGAGATCGGAGGCCTGGTCGCGGGAAAAACTTCGCCCTTCCGCCATTTCAATCTGGATTGTTTCAATAAAATCGTAATCAATGTAGTTCACGTGAATGGATTCCTCCTGATCGGGATTCCTGCCATCCCAGTCACAACTGCCGGTCGTCCAGCGCCAGTATGGTATACCCGCCGCACACCCGCTGACGCCCAGAATGTCCTTATTGCGCGACAAGGCGTTTTTCAATTCCGGATACGCCATCTTGCTGTCTCCCTCGAAATGGATGGTAATCACATGCTGCTTATCATATCCGATGTCCTTGCTTAAAACGAAATCAAATTGCCTGGAAACCACGAATGAACAGATTATTAAGAGAACCGAGCAAATGAACTGCACGACCACAAGAATCCTTCGTGGTGATAGCAGCCCCGCACGTGCTTTTATATTGCCCTTTAATGTCTGAACAGGCTGAAAGGCCGATAGGAAGAACGCGGGGTATGCGCCGGCCACAATGCTTGTGACAAGTATCAAGCCAAGCAGGGTCAGAAGAATATATGGGTCGCTGACGGATTTTAGAGTAAGCTGTAAGCCCAGAAGTTCATTTACCGACGGCAACAGCAGTTCGGCCATGAGCATCGCAAAGGCCAGGGCAATAATGGAAAATAACATCGACTCCCCCCAGAACTGTAGTACCAGATTTTTTCGACCGGCCCCGAGGACCTTTCGCATACCGGTTTCCTTGGCACGACTGACATACTGGGCTATTGAAAGATTGATGAAATTTATCGAGGCCATCACAAGGATCAGGACGCCGACCGCTCCAAAGGTGAACAGGAGTGTTTCGACGTTGCTAAAAAACAGATGCCGGTCCTTCATTGGTAATGCCGTTAAGCTGTACTCGGGGCCGAATTCGTCCGTGTGGTTCTGCAGAAATCCGGCCATTTTTGTGTTGAGCGTACTTGGCAGGCATTTGTCCTGTAACTTAATAAACGTTTGTGGCTGGTAAAAACCCCATCCCGGTTCAAATCCGGTATATTCTTTGGTCTCGATAAGGTGAAATGCAAATGGCACGAGGACATCGAAATGAAGCGAGGAATTATCGGGGACATTTTCAATTAGACCGGTTACCACAAAATTGCGTTTATTGTCAAATCTGATTACTTGCCCTATCGGATTTTCTTCACCAAAAAGCGTTTCAGCGACGCGCTTTGTTATGACCATAGAAAGAAGATCATCCAGTGCAGTATTGAAATCACCCTGGATGAAAGGAAAACTGAATATCTTAAAGAATTCAGGATCTACCGCCCTTACGGCAAAATTACAGCTGTTGTCATTGTTTTCGCGGCTGAGCGAAGAACCGTACGCGATTCCATATCTTGTCGCGTACATAATTTCAGGAATTTCGTCGACCAGTGCGGGAGCAAGGGGTGCCGGCCCGCTGGGATTATTTTTCGTCGTTAAGCCCTGTATGAGGATCATATGAATGCTTTCGACATCTTTGTGAAAGGTGTCATAACTAAGCTGATTGAACGCCCAAAAGGTAAAGATCAGGCAGCAGGCCATTCCAATTGCGAGGCTGATTATTTTAATGCTTGAGCCGATCTTATGCTTGATTACTTCTCTGCAGAAGATTCTTATATATTGCCTGAACATTGAAATCCTTAAATCTGCTCTTAGCCAATTTTAACGCATAATATGCAAATACGATGCCGGCACGCAATGTGTTGTTGTGCAATAGATTTAAAAGATCGCGTCGATGTATGGTGTTCGCTTTTGAAATACTTTATGTCCATTATCGCACATTGCCTGTCATTTGCGGTGCATTCCTGATCGTTATGCCAAACATTCGACTGATTTACGCTCTTCAAGCCTTCATTTGACGGCGCAACGAATTTCCGCATCCGATGCCCGTCGTCCATGGGATTGCCTCGCCTGCAATAACGATGACATATAGTAGCACTCCGTTTATCCTTTCAAGATTCCGGTTGCTAAAAGCAGGTTTGTGAAATATATTACAATTTCTTTATACGGAGGAAGGCAGGTTATGAAATACAAGCCGGTTAAGGCCCCGCGAGGTACCTCGATATCCTGCAAGGGCTGGCATCAGGAAGCCGCCCTTCGCATGATCAACAACAACCTGGATCCCGAAGTCGCCGAGATACCGAAAGAGCTGATTATCTACGGCGGAATGGGCAAAGCGGCCCGCAACTGGGACTGCTATCACGCTATTGTTAAGTCGCTCAAATCGCTGGAAGACGATGAAACGCTGTTGGTTCAGTCAGGCAAACCGGTTGGGATATTTAAAACGCATGATTATGCGCCCCGGGTTTTGATCGCCAACAGCAACCTTGTCCCTAAGTGGGCAACCTGGGAAAAATTCCGCCAGCTTGACAAAATGGGGCTGATTATGTTCGGCCAGATGACCGCGGGAAGCTGGATCTATATTGGTACCCAGGGAATCCTGCAGGGAACATATGAGACTTTTGCCGCGCTCGGTCAAAAGCATTTTGACGGAGATCTTTCCGGAAGATGGATATTAACCGGTGGGATGGGTGGTATGGGTGGTGCCCAGCCGATGTCGGCAACCATGGCGGGGGCGTCAATGATTTGTGTCGAGGTTGATGAAGCACGTATCAACCGCCGGGTGAAGATCGGTTTTTGCGATATCAAGGTTAAGATGCTTGATAAGGCGATTAGACTAATAAAAAAACACACCAGGGAAAATAATCCCATATCCATCGGCCTGGTGGGCAACTGTGCCGAGATTTTCCCGGAGATTTTTCGCCGGGGAATCATACCCGATATCGTTACCGACCAAACCTCAGCACACGATGAGTTGGATGGCTATATCCCTGAGGGATTGACGGTCAGCGAAGCAGAACGGTTGCGTAAGAAAAATCCGCGCGAGTATATTGATCGGGCATATGTCTCGATGGTCAAGCATTGCGCGGCAATGGTGAAATTCCAGCGGGCCGGTTCGGTCGTTTTCGATTACGGCAACAACCTCCGGGGACAGGCCGAAAAGGGCGGTTTGAAAGAGGCCTTTTCATACCCGGGATTTGTGCCGGCCTATATTCGTCCGCTGTTCTGTGAGGGCAAGGGCCCCTTCCGATGGGCGGCGCTTTCCGGCAATCCCAATGATATACATGAAACTGACAGGGTCGTTCTGAAAGAGTTCAAGTATAACGCCGCTCTTTGCCGCTGGATTAAAATGGCGCGGGAAAAGGTACCGTTCCAGGGTCTACCGGCCCGTATCTGCTGGCTTGGATATGGCGAGCGGGCGAGGTTCGGTGATATCATTAATACCCTGGTCAGGAAGGGCAAAATCTCCGCGCCGATTGTGATCGGCCGCGACCATCTCGATTGCGGGTCGGTGGCGTCACCGTACCGCGAAACCGAGGGCATGATTGACGGATCGGATGCGATTGCCGACTGGCCGCTTTTAAACGGTCTGCTGAATGCTGTCTCCGGCGCCAGCTGGGTGTCGATCCATCACGGCGGCGGAGTCGGAATGGGCAATGCCATCCACGCCGGGCAGGTGATTGTTGCCGATGGGACGACCATGATGAAGAAGCGGCTCAACCGGGTGCTGACCAACGACCCGGGGATCGGTATCGCGCGGCATGGGGACGCCGGTTACAAAGAAGCAATCAAATTTGCAAAAACGAACGACGTCAAGATCCCAATGATAAAATAGGCAGACGTGCTTTATTAATTTGTTCCATCAGGTGGCTGACGTGGGGGAGTGATCCGGTGGAGACGCTTATCGGCGGGAATCAATAGGGCAGGCTCTGCATTGCAAGCTGTTTCGGGGATGATAAACGAACGCTGGCATCGTGCTGTATTCCGGGCGGGGCTGTTGCTTTTCTTCCTGTTTCATCTTTATCGTCTTTCAGCTCCACCCAACGGTTCCCATCAATGGCGCGAGTCGGACACGGCTGCCGTCGC
>CP070796.1:206980-216994 GCA_020343475.1 Candidatus Zixiibacteriota bacterium
GGAAGATTGCAGACCGGGGCGGTGTTGTAGCCAACCGTGATATTCACCGTTCCCCCACAGGTCGCGCCGCACGAATCAATGCACTCAAAGGTCGCGCTGTAAACGCCGGGACCGCTGGTCGTGAAACTCCAGACTCCGCCCGAAAGTGTCCCGACTCCGCCGGTCAGCGAGCAACCGACCAAATTGTCGTCAACATCGGTTGCCGAAACATCGAAATTAAAGGTGGTGTCATCACAGACAAAATAGGAGGCGTCACCCGGAAGACTGCAGACCGGGGCGGTGTTCAAAACAATCGTGACAACTGTTTCACAGGTGTCCGCAAATCCATCGGCGTCCAGCGCTATCAGCCTTATGGTATTGGGGCCGGGCGCGGCGGGCGTAAAGCAGACTTGATCACCGGAAAGAGTCCCCTGAGATACACTGCAAGATACCAAGTCGTCATCAGGATCAATGCAAGCGAAGCCTGATATACATACTTCGGATAAAGTACAGAGAAATATGGTGGTGTCTCCGGGGCAGGTAGCTGTCGGCGGATTACCGCCACATGCGACAGAATCCAAGATGACATCCTGGCAATAATTGGAGGCGGAAATATTGATATAACTGCCGGGATCGCATGCGCTGTTCGGGGGATCACCCGCACCCTCATCCGGTTTCGGCTCGCCGAGATATTTCGCCCGCAGCGCATACTCGCCATTTCCGTACGGAAGTGGGCCATAGAAGCACGCAAGCCCATTTTCGTCCGTCCATACTGTATCATCCGCGTCCTGCCCGACGTTTACACCGCAATTCCCAACATTGATAAAAAATAGAATTGGCCGATTTGGCAGGGGAGCCAGGCTATCGCCCGAACACGGCTGATATAGTGTAACGCAGAACTCAACAGAATCGCCGGGGCAAAGCGTGTCACCGACTATGGATGATGGTAACAAAACTGAGTTGGCATCGGTGAAAATTGCTGTGGCCTGAAGCCCAGAGCTCTGGCCCTCCGCATTAACTTGCAGGGTTTCGCCAAGGGCGTCTTCCGGCACCTCCCAGTATGTATCGAAGATTCCATAGCTGTTTGCCTGGACATCCCAGGGATCGTACGACTCTGTTGGCGGCGTACTGCCGTCAAGATGTGTTATCTGAACGGTGACAGTCTCATGAGCCCAAAAATCCATGCCTGTAATTGCTACGGTGTCTCCAGGGGGATAATCCACCTTATCAGTAATCACCGTGGCTGCATACAGGTGCGAACCAGACATCAACACAAATAAGATGAATGCACATAGGACTATTGTTGGAGATTTGAATCTGGCTTTATTAAAATAATTCCCCGATCGATAGCTATTTTGCATGAATAGTCCTTCCCCATCTATACAGCAATACATCATTTTTCGGATACACATATACAAAGCACAACACTTGCAGCAATGTTGACATTGGGCACCATGACCTCATTACAAGATCATCACCGGTGGTACAGCTCTTGGGCGGTTGGTAACACCCAGAAAAGTAAAAAGGAGCGTACCTATTTCTATATATAATATAGTATATGGTAAATCCTATTTATGCAAGATAAAAATGCATTATTTTCAAGCATTTACAGGCTTTTCCGGGCCCGCCGCGGATTACTCCAGAGTTGCCCGGTGTGCAAAAAATTGCACTCAATTTTGATCAAAGAGAATTTTGCTTTTAGTCAGCTTTCCCGACGACAGCCTAATCATCATAACATGTATTAATAATTGGCTAATTGAGAAAATTAATATGGTGCTCGATGATGAGTTCTATAATAAGATGAAAGCGGCTCCAGTGCCACAACCTATTTTCTGACAGGGAATTTCTTGAGGAAAGTGATTTCGGGAACGACACCGATTACTTTGGTATCCAAGGTTTTTTCGACGTCTTCAATGCTCTTGAAAGAGTTGTCCAGCACCTCAGTCAACAGCGCGGCGCCAAAGCCGATGGCCAGGCCAAGCAAAAGGCCAAGGACAACGATCTTTGGGCGCTCAGGTTTATACGGGGCGAAGGGAACTTTGGCGGGTTCTATGACTTTGTACTTCGTCTCGCGAAGCAGGGCCTGTGATATCTGTGAGCTCTCCTGCTGTTCTTTGAATTTGTCTCGCAGATCCCTGGCCGCAGTAATTTCACGATTGAGCTGATCGAGACGGGCTTCATATTCCGGCACAAGATTGATTTTGTTATTCAGGTCGGCAAGGGCCAATTCCAGGTTGTTGGCTCTGGCGTAGAGCATATCCATTTCCGAGCGGACATTAAGTAAACTCACAATCATGGCCCGGGTATCGGGATTATGATCTTCGAACTGTTCATCGACAAGCTTTTTGTTTTCATTCTCAATTTGTCCGATCAGGTTGTACATTCGATTGTTGAAATTCAGGATTTCCGGGTCGCTCCACTGGTATTTCTGCATCAGAGAACCGATGGTTTCAATCAGGTCTTTAACGTCGTTTTTGAGTCTGCGTAACTCGTTTGATTCTTTCAGCTTGAGCTTACTTTTTGAGATGCCGCGGTCGGCCAGCTGGGTCAGATAGCCAGTCTCTTCATCCTTTTTGTCCTGAATTTCAAAATTCGCGGCCTGGATTTCTGAAGATATTGCCCTGCGGTTTTCTTCAGAGGCGACCAGCTCATCGAGCTGGATCTTCATGTATTCTTTTTCGAAGGCGGTTTTGTCGTTGATTCTGTCCTGAAGATCCCTTTCATACTTACCAAGCTGCTCATAGGAAAAATCCTGCGAGATTCGAACCGATCCGAGCTCCTGCCTCATTTTCTCGGAGATGAAGATTTCACCGAGATTCTGCGCCATATCCCGCGCCAGGTAAGGATCAATCGATTCGACCATTATCTGGATTTGATCCTTGCCGGCATAACTAACATTTATATTCTTCCGGAGTTTCCCGATGAGATAGTCCGTCGTAATCTGTTCGAGTGACAAATCCGGACGATCCGCCTGTTGTCTCATGGCACGCTTGGCTATTTCAGGATCCTGATCCAGTTTAAGCATGACAATGAGCTGGCTGAGATAAGGGGACGATGTGATTTCATTTTGCAGGCTTTGCAATTCGAGTCGCATATCGCGTTCACTGCGCATCACCTGGCGGCCATCGCCAAGAAGACGCTGCAGGTCGGTGGATAGCTTGACAGGATTGCCGACCCATACGATTACGGCGGAAAGATATTTAGGCGTGATAAGATAAGAACCAGCAAAAGTGGCTACAGTAACCAGAATCAACGGAATAATGATGATCCATTTTCTGCGCCAGGCGATCGGAATCAGATCGCTTACGTCAAAGCCTTTCTTTTCCTTGGAATCAGACATTTTCATTTTCCTGTCAACTTTTACCGACTTCCGGTATTACCTGTTCCCTAATAGTTTCGGCACACCGCATAAGTTTCCTAATAACATGGTTTGCTGATCCCGGAGATCCACCTTCAGACCGATCATACCGGATTAACTTCGGCAAAAACCGGCCGGATTCAGTGCGATGGCTACATATCAGGCTCCAGCGGCATCATTCGCAAATAATCAGTGGTACGCATTTTTTGCTGGATGTCTTTCATCACACGCTGCACCTGTTCTTCAGATAAATTCAGCTCTTCCGCAACTTCCGAGACCGGAATATCGTGTTCCATGGCATACCAGACCAGATCAAGAATCTCAAAGTCCACTCCGAAAAAGAACTCGGTCTGTGTAACTTCCGCGCTGTACGTATCGGTGGTGGGGATCCGGCGTCTTATGCTCTCGGGAATACCCAGGAAGTCGGCGAGCTGGAATACCTGCACCTTAAAAAGATGCGAGATCGGCTTGAGATCAGCACCACCGTCGCCGTACTTGACGAAGAAACCGAGGAGATGCTCATCTTTATTGCCGGTTCCTACCGCGGCATAATTAAGCCGTTCCGCATGGTAATAGACCATCGACATACGGGTACGCTGCTTGAAATTCGAGGAGGCCACAATTTGCAGGTATTCCTTCTTTGGCATCCGCCTGACCCTGCTCTCACCGTCCGGCGACTCCACGGTAAGCTTGAAATAATTCAGGGCGTCCTTTTCCAGAATACTCGCCCCCAGAGTGATTTTGTTCCTGTAACCCGGCCCGTATTCAGGAAAGAGGCGCCTGATTGCCTTATCCCGCCGGTGATAGCAGCCGAATCCCTCGAGCGCTCCGGAAATATCCTCGACAGCGTACTCAATCCCAAGGTGTTTGGCCAGCTGTTCCGCCAGAGAATTGCTGTCCGGACTTGAATCCCTCTCCGGCATGGCCACTCCGAGGACTTTATCGGGACCGAGTGCGCGCGAACACAGGGCAGCGACAACGGAAGAGTCAATTCCGCCGCTAATACCAACAACAGCTCCCTCCCGTCTCAGATCCCGGTGAATTTGCCTGCTGATAAGTGTTGTTAGCTCACGGGTGGCTCTTTCCGCGTCTATCTTTAAGATATCCTTGTGAAAGCGCATAGGCCAACATTACCCCTAAGGATATTACCACGTGAATTTTCAATATTCCGGCATAAAATCCGATAATAATAATCGTTATGCTATAATTCTATAAAAAAGCCTTGCCAAACGAAATTTGCAAGATTAAAATGCATCCATTCAAGTCAGGGCGGCTTTTGCGGTAGGAAACATGGACAGAGCCTGGATTGCAGAAAAAGTGGGAGAATTCATACAAACGAATTTCATTTACGAAGAGGGGGTAGAAATTCAGGATGACCAGTCTCTACTGGAGACCGGCGTCGTTGATTCCACCGGTATTCTGGAATTGGTTAATTTCCTTGAAGAGACTTTCCGTATCTCCATCGAGGATGAAGAGCTGATTCCGGCCAACCTCGATGCTGTTTCAAAAATCGCCGATTATGTGTCAGGTAAACTGACAGGGTAGTCAGCCCCACAGGGCGGCAATACCTCTCTCCCGGCAAATCATTCCTGATTGCGTCAGGCAAAAAAGCGGGGGGTTCCCCGAGTCATGATTCAGTGATAATGCCCGCCGTTGATCCGGCACTGTCAGCGGTCGGTGCCGGAATTGTCGTGCCAGACCGTGAAGGCATTTCTTGAAAGTGTTTCAGGCTGGGTAAAGACGTCAATAAAGCGACGATGTAAAAGCTGGGTGGAGAGAATCCCAATAAAAGACATATTGTCTTTGAATGACAGATGAGCATGAGAGAGCTTTCTGCATTTTTCGCGGAGTCTGGATACCGCGGAAGGCCTGAAAATGCCCGTTTTCCCGAGAGAATCTTCTGAAAGTATCTCGGCAACATATTCGGGGGAATCGGGCTGAACGAAACTGTTGGAATCGGGAGCCATGTAAGGCTGCTTGACCCGCTTGAGAATTTCAGGAGGCAACTCCTTTCGCATCGCCCTCTTCAGGAGAAATTTCTCATTCAGGCCGAATATTTTAAGCAACGGCGGAACCCCTGCCGCAAACTCCACTACCCGGTGATCCAGGAAGGGGAACCGCCCTTCAATTGAATTTGCAGCGCTGACGCGATCACCCTGCGATGAAAGCAGGTATCCGGCCAGCAGTGACTTGGCTTCAAGATACTGGGCCCGAATCAGGTGATGCCACCGTGAGAAGTTATCAGGCAGATTTCGCCCGAAGACGGCAATCGAGTCGTAACCGCCGATTGCCGCTTTCACCTCATCGGTGAAAAATTCCTTGATTTTCATGGTCGTATTTATTCGCGGAATGTGTGAAAAGAAGTAGGTATCGATTTGCGATAATCCGGCTTTGTAGAAGGTTTCCAAATAGAATCTTGCCCGTGCCGCCGAAAGCGGCAGGGTGGGATAGAGTCGCTTAAGTAAAAGAGGCCGCCACTTTGATTCCGGATTCTTCGCCCAAAAAGTGCGAATCAGGACCTCCTTGAAAATGTCGTACCCGCCAAGAACCTCGTCGGAGCCCTCTCCAGTCAGAACCACCTTAAAATTGTTTTGTTTTACCAGCCCGGAGAGCATATAAAGAGGCGCGGGAGCGGTGCGGACGATCGGCCGCTCGGCATGCCAGATGACATCGGGAAAACTATCCGCAATTTCATAATAGCCGCATGTGATTTGATGGTGGTTGGTTCCAAGGTATGCCGCCATTCGACTTTGATACTCGGATTCGTCATAAGCCTTATCCTGAAAGGCAATTGAAAAAGTTTCAATTGGAGTGCTGGTGAAATTCTTTATCAGCGCAGTGGTCGCGGACGAATCCAGCCCGCCTGAAAGATAGCCGCCCACCGGAACATCGGCACGCAGACGCAGGCGGACTGAATCTACCAGCAGCGCATGAAGCTCCTCTGCCCAGGAGTCGACACTTCTTTTCCGATCGAAAGTCTCCGGGAAATCCATCTGCCAGTATCGTCCAGTCGCGACCTTCCCGTCTTTTACTTCGAGAAAAGCTCCTGCTTCCAGTTCACTAATATTTTCGAAGGCGGTTCGGGGCGGAGCGGTTGTCCACCAGGTGAAGATCTCATCCAGACCCTTAAAATCGATTTTTCGCGGTATCGACGGATCACAAAAAATCGCCTTGATCTCCGAAGCAAAATAAAACCGCCCATTATGGATAGCGTAAAATACCGGCCGAATTCCCAGGCGGTCACGGGCAATAAAAAGGGTCTGATTTTTTCTGTCATAAATTGCTAAAGCGAACTGGCCATTGAAAAAGCTCAGGCAGTTCCGCCCCCATTGTTCATAGGCATGGACAATCACCTCGGTATCGGACCGGGTGCGGAAGACGTGGCCCAGTTTTTCCAGCTGCGGCCGCAATTCCACATAATTGAAAATTTCACCATTAAAGGTTATCCAGATGCTCCGGTCTTCATTGCAGAGTGGCTGGGAACCGGTGTTGAGATCAATAATGGACAGCCGCGCCTGGCCCAGGGTGCATTTGCGGTCAAAATAGGCGCCAAATTCATCAGGCCCGCGATGCCGAATGATTTGCGTCATACGCATCAGCAACTGCCTATCCGGTTTGGCCTCACCATTAAGCTGAAAATAACCAACGATACCGCACATGCCTGCTTTATGCTCCCCGCCGGGATTTGCCGGATTCCTTTAGACCGGTTCTGTCTCCGGATTCCAACATATTGCAATATATCGGGTTCGCCAAGTGTTAATTTAAGATATTATTTCCTGCGCAAATCGGATATGATAAATTCATCAAATAGCAGGCGATCACCGGCTTTCGCGCAGCGAAATAAGACGCGTGGTTTAAAAGTCCTCAGCAGTGCCGGTCGCGGAATGCCGCAACCGAAAACAGGTACCGACAATTATCAAAGGTAGACTCGATAACCGCTGCTCCCGACGATATAATTCTGTTTAGAACATGAAATAACAATACGGTGCTATCGCCTGACGACTAGCTTCCCGCAGGTATCGGAGTCTTCGATATACCAGAGGTAGACTCCTGACGCAACCGGACTGCTGGCTTCGTTGGTTCCGTCCCAGGCGACATCGCCTGAAACCTCCGTCCATCGCCTGACAAGGGAACCTGACACCGACATCAGCACCAGTGAGGCGCCGTCGGGAATATTGGTGAATTTCACAATGGAGTGTTTCGCCGGATCAAAGGGATTTGGGTAAGGATGTGGCGAGGGCTGAACCGAAAAACTGGCAGCCTCACAGAAGCCGCTGTCGTTGGCGCGGGCATGCCAGTAATAGGTTACTCCGGACGAAAGCGGATCAGGAACCTGCCAGCCGGTGACATCACCTTCCGCCTGAGGCACCTGAGGGGAAACCGCCACCATTGCGGCAAAATCCACGTCTTCCGCAAGTTCGAAACGATAGACATTGGCGGGATTGGAAGTGACATTGCGTACCAGCAGAAAAGGCCGCGAAGTATGCACAACGGCATTGTCCTTTGGACTGACAATATCGACGGCAAAGGAGCTGTCCTCATCTTCTCCACCAAGGCCGAAATCAAGCTGGGAGACGGCCGATACAACGTTGGACAACCCGGAGGGATTGCCGGCATCGTCAAAGGCTCGCACCGCGAAGAAATAAAGCTCGCCTGGCTCCAGGCCCTTGACTGTCAGATATTGATCGGAACCCGCCGGCAATGGGCTCGGCGGGATCCTGTAGATACTTGCCTGAACAAAGTCGGCTTCCGTGAACGCGTTGAGCGAATACCGAATTTCGTAGTTATTGGCAATTCCGTCGGTGCCGTCGTCTCCCGGTGCCGTCCAGATCAGATCAACTTCACCCATGTCTTCACCGGTTACGGCGCTGAGGTCGTCAATTGCACTCGGGGCCATGGTATCTTCCGGCGGGGGATCCCCGCTGCCGTCGGTTTTCGTAAGGGTGATCACGGGGACCACAGAGGCGGCACCGACATCATGCGTAATAATGGTGCTGTCAGATTCTTTCTTTACCTTAATTGTAAAGCTGTTGAAATTAGTGGAATCGCTTCCGATCCGCTGTTCCCACCAATAGCAAACCAACCCTTCCAGACGACCGTAACCGTTGGTCGATCCGCTGGCCACCACTCTATCATAATTATTGGTAACCAGTACGATGGCATTTGCAACCGGCAGACCATTACGTCCTTCAACGTAAATATTCAGAGTCTTCTGCAATCCAAATTGAAGGGTACCATTGTTTGCCAGAGTGATATCTGTCGGTGAAGCCGAGCCTTCATAAAATACATCCTTGGCGTAGTTGCCCGTACAGGTCCAGTTATTTGACAGGTATCCGACATGGTAAACCTCGGGATCATACGCCGGATTCAAAAATGCCAGGGTATCGCTGTCGAGATAAATATCGCTGGCTCCGTTATTGCGATAGCCGATCTGAATGATAGTCCCGTCGCTCTCAATGCGGTTGTCCTGCATAATCAGGGAACCGCTGAAAGCATAATCGAAGACTGCAGCCATAGCAAGGACGCCGGAAGTGAGCGATTTGGATCGGAAAGTGTTGTTTTCCACGATTATGCTATCGGTACCCGGTACATCCGAATAACGGAACGCCGCGACGACACTGTTATAATCGTCGGTTGCTGTATTGGCGTCGCCCGTGGCTATAAAAACATTGCTGTCAACCCTGATATAATCAATTGAATTGCCGTCTATGGCCCTCATACGGAGGGCATGCACCGCTGTTCCGCCTTCACCGTATTCGACATTCGGGCCTTCATGGACATCGACCATGTTATGATGGATACGGATCCAGTTCGTCGGGCTGCCGACAGAGTTTTCCACCAATATTCCCCTGCTGCCACCGTAGTTGGTACCGCTGATTATAGTATTGCCGTACACTTCCGATCCGGGAGCACACTTCAGGAGAGCAATGGCATATGGATTTGCGGCCGAATAGCAGGTGCCGGCATATGATGTGTATGAGAGATTTCTGGCATCACAGGTTATGATGTTATCATATACAATGGCCAGTGCCGCGTTCGTCGTCTGATCGCGTCCGCTGATCATAATGCCTTGCCCGGGAGAATTATGAAGGGTGATATCATGCACTTTGTAATGAAAATCACCATACCCCCCATACGAGGAGATCGACAGCCTGATTGCGCAGCCGTCGTACTGACAGCGACTATTGTAGCCATGACAATTGTTCCAGAAATCACCGCCGCTTATTTCAATGTTATAATTGCCTGGAGCCCCGACCGATGACGCTTCAACACAATGTCCATTAATCCCATAGACTATCATATTTGTATTTTCGAACAGGATATCATTGGTTCGGCTCAGGAGAACACACCTGTTATTATCGCCGGCTCCTCCGTGAAGAATCGTGCCACCTGATACTGTCACATTGTAGGCACCATACGAAAAACGAATACCGTAATTTCCACTGCCGTTACCCGTTCCGAACTCCAGGGTATCGCTCCCCAGATCGATGACGATGTCATGGCCGGTAACACTGATACCGTTTCCGCTCGAGGAAAGCTTTGTCCCGCTGAGCACCAGTGTATCATTGTTGCTTGACGCTGTATAGGGCAGAGAACTGATTGTAAGGCGGGCGGCATTTACCCCCGGCGGCAGAAACAGCACCGCCGCGAATAACACGACGAGCCCCATAGGCTTG
>CP070796.1:217094-226906 GCA_020343475.1 Candidatus Zixiibacteriota bacterium
GTCGGAACCACCCTCTACTGCCTGCTCACCGGAGAATTGCCGTTTAAGGGAGACAACGAATTTGCCATCAGGGATGCCAAGCTGTTCAACGACCCACCCCGACCCCGCGACCTGATTCCGGAGATTCCCAGGGAATTGGAAGAAGTTGTTCTCAAGGCGATTGATAGAAACCCGGAAAAACGATTTGCCTCCGCAAATGAGATGCAGCAAAGAATTGACGCTATCCGTGCTGAAATCCCGCGAACCGCGGCAGTCGAGGAAACCGAACCCACCCGAAGACCGACCGGGAAAAGCAGGAAACCGCTTATTTCCGGCATTGTCGCAGCCGCGATTGTGATTGCGGTGGCAATTCTGGGATGGCAGTTTTTCGGCGGCCGGGACGGGATCGTGCCGCCGCTTTTATCCTCACCGTCGAACGGTGCTATTCTTGAGACTGCCCTTCCCACCCTGTCATGGGAAGCAAGCTTGCGCGCGGGCGGATCATATCGCCTCGAGTACGCCGCCGATCCCGAATTCCTCACCCTAGAGATTGTCTCGCGTCTGCCCGAAAACACCTACACCCTCGAGGCGCCACTTGATAGCGGAACATATTTCTGGCGGGTAGAAGCGGTCGATCCTGAAGGCAACTCCAGCGGCTACTCGGACATATACGCCTTTACGCTTCATCCGCCTGCAGCGGGACCGATTGAAGGATATGTCTGGATTACATCCAATCTGGCCAGCGATTTTTATATCGATGATATGCTGGTGGAATCGCAGGCAAAAAACTCCGTCTATGCTCTCGACACCGGCGGGCACATTGTTCTGGCGAAAAATCCGCAAAGCAACGAGAAAACAATGCAGAAAGCTGTCACAATTTCCGCCGGGGATACTGCATCACTGGCCTTTGCTTTTACCCGACAGCGTGAAGAATTGGAACCGGAACCCAAACCGGCACAGAAACCTGATTCCGGCATCATCAGGGTCGCGACACCGTCCTATTTGAATGCTCTGATCTATATTGACGGCAAGAAACAGGAGAAACTGACTCCTGCAATTTTTACGCTCAAAGAGGGCATCTACGTAATTCGGGTGGAATTGACAATTGACGGGATTTTGAAATCCAAGGAGGAAACGATCCGGGTCGCCGCGGGTCAGGATGAAATCATCAAATTCTCTTTTGACAATTAAATCGTTTTAAACTTGACTGAAATCGTATAAGAGCATAAGTCAATATATCACCTGCAAAAGCAAAGGAGTCAAAATGCAATCGCACCGTAAAACTGTTCGATTATTTTTTGTCCTGACGGCTGTGATAGCGGGCAGTCTCTTTTCGTCGGGCGCCGCCACGGCCCAGGAAACAGGGTCACTTGCCGACCAGCTGGCCATGGCAGGCGATCTTTACAGCCAGGCGGAATTCGAAAAGGCGATCGAAATGACAAACGGCCTGCTGCAGAGAGCCGATTTGAAGGCAAAGGACAGTGTTGCAATCTACTCGGTTCTGAGTATGTGCACGTATGCGTTGGGACAGGAGTTTGTCAGTAAATCGTACACCTATCTCGACAGGATTGTCAAAATCGATCCCTGTGTCATTCATCTGCCGCATGATTTCTGGCCGCAGCAGCTGCGGGATCGCTGGTTCAAGGTTCTTCAGGCCAACGCGATGCTGAACTGCCCTGAAGGCGAAAAGATAAAGACCATTGCCATTATGGAGTTTGACAATTACTCCACGCAGGAGTTCCAGGAGCAACTGGGGTACATTACTAAGGGACTGGCGGATTTCTTCGCCAGCGATTTCGCAAAAATCTCTGATATGAAAGTGGTCGAGCGCGACAAAATCAACGCCATTATCAGTGAAATTGAGCTGCAGCAGGCGGGTAAGGTCGACCAGGCTACGGCGGTGAAGGTCGGCAAGATCCTGGGCGCCAGGATCATGGTGTTCGGGAGCCTGACCCAGCTTAGTGCCAGGAACATGCGCATGCTGGTCCGGGCGGTTGACGTTGAAACCTCGGAGATCATCGCCACGGTTGACAAGGAGGGTAAACCCGAATATTTCAAGATGGAAAAGGAGATGGTCGAGGAACTGGCCAAGAAACTCAACATCAAGCTCGACGATAAAACCAGGGATTTACTCAAGGCCGGCGGCAGCGAGTCCTTCGACGCGGCATCGCTATACGCGCGCGGCCTTGATTTCGCCGACAAGTACGATTACAGGCAGGCCTTCGAGTTTTTCAAAAAAGCGTATGAAATGGACAAGAACTTCGCCGAGGCGAAGCGGAAAATGGATATCTATCGCCCCCTGGCCGGATAGCGCTTTGATTAAAGCAATATCACTTATGTGAGGAAGATATGATACGAACACTGCTTTTACTGTCTGTCATTCTTCTGACTGGATGCTCGCAGAGCCTGTATTTGCAGGGACGCAGGCTGACCGAGCAGGGGGAATACGACAGAGCCATTGCGATTCTGTACGATGAAATCCGGGTCAATCCGCAAAGCGCTGACGCCTGGAGGGAACTGGGAGTGGCCTTTTATAAAAAAGGCGACCTGACAAAGGCCGAGGATGCCCTCAAGCAGGCCAATCACATCCGGCCGGATTCCCGGACCAGCCTTTTCAGCGGAATGATACATGAAAGACAGCATACATACGACCTGGCAATCCAATCGTATACCACTGCCCTGAATCTTGAGCCGGACCGGGGTACCCGCAATCTGGTGCGGGCGCACCTGGACCAGTTGATTGAAAAAAAGTTTCGGGAGGAAGCCTTGGCGGTGGTGGCCGGAGAGGCCCAGATCAAAGTTGACACCATTCCCCAGAACACCGTCGCGGTAGTCAACTTCGACGGTTCGAACCTGCCCCCGAAACTGGCTCCACTGGGGCTGGGTCTGGCCGAATTCACCGCAATTGATCTGGCCAAAGTCAACTCGCTACGAGTGGTCGACCGCATGAAGATTGACATTATCCTGCAGGAAATGAAGCTGGGCCGGTCAGAATATGTCGATCGGTCGACCGCGCCCCGCATCGGGCGGATGCTCGGCAGCCGCCGCATTGTAACCGGTTCGCTTTTGAGTGTTGGTGCCAATGCGATTCGACTTGACGGGGCGGTGGTCAATACCGCTGACAGCCGCGCTCAGGTCACTGAGCCGACCGAAGGCGACATGCGGCAATTCTTCCGCGTCCAGAAGGAATTCGTCTTTAAGGTAATTGACGAAATGGGGATCGAGCTGACCGCAGCGGAGCGCGATTCGATTCTGCAGATTCCCACCGAATCTTATCTGGCATTTATGGCTTACTGCCGGGGGCTTGATTTCAGGAGCCGGGGCATGCCGCAGGCTGCGGCACGTGAATTCCAGCAGGCCGCTAGCGAGGACCGTAATTTCGGTGAAGCTGGAAGGCAGGCGGGATCACTTTCCGCGGCGCTGTCGGCGGCTGGTCCAGGTGGTGAATACTCCCTGGATGATTTCGAAGGTGATATGGATACCCGCGCCGGCGGCGCAGGTGACGATCGTGAGCTCGCGGGCCGAATTACCACCGTTATTGACAATAGCGGCGTCATACCGGATTCGGATATTTACCGGGTACCGATCGATCAACCAATCGTTTCCCGCAACGGGACGGTTATCATACGGGGGACATTCGATGTTGAGAATTAAAAAAACTTGCTGCCTGCTAGCAGTTTTGCTGGCAGTTTGTTCCCCGGCGGCATGGGGCCAGATACTGTATGGACAGCCGACGGCGGGATCGATTCAATTTTCCTATACCGATTGGTCGATTGAGAGTTCCAGCGGAAAAACGACCATCAGCCAGCTGACCATCCCCGTTAACGGTTTTATCCCGCTTCAGAACGATTTCGAGGCGCTCTTTTACGTCGCAAGCTCTTCGAACGATCTCGTCGAGCGGGGAACCGAATACTCTCTGGCGGGCATGAGCGATTTCCGGCTGATGCTGAACCGATCGTTTATGGACGATCATCTGGTCACCAGTCTCGGCGTCAACCTGCCGCTGGGCAAGAAGAAACTGGACCTGTCCAAGGAGTGGATCATTATCGATTACCTCTCGGACAATTATCTCTCTTTCCCGGTGCGGCGATTCGGTGAAGGACTCGGCCTGAGCCTGCTTTTTGGGGGGGCCGGTTCGGCCGGTGAGATGCGCTACGGTGCCGGTGTCATGTACCAGTACAACGGGACGTACGAACCGTACGAAGGGTACGATGATTATAATCCCGGCGACCTGGTCAGTTTCAATCTTGGTGCCGAGATCCATAGCGATGAGTTTACCCTGGGCAGCGATTTGATAATCTCGCTTTATACCGCCGACAGGTCGGGAGACACCCGGGTCTACAAGCAGGGCGATCAGGTGGATTTCCGGCTGGCCGGCTCCCACGGCACCGAGCTGTTCGCGGCGACGGCCGCGGTCCGCTATCTCTGGCGGGGAGCACAGACCGGCTATGATACCGACACCGATAAGGAAATCGAGAGCCTGAAATCGTATGGAAACGAATTTGTTGTTACCGGTATGGTTTCTTGGTCCCTGATGTCCGATTGGTCCTTCGCACCGGCCGCGGAGCTTAAGCTGATTTCGGCCAACGAGATGGGTTTTGACAATTCGAGCGTTTTCGGTTTTGGCGCCGGTATCGGGCGGAAGCTCGGTGAAAGAGTCAATTTCGACGTGGGCGCCAGACTGTACACCGGAAACGCCGACGGCGGCAACGTGGATCTCAGCGGCTTCCAGATAACCGGTGGCCTGACGGGCACGTTTTAAGGGAGGTCGGGAATGATGAAATACAATCATGGCAACATGCTATCAATGCTGCTTTTTCTGTCGGTGCTCGTACTCTCGGTGACACTTTCCTGCTCCAGAAAAGCAGTCGATCCATATTACGGGGACGTCGCTGTCAACCTGCATGTCCAGGCGCCGGCCGGAGCGGAAGCGGTTGATATGTACATCCTGACTGTTTCCGCCCCCGATATGGAGACGATTACGGCTCAACTTGACTTTGTCAATGGCCTTCTTGTCGGAGAAATATTGGTTCCGGCAGGACGAAACCGCACCTTTGTCCTGGAGGCCATCGATTCCAAGGTTGGCCTGGTTCTGTATCGCGGAAGTACTGTCGCTAACGTCGTTCCAGATCGGGCCGTAAACCTCAGGATTACGCTGCGACCGGTGGTGCCGATGCTGCGTATCTCGCCGCGAATGCAGCGGGCTCAGCCCCTGGAATATTTTACAATAGTGGTCGAAGCATATAACCTTCCCGAACTGCGCGGGGCAGCTTTCAGGATCGGCTACGATTTCTTGAATCTCTTTCCGATTGAGGATAGCACCAGACTCGGGCGCGGACTGAGTGAAGAAGACGTTATATATGTAGCACAAATTAACCATGGTGATATCGGCGCTCAGTATGCAATCGGGATGTCAGTTATCGACAATTCAGAAAAGCTGGTCGATGCGAGCGGGTTTGCGGAGTTGATGGAAATTCAGTTCGGGTCGCCGTTCTTTGATACCGTGGCAATCAACACCCTGGCACTCGAGATAACCGGGCTATGGGGAGCGGACGGCGCAGAGCTTCCGCTTGAAGGGGTGTTCAGCGACAGCGCTAATGTCGAAATCAGCCTGAACATCGCCAATGACACCGTTGTGACTTTCCCTGATCCCGAACTCGACAGTTATATGAGGGAAATACTGTATATTCCGACCGGTGATATTTACGTGTCTGACCTTTACCCGATTCAAGTTCTATGGCTCGGTGAACGAGGAGTCTCGGATATTACCGGCCTATCGGCCGCGGTAAATTTAGTAACCCTCGGACTGGAATTCAACTTTCTCAGCGATATCAGTGAATTGCGAACCCTGCCGATTCTCAGAGACCTATATCTTTCGTCCAATATCGTTGCCGACATTTCACCGCTGGCCGATATAAAATCACTCCAGCAGATCAATCTAGCCGAAAATCAGATCAGCAATATCGCCCCGCTGGGGAATCTGCCTTATCTGAAATACCTGGATCTGTCATACAACCTGTTTACCGATCTCGGGCCACTGGTAAACAATCCCGGGATTAATGACGGTGATGTGATTTATCTGGTGGAGGTCCCGCTGTCAACTCACGCGTTGCAGGTTCAGATCCCGCAACTTAAGGCTCGCGGAGTGGAGGTGCATCTTTTTTACCCCATGTGACCTGACCGCAGTGATGCAGTAAAAGCAAAATCGCCTTGCCAGTGTAATGGCAGGGCGATTTTTACTTGGTCAGAAAACGCGGTGTTATCTAATCAGTATCATGCGCCTGGTCAGGCTGATTTCATCGGTCTCGAGGCGATAAAAATATATGCCGCTGGCGACAGGCTTGCCGAACTGATCGGTTCCCGGCCATACGACTTCACCGTACCCCCGTTCCGTGCGGCCTTCAAGCAAGATTGTCACCCGCTGGCCGATTATATTATACACCGAAAGCGTTACGTCACCGCTGATCGGCAGATAGTATCGTATCGCCGTTTCCGGATTGAAGGGATTGGGATAATTCTGAAACAGCTCGAATTCGGTTGGAAGAACCCCGGCACGGCGGCCCAGAAGCGACTCCAGAATACGATTAACGGCCCGCTTGCCCTCGCTTTCCGGGCAGTCAGCGACCGTGGTATATATATCGTCAAGAGCTGACCGATCAAGCATCTTGAATATTCTGAGATAATCGGAACTCGTTTCCGGATTTACACCGGCCCCGGTCTCGACCGTACAATTCCAGTTTTGCGTAATTCCGCAGATATCACTGGCATCCACTTTGCCGTCACCATTGGCATCGGCATACGTGGCGCGCAACGGATCCCAGCAATGCGCCGGAGACATCCCCCAGTTAAGATCGGCACTCATCGACCGCACCGGTCCGGACGTGTTCCAGAACAGACCCAGGGGAAGGATATCCCTTTCGTCGACTATGCCGTCGTTATCGGCATCGCCCGGATAAACCACCGGGCCGGTGAGAATGCGCGTCGTCTGGGCCGGCCCGAGAGAGTAACCTGCCAGATCGACGATTCCGGCGCCCAGAGTAATGAGAATGGTGTCAAGCGGCTTGAAGAAATCGCCTTGACCGGCAATATAGAGAATGTTGATGCCCTGGTCATAATAATACGCGAGCGTATCATCCCTGGCACTGACAGCGCCGATATTGCCGGGCAGCGAAGCTGGATCAATCATTTCATTGAAATAGACTGCGACCGGATTGTCGCTGACCAGGATGTCATCATAGGCTCCCGGAAGGTAAAAGGTCGCCCGCAACTGGCGGTTTATCACCTTAACATAAAGAGTATCCGAAACAGCGGCATACCCGTCGCTCGCCCAAAAGACAATTGGATAAACATTATCAACATCGGAATAGTCGGGGGAAATCGAGAACAGCGCCGTGCCGTCACCGAAATCAAGAAAAGTGACATAGACATCATCCGGATAATTGCACTCGATGCTTACCGGATCCCCGTCACCGTCGCTCAGAGAAATGGTCAGCTCAAAATTCGAGTCCTCGACGGTCGACACGGTATCCAGCGGTTCTGCAAAAACGGGCGGCGCATTCGGACCAACCTTCAAGAGAATGCCGTTTTCAACGCCGCCTTCATCGACGGCACGACGGTATCCGGCCAGCACCGGCCAGCCATCAACTGCCGGACACATGGCATAAATGAAATCATCCGTTTTCCCGCGCGCAAAAATCATCATCCGGAGAGAATCACCGGCGGAGTCAATCTCATAAAGGCAGGCATCATAATCATCCTCATAGTGGCCCAGTTCACCGAACGAATTGGAGTACCCGGCCACCATGAATCGGCCTTCGGCGGAAGTTGCGACCGCATAGGCATAATCATCCGCGACACCGCCATAAGTTTTGAGCCAGGCAAATTCACCGGCAGAATCAGTTTTGAGCAACAGGATATCGCGGCCGACGGCATCAAAAGAGGTCGTGTACCCGGCGATCAGGAAGCCTTTATCCGGGCCCTGCACGAGTGCGTACGCCTGATCATCCCATTCGGCTCCGTAGGTCCGGGACCATTTCTCTGTTCCGAGCGAATCAATCGACACCAGCAGCATATTGGTCTTTTCCGGGGCGCGCCAGGAACCGGTATAGCCGGTGATAATATAGTCGGCGTCAATGCTTTCAATCACATCATAGCCCCGACTCGGATACGGCCTGGAGTGGATTCTGCTCCAGAGCGAATCACCCTCATAATCGGTCTTGATCATCAGGAGATCACCGGAATCCGGACCGGAGAAGTTGTAGCCGACAATAACAAAGCCCTTGTCGATTGTCTCCACAACCGCCGTGCCGTATTCCGACCGCTCGGAACCGTAGGATTGACTCCAGAGAACATCTCCATCCCCGGACAGTTTCGACAGAAAAATGTCGTTGCCGCGTGATGCCGAGCGATAACATTCCCCTGTCAGCGCAAAGCCGCCGTCAGAAGTGGCAATAATGTCGCGGCCATAAGTATTGAGATTCCCCTCCACCGCGTACTTCAGGGTCCAGATGGTATCCCCTGATAAGTCAAGCTTCAATATGTAAGCCTTTATGGAAGGCCGGCCAAATGACCTTGTCCATCCGGCCGCGATATAACCCTCATCCTGAATCTGGATTATAGTGTAAATGCGATCAACAGTGGAATCAGATCCGAATACATGTTCCCAATCCACTCGCTGTGCGAGAACCTGATGGGCAAGGACAGGCAGGATACAGAGACAAAATATCGCAATGCGGACCCAATAAGCCGCAAGATCGTCTCCCTTTTGCCGATTTTTCACACTCACCCTGCGGTCCTTTCAATATACCAAAGGGTAAATTCGTTACCCATGCATGACAATGTGCTCGGTCTTTCCGGGAGAGAATATTATTTCTCGAAGGCAGGCCGTCAACAACAATATTGTTTAATGAAAACGGGGGACCGGTGATACTGTCGCGAACCAGTTGTTTCATATACAATTAGCAAAAAAAACCAACCCCGAAAGGTTGGCTCCTGAAAAGGCGAAAAGCTCTTGACTGCCTATTCAAGCACGATCATGATATCTTCTTTCACCTTGACCGGGATGGGCTGTCCGGCCGGTATTATCCCTTCGCCCCCTTTAATAAGGAGGCCAAAGAATACAATATATGAAAGAGTCTTTTTGCCTTTCCCCCTGGCTTTGATAGTCTGCCCATCATGCGTTTCAATCTGTATTTTCTTGTCGTCGGCAGCCTTATAATAACCGTTCGGTTCCAGCTCTATCAGTTCAAGCTCAATTTCCCCCGGTTTGCCGCCCTTGCCCGCGGATTCGGCGGAAACCACTCGCGCCGATCCCATGGCCCCTTCTTTGACCAGCACCACCCCACCAACCGTAATCGGTTCCAGCAGCCGGATGGGGGCAATGTCGCCGGGTTTAACAAACTTGGAGGAGATATCCTGCACAAATTCGATTTTCGTCTGCGTCCCTGCCGGCAATTCGATATCCGCCCGGATCGTCCCTGTCAGAGCGATTAACGAAAGAATGCTGATAGCGATTACATATGACACCTTCGCTTTTCTCTGCATCATCAGCTCCTTTTTCAATCAGTCCACAATTTTCCGATTATTTCAGTTCGGGCAATTTTGCCTGTAGGTCCTCCTCGAAATCAAAGGTGGCCTTCAGACCTGAATTGAAGGTAACCGCTCCTTCCATCTGGAAGATAGCGGACTTTTTCTCAAGCTTCAAGAGTTCTTTTGGATTTTCTCCCCAGGTTTCTGAGGCGCCGCCGGTAACATGCTTGCCGTCAAGAGCAACCAGAATAATATCACCGGATTTCCATTCAAGCGAATAACTTTTTCCTTTATGCATCTGTTCC
>CP070796.1:227006-236524 GCA_020343475.1 Candidatus Zixiibacteriota bacterium
CGCCAAAGGGCAAACGGGGATCCGATTTGGTCATGCCATTGACAAACATTGCACCGGTCTCAATCCTTCGCGCGACCTCTTCCGCCTTTTTCAAATCTCGCGACCAGACACTGCCTCCGAGACCAAAATCTGAGTCATTGGCTACCGTAATCGCCTCTTCCATGTCTTTGACCGGGATGATAGCAGAAACCGGCCCGAACGTTTCCAGTTCATATACCGGCATCCCCTTCTTAACATCGGTCAGCACCGTCGGCAGATAGAAAGCCCCCGGCCCGTCAGCTTTCGTTCCTCCGCAGAGCAGCCTTGCGCCGGATTGGATCGATGACTGTACCTGTTCATCAAGTTCTTCGAGCAAATCCATCCGCGCCATCGGGCCGACGCTCGTTTTCTCCGACAATGGATCGCCGATCTTCAACGATTGCATGATCGCCGTCTGCTGCTCTTCAAACTTCCTTACCAGGGATTCCACCACGATAAACCGCTTGGCCGCAATACAACTCTGACCGGTGTTAATCATGCGCGCAGTCGCCGAAGTGGCAACACATGCCGGCAGATCAGCATCAGCCAGCACGATAAACGGATCTGAACCACCCAACTCGAGAACTGTCTTCTTCAACTCGCGGCCCGCAATCGAGGCCACCGACATTCCGGCCGGCTCGCTTCCGGTGAGCGTGACCGCACTGACCAGATCGTTTTTAATAATCGATTCAACCTGGCCGGAAGAAACCAGCAAGGTTCTGAAAATATCCTCCGGGAAGCCCGCCTCGCGAAATACCTGCTCAATAGCCAGTGCGGAACCGGGGACATTCGAGGCATGCTTCAGTACGGCCGCATTGCCTGCCATAAGCGCCGGCGCTGCGAATCGGAACACCTGCCAGAAGGGGAAATTCCAGGGCATCACCGCCAGTACGATACCCAGCGGCTGGAAGGTCACGAAGCTCCTGCTGGCATCGGTTTCAATTACTTCATCGGCCAGAAACCGTCCGGCGTTGTCGGCATAGTACTCGCAGACCCAGGCGCATTTTTCCACCTCGGCGCGGGATTCCGTAATAATCTTGCCCATTTCCATGCTCATGGTACGGGCATATTGGTTGGAATTTCGACGCAAAACCGCCGCCGCTTTGTACATCAGCTCGCTGCGACGTGCAAGAGTCGTCGTCCGCCACGCCAGAAATTCCTCATGCACCTGCTCAAGAATGGTACCGATATCCGCGGATGAGTGCTCCCGGTACTCCTTGATTACCTCATTCGTCGCCGGATTTATTGCTTTCATGACATCCTCATACTATTTATGGTAGGTAAAACCATTTGCCTTGTTGACTTCGAGTTTCCTGCTGAGTTCATAGTTGACTTTCGGTTCAATCGGCACCTCAACCAGGCAAAGCTCCTGACGCGTAATGGCATCTTTGAGGTTATTTCTTAATTCCTTCAGCGTTCTCGGTGCATAGCCGGTGATACCGAAGCTTTCGGCGTACTTTTTGAAATCCGGATTGGTCAGGTCGGTTCCGAGGTTCTGCCGTAACTACTCGTCTGTTTCCATGATACCAGGCCGTAATTGTTGTCGTTGAGGACAATGATGGTATAGCCTGCTCCTATCCGTTTGGCGGTTTCAATTTCCTGGGAATTCATCATAAAACCGCCGTCACCCATAACCGTTACAACCTGACGCTCAGGGTGCGCCAGCTTGGCGGCGATGCCTCCCGGGAGGGCGATACCCATGCTTGCCAATCCGTTCGAGATCAACACCGAGTTGGGTTCGTACACCGGGTAGTTCCTTCCAACCCACATTTTATGACTGCCAACGTCGGAAATCAGAATATCTCCGGGGCGCATGAATTCGCGAATGATATGCAGAACTCCGGGAGCTGTAAATTTATCCCCTTCCTGCAGGATGTATGAATTGAAATCCCGCTGCATGCATTCGCGAAGTGGCGCGTACCACGATGAATCAAAAATAAGCTTTTCCTCGCCTACCCGCCGGTTCATCTCCCAGAGTGATCCGGACACGTCCGCAATAATTTCAACATCCGGCTGATAGTAATCGTACACTTCCGCAGGCAAAAAATCGATATGGATAATTTTTTTACCACGGGACGGATTCCAGAATTCGGGCGCGTATTCGGCAATATCGTATCCAACCGCAATGATCAGATCGGCGCGATCGATTGCCGACATTGGAAAATCCCGCGCCTGCATGCCGACCGAAAACAGCGAATGTTCATCGCGATCGGAAATGGCCCCCTTGCCCATGAAAGTCGAGATGACGGGGATATTGGTCATTTTCACAAATTGCCGCAGGTGTTTTGATGCCATTTTACGAATGGCGCCGTTTCCTGCAAGAATAAGCGGGATCTTTGACTGTTTCAGAAGTTCAACCGCCAAATTGACCGCCTTGTAATCAGGCGCGGCGCGGCGAACCCGTCTGGGCGTGATTGGCTCCAGCCGGCAGTCCATCCTGGCCACGTCTTCCGGCAATTCAAAATGAGTCGCCCCCGGTTTTTCCATCTCGGCCAGCTTAAACGCTTTGCGGACCACCTCCGTTACGATCTGCGGATTTTGAATACTGGCATTCCACTTGGTAATCGGTTTAAACATGTTAACAATGTCAATATTCTGGTGACTTTCCTTGTGAATACGGGCGGAACTTCCCTGGCCGGTTATTGCCACCACGGGTGACTTGTCCAGATGCGCATCCGCAATTCCCGTAATTAGATTAGTGGCCCCGGGGCCCAGTGTCGAAAGGCAGACCCCGGCTTTGCCGGTCAGTCGCCCATATACGTCGGCCATGAAAGATGCCCCCTGTTCCATACGCGCAGGAATAAATTGTATCGACGATCTTTCCAGCGAGAAAAGCAGGTCCTCGTTTTCTTCGCCCGGCACGCCAAAGACATACTTTACCCCTTCGACTTCAAGGCATCTGACAATTATATCTGAAACTTTCATAAAGACCTTCCGGGTTTATAAGCAATTTCACCGCTGTTTTCAAGCCAATAGATTTCTCTTTTTAATCCGAATAACTCTATCAATGTTCCCGTGAATATCTTTCACTCCCGGCGTCTCCGGAACAACATCAGAGTCAGGGTAAAAGAAAAAGGGAGCAGACGTTTTTGCCTGCTCCCTCGCGCTTTTCCGCCACAGCGTATTCAGCTGTGGATTGCCCTGCGTGTCAGGGAATTATGGACATTCCGGTTCCGGCCCGGGGGGTGTTCCGTAGAGATTGTCAATAAGGTACAAAATATCCAGCAGGTTTATGTCACCATCGGCATTGGCATCCCCAGCCTCGGGCGGTACCGGCGCCGGGCCGATTGGATCGCCATAGAGATGATCAATCAGGTACAGGACATCGAGCAGATTGATGCCGCCATCGTCGTTGGCATCACCGCAGCGATAATATTTCAATCCGGGCTTTGCCGCTGCCTCGACCGTTTGCTCATTGGCGGTGATAGACGCCACAATGGTATCAGGACCGGGGATTGCCGGCGATAATATCCATGCCGAGAAAGTGCCATCGCCATTATCAACAACCGGCCTGAGGATTCCCTCACCGGTGTTTGAGAGTGAAACCCCGGCCCCCTGGGTCGGCGATTCCCCCCTGAAGTTGAGCGGAGTCACCGTGACAAGTGCCGAATCGGAACCGGTGGCGGGAACGACGGCCGGAGATACTTCGACAATTGAGGAGTCCGGATCGGCCAGCTTGGCCTCTTTCCACCAGTCGAATTTCAGGCGAACGGAATCGACCGGATTGACCGGGCAGGTGGTATTATCGACAAATTCATAAAGATACGGCGTGCTGCCATCGCCGAGATGGATTACCTTGATATAGGCCGATATGGCCGGCTTGCTACAGGACATACAGCGGATGTCGGCCCCCGGGACATTGGCCGCCTCAAGCGCCGCCATCAGTTTCTCCTCAAGCGGCCCCTCGGTATTCAAATATGCGTACTCCATGGTATCAACGATGCTCTCATCAAGGAGAATATTTCCCTGGATGGCATACCCGAAGCCGGTAAGATGCCCCCTCCAGAAGGTGGTTGCCGCGCCGGTATATGCCGCCGACGCGCCGGGTCCGGCCAGTGTAACCACCCCGTACTGACGAAATTCAGGATCATTCTCGACATCATTGTTGATCAGCCAGCCAATAATGGAATCGGGGGCTAAACCTGAGACCATCAGGCTGTGCGCGTTGTTCTGGTTCTGCTGGATGTAATAGGCCTGCGTGTTTATGGCTCCTATCCCCTCAATGCAATCGTGAATAACTTGCGATCCGGCAATGCAGGATGCTCCGGCGCTGCCGACCGCCCCGGTCGCGGTATCAACGGCGACAATTGAAAAGGTGGCACCGGCCTTTGAAGGAATCAGAAGAAGCAATAAAACAGAAAACAATGCCAGTGCCAGCGGCAACTTATTATACATCCGCCCCATAACAGTCCTCCTGCGCGGGTTATACGATATCATTTCAAGCGATCCGGCTTAGAATCAGCGCGAGTTTTTGTGTCAGTAAAGCCGATCAGTGCAGAAAATAAATATAAAATACTCATCCACAAGATAACCATAACCGGCATAAAGTCAAGCGATTATGATATTTCAGCGGTAAGCTACGGCAAAAAAACATGCAATACAATATATGATGTGCGGATACAATACTGATATTTTTTTAAGCGGGCTTTGGCGCTCTACCAGGCTACACATACAGAGGATTCAGCTTGTCCGGGTCGATCTCCAGGTCGCTGACGGCCTGTTTGACCATCTCCTGCTTCAGTCGGCCCTCCTGAGCGAGCGCGTGCAGAGCGGCAAGGGCGATATGCCGGGCGTCAACCTCGAAATGATCCCGCAACGCGGCACGGGTGTCAGACCGGCCAAAACCATCGGTGCCGAGCACCGTAAAGCGGCCCGGAATCCATCTGGCGACTGTGGATGGCAGCGCCTTGACATAATCCGAGGCGGCCACAAAAATCCCGCTTTCGTTTTCGAGTAATTTCGTCACAAACGGAATTCGCGGTGTTTTGCCGGGATTAAGCATGTTCCAGCGCTCGGTGTCAATGGCGTCATAATACAATTCCTTGTAGCTGGTCACCGACCAGATATCGGCGGCCACGTCATATTTGTCTTCCAGAATCTTCCCCGCTCTGATCGCTTCGTTCAGGATCGCACCACTGCCGAGAAGATGCGCCTTGATTTCGGTCGATTTACGGTCGGACTTTTTAAAGCGGTACATCCCCCTCAGGATATCCTTCTCAGCCTCATCAGGCATCGGCGGCATGGGATAAAATTCATTCATGACGGTAAGGTAGTAAAGAAGGTTCTCCTGGTTTTCAAACATCCTCTGGATTCCCCGGCGAATAATCACCGCCAATTCGTACGCGTAGGCCGGATCGTACGCCTTGATTGTCGGTACAGAGTATGCATACAGGTGGCTCTGCCCGTCCTGGTGCTGCAGACCTTCGCCGGCCAGCGTCGTTCGGCCGCTGGTTCCGCCTATCAAAAAGCCCCGGGCCTGCATATCGCCCGCTGCCCAGATCAAATCGCCGATGCGCTGGAAGCCGAACATCGAGTAGTAGATGAAAAACGGGATCATGGTTATCCCGTGTGTGGCGTAAGCGGTTCCGGCGGCGATAAACGAAGACATCGCCCCGGCTTCAGTGATGCCTTCCTCAAGAATTACACCGTCTTTTGCCTCTTTATAGTACAGCAGGCTTTCTTTATCGACCGGTTCATAGGTCTGCCCCCGGCTGCTGTAAATACCGACTTTGCGAAACAGCGATTCCATGCCAAAAGTCCGTGCTTCATCGGGAACGATCGGGACAATATTCCGGCCGACACCGGGATCGTTAAGCAATTTCGAGAGAATATGAACAGCAACCATGGTGGTCGTGACCTCGCGTTTATCGGTTCCCTCGAAATATTCATCGAACAAATCCGCATCCGGCGGTACAATCGGGCCGACTGCCGCAATGCGCTTCGGGACATATCCTCCCAGTTCCTTCCTGCGCTCCTGAAGGTATCGGATTTCCGGGCTGTCCTCCGCGGGACGATAAAACGGCGCTTCAGAGATATCCTTATCCGAAATCGGAATTCCAAATCGGCTGCGGAACTCACGAAGTTCCTGTTCATTGAGTTTCTTCTGCTGGTGAGTGATGTTACGCCCCTCGCCCGCCTCACCGAGACCGTACCCCTTAATAGTCTTGGCCAGGATCACGGTCGGAGCATTTTTCTGTTCAACCGCGGCCCTGTAGGCAGCAAAGACTTTCTCCGGATCATGACCGCCCCGGCGCAGTTTTTGCAGTTTCTCAGCCGAGTAGTTCTTGACCATCTCCAGCAGTCGGGGATCGGTACCAAAGAAATCTTTGCGAATGTATTCGCCGTCGGAAATGCTATACTTCTGGTACTGCCCGTCAGGCACATCACCCATGCGCCTGATCAGGACGCCGTCTTTATCTTTGGCCAGAAGCGGATCCCAGTCGGCGCCCCAGATTACCTTGATAACACTCCAGCCGGCCCCGGCAAAGACCGATTCCAGTTCCTGGATGATTTTCCCGTTTCCCCGCACCGGGCCGTCCAGCCGTTGAAGGTTACAGTTAACGACGAAAATTAGATTGTCGAGGCTTTCGCGCGCCGCAAGCGTGATTGCACCGAGCGACTCCGGTTCGTCAAGTTCCCCGTCGCCGAGAAAAACCCAGACCTTCTGATCGGACGGCTTTTTCAGGCCGCGGTGTTCCAGATACCTGTTGAAACGAGCCTGGTAGATCGACATAATCGGCCCCAATCCCATCGACACGGTCGGAAATTGCCAGAATTCCGGCATTAGCCAGGGATGCGGGTATGAAGACAGCCCGCCGTCGCTACTGAGTTCCCTTCTGAAATTCTCCAGATCGGCCTCGGTCAGCCGTCCTTCCAGAAAGGCCCGCGCATAGATTCCGGGCGCGGCGTGCCCCTGAATATAAACAATATCACCCGGATGCTTATCGGTACGACCCCGGAAAAAGTGATTGAAGCCGACCTCGTACAACGTCGCCGATGAGGCGTAGGTTGAAATATGACCGCCGATGCCGTCGGCATGACGATTGGCCCGGACCACCATCGCCATTGCGTTCCAGCGGATGATGCTTTTGATCCGCCGCTCCAGTTCGCGGCTGCCGGGATACGCCGGCTGGTCATCGGAAGAGATGGTATTGACATACGGTGTGCTTCCCGGCAACGGTAACGATACCCCTTTTTCCCTGGCGCGGCTTTCCATCTTCCCGATAATGTCTCTAACCCGACCACCTCCTTCACGGGCAAAGACCTCATCAAGTGAGTCGAGCCAGTCCTGGTCTTCGGCTGCCATGTTTTTTTCAATATCGTCCATATTATTTCCCTTATCCATTCTTGCCCCGGCTAACAGCTATACCCAGTTAAAAATGGCATCAACCGGCATCGGTACTAAGTAACAAAAAAACGTGGTGACCGGTTCTATGATTATTGCTGTCGTCTGCAATTCTTACCCATAATCAACACCTGTCTATATTTGTTGACAACAAAAAACCTTGTCTCTATTTTCATGAATTGACAATTAACATCAAATGTCGGGAGCGTGACCATGTACAGCACAAAAACGGTAAATTGCATTGTTCTATCGGTTATTCTACTCTGCCTTACGTTTTCCAGCCTCGGTGCCAGCGAGTTTACCACCTGCTCATACTGCAAGCAGGCAACCACCACCAGAAGTCTCTACTGCACGCACTGCGGCACCTGGTGGCTTGGCCGTGACAATATTATTAAAAATGAAATAAGAAGCGTGCTGGCATACTCCAGTTTTGAATTCAAGGGGCCCGGCCTTGATGATCAGGGAGAATTGGCAGAGGATCGGACAGAAACACGCGACACCCTGGCCGCTGGTGTATCGTTTCGTCATTATTTCAATTCCCGTTATCAGCACCCGATTGTGCCCATTTCATTTATTCCGTACAACTACCGCAATAATTTCATCGAAGGTGCGGCCGTAATGGCAAGCGATAATGAAGAATTCGATGTTCCACATTCCGAAACCGGCAGGAACCTGCTGGGCGTTAGGCTTAATGGTTTTTATCACCTCGAAAATGTATTCATTGGTGGGAACCTCGCCTATTCGAGACAGACAGACGATGAACTGGATGCGGATGACTGGCTGAATCAGTCTATTTCTGTCGGGGGGACATTTGGATACCATAATCCGGATGCCAGAATTGGCGTGAACCTCGGGTTTCGTGATACGCGACGTGATAGCAGTACAAAGGATTTTAATAGTCAGTATTTTGAAGTGGGGTGCTTTGGGGAATATATGCTTACTCCTGCCTTTCTGCTGGCAGGAAGTATTGAGTATCTCACTGAGTCCGGTGAAGATTACTACGAATTCCGAATCCCTGTCTATATGAAATATATAATACTTGACAGCTGGTGGGAGTTTGCGCCATCATTCAGTTTCTATCAAAATGAAATTGATATTGAAGAATTTGACTATCGCTTTAAAATAAGCAAATTGTACAGAAATACGTCGATATCCGCGCAGCCTCAATACACCATACGAAAAATCACGGGAATCAGTGGATCCATGAGGGTATTTCGCATTCATGCCGGCGGGACTTATGCCTTCATGAACCGGAGCATGCAGGTCTCAGTGTCAGCACATTATGGCTTCGGCGAAGAGGATATCAATTATCCGGAGCGCGACATATCCACTTATAGCGGCAAGCTGGATTTGGAGTACTTTTTCTAAAAATCGCTCCCGCATGATATCGGCCATGACGCCGGAGACTATCTTCGCTCCAGAACGGCCAGTGTCGCTTCACTGATGCGCCGATAACCCGTCTCGTTTAGATCAATGGCCGCACGTGACAATGCGACCGGCAGAAAACCGTTCTGGTCGGCGAGCGCCCGGTTGAAGTCGATTAAGTCAATACCGTTTTCTGCGCAATACTGCCGAATCCATCCGTTATAAACGGTGATGCTGTCAGGCAGGTGATACGATTCGTGCCCGGCAATGACCGCACTGTCGGCGCGAACCGGGATCATGGTGGTCAGAATCGGTTTTATTTCGTTATAGCGCGCCAGATCGGTCATGCTCGTTACATAGTCTTTTATCTCGCGAATGGTATTATTGGGACGCAGATTGTACGAACTGATCTCAATCACCACTGCCTGCGGTTTCAAATCGAGCACATCCGCCTTGAATCGCAGCAAAAAGCCGGCGACGCGCTGCCCGAAAACGCCGCGATTAATCGCCTCGTAGCCGCTAAAGGCCTGCCGGAGATTCCAGTTTTGCGTAACCTGCGTGCCCAGAAAAATAATCCGATTTTCAACCGGATTATCGGAAACCAGAAAAGCATTTTCCGAAGCATAAACATGACGACACGAGAACTCCTCGACCACGGCCAGATACTTATCGCGAAATTCGTTAATATGACTCCGATACTCCAGCGCCTTGGCCGCAACATACAGTACCGCAAGATTACCCAGCAATGAGAGTATCAAAACGATTTTCCAATTTTTTTTCATATATAGAC
>CP070796.1:236624-246072 GCA_020343475.1 Candidatus Zixiibacteriota bacterium
AGATCAACCAGGAATTGCAGAAAATCATTGATCACCAGACCGAACCGTGGGGAATTAAGGTCTCTGTGGTTGAGGTAAAGAACGTCGATTTGCCGCCCGAGATGACCCGTGCCATTGCCCGTCAGGCCGAAGCCGAACGTGAACGGCGCTCCAAGGTTATCCATGCCGAGGGTGAACTTCAGGCCTCCACCAAGCTGGCTGAAGCGGCCGGAGTGATTGCCACGCAACCGAGTGCCCTGCAGCTGCGTTTCTTGCAAACGCTGGTGGAAGTGTCGGCCAATAAGGCTTCGACCATTATTTTCCCGATGCCGATTGATCTGTTTGAGCCGTTTCTGAAACATGTCACTGCCAGGCAGAGTGAGGGAAAATCTGAAGCGTAATCCCCGGCTCCCGACAAATGAATCCGGAATTCCGACCGCCGGTCAGCTGCCGGCGGTTATGTCTCTTGCTTATTGTACCGACATCCGGGTGATGTTAATGCCGAATACAGGAAGAACAGTCGGCCGTAAACATATTGATTATGAGGGAGGCTGCGAGATGATAAGAGGATTTGCAGGAGCGCTGTTGGTAATTACACTCATGGTGGGCAGTGTATGCAACAGTGCGGAGAAGAAAGAATCCCGCAAGGAGGGTGAGACGATGGCAATGACCATTACCAGTCCGGCCTTTTCGGAAGGGGAAACCATCCCCGTTAAACATACCTGCGACAGTTCCGATGTTTCCCCGGCTCTTGCAATCAGCGGAGTCCCGACCGGGGCCAGATCACTGGCTATAATTTGCGACGACCCCGATGCGCCGATGGGGACCTGGGTTCACTGGGTGGTTTTCGACATCCCGCCTGATATCTCGGAGTTGCCAGAGGGTTTCGGAAATGGCGGCTGGGCTGCCAGGCAACTGGACAGCACTGGCGGGCCGACAGTGCACGGCAAGACCGATTTCGGCGGCTACGGCTACGGAGGGCCGTGCCCGCCACCCGGGAAGGCACACCGGTATTATTTCAAGCTCTACGCGCTGGATACAGTGCTGGCTGCCGGAGAGGAAGAAATCGAAGCCGGGATTTTTAAAGTGGATCTTCTGAAGAAAATGGAGGGACATATCCTGGCGGAGGCATCACTTATGGGTAAGTACAAAAGATAGCCGAAGGTTATTCCATATTTCGGAAGGCTCTGATAATGTCGAACGGCTTCTCGGCCTGCATCAACTCCCGGCGAAAATCGTCGTACTGCAGGTTGGATGAAAGTGCCTTGAAGACCCGCAGGTATAAATTGTCGTCGTATGGCGGGGCGGCCATTGCGAAAAACAGGTGAGTCAGTTCGCCGTCGAGGGAGCCAAAATCGTATCCATCGATTGAGCGGGCAAAACCGAGGATAAAGTCCTTTGCCTGCATGGACCGTACGTGCGGGATTGCAACACCCATGCCGATAGCGGTGGTTGCTTTCCGTTCTCGATTGATAAAGTCAATTATTATCTTGTTGCGGTTGGCGATCTTTCCGGATATATCCAAAATGGCGACAAGATCGGACAAAATTCGCTCTTTATTCCGCTCCTTCCACTTAAGCGAATGCGAGTTTTCCGGAGACGTCTCCTGCTCGGAGATGAAGTCCAGAACGATCAGCTCTTCTGTCATAAAACGCGATATATTCATCTCTATTTCTTATCGGTTGCAACCTGTTAAAGCTGAACGAATTATATACGGCATCTCATATTTGTCAAGCCCTATTAACTGTTTTCCCTGTAACATAAAATGCACTTTTATGCAGGTTGTTCCTATTGACAAATTATATCTAATTGCTTACTTTCGTCGGCTGCCATATGTATGCAATTTGTTAAAATAGCGTGGGTAATGCCGAACTAATCTTATAAGTGATAAAATGTTATTGGAGAACTATTGCCTTCGTTCGGAGAGATTAAAAGAACCCATACCTGTGGGGAACTGACAGTCGATGATGTCGGCCGACCTGTTGTTCTCAATGGCTGGGTTCAGGAATACCGGAACCTTGGCGGGCTTCTGTTTATTGATGTTCGGGATCGGTACGGAATCACTCAGGTCGTCGTTAATCCGGAGAAAGTCTCCGGCGAGATCTTTGATATAGCGGTTCGCGCGCGTCACGAATATGTTGTTGCCGCCAGAGGGATTGTCCGAAAACGCCCGGAAGGCACCGAAAACAAGAAAATGGCAACCGGCGAAATAGAGGTAGCGGTCAGGGAATTCTGTATTTTGTCCGAGTCGAAAACGCCGCCCTTTGACATTCAGGATGAAACCGATGCCAGCGACGTATTGCGGCTGCAGTATCGATATCTTGACTTAAGACGGAAGCCGCTGCAACATAATATCCGACTGCGCCATCAGGCCGCAATGGCGATTCGGGAGTATTTCGCGCTGCAGGACTTTTATGAAATTGAAACCCCGCTTCTGATTCGCTCTACTCCAGAAGGGGCGCGTGATTACGTGGTTCCCAGCCGGACTCAGAAGGGCAGATTTTATGCCCTCCCGCAATCTCCTCAGCTGTTCAAGCAAATCCTGATGATATCCGGATATGACAGGTACTTTCAGCTGGCGCGGTGTCTGCGTGACGAAGACCTGCGTGCCGATCGCCAGCCCGAGCATACACAGCTGGATATGGAAATGTCATTCGTAACCGAAGAAGACGTATTCAACCAGATTGAAGGAATGATGGCGTATCTCTTCAATAAGGTTCTTGGCATCAAACTGACCCCCCCGTTTCCCCGCTTTGAATATGGTGAGGTTATGAACCGGTGGGGGATCGACAAGCCGGATATGCGTTTTGATATGGAACTGGTGGATATCTCGGAATTGGCGGCCGGAAGTGATTTTCGGATCTTTGCTGATACTCTCAAAGAGGGTGGAGTGGTCAAGGCGCTCTGCCTGAAAGGTGGAGGGAATTACTCACGTCGGCAGCTCGGCGAGTTCACCGATCTGGCCACGCAGCTTGGCGCGGGCGGACTGGCGTACATTCTGCGAACCGAAAAAGGCGACAAATCTCCGATATTGAAATTCATTGGAGAAAAGCGCGGCGATCGCATCTGTCGACATGTTGGCGCCGGGATGGGCGACGCCGTGTTCATCGTTTGTGACAAGAAGCTCAAGGCGGAGACTATACTGGGCCAACTCCGGCTGCATCTGGGCAGACAGCATGATCTGATTGAAGCGGATCAATGGAAATTCCTGTGGGTGACTCGATTCCCGCTGTTCGAATATAATGAGGAAGAGGATCGACTGGATGCAATGCATAATATTGTCTCCGGTCCGGTGGAGGACGACCTGCCGCTTCTTCTGGATGAGTCAAAGGCAGACATTCCAATTAGCGATCTCAATCATCCATTGCGGAGAATTCGAGCGCAGCAATACGATCTGGTCCTTAATGGGACGGAAATCGGATCCGGAAGCATTCGGGTGCATCGTCGCGAGATTCAGCAGCGAATACTCAATGTTCTGGGTTTCTCGGACGAGCGCGCGGAGAAGATGTTCGGATTCCTGCTTCGTGCCCTTGAATACGGTGCTCCGCCTCATGGAGGGATTGCCCTGGGGTTGGATCGCATTGTCGCCCTGATGAGCGGATCCGATAGCATTCGCGACGTGATTGCGTTTCCTAAAACCGCCTCGGCGGCCTCTCTGATGGACGGTTCTCCTTCGGATATCGATCCGGATCAGCTCCGGGAACTGGGGTTGGCGATTTCCATCGATCGACCATAATTTGCATGCGTATGGGAACTAAATCAAGGGAAACGGTTTCAAAGACATTCGTGCTTGAAGACTGCGATCCGCGCCTGCTGTTCGGGCAGAATGATGCTTTTCTGCGTCGTATCGAGCAGGCGTTTACGCCGAGCATTGTCGCCCGCGGCGACCGGATAATTATTGAAGGCGAAGCTGCAGAAGTGAACCGGGTTTTCAAGCTGTTCGAAGATTTGACCGCGCGACTGGCTGGCAGCGATTATTTGACGGAGCAATATTTAAACTACGCGATTGAAATGATAAAGGAAGAGGGCGACGGACCGGCAAAAAGCATGGCCGACAGCGAAGCGGCCGACGCTATCTCAAAGCCATATATCAGACCGAAGACCATTGGCCAGAAAAAGTACCTGGAGGCGATTCGGGGAAATGACATCGTTTTTTCAATCGGCCCGTCGGGCACGGGCAAGACCTATCTTGCGGTGGGGGTGGCGGTGGCCGAGCTCAAGGAAAAGCGGGTCGGTCGCATCGTGCTGGTGCGTCCGGCGGTGGAAGCCGGAGAATCACTGGGCTTCTTACCGGGTGATATCAGGGCGAAGGTTGACCCGTATCTGCGCCCCGTGTACGACGCGCTTCACAATATGATGCCGCCCGATAAGATTCAGAAGTATCTCGAGCTGGGCACCATTGAAATATTGCCACTGGCCTTCATGCGCGGACGCACACTGGACAGGACCTTTATTATTCTTGACGAGGCGCAAAATACCACCCCGGACCAGATGAAGATGTTTCTTACCCGCCTGGGGCAGGGATCGAAAGCGATCATCACCGGCGACGTGACGCAGATTGATCTGGAAGTGAAGAAAAAATCCGGCCTGATTATCATTCAAAAAATTCTGCTTGGCATCGACGGCATTAAATTTGTATATCTGACTGACAAGGACGTAGTGCGTCACCCGCTGGTGCAACAGATTATCCGTGCATATGAGCGTTTCGACAAGAACGATCGAAAGGAGTAGTGGGAACCGTCTTTCCCCGCTATGTATCGAATCCTGCTGAGAATAAAGCGCTTTATAAAACGTTTCCTGAAGGTTCAGGCCGAAACCCGGCAGGCGCCGACTACCGGAACCCGCACCAAAGTATATAAAATCCTCATGCTCCTGCTGGCGGCAACGCTTATTTCACTCCTGTATCCTGCCGAGGAGCTGTTTTACCCGCTTGAATATCCGCGCAAGGGAGAAATCGCATTTGATGATATTATGGCCCCCTTCCAGATCGCGATTTCTAAAACACCCGATGAACTCGAAGAGGAGCGGCAGGACGCCGCTGATGCCATACCGATCATCATAGAGTACGACCGCAGCGTCGTGGATTCGTCTCTGTCGCGCTTTGATCAGTTGATGACCGCCTCCGCGGATGCTGTCCCGACCGTTAGCACCGCGCTCGCAGGTGATACTATACTGCAGCCAGCCACGGCAAAACTGATCGACAGCATCGAGGCCGTTCTTATGCAGAGATTTCCCTTTGCGGACACGGCCGCCGTGCGGCGGCTGCTGCAGTATCCGGAAATTGCCGGAGCCCGCGCTGTGATTTCGGATATTTTGAGAAACACCATTTATTTTTCCGGTGTTATCCCCGACCTGGCCCTGCTGCCGAAAGAAAAAACCCGCTCCGCCGTAATCAGAATCGACAACCGTGAAATTTATGTTGCCAGGGACAAGCTGCTCGATCCGCACCGTGCCAACCGGATCTTTCGAAGCACGCTCAAGCAGCGCGCTTTGAGTGAGCCGTTCGACGTCGATTTCTATTATGATCTCGGGCGCCCGTTTATTGTTTCCAATCTTTCGGTCAACAGGGATGAGATGCAGGCCCGCCGCAACGAAGCGATGGCCGAAATTCAGCCTTACAGCGAAATTATCTCGGCCGGCGACATCGTGGTTCGAGCCGGCAGCCAGGTAACCGAGCGAGAAGAGAGAATTCTGGAAGAAATTTTCAGGCAGGAGAAAATTGTCTCCGGCGAGGGAAGCTGGTTTAAGCAGTTTATGCCGGTGGTGGCACGATTACTTTTAATTCTGGCGAGCTTTCTTATCATGTATCTGTTCCTGTACTATTTCCACAATCAAATCTTCTCATCGAATCCCAAGCTGCTGGCGATCTTTCTGGCGTTCGGTCTGGAGCTGACTCTGATCTATTTGGCCCGAATGATCGAGGTCAATATGGATCTATCCTATTATATATATCCAATAGCGATTCTGTCGATTCTTATCACGGTTCTTTTTGACGCCCAGGTTGGCATATTCAATACTTTTATACTGGCGCTGCTATTTGGTATTCTCCATCGTTTCAATTTCTCTCTGGTACTGCTGACGATTGTCGTCGGGACGGTAGCCTGCTACTCAACCCAGCGTGTCAGGCACCGCACCGAGTTTTTCAAAAGTGCGCTTTTCCTGGCGCTGACCTATGTTCTGCTAATACTCCTGATTGAATCGATCAAGGTTTCTCCGGCCGAAAACATCACCAGCCTGATCGGGCAGGGGCTGTTTGCGGCGGTTGTCTCGCCGCTTTTGGCGATGAGTATCCTGCCGGTTTTTGAGTCGCTGTTCGGTTTTACCACAGATCTGACGCTTCTGGAACTATCGGATCTCAATCACCCGCTTCTGAAGCGGCTGGCGTTGGAAGCCCCGGGAACGTATCACCATTCCATCCTGGTCGGCAACCTGGCCGAGGCCGCCTCCAAGGCGATCGAGGCCAATCCGCTTCTGGCCCGGGTGGGGGCATACTATCACGATATTGGCAAGATGGAAATACCGGAGTATTTTGTCGAAAATCAACTTGGTATCAAATCCAGGCATGAGAAGCTCACACCGACCATGTCCGCTTTGATTTTATCCTCCCATGTTAAGAAGGGTCGTCTGCTCGGAGAGGATGCCGATCTGCCGGATGAGATTCTTAATTTCATCGAAGAGCATCACGGCACCATGCTGATGTCGTACTTTTACAGCAAGGCGAAAGAACTGGGAGTAGAGAATCCGAATATCGATGAATTCCGCTACCCGGGGCCGAAGCCCAGGATACGCGAGACGGCAATTGTGATGCTGGCTGATACGGTGGAAGCGGCCAGCCGGACTCTGGCGGAACCGAAGCCGGCCAGAATACGTAACCTGGTACAGAACATAATAAACGACAGGTTCCAGTCGGGCGAACTGGAGGAATGCCCCCTGACACTGAGAGATCTGGCTGACATCAGAGAGTCGTTCGTGCAGATCTTAATCGGTGTGTTTCATCACCGGGTGGCTTATCCCAGGAATGAGGAAGAATAGTGTACGTAAATATAATCTCCAGCACTAATAGGAAAATCCCCCGCAAGCGGATCGCAAGGATGATAGAGATGATTGAGGAAGACGAGGAGCCTCCTGACAGTACGCTTAATATCATCTTAACCCGCGACAGGCAACTCTCGCGATTGAACGAACAATATCGGCGGCGAAGCGGACCGACCGACGTCCTCTCCTTTGTTCTCGATCGGACTCCGGGGAGGGACTCCGTCCTTGGTGAAATTTACATTTCCACCGACACCGCGGCGAAAAATGCCGATAAATACGGTGTAACTTTCACTGCTGAAATTTTGCGGCTCTGCTGTCATGGTTTTCTGCACCTTCTGGGGTACGATCATGTAAAAAAGCGGGATCGGGAAATCATGTTTGATAAAGAAGAGACCTATTTGCGCAGAATGCGGCAATGCTGATTGTGCTTTACATACTGCTGATGGTGGTTTTATATTACGCCGGGTACATTTTCAGCCATTATACCCTGGCGGTATATCTGGAACCGGAAGAGATTAAAAGTCTTTCCCGGCCGGTTCCGAAGTTCTACCGGAAGCTTCTGATCGAGATGTTCGACAATCCTCGTAACATTCTCCATCTGGCGGTGGTCTTCAAGTCATTCCTTTTGATCCTGGTTTCTTTCTTTGCCGTCCTGGCCGGTATGCGGCTGCTGTCGATCGGCGAATTTGATCCAATCGCGGCCATTTTCATCAGTATTTTTATCGCTTGGATTTTGTATCTGATCTTTCTGGAGTACCTTCCGCGGCGTCGATCTTTACGCGATATCGACGAGCGTGCCATGCGTTTTTTGCCGCTGTTCGTGATTATCTACGCAGTATTCAGGCCCTTTATTATTATTTACGGCCACATTTTTGCACGTGCCCGCCGGGACAGGATCTCCGAAGACCAGAAGGAAGACATTATCGAGCGGGCGATTGAATCACTCGCGGATCAGGCCGGAGCCGGGGAGCCGATCATAGAGGAAGATGAGAAGGAAATGATCGGCCAGATTTTCCAGCTCGATGTCACCGAGGTGCGAGAAGTGATGATTCCCCGAATCGACATGGTAGGTATCAACAAGAATGCCACCCTGGAAGAGATCAGGACCCTTACCAAGAAGGCTGGCTTTTCCCGTTACCCGGTATACGATGAAACTCCCGATAAGATTATCGGGGTGCTGTACGTGAAGGACCTATTTACTGATTTAAAAAGCTCTCAGGAAACCTGCAGCGTCACCGAGTTCATGCGGAAGCCGTACTATGTTCCGGAATCGAAGATTATCAGCGATCTGCTGGCCGACTTCAAAGCCAATAAAATCCACATCGCCATTGTAATCGATGAATACGGCGGCACCTCCGGTCTGGTGACCCTGGAAGACATTCTCGAAGAGATTGTCGGTGATATTCAGGATGAGTACGACAGCGAACAAGCCCCGCTGATCAGGCTGGCGGACAATTCAGTCCAGGTTGATGCCGGTCTTTCCCTTGAGGTGTTGCTGGATGAGCTGAATCTTGAATACGATATCGATGAGTTCGAAACGGTCGGCGGCTTGATTTATGACCTGGTAGGATCGGTGCCGAGTGTCGGAACCAAAATAAAGTGGAACGAAATTCTTTTCGAGGTGGTCGGGATCGAGGGACAACGGATCAATACGATCAAAGCCTGGGTGAAGAAGGGGCCGGAATAATTGCCGGGCGAAAAGGAGCCTTCATCCCCCGTAGACTCCACGCATTTCTGAAATCATTCTTCCCTGTAGACCGTATATCTCATTGTGAAGCGACAGCCATTGCCGGCACACCAGTTCTCGATGTTCTCAATTTCCAGGCGGTGCGCGGAGCCGCCTGTCCGGACTGTTTTGCCGGAGCAGGCAGCCGTATCGACCACAATATCCTCGGGACAGGATGAAATTGACATAAACTGACCTTTTTCCCGCGATACAATTTTACCAGGGATTATACTCAGGTTGCCAAAAATTGTGCCTTCCCGCGCGCGGCCAGACCGCCTCGGGCTGTCCGTGCCGCCAAACGTTCGGCCGCCGATCCATACAGTATCAATCATCTCGCTCCAATTGCCGGATAAGTATGAATGTCAAGGTCAGATTGATCACAGGCGATCGAACGACCTTCCGCAGGGCTGCAATATTAGACAACCGGCTGCCACCATTCAAGCGTATCCGGATGCAAAGAATTCGCGAAAAAGGGGCAACCGATGGAGAATATTTTTAGATTGATTTGAGACAAAAAGGGCATAAATTACAGCTTCAATTCTGCAGGAGGTATATGCCGTGACCAAGACAAAAGAGGATGTCCTTCGTATAATCGACGAGGCCGGAGTGCGTTATATCCGGCTCAATTTCACTGATATTCTTGGGCGTCTGAAAGGAATGTCGATTACCCGCTCGGAAATTGAGGCGATCCTTGACCACGGGCAGGGC
>CP070796.1:246172-254947 GCA_020343475.1 Candidatus Zixiibacteriota bacterium
ACGCATTAGAGAGCGATTTTCTCTAAATCGACCGATTTTTAATACAATCGCATGAAAAAAGGATTTATTGGAATTATAGACCGACTATTGCGACTGAAAAAGGCTTTTAGAATGAGGCCTGAGCCTACTTTAGAGATTCAATTAGCTTACGATTATAATGTTTCATCGCTGATGTGCGGCGCAGTACACCGTGAATGATGCTAGGATCGGTTTTATTCACCACCGGCAGCATCCGGTATCCTTTTAAAGCAAACCGCTTCATGGCCACTTCCAGGTCGTCATCCGGTGACACGGTTACCAGATTCGTCGCTACCAGATCCTGTGCAATAACCAGATTGTCCAATGAACGATCGGTGACGGCCCCCAGCAGATCCAAAAGTGAGAGCATTCCCACGAATTTTCCGGAACGGTTGATGACAGCGAAGTCGGTGCCTCGCGATGTGGCGATCTTGTTCATGATCGATGGCAAGGGCATACTGGCCAAAATAACTTCATAATCGGTCTCCATAATCTCTGAAACCTTCATGGAGCGCAAAATTGCCGTATCCCTGCCCGACTTCAGGAAAATGCCCCGTTTGATTAACTTTATTGTGTAGATGGATGGTTCGAAGATGTGCCTGGCCACCAGTGTGGAAAAAACCACCGCCACCATTAAGGGCAGAATAATACGGTAGTCGCTGGTCATTTCAAAAATAATCAGGATTGCCGTCATCGGAGCGTGGGTTGTTCCTCCGACCAGTGCCGCCATACCGACCAGGGCGTAAGCTCCTGCCCCGGCGGTCACCTCGGGAAACAACAGATGCGCAAGATAACCGAAAGTCCCCCCGGCCACCGCTCCAATAAACAACGAAGGGGCAAAAATCCCGCCGGAATTGCCGGATCCCAGGGTTAGGCTGGTAGCCGCCACTTTAAGAAAGATCAGCACCAGCGTCAATAGCACCGCCATTTGACCATAAATGGTCAACTTGATGGTTTCGTAGCCGTCGGCAAACACCTGCGGATAATAAATGCCGATAGCACCCAGAAGTAATCCCCCCAGTGCCGGTTTTAACATCGGATTCATTTTAATCTTATCGAAAAGATTCTCCGTGTGATGCAGTGTCAGAGTGAAAAGCACCGCAATCATTCCGCAGATTCCTCCAAGCATGGCATAGAGCGGCATCTCCCATGCCGAAACCAGGCTGTAGCTGGGGACATCAAAGGCCGGATGGTTTCCCCAGAAGGCGCGAGACAGGATTGAAGCCACCACCGAGGAAATCAACACCGGTGAGAAAGTCCGCACCGCAAAGTCGCCCAGAATGATTTCCAGCGAAAAGACGACCCCTGCAATCGGTGCGTTAAAAACCGCCGAGATTCCGGCCGCAGCACCACATCCGACCAGAACTCGCACTCGCCCTGCCGACATTTTGAACAGCTGTCCGATGGAGGAACCGATCGCGGAGCCAATCTGGACAATCGGGCCTTCACGGCCGGCGGATCCCCCGGAGCCGATACATATTGCCGATGCCACCGCTTTTGCAAGAGCCACCCGGGGACGAATAATCCCGCCCCGCCGGGCCACAGCATCCATCACTTCGGGTACCCCATGCCCCTTGGCTTCAACGGCAAACTTATAGACAATCGGGCCGACAATCAATCCGCCAACCAATGGAACAAGCGGAATCCAGTACTTGACCGAACCGGCTTGCGTCATGAAGACCTGTTCGGAATAGCCAAAGAAAAGCTCTTTGAACCATACTATCAGCCCTGTAAAGAACACCGACCCTAGCCCGGTTCCCAGACCGACAATTACCGACAGCGTTATGAGAATTTGAGTCTCGGAGAAATGTACTAGCTGATACAGCCGCTCTTTCAACTCTGATTTCATATTATGTCTGAATCTATTATAATTTCGAATCATTTCAAGTCAAATCTGCACACCGGCAATCACATTCGGCAGACGCAACGGAATGCCCCCTTTTCTCTTGACTTATCGGGCCTTTGGGATAAATTAGATCGAGAAAACTTTCACGAAGTCCGGGTGTAAATTACGAACGAAGGACATAAAGATGACTAGAACAGCGGATGCGGTCGTGGTCGGTGGCGGTATCATTGGTCTGGCGACTGCGTTTTATCTGGCGAAGCTTCAGTATGGCAAAGTTGTCGTTGTTGAAAAAGAGATGTTTCTGGGAACCGGCTCAACCGGCAAATGCGCCGGCGGTGTCAGAGCGCAGTTCTTCACAAAAATAAATATTGAGATGTCAATGAAATCGGAGGAAATGCTGGTAAATTTCGAGGAAGATACTGGCTATCCCGCCGTATTTGATCAGGTTGGTTATATGTTTCTGCTCTCCGACGAGACGGAACTTGCGCAGTTCACTAAAGCCGTGGAGCTTCAGCGTTCGCTGGGACTTAAAGTTGACCTGATCGATCCCCCGGAGATTAATAAAATTGCTCCTCCGGTGCGAACCGATGACATTATCAAAGCTACCTTTTGCGATCAGGATGGCCTGGCTGATCCTAACGATATGATTCAGGGGTACGCTTCCGCCGCCAGAAACGCGGGCGCGGAAATCATTACCGAGTGCGAAGTAACCGATCTGAAACTGGAGGGCGGTGAAATCAGGGGGGTAGTCACCGCAGACGGTGAAATCGGCACCCCGCTGGTCATCAACGCCGCCGGTCCCCATGCCAAGCTGATTGCCGGGATGGCCGGGATGGAACTCCCGGTTGAGCCAATCCGCAGACAAATAGTCACCACCGGAACGCTGGACTATATTGGCGCGACATTTCCTATGGTGGTCGACGTGAAATCCGGGCTCTATTTCCACAAGGAATCACCGGGGCTTCTGCTGGGCTGGGCCGATAAGTCGATCAAACCGTCATTTGACGAATCAGTTGACCCGGAGTATACCGATACCATCATCATGAAGGCCCTTGATCGGATTCCAAAGCTCGAAACCGCCGAGATTGCCAAGAGCTGGGCCGGGCTCTACGAAACAACGCCCGATCATCATGCCATCATCGGCTTTATCGACGGCGTCGGGGGATTGTTCAGCAATACCGGTTATTCCGGACATGGATTGATGCATGCACCGGCAGCAGGATTGGTCGCAGCGGAAATGATTTGTGGCAGGGAAACCTCAATTGATGCCTCGCCGCTTTCCCCGGACCGTTTCGCAAAAGGACAGGTAATAGAAGAAACCAACGTGATATAGCCAGCCGGAAAGCCCATACCGGATCAGGCCATGCTGCGGCCTGACTCTTTTCTTTGGCGAAACCGCCGCGACATAAGTTTTCAATATAATAGAGGCCAAGAGCGGATAGGTGCGAGCGCGTTGCATGTGTCACATCATCCGCGCAAAGCCGCAGTGTAACATTCTGCGGAGGGCGCAGAAGCGACAAATACCCGCTGATTGGCCTCATCCGGATGCCACCATACAGGATAGATGAGGCCACGCCGACCTCAGTCCATATCCTCTTTCCTTGGCGACACCTCGGATTATGCCGCCCCGAATTTAATCCAGGACAGCCCTTTTTGCGACCTGGCCCTCGCTCGTTAATTGCTGTCGTGCTCTGATGCTAATTGAAGGCCAGGTCATATCTTACCGCTTTGTCAAAGGAAGCAGGGTTTTTGAGCGTCGATCCAGCTGTCTGTCAGAACCCCGCTTCCCTGACTACTAACTTATACCATTGGGCATCCGTCATTAGCAAGATGGAGAAAGAACATGGTTGTTATTGACGGCTTTGCCACAGTCTACTGATTCTCCCAAAAAATTTCAAAATCCTTGCCGCCGCCACAGAGGTGGAGGCAATCAATCCCTGCCGGTTTGCCATAAGATAGCTTCCGGCTATTCTTTAGTTGGCGTGTGTGATATTATTACGGTCAATGCTTGCTGCAAGAATATATGCCGCAGGGCGGCTATATCCCTGCCAATCAGCTATGCCGAATGGCGTATAATTCTCTTATGGGGCAGGATATATACGTTTCTGTATTAACCAGAGTCACCTCTCCGGGAAGGTGGTGTGAGGGCGCATAATCCCACGGTTGGCTGTCGCGTATAGAATCTCCCATATCAGTTGCCGGCAACATAGCTGCCTACTAAGAAGACGTATATTCAAACATAATGTTTCAAAAAAAAAACAAGAATCTATTAAATAAAATGAACTCCACCGGATTGATTGCCGCCGGGGCACCCGGTATGCCAGTTTGTGTCATAAAAGCATCGCGCATACGCGCTGCCATGACACACGGCCCCGGGTATCCTTAACCCGAGACACAGGCTGACCGATAGATATGTCTTAGAGTGTGCAACTTCGTTGACAAAAGTGGATTTCAGGCTATATTGCAATATGGGTTTAATGTAGTCCGCTTTCCACCAGCCGAATTGCTACACCGCCAGGAGGAAGTAATGAGAAGAATCGTGATTGCGCTGCCGATCTTGGGTATGGTATTTCTGGTGCCCGGGATCAGAGCCCAGATCACATTTTTCGCGCCACCTGCCACATATTCAACCGGAGACAGTCCTTTCAGTGCCGCTGCAGCCGATTTCAACGGCGACGGATTCCCCGATCTCGCTGTCCCGGGCTGCTATTCGCATTCGATATCAATCCGGTTCAACGACGGGTTCGGCACTTTTTCCGATACCGTCAATTACCCCGCTGGAGAATACCCATTTTCAATCTGCGCGGGGGATATTGACGCCGACAACGATATCGACCTGGTGATCACCAGCTATATTGACACCGGCTGGGTATATACGCTGGAAAATCTGGGCGACGGGACTTTTGATACCGCGGTCGGATATGCGGTCGGCCAATATCCCTATTCTGTTACCCTGGTTGATGTTGACGGAGTCAGTGGGCCGGATATAGTGGTTGCCAATGAGATATCGGAAGATATTTCGATTCTATTTAATAATGGCGAAGGAACATATGGCAACGCAATCAATTACGCCACCATTGCCAATCCTTATACTGTAATTGGTGCCGATCTTGACGGCGACGCGAATATTGACCTGATCGTCAGGTGTGTGCAAAATATCGCCGTATTCTGGAATTTTGGTGATGGCACTTTTGCTGAAGGTGAGAACATAGCGGTCCATGGTAATCCGGGCGGTTCAATAGTCGCGGCGAATCTCAATGACGACAGTTACATTGACCTGGCGGCGACATCGGGTATTCTCGATAGCAGGCTGTATGTCTTACTTAATAATGGCGACAGCACTTTTTCATTACCGGCAGACTACCAGGTGGGAACTTATCCGATGGGAGCTATTTCGGCCGACGTGGATCTCGACGGCGATATCGATCTTGTCACGACCAGCTTGAATTCACCTTATTTCGCAACACTGATTAATATCGGTGATGGTTCCTTCCAGCCCGCGGTTAACCAGAATATCATCCATGGTACATATGGTATTGTCTCCGATGATTTTGACTTCGACGGTGACGCTGATCTGGTTGTTACGCATTCCAGCGCAGATTTGATTTCATTACTGCGTAATCTTGAATTCGACTGTTTCGACGAAGATGGTGACGGTTACGGCGATCCCGGCTTCCCCAATACCAAGTGCCCGGTTGATGACAATTGCCCGACCACCTACAATCCTGACCAGAGTAATATCGACGGCGATCAGCTGGGCGATTCCTGTGACAACTGCTTTGAAATATACAATCCCAAACAGGAAGACGCTGACACCGACGGAGTCGGCGATTCGTGCGATCTCTGCACCGATACGGATAACGACGGATACGGCGAGCCGGGATTCCCGGCAAGCACTTGCGAAACAGATAATTGCCCCTCGCTTTTTAATCCCGATCAGGTCGACAACGACGGCGACGGGCTGGGAGACGCCTGTGATACCTGCACCGACATCGACGGCGACGGCTACGGCAATCCCGGTTTTCCCAATAATGTCTGCCTTGATGACAACTGCCCGAATATCTATAATCCGTATCAGAAGGACCTCGACGAGGATGGCGTGGGTGATTCATGCGATGCCTGCACCGACACCGACGGTGATGGATACGGTAATCCCCAGTACCCGGCCAATACCTGCCCGGAAGATAATTGCCCTGATCTGGCAAATCCGAATCAGCACGACAACGACAATGACGGGATCGGCGACGAATGCGATACCTGTACCGATTCCGATGGCGATGGATACGGCGATCCCGGTTATTTTCGCAATACCTGCCCGGTCGACAATTGCCCATTTACTTATAATCCTGATCAGTTCGACGAAGACAGCGACGGCAGGGGAACCGCCTGCGACCCGGGTGAGGTCGATTTCGAGGCTGATATCCGCTGCGGTTCGGCTCCATTGCTGGTAAGCTTTACCGATCTTACCCGGCCGACCGATACCATAGTCAATTGGTACTGGGATTTCGGCGACGGCAATTCAAGCGAGCTGCAAAATCCAATGCATGAATATACCCAAACTGGCATTTTTGACGTCACCCTGATCATTTCGGATGGATCTCACTCTGACACTCTCACCAGAGAGAATTATATTACCACCCAAATATCTATTACTGTTGATTTCACGGCTGTACAGTCAAGCGGCGAATCGCCGCTGACCGTTTTCTTCAATCATGCGGTTGAGGGAGTGGTTACATCGTATTACTGGATGTTCGGAGATGGCGACACCAGTTCTCTGCCAAATCCCATTCACACCTATGAATTCCAGGGCAGTTACGACGTTACGCTGAAAGCTCAGCTCGACCTGGGTGACTGCAGCCAGTTTGGTATGAAGGTAAAGCAGGATTTCGTGACAGTAAGCGCCCTTGCAGCCGAATTCGAGGCTGAAACAACCGCCGGAAGTACGCCATTAATGGTCCAGTTCATCGATCAGAGCAGAGGCAGTCCAGATTCCTGGTACTGGGAGTTTGGTGATGGAACCTTCAGCACCGATCCCAGCCCTCTCCACCAGTATGACACAGCCGGATTATATGACGTCCTCATGAGCGTAACCAATCCCTTCAGCCATAGCGACAGTATGCTGAGGCTGCACTATATCACGGTAAGTGATACTCTGTATGCTGATCTTGAAGTCGAAATGTATGATTTCGGTGCCACGCCCGGCCGCGATTTCCGGTTTGCAACCTTCTGGACCAACTGCGGCACTGCTCCAGCCGACAATTGCACGCTATTGATTCTGCCCCCGTCCGTAATGGAGTTCGGTGATACCGTCATTATCGTCGGAGACACGACCACCGGCGTATATTCCGGGTACAGCTATGCCGGTGATACAATAGTTATCCCGCTGGAAGCGATCGACCCTTCGCCCCGCTATGGTGGATATGTTGTAATTAAGGGCACTCTTCCCACCGGTATTCCGCTGGGCGACTCGGTAACCTGTGAATCGTGGCTCTCAGGTCCAACCCCGGATGAAGAAAGCGGCAATAATTACTGTCGGCATGTTTCGGTTTTGAACTGGTATGCCGACCCGGCCGGGAAGTCTGTCTATCCCCCGGGCGTGGGACCGGAGAACGAAATCGCCCCGGACGAGCGAATATTCTACGTCATTCGATTTGAGAATCCGCCGGAGGCCCCCGCGGACGCACAATATCTGCTTTTAATCGACACCCTTGATCCGGATCTTGACTGGGGGACACTATCACTCGACATTACGAGCCATCCCGAAGGCTGCATCAGCAGTTTTGATGCGTTTTCCGGTGTAATTACCTGGTACTGGCAGAATATCGCGCTGCCTCCCGACAGTGAAGGATATGTGATCTTCTCTATTACCCCCGCAACGGGTTTGCTCGACAGAACGGAGATTTCCAATCACGCCTGGCTTCGAGTCGGTTGGAATAACTGGCTGAGGCTCCCGGAAATCGGTTCGGTCCTTCAGACGATCAAGTACCCATTTACGTTCGGCGATGCCAATGGCGATGGCGATATCAATCTGCTGGACATCCTGTTTTTGATTGATAATATTTACGGCATTCCTCCCGGCCCACCGCCGTCGCCGCTCCAGGCCGGTGACGCCAACCAGGACGGCGACATTAACCTGCTGGATATCCTGTTTCTGATAGATATAATCTATGGATGATAGCTGTCATGGAACCAACAGGAGTAAAAGCCGTTACCTCATGTTCATGCCCGCCCGGATCCAACTAAATCGGCAGGGCAATCCACCAGTTGCGGCAGATTAACCATAACAAGGGAAAGATGCGTCGGTCACAGCCGCTTCGGGGATTCTGATCTGCACGACCGATCCTTCGATTTTATGCGGCAATCGCGGCCAAGAATTCCGTTTACAAGATGGGGCTATTTTATTATACTATAAATCTTTGAAAAAACCCGGAGACGGTTCGGGCGAGATGGAACGGCCGGTCTCTCGCAACGGAGACTCCGGTAAGGTCGGACATTATTGTGATTTATGATAGGTGATCTATGGTGAAGATGAATCCTGAAGATATCATGGTTATTCTTGCAACCGACTGCGGCTCCACCACCACAAAGGCGATTCTTATTGAAAAGCGTGACGGCGAATACCGCTTGATTGTCCGTGGCGAGGCCCCGACCACGGTTGAGGCCCCCTTTGAGGACGTGACAATGGGCGTGCTGAACGCTGTCGGCGAGGTTGAAGAACTCTCCGGCCGGAGACTGCTTGATGAAAACGGCAAAATCATCTCCCCGTCCAACGGCGAGGTTGGTTCCGATGTGTACATTTCCACTTCATCGGCAGGCGGCGGTTTGCAGATGATGGTGGCCGGAGTGGTTCGGTCCATGACCGGCGAATCTGCCGAGCGCGCCGCGCTGGGCGCCGGGGCGATCGTCATGGA
>CP070796.1:255047-263784 GCA_020343475.1 Candidatus Zixiibacteriota bacterium
GTTTGGTGTCCATAAGGTCGATGGCATATGGAAGATTTACAGCTTTAGGGCAATTTCGCCGGATTAAACACGGCACTCCCGGTTTTCGCAACGGGATTGTCTATTACAGAATTTATTTCGCTGTCTTTTATAATGCAGCCATTTTCGGTATATCTTTAGGGCGGTTATGGCTAACGGATTCATCACAGAGATCGACCGACCGAAAGGCTACGGATTCATCGAGGCCGAAGACGGGTCACGCGTTTTCTTTCATCAGCGTTGGTTGCGCAATGTCCGCTTCAAGAACTTGAGCATTGGTGATGAAGTTGTCTTCTCGGTGAATCCCGGACCTCGCGGTCCCCGAGCGTACAATCTTGTACTCGCTTCAGAGCAGGAGTCCGCCAGCAGAATGCGTCCGGTGGAGATGCTTTTTAAGGATTAATTGCAATCCGGCATTTCAGTCGGCATAAAAAAGGAAGCTTACCGACCTGTTGACGGGGATAGAGGGGGAGATCTCCGCCGAAAAGCGCACGGTAAACTTCCATCGACAATCTAATCCGATCAATGCGATTTGTCAAGAGGTGTTGTGCAAAATATCTTTTCATATCTCATTTATTTCAATCTCCAGTTGCAGGTCACGGCAACTGTTTTTTGGCTTGACACAGGCATGCGGTATCATTAGATTTAACAATCTTAAATTCAGATGCGACCTTCAGACGATGGCCATCCTCATGTAATGGTTGTATCTGTAAGATAGGAAAGAGCTTTGAACATAAAACCGCGACTCACGTTTTTTGGGAAGTCAGGTTAGCATCCGTGGGTTTTGTGTGTGAAAACGTGAATTTCATAAATGGCGTCATTCGACCACTTCTGGCAGTTTCGGTCGTCTTCCTGTTTGGCTTTGCGGGTGTTGTTGCTCAGGATGCCGGTGAGGTAGATACTGTCGCGGTGGATTCCGCCGCTGCCATTCCCCCGAACGTCACTCCCGTCATGATAAAGGATCTGGCCGTGCGGGATAATCCCAACGACGATGGCCAGGCAGTTCGCCTTAACTGGCATCTCTCGGCTGACGACCACGAAGGGGGAAAAGTCACTTCGTACCGAATAATGAGAGCAACAAGTCTCGATGGCGAGTATATTGAGGTGGGGGATGTACCGGCCGGGAATAGCAGTTTTATTGATAACAGTACCGAGGACGGTACCGATTATTTTTATAAAATCGCCGCCATAAACTCGTTAAAGGAAGACGGCAGGCTTATCTGGTCGGTCATGTCGGAATCCGATCCGGTGGGGCCGGTCAGATCCTCGGCGCAATGGTTTGACCTCCAGCGTATTAACGTCTTTGTCGGAGTCATCTTTGTCTGCTCGGCAATATTGTATTTTATCAACAGGGCAAAATCGGGCAAGGCGCTGTTTATACGCAAGATAGCAGGGCTGGAGTCCGTTGACGAGGCGGTGGGGCGAGCTACGGAGATGGGCCGAAAGATCTTCTATATCCCTGGAATCAATGACATGGATAATGTCCAGACCATTGCCGGAGTGACCATTCTCGGCCGGGTTGCCCAGCTGGCAGCGGAATATGAGACCTGGATTGAAGTCCCGGTGTGCAAGTCGCTGGTTATGATCACGGCCAAAGAAATTGTCAAGGAAGCTTATGCCAAGGTCGGTCGCCCGGATGCCTTTAATGACGATCAGGTACATTATCTGACCGACGATCAGTTTGGTTACGCGGCTGCGATTGACGGCATGATCGTCCGCGAGAAACCGGCCACGATCTTTTATATGGGGGCGTTTTTCGCCGAATCGCTGATTATGGCGGAAACCGGTAATGCCAGCGGCGCGATCCAGATAGCCGGCACGGCGATGCCGTCGCAGCTGCCCTTTTTCGTGGCGGCCTGCGATTATACTCTGATCGGAGAGGAATTGTTTGCCGCCTCCGCGTACCTCTCCCGTGAACCGCGCCTCCTGGGTTCACTTAAGGGACAGGATGTCGGGAAGGCGGTTATTTTGATTGCGCTTATTGTCGGGGTGGTACTGGAAAGCCTGAATGTTTTCCAGTTTTCCCGCTGGTTCTCGGTTATTGATTAGGATACAAGAATGCAATAATGCGACGTGAAGTACCATTGATCATTACAGCGGTTGTCGGGATTGTTTTTGTGATCCAGTACTTTATCCCGCACTATCCGTTCAATAAACTCAACGGCTGGTTTTCGGACTGGTTTTCCATCATCGGCGCCTGTGCGATCTGGCTGGGTGCGCTTAACCTGCTTAAGATTTCGGCGGATAAAGTATACCGGAAACGCTCGGGCTGGGGTTATTCCGTCGTCATTATTGTAAGTTTTTTCGTTATGGCCGTAATCGGCTGGCTGGGCGGCGAGAGTTTCCGAGATTTCGGGACCAGTTTCGACTGGATGTATCGGTTTGTGTACACACCGCTCTCATCGACCATGTTTGCCCTTCTGGCCTTTTTCGTCGCATCCGCCTCGTATAGGGCTTTTCGGGCCAGGAATCTGGAAGCGACGCTGCTTTTGCTGGCAGCCTTTTTCGTGATGATCGGCCGGGTGCCGGTCGGTGACGCGATTGGCATGAAGCTACAGCTTCCTGATGCTATTATGCCCTCCTCAATCGCCATCTGGATTATGAATGTGATCAACGCTGCCGGCCAGCGGGCCATCCTGATCGGCATTGCGCTGGGAATCGTGTCGACGTCATTGCGGGTGATTCTCGGTATCGAGCGCGCGCACCTGGGGGGTGACTGAGCGTGAAGAAGGAATTTCTGGTATATCTTGGCATCTTAGTCCTGGCGATCATTTTCTACTTTGTGATAACCGAGCCGGTTACTTTCTCGCCGGCTGTTTCCCTTATTATCATTGCCCTGATCGCGCTGATTCTGATATTTATATTTATCAGGACAATACAGGGCAGCTTTGTCGGGCGGCGGACGGTATTTACGTTTGTCGCGATTTCGGTAGTGCTGCCCTTTTTTATGACTATCGAGCAGGCGATCAGAACCTCGCCCGAAGTCCAGGCTTTGTATGCTGCGGTCGAGGAGCTTAAACCAGGAGCCAAGGTGCTGGTTTCGTTTGATTACGATCCTCCATCGGCGCCTGAATTGCAGCCAATGGCGGAAACATTTTTCAACCTTTGCCTAGAACGGGATCTGAATGTTATTATCATGGGATTATGGCCGCAAGGCCCCCAGCAGGCGGAGCTGGCCATGCAAAAGATTCTCGACGAGCCGGAAATCGCGGCCAAAAACCTGGAATATGGTGTGGATTACGTAAACCTTGGCTTTCAGGTCGGCAATGAGTTTGTGATCCAGCGTATGGGCGACAACATCGCCAGCATGTTCCAGACCGATTACTACGGCACCCCTTATGACTCGCTGCCGCTGGTGCGCAACGTGAGAAACCTCTCGAATATTGATTTCTCGTTCAATCTTTCAGCCGGATATCCAGGCACTGTTGAATGGGTGCAGGTGGCGGTTGACCGGTACGGCGTCAATCTGGGCGCCGGCAACACCGCGGTCCAGGCGCCGCAGATGTACCCTTACCTTCGGGCGGGCCAGCTGAAAGGATTGCTGGGCGGTCTGAACGGCGCGGCGGAGTTTGAAAAAATTGCGGGTCGGATCGGCAAAGGGACAAAGTTTATGGTATCGCAATCATTTTCTCATGTGATTGTGATCGCCTTTATTATTATTGGCAACGCGGCGTATTTCCTCGGTGAGAAACGGCGGAAGCAAAAGGCAGCGGAGTAGCGAGATATGGATGCCATCGGACTCTGGATCGGCGCATTTCTAACCCTGGGAATAATATCTTTTCTATACAAGGATAATCCGTGGTATAAACTGAGCGAGGCAATCTTTGTCGGAGTCTCGGCCGGGTACTGGTTTATTACGCTTTTCTGGGACAGCATCTACAGCAAGTTTTACATCGGAATCACTGATAAGGGTGACTATTACCTGATTGTCGGGGCGATCCTGGGCTTTCTGATGCTGCTGCGCCTGGTACCCAAGATTGGCTGGATATCCCGATGGCCGCTTTCCTTTATTGTCGGCGCCATCTCCGGCTTTTATCTGATCAATTACTTCTCCTCCAATGTCATGAGGCAGGTCGCCAATACTGTCATGCCGCTGTTTTCTACTGAGTATGGCCAATCCCTGTTCACCGCACCAATCGGAACGATAGTCGCCAATATTATTGTCGCCGGGGGTACCTTTACCGGTCTCGTGTATTTCTTTTTCTCCAAGGAGCACAAAGGTGCCTTTGGCGTCACTGCAAGGATCGGCATCTGGGTCATCATGATAACATTCGGTGCCACTTTCGGATATACCGTGATGAGCCGCATGTCGCTTTTGATCGGTCGTATGGATTTCATCTTCGGGGATTGGCTCGGACTAATTAAATAATAATGAATCAAATTATCAAAAGACGAGTTATTACGCGCCTTTCCTCAATAGTTATAATCAAAATCCTTTTTCTGAGCCTGCCGGTAGTGGCAGAGCAGTTAATTCCCACTATCGATGATTCCGTGGAAGCGTTTATCCCGGCGCCCCCCGCCGAAGTCATTGCGACTGATGCCGTCTATGACCAGGGCGGGGCGGTCCATCTGGAGTGGCAGCTCTCACCGGACGATGACGGTTCCGCCGGGGTCTACAATTATCAGATTTGCCGTCAGCAGGAGGGAACGGACGAGTACATTCCGATCGACAGCGTCCTGGCCGGGGTCAGCAGCTATATCGACGAGACGGTCGAGCCTGGACGCAGTTATCAATATATCGTTGCCGTTAATGGCGATTGTGGCTCGGCCCCGTCCGAGGCGTCGAATGTCGTCACCCCGAATATCGAGTGGCTCAATTTCGGGCTTTCCAATCTCTTTGTCATCGGCCTGATTATCTGCGGTTCGGTTATTTATTTCATCGCCCATGCCAAACGCGGCAAGAAGCTTTTCATCCGCAGGATTGCGGGGCTGGAGGCGGTTGACGAGGCTATTGGCAGGGCTACCGAGATGGGCAGGCCAATTTTGTTCGTGCCAGGGATTCTGGACATGGATGACGTTCAGACGATTGCCGCGCTGACGATTCTGGGGCGTGTTTCGCGGGTGGTGGCGGACTATGACACCAAAATCAGCGTCCCGGTTTCCCGTTCGCTGGTAATGACGGCGGCACGGGAAACTCTGAAAGCGTCATACATGGCGGCCGGACGCCCCGATGCCTACAGTGACGACATGGCCTCGTACATTACCGATGAGCAGTTCGGATATGTGGCAGCGGTGGATGGGAAGATGGTCCGGGAAAAGCCGGCGACCTGTTTTCTTCTGGGTGCCTTTTTTGCCGAGTCGCTGATTCTGGCGGAGACCGGCAACTCGATCGGCGCTATCCAGATTGCCGGGACGGCACGCCCGGCCCAGCTGCCGTTTTTTGTAGCGGCGTGCGATTTCACATTGATCGGAGAAGAGCTTTTTGCTGCTTCGGCGTACCTTTCGGGTGAACCAAAGCAGATGGGATCTTTAAAGGGGCAAGATGTCGGCAAGGGTATTGCCATGATTATCATTCTTCTGGGGGTCATTGCCACCACCTTTGGCAATGCATGGAATATATCCCTATTGAGACGGATCGCCGACTTTTTACGGACTCTTTTTGAAGTAGGTTGAGACAGCCATGAGAAGACAAATTCCGCTCATCATTACATTTTTTATCGGCACCCTGCTGGTGGTTTCGGTCTTCATTCCCCCGATGGAATCGCTGAAGGAGACGTTCACGCTGTACTTTGATATCATTGCCGTGTTCGCTTTCTTCCTGGGCGGGGGTAACCTGCTGAGGGTCCATCTGACAAAGCTGTCCCGGCGCAAGCAGGACTGGGTTTACTCCATTGTGACGGTCGTCGGCTTTGCGGTGGTTCTGGTTATCGGCCTGCTCAAACTCGGCAATCCTGGTGGGATTACCGCCTCCCCGACCGCCGAGGGATCACTCTTCCAGACTTTATTTAACAGCATCCTGGTGCCGTTGGGTTCAACCATGTATGCTCTGCTTGCTTTCTTTGTGGCCTCGGCCTCCTACCGGGCCTTCCGCGCCAAGAATCGTGAGGCAACCATCCTGCTGATTGCGGCCTTTGTGATCCTTCTCGGTCGCACACCTTTCGGAATGATGCTGACTTCGTGGATTCCGGAGAGTTTTTCAATACTGCAGATACCCAGCCTGGCAGTTTGGATCATGAATTCACCCAATCTGGCCGGACAGAGAGCGATTATGATCGGGATCGGCCTGGGCGTGGTTTCGATGTCAATCCGCATCATTCTCGGGATTGAACGAACGTATCTGGGAGAAGAAAAATGATAGATAGTGTTCCCCGGATACTGCCTATATCCGCAAGTAACATCGGCGTGATCATCTCGATGGGGATTGTGGGTGCCGGCATGTTATGGTTGCTGCTGCGGAGCCTCAGGGCCAGGGATGTCGATCGGCGGGTCGTTTTCCTGTTTATCTTTGTTTCGGTTTCAGCTCCGATTCTGTTTCCGATAACCTTTTCCGAAACACCGACACTGGTTGTAAAAGAGCTTTTTGACAGGGTCGAAAACCTTCCATCCGGTTCCCATGTCCTGCTCTCATTTGACTTCGATCCGGCCATGGCGCCGGAGGTCCAGCCGATGGCCAACGCCTTTACCCGGCACTGCATGTCAAAAGGTCACAAGGTGATTTTCATGTCATTGTGGGCCACCGGTCAGTCACTGCTGAATCAAACCATGCAATCAGTTGTGGTGCAGGAATTTCCGGAGAAACGGGACGGAATCGATTTCATCAACCTGGGGTACAAGGCGGGCAATGAGGGTGTGCTTAATGTTATTATCTCGAATTTCCGGAAGATGTTTCCGACCGACGTCAACAGCATTTCGCTGGACAGCGCTGAAATTTTCGATGGCATTAAATCCTGTCAGGACCTTGATCTGGTAATTTCAATCGGAGGCGGTAAGCCGGGGATCAAAGAATGGGTGCTTTTTGTCGGTGATCCCGGCCGGGTCCCGATCGGGGCGGGGGTGGCGGCGGTTGTGGCCCCGCAGCTGTATCCATACTTTCCCAAGCAGCTGCTCGGCTTGCTGGGGGGGGTCAAAGGAGCCGCCGAGTACGAGTCGGAACTGGTCCGACATTACCCCCGGTTTGAGGATACCGATAAGCCGGGTCTGCGCATGATGGGCCCGCAGACATTCGCGCACGTGGTGATTATGGCGTTTATCGTTCTGGGAAATATTTCATACTTTATCAGCCGGCGAAGGGGCAGTAAATGAGGCGGTCCACTATTATCATAATGGTGGTAATCTTCGGCCTGTTTCTGGTAAGCTGGATTGCCAAGTCCGTGGCGCTTGCCGGGGCAGAAATGCATAATATCTGGCACGGATTTTTAATAACATTTTCCGCTTTTCTTACGCTTGCAATTCTCTCTTTCCTATACAGAGACAATCCGTTCTATAAGTTTGCGGAGCATCTGTTTGTCGGGGTTTCCGCGGCATACTGGATGAGCATGGGCTTCTGGACGACCATTGTCGGCAATCTGATTCCCCGCATTTCGCGCGGCCTGTCGGACTTCTTCCAGGTTCCGCACATCCCGGACGAACACGCACTGTATTTTCTCCCTGACAACGTCAGCTTTTTCATCCCGGTTATTCTGGGCATTATGCTCCTGCTGCGACTGACGCGCAAACTGGGATGGGTTTCGGCCTGGCCGCTGGCGTTTATTGTCGGCACGACGGCCGGTTTTAATCTGGTGCGATATTTGCGATCCGATTTTATCGAGCAGGTATCGTCGACGTTTGTTCCACTTCTTGTCGACTGGCAGGGAACCGGAAGTTTCCTCTCTCATCTCAGCCTGAATGCATCCGGCCAGTTTGTCACAATGACTGGCAACTGGGTTATCTTTCTGGGGGTTATGTGCGGCTTGGTATATTTCTTTTTCTCTAAAGAGCATAAGGGAATTTTCGGGGTGGGATCTCGACTGGGCATCTGGATACTGATGGTCACATTCGGCGCGTCATTCGGCTATACCGTGATGGGCCGTATTTCTCTTCTGGTCGGCCGTCTGACTTTTCTGTTCCGTGATTGGTTGGGATTGATAAGCTAATTATAGATTCAGAGGTGTTTATGAAATTGAAATTTCTCACTGCCTGCTGTGTTTTGTGCGTGGGATTATCCGGGGCGGCATTGGCCCAGGTTGACGCTGAGGTGGAGCTGCCGGCGGATACCGTGACCGCCGTCATGCCTGCCCCTCCGGGCAACCTCCTTGCCGAGGATTCCGAAAATGACCATGGTCACTCGGTCCGACTGCAATGGAGTACGTCACCGGACGACGGCGGCGGGCTGGGCATTGTAATCGGTTACAGGATATTCCGGGCGGAATCGCCTGACGGGCCATATGTGGAACGAGGGAATGTTCCGGCAGGCGCCACGAGCCATGTCGACGTGGGCGCAAAGGAGGAAGAATCTCCCAATTACATGGCCGACCACGTCGATTACTATTACCGGGTCAGGGCTTTAACCGTTGACAATTCCATCTACGCCGATTCGGAAATTTTCGGGCCGGTCCAGTCGTTTGGACAGTGGTTTAACACCGGCCGTATTCCGGTGCTCATTTTTGTCGTCTTCTTTTTGACGGTGACCATAACTTTCATCCAGAAAGCCAAGGGTGGTGCCGACCTGTTTGTTCGCCGCCTGGCGGGGATCGAGGCGGTGGACGAGGCTATTGGCCGCGCCACCGAGATGGGCCGGCCG
>CP070796.1:263884-272572 GCA_020343475.1 Candidatus Zixiibacteriota bacterium
GGTTTTGCCGACCCCGGTGGGGCCGATCATGAGAATATTGTTTGGCAGGATTTCGCGCTGCAGTTCATCCGGAACATCCCGCCGCCGCCAGCGATTGCGCAGCGCAATTGCCACCGATTTCTTGGCCTTCTCCTGGCCGATTATATATTTATCGAGATGCCCGACAATTTCTCTGGGAGTCTTATATTCTTTGCTGATCATTTAATAACTTCCACCGTAACATTTTCATTGGTATATACACAGATATCCGCCGCGATTTTCAAAGCTTTCCTTACCAGTTCTTCAGCGGAGTATTTTGGATTGGTCGACAGCAGGGCACGCGCCGCCGCGAGCGCGTATGGGCCGCCGGAGCCAATCGCCAGAATTCCATCGTCAGGTTCAATCACTTCGCCGGAACCGGCGATCAGCAACGCGTGATCCTTGTCGGCCACGGCCAGCAGAGCTTCCAGTTTCTGCAGATACTTATCCGTCCGCCAATCCTTGGCCAGCTCAACCGCGGCACGCGAAATATTTCCGGAGAATTCATCGATCTTCGTTTCAAACCGCTCGAAAAGCGCCATGGCATCGGCAGCGGCACCCGCAAAGCCGGCCAGGATTCTGTCATCGTACAGCTTGCGAACCTTGACCGCCCGGGATTTCATGACGGTGTCTCCGATGGTCACCTGACCGTCGCCGCCCAGGGCAACATTGCCTCTGTATTTCAGACCGAGTATGGTTGTCGCGCGCATTTTCATATTCCGCTTCCCTCCTATGCCCGGGGGTGGGCTTTGTTATACACCGCTTTGAGCTGCTCAGTCGTGATATGGGTATACTTCTGCGTCGTCGCCAGCGAGCTGTGCCCCAGAAGTTCCATAATGGCCAGAATATCGGCGCCGTTTTCAAGCATGTGGGTGGCAAAGCTGTGCCGCAGCATATGCGGCGTCACCCGCTTGCCCAGTCCGGCGCAGTATTTCTTTACAATACGGTCGATCGACCTCGTCCCGAGCGGTTCGCCGTGATAATTAAGAAACAGGTAACCGCGATGATCCCGCCGTCCCGCGATAAACAGTTCCCGAAGCTCAAGATAATGCGCCAGATCGCCGGCAAGCGCCTCTCCGTACGGCACCATTCGTTCCTTGTTGCCCTTTCCGATTACCATCAGGGTATGCCGGTCGGGATCGATATCCGAGAGTTTCAGGGAGGCCATTTCCGCCCGCCTGATGCCCGTCAGGTAAAACAACGATACCATCACGTAATCGCGCCAGCTTCGATATGAGTCCTTTTCAAGAAATGAGAACAGTTCCTCGGTTTCTTTCTGCGAAAGGAAGTCGGGGATGTTCTCCTTGTACCGCAGCTTGCTCAGGCGGCAGAGAAACTTTTCATATTTTTTGCCCTGAGCAAGGTAGCGCTGGAATCCGGCCAGCGCGGAGATAAATCCGGCCAGAGTCCTGACCGATGTTGATCGGGCCCGTCGCTGCGCGAGAAACCTCCGCAGCAAAATGGCATTCACTTTCGGCCCCGGTGCGGTTTTCCGATACTCTTCTTCAAGAAAGGCGATCCACGGTGTCAGGCTGTTTTTATACGTTCTGATCGAGCCGGCTGCGAGACCTCTTTTCTCAGCGAGATACGATAAATATGTTGCCAGCGCTTTCCTGAGCATGTTTCATAATACGCCATAGAAAAATTGAGGTCAAATCAAAATTCAATGCGGAGTTAAAAGTAATGATGGAAAAGACGTGGGGGATTATTCTTCTTCCTGGTAGATTTTGTGCTTGCACTGAACACAGGCGATGTATGGCCCTTTTACTTTGGAGAGCTTTTCGACCATGTAAGCGTTTCCGCACTGCGGACAGCCTTTATTAATCGGCTTATACCAGGTGGCGAAGTCGCATTTCGGATAATTGGAACAACCCCAGAAAACCTTGCCGCGTTTGGTTCGTTTCTCGCTGATTTGCCCGCCACATTCCCCGCGCGGGCATTCAATTCCGGTCGGCATGGCCATTGTGTTTTTGCATTTGGGATAGTTGGCACACGCCAGGAATTTTCCGAAACGCCCTTCCCTGACTATCATCTTACCGCCGCACTTGTCGCACACCATATCAGTCTCGACCGGTCCGTCATGTCCCCCCAGCGGCCTCGTGGTCTTGCATTCAGGATATGCTGAACAAGCCAGAAAGCGGCCGTTCCGCCCCCACTTTATAACCATGGGCGAGCTACAATTCTCACACACTTCCTTGGTTTTCTCAGTAATAGAATCCTTTATTTCCTGCTGGCGAGCAGTCACTTCATCGACCACTTTATTAAACGGCTGATAGAATTCGCGTATGACCGATACCCAGTTTTCTTTGCCCGATTCAATCTGGTCAAGGTCGGTTTCCATGGTGGCCGTGAACTTCACGTTAAACAGGTTGGGGAAGTTATCCACAAGAATCCGATTGACGGTTTTCCCCAGTTCGGTGGGAGCCAGCCTTCGTTCATTGAGATCGACATACTTCCTTTCCAGCAGGGTTGAGATTATGCTGGCGTAGGTCGAAGGACGGCCGATTCCCTCAGCCTCCAGCGTCCGAACCAGCAAGGCTTGCGAAAAGCGGGCCGGCGGCTTGGTGAAGTGCTGGCTGGGCCTTATTTCCAGCAGCCCGAGCACGTCGCCAGCTTTCAAATCGGGAATAGAGTTAACCAGACCATTCTCCCCAATCGGGCCATTGTCCCTTGCTTCTTCATATAGTCTGAGGAAACCATCGAACTTCAACGACTGCGAGCCGGCACTGAAGTAATACCTGTCAGCCCTGATACTGACAGCGGTGGTGTCATACACCGCCGGGGACATTTGACTGGCGAGGAAACGATTCCAGATGAGCGTGTATAGCTTCAGTTGATCCTTGGTGAGGCTGTTTTTGACCTTTTCCGGAGGATGATCGAGATAAGTCGGGCGAATGGCCTCGTGGGCATCCTGACTTCCCTTTCGGGCCTTATATCGAACCGGCTTGTCCGGCAAGTACTTCTGGCCGAAGTGATTTTTTATATAATCGCGTGCCGCTGCGAGCGCCGATCCGGCAATACGGGTCGAATCGGTTCTCATATAGGTGATCAGGCCGATCGGACCCTCGTCACCCAGTTCAACACCTTCATAGAGCTGCTGAGCTATCATCATGGTTTTTTTCGGCGAGAAATAAAGGGCCCGGGCCGCGTCCTGCTGAAGGGTACTGGTAATAAACGGCGGAAGCGGATTTCGCTTCTTTTCCGATTTCTTGACGTTCTCAACAACGAATGATGCCCTTTTCAGGTCGGCGCCTATTCGGGACGCTTCTTCCTCATCCTTGATTTCCGGTTTGGCACCGTCAATCTTGACCAGCTTTGCCAGAAATTGGACCTTGTCCCTGTCTTCCAGAAGCGCCCTTATCTCCCAGTATTCCTCTTGGACAAAAGCCTTGATCTCCGCTTCGCGCTCACAAATAATGCGCAATGCCACCGACTGGACACGGCCGGCCGATAGTCCCCGGCCAATGGTCTTCCACAAAAGCGGCGAGACCTTGTATCCGACCAGACGGTCAAGCACTCGCCTGGCCTGCTGCGCATCGACCTTGTTGCGGTCAATGTCGCGGGTGTTTTCAATCGCAGCCAGCACAGCTTGCTTGGTGATTTCATTGAATGTTACCCGAGCGATTTTCTGGTCGCTCGGCAACTGCTGGGCGACATGCCAGGCTATTGCTTCGCCTTCACGATCCGGATCGGGAGCAAGATAGACCACTTCGGATCTCTTTGCCGAATCGCGCAGCTTCTTAATGATTTTCTGCTTGCCCTTGATGGTGACATATTGAATTTTGAAGCCGTCGTCAGTGTCAACACCGAGTTTGGATTTGGGGAGGTCCCGGATATGTCCGATAGTCGACTGAATATCGAAGTTTTTGCCCAGAAACTTCTTAAGTGTCTTGGACTTCGCAGGTGACTCGACTATCAGGAGATTCTTCGGCATGGCTATTCTCAATCGATATCATTGCCTTCGCGTCTGAATTTCACTTTTCCGCCGGCAACATCAGTCAGGGCCAGCGTGGTTACTTTGCGGCCGTCGATAGTCACATTTTCTTCGGCCATTCTCTCAAGCTGTGCCAGGCGAAGCGAATTGATTTGGCGGGCGCGCTGTGATGCAATCAACACCGCTTCATAGCGATTCTTGGCAACTTTGTCCAATTCTTCAAAAGAAAACCTGGTCATTTCTCCTCCAATGAATGTATTTTCCTAACCGAGAATCCGGTTTATTTGTTCCAAATCCAGATATTGCCTGCGGCAATGCAGGGATCTGACAATCATCTCCACCTCATCTACCGCGATGCTGAGATCCTTGTTAATGACCACATATTCAAATTTATTAAACAGCTTCATTTCGTTGAGTGCCCGTTGAAGGCGGATTCGTAATTGCTTATCGTCCTCGGTGCCTCTTCGCTTTAATCGCCGTTTCAGCTCCGCCCGACCGGGGGGAAGAATAAAGACAAGCGCCGCCATGGGATAGATTTTCTTAAGCTTGAAGGCCCCCTTGACATCGACATCCAGCAGCATGACTCCACCCCGCCGCAAGGTCTCGTCCAGGAACCGGCGCGGAGTGCCGTAGCGGTGCCGATGAACAACGCACGACTCGGCAAACTCCCCGCGCTTCTGCATCCGCGCAAATTCGGCCCGGTCAACAAAGTAATATTCCCTGCCGTTTCGCTCGTCTTGTCGCGCAGGCCGGGTAGTGTATGAGATTGAAAAACGCCAGCCGTTCTTTCTGTTTCGCGCCAGAAGCTTGCGACAGATGGAGCTTTTACCGCCTCCCGATGGAGACGATATTATTACTATTTTGCCTTTTTGCCGTTGTGTCATCCGGGAAGAATGTCCCTGATTTTGAGTTATTCTATGTTCTGGACCTGTTCTCTGATTCGCTCAATTTCCTCTTTGAGTTCGACCACCAGGTGTGAAATCTGGGGATTGGCGGATTTGGCCCCGATGGTGTTGACTTCGCGGTTAAGTTCCTGCAGAATGAAGTTAAGACGCCGGCCGACCGCACCTTTCTGCCTGATATCTCCCTGAAATTGCCTGAGATGGCTGATAAACCTTACACATTCCTCGCTGATATCGGCTCGTTCGGTCATGTACGCGACTTCCTCCTCAAGTCGAACCTGATCAATCCTTGGCTTATTGAGAAGTTCGTTGATTCTCCTGGCGAGTTTATCACGATACATTTCGAAGTTCTTGTTGGCCAGCTTTTCTATCCTGCCGATTCTCTGCAAAAGCACATTCAGCCTGGAGTTGATATCTTTCTTAAGATTGGCGCCTTCTCGCTTCCGCATGGCGATCATCTCATCAATCGCCCTGGTCACCGCTCTTTTCAGGAGCGGCCAGACCTTTTTTTCCAGATCTTCGGCCTTGGCAACCTTGAAAAGATCGGGAAAAGCGAGGAAATGCCCGATGTCAATCTCTCCAGACAGCTTGTATCTTCTTTTCAGACTTGCAAGTTGCTGAATAACGTCATCGGCCAGGCTTTTGTTTAAAACTACCTTATCGATGCCAAATCCATAGTCTTCATAATTGATGGCGATATTGATTCTTCCCCGCTGCAGTTTGCAGCAGACCAGTTCCTTGAGTCGCGGTTCCAGAAAAGCCAGTTGCCTGGGAAGCCGGAAGATACATTCCAGATAGCGGTTATTGACCGAAGAAGCCTCGACCGATATGGCTATCTGCTTTGTTTTCAGGTCAGCTCTGCCAAATCCAGTCATTGAATACATAACTCGCACCTTACTATAAAAAAATCAAGCTGTTAAAATAGTTATAAAAAGCCATTTGTCAACTATTGATGAGTGTTCGGGGGCTTTTCCGCAAGATTTTTGCCCCGCACCAGGCTGAAAATCGCCGCCGCGATTATTACAAATAGTATTAAATTATATACCGATTGATACCCTGTCATAAACGCCAGGGCGGTCTCGGTGCCGTCATTGAGAGACTTGCCGCGACGAAAGCTGAAGACTGCGATAGCAATGCCCACGCCGAAGGTCAGCCCAAGGCTGCGAATGGTCGCCAGAATCCCCGCAGCAGTCCCCAGCTGGATTTTCTTGACCGATCCCATTATACTTGAGGTATTCGGGGTTGAGAAAAAGCCCATGCCGATCCCGATAAACAGCAGGACGAGAATTATTTCAGAGGTCCCGGCCAACGGAGAGAGCCGCCGCAACAGTAATATTCCGATAATCATTATAACCACCCCCGACGTGGAAATGAGCCGGGCCTGCAGTTTGTCTGAAAGATATCCTGCAGCAGGGGCCAGAAAAAAGCCGCAGACCGGAATCGTCATGAGAAACAGACCGACCCGATCCGGGGTCAGATGCTTGATCTGTTCAAGGTAGAACGGCATCAGGATGGTCACCGACGAAAGAGAAACAAAAACAAGGAACATCGCCGCCCCGGAAAAGGAGAAGACGCGATTTCGAAAAATGTCCAGCCCAATCAAGCGCGTTTTGGGATTGGACTCAAAATACAGGAAAAGACCGAAGAACATGACCGACAGAACAAGGATGGCGATTCCGGAATCCAGGCCGACCACGGCACGACTATAAAGCAAAATGGCCATCATCAGGCAAAACATTCCCAGCGAGAGACTCCCTGAACCGGGAAGACTGATTTTCCGCCCGGGATTTGAAATGGGAAAGCCCCGGATATATTTGAGCGTAAAGTAAAATCCTAGAAGGCCGGTGGGAATATTGACATAAAATATCCAGCGCCAGCCGGCCCATGAAATAATATACCCTCCCAGCGGCGGCCCCAGCATCAGCCCGGTTGAAACCACCATGCCGATGACACTCAAAGCTCTTCCCCGTTCGCTGGCAGGAAAGCTGCGCGTGACAAGAGCAGGGCCGACGGCGATCATCAATGATGCCCCGATTCCCTGAATGACACGCGAAAAGATGAGAAAATAGATATGGGGGGAAAGACCGCACAGCGCCGAGCCGATCACAAAAATCAGATAGCCATAGGTGTAGGAAAACTGGAAGCCCTTTTTCTCCGAAATTGCCCCGAATACCATCAGCAGGGAAATAATAATGATGGAATACGACAGCACCACCCATCCCACCATATCTATGGTTGTACCCAGCTCCCGACTGATGGTGGGCAGTGAAACATTAACGATCGAGGCATCCAGGGTTCCAAGAAAAGTCCCCAGGCCGGTTATCAACAGCGACTTTCCCCGGTACTTAGTGGTGTCGACGGCTTCGCCGGTTTGTTCTACGGTCATTTACTCCCAGTCAAAAACCAATTGACAATGCAAGGTTGTATCATAATCTTTAAGTCACTAAGAGTCAATTGATTAATTTTTATTGAACGCCGGTGAGGCTGATTCGTCTACATTCTGGATATGGAAAGACCGGATCCGGATGAGTGCTGAATTACAGGATCTGGTGGCCCGCTTTATTGAAGGAGACCGCAAGGCCTTCGCTGAATTGGTAAGGAGGTACAAAAAGAGGATATATTCAATAGCGTATCGCATGCTGGGCAATCATCTGGACGCGGATGAAGTCACGCAGGAAGCTTTTGTCAGAATTTACAGAAAACGAGGCGACATTAAGTCGGCAAGCTTTTTCTCCAGTCTGCTGTTGAGGATCGCAACCAATTACGCCATCGACCTGATTCGAAAAAAGCAAAAGGGTTATGTCTTCATTGATAGTGATACGGTTGCGGCGGCCTCGATTCAGTTGCAGCTGGTAGACAAAAAAATGAGTCCCGACCGGATGCTGGAAAATGAGGAGTTGATGGATGAAATTCGCCGGGCCATCGAGAAGCTCCCGCCCCGGCAGCGGGCGGCAATTGTCCTGCACGACGTGGAAGGATATTCAAAATCGGAAGTGGCGGCAATAATGGGATGTCCGCAGGCGACGGTACGCTCAAACTTGCACATAGCCCGGTCAAAGTTGAAGAAATGGCTTAGAAAAATCTTATAACCGAGGAGCTAACGATGCCCTACCACCACATCAAGCTCTTTATAGATGATTATCTTGCCGGCAATCTCTCAACAGAAGACAAGGCCCGTTTTGAAGAGATACTTGCGTTCGATGAGGAGAGTCGAAGATTCTTTGAGGAAGAGAAGCGACTGCTCTACTTCCTGAATAACAGCGGGATACTGAAGACAGGCGAACAATACTGGGACCGTCTGGAGAACTCTATTCTCTCCCGAATTGATGCTGATGCCGCAGCAGCTCAGGCCGATCCGGTGGCTCCGCCGGCCGGAAAATCCGGATTGATTTTCGGGCAGCTGTTTCCCCTTGCCGCCTCCTTGATTGTATTTATTGCATCACTGGCAATAACCGGAGGAACCAGCTATCTCACGGAACGGTCTGACGCTGGCGGTCCGCAGCTGTTTCAGGAAATAGGACTGAATGATGAGGGGTCTGGTCAACCTCCCCGGGAAGGGACTCCCCTGCCGGCTGCCCTGGTTTGGGATGAGGGAATGGAGCTGGCGGCATCGGTTGAATTCGTCATTTTCAGTTCCATTATGACGTCTCCTCCCGGTTCGTTCGGGCGGCAACTGATGACAATCAGCAACCTGCATTCATCAAGATAGGTGTCTATGAAAACGCTCAGCCAAAGAACCTGCGGGTTGTTCGCTCTGCTGATGGTTGTGGTTATCGCACCGGGATGCAGGGATAAGATCGGCCCGGTTTCGCTGGTAATGAAATTCCCGGAAGG
>CP070796.1:272672-281179 GCA_020343475.1 Candidatus Zixiibacteriota bacterium
CTATGCGGCAACTGCAATGGACTGCTGAAGCCGGACTTTGTCTTTTTTGGTGAGCCGATACCACAGCGGGCGCAGGCCCGGGCCTTTCAGGAGGCGCAGCTTTCGGATGTTTTTCTCCTGATCGGTACTACCGGCGAGGTAATGCCCGCCGCCATGGTACCCGCCGCTGCCAAGAATAATGGAGCAGTGATAATCGAGATGAATGTAGAGCCGTCTCTGTACACCGACCACATAACTGATGTATTTCTGCAGGCCAAGGCAACCGAGGCGGTAACCCGGCTGCTTGAGGCGCTGGAGCTTGTGTAACGTTTACCGGGGGCCGGGTGGGCTATGGAGTCTGCCCTGGCGAAATTGCACTTGATGATTCTGCGCAAATAATTTCAATCTTATTGGTGGATTCATAGAATCCGCATTTATTTTAAAATTTGCCAAAACCTGTGACAAGATATACTTTTCAGTATGTAATGTGGAGGTCATTATGAGCGGCATAATTTTTTTCAGAACCAAAGGTCTTGCAGAGATAAGTAAATTCTATATTGAACGAATTGGATGCCAGGTATGGCAGAATCAGGGGGATTGCATAATTCTCAAACATGGCAATCTATTGATTGGTTTCTGCGAGCGCGTTGAGATCGACCGGGAAGGATTGCTGACCTTCTTTTACGAGCAGAGGGATCAGGTGGACCAGATGTACGAGGTTTGCAAAGATATTGCCCCCTCTCCCCCGGCAATTAATGACAAATATCATATTTATCACTTTTTTGCTCATGATCCCGAAAGAAGAAAGCTTGAATTTCAATATTTCGATCATCCGCTGAAGCCGTATCTCTCAGCCGAGGAATTGCTTGTGACCAGGCGCAGTGTCCGGAAGTTCAAGACCGCCGCGATTGACGAGGATATTCTTAATCAGATTGTGGAGAAATCACGTTTCGCACCGACCTCGCACAACACCCAGGGGTATTACTTCCGTGTTATCACGGATCGTAACATTGTGGATCAAGTAGCCGCGACCAGGGGTGCCAACAGCGCCCCGATTGCCCGAGCGCCGATGGCAGTTGCAATATGCTGCGATCCAGCCCTCACCAAACGGCCGGTTCAGGATGCCTGCATAGCGGCGTACCACTTCATCCTGGCTGCGTGGTGTTTTGGTTTGGGCACCTGCTGGATTGCCGCAATGGACCGCGATGATGTTAAGGAGATGCTGGGCATTCCGAAGGAGCATTATATCTCAACAATCACCCCTCTTGGTTATCCGGAGGAGATTCCCATCAAAACACCACCACGGAAGGACATTTCCTGGTTTCTCAGATAAATGCTAACTCAGGTTTGGGCAACCCGGCGGACTGATGCGCGTAGAATAATGGTATATGTGAAATCTCGCTGTTCCTGAAGGAGAACAAGAATGTCTGACATGCATAAAATCAGGAAAATTCCCCAGAAGGATTTTGACGCTCTGGTTACTATCGTCGCTAATGCCTACCCGGGATTTGGCATTGTAACTGATGAGGACAGGCGGCGAGCAAAACGCAATCTTCTGGGAGCTCAAAGACAGGATCCGACAATTTGCTTCTATGGCCTGTATCGCTCCGGCAAGCTGATTGGCATTATGCGTCTTCATGATTTTGCCATGAACATCTTCTCCAAAATGGTGCCGGTCGGTGGGGTAGGTATGGTGGCGGTTGATCTGGCCCATAAAAAGGAAAAGGTATGCAAGGAATTAATAGACTATTTTCTCGAGCATTATCTCAAAAAGGGTGCCTGTCTGGCGGTCCTTTACCCCTTCCGTCCCGATTTCTATCGGAAAATGGGATTTGGCTACGGAGTGAAACACAATGAATATCGTATCGCACCGGGTGATCTCCCCCGGGGCAAGTCCAAAAAGCATGTTCAACTGGCACCGAAATTTAACGAAAAAGCTCTGACCGATTGCTATAACAGAGTTGCCCGCAGAAGGCACGGCATGATTGAGAAATGCCGTTATGAGTGGCGTTTTGTAAAAAGGCCTGAAAACAGGGTTGTCGTATACAGGGAGGATGGCAAAATTCGGGGTTACATTGTTTTTACCTTCAAGAAAGTCATGCCGGACCAACCGCTGACAAACAATTTGAACATTGTGGAACTGGTGTATGAGAATAGGATCGTATTCCGGGAGTTGATGACTTTCCTGCATACCCAGACTGACCAGGTCAACCGTGTCGTATTCAGCACCCAGGATGATAACCTGCACTTTCTGCCTTTTGATCCCCGTGACGGTTCACGGGAAAACGTTGGAAGGTTGTCGCACCGGTGCAATCTGCAGGGAATTGGCGCCATGTACAGGGTGATTGATATCCCCGGCATTTTTCGTCTTTTGAAAGAGCACAATTTCGGAAGACAGAACCTTCGACTGCGAATGTCAATCCATGACAGTTTTTTTGCGGCCAATAGTGGCAATACGATTATTCATTTTGTCAACGGTAAACCGCATTTGAAAAGAAGCGGTAATTATGATGCAACCATTACACTTGACATTTCAGATTTTTCGTCGCTGCTGATGGGATCAGTTGATTTTCGGAGTCTGTACCTGTATGGCCTGGCGGATATTTCAGACGCTGCGCATGTAAACACCGTTAACCGGCTGTTCCGGGTCGAAGAGAGACCGGACACAATTACCCAGTTCTGAATGATAGTGCAGTATGAAAACGTCCGATCTGTTTAATATGATCTCGGAAAAGATTATTGCGCTGAAAACCGGACGTGCCATGGTTGTGGGAATCAACGGGGTTGATACCTCGGGCAAGACGCTGTTTGCTCTTTCCCTGTCGGATTTTCTGCAATCCGGGGGGCACCCGACTCAGGTGATCCATCTTGATGATTTTCACAACTGCCGGCGGATCAGATCGGGGGGAAAAAATGAGATTGAAGGTTACATTGAAAATGCATTCAACCTTGATACACTGATTTCGGAATTGCTCGATCCGATTGCTGCCGGCATGACAGTAAACAAAGAACTAACACTACTGGATCTCGACAGTGACGAGTTGTCCAACGTTAAATGCTTTTTCGTCGATTCTCAAACCATTGTGATACTGGAAGGGGTTTTACTGTATCGACAGCCGCTGGATGCATATTTTGACTATCGCATCTTTCTGGACATCAGTTTCACAGAGGTGATACGGCGGGCCCGGCGCCGGGACGCGGCCAGATTCGGAAATGAATTTGTGGAAAAATACCGGCGGAAGTACATCCCGGTGCAAAAGTGGTATCTTGAAACGTGCCGTCCCAAAGAAAAGAGTCACCTGGTAATCGACAATCGCAGCTGGATCTCGCCGAAAGTGCTGAAAACATAGACTATCCCGTTCCGCAGAGCCGGTCTCATGGCATTTAAGAGTTTTGCAGGATAAACCGTTTTACTGCATCGCCCAATCGACAATCAATTGTACCGCTTTGAGAACATCAGGACACCAGCGTTTGGCAAAATCGCCCGGAAGCGGTTGGTCAAGCGGGGTCGTTTCGCTGGCGGTAAGAGCTTTGGCTCCATCGAAGTTCACGTAAGCTATTCTGGCGGTCAATTCTCGCCGGGGCCGAGTGAAGGCCGCTCCGGGCAGAATCGCTACCCCCGTATCTTCCAGAAGTTTGGTGCAAAGCGTGATACTATCGGTAATGCCGCGTTTGGCAAGTCGATCCGCCAGAAGGGTGAAGTCGGGAAACAGGTAGAAAGCGCCTGCGGGAGAATGTACTCTGATGTTTGCCTTGTTAAGCATTTGGGAGCATTGGTTCCCCAGTGCGGCCAAAATACGGCGGGCATGCCAGAGGTACCGCTCAATCCTGACTCCGCCCCGGAAGGCGCGCACTGCTGCATACTGGATGGGGGTGCTGACCGAAGTGAAAGTCTCGCTTGCTACGACCGCCATCCCCTCAAGAAGCCAGTCCATATCAGGCGGGAATGTGAATGTGCCCAGTCGCCAGCCTCCGGCGCCGCACCACTTGGAGAGACCGGAACTGATAATGGTTCCTTCAGGGTAATAACGTGCAACAGAGACGTGTTGGCCCTGGTGATGCAGTTGACCGTAGATTTCATCAGAGAGTAAGATAACCTCATATTTGCGGGCAACCTCGGCGAGCTCTTCAAGATCCCGGGAATTGTATGTGCATCCTTCGGGATTTCCGGGGTAATTAAGCACCAGAATGCGCGGTCGATACTTGTCGTGTTCCCTTTCACAATGCTCGCGCAAGCGATCGGCGGTAATCCCCCATTTATCTTCATATGTGGTGTTTATCAGACTAACGGGTCGGCCAATGATTTTGGCCTGTGGGACATATGATACCCAGCAGGGGCTCGGAACAATCAACTCTCCGTAATACGACAACTGCAGCAGGAACATTAGCTCCTTGGAACCTGGGCCGATCAGAACATTTTCAGCGAGGGCCTTCACGCCGTCCGTGCGGCGGTGAAATTCAGCCACCGCTTCACGCAGTGCCGGCAGTCCTTTGGCTGGCAAATAGTCCTTCTCGTGCGCGTGGAGTCTAAGAGAATCAACAACCGGGACCGGAACCGGAAAAGGTGACTGCCCCAATCCCATCCGATGAATCGCCCGGCCTTTACTCTGAAGAACTTTGCTGAGGTCATTAATTGCCAGGGTGGCTGATTGCTCAAGATCCCGAATGTTCATGTTTAAAATGACATGTCTGCTCAGATCCAAAACCGGCTCCTGTATATGTTTTGTCTATCAATTCAGCGATAACGCTTCAATTAAGTTTAGGCCTTTCTTCAAAACCTGATAGCCATTGATGTTCATGGTGCTGACGATCGCACCATCCGTGCTGAGGAACTGAATCGAAAAGTCATAAATTCCCGGTTCGATCTCAAAATCGCCGACATAGATTTTACCGGGCAGAAGACGCGAGCACCGCAGGTCGGCGTTTTCGGTGATATCGGCAATAGCGTCGATGGCGAGTTTCTTGAGCCATCCGTCCGCTTCGCCATTGTCGGCCTTCTTCTTCTGTGTGTGCGCTATCAGTCCCTTGTAAAGGGCCCGGGCGACCGAGCGCAGGTAAATAAGCGACTTTTTGGCTTCAAAGGTTTCGCCGGCAACCGTTCCCACGTCCTCGAGCAGCTGCAATTCCCCGATGAATTTTTCGTCGGCGCGGACTCGTATCCGGCCGATCACAGTCGGCCGGGACACGATTACGGGGATGGCCAGCTTGAAATAGTAATCCTGGGAAATCGGCATCGGGATGTGCCCGTACTCGGTATCCCTGCGCTCGGGGTCGGTATAGAGGATCTGCACCAGGTCGAGGTCCTTGTCAGTCCGGATGCGCAGGTTGAGAGCTTCCTTGACAGGTGACAGGCCGACCAGCCCGACCACACTCAGGATGGATTTGTCCGGTGAGCGGTAGCGCACATCGGGAACACCGAAATTGTATATATGCGGCTGTTCCCGGAAGGCCGCGTGGAGCAGATCAAAATCGATCCGGGCGTCATCCATCTTCCCTTCCGCCGCGTACACATGCATGCTCAGGTAGCGCGCGAAGGCGGAGTTGTTGAACCTGACTTTCTTGGCGCTGTATTTTATATCAGCCTTGGCGGTGGTATCTTTCTGCGCACCCTCCTGCAAGGCATTAGCGGCGTCCCGGTATTTCAGTTCCAGCAAATTGAGTTTCTCATTGGCTCGCTTGATCTCGACAAAGGCGTCATCGAACCTGTCAAGCGCCATATAATTCAGAGCCATAATCAGGTTGCTGTAGAGAATTTCATAATCTTCACCGGAATATTCGAGGACATTGTCATTTAATACCAGCGAAAGCGCCGCGCGTGAAATGCTTTTGGTAAACAGTTCGTCGGCGGCATCCTCGGCTTTTGTCAGTCTGGCATTGCTGGTGTCAAACCGAGAGGCGTAGTGGTAAGCCAGCCCGGCATCGAGGTAGTACAGAAAACGGTCCTTGTTGGTGTATTTATTCTTCTTTTTGGCCGTTTCGATCTTTTCGACTGCCGCGGCGAAATTATGATTCTGCAATTCGGCGGTTATCGGGCGGTAAAACGCGGTGTTGGTCGCCAGCGAGCTGCACCCGGACCATATCGCAAGGCACAGCAGCAGCCCGGCAGCTGCTGCTATCCTGACCGGCGATGTCGGATCCTTGGAATTTACCACTTGGTTTTCTTCTTGGAGATCTCTTTCTTGATTTCCTTGGTTCCAATCCAGACCTTTTCCATACTTTCGATATTGATCATTTCCAGGTCGGTCTGGTAAAACACCACCCGGGTACCCTCGATTTCATCGACGACGGTTTTGATCGCGCCCACCAGCATAAAATCCGCGCCGGTTTCGTTGCGGATTTTCTTCATGGTTTCCTTGGAGGCGAACTCCTGCTGTTCAAAGCGCTCCTCGCGGAGGTCCTGGCGCTGATCCCGGCTGGCGACAAAACGAACCTTGCCCGAATTTATCAGTTCCCGCTCGAAGTCTGACGAAAAGACCTCCGTATCGATATGCTCGTTACTCTTGTTGCGGATGGTGCCCACCGTTACCACCGGCTTTTGCGCGGTCGCGATGGCATAGTCGGACACCCAGGCCTTGGAAAGGCAGTCCGCGATCATTTCTTCGGCCACCAGGCGGGCGTCGGTGTCGTTCCACTTCCCGCTCAGGTCGGTGACGGTTTCCGGCTCGATCCGATACACTTTCTTCGATGAACCGCACCCGATCATAAAGAGCGCCACCAGCATGACTGCTACTGCTTTTTTCACCTTCTCTCCTTTCGCTGCAATTTCGGCTATTCTTAGCGACTGTGTTTCTGTCGATTCAATTCTTATCTATGTACAATCGGAATAAAATGCAACATTTAAACCGTCCTGGTCCCCCCTGTTTTTCACGTTGGAACAGCGTCCGTTGCCGGTGGGCGTGCCTGGTACACCAAAAAAATCACCCCTCGCGGAAAAAGACTCTATCGGGCGGTCAAAAAGGAGCGTATCATTTTAATACCCCCCCGGAGGGGCTGGAATACATATTCAAGGTTCCAAGATTAAAAAGGGTGATTGTGGAAGGAGAAACTATGCCTCGAATTGTTCATTTTGAAATTCACGCCGACGACCCGGAACGGGCCGCAAAGTTTTACACCGACGTTTTTGACTGGAATATCAGCAAATGGGACGGGCCGGAGCAATACTGGCTCTGCAACACCGGCAACAGCAAGGAGCCGGGGATTAACGGCGGCATCATGAAACGCCGCGATCCCGCCGGTTCGGTGTATAACACGATAGATGTCCCGTCGGTAGATGAATATGTCGACAAAATCTCCGAAAACGGCGGCGAGATTGTCGTGCCGAAAATGGCGGTTCCCGGGGTCGGCTGGCTGGCGTATTTCAAGGACACCGAGGGCAATATCTTCGGCATCATGCAGCCCGACCCATCGGCAAAATAAACCTCACACTCAGATCTGCCGGGTGGGGGCTCTCCCGGCAGGCAGTGCTGAAAAACCGGCGGAGTAACTCCGCCGGTTTTATTTTGCAGGTTGAATCCGGTATTTATTGCTTTTCGGGGCGGTAGGGGCTATTTTGAAGCCAAAGGGGCCGTTTGGCCTTTTTGTGTCTTTTATCAGGATTTGTTCTCTGTGGTTTTAAAGCCGGAACACAGGATAGACAAACCCGCCCGGCTAAAAGAGCGCCCGTTTGTCGGGCGGGATGACCTGAAGAAGATTTTCAAAGAGGCGGTTAAATCCAAAATCGAAGAGCGCAAAAGCGGTAACCTGCAACCGAGTGTGCTCATGTTTCACGGTGTCCCCGGCATCGGAAAAACAGAACTGCGCAAAAAACTGCCGGAGGAATTGAAATCAGTTTCCATGTATCCGGTCTGGGCGGCGCTGGATTTCCGTTCAGAGAGTTATCAAAATATGGAAACTGCTCTTTTTCTTATTTGCAGTATCCTGAGAATAAGACATCAGGTCAGATTCCCGATATTCGACCTTGCCTATGCGGTATACTGGAAAAAGAACCACCCTCAGATTAAACTGAACAAAGAGACGTATCCCTACTGGGATGAAGCCAGTCTTGTTGTAGATATTGTTAAAACCGCCGCTGAGGAACTCACGCCAGTCGGCCTAATGATCAAGGGCGCCAAGGCAATCAGCAAAAGCTTTAAGGCTATCGAGAAGCGCTGGACGGAGCGTGGGATTCCAACCCTTCAGACATTGACCAGTATGGAGCCATACGAGATTGAAATAGAATTGCCTGCTTTTCTGGCAATGGACATCTGCAATTTTGCCGGCTCGAATAACTCACCTATTGTATTCTTTTTTGATACGTATGAATTCCTTGGCAAGAAGGATGCGTGGGTACAAAGATTGGTTCGCTGTCTGCCCGAAGCATTATTCGTTATTACCGGACGCGAAAAACTGCACTGGATTGAAAGAGAGAAAGAATGGGAAAATCATATCATTGCGCATAAAGTGCTCGACCTTCCCGAGGAAAGGTCGCGCGAATACCTTACCGGCTGCGGCGTAGAGAATAAGGCGATTCAGAAAGCCATATTAGGCGG
>CP070796.1:281279-289469 GCA_020343475.1 Candidatus Zixiibacteriota bacterium
ATGAGTCTGCCCCCCGGCAATCTTGTTTTTATCCATCGGCTTTCGGCGCGGGTTCGGGTGAGGCAATGTCATCGGTTCCCTCGCGGCCGATCAGCATATCAATCTCGTGTCCGTCAAGGACTTCCTTTTCAAGAAGTCGTTTGGCAACCTTATTGAGCTCGTCGCGGTGCTCAGCGAGAATGTCAAACGCCCTTTTTTCCGCCTTCTCCACAATGGCCCTGACCTCTTCATCGATTATGCGCGCGGTCTCTTCGGAATAGTCGCGGTGCGAAACCAGCTCCTTGCCGAGGAACAATTGATCCTCGTGTTTTCCAAAGGTAGTCGGCCCGAGTTTTTCCGACATTCCCCATTTGCAGACCATATTCTTGGCAATATCGGTGGCGCGTTTGAGATCATCGCTGGCGCCGGTTGACAGCTCGTCGAAAACCACCTGCTCGGCAGCCCTGCCCCCCATGGCATAAACCAGTCTGGTTTCAATCCGCTCCTTGGAATGAGTGTGCCGCTCATCGACCGGCAGGTAGTGTGTGACCCCCAGTGCCAGGCCCCGGGGAATAATTGTCACTTTGTGTACCGGGTCGGCATTGGGCAGATATTTTGCAACCAGGGCATGACCGGCTTCATGATATGCGATCATTGTCTTTTCTTCTTCCGGGATCACCATCGATTTTCGCTCCGCGCCCATCATTACTTTGTCCTTGGCTTCTTCAAAATCCCCCATGGTCACCGAATCGTGGTCTTTTCTGGCCGCCAGGAGAGCCGCTTCATTGACCATATTGGCCAGATCGGCGCCTGAGAGCCCCGGAGTCCCGCGAGCCAGGATACCCAGTTTGACATCTTGATCAAGCCTGATCTTTTTGGTATGCACTCCCAGAATTCCTTCGCGCCCCTTGACATCGGGTGAGTCAACGACGATTTGACGGTCAAAGCGCCCGGGTCTGAGAAGGGCCGGATCGAGAATGTCGGGTCGATTGGTGGCGGCCACCAGAATTACCCCGTCATTGGATTCAAATCCATCCATTTCGACCAGCAACTGGTTGAGAGTCTGCTCACGTTCGTCATGCCCGCCCCCCAAGCCGGCGCCGCGATGACGGCCAACCGCGTCGATTTCATCAATAAAAATAATACAGGGGGCATTTTTTTTGCCCTGCTCGAAAAGATCGCGAACACGACTCGCTCCTACACCAACAAACATTTCGACAAAGTCCGACCCGGACATGGAGAAAAATGGTACACCGGCCTCGCCGGCAACGGCGCGGGCAAGCAGTGTCTTGCCTGATCCCGGGGGACCCAAAAGCAGGGCTCCTTTGGGAATTTTGCCCCCGAGCCTGGAGAATTTGCTGGGATCCTTGAGAAATTCAATAATCTCGCTGAGCTCCTCTTTGGCTTCCTCCACGCCGGCGACATCATTAAAAGTGACTTTCGGGCGCTCATCGGTGAGCAGTTTGGCCCGGCTTTTGCCGAATGAGAATATGCCGCGAGGACCTCCGCCGCCTTGCATTTGGCGCAGGAAAAACAGCCAGATAAAAATCAGCAGAAACCAGGGCGCGATCGAAATGAGAACGGAGAAGTAATTTGGGCCTTCGGTTTTAACATTGATAATCACCTCGGCTTCTTCAAGACGACTGACCAGACTGAAGCTGTTATCCTCGAATGGAATCCGCGCTTTGAACTTTGTAAAGCGGCCGCTGGTATTGCCTGACACCAGCGTGGTTTCCTGTCTCAGTTTCCCCTCGATGTCCTTCTCGATAAAGGTCACCTCAGAAATATTGCTGTTTTCAAGCTGCCGGATGAATTCAGTATATGAAATCTCGGCAACATCTCCGCTTGAAGAGGAGTAAAGACTGTATGCAAAAATAAAGGCCAGAATAATAACCAGCCAGAATGCGAGGGTCCGTATCGGCCCTTTCCAGCTGAATGGTTCCTTGCCTTCGGGGGCGTTTTTGCCTCCCCGGTCACCTCTGCGGGAAGGCTGACTTCCGAATTTATTATCTTTGTCGGCCGAATTCATCTATCTGCAACTCCTACTTACAATATACAACAATATCGACAAAAAGCTTCCGCAATCCTTGCTTTTTTGGCTATTCAGTGACCTTGCCGATGAAGGGAAGATTGCGGTAATTCTGGTCGACATCCAGTCCGAAACCGATTACAAAATCGCTCCCGGCGTCGAAACCCACATACTTAATATTCATTGCGACTTTTCGGCATCTCGGCTTATCCAGTAGTGTAACAACTTCTATTGATGCGGGTTTCTCCAGTTTCAATTTTTCTGTGATTGAATAAATGGTCTTACCGGAATCAACCACACCTTCAACCATTAGCAGGTGCCGGTTGGACAGTGAGACGTCTGGATTCTCTCCCATCACCACTTGGTCGGACGCCACGCGGCCGTTCTTGTAGCTTGAAGCGGAAATAAATTCAAGTTCCATCGGGACGGAAATCGATCGGATTAAATCCGCCATGAAAATGATGCATCCCTTAAGGATTCCGATTAAAATTGGATTTTTGTCTTTGTAGTCATCAGAAATCTGTTGTCCCAATTCGCCGATACGCCGGGCGATTCTGTCCTGCGGATAGAGCAGTTCAAATTTACGATATTCCATGTCTGCGTCTTTCGCTGAATTCAATTTCCAGTATCTTTTTTGTTTTTTCCCCGACTTTTACCCGATCGGCAATCTGATGGCCAACCAGCCAAACGATTCCTCGTTGATCTGCGATCACCGGAATCTCGTCTCTGATATATCTTGATACCTTTCGATCAGTCAGAAAATCACCAATTTTTTTGACTCCTTTCATGCCGAGTGGTGAAAAGGTATCGCCGGGCCGAATTGCCCTGATTTGAAGCGGCGGCACCATTCGGGCATAGTCAAAATTCACTTTATGCCCCAGTTTTTGAAGTGTTGCTACTGACGCGGAGGGGGATCTAAAAGAACATTTTATGCGGCTGCGTATTTCGGCGACTTCGGTTATCCCGGTGACTTTCAGCTCCTTTGTTTCGAAACGCACTTTCTGGCCCATGAAGAAAAGTTTTTGCCTGTCAGCCGCAACCGTGATCTCCCGTGAGAGGCTGGCCGCTTTCAGACGGCCCGTAATGACAGCATCAACTCGTTCGACATCCTCAAAACTGCCTGCACCGGTCTGCCTGCTGATGCGCTCGATGCACTCTTTAATCAGCCGCCGTCTTAGCCATAGATCATAACCCGACATTTTATTCAAATCAACAACAATCTTCCCCCCGGGAGTAACCAGGGATATCATTTTCAATCTTTTGCAGACGAGATCTTTAAGAAAGTCATTTTCCTCCATGACAATCTTAGCAAAGTTGAGTATAGCTCCCCGGTATTTAGTCCTGAAATGCTCCTCAATTGCCGGAATGATTTTGTTTCTGATATAATTGCGGGAATAACGGGACCGGAGATTTGATTCATCCAGCACGGGCGAAAGGCGGTGTTTTTTGAGGTAGACCTCGATCTCGGTTCGCCCGATGTTTAATAGAGGCCGAATCAGGTTTCCGGAGATCGGTTTGATCGGCATAATCCCCTGCGGACCGGTGCCCCGAAAAAGACGAAAAAGAATGGTTTCTATTTGGTCGTCGAGATGATGCCCCAGGGCGATCTTGGCGCAGTTCTCTTCGCCCGCAATCCGTTCCAGTGCCAGCCGTCGGAAAATCCGCCCGGCTTCCTCAAGTGAAAGCTTTTCCTTATTAGCATAAGCGGGGATATCAGCTTCAACAATTATAAAGGGGATATCCCGCATTCGGCAGAACTCAGCGCAGTACGTCATCTCCGTTTTAGCGGCACGCCGGCGGATTTTGTGGTTGATATGGCAGGCAGCCAGATCAAATTTCAGAATTGACGTCAGACTGTGAAGAATATGCAGCAATGCGGTGGAGTCCGGGCCTCCTGAAAAGGCAACCAGGACTTTCTCGCCACGCGCAATCAAATCCTGTTCGCGAATATTATGCTCCACTATCCTGACAATATTTCTCATAGCGCAAATATAATAAATATATGGAAAGAATCCGCCAACATCTTTGTTGTCTGGCGGTAAGCGCGGTTGTTCTTTCGGCAAAGCCGCTTGCGTACCCTCCTATAATATCGAGCCAATCAGGATTAATGGAGCGGTGGCCATAGCACAATCATGATTGTGCATTACAATGGAATTTTCACCTCGGCGTCCGAATAACTCACATTATGTTTGACAGTCATACCTGTGCCGTCTATATTCCCTTTTTCATCGGGCGGAGGTGTTGATGGAACAGCCGAAAGTTACCCCGCAGGCCGTTGCGGACCACGGATTAAGCGAACAGGAATATCAAAAGATTATTGAGATACTGGGGCGGGAACCGAATTTCACCGAGCTGGGAGTTTTTTCGGTGATGTGGTCGGAACACTGTTCCTATAAGAACTCGATTGCATTATTGAAAACCCTTCCCCGCGACGGTGAGGCCCTGCTTTCAAAAGCGGGGGAAGAAAATGCCGGAGTGGTTGATATCGGCGGCGGGCTTGCGGTGGTGTTCAAGATTGAATCCCACAACCATCCTTCGGCGGTCGAACCGTATCAAGGAGCCGCGACCGGGGTAGGCGGGATTCTGCGAGATATTTTCACGATGGGTGCGCGGCCGATCGCGTCGCTGAATTCACTTCGTTTCGGTTTGCCGGAAAATCCCCGGGTGCGTTACCTGGTCGATGGCGTCGTGCGGGGAATAGGCGACTATGGCAATTCCTTCGGAGTGCCGACGGTGGCGGGGGAGACCTACTTCGACGATGCCTACACCGGCAATCCGCTGATCAACGCCATGGCGGTGGGGATAGCAAAAGCCGACGGTCTCGTTTCGGGAAAAATCGCCGGGATCGGCAATGCAGTGATGATTGTCGGTTCAAAAACCGGCCGGGACGGTATCCACGGTGCCACCTTCGCCTCGGAAGAGCTAAGCGAGAAATCCGAAGAAAAACGCCCCTCGGTGCAGATTGGCGATCCCTTTACTGAGAAACTTTTGCTCGAAGCCACTCTCGAAATAATACGTGAAGATCTGGTTATCGGCGTTCAGGATATGGGCGCCGCGGGGATAACCTGCTCCTGCTCGGAGATGTCGTTTCGGGGCGGGGCCGGCGTGACTATTGATATCGACAGGGTTCCGATTCGCGAGAGCGAAATGACGCCATATGAAATCCTGCTGTCCGAGTCGCAGGAGAGGATGCTGGTCTGTGTGAAAAAGGGCAGGGAGGAGGATGTCCGAAGAATCTTTGAAAAATGGGAGCTGAATTCGACCATAATTGGAGAATCCAATGACAGCGGCATCTTTAAGGTTCGCCTTGACGGGGAAACAGTGGTTGATATCCCGTCGGATGCCCTGGCGCTTGGCGGACGGACGCCGGTGTATCATCGCGAGACTAAAAAACCGGCCTACATAGATAAATTGTCAAAAATCGATCTCAAAGATTATGCGGTCAACCGAGATTTCAACCGCGATTTGCTAACCATGCTGGCGGCGCCAAATATCTGCGATAAAAGCTGGGTGTATAATCAGTACGATTCAATGGTGCGCACCAATACCGCGGTCGGGCCAGGCTCAGATGCCGCCGTGATTCGCGTGAGAAAAACCAGCAAGGCCCTGGCGTTTGCCACCGACTGTAATGGAAGGTATTGTTACCTTAATCCCCGGCAGGGCGCCATGCTGGCGGTTTCCGAGGCGGCGCGCAATATTGTCTGTTCCGGCGGCAGGCCGGTAGCAATAACAAACTGCCTTAATTTTGGAAATCCGTATAAGCCCGAAATCTATTATGGATTCGCCGAGGCCGTCGCGGGAATGGGTGATGCCTGCCGTGTGTTCGGGACGCCGGTTACCGGGGGCAATGTCAGCTTTTACAATGAAGACCCCGACCGGGCGGTATTCCCGACGCCGACTGTTGGCATGCTGGGAATTATTGAGAATGTCAGTCAGATCACCACGCAGTGGTTCAAGGAAGATGGTGATTTTATCTATTTAATCGGCGAAACCAAAGAGGAACTGGGTGCGTCGGAGTATCTGCACACAATCTTCGGAAAGAACATCGGGCCGGTTCCCGATCTTGATCTCGATTTTGAAAAACGTATGCAGGATACCCTGCTGGAGGCCATACAGGCCGGTCTTATTAAATCAGCCCATGATTGTTCCGACGGCGGTCTGGCGGTGGCGCTGGCGGAGTGCTGTATTTCCAACCGTGAACATTTGATCGGCGGGACGGTGCACATCGATGACAATATCCGCCCGGATTGTCTGCTTTTCGGCGAAACGCAGTCACGTGCCGTTGTTACGGTGGCGGAATCCGACGCCGAGTCACTGGTGGAGCTGTGCGCCCGCAATGATATCCCGGTCTCCGCGATTGGCACAGTCGGTGGGGACCGACTGAAAATAAATGATCTGACGGATGTTTCTCTGGGGCAAATGGAGAAGGCTTACTATGAGAGTCTGCCCGCCATTCTGGAGCGTGTAACTCGGTAAGACTTCCACTGTCAGCATTTAATCCAAATGGATACCCTGATCTTTTAACCCATTTCATCCTTTACATATTTGGAGATTAGCTTATCTTTATTACAGGAGAACCCCGCACCCTGAGCCGCCCACTGTCATCCTGATGGATTTGGGACCATTACTGATGGGAATGGGCCTCATGTGTATACAGACACGGCCGATGTCCCGGGGAGGTACTATTATGAAGCTTCTGCCGATAATACCTGTCATTGTGTGTTTGGTCGTTACCTCTGCAGGTGCCGCCTGGGAGGATTATTTTTTTGACACCAGGATAAATTATGATGTGGGAGGCTCGGCGGCATCGGTATTTGTTGGCGATCTGAATAATGACGGTGACCCGGACCTTGCGGTAGCATGCCATCTTTTCACCGATTTTGTCTCAATTCTGATAAGTGAGGGTAAAGAAAAGTATGCCCTGGCTGTTACGTATACGGTTGGATCAAATCCGTATTCGGTTTATGGTGCGGATTTTGATGGTGACGGAGATGTGGACCTGGCTACGGCCAACAAGGGCGGTGATGATATTGGAATTTTGCTGAATAATGGTGACGGGACATTTGCTGCCGTTACAAATTACGCTTCGGGTCTCGAACCGTCGGCGATATGTGCCGCCGATCTGGATGGTGACGGCGACAATGACATCGCAGTCGCGAATGCAATGGGCGACAACGTGGCCATTTTCAAAAATGCGGGCAATGGAACCTTCTCTGCTGCCTTGTACTATAGTGCAGGTAATTATCCGACATCTGTATTCGCCGCCGATCTTGACGGCGACGGCGACAGAGACCTGGCCACCGCCAATCTGTTTTCCGATAATGTCTCGATTCTGAAAAACAACGGCTCCGGTGTCTTCGCCGCCCCGGTCAATTACTTTACCGGGGACGGCGCGGCGTCGGTTTATGCGGCGGATACAGATGCTGACGGGGATCTTGACCTGGCGGTGGCAAATGCCGGCTTTGATAATGTCACAATACTCCGCAACTTGGGCGACGGGATCTTTACTGTCGGTGCCTATTATGCGGTCGGAGACTCGCCCAACTCAATCTATTCTGTCGATATTGACAATGACTCTGATTCCGATCTGGTGACGGCGAATTACGCCTCTGACGATGTCACGGTGCTATTAAATTCGGGTGACGGGACATTTTATTCCGGGGGAAATTTCAGTGCCGGTGCATCGCCGCAATCGGTTTTTGCCGCGGATCTTGACGGGGACTATATTCCGGACCTTGCTGTAGCCAATTTCTGGCACGGTAATGTGTCCATTCTGCTTAATAAGGGTGCCGGGCAATTTGCAAAAAATATTAATTATAATACCGGTGATGGCCCACGATCAGTGTGCGCAGCCGATTTTGACGACGATGGCGATTATGATGTGGCCGTTGCAAATTCGGGATCGGACGATCAGTACAACGACAGCATATCTGTCCTGATGAATATTGGCGACGGAACGCTTGATATGGCCGTTCATTATATGACCGGAAACGGACCCTGGTCCTTATGCGCCGGCGATCTCGATGGTGACAGAGATTATGATCTGACCGGTGTCAATTACAATTCCTTTACCGTGTCAGTGCTGAAGAATGCCGGTGACGGAACGTTCGGGGCCGTTTCTCATTATGATGTTGGTCGTCATCCTGCTTCGATCTGTGCCGCCGACTTTGACGGTGACGGCG
>CP070796.1:289569-297689 GCA_020343475.1 Candidatus Zixiibacteriota bacterium
GCAAACACCGGGACCATGATGACCATGAACCATGGTATCTGGTGCTGCAGCAGTTCCCGGCCGATCATACCCAGCCAGATAATACCCACTATAATGAGCACCACCCGATTGGCCAGCAGCCAGCACAGCCGCTGGCGTTCATCCATTCGCATTACATCCATTTCGTCTTTCATCGCGTATCCTCCCCGACCAGTTCAAACAGGTCGTCAATCTTCATGCCCAGCGCCCCGGCGATCTGAAACGCCAGCAAGGCAGATGGGATGTAATGTCCTTTCTCGATGCCCAAAATCGTCTGCCGCCTGACCCCGACCATTTGGGCCAGATCCTGCTGGGTCAAATCAAGCCGGGCGCGATGTTGCTTGATATGGTTTTCAAGTCGCATGTTATACCCGAGCCATTGTTAGTGTATTCGAACATAATGTATTATATACCGCACATTTTATCAAATAATTAATATATTTCTCTGTTTGTTTCCCGCCTTGACTGTAAAAAGGTATTCGGATATCGGACTATAACCGATTTGGATATATGGCCTATTGCCCTGATTGCCGGGCTGATAGCGGTAAGGCCCATCTATGTTTATGCCGGCTATTCACTTAAGCCCCATATTTCCCACAGCAATGCCGGCGGCAGTGCTCCCTCTGCAAGAAGACGGTCATGGAATTCTTTCAGAGAGAAACTATCACCCTCCCTCTCCTTCGCCGCGTCGCGAAGCCTTATAATTTCCAGTTTGCCAATAAGATAGCTCATCGGCACGGTCGGCTGGAGAACATACCGGTTGATCTCCGCCCGCACTGAGGCGGTATCGGCATCGACCGCCTCAACCATCCATGCGATCACTTCATCAATGTCAGTCTTCTGGACGTGAAGTCTGACATCGGCGATGATCCTGGCGGCGCGGAAGCGGATTCCGCGAAGGATGTTCAGGTAGCGGCGGGGATCGGATTCATAAAATCCGTTTTCATACATCATCTGCTCGCAATAGAGCGCCCATCCCTCGACCATAAGCATGTTTTCCGCCCACTTGCGCACGCTGTCTTCTGTCCGGGATGCAATCTGAAACTGCAGATGATGACCCGGGTAGGCTTCATGTACCACTGCCCCCTTAAAGCCCCGGCGATGAATATAGCGATAGTACGCCTCTCGTTGCCCCTGATCCAGCGAGTCCGCAATCGGCCGCACATAGAAATACCCGGTCTGATCCGGGCTGAAAACGCCGGGTGGATGATAAGCGATGCTCGATATGACATTCTGCAGAAATGGCGGCGTTTCAACAACAATGCAATCGCCGATATCATCCGGGACCGTTACAATATTCCCGGCCTCGAGAAAAACCCGCGTTTGCTCGACTTCCCAGTTGTAGTAATTCAGCAAATCCTTTTTTTCGATGCAGCCTATGACATAAACCGAGTCATTTTTGCCCGGCATAGAATCAAGATAGGCAAGGTATTCCCGGTACATAGAGTCGGCCTCATAAAGCATAGCCTCGCCGATTCTCAGCAGTGAGTCGGAATCATAGTTCAGAAAGTACTGGTGTTTCAGCTTGTAGTCGAAGTCATCCTTGCCCATGGCAAAGGAATTTTCGCCGCCGGGTTCTATCCCATCAAGGAATCGGTGGAATTCCGTCATCGAAGCAATCGCCTTTTCGGCGGCGATCTGGATTTCAGTTGCCAGTTCCGGGATCTGTTGCATCAGCTCATCTCTGGCCGTTTTAAGAAACTCCACTCCCTCCGCCAGCGTTTCCAGGGCAAGTCTGGTATAAATCGGAGCGGGGCTCTTCAAGTTGGTTCTTGCCTGCCGGAATAGATCAGGTGTCGCTTTCATCCGCGCAACGATGTTCTGCGCCCGCTCTTCGAGCGGGGCGTACCGGGAGGTCAGAATCAAATAAACGCCGTCGATAGCCTCTTTCACGTAGAGATACGGATTCCTTTTATGGAGTTTCAAACGGTGCAGATCATGGAGAGCAATATCAACTTCACTCTTGAGCAGACGGTATTTGATCCTGCTTTCCTGCGACAGGCTGGTGCCCTGATACTTTCGCAGTCGTTTCTCATAACCCCGCAGTCTGGAAATTTCATCCTTGATCGACTTATCGGAATAGTCCGTCAGCTTGTAATCATAATTATGACTCCCCTTTTCCGTCGCGCGAACCGGGAAGAATGACTGCAGGTTTTCAAGAATGTCGCCGGCCAAGCCGGCAAAGTTACTTTCCAGCCGGCTCTGCGCCTGACTGGTCGCGGTGACGTACACCATTGCTATGATAATCACGGTCAGCTTTTTCACCACTCCTCCGTTCCTGTTTGCACGTCACCTGTAAAAACCGGCAACAAGCTCAATATGCATCGTGTGTGGAAACATGTCAACCGGAATAACTCGGCTGATTTTGTACCCTTCGCCAACCAGTGCCGCCGCATCCCGCGCAAAGGTTACGGGATTGCACGAGACAAACACCAGTCTCGGCAGTTTCAGCGCCATCAGTCGCTTGAGTGCTTTCGGGTGCAATCCCGCCCGTGGCGGGTCGACAATTGCGCAATTACGATCACCCGGCATCCCGGTGCATTCCCTGAGAAAATCCTCAACCGAGGCAGCAAAAAAACGAATATTTTCCACGCTGTTCAGCCGCGCGTTTTCCTCGGCCGCCCGGATTGCAGTCGGTTCCACTTCTATTCCAATAACGTCATTCACCAGCGATGCAGCGCAGATGCCGATCGTGCCGGTACCGCAGTACAGATCCAGCAGACGGTCATCTGTCTGAGGCTGCAGGATGTCAAACACCGTGCGATATAACCTTTCAGCCTGAGCGGTATTGGTCTGGAAAAACGAATTGGCATAAATGCGAAATTTGAAATTAAGTATTCTTTCAACAATATGGCCGTCACCAAAAAGAACGATTTCATGTTCACCCCTGGCAATATTGGATTGACCGCTGTTAATGTTCTGCACGATCGTCGCAATCCTTTTAAAAAGCGAAGTTGCCTCTGCGACCAGGGAACCCTGATCCGGGAAAATGCCGGCGGCAGTAACCAGATTAAGCATAATCTGCCCGGTCCCATGCGCCTCGCGAATAACCAGGAAGCGAATAAATCCGGTACGATCGGTCACATCGTAAACCGGGATACCGTGAACGCGGACGTATTCCCTAAACCAGTGCACAATCTCATTGGCGATCGGTGACTGCAGCAGGCACTGCCTGAGATCAAAGATTTCATCATAATGCCCGCGTCTGTGAAGTCCCACCACAAAACCGCATTGCTCGTCGCGATTAATTGAGAACTCCATCTTGTTGCGGTACTGGAATTGCTCCTCTGACCCAACCGCTTCGGAGACTTCCACGGCATCCAGCCCGCCGAAATGTTTCAGGCAGTCACCAATTTGCTTCCGCTTAAAGTACAATTGCCTGCCATAGTCAAGATCCTGCCAGCTACACCCCCCGCAAACATCGAAATGCCCACACCGCGCCTCAGCCCGATCCGGTGACCGTGTCAGAATATTCTCAACCCTCCCGATATCAAACCGGGCTTTACGTTTGACCAGGTACGCCTCAACCTTTTCGCCGGGCAAACCGCGGTCCAGAAAGACTATTTTGCCGTTAATATTGCCGACAGCTTTGCCGTCGTACGCAAGATCGCTGACTTCGATTTCGAAGGTTTTTCGCTTCGGTCGTGAATTATACATGATTCCCTTTTTGCCGTGCGGGACACGGCCATCCGCCCGCACAAAAACCCAGACGTCGCCACCGAAAGCTGAATGGGTAGGCGTTGTTCATGCCTTGCGCTTCCTTTTCGCCTGAAGTTTCTCTACTCGAAGCCGGCGCAGGCGATTCCCCTCTATCTCCAGGATCCCTAATTTCACCGAACCGATTGTAATCTCCTCCCCCTTGGCGGGCAGGCGCCCCAGTGTTTCAAAAATCAGCCCGCCCAGGGTATCCGCGCCGCCTTCCGGAAGATCGGTATCGAATTGATCATTTAATTCATCGACCCGCAGAGAGCCAGCAGCAAAGGCAATATTCTTGGTCTTCGGCACAAATTCGCTTTCGCTGGTGTCGTGCTCGTCCTGGATTTCTCCCACAATCTCTTCAAGCAAATCTTCAAGAGTAATCATCCCGGCTGTACCTCCAAACTCGTCCAGCACAACCGCGGCGTGAACTCGCTTCTGCTGAAACAGCCGCAGCAGCACGTTGAGCAGCATCGAATCCGGAACAAACAGCGGCTTCCTGATAATGTCCCCGATCGCAAACAGCTCTGAATGCTGCTGAATCTTGATTATATCCTTGGTGTAGATTATGCCGACAATCTGATCCAGCGTTCCTCGATATACCGGGTAACGGGAAAATCCATATTCAGTGACGATCTGAAGGATTTTCTCGCGCGAGCTTTCGATATTAACCCCGATTATTTCAGTTCTTGGGGTCATCGCCTGACGGGCGGTGGTATCGCTGAAATCAAAGACAGAGTGGATAAGTTCCTGTTCGGTTTTGTCAAACACACCTTTCTCACGACCCTCCGCGATGATCATATTTATCTCTTCCTCGGTAATCGAACTTCGTTCGGAAATCCGTCGCAAACCCAAAAGCCATGTTATACCCTTGGCCGTTCCCGACAGAAGTCGCACCAGTAAAGATCCCACTTTGATAAAGAGCGTCATCGGGCCGGATACCAGCGTTGCAATTCGTTCCGGCCGGGAAAGCGCGATATATTTTGGCACCAGTTCGCCGATCACGATGGACAGAAACGAGATCGAGACCACTACTACGACGAAGGCTATGGTTCTTGCAATCTCTGCCACGCCGCCTATCGGAATCTTTTTTATTGCCGGAATAATGGCATCAACAATGGTCATGCCACTGAATACACCGGCGATAGTACCGACGAAAGTAATTCCGACCTGCACTGTGGCCAGAAATGACTCGGGATGAGAATGAATCCTTTCGGCCCGTACCGCCCCCTTTTTTCTGATCTTGACCAGCCGTTTCAGACTTGACCGCCGGCTTGCGATAATGGAGAATTCAGACAACGAAAAAAAGCCATTGGCCAGAATTAGCAGCAGGATTGCGCCGATTTCGAGATAAATATTATTGCTCATCCTCGGTCAGGGGACGGGGAACCGCCGGACATTACAGTCCCCCCATCACCAGTTTCTGCAGCCTCTTGATTCGTTCCTCGACCGGCGGGTGAGTTGAGAATAGCGATGCAATCCCTTTCCCGGAAAGGGGATTGGCTATAAACAGGTGTGCCGTTTCGGGTCGTTTATCAAGATTAAGCCGGATTGGGGTCTGGTGTAGTTTTTTCAGAGCCGAGGCCAGCGGCAAATACTGACCGGTAATACGCCCGCCCTCGGCATCAGCCCGGTACTCACGCGTCCGGGAAATCGCCATCTGGATCAGAAGCGCGGCAAGCGGAGCCACGATCATTGCCACCAAAAGCGCCACCGGATTACCACCTCGCTCGCTGCTGCGCGAATATCCCCCGAAGATCATTGCCCAGCGTGCCATCGATGCCAGCAGACCGATCGCGCCGGCCAGCGTTGCCGAAATGGTACCGATTAGCATATCCTTGTTGATTATATGTGCAAGCTCATGGCCGATCACACCCTCCAGCTCATTATCATTGAGCAATTCCAGGAGTCCCTCGGTAGCCGCCACAGCAGCATGGTTTTCATTTCGCCCCGTGGCAAAGGCGTTGGGGGCCTTGGTCGGAATGATATATACCCGCGGCATTGGAATCATGGCTTTCTGGGAAGCATTGCTGATAATACGATACAGACGCCGGTGAGTTGCTTCGTCTACCTCCCGCGCCCGGTACATTTTCAGGACAATTTTATCCGAATACCAGTACGAGAAGAAATTCATCACCGCCGCAAAGAAAAAGGCTATTATCATACCATGTCTGCCGCCAAGGGCATATCCCACCCCGATAAATATCAGGGTCATCAGGAGCAACAGTAATGTTACTTTCAGACTATTCATATACTATCCCTCTCCCGCGATTATAATAGTCTTACGCACGCTGCCGGTCAAGAGTTTTGTCAATCAGTTAAACAATCGGAATGGATCGTAAGTTTGATGAAATTGGTCGCCTGATATAATAGGCCCCAACCGTTCTGACTGTCATTTGCCGGGGCGTTTCTTTCGGCCGCGTCCCCAGGACCCCCCATTGCCCTCAGCATCCGTATCGCCGTTTTCCGGGGTCTGAACCTCAACCGAGTCTTCATCGGAATCTGATGATTCCGAATCCGTGGCGGCTGAGGCCAATGGCGGCGAAGGCTCTGAATCCTTGCCCGTCTCGGCGGGATGCTCCTTTTTTCGTTCGCGTCCCCAGTGCAGCTGGCTGCTGTCCAAGTGGTTATCATCCGCAAGGCGGATCTGATACTGCCGAGACTCGGATTGCAGGTCGCCCGGTTCCAACTGCCCGGCAGGTGCGTCAGCGCCCTTACTCGAATCAAAAGGCCGGCCTGATTTTTTTCTCCTCCCCCATAGGTTACGATCGCGGGCCGCTTTATCTTCCACCAATGATGCGGTCTCCGGAATATCCTCTCCAGGCTCCGGATGGCTGGCCTTCTCCTCCCCACCAAAGAAGTCAAGTTTCGATATATCCACATCGAAGAAATCGTCCTTTTTTTCGCGCGTTGCTGGAACATCTCCCGCCGGGGTGGGACTGTGCTTCGAGCCTTTCTCCATTTCGGCTAGCTGCCTGCGAACCCGCTCCAGTTCTCGGTCCACAGTACCTTTGGGTGGTAAAACGCTGCTCTTTTCCAACTTCACTCGCAAATCCTGAACGGGAACACCCACTGCCGATTTGGTGTCAGCCCCTGTTTTGCCTGTCCCGGACGGCCGCATGCGCCCCTTGCCACCCCCTTTGGGGGCTGTCCTGGTGCCTGATGTCCCTGTCCGCCCGGTCACTGCCTGATGCTTTGAACCACTATACTGTCTGGTTTCGCCTCCCTTTTTCGATTTGCGTTTCCTTTCCCTGGGATGCTTCCCTTTGTATCGAGTGTTACCGCGCTCGGTCCTGACTTTGGCTCTCTCTTTCACGGCCGGCTTTTCTTGCGGATAATCTCTCGGGGGGGGTGCTGGCCGACGATCTCCCGCAATTTCAGCCGTTTCGCCGATTACCGCCGCGCCGATGGAATCACCCCAAACGTTGACGGTCGTGCGACACCGGTCGAGAAACCAATCGATGGCGAGAATTATACCGATACCTTCGAGCGGCAAACCGACAGCCGTCAGAACCAGACTCATCATAACCAGCCCGGCTTCCGGAATGGCGGCAGCGCCTATCGAAGCCAGCGTGGCGGTAAAGAAGATAATGACCTGGGCTCCGATCGAGAGATCAATCCCGTATATCTGGGCGATAAAGATCGCGGCGACAGCTTCATAGAGGGCGGTTCCATCCATATTGATGGTGGCGCCCAGAGGCAGTACAAAGGAAGCGGCACGGCTGTCAACCTTGTTCTTTTCTTCCACCGACTCCATTGTCACCGGCAGGGTGGCCGACGAGGAAGCGGTGGTGAAGGCTGTTGCCAGGGCCTGTCCCATATTAAGGAAATAGTCAAACGGCCTTTTCTTTCCCAGCAATTTCAGGATTAATGGCAAAATGATGGTCGCATGTATAATAAGTCCGACGATAACAGTAATGGCGTAGATGCCCAGCGCCGTTACCAGCTCATGAACGGACTCACGATTTTCGGCTACGATTCCCCCGATAAGGGCGAAAATGCCGATCGGTGCGAAATATATGATAAGCGTGACAATTTTCATGATGGCGGCGTTGACACCGTCGAAGAAGCCGATCACCGGCCGGCCCTTGGCGCCTATTGCCGTAAGCACGCCACCAAATATAAGGGCGAATATGATAAGCGGAAGAATCTGCCCTTCGGCGGCCGCTCCGAATATATTATCCGGGACCAGCCCGACGATTACGTCAATAACGGTGCTCTGGCCGCTGCCGCCAACAAACTCCGGGACTCCAGCGCCGATGGGCGGAACGCCGGTGCCCGGGCGGATCAGATTGACCAGGATAATTCCAATCAACACCGCGAAACTGGTCGTGGCAATATAGTAGAGAAGGGTTTTTCCGGCGGTGCGGCCCAGTCTTCTGATATCGCCCAGCGATGTCACCCCG
>CP070796.1:297789-305555 GCA_020343475.1 Candidatus Zixiibacteriota bacterium
ATGGTCCCGGAAAATGGTGACGATTGTAGCAGTCCGATTATCATCACGCTTCCTGCCGATCTGCCATATCTTGATCAGAATCAGACAACCTGCGGCAGAGGCAATGATTACAGCGAAACCTGCCTCGGTTTTTACGACGAAGGCGAGGATATTATTTATGAGCTAAATGTGACGCAGGACATGGCGGTATCAATTACTCTTGACCCCCATGGCTCGGGTTTCACCGGATTGCTTGTTGATAACGCCTGCCCCGCCGACGGGGAGTGTGTTGCATTCAGTACCAGCGGGACCGCCGCGGTGCACGGTGTCAGCAACGTGTACCTGGAAATTGGAACGTACTACCTGATGGTTGATACCTGGCCGTCACCGTTCTGCCTTCCCGATTTCGACCTTGCCATTGTAGAGGTGGTTCCCGGCGACGGTGTTGATTCGGTGTGGGTCTCGCGCGGCGTTCCAGGCGTTCCGGGATCAGATATCATCGTCCCGGTTTATTTCCGGAACGAAAAGATACTTTCCGGCATCAATCTGCCGTTGACATGGGGTTCCAATGGACTGGTGCTCAACGAGGTGACCTTTGAAGGCACCCGTGTGGAATACGTGGATAATAAGCCGTATGTGATCGACAACGCCTCGCGGCGGGTCCAGATCAGTGTGGTCCCGACTTTCACCGATCCGATTCCGGCCGGACGCGGACTTATGGCGTTTCTGCATTTCACGGTTCAGGAGGATGCGGTTCCGTCAACGGTGACCATCGAGACTACCGTGATCCCCCCGGCGGGCGGCCTGGCTTTTCTGGATATCGGCTATAATGTCATTATTCCGGCCTTCATGTATGGCGAGGTCATTATCGGTGACGCCAGCGGTTTTGTTTGTGGCTGGGTCCGTGACATTTACGACAACGAGATCGAAGGTGCCACGGTGGAGTTCTGGAATGATTTCCCGGGCGGTTGGATGTTCTCCAGCCACCTGACCGATGTTGACGGGGGATTCGCCTGCGAGAACGAATCAATCTTTCCTTTTGATGCCTACGCGTATAAGCAAGGGTATTACCCTGAAGTCGTTCCTGACGTTCAGTTTGGTGATATCGGCTTTGTAATTAAACTAACCCCGGTCGACCAGCCGACCGGTTCACCGGAATGGGTGGTTTTCGCTTGCGAAAACAACACCTATCACGGTGTGCCGCTTCCGGTGGGATCGGTGGTTGACGCCTATGACCCCGATGGCGTTCATTGCGGCACCGCATTCGTAACGGTGGCAGGCAAATATACCATGAATGTCTACCGGGATGAGATCACGACAATTGAGGATGAAGGTGCTCTGCCCGGTCAGGAAATTGCAATCTTTATCAATGGTGATCCGGCCCGGGTGATGGGTGATAACGTCTGGACCGAAAACGGCGACATTATCGAAGTCTGTCTCGATCTGGCGTCCACCGAGGACAGGAGGATTGTATTCCGGGAAAACTGGAACCTGATTTCCTGGAATGTCAATACTCCCATTGACGATATCGAGCAGATCTTCGAAGATGTGGCCGACTGTATTGATGTGATCCTCGGCTATGAGCGCGGCGGCTTCACCTACGATCCGACTCTGCCGCAGTTCTCGAATCTCTGGAACGTTGATCATTACCATGGCTACTGGGTCAAGATGACCTGTGCCGAAACGCTTTATGTGACCGGGGTTCCGGTCAGCGCAACAACCCCGATTGAGCTTGAGGCCGGCTGGAACCTGGTTTCATATCTACCGACCGAACAGGATACCGTGCCGCACGCGCTATCTTCGATTCATGACAACCTGATTGTTGCACTTGGTTATGACGGCGGTCCGCAAACGTATGATCCTGAAGTGCCCGATTTTCACTGGTCATTGCAGCATATGAAACCCGGCCTGGGCTACTGGCTGAAGATTATCAGCGATGACATTCTGGAATATCCCGGAATCGGCCCGTCGGTGCTGGTGCGTCAGCCGCTGGCGATGCTTGACAGGGCCGTGGAATATAACCATATAACTCCGACCAGGAGCTGGATGAATATTTATGCCGAGCAGTTGATTCTCGACGGTAGTGTCCTGCCCGAAGGCACCGAAATTGTGGTGCGGGCGGTCAATGGCCGCGCGGTTGGCGCGGGAACGGTTGAGATCGACGGCAAATTCGGCTTTGTCGCAGTATACGGCGATGATCCGTTGACTGACGAGAAGGACGGCCTTTGCCGGGATGAAACCTTCTATCTGATTATTGATGGTGTCGAGACCGAGGAGAGGTTTGAATGGACGGCAAACGGTGACCGGCTGCCGCTTCATTCCCTTACCTCAAGCAGCGGGACCTCTATTCTGCCAGACGATTTCGAACTGGCTCAGAATTATCCGAACCCGTTCAATCCATCGACCCAGATTGCCTTCTCAGTGCCGGCCCCGATGCAAGCCACGCTGGAAGTATACAATGTGCTTGGCAAGAAGGTTATCACACTTTTTGACGGCATTGCTGATGCCGGCCGAAATGTGGTTACCTGGAACGGAGTAAACTCTGACGGTGCAAGTGTTGCGTCAGGCATATACTTTTACCGTATTAAAGCTGAGAACTTTATTCAGACCCGCAAGATGGTCTTGATGAAATAGGGAAACGATCATATCTCTCGGCCGGCCGCTAACTGAAAGGCGGCCGGCGAAGGATGGTGATATTGTGATTAAGACGACAGTAAAATTGTTGCTCACCGGGAGCCTGGGGCTGTTTCTCGTGTCGGCCGTTGCTGCCAAAGAGGCTTCGTTTCCGGATTGGACCGATTTCTACGGGTCAGCCAGTTATTACAACGGCAATCTTATGCCGGTGGGATCGGTTATCGATGCATACGATGTCGACGGAACTCTCTGCGGAAGCGACACGGTTACCTATGCGCCCGGAATTTACGGATTTATGGCCGTTTTCGGGGACGAACCGGAAACGGAAGAGGATGAGGGTGCCCTTCTTTATCAGCCGATAACTTTCACGATAAACGGTCGATCCGCCGATACAAACGGGCCGGATGATGCTCTGTGGCTGGGCAGAGGGGTTCGGCTGGAAGTTAATTTGTCCGCCACGGCCCTGGTTTCCATGGAGAAAGTGACCATGCCGGCCGATCAGTATGCTGCGCCGGGAGTGACGGTGCGGTATGTCGTGACGGTGAAGAACACCGGGCAAGGGCTGGATTTTTACTCGATTAACTGCACATCCAGCGGCGGGTGGTTTGTCTATCCGCAGCCGGATCTGGTTTATGCCGCCAGCATGGAGATTGTCTCGATATACTTCGATGTTCTGGTTCCCCCTGCAATTCCGATTGATACCGAAGACATGGTGACTTTCACGGTGACATCGGGAGTCGACCCTTCGGTGTTTATTACCGATGACGTAACGACGCTGGTTGTCTCGACCAGCGCTCCGGATGACAACGGTCTTTTTCTTCCAGAAGGCTTCTCACTGCACCAGAATTATCCCAATCCGTTCAACCCGAGGACGGTTATAGCATTCGATCTTCCGCATCGATCAGTGGTTGAACTGGATATTTATAATGTGCTGGGAAGACAAATGGCCCACTTTGATCTTGGCAGTCGTGACGCCGGTTCGCACGCTTTCAATTTTGAGGCCGATGCCTTCCCCAGCGGCATTTACTTCTATCGGCTGAAGGCCGGTGAGCATTCCGACATGAAGAAAATGGTCTTATTGAAATAACACTTGATTGTAATACTCGCTGGAAGAGAACCCCGATCCCCCGGGGTTTTCTGCTTTTTTTCGGTAGTCGCGGGAGCAAGGGCAAAAACAGGCTCATTTTTTTTATTGTCGGTCTTTGATAAATTCTTTATTATTTCAAAGGCGAGGAAAATTTCGCCTTATGAATTGATGGAGATTTCTTGAATCTGTCTCTTACAGTATCGGGCAAAACCGATATCGGCCTGGTTCGCAGCGGGAATGAGGATTCGCTAACCCTGGATTTCGACAATAATCTCTTTGTTGTTTGTGATGGCATGGGAGGCCACAAGGCCGGGGAAGTTGCCTCCAGCGAAGCCTGCGATATCATCCGGTTTTGCTTTTCCGATCTGGCCGACATGCTTGCTAACGATTTGCAATTGATCATCCCGGTCGATTTTCCATCACGCGGACTGCTGCTGGTTCAGGCCATTCGTCTGGCCAATCGCAGCGTATATAAGCGTTCCCGCTCTCACAGCGATTACGCCGGGATGGGCACGACGGTCGCCGCGGTGGCGTTTGAGGACGATCTTATCTGTATTGCGCATGTCGGTGACAGCCGGGTATATCGTCTGACGCCGACGGAACTGATACCGTTAACTACCGATCACTCATGGATATCCGAGTTGCAGCAATCCGGTCAATTCAGCGAAGCCGAAGCGGCCCAGATCATAAATAGAAATGTCATCACCAGGGCGCTTGGTATCAATGAGAAAGTCGAGGTCGATTTCCGTGCGCAGCGGGTCGAGGAGGGCTCCGTCTATATTCTCTGCAGTGACGGATTGTGCGGATATGCGGCCGATGAGGAGATTTTCTCAGTTGCAAGTGGTTGCGATGAAGATATACACCGGATTGTCAATGATCTCGTTCAACTGGCCAATGATCGCGGGGGACAGGATAATGTCACAGTTGTGGCCGTTCGGGTTGATAAGATTGAGAGTGAGAAGAAGCTTCCGGAAGTTAAGCCGGTTACGGTTTCCGGGGAAAGCGATGATGCCCTTCAGCGTGAAAATGAAATCCTGGCGACGGTAAAAAAACCCGAGGTTATCAGCGTGCCGCCCGCTTCGCCGGTTGCATATCCGTCGCAAAGATTCCCACTGGTGCTTATCTTTGCCGCTTTTATTATTATAGCGGCACTGATAGTCTATCTGGTCACCCTGAAATAATTCGCCGCTGCCGGTTTACCGCCAATATTTCTCTCTTTTCAATTGACTTTATCTGCGATATGTCGATATATTATCACCGCCATTCAGGAATGCGCCCATAGCTCAATTGGATAGAGCGTCTGGCTACGGACCAGAAGGTTGGGGGTTCAAGTCCTCCTGGGCGTACTTTTTTATTCGCGGTCAATTGGAATATCCCGCTAACGTCCATCGGGGTTTGACGTTATCCGGTTAAGAACATACGGCGGGTTGCCCGGACGCGAATTCCATCAAGGTAGCCTCAAGCAGGAAAATCCGCGGCTCAGCGGGGGAGCGATCCCGAAAATAGCAGTCACTAAATCAAACGGGCCGCGAGTTCCTGCAGCCGGTTGCTGTTACCAACCAGAACCAGAATATCACCCTGTTCAATGACCGCATTGGGGTCAGGATTGATCTGGATCGGCTGGTGCGGTTTTTTGATGCCGATCACGGTGACCCCATATTCCGCCTTAATCCCCGACTCCACCAGGGTTTTTCCCCCGAATCGGCAGTCTTCCGGAACGCTCAATTCTTCAATTCCCAGTCCGGCATCACCCAGAGTCGCCATCTGCATAAAGTCAACCACGTTCGGGCGCAGGGAAGCCATCGCCATGCGGGTCCCGCCAAGGACATGGGGGCTGACCACCGTATTGGCCCCTGCCCGCCTGAGCTTCTTTTCACCGTCCGGCTGATCGGCACGGGCGATAATGTGCAGGGATGCATTGATATGCCGGGCGGTAAGCGCCAGATAGACGTTGTCGGCTTCGCTGGGAAGGGTAGAAACCAGTACTCGGGCACGATCAAGACCCGCTCCGAGAAGAACATCGTCCTCGGTGGCTTGGCCGGCGATGTAAAGATAGCCGGCGGCATCGAGTGTGTTAATGGCGGCATTGTCGTTTTCAATAACGACAAATGGCACTTTTTGGCGAACGTATTCTTCGGCAACTTGCCGCCCGACCCGTCCAAAGCCGGCAACAATGTGGTGCTCGGAGAGTTTCTTTATTCTTTTATCCATCTTTCTTCTCCCCAAAATCCTGCGCAATTCCCCCTCCAGTATTACCTGGCCCAGCGCCGAGGCTCCGAATGTCGCGCCGATCACACCGACCACAATCAGAATGATGATAAAGACCCGTCCTTCTGGGTGAAGGGGGCTTATTTCGCCGAAGCCTACTGTGGAGAGGGTTATAATCGTCATATACAGCGCATCCATAGGATTCATCCGCTCCAGAATGGTCAGCCCGATTGTCCCAACTATAACCAGGGCAATCAATGTCAGGACCGCCAGGAACAGCTTTTTGGTGGGTGTGAATCGATTCTCGATTGGCATGGCAAAAGTATAGTGAGGCAAAATCCCTTGCGCAATAAGAAAGTACATTCTTTCGCCCGGCGCCACAATTGTCTTCCGGAGGCTTGTTTCCCGAGCAATTTCTGCGTATTTTGCCGCAGGGCAGGATACGAGGTTTGACTATGATGACAGGTTATTATTACTACACGCCCGATGAAGACCCGTATTATAACATGAGCTTCGACGATTGGATGTTTGAGGCGGTCGTGAAGAATCTGCTCGACTGTCCGGCTCTGCTGCGCCTGTATTCTTGGCGAAAGCCTGCGATTACCATCGGCTATAATCAGGATTCAAGCAAAATCGTTGATTATACCGCACTTGAACCGGGTTTCCCGGTGATCCGGCGTATCACGGGAGGGAGAGCAATTTATCATGATCCGACCGAGGTCACGTTCAGCTTCGCCACAGCGTTTGACATGGTGCCGGCGAAGACCCGCTCTCTGTCCGGCACCAACCGTCTGATTTCCGAAACGGTGGTTGAAATACTCAACGCGGTCGGAATTAAGGCCTGCTGGGCCAGACATTCCGATCCAAGTTATTCGGGAAGGGGGAAGGGTAAGGTGAGATCTTGTTTTGATTCCACTGCCCGCTACGAAATTCTCCTTGATGGCGAGAAAATCGTCGGCGGCGCCCAGCGCAGCGAAGGCTCGTTTCTGATTCATCAAAGCTCTATCAAGATAAACGGGATATCAGACTTTCCCGTCATTGGCCAGGTTGGCCGCAAAACGGCGCGATCAGGCTCCCGGGGCGAATCCGGCAGGGTGGCTCCATCCGACCTGCGCGATGAGTTTTGCCGGGTCTTTTCGGAACGCTTCAATCTCGATTTTCAGGAACGCAGTCTGGCGTCGAGACAAAGGCAAAGGCTCCGGATTATGACACAAAAGCTCGCCGAAAATTCCCTCGGGAAAAGAGAATTTCATTGAACAATTTCCTTTGAAAAAAGTCTTTAATGTGAAGCAGGATAAGGAGCGTATATAAGTAAGTAGAGCGCTAAAAAACCTCTTGACTTCAGGCGTGTTACGGGGCTATAATGTTATTTTGTTAGGTAAGGTAGTGGAGCACTGGAGGAGATCAGCGTCGGTCGTTGCGCAGCAGGGGACTGCTGCCAATATCCTCATGTCTCGTCGCATCCCCGAAATGAGCAGCCGGATGACGCCGAACGTGTGAGACCTCCATACGGGCAGATAGAGGTAGAAAATAGCAAATGCGAAATAGAGTTTAGGAGGAAAGGAAGATGACAAGGCTGCCTGGAAAACTGCTGATTACAGTGGCTGTTTTGTCGGGAATGACGATTTTTGCGGCCTTTACCATGGCCGGCAACACCGGACAGGTAAAGGGGGTAATAACCGACAAAGCATCCGGCGAACCCATCCCGGGTGCATCCGTGCAACTTGATGGAACGACTTTGGGCGATATGACCGACCTTGACGGCAAGTTCCTGATTAAGATGGTTCCTCCGGGCGAGTATGTCCTGAGAATTTCATCGGTGTCTTATAGTACCGTTGAAGTTCAGAAAGTCCTGATT
>CP070796.1:305655-313410 GCA_020343475.1 Candidatus Zixiibacteriota bacterium
GAGGTCCTTTCATCCACATAGGCAATTTCCGTGTTAAACATCGCCAGGCTCAGGGTATCGATTCCTTCGTAATATTCATCGTCCGAACCATCATACGAACTGCCATTTTGGGTTGAAGCCCAGGTCGTGGTGGAGTCCGATTCACCTTTAAGATTAAATGGAGTACGCACCACTATACCGCCACGAAGTCTCTCCCCGGAATACAGCAGACCAGCGGTGGCGTTAAACCCGGTATAGACAGTAGAATCGAGAACCTGAATCCGGCTTTCATATATTACGGGAACATCATTGGGTTCTTCATAGAATGACGTGCTATCGCGGAAGTATCGATTTTCCTCAGTAACGACTCTTCCATAGTAAACGTTAGCTGCCACTCCGAATGACAGCTGTTCGTAAACGCGCGTTCCGAAGCCGACATTGACACTGTTGATGCTGCCGTGCCGATCATACAGGGCATTAGGCTGAGGGCCATTTGTAAGCCTTTCCTCCATCAGGCCTTCCGCAAATTTAGAATAGGTGTCGAAGTTCCGGGTATACCCCAAGTTCAGCACAAAATGATGGCCTTTGATTCTCAGCGGTGAGCTGAAACTCCAGTAATCGATCCCGCCGTATTCGCCGTCGTGATCAAAAGTGCCCGAAAGCTCCCCGGAGCTATAGAAACTGAGTTCCCCTCGCGGAAGAAGAAATCCGTAGCTGAAAGCCATAAGAGTTTTCTCGTGGATATAAAGACCAGCCGGATTCCAGCTCCCCGCGGTGCCGTCATCGGAGACTGCCAGAAATGCCTGCCCCATGCCTTCCGAGCGTGCACCACCCCCGAAGAAATTGAAACTCAATCCCTGCTGCTGTGCAAAGGCTGTCGTTGCAAGGAACAAAACAACCAGTATGGCGCTCGTGGACAACGACAATTTCATATTCTATATTCCTCCCGGTTAGACGAATTGTATTCGCGTTTAACTGTCTCTGTCTGTATAAATTTAGACGAAAAATATAATCTCTTCATCCAACCCTGTCAAACGGTTTCTGAGAAATTTTCCGCCCGCTCCCACCTCGAGCAGGGCACATTCCCCCATGCGAGAGGAATCTGCAACTGTCAAAGCAGGGAATCGAATGACCGGCATATGGGAATAAGGCGACAAGATTGAGCGAGAAAGCTTGATAGCCCTGAACATATTTGGCCGCCAGCCGTTTCACCAATGAAAGACGGGGAGCGAAAGGCTTCCCCGGGAGAATCGTATTTTGCATTGGAGGGAGACCATGAGCAGGCCTTTCAAGCTTGCGATTTCGCCGATTGCCGCCATATTTCTCATTATCGCTGCTTTCGAACCCGCATATGAGGCTGCCGGCGACACGTCATATCCATATCCGGATGATTTTGTCGCCGTCGATATCAATCCTGAGATTATTTATCAAGTCACCCCCGAATACCCGTCCGACGCCAGGGATAGCGGTATTGAAGGATCGGTACGAATAAAGGTATTGGTGGACAATGACGGTTCGGTCGTAAAGGTCCTTGTCGGCGAATCTTCTGGCGAAACGGCACTTGACAGATCGGCCCTGGAAGCGGTTGAGAATTTCCGCTTTAAGCCGGCCCTGCAGGGCGGAAAGCCGGTGATGGTCTGGGTCGAGATTCCCGTTGAATTTGTGCTTGACGATGGCATCAGTGCGAAAAACAACGCGGTAGTGCTGGGTGTGGACGATTTTGTTGATGTGGAAGTAATGGCCAAGATGATTCACGAGGTTTCGCCGGAATATCCCATACGCGCCAGGGAAAAAGGCAAGGAGGGTGTGGTCTGGATTAAAGCCCTGGTCAATAAAGACGGAAGTGTCGGTGCTGCCCGCGTAATTAGCTGCTCATATGAGAATTACGGTTTCAGGGAAGCCGCTTTAGCGGCAGCCAAAAAGACCAAATACACACCTGCCATTAAGGATGGGAGTCCGGTCGCAATATGGATAACGTATAAGGTTGATTTCCGGCTTCATTAGGGCGATTGCCCGCAGGCAAAATCCATGATCAGCTGATCGAGCCGGAATGGTTACTGTTTTTTATGCCGACTGGCCGATTGCTGCACCAGTTTCTTCACCGCTATTGAATTATCCCAGCGTTTGCTGATATACTCGGTAAGGGCTTCATCAATAAGATTCTCGGACTCCTTCCCTTCGAAATGCGCAATTGCCTTGAGCTTGCCCAGATGCTCCTGACGAATCCAGATAGACTTTCTGGTCCACCCCCTGCCGGAACGGTCGATTCTCACATTAGAGACATAAATTGACCGATCGGCCTCGTCAGCCCCGGCCTGGTTTTCCTTGGAGGCTTTAATAATACCCATAACTTTCCCAACTTGAGTTTTGCTGTGCTCTTAATAATATTATCGGCAGAAATCGTCGACACCCACAATCCGATGCCAATACATGCCAGAATAGCCTGCAGATAATAAAATTCTCCTTTCCTGAAAGTTGTTTTATCCCGGGCGGGAACGGATTTTTGTCAGGCACCGGGATAAGTGGAATGAGAAAAAATATTGCCATATCCCGGCTAGATTTTATTTTCATTCCTGACAGGCAAATAGTCCGCATTAATGGTTTCGAATCACCTGGTTTTATCCCGAATATCAACAGTGGCGGTGAGGAATCCGTTCGTAAATTGAAAGGCGGGCAGGTAATCGCCAATGATGCCCAGCGCGACAAACAGGAGAAGGCAGCCGATAGTCCATTGAAGGTCGTTTTGCACTCCAGGGAACTGCAGTTTCCGGAGTTACGCGGACCTCAAGATTCACTTATGGCCTTATTCAATCGCGTATACCCTGCTTTAGAATTTCAAGATACTTGTATCCACTGCCGGTTATAAAGACAACGATACGATCGAAAGGCCTGACGAAGTTCATCTCTATCAGTTTCTTCAGGCAGGAAAGGGAAGCTCCCCCTTCGGGCGAAGAGAATATCCCCTCACGCGATGCCAGTTCTTTTGTGTCCCGCATGATTTCCGCATCGGTCACTGTCAGGGCTACTCCGCCGGTTTGCCTGATTGCCTTGAGCATAAGAAAATCACCGACTGCCGACGGAACCCTCAGGCCGGCTGCAAGGGTCGATGGATTCTCCCATTCTTCGGCGTGGTCTTTCCCCTGGGCAAAAGCCCGCGGGATGGGCGCACACCCCTCAGGCTGCACCGCGACCATTTTTGGCCTGCGACCGTTAATCCAGCCCATTTTTTCCATCTCGTCAAACGCCTTCCACATCCCGATCAGCCCGGTGCCCCCGCCAGTGGGATAAATTATCACTTCCGGCAAATCCCGGGAAAACTGCTCAAAAAGCTCGTACCCCATCGTTTTTTTGCCTTCGATGCGGTATGGTTCCTTGAGAGTCGCGACCGAAAACCAGCCCTCATCACCAGCTCTTTCAGCCGCCCGCCGGCCGCAGTCTTTAATGGTACCATCCACAAGTTCCACCTGTGCCCCGTGATACATGCAGTCAACCAGAAATGGTGCGGGGACATCTTTCGGCATAATTACCAGACATTCCAGTCCGGCCCGCGCGGCATAGGCCGCCACCGCCGAGCCGGCGTTACCGGCGGTCGGTATTATCAGCCTCGTGATACCGAGTTCCTTTGCGCGCGAGACCGCCATGCCCAGCCCGCGGGCCTTGAACGAACCGGTCGGGTTGACGGTTTCATCTTTGAAATAGAGTCTTTCCAGTCCTAAATCGCGGCCGATGTTTTCCGACCTTAAAAGCGGGGTTCCCCCTTCCCCGAGCGAGACAATATAGGCATCGTCCAACACCGGCAAAATTTCCCGGTATCTCCACACTGAAGGCGGCCTTGTAATCAGTTTTTCGTATTTCATCACTTCCGACGCTTGCCGGTAATCGTAATCCACCAGAAGCGGCGCGCCGCAGGCGCAGAGGGTCTGGATAGAGTTGATATCGTACGTGGCGTCACATTTTGAGCAGTAGAGTCCGGTCACAAAGCTGTTGGTTGGTGGCATGCGATCCCCCGGTCAATTTGTCGGTCACGGATCAAATTTATGGGCACAAGATATGGTTCACGCTCGATTTGCGCCAGTACGAAAAATGATGATTTACCTCGTCACAGCCAGCCTATTCTTAAGACAGAAAGGCATTAAACGGCAGCAAAATGCGTAACAAATTCGCGCAAGTGGTTCTTATGTCTATCTTCCCGGCGATTGGCATGAAACTGTACCATATCAGGCGATACTGGATCTCGCTCTGGATAATGGAAAGATGCAAATAACAACCTACGTGAGTCGAGCCACAGTAATGCAGTGTCGAAATCCTGCAGGGATTTCAGTCCGCTATAGCTATAATTTTAGTTTCCTGCGTAGCATTAAGAATGATACAAGCGCGCACAGGCCGGCATTCGCAATAAACAGAATGGCAAGGAAGCTAAAATCACCTTCATAGAATTGTCCGCCGCCCAGAGTATAGCCAAGCATTGCGACTCCCTGAAGTAACGTAACGAAGAAAGCAGCATATCCCCAGAAAACCGGCCTGAAAAAGGAAAGCAGCAAAGTCGCCAGCGGTATTAAAAACAGTGAATTAACGATTGGTGTCCAATCTTCATTGACAATCCCAAATATGAGTACCTCCACTGCCAGTATTGCCCCTATTATCCACCACACCCTGCTGAATCTCCCTATGATTGTCTTGTCCGGCGGAGGAGCCGCAGAGGGCTCATGCGTTTCCGGTTCCGGCCTGACCGGTTCAGCCTCGACACCTGCCGTTCCGGTGGTGGCATCAGTGAGTGTTTTTGCCGCTTTTTCCCTCAGAATGCGTGCCTGTTTCTGGGCTGAATTAGCCTGTATCAAGGCCACAGTGATTGACGCAATGGCGGTAATGACCGCCGCAATAATCGCTTCCATAGTCACCCCTCACAATTCTTTGCTTTATAAACAGAACTTATTAACGCACCTCTGATTTCAGCAAGGCAGATTCTTCGAGACTCAGGATCTGACTCCCTGTCTGCCCCTTTGTTTCAATAAAATCATACGCATTGACGCGCTCCGCCGGAATCCCGAAGGATTTCCGACCAACCCATCTGTTGATTTAAATACCCCCGGCAGGAATCGAACCTGCGACCAATGGTTTAGGAAACCACTGCTCTATCCCCTGAGCTACGGGGGCATCAGTCTATTCTGAATCGTAACTGATCAGACTGAGAATATCGTATCCGCCCAGCTTCTGATGCCAGGGCAAAAATGACAGATCAATCAATACCGTGATGCCGCTGACCGTACCGCCCATCCTCTCAACCAGATGACAGGTGGCCTTTAATGTCCCCCCGGTGGCGATCAAGTCGTCGACAATTACCACCGACTCCCCGGGCGCGATCGCGTCGGCATGAATTTCTATGGTTGCCGAGCCGTATTCGAGATCATACGCCTCGGCCACGGTCTCCCCCGGCAGTTTGCCCTCCTTGCGGATCGGGATAAGGCCCACGCCCAGCCGGTCGGCCAGGGCACCGGCGAAAATAAAGCCGCGCGATTCGATGCCGATAATCTTGTCCACTTTGCGCTTGTTGCAGAATTCGTACATGCGGTCCAGCGCCTCGACAAAGGCCTTCGGATCAAGCAGGAGGGTGGTGATGTCGCGGAAGACAATTCCCTTTTTGGGAAAGTCCGGTATGGATCGAATTGCGGATTTCAGATCAATCACGGTGCACCTTTATACTCAATAGTAAATTCCTTAAATCCCCTGGGCTCTTGGTACCATTCCACTTTTATCCCGGAAATATGCGCGTAAGTCGGTCCGACCTTTAGCACGTCGAGAAAATCATTGACAATCCCCCTGTCGCCTTCAGCAACCACTTCCACCGAGCCGTCGGGCAGGTTTGCAACGTACCCGGTCACCTCATACTCTCTGGCGACCCTCAAACACCAGAACCGGAATCCTACCCCCTGAACGACCCCGTCGACTTTTACCACGGCACCAGTAAACGCCACCTGCCGTTACCTCGCCAGTTCAAAGGCTCGGCTGACCGCCTCCAGCGGGTCCTCAAATCGCTCGATTTCGTCGGAAATATTCCAGGCCTGGAGCGACACAATCGGTTTCCCGAGCTTCATACAAAATGCCATTTCCGAGAGGGTTCCGTACTTTCCGGGCAGGGCGATAATCGCGTCTGCAGTCTTGATCAGAACCAGATTTCGGGCCTCTCCGAATCCGGTGGGAATGGCGATGTCGATGTACTGGTTGGCGTCCTCCTTGGTGCTTCCGGGCAAAATTCCCACCGTTAATCCTTTTTTCTTTTTAGCTCCTCTGGCCGCCGCCTCCATAACGCCCCCGAGACCGCCACAAACTAAAATACCCCCGCGTTCCGCAATGGCCATTCCTATGCATTCGGCTTGTTCCTTCATCTTTTTGGAACATTTCCCAGCCCCCACCACACCGATGTACGGTTGATGATTTTTCGCCATCACTTCCTACCCTCAGGTTAGAACATGTAACCCGCTTTTGGGGATTCATCAACTCTTCCCAGAATGAAAAATCGGGGCGACTGGATTTGAACCAGCGACTCCTTAGTCCCGAACCAAGTGCGCTACCAGACTGCGCTACGCCCCGATATGATTTATCTAATATTAAGTAATCGGTATACAGAGTCAAGAGATTTATCCCTCAGAACCTTCCTGTCAAAAACGTAACTTCACCTTTTTCAATCTATGGAACGATTCCATGTGGGTGAAATTCATCTTCAGGGGCGAGATCGACACATAACCATTCGATACGGCCTCAAAATCGGACCCTTCAACCGTATCCCAGGTCGATTCGCCGCCGATCCAGTAATAATGCTTTCCGCGCGGATCGGTTTTTTCAATTACAATATCATTGTACCGGCGTTGCCCAAGGCTGGTATAGGCGTATCGGGAAAACTTCGGGCCGTTAAGGACCGGGAAATTTATGTTCAGGAAGATATCCGGAGACAGCGTGAGTTTGCTATACTGCCTGACAAACCTGGCCATAAAGCGCGCCGCAGGCTGGTAGGAATCCAGACTGACTGAGTCGGTGTTGGAGGCGGCAATCGACGGGATACCCAGAGTGGCCCCCTCGATGGCGGCCGCCACCGTGCCGGAATAGGTCACGTCTTCGCCCATATTGGCACCGTGATTAATGCCGGAGATGAGCATATCGGGCAGTCTATGCTTTAGAATCCCGTGGACGGCAAGCATGACGCAGTCGGTCGGCGTTCCGTCACAGGCATATCGGTTGGGACCTCTCTCAAGGATGCGCAGGGGACGATCAAGAGTCAGGGAGTGGCTCGATGCCGATTGCTCGCGATCAGGCGCAAAAACCAGAATGTCGGCAACCCGCCCCAGCGCTTTTTCCAACGCTTTGAGTCCATCGGCATTGATCCCGTCATCATTGGTCAGCAATATCAGCATTCAATATTCTTCCCGTTTATACATTTGGCGGGGTGATACCCTGCAGACGCATCATCATGAAAATCTGCCCGCGGTGGCGCATCTCGTGTTCCGCAACATGCCAGGTTATCTCCCGCAATGTCAGTACCTCGTCGCGGATTGGAACCTTGAAGCTCTTTTTCTCCCAATCGTCAATCGTTTCCCTCTTGAGTACTTGAACAACCAGACGGTGCGATTCGTTCAGCTTCCGAACAATAATGTCTGCGGCTGGAGCCTCGTCGCGGGGCAGATCCTTACCGAAGGATCCGCCTGTGATGACGGCATCAAACCACCAGCGTTCAGCGCCGGATATATGGCGCAAAAGGTCGCCGATGCTGTTTTTGCCGCCTTC
>CP070796.1:313510-320922 GCA_020343475.1 Candidatus Zixiibacteriota bacterium
GCTGACGGCTCGCTGAAGACCGGCTCGGCCGGACACTCGATGGTCTCGTCCGCACCGACATCGCTGATCACCGGAGCAACCGTGTCGATCACGGTGATCGTCTGGCTGGCCATTGAGAAGTTGCCGCAATCATCGGTGGCCGTCCAGGTCCGCATCACACTGTATTCCTGCGGGCAATCGCCGAGTGTCGTGTCATCCACAAACGTCAGCTCAGCCGGACCGCAGAGATCGGAAGCTGTCGGCTCGCTGAAGATCGGCTCGGCCGGACACTCGATGGTCTCGTCCGCACCGACATCGCTGATTACCGGAGCAATCGTGTCGATTACGGTAATCGTCTGGCTGGCGGTCGAGAAGTTGCCGCAGTCATCAGTGGCCGTCCAGGTCCGCATCACGCTGTACTCCTGCGGGCAATCACCGGTAGTAGTGTCATCAACGAACGTCAGTTCGGCCGGACCGCAGAGATCGGAAGCTGTCGGCTCACTGAAAACCGGCTCGGCCGGACACTCGATAGTCTCGTCCGCACCAACATCGCTGATCACCGGAGCAACTGTGTCGATCACGGTAATCGTCTGGCTGGCTGTCGAAAAATTGCCACAGTCATCGATGGCTGTCCAGGTCCGTGTAACACTGTATTCCTGCGGGCAATCGCCGGGAGTGACAGCGTCATCATATGTCAGGCCGGGAATACTGCAGTCATCGTCGGCGGTCGGCTCGCTGAATACGGGTTCGGCCGGGCATTCAATCGTCATATCCTCCCCTACATCATTGATCACGGGAGGAGTGGTGTCGATAACCGTTATGACCTGGGTGCAGGATTGCGTAATCCCGGCCGCATCAGTTACGACCCAGGTTCTCTCTATCTGATACAGGTAACCATCAATATCGCAGTCGCCCGGAATCGTCACATCGGTATATGTGGTATCGTTCGGGGGACAATTGGATTCAATAAATGGATAACCGGTATTGGCCGGTTCGGTACTGGCATTACAGTCGACATTGATATCAGGAGGACATGTCAGGGCAACCTGACAGAGCTTGTTGCCGAAATTCATATCCGCCTGATCCGGATTATCAAGCGTCAGTGCAACCTTCCAGCCAAAAGCGGCCGTGTCACCTGATGCACCAAAGTCGAAGCCGGTGCCGACGCCTAAGATTGCGCCGTCATAAGGATATGTCTGAATCCATCCGGTTTCGGCCGGATCATATCGCTGGGCATCCTCCCTGATTGACCAGATTACATTTGACGTCAGATTCGGAAATGAATAGTCGCCGAATTCATCGGTCAGGGTGCTGCTTGCGAAGTCAATCCCTTCGAGCGAACCGGAGACATAAACACGCCAGCCCGAAAGAGTCTGTTCGCCGCCGTCAAGCATCCCATTGCCGTCCACGTCATGCCATTTCAAACCGCTCACAGCGCCCGGCAGACGCTCCGGAATCGGAATGGGAACATCCTTGCTACCACTCACATTCTCAAGATGAATATGTCCTGATGACCCGGGTACAAATCCCGACCCGTTTCTAAGATCAGCGGCATAGGAGGCCAGAGAATAAAGATATCCGCCCCAATCATCCGAGGGATATTGATCATAGCCACTCTGAAGTGAATTGCCCCAGATGAAGCTGCGCGATTCGTGCAGCTGAAAATAGATGACGACTACATCGGCGCCGGAAGGTATCCCCGCTTCCTGCAGACTTGCCAGAGGCACTGTAAGGGTATGTCGTTCATCGGCGGGCGTTCCGTCATTGCCAAAGAGGTCACGGTTGACCAGCAACTCAATTTGAGAGCCAAATGATACCGGCGCATCTGTCCGAAGCAGGCTGAATCCGCTCCAGACATTCTCAAGGTCGCCGCCATTGGTAAGGTCGTTCTGGGCCTCCTCAATCTCCGTGCGAGAACCAAGCGGCAGCGCGTTGCCGACGTCATCCGGCCAGCCCTGAGCATCGGTCAGGTCAGTCTCTGAAACCTGAATTCCGCGAACCAGGTCGATGAAGCGATTTCCTTTGCTTGTAAAGTCAAAAGAGAGGGTCAGATCAGGGAAACCGACCAGGCCGGGGTAATTAGTCTGGATATTTGAAATCACCAGCTTATAAGCAACCCATTCGCCTTCAGCCCAGGTATTCCCTAAATTGCCTTTGGTCCACTTGGTGTCAAGCGCCCCTCCGCCACCTTCATTTGCCCGGTAACCATAAATATCAAAGCTGGTCGCCTGAGCAAAAGCATCACCTGAGAACAGGAGTGTGACGATCATTGCCGTACAGAAGGCAAAAATCCTGCAGGATCTCATTCCCATGAGTGAAAATGACATAATAGCTCCACATTAAAGTGTTTATACTGAATGCAAAAATGTATGTAAAATCCCCCGGCGGGATGTTATTGTCCTAATGAAGCCACAATTATCGCTTATTTGCTTGTAATAACCTCACATGTCCATGAAGCTTACGATGTAAGCCTCAAGATATCGATTGCCATTTACAGGTTTTTAGTGGATATTATCAATCCATTTACTCCACTATCGCAAACTATATTCCTGTTACGAATCGAAGACCGTGTCCATTTGAATTTTTTGTCAAAATATTTGCAGATTGTGAATTTTTTTAAAAGGGGTGCGGATGAGAGCTTTATTCAATGGGCACGCGACTCTGCGACGTATTTTAGAATAATGGGTTCGCGGTTGTTTGGTAAGATTCAATCAGGAATCGCGTATAAATGAAGTTGTAGAATTATCTTCATGAAAAAATTTCCGGCGCCCACATTAATATAAGCATCGTTCTGACACTTCTCTTGAATTGCCGAATTACATATTGGCCAATCTCCACAGGGCCGCATGTTATTTTCGGGTTCAATTAGTACCAGTTTGGCATCATGATTCGCGGGCGAATGACACTGGCCCGCGACTGTGTGGCAGGATTGTCATTGCGGGCTTACCATGGCTGTGATTGAAAACCTCCCTTATTTCAGGGCTGAGACTTTGGTCGCCAAAATCCTCCGTGACGACAACGGCATAATCCGGATTAATCCGGCTGAAATCGTTCATATGCAGGTCGGTTCCGGACCGTCGGAATAGAGATAGGATATCAGGTGCAGGATATCCAGCAAATTGCAATTTCCATCTGCATTGCAGTCTCCCGCTTCCGGTGGCACCGGCGAATCGCCGTCACCGTAAAGAAAAGCGATAAGAAACAGAATATCAAGCAGGTTCACGTCCTCATCGCCGTTGGAATCACCGCAGACAAAAAAGGAGTGACTGATATTCAACAAAATGGAAATATCATCGGACCAGTAATTGGCGGTGGCAACATCGGGATTGAGGTCCCCGTTCAGATCGGCAACGCATACCGAAACCGGGCAATTGCCGGCGGCATAAGCGGCAGGCGGGTCAGGGAATCCCCCTCCCTGATTGCGCATCAATTGGATATCATCGGTAAGAGTGCTGGCCACAATAAGGTCAAGATCGGCGTCAGCGTCAATATCGCCTCCACAAGCCGCCGGGGGCAGATGCCCGACCGGATAATTGACGGCCTTGGCAAAACTCCCGTCGCCATTATTAAGCAGGACTGAAACCGAATTGCCGTCATAGTTTACGACTGCTATATCAATGTCGGCATCATCGTTGAACCCGGCGGCAACAATTGAAAACGGGCCGTCGCCGACCGGGTAATCCACCGGAGCAAGAAAAGTGGCATCACCATTGTTGAAGAGAACCGTCACGCTGTCGACATTATAATTGGCCACCACCAGATCGACATCCAGATCACCATCAAGGTCGGCGGTCGCAAGCGCCATCGGTTCTTCTCCGGCGGGGAACGAACCCGAGTACGTAAACATCCCTGTCCCGTTATTAAGCATAATCCCCACGTCATCAGTTTCCAGGTTGATTACTGCCAGATCGTTGTCGTTATCCATATCAAAATCGGCAGCGGCTACTGCGCGGGGATTTATCCCGATATCGTAATGAGTCACGTTTTCAAATGTGCCGCTGCCGCTGTTCAGGAAAACCGAAACGTCCCGGGAGCCGATATTGGCGACCGCGAAGTCGATTGCATTGTTCCCGTCAAGTTGAGACAGGCAAAGTGAGTTGGGATAATTGCCGGTTCCATATGCACCGTCAGGCTGGAAAGCAGTGTCGGCCTCATTAAGCAGAATACAAAGGGTATTATCCCCGGCACATATGACCGCCAGGTCCTGATCCCCGTCGCTGTCAATATCGGCTGCGCCGACTGCTCGGGGCATGGAGCCTGACGGGTAGTTGACCGGGGGAGCAAAAAAGCTATTCTGAGCGAAAACCAATGTTGAGGTCACCAGCAGCCCCGTAAATATGGCGCGCTGTAGCAAAGACACCTCATTGTTCCCTGTAAGAATGGCCTTTGGGCATGTAAAGCAAGGAATCTCTAATCCGTTGTAATATAGTAAGTAAGCCCGCTTTTGTCAAGCGGACATGACGGTAATGCCGTTTCGATTGAAGCCGCCAATGATTTTATTGAGTATTTTTGCCTTGAATATCAGAGGTGCCGATCATTTTGGAGTAAACCAGGCACCGCAACTTTCCGAATTTCAGAAACATATGGCATATTTTCCCGGTTCCATATAATATATGGGAAATAATATCTGTTTACTCGCCTTTTGGCGGATAACGGGATTTTGGGAAAGGAAAATTATTATGTATCTCCGGCGACTGGTGCAGACAGCGGCTTTGCTGGTACTAACGTTTTTCATCTTCGGAATTTCGGCACAGGCAATCGAGATTGCCCCGGAGTTGAAGGAACAATTGATAGCTGAAGGAAGATTGCAGGAATATATCGCCCTTCATGCGGAAGATCATGCCAGGGGTATCTGCTCGGCGGAACCTCGTCCCTTACTGAAAGGTTTATCGGCGGCCAAATCGGATGCAGTCGATACCGTCCGCGTGCTTGTCCTGCTGGTGGATTTCTCGGACAATCCCTACACTGCCGGCCCTGTTGCCGCAACCCCCGGCCAGTTTGACTCGGTATTGTTTTCAACCGGTAACCTTAATCCGACCGGTTCGATGACCGAATTTTACATGGAAAATTCATATGGGACGTTTTTTATCCTGGGCGATGTTTACGGCTGGTACCGAATGCCACAAACTTATGCCTATTATGTTAACGGTCAGCGGGGGTTCGGCAGCTATCCGCAAAACGCTCAGGGTTTGACTGTGGATGCGGTTCTGGCCGCGGATGCCGCCGGTGTGGATTTCTCATTATACGATATTTTCGGCCCGGCGGGGATCCCCGACGGATACGTTGACGGCCTTTTTGTCGTCCATGCCGGTCCCGGATATGAGGAAACCGGTGATCTCAATATGATCCACTCGCATAAATGGAATCTTGGCAGTTTTCGGCAATACCTCGATAATGTCTGGGTCGACGCCTATACCCAGGAACCCGAGGAATCAGGTATTTCGGGCACCATCTCACCCATCGGCGTCTTTGCCCATGAATATGGACACTTCATCGGATTTCCTGATTTGTACGATATTGACGGAGAGCCAGCCACCTCTGACGGCCTCGGACGCTGGTCGCTGATGGCCAGCGGAAGCTACAACGGCGGTTCCAGGATTCCGGCCCATCTTGACGCCTGGTGTAAATCGTACGTCGGTTTTGTGCAACCGATTGAGGTCGTCGATAACCTGGTTGACGTTGTAATTCCGCAGGCAGAAACAGATCCGGTGGTTTACAAACTCTGGGCTCTCGGGGAGTACGGCGGTCCCGAGTATTTTCTGGTAGAAAACCGCCAGCTGGTTGGATTCGATGCCGCCCTGCCCGGCAGAGGTTTGTTCATTTATCATGTCGACGACAACAAATTCGGCAATTTTGATCCCGCCCATTACCATGTTGCTCTGGAGCAGGCCGACGGCAAATTTGACCTGGAATACGGTCCGGGATCAAGCGACGCCGGCGATCCGTATCCCGGAACCTCCGGCGTCAGGTCCTTTGATGACCTCAGCATTCCAGACAGCCGCAGCTACAACGGGATCACGACTGAAGTGTCGGTCTGGAATATCTCAGATCCCGACTCGATCATGACAGCCAACCTTGATGTTCATTTTTCCCGCCCGAAATTCATCCTTGATTCGTCATTCTTTGCCGACGCTGGCGGCGATAATATTCTTGATTTTGGCGAAACCGTTCAGTTTACCTTTTACCTCACCAATGCATGGGATGACGCTACCGGGGCAACCATTACCATGACGAGCACCAATCCGGCGATCGAATTCACTCCGCCATCCATTTACAGTCCGGTTATCAGTGGCTCATATGCCGCTTTCAACAATATCGGTGAGCCGTTCGTATTTACCGTTCCCGATGCAGCGGAACCGGTTTATGATACGTTCTTTATCACCATTGAGTCTGACGCAGGTGCTTTTGTCACCACGTTTGATTTTGAAATGATCCTGGGCAAGCCGGAGGTACTGTTGGTCGACGATGACCGTGGCGTCGACTACGATTTGTACTACACGGGGGATCTGTATCAAAACGGTTTTCCGGCACATAAATGGGACAAATTCGCGCAGGGCTCACCATCAGCGGAAGCGCTCAGTAATTATGAAATTGTCATCTGGTTTACCGGCGACACTTTTTCCGACCTGATTCAGCCCGCGGATATTGACGCTATCAGTGCCTATCTCGACGGCGGTGGAAACCTCTTCCTGTCGGGACAGACCGTGGCTGCGGAATTGCATGAGGAAGACTCACTCTTTTTAAAAAATTACCTGCATGCGCGACTGGGAACCCCGTTTTTTGCCCTGATTCATCTTGGCCAAGATGGTTCCCCTGTCGCCGAGGGATTTCGAGTTCGCTATGTCAGCTATGCCCACCAGTCATACGCTCAGGCAACGACCATTGAGCCGGCCAGCGGCGGCATCCCCGCCTTCAGTTACCAGGGCGGAGGATACAGCGCCGTCTCGTATGCCGGGGCACATAAAGTTGTTTTCTTCAACTGGGGGTACGAGGATCTTTCCAACACCTTTGCCAATTACACCTCGCGCGATACGCTGCTTACCCGGATTCTGACATTCTTCAAAAGTGATTCCCCCGAGGTGTGCGACTGCGTTCCCGGCGAAGCTGACGGCGAAACCGAAATCAATCTTCTGGACATTCTGTACTTGATCGACAAAGTGTATTCGGGCGGTCCCGATCCCGTCCCCTACAGCCTCTGCTCCGGCGATGCCAATTGTGATTGCGCTGTGAATTTACTCGATATCCTGCGCCTGATTGACTTTCTCTACATGGAGGAGGGCGGGCCACCGTGCAGCTGCGAAAGCTGGATCGCTAATTGCGGCGCCCTGCAGTAGTCAGAAAAATAACTGGACCTAAAAGCCCTTTTTTCTACTGTAAAAAGGGCTTCTTGTCTTGACAGAATTTCTTTTAAAGGGTATATTTTGAGTGTAAGG
>CP070796.1:321022-328279 GCA_020343475.1 Candidatus Zixiibacteriota bacterium
GGTGCCGGATTCGACAATCGTGCCGCGGTCAAGATAGATGATTGAATCGGCGTCTTTCACCGCTGAGATTCGGTGCGAAATGATAATTGCCGTCCGCTTCTCCAGCTCACCGCGCAGGTGCTGGTTGATGCGATGCTCGGTCTCGGTATCGACGGCGCTGGTGGCATCATCAAGAATAAGAATGCGCGGATTGGTGACGATTGCACGGGCGATTGCCACCCGCTGCTTTTGCCCGCCGGACAGGTTGATGCCGCGCTCGCCAAGAAGCGTGCTGTACCCGTTGGGAAAGGATTCGATTTCACGGTCAATGGCGGAGATGGCAACTGCCTGTTTTACCGTTTCAAGATCTCCGGTCTCCGCGCCAAAGAGCACGTTGTTTTCGATGGTATCGGAAAACAGAAACGGCTCCTGAGGAACAAAACCAATATGTCGCCTCAGCTCGACCGGGTCCCAGTCATTAACATCGATATCATCGATCAGCAGTTGTCCCCGACGCACCGGAAACAACCGCCCCAGAAGCGAAACCAGGGTGGTCTTGCCCGATGAAGTCGGCCCGACAATGCCGACAGTCATGCCGGGCTGGATTGTCAGATTGATATTTCGCAGAATCGTAGTGCCGTTGTATGCGAAATGAAGCGCCCGGAATTCTATTTTCCCATTTACCTTTTTGCCGCTTGAAGCGGTTGCCGGGGGGGCCACTTCAGGTTTGGTGTGCAGAATAAGGTTGATTCGATCCAGTGAGGCCACCCCTCGCTGATAAAGAGAAACAACCCACCCCAGCGCAATCATCGGCCAGATCAGCAGCCCCAGATAGGCAAAGAAAGCCACCAGAGTCCCGAGGCTGATCTGATTCGCCATTACTTCACGGCCGCCAAAATATAATACCGAGAGTGTCGCAAATCCGCCCAGCATAAACATCATCGGGTAAAACAGGCCGAATATTCTGATGCGCTTCATATTCAGATTGATATAGTGCCTGCTGTGCCTGGCAAAATCATCAATCTCGCAACGTTCCTGACTATATGCTCGAATTACCCGCACCCCGGCCAGATTCTCCTGTACTTTGGCGGTCAGAACCGCAAAGTATTCCTGAATTTGGGCGTGCCGCTTAAAGAGCATATTACCGAATTTATGAACCGCGTATGAGAGCAGCGGAAGCGGGAGCAGGGCATATAAGGTCAGTTGCGGCGAAAGATAGAGCATCATTGAAATCGCGATTATTCCGGTCACCACGGTATTAGTCGACTGCATGATCGCCGGCCCCACCATCATGCGCACCGCTTCGATGTCATTGGTCGCTCGCGCCATGATATCGCCGGTCCTGGTATTGTAATAGAACGATGGATTCAGTTTCAAAAGATGGGAAAACAGGTCGGATCGCAAATCATACTCTATTCTGCGGGACATCCAGATTATACTGCGGCGCGTCGCGAATCTGAAAGCTCCCGACACAAGAGCAAACAGGATTATGAGGAGCGAGTAGATCAGAATCTCGCCCGGCGGTGACTGCTGTTCCAGCTTGTCGAAAGCAATCTTCAACAGATAGGGATTGAACAGAAAGACCGCATTGGCGCCGATAATCGCCAGCCCGCCCCAGAATAGATAGCCCCGATACCGGCGAAGGTAAGCCTGCAATCGGTCAAACCGCTGATTGTTGCTCTTTTTCGTCGGATCCATTTTTAACATAAGTGTTGATAAAACACCGGCCTTTAACGGGGGTTCCTATCAGGATAATATATATTATTTGCCGGAAAAATTGACAAGATTCGCAAAAAATTTAACGGCTTCGCCGTCAAGCTGGCGCAGCATTTCAAAAAGCGGCAACCCACAATAAACGAAACGCCCGCTGCCAAATTCCGCCATGGACAACACGACCGTCTTCTCGGTGGTTTCAATAATCCGCTCCGATGGAAACACCAGGGCCGGATAGGAGATATAGTCTTGATCAATGTGCTCAAGCAGTCGGGCCGGGTCAATGCGATAGGTTTGATTGAATAGTGGGCATGACTTATCCACGAGGTTCAGGTCGGGCCGGGTCAGTCGCTCCGTGGTAGAGATAATCGACACCGGCAGTAAATCGTCGCGCCAGCTTTCGGGTTGACCGAAAACGACAACAAAGCCGCCGTAATCCATGAATTTTCTCAGCCGGTTGCCAATTGAGCCGAGGGAATGGTATTTTTCAAAACAGCCAGTATCAAAGAATATAATATCGAAAAAATCGAGATTTCCGGCCTGAAGATACCTGTCGCTCAGTGTCCTATAGTTGGCACCCGTCATGACCAGGATATCCTCCAGAAGACCGCCGCTTCCGGGGACAATGCCGACTTTGAGTTTTTCGCTGAGAGCGCATTCCCTGCCTGCAACATTAATGTAGTCCGACGCCACGATTTTCCCTCCCACGACAAGATTGACCGCCAGCGTTTGACGATCGGAGCCGAAACTTTTGCGAATTGCAATCGGAACGGTAAACTCGTAGGAATTTCTGCCGGCACTCAGGGAAACCTCCTCATCATACGCCCCCATTAGCACTCCTTTCGGAGTTACAAAGTCAATCCTGGCCTCGGCGGCAAATGCCATCGGTTTGTGTATCACCACCGTTATTTTCGCCGATTCCACCAGACGATCGATTTGGTCCTTCGCAAATGGCGGAATCAAAAGGAATTCCGGTATGAGCCAGATCCGGAGCGGTGATTCCTTATAAGCCCCGGCACGATAACGGAAGTCGACAGCATTGTTGCGATAGCCGAGGCGGCCACGTATCAGCAGCGAATCCGGGGTCAACGAGGATAACCGCCCCGGGGGAATCTCAATGGAGTATTCTCTCACCAATATACTATATGGCAGAATGTTGCTCACCACGGAATCGATCACCAGGACCGTTTCGGCCCAGGATGGCGTTACCCGGACACCATATGAAGTCAAAGCCAGCGGGCCGTCATTGGTGATCCTGGAAACAAATTTCAGCCTGGTACCTTCAGGGGAATCCCGGACAATAACTTCGCCGCTGTGATCCACCCCGGCTTCTTCGAATACGGCGGAAGTCGCATTTTCAGCCGCATCTGCCAGATACGCGGCAAAAATGGATAATGAATCGGCTTCCGACGACGACAAGAAGGAGCGCTCGATCTGTCTCAGTTCGTTGACTGCAGAAAGCATAGCCTCAATTCGCTGCCCGCCTTCTTTATCGGCAGCCTTCAGCAGGTATGATCGGTACTGCTCGGCCTTGTCGCGCATCGTAATCCTCAAGTATGAGCTTTGTACCTCCTGTTCGATCAGGCTGTCGAGCTTGAAGGTCTTGATTCCGGAGAGAAAATTCACCGACTGCTTGGTGCCGGAACTCGGTTCGGTAATCTGACAGTAAATGGTGTATTTTTCCCCGGATCCTGGGTCGATGGCGCGCGAAAACAGGGAGCCGGCCAGATTGATGATCTCGTCGCGGGCACGGTCAAAATAGAGACTGCTGTTAAGATAAGTGCAGAATTCGTCGCCCTGATCGGTACGCCGGAAGAATTTCCTGACGGTAAAGGCAGCCTCGATCCTCTCCGGCCGGGATCGAAGATACGCTTCAAAAGCCCTTAAAGGTGCACTTCGAAATTCGCCCGAGAAGATGACGATATCGGGATACCGGTAACCGAATATGCCCAAGACCGCGGAGTCGAGACTGACTGCCGATGTGTCGGGTATCAGGCAATGGATAGATGAGATGCTCTGCTGTTTTGTGAAGGCCTTATTACAATGGTATGTGGAGGCAAAATCGACCGTTGCAAGATCGACCATGCAGTGGTTCTCGACTCCGAGGTAATATACCAGTGCCCAGTCAATGGCGGCTTCGTTCTCATAGAGATACACGACCCTGATATCAGTCAGCAAATTTTCCAGAGTAATTGCCGCCGCGCCGCGCCGCGCCACAATTGACAGTACAACCAGGAGACATAATATAATCCGCTTCATCACCCCGAATATAGAAAGTCATAAAACCAGATCAAATAAAAAAAGACCGCGGGATCGCACCCGCGGCCTTCGGTTAAGCATATGCTTTTTCGGATTATAACAGCTGATCGTTCTTTAGCTTTTCGTATAGCTTGTTGGCGATTTCCTCGGGGGTTTCACCCTCGATCATCTCGCCCTGCTGACGCGGCGACGGCGGAGAAACCTTGGCCACACTGGTGTATGAATTTGGGCCTACCGAGGCACCATCCAGCCCGATATCGGCGGCCGACCACCTGGTGATCGGGGCCTTCTTTGCCATCATCTTGCCCTTGAGCGATGGCAGGCGCGGCTCATTAATTTCTTTAACCACCGACATCACTGCCGGAAGTGTTACCTCAACCGCGTCATACCCCTCCTCGGTAGTCCGCAAAACATTCGCCGTATTCCCTTCAGCGGACTCGATCTTTTTGACAAACATCACCTGCGGCAAATCCAGGAACGCCGCCACGGCCCCGGGAACCTGGGCGGAATCATCATCGACCGCTTGCTTGCCGGCGAGAACCAGATCGAATTCGCCCAGCTTCTTCAAACTGGCGGCCAGAATCCTGCCCACCGCCTGCGCGTCCGATTTTTCAAAAAGCGGATCGGTGATCAGATATGCGGCATCGACACCCAGCGCCAGACAGTCGCGAAGCGCTGACTCGGCCCGATCCGAACCAACCGTTATCACCGACACCTTGCCGCCGTGCTTTTCCTTCAGCCGCAGCCCTTCTTCCACCGCGAACTCATCGAAAGGATTCACCACGCCGGGGCCCGAAGGCAGAACCACGCTGTTGGCCGCTTCATCAACCTTCACCAGTTCAATTTCCGGAACCTGTTTTATGAGGATGACTATGTTCATCAAAACCTCCCGTTGTCTCTGGTCATAAACCTGTCAGTTACATAATATAGCCAGAAGTACACCGCACTGTCAACCGCCCGTTTCCTCGACAATCTCGCCGCATGTTCCGGCTGTCCACTATTACCTTTTTTCCGCATCACTGGCCATCAGTCGTTCCAGCGATACCGCGGCAGCCTGCTGCTCGGCTTCCTTCTTGGTAGAGCCGGTGCCGGTCCCGGTCATCTCGCCATTGGTGTAAACCGCAACCGTAAAAGTCTTGTCGTGATCCGGCCCCTCTTCGGAGATCACGTCATAATGGGGCGGACCTCCGCCGCGGGCCTGAAGGTATTCCAGAAGCTCACCCTTATAATTGCGCTGAGCCGCATCATTGAGAATCTGTTTTTCGCGGAAGATCAGCAGCCGCCGAATAAACTCCTTGGCCGGTTGCAGGCCGCCATCGAGGTAAATCGCACCGATGATTGCCTCCACGGCGTCGGACATAATCGAAGTGCGATCCCTGCCGCCGGTCCGTTCTTCATCGACTGACAGCAGGATAAATTGATTGAGTCCCGACTCCTGAGCCACGGCCGCCAGCGTGGTTTCATTGACCAGCAGTGCTTTGGCCTTGGTCAGTTCGCCTTCGTCATTATCGGGATTCTTCTGAAGCAGGTGTTCGGAGATCACCATGCCCAGAATCGAATCGCCAAGAAACTCCAGGCGTTCGTTTGATCTCGAATCATGATTGATGGTCCGCACATATGATCGGTGAGTGAGAGCTTCGAGAAGATGGCTCTCCTTGGAAAACCGGTACCCCAGCTTCTGGTGGAAATCCTCGACCAGTTTTATGGTCCTCTTCCGGGATCTCAGGGAAAAAAGACCCCCCAGTATTTTAAAAAATTCCACGGCTAATTCTGATCATCAAACCTGCGGCCGAGTATGCTCACATTGTGCCCGCCGAATCCGAATGAATTGCTCAAAAAGACATCAAAGTTAAAATCTCTGGCTTCGTTAGAAACATAATCGAGATCACACTCTGGATCCGGATTTTCGAGATTTATGGTCGGATGCAGTCTCCCGGCCTGAAGTGATAGAATCGCAGTAATCAATTCAATGGCACCGGCCGCGCCAAGAAGATGACCGATCAGGGACTTGGTAGAGTTAATCGGAATCTTGCCGGCACGTTCGCCAAAAATAGACTTGATCGCCCTGGTTTCCGCAGGATCACCAAGGAGGGTCGCGGTTCCGTGACTGTTGATATGCTGCACATCCTCAGGGCCGACTCCGCCGTCTCGCATGGCATTGAGCATGGCCATGCGAGCACCGTCGCCGTCAGGAAGCGGTGCCGTAATATGATGCGCGTCGCAGGTCATACCACCGCCGGTAATCTCGGCGTATATCTTCGCGCCGCGCTTTTTGGCCGATTCAAGAGATTCCAGAACAAGAATCGCCGCGCCCTCACCAATCACAAAACCATCACGATCCCGGTCAAAGGGGCGTGAGGCTCGCTCCGGTTCCTCATTACGAGTACTCAGGGCCCGCGCGGAACAGAAACCGGCAAGAGAAATCGGGGTAATCGACGCCTCGGCTCCTCCGGTAATCATGATATCGGCTTCATTCCGCTGAATAATCCTGAGAGCATCAAGGATGGCATGCGAGGAGGAGGCACAAGCAGAGACTGTACCATAGTTCGGGCCCCGGAATCCGAATCGCATGGCGACCATCCCGGCGCACATATCGATAATCATCATTGGAATAAAAAACGGCGATACTCTGCCCGGTCCCGAGTCAAGCAACAGCTTATGCTGCTTTTCAAGGGTGGAAATACCGCCAATCCCCGATCCGATCACTACCCCGGCGCGGTTGACGTCAATATTATGCAAATCAAGGCCGGAATCGTCAAATGCCAGCTGGCTCGCGACAACGGCAAACTGCTCGGAAAGATCCATCCTGCGTGCTTCCTTCTTGTCGATAAACTGCGACGCGTCGAAATCCTTTACTTCTGCCGCGATTTTCGATGCAATCCCGTCGGTATTAAAGCGGGTAATCATTCCCACACCGCTTTTGCCGGAAACCACCGCCTGCCAGTACCTTTCCAGGTCACAGCCCAGAGGGGAAACAATTCCCAACCCCGTTACTACTGTCCTGACAGATTCCATAAAATATTTCTCAATCTGAGTTATTTGGTATGCTCCCGGATGTAGTTAACTGCATCGCCAACCGAGATAATCTTCTCGGCTTCTTCATCCGGAATTTCAATCGAAAATTCTTCTTCAAGTGCCATTACCAATTCGACGGTGTCCAGGGAATCGGCACTCAAATCATCCACAAACTTCGCTTCTTCAGCTACCTGCGCGGCATCTACCCCCAACTGCTCCACGATAATGTCCTTAACCTTTTGAGTGATTTCGTCTGACATCCTTTTTCTCCTTGGTTTATTAATCCTATCC
>CP070796.1:328379-335379 GCA_020343475.1 Candidatus Zixiibacteriota bacterium
GGTGCAGACCCTGTTAAAACGACGGGAAAAAATAGGCCGGCACTGGTTTTCAAAAATCAATCCGCTGGATTATTTCAACATCGAAGATGATCAAAACGGCATGAAAATTGGATTCAAGGACCTGGCCGTGACTTATGACCTTGAGCCGGATAATGCACTCTATCGTCACCAGATTAAATATAAAGGCAAAAAGGTTCTCTCAAATAGGGAGTTTAGCGCTAATTCCTTTATATTGTCGAATAATGACCTCAGTCAGATGAGCGGTCGGTATAACGAGAGATCCGACAACAGTGCCGAGGATCATTTATTTGAAATCAGACTGCAAACCAAAAGAGCAGGCCGCGGCTGGAGCAAACCGACACTTCTTTGGCTATGGTACTTCCCCGAGCAGGATCATTTTCAGTTGGTCGGCATAGAGCATCTGGATTGATACCTTAATTATGCGCAGGCACTGCAAATTTATTCGGTATTTTTTATTATTACTTGCAACCGCATCAATAGCCGGGTCGATTGACCCCATAACAGATGAGGATTTTAACAGTCATTCGGCCGGGCAGCAGGTTGATCTTCAGAATGAGCTTGTCCGCATATTCCGCGAGTCCGATGGTTTTATCACGATCGGGCCGCTGAGTCCTGTAACATATCCCGAAAGCGTTGCCGATAGTTTCTGGTCTTCGGTTCGGGTAATCGGCAGCGGTTTCCGGCATTATCGTGATGCTCTCGATATACTGAATGCACCCGATAAATTCCATCATATAATCAATAATGTCAGAGGATTGGAAGCCGATTTCGACGTAATTGTTCCGGGATTCCGGGGTACCGTGATTGAGGTGAACTGGGCCGGCGGCATTACCTGGATACAGTTTCTGTCCCCGCAGCAAATGCGGTTTGCATTATGGCTGCATGATACCCGCAAAAGAGCCGGGCGGAATTTTGACAATGCCGCTTTTGCTGGTTATGTCCTGGCCGTTTCCGGTTATCTGGCAGAAATTGAAAATGGTAATTTTGAGGCACCCGAGCCCAAATCACAGGACTATGGCCTGCCGGATAGCCTTGATCTGTATGCCGCGGATCCTGATTATGTAATACAGGGCTACCGTAATTTTAAAGATTCGCTTTACAGCCACGCGGAATTGCAGACTGATTTTGCGCAGGGCATAACCGCTTTTATTCCAACAAAAGAGACGCTGGAATATATGAAGGCCAGTGCCTTCCCGGAAGCATATCCCAACAAAGAAGCGCCTAAACTGCAGGAAGAACTGCGCGAATTTTTCAGACGGGGCGGCAAGCTGCATACCATGCAGACATTGACGAAAGAAGGATTTGACACTCTGGGCACAGGCGAGTACTTTTTCGCAGTTGGATTAAGTGGCAAAATTCGTTTCGGGCGCGAACTGGAGCGAGAGGAAGTCGAGCGAATCGAAAGAGAAACGCGACAGAAAGTCCCGCGCGCCAATCATGCCTTTCTATTTCCCGGCGAACCGGTCCTGACAGCGGGGGCATTTTTCATCGACAAAAGAGCTGATCAAAAACTGGTGAGAGTCAATGCCCAGTCAGGCCATTACTTTTACAGCAACATTCACGAGTCGATTTACGACGATATAGCCAAAAAATCAGATCGCTATTTAATGTCGCTCGGGCACTTTTTTAAGGCGCTTGATTTGCTGAAAATAGACTATGAAGGTATTTTGATCAGTAAGCTATGAATCTATCGCGCCTTATAAAGAATAATGCAAAAGTATTGCTCGCTCTGATCGCGCTGTCGGCCGCTTCGTTTAGTACCGGACGCTGCAAGGATTACCTGTCCGGGCAGGAAGTAGTTTCGATTTCAGCCGCCAGCGTTTCCCTTCTGACACTGGGTCAGCTACTAAAGCACTCCCGTCGCGCTTCAGATCGTGCGCTGCTGATAGACGGGACTTTGCCGGGTGATATGATTATGCATGATCTCTTTGCCGGTGCCTGTTCACGCTCTAAACATAATTTTCTTGATGATTCAAAAGGCTCTGCGTACACACCGCTGGCAGGAGGGCTTGTCCTGTTTGCCGCCGATATGTCCTGGCCGCGCAACGACAGCCGGAAAGATGGCCTGCAGGATTTATTTTTATACGGAGCCGGACTGACCGCAACAAAAGGGGTAACGGATTTATCCAAGGGAATATTCGCCAGGCCGAGGCCTTACATGTATTTCGTCAGAGGCAAATCCCTTACAGATGTGGAAGGTGAAAAACCTCGGGATTTTCAATCATTATTCTCCGGGCATGCATCAAGTGCGTATTATCCCATGGCATTTCTCAACAAGAGAATTCGCTTTATTATGAAAAATGAACTATCGCCCTCGGAGTATCGATCCTGGCGCTGGCTTCCCCCACTGGTTACATGGGGCTGGGCGTCATTTGTGGGAATCAGCAGAGTGCAGGCGTGCAAACATTATTTCTCGGATATATTGATCGGTGCGGCGGTCGGATTTTTACTGCAGGAGCTGTTTTACTCATTCGGCAGTGACGATAAAGAAACTGATACGGCGGCGGAGACGAGTCCCATGTATATCCGGTTGGAATTGAAATTTTGATGCCGATAAATTTCCGATACTCACACAAAAGTCTTGACAATTTCCTTTTGCAGGCCCTGAAGCTCACCGTAGGCCTTATTGATCTCGATGATTTTTTCGTCAAGTTTTCTCATAAGCATCTGGCGTTCCAGGCCGTTACGCAAAACGATAAGAATATCGTCATTGTCCCAGGGCTTTTCGATATATTGAAACAGACCGACTTCATTTATGGCCTTAATGGCATTTTCCTTATCGGCATACCCCGTCAATATTATTCGTGGCACTTCCGGTTTCAAATCCCGGACCTTGGCCAAAAACGAAATCCCATCCAGCTCCGGCATGAGATAGTCGGATATGACCATGTTGATATCATTATTCGCTATGAATTCAAGGGCGTCTTTGGCCGACAGAAAGGTTTTTACTTCGTAATCCGTTTCCAGACTCAAAAACGAGCTGAGTGAAGTTAAAACCATCTCCTCGTCGTCAACGATGATAATTACATTCTTCTCGGTATCGTTCATACGCTTTATCTCCTGCTTTATTCTATTTCTATTCCAATGAGGGTGATGTCATCTTTATAATCTTCACTGCAAAAACCGGTTGCTTCCGCAGCCAGATCAGCCACGATTTCGCGGCATGATTTCTGGCTGATGTCGCGCAATTTGCTGATCAGCCTTTTGTCGGAATACTGCTCACCGCTCTCGTTGGCTGATTCGGTGACGCCGTCGGTAAGTAATATCAACTTGTCATTACTTTCAAGGATTATATCAACTTCATCGCTGGGCTGATAGATGGTCTCATCGGCAAATCCAAGCAACAGGCCATTTGATGCCAGTTTTTCAAAAGTGCCGCCTTCTCGTCTGATCAAATACGGATACGGCAATCCGGCATTGGCGAACGTTAAATCGCCGGAACTCTCACTGGCGGCCAGAACCGCCGCCGCAACAAACATATCCTGCGGAAGGCCAAGCCGCAGGATTGAATTCATACCGGCCAGAATCTTCGCCGGCGACGAGTCTGTATCGCGGAAAGACTGAAATGCGAATTTCATCAGAGCGGTTGAAAGGGCCGCCTGAATTCCATGGCCGGTGACATCGGCCAGCAGAATTGCAATCCTATCTTCAACCAGAGGAATGATATCATAAAAGTCACCACCGATTTCTATCGCCGGGCAGTACTGGCACACAATTGAAAGACCCTTAATTTCCGGCAATGATTCCGGCATCAGCTTTCGCTGAACCTCACGCGCCAATTCCAGTTCGCGCGTTAATATCGATTCTCGCTTAAATAATGCTTCTCTGTCTTTCAATGCCCGGTTCAATTCACCAACCTTTTGCGCCAATAGTACTTCCAGGCTTTTTGTGTTAAGAGCGTTTCGGACAATTATTTTGAGATCCTCATTATCCCAGGGTTTCTCTATATATTGAAACAGGCCAATTTCATTTATCGCCTTGATGGCATTTTCTTTATCCGCATAGCCGGTAAGGATTATTCGCGGTACTTCGGGATATATTTTTTTTACTGCCATCAACAATTCCAGACCGTTCATTTCCGGCATCAGAAAATCGGCGATAATTAAATCAAGGCTATGGCTTTTCAAATGCTCAAGCGCTTTGACCGGTGATTGAAAGGTCAATATGTCATAATCGGTTTCCAGTTCAAAATATGTACCGAGAGACTGCGTTACCATTTCGTCATCATCTACGATGACAATCACCGGTGCCGATGTGCTCTTGACTCTTTTGCTCGATTTGATCATAACCTGGTCCGCAATCTTGCTACGCTACCTTTTCCACAAGACTGCGAAGCCTCTTAACGACGGTTTTGAGAATACCCTGGGCCACCTGCACATGATCCGCCAGAAGATCAATAAAATCCTCGCGGTCGATTCTGAGAAGCCGGGAATCCTCCGCGCAGGTGGCCGTAACCACCCGGGGTTCCTCGTCGAATAAAGCCCAGGTGCCAAACGCCTTCATTCCTGTTGCCTCGGCGATCTCTTCTTTGCCCCGGTGCAATTTAACCTTACCGTCAAGGACCAGATAAAGAGCATCGGCCCGGTCATGCTCTTTGAAAATCTGATCTCCCTTAAGGAAAGAAACTTCCTCGGCAATGGCGGCCAGGGCCGCCAACGATTCGGTCGGCACCTCCGAAAAGATGTCAATGTTTTGCAGAAAAATCACTTTTTCTATTACTGTCAGCATATTCCATGTCTCCTTGTGTGTTCTTACAAAAAATACATATCTGGCAATTAGGCTGTGACAATTATTTTTGTCTACCCAGCACCGTCAGGGCTGTCTCGCGGACGATCGAATCAGGATCATCAACCGCCTTTCTTATCTTCTCCGCTAATTTAACAAAACCACAGGTGCCCGCTTCATAAATAGCGCAGGCTTTGAGCCAGGAGTCGCGGCCGTCGATCAAAACGGCTAAACCCTCCTCGCAGGTTACCCGGCTGACATTGAAAAGTTCCCGTCCCTTTTGAAGAAGCATCTCCGATGATACCTCATCCAGGATCGGGAAAATATATTTTTTTACATCGCTCTTAAGCAGGTTGTCCAGAAACTCAACGGCATTGGCATGCAGCATCTTTTTGCCGCTGACAATGCCCTGATAAGCATTAAATATGTCATTGGGGGGATACACCAATCCCAGAAGCCGAAAAATACGCTCCAGATTCTGTTGTTGTTTTTCCTCCAGGGCTTTTTGGAGTAGCTTTGCGGATTCGCTGCCGTTATTTTTTGAGTGAGCCTGCAAAATCAGGGAAATTTCATAATAACTCCTGGTTTCTTCCATAAATACTGACCCAACATTGGACTTATTGAATTTCAATCCGCGATGCTTGGAGCGAAGCGAATTCAAAGCCTTCACCACGAAATATTTCAGAGAAGGTTCCACCGTTTCGAGAGATTTTGTCAGATAATCTACAGCGTCCTGATGCGGGATATCCTGCATTACTCGCGGAATGTTTTTCCGTCCTGTAGGGTTGAGCCGCGTGTCATTAAGATGATCATTTAAGGTTCCCAGAATAGTCGAGCCAAAGGAAACCAACGCCTGCCTGGCACCGGCGCGATACCGCTTATCTGCCAGACGGTCAATCAAAAGAAAAATATATTTCCTTTCTTTGAGCCGACCGACACTGGCCATGGCTTCCGAGGCAACCTCAATGGACTCATCATTAAGGAGCTTTTCGAGATGTTCGATAAGATGCCCGGTTTCGAGTTTTCCGATCATGGCCGCCAGCTGTACCCGCCCATTGACCGCCTCGCCGGATTCATCATGAAGCACCTCTTCAATAATACTCTCACCGACCAGGTTATAAGTGTCATCCTGCATGTCGGCAGCAATGCATCCCAGGGCCGCGTATTTAACCTTCTTGTTATCGCTGTCAAGAAACTCCTGAAGTTTCTCCGATTTATTTTTATCCGAGTGAAGGCACAAGAACCGCACCGCCTTCCGACGAATATCAAGATCATCATCATTAAGAAGTTCTGTGACATCCCCGCTGATTGAATCATCGCCGTGAATTTGCATTATTTCCAGGGCCTTAAGCCGGATTTCTGCTGATGTATGCTTGAGAAGCGGCCGGACCGGCCATATCAGTTCCACATCGCGAACGGATTTTAATAAATCAAGGGCGTAAGTAACCTGTCGCTCGTTGGGACTGCCCAGCGATGCAATCAAAATGTTAACTGTCGAGGTATCGTTGAGATGCATCTTTATCTCCGCCGGATCCAGCTGCCTTTTTTCCAGAGCGTTGCGAAACGAGTTGACATACTCTTTGCGCATCAAAAATACCAGAATCAACCATACGACCAATAATCCCATCACCACCATGCTGATTTGCTTCACATTCATTCCCAGCACCAGCGTGCACAGCAAAAGCAGACCTCCTGCCAGACCGCGAAACCAGCGATCTACAAACATATCAATGAATACCTTGGTGCGCTTTTTAATTTCAAGCGGAACCGGAAGGAACAAAAGCTCTCTCCCCGTTTTATCAAGCGAGTATTTCAGCGATCCATCCGCCCCGCGAAGCAATACACCGGCAATCAACCCGGGAAACAGAAACATCGCACCCGACCCGATCAAAAGCCCCGCCGGCAGGAACATAATGATACCCCCGACGCCCAGAAGCCGAATAAAACGGTAGGCAAAAACGAGCTGCAAAACCAGCGAAACCAGTGACAGGCGGCCATAGAATTTGCCCAAAAATGACGTCAACTCCGCCTTTTCCGAAAAGGCCTCATATGAAACGGTCTTAAACTGGAAATCGACAAAGGACGCTACCATCATGGTCATGGCGATTATGCCTACGGTTAAGGCCAGATGACGCGAACGAAAAACGGTTTTGAACATCTGCCCCATTTTCTCGGATTTTTGCCGCTGCTGCCGCGGTAAACGCGGCCTCTCTTTATCCCTACGCATATTTATTTTCCAGGCCAGGTTTACCAG
>CP070796.1:335479-342311 GCA_020343475.1 Candidatus Zixiibacteriota bacterium
AATACTGATGGATAAAATGACCTCGAAAGGCAGCCCGGATATTAATAATATCAAGGGGACTGATTTTGGCCTGGTTTTCGGCGGTGACCTTGGGTTTAACATGGGCCAGACGACCTTTTTTGTCGATCTGCGATACACTCTGGGATTGACACAGACGATGAAGGATGTTGATCCTGATGGCATACCGCTCCTGCCAACAGATGGGGACCTTCCGGATGAATACCCGATGGCAAATGACGAGTCCGGCAGGGCGCCGGATTTGAAAAACAGCGTCATTTCGTTTTTTATGGGTATCTTATTCTGATCACCGAGCAAAAGCAGGTCAGGAGTCACTGATTCCTGCCGATTCTCTATTGCCCTGCCGCCACTGAATTATTATTCTTGCATACTATGCGGGTGGTAGCCGTTTCAGACACGCACATACGGGCCCGCGATCCCGGCCTTCCGGGTCCGCTGGTCGAGATTCTCCGCACGGCCGATCATATCATTCATGCCGGGGATTATGTCTGCATGGAGGTTCTGGAATATCTTCGGTCGCTTGCGGACACCACCGCGGTTTCCGGCAATATGGATCCACCCGATATAATCAAGAATCTCCCGCGCAAAGCGGCAGTGACTCTTCAGGAACACAGAATCGGCCTGATTCACGGGCATCAGGCGCATGAGCTCAAGCTTGTCCATGGCGGCCCCGATGACGATTACCAATCGCCATCCATGTTGCCGTTTTATAAATATCTGGAGGCTGAATTTCCGGATTGCAAGGCGATTATCTTCGGACATTTTCACGTGCCGGGAGTGGTGGAGTGGTCTGACCGTCTCCTGATCAATCCCGGTTCTATCACTGCTTACGGGGGGCGGGGAAGTTGCGCAATGCTGAGTCTTGATGCGGGCAAATTGGATGCGGAAATCATATATTTTTGACACTGCCGGCATTATAAGCCTGATTTTATGCGATCAGCATTGATTCCCGCTTGACAAAATAAGACAAACTGGTAAATTATAGTAGCTTCTCGAATCTGCATGGCATGCTGCAAACGCAGGTCTAATTTGAAGTCCGGCCCCATTATTCCGGGCTCTTCTGGTGCCGATTTTGAATGAGTAAGGAGGAGAAAAATGAAGTCGCACATTTTTCTTGCATTTCTTGCTTTGGCGATTTTCGGCCCGGGTTCATCGGCAAGTGGTGAAGTCATTATTGACAGCACGAATTACAGATTAACACTCGAAGATTTAACCGGCTCACCCGCTTCAATTGTAAAAATGCCCGTTAATCTTAAAAACGCCATAGCTATAGGTTCTTTTTTGCTCCGTCTGGAGTACGATACGACCCTTTTGAGCCCGGTCGAAATCGGGCAATCGATGGGAAGCATCCGATTTGACAGCTTGGAGGTTGTTGATCGCGGGATTTATACCATTTTGATTGACTCGACCGATGGCAGCCCGCCCTGGGACACCATATACAATATACAGGCCATCCATGATCCGGCTGACGACAGTGTCAACGCCGGGGCGTTGTTTATCATATTCCTGCCTTCAGTTTCCCCGGGTGGCCTGCCGGAACTATGGAGTCGCCCGCACCTTCCCATTCACACCGGCGAACCATCGGCAATTCTTGAACTGCTTTTCAAGGTCAATCCCGGCGCTCCTCCTGGCGTTACCGGGGAGGTCCTGATAAAAAACTATGTCGGTCAGTATATAGAATATCGGGTGGTGCAACTGGGTGATACTACCGATCAATTGACGATCTATCCGGGCTTGGGGCCCCTTTACGCCAGTGCTTTATTCACCGTTGGCCCTGTTCTTTGTGGCGATGTCGACGGCGATTGGGCAGTCGATCTCTTAGATATCCTCTATCTTATCGATTTTCTTTACGGTAGTCCAGCCGGACCGCCACCGATTCAATATGCTGCGGATGTGAACTCGGACGACCATATTAATTTACTGGATATTTTGTTTTTGATAGACTACAAGTACAGTTCTCCTCCCGGTCCTGACCCTGACTGCCCCTCTTAACAGGGCAAAAAAGCAAGGCGAGAGTTGTCGATTTCTGCCCGGCTTTGGGCTTTTTCATGTCAAATATCGGCGCGCATGGAGCCATTGGCTTGCTATGCCGGCGCCGGAGCCTGTTCGTGCAGTGCTTCTCTTAAGTATCCTGCCATCTACAAATTATAAAAATTTGTCGATTCTTGAAGCGCACCTGCCGATATTAAAATACAAATGGTGCCAGGAACAAATACTGCGGTGCAGTCCGGTATCCAATCAGATATAAGGAGGTGCGTTATGCGAGCACGGAAATCTGTTGTACTTTTTGCCCTGATGGCTCTTTTCCCGATTGCCAGCCTGTGTCAGGCCGAGGTTAATGTCGGCCTGTCGCTTGATAAAGATGGCATCAAAAGCTTCTGCCTTGCGATTGGTGAGCATTTCAACGTGGAGGAAAAAAAGGTGGTGGTGGTCAGGGAAGCCAAAATTCCGGATGAAGATCTGCCGGTGGTCTTTTTTCTCGCCAGCAGAGCCGGAATCAGCCCCGACATCATTGTAAAAATGCGCCTTGGCGGCAAATCATGGATGGATATCAGCCTGCATTTTGGCCTGACGGCCGGAGTCTTCTATGTTCCGGTCAAAGGGAATCCCGGTCCGCCCTATGGAAAGGCATACGGTCACTTCAAAAACCGTAAAAAGGAGCAGTGGGGATCAGTCCGGTTGACCGATGTCGAAATTGCAGACTTCGTGAACCTCCGATTCATTTCGGAACGTTATGGCTATTCGCCCGATGAAGTGATCAAGCTGCGTTCAAGCGGCAAGAGTTTTGTCTCGATCAATTCTGAGGTTAAAGCGAAAAAAGCGGGAAAAAAGCCGTCCGACAAAATTGCCTCGCAAAGCGATGAAGAAAGCAAGGGAAAAGGTAAAAGCAAAGGGAAGAAAAAATAATCCAAACCTTGCCCATCACAGCAGAACAGTTCCGCGGAACAGGGACTTATGACTTCTGCTGATTCCCGCATATTTTATCACAAGATCCGCCCGAAAGGGCGGGTCTTGTGAATATCATTTACTGATTTTCCGGGTTGCGATAGAGTTCGGCCACATCGACAATACCGGCGGAAATATACCAGAGGCCCCCGTCGAAAAGCCGGGATTGTCGGAGATAAAGCAAATGCTGGTTTGTAAACCCTCGGCAGTGATTTTTGCTACTCTGATTGTGTTGGGATCAAAGTAGAAGCCATGCTCTTCGGTCGGATCGGCAATAACTGTCCCGCCAATCCGGGATATAAATACAAGGGGATAATCCCAACGATCCTTTGGCAATTTTAATACGGTATTACTTTATCACAGCTCTGTCAAATTTTCTTGATACCGGCGGGAAGGTTTCTTATTTTCGGGCTTTGGCAGATAGAGAAATATGACAGAACGTCAAACCACTTTTACGCATCTTATTATTTTGGGCATTGCCGCCCTGATATTGCGCGTGGCTTACCTTCTGCTGGCTGCGGACCATCTCGGGTGGGAATCGTTTGTACACTATGTTCCTGATACACGATTATATCAAGCGATTGCACAACATATTCTTTCCTACCACCCGTTGGGAGGATTCGGGCTATTACGGGTCGGCCCGGGATACGCTATATTGCTGGTGGGACTGGAGCTTATTTTCGGGCAAAATCCAATCTGGCCGATTTTATTCAATGTTCTCATGGGTGCTCTGGCCCCGGTCTTTATTTACCTGCTCGCCTATTACCTGCTCAAATCGCGACTGGTGGCGTTTACCGCCGGTACAATATCCGCGTTGTCGCTCACGTCGATTGCCCTGAGTTGCCATATTCTGACCGATCAGCCGTTTTTCACTTTTCATGCCGCCGCCCTGGTGTGTTTTGTGCTCGGCTTCAAAACCGGAAAAAGCCGGTGGTTCATATTGGCCGGGCTGATGGCCGGATTTGCCGCTTATATCCGCCAATCGGGGCAGATGTGGTGGCCTGTTTTTCTTTTTGTGCCGCTGGTTGTTCCGCTTCAACGGTATTTTTCTACCCGGCTGGAGATGCTGAAGCGAGCCGGATTGGCCGGGGCAATTATGCTACTAATGATTTTTGGCTGGTGCGCTCGCAACTATGCCACTGATGGCCTTTTTATCTTTGGCACCAACGGTGTTTTAACCGCTCGCAGCTGCCTGGTGGCTCAGATTACAGCGGCGCAAATCGAGGATGGAGATCTCGTGGAGTTCCGGAAGAAGTGGGAAGCTGAGGACGGTGACCGCACGGAGGAATATGCGGCCGCGTACGATAGGGCCAAGGCCCGTATAATACAGGCGGTAAGGACACATCCGGGATTAATGTTCAGGACGTATTTCCGCAATGTTCAAGAAAACCTGAAAGTCCCCAATTATTTTGCGATACGTCAGGTTCCCTTAATCAGGGGAATTGTGAAGGCCGTAAATGATGCGGTATGGCACTGGCTGGGCCACACGCTGCTGGTTGTCACCCTGGCCGGACTGGTAGTTCTCATCATAAGGAAAAATCACCTTGCCTGGATTCTGCTTGCCCTGACATATGCCTATTTCACGCTTATTCTCGGTGCCAGCTTCTGGCAGGGGTCGCGACTCCACTATTCTGCCGAAATGGCCTGGGCGATTCTGGTGCCGTATGCTGTCTATTTCGGGATATCGCAGATTGGACGACTGCTTACCGGGCTAATAGCCCATGCGCGTCTTTTGGCGAGAGAAGGCAGGATCAGGGATTGGCTGGCTCGGAAACGTACGTCCTGAGCTGAACCGTGATTTTCAACCGGACGGTTCCCGCCTGGCGGTCAATTCCTCCAGTTTCCCCTTCAGCAGCGCAATTTCCTGAGCCATGTTTTTGTTCTGGTCGGTATGGGTGGAAATGACCACCATCAGATGGAGAAAGCCCAGAGCCCCAAACATGATACCGACCAAAAGCAGAAACGCCGGCGCATAGTACACACCGACAAGATTACCGATAATATCCAGAAGCCCCCGCCATATCGAGAAGACAATCAGGCTCAGACTTCCGATAATCCAGATAATACAGTATTCCTCGCGCAGCTTTCGCTGTCGAACAAGAAAGATAACAAGCAAGATTACCAGAATACTCGCCGTTATCGCAAGAATCTGAATGCGACTACCCATCCTCAGGCTCCTCCCTTGGAATCGGTTTTCTTGAAAATGCTATCATTATTCCCAGCAATACCTTGATCATGTAGTATATCGACCCGAAAACACCTATGGAAGATTTGCCGCCCGTTCGTTCCCGCATAACTACCGGCACCTCCATGATGCTAAACCTGTTGCGATGAAGCTCGATGACCGCCTCCGGCTCCGGGTAATCCTGAGGATAAATTCGGGCCAGAAATGAGATGGCATCCCGATTATAGGCGCGAAAGCCGGACGTGTTGTCGAGTATCCTGCTGCCGACCATCAGGGAATTAACGAATCTGAAAACACTGATGCCCAGACGGCGGGAAAAACTTCCCTTATAATTTCCGGGGCTCAGAAAGCGGGAGCCGATAACGACATCGGCTTCACCGTTGATAACAGGAGTGATTATCCTTTCAATTTCTATTGCCCGGTGCTGGCCGTCACCATCAAATTGAACGGCAATATCATATCCGTTATCGCGCGCGAACTTGAGGCCGGTCTGCACCGCTCCGCCGATACCCAGGTTAACAGGCAGATTCAAAACCGTCTGCCCGAGCTCCCTTACCGCCTTTTCAGTCCCGTCTTCCGAGCAGTCATTGATAACGACAATCTTGAATTCCGGATGGCAACGCCTCAGGTCCTCGATCACCGGCCTGATATTGACCTCTTCGTTATAAGCCGGCACGATAATACAGACCCTGCTTTCGGCCGAACTCATTTCACCGCTCACGATTCGATAACCTTGTGTTTTCCTCGCCCCTGACAAGCATCAAGCCAATTAGCAGTCAGCTCGGGTGTTTTTTGGAAATCTCAGTATACTACAATTTCGGGCTCGGCGCAATGCGTATATACCGGAGGCGTTGTCCAAATTCGCAACAGGTCATGGAAAGTATAAGAAAAGCCGTTGACCCGGCAGCCGACATAAAAAAGTGAAGGAACCTAAGGCCGGCAATATCACCTGGTTTTTTTATATTTGCCAATTCATCATTGAGAACTATTATAGTCAGGATTGTGTTGACGATTCTGGCGGGCGATATTATACATATTTCATCCGTGATGTAAAGTGTAATCGGCCGACGAGGGCCGGGCGTCGTACAAGGGTAAGAGCTAACAGAACAGCGAGAAGGGATTTTGAAAATGGCCGCGAATGAATCTGTTGCCCCCTCCAACTTCATCAAGGAGATCATAGAAAAGGACCTTGCCGAGAATAAGAATAACGGGCGGGTGCACACCAGGTTTCCCCCGGAGCCAAACGGGTTTTTGCACATCGGACACGCCAAGGCTATATGTCTTAATTATGGGATCGCCTCGGAATACGGCGGCAAGTATAATTTGCGTTTTGACGATACCAATCCGACCAAAGAGGAAACCGAGTATGTCGAAGCGATCATGCGCGATATTCGCTGGCTGGGCTTTGACTGGGAAGACCGCCTGTTCTATGCCTCGGATTATTTCGATCAACTCTATGAATACGCGATCCAATTGGTTAAGGACGGTAAGGCGTATGTCGATGATTTAAACGCGGATGAGATCAGGGAATACCGGGGGACCCTGACCAAACCGGGGGAAGACAGCCCGTATCGAAACCGTTCGATCGAGGAAAACCTCGATCTGTTCAAGCGCATGCGAGCCGGGGAATTTGCCGACGGCAGCAGGGTGCTTCGCGCCAGGATAGACATGGCCTCGCCGAAC
>CP070796.1:342411-349054 GCA_020343475.1 Candidatus Zixiibacteriota bacterium
GCTGAAGGATTGCGGATCTGCTGGTTCGGAGGTGAACCTACCTTGTGTCCTTCCGTTATTGACCGGCTTCAAAAGCAATTGCTGGAGTTGGCCGACAGGCATCAGGTCGATATCATCCCTGGCACAATCATTACCAATGGATATTTGCTGGACTCCGATATGGCTCGGCATTTAAAGGACCTCGGCATTGCCCATGCCCAGGTCACTATCGACGGCCCGGAAGCGATCCATGATGGCCGCAGGAAGCTTCGCAATGGCAAGGGAACGTTTCGCCGGATCGTTGACAACCTGTCGGATACGGCCGACATTATGAAAATCAATGTACGTATCAATGTGGACAGGGGCAATGTCGATTCGGCGTATGAGGTCGTTGCGCTTCTGCAAAATGAGGATATCCTGCCCAAGGTTGACATCCACTTCGCACAGGTAAATACATCGGGCAACACCTGCGCCGACATCCGGGATCGCTGCTATGGTGATGAGGAGTTTTCGCACACGCTGGTGAAGATATACAGCCGGCTTTTTGACGAGGGTATATACCGGGTCGAGTACCCCCGGGTGTTTACGGGTGCAGCATTCTGCGGTGCGCTATCGGAGGGATATTTCGTCGTTTCTCCGACCGGACATTTATTCAAATGCTGGGAGGAGCTTTCTCTTGATCCTGAAAAGTCAATCGGTGACGTTCTTGCGACAACACCCGGGGAAGAGCAGAGAAAAAAACTGGAAGAATATATGGCTTGGGATCCCTTCAACATGCATGAATGCCGGAGCTGCGGTGTTCTTCCCATATGCATGGGCGGTTGCCCGGTCCGCGGCATGGCAAATCAGGATGCATCGAAAGGAGAATGCCTGTACTGGAAGTATAATCTGGAAGAAATGATAACACTGCATTACTCCTGTAAAATGCGGGAAGCAATTGACCGGTGACACCTGCGGGCATCACAGTGCAGTGAGAAAATCAGACGGTGTGAAATCAGATTATGATGCATCAAGAAGAGCGTAAACCATATGTTGTCGGCTGGGAGATAACCGACCAGTGCAATCTTACCTGTCCTCACTGCTACAGTGCTGCCGCCCGGCGGCCTCACGATGAAATGACCACTGATGAATGCAAAAAAATAATTGACGATATGGCGGTTATCGGGGTCAGCATTATCGGCTGGACCGGCGGTGAGCCTCTCCTGCGGGATGATCTGGAGGAATTGATCGAGTATGCAAGGTCCGTAGGGATCAGGGCTAACATAACTACCAATGCTGTCCTGCTTGACCTGAAACGGGCGACGAGCCTCCTGCAGGCCGGCAACCGTGCCGTCCAGATCAGTCTTGACGGTTCTACCCCGGAAATAAACCGGCGAATGCGGCGCGCCACAGAAGAGGAGTTTTACCGGATCATCGAGGCCATCCGAATATGCAAAAAGCTCAATACCCGGGTGTATCTGGCGTCTCTTGTGGGGCAGGAGAACCTTGATGACGGCCCGGAAATGATCAAACTTGCCAGCCGGGAAAATGTCAATTCGATAAGGTTCTGCGGGTATACGCCAATCGGAAGAGGTAAGCGAAACGATATCCAGAATAGGTTGTGTTTTTCCGAACGATTGAATGACTTGCTTCACTTCGTCGAGGCAGCGCAGGCGAACGGCTCGATCATAACGGCATTCGATACGGGTTTCGGCCCGGTTCCGCCCGAATATAGTTTTCATAAATGTATAGCGGGAGTGGAGACGTTCTATCTTAAGGCAAATGGTGATGTTTATCCGTGCACCGCTCTTTTGCATCGACGGTTTCGAGTGGGTAATCTTCGTGAACGCCCCCTTAAAAAGATATGGGATTCACGGGAAATGTACGCCATGTCCGTCTTTCCTCGTGATGAAATCCATGGTCCATGCGCGGCCTGCGATAATTTCGCCAATTGTCGCGGGGCCTGTCGCGGGGCCGCTTTTGCCCACACCGGCGATCTCAGGGCCTCATTTCCGGTATGCCTTTACAGGGTCGCGTTGAAGGCAAATGCTGTCAGGTAGCCCGGAATACGGGATAGCAGATATCGGGCGGAAGGCCTGGCGGTTCTGTCTTATTTTTCTGATGCGGCAGCATGGTTCGGCTGTTCCGCTAATCTTGCCTTGCCTGTCTCATTCTTCCTGCGATCCGATACACTAAAAGCGTTATCCATCTGCTCGGGATCTTTTTCCGACCGAAATCGAATGTCTGCCAGCATTTGTGAACAGATTCGGCGCAAAAGCGTCCCTCTGCATCCTGCTTTGCGAAAAGTAACTCCATCATTGCATCCACTGTAGATTCATTTTTGACAGGGTCAATCTGTGAAAGGACATCCAGGTACTTGAGAATTCGGTAATCTGTGAAAGGATACTTCAGTTTTTCCCAGCCGGTGCCAATTTGAGAGTCATGTCCCGCGTACTTCATTTTACCCCGGTTTTTCCAGCATTCCAGCAGGAACTTTGCGCATCTGCTGCTTACAATGTTGTCTTTGAGGACAGGGTTACAACATAATGCGCCCAGCACACACAGCGAGGCAAATGCGCAGCTCGGCTCCAGTTCTCTGGGACCACCGGGGAGGCCGCGCGTCTTACACCAGAAACCGCCATCGCGACGCTGGCGCTGTATCAGCCAGTCATAGGCTCGCTTCAGTCTGGAGTCATGGGTGTATCCCAGTTTCGCCAGTGATTCGGTCAGTATGGCGGTGAAGCATTCGGCCGGTGTGGGGTGATCGCTTCCCCAGCCGAAACCGCCGCCGGGCAGCTGCGTGCTGAACACATAATCACAGGCTTTTGCTATCTCAGGAAGATTGCTATCCATACCTAAATCAGCAAGAACCCCGAGAAGCCAGAAGGTTGTGTTTTTTTTGGGCCACCAGGTTCGTATATCCTCGGGCGATCCCCAATATCCGTCTTTATTCCGCCTTTTGAATAGTTGCTCGATCAGCGGATGAAGGTGAATTGACTTTCTTGCGGCGATAACATCCGGATTATCCTTGGTACTCCCCAGAAGATCGGTAAGAACCCGGTATTTGACCCATGGTTCCCCGGTGAGCAACCACTCAACCGGCATTGACCGCCAAAATTCGTTTACCGGCTTTGCCATAATTTTCGGCGGCTGCCGTTTATTTCTTTTGCAGGCGCTTCAGCAGCTGCACCTGGCCAGCGTGGTAGACATCGTGCGAGGCAATCCCCTGCAAAAGCGTTAGATATGAACATTTCGTTTTTGGCGGGGTCCGGTTCAATTTCGATGCGGATAGTCCTTGCACGGCCTGAATAAGCAGTCTATGTTGATTTACAAGGAGCGACAGGTCGCTTTTCCAGGCGGCACGGTCAGGTTTCGCGGGCAGACTCGGCCAGTCACTGGGACCGCGCGGAAATGATCCTTTGGGGGCGTTAACCATGCGCCGGTAAACCGCATATTTCCAGTATGCAATATGCAGGGCGATTTCCCAGATATTGTGACGGTTCGGCGCCGGTTTCCAAAGGAGCCTCGGTGTTGTCAGCCCCCTCAGGGAGCCAAGGAAGTTGGCACCGTGCCAAGCCCGGCGGTTAAAGGCCTGCTCAAGCAGGCGAACCAGCTGGGCAATTTGCGGGTCGATTCTTTTCTTGGGCATATACATTAATCCCGTATGAAGATTTATTTCTCCTATTATACAATATATTGAATAAAGATTCCAAATTTGTGATTTGATCCGGCGTTCGGTTTCTTATATTTCCCGAAACAATAGGGCGGCGAAGGAATTGGCCGCCGCGGTATGTCTGATCGGAGATATTTAGAAACATGGAAAAACGGGAGAAAGTCTCGCTGCCGCTTGCCAGAAGAATGGCCCTCCGTGCCCAGCTATTGAACGGTAGAAGCAGACTTCCTAATGGCAAGGAAGGGATTGCGCAGGCGATTGAAATGCTGGGATATATCCAGATAGACACCATTAATGTCATCCAGCGAGCGCATCATCACACTCTCTGGACCCGGCGACCGGATTATAACGCGGAAATGCTTCACGAGCTTCAGGCCAGGGATCGCCGGATATTTGAGTATTGGGGGCACGCCCTTTCGTATCTGCCGATATCAGACTATCGCTACTATCTTCCGCGCATGCGCGGTTTTGATGATCCCGCGGGCAAATGGTTCAGGTCGCGATATGAGAAGTATGGTCATTTAATGAAACCGTGCCTCAAGCGTATCCGCGAGGAGGGGCCACTGGGTGCAAAAGATTTTAAATCCCGCCCGGATGCAAGTCCGGGCGCCTGGTGGGATGCCAAGCCGGAAAAGGTTGCCCTGGAGCTGCTATTCTGGCGGGGCGATTTGATGATCACCGAACGCCGCAGGTTTGAACGAATCTATGATCTGACCGAGCGGGTTTTACCGCGAGGAATCAACACCTGTATGCCCGATAACGATGAACTGGGGCGTTTCTGGATCCACCGTGCACTTCTGTCATATGGAGTGGCGCTCGAAAAGGAGATTCGCAGTTATATTCACGGCATCGACAGCGAGATCCTGACCGGATCGCTGCGCGACACGATCGAAACGGGGGCAGTGATGCGGGTGACCGTGAAGGGTGCGAAGGATAAATGCTATTATGCCTTGTCGGAAAACATCAGGGCCGCTGCCGGATTTCGGAGAAAAACACCCCGCCTTTTCATTCTGTCACCCTTTGACAATTGCATCATTCAGCGGGACAGAATCAGGCGTCTTTTTGGATTTAACTATGCTCTGGAATGTTTTGTCCCTCCCGCCAAAAGAGAATACGGCTATTTTGTTCTGCCGATTCTATGGGGTGAGGAATTTGCGGGTCGGTTCGACCCAAAGGCTGATCGCAAGAAAAAGACTTTGATAATCCATCATTTCTATCTGGAATCGGATTTCAGGACCACCGATGCTTTTTATACTGCCGTGGCGCAGAAATTATGGGAATTCGCCCGGTTTAATGAATGTAATCAAATAGTGGTTAAAACCACCTCCCCGGCCAGGGTTAAAAGAGAACTTGTCAATCAGCTGAAAAGGTAGCTCTGCCTGCGTATTGTGTGCTCGCGCTGAGAGTCTTTCGTCTGCCTTCTAAATCACGCTGGAGTTCCATCGTAAAATGCGCCGCGCACTGCCGGGCACCTGTTCAAGTTCTGCACACGATGCAGACCTCCTTCTTACAGGCAAAAGAAATCACCAAAACGGTCGATATCATAGGGAAACAAGGAGGTCCGTATGAAAAAGCTGATGTTGACATTATTCATTCTGATGCTGGCTGTCCCGTCATTTGCACTGACCGGCATCTCAATCGGCATCAAGGGCGGTGTGGCGTCGTACAGTGACGATATTATGACTGCCCCCGGCTATGATGCCGACGGCCTGAAACTGATAGGCGGACAGGTAAAGATTTCAAGCCTGCCGGTTATCAATCTGCTGGTTTCGGGCGAATACATGTGGAAAAGTGAGACGCTCGGCTTCGGCACAGATCAACTCGAGCTGAACCAGCACGATTTTGCGCTCAGTGCGACGGCATTGTATCCGATTAAGTTCAAGGTAATTTCACCGTTTGCTGGTGCTGGAATATCAAATCATAATCTTGGCTTTGACTATACCGCGCCACTGTCGTTGTCGCTGGAAGATAACGGGGTATATGTCCCCGATTCGGAGAACCGCCTGGGATATCATCTGATCGGTGGTTTTGATGTCAACGTTCCCGCTTTCCCGGTAATGTTCAGCGCCGAATATCGACAGAACTGGATTGACACCGATAACGAGTCGGTGAAATATTACAGTATCTCTCTGGGCGCCAATTTCAAGCTTCCGTAGTAGCTTGCGGAGTATCCAACGATACCGGCCCTGTGGCCGGTATTTTTTTATGTGATTGCGCAAACATCTCCCCGGGCATATTATGCAAGCAAAAAGATGGAAGGGGAGATATTATGGGTCGTTCCTACAGCATTTCGCGTCTGGGGACATTTCAAGCCTGCCCCCGACAATATAAGTTCCAGTATATTGAAAAGGCCGCGGTGAAAAAGCCGGTCAGTGTAGAGGTTTTCCTCGGAAACGCGGTTCACCGCGCTCTGGAAAAGCTCTATATAATGAAGACGAACGGGCGGTTGCAACCACTTGAAGATATGCTGGCTTATTACCGTGAGATCTGGGATGGACCGGATCGCGATAGGATCAAAGTGACGCGCGACAACCTCGGGGTCGACGACTATATCAAGGTCGGTCTTGAGGGGCTGGAAAAATATTATGTGAAATATTCACCTTTTGACAACGGCGAGGTTCTGGCCCTTGAGAAAAATTTTTCATACCTGCTCGATCCCCAGGGCCGGTTTCAGTTTAACTGCAAAGTCGATCGGCTCAATAGGCGCCCGGATGGCGTGGTGGAAATTGTCGATTACAAGACCAGCGCGATGATCCCCACGCAACAGCAGCTTGATGATGACGATCAGATGGGGGTTTATCAGATCGGTGTGCAACAGCTCTGGCCGGATTTTGACAAGATTGAAATCAAGCAGATTTTCATTCGTCAAGGGCTTGAAATGTCAACGACAATGGATGAAAGCAGACTGGAAGAGATTCGCTATCGCACCTATCAGCGGATTCTGGAGATTGAGCAGGCGACCAGGGATGATGAATTTCCTCCCAGAGAAACGAATTTGTGCAGCTGGTGTGT
>CP070796.1:349154-355701 GCA_020343475.1 Candidatus Zixiibacteriota bacterium
TTTGAAATCAAAATCCAATGAAAATGAGATATCTGTGATACCGGAGTTATGGAAAAAGGCCGCCAGAGACTCTTCCTCTTCGGGATCTTTGTAGGCAACCTCGCCCTTGTAGCGGATTTCATTTGGTCCGATCTCAAGGCGCAGCCCGCCGACTTCTTTAATAAAGTCGGTGAAATGCTCGTTGAAAGTCTCTTTCATCTTCAACGGCAGCGGATTGTCTTCCGGATAGACTGAAACAGCTTTGATGGTTTTGGTCAGGTCGCAAATCAGCCTTGAAAGATTTTCTAATACATTCGCAGACATATAGATAAATCGCCCGTGACCCTTCTTCAACAGATTACATCCTTCTTATCGGCAAAAAAATAGTGCGGTTGAGCAGGTCAATAAAATACGCCTCGCAGATCCGGAATATTCAACCGGCAGCCCGCAGGCAGATATTGGATTACTCGCTCTACTAAAGAAGAATCAGATTGCTCCGATTCGTGCGGACGTTTTTGGTGGCGTTTCGAGTATCAAACACCACTCCCGTGTTGTCGACAATCCATTGGTAGTTATATGTCGTGTGGTCAGTGAGAATTACCGCCAGATCCACGCGTTTGAGCAGCGTCGGCGTCAGCCTGCTCGAGCGGTGGATGCTGTCATTCCAGTGGATTTCCGGAACAAAAGGGTCGTTGTAGAACAGCTTCGCCCCGGAACCCTCCAATAGCTTTATTACATCCAACGCCGGGGATTCGCGGGTATCCTTAATGTCCCGTTTATAAGCGACTCCGAGGAGTAGAATCTTTGATCCTTTAACCGACTTCCCCCTGCTGTTCAGAACCCGCCTGATTCTCTCAACCACGTACTCCGGCATATGGGAATTGACATCGCCGGCCAGTTCAATGAACCGTGCCGAGTAATTCAGGCTTTTCAGTTTCCACGACAGATAGTGCGGATCGATCGGAATACAATGCCCGCCGAGACCGGGACCGGGATAAAACGGCATGAATCCGAACGGCTTGGTCGCGGCGGCATCGATGATTTCCCAGACATCCAGATTCAGCTTATCGCACATCAGGGCCACTTCATTAACCAGCCCGATATTTACCGATCGGAAGGTGTTTTCAAGCAGTTTAACCGTTTCCGCCGCCCTCGTTGATGATACCGGGTGCACGGCGCTGATAAACTGCTCATAAAAGGTCTTTGCCACCTTCGTGCACTGCGGAGTTATCCCGCCGACCACCCGAGGCGTATTCTGAGTGGTGTACCTCTGATTTCCGGGGTCAACCCGCTCCGGCGAAAATGCCAGGTAGAAATCCCGGCCGACTCTCAATCCCGATTCTTCAAGCAGCGGTAGAATCATATCCTCGGATGTCCCGGGGTAGGTGGTCGATTCCAGAATAACCAGCATTTCCTTGTGAAGATACTGCTGGATCCATTTGACCGCCGCCAGGATATAGCTGACATCGGGATCTTTGGTTTTCGACAGCGGGGTTGGAACACAAATTGAGACCGTATCCACCTGCCTGAGCAGCTTGGGATCGGTGGTTGCAATCAATTTGCCTGACTTGACCAGATTGGCGACGCTGCTGTCGGCAACGTCGTCAATATCCGATTTACCGGCGTTTACGAGGTTGACTTTGATCGATGATATATCGAACCCGATTACCCTGAAACCGACCTCGCCAATCTCCACCGCCAGCGGCAGACCAACATACCCCAGGCCGATAATGCCGACCTTGGCCTTGCGGTCTTTGATTTTCTTCAACAGGTTCTTCAGCATACGTTCACCTTTATCATCTCGCTTTTTCGACTTTCTCTCTCCAGTATTCAAGGGTGTCCCGAAGGGTTTCTTGCAGGCTATATTGCATCTGCCATCCCAGCTTTTTTCTGGCCGCGTCGTTGCCTCCTCGTAAGACCGGAATATCCGTCCTTCTGAATCGGCTCCTGCTGGTGCGTACAATGATTTTCCTGGCAGACAACCGGAGCAGACCATCAAGCACCGTCTTGATCGTCACCGCTCGCCCCGACGAGAACTGGAATGTATCACCAGCCTTACCGCGCACCGCCGCCAGGTAATAACCGTTAACAATATCCCGCACGTCCGATAAATCCCGCTTCACTGACAGATTACCCACTTGCATCTCCGCTTTTGACCGCCGCCTTTCGATAATGGCAATCTGCCTGCAGAACGACGGAACCACGAATATTTCGCTCTGCCGCGGGCCGGTATGGTTAAACGAGCGCGCGATTACCGCCGGCAGGCGATACTGACGACGATAGTAAAGGGCCAGATGCTCGGCCGCGGCCTTTGAAATACCATACGGCGATATTGGATTGAGGGGCTGACTCTCCATCAGTATTTTGTTCTTGGGAGTAAAAATGCCATAGCACTCCGACGAGCTGATAAAAACCAGCTTCTTCAGCTTACCGTGAAGCCCGGAGGCAGCTTCAAAAATATTCAGACTGCCGGTGAAATTGACGTCATAAGTCAAGCGCTCATTCCTGAAGGATTGTCCCACCGACGCAAATGCGGCCAGATGAAACAGGTAATGCGGTTTGATTTTCTTAATATAGCTGGAGATTTTATTCTGCCGGGTAATATTGAATCGTTCCAGCTTCAGATCGTTTTTGATATGCCGGATATTATCAGGCTTTTCCCCGGGAGCCAGCAAGCCGTATATTTCATACCCTTTTGCAAGCAGCAGCTCTGCCAGGTAGGAACCGGCAAAACCAGCCACTCCGGTCAGAATTACCCTACCGCGACTCTTCATCAACCTGCCTGCTTCTTCAATTTCTCCAGATCAGAGTCGACCATCATCCTGACCAATTCTTCGAAATCGACTTCCGGCTCCCATCCCAGCTTCTCGCGCGCCAGCGAGGAATCGCCAAGCAGGAAATCAACTTCGGCGGGGCGAATAAATCTCGGATCGGTAACCACATATTTCTGATAGTCGAGGTCAACATGCGCAAAAGCGGTTTCGACGAATTCCTTCACGGAGTGAGACTTCCCGGTTGAAATCACAAAATCAGCCGGTTCGTCCTGCTGAACCATCAACCACATTGCTCGCACATAATCGCCGGCAAATCCCCAATCGCGGCGGGCGTCAAGATTTCCAAGCGCAAGTTGATCGGCCAGGCCGAGCTTTATTCGCGCCACCCCGTCGGTTATCTTACGAGTCACGAATTCCAGCCCCCGTCGCGGCGACTCGTGATTGAAAAGGATACCCGAGCTGGCGTGGATATCGTAACTCTCACGGTAATTGACCGTAATCCAGTGGCCGTAGACTTTGGCCACTCCATAAGGCGAGCGCGGGTAGAACGCGGTCTTCTCATTTTGCGGGGTTTCGCGCACCTTGCCGAACATCTCGGACGATGATGCCTGATAAAAGCGGATTTTGCGATTGAGCAGGCGAATCCCCTCAAGAATCTTGGTCACCCCCAGCGCGTCGAATTCTCCGGTAAGGACCGGCTGATTCCATGAGGTCGGCACAAATGATTGCGCCGCAAGATTGAAAATCTCATCCGGCTTCACCTCCTCGATTATATTGATGATCGAAAGCTGGTCAAGCAGATCTGCCTGGAGCAGGGTGACCTTGTCGCGGATATGCTCGATGCGTTCAAACGACTCGGTCGAAGCTCGGCGGACCATTCCAAAGACATCATAACCTTTTTCCAGCAAAAAATCGGCCAGATACGATCCATCCTGCCCGGTAATACCTGTTATTAGCGCGCGCATATTTTCATTCTCCCACGTAATTTCTCTTCAGTATGGGCAAATATATACTTTTATCACCGGAACGGCAAATGGTTTCAATTGTCCCGGTAAATCCCGGGAGGAGAAGAGATAATGGCTGTCGGCTCCTTTCCATCTGGTGCAAGGGAAAACAAGGTTGACAATTTTCGGAATAATTATTACATTTAATTGTCTTACGCAAGCCCTTTCACGCGCCAAATTCTCATTCGTGCTCGATGTATTTTTTATATGTCCAGCAGATTCAACAGGCTATGATTGCAGTTGCCGGAAAAAACAACAATAGTTTAATATAAGCATCGGAGAAATGACATGAAAAGGCTCTGCGTGATCCTTGGGTCCTCGTCAATACTACTATTGGCATTATGCTTTATGACAGGCCATCAACCGCCAAAAACTACGGGAATTTCATCAAATTCCAGCCTGAATAGGTACTATCTCAAAAACGGTGGAAAAATACCGAAATCGGAGCGACGGCCGAGCGAGTGGTTTTATATGCAGCGTGCCTACCCCAATCTGAGCGTCCCGCCCGAAAAACGCCTGCAGGCAATGCAGGACGCGGCGGCGCTGCGGAAGGAAGCCAGAACCCCGAAAAGCATCAATCCGCCGACCTGGGAAATGGCCGGACCCTCCAATATCCCCGGCCGCATAACCGATCTGGCGGTTGACGCTGATGACTTTAATAATGTCTACGCCGCCTCGGCCGCCGGAGGAATATTTAAATATAACGGTCTTGACGCTGATTGGATCCAGATTTTCGATGAGGCCGGGATTCAGTCAATGGGGGCTGTCGCCATGAATCCCCAGGATCCCAATATTCTTTATGCCGGCACCGGTGAAGCCAATAATGGCGGCGACAATTATGAAGGAACCGGCATTTATAAGTCTATCAACGGCGGAACCACCTGGGAATACAAAGGGCTCCCGAACAGCCACTATATCGCGCGCATTGCAATCGATCCTCTTGCACCCGATACAGTTTTTGTTGCCGTTATGGGAACAATGTACGGAACCAACCCGGAACGAGGGGTGTATCGTTCGTATGACGGCGGTGATACCTGGGAGCAGGCTTTGTTTGTCTCTGATTCCACCGGTTGCACCGATGTCCTGTACCGGCCTTCCGGCATTGTCTATGCCTGTATGATGGAACGCCTGCGCCAGCCCACTTATCGGCGATATGGGGGGGTTAGCTGCGGAGTATGGTATTCCGAAGACTACGGTGAGTCCTGGGAACGTCTCACCTCAAGTCATGGCCTTCCCGACCCATCACCTACCATGGGGCGTATCGGGATTACCGGCAGCAATCCGGTCTACATTCTGTATAACGATATCTATGGTGTTTATTATGGGGTTTACTCAGGAACTTATCCGGAATTCACTCGAGTCGATCCCTATGACGACCTTTCCGATCTCAATGGCGCCTGGAACGGAGGATGGTATTTCGGCAATATCCGCGCCGCCGAATCCAATCCCTCCATTGTCTACGCGCTCGGGCTTGATCTTTTTGCGAGTTCTGACTACGGAGACAGCTGGTCTTTGGTTAGCAGCGGGCATGTTGACAAACACGCCATGTATATCTCGCCGACTGATCCCGGCCGATATTATCTCGGTAATGACGGCGGAGTAATTTATACCGGCAGTGGACACGATCCCTACACCCAGGTCGGTTATATGGCTAATACCCAGTTTTATACTGTTGAAATTGACTATTCGAATCCACACCGACTGTATGGTGGTACACAGGACAACGGCACGGTGCGAACAGTGATTCCGGACGACCCATATGCCTGGGATTTTATAACCTGCGGCGACGGCGGCTATGTCATCGTCGACCATGCCAATCACAATACCGTCTACGCCTTATGCCAGTACGGCTTCCTGAATAAATCATATGACGGCGGAAGTACCTGGACTTGGGGCCTTCATGACGGTATGGATTATTACAGCGATCGGCATAACTGGATTACGCCTGTTGTTATGGATCCGTACAATCATGGCATTCTCTATTACGGATCCCAGTACCTGTATAGAACTACCGACGGTGCGGACTACTGGGAAAAAATAAGCGATGATTTAACCAATGGACCCTACCCGCAATTACCCAGTTTCGGCACGATCAGCACCATCGAGGTCGCCCGGGCCAACACCGATGTTATCTACGTCGGCACGGACGACGGCAACGTCTGGCTAACTGACAATGCAGGCGATACCTGGTACGCTCGCTGGGCCGGCCTGCCGTCTCGCTGGGTGACACGCATATGTACAGATCCAAACGATGCCGCGATAGCGTATGTTACCCTGTCCGGCCACAAATTGGGATTAAAAGACGCTCATGTCTATCGAACTGATGACTATGCTGTAACCTGGACAAGTATCGAGGGCAATCTTCCCGACGCTCCTGTCAATGATGTTATCGTCGATCCGCACGCCAGCAACATTCTGTACGTTGCCAGCGACGTCGGCGTATTCATGACCGAGGACCTGGGCACAACCTGGGTCATGCTTGATGACGGTATTCCCATCGTTCCCATAACCGACATTGACTTCCATCCCCCGTCCCGCCTGCTGGTCGCCGGGTCTCACGGTCGCTCCTTGTACCGCGCCAACATCGATTGTCCCGGAACGGGTGATGCTGATTCCGATGGGATCAACGATGATTGCGATAACTGCCCGGGTGTTTCCAACGCCGATCAGGCCGACGCCGACCATGATTGGATCGGCGATGCCTGCGATGACTGTACCGATAGCGATAATGACGGTTATGGCAACCCCGGTTTTGCTGTCAATACCTGTCCAGATGACAACTGCCCCGAC
>CP070796.1:355801-362341 GCA_020343475.1 Candidatus Zixiibacteriota bacterium
ATATCCCAGTTGGCAAATGGCTTTGCTCAACGGAGATAGACCCGCGTCTGCCAGACAAAGCATCGCGAGCGATTTGACTTGGCGGTAGAGTTGCTCGGTTGCACTGACTGAGGTGAGGATGGGTTCCCGACGTCCAGTCGGGAACCCTCTTTTTATCTGATCAAATATTGAGATATCTCTTCGGGATCCGCGGGAGACACCACCCATTTTCTCCCGTCGCAGTCGTTGACGCAGGTTACCTCGACTTTATCCCGGTATTTTGCGTCGGAATACCGGGCCGTGATTGCGGCCGCCTCCGCCAGTCTTTGTTCGCCCCGCGAACTGATATACAACGCAATAGGAGAACCGACCCCCAGCACTTCAAGCATCAGATGATTGATTTTGGCATTTGCCTTTATTTTCCTGTTCTCCTCTTCATGCCGCCCCACAACCAGCTTCGTATATTTGTCGAGCCGGAAGTGCCGTCCAACCTTGAGCAGATTCAAGTCCCTGAAATCTATGGCGTCGGTGTAATCCAGCAGGTCCCGAAGGCGGTTGGAATAGGATGAATCGGTCAGCAGGCATCCCGCTGTCGGAGAAGGGTACTCCGTCAGGCCGAAGGTATTCGCAAGCTCAATCTGTCGCCTGCGCGAGCGGCCGGCGATGTTTTCCAGTCTGCTGCGGTCGAGAAGGCCGGTGGCTTCCGGAATTGTCTCCGGCAGCAACCTGGCTGACAGCGGCCGCACCAGGTACCCTTTCAGGCCGCTATCCCGCTCAACAACGTTAAGCATGTCTCGAAACTGGGATTTGGGACGCTGGGCGAGCACTTCGCCGGTGAATACAAAATCAGCCCCGACCAGTTCCATATAGCGTTTGGCCTCTCTGAGCATCAGGATCCGGCAGTCTACGCACGGGTTCATGTTCCTGCCGTGGCCATACTTGGGCGACTTGACGATATCAATAAGAGATTCGCCCAGATGCACCAGCCGAACGCTGAAGCCGAATTTCGCGGCGGCCGGATATGGATCATGGCTACAGTTTGATTGATCGATAATTTCGCAGCCAAAATGAGTCAGGAAAGTCAGCGCGGTGACCTTGATATCCTGCCGGAGAACCAGCAAAATTGCCAGGGATGAATCGAGGCCGCCGGAAAATAATGCGATCCCATGGCCGCGTGTGGCCTTATTTGGGGGATTGAGATTATCCTTTAACATACCCTTTCATTATAATATAATTAATTGTTAAGCCCAATATTAATTGAACCCGATTGTACAATCATGGTTAAGAATGTTTACAGCACCACTTGACAATCCAATATGGGCCGTCTACTATAAATGGTTAACCGGTTTGCGCTGATGTCATGATATTTATTCAGATCATAGTTGGCTGGATTAAGCGTTTCGCTTATGAGTCGCAGCAGCTGTTTTTCTTCTCGCTCAAGATGCTTCGCTCTATGGCAGGACGACCTATTTATCCCGCAGAAACCTTTGAGCAGATGTATCTGATCGGGGTGGGATCGCTGTTCTTAATTGTCTTAACCGGACTGTCGGCCGGGCAGGGCATGACCCTTCAGTTTTCCAACGAGCTGGCCGAATTCGGCAGCAAGAACTACCTTGGTCGAATTATGGCGATTGCCATCCTGCGCGAGCTCGGCCCCATTCTGACCGGGCTGATGGTGGCAGCACGAGTGGCCGCCGGGATTACCGCCGAGATCGGTGCCATGAAGTCATCAAACCAGATCGACGCCCTGACCGCTTTCGGTATTGACCCGATCCGCAAGCTGGCGGCGCCAAGGCTGATTGGATTGATTGTTATGTTGCCGGTGCTGACCATTATCTGTGATATTATTGCCATTATCGGCGGTTGGATAATTGCGGTTTTTATTTCCCATATCACATCGACCACTTATATTACGGCTGTAAAAAACCGGCTGGTTTTCGGCAATCTCTTTATCGGGATTGTCAAGCCGATTGTTTTCTCCTTTATAATCGGCTTCATTTCCTGTTATAAAGGATTCTCTTCAGAGGGCGGCACCAAAGGAGTCGGGCGGGCCACGACCGAATCGGTGATGCTTTCGTCAATATCGATCCTGATCGCCAACTTCATTATTACCAAGGTGGTGTATTCGTTTTTCAGAGGATACCTATGATTGAATTTCGCGACGTCAATTATGCCATTGGAGACAAACAGATTCTCAAGCATGTCTCTTTCCGGATACCTGCCGGGGAACCGCGGATCATTGTGGGGCATTCCGGTTCCGGCAAGTCGACCATATTGCGCCTGATTCTGGGCCTGGCATGCCCGACCAGCGGTGAGATCATCATTGATGGCCAGAACATTTGCGGGCTTGAGGAAAAGCGCCTTCGCGAAATTCGCAGGCAGATCGGAATGGTGTTTCAGGACGGCGCTCTATTCGACTCGATGACGGTCGGGGAGAACGTCGGGTATTATCTTCTGGAGCACACTGAAATGAAGCTGGACGAGATAGAAGATAATGTCCGGCAAATGCTCGGATTTGTGGGAATCTCCGACGAGTATCTTGACCGTCTGCCCGATGAGCTGTCGGGCGGCATGCAGCGGCGGGTCGCCATCGGCCGAGCGCTTCTGTCTACCAATCCCAAGATCATGCTGTATGACGAGCCGACGACCGGCCTGGATCCCCAGATGACCACCAACATTATCAGTCTGATAAACCGTCTGATGGAACACCGTCACGTGACGTCTATAATTGTAACCCATCAGATTGCGGACGCCTTCAAGATTGGGGACAGGTTTATCTTCATCGATGCCGGGGAGGTGGCATTTGACGGCGACGTCAACGGACTTCGTGATTCGAAAGATCCGCGCGTTGTCGAATTCCTGGGACCGTTCCGAAAATCGATTGCGCATGTGCATAAAATCGATTTTGTTTAATCTGAGGGTAATATGAAACGGACAGTCAAAGTAAAATGGGGCGAGCTGAAAGTCGGACTTCTGTTAGCGATAGCTATCGCAGCCATGCTCTATGCCTCGTTCAGCGGCGGGGGAACCTCCATTTTTGAAATGAAAGCCAGGTACCGGACCTATGTAACGGATGCCAATGGTCTGGTTGCCGGTGCTCCGGTATGGCTGTCCGGGGTCGAGGTCGGCAATGTCAAGTCGATAGAGTTTGTCAATCTTGATTCCGCGCGGAGGATCGAGCTTGAGTTTACCGTTAAGAAGGCGGTCACGCATATGGTCACGGTCAACGCCGGCGTGAAGCTTGGAACAATCGGCCTGATGGGAGATAAATATCTCGAGGTGGTTCCCGGCGGCCTTGATCAACCGCCCATCCCGGAAGGTGGGGTGGTGCCGAACATCCCGGCGGGCGACCTTTCCTCGGTTTTCTCCGAAAGTGAAAAAACCATGAATTCGGCCCGCGGCCTGGTCGAAAACCTGACCGACATCACGGGCAGAATGAGGCGAGGGGAAGGAGCAGCCGGTCAATTAATCACCAATGACACGCTGTATCACGAAATTACCACCCTTATGGCTTCATTGACATTATTGATTGACGACCTTCAGAAAAACCAGGAACGCCTGGTATCATCGATTGAAAACGTTTCAACCAATCTCAGTGAAATATCATCGCAGGTCAATTCCAACACCGGCACCATCGGCAAACTTATCTCCGACCCGGCGCTTTACGATAATATTCACTCCTCCGCCGGGCGCATTGACTCGATTCTGGCCAGGATCAGCCGGGGAGAAGGAACTGCCGGATCGCTGGTCAACGATGCCGAGCTGTACGAGGAAGTGCGAAACCTTATCGTCCGCATTGAGAACCTGGTCGCTGATATCGAGAAGAATCCCCGCAAATACTTCAAATTCTCGATTTTCTGACAGCACCCGATTATACGCGGAATGGAAGTTGGTGTGGAGAAGGTGCCCAATAAGCATGAGATCGGCATGGCCCGCGTTGCTGTTGTCGAAACGCAAACCGGCGGAACCAGGTAAATCGATTTTATTGTAACCGGGCGGCCGTTGAGCCGTCCTGTTTATTCCGTTAACGGAAACGAACTGACCGATCCGGCAGTAATTTCATTGCTCTGTATGTTCTGAATCATTATTATGGGATAGAAATAACATCGAAACGCTGCCAAACCATGATAGTAATTACGGACGACATCGAATTTGCCGAACAATTGCTTGTATCCCGGGCTGACTGGAAGAGCGGGGACTCGCCCGCCGCCGGCCGGGATGTCGGCGTTCTTATCAGGCAGCTTGTTCAAAGAGAGCCACTGTATTTCAGCGAGGTCCCCGGAATAGGAAGCTGGAGATATTTATTTGCCATCAGTCACTCGTATCGATCCCAGTTCGACCTGATGACCGAACTCGGCGGAAAAGGGATGCAGCTGCCCGACGACATCCTGTGCGCCGCAGGCTCCGGTGAGGATTTCCATGGTTTTAAAAATCGTTCCTGGGTCAGTCTGAGGGGGAATATTCACCTGGTCGCCGATACTGCTCCCGGGCGCGAGCTTGAGCATATCGGCGTTGGTTTCATTGTCACGGCGGTGGCGGCGGTGCTGCGCACACTGGATTCCCTTCCGGGGATGAACCGCAGGGCATCGGCAAAGTGGGTCAATGATATCCTCATTGACGATGCCAAGGTTTGTGGAGTCCTGGCCAATACACAAGTGCAGGAGAGAGTCGTCGACAGGGCCGTGATCGGGATCGGTTTAAACGTTGAGGCGGCACCCGGGATCGTCCCCGATCTGTTTGTGCCCCGGACAGCCTGCCTGAATGATTTCGTGTCCGGTCAGCTGCCCTTTTGCCACGGCCCGGTGTTTAACCGGCTTGCGGCCTTTCTTGATGAACATCTCCGGATGTATGTTGACGGTCGCTATCGCGAACTTCTGGCCTTCTACCGGGAACGTTCCTGTATTATCGGTAAAGAAGTCGGTGTTTATATCGACCGGACCGGGGCGGATCCTGAGGAAATTGCATACGGCAGGGTTACTGACATCGGGGAAGACCTTGAGCTTTATCTGGATGGAAATGCCAAGCCGATCTCCAGTGGAAGAGTAATCCTGAAGAATTGATTTGACATGCGGTTCCGGCCTCCTTATTTTGCCCGAGACATTTTGGAAGAGCTTCATTGTGATAAATTGCTCTCATTTTCCCGTGTTTGATCCGGCCCGGGAGGGGTGCGATTATAACTGAGGCATTAATAGCCGTGGGAGCGGTAGTATGGAATCAATGAGTCTTTTAACAATCTGTATCTCAGCTATGATCTCGGTTTTTTTTCTGCTTTCATTGCTGGCGGTAGTGATGCGCCTGATTCTGGCGATCTTTCCGCAACTGGAGGTTAAAACCGATTCGACCATTATCGCAGCCGTCGTCGCCGCCGCTCAAAGGCTGTATCCGGGGACCACCGTAACTAAGGTAGAGGAGGTAAAATGATATTCACCCAAACCCCCAAGAAGATCAGAGTGATGCTGACTCCTTTTCGAGACGGTTTACAAAGCTCATTTGGCGGTAAAGTACGCATTCAGGACTATCTCCCCGCAATGCAAGCGTGTGCTGAAGCGGGCATTCGTCACTTCGAATTCGGAGGGGGAGCGCGCTACCAGGCTCCATATTTTTACCTCGGAGAAGACCCGTTTACCACAATGCAGAAAATGCGAGATACAGTCGGACCGGATATCGACCTGCAGATTCTCACCCGGTCAGTATCCGGTGTGACATTAACGACCCAGTCTATTGAGGGTTTGACCCTGCAGGCGAAATTGATGAAACAGCACGGGACAACCTGGGACCGCAATTTCGATTACATGAATGATGTCGACAACCTGATCAAAACCGGACAGCCAATTGTGGATGCCGGCATGCACCATCAGGTGTGCATAGCTCTGATGGGACTGCCGTTTAAATCCGACAAGGTACACACTGCTGAATTCTATACCAATATCGGCAAGAGACTCCTGGACAGCGGCATGCACATCGATAGCATCTGCCTGAAGGATGCCAGCGGAACCTGCGATCCGAAAACGATATACGATACTGCCGTCGCGTTGAGAAAAATCATGCCGCCGGAGTTGATTCTCTGGCTTCACACGCACGACACCGCCAGCATGGCTGTGGCCTGCTATATGGCCGGTATTCAGGGGGGAGTGGACGGCATCGACCTGTCGGTGCGGCCGATGGCCAGCGGGACAGTACAACCGGATGTCCGTTCAATGGCTCACGCACTGAAGGGCACCGGTTATTCGCTTGATATTGATGTTGCCAAAATTCCGGCTATTGAGGATATGCTCAATGAACTCATGAAGGATTACAACTTCAATCCCACCACCACTACTGCTGACGCGAGAGTGGTTGGCTTTCCCATGCCGGGAGGGGCGATCGGTCCCAATGTCCATATGATGGAAAAAGCGGGAATATTGAACAGGTACGGGGACGTGCTGGCCGAATTCCCGGTGGTGGTTGAGGCCGGCGGCGCCTGGACCAGCGTTACCCCGGGAAGCCAGCAATATTGGCTGCAGGCGTTTAACAATGTCAATTATGGCCGGTGGAAAAAGATCGACGCCGGCTATGGCCGCG
>CP070796.1:362441-368946 GCA_020343475.1 Candidatus Zixiibacteriota bacterium
TCCGGCCCCGGCGGCGAGCCATAGAGAAGGTCAATCTCAAACAGAATATCGAGCAGATTAACATCGTCGTCACTGTTCGCATCTCCACAAATATATTCACAGGCATCGCCAATGTCATTTCCGTTTAAATCTGATTGATCGGGATTGTATACATAAATACAATTATCGCAGGCGTCTCCAACCCCATCCATATCAGTATCTTCCTGAGTGATATTGGCGGTATCAGGGCAATTGTCGCAGGCATCCCCTACCAGGTCATTATCGGTATCCAGCTGATCCGGATTCTGGTCATCAGGACAGTTATCACAGGCATCGCCGACTCCATCCTCATCGGCGTCATTTAAATCGGCGCAGGGCACCTGAATCCGGTACATCGACCGCCCATGAGTCCCGGCCACCAGCATCCGGGTCGGCCCGTGAAAGGCCAGGTCATGAACCGTCATCATCGGGCCAGAATTGCCCAGGGCATCCCAATTATCGCCCAGATCAACAGTATAGAAAACTCCGACATCGGTTCCAGCATACAGAGTCGACGTAAACAGCGGATCGACAATGAGGTCGTTGACCGGCGCATCCGGCAGGCCGTCCCCGATCGAGGTCCAATTCTGACCGTAGTTGACAGAGCGATAAATGTGTGAGGTCATTTCATCCTGTTTATATCCGGAAAGCGTTACATAGACGACCCCGGCATATTCCGGATCAACCGACACCCGCGTCACCCAGCGATTTGGAAGTCCCGCCCGAATACTGATCCAGGGAACGCCGCCGGTTTGTGTAACCCAGACGTTGCCGTCATCGGTTCCGACATAAATCACCTGCGTATTGGACCGGGCGACATCAATTGTCGTAATCGTTCCGTATGTCAGGGTTCCGGTTCCTGCACCATCAGTCAGATCGACGCTGATCGGCGTCCAGGAAATGGTGCCATTGACCGTCTTCCAGAGCCGGTTTGATCCATAATAGAGAACATCGGGATTATACGGATCCATGACAACCGGCGTATTCCAGTTGTGCCGGTCGGAGGAGTAATCCATGTCGCCCAGCCCCCACTGCCAGCCGTTGTCGTATTTAAACAGATAACCCCATTGATACTCGGCATAGAAAATATCGGAATTGGTATAATCCACCAGGCTATAAAAACCGTCGCCTCCGAGAACCTCCTGCCAGTTATTCAGGCCGCCATCCATGGTGCGCATGGTGCCGTTATCCTGGGTTCCACCGTAAAGTCGTTCCGGATTATTGTGGTCAATGGTAATGGCGTAGAACTGTGTGTTGGGCATATTATGGAACTTCGTCCAGCTCTCACCCATATCGCTGGTATAGTTGACACCTCCGTCACACCCGTCATAAATCTTGTTCAGATCGCCTGGCAGGATAAACATGGCATGATGATCGACATGGGTATTGCCGCTGACATCGCTCCAGTCCCAGCCCCCGTCGACGGTACGATACAGGGTAACACCGAGGGCAAAGCAGACATCGGGATTGCCGGGCGCAACCCGTATCTGTCCGAAATACCACCCGAATCCGCCGAGAAAACCATCGAGCGCACCATCCTGCGTCTGATACCAGTTTAAACCCAGGTTATCACTGCGATATACCCCGATCAGACTGCCGGGATGATCACAGAGGATGGCATAGACGGTTTGCGATTCAGGATCAACTGTCACGCCGATCCGGCCCAGGGTCGGTGACTGATCCGGGAGGCCGTGCGGCCACTGATTAAGCAGAGTCCAGGTTTCGCCGAAATCGGTGGAGCGGTACAAACCGCTGGTCATGCCCCCGACACGCCGATCCCACGGCATGCGCCATCGCTCCCACATCGCCGCAAAAACGATCCCGGTGGATGGATGCAGGGCGATATCGACACAGGCGGTGGAATCCGAAATGTACAATTTTTGCTCCCAGGAAGCACCTCCGTCAATCGAACGATACAGTCCCCGTTCCGGATTGGTTCCAAACAGCGTTCCGCACGCCGCAACATAAACCGTTTCAGGCCGAAGCGGATCGATCACGATCCGGCCGACATGGGCGCTGTTAGGCAAACCGGACAGGGTCCAGTTGGCACCGCCGTCGGAGGTCTTGTATACCCCGGTTCCGACATAAGAATCTCCGGAACTGTTGGCTTCGCCCGTGCCGACATAGAGTATATTCGGATTGTCCGGATGGATGGCAATTGCGCCGACCGAAGGTGTCATCACAGTATCGAAAATCGGCGTCCAGGTGGAGCCGAAGTCAATCGATTTGAACACGCCCCCGGCGGCAGAAGCCGCATAAATGACATTGATTTGCGACGGGTGAATCGCCAGGTCGGTAATCCGGCCCGGTATATTGGTCGGCCCGGCTTCCTGCCACGCCGGCGCATCCTTGCCGCTCTTCAATGCGGACGATCGCATACTCTGGGCTTCAAGATAGGCTTTCATCGGTTGCCCATCCGGGATTTTATTTGTCGGGTAGGCTCGCTGACGATAAAACCAGTCGCTGGGCCGCATTTTACCGCTCTGAATTTGTCCGGAGGCTTTCAGCTCTGCATATATCGGATCTGAAAAACCAGCCTGATCGGCAGGCTCGGTATGAACACCGATCATCAAGTAAAAAAGAGCAAAAATCACGATGAAGATTGCCGGAAGTAAACGCACCAGCTTGATAATTCTTGGCTTTGACATTGTTACCTCATCAGTATTTCAGAGTTATCAACATAATTCATCCGGGCGGGACCGGGACTATTGCTAATAAGGAAAGTCCGAAATGTCCGCTACCGGTAATATACGCCAAATATCATATGCGTCAATCAATTTTATAAATCCCGGACTGCAAATGCAATGTTCTCTGGTAAGGTTATCGGGTATTCGATTGTCATACTCCAGATACGAAGATACGAATTCAATTACCAACGGCAAACGGTGTTGAACAGGATATATTATCGTCTTTTTCAGTCTTATCCGTCAGCCAGCAGGGCAAGATTTCCTCAGTATGATATAGCTATGGTACAAATGGCCCGAAATCCTGCACCGTTCCACTCGATACCCTGATTTTGCCTACGCGCCGGCCGAGTTGTACAGCTTCTCGCCGTTCTGGTCGATGACTTCGACGGAAACATCAACACCGTTGCGGACACTTGCAGTCACCACGCAGAAATCCTCAAAGAGCTCGATGCATTTTTGCAGGCGCCCGGGAGCATCATGATCAAGGTCGATATTGATGGCAACATGGCTCGATCCGATCCGCATCCGGTTCCGCTCGTTGCGGGTCAGTTCGGTGGTCACAGTGGTCCTGACCGTTCTGACATCGACCCGCGCTTTCTGCAGGCAGAACAGGAGACTTGCCGTCAGGCAGTTGCCAACCGCCGCCAAGAGCACCTTGGACGCGTTTGGGCCTTTTCCCGCGCCCAGTGGTTCCGGCTCATCCATCAACAATTCGGCCCCTTCCCCGAATTTCACCCTGAATTCATAATCGGCGATTTGCTCAAGAGTAACCGCCAGTTTTTTCTCTTCCATATTCTCCTCGTCGCGATTATTTGTGCGGGGCGACGCCGGGACATCGCACCCGACACCGCCAAAAAGATTTACATAACCAGCGCCTGCATGAAGTCGATTGCGGTCATATCCTCGCAGGCGAATATTTTTTCCTGAATTTCCATCTGCCGTTCCGGCGTCAGGAGCCCCACCGAGAGGTCATTGAATTTCGCTTCCAGATCCTCCATCGTCATCGGCTCCCGCGGGTCACCCTTGGGATATTCCAGATACTCGGAGTATTCTTCTCCGTCCTTCGTCCTGACGACCACTTTCGACGGCTGTTTGTCCGGGAACATTCTTTCAAATTCCTCCGATGCCTCGCCCTTTATCCTGTCAATCACTTCCCGGATACGCGGGTCTTTGAGCCTCTCCTCTGAAAATGATCGGGTTGTAATCCGGTGATCGACCAGCGCTGCCGCGATACAGTACGGCAGGGAGTGATCGGCCGTTTCGCGCGATTCGGGACGGTACTTATTCGGGTCAAAAAGGATATCACAGGCTCGCGCGATAGTGGTAATGACCACTTCCTCAATCCGGTCGTACGTGATGTTATTTCCCCTGACCACGTTCAGTGTCGCCGAAAGATGTGTATGCGTCAGCGCTTCGGTCGGGAAGGCCTTCATCCCGCACTGCCGAATTCGGTAATCTTCCCCGAGACCGCCGATCATTTTTTCCAATGCCCACCCGGGACCAAAAACATCCATGAAACCTTCTTTGCCTTCGAAGATCGCCTCGGTTCCGGTGTACCCTTTTTGAGCCATCAGCGCTGCAAAAACGCCGGCCTGCACGGCCATCGGATCGACCGTATTTTTCATCATTGTCAACTGCCCTGCCGTGGGACACCCGATAGTATGATTATGCGAACCGCTAATCCCGATTGCATTAACCATTTGATCAACCGACAGTCCGAGCAGTTTCCCGGCCACGATCGGGGAAACAAACTGCGTTAATGTTGCATGATGCCATTTCCGCTCGCGTATCCCGGGGACGGCGAATTCGCAAAGGCGTTGTTCGAATTCGTATGCCAGGACGATGGCGACGATGACTTCTTTCATTGAGGCACCGACCATCTCCCCGACCGCCAGCGCCGCGGGAATCAGATCGGACGGATGCGAGGGATCCTCTTTCCAGTAAATATCGTTAAAATCCAGGGCCCGAATCATGAGCGAATTGATTAGAGTGGCATTGACCGCCGGTAACCTTTCACCGAATCCGATTAGAGTCGCTTCGGCCTTACCGCCCGTATTCAGGTAAATATCACGCAGGATGTTGACGTCTCTGGTATGATAACCGCCGTACGCACAGCCGACCGAATCATATAGAAAGCGCTTGACCTCGTGCACTACATTTTCCGGCAGGTCGTCATAATTAAGATTGACCGCGAATTCAGCTATCCGTCTCGAGATTGTTATGTCTATTCTATGTCTCGTTCTCATCTGTTACATTTGACTCATCTACCTCACAGGCCAGAAACTCCCGGAAATTGCGATTGAAGGCCATCGCGACATTGACCAGCGCCATTGCCAGGCCACAGACAATAAAGATCAGGGCGACATTGTTGTCAAGCAACTCGGCTACCACTCCGGCCAGGCCCATTCCAATCGGCATCAATCCACCCACAATAGTTCCCAGGAGTCCAAAGACCCGCCCGCGTATCTTACTCGGCGTGGTTAACTGCAGGATGGTTATTATATTTATGTTGATGGCCCCGGACAATGCTCCCAAAAGCAGCGTTATACCGAGCGATAGTACCGGTGCTTTCGACAATCCCAAGGCGCAGAAGGCCAGCCCGAGGAAAATTAAGAACACAATTAGAAGCACGCTTCGAGTCCTCCCCGAGACCTTCAACGCTCCGGCCGCCGCATACCCTATCAACGATCCCACCCCGATGGAGGCGATGAGAAATCCGTACCAATCGGCCGGGGCCTGAAGATAATCCTCCACGTAAAACGGGAAAAGGACCGCCACCGGGGAAACCAGGAAATTCAGCAGAGTCGAAGTGAAAAAGACCGTCCGCATCCCGCGGTTTTGCCAGACATAATTGAATCCTTCTTTTGTATCACGCCAAAAATCACGAAGGACGGCTTTCCACCCGCTGCCTTTCTCGGGTATGACCTGCGGAATATCAATGAAGGACTCGCTGAAGGCGGAAAACAGGTAGGTCAATCCATCGGCCAGGAAAAGAAGCGGTGCTCCGAAAATGCGGAACAGCACGCCGCCTGCCCCCTGCCCCAGTAGCGAAGATACCTGCACCGATGATTGATTTAACGAGTTGGCCGCGGCCACTTTGTCGCGCGGTACCAGGTCGGGAATGGCGGCGGAGATGGCCGGCCGGAAAAAACCGCCGACAATTCCTATCACAATGGACACTGTAAAGAGCCATACTATTGCAAAAGACCCATCACCGGGACGATAGAAAAGCAGTGTCGCCAGAGAAAGAACGGCTATACCGCAGATGATATCGCTGAAGATAATGATTCGACGGCGCGAGTACCGGTCGGCAATTGTCCCCCCGATTGGCCCCAGAAGAACCCCCGGAATCATCGCAAGCATCATTAACAGGCCCATCAGGCTGGCCGAACCGGTAACATGCTTGACCCAGAACATCATGGCGATATGATGGACCTGGTTTCCGACCTGGCTGACAAACTGACCCTGCCAGAGCAGGAAGAAATTTCTGTTGAATAGCTTCGCCGGTTGTGTCACGCGCAATTCCGAATTTTCAATGCGATGCGATATGCCGCAAAAATAAACAGCGCTGTTATGCCGTCATAAACCAAGCCTGCTCCTAACCCAGTTCTCCAGGCCCCCGGTCAGGATCAGTTCCTGGGCAGCCGCGCCGACAGGATTGATACGATACTCTTTGCTACTGGCCAATAATACGGAGAAACGGAAATCGAGTTTCGCAATAATACCGGTGCGCACCGTCAGTTTATCAGTACCGAAGTGGAGTCTTAAATCCGTCGCCAGTTCCGGCGCCTCAAGCGCAA
>CP070796.1:369046-375489 GCA_020343475.1 Candidatus Zixiibacteriota bacterium
GCAATCACCAAGGAGTTGCTGGATATTGTCGGCGGTGCGGAGGCGCTGAAAAGTTAGATTGAAGAAAAAGATACTGAAATAAATGGAGCAAGTTCCAATGGATGACAATATCGGCAAGGTGGTGCAGGTGATCGGTCCGACCGTGGACTGTGAGTTTCATTCCGATAACCTGCCCAAGATTCTTAACGCCATTAAGATCGAAGATAAGGACAATGCTATTGACCTGACGGTTGAGGCCGCCATGCATATCGGTGACAATATCGTCCGTTGCGTGGCACTGGCGTCAACCGACGGACTGGTGCGCGGCATGAAGGCAATTGATACCGGCCAGCCAATCGCAGTGCCGGTCGGCGAGGAGACTCTCGGGCGGGTCTTCAATCTGCTTGGAAATCCGATCGATGATCTGGGTGAGGTTCCCAAGAGTATGGCGCGACATCCAATTCATCGCCCGACTCCGACATTTGAGGAACAGGATACCTCCACTGAGATTCTGGAGACCGGAATCAAGGTTGTTGATCTTTTGGAGCCATATCCCAAAGGAGGGAAAGTCGGGCTGTTCGGGGGCGCCGGCGTGGGCAAAACGGTCCTCATTCAGGAGTTGATACGCTCCGTGGCCACCGAACACGGCGGTTACTCGGTGTTCTGCGGTGTCGGCGAGCGTACCCGCGAGGGCAATGATCTCTGGCTGGAAATGAAGGAATCCGGCGTTATTGCCAAAACTGTCATGGTATTCGGCCAGATGAATGAGCCTCCTGGGGCCAGACTTCGGGTCGGTTTGGCCGGGCTGACTATGGCCGAGTATTTCCGGGACGAAGAACATCAGGATGTTCTGATCTTTATTGATAATATCTTTCGCTTCGTGCAGGCCGGTTCCGAGGTGTCCGCGTTATTGGGCCGCATGCCGTCGGCGGTGGGCTACCAGCCCACACTGGGAACCGAGATGGGTGCTCTGCAGGAGCGGATCACGTCGACTCATGCAGGTTCGATCACATCGGTCCAGGCTATTTATGTACCTGCTGACGACCTGACCGATCCGGCTCCGGCGACCACTTTCTCACATCTTGATGCAACCTCGGTGCTGTCTCGTCAGATTGCAGAACTGGGCATTTATCCGGCGGTAGATCCTCTGGATTCGACCTCGCGCATCCTCGATCCACATATTGTCGGCGAGGAGCATTATCATGTGGCGCGAAATGTACAGCAGGTTCTTCAGCGTTATAAGGACTTGCAGGATATTATCGCGATTCTGGGCATCGACGAGCTTTCCGAAGAGGACAAGGTGACGGTTGCCCGGGCGCGAAAGATCCAGAAATTCCTTTCCCAGCCATTCTTTGTGGCGGAAGCGTTTACCGGCAAGACGGGCCGATACGTGAAACTGGAAGATACCATCAAGGGATTCAAGCAGCTGGTCGAGGGCGAGTTTGACGATATCCCGGAACAGGCGTTTTATATGGTCGGCGGAATTGACGAGGTGATGGCCAACTACGAAAAGATGAAGTAGCGGGCATACAATATGTATAAACTCACGATAGTGACGCCGGAAAAAATCTTTTATGAGGCGGATATAACCTCATTAATCCTTCCGGGGTCCGAGGGGTATCTGGGGGTGCTCAGCGATCACGCGCCGCTGATCACCGCCGTGACACCCGGCAAGGTGACCGTCAGGGATGTTGCATCCGGGGAGATTGAGATGGCGGTCTCTTTTGGCTTTTTTGAGGTATCGGCCAATCACGCCACCCTGCTGGTCGATTCGGTTGAGTTTGCCTCTGAAATAGATCTGGAACGAGCCCAAGAGGCGCTGGAGCGATCTAAACAGCGTTTGTCCGACGCGGCCGGGGACGTTGATCTGCCGCGGGCCCGCCGTGCCCTCGCCCGAGCGAAAAACCGCGTTCAAATTGCCGCTTTAAAGAGAGAGCAATAAGAGCGGCAGTCGGGGCGGTATGTGCCAGCGATGACGCCTGCTCACGCCCTTTCCGGCCTCGTTTTGGGCTTGACTTTGTCCCTTACTTTTTATACTTTCGCAGTCTATGAATTTCGACCTGCGCGAATTCAACTCGTTTCCGATTGACCTGTCTCTGGAATCGGAAGCGGACCCCCTTGAGGGAGCTGTTGAGGGTGTGTCCTTTAGAGACGTGGTCAAAATGAGGATTAATTTGCAAAAGGTTAAGGAAGAATATTACTGTCACGGATTGGTGTCGGCGCAGATTGAAGTTGAATGTTCCCGGTGCCTTGAGATGTTTAAAACCGAGCTCGCTACAGAGATGGAGTGTGTAATAAAAACCGGTGAAGGGAAACCGGTGCTCTCTTCCGGTGTTATGGAAGAGTGTATTTATTTGAAACAAAACGAGCATGTTGTTGATTTAACGGATGTGGTTCGGCAGGCTTTGACGCTGGCCCTGCCGCTGAAGCCGGTTTGCCGGGAAGAGTGCAGAGGGCTGTGCCCGAATTGCGGAGTGAATTTAAACGAAGAAGAGTGTGACTGCAGTGAAGATGAAATTGATGAACGATGGGAAGGCTTAAGAAACCTGTTGGAATAGACTTAACTGTTGAGTAGGATAGAAATATGGCACTTCCGAAGAGAAGACATTCACGGGCCCGGGGGCGCAAAAGAAGAACCCATTGGAAACTGACAGCGCCGCAGGTGATCGAATGCCCCAATTGCAATCAGGCAACACTGCCTCACCACATTTGTCCAAACTGCGGCTTTTACAAGGGCAGCGCGGTCATGACGCCGAAGGAATAGTAATCGGATATTTGCCGTTCACCGCAACATGGGGAAAAACGAGGAAATTATTACTGTTGCGCTTGACGTGATGGGCGCAGATGCCAGCCCGGAGTCGATCATTGAAGGAGGCCTGCAGGCTGCCCGGGAAAATGGCGACGACCTGAAGCTGGTGCTGGTCGGAAAAACCGAGATTATCAACACCTTTATCAAAAAGCAAGGAGACCTCCCGGCCAATGTTGTCATCCAGGATGCACCTCACTCGGTTGCTATGGCCGATACTCCCACCGAGGGAATCCGCAAGAGAACCTCTTCAATCGCCGTGGGGCTAATGATGCAGAAAAAGGGCGGGGCGGACGCCTTTGTCTCCGCCGGCAATACCGGTGCCGTAATGGCTTCGTCAATTCTGATTCTGGGACGCGTTGAAGGCGTTAATCGGCCCGCCATCGCCAGCTTTTTTCCCACCTCGATCGGCAAACCGACTCTGGTGCTGGATGTTGGGGCCAACACAGAATGCAAACCGGCTACCCTGTATCAATTCGGGCTGATGGGATCGGTGTATTCTTCTTTAATGTACGGACGGACTTCTCCCAGGGTAGGCCTGCTGTCAATCGGAGCTGAAAGAAGTAAGGGGAATGAGTTGATTCTTCAGGCGCACGATCTGTTCACCAGATCTGATCTGAATTTTATCGGAAATGTCGAGGGTCGGGATGTCCTGACCGGAGATGTGGATGTGGTCATAACAGATGGGTTTGTCGGAAATATTCTGTTAAAGTTTGCCGAGTCGATTGAGGGCTTTTTGACGTGTTCTTTAAAACGGCAAATCTCAACCAATGTCTTTTCCAGAGTCGGTGCCAGTCTCATGCGGCCCTTTCTTAAACGGCTTCGCCGATCGTTCGACTACGCCGAATCCGGAGGGGCTCCCCTGCTGGGGGTGGATGGGGTTTCAATTATCTGCCACGGCTCATCGTCCCCCAAGGCAATCAAAAACGCCGTGGTTACGGCGGCGGAAATGGTTCGCCATCACGTTAACGAAAATATCCGCACCGAGATGAATGGCGTAAATAACGGAAATGGGAATGATGCGTAAGATAAACGGCAGAATCACGGGGGTAGGGTCTTTCCTTCCGAGTCATCGTGTCACCAATGCCGACATGGAAAAGCTGGTCGACACCTCTGATGAATGGATTCGGAGCAGGACCGGTATTCTGGAACGGCGGCGTTGTGCCGCAGATGAGCGAAATTCCGACATGGCGGTGGCTGCAAGCTGGCGGGCCATGGAAATGGCGAATCTTCGCCCCGAGGAAATCGAGCTGTTGGTTGTGGGGACAGTTACCCCCGACTACCGGCTGCCGTCCACAGCCTGTGTCGTTCAGAAGAAAATGGGTCTGGTCAATGCAGCGACTATGGATATCGCGGCCGCATGTGCCGGTTTTATTCATGGGCTGTCAATAGCGGATTCTTATATACGATCCGGGCAATACCGGCGGATACTGGTCATTGGCACCGAAAAGCTGACGTCGGTCACCAATTACAGGGATCGCAACACCTGTGTCCTGTTCGGAGACGGGGCCGGGGCGGCGGTTGTGGAGAGCACCGAAGAGGACCGGGGAATTCTGTCGACATTTTTACGGTCGGACGGGCGCATGGCGGAGCTATTGTGGATACCTGATGGCGGCTCGAATACACCTCCGCAGACATTTGAAAACGGGGACGGTAATTTCTGTATTGAGATGACAGGTAGCGAGGTTTTTCGCCATGCGGTGCGGCAGATGGGCGATGCCTCCCTGCAGGTGCTTAAAATGGCCGGACTGGAGCCCTCCGACGTCACCTGGTTGCTGCCGCATCAGGCCAATATTCGTATTATGGAATCGACTGCCAAACGAATCGGTATTCCGAGCGAGCGGGTGTTCATGAATATTGCCAAATATGGCAACACCTCATCGGCCTCGGTGCCAATCGCGCTCGACGAAGTGGTACGTGAGGGGAAGGTCGAGGCGGGTGATATTCTTTTAATGACCGCCTTTGGCGGCGGCCTGACCTGGGCCTCAGCCGCAGTAAAATGGTAGGAGAGTAAATGGACAAAATAGCCGTGGTCTTTCCCGGACAGGCATCGCAGTATGTCGGAATGGGCAAAGATCTATACAACGCCGACAGGGATGTCAGGAATCTTTACGACATTGCTTCCGATGAGATTGGTGAGAGCATCGCCGAGATATCATTTGCGGGGCCGGCTGATAGGCTCAAAGAGACTCGTTTTACCCAGCCAGCGATTCTGCTTCATTCTCTTGCGATCCTGACAATTATGAAGGATGCCTTCCCCCGGGCGGATATTGCCGCCGGACATTCCCTCGGCGAGTATGGTGCCTTGGCGCTTGCGGGCGTGCTCAGCTTTGAGGAAGCCGTCAAGGCGGTGGTTCGGCGGGCCAACCTGATGGAAGAGGCGTGTCGTCGAACTCCTGGCACGATGGCGGCCGTAATCGGTCTTGACGAGGAGAAGATCGCTGAAATCTGCCAGATTGCTTCCGCGATCGGTCTGGTGGTGCCCGCCAATTTTAATTCTGCCAATCAGCTGGTTATTTCCGGCAGCCGGGAGGGAGTTGCGGAAGCGTGTCGGTTATGCAAGGAGATGGGAGCCAAACGGGCAATGGAATTGCAGGTCGGCGGAGCGTTTCATTCGCCGCTGATGGCGACGGCACAAAAAGGCATGGAAGAATATCTGGGTGCGGTTGACTTTTCTGAACCGGATGTAGACATTATCCCGAACGTCACGGCGCAACCGGAACGCAACTCCTCCAGGCTTAAGGAGCTGCTTGTGGCCCAGTTGACATCGCCGGTAAAATGGTACCAGACCATGATGACGATTGCGGGGCAGGAAGTTGATGCCCTGATCGAAGTCGGCCCCGGAAAAGTGCTGACCGGTCTGGCCAGGCGTGAAGTGAAAGAGGCCAGGATTATTAATATCGATACCTTACAGGATATCGAGGAATTTTCGGCAGTAGGGGTGGAATAAAGACGGTATGAATTTGAAAGGAAAAACCGCGCTTATCACCGGCTCCGCTCGCGGTATCGGCAAAGCAATTGCGGAGCGTTTGGCCGCGTCTGGGGCGCGGGTGGTGATTTCGGACATTCTTGCCGACGCCGCCGGGGCAACCGCCGAGGAATTACGCGGCAGAGGGTACGAAGCAACGGCAATCACGGCTGATGTATCGAACAAAGACGATGCTGTTAAGCTGGTTGAAGAGACCATCGCACGGTATCAGAGCCTTGATTTTGTCGTCAATAACGCCGGCATTACCCGGGATACCCTGATGGTTCGCATGAATGAGGATGACTGGGATGCGGTTATGAATGTCAATCTCAAAGGCGCTTTTCTGGTAAGCCAGGCCGCGGCCAGAGCCATGATGAAACAGCGCGCCGGGCGGATCATCAACATTTCGTCCGTGGTCGGCCGCATGGGTAACGCCGGGCAGACCAACTATTCCGCCAGCAAGGCCGGATTAATCGGTTTTACCAAGTCGGCGGCCAAGGAACTGGCGTCGCGCGGGATTACAGTCAACGCCATCGCGCCCGGATTCATTCAAACCGAGATGACGGACAAGATGCCCGAAGCGGCCCGTGAGAAACTGTCAGGCAATATTCCGCTTCAGCGTCTCGGAACGCCGAATGATGTTGCCGCTGTTGCGGCATTCCTGGTTTCTGAGGATGCCTCCTATATAAC
>CP070796.1:375589-381965 GCA_020343475.1 Candidatus Zixiibacteriota bacterium
AGCGCCACTTCATCGGCCCGAAACGGCTTGGTCAGGTATTCATCAGCGCCAAGCATCAGCGCCTCCTTGACAGAATAGGCGTCACCGTGACCGGTCATCATTACCACGCCAACATCAGGAAACTGCTTTTTAATAACCTGAAGCATTTCCAATCCAGTAATCTCCGGCATTACAATATCCAGCAGAACCAGATCAACATTGTGGACCTTGAGATACTCCAGCGCCTTCTTGCCGCCGGAAACGCCCACTACAGTATACCCCTTAAGTTGCAAGATCTGTTCCAGGACCGACCTGAGCCCCGTTTCGTCATCTACGATCAGTACTGTGATGTTGTTCTTCATACGGCACGTCTAACGGGTACGAACGCATTTTTCAAATGTCGCCGTCAACTCATCCAGGAAATTTTCCAGCATTACCGGCTTGTACATCAATGAGGACGCTCCCTGAACACCGGCTTGCTTCACCAGTCGATCAGTGGCATTTCCGGTGATGACAATAACTGGCAGGTACGGCTCGAACTCCCTGATTTTCGCGACCGCATCTACCCCGGCCATCTCCGGCATAATAAGATCCATGGTAACCAGGTCATAATCGCCCCGTTTGATTTTCTCGACTGCGTCCTGGCCGTTTTCGGCGGTATCGACCTCAACGGAATGCGTAAGTTCACAGAATTCCCTGAATATGTCACGAATGCGCGGTTCGTCATCCACTATCAGGATTTTGAACGACTTACCTCGACGGCGTGCCAGTTCTTCAATTTTCTTGAGACTCATGGCGGTTACTTTCACTTGTTAACGATTCCGGTCACAATGCCCGTAAAGCGCCTATTGATAATTATCGACCTTGCCCCTCTTTTTCTTAATTTCTGCAATGGCGTCATGTACTTTACCGCTCAATGTCAGAATTTCATTGAGAGCGGTTTCAATGCGATCCAGTTTGTCAGGTGACGACGGTATCGGCGATACCAGCGCCTTCTCATTGGTCAGGGCCCCCAGGATCGCGTTGATTTCGCGTATCAATTCAACTGACCCATTGATCAGCCGGGTGAACTGGGGCTCCAGAGCAGCCAGTTCACGAATCTGGTTCTTTGACCGGGCCAGATTTATTGCCAGATTGAGCGCCAGCAACTTGACCTGCTCGGCCAGACACCTTGTCTGCCCCAGCCAGTCATCATCATCCGGAGGCAGTGTCCGCTTGCTTTCGCTTTCAGGCATGTATTAACTCTTTTATTTTATCCTTCAGGGGCTTGAAGTCTGACGATTTCAGCACGTAGGCATCAGCCACCCAGGAATGAAAATCAGCCTTATAGACCGCATAAGCAGAATTCAAAATTATCGGCAGCCCGGGATATGAAGATTTCAACTGCTTCAGAATATTCAGCCCGCTGTCGTTTTCAAGCTCGATATCAAGAATAACCAGATCATATCCGCTCTCGTTTAAGGCAGCAAAAGCTTCTCCGCCGGTACCAACCGCAGTCACCTGGTATCCTTCACGAGACAGCACCTCCTGATAGAGCTTTCTTACATGAACTTCATCGTCAATGATTAGCACTTTAATCATTTTCACCCCCTGTATATCGGGGCAACTCCAGGTACAACCTTGGGAGGTTGTCCTGTGATCCTTCGACCCCGTAGTCACCACCGTGATATTTCAAAGTCTCGCCGGCAACCAGAATTGAAAGTTTCTGAGTTCCGGTTGGATTGCCAAATATCTGTTTCAGCGTCGTAACCACTTTGGCGCGGGCTGGCTCGCGGCCTTTGAATCCGATAATCAGCCGCACCTGCCGGTTTTCCGTCGCGGTAGCCATTTTAATGGTGCACTCGCTGGTTAATTCCTCAACCGTCAGAAGCATGAATTGATAAAGGGCATGCCGGAGCTGCTCCGGGTTTCCCCAAATATGCGGATTTTCGTCGGCAAGCTGAAGCACCGGGGGGGCTTGATCGCGCCGGAGTTTTGACAAAAGCAGTCCGTGTGTCTCCACCACCAGATCATTGAACTGCAGTTCCCGCGTCCTGGCCCGACTGGCCTTGGAAAAATCAAGCACCTGATGCAGAACCGTCTCGGCGCGATGGGTTTCGGAGAGAATTATATTGAGGTATTCCGCCGCGTCATCAATTTGCCCGGTGGATACCAGCAGGTTTGCAAAGCCGCCGATTACGGTCAGCGGGTTGCGCAGTTCGTGGGCGATTGAGGAAGTCAGCTCCCCGATAACCGACATCTTTTCAACCCGGATTATCTGATCCTGGGATTCGGCCAGCTGACGGTTAATTTCCTCCAGTTCTCTGGCCCGCTCCACCTGCACGTCATATAATCGCGACCGCTCGATCGCAACCGCGGTTTGATTGGCAAAGGTCTGCAGCAGTTCCACTACCGAATCGGAAATTTTCTTTCCGGTGATATTATTGTCAGCGGCAATCAGCCCCAGTTTTCGGCCCTTGCTGATAATGGGCGCCACCGCCATACTCTCAGTGCCCAGACGCGTCAGAATATCGGTGGTCTCGCGGTGGGTATGCTCGCCGGCGAAAACGTGTATCCCGCGGCCGAGATTGATGGCTTCGCTGAACGCACCAGAGCTGTCGAGCGGTATCCGCCATCCCGCGATCAACGTGGTGAGCGAGGAATTCGAGTCGTTTTCATGCTGGCTGTAGTCATTCAGCATTTCCCGCAGGGTAATCTTCTGTCCGGCCAGGCGGCTCCATATCCGCCCCGCCTCTTCCGGACTGGTCGGCCCGACGGCGATTTTTCCTTCGAGATAGCCCTCGTTCTCTTTCGCCAGAAACAAAAACGCCCGATTGAATCCCAATCCCTCGTTGGCGGTGACACCGGTGAGAATTATCCTGACGACGTCATCGAGATCGGCGGTCGAGGACAATGCCTCGGAAACCTGAGACATGATTGACAGTTCATAGATCGCCTCCTCCAGCTCAGCTTTCTTTTTCGAAGATTCGGTAACGTCCTGGATAATTCCGAAAATACCGGCGATCTCTCCATTTTCCCCCCGATGAGGGCTGCAGTACAGATTTAAAATGGCGAAATGGCCCTGCCGGTTGGTACAATGAAGCTCTTCCTTTCGAAAGGTTCTTCCAGTGAGGATCGAATTAAATGCATCCATAAGGCCGCAATTGATAATGTTCTCGACATTATACAGGGAATAGCCAATGGCCTCAAGGGTGCTTTCAAATCCAATGAGCTTTGCGGCCTCGTCGTTGAGGTATTCGACGTACCCGTCACAATTGGTTACGAAAAAACCCATCGGCAGATCATCAAAGTGACTCCGCAGGACGGTCATTCTCTCCTCCGACGCAAGCGCTTTAAGTAGATCAGCCATCTTTTTTTCCTCTCACCGCTGACTTCTGGAGATTAATCATTTTGATTTTACTGCGCCCGTTTATATAGGTTTCCGATACCAGATCATCGATTTTCAGCAATCGTCGATTGGTCTCGGCAATTCGGAGCGATTCCTGTTCAATCTTTTTAAGCCGTTCCAGCACCTGGGGACTCAGGCTTTTATCGACATACATCATATACTGGATATTTCCGATAATCACCGAAAGCGGATTGTTGATCTCGTGATTTATTGAAATTGCCAGCTCATGCACCGCTGCCAGTCGCTCGTCGTTAATCACACTGTCCTGAGCCCGTTTGAGATCCCGCTGAGTTTTTTCCAGCGCCTCGTTTTTCTTCTCAAGCCGTATCTGATTGAATAGCCGTTCAATCGACAGCGCCATCTGATCGCCCAGGATCGCCAGCAATTTGACATCTTTTTCCCGGAAAAAGCCCGGTGTGCTGCTGGCGAGAGTGATAACTCCGATCAGGCGGTTTTCAATGATAAGCGGAATCACCAGAAATGCCCATTCCGAAGTGGAGGCGTCCTGCTTTGGATCCCTGATATTTGTTAAAAGAATCGGTTTTTTATGATCGGCAACCCAGGAGGAAAAGTTGCACCCAAGGTCTGGCTCGATACAGGCGGCCGGGCTGACCGACTCACCCAAAGAGATGACACTATCAAGCTGCTGAGTTTTTTTGTTTAGCAGATAGAGCGTCGCCGAATCGAACGGAATCACGTCGCGGATCAATTTCAAGACTCTGGTGAAGGTTTCTTTGATCGGCGGATCGGTGCGAAATACTGCAGCGATGTCTGCCAGCAGGTTGACCTTGACCCAGAACCGCGTTACCTGTTCTTCCTGTCTGTCATTCTCATCGGCCACGATAAGCTCCCCGCGAGAGTTTTCTGATTTCCTTGAAAAGCTCTGCCGCCGCTTTCCGATCCAGCCGCTGGAACAACAGGTACCGCCGGTCAGGCGGGATCAACAGCGTTGGATCAGTTGGATCATCTTCGGTAAACTGCCATTGATCGGATGCTTTTACCTCGTAACAGATTTCTTTCAGGCCGACCAGGCGGTTTTTCTCAACGTCTATAATCCGCATCGTGCCGGTCAATACCCCGAATACACGATATCGAAAAACGGTTAGAGGAATCACTGTCACCTTGCGCTTCTCAAGATCGATCCGGTCGATCAGTATATCCACCAGGTACCTGCCCCCAAGCCGTTTTCCTACGGCTACCAGGTCGTCAAAAGTCGCTTTTGGATGATTGTCATACCACGACCGTACCGAGCTGTCGACCCAAGTCACCGGCACGTTACGAATCGTCGAAAGGCGGCGGGCCAGTTCGATTTCAAGCCGGGAATCGGCCCACGGGCAATCGGGAAGACGGACATTTACCATGATCCCGTCATCCGCCGTTACCGCCATTGACAGCGGCAGAAAACAAAGAGCAAAGACAAGGCAACGATTTTTCATGATCTTTATTGCTTACCGGTCGCCGAAATCCGTTCGTTATAAATGTATCTGGCCAGGATATCCTGCAGGCGCGCATCGAAGGAAGTCAGATCCGGCATGATTATGTCAAGTTCGGCCTTGCTGAAGGAATCCTGCAGGAATTCCTTGGTGATGAACTCAACACCGATCAGCCATTCGCCGCCGCTGTGCTCGGTTCGTTTGACCATTCCGATGACGTTGTCGAGCACCTCAATCTCCTGCAGGGTCATTTTCAGGACGACAATACTGCCCTCATCGGCCGGATCATTGCTTATTATTAGGACACCTCCTGCTGAAAGATTGAGAATACCGCCGTGATACGTTGGTCCATTCCCCTGCGGCCAGAATCCCCCGGATTGGTCCTTCAGAACTGCATATTCTATCGGCTCGGAAATTTCAAGCCTGATATACCGCCGTTTCCTGTCCTTGAACAGTCTGAACGGTGCTTTTACCGAGACTACATTCTTATCGGTCTCGATATCGGAAATTATCTTATTGTGAGATTTATCCATGACATTGCTCCTTCATTTCACATGCCGTCCTGTGTATTCACCAGAAATTCGGCCAACTTGCATCTAATTTCCCGGTTGAAATCAAACAATTTTACCGGGAGGTTCTTGATTATGCTTTTCGGTAATTTATCGGCGCGATCTTCCCTCACGATAAACTCCACGCCGACGCGGTTTTTCCGACCGCCCGTCATGTATGCATGCCGGGTTCTCCCCACCAGCAGCTTCGGCAGTTCAAAATTATCCAGCCTGAGATGGCATATCAGGTAATGATCACTGATAATATTCAACGGCAGTGTCACCAGCATACCGCCGCCGGAAATATTTATTGTCTTTGTTTCAAGCCACTTGAGCCGGTTCAAACGAGCCGCCCCGATATGATGTTCATCAAACACGGTGAGTTGCACGTCGCTGATCAGGTCAACGCGCCTGAATTTACGCCTGGTTTCGGGGAAAATCTCGGCGCTGATCGGAATCTGCATGCGGCCATCCTTGGGGCAGGTGAGCGTAGATACGAATTTCGCGGGCTGTCCTTTCAGAGAAAAACGCACCTCAATCTTCTGATTATGAATCAGCTGATCGACCATACCCGAGGAACCGGAGCGGTCTATCACCAGGCATTTGTCCCGGACACCCAGGATCCGGGTGGAGAGGCCCTTTCCCGGGAATTGCTCCGTCTTCAAAACGACTTGCCGCCCCACCAGGCCGGTGAGGTCGACCTCTTCACTCTTAATAATGATATTTTCCGCCATTACAGCAGCCCTCTCTGGCGTTCCTTAACCTGCTCATCGAAGACAAAGCGAACCACCTTGTTCTGCACCCTGCCGGTAAATTGCGCAACCTGCGACGGGAGCCTGCGGCGCTCGCTTTTTGAAAAAAAGTCTGAGAGATGCTCTTTGGTGATAAATTCGACTCCCGCAAATATGTCCTTGTTGATTTTGCAAATGCGGCGACAGACAACTGCAACCAGACCGGGCATACCCATTTTGCCAGGATGATCCATCCGAATCAGGAGGCGATCCTGTTCCTGGACTTCGTCGTCAACC
>CP070796.1:382065-388278 GCA_020343475.1 Candidatus Zixiibacteriota bacterium
TCGGTTGCACTACGAGCTGGCGCTTCTCAGGAGTGAAATTGATCGCCTTAAGGAAAAGCTCGCGGCGCGTCGGACTGCCCTGCGAAAAGTGCGATTCGCGGCAGTTGAAAACGCCGATGGGACCTTTCTTTTTTATGCCGGAGATGAACTCCCTTCCGGCCAGATCGGGGATGGCCGCAACTGGCGTCTGCGAATCGGCAGCGGTGTCCTTAATGATGAGGCCATCACGATGATCGGCGGTGGTGCGGTGGTTGGTATTATACCGAGCGGTTTACCGGGTTTCACTATTCCCAAGCTGGAACTTTCGGCAATACTCGGCCTGTTTCCGATGGCAGTAATTATCTCCCTTTTGGGTTTTATGGAGGCGATCTCCATTGCCAAAGCAATGGCTGCAAAGACGGGGCAGCATATTGACCCTAATCAGGAGCTGATCGGGCAGGGTCTGGCCAATATCGTGGGATCCGCCGGACAGAGCTACGCCGTCTCCGGCTCATTTTCCCGTTCCGCGGTCAACCTGCAAGCCGGAGCTCTCAGCGGCATGTCAAACGTCTTCAGCAGTTGCGTCGTCATGATTACGCTGCTGTTTTTCACTCCGTGGCTCTACCACCTGCCGCAAGGTGTGCTGGCTGCCATTATTATGATGGCCGTAATTGGTCTGGTTAACATCAAGGGATTTATCCACGCCTGGCATGCGCAGAAATATGACGGAATTATCGGTATCATCAGCTTTGTCACGACACTGGCCTTCGCCCCGCATCTTGACCGCGGGATCATGATTGGAGTCGTGCTTTCATTGGGATTACACCTGCTGCGCAGCATGAAGCCGGAAACAGCCAAACTTTCGCTGCATCCGGACGGGACCTACCGCAACGCGGAACGCTTTGATCTGGTCACCTGTCGTCACATCGCCGTTATCCGGTACAACGGGTCGCTGTTTTTTGCCAATGTCAATTATATGGAAGAGCTGTTTTTGGAACAGGTCGCGAACAATCCTGAATTGAAGCACATTCTGCTGGTCGGCAATGGAATCAACGAGCTTGATGCATCCGGCGAGGAGATGTTATCGCTGATGGTTGACCGACTACGGGAGGCCGATATTGACATTTCAATCAGCGGCCTGAACGATCAGGTTCAGGATGTCATGCGGCGCACCATGCTGCTCGATAAAATCGGTGAAGACCACCTGTATCGCAACGCCGATCGTGCTATCAAGGCAATCCATGAAGCAGCACACCGGGATTCCCCGGAAGAGCCCTGCCCGCTCGTAAAAGTCTATTTCAAACGGTACCGGGTCCCGGCATGGGTAAAACGCGATCCCCGTATCGTGCAGGGTCCTGACAAGGATCAGAAACAGGAATAATAAATGCGAGTGTGTCTTTAGCGGCGCCGGTAAAAAAGTGCTCCGTTTACATGGAGTCCTGCAGATTATTCACTGCAGGAGGTCCCGGTAAAAGTAATTGCATTTTGCTTGCTCATTCCTTTTATATTGTCAGGAAATTAACCGACGTAATTAAAGGCGGCAGTCGGAAAATAAAGCCATCTTCCCGGCGGTTATTGAAAAGCACGCCTGCAGGCAGGAATGGAGAGTATGAGAGTCACTCTGGCTCAATTGAATCCGATTGTGGGAGATATCGATGGAAACCTCGAGAGAGTTTTTCAGACAGTCCGGGATTATGCGGACGGCTCCGATTTAATAGCTTTCCCTGAGCTGTTCCTGGTTGGATATCCCCCTCATGACATCCTGATTCGCCAGCCTTTTGAAGCAGATGTCCAGCATGCGGTCAGGAAACTCACCGAATTCTCCCGGGATTTTCCCACTGCCGGTATTCTTATCGGGGCACCGCTTCCGAGTGAACACAACGGCCCGCGCCGTCTCCATAACGCGGCGATCCTCATTTATAAGGGGAAAATTATCGGCTCTGCATATAAGTCTTTGTTGCCGTCATATGACGTTTTTGATGAGCCGCGTTATTTTGATCCCGCCCCTGAGATCAAAACGGTGCCATATAAAGATGAAGTGCTGGGCATCTCTATCTGTGAGGATTACTGGAATGAACCGGAACTCTGGCCAGACGGCGTGTATGATCTCGATCCGATCAGTATTCTGGCAGAGCAGGGTGCGACCCTGTTCGTAAACATTTCCGGTTCTCCGTACTATGTCGGCAAAGATGAGATCCGTTACCGGTTGATTGTCAATCATGTCGGGAAGCATCATATACCTTTTGTTTTTGTCAACCAGGTCGGCGGCAACGATGAGCTGATCTTTGACGGGCGCAGCCTCTGCGTGGATGCCAGCGGCAATATTATCGAGATGCTACCGGCTTTTGAAGAATGTGTGACAACAGTTGATATGAAGGCAACCGGGACCCGGGCGGGATTCAGCGCTCAGGATGATCTTACCCAGATTCGTTCCGCCCTGAAACTGGGAATTCGCGATTACATGCGCAAGACCGGTTTCACCCGGGCGGTTATGGGGATTTCCGGCGGAATTGATTCAGCCGTTGTGTTCTGTCTGGCGACTGAAGCGCTTGGCCAGGATTATGTGCTGGGTATCGCCATGCCGTCGCAGTACTCCTCTGAGGCAAGCGTTGTCGATGCCAGGCAACTGGCGGATAATCTCGGGGTACAACTGCAGATCATCCCCATCACCTCCATATACAATGCTTATCTCAACGGCTTCCAGGAGCACTTTCATACTGGCGAATTGGACGTCTCTTTGGAAAACGTCCAGGCCAGAATTCGCGGTAATATTTTGATGGCGTTTTCCAACAAGTACGGGTATCTGGTGCTGTCAACCGGCAATAAAAGCGAGCTGGCGACCGGGTATTGTACCCTGTACGGCGACATGGCGGGCGGACTGGCGGTTATTTCTGACCTGCCGAAAACGATGGTGTACAAACTTGCCCGGGATATCAACAGAGAGAGGGAGATTATTCCCCACAACATCATTGAGCGCCCCCCATCGGCGGAACTTCGACCAAACCAGGTTGATCAGGATTCCCTGCCCCCCTATGATATCCTTGATCAAATCCTGCATTTCTATATAGAGGAAGGATATTCCCTGCAAGATATTCTCAGACTGGATTTCGATCCGGAAGTGGTCCGCTGGGTGATCCGGACGGTGGACAGAAATGAATATAAACGCCGCCAGGCTCCGCCCGGACTGAAAGTAACCTCAAAAGCATTCGGCACCGGCAGACGCATGCCGATCGCAGCCAAATACTGACTCAATACCCATGTTGAGTGAATGAAAAGACCGGTAACCATAATTGTATGCTATTCCCTGGCGATATTATCGGCAGTTTGCGGATTCGGCAGCCGGGTCCGCGCAACACGTCAGGACAAGCCAAAATACGGAGATAATATCAGCGGACAGGCGCGATTGGAATACCATGAGGGATTTTTATTTGTTGTGGGAAAAGTGACCGGGGGCCGATCCAATTACTACCTGATGGATTGCGGTTCCGGAAGTACCATTATCGCCAAAGCATGCCTGCCCGAAACGATTACCGTCACCCCCCTCTCTGACTCCTCAGACATCGCAGGCGGGGGGGTCGATCCCATTCTGGGATTCGCCGGAACCATTCCCGGGTACCTGGGATACGCAAATGTTCCTGATTTATTATTCGGGTCGCTGAAATTCCATGATGTTCCGATTAAAGTGGTTGCAGATTTGCCTGATGTTGGCGGGAAACCAATCTGCGGGATAATAGGTATGGATGTTCTGGCGTGCGCCGCCGTCGTCTCTTTCAGTTACCCCGGCCGATTCCATAAATCGGCAAGACTTGTATTCAGTTCCCGCGATGAAATCGATTATCCGAACGCCGTTGAAATCCCGTTTACCATCGTCAACAACCATATTATTATCAGTGGCAATGTCAACGATATTCCGGTCGAATTCATCCTTGATATCGGATCACCGGGAAACATTATCATGCCGGCGCCAGCCGCGGCGGCTGGTCTGGCGATCGACACCACGTTCCGGGTAGAATTCTCCGGACTGGACGGCATCCAGATATCGGGCCGGCTCGGAATGGTCGACCGGCTTGGTCTGGGGAAGGCTGTGTTCCGGGACATTTCGTTTTGCGTCGCAGAAATGCCCACCCTTGGCGCCCCCGGAACAAAAAAAAACATAGGCATTATCGGAAATGAATTCCTCAGCAGGTTTCACAGTGTTGTCCTCGATTATGAGCGGGAGGTAGTCCTGCTAATAACCGGCAAACAGTGAGGGGGTATGTCAAAAGGCAAACTGGCAAAATTCGCCGAACTGGCCACCTTCTCCAATGTCTTTGAATATGAACCGCCTCCAAAAGGCAGATGGCATGCCGATTATTTCAAAAACAATAATCCGATTGCGCTGGAGCTGGCCTGCGGCAAAGCCGAATACACGATCGAACTGGCACTGCGTTTTCCCGAGCAGAATTTTGTCGGAATCGACATCAAAGGGGCCCGGCTCTGGAGGGGGGCAAAAACCGCGCTTGATTTAAACCTGCGAAATGTCGCCTTCGTTCGCCATCGCATTGAATTAATCGCCGAAATCTTCGGACCGGATGAAATCGCGGAAATCTGGATTACTTTCCCGGATCCATACCCGAAAAAATCCAAGGCGAAAAAGCGACTCACCTCTCCCCGTTTTTTAAATCTGTATCGCCAGGTCTTGAAAGAGGCCGGAATGATTCATCTGAAAACCGATGATCGCAATCTCTTTGAATTCACCAGAGAGACGCTGGCCGAAGAACAGTGTATCGTGCACGAAATAATTGAAGACCTGTACGCCGCCCCCATTGGAAATCAGCTGCTGGAGATAAAAACAACGTATGAGAAAGAGTATCTTGAAGCGGGGCGAACCATCAGATACCTGCGCTTCAGCTTTATCTAATATTGGCGGTTGAATCCGGCAGTCGTTTAAAATTTCATAAGAAAGAGGCAATCGCCGAAAACTAAGGCGTTTTGCAGGTACGGCTCAATTAATCTGGCCTGATTTTTCATTCTGGCCAGAGTATTGAATAAAATACTCAGTTGCATTAACTTCCGATTTTTATATTTAAAGCTTTCCCAAATCGCTTGACAAATCAAGTTCGATGCGATATTTTCTGGACTGAATTACGTAAGATGCGAAAAGGCAGAGAAATCTGCTTATTTATTTGGCAATATTTGTTAAAAATTTCACAAACTTGATAAAAATGCGAAACAGTAGATATACAGTATCCGCAAGCAACCTGCTTGAAGGATAGACAAGGAGTTGCTCATGGCCGAGTTTGAACCTCGTGAAAATCAGATCAAGGCTGACACATTGGTTGTCGGCGGCGGGATTGCGGGCATGACTACCGCTATTGAGACTGCCGAGGTCGGAAAGCACGTCATCCTGCTGGAAAGACAACCGTCGCTGGGAGGACGGGTGGTGTCAACCAACCAGTACTTCCCTAAATTGTGTCCGCCAGCCTGCGGAATTGAGATCAACCTGAAAAGGATCCGCATCAATCCATTTATCCGGGTTTTGACCCTGGGGGAGGTCGAAAGAATCTCCGGATCCCCGGGCGACTATGAGGTGCAGATCAGGCTTTCGCCCCGCTATGTGAACGAAAGATGCAACGCCTGCGGCGAGTGTGCTAAAGTCTGCGAGATTGAGCGAGACAATGACTTCAATTATGATTTGGACAAAACCAAGGCGATCTACCTTCCGCATATGATGGCTTACCCCTTCCGTTATGTCATCGATCCCCAATATGCCAAAGACGACCGGATGAAGAGATGCGCGGAGGTATGCGAATATGACGCCATCGACCTGAATATGGAGCCGAAGACAATCACTGCCACGGTGGGCGCGATTGTGTGGGCAACCGGGTGGAGGCCGTATGACGCCGCCAGGATCGACAACCTCGGTTTTGGCAAATACGAAAATGTCATTACTAATGTTATGATGGAACGTTTCGCGGCACAAGGCGGCCCGACGGAGGGCAAAATTGTCCGGCCATCCGATCAGAAAGAAGTTGGAAAGGTCGGATTTGTTCAGTGTGCGGGATCCCGTGATGAGAATCATCTCCCCTATTGCTCGGCGGTGTGTTGTCTGGCTTCGATGAAACAGGCGACATATATTCGGGAACGGTACCCGGACGCCGAGATCCACATGTTTTATATTGATGTTCGTTCCCCCGGGCGTCTTGAGGATTTTTATGTCCGCCAACAGGGCGATGAAAAGTTTTTCTTCCATCG
>CP070796.1:388378-394590 GCA_020343475.1 Candidatus Zixiibacteriota bacterium
GGGACAGTAAAAAATGTCGCCGGGGAAACCGTCCTGGCAATGAAAGAGCATTTTGGATGCCTTTCGCCGGATATCCTGGTAGGGATCGGCCCGGCGATTGGCCCGTGTTGTTATGAGGTCGGAAATGATGTGGTAAATGCAATCCGGGCCGTTTTCGAAAATCATGCCGGGAACATTCTGCGCAGCGGCGAATCCGACAGATATTATCTTGATTTGTGGCAAGCCACTCGGATACAGTTGACTATTGCCGGAGTTCCCTTAAGGAATATTGAATCGGGAGATTTTTGCACAAGATGCAATGCGGGCGAACTTTACTCGCATCGACACGATAATGGAACTACCGGGCGTTTCGCCGCCGGCATCATGATAAAGGCAAGCCGCTAAATCGAGGCGATGCCGGATCTGTCATTATCTCCATGGTAACATACAGAATCATATATCCTTAATTCCCCGGCGCAGTTTTTTAACTTATTTCACTCTTTTTTTCACTTTTTTTTACTTTAATGTTGCGTATGCTAAAGAAATTTCATATATTGCTTTCTTCAGGCCTGCAATGAACACGAAAGCAACAACAGGGCAATTCGGGCTGTTTTTATCAGTGTTGACAGTCTTACTGTCTTTCTTTCCCGGCTATGGTGCGTTGGCCGGAGTGGTTGAAGGAACCATCCGTGATTTCGACACCGGCCGACCGATTCCGTTCGCGTCGGTGCGTCTCGAAGGCACTGGGCGGTCAATGATTGCGAACGAAAACGGGGAGTACCGGATCAGGCTGGTGCCGGGAACCTGGAGATTCAAATTCAGCCATATCGGCTATTACAGCGAACACCTGAAAACAGCAGTCACCGATTCCGGACAGGTCATCGATGTTCATCTGCATCCCGCGATGATCATTCTGAAGGGTCAGAAGGTCTACTCCCGGGCGTATGACCCGGCTCAGCGCATAATAATCGAGGCAATCGAAAGAAAAGACGAAATCCTGTCGCGAACCCATGACTATTCCTTTGATGCATACACCAGGCTGGTGGCGCGAGACACCGCCAGGCAGGATACCGCCGGAATTCTGCTGATTACCGAAAGCCAGATTGAGGGATTTTGGGAACACCCGGATAAATTTAAGGAGATTATCAAGGCGCGCAAACAGACCGCCAACCTGGCGGCGACGGGCAACCTGGTTTCAGTGGGGCGGATTCTCGATTTCAACCGTAATCGCCTTGATTTTGGACCATATTCAGTCGTCTCGCCTACCGCAAAAGATGCCCTGGACTATTACAATTACTATCTGCTTGATACTCTCTACATCGATCGACAGATGATCTTCCGGCTGGAAATCGAGCCACAGAGCGACGCCATTCCTCTTTTCGCGGGCACAATTGACATAGCGGACTCGTCGTATGCCGTGGTCGGTGTCGATGTCGGCTTTAATGAGGGTTTCGATCAGGATCTTGTGGACAGTCTGCGTTATCTTCAGCGATATGAAGAATTTGACCACGACCGCTGGATGCCGATAGAAATCCGCTTCAGCGGTATCTTCAATATCAGCCTGCCGGTAATACCGGTGATTTCATTTAATTATGTCGCTGCACTGCACAACTATCGATTCGATGCCGGTCACCCCGAGGCCCGGTTCGATGAATATGTGCTGGAGGTTGCTCCGGAGGCCGATGAGGTCGATTCCGTGGCCTGGACCCTGGGACAGGTAATTCCCCTTTCGAAAGATGAGTCGGGCGCGTATAAGCGGTTCGACTCTCTTGCCAGCGCCCCGGTACCGCTTCACAAAAGGATACTCGGTCTTGGATTCGGCGCGCTGTATCTGATCACCAGCACCAATGACTACTTCCATTTCAACCGTGTCGAAGGGGCTTATCTCGGCCTGGCATTTAACCGGCGAGAGATTCTCCCCCGGCTGGACCTCGGTCTTCGCTCCGGGTATGCCATTGACGGGGAATACTGGCAGCACGATTACGGTTTCGCGTATACTCTGCGGCAAAGGCCGCGATTGAGATTCAATTTCCGGTACCGGAACATAGTAGCCCACCGCCCGACGGTAATATCAAGCACCCATTATGATCCCACCTTTCTGGCACTGATGGCCAAGATTGACCAGTACGATTATTTCCGGGAGAAAGGGTTCACGACCGGAATGGATATCAGGTTGCTGCGCCATACCGAGCTTTCGGTCGCATATCATGATTACCGTCAGTATTCGGCGGATAACAGTACCAATTTCAGCATCTTTCGGACCAACGCAGATCATCGTCCCAATCCCGAAATTGCTGACGGCAGACTGCGATCGATCGCGGGGGAATTCCGATGGGACAGCCGTCGATTGATGAAAAGCAAGAATGAAGAAATCCCGATGCTTACCATGCCGCATACCGTCATTAAAACCGGTATGGAGTACGCCTCTCCTGATTTTATAAGGAATGATTTTGACTTTCACCGATACCACGTGTCCATCCATCACGAACGCCGATTCCTGGGATTGGGCTTCAGCTCGATTTATTTTTACGCGGGCGCCTCGAAAGGGAATCTTCCGCCACAGCGGTACTTCACGGTGGACTATACCGGCGAATTCATGCCGGAAAAGCTATCGTTCAAATCCCTTGGTGAGCACAACTATTGCGGGGATTGGGTGTGCGCGGTATATTTTGATCATGACTTCAGGCGTACTCTTTTTCGTCGCAGCGGACTGCCGCTGATCAGAGATTTTCCTTTCTCCCTGGCAGTTCACGGCGGGGCGTTCTGGACCGATTTTAGAAATCGGACCGATACACCCCGCGATGAATCAGTGCGGTCTGCGTCGGTTGCATACAGTGAGATTGGTTTCAGTATCGGGCGCATCACCCCATTGGGTTTCGGGCTGCATTTCACGTGGCAGCTCTCGGCGTATGACACCGAGAAATTCTCTTTTGACATTACCATTCTTGACTTCTGATCAGGTGACTTGCAGGTAATGAAAACTTGGTCGCGTCAGCAGTTTCAAAATTGTCGCTGGTGCAGGATCTGCACAAAACCGATCTCATTAAAGCAATGAGTAAATTTTATTGATGATAAGCCGCACCTGCTCTTCAGGATTTTCCGGAACGGGTGCAACCGTCAGGATTTCCGGTGAGGAGATTTCGACGAGGGCGCTCGCTTCATCGCTTTCCAGCCGGTCATCGCCAAGCAGAAGCAGGGTGCCGGTTTCAAGCGGCGGGATGTCATCCGGTCCGCTTCTGGGATACGGGTATCCTGACAGCTTCTGATACCACCAGAAATACACCATGTTCGACAGCGGTATCCCGAGTATTCCATGCTCTTTTCGGAGGGTCTCTATCCAGTTGGTGGTGGTGAGGTAGGGATTAACCGCAATACCGTAATCTATACGCACCTCCTCCCTCTCGGCATTAAGCAATGCGTCGCCTCCGAGACCGAAACCGACCACAATCACAGGATGATAAAGACGCTCGATGAAATTCAGCCTGATTATGACCTCGGCCAGGTCTTCACCCTCATAATCGCCGCCGAAATGATAAATGCCGTTCGACTGACCGGTGGCCCGCTGATCGTAAAGCACCACCGCCAGGCCGGAGTCCATAAGCGGCGTCAGGTAAGCGGCCAGTGAGTTCCGGTCGCTGCTGGCGTCGTTCAACAGGATTACGGTGCCGCGAACGCTGTCATAAATGGCCGGGTCGGGATGAAAGTAAAGGGCCGCCAGCGAGAGGTTATCGTTGGTCAGGATTGAAAAGGTGTCGGGCGATAGCCCCAGGTCAATAAAGAAAGAAGGATCGTTTTCAAGGGTGAATTCGGCCTCCTCGAAGCGATCCCGGTCGGCCCGGGCGGTCAGGTCAGGCATTGTTATCAGCGGATAGACAATATAGAAGACGATAAACAGGGCCAACAGGACAAGGAATGCCGTGGTCTGGACGATTTCTCGGGTTTTTTTGGACATTAATTTTGCCATAGCCGGGGCTTTCTTCTGGATGATCCGTCTGTCAAACAAGGGTAAAGAAATATCTGCCGCAAGGCAACTGTTAAATTACGGTTTACCTCGCGATTTCCGGGTGGTTATACCCTCGCGTGCCTTGAACCGGGTTGAAAAGCTTTGCGCAAAATACGAATCGCAAAGCCGACTTTACGACAATCGGCGGTGTATGGGGCAGGTTCTGCCGGGCCGGTTTCTTTCTGATTTACGATTTTTATGGGCGTGTCAGGAATTGTCAAAACCGCCCTTACATGTCTGATATCGGGGACTGTTACCGAGCGGCTCCGAATCTGCTTTTTGATTGCTCGAATGGGCGCGAGCAAGGCTGCATTTTTACGGACTTTTCCGGCACACTTTTTTATAGAAATTACCGAAAAAAGGGCTTTTTTCTGTTGACAGAAAGGCGATTACGATGTATATTCTTCGATGGATGATAGGTGTTAATGTCTGCAGTTAGACCTTGTTCAAGTAAGAATTAAGGTGAGCTTGTTGGTCTTCAAACGAACATCAAGTACAAAGTCGTAAAACTAACATACTCCAAGTTGTGGTGGCCGGGGGGGCCGCTTAAAAGGAAACGCAACTGTCTGGTAGCTGGGTGATTGGATAGCGAACGGGACTGAACAAAAGCAACGATATGGCCGATAGAAATAACTACGAGGACGTGCCCTGGCTATACGCCGAAGAAACTACACTTTTAAGAGGCTGAGTCTATCGCTTGATAGCTAAGGGATAGTACAACTACCTTACACCTTTTGTCGAAGGAGGAAAAGGAATGTCCTTCAGTCGCAAATCCCTAAGGCTGAGCTGGCTACTCCTGCCGGCAGTGTTAGCGATTTTTCTATCGGCGCAATCGGGCTGGGCTCAATTTTACGATTTGGAAGTTCTCGTAGGTGATACCTCCGGCTTATCCGGACAGCAGAACTCGGTTATTTCGATTTACATGAGAAATTATGAGGACACGGTGGCAGCCTTTGAGTTATGGCTGATTCTGGACAATCCCGATATTCTGGAGTTCCAGACAAACATGGATACGATTGTGGCCGTGACATATTGGGCTTGCACCGAGTGGGACGGGGCGGATTGCACCACTTATGTCGCCGCGTCCGATTACTGGGTTTGCACGGAATATGACGGGGATGAGTGTATTGACTCAGTTTATGCTCTGGGCTACTACGAATGTCTGGAGTATGATGAGTCCACGCCGCCGAATTGCATCGATTCGATTTTCCACTACGGCTATGACTCGACCGGGATTGACACGATCGAGGCATACACCGGAAACCTGGATACGGTGGGCACTCTGGTCGGCGGCTGGGAACTGGTGGAATCGCGCTCGCTGTCCGGTTACGGCAACGACATCAAGATTACGGCGGCCACGGAAGCGCCTCCGATTTCCCCGCCGTTTGTTCCGGGTGTCGGCTATCCCCAGTACGGAGACATCCCGCTGATAAAAATTCTGGGAGACATCAGGGAAATCCCCGACACGGATACCCTGCGGACGGTCAAAATAAAAATTCAGTCTTCCAGCCTCAATCACTTCAGCTTCTCCGACGAAAATGGTGATGCGATCGGAATTAACACGGAAGAGGTTGAGGATACCCTGTGGTGGGAATGCACCGCATGGGCCGACCCGCCGGAAAACACCGTTTGCATCAGCTGGAAGCGGATAGCGAGCGGACCCTCCGATTCCTTTGAAATCGATACCATCCTGGTCGGCCATCTTGATACCTCGGTGGTATTTCTAAAGGACGGCTCGCTGACGGTTGAGCTGGGTGTCTGCGGTGATGCCAACGGCGACACGGACATTAACCTGCTGGATATCCTGTACCTGATTTCAGACATATACAGCACCGGGCCCGATCCGGTAAACCCGATGATGGCGGATTGCGATTGCGACGGACTGCCGGGCGCGAATATCAACCTGCTTGATATCCTGTACCTGATCGCCTTCATCTACTTCGATCCGCCGGGGCCGGACCCGTGTTGCGAGGGATTTTAGAGGGTATAAAAAAATCGACATGAACGTGTGACGACATATAAAATGAAGGCTTAACATACTGTTAAGTGATGGATAACACAAATACCAAAAGGAAAGAAAGGAGGTGACACTTTAAAGAGGTAATCGTTGACACACGCTCAGAAGAAAGAAATTGAATTCTTCTAAGGTAGTAACCGGAAATCGCAGGTGTTTTTGCCGGCTTGGTGGCTCTCGCTGACAGGAACAAGAGAGATTTCCAGACCCTGAGGG
>CP070796.1:394690-400433 GCA_020343475.1 Candidatus Zixiibacteriota bacterium
GCGGGCGGAGTCGGCTTTGACTGGGAAAACGCCGCAGAAGTGATGGAAAAGGTGAAAGAGGAGACTTCGGAACTCGAAGCGGAAATCAAGAAAGGCGGCGACGGTCGGCTGGAAGAGGAGATCGGGGATCTGCTATTTGTGGTCTCATCGCTGGCCCGCAAGCTGGACATCAATCCTGAGCAGGCGCTCAACAAAACTCTGGATAAGTTTGCCCGGCGGTTCAATTATATCGAGGATAAGGTCCGCGAGTCAGGGAAAAGTTTCGGCGATTTCACCCTTGACGAGCTTGAAACCTGGTGGCAGGAGGCGAAGGGGAGGCTTTAGCAAGTCCTCTTCACAATGCTCGGCAGGTTGTTTATAAACCGGGGTGACGGTCAGCGATATAATGACGTGCGTATCCCGCGTTAATCCGGAACCGATATTTCCCTGACCGATGATCTCCAATCATTATCGAGCTGTTTTTCAGAGTTCCCGTTTTGGGTAATCATGGAAAATGATAGAATATTTTATGTTTGTCACCATATATTACAACCATCGCATTAATCACGGAGGATGCCATGAGTTTTATCAACGTATCGCAAGAGAAAGACATCACCACCGTCACGCTCACTCGCGGGAAAGTGAATGCCATCAATGAATCCCTGGTCGATGAGCTGCATGCAATCCTTAAAAATCTTGAAGACGATCCCCAAGCCCGAGCCGTGGTCCTGACCGGCGCGGGGAAGTTCTTCTCGTTCGGGCTGGACATTCCCGAGTTATATAGTTATTCACAGAATGATTTTTTGAAATTCCTTCAGAAGTTTACCAATCTATATACTAGTCTTTTCTTGTTCCCGAAACCGGTGGTAGCGGCGATAAACGGTCATGCTATCGCTGGCGGCTGCATGCTTGCTACTCCCTGCGACTTCCGGATCATGACTACCGGGAAACCGAGAATTTCCTTGAATGAGGTAACCTTTGGCTCGTCCGTCTTCGCCGGCTCGGTGAGCATTCTGAAATTCTGTGTGGGTGCTAAAAATGCCGCGAAAATCCTCTACAGCGGTTCCATGTTCTCCGCGGAAGAAGCACACCAAATGAGCCTGGTCGACGAAATATCAACTGAAAGTGATCTGGCCAAAAAAGCGATGACCAAAGCCACCGAACTGGCCGGGAAAGACAGCGCCGCGTTCGGCAGCATTAAACGGCTTTTGCGCCGTCCGGTGGCGGACGAAATGTCCCATTATGAACAGGATTCGCTTAGGGAATTTGTAGAGATATGGTATTCAAAGAGCACCCGCGAGCAGACAAAAAAGATTGAGATTTATTCTTAGCGGGTACGGTTGAAGCCGCCGGGAGGTTGATTCGGCGGGATGTGATTATGTACAGGAGAAGAATCATAGTTGTGTACATTCTGCTTCTGTCTGCATACGTAATTCATATTGTGGAGGAGACGCTGGGGAATTTCGCCGCCATCCGGGTGCTGGGCAGTCATCTTCTATATATTGTCTTAAATGGTGTGATTGTCGGTGTTACGATTGCTCTTTTATACTGCATTATCAGGAGAAAGCGCAGTGCATTTTACGGCGGTATCATTTTCGCAGGAATAATGTTTTTAAACGGTTGCGCTCACAATGTCGGGCTGATTATAACCGGGAGATATTACGGAGACTTTGCCGGAAGCTATTCCGGAATCGCCCTGCTGGCGATCGGGCCGGTACTGGTCTATTATCTTGTTAAAGAATTGCGGGAAAATGAAGAAACGCAATCCGTATGACAAACGTTACGCGGGCCGGGAATCGTACTGGGGACACAAGCCGTCTGTGCTCTGTGAAAAGGTGCTGGAATTTATGCCCCCTGCCGTCAGTCGTAAAATGACCCTGCTTGACCTTGGCTGCGGTGAGGGGCGCAACGCGATCTACTTCGCCACACAGGGATTCAAAGTGACCGGCCTTGATCTTTCGCAGCCCGGCTTACAGAAAACAGCCCGACTGGCACTCGATGCAGGTGTGGTCATTGAGACAATTCATGCCGATATTGTCGATTATCATCTTCATGATAATTATGATGTCATTTTTTCAACCGGAACATTGCACTACCTTCCGCCGGAGGTGCGGCAGGTCCGTTTTGACGAATACAAGGATTGTACCGCGCCCGACGGCATTAATGCTTTTTCAGTGCTGGTGGATAAACCGTTTCTTGAAAAGGCTCCAGACGCCGAGGAAACCGCCTTTTTGTTTTCTTCCGGGGAATTAATGAGCTACTATCGGGACCGGAAAATTCTTTATAGCGTCGAGGAGATTTTCGACTGCCGCTCAGGCGGTGTGCCGCACAGGCATGCGGTCAATCGCATTGTCACCCGGAAATATCGCCGGTAATATTATCATGATTCGAAGTCGAAGGAAGGTAGGCAATTACACACGATTATGCCGGTATTATGATGCGGAATGGGCCACCTTCTCCAAGCAGTATGTTGATTTATGTTCACATCTCCTTGCCGAACGCGGCATCCGGCAGGCACGTATCCTTGACCTGGCATGCGGGACGGGTAATCTTGCGATTATGCTGGCGGATAAAGGGCACATTGTTCACGGCATCGATAATTCGTCTGAAATGATAGAAATTGCCAGGCACAAGGCGGTGGGTATGCCGAATGTCAAATTTGAACTGCGGGACATGAGGCGGTTTGAAAGCGCGGACCGCTTCGATCTGGTCACCTGCGCCTTTGATTCAATCAATTACATTAGAGAAACCAGTGATTTGAAACATATGCTTACGCGGGTTGCAAAAACCTTACAAAAAGATGGCCTTTTTGCCTTTGATTCCAATACCGAGCGGCTGTATGCCAGATATCACGATGAAGTACATGAGCGTAATATCGACGGTGATATGTTTTTTCAAAAGACCTATTATGAACCGGATAAAAAACTGGCACGCACGGTATTTGAATTTGCAGACGGAGCCGTTGAAGAACACCTTCAGCGTCCCTATGATCTTCCGGAACTTGAGCCGTGTCTTGCCGCCGCCGGCCTGCGCGTGATTCATGCTTTCTCGCGCTTCGATCGCAGTCCCTTCACTTTTGAGAGCGGTCGTTTGATCTGCATTGCCGGGCGGGTCTGAGTAAAACCGGGCCGTTCAGGAGCAAAATACGATTGACAGAATGCGCCCATCAAGTTATATTTAATCCAATAATTGCTGATGCAAGCATCCGGAATCAATACAACCTTAGATCATAAATCCTTGCTCGATCGGAAGGCTAGTATGTCAGAATTTGTATTGAGCAATGGTTCTGTGCCGAAACTTCCTGCCCGGGCTGTACTTTGAAGGACGAATTTTTAAATCCGAGGGGATGTCATTAAAACGATATAATCAAAACCCAATATTTAATACAACTCATTGGGAGGATTTATGAAGGCAAAATCCTTATCAGCGAATGTCAGGATGGCTCTGATCGCCGCAATTGCGATTCTGACCGTTCCATTAATGCTCGTGCCGCCTGTTCAGGCAGGCATGACTGTTACCCTTTCAGGGCCATTGCCTGATACCATCATATGCGGCCAACCGGTCACATTTGAAGTCCATATGTTTAATGATGCCGGCCAGGATCTTATTGGGATCGCCAATGGATTTGAAGTTTACTCCCTGTACGGTGCGCAATGGCAACCGCTTGTTGCCGACACGGCGGGCGGACTTGACGTGTACTTCGACTTGATTGTCTCTACAAATTATTTCAGTGTTACCGGCAGCGGCGCAGATACTGTCGGTTTTGGAGCGGCCAGCATTTTTCCTCCCCACCTCCCCGGCGGATATGATGACGTCGTTCTGCTGATAGAAACCCAGGTCGATTGCTCTGAACCGGCTGATTTCCTCTGTATCGATTCCTGCTGGTTTCCGCCAGGGAATAGCTGGATGTGGAACACCAGCACCGGCCCGTATCTCCCGGGATGGGGCGGGCCCTATTGCTTCCCGGTCGGCGAAATTTACAATGAACCACCGGTTATTACCAACTGTCCGGGCGAAATCTATGGCAATGCCTGCGATGCAATAGTCTATGATTTCGAGGCAGTTGATCCCGATCCAGGTGATCAGCAGTTCTGGTCCATTGAAGCGGGACCCGGCACAATTGATGTTGCAACCGGCTTGTATGTTTTCACGCCCTCGGGAACGGTCGGCACTTTTGCAGTGATTGTGCGGGTCAGTGACCTTTTGGGGGAATTCGATGACTGCGACTTCTATATCACCACGACCAGTGAGCCGCCGTTTTTCGACAATACTTGTGACGACACCATTCAATTCATGGCAGGAATCATAAATACGTATCAGTTCGACGGTGTTGATCCCGACAACTGCCCCTTACCACTCAGCTATGCGCTGGTTAATTCCGACGCCCCGGGAGGCGTGGTCATTGATGTCGCGACCGGTTTACTGGAATATGTCCCGCCATTGTATGCAGCCGGGAATACGTATTTCGTCGATGTGGAGATTTCGGACGGATACGCTACCGCGGAATGCCGAAAGTGGATCGACGTTCTTCCCCCTGTGACCAGCATTAAAATTGAACGTGCCACCAACGCCCCTCCGGGCGGAGAAGTGTACGTTTCGATAACAATTGAAGACGTACCTCTTGAAATGGGAGGATTCGACTTCCTGATCTCCTTTGATCCATATATGATCTTCCCGATAAGTGCAAATCCCGGACAGTTACTGGAAGACTGCGAGTGGGAGTATTTCACCTATCAGCTGAATGCCATTGACGGCCTGATCCGGATTGTCTCAATTGCGGACATAAATAACGGAGCCTATCATCCCGTGTGTTTCGGCCCTCCGGATACCGACCCGCATGAACTGGCAAGAATTAAATTTGCGGTCAGCCCCGACGCCGCTCCCGGCGATTTCGAGCCGATTCGCTTCCACTGGAACGATTGCAGCGACAATGCCATATCAAACGTTGCCGGCGATGTTCTGTATATTGATCGTGCCGTCTATGATTTCGACGGAACCCTGATCTGGGACGAAGAGGACGATGTTCAGTTCCCCGAAGAAGAACGGATACCGTTTGTCGGGACGCCTGATTACTGCTTTGAGCCGCCCCCTGAGCCGAATCGATTTCTTGATTTCTACTATGGCGGTGTTGGAATCACGATGTTCAAGGATATAAAAATCGCGAGGATTGATTTTTACCACGAAGGTGCTCCCATTGCAGAAGATTCCGATTATGGTGAGTTCTCACTGGTGGTTATTCCTCAGGATTCGATAAAGTACATTAACGCCGTTTTTGATTCTGCCGGATGGCCGCAATGGTTGGTGCGAAACATGCCGGTCTGGCCGGCGGCTCTTGCCCCGCTGGAAAAACGGCAGAAGACGCTGTTTGACGGGATCAAGGGAGGATTCCCATATGGCCCGTCGGTAAGCGTTTATGTCTGGGCTTCGGATACCCTGGTAAAGGAAACGATAACACCTGATGATTATTACACCATGCCGGTCGGCGACGCGATTATCGAGCGCGGGGGTTTTACGCTCGAGCCGCAAGGTGTACCCGCTGCTCCGCTGGATCTGGATATAATCGATTTTACTGTGCCGCTATTACCTATTCACGCCGTGTTTTATGACGGTATGGGCAATGTGGAAACGCCGACCAACGGCTGTGCGCCGGCGGCGATGGCGAACAGCCTGCACTGGCTCGCCGATAAGTACGGATTCGACGTCGGCAATGATCCCGAAGCCACGCTGGATGAGCTGTCCGATGACATGAACCGCGGCGAAAATG
>CP070796.1:400533-406205 GCA_020343475.1 Candidatus Zixiibacteriota bacterium
GCACATGATGTTGGTCAGAATAATTCCCGAAGCACCCACCAGCGAACCGGAGATAATAAGAACGTTGTTGTTCAATACAAATCCGGTGGCTGCCGCGGCCAGTCCGGAATAGGAATTCAAGAGCGCGATCACGACCGGCATATCGGCCCCGCCAATGGGGAGGACCAGCGTTATACCCAGCACCGAAGCCGCCGCCACCAGTATCCAGTATTTGGTGGTAATGGTCGGATCGATTACGATCCAGACACCGAGTGCGACAACGGCCAGAGCGATGAGGGCGTTAAGTGTCTTCTGAGCGGGATAATGCACCGCGTTCTCGGAAATAATTCCCTGCAGTTTCCCGAACGCGACCATACTGCCCCAGAAAGTAACCGCCCCGATCAGGCCGGAAGCAACCGTTGCAACTGTCAGCTGCATGTCGGGTGCCTGTGTGATCAGCAGCACTTCAAGTAGCGCTGCCCCGGCCACCAGCACCGACGCACCACCGCCGAAACCGTTGAAAACCGCCACCATCTGCGGCATTGCGGTCATCTGAATCCGCACCGCCAGAAATGCGCCGATTGCGGCGCCGATAACCGCTCCGAGGATGATCATTTCAAAGCTGATGATGTTGCGGTTCAGAAGGGTCACCACCACCGCCAGAAGCATTCCCAGCGCTCCCGTCAGGTTGCCCCGGACGGCGGTGCGCGGGTGCGCCAGCCCTTTCAAGCCGAAGATGAACAGTACCGCCGCAATTAAATATGCAATATTTACAGCTGATAACAGCATGACGTCAATCCCTCGCCCTTATTTCTTCTTCTGGAACATTTTTAGCATCCGGTGTGTCACCATGAAACCGCCCACGACGTTAATCGTGGCGAATACCATTGCAGCCAGACCGAGCACGGTGGTCAGCGTGGTGTGCTGGGTGCCCGCGCTAAGGATCGCACCGACGATGGTAATCCCGGATATGGCATTGGAACCGGACATCAGAGGAGTATGTAGAGTCGGGGGCACCTTCGTAATGACTTCGAACCCGACAAAGATTGCCAGGACAAAGATCGTTAAAATCATAACAAAACCGTCCATCGTTCTTTCTCCTTTCCGATTATCTATCCTGCCCGGAGGAGAGAAGTTCGCGAACGCGTGCGTGCACGACCTCACCGTCCTTCGTCAAAAGAGTTTCGCGCGTAATCTCGTCTTCCCTGTCAATGATCATCCGTTTTTCCTTGACAAGATGCAGCAGGAAAGTGGAGATATTCTTGGCATACATCTGGCTGGAATGATATGGCACCGTCGATGGCACATTCAGCGGGCCCATGACGGTGACGCCGCTTTCGATGATTGTCTCACCGGGCCGGGTCAGCTCGCAGTTGCCGCCGCGTTCGGCCGCCAGGTCGATAACAATCGAGCCCAGCGGCATGCCGAGGACCATTTCCCCGGTAATCAGGATCGGGGCCTTCTTTCCGGGAATTGCCGCAGTGGTGATGACAACGTCGCTCTCGGCCACCACCCTGGTCATCAACTCACGCTGTTTGCGATAAAATTCCTCGTCCATTGCCCTGGCGTAACCGCCCTTGTCCTCGGAGTCGCCGGCGTCAATCTCCAGTTCAACAAATTTGCCGCCGAGACTTTCAACCTGTTCTTTTACCGCCGGGCGAATGTCATATCCTTTAACGATGGCCCCCAGCCGCTTCGCGGTTGCGATCGCCTGGAGTCCGGCCACCCCGGCACCGATCACAAAAACTCGCGCGGGAGCAATCGTGCCGGCCGCGGTCATCATCATTGGAAATATCCGGGGCAGGCTCTCAGCAGCCATCAGCACGGCCTTATAACCGGCAATATTGGCCATTGAGGAAAGCGCATCCATGCTCTGTGCCCGCGTAATCCTGGGCATCAGTTCCATGGAAAAGGCTGCCACCCCTTTTTCAGCCATTTCCCGGATCAGTCCGGGTTCCGAAAGCGGTTCAAAAAATCCTATGACAATCTGACCCGACCTGAAAAGACCGAGATCTTCTTTGCCCTGTTCGGGATTTGAGCCATATCCGCGAACCTGAAGAATGATGTCAGCCTGCCTAAACAGCTCGGCCCGGGCGGAAATGATAGTCGCCCCCTTGCTATCAAAGCTGTTATCGTCAATCCCGGCCCCTTTTCCGGCACTCGATTCGACCAGCACTTTCAAACCCGCGTTAATCAGGGACGGCACCACCTCCGGAACAATGGCAACCCTCCGTTCACCACCAAAAGTCTCCCTGGGAACTGCCACCACCGGAGATTTTTCATCATTACTCATAGCTGGCGAAATCCTCCCTGTTTATGTCATCAGTAAACTAGCTTTAGAACCACCGTCGATATGGTTTTGTTCGATGCATCTGGCGTTTTTTTGCAGGTCCCTGTAAAGGTTAAGGTTATTGGCATTTCCGGATGAAGCGGCGACCCTGACCAATATACGGTATTCGGACAAACATAAATAGACAAAATGCGGCTTCCGGTGGAAGCGAATCGGCTGCCGAAATTGACCGAAAGGCACTGCTAGGAACCTGTTGAGTGCTACTCAGTCCGTTATCTGAACTGATTTCGGGGTGCTGCCCGCACCGCCGGACAGGCAATTGGCCGGGGACCGGGTGAAACAGATACAATCGGATAACTGTAGAAATTGGGCCATATTGGCGATAAGTAGTATGTGGGGGTGGCGGTGCTGGCGCTGAATATGGTGCGGGATATTTTCAGTATCCCGTTTGCTGAAGGATCTGGGTATGGCTGAGGATTTGCCCGAAAGCAAAATAGTGCATACTGACGAGCGCTTTAAGCTCAACGTAAGCAAGGACAACATGCAGGTTCTGTTGAGCTGCCAGCTTGCCGATATATCAGGCGATGGCGCTTATGAGGAAATCTGCAAACTGCTGAAGAAGATGGGCGTGAAAAAAATGCCTGAGCCGGGGGTTTTGAAACGTGGGCTCGATGAAGCGGTCGCCGGAGGAGTGGATATTGTCAACTTGCCAGTCGCCGAAGGTCAGACTCCGGTTATGCCAACTGATGCCAAACTGGAGTGGACGGGTGATTATTTCACCGAAGGATACTATATTGATCCGAAAACCAAACGGATTGATTTTCGCCAGAAAATAAGTAATCCGGCGGTTGAAAAAGACCAGCTGCTGGCAATTATCTACAAAGCCATTCCGGGCAAGAATGGCGTTGATGTTTTTGGCCGCACCATCACTGTCCCCAGGGCCCATGATGTCAGGTTGCGCGCCGGAAACAATGTGTACTGGAGCAAGGAAGATAGCGGCTATAAGGCACGGGTAGCCGGCCGGGTCAAACTGATCGGCGTAACGCTGGACGTAGACGAGGTGTTGTATGTCAGAAATGGGGTCGGAACCGAATCCGGCAATATTAAGCACAAAGGCCAGGTTATCGTGGATGGCGATATCGAATCGGAGTATAAGGTAGAAGCCACTGGCAATATAGAAGTCAAAGGGGTTATCCAATCCGATATTGTTTCATGCGGCGGAAACCTGGTGGTGGTGGAGGGCATCAATGAAAATCCGGCCAAATTGCTCAACGTGAGGGGGGACATCATTTCCAAGTACATTCTCAATGCCAGTATTGAATGTGAGGGTAATATCGTTGCCAATCGGGAAATATTCCAGTCTCAAATCAAGTCGCGGGGCGAAGTGACCTGCACCGAAGGTCGGGTTGTCGGCGGCGAAATCATGGCGGCCAGGGGGATCACGGTGGGTGAGGCCGGATCGAAAGGCGCGGTGAAGACTGCATTTGTGGCTGGTGTCGACTACACCCAGCTGGCCATGCTGAAAGCCTGTAACAAAAAAATCGACCAGCTTAAGAAGGTCATTAAGAAGCTCCGCCCCGCCCACAGGATGCTTTCGATGCAAATGCAGGCGCTAACCTCAGCACAAAAGGAAGGTCTGGCTGAGATTGGCTCCAATATCTCGGAAGCGGAAGAAAATATCAAAGAACTCGAAGCAGAGGGTATGAGAATTCGCAAGGAAATGATCTCCAACAGAAGCGCGCGCATCATCATTCTTAGGATGGTCTATCCCGGCGTAGTTCTGCGGGTGCACGATTCGCGATATACAGTGGAACACGCGCTACGCGGCCCCATGATGGCTCATCTGGACAGTGCTACCGGCGAAATAGCGTTAACCTCAGAAGTGGATAGAATAACATCGTAATTCCTATTTTCTTTCCCGCTGAAATCTTGTTGACAAATCGGTGCTCCATCAATACGCTTGTACCCATCGACACGAACGGTTTTCAGAACGCGCTTTTTTGCATTTTCCGAAAAAGACCGTGTGAACTCTTCGGGGCTAATGTTGTTGATACAGCGAAAAGCATGGAGGTAATATGGCGGAATATCGCACCGAAATAGATACTCTGGGGGAAGTCAAGGTTCCCCAAAATGCCTACTACGGTGCTCAGACTCAGCGCGCCGTGGAGAATTTCCGCGTCAGCGGGATTCGTTTTCAACCGGAATTTATCCGCGCCCAGGCGATTATCAAGCTCGCCGCGGCAAGGGCCAATATGGATGGGGGGGTGCTGGACAAAAATCCCGGAAAGGCTATCATCCGGGCGGCCAAGGAAATCATGGAGGGCAGGCTCGCCGACCAGTTTGTGCTCGACGTTTTCCAGGCCGGGGCCGGAACCTCGCAGAATATGAACGTCAACGAGGTTATCGCCAATCGCGCCAATGAGATTCTGGGCGGCAAACCCGGCGAGTATCGACCTGTCCATCCCAACGATCATGTTAACATGGGGCAGTCCACCAACGACACCATTCATACCGCCATTCATATTTCGGGCGTGCTGGATACCTATGAAAAGCTGCTTCCGTCGCTGTGCGCGCTTGAGGAAGAGTTTCGATTGAAGGCCGAGCAGTTTGATCATATTGTCAAGTGCGGCCGGACACACCTGCAGGACGCGGTGCCGATCCGTCTCGGGCAGGAATTTTCAGCCTACCGGCAGATGCTGAAGAATGCAAAAAAAAGGATTTCCCAAGGTCTGGATTCGCTTAAGGAGCTGTCAATAGGCGGCTCGGCGGTGGGAACCGGGTTGAATACTACAGCCGGGTACCGCGAGTGTGTGATAAAGTACATCAATGAAGCCACCGAGGGTGATTTCCGAATCCCTGAGAATATGTTCGAGGCGATGACCAGCCTTGATGCCGTTGTCGAATTTTCCGGTGTTCTGCGGGTGCTGGCCACCGGTCTGAAAAAAATCGCCGACGATATTCGCCTGCTCGGTTCCGGACCATTGGTGGGTCTGCGTGAGCTACGACTTCCGGCAGTGCAGCCCGGCTCGTCGATCATGCCCGGGAAAGTCAATCCGGTGATGGCGGAGATGCTGAACATGGTCTGCTGTCATGCCTTCGGTTGCGACACGACCATCCTGCATGCTGCACACGGCGGCCAGCTTGATTTGAACGTCATGATGCCGGTGGTGGGATACACTCTCCTGCTGGAAATCAATATTCTGACCGGAGGCATGAACGCCTTCCGCGAACGGTGTATCGAGGGCTTGGAAGCCGACGAGAAGGTCTGCCGGGAGTACGCCGAACGATCCACCGCACTGGCGACTGCGCTCAATCCGCTGATCGGGTATCATAGGGCCGCCGAACTCGCCCAGCAGGCGTATCGCGAGGGGAAGACAATACGCGCTCTGGCCGAGGAGCTGGA
>CP070796.1:406305-411933 GCA_020343475.1 Candidatus Zixiibacteriota bacterium
GGCATGCGCTATTGCGATCACATTCCTGACCGGATCACAGAACAAGAGCGGGACACAATCCGCCACCAACACCATCAGGCAAATTCCCGGAACATCGGTGACAATGGCATCCGCTATCTCCGGCTCAATCGGCCTCGCCAGTTTTTTGGGAGAATCACCTTTTATGACGCGGATCCTGTTACCGTGCTCCTGTTCATTGAGTACGAAATCGGCGGGTGAGATCCTCAAGGCTGAGGCTAGAAGCTCACGGTTTCTTGTAACGGTTTGAGGATCATCTCCGACCGCATACCCCAGGTTGAATGATTGAAATGGCCCCACACTACACCCCCCGTGTCGCGAGGTGATCACATGCTCGATGCGATCGCAGACACCAAGGAATTCAAATCTGTAAACCGTCAATCGACGCCAGTAAGCCTGTAACATAACGCTTTTGGGGACTCCCTGTGCTTTTCTGCCCGATCAGCTGTTCATTTTGCTTATTGCTAGTGTTTGATTATTTGCTTCTGTTGCTCTTCAATGAGCCCCTGCTCAATCAAAATACCAGCCGCTGCGGTTCTTGGTATTTGGTATTAATTCAATACGCAACCTCGGGCAGGAATTTGAATTTAAATCGGGATTGGAAAAAGCTATTCAATCCCAAGACCTTAATATAACTTTTCGCGTTTGGCCAAAAAGGCATAAAGGGCGTAGTCAAAGGGAACCGAGGTGTCAATCAGATGATAATCGATTCGGCTCTGGCGGCATTCCGAGGCGATCAGCTCCGCGAATTCCCTTGAAGCGCGCTGGTAGTGCCTCTTGATTTGCCAGGGAAGGGTGGTGATTTCCTCCCCGGTTTCCATATCCTTGAACACCGCCTCGGATGAAAAAGCGAAATCGCGCTCACGCGGGTCAAGGATATGAAATAAAATAATCTCGTGATGCTTATGGCGGAAATGCTTGAGCCCCGAAATGATTTCATGCGGATCGTCAAACAGGTCTGAAAGAATGATTATCAGCCCGCGACGGGTGATCCGCTCAGCCATCTCATGCAACGTTACTGCGATGTCGGTCTTGTCTGTCGGGACCTGGTTGGCCAGCTCCTGCAGGAGCACGTGCAGATGCCCCGATTTCGAACGAGGTGGAATATAGCGCCGGATTGTCTCATCGAAGGTCACCAAGCCAACCGCGTCGCGCTGCTTGAGCATCATAAACGATAGCGCCGCCGCCAGAAGCGTTCCGTACTCCAGCTTGGCGGTGCCGTTTGATTTATATCCCATTGAGGCCGAGCAATCCAGAAGCAGGTACGCTTTCAGATTGGTCTCTTCCTCGTACTGCTTGATATAAAACCGGTCCGACTTGCCGTACACCTTCCAGTCAATATCACGGATATTGTCCCCCGGCATGTACTGCCGGTGTTCAGCAAACTCTACCGAGAAACCGTGGTAGGGTGACTTGTGAAGCCCGGCTATGAATCCTTCGACCACCATCCGGGCCTTCAGCTCCATTCCCTTTAATTTCCCGACGATTTCAGGATCAAGGTATTTGCGGTACGCCGCAGGCATATAAAATCTTACACTTTCCCCTTCAGATTAGCCGGGATCATTATAGTCATGACGACCAGCATCGCCAGCGCCAGAGTGCTGTAGAAATAAAGCAGGGCGCCGGCCGGCCAGCAGAAACCATGACCGGTTATGCCGATGACGTGCACGCTGACCGGGACCGCAAGAAGCCAGTAGAAAAACCGCCTGGTTTTCGCAGAGTAGCTGGTAAACATAAGCAGCATCAGGGCGCAGAAGAGCCGGACAAAGAGCCTTCCGTATGGCGGCAATTTGGCCGGATAAAAATCGTTAAGCAAAGCCTCCTCCTTTGCGGCGCGTATCAAACAAGAGTCCCTGGCATCCTTTCTGACGGAATCCGGCTTGGTAACTGGGGATCATGCCGGTCATTGCTGTATTACCGTTAATTTATGACTTGCCCTTTTCTTTAACCGATTCCAGCAGTTTGCCAACAATGGTGGTCGTGTCGACACCGTCGGCCTCCGCATTGAACGATGTCACAATGCGATGTCGCAACACCGGCAGAGTCGCAAAGCGGACATCATCGGGGCCGGGAGTGGGGCGGCCATCCAGAATGGCGCGCGTCTTGGCGGCCAGAATCAGATACTGGGAGGCGCGCGGCCCGGCACCCCATGATACCCAGTTTTTAATAAAATCAAGGGCGCCATCATGATCGGGCCGAGTGGCGCGGACAATATCGACGGCGTACCCGATCAAATGATCCGAAACCGGAACCCGCCTGATAAGCTGTTGTAATGCTGTTATCTCCTTGCTTCCTAAAATCTTATCAAGACTGTAATCAGGCATGACCGTAGTCGTCCTGACTATTGTCTGCTCCTCGGTGTCGGATGGATAATCCACATATATATTAAACATGAATCGATCCAGTTGGGCTTCAGGTAAAGGGTAGGTTCCTTCCTGCTCGATGGGATTTTGAGTAGCCAGAACAAAAAATGGCTCATCCAGCTTATATGTCTGCCCGGCAGCAGTGACTTCATGTTCCTGCATTGCCTGCAGTAAGGCCGCCTGCGTTTTTGGCGGGGTTCGGTTAATCTCATCTGCCAAAATGACATTCGCAAACACCGGCCCCTTCACAAAACGGAATGACCGGGTTCCGACCGAGCGATCCTCCTCGATTATTTCGGTTCCGGTTATATCGGACGGCATCAAATCCGGGGTGAACTGGATTCGATTGAATTTTAGGTCTAAGACGTTGGCCAGCGTTGAGATAAGCAGGGTCTTGGCCAAACCGGGCACTCCCACCAGAAGACAATGGCCGGATGAAAGCAGCGCGATCAGGAGCTGTTCGATCACCTTATTCTGCCCAACAATCACCTTTGCAATCTCACCTGTAATCTTTGTATACGCCTGGTTAAGCTTTTCAACCGCTTGAAGATCGCTATTATTCTCGGTCATGTTATATTACTCCCTTATTACTTTGCAGTCTCTGATGCGATTGTTGCGCTTGTATAAATGAAGATGTTGCGGATCATTCCGATGCCAGCACCAATCTCAAGCTAACTTAAATCAACATAGAGATTTGTGGAAATCCTGCTGAATCACGGGTTCACTATAGCGGATCAATGCCATGTCACACAACAAGATGGCGACATTTCCACAAAACCCGGCAGTTGTCCACATATTTTACATTTTGTGGGCAACTTCAATTTTTTACTTCTATAGTGTCTTTTTCTTTGGTTTGTTGAGCCTTGACCTTATCGTCGGGGGGCAGAAAACCCATAGTTGACTTGCCCTGTTTCATATGGCAGGCACCGCAGAAAATGGCACCCTGCTCGACCACAAGGGATTTCGTATTGATATCGCCCTCGACATCCGATTTGGCCTGAAGCTCAATGTTCTCGGTGGCATTGAGGTTTCCCACCACTTTTCCGGCGATAACCGCCGACTGTGCTTCAACGTCGGCCTCAATATAGCCGCCGGTTCCAACGGTCACGGTATCAGAGGATATGATTTTGCCTTTCACCGTTCCGTCGATGCGAATCGCGCCTTTAATATCGACGGTCCCGGTGAAAACGGTATCCTTACCGATAATGGTGTTCATAACGCCGCCTTCATTTTTACTGGATGGATATTTCATGATTTGACATATATTTTAAAGGGTTAACCGGTTTGCCATGTTCTCTGATCTCATAGTGCAAATGTGGAGCGGTAGACTTTCCGGAATTGCCGGAAAGCGCAATCCGTCCTCCCACCAGTACTTCGCCTCCGGTTTCAACCAGAAGTTCAGTGTTATGCCCGTAAACGGTAGAGACCCCCCCGTCATGCTCGAGAATTAGCATATAGCCGTAGGTCGAATCGAAGCCCGCGAATGATACCCTGCCTGATGCGGTTGCGAGAACAGGTGTCCCGACCGCAGCGGCGATATCAATGCCGGGGTGATGCTCGCCTGGTTCTTCGCTGAAGCCGCGGGTCATAAATCCCCTCAGCGGCAGGCCATCGGGTCGCCCCTCGACTATTGGTGAAGATCGCTGCATTACTGCCTTCCGGCGTTTGTCAAAACCGGAAAAAATCGCCGAGTCGGGAGGAAGTTCGGGAAGTTGAATGTCGACCCCGGCCAGTTGCGAGATTCTTTCGACAATTCGACGCGTTTCTTTCATGTTCTCCTCAAGCAGACCGAGCTTATACTTGTATCGCTTCAGGATTTCGTTTTCCCGCTCAAGCCGTTCGGCGGATGCTGCCCGCATCACGATACTGCCGTAAAAAGTGAAGAAGCCGATCAGACCTATGGTAATCACCAGAAAGGCTACTACCAGGATCTTGAATAGCCAGGAGCGTATGCGTATCCCGAACGGTCTTTCCACGCCATCGGGGACAACCATCACATTGTAATATTTTCCGGCAGTCATGGCTTTTTACTGATTTACTGAATCTTTCTAAACAATTCTAATATTCGGTCAAGATCCTCATTTCCATAATATTCAATTTCAATTTTGCCGCGTTTTAATCCTGGTGTAATTTTTACTGATGTCCCCAGCAGTTGTTTCAGATAGTTTTCAGTTTCGACCAGCGCGGGGATTTTCTTTTTCGGAATGAGTCTTCGCCGTCCGGTGCGCCGCGCGGTTTCCTCGGCAGTTCGAACCGACAGATTCTCGGAAACAATCCGCTCGGCCAGCCGGAGCCGCGCCAGGTCGCTGTCGATCGCAAGAATTGCCCGCGCATGACCCTCGGTGAGCTCCCCGGAACGTAACATATCCTTGATTTTGTCCGGCAGGTTCAACAGCCGCAAGGCATTGGCAATTGCCGCCCGGCTTTTCCCGACCCGGGACGCCACTTGATTTTGGGTCATCCCGGCTTCATCCATCAACCGGCGAAAGGCTTCGGCTGCTTCCACAGGATTAAGATCCTCCCGCTGCAGATTTTCAACCAGGGCCATCTGAAGCATATCCGCTTCGTCCTTATCTTCCAGCACAATGGCCGGAATGCTCTTTAACGCTGCCAGCGTCGCGGCACGATAGCGCCGTTCGCCGGCAATTAGAACATACCCCCGGTCTTTCCGTTTCACCACAATCGGCTGCAGAATGCCCTGGCTTTTAAACGATTCGGCCAATTCCATCAACGAAGCCTCATCGAACTGCCGCCGGGGCTGCAGCGGATTGGAGGTAATGTGTTCAATGGGAATGGTACGATATGTACCTCCTTCGATCCGACCCTCATCCTGCTTCGGTATCAACGCTTCCAATCCCCGACCCAGTACAACTTTTGGACTCATCGGCTTAACACCTCCTTGGTCAGAGCCATATAATTTTCGGCGCCGGTGGACAGAATATCGTACTGTATGATCGGCTTGCCGAAGCTCGGAGCCTCAGAAAGACGGACATTGCGATTGATTACGCTGTCATACACTCGCCCGTCAAAATACCTGCGCGCCTCGGCCACAACCTGCTTGGAAAGGTTCAGGCGGGAGTCGTACATCGTCAGCAGAACGCCTTCCAGCTTAAGTGACGGATTAAGATTGTCCTGCACCAGCTTGATAGTTTTCATCAATTGCCCCAGCCCCTCCAGAGCGTAGTACTCGCACTGGATCGGCACCAGAACAGAGTTCGACGCGGTAAGGGCGTTGACTGTAAGCAAA
>CP070796.1:412033-417652 GCA_020343475.1 Candidatus Zixiibacteriota bacterium
CTGCTGATGCTGGCCAGCAACAATCTGCTGGTGCCGTCGTCGGGTCGCCCGATCGCAATCCCATCGCAGGATATGGTCATTGGCTGTTACTACCTTACCAAGCTGCGTCCGGGCGCCCGCGGCGAAGGATCTGCCTTTTACTCGCTTGACGAGGCACTGGCAGCACATGCCGCAAGGGTGATTGATCTGCATGCCAAGATAAAGGTCGTTGTAGACGGCAATTTGATCGATACTTCAGCCGGCCGGATTATCTTCAATCAGATCATACCGGGTGAACTGCCGTTTTTCAATGAGATTGCCTCCCGGGGCAAGACCGAGCAGCTGGTGCTCAACTGTTTTCGGACGGTCGGTCCGGCCCGTACTGTCGAGTTTCTCGATAAACTCAAGAAACTCGGCTTTGAGTACGCCACGCTGGCGGGGGTCACTGTTTCTATCGACGACATGCTCATTCCCGAGGAGAAAGAAAAGCTGATTCAGAGTGCCCGCAAGGAGGTCGATCGGATACAGCAGCGTTACGAGCGAGGCGTGATCACCAACGGTGAACGATATAACCAGGTCATCGACATCTGGACAAGAACGACATCCGAGGTTGCCCAGGTAATGTTTGACAACCTGGCTCAGGATCGCCAGGGCTTCAATCCGGTCTATATGATGGCTGATTCCGGCGCCCGTGGTTCCAAGGAACAGATCCGCCAGCTGGCCGGCATGCGCGGTCTGATGGCCAAGCCGCAGAAAAAGATTACCGGCGGCGTCGGTGAGATTATCGAATCGCCGATTATATCCAATTTCCGTGAGGGATTGTCAGTCAGTGAGTACTTCATCTCCACCCATGGCGCTCGCAAGGGTCTGGCTGATACCGCACTGAAGACTGCCGATGCTGGCTATCTTACCAGGCGTTTGGTTGATGTCGCCCAGGATGTGATTATTACTGAGGGTGACTGCAACACCATTCTGGGCATCAATATCTCCGCCTTGAAAGAGGGCGAAGAAGTAATTGAATCGTTGCACGACCGTATTCTTGGACGGGTGGCGCTGGAAGACGTTTTCGATCCGATTACCGATGAGATTGTCGTCGAAGCCGGCCAAGAAATCAAGGAAGAGCAATCACTTCGCATCGAAGAAGCCGGTATTGACTCGGTTCGGATCAGGTCGGTGCTGACGTGTGAATCCAAGCGCGGCGTCTGCGCCCGCTGTTATGGCCGCAATCTGGCCACCATGACACTGGTTGACATCGGGGAGGCGGTCGGTGTAATTGCGGCGCAGTCCATCGGTGAACCCGGAACGCAGCTTACGCTCCGCACGTTCCATATCGGCGGCACCGCGGCTCGAATTGCCGAGCAGTCCAAGGTTGAAGCGAAATACACCGGCAAAATCAAATATGTTGATGTGAAGTATATTGAACGGCCCGATGGCATTAAAATCGTCACCGGCCGTGACGGCGAAGTGCATATCATTGACGATAAGAAGCGGGTTCGCTCCCGCATGAAGGTTCCGTACGGTTCGGTAATGGCGGTGAATAACGCGAGTAAAATCGAAAAGGCCAGCACGGTCTTCGAGTGGGATCCCTATTCCTCGACAATAGTCTCCGAATCCGGGGGCAAGGTATATTACCGGGATATTGTCCCTGACGTTACGTTGCGGGAAGAACTCGACGAGACCACCGGGCTTATTCAGCCTATTATTGTCGAAGAACGCGACAAGACTTTATTTCCCACCATAGTCATTAAGGGAACAAAAGGCATGGAAGTCGGCAGTTATCGTATTCCCACCGGCGCACAATTGCTGGTATCGGAAGGCCAGAAAATCGATACCGGTGAGTTTCTGGTCAAAATTCCGCGCGAAATCTCAAAAACCCGCGATATTACCGGGGGGCTACCGCGCGTGGCAGAACTGTTTGAGGCGAGGAAGCCGCATGATCCATCGGTAATCTCCGAAGTCGACGGGGTCGTCGAATTCGGCAAAATCGTCCGCGGCCAACAGCAGCTTATGGTGCACGGCGATGAAGGTGAGACCAAGGAATATTTGATTCCGCATGGTCGGCATATGCATGTTCACGGCGGCGACAGAGTTTATGCTGGCGAGCGGCTTTGCGAGGGATCAATCGATCCACACGATATTCTGCGGATTTCGGGAGTGAACGCGGTACAGGAATACCTTGTGAATGAAATCCAGGAGGTTTACCGTCTGCAGGGCGTGAAAATCAACGACAAGCATATTGAAGTTATTGTCCGGCAAATGCTTCAGAAAGTCAGGGTGACGCAGCCGGGCGACACCACCTTCCTTGAGGGAGAACAAGTCGACCGCAACCGTTTCTCTGAAGAAAACGCCCGGATAATCGCCGAAGGTGGCGAACCGGCCCTGTTTGAGCCGCTATTGCTCGGAATAACCAAGGCCTCGCTGTCAACTGAAAGCTTTATCTCGGCGGCCTCCTTCCAGGAAACCACCAAGGTACTGACCGAGGCGGCTATCAACGGCAAGGTCGATCGCCTGCAGGGATTAAAGGAAAATGTCATTATCGGTCATTTGATACCTGCCGGGACGGGAATTGAACGTTACCGGAGCGTCGAGGTGATCCAGGAAGATGAGGAAACAGAAGTTGCTGAAACGGATGAACCTTTGGCCAATATTTTCAAAGAAAACGCTTGACAATTAAGGATTAACTAATATTTTATTTGTCTCTTTTTTTATTGGTAACCTAAGTTATTTGTAAGGAGTTGGATTGCCAACAGTTAGTCAACTGATACGGAAAGGCCGCAAGACGATCATATTAAAATCGACGACGCCGGCATTGAGGGGATCGCCTCAGAAACGTGGTGTCTGTACTCGTGTTTATACCTCGACACCAAAGAAACCGAACTCCGCCCTGCGCAAGGTTGCCCGTGTGAGACTGACCAATCAGATGGAAGTAACGGCGTATATTCCCGGGGAAGGCCACAATCTTCAGGAGCACTCCATTGTACTTATCCGGGGCGGGCGAGTTAAAGATTTGCCGGGGGTCCGCTATCACATAATTCGCGGTACCATGGACACCTCGGGAGTGGCTGACCGGACGCAAGCTCGCTCAAAATATGGGACGAAGAGGCCAAAGAAATAAATAACGTTCGAATATAGGTGGATTGATTCAATGCCCAGAAGAAAGACCCCGCCGGAGCGGGAAATTCCTCCCGATACCAGGTATGGAGACAGGATGATTACGCAATTTATCGGATCCTTGCTGAAAGACGGAAAGAAATCAACATCTGAGCGAATCCTGTATACCGCCCTGGATATCATTGAGAAAAAGACCGGTCAGCCCGGCATTGATGTTTTCCATAAGGCGATGAACAATGTTAAGCCGGTTCTTGAGGTGAAGTCCCGTCGCGTCGGCGGGGCCACCTATCAGGTTCCGGTCGAAGTGCGCGCTGATCGGCGGGTGGCGCTCGCGATTCGGTGGTTGATTTCATACTCGCGGGGCCGCGGCGAACACACCATGGCCGAGCGCCTGGCGGCCGAGTTTATTGCAGCGGCCAACAATGAAGGAACTTCGATTAAGAAAAAGGAAGATACACATAAGATGGCGGAGGCCAACAAGGCGTTCGCTCACTTCAGATGGTAATAGGTTTTCGAGGCGAGAAAGAAGGAAGGTTAGAGAAATAGTTGCGAGCCTTTTTTAAGATACGATAGGAGACCCGCGGGACAACTTGCATCTCATTCCCTGCTGAATTTTTGTGGTGCTGGTAAAGGTTTCTTATTGATCAGGCTGTCGACGGTTAAGGATTCAGTTAGGGTTTTTTTGTGTCTGAAATGTCTGAAATGAAAGATATGAGAAACATACGGAATATCGGCATTATGGCGCATATTGATGCCGGTAAGACCACCACGACCGAACGTGTTCTTTACTATACCGGTAAGACCCACCGGATCGGGGAGGTCGATGACGGTGCTGCTACCATGGATTGGATGGAGCAGGAAAAGGAACGGGGGATCACCATTACCTCGGCCGCGACCACTTGCTACTGGAGGGAGCACCAGATCAATATTATCGACACTCCCGGCCACGTGGATTTCACCATTGAGGTGGAACGCTCTCTCAGGGTGCTCGACGGTGCGGTGGGGCTGTTTTGCGCTGTCGGCGGCGTGGAACCGCAATCCGAGACAGTCTGGCTGCAGGCGGACAAGTATCAGGTCCCCAGGATTGCTTTTATCAATAAGATGGATAGGGTCGGAGCCGACTACTTCGGTACCATTAAGGAAATGAATGAAAAATTCATCCAGAAATGCGTTCCAATCCAGATTCCAGCCGGCGAGGGGCAGCATTTTACCGGCATCATTGACCTGATCGACATGACCTATCGCACCATCCACGAGGAAACACTGGGGCTGAAATACTTCGATAATCCCGTGCCTGATGATATGCAGGAGGACGCCGAGAAAGCGCGCGAGCAAATGCTGGAGGCGCTCTCGGAATTTGACGACACGCTGCTGGACAACTTTTTGAATGACCTGCCGGTGAACCGGGAAGACATCATCCGCGCCATGCGGAAAGCTGTCATTGAATGCAAACTGGTGCCGATTCTGTGCGGCTCGTCGCTGAAAAATAAGGGAGTCCAGAAGCTGCTCGACGCCATTGTCGACTATCTTCCGTCTCCCGCCGATTTGCCGCCGGTGCATGGAACCTCGCTCGACGGTAGCAAGAAGCTTGAGCGCCGGGCCGATGTCGAAGAACCGGCCACCGCGGTCGCATTTAAGATCGCTACCGACCCGCACTCCGGCAAACTCTATTACCTGCGGGTGTATTCTGGCCGGATCAAAGTCGGATCAAACCTGCTCAACCCGAATTCCGGGATTAAGGAGCGTCTTGGCCGTATTCTCTTGATGCATTCCAACAAGCGTTCAGATATTGCAACCGCATCCGCCGGCGATATTGTCGCCGTAATTGGATTCAGAAAAACCACCACCGGGGATACCCTGTGCGATCCCAAGCACCCGATTAAACTGGATATGATGCGATTTCCTGACCCCGTGATCTGGATTGCGATTGAACCCAAGTCAAAAGTCGATCAAGACCGAATGTCCGAGGCGCTGCTCAAGCTGGAAGAAGAAGACCCGACATTTAAAACCAGGATAAACGAGGAGACCGGACAGACTATTATCTCCGGCATGGGCGAACTGCATCTTGAGATTATTGTCGACCGTATGATTCGCGAATTCAAGGTTCAAGCCAATGTTGGCAAACCATCCGTTGCCTATAAAGAGACCATAACAACCGGGGTCGATTCCGAGGGCAAGTTTATTCGCCAGTCCGGAGGCAAGGGGCAGTATGGACATGTTAAAATACATATTGAACCGACCGTCAATGGAACCCCTTTCCGCTTCGAAAACCGACTGGTCGGTGATGCCATTCCCCGGGAATACATCTCGTCAGTGGAGAAAGGGATCAAGAACGCCATGACCAGCGGTGTCATCGCCGGGTATCCCATAACCGGAATTCAGGCGCTGCTGATCGACGGATCAAGCCATGAGGTAGACTCAACTGAACTGGCGTACGAGGTGGCCGCTTCCAGGGCGCTTCAGGATGGCGTCCGGAAGGCGAAACCGATTATGCTCGAACCGGTGATGGATGTTGAGGTTATTTGCCCC
>CP070796.1:417752-423365 GCA_020343475.1 Candidatus Zixiibacteriota bacterium
CTTCAACAATGCGTTTGTTATTCGAGGCATGAAGATCATCTCCGGGAACAAGGGATATTTCGTCTCGATGCCAAGCCGAAAACGGCCGGACGGGACTCATCAGGACGTAGCACACCCGATTAACAATGAGACCCGACAGCTGATTGAAGAAAAAGTCTTGGCTGCCTATGAGGAAGAACTGAAATCAAAAACAGCTGAGACCAATTAATGCACTGGGGTGTCGTCAAGTGGTAAGACACAAGCCTTTGGAGCTTGCATTCGGAGGTTCGAATCCTCCCACCCCAGTTGATTTTTTGACCGGGTAATAAGAAAGAATTCACCCACATTTGTTCCGCATAAATAGCAATCTCGAGAAAGCAACAAGCATATAACATGTCAGAATTAAAACTCATCACCGGAAATTCCAACCATCCTCTCGCCGAAAAAATCGCTCGTTATATCGGGGTGGAATTGACCGCCTGTGAACTGCGGCGATTTTCCGACGGGGAATTGTTTGTCCAGATAAATGAAAACATCCGCGGCGCGGACGTATTTATCATCCAGTCGACCAATCCGCCCGCCGAGAATATCCTGGAGCTGCTTATCCTGATTGAAGCCGCGCGCCGCGCATCTGCCTGCCGCATTACGGCAGTTATTCCGTACTACGGTTACGCCCGGCAGGATCGAAAAGACCAGCCGCGGGTGGCGATTACCTCAAAACTGATCGCCAACCTGATAACCACCGCCGGCGCTCAAAGAATCATCACAATGGATCTACACGCCTCGCAAATCCAGGGTTTTTTCGATATTCCCCACGACCACCTGTACTCAACTCGGGTTTTCAAAGATTACCTCGATAACATTATCCTCGATAACTCGGTGATTGTTTCGCCGGATGTCGGCTCAATCAAAATGGCCCGGGCCTTTGCCAAAGCGTTTAACGCCGGACTGGCAATTGTTGACAAACGCCGTGCGAGGCCGAACCACTCCGAGGTGCTCAATGTTATCGGGGATGTGGAAGATAAAAACGTAATTATTCGCGATGACATGGTTGATACCGCCGGAACTCTCTGCCAGGCGGCGCAGGCGGTCTCGGACAAGGGGGCGCTTGATGTGATGGCATTGTGCACCCATCCGGTTCTGTCGGGGAAGGCCATCGAGCGGATCAATACATCGGTAATAAGTAAGGTGATAGTATCCGATTCGATAGATGTGGAAGAGAAATATCTTCCCGGGAAATTCCAGGTTCTCTCGTGCGCGAAGCTGTTTGGCGAGGCAATAATGAGGATTTCCGGCGAGAAATCGGTATCGTCACTTTTTGACGATCTGCCGATGTGATCCGATGACAATGAGGAATGGAGGTTGATAGAAAATCATGCAAGAGATTAAACTTACTGCCGAAAAACGAGACGGCGTCGGAAAAGGAGTGGCCAGACAGGCCCGTATGAAAGGGTACATTCCGGGAGTGGTATACGGACCTGAGACTAAGTCCTTTCCGATTACGATGAAGACCACTGATGTGGAAGCCTTTCTCCGTCAGCACGGTAAATCGAACATGCTCATTGATCTTGATGTCGCCGGGATGCCCGGCGAGCGCAAGGTCCTGATTCGGGAGCTACAGCGTGATCCGGTCCGAGGGACGCCGCGGCATATCGACTTGTACCAGGTGTCAATGAAAAAAAAGATCAATCTGTCGATTGCGGTCGATTTGGTCGGCACTCCGGAAGGAGTAAAACTGGGCGGTATCCTGCAGCAAGTCATCCGGGAACTGGATATTGCCTGTCTGCCGACCGACATCCCGGGCAGCGTGACGGTCGACGTCTCCAGCCTGCAGATTGGTGATTCCATCCATGTCAGCGACATCTCGATCGGTAAGGTTGATATACTGACTAATCCGAAGCGAACCATGGTAACCGTGGTGCCGCCGACTGTGATTAAGGTTGAAGAGCCTGCCGCTGTCGAAGAAGTTGAAGCCGAAGTGGTTGCCGAGGGCGAGGCCGAAGTCGAAGCCGCGCCGGAAGGTGAGGCTGAAGGCGACGACAAAGCTAAAGACAAAGGGAAAGACAAAGCCAAAGATAAAGACAGGAAAGGAGAGTAGGTTTATCTGCCACATCGCTCCAAGTAAGCCGCCCGTGTGGGCGGCTTTTTTGAATCCTGAAGATCTTTATCATGGCGTGTGAAGTGGGATAATCGCTGAACACTGTTTGTCGAAACCTCTTCAGATATTTCGACCTGTTTCCCCCGTTGTTTACATCATGTCGTATGGGTCGACGTCGACGATTAGCCGCACGCTGAACGGCAGACCGAAATTTCGTTCGCCGATTTCCCAATCGCTGAGGAAACGACCAAACCGGGTTACCTGCCGGGTTTTAATGATTATCTGGCGGCGATACAGTCCGCGTACACGGTAAAGCGGGCAGGGAGCCGGTCCGAGCACCACCGCCCTCAGGCCGGCAGTTTTAATTCCGGCTTCGAGATGATTTCTGAAAACCTTCGCACTTTTTTCGACCGTCTGCTCGTTTTTCCCCGATAATCTGAAATTGACCAGGTGTGAAAACGGAGGATAGCGCAGGGCTCCGCGCGATTTAATTTCCCGCCGGTAAAAGGTCTCATAATCCTGCCGGGCAGCGTCATCGATCAACTCCAGCTCCGGATTGAAGGTCTGTACAATCACTTCGCCCGGGACAATCCCTCTCCCCGAGCGTCCCGCCACCTGGATCAGTTTGGCGAACAGTTTTTCGGAGGCTCGAAAGTCAGGCATATCCAGCCCGATGTCGGCCATCAGAACTCCCACCAGGGCGACATCGGGGAAATCGATTCCTTTAGAAACCATCTGCGTTCCCAGTAGAATATCATATTTACGCTCGGCGAACTCGGAAAGGATTATATGCGCTCTTGCTCTGGCGCGGGCGCTGTCGGAGTCGAGCCGTACCATCCGGGCCGACTCGAACAGCTCGGCGATCTTATCCTCGATTTTCTGCGTTCCGGTTCCCATGTACAAAAGGTCGCGCGCCCCGCACTTTTCACACGCGTCAGCGGCATACTCCGTATGCCCGCACTGATGGCACATTAATTTGTTTCCCGCCCGATGATAGGTCAGTGTCACCTCACATTTCGGGCAGGTGGGTGTGAAGCCGCAGCCGGTACACTTGACCCGGGGCGAGAAGCCCCGGCGGTTTAAATACAGAATGACCTGATGGTTTCTTTTCAGCGATTGCTTGATACTGGAGATTATGGTCTCGGTGAAGAAGGGATTGTCGCGCGGCGGGCGTTCTTCCTTGAGGTCGATCAGTCTGACGATCGGTGTTTCCGCCTGTTCCGGGCGATGCGTAAGCTGCACCAGCTCATACCGCCCCGATTCGGCGTTATGAAATGATTCCAGTGACGGGGTCGCCGAGCCGAGCACAACCGGTATGCCATATTGCTTTGCCAGCATTACGGCGGCGTCGCGACCCTGGAATCTGGGCGCGGGATCGTCCTGCTTGTATGATTCGTCATGTTCCTCATCGACGATAATCAGTCCCGGATTCTCCAGCGGCGCGAAGATTGCGGAGCGGGCGCCGATGACGATTTTGTGCGTCCCGTTTCTGATGTTCTGCCAGATCAGAAGGCGTTCTTTCGGCCTCAGCGCCGAATGCATCAGGGCCACGCCATCGGCAAAGAAGCTGCGAAAATAGGCCAGCAGGGTGCCGGCAAGGGCAATCTCCGGAACCAGTACCAGAACCGTCCTGCCGCGAGAAAGAACCTTCCGGGCAGCATGACAGTAAACCAGGGTTTTACCGGAGCCGGTTATTCCGTAAAGCAGAATGGGGTGAAATTCGGAAAGAGATGCGGTAATCCGTTCCAGAGCATGTACCTGCTCGTCAGTCGGTGTCAGCAATTCGAGGTTGGCGCGGGATTTAACGAATGGCAAAATATCGGGCGGACCGTAAACCGGCCGGATAGTCCCGAGTTTTACCAGGGTACGGAATTTGCCCTGACTGATGCCCTGTTTCAGAATCTCGGTTTTCGAGATCGGTCCGGGACCAAGTGCCTTCAGGGCCTTTCGAAGCCAGTCGTCGGCAACCAGGCTCTCGTCGATTCGATATCCCAGCAGCTCTCCAGGGTACGGCGCGGTTGTCCCGCTCCATGATTCCCTCAGCAACCCGGACGCGGTCAGCGCCGAAACCAGGCCGGGGTGTTTCTTCTCAATCGCGGTGAAATCGCGGCCGCTGAGAAAGCCTTTTTTCCTGATGATGCGCGCCAGGTGTTCATTACCAGCGTCGGCATCATACTTCGCCGTGGGCCAAAAAGAGGGAGTGCTGATTTTTCGCAGTCCCGGTGGAAGCGCCGCTTGGAGCACATCGCCCGGATTGGCATAATAGTAATCCGCCATCCAGCGCAGGAAAGCATAACGGCGCGGAGTAAAAAGCGACCGCCGATCCAGAAGCTCCGATACCGCCTTCAGACCGGTTTGTGGAGCGGTCTTGGCTGTCTCAATATAATATCCGATGACTCTTCGCCGCCCGAACGGGACCACTACCCGCTGACCGGGAGAAAGATCCGTCACAGCGATCCCGGAACCGGAATAGGTGAACAAACGGCGCGGGGTCCCGGGAATGGCGATATTTACCAGGGATTTATTCATCCGAAAAAAAAGGCAGGCCCATGAAGACCTGCCAGTACCACCGGCTCAGCCGGTCACAGATTTTTCAGTTCCTCAATCTTTGCCGCTGCTTCTTTGACCTTGTCGTCCATTTTTTCCGATCTGTAGAGATCAAGGAGGAGTTCCCAGACCGCCAGGTCGCCGGGATCCACCTCGACTGCTTTCTCGTATGGATCAATGGCTTCCGTGAATTTCTCCAGCCGAAGCAGGCAGTCGCCAATACTGATCCAGTGCTCTTTCTGGTACGGTTCCAGTTCAGCCAGTTTCTGGTAGGCCTCAAGGGCCGGTTCATTCCGCCCCAGCACCATATTTACCAGGCCGTATTGCATCAGCGCGGTGATGTTTTCGGGCTCCATTTCGACCGCGAAATTCAGATAATGCGAGGAGGAATCAAGCAGGGTGTTCCGCAATGTGATAAATTTATCCGATTGTTCTGCGTTGTCGGCCTTCTGATAATGGGTGATTGAGTCGGAATATGTTTGCGATTTGAGCAGAAAGTACTGCCCGACCTGAATGTACGGCATAGAATTGGACGAGTCGGCCGCAATTGCCATGGTGTTGTACCGATAGGCCGAATCAGATTGCTCCAGATTGCTGAAACAGATGGCTATGTTGAACAGAATATTCGGCTCGTTGGGAACCAGTTTCAGCACTTTATGGAAGAAGGTAATGCTGTTTTGCCAATCCTCGAGCTGGATATAGGCGTAGGCGACGTTCTGGATGTTGCTGAGAGAATCCGGAGCCAGCTCAAATGCCCTTTTATAATAGACAAGGGACGAATCATAATCTTCCATTCGATCGTAGATTAATCCTGTTCCCTCATAGGCCCGGTATTTTTCCGGCTGGACCGCGATTGCGATCGCAAAAAAAGTCACCCCGCTGTCTGCGGCTGTCCGCATCGCCGCCATCGCGTTCTCCCGTTCGGTCTCATCTGCCGCGCCGGAAAGACGATCCTTCAGTTCGCCGTCCATTCGCCCGACGGTCTTAAC
>CP070796.1:423465-428985 GCA_020343475.1 Candidatus Zixiibacteriota bacterium
GGCTTGGACGTACGATCGCCATCCTCATTGAAGACAATGCCGTCCAGCTGGCAGCTGTCCGAAGAAGCCTCACGCGAACCCGTCTTATCGACGTAACCAAAATCTATATTCCCTCTGCCTACTCCACGGACGAAACCCGGCAGGCCTTTATCAATGCGGAAATCACAGCATACATTCGGGAGCATGGTCGATTCAAAACGCACTATATTCTTGGGGTGGCCGGCTCGGATACTGCGCTGCGGACCATCCATCTTCCTCCTGTCTCGCGACGTGAACTTTCGGGCGCCATATACTGGGAGGCAAACCGGCAGATTCCCTTTGGATTGGACAGCGCATATTATGGCTATCGGATTATTCAGACCTCAGAACCGAACCGCAGTGATATTGTCCCTATAGCCGTAACGGCGGCGCCCAGAGCCGCCATTGATGAACGATTGGCACTTCTGGAAACGGCAGGAATTACCATAAATGCCATCCATTGCGAGCTGGAGGCAATCGGACACCTGCTGCCCTTCCTGGATGGTTTCAAAACAGACAAAACATATGCACTCATCAACATCACTGCAAATAAAACCGACATTAGCTTTTACCGCGGAAGTCAGTTGAATTTCATTCACACCTGCTCTGGCGGTGCCGAAATCCTGGCCGGCTCACATCCCGAAGGGACCGGCACCCCCGGATTCCCAGGAGTATTGGCGACTGAGATTCAGGATGCTTTCGATTATTATGCCGGACTGCACCCTGATACCAATGTCGATACGGCATACATGTACGGTGACCTTACTTACTCGGAAGATTTGGTTGGCGGATTGCGTGATCGGTTTGGCATTGAATTTTGTCGATTCCCGATCGCAGCTGCACCTAAATCGAAATCGGTCTTCGCGGATTTCGAAGAACTTATCCCGGTATCGCTGGGTGCGGTGGCGCTGGCAATCTCGGATTACCGAATGATAGACGTTCTCCCGTATAAAATGCGGCAGGCAAAAGCCGCTATGAGGCTTTATCGATATGCCATCCCGGCATTGGCAATAATACTCGTGCTCCAGACAGGCTACTGGATGTCCTTCAAATACCAGGCCAAGATCGAACAGCACCAGCTTGCCCTGCTGGCAGACCAGATTGATCGATTTACGAGTTCGCCGGCATACCTCATTTACCGCCAGATCAAGCGTCGAACGGCATACGAGCAGGCAATCCTTGAGATGCTGCAAAGCAATCCGACCTTTTTCCATCTTAATCTGAAAGAGCTTTCCAGAATAACTCCATCAAGGATAACTCTGGATCACTATGAGTTGCTGAACACTGACGAGGGGTATACGGTGTTCCTGGCGGGCCGGGCAATTGCCTCCGATCCACCCCCGGAGGTTGCCCTTGCGGAATACATTGCGCGGCTGGAACGCTCACCCTTTTTCAGTGAGGTTTCCCTGCAAAAGCATGACAAACGATTCCACCAGGCACAATTTGTCGTCGATTTTCAGATCGAGATGAAGGCGGTCATATGAGACAACGATATCTTATCATATTTGCAAGCCTGATCGGCATGACCGCCCTGTGGTTTCTTTTTCTGCTTTCTCCTGTCATCCGGCAGCGCCAGGAAATCTCTGCCAAGACCGTCGAAACCAAAGACCGGCTGGTCGAATTCAACCGCATTATGGCTGACTTTCCCAGACACTTCAAATTGGAGAAGGAATTTCTTAAAAGGCGAGAACTGCTCTCGTCGCAGCTTTACTCAAAGGGTGATCTCATCCGGCTGTTTGACGAATTTGAGGGGATTGCCCAAAAGCATCATGTCCGCCTGATTGAAATCTCACCGTCGATCGAAGAACTCCTGGCGCTCAACAGGCGGGCCGCTAAAGATACCCTGCCCCAGATTCTGGAAATCTCACTGCAGATAAACGGCCCCTTCTGCGATGCCGGTGAATTCATCCGGGAGATTGAGGCCCGCAGTTTCTACAAGGGGCTGCGATTTTGCCGCATCATAAATGATGTCGACGGGAGAAAAACGTCCGATATAAAATATACGTTTATGGCCGTTCTAGGCACGATGAAGGTGACATGATGGATCCGAAAAAGCGCCAAACCATAATCGGTATTCTCTTTGTGGGAGCCGTCATCTACGGGCTCCTTGAATTCACCCGTGAAACAAAGCCGCCTTCGTCCCCGGCGCCGCAGCCGCTTGCCGCCATGCCGGCGGCCGAGCGCGGGACACCTTCGCATCGAACCATTGACATTGAGGAATATTCCGGGCTGCAATGGGGAAGAGATCCATTCTACCGCGGCATCAACAATTCTCCCGCCCGCCCGAAGCCGGAAACGGTGAAATGGACGCTGAATGGAATTCTCTATGACGAAAACACTCCCTCTGCAATGATCAACCATCAAATTGTCAAACCCGGGGACATTATCGACGGCGCGGAGGTAATCGAGATCGGTAAACAGGGCGTGATCCTTTATAAGAACGGATCACGATTCTGGTTGCATATTACAAAGGATAAATCATGATACGCACGACGCTCTTCATCGCAATATTCCTGACACTGATAAACGGCACGGCTGCGGCCGGAAGACCTGATCTCACGGAGAAAATTTCGCTGCAGTTCAAGGACGTTCCCATCACCACAATTTTGAACATGATCGCGGAACAGTATGGTCTTAACGTCATCCTGTCCGGTAAAATCACCGAGAATGTCTCCATAAAACTCGATGAGGTGGAACTGCGCGACGCTCTTAACGCCGTTCTTGCCTCGAATGGCTATAATTACTATTTCGTCGGCGACATTATCGTGGTCAAGCCGTTTGAGCTGAACGCAATCGGGGAAACGGTAGTCAAGACAATCACGCTTGACCACATCAGTCCCGCGGCGGCGATCAACGCCGTCTCCGATTTGCTTTCGCCGAAAGGAAAAATAAAGGTCGTGGAAGATCCCGAACCTTCGTCCGGTGCCACAATCAGCAGAAGTACCCCCACCACCATCACTGTCATCGATCTGCCTGAAGCGGTCGATGCGGTAATGGAGTTGATCCGCCAAATCGACACCCGTGAGCAGCAGGTAGCAATTCTGGTCAGGATGATAGAGATCAATATCGACAACGACACCAACATTGGATTTACCTGGCCAACTACCATCACCGGGCGCGGTCATGGGATCGAGATGATCAGCACTACTTCCACTACTGCCGATGAAAACGAGGCGCTGGGGCAGATCGACCTGCCATATGGCAGGTGGGAATGGGGCAAGCTTTCGGTAACAGAAGTCAAGACGATCCTTGATTTTCTGGTCAAAAAGGGCAATACCAAATTGATTTCTGATCCCCGGATCACTACCCTGAATAATCATGAGGCCGAAATCAGCGTCACCACCAATGTCCCGATCCAGACCATTAACCGCTTCAGCGAAGGAGGGGCGGTGCAGGATATTGTCACCTTCCAGGATGAGGAGGTAGGCATCACGCTGCTGGTCACGCCTCACATCACCGATCAGGGTGATATCCTCCTTGACGTCAGCCCGACCGTGGCTGAAATCATAGGCTATTCGGGACCGCTCGATAATCAGAAGCCGATTACGTCGCAACGATCGGTTCGAACCCGGATCATGGTCAAGGACGGCGAGACGGCGGTTCTGGGAGGTCTGCTGCGAGAAAACAAACTAGAACAGGAAGACTCCGTCTTTCTGCTGGGCTCAATTCCGTTTATTGGAAGTCTTTTCAGACACAGATCGGTTCAGACCAGCACCACTGATCTAATGATAATGATAACGCCGACGATTGTAGCCGACTAAGAGCGGGATTTGATCAAGTTAAAGCGGGTGGAGCGATTAAAGGTGAGGTAGATTCCTATTGCAAGCAGCCCGAGATCGCGCAGGAAGAATACAAGAGCATTGCTTTTGGCCTTGGAACTGACGGTGAAGCACCCGCATTCCAGATCAACGCCCCGAAACATATTTATCCCTACTGCCACCGCAAAAACCACCAACATGAGGTTGATGATCAGGACGCTTCCCTGTTTGTAAATCCCGAGGATCAAGACTACCCCGCAAACCAGCTCTATCCATGGCAGCAGCAGCGCGATAATATTGACAAGTTCGGCCGGTACAAGATGATAATTATAAATAATCCGGGCGAATTGCGCCGGTAAGACTATTTTGTCGATGGAGGCATACACAAAAACCACCCCGAGGAACAGCCGCAACAGCAATCCAAGGTAGTCGTTATGCAGAAGTTTTGACCCGCTGTTCATGCTATTTTCCTCTCTCAGTCGGCAGCCCGGCCCGTTCCCATTCGCGCCAGCCTCCGTAGAACACCAGCACGTCAGAATACCCCTCGTAAAGCATTTCCCGCCCCAGAAAGAGCGATGATTCACATTCATCGCCGGAGCAGTAAATGACATACTCCTTACTTTTCGGCATTCCGGCGGTCACATCGGCCCAGAAGTATTCAAGTTCTTCATACGGGAGATTGATGGCATCTTTTATATGCCCGTAATCATAATCTTCCGGATACCGGGCATCTATAAATATAACGTTGGGAGACTGGTACTTGGCCGCCGCCTCATCCAGGGATATGAAGGGCGGATCACCTTCTACCGCCGAGGGTGGCACGATTACTGAATTGGAGCCGGCCAGAGATGGCCAATTTCCGACATAAGGGATACGGTCACTCAGGATACCAGTGGAAGCAGCTGAGAGAACAATGGCCAGTAAGAGCAGCAATATTGCTTGTCTGATCGAGGTGCTCATCAAATCCTTTTACTCTATTCCGTCAATAATAGTTCAATCAGTTCTGCCTTAGGGCCGCTAATATCTTATATATTGGAGGATTTGTCAACTCCTTTGGCCCCGTTACACTTAATACGAAACCAGCGCAAATTGTGAGAGCCATCAAGGTCAAATGATTCTGCGAGGATAATGCCGGAGAAATTATCGCCCCGAGATGGTCCTGAGGGTCACCCCGAATATAAACCATTGCTTTATGTAAATAATATAATTAATTGTCATAGAAAGAAGTAGGGTCGACATAAAGTCGACCCTGCTTCCAAAACTTTTGACAACCGACAACTTCAAGACAAGTTTAATAATAGTGCTCGGAACCGGTGGTAGGTTTACTGCAGGGGCCACCTGATGGCGGCAGCCTTCTTGTAACGCAATCCCAGAAGGGCGAATTTTCCTTTCAGAATCAGCGATGTCACATTGGCGAATTTCTCAGGTGCCAGACCTTGCAACCCATATGGGTGCCAACAGTCTTTTACGGCTACTTTCACGAAGCGTTCGGCTCCTTTTCTCGCAGGCATTGTTTTCCCCCTATAGCCTAAGGTTTAAAGGTTTTTAATATGGCGGGCTAATCGGGGTAGATAGTCATTTAAACAAACCACCTCCTCAACAGCTTAAAATGTGCGTCAACGATATTTTAAGTTAAGGTGCTACGCAATCCATCAAGTAATATGGCGGTAAAGCGCAGTTAAAACTGCCTGTTCAACAGTATAATTCGCGTCGCAATTCCTGCTATCCTAATTCTAAATACAAA
>CP070796.1:429085-434603 GCA_020343475.1 Candidatus Zixiibacteriota bacterium
AATATCATTGCGGATCGGGCGTTCTGCCATAAGTGAGGCGATCACGAGTGACACGGTAACGCCAGCCGAAGGGCCATCTTTCGGAATGGCCCCGGAGGGGAAATGAATATGAATATCGAATTCGCTGAAATCGTTATGATCGATACCAAGCACGTCCGCCTTGGAGCGAACGTAGCTATGGGCAGCCTGAATTGATTCTTTCATGACGTCGCCCAGCGACCCGGTTGAAACCACCTCACCGCTGCCCTTGACTCGCAAGCCCTCGATAATCATCAAATCGCCGCCCATCCCGGTCCATGCCAGCCCGATTCCCACACCGACCTCGGGGGACTTGTCGGGTAGCTCCGGAATATACTGCGGGGTTCCAATATATTTATCAAGGTTTTTGGCATTAACCAGCCATGCTTTCCCGACCCCCCTGGCCTTCTCTCTTGCGACATGCCGGCAGATTCGTTCAATTTGCCGGGTGAAGTTCAGCAGGCCCGACTCAAGAGTATAATTGCGGATTATTTTTTGTAATCCTTCATCGCTGAAAGCGATGTCCGTTTTCTGCAGACCGTGTTTCTTGAGCATATTCGGAATGATATATTTCCGGGCAATTTCCAGCTTCTCGCTTTCAATGTACCCGGGAAGCTCGACTACTTCAAAACGATGGCTGAACATCTCGGGGACATCATCAATCGACTTAACCGAGCAAACAAACATCGTTTTGCTCAAATCGATCGGGATTCCGATATAGTTGTCCAGAAATCTCGAGTTCAGCCGGGTGTCAATCGCCTCCAGCAGCGCCAGAGGCAGGGCGGAATTGACATCTTCGGCGAAGTACTCAATATCCTCAATCAGCACCACCGGATCGCAAACGCCACTTTCCCTGATAGTCCGGATAATAATGCCTGGACTGGCCCCCAGATAGGTTCGGGCCGAACCCTTGATATCCGGGATATCGACTATGCCGCCCACCGAAATACGGACAAACTTCTTGCCCAGGGCCTTGGCGATAGCGCGCGTCAACGACGCTTTCCCGGTGCCGGGGGCGCCTGCCAGGCAGAGCACCGGCCCCTGGCTGGAACCGCGAGAGAGCAGCTGCACGGCAAGTCGTTCAAAAATCCGCTTCTTGACCTTATCTGAACCGTAGTATTGCCTGTCAATTACCTTCTCGACCGACTTGATATCGACCTTCTCATCTTTGCGGACTTCCCATGGGATACCCAGCAACCAGTCCAGATACAACTTGGTCGCGGCGAACTCGGCCGATGCACTGGACAAATGTCCCAGCCGTCCGGCCTCGACAATTGCCCGTTCCCGGACCTCCGGAGGCAGTGATTTCTGCCTGTTAATAACGCTTTTCAACTGCAGGGAAATCTTATCCTCAACAAACTCATCCCCGAGCTGACGCTTTATCTCATACAGCTGTTGCTGCAGATAAAAGCGCCGCCGCTCATTGGCGTTGCGCTCTTCAACATTCAACTGGATCTCCCGGGAAATCGTAATCTTCTCCAGCTCCGCTCGAAGGAGCTTGAGAACCTTGCGGAGCCGTTGATCAATCCGAAGCGCCTCAAGGACTTCCTGTTTTGATTCGATCGGGAAATGGAAGGTCGCCGCCACCTTGTCAGCGAACTGACCCGGATTGTCAATATTCATGCGAATAACAAAGGCCAGCTCGTCGGAGTAGGATGGATCAAATTTGGTAATTTGCTCGATAACGCCGATGATTTCCTGGCAGAGCCGGTCGGTGCTTTTGGTTCGGAGTTCTTTTTCGTCGATATAGCCGGCCACCGCGCCCAGATAGGGGGACTGCGCGGTAATCGACTGCAGCGCGATCCGCCGCACCCCCTCCAGCGACACAATTCGCGATCCGCTCGGGCCCTCTTTCAGCGAGACGATTCTGGCTGTTGTGCCGATCTGGCAAAGCTGCAGGTCCCTGGTCCCCGCGTCGCCCTGAGAGGCAAACGCCACGCCAATAATCTCACCCTCGCCGAAGTTGTCTTCAACCAGGGCCACATTTGATGGCCGCCCAACCTGTATTGAGACTGTTTCACCCGGAAACAGAATCACGGTCTTGGCCGGTATAATGGCCAATGCCAGCGGCTCATCCGAGGCCAGAAGCGGGATGCGCGACGCTGTTTTCTTAATCATCAATGGTCCTTTTTTTATCGTATCGGTCTGATTCGAGGACTCCTAAAGAGGCCTAAATTGAAAAAGACCATTTCGTACCACTTAGAACCTCATTTCGGCTCCGACGTTCCCGATTAAACCGCCAAGCGCGGAGTAAGTTGCTCGGCCATGCTGCGAAGTTCATAATCGGGGTGGCATTTCAGGTTTTCAAGATTGAGCCTGATTTTTGACGGTTCCAGGTCAAGCCGGTAATAGCCCAGGCGATTGTTCTCGAAGATTCCCCAGGGAAAACCGCCCTCTTTGTTGATTTCCTGCTTCAGCCGATAAAGATAGCGGGCCTGATTAAAACCTGCTTCAAGGTCATCTTTATAAATCCAGCCATCGTCTCCAATCAGTCGCGAGCAGGCGAGTTTCGTCAGATACTTGAATGACTTGCCGGTCAACCTGATCGGAAAACCATCAATCCTAATAAGATAGCGTTCCCGCTCATAGGTGCCATCAAGCTCGACCAGATTGGGCCGATGTGCAAAACCCGGATTAAAGGGGCCCGGGGGCCGATAGTCGGAACCTCCGACAGATTTTACTGCGTTGCGCATAATATCCTCCTGTTCTATTGATTGTGCCTTTTTCAGAAGCCTGTCCAACTTTTTCTCGGGGAAAATCCCCGGGATTAAGTCGGTCCGGGGCGTATTTTTCAAGGCAATGACGGAAAATATGTTACAGTCAGCCAGACGCTTGTAATCCGCTCGATTTAGCAGATCACCGAAAAAACGATAGATATCCTGCATTTTGGGGCTGATACCGAACTGAACCTGGAAGCTGTAATCCGCCAGCAGTTCCGGAACAAGTGAGTGACTATCGTCGGCAGCTATCAGGCGACCCAGGGAACCGAGAAGCCAGGCGGCGGTTTCAGCCAGATTTATAATCTGCCCGTGATGAAGCTGATATTGCTGTTCTAGCATCTCCACCGGAACGGCAGCCGCCCAGTCACTGAGTACAAAGACCGATTTCAGCAATGCGGCGGTGCGGAAATCCAGTCGCTGCCGACCGATCACCAGATCGACATAGGCCCCGATTTCACCGAGATAATCGCTGAATTTTGCATGAAGCGTTCTTTCGTAAAGCCGCAGGCGGTAATCGCCCAAAGTCAGCCCGGCTCGGGAGAGATCAAACTGCCCTCCCTTCAGGGCCAGTGCAAGCCAGCCGGTAAGGGTCTCAGGATGACGTCGATCAAGAAGCGCCAGATAAGTCTCGACGCTGGCTGCCGACAGCCTGCACTCGGCCGCCGCAACGCCGAGCGGGGTGGGTTGTCCCGACTTGCTCATCAAACCGGCCGCGTTCAGAGCCGCAAGGGCCGTCCCCAGCTTTTTGTCATCTATCAGGGACCCCTGCCGGGAAGCGAATGTCTGTGACAAAATCAAACGCAGTCCACCAGTGTTTCTTCCCGGCCCCGCTACAGCAAAATCGAGCACAACATCGCGCAGGTCGGCGCAGGATAAAACCGAGCTGACTTTCTGAGCGGGGTGGGGATCAATATAATTCAACCACAGTACCTCCCGTTCAAAATCGGAGGCTGCCAGAACCATGGCTCGCCCCGGGCGGCCGCGCGGATCGGCCCCAAACCGTCCCGCGCGACCAGTAATATTAAGAAATTCAGACAAGTCAATCGGTACCAACTGGGGGCGGGTTCCGAAGGCTCCCGGGGCATACTTCATCGTCTCCAGAAAGACCGTCTCCGCCGGCAGGTTGACGCCCATCGCCAGGGTCGGGGTTGAAAAAATCACCCGCACCTCACCGGACCGGAATCCTTCTTCAATGGCCCGGCGCTGGCAAACAGTGAGATCGGCATTATGAAACGCCACCCCGCGGGAAAGGGTCTGCCGCAAACTGCGAATAAGAAAACTGGGTTCATTCTCTTCCAGCCGCGTTAGAGTGCGCCTGGCTTCCTTCCAGTCGACCGAGGACGCCAGCTGAAAGGCGGCATCCAGCGTATTTTGCCGGGATTTCAGAAAAACCAGTTTGCGACTTCCGTCTGCCTTGAGAAACCGCATCAGGCTCGCGCGGCAATCGCCGCCATCTTCAGCGGTCGCCGGAAAACGCTCCTTACCCTCGCGGCCGCTGTTGAAACTGCGATAGTGGAAATACCCCCCGGCGGCTATTCCCAGCAAAAGGTCAACCGGGCGCACCGTCTCCTTGAGTACTGTGGCTTTCAACCACGCCGACAGCTCGGTTTCGTCAGCCAGAACGGCTGAGAGGGCCACAATACGCGGAGTATATCCGGACACGATGATTTTGGTCAAGGCCGTCTCAAGTTCCACCCCGCGCTCGGCGTCACCGACCATCTGTACTTCATCGATCACCACCAGACCGACCTGCCGCAGGATATCAAGATTGGCTGTCAGAAGGCGGTTGAATTTCTCGAAGATGGCCACCGCAAGATCGAATTGCCCCAGACGAAAAATATCGTCATTTTCCGGATGATCCCTGGTAACAATGATGGTGCGAATGCCGAGCGGGCCATAGCATCGCTGAAAATATGTCTGCTTTTCCTCCGCGATGGATTTCAGCGGCACCAACAAGATGGTTTTCCTTCGATGCAATAACGCCGCGATTGCCGCCATTTCGCCGCAGAAGGACTTGCCCGATGAGGTCGGCGCGGAGATAAGAAGGTTGCCCGGCCGGCGGCTCTCACCGTCCTCAAACAGCCCCGCCCGGATCGCCTTTTCCTGCAGTGGCAAAAGATAATCCCCCTGGCGCGCGATCCAGGCATCAATCACAATTTCCGGTATCCCGAATTTCATCAGTTCACGCAATCTCATAGCTTCTCCCCTTTTTGGCTCCCGAAGGGAGCACAGATTTCCTGTCAAATCAATCGCAACTACCATAGCCACACAGCGGACATGAAAAGCAACTCCCCAGACGAATTAACACCGCACCGCAGTGGGGACAAATCGAATGGCAACTGCTGGCCCGCATCTCATGATCCTGCCGTTTGAGAAGACCGCCGCTTTTTGCATGAGCGATAGTTATAGGATATTTGATCTCTATCATGACATTTCTCCTACTGATTGGTTTATCAATTCAAAAGAAAAATACTGCACATTTGTGCAGTTGTCAAGTGGTTTTTTAGGCAAAAAAGCGGATTTTTCGGTGATAACGAGATATGGAAAAGCAGGAAACTTATTCCACAATATCTGGATATAAAGCCGAAATTTTTTTTCGAATGGCAGGACGACCGAAATAAAGCGGCCGGTCTTCCCAAAATCAGTCATTTTTTGGTGGTAGGAGAGGGGCGGCTGTCAAGCTGTCTTTTCGGCGGCTGGGTATAAAATCACCGCAACGGTAGATCAAACTGCCGCAGGGATCAATCCGTTGTGAAGGTCACGGTCATAGCAAGCCAGCA
>CP070796.1:434703-440184 GCA_020343475.1 Candidatus Zixiibacteriota bacterium
GATTACCTGCTTCAGCATGCCTAAAAGGGAAGGTCTGATCGGCCGGGTCGCCGAAAACCGGGAACCGGTGATAAGTAACGACCTGGCCTCAGATGATCGTTGCAATCAGCGGATTTTCGAGGAGCTCACACTCACCCCTAAATCCGCACTGGCGGTACCGCTGATCGGGCGCGCGCAAATGATTGGTGTGGTGGAAGCCCTTAACAAGGCTGACGGTGGCTTTGATGAAATCGATCTCGACACTCTGGTCGGGCTGGCCAATCAATTTGCTGTAGCCATCGACAATGCCAATCTGTATCGTGACGCCAGGCAGGAAGCGAAGGAAAAGCAGCTTCTTTATGAAGTAGGTAAGAAACTCTCCAGCACGCTCCATATCGATGAGGTGCTCAAGTTGATTATCGGGTCGCTGAGACAGGTGGTGGATTGTGCCGCGGGCGGGATCTTCCTGATTAATGAAGATAAAAATGAGGTTTCGACGGTTTATGCCGAAGGGTATGCCAAGGATTCCGATCAGTATATGCGGCTGAAGATGGGACAGGGGTTGGTGGGATGGGTTGCCGAAAGCGGCGAGCCAGTGATTGTCTCAGATGTGACCACTGATGATCGATATATACCCGGCAATCCGGAGACAAAATCGGAAATGGTTGTTCCAATTAAGATTGACGACCGGGTGATCGGCGTTTTAAATCTGGAATCGACCAAGTCCAATGCTTATCATGGGCAAAGCCTGGATCTGGTGACCGCTTTTGCCAGTCATGCCGCCATTACCATTGAGCGAGCCATCCTGCACGACAAAATGCTGGAAAACAGGCGGTTTGAGGAGCAGCTGGCCATTGCCCGGCAGATACAGCTGAGCTTTCTGCCCAAATCAGATCCGGTAATTGAAGGGTACGATGTCTCCGGAATCAACATCCCGTCGGGCGAAGTCGGCGGTGACTATTACGACTTTATCAGGATTGTCGAGAATCAAACTGGAATTGCAATCGCCGATGTCTCCGGCAAAGGCATTCCGGCGTCGCTGATTATGGCCTCGTATCGCGCCTCCCTGATCGCGGAGATTCGCAACAATTATGCCATTCGGACGATCTGCAAGAAGGTCAATGCGCTTCTGTATGAATCGCTCGAGCGCGGGAATTATGTGACCGCGTTCTACGGCGTGCTTGACACAAAAAACAACATTTTCACCTTCTCCAATTGCGGTCATAACCAGCCCATCCTGCTGCGCCGGGACGACCGAATCGAATTTATGCAGGAGGGAGGGCTTGCGCTTGGTATTGTCGGCGATGCCGATTATGAGGAGCGACCGATATTTTTGCAGTCCGGAGATATTATGCTGTTTTATACCGACGGTGTTACGGAAGCGGAAAAACCGGACGGCGGGCAATATGGCACCGATCGCCTGATAGAAACCTTACGAAGCTGTCGAAATCTTCCCGCCGGCGAGATCAACCGGACTATTTATGCCGACGTCAAGGATTTTGCAGCGACTGATCACATGTTCGACGATATAACCATGATCGTGGTTAAGAAAGCCTGATGGTGGCGCGACCGTAAGTTATGCTGTAATTTACGCGTTGACATGGTAAAACATCTTTCTTAAGTTGTTATTGGAAGTCGGAAATATTAATCCGGAGGAAATATGAAGTACGCCCTTTTATTGCCATTTATAATGCTGGCCCTGCTTGCTGCCGGCTGCGGTGGTGATGATGATTCTGAGCCGCCTCCTAACGGCCCGGTATTCCCCGATCCGGTCTACTTAACTGTCAATACTTCGGCCGATGCCCCAGATTTGAACAGTATTGATCCTGCCTGGAACAACATTGATTCCGTCGATATTGAAGTAGGCGGGTTCCCGGCCATTTATGGATATGATCCCCAGATCGGCAAAAAGAATGTGGTTGTCAGGGGGATTTTAAAGAGCGGTATCCTGTATCTTTTCGCTCGCTGGCCCGATGTTGATGCCGATGTAAAAGGCCGATATCTTTTTAAAAATATCACGGGGGATTTTTCCGTTGATATTTCCAAAGGTGAAGACAAGTTTTTTGTCATGTTTGATGCCGGTGACAACGGAACCGAAAAGGCCAACTGTGCGACTATGTGCCACGATGCTGCACCCAGGCATAAAACCACCACCGGTCATGCTGACGTCTGGGTATGGAAAGCAAGCACGACGCACCCGGCCTCTCTTGCAGAAGATACCTGGTGGGATACTGACGGTATCGAGACCGATTATCCTTCGGACTTTGTCAAAACCCCGGTTTATGAAAGGAACCTTACTACACCTTTTGAATCAGGCTGGCCGAAATATCAACATGTCGATGGACCTGATTTTTCGGGGCCGTTTCTGTACTATGATGATACGGTGACATTTGTTCCTCCGGGAGCCGGCTGGGAAGAGGGCGATTCTATTCCGGGATACGTGATTGATTCGGCATATCATGACACAGCCGCAGTGCGCAACAGCAGGTGGGATGTGGATGCGTACGGCGAGCACGCGGCCGGCAAGTGGACGGTTGTGTTCGCCCGGGCCATCAACACTACTGAAAGTGACGATGTCGATTTGACCGGAGTTGATACGGTCCAGGTGTCAATCGGTGTCAACGACAACCACCCGGCGAATTCGCCCTATGCACACTCCTGTTCTCTGCCGTTCTACATAATTCTGGGGCCGTAGCAGGGTCGAAAAATCTTATGCGGGCCGGATCAGCAGAGATCCGGCCCTTTCTCATTATGCCTGTTTTTGACGGTTTTCCCGCAATTTCGAAAGCCGGTACTTGCCGATAATCTGCTGAAAATCTATATTGCCTTTAAACATGTAAATCTGCCAGCCCGCATATGAAGGAGTCGGTTATGGCATTGCGGAGTTATGAAGAATATATCGAGTCGCTGAAGAAATTGCGGCCGAACGTATATAAGTTCAACGAATTAATTGAAGACGTGACCGCTCATCCGGCGACCCGCCGCACCATCGAAGGGCATGCCACCTCATTCAAGTTGAAGGATGATCCAGAGGAGCGAGAGACTTTTGTTACAGTCTCACACCTGACCGGCGAGCCGATCAGCCGCTATCTGTCGATCATTCAGTCTCCGGAAGATATGTTTGCCAACAGCCGGCTCAAGCGACGAATGTTTCAGCTTACCGGAACCTGTACCGGAGGGCGGTGTGTCGGATGGACGGCAACCAATGCAATGTTTGCCGCGACCTATGACATGGATCAGGAATACAAGACGGATTATCATCAGCGGCTGACGACCTGGCTCAATGCTGCCCAGGCTCGCGATATAACCATTGCCGGAGCGCTGACCGATCCCAAGGGCGACCGTACCAGGTCGCCGTCGATGCAGGATGACCCGGATATGTCGTTGCGCATTGTGGAAAAGCGTGATGACGGAATAATTGTCCGCGGAGCCAAAGTGATGATTTGTGGGGTTGCGGCGGCCAATGAAATCTTTATTCTTCCCGGGTCGGGGTATAAAGAGCAGGATCAGGACTATGCCGTCTCTTTTGTCATTCCCCGGGATATTGAAGGCTTGACCATTGTCGAAACGCGGCGGCCCAGCGACACCCGCGAGCAGGAGGAAGGGTTTGATATACCGGTTAGAGAGGGCGGTATCACGCAGGCCTTTTTGCTTTTTGAAGACGTTTTTGTGCCCCGGGAGCGCGTTTTCATGGCTGGTGAGTATAAATTTTGCCTGGCGGCGATCCGGTATTTTACCAGTACCTACCGGGCGGCGATCGGGGGTTGTGTGGCCGGGCAGGGCGATGTCAAAATCGGCGCCGCCATTCTTACGGCCCGCGCCAACGGGCTTAGTTCCAGGGTATTCAGGGATAAACTCGTCCAGATGAATATCAATAACGAAACGACTTTCGGGATGGGTATTGCGGCCGCCGCACTGGGGAAGAGACATCCGTCGGGCGCCTGGATCAGTGATATGATGCTCTCGAATGTCAATAAGGTGCACGTTGCAACGCTGCCATATGAAACCTCGCGGCTGGCGCAGGATATTGCCGGGGGTATCGCTGAAACCGGGTGCATGCCATCGTACAAGGATTTCAATTCCGAGAAGTACGGCCACCTGATTCAGAAATATCTGAAAGCCGCCCATTCGGCCGAGGCTCGCGCCCGGGCCGCGCGGCTGGTGGAATGGGCCACTATCGGCGCCGGCGTTCCGGGCTGCATGCACGGTGGCGGCTCGCCTGATGGTGCCAGACTGGTGATAAATGCGCTGGGGAAGCTGGAAGATAAGGTTGAGATGGCCAGGAAGCTGGCTGGCATCAGGGAGGACATCCCCGAACCGGAGAAGAAAAAGTAAAAATCCCCCGGTCTTGAGCGCAGGAATGCAGATCACGATATCTCAGGATCGATTGCCTGATCGCTTCTTGTCTACCCCTTTAATTGGGTTTAGGTTGCCCCTCGGATTTTGGCCCGGAATCGCCCGTGTATGACAAGGGATTCGAAAAAATTCGCTTTTTTCTCTTCCGGCCGCCGGCAGTTTTATTTCTTATAGGTGGCCAGGCTCACCAGCCAGACCGACAAGAGCGAGAGGATAAAGGCCGGAACCATTTCATAAAGCAGGCTGGTCAGGGCCGGGGTGAAATGCCAGATAATTACGACAATCGATCCCACCAGCATGCCGGCAAAAACCCCCTCACGGGTAGTCTTCTGCCACCAGAGAGTCAGAAACAGGGCCGGGCCGAAAGCCGCGCCAAGCCCCGACCAGGCAAAAGCCACCATGGTGAATACCAGATCCTTTGAGAACAGCGCGATAAAAAAGGCCGCAACCCCGACCGCAAAGGTAATAACGCGAGAGACGGTAACCAGTCTCTGTTCGGATGCATCTTTGTTGATGAAATTGTGATAGATATCCTCGGCCGCGGCAGAAGTCGTCACCAATAGCTGGCTGTCGGCGGTTGACATCATCGCAGCAATCGCGCCTGAAATCAGGATACCAGCCAGCCACCCGGGAAGCAATTCCGTTGCCATCAGCGGCATAACCTTTTCCTGATCGACAATCGCTTCTGATTGAAACAGGGCAATTCCGAAAAGCCCGATGAACATTGCACCCCAGAACGCCAGGACCGCCCAGCTGATACCGATCACGGCCCCTTTTCGCAAGTCATCGGGTTTCTCGATCGCCATGAAGCGCGCCAGCAGATGCGGCTGTCCCATGTAGCCAAATCCCCAGGCCAGCCCGGAAATGACCGACAGCGCTGCCAGCATTCCGCTCTTGCCGCCGAGAATCGACAGGTGATTGATGTGTTCGGAAATGACCGACGAGGTGGCCCTATCCCAGCCGCCCAGTTCTATCAGCGCGATGATGGGAAGCAGCACCAGGGTGAAAACCATCAAAAGTGATTGCACGAAATCGGTCCAGGCTACCGCACGGAACCCCCCCATAATGGTATAAAAAAGAATTATGGCCGCGCCGATAATCATTCCTTGGACTTCCGTGATGCCGAAGGTGACATTGAGGACTTTC
>CP070796.1:440284-445705 GCA_020343475.1 Candidatus Zixiibacteriota bacterium
GCAACCGGTTCCGGTTCAACCGGTTTACTTTTCTGCGCACGTACTTCATCGGGGGTCGGCGGGACCGGCTGCGCTCTCTCCGGAGGCGGGGCGGAGCGAGTGTAACGCTGGGTGTGCTCCTGGTCCTGTTGCTGTTCACCAGGATAGATTGAGTCCACCAGTTTAAGGTGTGCTTCCATTTCAGCGCGGAGCTTGTTGTAGAAGCTTTTCCGGGTGAACTCCATTTTTGCCATTTGCGCTTCCAATTCACTCAGGAGACGGTGTTTCTCCCCGATAAGCTGATCGCGGTGATGTTTGGCCTGGTTAATGATCAACTCGGCTTCCTTGCGGGCGTTAATGACAATCTGTTCCGAGCTCTTTTGCGCCTCCACCATCGCAGTCTTAACTGTTTCCTCAAGATTCTTCAGCACTTGATAATGCTGTTTGAGCGATTCATAATCCTCAGTGAGGTTGAGAATTTTCACCTTTGCTTCTTCCAAGGCCGACGCCGCGGCATTCCTGAAAGCATCGACCTCCGCCTTACTATATCCCCGAAAGGAAGATGCAAAGGTTTGGTTTCTCATTTCATTTGGCGTCAGTTCCATAATATCCCTCTCTATTAAAATGTCGTGTCTTCTCCGCGTCACATTTCAAAGTCAACAATTGTCTAAACTCCCCGGGGGCCGAAAATGGCGGTCCCGATCCGAATCATGGTTGAACCCTCTTCAATGGCAAGTTCGAAATCATCTGACATCCCCATCGATAACACCGCGAACCGATTTCCGGCAATCTCCCGGGCCCGGTCAAAAATCCTGCGCGTGCTCCTAAAGGAACTTCGTATCTTCTCCTTATTATCGGTAAAAGGCCCGATTGTCATGACCCCGCACAGGCGGAGATGGGTCAGGGCTCGCATTTTTTCGACAGCTTCCAGGGCTTGCCCGGGCACCACTCCGAATTTAGCCGACTCTTTCGAGGAATTAACCTCCAGGAGGCATTCCAGAATCTTGCCCTGAGCCGCCGCCGCTTTGTCCAGCTCCCTGGCCAGTTTCAGCGAGTCAACCGACTGGACCATATCGAAAAGCCGAACCGCCTTTTTGGCTTTGTTGGTCTGCAGATGGCCGACCATATGCCAGCGGGCAATATTCCCAAGGGAGGTGATCTTTGGTTCTGCTTCCTGAATCCGGCTCTCGCCGATATCGGTTATCCCGTAGCTGATCGCCGCTTCAATAGCCGCCGCCAGATGGGTCTTCGAAATCGCCACCAGAGTGATCTCGCCCGCGCTGCGTCCGGAGCGCCCAGCGGCAACCTCAATCTGATCCATAATAATCTTGATGTTTTCCTCTATAAAATCAAACATTTATACACTCCATCCCATTTTATTATATGAGCTACCAGCGGGCAAATTCAACTAAAATGACGCAATCACCCAAAAGAAACCGGATGCAAGTTTTTCTTCTATTTATGTTGACATTTCGCATTAAAGAAATAGCTTAGAAAAGTTTTAACACAGGAGGTAATAAGGAGAGCATAATGGCACCCGTGCACCCCGATATACTGGCGGCCTTAACAGCTGGAATTCAATCGGAGGTTGCCAGTTACGTCTTCTACCGAGAAGTTTTCAGACGATATGACGACGACCTGATAACAGAAACGCTGCGGATACTCGCTGAAGAAGAAAAAAAACACTTCCATTTTTTGGAACAGCAATATGACTCGCTGATCAGATCGGAGAAATGGATCAGCACCGCCGACATTATGAAGCAGGATGGTCTGCCCGAAATAAATGAAGATATGACAGAAGAGCATAGGGAACTCATCGACAAAGTCGAAAAGGCGTCAGGTTTGCGGGAGATTCTCGATATCGCCTATGACCTCGAGACTGCCGCGCGCGACCTTTACCGCGGGGCGGCAGAACAGGCTAATACAGGGGAGGCAGTAGATACTTTCGAATATTTGGCCCGATTTGAAGAAAGCCATATGCGCCTGATAAATTCCATGCTCGACAAACTGGACGACTAAGACTTCGCGGACGGCGATGCATAAGCCCGGATGACGGGCTTTTTTTTATTTTTCTTGTCGCTGTATCGATTTATACTGAGGACAATGAGACATACTCCTTTAACTTGGATTGAAATCGACGTCGCGGCGCTCGGCCACAATCTGGCCACCATCCGCAAGCTGGCTGGAAACCGACTGATAGCGGCAGCGGTCAAAGCCAACGCGTATGGGCATGGGCTGCGGGAAATAGTTACACTGCTGTTAAAAGAACGAGTCGACTATCTCGCTGTTAACTCTGTGGAAGAAGCCAGGATGGCCCGCGCCTGCGGATGGACCAAAAACCTGCTTTGCGTGGGCTACATCCCCCTTGGTGATCTGGATGCAGTTTTTGAAGCAAATATCGAACCAACTGTCTACAATCGTGAAACAATCAGCAGACTGGGGTGGCTTGCCTCGAAATATCAAAAGGCGGCTTCCATTCATCTCAAGATCGAAACCGGGACCAATCGCCAGGGAATTGAACCGGGCAAAATAGAACGCATTCTCGCCGCTGCAAAAAAGTACCCCTTTCTTCATCTCAAGGGGCTTTCAACCCATTTCGCCAATATTGAGGACACTACCGATCATTCCTATGCCAGCTTTCAGCTCCGGCAATTCAAGGCAGCAGTAAGGCAAATACGTCGACTCGGTTTCAAGCCTGATTACCGACATACCGCATGTTCAGCAGCCTTGCTGCTGTTTGAGGAAACCAAGTTTGAGCTGGTTCGGCCCGGGATTGCCCTCTATGGATTGTGGCCTTCCAAAGAGACTTATCTCTCATACCGCCTGCGCGGTGGTTCCAACGACATTCTGACGCCAATTCTCAAATGGAAAACCCGTGTGATTCAGATAAAAGAGGTCCCCCCTGACGCATTCATCGGTTACGGGTGCACCTACCGTACCACCTCAAAAACCAAGCTGGCGGTTCTGCCGGTCGGTTACTATGACGGGTATGACCGCTCACTTTCGAATCTTGCCCATGTCATCATCAACGGGAAGCGGGCTCCATTGCGGGGACGTGTATGCATGAATTTAATCATGGTCGACATTACCGACATTAAAGGGGTGAAATTGGAGGATTCGGTGACTTTGCTTGGCCGGGATGGCGCGGAACAAATCTCGGCAGATCAAATGGCAACCTGGGCGGGAACAGTAAATTATGAAATAATCAGCCGCCTCAGCACTCAAATTCCCCGTTTTGTCGTCTAAAAAACAATGACTGGCGATCTAAATTATTGTTGCGTAACTCATTTGAGTTTTTATACCATAAAAAATTAAACTCGTCCTGAAAAAACTTTTAGCGGAAGGGAAAAGCAGAAATCTCCGTGAAACTTTTCACTTGACATATAATCTGCCGGGAAGTAATATAGCATTTGTGAATGAATTCACAATCGTTATTGCATGAATTTTTTGACGATTTGAGGTTCTGGCGTGGCTGCCAGCAATAGCAGAAAGAAAATATCGGAATCGACAATCCATAGGCTGTCGCTGTATTATAGGGTTCTCTCCGTCCTGGAAAAAGAAAACCATCAGACAGTCTCCTCCCGAGAACTGGCCAAGCGGGAGAAACTGACTCCGGCGCAGGTCCGCAAAGATCTTTCCTTTTTTGGTTCGTTTGGAACGCGCGGGCTGGGATATCCGGTATCGGAGCTGAAAAAACAGATTGGCGATATTCTCGGCTTGAACCGGCTATGGAATGTCGCCTTGATCGGGGTCGGTAACATAGGGTCGGCTCTGGTGGGGTATAAGGAGTTCCTTCGTCAGGGCTTTCGGATCAGGGTGATTTTTGACAATGATCAGCGCAAGATTGGCTCAAACCACAAGGGAATAAAGGTTTCCGATATAAGGAACCTCGAACGGGATTTGAGAGAAAATAATATCGAAATCGTGGTTATTGCCGTCCCGGCAACGGTGGCGCAGTATATTGTCGATGACGTGGTGCATGCCGGCATAAAGGCAATATTGAATTTTGCGCCGGTTAACCTGAAAGTCCCGTCCGATGTATTCCTGCGTAATGAGAACATGTCCATGGAGTTGGAGTATCTCTCATTTGCTCTTTCAAATTTGCAAAACGGCAGGGGAACAATTAAGAAAGAAGTCAGTTAAACATTAAAACCGTCTCAGGGATTGAGGCGGTCGTTACCTCTTTAAAGTGTCACCTTGGATTGGCGCCCGCTTATCCGGCGGGCGCCGTTATTTCGGAAAAAGCCGAAAGGTGTGACCTGACAGACCGATATTTTGGTATAACCATATAGAAATCAAAACAAATGCAGAAGGATCCGAAATTGCGCAAGAAATTCTTTTTCGTCATACTCGTAACATTCAGCCTTGCAACTGGATATGTTCGTGCGATCGATAGTCTCGGCATCTGCCTGAAAAACGGAGGCCATGCCTTTGCACAGAACGATTATGCCGAGGCCATCAGGTGTTTCAATAAGGCCCTTGAATTCGATTCCCTCAATCTGATCGCGCTTAAAACCCTGGGCGTCATCTATTCGGATATGGGAAATTATGATGAATCGCATTATTTTTACGACCGGGCGATTCAGGCCGATTCCACCGATGCCGCCATCTATAACAGCAGGGGGATAACTTATCTCAGCATGGGCGATACCACCAGTGCAATGGCCATGCATCGCAGGGCGGTTCAGCTGGATCCTGAAAATGCCCGCTTCGCAGCCAATCTGGGGTCGATTCTCCTCCGCCGACAGCGGCTGACCGAATTGCTTACAACCCTGAAACCGGTCCTTAAATACGATACCACCAATGCCCAGGTTTATTATCTGATCGGACGGGCACTGCTGGCCGCCGGGAAATATTATGAGTGCGAGGAGTACTTCAATCGTGCCTATGCTCTCAAACCGAGCAATACGCAATATCTCTATTATCAGGCGGTGGCCCGACACGAGGTCGGGAATGTGGTGGAGGCGGAAATCGGGCTGAAAAAGACACTTGAAAAAGAACCGGGCCACTTTGATGCCCACATGCGGCTGGGAGTGCTTTACATTCTTGCCGGTCGCGACCGTGAGGCAATGGAGCAGTTTAAAAAGGCGGTCGAGGCACGTCCCGATGACATCTCCGCGCGGGTTGCTCTCGGATCGGCATACTTAAGACAGAATATGGATGAGCAGGCTGAGCCGATTTACTACTGGCTTCAAAAACGCGATCCCAAAGCGGCCGAGAAAATGATGCGTCTGGGCGGACGGCAGTAATTGCCGCAATCGAAGTCAAAAATCAACAAAGCAAAAGAGCGGGATAACCCGCTCCCTGCTTTTATAATATTGCTCCCTGGTTCGGCTATCAGGGGCAGAGCGGATCCGGACCGGGAGGAGAACCATAAAGGTGGTCGATCAGGTAGAGAATATCCAAAAGGTTCACATTACCGTCGGCGTTGGCGTCACCAGC
>CP070796.1:445805-451209 GCA_020343475.1 Candidatus Zixiibacteriota bacterium
TATCAGATCAGGGATGATGATTATCCGAATGCCGTCCGGGCGGACAGGTTGACAATAGCTCTTCCGCTGTATCCTCAGATTACCGACCAGGAGCAGGGTTACGTGGTTGAAGAGCTTATCAGGGAATGCAGGAAAGCACAATGATTAAGGGCAAAAGAGTCTTTATCACCGGTGGTGCCGGCTTTATCGCCAATACATTAATCGGAAAACTGGCCGCGGAAAATAATATCACCGTTTATGACAACTTCCATCGTGACACGCTGACCGAGAGCGGTTATGCCGAGCATCCCAACGTTGAAGTCATCCGGGGCGATGTGCTTGACTATTACCTGCTTAATCGATCGATGAAGGGGGCCGAGATTGTGGTTCACGCCGCCGGTATCGCCGGCATTGACACGGTTCTCAAGGATCCCATTCGAACCATGCGCGTTAACATGATCGGCACCGCCAACGTGCTGGAGGCGGCGTACGTCAATAATGTCAGCGATCGGGTGCTTGAATTCTCAACCTCTGAGGTATTCGGATCGATGGCGTTTAAGTCCGCCGAAGACGATAACACCGTGGCGGGCTCGGCGGGCGAAGCCCGCTGGGTTTACGCGGTCAGCAAACTTGCCGGTGAGCATTTGGCGAAAGCGTATCATACGCAACTGGGATTGCCGACTGTCACTCTGCGGCCTTTCAATGTGTATGGCCCCGGGCAGACGGGTGAGGGGGCAATCCTGGTTTTTATCAGGCAGGCGCTGAGGAATGAAGACCTGCACATCGACGGTGATGGCAACCAGATTCGGGCCTGGTGTTATGTTGATGATTTCGTGGAATGCCTGATGCGCTGCATTGAGGACGATCGGGCGGTTGGCGAAAGCTTCAATATCGGAAACGCCAGGGCGGTTATGACCGTACTGGGGCTGGCGCAGACTGTCTGCCGTGTTCTGGATTCCGATTCGCGGATTGTCTTTGATCCGCCGCTGTCGGCCGATGTGGAACTGCGCATTCCCGGTGTTAAAAAGACGGAAGAACTGCTGGGATTCAAAGCCGGGATTGATCTGGAAGAAGGAATCAGGCGGACGGCCGAATGGGTTAAAGAAAAGTATCTGGTTGTGCATGATGCGAGTCAATAAAGATACATGGTTGTCGGCGGACACACTCAGGGACTTCCTGGGTAAAACGGATTACCGGAAATTTGCGCGATGGCCGCGGGTCACCGAGGTTGGTGTGGTGTCATTCTTGCATGACAGCCTGCAAAAGTACGGGATTTCGGACCGGCTCTTGCTGGCGAGACGGGCTGATGATATTACGGCGGTGCTGGCATATCGAGATCTGGACTGGGATTCAAACCATTACGGATTCGCATGCGCTAATATCGACTATCTTCTGATTGATCGGGCTTTCGATCCTGCTGATTCAGCACGATCCCTTGATCAACTGCTAGGTGGCTTCATGCAACACTGCCGGGAAAACCGCGTCCGGTTCGTTTCGGTCAGTGTCGGCAGCTGGAGTATGCCGGCGAACCTGGCTTTGCAGAGATTCGGTTTTCGCTATATCCAGACCTGGATTGACGGCATATTCGATGATTATCAGCGGCTGGCTCATGTCGTGCCAAAGGAGTGCTGCGGATTAATCAGGCCTGAAGAGATTGCTTTTTTCAGGGAAATGTCAGCACAATCGTATTTCGACGGCGGACGCTTTTATCTGGATGCCAATTTCGACCGTCAAAAAATCGCCGCTATGTATGCCCGGTTGATTGATTCCTCGTATCAGAATGACGATATTATGCTGGTATACCGGATTGATGACAGGCCGGTGGGCCTGTTCATTTTCAAGAAGGTCACTTCATACCGAACATTTAGCGATTTGAAAGTCGCCGCCGGTAGATACCTGATTATCGACCCGGCTATCCGCGGGCAAAATATCGGGTGCGATTTTTTCGAGCAAGCGCTTATGTATCTTCAAGATAAATGCGATCTGATTACAACCGGGCTGGAAATCCACAACCTTCCGTCCTTAAACCTGCATGCCGGGCTCGGTTTCAGATTTAATTGCAGTCACAACGTATATCACTGGTGGAGTGATAGTCTGTAAGACGAAGGAAAAGTGAAAAGTAACCCTCATGGTGGACAGCGGTAAGACAGTCATTGTAACGTATGGCATGGGCAACCTTGGCTCGGTCAAAAACATGCTCAAGAAAATCGGCTGCGAAGCGGTAATCACCGCTGATCCGGGCAAAATCGAAAGTGCCGACAGACTGATTCTGCCCGGTGTCGGGTCTTTTGACAGGGGCATGAAGAATATCAAGGAAAGCGGTTTTCTGGAAATCCTCGGCCAAAAGGTTCTTGAAGAGCGAACTCCGATTCTGGGCATCTGTCTGGGAATGCAGTTGCTTACTGAGGGGAGCGAGGAAGGGATTACGCGCGGGTTGGGGTGGATCAGCGCGAAGACCGTCCGGTTCAGTTTCAATGGCAGCCCTTTGCCTTTGAAGATTCCCCACATGGGCTGGAATTTTGTCAGGCCGGCCCGAAAATCCCGCCTGATTGATAATATCGGGGACAGGCCTCGCTTCTATTTTGTGCATTCTTATCATGTGGTCTGCAATAATCCCGATGATATCGTGCTGATATGCAATTACGGGGGAGAGTTTGCCTGTGCGGTACAGCATAACAATATCATGGGAGTTCAATTTCATCCGGAAAAAAGCCATCGCTTTGGATTGCAGCTGCTCAGAAATTTCAGCGAGATGTGAAGTTTATGCTACAGGTACGAGTCATTCCCTGCCTTCTGCTGCGCGACGGTTCTTTGGTTAAAACAGTCAAGTTCAAGGACCCCGGTTACATTGGCGATCCGGTTAATGCGATAAAAATTTACAATGAGAAAGAGGTTGACGAGCTGATCTTTCTGGATATTACCGCTTCCCGTGAGCGCCGGTCGCCCCGGTTTGATACTGTTCGAGAAATCGCGGATGAGTGTTTCATGCCGCTGACATATGGCGGCGGGATCAGGACTGTTGATGATATCCGGGAAATATTCAATATCGGTGCGGAGAAAGTATGCCTGAATACTGCCGCCCTTCACAATCCCGACTTTATCGGCGAAGCGGCAGCCACATTCGGCAATCAGAGCATTGTGGTCTCGATCGATGTCAAAAAGGCATTCCGTGGTAAGTACGAGGTGTACAATCATGTCACCGGCAAGTCGGCCAATATTGATGCGGTCGACTTTGCCGTAAAAGCGGAACATCTTGGCGCCGGGGAGCTGCTGGTGACATCGGTCGATAAAGAAGGCACCTGGGAGGGGTATGATGTCGAACTGCTGAAAAAGATCACCTCTTGCGTTTCCGTGCCGGTAATTGCCAATGGCGGAGCCGGCAGCATTGAGGATTTCGCCCGAGCGGTGACGGCCGGAGGGGCGTCGGCGGTTGCCGCAGGCAGCATGGTGGTGTATCAAAAAAAAGACCTGGGGGTCTTGATTAATTTCCCCGGGCGGGATATTCTCGACGAACTGTTTTTCAAAGACCCGATGCGGAGTCAATAAGTGCCATGACGCAAGTTTGTAAACGCTGCATTTATGATGAATCCATCCCGAAGATTTCTTTCGACGAGGAGGGAATCTGTAGTTACTGTCGCCTGCACGAGCAGATGGACCGGGAATATCCAACAGGCGAAGAAGGCCGAAAAATCCTTAACACGATTGTCGAGAAGATGAAGCTGCAAGGCAGGAAGAAGAGCTATGACGTGGTCATCGGTGTCAGTGGAGGATGTGATTCTTCGTATATGCTCTGCCTGGCCCGCGAACTGGGACTGCGACCGCTTGCCGCCCACTTCGACAACACCTGGAATTCCAAAATCGCCGTCGAGAATATAAGGACCATGACCGAAAAACTAGATATCGACCTGTTCACTCATGTCGTGGATAACAAGGAATATACCGATCTCTTCCGTTCTTTCTTCAGGGCATCGGTCCCCGAAATCGATACCCCCTCCGATATTTCGCTTGCCACCACGCACTATCTTGCCGCGGAAAAATACGGGGTCAAATATATCTGGGAAGGGCATTCGTTCCGCACCGAGGGGATCACCCCGCCGGGCTGGGTATATATGGACGCCAAGTATGTTCAGACAATTCACCGTACATTCGGCAGCGTCAAAATGAAAACCCTTCCAAATCTGTGGATGCGCCGATGGCTGAAGTGGATTGTGGTCGACAAGGTCAGGAAAATCCGTCCGCTGTACTATATCGATTATAACAAGGAAGAAACAAAAAAATTCCTCAGCAAAAAATTCGGGTGGCAATGGTACGGCGGTCACCATATGGAGAACCGGACAGCGTCTTTCACCAACAATTACTATCTGCCGCGGAAATTCAGCATAAACCTGCGGATCTGCGAGTATTCGGCGCTGATTCGCTCGGGGCAGATGTCCAGGGATGAGGCGCTTGCGAGAGTCAGGCAGCCGCGTCCGGTCGACCCGGAGATCATTGCGGAGATAAAGAAGCGGCTTGGCTTTTCAGAAGAGGAGTTTGAGCAAATCATGAACGCTCCGAGAAAAACCTACCGCGACTATAAAACGTACAAACGACGTTTTGAGCGAATGCGGCCGTTTTTCTGGCTGATGTACAAGATGGACCTGGTTCCCAAAAGTTTTTACGTGAAATACACGGCCAGGGACAACTGAAGGCGGAGTTCTGATGGCGCGGGATTTCAGTTTTACGTTTGCAAAAATTGCCGACCACTTTCGGCAGGCGTTGCAAACCGGCTACCGGGTCATTACCTGCAGAGAATATGTCGATTACAAGAAAAGCGGCCAATCGGATAAGATCCTCGTAAACCGGGTTGACATAGATTTCTCCTGCAGGAAAGCCGGGCGGTTGGCTGCCATTTTCAATGAACTGGAAATCAAGGCGAGCTTCTTTGTCCGCCTGCACGCGCCGGAATATAATCCTTTCTCGTTCGAGAATTATCGCCGCCTTCGCTTTATCCGGGACTCCGGGCATGAAATCGGTTATCATTCGGAGGTTATCGATGAAGCGGCCATCTGGGAAGAAGATGCCGCCGCCTGCCTTCGGCGCGATATTAAGGTGCTTCGTGCCATGCTTGACACGGTAATTTACGGGGTTGCCAGCCACGGCGGGATGACAGGATTGAACAATCTCGATTTCTGGAAAGATCGCGAGCCTTCCGATTTCGATCTTCTATATGAAGCATACGACGACAAATCGAATTTTGATTTGTTCAACAATTCGTTCTATGTTTCCGATTCCGACTGGACCAGCTGGAAGTGCTATGACCGGGGCAAACTGAAGGAAGGCGATCAGCGTAATCTTGCAGAGCACTGCCGCGACGGGCACCGTGTGATTTACTCGCTGATTCACCCTGATACGTATTTCGATGAGCATTTTTATGAATGATATGAAT
>CP070796.1:451309-456713 GCA_020343475.1 Candidatus Zixiibacteriota bacterium
GATGTGACGGGTGTGGTGAAGCTTCCGGCGGGGGTAGAGATGGTCATGCCGGGGGACAACGTTTCGTTGGAGGCGGAGTTGATCACGCCGATTGCGATGGAGAAAGAGCTTCGTTTTGCGATCCGCGAGGGCGGGCGCACGGTTGGCGCCGGTGTCATCTCCGATATTATGGAATAATTTATTGTGTTTGAATAGACGCAAAGGTTTGAAATGGACGGCCAGAAAATAAGAATAAAGCTTAAGGCGTACGATCATTACTCGCTTGATAAGTCTACCAAGGAGATAACCCGTACGGTTCTGCGTACCGGTGCTCGCATTGCCGGGCCGATTCCGCTGCCCACCAAGCGTACCGTTTACACTGTTCTGCGTTCCCCACATGTTGACAAGAAATCACGAGAGCAGTTTGAAACGAGAATACACAAGCGGTTGATCGATATTTACGAGTCTACGCCTCAAACGGTTGATGCATTGATGAAGCTTAATCTGCCAGCCGGAGTTGACGTGGAAATAAAGACCTGATGATGGTGCAATCATGAAGGAATTGATTGGGAAAAAACTGGGCATGACCCGGATTTTCGGGATGGACGGGGAAGAAATTCCGGTCTCGGTCATTGAAGCCGGGCCATGCGTGGTCGTCGCCAAGAGAACGGTTGAGAAAGACGGCTACCCTGCCGTGCAGGTCGGTTACGGTAAGCGTCGGAAATCCCTTTTTACGAGGCCGGAGGCCGGTCACTTCGAAAAGGCCGGGGTCGAACCGCATCGCCATCTGAGAGAAATTCGTTATGATGGGAATGTTGAGGTGGGGCAGGAACTGAAGGCTGATCTCTTCAAGAAGGGCGAACGCGTCGACATTACCGGGATCTCCCGGGGACTCGGTTTTCAGGGCGGTATGCGGCGCCATCACTTTTCCGGAGCGCAGAAAACGCACGGCCAATCGGACCGCATGCGTGCTCCCGGTTCAATCGGACAATCGTCTTTTCCCTCGCGGGTTTTCAAGGGAATGAAAATGGCCGGCAAGATGGGCAAGGACAAAGTAACCGTTCTGAATCTGGAAGTGGTGCAGGTTATTGACGAAGAGAATCTGATATTGGTTCGCGGGGCGATTCCCGGCAAGACAGGTACCCTGGTTAAGATCAGGACCTCCAGCAGAGGGAACAACAGGACGGTGTAATATGGAAGTCAAGGTATATAACCAGGAAGGCTCTGAAATCGGCACCATCAACCTGAACGAGAAGCTGTTTGGCGCGGAACTCAAACCGCACGTGGTGCATCAGTACGTGGTCAATTATCTGGCCAACCAGCGGCAGGGCAATGCCAACTCGAAAACCCGTGCCGAAGTCGCCGGAGGCGGCTCCAAACCGTGGCGCCAGAAAGGTACCGGTCGAGCCAGAGCCGGCACGAACAGTTCCCCGATCTGGCGCAGCGGAGGGGTGACATTCGGGCCGAAGCCACGCTGCTACTATAACCGTTTCCCGAAGCGGATGAAGCGGGTGGCGCAGATTTCAGCGTTTTCGGACAAGGCCCAGAGCGACAATATCAAGGTTATCGACAATCTCCAGCTGCCGGAGATTAAGACCAGGAATATGGTCGCGATTCTTGACAGACTCGGCCTCGACCGGAAGAAGTGCCTGATTCTTGATGAGGGCGTCAACGGCAATCTCGTTCTGTCGGTACAGAATCTGCAAAACGTGAAGTACTGCCGTGCCGGTCTTGCGAATACCTATGACATCATTAACGCTGACGTTCTGCTTTTTACAAAGGCCGGGCTGGAGAAAGTCGAGGAGGTTTTTGCCTCATGAAAGATCCGCGGCACGTACTCAAGCTCAATCTGATGACCGAAAAGTCGTCTATCATGCGGGAAGCCAGCAACGCGTATGTTTTCCGCGTCGACGGGAAGGCCAATAAAAGAGAAATTAAAGAAGCTGTCGAGAAAGCTTTTAATGTGAGAGTGGTGTCGGTCAGGACAATGGTCGTCCCCGGCAAGCCCAAGCGGCTTGGACGATTCGAAGGGCGGACCGGCTCCTGGAAAAAGGCCGTGGTCACTTTGCAGAAAGATCAGAACATTGCAGATTTTGAAAATGTCTAGATGAGCATGCAGGCTGTATAATGGGTGTCAAGAAATATAAACCGGTTACTCCATCGCAGAGGTTCAGGACGGTACCGACATTCGAGGAGATTACCTCAACCAGGCCCGAAAAATCCTTGCTGGTACCGCTGAAGCGCAAGGGCGGGCGGAACAACAAAGGCCGCATTACTGCTCGTCATCGGGGCGGCGGCCACAAACGGTTCTATCGGATCATCGATTTCAGAAGAAACAAGCACGGTATCCCGGCGCGCGTCGCGTCGATTGAATATGATCCCATCCGATCCGCCAATATCGCACTGCTGCACTATGCGGACGGCGAGAAACGGTATGTCCTGGCACCGGACGGGCTGCATGTGGATGATACCGTTATGTCCGGTGAGAAAGCCGAAATCAGAACCGGCAATGCCCTTCCGATTGGCCTGATGCCACTCGGCACATTTGTCCATAATGTGGAGCTGTTCCCCGGTAAGGGGGGGCAGATCGCCCGTGGTGCGGGGACCTATGTCCAGCTGGTTGCCAAGGAAGGCAATTTCGCTCATTTGAAACTGCCTTCGGGCGAGGTGCGCCTGATCAGGCTGGATTGCTTTGCCACCATCGGCCAGGTTGGCAATTCCGATCACAAGAATCTGGCGTGGGGTAAGGCCGGAGCGGCCCGCTGGCGCGGCTGGCGACCGAAAGTCCGAGGAGTCGCCATGAATCCGGTTGACCATCCCATGGGCGGCGGTGAAGGCCGCAGTTCCGGGGGGCGTCATCCCTGCACTCCCTGGGGCAAGCCGACCAAGGGATTGAAGACAAGAAAAAAGCGCAAGTCGAACAAATATATCGTTGAACCACGCAGTAAGAAAAAGTAGCTGTGGAGGATAAGAATGCCGCGGTCATTGAAAAAAGGTCCATATATTGACCCAAAGCTTTATAAGAAAATCGCTGCGCAAAATGATTCAGGTGAAAAGAAGGTCATAAAAACGTGGTCGCGCAGGACGACGATTTCTCCGGAATTTGTCGGCCATACGCTTGCTGTGCATAATGGTAACAAATTTATACCTATATACATAACCGAAAATATGGTCGGGCATAAACTGGGAGAATTTGCCCCCACCCGGACCTTCCGCGGGCATGGAGGAAAGCTGGTCGAGCGAGCCTCCGCCATTAAGGGATGAGGAGCTGGATACAATGCAGGCACGAGCGAGAGTACGATATTTGGGAGTATCCCCCAAAAAGATGCGTCAGGTAGCGGATCTGATCAAGGGAAAGCCACTTGAGGAAGCCATGAATATCCTGAACTTCACACCCAAAGTGGCCGCTCATCATATGGCCAAAACGCTCAAGGCCGCTGCCGCCAACGCTATTGCAGGCGTTGGAACGGCAAAGCTGAAAGTGGAAGACCTGTCTATTAGAAGGGTGGTTGTGGATGCTGCTCCGACCGCCAAGCGGGTGCGATTCCAGTCAATGGGACGGGTGTTTCGGATCCGAAAGAGATTCTGCCATGTTACGGTAGAAGTCGAAGGAGAGCCGGAACCTGAAACACCGAAACGACGCGGTCAGCGACGCCCGAAGAAAGAAACCAAGGACACCGGAGCGGCCGAGCCGAAGGCCCAAAAAACCGTTGCCCGCCGCAAGACCCGGGCAAAGGCCAGGACCAAAGCAGAAGGTGAAGAAGAGGCCATCGAGGAGGCGAAGCCCCGGGCCGAGGTTGACGTAGACGCCGGAGAAGAAACCGGGGCCATGTCCGAGAAGCCCGGCGTGCCGAAGGAAACGGCAGCACCCGATAGGTCGGAATCAGAAAAGAAGAAAAACGAGTAAAATAAGGAGATTAGTTTGGGACAAAAGACACACCCCATCGGTTTCCGGCTGGGAGTCATCAAGTCCTGGAATAGTAAGTGGTTTGCCGGGAAACACTTTGCCAATTTCATATACGAAGATTTGATGATCAAGAAGTACATCAATGCCAGACTGGAAAACGCCGGATTGGCAAAGGTTGAAATACTGCGGGCGCCTAAGAAGGTTACCGTGGATATTCATACTTCGCGCCCCGGCATTGTGATTGGCCGAAAGGGGTCCGAGGTAGACAAACTTCGCGAAGAACTGCAGCTTTTGACCAAAAAAGATATTTCCTTAAACATTATAGAAGTCAAAAAGCCGGAGCTCTGGGCCAAATTGGTTGCGGACTCAATTGCCCGCCAGCTGGAAGGCCGGGTTTCGTATCGGCGTGCCATGAAGAAGGCTCTCGCCGCTTCAATGAAGATGGGTGCGGAAGGAATCAAGATTTTGTGTGCGGGACGCTTGGGCGGCGCGGAAATCGCCCGCAGCGAGAAATATATGGATGGCCGTGTCCCGTTGCATACCCTACGCGCCGACATTGATTATGCCACGTCAACTGCTATGACGACATATGGAACGATTGGCGTGAAGGTATGGGTGTGCCGCGGTACCGTGATGGGATCGGGTGAACTGGGAGTCAAGGACGAGATTGACAAGACTGTTTCTGAGCGCCCCGAATTGGAGGTCAGCAGTCGCAAGGAGCGGAAGAAACGCGACGAACGCAGACGTAAACGCCGCCCGCGGGGCCGCGTCCGCCGCGCCCGCGAAGAATCCGAGCCGGGCGCTCCTGAAGCCGGTCGGGATACCAGTACCAAACCCCCGGAGGGCAAAAGTCGCCCGCCCCGGGGGAAAAGGCCGGCCAGGCCAGGTGATACCAAAGCCGAATCGAAACAGAAGAGTGGTGGTGCATCGCAAAGGAAGAAAAGCCAGCAATGACGACCGCAGCGTATGTGTATAGTCGGGAGAGTATATTATGTTAATGCCGAGTAAGGTCAAGCACCGAAAGCAGCAGCGCGGGAGAATGACCGGAAAAGCGTATCGCGGCAGTTCCGTCTCGTTTGGTCAGTTCGGCCTCAAGGCATTGGAACCAGCCTGGATAACCGATCGGCAGATTGAAGCTGCCCGTATCGCCTTAACCCGGTACATAAAGCGCGGTGGAAAAGTATGGATCAGAGTCTTTCCCGATAAGCCGGTCACCAAGAAGCCGGCTGAAACTCGGATGGGGAAGGGTAAGGGCGCCCCGGAATACTGGGTTGCTGTGATTAAGCCGGGACGCGTCCTTTTTGAGATTGAAGGGGTCGCCAGGACCATGGCCAAAGAAGCCTTTCGGCTCGCCAGCAACAAACTTCCGATCAAGACCAAATTTGTGACGCGGGCGGATACTTAAGGAGCCTGAAGATGAAGATGCATACCCTGAGAGATATGACCCATGATGAACTCCAGCAAAAAAAGTACGAATTGATGCAGGAGCTGTTCAATTTGAATATGCGCAGGAGCCTT
>CP070796.1:456813-462095 GCA_020343475.1 Candidatus Zixiibacteriota bacterium
ATATCCGCGAGTACGCAGCTTTGGCCCTTGGTAAAATCGGCAGTGCCGATGCGGTGGAGCCTCTGACTGAACGATTGACCGACAAAGATGAGGACAGCGGAGTCCGCTGGCGCGCGGCTTTGGTCCTTGGTAAAATCGGCAGTGCCGATGCGGTGGCGCCTCTGATTGAACGATTGACTGACAAAGACGAGAACAACTATGTCCGAGTGCGCGCGGCTGATGCCCTTGGCGCCATCGGCAGTGCCGATGCGGTGGCGCCCCTGATTGAACGATTGACTGACAAAGATGAGGATAGCCATATCCGCGAGTACGCAGCTTTAGCCCTTGGCTCAATCGGCAGTGCCGATGCGGTAGTGCCTCTGATAGAACGATTGACTGACAGAAATGAGGACAGCGCTGTCCGCGAGTGCGTGGCTGGTGCCCTTGGTTCAATCGGCAGTGCCGAGGCGGTGGAGCCTCTGATTGAACGATTGACTGACAAAGATGAGAACGGCTTTGTCCGCTGGCGCACGGCTGGTGCCCTTGGTCGTACAGGAAGCGCGAAAATCCTGCCTGAAATTGCAGATAAATTGGATGAAGTATTTGACAATGACTATATCTACTTCACGGCCGCGTATGGCGCCTTTAAAAAAGAGAAGTTCTACATTGACCAACTGCCCCAAGAAGTAATCGAACGCAATTACTTCTGGAAAGAAAATCTGAAAACCGACCCGGTTTGTTAGCCGCATGACCTCAAAAAACCCCTGGCAGACATTCTTTAACTATCACGCCCCGAAGTACGATGACGAGATGTTTGTGAAAAACACCACCGCCGAAGTCGAATTCATTCTCAAGGAACTGAGACTGCCCGAAGGAGCCGCGATTCTCGATGTTGGATGCGGGACGGGGCGGCACACGGTCGAACTTGCCAGACGCGGCTATTTGATGACCGGTGTGGATCTCTCCGAAGGAATGCTGAGAATTGCCGCAGAAAAGGCCGAATCAGCCCGGGTCGCAATCGGACTGGTTCATGCCGACGCCGTGTCGTTTACGACTAAAGTACGCTTTGATGCCGCCCTCTGCCTTTGCGAGGGTGCGTTTTCGCTGATCGGACTGCACGAAGATCCGCGCGAACACGACTCCGCGATTCTGCACAATATCAACACCGCGCTCAAATCCGGGGGCAAATTAATCTTAACGGCGCCCAATGCCCTTGAAAAAATCCGCAAGTACACTCCTGACGACATCGCCGCGGGCAAATTCGACCCGAACACAATCGTCGAAACATACACGGTAGATTACGACACCCCCGACGGCAAAAAATCGCTCGAGGTGCGCGAGAAAGGATACCGTGACACGGAGATACGGAATCTTCTAAACGCTGCCGGCTTTGAAACGATACATATCGGCGGCGGTACCGCCGGCAACTGGGGCTACCGCCCGATTGATCCTGATGAAATTGAACTGATGGCAATAGCGTGTAAAGTAAGCGAGTGCAGTCGCGACAGGTAAGTCACTGCCAGGGGCATTGCGATACGGCAATCTCGGAATAGCTGGAGATTGCTTCGCCTTCGGCTCGCAATGACAGAACGATTATCGTGCCCGTCCTCTGTTTTTCCCGGATTTTGAATAGGGACCATAATTCGCGTAAGACAATGCCGGGATTCCTCCGGGATTTTCGCCCCGGCGGCAATTGCAGTGATACGGACCGGTGATTCTTCTTGCAAACTCCGGCGAGCTATGGTATACTGTGCCGGAGCTTCAGTGCATCGCATCTTGCAGAAGACGTTACAATATCGCGGGACATTTGAACCGGGCAGGGGGGCGGATGTCGAACCGACCGACAGTATTTTCATGGAGGGAGAAATCATGAAACACACCTTCAGAGAGGAAAACGGAATCGGTATTCTCGAACTTCACGGGAAGCTGATGGGGGAATCGGAGGATTTGAAATTGATAAACATGATCGACAAATTCGCCGAAGACAACATCGTTAACGTAGTCATGGACTTCTCCCGGGTCGAGTGGACCAATTCCCGCGGCGTCGGTATCTGCATGACCGGCAAGGAGACGCTTGAAAAGCACGGCGGTAAATTGAAAATGGCCGGCATGTGCGACAAGGTCACCGATATTTTCAAAGTCACCCATGTCTGCGATCTATTTGAAGTGTTCGATACGGTAGAGGAAGCACTCGCAAGTTTCACTCCGGGGTGAGACCAGTCTCAATTCAGGATTGACAGCCTTACCCGCTCCTGCGGCGGTGGGTGAGAAAATCGTAGAAGACGTAATTACCCAGATTCTGCGCCGAAGCAAAATAAGCGCGGCCCCGATTCAACTCGGTCATCTTCCTGACAAACTCCTGCAAATACGGATCATCGGCAATCATGAAGGTCGTAATCGGAATTCTTTTCTTGCGGCAGATAATGGCTTCATCGAGTGTTCGGTTGACGATGACCGGATCAAGTCCCATCGGGTTTTTGTAGGTCGTACCGTTGCGGCGCGTGATCATCGAGGGCTTGCCATCGGTGATCATAAAAACCTGCCGGTTGGCGTTTTTCTTGCGAAGCAGGATATTGCGAGCCATCTCCAGGCCAGCCTTGGTATTGGTCATATACGGCCCGACCCCGGCATACGGGAGGTCTTTCACTTTCACCTCTTTCGCGAAATCACCAAAAAGGACCACATTCAGGCTATCCCTGGGGAACCTGGTCAGAATCATTTCGCTGAACGCAAGTGCCACCTGCTTGGCGGGCGTGATCCGATCCTCGCCGTAGAGAACCATCGAGTGCGAAATATCCAGAAGGATCACCGTTGCGGTGCTGGTGGAACGCGAGGTATCGTAAACCTCCAGATCATCCTCGGTCAGGTTCAATCCCAGCGTGCCGGTGCGCGAAATTGAATTAAACAGCGAACCGGTCAGGTCAAGCATGTTGAATTCATCACCGAAGCTGTACGGCCGCTTTTCGGGGAGAATCTCGTCGGAATCGCCGCCGCCGAAAGCGGTCTTGTGTTCACCCGGGCCTGACATCCTCAGCTGCGAGAATACTTCATCGAAGGTGTCTTTGCGCAACTGCCGCTCGCCTTTGCGGGTCAGCGCTGCCCGGTCCTGCTGCATTACGATAATTTTCCGCTCTTGCAGGGCCCTGCGGAATTCTTCAAGGTCGTATTCGGGCGGAATGACTCCCAGCTTCTGAAGCTGTCTCATCACCCGCAGGGCCAGCTCAACGTTGCCGTTAACCTGGAGTAGAACGTAATTGAAGATGGACATAAGATCCTTCATATCCCGAAGCTTCTTAAAAAACGAATCGTCCCACTGCGAGTAAATGAAACGCACCGTCAGTTCCTCAGGATATTCTCGATCATATCAGAATAGACAAACTTGTTATCCGGCGATTCCTTGGCGAGTATATTCATCCTGTGAAGACCTTCCAGGATGAATTCCATTACCAGATATGTTTCGCGCTCATCGGTTGTATTGTAAAGCTTCTTCGCCAGCACTTTGAGGCCGGCTATCTCATCCAGCCGTTTTTTGTATTCCGCATACGGCATTTCGTCAGAGATTTCGACCCGACGGCCGGCCGAGAAAAAGTCGGTCACCGCTTCATAGATATTTTCACTGCGGGGCATTTCCTCCGCGGTGGTCGGTTCCTTACGCGGTTGGGGAAAGTGGCGTTCAAATGTCCGTTTCATTGCCTCGCCAATCAGATTGACAGCCAGAATAGTCGGGCCTTCCAGCTCTCCCTCGTATACCAGTTCGACTTTGCCGACAACTGAAGAGATCACCGAATACAAATCGCACATGCGCGGGAAAAAATCGTCCTCACGGTTCAGCGCCGCCCGGCGCTCGATGTTTGAGATAAGGTTTTCATATGCCGAAATTGCCAGCCTTGCCGAAACCCCCGATGATTGATCAACATATTCACTCTGGCGGGCTTCAATGGCGATCTGTTCAACCACGTCTTTAACCAGTTCCGGAATGGTCGTTTTGATCTTCCGATCGATCCAGGCTTCCTGCTGGGTGATTTTCTTGCCGTCCTCAAGCGAGCCGGGATAATGGGTGTTGATCTGCGAGGCAATCCGATCCTTGAGCGGAGTGATAATATTGCCGCGATTGGTGTAATCCTCCGGATTGGCAGTAAAAACCAGCATCATATCCAGCGGGATCCTGACGGGGAAACCCCTGATTTGCATATCGTTTTCTTCGAGGATATTAAGCAGGACAACCTGGATTCGCGGCTGGAGGTCTGGCAATTCGTTGATGGCAAACAGCCCGCGGTTGGTGCGCGGAATAATCCCCCAATGGAGTACTTCTTCGTCGGACAGGTCGAGTTTTTCACGGACCGCCTTAATCGGGTCGATATCGCCGATTAGATCAGCCACCGAAACATCAGGTGTCGCCAGCTTTTCATGATAACGCTCGTCACGGTGCAACCACGCAATTTCAAGCTCGTCGCCGGCCTCTTGCGCCAGCCGCCTGTAGCGGGCGGAAATCGGGCTGAACGGATTTTCATTAAGCTCGCTTCCCCTGATAATCGGTATATATTCGTCAAGAAAATTGACCAGTTGTCTGCAAATACGGGTCTTGGCCTGTCCCCGCAGACCCAGCAAGATAATATCGTGCCTGGATAAAATTGCATTTTCAAGCTGGGGCAGCACCGTGCGTTCGTAACCGATAATACCGGGGAACCGGGTTTTGCCGTCACGGATTTGAGCCAGCAGATTCTTACGCATTTCGTTCTTGGTGGAAAGAACCGAGCCCATTGTTTCTTTCAGTTCACCCAGGGTCTTTGCCAGTTTCATATTTTCCTTTCTGTTTCCGGAGCCCCAAAATTCGCTCTTTTTAAACAATTTTTCATGACCAGATGTTCGAGAAAAACCCCGGAATCGAGCTTTTATGTTTCATTGGTTATTTCATAAGCATCTCCCGGAATGCGAATTGAAGGAATTGATAACCTCTCAAAATCCCGACATAGCCCCCGGCCCGAACCGGGCAGGCCTCTGCAATAAATAAAGGGGTAAATGCCTGAGGGGCCAGGCATCTACCCCCTGGATACGGGCCGCCCTGACTGGCGGCCCCTGATGGAATCCCATAACGGGAGTATTTTAACTTACCATTCTGGTTATTTCGTACCGCTTCATTTTCGCCCGAAGCGTCGACTCATGAATGTTCAATAGCCGCGCTGCTTCCGATTTATTACCGCCGGAAGCTACCAGCGCCTCCACCAGCAACTTCTTCTCAAACTGTTCCACCCGTGCGAAAAGCGATTCGGTTCGCGCCTCCTGCTTTTCCTCGAAAAATGATC
>CP070796.1:462195-467469 GCA_020343475.1 Candidatus Zixiibacteriota bacterium
ACAGTTGGATGTCGTCAAGATTCCATCCTCCCATAGCAGTGTGGTCACTTATTGATTCCATCACCCAGCGGACATAAATCGTCGACTGGCTGTCTGCGAAGGTGGAAATATCAAGATCAACCGGTAACCATGAATCGTGCAAGTATTGCGTGCATTGCCAGACACTGTCCCAGTTTATCCCATCACTGGAAATCTTCACATACGCCCGGCCGCCGGTTCCCATGCATATCCATTTCCAGAATTTCAGCCGTACTTTCACCAGCCGGGAACAGTCTATCGAGGCTGATATTAAGCTGGTCGGGGGCAGGTTCTTCGGATAATTGCCCTCAAGGTTATATCCGTATACATTATCGCCGGTGTATCCGCTGGTTGGATCGACGCCATAGCCCATAAATCCTCCGTCGCCGGTAGGAACACCAAACTCCCACTCGCCCTCACAAAACCAGCCCGGATCGGTATCAAGCGTCCACTCGTGGCGAAGCGCAGGCGTTCCAATGACAAGTTTGACAAGTCGTTGGGTATCGTCATCGGGATGGGATAAATTCCTGATATGAATCCTGGCATAATGAGCGCCGTCGCAGAGCGTATCGGCATTGCTATTGATCTCGACGGAAACCTCGGCGGTGTCTGAAGGTATCAGAATGCCGCCGACATCGCCGGAAAGGGTTAACCAGTCGGCCGGCGGATCGACCACCACTTCATAGTCTATTGGATCATCATATCTGTGCGTGAACCAGTAAGCGCCGCTGAGGCTGTCGAACGGGCCACCTGACGGCCCTTCCGATTCCATGTTTTCATTGGGGCTGGTCCGCATGGCAAAATCATAGGAGAGGCCTTTGATGCAGAAATTGGAAGTAGTATCATCTTCGTACAGATCCTGCCAGAAAGAGCCACTGCGGTAAAAACTTTCGCCGGGATGGGCTGTCGAAGGGACCAGATTTAGGTACTTGGCACCCAGAAGAAGCGGAACTTCCGAAGTGCGATCAAACGGCTGACCGCCCTTCGAAAGAAAGAGGTAGATGTAAAAATCATCGCCCTCGGCAAGATCGACCTCATTTGCAAGGTCGACAGTATGAAACCCGTGATGGATAATTGTGCCGGAAACGGCCGAAAGCTCAGTATGCAACTCGCCCCCTTCAAACTGATCGTAAACGACAACCGAATAATCTACCGTGTCGGCGGCTGTGAAGAAGCTTACCGCCAGAAGCCTTCCGTTGCGGTGAGCTGTAAATGCATTGAATGCTTCCGTGCATTCGGTCCGGGTATCGCGCCAGCCATGATAATCGTGATAATAGATCCGATCATAAACCGCAGGCTGTACATTCTGGAACGATATGGCGCCCATATCGGGTACCTGGGTGCAATACTTGTCGTAATATGAAATCCAGAAAAATCCGTCATCGGCCCACCCGTCTCCCCAGCTGTTCTTGCACAGCCAGGCTCCCGGCAGTGGAGCCTGGGTGATCAGGGTGTCATTCCAGCCAAGAATCGCCACCGCATGGTTGGCCACCTGCGGATCGTCGGGGGATTGATAATGAACATGGTAGTCGCCCGCGGGAAAATAAGCGAGATAGACTTCGATAGGAAGCATCACGGTGGCCATCATCCCGTGGGTCATGAGCTTTTGCTTGATAAGGTCTATGTTACTCAAATCTTTACCAGCAACGTAGAATTCTATATCCCGGACATAGTAATAATGGTAATCGGGATCGTATCTGTCCGGTGGAATGTCGAATGATTGACCATCAATATCCCGCACCGCCCCTTCACCGCGCGAAAGATAGGCCGCTGTCATAAGATAATCGCCTCCCTGGTGCACGGTCAGACCGTCGCCGGTCGGGATTTCAAGATCATCGTTATTGAAGGTATTGAAGCCGTTCCACCAATCCAGATGATATTCCGCCAGGTTGGCTTCACCGCTTTCTCCGGCCGCAGACCAGACACCGGTTATCATGAGATTGCCTTCGATGGCAGCCATTGCGCCGTGGGTCCAGCAGGTGCCCCCCTGCTGATTCTTAATCGATGTAACGTAGTTTTCGCCATTAACATCGCGCAAATCAAACGCGACCGGTAGGTCGGATCCAAAGGCAGGAGCTGCGACGGTAAGGATGATGACGGGGATTGTCAGAGACAACATTACCGCATGTTTCATAATTCCCCCGAATTCTCATGATCCACCAGGATCGGATCTGTTTACCTGTTGCCGCTTTCCCGGTCGCTATAATTTAATATATATCATATTATTGTGTCAGCAAACCTAAAAACGGCCGGGGTATCCATGCCTGAACCCAAGCGGTCAATCATACTTTTATCTGATACTCAGACGATGGAGCAATCTGGAGTGTTCATAATTTCCCGCAGTATTTCCGCCCGGCTGACTGCAGGAAGGCCAACTGATAGAGCTTTTCAATTCCACGCATTCGGTGCCGACCAGCCCCCTGACGTGATTGGCAAAATGGCAGGATCTGCCCGGCGGGCAAGCGCTTATGCCGAAAGAAATCGAGCACAGTTCGTGAAATATTTCGCAAATATCAGTTGACATCAACTACGGTACTGTTATCTTCAATGCTGTAAATAGTCGATAGAATTGGGCGGCGGCTGGAACTACCGCCTTTTCATCTTTCTGAAGGAGAATATAATCGTGAGTCCTCTTATCATTATCATCATTGCCGTTGCGGTAATATTTGTGGCGTTTCTCGTGGTTGTTCTGAAGAATTACCGAAAGGTAGGCCCGAATGAGGTGCTGATCATCTCCGGCGGGAAGAAACGCACGGTTACGATGCCGGACGGAACGACCCGGCAGGTCGGGTATCGCCTGCGCATCGGCGGGGGCACATTTGTCAAGCCGTTCATTGAACAGGCTCAGATTCTTCCATTAGAGATTATCCCGATGGATTTTCAGGTGGAAGATGCCATTTCAACCAACGGTATACGCTGTACTGTACGGGGTACGGCCGAAGTAAAAATTTCCAGCGTTGAAACATCGATCATCCTTGCGGCCGAGCAATTTCTGGGCAAGCCGCTGACCGACATCCGGGACGTGGCATTGCGCACGCTGGAAGGTTCAACCCGGGCCCTGATCGGCGCAACGAACCTGGAATCGCTGAATAAGAACCGCAAGGAATTCACCGGAGCAGTCTTTGATGATGTCCGTGAATATTTCTCCAACATGGGGCTGATCCTCCTTTCCTTCAACCTCAAGGAAATCACCGATCCCTCAGGCTACCTGGAAGCACTGGGGAAACCCCGAATTGTGCAGGCCCGGCGGGATGCGGAAGTGGCCGAGGCGGAGGCTGCCCGTGACGCCATCGTCAAATCGGCTGAGGCGCAAAAGGAGGGTGACATCGCCAAATTGCAGGCTGACGCCGAGATCGCTGAGGCCAATCATAGCCTTGAGCTGAAAAAGGCTGACCTGCTCAAAGATTTGAACCAGAAAAAGGCCGATGCCGATTTCTCCTACGAGCTGGAACGGCACAAACTCAATCAGGAACTCAAGGCTGAGGAGGCCAAGGTCAAGCTGATCGAAAAGGACACGAGCATCGAATTGGAGAAAAGGGAAATCGCGAGGGTGGAACAGGAACTTGACGCGAAGGTACGCAAACCGGCCACAGCCGAACAGTTCCGGCTGGAAGCGGAGGCCAGAGGGATGGCTGAGGCCAAACGTATCCAGGGCGAGGTTGAGGCCGAGCTGGTGAAAAAAGTCGGTCAAGCCGAGGCCGAGGCCCTGCGCAAAAAGGCTGAGTCCTGGAACGCTTATTCCCAACCGGCCCTGCTGCAAATGATGTTCGAACGACTGCCCGATCTGGCCCGTGAGATGGCCGCTCCGATTTCCAAAGTTGACAAGATTGTCATGGTTTCCAACGACGGCAAAATGGGAACCTCGAAGATTACCGGCGAGCTGGCATCAATGATGACACAACTGCCGACGGTGGTCAAGTCGCTGTCAGGGTTTGACCTTGAGCAGTGGGTCAAAAATCTGGCCGAAAAGCACAAAGAGCAGGGAACCGATACTCCGCAGACGAGCGGTGCGGACAAGGAATAAACGATGATTTCCAACAGAATCGGCCGTCTGGAGCTCTCTTCGACCCTGCGGATTAATGCCAAGGCCAGTGCGATGAAAGCCGAGGGGATCGATGTCATCGACTTCTCCGTGGGCGAGCCGGATTTCCCCACCCCATTCGACATAAAGGAGGCCGGGAAAAAAGCCATTGACGACAACTTCACCGGCTACACTGCGAATGACGGCATTGCAGAACTGAAAGCAGCCATCAGAAGGCGCTATAAAGAAGAGCACGGGCTGGAGTACCAGAACAACGAGATTATTGTCTCCTGCGGGGCCAAGCATTGCCTTTATAACCTCTTTGTCTCAATCCTCAACCGCGATGATGAAGTTATCATCCCGGCGCCGTACTGGGTATCATACCCGCAACAGGTGTTGATGGTCAAGGGAAAACCGGTCATCGTGCCCACGCACGAGGAAAACGGTTTTCGCATTACACCTGACGAGTTGAAAGCAAATCTCAATTTTAGCACCAAGGCGATTGTCATCAACAATCCCAGCAACCCGACTGGCTCGGCATATACCCGCGAGCATTTGCAGGAGATTTGCGAAATTGCGGTCGCCGAGGGGCTGCTGATTGTTGCCGATGAAATCTATGAAAAGGTCATTTATGACGACTACCGGTTTTGCTCGGTGGCGTCGCTTGACGAAAAGATTAAGGAAAAGGCTGTCATTATAAACGGCGTCTCGAAGTCGTACTCCATGACCGGCTGGAGAATCGGGTATGCCGCCGGGCCGCGCGAGATTATCGCGGCGATGGGTATCGTCCAGTCGCATTCTACCTCAAACGCCAACTCAATCGCTCAGAAAGCAGCGACGGAAGCGCTCTCCGGTCATCGGGCGGAAATCAATCAGATGGTTGCCGAGTTTTACACCCGCCGTAACTACATGCTGGACAAGCTGAGCCGCATCCCTGATATATCCTGCTACCGGCCCCAAGGGGCTTTCTACCTGTTTCCCAACGTATCGGCGTACTATAACACTGAATTCGGGGGCACGAAGATTCGCAACTCGTACGGCTTAGCGTACTACCTGCTCAGGGAGGCCGGCGTGGCGGTTGTTCCCGGCAGCGCCTTTGGTGCCGAAGAGAATATAAGGTTGTCATACGCCACGTCGCTGAAGAAGATTGAAGAAGGTACCGACCGAATCATCACCGCCATGGCGAAGCTGAAAGAATCGCCCAAATACAAACGGGTGGCCCTTCAGAACGTGAT
>CP070796.1:467569-472816 GCA_020343475.1 Candidatus Zixiibacteriota bacterium
GGCCCGGCTCCCGATCCCGAGGGTGCCGGCGATGCCAACGCCGACGGAAATGTTGATCTTCTGGATATATTGTATCTGATCGATTTCCTGTACAGCATTCCGCCGGGCCCTGACCCGCAATGTCCGTAAATGTACTATCGGAATAATCGAACAGAAAATATCCTGCGGCGCGAAGGTGTCAGTATTTCATATCGATTTAAAAATATACATTCAAGGCGGCGAAGAAGGTATTGGGATACCCGCGGAATTCAGAACGAAAAGTAATGGTATAGGAGTCGAATGATTCAAAGGCAAACTCGGGAGTCTTGCCGATGCCGAGGTATGCGCCGCCGGCAAGGTAAGCATTCTGGGTAATATTGATCTCGAGTTGAGGTGTGACATAGGCTGACGGATCGGTCAGGTTGCAGAGCGCCTGCACGTGGCATATCACCAGCGGCGAGAATTGATATGTGATACCGGGGGTCAGGTAGTGTTCCCCCAGCAGGTAGACGGCCCCCTCGGTGTAGGCCGGGTGCGACAGATTGGTCAGATAGTCTTCGGGTTCAGTCGTTCCGACCTGGTTATAATGGTACTCGGCAAAGCCGTATAGTCTATCTCCGAAACTGTAGTCGGCGCCTACCGACGCTCTAAAATAGTCGTCGTGGCCTCCGCCGCTGTCCGCGAGCGCATCAACAAAAACCTGGGCACCTTCCAGCCAGAAACCGGCGCCGCCGATAGCACGGACCAGGTCAAAACCGGCAAGCAGGTTTTCATGAAAGCCGAGCATAATTAGCGACATATCGGTTCCGGCGGCATACAATTTGGTGCGCAGAAAAAGAGCGCTGTTTTTGAATTTGCCGTCCCTGCCGAAGACGTACCCGCCGTCGAACTCTCCCATGAAGCCCAGCGGCACCCGAACCCGCGCCGCATCCACCCCGATCCGGTCTTCCGTATCAAGTTCGCCATAGGCATATGGTGCGATTATGTCCATCGGATTGATAACACGTGCCGTACCCCATGCAACAGGCTGTCGACCGACCATGATATCTGCGAACGATGCGGTGATAACGGCGTAAGCCCGGTCAAGGTTTTGCGTGATCATAAAATCTCTGACCGAGGCATCCGGCGATGGGTACAACCGCGAGTCAAGATCGGCAATACGGTACAACAACGGATCGATACTCATGAAGGACAGCAATTGCGCCAACCTGGTTCGATGCTGCAGACGCGGGACGAGGTCGTAGGAGAAGTGCAGGGCGAGAGGATCTCCGGCGTTCCATTTCAGATTGAAGCGCAGGCGGTTGGATATCCAGCTGATGTCCGGCGGGTTAGGGACGGTGTCGGGACGCTTCCACTCAGGGTAGCGATTGACAACGCTGAAACTTTTGCTGAAGCCATAAATCGAAAACGAGTCGGAGGCAGCACCGTTCGATACGGCCATCAAAAGCAGGAATACCGGCAGGAGTAGTCTTCTCGCTGCTGGACTTACTACGTGTGATCGCGAAAAATCTTCAGTCCCGGTTTTCATCACTGGCTATCTTCCCGTCCTTGAGGGTGATAAGCCGCCGGGCGCGTTCCATAATCATTTCGTCATGGGTTGAAAAGACAAAGGTCATGCCGCTGGTTTCGTTCAGCTCACGCATCATGTCAAGCAGGTCACCTCCGGTTTTTGAGTCGAGGTTGGCGGTCGGCTCGTCGGCCAGTATCAACGCCGGCCGGGAGACCATTGCCCGCGCCACCGCCACCCGCTGTTTTTGTCCCCCTGAGAGCTTGGGCGGAAGGCGATCGGCAAAGCCCGCGAGATCGACCTGAGTCAGGATTTCATCGACACGCCGATGCCGTTCCTGCCTGGTGATTCCCTGTAAGAGCATGATGTACTCAATGTTTTCCTCGACGGTCAAAACCGGTATGAGGTTAAAGGCCTGAAAGATAAAACCGATATTGTCGCGGCGGAAGTCGGAAAGCTCACTTCCACTCATACCGGAAAGCAGCTGACCGTTCAACCAGACCTCTCCTTCAGTGACAGCATCAAGCCCGGAGATCAAATTAAGGAAAGTGGTTTTGCCCGAGCCGGAGGGGCCGACAATTGCAGTAAACTCGCCCCGCTTTATGGTCAGGTCAATCCCCCGGATCGCCTCTACCGGAATGCCGTTATCTTCATAGATTTTCGAAATCCCCCGGGCAACAATCACTTCATGGTTGTTTTTATTTTCCATACTATTTTCCTCAAAGCCCTTTACGCATTGCCTCGGCCGGCGAGATTTTTGCCGCATAAAGCGCAGGGTAAAGGCCGGTTATCATCGTAAAAACGAATACGTAAAACGGGAAATAAATGAATTGCTTCATCTGCAGAACAGGATAGAGAAGTTCGCGGAAATACGCACCCACAAATTCGATACCCATATAATCGATGCCGATCTTGCTGACAATATAGGTTACCGCAAATCCGAGAATCATCCCGAGAATAATACTGATAACCGCCAGAGCCCCGGCTTCAAATAAAATCAGGCGGCCCAGGGTGAAAGGACGAGTTCCAACGGCGCGCAGAACACCAAATTCGAACATCCGCTCATGCATCGACATAAACAGGGTATTGATGATACCCAGTGCCACCACCGCAAATAATATCAGGCCAATCAGGAAGGTGCTGAATTGAGATATTTCAAAGGCCGCCTGCAGCTGGGGAAGAATCATTGGCCATCCTGCCGCCTCATTTCCGTCGCGTGAGTATTTCCGCCAGAACGGGAGATCCTTGGCGCTGCCGTACCTGGTTTCCGCAAACTTCAGAGCAATTTCATGGATTTTGTTTCCCAGTCCCAGCATCTGCTGAGCTTTGCCGATTCTGATAAACGCCATCGCGCGATCCATCTCTCGAATATTGAAGTGGTAAATGCCGCTAATGCGAAACAATTCCTGCGAGAGATCACCAGTGTATGCCTGGGCCACGGTTAACACCACGCGATCGCCGAGCTCCACTTCAAGAATTTCCGCCAGCTTGCTTCCGATCAGGATATCCTGATCGTTTCCGTCCTCGAAGTAGCTACCGGCGACAAGCGCCTCATCAATCTGGGACAGATTTCGTTCGGTCGCCGGGTTGATTCCGAACACCGACACCGAATTGACATTGGCGGGAGAGGTGATCATGCCGAGCGCCATGGTTCGTTCGGTGAAGCGGGAGATAATCTCCTCCCGGCGCAGATCGGCCGCGAGCCGTTCGTGGTTAACAATTGTCAGTTCAACGTCATGTGTCTGGCGGAACTCCCGGTGGTGGATTTGCCCCTCGCCCAAAAAAGAAGAAGTCGCCGAATGCACCAGGTTGTCTTTCATGCCGATGATGAGTGCATCAATGAAGATCAGGGAGGCCAGACCGATTCCGATGGCGCTGCCGGCAATGAAGGTCCTGCGCTTGTTACGGAACAGGTTTCGCCAGGCCAGTTTCATGAATGTCAGCATCCTGCCACTCTCCTAATGCGTCCTCATTGCCTTCGCCGGGGCGATACGAGCCGCCTTGACTGCCGGAAAAACGGATATCAACATGGCCGATGCGACCACTGTAATCCCCGGTATGATCAGACTCCGGGCGTTTATCTCGGTGTACATTCGGCTGAATTCCACCCCCCCATACGAGTAATCGATCGGCATCGGGATACCGTGGAAGGAGAGCAGATAATTAATAATGGCGCTGAGAATTGCGCCAATGATGGTGCTGATGACCGCCATCGTTGCGACTTCGTAAAGAACCAGCTTGAAAATCTGCCCGGGGCGGGTGCCGACGGCGCGCAAAACGCCGTACTCCCGCGTTCGTTCAAGAACCGTCATTAAGACCGTGTTGAGGACACCGACCGCCACTATCACGATGATGATTGCCAGCATAATCCAGGTTCCCTTCTGGTCGGCTTTCATGGCGCGGTAGAAAGACCGGGCAAATTCCTGCCACGGGGCCGCGACCAGATCGGTCTCTTTGAGCATATCGCGGATCCCGGCGGTTACCCTGGGGACATAGTCGAGATCATCGACGATTACAATCATTTCATGAATGCGACCCTCCAGTACCAGAAGCTCCTGCGCAGCCTGAAGAGGCAGGTAGAACATAATCCGATCAACGATATCATCGCCGGTTTCAGCTATGCCGACAATTGCGTAAAGGTCATTGGCGATTGAGCCGTCGGCACCCTGCGAGACTATGACCGCTTCATCGCCTACTTCGGCCTTTAAGATTTTAGCCAGGCCAATGCCGAGGATGACTTCAGCAGCGTTCCCGGAAGAAAAGGCGCGACCCCGTACAATCTTTTTGTTGAAGCGAGTAGCATTGTTTTCGCGAACCGGATCGATCCCGACAATCCTGACCCCGGACGTCTTATCGCCGACCGATACCAGACCGGAGGAATACAGGCGGGGCGACCAGGTCAGGGTGTGGGGCAGGATTTGTAATTGCTCGCCGATTTCTTCGTGGTTGTTGATCGTATTGTGCAGGGTTGGCCGATCCAAATACCCTGCTCCGTGAACCTGTATGTGTCCGAGATTGTTGCGGGTGAACATGTTGATGACATAATTATAGGTGCCGTCCGACCAGCCGAATGATATCGCCGCCAGGGTAAACCCGCCAAACATGGTCAGGATCGTCAGATATGTCCGGCGCTTCTGACGAAAAATATTGCGGAAAGCTATCTTGAAGGTGAGCACAACCGGGATACCTTATTTGCTTGAGCGGAGCCTTCTCAGAGTGAACGTTTCCTTGTCCAATTTGATGTCGAACTTGATGTCGATATAGCGAATAATTGTCTTGTGTCCTTCCTTGTTCTGCGGGATCATTTCCATCACCGATGGAATCATGCGTCCATCGAACTCCCTGACGTCATCGTACGTCAGTAGCCGCATGAGCCTCCCTTTTTCATCGTAATATTTCTGCCATAACGGGATATGATCTTTTTTTCTGGCGGCGATAATTACGTTTTTCCAGACCACCGGGACATTTTCGTTTGGAATGCAGCTGATATAGTGGCAATCGTCGCGCGGGTTTTCCACCCGGGCCAATTCGTAGGTATAGTCTTCAAAGAGAGAATACTCCTTGACCAGATCGTCATTGGTGAAATCCGATCCCATCCATGAGCTCATCATCATCGACGGCGGTATCTTGATAACCTTGTCGGTTTTGGGCAGGTAGTTCCACATCTCATTTTCGATGCGGAGCGTGGCCACACCTTTTTCCTTCTTGGGCGAAGTGATCCTGATGAAAGTCTTGTTCATTCCCTCCGACCAGCCATACAT
>CP070796.1:472916-478159 GCA_020343475.1 Candidatus Zixiibacteriota bacterium
CCCGGATCGGTGGCACGGAAGGTGATTGTTTCAAAGCCGTTCCAGTCGATGCCCGGAATCACTATCGTGGCGATTCTCGCCGCATCGATTATAACCATCAGCTCCGTGTTCCCGGTGTAGGTCCACACCATTTCAGCGTCGGCATTATCAACATCAGCAACATAGTCATCGAGATTTATCGTCGCGAAGGTCACGCCCTCATCTACGGTCTGGTCGGGAATATCAGAAACCACCGGGGCGTCATTAACCGCGGTAACTGTAAAGGTTGCCGCATCGCTATCTGACAGCAAATCGGGATCGGTGGCGATAAATGTAATTGTCTCGGCACCGTTCCAGTCGGCGGTCGGAATGCCGATCGTGGCAACCCGTGAACCGTCAATAGTAACCGTCAATTCCGTGTTGCCGCTGTAGGTCCAGGTTATTTGATCGTCGGTATTATCCGCATCGGAGACGTAATCATCGAGATTAATTGCTGTAAACGCAGCTCCTTCTGCGATTGTCTGATCAGGAATGTCTGATACGACCGGCGCGACCTGTGCCAGTGAAATTGGTGCCAGGAACGCAATAAAAGCAACAGTGTATACTAATCGCAGCATTTGAAAATTCTTATAACAGTTACTTAATTTCACGATTTCCTCCCTCGCATCTATTTCAGCAACAGCATTTTCCTGGTCTGGTAATAATCGCCGACCTCCAGTTTGTAGAGGTAAATGCCTGTGGCAACCTGTCTTCCATCATGTGCCTTGCCGTTCCATTCCACAGTGTGCCGTCCAGGAGCAAGGTCCTTATCAACAAGGGTCTTGACATGCTGGCCCAGAATATTAAAAATCTTCAGCTTCACAGGTTGCAGACCGCCGGCACTGCCGGCATTTATATCGAAGTCAATCCTGGTCGTCGGATTAAACGGGTTGGGGTAATTCTGATAAAGCGTAAATGTAGTCGGTAAAATCTCTGTCCCGCTTCCTTCAACCGGAATTTCGCCGGCATTTGAATTGGATAGAAAAGCCTGTGTCAGGCGGACTTTTGATTTGTCATCAGCGGCCACGCCCTGCTTTACAATGACCGGAAGATAAACAAATTCGGAGATTCCGGCAGGGATCTGCGCGGTCTGTTTCCAGGGCATGTTACTGTAAAGGACCATCCTGATTCGACCCTGCTTGTCGTCTTTGAATCCCAGCGTAAAATTGTCAATGGATTCAGCCAGTTCAGGCGGGCCAAAGTTGAAAACGTCGGGATCGTAATCCACCTGGAGTTGAATGCCCGCAACCAGATCGGGAAACTCACCCCGGACACTCAGCTTGGTGAACTGTCCTTCATAAAGCTGATCATGCTGTACGGATAGTCTCGCATAGTCGTCGCCATAATCGGGCTGAACCGGCGACGGGCTAATCGGCAATCCGAACGCCAGATTAACAATCCCGACCAGGTCAACGACGTTAACCATGACGTCGGGAACCACATTGGCGGTTTCGTAATTTCGCTTCGGAAATCCGAAACTTCCGATAATGTAACCGACTACGCTGACCGGATCGGCCACGTTGATCATCTTATCAAGGTTAACGTCGCCCAGAATATCAACCTGGATTATGCCGGCATCGGTCAGCAGCGGCAACGACGGCACCAGTGGATCGGGATCGGCCGATTCCCACGCATCATACAGCTGCACCAAATAATCATTCCCCGGCACGGCCGCAGAGTCGATGGAGAAATAGACGTCAAGAATTGACGTCCCCGAGATCGTATCCGGAGGGCCAATCACTTCATTGGCCAGACCGAATGTCATCACCCGAACCGTATCCGGGAAAACGCCGATATTATCATATACAATATAGTCCGACGTGCGGCTGGTAGTAATTACGGAATCCAGTTTCGCCATGTCACCCGGATAACTCATGTCAAACTGAATACCATACACGGTTTTGGAGGTTATCAGGTCAATTGGGAAGATTACCGGGGTAGCTCCCGGGATGCCTCCGACCGGTGATGCACCATATGCCGAGGTGGTAAACAATCGATCAATATCGAGTTTCTCAACCGTAACAGAAATGCTTTTTATATCAGAAAGCAGGCCATTGTCCTCATCCGTGGCCCGAAAATTGATGACAAAAACACCATCCTGTGTAAAAGACGGTGTCCAGTCCAGAGTCCCGGTAACATTCCCTGTCCCGGTGACCGGATTGCTGGGTGAAAAGGTGGCTCCCTCCGGGAGATTGGAGGCCAGCAGCGTCAACTGGTGCGATGCCTCATCAGCGACCGCGTTCACGGTGACAGTCGGCAACGGATCTCCCTGCGTAAGGATATAACTTGTAGAACCGACAATACTCACGGTCGGCGCACCCACAGGCGGCGGCCCCCAGCAAGTATCACCCACCGGATCATATCCATAAGTGCAGGTGTCAGGATTAAATGGGTCTTCCGGCTGGGCTCTGAAAATACCAATATTGTTAATTACCGGGTAATAGGTGTACAATCCCTCTTCATCGGAAGCCTGGTTATCGCGGTAATCGGGCGGCGGGTCCGATTCCCGATAATTGCGAACCACACAGGATCGCGGTGTGGTCGAGGTTGTAACCGTATCGTTAACTGTAAAAAGCACATAGGCAATTGTGGTGACCGTGTCAGGCTCAGCTGCAATCGTCGGCAATCTCCACATGGGCAGATATTGCGGATCTTCCGGAGGAAACATGGCCTGCGGCAAGAACTGAACAAATATGGCGTTGACATGCATACTGTCATCACCGGGATCATGCGTCGCCGTTACATTATATATCGTATCGAACTTATCACTCAGCCCCTGATAGAAAGGAATCGAGTCGATAACAGTACAGTCAAGTCCGCGGCCAACCATCTCCACGCTGTCATACATAATCGTCGCTCCCACGGCGACAGCGCCCAGAGTACATGGTGTCAAAATCGCCTTGGGATATTCAATTCGATACAGGTATCCGCCAACTGCTTCAATATTCTCCATCTGGAGCGGCATGCGCACCGTATCTTCGGCTACACCTTTAAAATCGCCTAAGTCGAAAACATAATTCTCATTATAAATCTGTGAGTAACCGGCGCCACAGGTAAATAGCAGCAAAAACAGGAGGTAAAGGGGAATCCTGGAGCGCCTCATCACCAGCCTCGCAGACTGATTATTTTCGAAGAAAGTTAGTTTTCTCATAAGCAACCGCCTCTATTTTAGTAAAATCATTTTTTTGCTTTTTGAAAATTCATCGGCCTGTATCCGATACAGGTAGACTCCGCTCGAGACTTTCCGTCCCGATTCGTCCCGACCGTTCCAGATCACTGCATGCCGGCCGGCCTGAAGCTCGCGGTCAATCAATGTTGCGATTTCCTGCCCGAGCAGGTTATAAACGGCCAGCGTTACCCGGCTTGTCCGCGGAAGCTCGAAGCTGATTTCGGTAGCCGGATTAAAAGGATTGGGATGATTTTGATGCAGTTCAAAGCCATGCGGCACCAACTCCGCCAGGTCTTCTTTGAAAACCGAACCCAGCATGGTGCCATAAGCCGATGAGAATTGTACTTCTCTTATCTTGAATGTAACAGAATTATCGACTATCAGAAAATGATTTGTCCCGGCCGGAATCTGTTGGCCCTCTTCACCATAGACCAGCAACCGGAGCAGACTGCCCTCCCGTCCGGATTTAACTGTCATGTCACAATCGGCAAGCTCTGAATGAAAATGAATGTCGGCCGCATCACCCTCAATAAGCTCCAGGGTCAGTGCAAATCCGCCCAGATCCATAGCCGAATTGGCCGCCAGAACGTAGCCGCTGTCATTCGGCATGTAACCCATAGCCACTTCCGAATACCCGGCCACCGGCTTGGGAGAGGCGCCGAAGTTGACAATATGATTAATCATAAACACCAGGTCAGCTATTGTCGCGCCGTAACCATCCTGGTTTACGTCGGAATTGGCCCGCTGCTGCGGACTGAGAGGATAGAGAGCGGGATTGATAAAATAGTTGGTGAAATAAATCACGTCGGCGATTTCAAAAGGAATGCCGTTCAGATTGATATCACCAAGGCTGTGCAGCGGGCTTTTCAAAACACTGACATAACCGTTGAAATAGTGTATTATATCCTGCCCGATTTCACTTCCGTCGATTGCGGTCAGGACATTGTCGGTCCGGAAGATAACATCGCGGAAAACAAAAGTAACGGGGATGGCAAATCCGGCGAACGCGGTGCCGCTGGAAATATAGAATTTGAGTTCGACAATCGGCCCGTCGCCAACCGGCAGATTCTGGCCGGGGATACCGTCGTCGGTATCGGCAATTCCGATCAGCCTTACGTCGCCCTCAATTCCTCTTTCGGCCAGTCGATAGCTGAAATACTCAAAATGTTCGCTGCGCGTGCCGGCAGTCGTTGCGTTTCCGAAACCAAGCGCCGTATAGTCATAATTGATCAGCAGGTCAAACCCGGCGATTTCCTCAAGATTGTTCAGCAACACATTCACTGTCGCCAGTTCCCCGGGATAACCCGACGCGGTGTCCACCGTCAGCGCAAAAACGATTGTCTGGGCAAGGGCAACCACAATCCGTGCTGTGTCAGCCGCCCCGTATTGATCGGTAAGTTCCACTTTCGCATAGTGATAACCGGAATCCGCAAAGGCGGTCGTCCAATCCACCCGAACTCCGTCGTCCAGGTCAAATTCCGCTCCCCCGGGCAATTCCAAAACCGTCCAGGAGATCGGATCATGATCCGGATCTTCACCGTGAATATTAAAGACAATGTGATCCCCGGCCTGACCGGGGACCGTGTCGGCAGCGATAATGACCGGTTTTCGGTTTTTATTGATAACTACAATGTCAGTCGAGATCGTGCTGGCGTCGGTCCCGTCGCTGGCCCCGAATGAAAGCGCGAAAGGCGAACCTTCCGACGAGTTCGGTCCCGAAAAATCGGGCTGCCATTCAAAATGCGCGGTGCCGTCGCCATGGTCGACAAATTCAGCGCCATTCGGCCGGCTTGACACCCACAGCGAAATCTGATCGCCATCCGCGTCATGGGCCGTAATATCCAGGCTAAGCAGCTCGCCTTCAACAACATACTGCCGAGCAACAGGAGTCAATACCGGGGCTGAGTTCTCCTCTGCTGTCTCGGCTGAAGACGCAAGCACTGCCAGAAATCCTGTGACCATTAGCATAAGAGCCGTTATTCTATTGGATTTCAACAACATACCCATTTTATGGACATTCAACCTCACCTTAACTGAGCAATAAACAGACCAAACC
>CP070796.1:478259-483371 GCA_020343475.1 Candidatus Zixiibacteriota bacterium
GTGTTATAGACGAAGGACCTGGGAACTGACAGCGGATCCCCGGCCGTGATCTTGGGAGCATTTTCATCGGGTGCCCACGACCAGTGAATAATCATCGCTTCCCCCAGAATAAGATCCTTGTGGACCGGTCCCCAGAAGCGGGAATCGGCCGAATTGTCACGATTGTCACCCATCATAAAATAGCATTCCGCAGGGACAATATACGGTCCCCAGTTATCGCGACTGTGTTTATTCAAACCAGGACGGGGATAGACGCGATCGTCGACATGCTTGGTAAACGGCGCGTCAGGGATTCGTTTCCCGTCGACATACAAAACTTTGTCTCTTACTTCAACCGCCTGACCTTGCACCGCAACACACCGCTTGACATAACTGGTCACACCATCGCCGGGATAGGTAAAGATTATGACATCGCCCGGCGCGGGTTCCCTGATTGCGGGAAGCCTCCAGTTTACCAGCGGGATTCGAGCTCCGTAAACAAATTTGTTGGCGGTGAGGAAATCCCCGATCAGGATGGTATCTTCCATAGAACCCGACGGGACCTTATACGCCTCTACAATCGAGGTCTTGATAATCAGGGCCATAACAACGGCGGAAAGGAAAATCTTGACATTCTCCCGGATGGCAGTTGCCGCCGCGCTTTGCTTGCCCGATACGCCTTTTGCTCCGGTTGTCTTTTTCATTCGATTCATCTCGCTTGCACGGCAGAAGCCTACCTAAACATGTTCCAACGGCTGATATCGTTAAATGTTACGAAAATTACCAGAAGCAGGATAAATGCGATCCCTATTTGCTGAGCCAGAATTCTGGTTTTCAGAGATACCGGTGATCCTTTGATTTTTTCGGCGAAAAGAAACAGCAGGTGCCCGCCGTCAAACACCGGGATCGGCAATATGTTCAGGACCGCAAGGTTGACCGAAAGGAGCGCCAGAAATTCCATGAGAATGTCAAAACCATCTCTGGCGGTTACCCCGGCCAACTTGCTGATAATGATAGGCCCGCCGATCTCCCTGGCGTCAATCTGACGGGTGATCAGTCCCCAGACAAATGATGCCACCAATCTCACGTAAAGCACGGACTTGTCAAATCCGGCGCTAATCGAGGCGAAAAATCCCAGGGTTTCATAACCTCGCCTGCCGCCAATCCCGATTTTGCCCACTATTATTGTATCTCCCGACACGGTACGGGCATAATCCGCGTACGTTACAATAGTGTCGGTCAGGATCTGATCGGCGTGCTGCCAGGAAACCACCACCGGCTCCTCGACCTTTTCCTCAATAATCAAAGCCATTCGATTGAACGTGGTTATCCGAATCCCGTTAACTGATAAAATCTGATCGCCCTCGACTATCCCGGCGTTTTCCGCCGGACTATTTTGCTCAACCGAACTTACATATACTTTAACTTCCTGCCCGCGGAAGAAATACAGCCCGGAAAGCACCATTACCGCCAGCACGAAATTCATAAACGGACCCGCAATTATTACCAGAAACCGTTTCCATACCGGCTTGGACATAAACTCCCAGGGTTCACCCTTGGTTTCCTCGGCGGGATTATCGCCGGCCATTTTCACATAGCCGCCCAGAGGAATCAGGCCGATGGCGTATTCGGTTTCACCCCACTTCTTGGAAAAAACTGTGGGCGGGAAGCCCAGCGAAAACCGGTGTACCCTGATTCCGGCGCGCTTGGCAACAAGAAAATGTCCCAATTCATGAAAAAAAACCAGTACGCCAAGTACGAAAACTGTGGCAAGGACGGTAGTAATCATATCACCCTATCATTGTCTTTGCATTTTCTCTTGCCCAGCGGTCTGCCTCAAGTATTTCCTCAAGTGAAGGATTCAGGACCGGGGCATGCTTTTCAACGGCAGCTATTACTATATCGGGAATCCTGCTGAATTTGACAGCATCATTCAAGAAAGCTTCCACCGCCACTTCGTTGGCCGCATTGAAAACCGCGGCCGCCGTCCCGCCAATCCGGGCAATCCTATACGCCATTGGTATTAATACGAATTTCTCGAAATCGGGTTTCTGAAAGGTCAGCTTCCCGATCTCGGTCAGATTGAAATGCCCGTTCTCCGCCGGATGCCGCTCAGGATAAAAAAGTGCGTATGCTATCGGCAGCCGCATATCCGGATAAGAAAGCTGCGCGATTATTGAACTGTCCACAAATTCCACCATCGAGTGGATTATGGACTGCGGGTGCACCACCACTTCAATCTTATCCGCCGGAACCCTGAACAAATTGACCGCCTCGATTATCTCCAGCGCTTTATTCATCATGGTTGCGGAATCAATTGTAATCTTCGCCCCCATCTTCCAAATCGGATGGCTCAGCGCCTGCTGTTTGGTAATTGAATCGAATTCCGAGCGCGGTGTCTCCCGGAACGGCCCCCCCGAGCCCGTCAGCAGAATCTTTTTTATCTCCCTTTTCCTTCCGGAAACCAGCGCCTGCCAGATTGCCGAATGTTCCGAATCTACCGGTATGATTTCGGCTCCTGAAATGGCTGCAGCCGCGTTGATCAAATCGCCCCCGATTACCATCGACTCCTTGTTCGCCAGCGCCAGCCGGTTTCCGGCCCGCACCGCCGCCAGCGATGCCTTCAAACCTGCCGCACCAACAATGGCGTTGAGCACAATGTCCGCGTCGGAATGAGCCGCCAGCATTTCGATCCCCTCGGTTGGCGGCAATAGCTCGACATCCGGAGAATCAATCAATCCGGCAAAATGCTCACGGGCAGCCGGATCTGTAACCGCAGCGTATTTCGGGCGAAACTGCCCGACTTGATCCCGCAGCATGTCGGCCCGAGTATGAGCCGTAAGTCCCAGTATTTCAATGCGTTCCGGATTCCTGGCGACCACCTCAAGAGCCGATTGCCCGATCGACCCGGTCGATCCGAGTATGACCAGTTTTTTACCCATCTATAACTTAAACCATAGCCGAAAACGGCGGTTCCCGTTTCCCGGCAAGGAGTTTTTGGCGTTAATTCTCTGGTTTAGCCTTCTTAATATCCTTGAGTATGGTTACTTTTTTCATATAGACATCTTCGACCGGCATCGCCTTCTCACTTGTAAATGGATTAACTTTGACCTCAACCGCTTCCAGCTTCTTCAGAACATCTTCACCTTCCATCATGTGGCCAAAGACAGTGTATTTCTTATCCAGGGCCTGAAGCCGCACAAAGCAGATAAAGAACTGACAGGAGGCTGAGTTCGGGTCTTGCGAACGCGCCATCGACAGGGTCCCCCGCAGGTGAGGCAGATCGGAGAACTCCGCCGGCAGATTATACCCGGCGCTACCACTGCCTCGATTCTGAGGATCGCCAGTTTGTGCCATGAAATTGGCAATAATCCGGAATATTTTGAGACTGTCATAAAAGCCCTCGCGAATGCGAGCCAGTGTGCTGTCGACATGTATCGGGGCGACATCGCGAAAAAGCTCAAATTTCATCGTTCCAAATGAAGTCTCAACCGCAATCTCCGGGTTATCCGCCTGGCGCTTGACATACTTCTCGGCCTCCATTTTTTTCTCCGCCTCGGGTGCATCCGAGCCGGTTTTCTTTACTTTCGCGGTGTCGTCGCCTCCAAATGCGACGATGGCCAGGGAGAATACTGCAAGGATTGTAATAAGAACGCACTTCATTGTTATCCTTCCTTTCCCGGTTGAAAATTATACACTTAACTTCATAATATAGCTATGTGATGAATGCCTGTCAATTCGCAAAAGAGAGATTCCCGCCGACTCCCCGGAAGCATCCTTGAGCAAATTATGATCCCTCCGTGAATTTAAAAACAGCGGACAGGTCAGAAGTTGCTCAGCATTCCCGGTCACATTAAGCGAAAACGAATTCAATAATTTCTTGCATCACGGCAGCCAGCCCGGCCAGGTCAATCGGGCCGCCTTCCTCTGTTTGTCTTAGAACGGCAATTCCAAGGCCGGATATCTTATTTCTTCAGTTTTTTTTGAATCACCGATCCGATAATGGCAATGTCCATCTTGTTGCCTGCTTTCAATTCCACCCGGTCCTTGTGCAGGACAGCTCCCAGCACGCCGCCTGCGGCGGCGCCGATCACTGCTCCCTTGGCCGCATCCTTGGTTTTTTTCTTGCCGGTAATGGCACCGAGTACCCCGCCCGCAATTGCACCGATGCCGGCGTCCTTTGCCACTGTTCCGGTTTTACTTCCAGCCTTGATAAGCCCGTCACCATCCTTGGTTACCACATACCCTTCAATCGGGATAGCCTTCTCGCCGGGAAGAATAAAGTCGGTAAATTTCAGCAGAATTGATGCCGAGGCTCCTTCCGCCTTACCATTATCAAGCGCCGCGATTTCGCCTTCGATAATCGTCCCTTCGGGAAGCGTCGACGGCTCGCCCTTTTCCATCGGTCCCAGAACCATGACGCGGAAACGGTCACCAGGTTGGTTGGTCTCGGTCGAGATTTTCGCCGTCAGAAGTTCCACTTCAAGGGCTTTGTTTTCCGGCAGGATCATGGTTTCAACATATTCCGGTTCTTTGGGTTGCGGCTTCGGTTCGGGCTTTGGTTCTGGTTTCGGCGCCGGTTTTGGCTTCTCCGGTTTCTGGCTCACTTCCTCTTCGGGCGAAACTTTCACTTCCTCCGGCTCGGCTATCGTAGTATCCAGCAAATGGGTATCGCCGTCCTCAGGCAATACCGCCTGTTCCTCGGTCATCTCGGTTTCCCCGGTTTTTTCGCCTGAACTGCAACCGGGCAATGAACCCAGCAGAAGACAGGACATAACGACCGCCCCAAACAGATAAACCGGAGACTCGCGAAGGCCTGACAATAAAGCGCGAATCATATTTCCTCCTTGATTAGTAAGGTTTCTCCTTGATTGGCATTTCATATTATATGCTTCGGCTGATCACGGTTTCAACTAAAAATGGCATATTAAACCGCCCGGTTCTCAGCAAAAGTCCTTGATTTTGCCGAAATTTTCCTTTTATTTGAACGGTCACAGAAGATCGGATGGTTGTAAATGGCTGCTGTCCGATAAAGAAAAGCGATAATGGGGCAGTAGCTCAGCTGGGAGAGCATCACGTTCGCAACGTGAGGGTCGGCGGTTCGAGCCCGCTCTGCTCCATTTTTACTATGAG
>CP070796.1:483471-488534 GCA_020343475.1 Candidatus Zixiibacteriota bacterium
TGCATGATACACCTCCATTAAATCGCTAAATAAATTACTGTTGTCCCGGTTTATGGCGAAATCTCTATATCTCCAGGCATTCTCTTTATTTGTTCTACTTTGACTCTGCTTCAAGTTCAACTATTCGTTGTTCCAATTGGTTGATCCTATCCAACAAAGCTTGAATCCCAACGAGAGCAATTCCGGCTGGATCAATAGTAGAAATCGTTTTATCGTCGCTTCCAACATCAAATAATTTATTGAAATCCTGAGCTACTGGACCAATATGCGCAGTATGCCCGTCCTCCGATATGTAATTCCATCTTTCAATTACTAATTCTGAAATTTTTGCCAAGATTTCCCTTTTATCGACCGGAACGAAATTCTCTTTGAGATTCTTATCTGATGCATTGGTCCAGTTGGTGCCATTACCACTGAGGTATGCGCCGCCCCGAGTTGTAATCAATTTTGTATTGTCATATGGTGCCAATTCTCCTGTGTTTGTAATGTATAAGCCTCCATCGACGCGTAAAACCATTTGCTGGCTGCCTCCGGATGAGATAGAATCTGAGGAGGTAGCTGTACTATTGGCGGCAATTACAATAGATCCGTCATGGTTAGCCTTTGCTTTGTTGCCTGCTGCAAAAGCGTAGCTGCCTTTGGCAATACAATCCCTCCCTCCGGGGACTGTTGAATATTGCCCGGTGGCTTCACAACTCCTACCTCCTCCCACCGCGGCATAGTCTTCCTCAGCACGATTGGCAAATCCCCCAGCTATCGTACTGAACCAGCCAGTCGCTAAATTATTACCTCCGCCGCCAATTGCAGCACGTACACTATGGGCCCGATTACCGCCCCCACCTGCAACCGTGGCCTGTTCATGGGTCGCTTCATTGTTACTACCACCGGCCACGGTTGCGTATTCCCCGCTGGCAATGTTACTATAGCCGCCGCCTATTGTCGCGCACCATTCGTATGCATGATGAGCCAAACCACCGCCAATGGTGGAGTACGAGGAGTCAGCATCGTTTCCTCGTCCGCCGCCAACAGTCGAACACTCACCGAGGGCTTGATTACCATATCCTCCGGAGACCGTAGCGCCCGAATCGGTGGCGGAAGCGGCGGCAATGTTCTGTAATCCGCCTCCAATTGTTGCCAGATGACCATTGGCGGTATTGCCATTGCCGCCTCCAATGGCTGAATATTTCCCAAGTGCCTGGTTCGCGCCTCCCCCCGCAACAGCGGCGCACGAATCAGACGCGGTGCTCTGAAGCCCACCAGCTACGGTAGCTAAGTTGCCATCGGCAATATTACCGCTACCCCCCGACACCGTGGCAATGTCGCCACTCGCTGCGTTGGAATCGGCAGGAGTTGGTCCGCCGCCTCCGGCAATTACCGAATATATGCCCCGGGCCTTATTATTTTGGCCGCCCCCGACTGTCGCAGATGTATCATCAGCGATATTGTTAATGCCGCCGCCAACCGTTGATCCGCGACCATCTGCCCCGTTATATCTTCCACCCGAAACGGTGGCATATGCTTTACCGGCACCGTTATCGTTACCACCAGCGATGGTCGTTGCCGTGTCCATAGCCATATTGTCGCTGCCTCCGCCGATAGCAGCCCATCGCCCGCTGGCTTCATTGGTGTTACCACCACTGATGGTGGCGGCAACTCCATAGGCATAATTTAATATTCCCCCGCCAATGGTGGACCACTGGGTATCGGCAACGTTAGCCTGACCTCCGCTGACCGTGGATTGATCGCCGGTGGCACCGTTGTTTCTCCCGCCGCCAACGGTGGCGTCTTCATTCATCGCGACGTTATTCTTGCCACCGCCAACGGTGGCATGGGAATTGACACCGGCGGTGTTGTTCTGGCCGCCGCCTACGGTCGAGTATGGCCCCGAAGCGAGGTTACTCTCACCACCACCGACAGCTGCGAATTCACCACTGGCGGTATCATTGGCCCCGCCCGAGACGACCGAGGCGCGTCCACCGGCAGTATTTTTGGCGCCGCCGCACACGGTGGCCGAGTCGGCCAGGGCCTTGTTTAAACGGCCGCCGCCCACTGCCGCATAGTCACCGTCGGCAACGTTAGCTAGACCGCCGGCCACGGTTGCGAGGCCGTCGCTGGCACTATTTACCTGTCCGCCGCCGATTGTCGAGCGGTATCCGGCGGCGGTGTTCCCGGCGCCGCCGCCAATCGTCGCTTCCTCGCCCTCAGCATTATTGCTTGTACCGCCCGAAACCGTCGACCGGTCGCCGCTGGCGGTATTGCTTTCTCCAGCCACGAAAGAGTTCTGACCTGTGTTCGTTTGACTTGGTCCAATCGTCGCTTTACCCGAGGCCGCCAGATCACCGGCAACCTCCAATTTTGCCGAAGGCGTGGTGGTTCCTATCCCTACCGAATCATTAATATTATCCAATCTCACTACATTTACATCGTCAATCCATCCTCCACTACCACTGGTCTCGTCATCAGCGGCCACCCAGGCGCCGCTGGCCCACTTCATCACCTGACCCTCGGCGGCACCGTTTTGGCCAATATCGGTGAAATCTACGGCGCCATCGGTGATAGCCTCGGTTGAATCAGAAAAGCCAGATGAATCGGCATAGCCCGACGAGTCTGCATACAACGATGAATCGGCGAAGAGAACGGAATCGGGACCGTGCGAGGAACTATCCGACCAGTTCCAGTCAGTTCCTCCGGTTTCATCGTCGCCGGGAATCCACCCCGTTGGGCCCCACTTCATCACCTGACCCTCGGCGGCACCATTTTGTCCGATGTCGGCAAAATCTACGGCGCCATCGGTGATAGCCTCGGTTGAATCAGAAAAGCCAGATGAATCGGCATAGCCCGATGAGTCTGCATACAGCGACGAATCGGCATAGAGAACGGAGTCGGGGCCATGTGAAGAGCTGTCTGACCAGTTCCAGGATGTACCGCTGGTTTCATCGTTTGCCGGCGCCCAGGCCACACCGTTCCATTTCATCACCTGATCAGCCGAGGCTCCATTCTGACCGATATCCTTAAAAGCGATTGAACCGTTCTCAATTGATGCACTGGTAACGGCATCGTCAGCTATTGTCGATGCATACCCGGCAAAGTCTGACATAACCGATTGGAAGGCAAAGGGATTGGTGGTGATACGAGACCGCGGGAAGATCTCTTCATCCTCACCCACTTTGATGCCAAGGTATCTGGCCGTGTCCTCAAAGTGCATCGAATTCAGGAGCGTTTCCGACCCGAGGAGCACATTAAACAGACCATCAATAACAGTTACCGAAGGATGGATCTCCTGCCATACGATATTTCCCGGCTCGCTTAATTCCGGATCATTATAGATGGAGAAGATCATTGGGTAGTCGCCGCTTAACGGCTCACCAGCAGCGTCGGTCAACCGGCCCTGATAGTTTACAAGCTGCGGCGAAAAGGCAAGAGATTCTCTCGCGGCGCAGATACTCAGGACCATTAAGGCTGTCAACATAACCAGCGGCGCGAATTTTGAACGTAACATACACTCCCTCCTGTGAATTCTGAAATGATATGACTTGATACGTAATAGTATCTGTGACTCTATATTTTCAAATTAACGATTAAAGGAGACTGTGTCAATACATTTTTCCGATTGAGACTATCGTCTTTTGCGGTCTCTTGAAGCACCAGCCGTATTATAATATGGAACAACAAGTTACATATGTTATAGCGGAAGATTGAGACAAGAAACCCGACGCTTAACATAAATCCAAAGCTTCTCTAAAATTCGCGTGAAGAGCGGTTTTTCGCTGAAAAAAGGTTGACAGTTTGCGAGAAATGGGGCAAAACGGGCGATCCCGTGAGAAAGTGCCATTTTGCTGGCCTGTTGTGGGGCAAGGGATTAAGGGCAGCGAGGCTGTCTTGATATCTTGACCCCGGCACAGAAATAGCCAGAAGATTATTCGCCCTCTCGCTTAAGGCTTCGGGTGGTTCTTAATGGGACAGACTGTGGTTCCCAGTTGAAGCCGAATATCGGCCATTCGGTTGAAGGCGTCTTCTTTCGGCATCTATGGCTCCACTATTACACGTAATGTCCCTCTAGGCCGCTGGACTGCCGACCGCCAGCTCGGGGGCAAGAAGAAAACCAATAATGAAGTTGACAAGAGAAGTTATCGAGCTAGATTTGAACCCACATCAATAACTGGAGCAGGACACTGAAAGGGCGCCAGGAGGTAGAATGATGTTTAGACAAATCGTATATCTGTTGGTACTGATAATATATCTATTTTCAAAATCTGCACTTACTCAGCACGAGCCGTCGACAGCGTCAGGTGTGACTGTCAGCAAGATAAACGATCACCTCTACCAACTGACCTGCGCCGGGGGTACACCGGTGAATTTAATGCTATCGACTGGTCCGGACGGTATGCTGTTGGTCGATGCCGGTCGCACCAGTTCCATTGACCAGCTCATCGTAGCGCTCGACACTCTTGGCAATGGCCATGTCAAGTATATTATCAGCACCCATTCCGATAATGACCATAACGGGGGAAACCGGGTCTTCGGAAACGGTACGACTTTGATCGCCCATGAGAATACAGCCCAGAGGCTGAGCGGCGCTTACTTTTCGTTGCCTCCCCTGCCGGAGCGGCGTATCCCCGATTTACGAGTGACAGGTGATTTCTCGATGATATTCAACGGCGAACTAATCCAATTCATCCATGTTCCCCATGCTCATACCGACGGTGATCTGATGGCCTTTTTCTCGGAGTCCCGTGTCTTGTACTTAAGCGATCTTCTGTTGGCTGATTTGATAGCCTATGTCCACCCCGAATTTGGTGGTGATGCTCTAGACTATGTGAAGAACTTAAAGTCCATCCTTGATACTTTGCCGGCCGATATTACTCTTATTCCCGGACATGGACCCAACTACACCTTGGAGCAACTTCAAGAGTACTATAAGATGCTCAAGTTCACTTCTGAGAGAGTGAGGGAAGGCCGGCTGCGCGGTGAGACCGCCGAAAACATTTTGGCCGACGATAGGTTGAACCGGTGGGCTGACTGGAACCGGAACGTCAGGACTACCCACATGAATATCTGGATTC
>CP070796.1:488634-493651 GCA_020343475.1 Candidatus Zixiibacteriota bacterium
GGATCAATGACGAGTTCGCGGCTCGGAAACGGGGCCGGACCTTTAACACGAGCCAGATGAAACTCCTTTTTGCCAATTTCGGGGGGAAGGTAAAGCGCTGCCTTGGCAGCCCCCATCTGCCCCAGAGACGTTAGCACAAACGAATCCAGCAATGTCTGAAAATTCAGAACGGCATTGAAATTCCGGCTCAGCTCAAAGATCGTATAAAGATCAAAAATTTTCCGTCTGAGTTGCCGATTAGCCTCGGTCAGTTCGACCAGACGTTTTTCGGCCTGAAGTTTTAATTCTCTGATGGCTTCCTGTCGTGGCGTTTTCCGTCGTTGCGCCTTTTGTGTTTTCCTTTTGGTCATAAGATAGTATGCTGCCGGGCCAAAAACTCTCCAACCGCAAAATGAGACCCGCAGACAATTACTATATCGTCATCTGCCGCCGATCGAACCAGTTTGCGCGCTGAGACGACAAGTGAATGCGAAGCATTGACCTCGATTCCTCTTGAAAAACAGGCAATAACTTCGGCCGGGTCGGTGCTGCGGTCGGTCTGAAGCCGGGCAATTTCCACCCGGCGCGCGATCAACTGGAGGCAGCGGACAATTTCCCGAAGGCTTTTATGGCGGACAAAACCCATCACCAGATCAGCCTTACGGCCCGGGTAAAGTTCCCGAAAACAGGCTACCATCGCCCTGACACCGGCCGGATTGTGGCCAACGTCGAGAATAACAGCGGGCTTCCCGCGCCGTTTGCAGATCTGAAACCGACCTGGCCAGGACGTGTTCTTCAGCCCTGCTCGGATCGCCTTCCTGGTTATTGAGAATCCCTTCTCCCGGAGGATCCCCGCGGCTTGAAGGACAATCGCAGCGTTATGAATTTGATGATTACCCGGCAACGAAAAACGCAGATTCTTTACCGGGGAAGCGCTGCCGAAGTAATCGAATCGGAACGGTTTTCCATTCCGGGCAAAGTCCTTTTTTGACAGTTGAATCAGCGGCGCTTTTTTGATCCGGCAGGTGCGGGTGACTTCGCCTCTTGCCTCCGGAGGAAGAAGACCTGTTAGAACCGTCGACTTCGCTTTTATGATACCCGCTTTCTCGCGGGCGATTTTCCTGATAGTTGACCCCAGAATGTTAGTGTGATCATATGAGATATCAGTGATAATCGATAGAATCGGTGACAGGGTATTGGTGGCATCCAGCCGCCCGCCAAGGCCGACCTCGACGATCGCCAGGTCAACCTTTTTGTCCGCGAAATAACAGAACGCCAGTGCCGTGCAGACTTCGAAGAAAGTGATGCGGTGTTTTTCGATGACCCGGCGGTGTTTCTTGATAAAGGATGTGATATATTGCCGGGAAATAAGTCTGCCGTTGACTCGAATTCGTTCCCGGAAATCAACCAGGTGCGGTGAGGTAAAAATCCCTACTTTATAACCGGCTTCTCGTATGACCGCGTCAATTGCGGCGGCGGTTGATCCTTTGCCATTGGTTCCGGCAATAAGCACCGATGGGTAATCATTATGCGGACAGCCTGCCGCCTTCAGGAAACTCGTAATGTTGCGCAATCCGAGCTTAATTCCGAAATGCTCACGGGCCATGATGAAATCCATGGCCGCTCTATATTCCCCGGCGTCCTTAGCCATAACATTCAAGACTGGAAGTACTTCAGCAGAAGAGCCAGCGTTTCCCTCAGGTTGTTGCGCCCGACAATCCTGTCTAAAAAGCCTTTTTCGAGGAAGAATTCAGACGATTGAAAACCGGGTGGCAGGTCCTGACCGATTGTCTGCTGTATTACACGGGGCCCGGCAAAGCCCAGCAATGCCTTGGGCTCAGCAACAATAACATCTCCAAGTGAGGCATAGCTGGCCATTACCCCGGCCGTAGTCGGATTGGTCAATACTGAAATGAAGGGAATCTTCATTTGCGCCAGAACCGCCAGAAGAGCCGATGTCTTGGCCATCTGCATCAGCGAAAGAATCCCCTCCTGCATCCTGGCGCCGCCGGAGCAGGAGACAATGATCAATGGAATACGCCGTTCGATAGCCCGCTCAATAGTCCGGGCGATTTTTTCACCGACCACCGATCCCATTGAACCCCCGATAAAGGCGAAATCCATAATCGCGAATGAGATTTCCATGCCGTCAATCTTGCCTATTCCCGATATCACGGCATCCTTATTCGCCGCTTTTTCCTGAGCCGCCTTAATGCGGTCGAGATACTTTTTGGAATCCTTAAACTTGAGCGGATCTTTCGATTCCAGATTGGAATCCATTTGATCCAGCTGACCGTCGTCAAGAATGATATTGATGTATTTGCTGCTGGAAATCCGGAAATGATACCCGCAGCTGGGGCAAATCCACAACCTTTCCTCAAGCTGCTTGGTGTAAACAATCTCGCCGCACTCCGGGCATTTCGTCCACAGCCCGTCAGGAATATCCTTTTTTTGCTGGCGGCTGAGACCTTCTTTGCTCTTTCTGAACCAATCCATTGGTGTTTCTTACTCGCCCCGAAGGTTTTTTACCATAACAAGCGCGTCTTCAACCGGAAATCGATAATAATCAGGACGCCGGTAAAGCTCACGGAAATTATATTTTTTATATAAACTGATGGCGGCCTCATTGCTGGGCCGCACATCCAGAAAAATATAATCGCAATCCGCTTTTCTGGCGATCTCTAAGATACGATTTAATAACGTTTTTGCAATAGATTTCCCCCGATATTCCAGGGCAACCGCAATGTTCGTCAAATGCGCCTCACCGGCGATGGTGATGTAACCGGCATAACCGCAAATAATTCCGTTATATTCGGCGACTATAAAGCCCCGGTCTTCATAGCCCAGATCCCCTTCAAAAGCAATCCGGGGCCACGGATCGGGAAAAATCTGCTGTTCCAGAAGGGTGACCGGATCAACATCCGGCGCAGTCATCGCCCGAATAACCAGTTTTTCCGGCACACTTTCGTCGGGTCGATTCATTTTTTCGCCTCGGCCGGAAACTGCTGGATATAAAGAGGCTCAAGTCGAGCGATATCATCGCCGCCGGCCGCAAGCCTTGAAATCCCTCCAACCAAGAAATCGTCAATGGCAAGCGCAAACTCGGCCGGCCTGATAATTTCACAGTCGGCAAGGATCTTCCTGTCCGGCTCACAACCTACGCCGTAAAGGCGAGCCCCCCGGCAGCGCCCGGCGATGCCGGTTATCCTGTCGACCGTTATGTTTCGGTCATCGAATTGCGGGGCATCGATTAATCCAAGGTAATACTCGTCCCGCCGGGAAGGGATTAACACATAGGTTTTGCCAAATTGCTGAAACAGGCGCGGCGAGACGGCATTAAATGTCGATACGCCCGCCAGATTAATGCTCAGAGCGGTGGCGATACCCTTCGCAGCCGCCATGCCGACCCGCAACCCGGTGAAAGAGCCGGGACCGACGGAAACCACCACGGCTGAAATTTGCGGCCTGATTACCCCGTTATCGGCAAGGAGCTTTGCTATCATGCCGAAGATGAATTGGGAGTGGCGATACCGGCCAGTATTCTCAAAAGAAACAATGCTGTCGTCCTTAAGGGACAATCCCACTCTCAACACCGAGGTGGAACTGTCTATTGCCAGTATATACGGTTTCATATTCGACCTGCCATCAGCGGGCAAATTCAAGTCGCAGTTCGCGGGTCGTCTCGGAAATGATTTCAATTGTTATATCTATTGTTGTCTCGGGGAGATATCCCGCCGCCTTTTCTCCCCATTCCACAACGACAATCCCATCGCGAAGGAGATAATCGTCCCACCCGATCTGGTACAACTCCGAGGGATCATTCATACGATACAGGTCAAAGTGGTAGAGCGAGCGGTCGCCATGATATTCGTTGATCAGGGTGAATGACGGCGACTTGACAGTATCCTCATCGAGGCCCAGTCCGATGGCCAGCCCCCTGATTAAGCATGTTTTTCCTGCTCCAAGCGGGCCGGAGAGGCTAACCACATCGCGGTTTTGCAGAAGGCTGGCAATCTGCCGCCCGCAGGCGATTGTTTCATCGGCCGACTGCGTTGTCATCCTGGTATTTGCTCTTTTAAACCGCATCACTTGGGAGTCATGATAGCAATGGGCACCACCAGCTCTTCCAGGGAGATGCCACCGTGCTGAAAGGAGTTCTGGAATTGACGGATGTACTCGTTGTACTTGTTGGGATAGACGAAGTAATAGTCCTCTTTGGCAATAATATAAGTGGTGGCGATACCGAATGACGGCAAGCGGTACTCCTCGGGCTTTTTTATAAGGAGCGCATGTTTGGTGTCGCAGTTGAGATTGTCACCGTACTTGTAGCGAAGGTTGGTTGAAGTATCTCTCTTGCCGTGGGCGATAGTGCCGCGCGAGCAAAGAACCGAACCGTGATCGGAGGTGATAATGACGGTGAAATCCTTCTGGGAAAAAGACTTGAGTATCGAAAACAGCGGTGAATGTATAAACCAGCTTTTCATCAGGGAACGGAACGCCGCCTCGCTGCCGGCGATTTCTTTGAGGATGATGTTTGTGGATCGCCCGTGAGCGAGGATATCAAGGAAATTGAATACAAACGCAACCATCTCGGACTGGTAAAAATCCGCCGCGCGTTTGGCCAATGCGTCTCCTTCAGTGTTATTAAAAATCTTCTCATATCGAATGCTATCGGCAGCCTTGATACCCGCGCGGTGAAGCTGACCCGCAAGAAGTTCGTCCTCGTTGCGATTGAGGGAGCCTTCGTCACCGTTGCGCCAGTTTTCCGGATAATCAACGGCAATCTCGTCGGGAAACTGACCTGCAAACAGGGCGTTTCGTGCAAACGGAGTCGCGGTCGGCAAAATTGAAAAATAGGTTTTTCGTTCAATATTGTAGTACTCGGCCACCACTGATTCGATTGCCATCCACTGGTCAAGGCGCATACAATCCACAACCAGCAGCAATACCTTGCGGCCTTCTTTGAGCAGCGGGATCATGTACTTCTTAAGCAGGTCCGGTGACAGGATCGGTCGTCTGTCGGAGTGCAACCAGTCGA
>CP070796.1:493751-498712 GCA_020343475.1 Candidatus Zixiibacteriota bacterium
CTGACAGCGGTCACATAGTAAGTGTACATCTGGTCGGAAAGGATGTCATAATCGAGATCGACATAGTGAAGTATCACCGCATTGATTCCAGAAGATATGTACCACGATTCCGATATTGGCGCATCATTGAGCTTCACGAAGTCGCCGTCTCCGATTCTGCGATAGACATTGTAGCCGTCTGCTGACACTCCTGAAGGTCCAGTCCAGAGAAGAGTCATGAGAATCGGATTGCCCTGGAGATTCGAGTATTCGGGATAGCCGATCACTCCCTGCGGGGGATTGGGGGTCGTGTCGATGTTAACGGGATTGTCATCGGTACAAAAAATCACGCACCCGAGCAAAATGGTAAGAAAGGGTGCTAACCAGAACCGGTTAATGTAACGCATACACACAGTCTCCTTATATGTGCCGGAACCGCGCCGGAAAAGCGGGATTCCGTTATCGGCAAAAGTATAAATAATGATATTCTGTCGCATTGAAAATGTCAAGGCCGCCGGATCGTTTCCGGGCTTCGGGCAAATATCAGAACCGATCATGGCGTAAATCGTAAAACAGATTGGAGACGGTGGGCAATTTGCGCAATTGCCCGATTTCGCTTGACGAATGGTGATTAATGGGTATATTTGAATTTTTAACGTAATTGAAATAGATGATAAGGGTCTTTAGACAATGAAACGGACATATCAGCCATCGAACCGCAAGAAGGTCAATGACCATGGGTTTCGGAAGCGGAGTTCGGATCGCTGGGGGCGCAGAATTCTGGCCCGGCGCCGTGCCAAGGGGAGAAAAAGACTGACTGTTAAAGTCAGCAAGAAGAAGTAAGTTGCCCCGCCACAGCATAAAAAGCAGGAAAATGATCAACGATCTGCTCAAAACGGGAAGGCGGTACCGCTCGGAGATGCTGACCGTCTATCGCGACGCCGGGGCTCCGGACGAGGCGCAGACTTATGCGGTGGCCTTTTTAATTCCGCGCCAGGCCGGCACCGCCGTCAGGCGCAACCGGATCAAACGCTGGCTGCGGGAGGATTTCCGAAACGCACAGAAGAAGCGGACAATCGACGGCCGATTTGTCGTGCGTTTTTCCGGACCGGCCGACAGTGCCAATCATCCCGCGCTCACGGAAGAGCTTGACCGGATTTTTGGTGAAATCAAAGCTGATGTCTGAGTATAAAATCTCAATAGGCAGTTACCCTCTTCTCTTTTTAATCACGCTTTATCGGTATACGCTCTCTCCGCTGATCGGCGGGAGCTGCCGGTTTTATCCGAGCTGCTCGCATTACGCCGAGAACGCAATCAAGCGGTACGGCCTGTGGCAGGGAGCGATTATGGCAGTCAAAAGAATTCTGCGTTGTCATCCCTGGGACGAGGGCGGATATGATCCGGTACCGGAAAAGCGGGTAACGACAAAATAGCGGAGCCGGAACGTGGATAAAAAAACGGTCATATTAATCATACTGCTGGGGCTTCTGGTCATCTTCTGGATGCCTATAATGACCAGACTGGGACTGTTGAAACCGGCGCCACAGCCAATCCGCCAGCCCGGCACTGAGCAGCCGGTTCAACAAGCTCCGGCCGACACCGCGCAAAGGCCGTTATTGCCGGAACGGCAGCAGGTTATGCCAACCCGACAGGACACTGCCGCGACTCTGGCGGCCGCTGATACAGTGATCGATATTCCCGAGGAATTAATAACGGTTGAAACCGGGATATGGGAGATAACCCTGACCAATCACGGCGGTGGGCCAATTTCGTTCAAACTGACCGATTACAAATACGAGGACGGAACGCCGATCCAGATGCTCCCCGACTGCGAGGTCGCCACGCCAAGCTTTACGTATCTTGGCGGAACCCTGCCGGGGAACAGTCTGGCTTACCGTGCCTCGCGTCCCGCGGGGCGGTACACTGTCACCAACACCCCGCTTGAGTTGACCTATACGTATGAAAAAGAGGGCGGTGGGGCAATCAGCAAGCGGTATCGCTTTTATCCTGATCGCTATGATTATGATTTGATTCTCGAAATAAGCGACCGGCCGGGCCTGGGGTTTGAGCGCAATTATATTATTGAGTGGAACAACCGGCTGGGACCGACCGAGCTGAATATCGGCGATGATTATAATGCCATGTGGGCGATGGCATACCAGGGCGGCGAGCACTATAAATTCGACGACTTCAATAATAATATCCTCAACGAAAATGTCCCCGGCAATACCGGCTGGATAGCCAACCGTTCGAAATATTTTACTGCTATTCTGATCCCCCGTTCCCAGCCCGGTGAGGCGGCCCAGGCGTACGGCGTAAGAGAAAAAATCCAGAGCCGGCAGGGCGCGGTGACCGCCCGCGCTATCTCCACCGGGATTACCATGCCGCTGGAATACGCGCCTTCGATCACCGACAGTTTTTCGGTCTTCGTTGGACCGATCGACTACGGCGTTCTTAGTAAGTACAATAATGAAATTGTTGATCTGATCGATATCGGGACCACTCCGTTTGTGGGATGGATTATCAGAATTTTCGCGGTCCCGATTATGTGGTTGTTGCCGCGGATGTATGACATCATTCCTAACTACGGTTTGGTGATAATCATCTTCTCCCTTCTGATCAAGGTGGTCACATTCCCCCTGACAAAAAAGACTCTTAAGTCCATGTTGGGAATGCGGGAACTTCAGCCGAAGATGGAGGAACTCAAGAAGAAGCACAAGAACAATCCACAGGCCCTGAATCGGGAGATGATGAAACTCTACAAGGAAATGGGGATTAATCCGCTGTCGGGATGTCTGCCAATGTTGCCGCAGATGCCCCTGTTCTTTGCACTCTTTTCGGTTTTCCGTTCGACCATCCTGTTGCGCCAGGCGCCGTTTATTCTCTGGTGGAACGATTTGTCGCGGGGGGCATTGTCGCTGACCGACCCGTATATGATTCTGGTGATACTTATGGTGGGGCTGATGTTCCTGCAGCAGAAAACCGGCATGACCGACCCGAAAAATAAGGCGTTGACATATATTTTTCCGCTGATGCTTGGATTCTTTTTCTATAAGGCATCCGCCGGTCTGGTGCTCTACTGGACCTGTTTCTCACTGTTTTCCTTTATCGAGCAGATTGTGTACAAGCGGCCGATGATGGAGAAAGCGGAGGCACAGAAACAGACGGCATGAAAAAAAAAAGCCGGAAACTTTCTACCGTGAGACAATCGCGGCCATAATCACGCCGCCCGGTGAGGGTGGCCTGGGAGCCATTCGAATCGCCGGTCCCGACTCTGCCAGAATAATCGAGAAAATATTCAGACCCGCGCAGAAAGACACTGAGTTACATCGCCCCTTTCATTTATATTATGGATTTCTTACCGACCGCAGCGGTGAAACCATTGATGAAGTTACGACGGTGGAAATGCCTCCGGGACAATCATATACCGGTCAGGCTCAGGCCGAAATATTCAGTCACGGCGGGCAATATATCTTGCGGAAAATCCTTGCAGAGATTCTCAGTTTTGGTGTCCGACCGGCTGAACCAGGCGAATTTACCCGGCGGGCCTTTCTGGCCGGGCGAATTGATCTGGCTAAAGCGGAAGCAGTTGCCGATCTCATTGCGTCGAAGACCGAATATGCATATAATGCGGCAAAAAGGAACCTTCTGGGCCGCTTATCCGAACATGTTGAGATAATCAGGAATGAAGCGATCGAGTTGCTCTCAGATATTGAGGCCTCGGTTGATTACCCGGAGGAGGACTTCGAGGCCGCCGACCGGGAAAAGTTGTTTTTATCGGTTGATTCCATTCTGGCAGGTCTGAAGGAACTGCGGGACAGCTACCGCTCCGGCAGGATTATCAGGGAGGGATATGCGATTGCCATTGCGGGACGTCCCAATGCCGGAAAGTCCTCCCTTTTTAATCTCCTGCTTAATCAGAATCGAGCCATTGTGGCACCGATTCCCGGGACCACCCGGGATTATTTAATTGAATGGATTGATCTGGATGGGATTGCAGTCTCGCTAACCGACACTGCCGGGCTGCGAAATGCATCCGGGGTGGTTGAAAAGGCCGGTCAGCGCTCCGCCGAGGAGATAATGGAAAGCGCCAATCTGGTGATCTGGATCGTGGATGCCACTCGCAGGCTATGGCGTCAGGAACTTAGCAAGGACGTTAAACAATATCAAGATACGTGTCCGATAATAGTTGCGCTTAATAAGATCGATCTATTGAAGACGCAACCGCTTATTGAGATAAAGGCTGCTTCGAAAGAGCTCGGGGCCCTGCCGCTTTCATGTAAAACAGGGGCCGGTCTGACCCGACTGCGAAAAGAACTGATGAAATGTATCAATTGTGAGATGCCGGATTTGACCGATCGGCTGGTGGTGACTTCCGAGCGCCACAAAAGAAAATTGGAACTGGCAATGAGGAAACTGCGCAGGGCTAGAAAAGGAATTGCCGAAGGCCGGTCCCCGGAGATGGTGGCGTTTGATTTTCGCCAGGGCATAAATGAAATTGACGAAATCACCGGCAGGATATATAATGAGGATATTCTTGATAGAATATTTGCCCGGTTCTGTATCGGGAAATAGGATTGTTTTACGTGAAACATTTTGATTTCGATATAATCGTTATTGGCGGCGGACACGCCGGAGTCGAGGCGGCATTGGCGGCCTCGCGGATGGGCAAAGCTGTCGGGCTGGTAACGATGGACCGCACCAGGCTTGCCCTGATGTCCTGCAATCCTTCGGTCGGCGGAATAGGTAAGTCTCATATTGTCAAGGAGATCGATGCCCTTGGTGGGCTTATGGCCCGGGCTATCGATGCCACCGGGATCCAGTTCCGCAAGCTCAATCTATCCCGTGGGCCAGCGGTCTGGTCAAGCAGGGCGCAGGCTGATCGCATTGCCTATAATAAATATATCTGCCTTTTTGTCGATTCCGATCCGAGAGTGACAGTTATCGAAGGAACCGCGGGCGAACTGCTACTTGAGGGTGGA
>CP070796.1:498812-503711 GCA_020343475.1 Candidatus Zixiibacteriota bacterium
CTAACCACGGGATCAGGATTATTCAGAGAGTCGGCAAGTTTGGGAATACTCTTGACAAACGGCAGGGGACATACTTGCGCTACCCGATACACTGCCTGATGAGTGCCCTTCTCAAATGGTTCTTGATGGAAATATGCCGGCAGCAGACCGGCGTATTCCCTCGCCAGAGCGGGCACGTTGACCAGAATCTCTCCAATTATCTCCGGGCAAAACCAGCCCAGTCCCCCGGATTCGTCATTCATGAGCCATAACAGCCTTCGGATAAAATCCCGCACTTTTTCGATGCCGCGGATGGTCAGCCATCCTGCCACCTTCCCGATTGCTTCAATAGCACGCCACCGGCGAAGCTCGTCATCTCCATACGTCAGCGAAAGCAGAATCCCCAGAGGATTACGAACTAAAATCGCCCATCGGGAAAGCATATCGAAATCTCTTCGTTCCAATACCGCTCTGATTTCATCTTTTCGTGCTTTATTGCCCAAGAATAACCAGCCCCATCACGCCGAACCGCACCTGCCTACTCGGCCCCGGCGGCCGGCGGGACGAACGTCCGCTGTCCCAGTTCCCGGTCGATCTGAAACAGACCGGCCTTGGAATCCCCCAGAAGTTTCAGTTGCTGAACGATGGTCTTAACGGATGCTTCCTCTTCCACCTGCTCATTGACAAACCAATGCAGGAAAACCTGAGAGGCATGATCCGTTTCACCCTGGGCAAGATTCACCAGGTTATTGATCAGGCCGGTCACCTTCTGTTCATGAGCATATGCCTCCTCAAAAACACTCAGTACCGATTTCCATTCCACAGGAGGATCTTCAAAAGACTTGACTACCGCTCTGCCGTCCCGTTCGATTACGTAATCGAATATCTTTTCCGCGTGTGATACCTCTTCCTGATATTGCACCCGCATCCAGCTGGCAAATCCCGGAAGATCAATTGATTCCAGATACGCCGACATCGCCAGATATAAATGAGCCGAATAGAACTCCGCCGCAACCTGGTCGTTAAATGCTTCTTCCATGTTTTTGCTAATCACAGTTTACTCCTTTCATGTCAAAAGGGTGTCTCTTCTCTTTCAGTCTATGCCTTCCACAGCCTGTGCCGGTTGTAAAACCTGCAAGCAGTGATTCGACCACCATTACTCTCTAAAAACGCACCCGGCTATCCTTCACATTTATGCAGGTGCGGTTTTCAGAAACCGTGTTCCGCTCCCTTAAAACTTTGTACCTGTTTTTAATTTGTGCCAGGCGGGAATTCCCGCCGGCAATAAACATCGATGCTATACGCGATGCGCCAAATAGTCCGCGACACCGTCAGTGGTCGCTTTCATGGCCTCTTCACTTTCCCGCCAGTTGGCAGGGCACACCCCACCATGCTTCTCGGTGAATTGAAGGGCATCAAGCATACGCAGAGCTTCGTCGACATTCCGCCCGAGAGGCAAATCATTTATCACAGCATGGCGAATAATACCCTCTTTGTCAATCAGAAAAAGCCCGCGCAGTGCCACCGACTCATCAATCAAAACTCCATAATCACGGGAAATGTTTTTATTCAGATCAGCCACCAGCGGATAATCAATCCGGCCGATACCGCCATCCTTGGGAGCGGTGTTCTTCCAGGCCAGGTGCGTATAATGTGAATCTACTGACACTCCGATGATTTCGGCATCTCTCTCTTTGAACTTCGCCAGCGCCTTGTTAAAGGCGATAATCTCCAATGGGCAAACAAAGGTGAAATCCAGCGGATAAAAGAACAAAACCACATACTTCTTGCGGTACGACGATAGTCTCAATTCCGCAAAAGAATTATCAGGCATGACCGCCCGAGCGACAAAATCAGGGGCTTCCTTTGTAACCAGATATGACATATAACCTCCTTTTCTGGTTCATCAGTTCTTATTTCATTTTACTGCTCTGCTTCGTTAAAACTAACCGTATGGATACATACCCTTTTTAATCATTTCCAGAGTTTTCAGGATTTCATTATGCTTTTTCTCGTCAATCAGCAGATAATTGAGAAGATACTCCTGGACGACCATTTTCCGTCCTTCGAGCGCCTCAAGCGCTTTATTAGCCAGTTCCACTGTCTTTTCTTCAAGTTTGATGTGCTTCTCTATCATATCCCACACCTTTTCCAATTCATCGGGACTTAGTGAGATTGTCCCTGATTCCAGACTGTCTGCAATCAGTTCCTGAACCCGATAATGCATCTGTGAGTCACGCTGGATGATTTCCATAATAAGACGGACAATCGGATTTTCCGTCGCTTCGATAACATTGCCAGCCGATGAAACCGATGAATTTTCAACATCTTGCCAGCGCCGCATATTGTCGATGATTTGGTTCTGGATTTCCTTCGCGGTCATTTGCCTTACCTCCAATTGTGTTTATTTCGGTAAATTTGGTTGCCTTTCATTCAGGATGTTCCCTGACACCTGGGACATATGCCGTCAAATTCAATACGATGGCTGATGATCTTGTAGCTATTCAGACTGCAGGGGGTGGCTGCAACAGTGTAAGCTGGCGATTCACACATATCATCCAGCTGGCCACAATGCATACAGCGAACATGATAATGCGACGCCATATTACCATCATAACGGGCTTTTGATCTACCCCTTTCAAGTTTTTGGATGATGTTGTTCTTATTGAGAAACTCAAGATTGCGATAGACCGTCCCCAGACTTATTTTGGGAAGTCGTTCTCTGACAACTTGATAGAGCTCGGCTGCGGTCGGATGTGAAGAGAGTTTGCGGAGTTCTGCCAGAATCGTCTGTCGCTGCGGTGTATTTCTCTTTAATTTGTCGGTCAAATGTTCTCTCTTATCAGTATTGATTATCATTATTGAATTTCAAACAGATACATTTCAATTTTGTTCCCAGAATCCGGAGCATTCGGAGCCCTTTTCCCGACCTGACTGAAAAGCTTGACAAATCGTTGGCGTATTACAATTTTAAGATAGCCCGACAGGCAGCACAAATTTCGTCTATTTGGTAGACCCACTTCGTCCGAAATCTGCAGTTATGGGCAAAGATCATTATGCGATTTCAATAGCGGTTTTGACCAAGTAAGAACCAGGAAGGAGGTTAATACTATCATGAAGCGTTTCCTTATCGTTTGCCTGGCCCTGCTGGCATGCTTTGGCACCGTGTCAGCCCGCAAGAAAAGCCCCAAATCCGGCAAGATTGAAAATAATGTTTATACCGATTCAAAATACAACTTTCAATTGACACTCCTTGAAAACTGGGAAGCCAAACTCCAAAAACCCAAAAAGAAATTGCGACTGGTTCTGACCCAGAACGACCACGAGATCCCCGGGGAGTTGATGCAATTTCCCAGCATGGCCAAGGTTCCCGGTCTCGATATCTATATAGTCAAGGTGCCTTTCACGCCGGCCGCCTTCGTGGATTCTCTGGTAAGCAATTCCTACAAGTCTAAAATCAAAAAAGAGGTTCTCAAAGATCTGATCGCGCTTGAGGAGACTGTGGTATTTGATGGCCTGACGACCGAGAAGAAACGCGGTGTGAAGATTGACAATAAGCAGGCTTTTCAATGGGAGGGAGTCTCGCACTACACCAAAAAACTGGGCATGGGAGAGACCATTCCGCGAACCTACGCGGTCGCGCTGACAGCTATCAAAAACGGCGACAACATGATGGTGTTTGTTCTGGAGTGCGAAAGAACGTTTTTCCATAAGATAATCAAAGAAGTGACGGCCATGATCGAGAGCCTGAAATGGCCGGAATAGGCGCCAGCGATCCTTTTGCGCATTCTACGAACTGCTGATAATTCACAATAACGAGAAGTCTTATTATGATTCCGGCCCCCGTCAGACGTGGGCCCCCCAATTTCAGACGCAACCTGTTTTGTCAATCTCAGCGACAGACCGCGCCAAACCCGGAGCAGGATTGGCAAAGGTAATGTATAAAATAAGAAATCCCATGGCAGGCCAGTACCGCTGTTGACGTTTTCTTCCGGCAGTGATATGATCGCTCTGTCAAAGCCGCCATTGTCCCATTTCGTATCGTATGCAATCAATCAGCGCTGTGACAGCCTTCCTGACCGGGGGAGATAATTCGGTGCCAGGTGAAAAGTCAGTTCCCTCGATACCATAGATGATCAGGATCGGCGGAAGACAGTCCAACGCCTGCGCCATCCTGATCGAATTGGTGAGGCTGACCGAATGCGTGGAAAAGCGGAAGAACAAATCCTCGGGGATTGTTTCATTTCTCGCGTCAAAGCAATGCACTGTCCCCGGCTTCGCACCGGAGGAAGCGGCATCGATCACAATGACCACTTCGGCGTCCCGCCATTTATCCACAAGGGCTGCACCGTCGGAGATCCCTTCAACAATCTCCACTCCATCAAGACCCAGGTTATGAAACGCCCGGGCAACCCGAAGTCCGGCGCTGTCATCCGATCGATACTCATTACCCAAGCCAATGATAAGGATGGGAAACATCTTCGCCATTGGTCGTTCGATCATTCGCGTTCAAGCTTCAATTTAAGAAAATGACAGGAGCAGGAAATGCAGGGATCATAGTTGCGGACAACCTGTTCACATTGCCAGGTAAGCTTGTCGTGGGTAAGATGCAAATTTTTCTCAACAAAAGCCCGGAGATCTTTTTCAACTGCTTTCTGATTTTGAGATGTAGGAGGAATTATCCGCGCATCTTTCACAACGCCGCAATCGTCGATGGCATAGCGATGATATAGTATCCCACGGGGCGCCTCGGTGCAGCCATGGCCAACCCCTTCGCGTGGAGGAATGTCGATGAACGGTTTATCCGGCATCCGATAGCCCTCGATGATCCGCAGTGCCTCGTAGCAGGCAAAGACGGTCTCAACAGCTCGAATAATAATGCTTTTAAAAGGATTGTAACAGGTTTCGGCCAAACCCGCG
>CP070796.1:503811-508709 GCA_020343475.1 Candidatus Zixiibacteriota bacterium
TGCTGTCGCGAGAGTTTTTGACTCTGGTGGCGGTGGCCAACCTGATTGCCTGGCCCGTGGCCTGGTATGCAATGAACCGCTGGCTTGATGATTTTGCTTACCATATCAAGCTCGGGCCGGGCATCTTTCTTGTTTCCGCTGCTCTGACTCTGGTCATTGCCATGATAACCGTGAGCTTTCAGGCCGTCAGGGCTGCCGTGGCCAGTCCGGTGACGGCGCTAAGATATGAATAAAAAGAGTTGGGAGATTCGCGATGATTACTGGGTATTTGAAGGTCACTGTGCGAAATATAGTCCGCCGTAAGGGATACCTGTCTATTAATATTGCCGGATTGGCAATCGGCATGACCGTTGCGATCCTGATGCTGTTATGGGTGCAACACGAATTGAGTTACGACCGTTTTCACAGGAATTCAGAAAACCTGTACCGTGTTGCAATTGAGAATAAGCTCGGCGACCATGTTTCACATAATGCTGTCTGCCCGGCTCCCCTGGCGCCGGCTCTGAAAGCGGATTTTCCCGAGATCACGCATGCCACGCGCTATGGCTGGAGCAGATGGGTGCTTGCGTACCATGATAAGCGCTTTAACGAAAATGGCGTGGTTTTTGCCGACCCCGACTTTCTGGAAATGTTTACTTTCCCCCTGGTAAAGGGAGACCCGGTTTCGGCGCTTTCGGAACCCCGCTCGATCCTGCTGACCGAGGCGATGGCGGAGAAGTACTTTGGTGAGGAAGATCCGCTGGGGGAAATTTTCAGAGTTAATGATAAGCATGATTTTAAGATTACCGGCGTTCTAAAGAATATCCCCGGAAATTCTTCCCTTCGCTTTGACTTCATTGCCCCCTTCGAGTATCTGCGTGAAAGAGAAGACATCGATTACTGGGGCGCGCATCGATATTATGAGTATGTTATGCTCCATGAGCAGATCTCAGCCCGGCAGGTGGATAACAAGATCGCCGGAATTTTCGAAAAACATGGTCAGGGTTCGAACAACAGGCCATATCTTCAGCCGCTAAAAGATATGCATCTCTATTCCCGCTTAAACTATGACAACCCGAGGCGGGGTGACAGCAAGTATATATGGATATTTTCCGCCCTGGCCGTATTTGTGCTGGTTATCGCCTGTATCAACTTCATGAATCTGACGACCGCCCGATCCATGATGCGTGTCAGGGAGGTCGGAATGCGGAAAGCCATTGGTGCCAACCAGATGCAACTTGTTAAACAGTTTTTCGGAGAATCGGTATTTCTGGCACTGCTTGCCTTTATGCTGGCCATGATTGTGGTGGAAGTGATGCTGCCGGTCTTAAATAATCTGGCGCAAAAGAATCTTTCTCTAAATCTCATGAATTATAAGCTTCTTCTTTTGTACCTGGGTATTTTCATTACAACCTGCATTGCCGCCGGTATTTACCCCGCTATATATTTGTCCGCCATTAATCCCATAAAAATCCTGAGGGGATTTCCAGGCGTGATGTCAGAAGGTGGCACACTGCGCACAGTCCTGGTCGCGGCCCAGTTCTCGCTGTCTATTGCCCTCTTGATCGGGACCGGGATGATTTTTCAGCAGAACCACTATATCAGAGACAAGAATCTGGGCTTTGATAAGGAAAATGTTGTCTATATCCCGGTTAAGGATAACATCGGGGACATGTATGAGACTGTCAGGGCAGAATTGCTGCAGCACTCCGATGTCCGGGCGGTTGCTGTGGAGTATAATCTTGAGGCTCTTGCTGATTATCATACTAATGGATTTATGTGGGAAGGATTTGACAGCCCGGGGCAGGATATTGTATTTCATATCAGCCGCGTCGGTTATGATTACTTTGAGACGATGAATCTTGAAATTGTTGAAGGGCGCAGCTTCCAGCGGCAGTACGGTACCGATACGACACAGGCGTGCATCCTGAACGAAGAAGCAATCCGGCAAATGAAGCTTGAATCGCCCATCGGTAAACGATTTGCATTTATTGGCGATGACGGTACCCTTGCTCAGCACGGTAAAATGATCATCGGGATTGCCCGGGATGCATATCTCCAGCCGCTTTATGAGCAGATCGCTCCCCGAGTTTACTATGTCATGAGTGACGATGCGATTGCCGCGGCAAATGAAAATGGGGTGATTCTCATCAGGACAACCGGGAACAATACCCCTGATGTGGTTGCCCATACCGAAAGCATCTGGAAACGCCATAATCCGATCACCCCGTTTGAATTCCACTTTCTCGATCAGACGTACGAGAACATTTACTGGCGCGAAAAACGCCTCAGTACTATTTTGAGCGGTGCCACCGTTATTGCGGTCCTGATATCCTGTTTGGGACTGCTCGGACTGGTTTCATTCATGGCTGAGCGTCGCACCAGGGAGATCGGGATTCGCAGGGTACTCGGGGCTACGGTTCCGAGTATTATCGGCCTGTTGACCAGGCGTTTTATCATTCTGATTGCTCTGGCCAATATTATTGCCTGGCCGATTGTCTACTATATTATGGAACGTTTGTTGCGGTACTACGCCTATCGGATAGACATTGAACCCTGGATATTTCTTGGCTCGGCGGCGGCGGTGCTCGCAATTGCCTTTTTGACCGCGGGCTTTCAGGCCGTCAGGGCTGCCATGGCCAGTCCGGTGACGGTGCTAAGATATGAATAAATAAAGTCGGGAGATTCGCGATGATTACTGGCTATTTGAAGGTCATTGTGCGAAATATAATCCGCCATAAGGGATACTCATTTATTAATATCGCCGGATTGGCAATCGGCATGACGATTTTTATCCTGATTGTCCTCTATGCGCAATTCGAATATGGCTATGATACGTTCCATGAGCAGTACGATCGGATTTGCCGGGTTGAGCAGGATTATAACGGCCAGGGGCAATTTGTTGCAATTACCCATAATCCGCTGGGGCCAATCCTGGTCGAGGATTATCCGGAAATAGTCAAGTCGGTTCGCTTTCAGGGCATGGATGCCAATTTTGTTCTGGCCTACGGTGATGATCTGAAATTCAATACGTTAAGAGGATGGTGGGTGGAACCGTCCTTTTTTGAGATTTTCAGCTTCCCGCTACTGCGCGGCGATCCAAAAGAGGTGCTGGCCGAGCCGAATACCATCGTGCTCTCGAGGGAACTGGCCGATAAATACTTTCCGGATGACGATCCCCTGGGGAAAACATTGCGACTTAATGATACTTATGACTGCAAGATCACCGGTATTGTGGAAGATTGTCCGCCCAACTCGCACATCCGGTTCGACTTTTTGACGTCGCTATCGACACTCTATAGTGTCGCCGATCTGAATGACTGGAGTCAGATGGGGATTTATACCTATGTCGTTCTCGCCGAAAACGCTCCGGTCCAGGAGATCAGTCAGAATATCCGTGATATTTTCAGACGGTATCAGTGGCCCGAATACCCGGGTCATGCCTATCTTAAACCGCTTTCGCAATTGCACCTGTATTCCGACGTAATCGGCGAGGTCGGGCCGCGGGGAGATCCGAGTGGGATTTATGTTATGCTGGCGATTGGCGTCTTTGTGCTGCTGATAGCGTGCATTAACTTCATGAATCTCTCGACGGCAAGGTCGGTGCCGCGCGCCAAGGAAGTGGGCGTGCGCAAGGTGGTCGGGGCAAGCAAGACGACTTTGATCATACAGTTTCTTGGTGAATCGGTAATTTTATCGTCGATTGCGCTGGTCATCGCGGTTGGCCTGGCCGAGATGCTTCTGCCCGAGTTCAACAATCTGGTCAGCCGGGAGATGACATTGGATTATCTCGGTAATCTGCCGCTGTCGGGGGGAATGCTGATTTTAGCGCTTACAGTCGGCGTGGTCGCGGGCAGCTATCCGGCCTTTTATCTGTCGGCGTTTCAGCCTGCCGCGGTCATGAAAGGTACCCTGCCGGTTGGAGCAGGAAATTCCCTTACCCGCAAGCTCCTGGTTGTCTTTCAATTCAGCCTGTCTATCGCGTTCATCATCGGGACATTTACCATTGTCAGACAGGTGTCTTACATGAAGGACCAGAATCCCGGATCTGACAGAGAGCATATCGCGGTCATGCAGTTCAATAACAGGCATAACGAAACCATTGGCCGATATGAGTCCTTTAAGAACGAGTTGCTTGCAAGCCCCGCCATTGTGGAAGTCTCTCTGTCGCGGTTTATCCCGGGGTATAATTATGCATCAACACAGGTTGACTGGGAAGGGGCCGATCAGGACCAGACAACGTATACCAATCTGAATTATGTGGATGCTCATTTTATTGATGTCTATAACCTTGAACTGCTTGATGGCCGGAATCTTTCAGAAGTTCAGTCAAACGACAGCGTTGTTAACTGCATTATTAATGAAACCGCGGTGCGGACATTTGGCTGGCAATCCCCGATTGGCAAGATGCTAATGCAATCGACCTGTCGGGTTATCGGTGTTATCAAGGATTTTCATTATGCGACGCTGCGTCGCAGGATTGATCCGATTATCCTGCTGCCCTTCAATCCGTCATCGTCCAGGCATCAACGGCGGAATATTCAATTTTCAATAAAGATTGCCCCGGAGCAAATGGATGATGCTCTGGCCTATGTTGAGGATACGTACCATAAGCATTTTCCCGGCGACATTTTCGAGTATCGCCTCTTTGATCAGGTGTTCGGCCGGTTGTTTAGAGGGGATGAGCGGACCGGCAGGATGGTGGGCTATCTGGCATTGCTTGCGATATGCATTTCATGTCTCGGTTTGTTCGGGCTTGCCTCCTACACTGCTGAACGACGGACCCGAGAGATCGGAATACGAAAGGTCTTTGGCGCCGGGATTCCCGGAGTCGTATTGCTGCTGTCGCGAGAGTTTTTGACTCTGGTGGCGGTGGCCAACCTGATTGCCTGGCCCGTGGCCTGGTATGCAATGAACCG
>CP070796.1:508809-513638 GCA_020343475.1 Candidatus Zixiibacteriota bacterium
GTAATTACATTTCTTCGGGCGCTTCGATACCCATCAGGCGCAGTCCTTCTCTGATAACAACCCGGACCGCATTAACCAGAGCCATCCTGGCCGCAGTTAGATTGATATCGTCGGAAATAATCTTGTCGATCCGGCCGGCATCATCCTTACGCTGATATACTTTGTTAAAGGCTGCGCCGAGATTTAGCAGGTATGAGCTGATAACATACGGTTCATAGGTTTCAGCCGCTTCAAGAATAATCTGCGGAAAACGATATAATAGATCAAGGACCCGGTTTTCTTCCTGGCGATCAAAGCAGGAGAAATCCGATACCGGCGGTATTTCCCGCGCGTAATGGCGCACCAGCGAACAAAGACGGGCATGGGTATATTGCAGATACGGTCCGGTTTCCCCTTCGAAGGTCAGCACGGCATCCCAGTCGAAGTTGACATCAATGTGCTTCCGGGTTGAAAGATCCGCAAAGATAACCGCCCCCACCCCGATCATTTCGGCCGTCCCATCAATATCACTGAGATTGGGATTTTTGGCCACGATCATTTCACGGGCAAGCCGGGTGGCCTTGGCAAGTACGTCTTCTAAAATGATAATATTACCCATTCTGGTGGACATCGCTTTATCCTGGAATTTTATCCAGCCGAATTCCACGTGGTGCAGCCGGGAGCGGATGCGCTCTTCGGGCGGTGTTCCTTCCGCTTCCTCCAGCAGCTCTATAACCTTAAAGACCTGCTTGAAATGATCTCTCTGGGCGCTGCCGACAACATAGAGCGCTTTGTGAAACCGGAATTCCTGCCACCGGTACAGAATGCCTGCGATATCCCTCGTGGCGTATAAGGTTGCCCCGTCCGCCTTCGCGAGCAGGCAAGGCGGCAGATCATATTGCTCCAGATCGACGACCTGCGCCCCCTCCGATTCCATGATCAGCCCGGCCTTTTTCAATCGATCCATGGTGATGTCCATTTTGTCATTGTAAAATGATTCGCCGTGGTAATAATCAAAACGTACGTTCAGGAGATCATAAATCTGCATAAAAGATTGCAGCGAAAGATCCCGGAATTCCTTCCAGAGTTCGGCTTCCTCCTGCTGGCCGTCTTCCAGCGCCTTGAATGCCTCCCGGGCTTTATCTGAAAGGGATGGATCATTTTCTTCTTCTTTATGGAATTTTACGTACAGGTCGTACAGTCCGGTTATAGGGTCTTTATTCATCATTTCAGATCCCCAGAGTCGATAAGCCACAATCAGTTTGCCGAATTGCGTCCCCCAGTCACCGAGGTGATTGATCCCGATCGGCTTATATCCCAGCTTCTCGAACACCCGGTACAGTGACGCCCCAATCGCGGTGGAGCGCAGGTGCCCCACGCCGAATGGCTTGGCAATATTAGGCGAGGAGAAATCGATGACAATATTCTTGCCGCTACCTTCATCAGATGAGCCATAATCGTCGGCTTTTTTCGCGATATCCTTCAGCACCGATTCGGCAAGCTTGGCGGTTGAGACACGGGCATTGTTGAATCCGCCGACAGCTTCAAATGATAAGTGTGCAAGGTTCTCGTCCTTGCGTACGACATTGTTTTGCACCACGGTCAGTTCCGAGTTGATCTCGGCGGGATTTTTCCTGGTAATTTTTGCCAGATCAAACAACGGCAGGGCGTAATTGCCCATCTCGGGATTCTTGGGTGTCTCCAGCCTTTCGTAAAGCAAGTCGGTGTGGAAGATGTATAAATCCGGCAAGGATCGCGCTAAATCCGGGAACAGGTGCCTGAAAGCCTTAACGGTAACCCGTGCAATTTCCGATCCGTATCTATCCCCGGTCATTTTCCTGCCCGATCAATTGACTCAAAATGAATCTTTTCGTTGTCGCACTTCATTTCAAAAAGAAATTTATCGTGTAAATTCTTTTCATATTCCACGCCCAGTTCACGGAAAATATCCGCTATTAGAGCCTTGGGGTCAAGATTTAACTCCGCGGCCAGTTGGGCCGCCAGAAATGTAATTTTGCCGCCATCGGGGGTGGTTTCGGCCACCAGCCTGACAACGTCGCTACCGCCGATCTTACAGTCCGGATACACCTCGCGCAAGGCGCGATGAATCTGCCGCGCGACTTCCTCACGCCTGATTTTGTAGCTCATCTCTCCCGAATCTCATGAGTATCGATTACATAACCGGAAAGCGTTTTCCGCTCCGAGGTTCTAAAGAACAGATAATATAAAATTGAGGAGATGATGTAAAGCACAACCGTAATCATCAGAGGCAGAGTATACCCATAGCGTTCAATGAGATTGCCGCCAATCATGGTCGAGATCATCCAGGACGAGGTCCAGCCCAGCATCAGAAGGGCATTTACCAGTGCATGCTCTGATTTTTCCACCAGTTCCATGCTGAAATTGGAACCAATAGGCTGTCCGAGGTTCATAAGTGCCCCCCTCAACAAAAACGCCGCAAACGCCAGCGGAAGTGAATAGGTGTACGCCAGCATAACCATAAATGGTATCGAGATCAGCTGTGTCCAGACAATTGTTCTGACCATTCCGAATTTCCGGGCCAGCACCGGGCCAGCCATAATTCCGAACAACATTGTCGCATGTACCAGAAAATAAAACAGGCCGATTTTATCAGGCGGCTGGTTGAAACGGTCTCGAAAATACAGATTCAAAAACGGAATAATCAACCCTGCCCCGGTCCCGACCACAAAATAAGGGATGAACAACTTTGCGTATAGCGGCAGGCGCCGTTTGAGAAGCGCCGGCGAAAAGTCGGCCGAACTGTTTTCTTCGCCGGGATCAGTTGCTTTGATCAGGGCAAACGGAATCAATGCCAGAAGACCCAGTCCCGCCCCCACCATAAAAGTCCACTGATACGCAGGGATTATACCGTCGGTAATTTTTGCCAGCTGTGGCACCATCCAGCCAAACAGCAGCGAGCCCAGCATGCTGGCCATAAGTGAAACGCCGAATGAAGCGGAAAAGACAAAGGTTCGTTCCTTCGAACCGGTATTACGCATGAAGAACGGCGCAGCGGCAACGCGATAAAAAGTAGCCGCGACCCCTGCGGAAAATGTTACCACAACCAGCAATCCGGTAACCGGCAGCCGTGACAGCAGCAACACAGCCAGACAATAAACGAGTATGCTGCTCAACAGGATCCTTTTCAGGCGTATCCGGCGCAGGAGAAATGCCGCCGGGATTGAGGTTACGGTCATCCCTACCGCGCCAGCCGAGAGAATCGTCCCGATGAATGACTCGACTGCTCCCTGCTCCCGTAAGTAAAGATTGAGCAACAGCATATAGGCCGCGAAGGTCAGACCGACAAGAAACGAACCCAGAAGATACAGCAGGACATTGGCGGAAAACATGCGTAGATTCTGCCAGTAATCCACAATCGGGTTGATTATGTAATTGCTCGGTTTCTTCACGGGAATTCTCTGATATTGCGGTGCAAATCGGGCTATCTGTGCTCAAAATGATATTCGCCACGGCAAACGAATGCTGCCGGCCCGGTTAAACGGATAATATTGTCGTTATCGGACCAGTCGACAAACAGCGACCCGGACGGGAAAACCACCTCAACCTGCCTGTTCAGCAGTCCGGTGACGACACCGGCGGCCACGGCGGCAGAAGCCCCGGTTCCCGACGATCCGGTCGCCCCGGCGCCGCGCTCCCAATCGCGAAGGATAATCCTGCCCCGATTTACAATTTTGACAAATTCAACATTGGTTCGATTCGGAAAAGCCGAATCGTTTTCAATTTCAGATCCCATCGTCTGCCAGTCAAAATCGAAGTTGTCGATAAAAAGCACGCAATGAGGATTCCCCACCGCCAGAACGGTAACAGGTATTGATACACCGGCCATCCTGATCGGCAGATTGATATGAAAACGATGCCGGGATTTCATTGGAATCAGCCTGGTTTCAAAGACCGGACTGCCGACCGAGACGCGAATCATGAACGATATTTTTTCGCTCTTTATTATTTCCGCCTCACTAATTCCCTGAATCGTTTCGATGGCAATCCGTTTCTTGCGAGCACGGCCGGCATATAAATACGCCGCAGTGCAGCGCATACCGTTTCCCGATCTCTCGGCCCAGCTGCCGTCGGCGTTGTAAACATCCATTGTGCAATCGGCTTTGCGGCTATTTGTTAGAACCAAAATGCCATCGGCGCCGATCCCCGAATTCCGGCGGCAAACATTAACGGCCAGACTGCCGAAATTGATCGGCAAATTCCGTCTACGAGTCAGATCAATGACCAGAAAATCATTGCCGAGGGCGTGATATTTGGCGAATTTGATCCTGTACATGAGCTGTAAGATATTGATTTAAAGGCGATTGTAAAGAAAAAAGCCGGGATGCAGGATGACCGGAAAATTAAGACGCAATCCTGCAAATTATAAAAGGCAGGCCAGGTATCTTAAGAGCCTGGCCTGCGGCTTGAACATCAAGTACTGAGCCCGTGATATTACATGTTATTTTTAAATACCTTACCGAGCCGCTGAATCGCCTCAGAGATTGTTTCAAGCGATGCGTTTGAGAAATTCAGACGGAAGGTATTGTCGCCGCGACCATCCGGGAAGAAGGGATAGCCATAGACATAGGTGACCCTCTCTTTGATCGCTTCCTGCAGCAGTTTCGAAGCCGACATACCCTCGGGAAGTTCGCACCACAGGAAAAGGCCGCCTTCCGGTCTTGTCCACGTAATACCGTCAGGGAAATTCTTCTCGATTTCCTTGAGCATATGATTGCGTTTTGCGCCGTAATTTTTAATGATCTTCTGAATATGGGTATCCAGCTTTCCGGATTGAATGTACTTGTAGATTATGTACTGTGTAAAAGTAT
>CP070796.1:513738-518559 GCA_020343475.1 Candidatus Zixiibacteriota bacterium
TCGGGAAACAGGGGAATAATTACCGGCGGCAGTAATAACGTGGTCAGCGGTTACGACGCTTTTGTCTGTGGCGGCAATTATAACGAGGCGCAGGAAGATCAGAGTGCCGTATCCGGAGGGCATTATAATGTCGCAAGCGGAACTAACAGCATTATCGCCGCCGGTTCAGGCAACACCGTGAGCGGTGCAAGCAGTGCCATATTAGGTGGAAGCGGCAATAATGCCGGAGGAAGTGGCGCGATAATCGCGGGCGGTTACTTAAACACCGCTGTCGGCGCCAGAAGCGGTATCATTTCCGGGCTTGAAAATGACGCAGGTGATGATGAAAATGATTCCGCCACGGTTATATTGGGGGGTGGGATGAATATCACATCCAGCAAGTTTTCAGCGATTTGCGGAGGTCACTCCAATAATGTAAGCGGCGAATATGCCTCGATTGGCGGCGGGTACAGCAATGATGCAGGCGGCGATTACAGCGGTATCGGTGGAGGAATTGACAATCTTGCGGACGGTAATAGAAGTTTCGTTGCAGGCGGCGCGGACAATGCGGCTTGGGGTGAAGATTCCTTTATCGGCGGTGGTTCCGGTGATACTGTGCATGCTGTTTTCGGAGGAGTGGCGGCCGGGATATTCAACAGGGCCGGGTATGGAAGCGATGACTCGGCGGCTTTTGTCGGGGGAGGGATGGACAATTACGCTCGTTTCAAGTATTCAACCGTGTGCGGCGGAAAAAACAACTATGCCGCATGGTACTGGGCCTCGATATGCGGAGGGGAAGATAATATCGCGGAGTATTATGCCACCGTCGGCGGCGGCAAAGGCAACGAGGCCAGGGGCAATTACTCTCATGTCGGCGGCGGCCATGATAACATCATTGTCGGTGCGGGATATACTGCCACCATTGGCGGCGGTTATCAAAATGAAGCTTCCCACAATAGCGCCACGGTGGCAGGCGGCTGGAGGTGTATCGCCAGCGCCGAGGAAAGCACGGTGGGAGGCGGCAGGTCAAACACGGCCTCCAATATAAAAGCGGTTGTATCAGGCGGAGCAAGTAATACCGCCAGCGGGGAGGGCAGTACGGTACCGGGCGGCACAGGGAATACCGCCGGCGGCACCAACGCCTTTGCAGCAGGTTACAATTCGACTGCCAGTGGTACTCATGCCCCATTTGCACTGGGATACCGTGCCAAGTCCCTGCACTCCGGGGCCTTTGTATGGGCTGACTACCATCAATTCTTTGACTTTTCCTCGGAGGCCAATAATGAGTTTGCCGCCAGGGCCACGGGCGGAATCCGTTTTGTGACCGGGATCGACGCCGGAGACGGGAGCGTCACCGCGGGAGTCGAGGTTGATCCGGGGGGCGGCTCATGGTCGAGCCTGTCGGATAAAGATCTCAAGGAAAATTTCGAGCCGGTTGAGCCGCAGGAGATTCTTGAAAGGGTAGCGTCGCTACCAATCAATACCTGGAATTATAAGGCGCAGGGTGCGTCGGTCCGGCATATCGGCCCGGTTGCGCAAGACTTCTACGCCGCGTTCGGCGTTGGCGGCGATGACCGGCATATCACGACAGTTGACGCGGACGGGATTATGATGGTTGCTATTCAGGCCTTATATGAAAGGACCAGAGAAATTGAAAAGCTTAAATTGGAATTGGACCAGGCAAAAAATCAACTGGCGGAGCTCAAGGGAATGATACAAAAGCTTCTGACAGAGTAACGAGAACAACCATATAAAGACACAATAACGGCTTGAGCTCAGGCGCGCTGTAGTTCCCCAATTGCCCTCAAACTTAATCAGCCGGGTAGCTTGACAACCACGGCCACGATCAGTATATTTGATCGATCTCATCGGGAGGAAATTGTGCGCCCGGCTATTCTATCAATTGTACTGACAATACTGGTATTCCGATCCGGATTTCCCGACCATGTAGTTAAGAAAGCGGTCGATCCCGCCCTTTTGCAGTATCAATTCAAGGTCCAGAAAACCATCAAGTTATACAGTGCGGGCCAAATCAGACCCATCCCGATTAAGGGTCAGACGCGTCCGGGATATTATGAAGTGGGCAATAATTGGCGCGGCGATACCATGAGCTATGTAATCTTCCGACAAGATATTATGACTGACAGAGCTATTAACCAGGTTAACAGGAACATATTCAAATTCATGCATCATTTACCCTGTGATGTGGATAGGGATGGCAATGCTGAAGTCGCTGTAACATACGACCTGGATAGAGCAATCTGGCTGGAGATTGTCGAGATCGGCGGAGAATTAATGTATAAGCGCCAAATACTCCGGCCTATAGACAACAATAATAATGGAAAATGGGACGGCAGATACCTGCTTGATACGACAGTGGATCTTAATGGTGACGGTTACGATGAACTAATACTGAATGTCTTTTCGGGATTTGACCTTCTGCCCCGGGCATATTTCAGTCTGGACTGGCTTAATGATGAAATCGTATGGCACTATGATATCAGTGGCCTGCCCATGAATATTATAGCTGTAAATGACTCGTTAATTCGGGGCGGCAGAATTGTACTCTGTTTCAGATCGATGGGTAATGATGTAAGGCTGGAATCGATGGATGACAGACATTCTTATATGGCATGCCTGGACAATTCGGGAAACGAAATGTGGACGCAGACCATGGGCGGTATATTCAGCGCGTTGGGAATGCAGCCTGTTGATATAAATGGTGACAACATCCCGGAGCTGGTGACCTTTACGAATTTTGGAGAGGATGATGACGCCAGCCTAAAAGACAGGGCCAGCGCTATTCTGAGGATTTACTCTATTGATGGTGTATTATTGCACTCAGCCAGCCTGCCGCCAGGTTCTATCGTAAAGCAGTTCGAAAGCGGTGACATAAACTCGGACGGAATTCAGGAGATTTTGCTGGCCACCTCAGATGGTTTCATAAGGGTCTTTAATCTGGAACTCAACGAGTTGACTCACTGTCAATTTGAGGGGGAGGTGCAGATCTGGAAATGTGCTGATTTTATCGGGAACGGTGAGACTCAACTTATAGTGTCATCATCTGACGGCCATACATTTCTTTTGGACAGTGAATTCGAACTCCTCGGCCAGCTTGATAAAGAGTTTTACTTCCCCTACAGCCATACTTATGAATCGGACGAGATTCCAACCGGCACAGGATTGCTTCTCAAAAAGCGCGATGAAGAAAAAGTAGTCATGATGTACCTTGAAAAGCAGCCTTTTCTGACGATATTGACCGCCTATATGTTTAAACACCAGCAGGCCTTTTTAACCATCCTGGGGGTTCTGGCCGCAGCTTTACTGTTTACAAATTATCACCGGAGAAAGATCGGAAAGAACCTTGATCTGATTTCCCGTCAACGCGATGCACTTGAGCGAACACAGAAAGAGTTGCAGAAAGCCCTCGACAATTTAAAAGCGGCTCAGACGCGGCTGGTGCAGTCCGAGAAGATGGCCTCGCTGGGAATGCTGGTGGCCGGTATTGCACACGAAATAAACAATGCGCTGGGAGCTTTGACGAGCAATAACAATACGGCGGCCAGGGTGTTGGGGAAGATGCGGCAGCGGATCGGCAAAGGCGAAGATACCGCCGAACTGGAAAGTATCCTTGAATTTCTGGATAATTCGAATCAGCAAATCGGCGATGGCGCCGACAAAATCGGAAACATTGTCAAACGGTTGCGAAGTTTCGCGCGGTTGGATGAAGCCGAACTGCAACGAGTTGATGTCCATGAATGTCTTGATGAAACGCTGGGTTTGCTTTACGCCCAGTTAAAACAGAATATTCTGGTCAATAAAGAATATGGTGAACTCCCCCGAATCGCATGTTACCCCGGTCAGCTCAACCAGGCCTTTTTGAATCTGCTGGTCAATGCCAAAGAAGCCATACGCGGGCGGGGTGAGATCACAATAATGACAACCCTGGCCAATGATAAGGCGATCATCTCTATTTCCGATACCGGCCGTGGGATTCCGCCGGAACATTTGAAGAAAATCTTTGACCCCGGTTATACTACCAAAGGTGTTGGAGTCGGGGTAGGTCTGGGGCTGGCAATCAGCTATCAGATTATTCAGGACCACCAGGGCGATATCTCGGTAAAAAGCGAAGTCGGTAGCGGATCAACCTTCACCATAGAACTGCCGGTAAATATCGAATAGACTGGCTAATTATCCGATGTCGGCACTAATGGCAGAAGTTCTAATGGATTTGAAAAACATACCGCAAACGGCTTACGGAAAACGAATTTTATGCCGCCATCATATCAGGACCGGGGCCTTTTTAACTTTTAATCAGGCAATTGTGACGAAGAAACTATCTTTGAATTTATTTATTTTATATAACAGGATCTGGATAAATACCTTATAATTGGGCTGTATGACGCGGAACGGTAATTATAAATATATTTCCATTTCGCACCGATGCCGAAACAGGCAAAGGATATGCGTGTTGCCTGTTTTATTGCTGGTTATAGGCTTGTCGATTACGGCATTCAGCAATGCCTCCGCCGACATCTTCTACTGCGAAATCAAACCGCTGCTAAAAGCAGATAGTATCCTTCTGTTGGACAACTGGCGCTATCATGAGGGTGACAGTGGTGTCTGGGCGAATCCGGAATTTGATGACAGCGGCTGGAAACTGGTCGGCTCCTATGGTTTGGTGGATTCCCTCGGCAATGAGTGGAAAGGTATCGCATGGCTGCGGCTGAACCTTATTGTTGATTCTTCATTCTGGGGCAAAACGGCGGGGATTAGTTGGGTTCAAGCCGGAGCCAGCGAGGTTTATTTAAACGGCAAGCAGATTTATAGTTTCGGCAAAGT
>CP070796.1:518659-523465 GCA_020343475.1 Candidatus Zixiibacteriota bacterium
GGTTTCTTTCAGATTCAAATGCCTGACGGAACGATTTCATATACCCGCGACGGCGCCTTCAAAATTTCCGCCGAGGGTCGGGTGGTCACCTCTGACGGCTTTCTGTTAACGCCGGAGATTACTATTCCGGAGGATTCCATTTCACTCTCAACAAGTATCGACGGCGAAGTCTCGGTGATGCTGGCAGGTACTGACGAAGCTCAGGTGATCGGACAGATTGAACTGGCGAAGTTCATAAACCCGGCCGGTCTTTCAGCGGTGGGGCACAATCTCTATGTCGAAACCGCCGCTTCCGGGGACCCGATTCTGGGAACGCCCGGGCTTGAGGGCATGGGAAAGATCGATCAGGGGTATCTGGAAATGTCGAACGTTAAGGTTGTCGACGAGATGGTCAATATGATCGTGGCGCAACGGTCATATGAGCTGAATTCGAAGGTTATCAAAACCAGTGAGGATATGGCACAGATTATCAACAACCTGAGATAACAGGAAAAGTATTATGATCAAGCGCATAGGGATTTGCTCGGCAGCGCTCTTAATGAGCCTGATGCTGATGGGAACGGCATTTTCCAAAGAGACTTTTGAACAGGAACTCAGACGCTGCATTGCAGCGTACTATAACCTTGACCAGAACCGGACGGAAATTGAAATCCGCCGAAACCGCCTTTCGGTTTCGCCGGAAGAGTATGACAGCCTTGCAGTTGAAGCCCTGACGAAGGGTGAGCCGCGAGGGCTGCTGGCACTGGAAGTGACCCTGTTCAAAGACGGCGAACGCGTCCGTTCTGGCCAGATTCGGATTAACATCGCTCATTTTGAATACGTTCTGGTGGCTGCGGACAGAATCAAGCGTCACGACCCGCTTTCTTCGGACAAAATCATCATCGTCCGTAAAGAGACAACCTCGCTGACCGACAAAGCGCTTACCGATCCCGCGAAGCTGGCCGGGAAATGGGCGCGGCGCATCATCGGGAAAAACCGGATTCTGACCTCATCGATGGTTGAGCAAATTCCGGCGGTCGTTTCCGGAGAAAAGGTCGCCATCGTGTACAGTTCCGGCGGATTAGATATCGCAACACACGGAACGGCCCTTGAATCGGGTTATATCGGAGATAAAATCAAAGTGAAAAACGATCAGTCTCGGAAAATCATCACGGCTACCGTGACAAATGCCGAAACCGTCGAAGTCTCATTGCTATGAGGTAAGGGAAATGAAATTCAAGAAAATATTCTGGATAACCGTTATCCTGTTACTGTTGCCCTTTTCAATGAAAGTCTGGTCGGGAGATTTCGGACAATCGAGCTCTCTCTTTACCGACATTAAGGCCGCCAAAGTGGGCGACATCCTGACCGTCCTGATCTATGAGTCGGCCAACGCCACCAATGAGATTGAAACCAAGACCAAGAAAGATGGCAAAGTCGAAGTGGATGGCGGGCCGGGACTCGGCCCACTGGACTTTATCCCGTTGTTCGGCGTTAACGGGGAATACAAGAACAACTACAACGGCAAAGGTGAGAACAGCCGCACTCAATCACTGCGAGCCAAGATGACGGTGACGGTAATTGGCGTCAGGGATAACGGCGACCTGATTATCAGTGGCAGCAGAACCATTGCCATTTCCAAGGATAAGGAAACGATGACACTCACCGGAGTGGTTCGCCAGAAGGATGTCACCGCCCATAACACCGTAGATTCATACCTGATTGCTGATGCCGAGATCACGTACACCGGGCGCGGGGCAGCCAGTAATGGAAGCCGTCCCGGGCCGATAATGCGTTTTCTCAACTGGCTGTTTTAGGAGGCCTTATGAGGAATTTATTTTGTATACATCTCTCGATTCCGGTTTTTATGATTGCAGCCGTGACCCTTATTCTGTGCCTGTATGCTCCGCAAGCGGAGGGCAGCGTACGCATCAAGGACATTACCCGAATTCATGACACTAATGAACTGGACCTGCTTGGCTACGGTTTGGTGATTGGCCTTGACGGCACCGGTGACAGCAAGGGAACCCAGTTCACCATGCAGTCTCTGGCCAATATGATGCAGCGAATCGGAGTTACTGTTGACCCGGGTCAATTAAAGGTCAAGAACGTTGCGGCGGTTATTGTGACGACCCGGATAAATTCCAATGCTCGCACGGGGGATCGTCTCGATGCGACCGTGTCGTCAATCGGCGACGCCACCTCGTTGCAGGGGGGGAATCTGCTGCTGACCCCGCTGGCGTCTGCGACCGGGGAAGTTTTCGCTACCGCACAGGGGCCGGTTTCCATTGGCGGTTTCAATGTTCAGGTTGAGGGGGGCGATAAGATCATAAACAACTACACCGTTGTCGGAAGAGTCCCGGGCGGCGCGCAGGTGGTTAACAGGCTCAAAGCGAAAAACGATCCAAATGAAATCCTGCTGATTCTGCAGTCTCCCGATTATGTCACGGCCGACCGTATCGCACGCAAAATCAATGTCAAGTATGGGACCATGTCCTATGTCGAAGATGAGGCGACAGTGCGGGTCGTGGTTCCGGATTCTCTGGCCTATCCCAACGATCGCACGCGTCTTCTGGCGGATATCGGCGCCATGCAGGTCAACCCTGATCAGCGCGCCCGGGTCGTAATTAATGAGCGAACCGGAACCATTGTTGCCGGCGAGCATGTCAGCATTGCCCCGGTGGCAATCGCACATGGCAACATTACTGTCAGCATTAAGGCGATGCCGGTTATCTCGCAGCCGGAGCCGTTTTCCAGGGGCGAGACGGTGGTGGCGTCCGATTATCAGCTGTCGGTCGAGGATGAGCCGGCACGGGTGGTGCATCTGAAAGAAACGGTTGCCCTGGCAGACGTGGCCAGCGCCCTTAATAAGATCGGGGCGGCACCGAGAGATATTATCGCCATTTTTGAGGCGCTGAAACAGGCCGGTGCCCTGCGGGCCGAACTGGTAATTATTTAGGAAATATGCAGGTAACTTTCAGTACAAACAGGAATGCTCTTCCCGCAGCCGCGAAGCCGCTGGCGCTGAAGAGTAACGGCGGCCTTAAAGCCGAAAAGAAACGCCTGTATAAAGCCGCCAAGGAAATGGAATCGCTGTTTCTATATCACCTGCTCAGGTCGATGCGTAAGACTATTCCCGACGGTGCGGGCGAATTGGCTGGAGCGCGGGGGGGCTTGGGAAAAGAAATTTATACGCAGATTTTTGACCAGGAACTCGCCCGGCGGGTAGCCGGATCGACCGACCGGGGCCTGGCAGATACTATCTATCAATCGCTGGTGCATACGTTGGAACATCGAGCCGGGGTGACCGATGGTAAGATAAATCCGGTGGAGACGGTTATGCCGAAACGGGTTTATATCCCGGTGAAGATTGCCAACCGAAATTCGATTCAGACTGATACGATGCACCGATCAACTGACAGAATCGATACCGGGCGGCCGCCTTTGGACGGAATTGTCGCGCGGGCCGCCGAGAAATATAGCCTTCCGCCAGAGTTATTGCATGCCGTGATCAAGGCTGAATCCGGCGGCGACCCGAATGCGGTTTCCAAATCGGGAGCAAAAGGGCTGATGCAGTTAATGGACACCACGGCCGTCGAGATGGGGGTTAGCAATGCGTTCGATCCTCGGGAGAATATCAATGGCGGGGCCAGATACCTGCGCTCACTTCTTGATCGTTTTGGAGATTTGAAACACGCCCTGGCGGCATATAACGCCGGGCCTGAGGCAGTGAAACGATATGGCGGGGTACCGCCCTACCCGGAAACTCAGAATTATGTTCGCAGGGTAATGTCCGACATCCCCGGCAGGAGGGACCGGGCATACTAACCGGAGCGACTAAAGAGAATTGCACATATGCCGAAAGAAGTACATGAAAAAAGTTCAAATTCTGCGCTGGTACTGGCACTGATAGAAGTACTGGAAAGAGAAGCGTCCCTGTTTGAAACATTTCTAGAACTGCTGGAAAAACAGCAGCAGGCGCTGGTGCGGAATGATTTGGATGCGATCAACGAACTGACGGAAAAGCAGCGGGAGAAGACCTTGGAAAGTACCGCCCTATCCCGCAGGCGGGAGGATCTGGTCAAGGAGTTGTCATCGGATGGAAATACCGCTGGAGATCTCACCATCTCCAAACTTATCCAGACGGTTTCATCCGGCCGGGCAATGCAGCTGGCGCGGCATCGGGATAACATCCTCGAATTACATGAGAAAATTATGACGGTTCGATCTCAGAACAATATGCTGATCAACCGGTCGCGCGAGAACATTGTGAAAACCATGGAATTACTGGGGCGAATAAAAACGCCGGAAGGTAGCTATCGCAAGGAAGGGCAGATGACCCGGACCGAAACCAACCTGGCCCTGGACAGGAGGGCATGATGTCGGGATTATTCCAGGGGCTGGAAATCGGCAAGCGAGCCCTGTCAGCCAGCCAGCTATGGTTGCAGACAATCGGGCATAACGTTGCAAATGTCAACACCCCCGGTTACAGCCGTCAGCGGGTACGAATGATCACGACCCATCCGGATGAGCATCCGGTCGGACCGATTGGCTCCGGGGTGAAGGCGACAAGCGTTTATCAGGTCCGCGATTTGTTCTTGAGTCAGCAGTTTCGTGCCGATAACAAGGCGCTTGGCGAATGGACGGCGCGGGAAAAAACACTTGCGCAAATTGAATCGGTTTTTAATGAACCCAACGATGGCTCACTCAGCAATCTGCTGGATCAATTCTGGAATGCATGGTCCGATTTGTCCAAACCGGAAAATGTGGCATCGACCTCCGCCAGAAAGAACTTGATCGCGCTGACCAATGTGCTCACTGACGGCC
>CP070796.1:523565-528357 GCA_020343475.1 Candidatus Zixiibacteriota bacterium
TTTTTGAAAGGGCGTCGCTGTTTCTCGGACAAGTGCGCCTTTGAACGGCGTTCCTTTGCCCCGGGACAGCACGGCCGGTCGGTCAGGTATAAGGTGTCGAACTACGGTAAGCAGCTTCGAGAAAAGCAGAAAGTCCGCAGAACCTACGGTCTTCTTGAAAAGCAATTCCATAATTACTTTGAAAGGGCGGACAAAAAAGTCGGCGTCACAGGCGAAATCCTCCTGCAACTTCTTGAATGCCGTCTGGATAATTTGGTTTACCGGCTCGGTTTCGCCCCGTCGCGTAAGGCGGCCCGCCAACTGGTGCGTCACCGGCACTTCATGGTAAACAGCCGGATCGTTGATATCCCGTCTTATCAGGTCGGGCCGCGGGATATTATCAAGGTTCGGGACAAATCAAAGAATCTTGACTGTATCCATGCCTCGCTGAAGGACATGGGGCAGACCAGCGAGTTGGCCTGGCTGAGTGTCAACAAGGCGGCTCTGGAGGGCGAGCTGCTGGAATATCCGAAGCGCCAGGATATTCCGCTCAGCGCTAACGAACAACTGATCGTTGAATTGTACTCGAAGTAGCAGGTAAACATCCCTGATGGGAGGTTGAAATATATGAAATGGAAAAGCTTACAGATGCCCAAGGAAGTCGTTTCCGATCAATCTTCGGCAACTGAGAATTATTCCCGGTTCATAATTGAACCACTGGAACGCGGTTTCGGTGTCACGCTGGGGAATGCACTGCGGCGGGTGCTGCTTTCGTCTATTCAGGGGGCGGCGGTTGTTTCAATGCGTGTCAGCGGTGCCTTGCATGAATTCTCCACGATCGCGGGACTCTATGAAGATGTTACGCGGCTGGTGCTCAATGTTAAAAAGATCCGGGTCAGGATGCACGCCGATGACATGCGCACGCTGACGCTGACCGCCAGCAAAAAGGGCAAGCTGACTGCCAGTATGTTTGAGAATGACCCGGAGATCGAGATCCTCAATCCTGATCTGCACATCGCCGAGCTGGTGGAAGATCGCGAATTAGAGATGGAAATCGATATTGACTCCGGCCGCAGCTATCAGCTGGCGGAAATGAACAAGCGCCCCGATGCGCCGGCGGGCACGATCTTTGTCGACTCGCTGTTCTCGCCGGTGGTGAAAGTCAATTTCGAAATTGAAAACACCCGGGTCGGGCAGCGCACCGACTATGATCGCCTCATGCTGGAGATAACCACTGACGGGTCGATCACGCCGGAAGACGCACTGTCGTTTGCATCCAAGCTGCTTAAGGATCATCTTCAGCTGTTCATCAATATTGATGAAGAAATCGAAATCGAAGAAGAACATGAGGAGGACGAAGAAACCGTCCGCATCCGCCAGTTGCTCAAAACCAGAGTTGATGAATTGGAGCTGTCGGTCAGATCCTCGAATTGCCTGCGTGCCGCCAATATCCAGACTCTGGCCGATTTGGTTTCGAAAACCGAGTCCGAGATGCTTAAGTATCGAAACTTCGGGCGCAAATCGCTTAATGAGTTAAATGCGATTCTTGACGAATTGAATTTATCCTTCGGAATGGACATCTCCAGGTACATGGAGCAGGCCAAGTAGATAGAGTAAGGTGGAAAAATGCGACACCAGGTCAAGACCAAGAAACTCAGTCGTACCAAATCGCACCGTGAGGCGATGCTTGCGAATATGGCAACCTCGCTTTTGGATAACCGCACCATCACGACGACTGAGACCAAGGCCAAAGAACTCAGACGGGTAGTGGATCGGCTGATTGCGATTGCCAAGGACGATTCCCTTCAGGCGCGACGGCAGGTCGGCAGGACTATTAAAAACAAAAATGTGGTTAAGAAGTTGTTTGCGGACATCGCCCCGCAGTTCAGGGACCGGCCCTCTGGTTTTACACGGGTGATGAGAATCGGATTCCGTCGCGGCGACAGCGCCGCCATTTCAATGGTTGAGCTCCTGACCGCAAAGCCAAAATCCGAAAAAGAAAAAGAGAAAAAGAAAGAAAAGGCAGCTGCCAAAAAGAAGTAAATGTGTCGCAGCAATGCCTCAGGCCGGATATCGGGGTCGCCCATGGCGGCCCTTTTGTTTTCCGTTTTCCCCAAAAAAACATTTGCAATCGCGCCGCGATTGTGATATAATATCATACCTTAAACCATCATGTCATATTTGCCGGTTAATAAATTGCGTAATAATCGCTTATGTCTTAATCTGCAATCTAATCACCGAAGGGCGTGAAGTGAAAGGAGTCATTCATGACCGAACAGAAAAGAGGCATGTCGAAAGGATGTCTGATCGGTTTGATTGTCGTCGGGGTAATCGCGGTTGTTGTAATCGCGATGGCCATCGTTTGCTATGTGTACAAAGATGAACTTATTGACGCCGGACTGACCAAAATGACCGATGCGCTTGCTGAGTCTATTATCGAAAATCTCCCGGAAGGAGTCAGCGAGGACGATGTGCGAACACTCATGACCGAATTCAAGCAGGCGTTTAAGGAAGGCAAAATCAGTCAAGAGGAAATCCAGGAAATATCCGGTCGGTTCCAGAAGATTGCCAAGCAGGAAGAAATCTCCCAGGAGGAAAGCCGGGAAATCATGGAGATGATTCGCAGAGCCATAGACGAATAATAGAAGATTATATGTTATTGATAAACAGGGGCATATAGCATTAATATAAAGTAATATATTATGAATGACGTCCTTGCAATAGTCGTCGGATATCTGTTCGGCTCGATCCCATTTGGATATATCATCGCCTGCGCATTCGGTATTCCAGATATTCGGAAGTACGGTTCCGGAAATATCGGGGCGACCAATGCCTGGCGGGTGGCCGGGCCGACCGCTGGTATTCTGGTGGCCGTATGTGATATTGGTAAAGGCGTCCTTACCGTTCTGGTTGCCTCGTATTTGGGCGGACAGCTGCTGGCGCCGGAATACGTGAAGCTTCTGGCCGGATTGGCGGCGGTGCTGGGGCATCTATTCCCTGTCTTCCTCCTGTTTAAGGGAGGTAAAGGGGTCAATACCGCATTGGGGGTCATGGTTACGCTGGTGCCGGGTCATGCCCTTCTGGCGCTGGCCGTTTTTGTGCTGGTGGTTGTGATCAGCAGGTATATTTCCCTCGGCTCGATTCTCGCCGCGGCCGCATTTATTCTGAGCATATTGATTGGCAAACTGGCGGGGTGGTCCGATGTTCATCCCGTCTATATCCCGGCGGGGCTGGTATTGGCCCTGCTGATTGTCATTGCTCACCGTTCCAACATCAAACGGCTCCTTGATGGTAAAGAGAACCGGTTCAGCTTTCGCTCCCGGACAGAAGGAGAGGTGAAAAGCAATGCCTGAGCATACGGCGGTATTGGGCGCGGGAAGCTGGGGAATCGCCATCGCCAACTGTCTGGCGTCAAACGGCCACCGGGTAACCCTCTGGGAGTTCGACCGCTCCGAATATCAGAATCTTGTCGACAGGCGCTGTCATCCAACCAAGCTCCCCGACATTTTCATCCCGCCTGAGACCCTGATTACGAATGACCTGGAAGAAGCGGTCAGCGAAGCTGATTTTCTGGTGCTGGCGATACCCGCGCAGAAAATCCGGCAGGTCTGTCTGCAGGTTAACGAGGTTGTTCACCGGCCGACCTGTTGTGTCAACCTTGCCAAAGGAGTTGAGATTGGCACCCTGATGCGAATGTCGGAGGTGCTTCGCGCCACTCTGTCGTGGATTGATGACGATCATATCGCCACACTCTCGGGGCCCAGCCATGCCGAGGAAGTGGCCCGCAATGTTCCGACCAGCGTGGTGGCGGCTTCAACCAGTCTGAAATTCGCCGAGCGGATTCAAAGGCTTTTCAGCAGCAGTTCTTTCCGGGTGTACCGCTCGCAGGACATTATCGGGGTGGAGTTGGGCGGATCATTGAAAAACGTGGTTGCGATAGCGGCCGGAGTGACCAGCGGTCTGGGTTACGGGGACAATACCATGGGGGCATTAATTACCCGCGGTCTGGCCGAGATCAGCCGAATGGGTGTCAAGCTGGGAGCCGATCCGCTTACTTTTGCAGGTCTCTCGGGTATCGGAGATTTGATCACTACCTGTATTTCTCCCCATTCTCGAAATCGGTATGTGGGTAACAGGATCGGTAAAGGGGAAATGCTTGAGGATATTTTACGGGGCATGGTAATGGTGGCTGAAGGGGTTGATACTTGCCGATCGGCCGAGGAAATGGCGCGTAGATACCAGGTTGACATGCCGATTACCCGCGAAGTGTATAATGTACTCTTTGAGAACAAAGACCCATCACAAGCATTGGTTGACTTGATGGGGCGCTCACTCAAAGAGGAAGTTTGGCATTAACGCGCGATTCAGCGAGGTTTAAAATGCCGCGACGAAGGAAGCAGGCTGACGAGAAGCTCTATTATTCGATAAGCGAAGTAGCCCGAATCACCAGGCTGGAGCCGTATGTTCTTCGTTTCTGGGAAAAAGAGTTTCCGATGCTTAAGCCCAAGAAGAATCGTGGCGGAAATAGAACCTATCAGAAAAGCGATATTGAACTGATCAACCGGATAAAGCACCTGCTTTACAAGGAAAATTTCACGATCGAAGGGGCGCGCAATCAATTGCGGAAGATCAAACCAAGTCCGCACAAAAAAGAGCTGAAGGCGGATGCAAAAGGCCGGACATTAATTGGCATGATCCGCAAGGACATCGAAGACCTGCTCAAACTTTTCCCTTGCCTTTTCTGAGGGGAAAGATAGATTGTGTTTGAGTCGGGGCGTGGCGCAGACTGGTTAGCGCACTCGCTTGGGGTGCG
>CP070796.1:528457-533213 GCA_020343475.1 Candidatus Zixiibacteriota bacterium
GTACTGGTGATGAATTGACGAATCCGGGCGAAGAACTGACCGGCGACAGTATATATGATGCCAATACTTTCACTATTCTGTCACTGGTGGCCCCTTATTGTGAAAAAGTGGAGCGAGTCTTTTGTGTACCTGACAGGGAAGAGGAATTACAGAAGGCGCTTTGCTCGCAGCACGATGTCATCGTGACCAGCGGTGGAGTGTCAGTTGGCGAGCGGGATCTCGTTGTAGATGTCGCGGAATCATGCGGCTGGCAGAGAGTTTTTCATAAAGTGCGAATCAAGCCCGGGAAGCCGGTTTATTTCGCCGTTCGCGATAAACAAGCCCTGTTTGGACTGCCTGGAAATCCCTTATCCGCTGCTGTCACCTGCTCTGTATTCATGATACCCGCTCTGAAAAAGATGGCAGGATTCACTGATTACCGGCTGCGATCAAAACCGGCTACCATGGCACCTGATGCGATCCGCTCATCCAGGCGCAAACTGATCTGGCCGGGCTTCATAAAAGAAGAGGCCGGCCGCACGGTTGCCCGTTTTTCGCCAAAGAAATCATCCGCCTCGCTGACGGCGCTTCTCGGTACCGACGGTTTGATAATCCAGGATACAATGGACGCGGGACCCGGAGACGTCTCCGTTGAGGCAATTCCATGGAGTCACATACTAACACTGTAATCTCTCCTGCCGCATTTCCGGTTGGGATCGGGCGACCGAGCCACAGAAGCATACCGCGATACTGCAGGGGCCGGACGATAATGCGGACGCGCCGGAATTCACGATTTTTGTGAAGGCCTGACCGGGTTTGCCTTTATTGCCGCCACCAGCCGTTCAGGGGTAACGGGAAGTTCTTCAATGCGTACACCGGTAGCATCATAAATGGCGTTGAGAATGGAGGGAATTACTGGCATAATCGCACCTTCACCAACTTCTTTGGCGCCATAAGGACCGTTCGGTTCGTCTGATTCAACAATGATGGCATCCAAATGAGGCATATCCAGCGCCGTTGGAATTTTGTATTCGGCAAGATTGGCATTAACGATTCGCCCCTTTTTATCATAAATAATCTGCTCCATTAAGGCCTCTCCCATGCCCATCATCATTGAGCCCTGCATCTGTCCTTCAACCTGAGTAACATTAATGGCAAAGCCGCAATCATGAGCGCCGGTAATGTTTTCCACAGTAACCTCACCGGTCTCAAGATCAACCGAGACCTCCGCTATCTGTGCCGAACAGCCGAAGGCCGGAGATGTCCCCACCGCTGCTCCTTTGAACGACCCGCCCAGCGGCGGCGGCCTGTATTTGCCGGTTCCAACGATGGCGCCCCGCTCGAGAAAAGCTATTCTGCTGGCTTCACTAAAGGTAAGATTGGGGCAGTACGGCAGTGAGGCAAAGCCTTTGTGTTCCTTAAGAAACTCCTTCCTCAGATTTGAGATATCAATCTCACCGGCCAAACTGACAACCTGGTTGTCTTTCAAGTCAAGGGTCTCTGGCGGTACGCCAAGGCACCCCCCCACCGCCTCAAGTATCTGGCGTTTTACGTCCCGAGCCGCTTCCCGGCAGGCATGGCCGGTCATCAAAGTCGTGCGACTGGAATAGGCACCCAAATCGACACTTAGTCTGGAATCGCCTGATAGTACTTTTACATCATCGAGGGGCAAGCCTAATTCTTCGGCAGTAATCATGGCCAGTACCGTATCCGAACCCTGACCAATATCAGCCGCACCGGACATTACGGTTACCCCGCCACCCATTTCATCAGCCTTTGTAACAACAGTGCAATGATAAGTGCGAGAACGGTATATTGGATAACCCGCGCCTGAGACAAAAAAGCCGCAGGCCGCACCGATCCCCTTTCCGTCGCGCCGGGTTTTACCGCCAAGAGCACGTTTTTTCTTCCAGGCGGCGGAATCACGGACAGCCTCCAGCGCTTCCCGCATACCGAAACTGCTGACAAAGAGTTCATTGCAGGTTGTCTCACCCGCTTCCATCACGTTTTTCAATCGCAGTTCAATGGGATCCATGCCCAGTTCTTCGCCAATACGGTCAAGCTGTACCTCGAACAAGGCGCGCGCAATAACGGCTCCATGTCCGCGCTGGGCACCACATGCGGGCTTATTTGTTACGACCCGGCAACCGTCATACACCATGTTCTTCAGTCGATAAGGACCGCCCAGAAGAGACCCGGCATAATACATCGTGGCGATACCGAAGCTGGCATAGGCTCCGCCGTCAAGTACACACTTATGCTCGAGAAAAGTCAGTGTCCCATCCTTCTTGACCCCTGAAGTCATTGTGTGGAAGAACTGGTGTCGCGCCCGCGAGTGGAGAAAGACCTGTTCCCGATCAAAAGTAAGTTTGACCGGCTGGCCGGTGCGCATGGTCAGCAGGCAGGCGGCCAGTTCAGCGGTTGAGCATGAGGCTTTCGGACCGAAACCGCCGCCGACAGCAGGTTTGATTACGCGAACCTTTTGCAAAGGGAGATTCAAGGCCATCGCCAGCGTTCGCTGGACATAGTGGGGAGCCTGAGTGGAACTCCACATCGTCAAATCACCATGGCAGTCCATTTCGGCCAGAACACTCTGCGATTCCATAAAGGCGGCATCCTGCATCTTGCTTGTCATGCGATCGGTGCGGACGATATGAGATTCTTTGCGCCCTTCCTCGATATCGCCAAAATGCCAGCGGATCTGAGCGCAGATATTATTTTTGTACATCTCGTGAAGCTGCGGCTGCCCTTCCTCCATTGCCGTACGACCATCCAGAACGGCCGGGAGTTCCTCGAAATCGACTTTTATCAAGTCCACGGCCTCAAGTGCGATATCCTGGTCAATAGCAGCCACTGCCGCAATTTCATCTCCAACATAGCGGACTTTATCATGGCAGAATATTGTCTCATCATATCGCGCCGGGCTGACACCGTACGGTCTTGTACCAGCCTCACGGTGAGTTACAATAGCTTTTACGCCGGGCAGCCGCTCGGCGCGCGAGGTGTCTATATTCAATATGCGAGCATGTGCCAGCGGGCTGTGCAGAATAGCGGCGGTCAGCATGCGGGGACGCTTAAGATCGTCGGTATAAAGCGCTTTCCCGGTGGCTTTGTCAACGGCATCCACGCGCGGGGCGCGGGTGTTGAGAATTCGATGCTTGCTCACGATGTTTTCTCCGAGGCAGCCTGAATGGCCTCAACAATTTTCTGATAACCAGTGCAGCGGCAAAGATTGCCGGAGATTGCCCTTCGAATATCCTGCTCGCTGGGAGCACTATCGCGGCGCAATAATTCCACCGCAGTCATTAACATGCCCGGAGTGCAAAATCCGCATTGAATTGCCCCGTGGTCGACGAATTCCTGCTGGAGTCGATGTAATTTGCCGCCTTCCGCCAATCCCTCCACAGTCTCGACCGAACATCCATCGGCCTGGATTGCCAGAGTGAGACAGCTGAATGTCGCTACACCGTTCAGGAGAACTGTACAGGTGCCGCAATCGCCGATGCCGCACCCCTTTTTGGTCCCGGTTAATCCCAGATCCTCTCGCAGTACTTCAAGCAGAGTCCGGCGGGGTTCTACCGCCAATTCATGTTCGATGCCATTAACCACGAAGGATATTATTTTTTTCATTGGTTATCCTCAATTCGTTTGAGGACTATCCTAAGCAGACGCAGAGTGAGCAACTCAACCATCTTAATCCGGTACCAGGCGGAACCGCGATGATCATCAATGGGACGAGCGTCGCTGCAGGCGGCTCCGGCAGCTTTTAAGAGGCGAGCCTCATCCGGGATTTTCCCGACCAAAATTCCACGCACCGATTCGGCCAGTATTGGTGTCGGACCCACCGCACCAAGCGCCACGCGGACATCGCTTACCGGGCCGCCCGGTTTTTCAAGAGCCAGCCAGACGGCAACACCGACCGTGGAAATCTCCAATACTTTTCGATTGGCCAGCTTGTAGTATGCACTGCCGGAATAAGCCACAGATGGCGGATACCGGATTTCGGTGAGGATTTCGTCAGACTTGATAACCGATAAGCCGGGGCCCCGGGGAAAATCTTTTGCCAGAATAGTGCGTGTGCCGGATAGGCTTCTTAGAGTCAACGATCCGCCAAGCGCTATCGTGGGCACAGCCGTGTCGGCGGCGGGGCGAGCATTAGCGATATTCCCTCCTAAGGTGCCGCGGTTGCGCACCAGTGGACTGCCCAGATGATCAGCACCTTCGGCAAGCGCAGCCCAACCACGCCGAACATCCTCAGATCTTTCAATCTCGCTTATCGTGGTGAGCGCCCCAATTCTCAGACTGCCGTCCTGGAGTTTTTCAATCCCCTTTAAATCATTCAATTTATGTAAAGACAAGAGATAGGCAGGGGATGCGCCTTGTTCCTTCGCCATAGTTGCTCGAATAGATCCGCCGGATGGCATCAGCGGATCAGTTTTCGGCGGGGAGCATTCAATGGTGGTGAGGATATTTCCGTCCGGATGGGCAGGGCAGCCGTCACACCGAGGAACATGCTGGGCGATAATCGGTCGTCGCAAATCGACAAGCAGGTCAGTCCCGCCAGCCAGTATACGAACACCTTGGTCAATATGATTGGTCAGCATGGCACAGGCCATTTCCACCGTGCTCGGAACCAGAACATCAAAACGGGGCAAAATCACTTTATTTTCCTGCTCAGATCCAGCTATAATTCGGGGCATAAGGCTCAGGATTTGTTCCTCTGCGACGGCCAGAGTAAAAAAAGTAACAATTCCTGACGATATTCGGTCTTCCGGGT
>CP070796.1:533313-538030 GCA_020343475.1 Candidatus Zixiibacteriota bacterium
GCGCTCGGTTTTTGCGCGCAAGAATTATTTCTACCCGGATTTGCCGAAAGGATATCAGATTTCGCAATATACTCTGCCGCTGGGCCGGGGCGGAGAAATCGCCTTTAAGTGTGATGGCGCGTTTAAGGTTGTCCATCTGCAACGAATCCATCTTGAAGAAGACGCCGGCAAATTGCTTCATCCCGAAGGTGACGAGCCTTACAGCCGGGTGGATTTTAATCGTTGCGGTGTGCCGTTGATTGAAATTGTCAGCGAGCCGGAAATCTTCTCCCCCCGTGAAGCATACTGTTATCTTCAAATGCTGAAACAGATCATGCAGTATCTCCGGATATGCAGCGGTGATATGGAGAAGGGACATCTTCGCTGTGATGCCAATATCTCGGTGCGCCCGGCAGGAAGCGATGCGATTGGCATCAGGACGGAAGTGAAAAATCTCAATTCTTTCAAAATGGTGGAAGCTGCTTTAGCCTATGAGATTGATCGGCAGGTAAAATCAATCAAATCGGGTGGGATAATTGATCAGGCAACCCTGCTCTGGGACGAAAATCTTCGCGAGGCCCTCCCGATGCGCAGCAAGGAGGAATCCCAAGATTACCGCTACTTCCCGGAACCGGATCTGGTTGATCTGGTGGTCGGGCCGGATTGGCTGGATAGCCTCAAGGTAGAATTGCCGGAAATGGCCGATAAGCGTGCCCGGCGCTTTGTCAGGCAGTACCGGATTCCGGAATATGATGCACAGGTGCTGACCGACAGCAGGGAACTGGCCGATTATTTCGAGGCGGTGATGTCCGATTTTGACGACGGTAAAATCGCTTCCAACTGGATCATGACGGAATTGCTCAAGATTATCAAAGAGGAAAAAATCCTCATCGCGGATTTCCGGGTGACCCCGAAAATGGTGGCAGAGTTGCTTGGCTATGTGAGGTCGGGAGAAATTTCGGGCCGAATAGCCAAGGAAGTCTTCGCGATGATGGCTGCGACCGGCCGGCCCGCGGGTCAAATTATTGAAGAAAAAGGGTTGGTGCAAATAACCGATCAGAGTATAATCAAGAGTGTTATTGAACGGGTGATTTTTTCAAACGAGAAGGCTCTTGAGAAGTATCTTCAGGGTAAAAAACAAGTGTTTGGCTTTTTTGTCGGGCAGGTGATGAAAGAAACCGGAGGAAAGGCCAATCCCGAGCTGGTCAATACGCTGGTTCAGGAAAGACTCGATGAGCTTGAAGGCTAATATCGCGGTGTTTATTTCGGGAGGGGGAACCAATCTCCAGTCGCTGATCAATGCTTCCAGGGCAGGGAGGCTTTCGGGGAAAATTGTCCTGGTAGTATCACGCAGCGAAAACGCCTACGGCCTGCAGCGGGCCATGAGGGCCGGAATTGATACCTTCATTTATAGTCCCAAAAAATACCTCAGCAGGGAGGCGGCGCACGCCGATCTGGTCGAAATGCTGGAAAGTCACTCAGTTGACTATATAGCTCTGGCCGGCTATCTCAAAATGCTTCCCAGGCCGATTGTCGTGAAATACCGCAATCGCATCACCAATATTCATCCGGCGCTGTTGCCCAAATACGGAGGTAAAGGGATGTACGGCCATCATGTTCACGAAGCGGTCCTGGCCGCCGGCGATAGGGAATCCGGCGTGACGGTACATCTTGTTGATGAAATTTATGATCACGGCAGGATTTTATTGCAGAGAAAAGTGCCGGTTCTTGCGGACGACACTCCCGAAACCCTGGCCGCACGGGTGTTGCAGGTGGAGCATGAAATATACCCCGAAGCACTGGAAAACCTTATACAGGGGAAGTATACTTAAATGGAAAAGGAGATTTTGCAGACTGAGATCAAGGAATACCCTCTCTTCACACGCGGAAAGGTTCGTGACGTCTACGACCTCGGGGATAAGCTCTTAATTGTCAGTACCGATCGGGTCTCGGCGTTTGACGTGGTCCTTCCCAATGGGTTGCCCGGCAAGGGCAAAATTCTGACGCAAATGTCCCGTTTCTGGTTCGACTTCCTGAAGGATATTACAGACTGCCATCTGATTACCGCGGACGTTGACGGGTATCCAGAAAAGTTGCATAAGTACCGCGACATACTGGAAGGCCGAAGCATGCTGGTAGTCAAAGCCCGCAGGGTTGATCTGGAGTGTATTGTCCGCGGATATATCAGCGGGACAATGTGGAGAGAACTGGTCGCAGCGCGCAAGAACGGATCGAATGAAGTGCACGGCTTCTATTTCGCCCCCGATCTGATGGAATCCGGGAGGCTACCTGAACCGATATTCACGCCGTCCACCAAGGCCGAAGAAGGTCACGACGAGAACATCTCGTTTGAGCAATCGTTTGACATCGTTGGCAGAGAAACCGCCCAATTGTGCCGGGACAAATCCCTTGCCATATACACGGCGGCGGCGGAATATGCTCTGACCAGAGGGATAATAATTGCCGACACCAAATTCGAATTTGGCTTTGAAAATGACCGATTGATTTTGATCGACGAGGTGCTTTCGCCCGATTCATCCCGGTTCTGGCCAGCAGCCGAATACACTCCCGGAAGGGGCCAACCGTCATTTGACAAGCAGATTATCCGCGATTATCTTTCCCGACTTGACTGGGATAAAACTCCGCCTGCACCCGAAATGCCTGATGAGATTGTCGAAAAGTCGGTTGCGCGATATGCCGAAGCGGCGAGACTTTTGATGAGGAAATAAGAATGAGTGAAAGAATAACAATTAAGCGCGCTCTTGTTTCGGTTTCAGATAAGCGTGGTTTGATCGATTTTGCAGAATCGCTGGTTAAATTCGGAGTGGAAATAATCTCGACCGGTGGAACTCTCGCGGCTCTCAAGAAAGAAGGGATCCAGGCAGTATCGGTATCGACTTTCACCGGTGCGCCGGAGATCCTGGGTGGTCGGGTAAAGACCCTTCATCCCAAAGTGCACGCCGGAATTCTTGCCCGCCGTGACAACGAGGATGATCTAACGGATTTGCAGCAGCAGGAATTTAAGCCGATCGACCTGGTGGTGGTCAACCTTTATCCGTTCGAGGAGACGCGGAATAATCCCGCGTCAACTGAAAAGGAGATAATCGAGAATATTGATATCGGCGGACCGACCATGATTCGTGCTGCTGCCAAGAATTTTGACGGGGTGGCGGTGGTAACCCGGCCTGAAGACTATGAAACTGTCATCAATGAGATGAAGAAAAACGAGGGAGCGCTGGGAATCGAGTTCCGCCGTATCCTGGCCGGCCGGGCCTTCGAACTGACGAACCGCTATGACGAGGCGATTTCACATTATTTTGCATCGGGTCGTGAGGAGACCGCCGGTCAATTCCCGGCGCGGATTACCACGACATATGCGCTGAAGTCATCATTGCGCTATGGTGAAAATCCTCACCAGAAGGGTACCTTCTATTATAATGAGCAATTCCCCGGCCCAAGCCTTGCAAAGGCATCGGTGCTTTCCGGCAAGGAGCTGTCGTATAATAACATCGCCGATCTCGACGCCTGTTTGGATATGTTACTTGATTTCGACAAACCCTTCGCCTGTGTGATGAAACATGCCAACCCTTGCGGCGCGGCGGTGGGGGAGACGATTGCCGATGCGTATCGCGATGCCCTGGCGTCCGATCCGCTCTCGGCGTTTGGGTCGATTATCGGCCTCAACCGCAAAATTGATGCGGTCACGGCTGAGCTGTTGCACAGAACCCGCTTTGTGGAATGCATCCTGGCTCCGGAGTTCGATGCCGAAGCGCTGGCAATGCTCAAGAAGAAAAAGAACCGTCGCATCCTGGCCCTGCCCGGCATAGCGCAGGGACGCCCGCGAGGTGAAATGGTATCGAAGTACGTCCGCGGCGGCATGCTCTATCAAACCGCCGATGATATCGAGACTCTGGAATCTTCGCTGCAGACTGTAACCACGCGTGGACCGACCAAAGAGGAACTTCGCTCGCTCCTGTTTGCCTGGAAAGTGGTCAAGCATACCAAATCCAATGCCATTGTTCTGGCGAAAGGAACCGCTACCGTTGGAATCGGGATGGGACAGACCTCGCGGGTCGACGCTTCCGCCCTTGCAGTCAAGCGAGCCGGAGATCGGGCCAGGGGCGCCGTGCTGGCGTCCGACGCCTTCTTTCCCATGCCCGACGGAATTGAAGTTCCGACTGCCGCCGGAGTCACCGCAATCATCCAGCCGGGGGGCTCGAAGGGAGATGCGGAAGCAATCGAAGCCGCTAATAAGGCTGGTGCCGCAATGGTTTTCACCGGAATCAGGCATTTTAAGCACTGAAATTATGGTTGGCTTCGAGAATCCGCTTGCATACCGGCGGATTCAGGCGTAAATTAAGGTATCTGTGATCACTGAAGGGTAAGGATTGGCTGTGGGCGACAGACTGCTTGAAATTGTTGTTTTGATCATGTCTCATATCAGAGAGGCGCAGGGGCGATTAGACAGCTATGACGATATCTCTGATGATCTGAAAAGCCAGGGATTTACCGACAGCGAAATCAGCTTTGCCTACTCCTGGGTAATCGATCATTTTCAGGGCAATCCCGAGACACTTGCGGAGACAATCCCCTGCGACGCCTCGATTCGTGTTCTCTCTCCCAAGGAAAGGCAGCATTTTACCCCCGATGCTTACGGCTACCTGCTTCAAATGAAATATCTCGGTTTGCTCAGCGACAATGATCTGGAACTAATACTGGAGAGGGGGGGCGCAATTGG
>CP070796.1:538130-542799 GCA_020343475.1 Candidatus Zixiibacteriota bacterium
ATTAATAATATCTAAATCCCCTATGATAACAGTCCGACATTACCAATGATTACGTTCGGATAAGGGAAACGATGGAGCGTTAACGTTACATTCACGTGCGAGTAATTGCTTAGGTTTAAAGTACAATGAAAAAAGCCGTAAGCTCGATAGCCTTTTTAATGTGTCTCTCATGCCAATTTTCATGGGCAGACGACACTGAGACATATTTTCGCTTTACGATTGATTCCAGGCAGGAGCTGGAAATACTCACGAAAATGGTTTCAATTGATAATGTAATCGGAGACACCGTCTTCGCCTACGCCGGTCGGTCGGAATTGCCCGCGTTACAGAAGCTGGGTTATGATTATACTATTCTGCCTCATCCCGGCTCGCTAATAAGACCCAGGATGTCATCCTCCATAAGTGAAATGCAAACGTGGGATGCCTACCCCTCTTATGGCACGTACGTTGCCATGATGTACCAATTCCAGGCCGATTTCCCCGACTTATGCTCCATACATAATATAGGTAGCTCGGTTATGGGACGCGACATCCTTTTCGCCAGAATAACCGACAACGCCGATATCGAAGAAAACGAGCCGGAGGTTATGTACACCAGTACCATGCACGGCGATGAAACCACAGGATTTGTCCTGATGCTCCGCTTAATTGATTCTCTTTTGAACGGATACGGCACCGACTCCCTGATAACCCGCTTGGTTGACAGTTGCGAAATCTGGATCAATCCGCTGGCCAATCCCGATGGATCCTATCGAAATTATGATGAGGCCATCCTTATTCCAACAAGATGGAACGCCTACGATGTGGATTTGAACAGAAATTTCCCCGACCCGAAAGACGGCAATCACCCGGACGGCAGAGAGTGGCAACCGGAAACAATTTGCATGATGAATCTTGCCGAGGCGCACAATTTCGTCATATCGGCCAACTTTCACGGGGGTGCGGAGGTCGTAAATTACCCCTGGGATACTTGGGCGCCGCTTCACGCCGATGATAATTGGTTTATCGATATAAGCCGCCTTTACGCTGATTCGGCGCAATATTACAGTCCGGAGGGGTACTTCACGGACTTAAACAACGGGATAACCAACGGGTACGCGTGGTATCGCATAAGTGGCGGTCGTCAGGACTATATGAACTGGTGGCACGGCTGCCGTGAGGTTAGTATTGAGATTTCGGAAGTTAAATTTCTCCCGGCCGACCAGCTTCCCGCCTTCTGGATTTACAACCGGGTTTCCCTGCTGGACTACCTTGAAAATTCGCTGTACGGCATAAAGGGCATTGTAAGCGACGCCTTCACCGGTGGTCCTGTGGCGGCCATGGTAACGGTTATCGGCCATGATTTCGACCATTCGGAAGTATCTACGGATCCTGACGTCGGCGATTACCACCGAATGATAGAATCCGGAACGTACGATCTTCTGTTCACTTCTCCCGGGTACATGGATCATACGGAGTATTCCCTCAGCGTCAGCGAAGAGGACGCGACAATCGTCAATGTGACCATGCAACCCCTCTCGGAGGATCCGTATCTGACAATAGACAGCCTTATCTCAAACGCTATCATCCCCGGCGATACCGCGGCCGTGAAAATCAAACTGAAAAACACCGGCGCGGGAAACGGCTATTATATAAACGGCGTAATCTGGAGCGGTGATACACAAATCACCATAACACAATCGGCCTCTTCCTTTCCTGATATTCAGGCTGAAGGCGGAACGGGAATGTCGGATGATGCTTACGAATTCTTTGTGGCCCCGGAATGTCCTGATAATCACAGCATCGCCTTCCGGCTGTTCCTTGACGCCTACGGAGACTATGTAGATACAATTGACTTTATGATGCACGTCGGCGAAAAGTTCGTCTTCTACTTCGATGATTTCTCGCTGAATCGCGGCTGGAGCGGCCTCGGTGAATCGGGTGAATGGACCATAGGACCCTGTACCGGCGGAGCCGGGTCGGATGCCTCGGGCGGGCCGGACCCGGCGTCGGACTACACCGTCGGAGAAATCAACTACGTTCTGGGCAATGACCTTGGCGCGGACACCGGCGGAGACTACAACAGCAATCTTGCAGTCACAGACTGGGCGGAATCACCGGTTTTCGATTGCTCCAACTCGGTCGGCGTAAGGCTGACATTTTTTCAGTGGCTGGGGATTGATGACCCCCTTTATGATCACGCCGCACTCCAGGTCTTTGACGGTTCAACGTGGATAACCGTGTTTGAGAATGAAACGTCCCTTGATGAATCATCCTGGAGCGAACAGTCTTACAATTTGTCCGATTACGCCGACGGCAACGCCGATTTTCAATTTCGCTTCGGTATCGGCCCCACTAACGATTACATACAGTACTGCGGTTGGAATATTGACGACATTGAATTGAGCGCCTACGGCAGCTACCTTTTTGAGTATCCAGCTATGTCATATGTCCCGACTGAAATCAGCGATAGTCTTGAATGGCCTGATTCAAGCGTTCAAAATGTCCGCGTTTACAATACAGGCGACGACTCTTTGCAAATCAGATTTTTCTCTTCATGCAGCTGGCTGTCTTTCGACAAAGACCAGCACAATATAGCCGCAGGCAACAGTCTCGATATGCCGATTACCATATACAGCAAAGGACTGGTGGCTGGCCTCTACAGTGGTTTTATAAATTTCGTTAGCAATGATACGGCTTTTTCAAATGATTCGATTCCGGCGAATCTTACAGTTACCGGGGAGTTCACGTGTGGCGATGCTGACGGTGACGGCAACGTTAATATGCCCGATATACTGCACGTGATCGCCTACTTGTACAAAGGCGGAGTCGCGCCCGAACCGGTCGCGGCCGCGGACGTCAACGGTGACGGTTCCATAAATATGCTCGATATTCTTTACCTGATCGCCTACCTTTATAAGGGCGGCCCCGACCCGGACTGCCCCTAATTCCGAGGCTTGGCCGACACACAATTGATGTTCTTGTCTATTGTGTGATTCCGGCTGCAGTGAAAAAAATATTCCAGTCCAAAAAATTCTTGACATCCCTGTCCAGAATAATTACATTAATAATGGCTGGGTTGCAGATACGATTTTACGAACCGAGTTCGGTCAGTAAACCCTGACGTCTTACTATAATGTATGCTAGTACGCCTCACAATGCCCTAATCGCCGAGAGGAATGGTTCGGCTGCCCGAAGACGACACGTGGACGTAGTCTTGAGCGGGCGTTAAAAAAATTAAACAGGGGGAAACATTATGAAAAAGCGAAACGCTGGCAGATCAAAGAACGGCGTTTTGTTGGCAGTGCATGAAAGCCTGATTGCCGGGGTTATTTTACTGCCTTTGTTGCTTAGTTTAGTCTTTGGCAAGGGTGTATATTCAGCAGACACGCTGCGGAACCCACAGCCGTGTCTTGAAATTACATCACCAACCGCCAGCGATACTCTCTGCCCCGGAGCGGGACAAACATTCATGATAACGTGGGACACCTGTAACGCACAGATCGCTCCATTTGTAAGACTGAAATACTGCAACGGAGATTGCAGCCAATGGAAAGACAGCGTACCAAACCTCGGCGTCTATTATTGGCCGATACCGGGTTATCTGACAGACAGCACCCGCATTATTATGTGTACGCAGGACGAGCTTGTGTGTGATACTACCGATTATTTCAACACGGAATGCGGCTGTATCCCCGGTGATGACAATGGAGACGGCAAAGTGGATATGCTGGATGTAATCCACGAGATTGCTATTTTGTACAAGAGCGGTACTCCGGTAGGCCTCTACGCCAATTGTCAGGGGGATCCGGACGGCAGTTGTTCACAGAATATGATGGATATTCTCTTTAAGGTCGCCTATCTTTACAAAAATGGTCCGGAGCCAATTGACTGTTGCACGTGGCGGGCGGCCTGCGGCCCGCTCCGGCAATAGGAGGTAGTAAAAGATCCAAAAAAGGGCTCGCCTCTAAGCGAGCCCTTTAGTTTCAGGTTGCGGAACCGATTTAATCGGTCTAAGACCAGGATATCACTTTACCATGAGCATCTTCTTTGTCCGGACAAAGTCTCCTGCCGTGAGCCGGTAGAAGTAGACGCCGGCGCCCACCGCATCACCGCTGGCGTCCGTACCATCCCATTGAACAGAATGAGAACCGGCCTCGAGTTCCTTATCGACCAGAGTTCCTACCTTCTGTCCTAGAATATTGAAAATTTCCAGCCGCACGTGGCACCTTTCACCCAGATTATAGTCGATCCCTGTACTTGGATTAAACGGATTGGGGTAATTCTGCTCAAGAGCAAATGGCTCGGGCATAAGGCCGGCAATAGTAAAGCCTCTGGCCACTTTGTACGGCGGACAGAAGTCTTCGTCCGACATATCCCAACCCATTCTCCCGACCGCGTCATAGCACATTACCTTCATCCGGCAGGTGCTTGACGGCGGCCCGGTGACGGTCCAGTCATACTCGCCCGGATTGCCTTCAAGGTCCACGATATGCATCCAGGTGTCACCACCGTCAACCGAATACTCAATAGTGGTGGAGGCAATGCCGACATTATCCGTCGCGTCCCACATTACGGTATATACCTGACCGATGAACAGCACCTCGCCGCCGTTTGGCTGAATAACAGTCACCGCGGGAGCCTCCACGGCATCCAGCGACTTAAAGACATTCAGCCGCCCGCTGCCCAT
>CP070796.1:542899-547557 GCA_020343475.1 Candidatus Zixiibacteriota bacterium
GCAAAATATCTTGTCTTTGCGGCAGGCATTCAGGCCGGTTACACCTGGCTGGTGATTCTGGCTCTGTTGACGGCGGTGGTCTCGCTGTACTACTATGCCAATGTAATCAAAATGATGTATTTCGCACCTAATGAGTCGACGTATCACATTACACCTCCCGCCCCCGCGCATCTGGTTCTCCTTCTCGGAGCGGCGGGCATCATCATTTTTGGCGTCTATCCGGGGCCGATTATGAAATTCGCTCTTGAAACCGCCAGGGTGTTTGGTTTTTAAAAGTAGTGGTAAAAGTGTCAAACCGTTGTTTTTAATAATTGGAGCTGGCTCCAGGAGCGCTTCTCGGGCTATATAATCAGCGGAAAAAGCCGATTACCAGTAATGGGATGGCAAAGCAATGTCAGTATTAAGGCTGATTAAAGATATCATTCGTCGTCAGTTTTTCTCAGGAGTGCTGGTCGTTGTTCCGCTTATTCTGACGTATGTCGTTCTGCGATTTCTTTTTGAGAGTATTGATGGCATTCTGCAGCCAGTCGTCGAAAAGACCTTCGGTTACCACATTCCCGGTCTCGGGATCGCAATCACTCTGCTGCTGATAATACTTACCGGCTTCTTCACCCGAGGTTACATCGGTTCCCGGATTTATAAAACCGGAGATCGTATCCTGACCAAGACCCCGGTTATACGAGTCTTTTACCTGGCCGCCAAACAACTGATCGAGGCGATCACTGTGCCGCATATACGGGCCTTCAAGCAGGTGGTTATCTTTGAGTATCCGCGACGAGGGGCCTATGCGCTGGGATTCGCCACCAACAATATCGAGTTTCAGGACGGCAACTCTACAAGCCGGCGGCTGGTGGGAGTTTTTGTTCCCTCGACCCCGACCCCGGTTTCGGGAATTGTGATCTTTGTGCCGGAAAATGAAGTAATCCCCCTTGACATTTCCGTGGAGGAAGGTATAAAACTTATTGTTTCGGGCGCGATTGTGGCGCCGCCATTGGTAAAGACGGTTAAAAAGCTGGCAACCGAGGAGGTTCAGAAAGACAATGCGCCTTGCTAATATGCTTAAGGAAGAATATGTTGTCGAGGACTTGCAGGCGACATCCAAAGAGACCGCCATTGACGCCCTTCTGGCGCTGCTTGAGAAAGATAAACCCGGCATCAACATTCAAAAAATCAAAGAACTCATCCTGGAACGGGAAGAAGTCGAAAACACCTCCTATGGCCGCGGGTTTGCCTTCCCCCACGCCAGAACCAATGAAGTCGATGACATGTACGTACTGCTGGGGGTGTCGCACCGGGGTCTTGACGATAAAACCCCCGACGGTATCCCCGTGACGGTGGTGGTGCTGCTTTTGACCCCGTCGCATATTTCCAAGCTGTACCTGCAAACCCTTTCGGCGTTTGCGTCCTTTGCGCGAATGGAAGGAAACCGTGAGAAGATCGCCGAAGCCCGGTCGCGGGCCGATGTGGTTGACATCATCTGGCAAAGCGGGGTCATGGTTGAAAAGGAATTAACCGTCAAGGATATCATGCGCCGCGATGTCGCCACTGTCACCCCCGCCGATTCGCTGAAGAAGGTCGCCAACGTGATGTTTAAAAACCGCCTGTCGGCCCTGGCGGTTATTGACGATGAGGGCAACCTGCTGGGACAGATCACGGACAAGGACCTGATCCAGGCGGTCCTGCCCGATTACAAGACGCTGATTTCCAACCTCAATTACTCCATGGATACCGAACCGTTTGAAGAACTGCTCAAGCAGGAAGATAAATTCAAAGTCGAGCAGGTTTACACCAGAGACCACGAAATTGCCCATATCGATACCCGGATCGTGGAAGTGGCCGGAATGATGATTTTCAAGGATCTCAGGCGGGTATTTGTCACCGAAGGCACCAAGCTGATCGGGATTCTTTTGCGCAAAGACATCGCCAATATGATCATCCGGGGCTGATTTCGACGCTTCCTGCATCCGCATAAGTTGTTCAGGATTCTACCTTCACCACTATCTTTACAAGTCCTGATATTGCTGGGTCACCGCACCGGCGAAACCGGCCTTAATCCTTCGGGGTTTAAGACAGGGATTTTGACCTGCTGTTGCTATGCTTTTTCTGCTTTCGATTCCGTATTGGATGAAACCGGGGTCGCCGCCGGCTTTTTGGGCGCGCGGATTACGGAAAAAATAATGGCAAAGGTCAAAAGCCCGGCAATCACGCCCAGCGCGACCCCGATCGGGATAATCACATAGGATGATATCAACATCTTGACGCCGACAAATGCCAGGATCGCTCCCAGGGCGTATTTGAGATAGTAGAACATATCCATCAGCGCCGCCAGCGCAAAATACAGCGCCCGCAGGCCCAGGATGGCGAAGACATTTGAGGTGTAGACGATAAACGGGTCGAGGGTGATGGCGAAGATGGCCGGGATGGAATCAAGGGCAAAGACAACGTCCGTGGTCTCAACCACCACCAGCACCACGAAAAGCGGAGTGGCCAGGCGGCGGGCGTTCTCCCTGATAAAAAAACGACCTTTGCGATAGTCCTTTGTAATGGGTATTAAACGCCGCACCATTTTCAATACCGGATTTCTTTCCGGTTCGATTTTCTTATCATCGGCTAAAGCCATTTTCAGCCCGGCATAAATCAGGAAAGCGCCGAAGATATACAGCACCCAGTGAAACTGGCTGATCAGGATGGTTCCCAGGGCGATAAAAAGCCCCCGCAGAACCAGGGCTCCCAGGATGCCCCAGAAAAGCACTTTGTACTGGTATTTCTCGGGAACGCCGAAGAAGCTGAAGATTAACAGAAAGACGAAAATATTGTCGATGCTCAACGAGCGTTCGATCAGATACCCGGTGAAAAACTGCAGTGCGGTCTCCGGCCCGCGCCAGAAATAGACGATGACGTTGAACACCAGCGCCACCACAACCCAGATGATACTCCAGACGATGCTTTCCTTCATGGAGATACGGTGGTCCTTGCGGTGGAAAACCCCCAGGTCGAGCGCCAGCATCACCAGCACCAAAATATTAAAGCCACCCCAGAGGATAATTTTATTGGCCAGCAGGTCAGTCACGGTCTCCATCAGGCTCCGAATATAGATGTGATTGGTATCGTTGTCAAGTCAACTGCCGGGCGTTGCCTGCGGCCCCGGGGCAATGCTTTTCGATTATAAGATGATCGCAGGCAGGCAGATAATGGGCTGAGATTGTCCCCGAGCATGATAATTGGAGAATACTTCCTTAGATCGACGCGGCGGATTTTTCTATTTCTCTCGAAATCCGATACGCGGAAAGGGATTGATAATGGAGCTGGCAATATTGGTCAGATGTGCCGCAATCCGTTTGAGATAACGAAAATAAAGGGCCAGCACAACGGCATTGCCGGGCGTCAGCGACTTGTCCTTCTCTGCCATGATGCCGGTGAGCGCATTGTCGGAAGATCTTGAAATATCCTTGTGCGAGAGCATTATTTCTCGAGCCAGTTCGCTGTCGTGCTCAAGCATCGCCTTGGTCAGATCACGGAATCGGGCCTCTACCGGTTTTTCTATCTCCACCAGATCCTGTTCAAACAGCCCTCCGTGTAAACGCTCCGGATGCACCGCCGCCAGCTCCGCAATATTCTTGGTATAATCGCCGATACGCTCAACGTCAATGACAATCGAAATCAAGATCAGCCCCGCCAGAACGTTTTTACTATCGGAAACAGTCAGGTGGGTCAGGACGTTGCGCCGTACTTCGCGTTCATATTTGTTTATCTGTTTGTCTTTTTCATAAATATCAAACGGCAACTCGGCGGTGTCCAGACGGCGCAGAGAGTTCACCGAAGCATGAAACATCTCCTCGTCAGACTCAAGCATCTTCACAGTCGTTTTAAATGCCTGGTCCAGAAGATTTTCTTTGCCAAACAGCCTTAATAATTCTTCAAACATGATAGACTACCTCAACAGATATATCAAAATTACAGGCAAAACGAAAAAAATCAATACAATAAATACAATTGGAATCAGGCGCGATTTTTCAATCGTGCCGGCCAGGGCTTTCGCGATGCCTATAGGGATTTTTGCCAGTGGTAGAAAAATGGCTATCCCGCAAATATTAAACAACAGGTGTGCCAGGGCCACCGCCAGCGCCGAGCTTTGCGAGGTCACCAGTGCGGCCAGAATGGCCGTAACCGTAGTCCCGACATTGGCGCCCAGCGTAAAAGGATAAATCTGCCTGATCGAGAGCACCCCTGCGCCGACCAGCGGAACCACCACCGAGGTGGTAATCGATGATGACTGCACCAGGGCGGTTACTATCAATCCCAGCATCAAGGCGCGGAAAATGGTTTTGAAAATATATCGGTCGAAAAAACCCTCGACCCGCGAAAGCACCAGCGATTTCAGGATCTTGACCATATATCGAAGCGCAATAAACAGCAGGATCATGGCGACGATGGCGGTGATCCAGCCGTTGCCATCAAACAGGTTGATAATGAGTTTCGTGATCGGCTTGGTAATCACCTTGATTGGTGAGGCGAATTTCAATCCGCCGGCATCTTCGAGCAGCCGTTCAATAATCAGAGCTGCGCGACCGAGGAAATTGGTGAGAATCTGTAGCGGCAGCAATACGGCAACAGTGAGCAGGTTAAAGATATCGTGTACTATTGCTCCGGAAAAAGCC
>CP070796.1:547657-552301 GCA_020343475.1 Candidatus Zixiibacteriota bacterium
CTTTGGCTTTCTCATTGTCCGCGAGCACACCCGGTGTGATCACCAGAAGGCAACCAAAAATCATGACGGCAATGAGGGTGCGGATTGCTCTTCCGGGGCCAAATCTTTCTACCATACTCAGGTCTCCTTTCATAATCTTATCTATTCTACAACTTTTCTTTGCCAAAACTGCAAAAAATCCGCTATTTCTTAAGCTTCGCGGCCACTTCCGGATATTTCACCGCTAGAATTCTGGCGGCCAGAATCCCGGCGTTTTTTGCTCCCGCCGTGCCGATTCCCATTGTGGCAACCGGGACACCGGACGGCATCTGTGCGATTGCCAGAAGAGAATCCAGCCCTTCAAGCGATGCCGCCAGCGGAACTCCGATCACGGGCAGGCTGGTGCGGGCGGCAACCACCCCCGGCAAGGCGGCTGCCATGCCGGCCATGCAAATAATCACCTCAAAGCCCTGATCCGCCGCAGACCTAGCCAATTCGTCGGTTTTCTCCGGTTCACGATGAGCGGATGATATTTCGATCTGGTTGTCAATTCCGAATTCTATCAGGACAGCCCGGCAGACCTCTGCATATGTCATATCCGATTTTGACCCGATCAAAATTAGTGTTTTCGGCATTTTTCATATCCTGCTTTTCTTCCACTGCATGTTGGCTTTGAAGCCGATATCGCTGCGGAAAACCATTCCGTCAAATTTAATATTATCAATTACTTCATAGGCTCGATTCAAAGCCGAACGCAGATCCTTGTCAACGCCGCTGATACCGACGACCCGTCCGCCGGCAGTCAGCCAATTTTTTCCTTCCCGCCGCGTCCCGGCATGGAAGAGGAAACACTGCCTGTCGCTATAATTCCTTAAACCAAAAATCCGCTTGCCGGTTTCCGCCTTTTGCGGGTACCCGCGTGACGCCAGAATGACACAGGCGGCAGCTCCCAAGTTCCACTCCAGATCGTCAATTACCTCGAGGTTACTGTCGACGATTGCGACAAATATGTCGGCCAGATCCGAATTTAAAAGCGGCAGTACCACCTGGGTTTCCGGATCACCAAAACGGCAGTTGAATTCCATGACCTTGGGACCGGATTCAGTCAGCATTAATCCTGCATATAGAACCCCTTTGTAATTACGGCCTTCTTTCTTCAACCCGGCGATCGTGGGTTCAAGGATATGTTCTTTGATAATGGTCTGCGTGGTTTCATCGATAAACGGCACCGGGCAATAGGCTCCCATGCCGCCGGTGTTGGGTCCGGTGTCGCCCTCCCCGATCTGCTTGTGATCCTGCGACGGCAGCATCATCTTGAGCGACTGGCCGTCGGTAAAGCACATCATGGATACTTCCTGGCCTTCCAGAAAAGTCTCCACGATGATTTTTGTGCCGGCTTCTCCAAAGACCTTCTTCACCATCATCTTCTCGATTGTCCCTGCAGCTTCGTCCTGGTTCCTGACGATAATGGCGCCTTTGCCTGCCGCCAGTCCGTCCGCCTTGATCACAATCGGCATCCCCGCCGTCCGAACAAATGAGACCGCCTCATGCGGCTCGGTGAAAATCTGAAACGGCGCAGTGGGAATATGATATTTGCGCATGAATTCCTTGGCGAAAGCCTTGGATCCCTCGATTTCTGCCGCTACTTTATTGGGGCCGAATATCCGCAGCTTGCGGCGGGTGAATTCGTCGACAATGCCGCGGGTGAGAGGAAATTCGGGTCCGACCACGGTCAGGTCGATTTTGTTCTTTTGAGCAAAGTCTGCAAGTCCATTGATATTTTCAGCTTTGATATTGACACAACTGGCCATCAGGCCGATCCCCGGGTTACCCGGGGTGACAAAGATTTTGCTAACCAGACGGGACTGCTTGAGTTTCCAGACAATAGCGTGCTCCCGTCCCCCCGATCCTATAACTAATATTTTCATGTGCATATATCCCTTAAAAAAATATAAACCGTATAAATACATAATTTTCGCCGATTTTCAACAGGTTTTTTTATCAGTTTGATTTCTTTTTGATTTCTTTCTCAACTGCGATGCCTTTCGGGTTGTCGCAATATGCAGGAAGGTCTTCGAATTGGGGAAAACAGTATCCGTAGCTGACCTTTAATCTCACATTTCCAAGATCACATATTAAGTTGAACCTCTTTTGATCCGATATTTTTTCTTGACAGGTGAACATTTGTGCAGTAAATTCTATATAGAAGATAAGACCTTGAATTACAAGGAGGTAAAATGATCAGGCAGCGTTTGACCGGGCGCCAGAAGGAAATTCTGGAGTATATCGAGCAGATGATAACTGAACGCGGCAAGTCACCCACGATTCGCGAGATCGGGGAGAAGTTCAATATCAGCTCCACCAACGGGGTGCGGGCGCATCTGGAGGCGCTGATGAAAAAAGGGTATATTCGCCGGCAGGGCCTGATTTCGCGCGGGATTGAGCTTGTGCGCGATCTGGCCGGACCGATTGGCAAAATACCCTTGGTCGGCGCGGTACCAGCCGGTAATCCGATCACCGCGATTGAAAATGTCGAGGGTGAGATCGCTGTCGACACCACTTTCCTGCCGTCGGGGGAGACCTTCACGCTCCGGGTGCAGGGGGATTCGATGCGTGACGCCGGGATTTTCGATGGTGATTATGTCCTGGTGCGCAAACAAAAAGATGCCGAGCCGGGCGACATCATCGTCGCGGTGATCGGCGACGAGGCTACGGTCAAGCGGTACATGCCGGAGAAGGATCGGATCACCTTACAGCCGGAGAACAAAGATTACGAGCCGATCCGGGTCGATCGGAACTCATCTGATTTTTATATCGCCGGCAAGGTGGTGGGATTGTTGCGGAGGATATGATGCGAAAAAAAATTACCGGCTGGATAGCAGTGCTGATTTTGCTGCCGGTCAGCTTCGAACCGCTGTTGCGGCTGTTGGGGTGAGGGGGCGATGATTCGGCGTCACGAAAACGGCCGGGGAATCCGGCAAGGTTCACAGTTGACATGAGATAAATCATGGGGGTGAGAGACGCGATGTACCAGGATATGGACGAACCGATTGAAGTGATCGCCCTCTTTGAGAGTCATAAGATGAAACCGGTCAGGTTCCGCTGGAACGGGCGGGTATACAAGGTCAGCGAAGTCACCGGCGACTGGAAAACCGATATCGGGGCGTACAAGGTTCATCACTATGCCGTAGTTGACACCGCCTCGAACTTTTTCCAGTTGACCTTCGATGAACGTCAGACCGGATGGATTATCAGCAAGATATGGGTGGAGTAGACCGCACAAAAGACTGGGACCGGGTTATCATGCACGTCGACATGGATGCCTTTTTCGCGGCATTCGAGATCCGCAATGTTCCTCATCTGAAAGGCAAACCCGTCATCATCGGCGGCGATCCGCGTTTTCGCAGCGTCGTGACGACCTGTTCGTACGAAGCACGCAGGTACGGGGTCCATTCCGGAATGTCCGTTGCGCAGGCGAAACGACTCTGCCCGCATGGTATTTATATCTCCGGCACGTTGAAAGGGTATGTGTATACCGCCACGGTTCTGATAAGTATATTTGAAAAATATTCCCCGATTGTCGAACCGTTCTCGGTCGATGAAGCTTGCCTGGATATCACCGGCTGCCATCGCATATTTGGAACGGTGGAAAACCTTGTGGACAAACTCAAGAAAGAAATAAGAGAGAACCTGTCGCTGACCTGCTCGGTGGGAATCTCACCTACCAAGCTGCTGGCAAAAATGGCATCCGGTGAGAACAAGCCGGACGGTATGACAGTCATGGATCGCAATGATTTCAAACGCATGTTTTATCCTCGTCCTGTTGACGCCTTATGGGGTATCGGAGACAAAACTAAAGAAGCCCTGAAAAAAATCGGAGTGATAACCGTAGAGGACCTGGCCGGGAAAAAGGAAAAGGAGCTTAGTGCCTGTTTTGGAAGGAACGGGGATGGATTGTACGTTCTAGCGCACGGTTTAGATACCAGCGACGTATATTCCATCGACAATCGGCCTAATGAAAAATCCATGTCCCATGAGACTACCCTGGCAAAAGATCTTCGGGATATCGAACAGGTATACTCAACTATGCTCTGGTTATCGGACAAAGTGTCTCGTCGTCTTCGCAGGGGTGGTTATGTCGGCAGAACAGTATCAGTGAAAGTGCGTTCCAAAGATTTTAAAACCATTACCCGTGATTACTCTCTGTCATGTCCCACCGATCAGTGTAAAACCATTTATGATACTGCCAGAAAATTGATTCCTCGCGAGTATGGGACCAGAATCCCGATTCGCCTTCTGGGAGTAAAAGTGTCTCATTTACGTAAGAAACATGATGATATTCAATTTGATCTGCTTGATGATAAATATCTTACGAAGTTAACCCTGAGCAGTCTTGCAGTAGACCGTATCCGCGATCGGTACGGTGAGTCGCTAATCAAATATGCAGGCACAAGATTTTAATTTCCCTATAGGGTTGACTTTTTTACCCCATTTATTATCTTTCTTTTGGAGTATGTATCGGACAAAAAAATTATATCAAAGGTATATATTATGGATAAAGACGTTGTGTTAGAAGAAGAAGTCTGCGCGATGCCTGAAAAATGGCCGTTTACTCCGCACGTGTCAGGGATGACGACCTCGATTATTAGAGAGATTCTTAAGTTC
>CP070796.1:552401-557039 GCA_020343475.1 Candidatus Zixiibacteriota bacterium
CAATATCATGCGTCTTCAGCTGGAGCGCCAGCAGGCCGGGCTTTTTCCTTCGCAGCGCGAATATACGAATCTGTTTGGTATCACCAAGGATCGGCTCAAGCGGCTTAACAGGAACTACACCATTATGCATCCGGGGCCGATGAACCGGGGCGTTGAGATTACTCCGGAGGTAGCCGACAGCGACTCATCGGTTATTCTTGATCAGGTGACCAATGGCCAGGCGGTTCGCATGGCAGTTCTGTTCTTGTTGTCCGGGAAGAAGGAGGAAGAAGGCAGATGAGCGGCGTTGATTATGATCTGGTAATTACCGGCGGACGGGTGATTGATCCGGCGCTCGGCTTCGGCAGGGAAGCGGATGTTTATATAAAGGCCGGAAAGATTGATGAGATTACAACTGATGTTGATAAATCCGCCAGAGCGGTCGCTAAATTGCCCGGGGACAAAATCATTGACGCCTCCGGCAGTCTGGTGGTGCCGGGCCTGATCGATATGCACGTGCACCTTCGTGAACCCGGTCGCGAGGACAAGGAGACGATTGTATCCGGCTGCCGGGCGGCGGCGGCCGGAGGATTTACGTCCGTCTGCTGTATGCCCAATACCGATCCGGTCATTGATAATCAGGAGACGGTTAAATTTGTTCTGTCGCGGGCGGAGGAAGCCGACGCCAATGTCTATGTGATTGGCGCTATAACCAAAATGTCCAAAGGCAGGGAACTGGCGGAAATCGGTGATCTGGTCAAGGCTGGTGCGGTCGCGATCAGCGACGACGGCGGTTTTGTGCAGAACCCGGAGATCATGCGGCGGGCTTTGGAATATGCGCGGATGTTTGATATCCCGGTAATTTCCCATGCCGAGGATCGGTTTCTCAGTGCCGGGGCGGTCATGAACGAATCTTTTCAGTCGTCGCGATTGGGCATGAAGGGCTCCCCGGCCGTTGCGGAAGTTATTGCGGTTCTTCGCGATATCAAGCTGGCTGAATTTGTCGGCGGACGGGTGCATATCGCGCATGTTTCCACCGCCGGAGCAGTCGGCGCCGTTCGAGCCGCCAAGGCCGAGGGGGTATACGCCACTGCCGAGGCCTGCCCGCATCACTTCACGCTCACCGATGAGGAAATAGGCAAGGAATTCAGTACGAGTCTTCGCGTCAATCCGCCGTTGCGGACGCAGAAAGATGTCGAGGCGGTCATTGAGGGACTGGTGGACGGAACCATTGACTGCATCGCCTCCGACCACGCCCCCCATGCTGAGGAAGAAAAAGACGTCGAGTTTGACCAGGCCCCTCCGGGAATGATTGGTCTGGAAACGACACTGGGACTGGTGAAAACGCGATTGATCGACCGGGGATATCTGAACTGGGCCGACGCGATTCGCAAGATGACCTACAATCCGGCCCGCATTCTCAAACTTCCGGGAGGAACGCTTGAGATCGGCTCGGCAGCCGATATAACCGTAATTGATCCGGAATATCGCTGGACGGTCAGCGAGAAGAAATTTCGCTCCAAGTCGAAAAACTCACCGTTTGTTGGCTGGAAGCTGAAGGGGAAGGTGGAGTACACCATTCTTGGCGGCCGCGTGGTGTTTCAGAATAAGTAGATTGTGCTCCTGCAAGGCGTGACATTATTTAACGCAGGTCAAGCCCCTTCCGGGGCTTGACGTCAAATCCTGACCCGTCATAAATTATGTTATGTCGGATCGACGATGGCTCCCATAAAAAGGATTGTTCCGGTTATGTTATCCCGAATGGCGCACATAAACGGACGATCGACGATCATTTCAAACGGCTCTTCCGGGACTGCAGCCGTGAGCGCCATCCGCACCGATGTCACGGCGGCGGCTTCGGTGCCTTCTTCATTCACCTCCACAAAGGCCTTATGCATGACCTCGCTGATGGAAATATTGCCCTGGGCCGGGTCACCGTTCATCTTTGAAAAGTCAGCCAGATTTGCGTCAAAGGCAACGCCCATTCCAAACGATTTAAGAATGTCGTTGAGCTGTTTCTGATACTCCAGTTTGAATTTCGGCAGGACAATGGTGCCCTTGCTATTGTGGAATCGATCCAGCCCCTGCTCCCAGTTGACCTTGTCCATGCCGGCGAGGAACTTGTCGTACGGTACACCTTCGCCGGGCAGAAAGATATACATGCTGATTTTTCTCCGGCCGTACGGCAGGCTGATCGCCTGGAAATCCGGACCGTGATAGTAATCGTACCTGTCGGTTTGGGTCATCATGGGATGCTGTTTTGACTTTCCGTCCAGGAGATGAAAATCGCGATTCTCAGTCAGAGCGGCATCAAAGACCTTCGACCAGGCTCCCTTGAAGTAAATCGCGTTTATCAGAATCATAACGTCTTCAGGATTAAGCTGGGAAATAATATCCTTGATCTTATCATGCGTTTTTTTGCCAACCCAGTCATTAATTCGGTCCACGGATGAACGGGAGGAAAAATCGAGCGTGGTGATCTCGGCATCGAAGTGGTCTTTAACCCGTTTCATGTAATGCTGGTCGAACTTTGTTCTTTGCCTGGCCCAGATTGAGTTGGCGATTTCGAGCGTGACCGAGGGATCAATTTCAGGCAAGTCGGTCATGAGATTCCGAAAACTTTCGTTTACCTGCTCGATATCAATGCCTTCCAGCGCAAGCGCCCTGGCCATGGCGGCTTTGGTCTCGCCGTCAGCGCCGTTGTACACCATAGTCAATGCAAGAGAAATACTCAACGGAGAGAAGAAAACGTTTTCCCCGTAGTCTTCGCCGGTGATTTTATCAAACAGCCTGAAGGCAAATTCAGTGTTCCCCTGTATGGTGCTTTCAGGATTGCCGGCGATTGCCAAAGGCACGGGTATGAGTATGGCAATGATCGTTGACCGGATAAAAAATGTTCTGCAAAGGCGCATGGTTCCCTCCATTGGTTAATTCACCGGGTTTCTGTTATTGATACACATGACGCGCCGCTTTCTTCCAACAAAATTCGAGTTTTTTCAGGACGATTTTAAATATTTGCGTCCCTATAATCAAACTCAATAATACTGGAAGGCAAGAGGTTTATCTGGTATTTGTTAACCGATTTAATGTTATTGACTTTTTTCCCCAAGCCTCTTACTCTGAAGCGATGCCGGAGTTGAAACTTGACTCGCAAATCCAGTACCTCAAGGGAGTTGGTCCACGCCGCGCTGCCGCGCTGGCGGGAGTCGGAATCCACACGGTATATGATCTTCTGTACTACCTGCCCCGGCGCTATATCGACCGCTCCATGATTGTCCCGATCGGCTCCCTGCAGGCCAATATGGATGCAACCGTTATTGGCCGGGTGCTGGGCAAGGGTATTCTCAAGGGGCGGCGTTCCCGTCTGGAGGTGGTCCTTGGCGATGATACAGGCACCATCGCGCTGCTCTGGTTTGCCGGCTATCGGTATCTCGAAAAGATGTTCAGTAAGGGCGACATTTATGCCGCCACCGGCCCGGTGAGTTATTATCAACAGCATCAGATGGTCCACCCGGAAACGGAGCGGATCGAGGACGAAGAGAGTCACCTGATTCATACCGGGCGGATTGTTCCGGTCTATCCATCAACCGCCGAGTTGAAAAAAGCCGGCATAACCAGCCGGCTTTTGCGCGGAATGATCAGCCGCGCCTTGGAGCTGATCGCGGGCAGGTTAACCGACTATCTTCCCGAACGATACAGATCCCGGTACAATCTGCTTCCTCTTTCCGAGGCGGTTCGAGAGATTCATTATCCTGAAAGCATGGAACGCCGGGACAGATCCCGGACGCGGATGGCATTTGACGAGCTGCTCGGATTGCAGTATCTGATTCTGGACAGCCGCCGGGAATATAAACGAGTCAGCAAGGCCCACCGCTATGCGGTCCCGGGAGAGAAAGTCAGGGCATTCAGGGACAGCTTGCCGTTTGACCTGACCGAGGATCAGAAAAAAACCGCCGGTAAGATCATTTCGGATATGCAGTCCGACCGCCCGATGCATCGCTTGCTGCAGGGGGATGTCGGATGCGGCAAAACGGTGGTGGCCCTGATGGCATCAGTGTATGCCGCCGAAAATGGCCTGCAGACCGCCTTTATGGTTCCGACTGAAATCCTGGCGGAACAGCACTATAGTACCTGGCGTGCCGCGCTGTCCGAATTGGATATAAATGCCGCACTTGTCACCGCCGCGATTCCGAGGGCGGAACGCCGGGAAATCGAGCAGGGCATACAGGACGGTTCAATCAAAATTGTCTTTGGAACTCATGCCGTCATCTCGGAATCGATATCATTTGACCGTCTCGGGCTTGCCATCATTGATGAGCAGCATCGCTTTGGTGTCATGCAGCGCGGCCGGCTGATTAAGAAAGGATCGCGGCCGGATACTCTGGTAATGACGGCAACGCCGATTCCCCGGACTCTCGCCCTGACTCTGTACGGTGATCTCGATATTTCATCAATTAAAACCATGCCGCCGGGGCGGCAGCCCGCCCGTACGGTTTGGCGCACCGCCTCCTCACGTCCCGAAATCTATGATTTCCTCAGGGCCGGACTGATAGAAGGAGGACAGGTATTCATAATCTATCCGCTGGTCGAAAAATCTGAGAAACTTGATCTTCAGGCGGCGGAAGATGAGTACGAGAAATTGAAAAAGGAAATCTTCAG
>CP070796.1:557139-561732 GCA_020343475.1 Candidatus Zixiibacteriota bacterium
GTTGCGGACGGCGCCACGATGAACTCGGTCATGACGATGGAATCATTGCAGGATCTTGGTATTAAAGAAGGCGACAGTGTCAGAGTAGTTGTTAAAGCCATCAACGTGTTGCTGGTGAAAGAGGAGATTCGTTAACAGGCGACTTACAGATCGCCTTTTGAAGTCCGGATTACATTCCAATTTCGGCAACAGAATCAACGCCTTGCCATATCACCCTTATTTTGCTCGATTTTTTCGGCTTCCTCCTGCCCCTGCACCGGGACAACGGTAATGTCGTAGTCGATATAGTCAATTTTTATCCTGTCCCCCGGCCTGATCTGTTCCGCCAGGATTTGCCTTGCGATTTTCTGGGACAACTCCTTGTTGATCAGCCGCCTGATCGGCCGCGCCCCGAAAGTCGGATCGTACCCCGTCAGGGCCAGCGATGCCAGCGCGGTTTCGGTCAACTCCGCCGTAATTTCCTTCTCAGCCAAAAGCCTTTGCAGGTGCGTAAATTGCAGGCGCACAATGCTTTTAATCTCATCTTTACTCAGCGCCGAAAAAACTATGGTCTCGTCAATCCGGTTGAGAAATTCCGGCCTGAGCTCCCGCCCGAGCATCTTCAAGACTTCATCACGCATTCGGGAATAGACCTCTTCACGATTGACGTCGGTAATTGTCTCCGATTCTGACCTGATATACTCGGCGCCAATATTTGAAGTCATAATCAGGATGCTGTTTTTGAACGAGACTGCCCGGCCCTGGTTGTCGGTGAGACGCCCGTCATCGAGCACCTGAAGAAGGATGTTAAAAACCTCCGGGTGCGCCTTTTCGATCTCATCAAGCAAAACCACGGCAAACGGCCTCCGCCGGACCGCCTCGGTTAGTTGACCACCCTCTTCGTAGCCGACATATCCCGGCGGGGCACCAATCAACCGTGAGACCGAGAATTTTTCCATGTATTCCGACATGTCGATCCGGACCATCGCTTCCTCGGTGCCATAGAGAGACTTCGCCAGCGCCTTGGCCAGCTCGGTCTTTCCCACGCCGGTCGGGCCGAGAAAAATGAAGGAGCCAAGGGGACGATCGGGATCGGACAGGCCCGCCCGGGACTGGCGAACCGCATCGGAGACTGCCGTAACCGCGTCGTCCTGACCGATCACTTGTTCATGCAGGCTCGTCTCAAGACGAAGAAGCTTCTCTTTCTCCGATTCGGTCAAGCGTGAAACCGGAATCCCGGTCCACTTCGACACAACTTCCGCAACGTCTTCCGCATCCACCTCCTCTTTCAGCAGTTTCCGCTTTGACTGAATCGCCGTCAGCGAGTGGGTCAGTAACTCCAGTTTCTTCTGGGCCTCTACCAGAGCACCGTATTTAATTCTGGCCGCCTCTTCAAAGTCGGCGGTGCGTTCCGATTCCGCCGCCTTGAGTCTCAGGTCCTCTATTTCGGCCTTGATACGATGGATTGCATCGACTGTTTCTTTTTCCTTTTGCCAGTGCGTGCGCAGTTCGTCGCGTTGAGCATACAAATCCTTCAATTCCTCTTCAATCGGTTTCATTCGGTCGCCCGCGTCTTTCTCACGCTTGACCCCTTCTTTCTCGATTTCAAGTTGCCGGACTCGCTTCTCAATTGAATCAAGTTCCTCCGGCATGGAATCGATCGCAATCCGCAATTCCGCTGCAGATTCATCGATCAGGTCAATTGCCTTATCCGGTAGAAATCGGTCAGCGATGTACCGATCCGACAGCCGTGCTGCCGCAACGATTGCTTCATCTTTTATTTTTATTCCGTGATGCAATTCATAGCGCTCGCGAAGACCGCGCAAAATTGATACGGTATCCTCCACCGACGGCGGCTCAACCAGAATCGGTGCGAATCGGCGCTCCAGGGCGGCGTCCTTTTCAACATGCTTTCGGTATTCATCCAGCGTGGTAGCGCCGACACAGCGCAACTCCCCGCGGGCCAGCGCCGGCTTGAGCATGTTTGAGGCATCCATCGAGCCTCCGACCGCACCCGCGCCGACAATGGTGTGCAACTCGTCGATAAACAGAATGATTTTCCCCTGAGCTTTTTCGACCTCTTTGAGAATTGCCTTAAGGCGCTCTTCGAATTCCCCCCGAAACTTTGAGCCGGCAATAAGCGATCCCAGGTCAAGTGCGATTACGGTTCGATCCTTAAGGGTTTCCGGGATCTCGCCGATTGCTATTTTTTGCGCCAATCCCTCGACAATGGCAGTCTTGCCAACCCCCGGCTCGCCGATAAGCACCGGGTTATTCTTGGTCCGGCGTGAGAGAATTTTAATCACCCGGCGAATCTCATCATCGCGCCCGATGACCGGGTCGAGCTTGCCCGCACGGGCCTGGGCGGTAAGGTCCCGGGAATACTTCTCAAGCACCTGGTATTTAGCCTCGGGATTGTCATCGGTAACCCGGGCACTTCCACGAATGGACGTCAGCGCCCTGAGAATCGCCTCGCGATTGACACCGGCCTGCTTGAGCATCTCCTGGGCCTTGCTCTTTATTTCAAGCATGGCCAGAAGCAAATGCTCAACCGAGATATATTCGTCTTTTAGTTTTGAGGCCTCCGTTTCCGCCCGGTATAATACCTGAGATAATTCATTCGAGGCATACAATTGCCCGCCTTCCTGGCGAGGCAGCAGCTTCAATTGATTGGCCACTTCGCTTTTCAAATCGTCCGGATCGGCGCCTGTTTTTTTGATGACCTGCCCCGTCAGGCCATCCTCCTGGCTGAGCAATGCCGACAGCAGATGCAGCGGCATAACCTGCGGATGCGATTCTGACTGCGCCATCTGCTGGGCATAATTGATCGCATCCATCGACCGCTGGGTTAACTTATTCATGTTCATGTATCATCAACTCACTTTCTTATCCGTATATTAGCGTGCGTCCTTTGTCGTACTTCCTGCGAACGAACCACAAGAGTTCAGATATGCAATCTTCTTACTGACAAATCCGATCACAGGGATCGGGATTGTCCCCCTCGCTTCAGAATTCTTCGTCTTTACGTCCTCCCTGACATGCTGTATGCGCTCGTTGACATTTTTCTTATCTCTGCTTTCAATCAGGCCGTATCTATCGGGAAATGGCACCGTCACGAGCCGACCGGTCCTGCACAACTGCCATGCCATTACGGTATTACAATCTCCACCAGGCGCGATGTCACTCGAACGTCCTGGCCAACTCTTCGATCAGTTCGCGCTGCCGGGGGGTAAGGTTTTCAGGGATGTCGAGCTGGATTTCGACGTACTGATCCCCCTGTATGCCATTGACCGCAAGCCCCATTCCTTTCAGGCGCAGTTTCGTTCCCGGGCTGGTCTGAGGCGGAATGGTCAGGTTGATTGTTTTAGTCAGGGTCTTGACCTTGATTCTGCCGCCAAGCACCGCCTGGGGATAAGTAATGGTCGCTTTCGTATAAATGTCATTTCCTTTGCGCTCGAACTGCTGGTCTTTTTTCACATTCACCGTTATGATTAAATCTCCATTGGTTCTGCCGTTATCACCCGGGAATCCCATACCACGAAGGCGGATTTTTCCGCCGTCCTGAATACCGGCCGGGATCTTAACCCGTAATTTTCTCCGTTTCAGCTCCGGGCCCGGATTCCGAGCAATTATGGTTTTCTCCGTGCCCCGGATTGATTCCTCAAAAGTAATGCTCAGCGAAACGGCGGCATCCGGCCCCTTCGGCTGCTGCCGGCGTCTCCCGGGTCGGGCCTGTCGAAACGGCTTTCCTCCGCCGAATAGCGACCCGAACAGGTCGGAAAAAATATCCATCCCCTCGGCGCTGTCAAAACGGAAGAAGCGCTCGAACTGGGAGGCATCGAAACCGCCTGCGTACCGCGGATCGAAGCTCGGTCCGCCAGTAAACGAGCCGTATTTGCGCATGGTATCGTACTGACGGCGCTTGTTATCATCGCCAAGCACGTCGTACGCCTCGGAAATCTCTTTGAAGCGATCTTCGGCAGAAGGATTCCCCTTGTTCCGATCGGGGTGGTACTGCTTTGCCAGTTTGCGGAATGCCCGCTTGATGTCGTCTTTTGAGGCGTTTTCCGCAACGCCGAGTGATTTATAATAATCCTTTGACATCTTACCTGTCGTAACTGTTTGCCTTCCATAATAGCCTACGCCAAATAAGGCGATTTGTCAATCGAAAGCGGGGGCAAAAGGCCCCCGTTTTCACTTTTCGTCCACTACTTCATAGTCGGCGTCGACAGTGCTGTCGCTCGCATCCCGGGCGCCTTCCTGCCCGGCACCCGGTCCGGAATCACTCCCGGTTTGAGCCCCGTCCGCTGCCTGCTGATACATGGTTGAAGCGGCATTTTGCCAGAGCTGAGTAAGTGCCTCAACCGACGATTCCATCTCGGCTACATTGTCGGTCTTAAGAGCCTCCCTGACCCGTTCGATCCCGGCTTCAATCTTGGCTTTGCCGTCGGGATCAAGTTTGTCGCCGTACTCTTTCAGATTCTTCTCAGTCTGAAAGACCATCGCATCGGCATTGTTGCGGGTATCAATCTTGCGTCGTTTCTCACGATCATCCTGTTCGTGCAGCCGGGCATCATTGATCATCTTGTCAATCTCGGCTTCACTCATGCCGGA
>CP070796.1:561832-566406 GCA_020343475.1 Candidatus Zixiibacteriota bacterium
TTATCCGGCTTTTTCCTGAACATTGTTGCAAGATCAAAAGTGCGGATTCGAATTCCGAAAAGGCGGAGAACCCCTGTTTTGGCAGCGATATCCGCCCGGAAAACGAGCAGGAGGTAGCTCAGGCGCGCCTCCTTTACACGACGGTCCAGGCTGAATTGAAGTCTGATCGACGCGGCCAGACAGAGTGCGGCCATAACGACCAGAAATGTCAGGATCATGATAAGCATATCTTATTATACAATATCGGACGGAACCATAATAAGACAAGTTGCTAAAAATGCCCGGCGGACGGGCACAACTTCGCCAGCGGGCAGCTGTCGCAATCTGGCTTGCGGGCCTTGCAGACGGCGCGGCCGTGGTCGATCAGCATGTGCGAATAGACAATCCAGTATTCCGGCGGGATGATCGCCATCAAGTCTTTTTCGATTTTGAGGGGACTTTTTTCATCCGTAAATCTAAGGCGCCGGGAAATACGAGCGACATGGGTGTCCACCACGATTCCCTCGGCCCTGCCGAACCCCGTCCCCAGCACCACCGAGCCGGTTTTTCGCCCGACCCCGGGCAACCTGGTCAGCTCATCAAGAGTCCGGGGCACCTTTCCTCCGAAATCATTGGTGATCACCCGCGCTGATTCCTTGATTGCCCTGGCCTTATTGCGGAAAAATCCGGTGGAGCGGATATCATTCTCCAATTCTCCAATTTCGGCCTCGGCGAAAGCATCCGGGTTGCGATATTTCTCGAACAGGTTTTTGGTGACAATATTGACCCGTTCGTCTGTACACTGCGCCGACAGAATTGTCGCCACAAGCAATTGATGCGGCGTTTCAAATTCAAGCGAGCAGGTCGAATCAGGATAGGCCTTTTTCAGCAGTGCAATTACTTCCCGGGCATGCAGCTTGTTCTGTTTATTATCGGATACTTTCATCACCCTCAATGGGCTATTAATTGGCTGGATCGGATCGGCCTTTTCGCATCCTGCAGCACTATCGTGCCGATTTGTATTGCCAGCAGTGATCGCAGTAAGGATCACCATCGGCAAGAGTCATGGTGCGGATCATCGAAATATCCGGGTCAATTTTCCGGCAGGTAGTAAAGTCGGTATCGCAGTACAGCGGCACAAAGTCCTCCAGGCCGAAGTCACGGAATATTTCAAGGAAGATACATCGGTGATAGTGAATTTTGATCATATTGTCCGTGTCTTTCTCGACCGTGTAGAATCCCAGGCCGGCGTATTTGCGGACATTATCACGGAATACTTGCCAGCGTTCAGCCCGCGGGATATCATTGTAGAAGGTCACGAAACGGTCGAAAGCATATTTATCAAAAGCTTCTGTTGCCACCTCTCTGGCCCGATCGCGCCCGAGCGTTTCCACCGCCGCCTGGAGGAACAGACAGAGCGGTTTCAATTCAACCAGCCGCTGCTGATATTGTTCATCTTTTGTCATATGCCCAGTATCACCACGCGATCAATATCGTTGAGGTCTTTTAGTATTGTCATGGAAATATATCGGTAATCGTCATTCGTTAACCGGGTCACCAGCTCGGCCTGGTTGCAGCCGATTTCAAACATCAGTCTGCCGCCGGGGACCAGGTAATCGGGTCCGCTGGCGACAAGCGCCTCGATAACGTCCATTCCCTTGTCGCCCGCGACCAGCGAAATCTTTGGATCGGCAAGCACTTCCGGGGGCAGACCGTCATACTCATCATCTGCTATATACGGCGGGTTCGACAGTATTAAATCGAATTGCTTTTCCGGATTGAATGCGCAAAACATGTCGGAACAGACAAATCCGATACGCTCATCCACTTCGTGCAATCCTGCATTTTGAGCGGCAGTTTTCAGCGCTGCCTTCGATATATCGGTGGCGGTCACTATGGCATCGGGGACTTCGCAGGCCATAGTCACTGAAATAACACCGGAGCCGGTACCGATATCGAGAATTTTCGCGGCGTTGATTTCCCTGAAATCGATGTAGTGAATCGCCGTTTCGCAAAGAATTTCCGTCTCCGGGGTCGGGATCATAACATTCGGATTGACCGTGAATCGGCGCCCGTAGAACCACATCTCGCCCAGGATGTACTGCAGGGGGTACTGGGTGGTTCGCTTATCGATCACCTCGCGGAATCTCGTGAGAATTCCATCGTCGATAAGTTCCGCGCCGTGCAGATAAAGATTGACTCTTTCAAGATCAAGGAGAGCGAGCAGGGAAATCTCCACCTCGGCCGCGGCCGATTCGATTCCCGCTTCGCGAAGTTTGTGCTCCGCATCCTTGATCAGCCGATGAAACTCACTCTGATTCATCCTACTCCAGAGGCATCATCGAACCGCCGTTTTCCAGAAATGGAGTGAGTTCCGGAGGAGTGGCGCATCCGGATCGTGCATGTCCGACAAGACGATAGTCTCTTTTAATATAAGGCCGCACGCTTTTTTCTGCCGCTCCTGCCGGTTCCGGCAGGATTGTGCCCAGAACGACTATCCCGCCTGCGGTCAGGGCGGTGGTCTTAATAAAGTCTCGCCTCAACATTTGCCATTTTCCTCCTGTTCCGCAGTCAGATTGAAATTGGCAATTCTCAGTGCCGGTATTTTCATAAGGACCCCGTACTGGGGATAAACCGCCTGCTCTTTTGAGACCGCTTCAATATTTGAAAATGCCTCGAGAATTGACTGGTTGGTTCGCATTGTTTTTATCGGAGAGGAAATTCGGCCGTTCTCAACCAGAAAGGTTCCGTCGCGGGTAGTCCCGGTAACCATGGTGCGCATCGGATTAAGGTAATTGAGATACCAGAAATGAGTAATCAGGATACCATTTTCGGTCGACTTGATTACATCTTCAAGGCCGGTATCACCGCCGGGTATTACCAGATGTTTGGGATACGGACCGAAAGTATTGGTCGGCGCCAGGGCGTGCCCGGTGGAGGCTGCGTTCATAAGATTGGCGTAATATGAGTTATAGACAACACCCCTTGCGATACCGTTTTCAATCAGGGAAACCTTCTGTTTTGGTGTTCCCTCGTAGTCAAACGGGGGTGCTGTAAACGCCTTATCAAAAGGATCTTCATACACGGTGAAGTTATCCCCGGCGATTTTCTCGCCCAGATGCCCCGCCATAAATGAGCGGCGCTGATAAAATGTCTTGCAGCCAAAGCCCATGAAGGAAAGAAGAATCAATAGTTGCCCGACCGCCGCCGGTTCCAGGATAACGGTGTACTGTCCATCCGGCACCACCTGCGGATTTAAAGACATCATGGCCTTTCGCGATGCCGTAAGCGCCAGCGCGTCAACATCAATCTGCACGGCGTCGGGATGATATGCAATACTCCAGCCGGAATTGCCGCTTTGCCCAGCCAGCGTCATTGATAGCTGTGCCTGATTGCCGGTGTAGAATCGGCTAATTCCCAGACTGTTGGCCACAGCCACAGCTTTTTCCTCCTGCCGGTAGGCACCGGAGGCGTCGAGGTTGCCCTTGTGCGCGATGGCCGCAATCTTCCTGATGGCTTCGGCACGGTCCCTCGGACCGAAATCGGACGTGCCCTGGGAGCGCAAATCTTCCGGAAGCCGGGCTTCGTCGGGGCCGGGAAAAGAAACGAAATTTTCGTCCGGAATCATATATTCCAGTGCGGCCTGGCAGCGGTCGACCGCCTTTTTGATTCCGTCCGTCGAAATGTCCCCGGTGGCGATAACGCCAATCTTTTTATCCTTTGTGCATCTGACATACAGGGTAGTCTCTTCCCGGTCGATATGGTCGCTGATTCGCCGTTCCGAAAACCGGGTGAGGGAGAGACGATCCGACTCCAGGACAGCCTCGGTCATCTCGCTCTTCGAGGCGGACAAAACGACTTTAAGAATTCGGTTTGCTTCATTTTTGTCGATCATGACCGACCCCCTATGTCAACCTGATCAAACCTTGCGGGTGCCGCTCCCTGCCCGGTTCGGGCGTTTTGCCCCGGCTGGCCCTTGCCGCAATTGGGGGTCCCCCAGACGCGATATGAGTCGGCGCCAGCGATTCCCGAACACCTGTTCCAGAAATCGACGGTGCATCCCGAATAGGTCGGATTCTTGATAGGCGTGGTCAGCTTGCCACCCTGGATCAGCCAGCCAATTTCGCAGCCGAACTGGAAATATCGTCGCTCATCGTCGATCGACCAGGATTTTACAGTATCCATGTAAATGCCGTCATCGATTTCCGATAGAAGCTGATTGAACGATTTTTCCCCCGGGATCAGGTTGATGTTGGCAATACGCACGATCGGCACGTTTACCCAGCTGTTGGCGCGCATGGCTGCGGTCGACTCCTTGCCAATCCGGGCCGCTGTTTCCCTGGAGGAAAGGTAATTGACCAGGACGCCGTCCTTGATCAAATCGACGGGGCGAGCCGGGACTCCCTCGTCATCATATCCGTATGATGCCAGCCCGTGGGGGATGGTGGAATTGCAGACCACGGTGACGATATCCGAAGCGTATTTCAGATTCCCCAGCTTGTCAACAGTGGCAAACGAGGTGCCGGAAAAATCCCGCTCAGCACCAAAGACCCGGTCGAGTTCCAGGGCATGTCCGATTGACTCATGCATCTGAT
>CP070796.1:566506-571066 GCA_020343475.1 Candidatus Zixiibacteriota bacterium
ATCCCGTCCTCTACTAGAACCTTGATTTCGTCCTTTTTCATACCCGGCAGTTCCATCTGCAGATTTACCACATCAGCAGCCTCGACGATGTCAACCCGGGGCGTGAAATCGCAATCGCATGCGGCGCTGAAAACCGGGGCCTTAAAAAACGAATCATAGAACGTGTCGAAGTCCCGACTAACCCTGCTCAGGGTTCCCTTTGGATTGTAACGAATCAATGTCATTTTACTGACCTCCTCTTTTATCTTTCCTTTTTTTAGTTTCCGTGCATGAATATATCAAAACCCGTGCCAAAGAACTTAACTCATTGGTTAGTAATAAGATAGGTTTTGCGGCAGTATTTTAACTGCCTGATGGGTGTCATTCTGGCATCATTGTGATGCCATTATGTCATATAGCGTGCCGTATTGGCAGAAATGGCGAATGATTTAACCCTGACGGCCTAGAATATCTTCGGCCACCTTATTGAGCTTGGAACCGCTGAAAAACAGCTTCTGGGCACCTGAATTGGATTGTGCAAACTCCTTTATGGTTTGTATCGATTTGCTGTCTCCAATGCGTCCCAGGGCCTTAAGAGTGGCCAGCTTGAGCTCTTCGCGGGACGAGCGGCTGGATGTCAATTCGGACTGCAGGTGGGGATCGTTGAGTAGCCGGCTCAGAAATGTCCTGGCGTTTTCGCCGCCAAGTTTACCCAGCGCGGTGATAATTCTGATTATTTCACCCCGTTGTTTGCCGGTCAGAGCAATCAGTTCGGGCACAATCTCCGGGGTTCCCACCAAACCCAGGGCAATGATGGCACTCTCGCGGATTTCTCCGTCCGAGTCATCGGCCATTACCAGCAACAGATCAGTGGCCTCCTCCCCTCCGATTTTCTCCAGCGCCGATACAATTGCACGGCGGATCCGGGTATCCGGATCGCTCAGGCGATGCCGCAACGACCGGCAGGCTTCCGGGTCCTGCAGGGCGCCCAGCACAAAAATGGCGTTACGCACCTGATACCATTTTTCATCCGGGAGTTCACGCCGATTCTCCTCGCGCTCAAAGTTGCTGTTATCGATCATGAACCGGTTGAAGACGGTCAGTGATGCTTTACCCAGTCCGGAAAGGATTTTCAGAACCTGTTGCCTGACATTCCGGGATTCATGGGAAATGATTCCCGAAAGCGCAACCGCCATTTCCTCGGAGCCGATTGCAGTCATGATGTCTTTTAGATACTGGCTGTGCGCAGGATTTCCATCGATCAGCTCGCCTACCAGCCGGGCGATAACTTCACGCCTGTCCAGTTCTTCAATGGCCTTTTTCACGGCCACCGATTCATAGCTCCAGATTCCGTCCATCTGCTGACGCTTTGAGGAAAGCACCGTACACAGGGACGCGAGAATTTCGTACTGCCTGTCGGCAATGCAGGCTTTCGCCATATCCCAGATAAGGTCAGAGAATTCGAAGGTTTCCCTGCCGTCGCGGATATAGTCGCAAATCCCGGCGTTAAGCTGGTCCAGAAGGGTGATACTGCCAATGGTCTGGTAAGTGTTAATAGCCTCTTTGAGCAGGACCAGCGCCCGCTGCCGGAAATCGAGATTAGGCCCGGCCAGATGCTCCAGAACCAGGTTGACCACCACCTGCGCTTTGCCCTGCTGGCCGGTTCTGAGCAGTCGTCCGAAATGATCCTGAAAATCGCCCAGATGCTGAAAGGATGGATCGGTATTAAATGTTTCATCAAGATACTGATCAATCTGTTCGGCCGAGGCGATTCTGATTTTGCTGGTTACCGGCATGGCCGCCGTAAACGCCTCCCTATCAATGCTTCCTTCAAGGGCGATTTCATCGAGCCGCCTGAGTATTTCATCACACCGGGGATGATAATTAAGCCCGGTAATCAGCTGGCGGCAGCTTTCCGAGGATGAGCTCCCGGAACTGCTTAGACGATCGACAATCAGCGTGATCACCTCATCCGACGCAATCATCCCGATTTTCTCCGGGACCAGAAAGGCAACCAGTTGCGGATAATAATCATGATGATATCGGGCAATATATTCCTCCTGCGGCTCGTCCTGCTGCGATATGAGAGTCGCCAGCTGTTCAAAATCAGGATCTAAGAGCGAGCCAATGATACCACGCACGGAGAAATCGCGGATCACGTCCGCCTGAAACCGGTGACCGCATTCGAAAAGCTCATTACCAAGCTCTTCGTTGATAAGGATCGTGTCAATCCGATTTGTCTCAAGATGAGTGGACATCAGATTCCGATAGTCGCCGGTTCGCAGCCGCTTGACGAATCGGTCAAGAAATACGCTCAGGTGATTCGCCGTCATACCCCGCATGAAAAGAATATCGTGAATATCCAGCACGTGCATGTAATCCATGATCTGCTCGGTGAATATTGATGGCCTGGTTCTGATATTCAGCGCGTACAGGTGCCCCGACGAAATGTGGAGATTGATATACTTCTTGAACCGGAAAACCTTCTCCATCAGCATGAACGGCCGCCCTATGGCTTTTTGCGATATCGGATGCGACACCGAATAGATGGAGACCTTTTTGGCGGCAATGTACAATTCACGAACCATCTCATGGACCAGTTCATTCAAATTGGTATTGAGATCGGATTCGGTATATGTCAAGTCATTCATGCTTATTCTCCCAGACATTGAATTGATCCGTCCTGCAGGGCGACGAATATGGCGCCGCCGGAGCTCACCGCCGGAAATCTAATTTCATGGTCGTAGGACCTCCTGGATATCAGTTGACCGGTATTTTTTTCCAGACAATACAGACCACGATCAAGAGAGGCAAAAACCACCATCTCCCCGACAACAATTGGAGAGGCCAGAATGACGCCGTCGGTGGCAAATTCCCACACAATCGTCCCGTCGGCTTTATCCAGCGCCCAAAGAAAACCATGGCTATCGCCCACATACACCAGTCGTTCGCCGACAGCAGGGGCGGTCCAGATCGGCCAATCAAAGCGGCGTGTCCAGACCGGTTCCCCGGTTCCCCTGGCCAAAGCAAAGAAACCACCATCAATGCCCGCGGCATATACGTGATCATCAATGGCCGCTTTCGACAGCAGCGCCTGATCCAGCATGCTGCTAAATATAAGTTTTCCCGTCATGGCATCATAGCCGCGTAGGCTTCCATCATCAAACGGAAAATAGACTGTCCCTGAGCCATAGCTGGGGCCGGCACCGCTAATGGCACCGGCTGAGTCGCTCCACAACACATTCCCATTCAATCGGTCGAAGCAGTAAATTTCCTTCGAAGAGGAAGCCGCATACAGCCTGTTATCTACTATTATCGGCGGCCCGGAAACATCCTTTAAATCAGCTTTCCAGAGCACTCTTCGATTATGCAGATTCAGGCAAACCAGGAGATTTTTGGGCGGGCCGACCCCGAAATACGCCAGCGAATCAATCACTGCCAGCCCGGTTTGAATCCCGCTGCGGGCTTTGTAGCGGCCGCGGTATTTGCCGGTTGCCAGGTCGAAGAAATACACCCGGCCCCTGCTACCGGGGAGGATTAATTTTCCGGCCCCGATGGTCATTGGTCCGATCGGTGCGTCGGAAATTTTGTCCTCCCACCTGACGTTCAACATCCCGCCGAATTCCGATTGGATCATGCCGGTCGCCTGCGGGTTCCGCCGGGCAAAAACCCAGTCGGACGGAGGTACTTCTTCTCCCCGCTTCAACCTGAATTTCCTGGTGCAGTGCGGCAAGGCGCAGAGAGCGATCAAAATTATAACAAGGGAGTATTTTGTTTTCATTAAAAGTTCCAGCCGAAGAAAAAGTCAAAGTCAGTGCGTTCGCTGATCGTCTCAAAATCGGTCGTTCGCGTGAAGTCAAATCGCAGCGCAACCATGCGACCCAGTGCAATCCGAAAGCCGGCGCCAAATGAACCAAGGAATTGATCGAATTCGTCCTCCCAGGCTGAGCCGACATCGAAGAACAGGGCCCCGCGGATGGCATGGAAGCCGATCCCGCCGATCGGGAATCCCACCAGCAGATTATCGATCAGCGGAAAACGCAGCTCATGCGAGGCAAACAGGATATTGCGGGTATACCATTCGCGGCGATCGTATCCTCGAAACGACCAGCTGCCGCCGAAATATATTCGCTGCGGCTCCTCACCGGAGGAGCTGTAGGCAAACAACCGCGAGGCCAATGCCGAATAGCGACCGAGACGAAGATAATGCCGAATATCCACCAATCCCATTCGATTAAAAAAGCGGCCATGATCCAGGGCCGAGGTTATGCCGACGGTGAAATTGTATCGGTGCCCTTCAATGGGCCCGGTGTGTTCCCAGAGACTGTTATCAGATACGACCGATAGGTAATTCGACATCAGAAATGCCTCCCTCGTCCGCTGGAAAAGCCAGATGTCTTTATTGGAATACCTCAAATATGAGCTGGCCTCAATTCGATTGAATTTCGAAAGCGGATAATTGAGATACAATAGCCCCCCGGCCTGGCGCTCGAAGTAAAAGCCGTCATTGTCATTATAATATTCGTTATAAAAATGATATAATCCGACGCCCCAGTTTAGCCGCCGCCTTTTATTGATATA
>CP070796.1:571166-575697 GCA_020343475.1 Candidatus Zixiibacteriota bacterium
CTTTTACTGCAATTATGGCGCTATTCCCTATTCCACCCCTTTTATATGGAAAAAACATACTCTTACGGTGGTGCAAGTCGGCTGATTGCAGTCGAGAAACCGTTGAAATTTCAATTTTGGTACTGACCCGGCAGTGCGAAATTAAAAATATGACAAAACGAATCCATTGGGCCTATTCTACATATTCCCCGCCGTGGCGATCACGTAGTTTCTGGTGTCGAAATATTTTTCGGCCACCTCGCTGACCCGGTCGGGTGTCACGGCCCGGATGGCTTCTATATACGACTCGGCATAGTTGAAACCAAGACCGAGATATTCATAGACACCCATGTAGTACGCCTGGTTGATGCGCGCCAGGTTGGCCGAAAGATACGATCCCCACATGCCGTTGACCGCTTCCTCCAGTTCCATTTCGGTCGGCGGTACGGTCTTGGCCCGTTCAATCTCGTCAAGTATCCCCTCTCTGGCCCGTTCAAAATTATCGACCCCGGTTCCCATAGCGCAGACCAGCCAGCCAAAATGCTTGTCGAGACTGGCGGAAGCGCCGACCGTATATGCCAGCCCCTGTTTCTCGCGGAGATTGTCAGCCAGTCGGATAGACAGCACTTCGCCCGCAACCTTCAGCGCGGCGGCATCGGGCGAGGATGCCGGCGGCAGCAGGTGTCCGAGATAAATATACACTTGCTCTTTTTCCATTTTTTCGTGCGCCGGCCTGACCCCCCCGGGCGCTGACGGGGCTGTCGCTTCGACCGGCGCAAAGCCTGCGGCGGGAATCTGCCCGAGGGTGTTCCTGAGTAGATTCACGACCCGCCCCGGGTCATCATTGGTGCAGACCGACACGATCATGTTTTCCGGCGAGTAGATGCGACGGTGATGCTCCCGGAGATCATCGATCGTGATGGCGTTGAGAGTTCGGTACGTCCCCTCAATGGTTTTGGCGTAGGCCGCCCCGCCAAACAGGGTTCCATAAAAGAGCTTGCGTGCAATCTTGTACGGCGAACCGCCGCGCCGCCCGATCAGTCCGAACATCTGGTTTTTGACTTCATCATACGCGGTCGTATCAAAGGCCGGATTGGCAATCATATCGGAAAACAGCTCAACTCCCTGCCTGGCAAATTCGTCGATAGTCTCGAATTTCATAAAAGAGAATCTGCCGCTGGTGTAACGATCATCGTGGGACAGCCACGGATTATCATACAACGTCACCCGCGCCCCGATTGCCGCGAGTTCCCTGGCAAGCTGGCCGGCGTCACGGGTGGTGGTGCCCTTCTCGATCATATGATTGACAAAATCGGTGATGCCGTCCTTGCCGGGTGGTTCGGTCGCGGAGCGGTTTCTCCCCAGCACGTTAAGCGCAAACACCCGGCTGTCCGGGCTGGACTTGATGATAACCGTCAGACCGTTATCGAAGACTTCACGAAGATAGGTGGCGTGGCGGGTTTCGGCTGCGGTCAATGAGGCTCGATCGATTTCAGGCATTTTGAAATCCCTGCCTGCCGACAGGTCATGATCCGGGATTGTTATCTGCTCGTAATGGGCGAGGACTTCTTCGGGCGTGGGGCCGGAAGGTGTATATGATGCTGCCGTCCTGCCCTTCTGCGGCGTCACCACCGCCGCAATATACGCCGGCGCATCAAGAAAATCATGAGCCGACTTTACCATATCCTCGACGGTGACCGAATCAATACATTCGGGAAACGCGGCATAGAAATCCCAGCCGGTAACCGCCAGAAGCGGCGCAATAATAAATCCGTAATAGTGCAGTCGTTCCGACCAGTAAATGTCGTCACAGCGGCGGCTGACCTTGTACCCGTTAAGCAGTTCCGGCGCGGGCGGGTTTTCCGACAGCGACTTCAGGACCGAATCACAGACCGCCAGGATGGTATCGCCCCTGTCTGCTTTCTCTGCAATAATCTCGATATCAAGACGCGAAAACTCTCCAAACGTGGTCAGGTATGTCGAAACATCGGTGGCCAGTTGCGGTGTTCCCGATTGCAGTGCCCTTACCAGCGGAGAATGCTCCTTATCGTTCAAATAATCTTCAAGAAAGTTAAAGGCAAAGTAACCGGAATCGGTAAAGTGCGGCGCCTCTGCGGATAACTTTATGTAGGCCGACCTGGCCGGCGCTGTCGCCCGGCGGACTGTCGTTCCTTTAAGTGGAGTGTATGCAATCATCGGCACGTCGGGCAGCTCGACCGCCGGAAACGGCCCGAATATCTTCTTCACCTTCTCGGTCATATCCGGTATCTCGAAATCGCCGATAATCAGCGCCATCATATTGTTGGGAGCGTAAAACCGCTTATAATAGTCGATAATCGCCTCCCGGGGAATATTGGCGATGATAGATTCGTGCCCGGTGATCGGTCGGGCGTAGGGGGTTCCGTCTAAAGCGGTTTCCTTGAAAAATCGTTCCGCCAGGGCGCCTTCGGCGTCGACACCCATCTTAATCTCCTCAATGACGATACCCCGTTCCTTGGGAAAACTCTCCTCCGGGAAAACTGAGTTAAACAGCATGTCAGCCTGGGTCGCCATTCCGTATTCGATAAATTCCTTCGGCAGCAACACCAGGTAGGCGGTGAATTCTCTGCGGGTAAAGGCGTTGAGATATCCGCCCAACCGCTCGATTCCTTTTTGCAACTCTTCCTGGGTGCGGGTTGCTGTCCCGTTGAACAGCAGGTGTTCAAGAAAGTGGGTTGCGCCGTTGTTGAAGCGGTCTTCGTACTTGCTGCCGGCATTGACAAAAACGATGCATGTAATCATCGGTGAAGCGTGATTGGCCTTCATGATGATTTCCATTCCGTTTTCAAGAGTGAGCCTTTCGATCGGCGATGTTCCGGGGACGGTCTTTTGTGCACATCCCCCGATAAGAAAAATCAGGATTGTCACGCCGATGATTATCAAATGTCCGTGGAATCGATTCGTCCCACACATATTGTCTCCTCTGCTTTTCATAATTGCATGTTCAAATAATAAACATTCCGCCAGGGGGGCAATATTGTCTGCTGTTTATAACTGCCCCATTTATAAGATGTTAAGCTAGGGCGTGGGCTTTCCCCTGTCAAGGAGAAAGCGCAGAATTGAATTGACAAGCGACCGATTAACAATATATTGAGTAGGCTTTTATGGCATACATGAATCAAAATGGAGTTGAAGCGACGATCAGGGGCCTGATGATTGCAGCCTGTCTGCTGGCACTGTTGCTGTTTGGCTCTGCCCTGAACATTGTCGTGCAGGTCTGTTCCGGCCAGGCCGAGGAAGAAAGGTCGCACAGCTATCAAATCCTGTCTGCGACATGGATTCCTGCAGAAAACGGCTCTATGGCCACGGACGAGCCAGTCGGTACCGGAAAGACTTTCTATATTACGATTCCCGCCCTGATGGGGGGAGGCGGCTTCGATTATCATAAGCCGGCATTAAAGGCCGTGCTGCACCGGATAGCACATGAGGTCAATCCAAATCGCCATGCCGCCCTGACCACGACAGCCGCGATTTCATCGAAAAAGGCCCATGAATTCACTCTCGTGGGTGCCAGGCCGTCCGGAACAAGCTAGCTTTTCCTATTTCGTTTCTTTTCCATAAATATCTAAATCCAATTAATAGACAATTGCATAGTATAGAAGGAGTACGTAGATGAAAAGTCAAACCTGGCGCCTTGTTATCACCGGCGCTCTAATCGTATTAGCCTTTATCGGATTCTGGAACACGCTCAGATTATGGACCCTCTCCGACGAGGATCGGACGCGAATGGAGGAGCGTAAGCCGGGTTCGGTAAATGAGCTTGAAAGCAAAGCGATGAGGCTGGGGCTTGATCTCCAGGGCGGTATTCATGTCGTGATCCGGGTGAAGAAAGAGGAAATTGAACCCTCCGCCCGCGAGGATGCCGTTGATCGCGCCATACAGGTTATCCGTAATCGGGTCGACTTCACCGGAGTTACCGAGCCCATTATCCAGAAACAGGGCGATGACAGAATTATTGTTGACCTTCCCGGGTACACCGACGCCGAACGGGCCGAGGATATTATCGGGCAGACGGCACAGCTGGAATTCAAACTGATGGAATCGTACGAAAACTCCTCAATTATTCTGGCGAAAATTGATTCAGTGGTGGCGGAACTTCGCGCCGCCGAAAAGGAGACCGGCGACGAGTTAGTCGAGGAACTGGCCGACAAAACCGAAGAAAAACCGAAAACCGGCGATGTTTCACTGCTGCCGGCTGATTCCTCCGAAGATCTTTTTGCCGATTTCCTCGGTGAAGATACCGGCGAAAGCTTCGATGATATACTATTTGATAGTGAGGAAAATCCATTCACACAGTATCTGGAACAGTCTTTGACCTCGCGCGACGGAGTCAGGTGGCCGGGTTATATTGTGCCTGTGAAGGATCGCAAAACATTGGAAAACATGCTGGCGACGCCGGAAGTGCAACGCGTGATTCCGCCAGACGTGCAGCTGGCGTTTTCAACCCGCACGCAGATTCGTGCCGCACAAAATGTATACATGTTTTACGTTCTGAAGGCCAAAACCCAATTTC
>CP070796.1:575797-580268 GCA_020343475.1 Candidatus Zixiibacteriota bacterium
CTCATCCAATGGTGGTCTTGTTAAGAAGTATCAGCTCATTGAAGCAATCAACAAGATTGCCCGTACATTGGAATCTTCCAGAAATCGCAAGGGTATTTGGGAAACCGAATATGCCTGTGCGAACCTTTTCATCCTGGATTTCATCTATTTTGCCAATCTGATCCTCGGAGCATTTTGCATCGATTCCAATGAAATGATAGAATCTGCCAGAAAATTCTTATTCAATCTGATATTGGGTGATCATGCCGGACATCGTGAAGATGCCAGCCTTGATGATGAGATATTTAAGGTGGCGTCCGGCCTGCCGGATTTATGCATAGTTTTCGGATTGGTCCAATATAAATTAATAGCAGCATCAGCATATGACAAAATTGACGATTATAACTGGTTGTATGAAAATCTTCGTGGATTCACCGGACATCGTTTCAACAAACCGGATATTTATTGGTATGTCCCTTCATCCGAAGCCCAGGTTGACAAGACAGCATGGGCTAGCATCAGCATGTCAAAGGTGCTGGGCAGATTCGGATTTAATCAACGTCGGCTGAGTCACTATAAGAAATGGGCTTTGGCCTTTCATTTGAACCGGGCCTTCAATGAACCCCTCGAGAGCTATTCTGCGTTTAAAGTGCTGTATGTCCCTCAGGAGTACCAGTATCATCTTTTTGAATTCACTCATGAATTGAATCTTGAATTCCTGAAACCGATTCTGGCTAAGAATGATTCTGTTTGCTGGATTGATCTTGGATGCGGCAACGGCAGAAATCTCGAAATGCTTGCCTCGGTGCCAGACGTTTTCAGAAATAAAATTACTATGGATGGTTTGGAATCGCGGGATGATGAGAATTTAAAGCAGGAATTCAGCTATCATTTTGAAAAGTGGTTTTCACAAAAAGCTGATAAGCATTTTATTGTGAGGAAGCTATCAGAATTTGGGCACGAGAACGTTTATAATATCGCGTCAGCCACGCTTATGCTGCATGAAATTAATCTCGAGGATTTACTTCCGTCGCTCAGATGTGCCATAAACTGCCTGAAAAATGATGGCATAATCGTGATAATTGATCTGGTTGATTATTACTACAACGAGTCAGACATTATGACATGGGAATTGGAAGAAATGAAAGCCATATTTGAGCTTTTTAATGCCGGCGTCGAAATTATCGCTTCGGATCAGGAGTATCATGAATTGCGTTATACCTTCATGACAATAAAGCATCCATATTATTTGATGGTAATCCGGAAACTGAATCCAATCCCCGCCATCACCGCGGAGCACGATGAGAAATTTCAGTCCATATTGAAGAGTAAGATGGACGGGTTAAAGGAAACACGGGTGCAACTTGAAAATCGTATGCAGGAAAAAATCAACACCGTTATATCATTGAAGACAATTGAAAGACTGAAAACTCCAAGGCAAAAAAGGGAAGAAATTACCAGGATCCTCGGCCAGAATGAGTCTATATCCAAAATGGATATCGAAGACATCAAAAACTGTTTCCAGATACATCAGTTGGAGCAACAGATATCCGCCATTTCGAAATATATTCGTCACAGCGTTGTTCAGCAGACTTAGTTCAGCAAGAATTCCCCGTGGTGGTCATCTGCGCCAAATTCGAAAACGATGGAAGCACTTAAGCGGCAGATTGACTGTACGCATCAGTTCCGTACAGCCCTGACGGTGTTGTCCGACCTAATCGTGCCAGGACGGGCGTTTGGAGAAATAGACGATGTTCTCCCAGGCCTCGTAGCCCGCTTTGGCGAAGGCTGTCATCGAGGGGGTGTTCTCGTCCTCAATCAACGCCGCGATGACCCTGATCCCCAGTCCGTGCAAAAAATCCTCGCAAGCTGAAATCAATAGGCCCCCCAGGTCGCGGCCGCGGTAGTCCGGATCGACTGCAAGGCGATTGATCCAGCCTTTGCGTCCGTCGGAGGAGCCAATTATCGACCCGATCAGGCGGTTGTCGTCGTGCATACCCAGCACGCAGGTTTCCGCCCGGGCAAAATCCCCGGCCATGGCCTCCCTTGAATCGCGCCCTTTTGGGCGATGATCCAGCCCGCAGATTTGCCACAGGCGAATCAGACCGTCGTAATCACTGAGATCAAGATGACGAATCGGGTACACCGTACTTTTCCTCCAGAATTGTCTTGACCCGCTCGATAGCGGTCTCGGTGGGGAACGGTTTGTCGGCCCAGTGCTCACAGCCGGTGAAATTGAGAAAGACGCCGCGCGACGGAACCCCGGCCTCTTTTGCCGAACGCATTCCGGACGCCAGCGTCAGCAGGCATGAAATTCCGATCACCGCCAGGGATGGTTTGCCTTTCTTTATTTTCTCAATTTGCTCGGTCAAAGCCCGTTTCGAAAAATATCCCGTGAGTTTGTACCGGTCAGCGATTTGCATAATCTTATTGATCTGGCAGTTGGGCACACAGCGCGTACAGACTTTGCCCAATCGGGTACGTTTCCGCTGGCATTTATCTTTCATCAGCGAAAGGCAATCAGGCAGAATCAAGATCGTGTTTTCCGCTTCATTGAAGGCGATGCGATTGACCCGGTCCATCACCTGGTAATACACCGCCTCCAGCAAATACATTTCTTTGGGATTGCGGCGGAAATTGTGATCGGTGCGCTTGCTTTTGTCGGCCAGGGCCTTTTTATAAAATGTATCGATGTTGGCAAATTCCTTCTCAAACAGCTTGAAGCCGTCGGTGATCAGCTGCTCTGTCAATCCGGCGAGTTTGTCATAAAAGTCATCGCCGAGCCGGAAGGTCATGGTCGGTTTTTTGCCCATTGTGCAAGTATACGGTATTTGGGGCGATTCGGCCAGTGCTGTGCATAAAAAAACCGGCTGGCCAGGGCCAGCCGGCTGGTCGTGCTCAACTCGGCTTATCCGTCATACGGCAAATCTTTTTTCTTTCCCCAGTTTTCCAGCGTCTTTTCGATTTTTATCCGGTTTCTGGCCTGTTGTGCCGAATGGTTTTCAGGGTTGAAAGCAAGCGCCGTTATATACGCTTTTTTCGCTTTCTCCAAATGCCCCATCTTTTCCCAACTGTAACCAATCGAATAGTGCAATTCGGATTTGACATAGCCGTTTTCAGGGCTGTGCTTCAGACCGTTATAAAGCACCTCGATGGCCAGAGAATACTCCTTGCGTTTCTGCATGCTCAGACCGAGATAGTAATATGCTTCCCAGTTCCGGTGGTTGAACACGATCGCTTTTTCACAGTGTTTCATGGCCTGCTTGTACTTGTCCTTGGCGTAAAAGGCTTTCGCCTGCCGCAGGTGATTGTTCGACTCTGTGATATTTGTCCCGGGTGAATTAAATTTCTTCTGCTGTTCCGGCGTGACCCTGACCGGGGTTTCGTGCCGGGAGCAGCCTGCCGCTGCAATTAGCAGCAAAATCAAGAGAAATATGCTTAATTTCCTCATATGATCCTCCGGGGATGAATCCTTGATATTATTACTATCGGCAGACAAACGTGGATACTTACTCTCCTGCGCATATCCTGAACAGCTTCCGACAACAATTGACAAGGCGCTTTGGGTGTGATATATTCGGCGCATGCTTCTGGCAGTCGACATCGGCAATACCAACACAGTGGTCGGGGTATACGACAACGAGCGGCTGTGCGACTACTTCCGCATGGCATCACAGCACGCGATCACGGACGACGAATGCGGATTTTTTTTGATCGGGCTTTTGCAACGAATGAAAGTCAATGCGGCGGATATTGACCGGGTGGTGATCGCATCGGTGGTGCCAAAACTCACTCCGATCTATGAACGAATGTCAGAGAAGTATTTCTCAGTGACGCCGCTGGTGGTGTCGTCCAAAATCAGACTGCCGATCAAGATTGCCTATGAAGACCCGACCGCGGTTGGCGCTGATCGCATCGCCAACGCTTCGGCGGCCTTCGTCAAGTATGGCGGGCCGATTATCATTGTCGACTACGGGACGGCGATAACCTTCGACGTGATTACCGGCGACGGCGTATACTGGGGAGGTGTTATTGCTCCCGGCCCGCAAACCGCCGGCGGGGAACTGGCCGGTAAGGCGGCGCGCCTTTTTGAGGTGCGGGTGGAAAAGCCGGATCGGATAATCGGCCGGAGCACCGCCGAGTCGCTCAAATCAGGCCTCTTCTATGGCACCATAGGCCTGGTCGATGCGATTATTTCACTGATTCGCAACGAGTTAAATCAGGATGCCCGGGTTATCGCCACCGGCGGTCTGGTCGGAGAGTTTGCCGAGTATTCAGACTATATCGAAACCTGCTTTCCCGCGCTGACTCTTGAGGGGCTGAAAATAATTGCCGATTTCCAGTCTTCATAGCTTACTAAATGCTGATTTAACAATAAGATAATTCAAATCAAAAAAATTCTGAAACTTCTTGACATTTTCGTGATTATAAATATATTCACAGCTTGTTAGCACTCTATGGGAGTGAGTGCTAAATGGTGCAAAGGAAGTAT
>CP070796.1:580368-584806 GCA_020343475.1 Candidatus Zixiibacteriota bacterium
AAACACCTGTTGATAACCTCAATTTCGGCTCCCGGGCTCAGTCGCATCGCGGCCAATCGCGGGCGCAGCCCGCGACCGGCATTAACCGTGGCCAAGCGCACCTTTCGGCCGGGATCTACCACCGAAAGCGGCATTCAGACTTCTTTTCCTTCATCTCAGTTTTGCCATAATTTCCACAGCGCACCGGCAACTTATGGTGTCTCAACCAGAATTTTCGGGGCGTCCTTCGCGCTGAACGACAGATGATGCCCGCGTGACTTGATTTCAATGATTTTTTTGCCCTTCCCTGCGCCCCGATTTTTACAATTCTGGCTTTCTGTCCCGGCTGCGGGTGATCAAGGCCCACAGGCACGCTCACAACGGCCGATGCAACGTTTTTCTCCGGGACCTTGTTCGGTACCCGGGAAAGACACTGCTGGCAATTTGCAGTCGGGCTTTCTTCATCGCAGTGGTAATCGAAAGCCTTAATCCGTTCCGCCCCTCCACGGCGAGAGACTGTGACGAAGCTGACAGGCTGAATGAATCGTTCCAGAATCTCGCGATCCACAGCTGTTCCATCTTGCAGGCGGCATCATGTCAGGCCTGATCAGGACGGCCGTTTTTTGCGCATTGAGAGCGAAATCCGTCCCCGCTCAAGGTCGACTTCGAGGACCGTCACGGATACTTTCTGACGGACTCTGACAACCTCGGCCGGATCTTTGACAAACTGGTCGGCCAGTTCACTGATATGAACCAGCCCGTCCTGATGAACGCCAATGTCGACAAACGCGCCGAAAGCAGTGACATTGGTGACTATGCCGGGCAGTGTCATACCCGGATTGACGTCTTCAATAGTATTGACCGAATCGTCATAACAAAACGGAACGAATTCCTTCCGGGGATCACGGCCCGGTTTGGCCAATTCGTCCATGATATCCCGCAAAGTGGGCATGCCTGTCCTTCCGGAAACGTGCCTCTCCAGGTCAATCCTGCCTCGAAGTTCCTCACTGCTCATCAGGTCAGATACATTACAATTAAGTTCCTTTGCCATGGCTTCCACCACCGAATAGCTTTCCGGGTGCACGGCGCTGCGATCAAGCGGGTTTTTGCCATCGCTGATGCGCAGAAAGCCGGCGGCCTGCTCGAATGCCTTAGGCCCCAGGCGCGAGACTTTCTGAAAGGTCTTGCGGGATTTAAACGGGCCATGCTCATCCCGATAAGCCACGATGTTCTGTGCGAGATTGGGCCCCAGCCCTGAGACATAGGTTAATAACTGCTTGCTGGCGGTATTGACTTCGACCCCGACGGCGTTGACACAGCTGGCAACGGTGTCATCCAATCCCTGCTTGAGATTGTTCTGCTCAACGTCATGCTGATACTGCCCGACTCCAATCGATTTGGGGTCGATTTTCACCAGCTCTGCCAGTGGATCCATTAGCCGCCGGCCGATGGAAACCGCACCGCGCACAGTAATGTCGTGGTCGGGAAACTCCTCGCGTGCCACCTTGGACGCGGAGTAGACAGACGCTCCTGATTCGTTGACCATCTCAATCAGGATGTGCTCTCCCAGTCCGATGCCGCGCACAAAGGCTTCTGTTTCGCGTCCGGCGGTCCCGTTGCCGATGGCGATTACTCTGATCTGAAACCGCTCGCAGAGCGCTTTTATTTCGCCGGCAGCGTCAGAACGCTCGGCGGCACTGCCGTGAGGGAAAATCGTGGTGTGGTGCTCCAGCTTCCCTTGGGCATCGAGACAGACGGCCTTGCAGCCGGTGCGAAAGCCAGGATCAATGGCGAGAATGTTTTTCTGTCCGAGGGGCGGGGCCATTAGCAGCTCTCGCAGGTTTTCGGCAAAGACGCGAATTGCCTCCTGGTCGGCTCGATTGCGGGATTCAATTCGCATTTCGGTCTCCATGGCGGGAGAGAGGAGACGCTTATACGCGTCATGAACGGCCAGCCGAACCTGACCGGAAGAAGCATTGTCGGAGATTACAAAAATCTCCTCCAGGATGGCCAGCGCCTTATCTTCCGGCGGAGCGATGCTGAGATTGAGAATGGATTCGGCCTCGCCGCGACGCATGGCCAGGATGCGGTGCGAGGGCGCTTCAGCAAGCGGCTCCTGCCAATCGAAATAATCGGAAAACCTGGCTCCTTCGCTTTCCTTGCCGCTGATAACTCTGGCTGTAATAACGCCTTTCCGGGCAAAGAGTTCACGCAGCCTGGCGCGAGCACCCGAATCCTCATTAATCCACCCGGCGATAATATCGCGGGCGCCGGCGAGAGCATCCTCAGCGGAGGCGATCTCCTTTTCCGGGTCCACGAATTTCTCCGCCTCAGTCACGGGATCGATCTCATCCTGCACGAATATTACTTGCGCCAGCGGTTCAAGTCCCCGTTCGATGGCGATGGTGGCCCTGGTTCGGCGTTTGGGACGAAAAGGAAGGTAAATGTCTTCCAGCACCGCCATGGTTTCTGCAGTCTCAAGCGCCTGCTTCAACTCGTCGGTGAGCAGGCCGCGTTCCTCGAGGGATTTGCATATGGCTTCGCGCCGTTTATCCAATTCCCGCAAGTGTGCAATGCGGTCGCGAATAGATGTAATGGTGACTTCATCCAGGCTGCCGGTCGCTTCTTTCCGGTACCGGGCAATAAACGGCACCGTCGCTTCGTCATCAAGCAGAGTTACGGTTGCCGCAACCTGGTCGGAACGGATACCGAGCTCACCAGCGATCTGCGATAAGTGGATGCTGCTCATTTCTCGTTGTTGCCTTATGCTGCCTGATTGATAAGATACAACGATCCGGTCAAAAAGGAAACAGAAACATTGGCAATGCGCCCGGAATTCGAAGGCAATAAGAAAAGCGACTCCCGAGGGGCCGGAAATCAACGACGCTGTTTTTCAGTAATCCTCTCCGGGCTGTCAGTGAGCCGTATTCCCGATCGTGACTGTTTTTTGTCTGCGCGTGCCGGCCTGTGCGGTTTCCTCCCGTTCGGCCTTCAGGTTGCGTTCAATGTAGGCGTAGGCGCTGTGGTTGTGAATCGACTCGAAATTTTCCGATTCCACCATGAACCAGTCAAAGCGAAGATCGCGGGAAATGCTTTCGGTGATCGCCCGCACAATATCCTCGACAAATGCCGGATTATCGTAAGCATGTTCGGTTACGTACTTTTCATCTTCACGTTTTAAAAGCGAGTAAATTTCGCAGGAAGCCTTGTCTTCGACCAGACCGATCAATTCCTCCAGCCAGACAAACCTGTTGGTTCGCACCGACAGGGTAATTATGGATCGCTGGTTATGTGCACCGTAATCGGAAATCTCCTTTGAACAGGGACACAGCGACGTGACCGGAACGCGAATGGTCAGTACGACGTCTGTTTTCCGATCGCCGTTGCTGGCCGCGGAAATGGTACACTCATAATCAATCAGACCCGGCGAGTCGGTTACGGGCGCTTTTTTTTCGATGAAATACGGAAAGGTCAGTTCCAGGTGCGCCCGCAAAGCATGCAACCTGGCGCGGGTTCGTTTGAGAATATCATCCAGGCGTGAAATATCCAGAGAATCCCGGTATTCATTAAGAATCTCAATGAAACGGGACATGTGCGTCCCTTTGAAATGGTGCGGCAAATCGACATAAAAATTGATGTCGGCGATTGTATTTTGCGCAATCCGATTGCGGTCTTTTACGACAATCGGAAGCTTCAGATTTTTTATGCCGACCTTGTCGATATGAATGTTCCTGTCATCGTACGAGCTTTGAATGTCCTTCATAGAGGCCTCCTTTTATCTCCTTATTTCAACCCAATTATTCTCTGATTCGTACAGCACGATTCTGTCCAGCAGCCCCTTGCCGAGACTTCTGTCGAGAATTTCCCAGATTTTTTGCGCGAAATTCTCAGTTGTCGGGATCAGATCTTTCATAAAGTCAACATCCACATTCAGATTTCTGTGGTCTACCTTGTCGATGATTTCCCGGGCGACAATTCTCTTCAGGTCTTTAAGGTTGATGACCATTCCGCTGTCTTCGGCAACTGATCCCGAAACAGTGACCTCCAGAACATAATTGTGACCGTGCCCGTTGGGATTGGAGCAATCGCCAAATACTTCGCGATTCTTCTCATCGCTGAATCCCGGATTGTACAGTCGATGCCCGGAACTGAATGTCATCCGTCTGGTTATTGCTGTTCTCACCATTTAGTCCCTGGTTATCTGATTTCCAAATTGCCGGATGCCGGACGGTTGCACCGCCCATGTCATGTATTTCCTTTTTCGAAGATATAACACGAAAGCAAGGTATAAGTTCATAAAAGTGCCAATGAAAACAAGCGCGTAGTGCGGTTTTCCCCATAATGCAAAGATAATAATAATGAAAATATGGGTGCCGAAACACAACGCCGATTGCAAAACCATCAGGCTTTTGTAACCGAATCTCCACCGGGACGGCATGGCCGGGGTTCTGCGAGCAAT
>CP070796.1:584906-589334 GCA_020343475.1 Candidatus Zixiibacteriota bacterium
CCCGAATCGTTGAACTCATGGAAAAGAACAATGTGCATCATATCCCGTTTATCAGGGGTGAAAAGGTGGTAGGTTTAATTTCGCTGAGGGATATCTACCGAACAAAGATAAAGGGCATGGAGACCGAAATTCGCTATCTCATGGATATGCTGCATAAGCGGGACAAATCTGGAGACCAGGACCTGTTTCATAGAAGCAACGGCACTTGAGCGAGCGCAAGCGACAGATCAACGGCGAAAAAAGGTGTCAGGGAGCTTTGGATGTGCTTGCGGCTGTCGTTCTGCAAATGACTGCCGGGATGGAAGAAGCTGAGAATATTCGATTTTCCGGTACAGCACTCAAAGCCGTATAAGACTGATCGGAGTGTTTATTGCCTTTCTTCTTCTGAAGATTTGAATGAGATCGAAAATGTCCTCCGGAAAAATATATAGCTGGCGATTACTCCGCATCTGATTATTTTCCCACAGCTTTGCGCCGATTTCGACATAGTCCTATCGTCCGGGGATTCATGCCAGTAGTTCACCCAATATGCGGGTGTGTAGCAAAAAATCTCTTTACTGCACTAAAACAGACTCACCCGCCGGGTGGGTTGTCTGATTACCTTGGAAATTCAGCAGCAACGGCTCACTGCCCACGGTGGGAATGTCAGTGTTTTTATGTTGCATCGAAAAAACAGGAAGTATAGATTTTAAAGAGAGCGCTGGGTATTCATCCGGATAACAAGTGATAAGATTAATAGGGAGGTTAAGCCATGAACGGCAAGCGGTATCTTGTGGGCAGCATAGTTATATTCGTCTATATCTTTATCATCGAGTGGCTATTCCACGGGCTGCTGATGAGAGGATGGTACAATGAACACCTTGAATTATTACGCCCTGAAGCGGAGGCGGGCGCATTCTTCATCTGGATGATACTGGGATTATTGCTTTTTGCGTTTGGCTTCTGTTTCATCTTTATCAAGGGTTATGAAAACAAAGGGATTGGGGAAGGATTTCGATATGGCCTTTATGTTGGGCTGGCATTCGCTGTCTCAACCAGTCTGATTGAATACTCGGTGTTTCCATATCCCGGCACGTGGGTAATCGGCTGGATAATAGGATATCTCATTATCATGATTCTGGCCGGAATGATTTTTTCGGCGATTTATCGTCCGCGCCCGGCCTAGTTGCCGGTCGAGATCGGTAATCCAGCCAAAGGGTGGGTGAGTATACAGTGACACTTTTTTCTGTACGCAGACAGGCTCGCCCGGTGGCGTAAAAAGAGCCGGGCCGATTCGGAATCGAGGAAATTAGCCGCATATAATAAAATGATTCCGCTATTTCTCCGCGGTTTACACCGATGGCTCCAAGCAAATGCCGTAGTGATTTTTCTTGACATGATGCCCCGCAGGGAGTTTGAGGAAGAGGAATTAAGAGCTGCGCTGAAACCACTTTCCAATAACATGGACCATGTCATGAATGAATCGCTTCAGCGCCGGCTTTTCTTATATTAAACGCACTGACATTCCGGCAGGAAACACCACAGAGCACATTCCGATTGAAACGCAGGCGGCCGAGAAACCGGCGCCACAGAACCTTCAAAACGCCGGACTCATAAATGCGTCTATTCCCGGTAATTGAAAAGATCGGCCGCGACAGATTGCAGTCCTTTCAGGGGTCGGCCTGCCCGGGCCGGGGCAAATTTGTTGTTATTCAACTAGATACGACAGGGGAAACCTTTTTCGCGCCCCCCTCATTTTATTTATAAAATTTCTGTTTTTTTTGAAACTTTTATACATATATTTGCATATAGCTATATGTAGCTATTAACATACAATCTAAACGTCTTGGAGGTTGAAAATGGAAAAAGAACTCGGACAGATCAGATTCACGAAACTTGATGACGGCATTCGCATCGAAATGACCGGGGAGAGATTCAAGGATCTGGGCGAATGTTGTCTTCCGATGATAGGTGGCGGGAAGTTTCGTGTCGCCTCTTGCGAGCCCGCGGAGGACTGCTGCGAGCCAGGCAAAGAGAAGAAATAGGAACGGACACTGTGCCTTTGACCGTGTCACACAACCTTTTAACCTGTGGAGAACATAGTCATGCAACGATTCCAGATTCCGCGAATCGCTCATTGTAGCGAGGGTTGCAGTAGAAAGTCCCGGGCAGGACTCTAAACTGCCTTTAACGCATCGAATCTCGGTGCGTATGCACCTGAATCACGGGGTGGCGCGCAATCCGCCACCCCTGTACAAGGAGGCCAGAGTGGCTAAGGCAGAATGTGTTTTTAGTGACAGGATACCAGTCAATAAATGCCGGTTAGAACGAACTAACGAGAGGGATATTAACCGGGAGTTGGTAATTGACCACGATGATATAAGAAGTATAATCAAAATTGTCACGGGCGGGGATGACCCTTTTTTAATTCGGTGATATTGCGACAGACCGAGCATCGTTTACATTGTTATTTTCAAAATCAATGCAGGGTGTTCCGCCGGTCGTTCCGGAGCGAAGCCCAGGAGCAACATCAGGATTACCGACGCCTAATCCAATTTTGTCCTGGATTCCATCCTTCCGCCTGAAAGTGCTTTGCCCCGCCACGTCGAGCATCCCATCAGGATTGGCCACGTCAATGCCGACATTACCGGAAATGGTCCCTCCGGAAGAGCCATCGATAGTCCCGGCTCTAAAGGCATACGGCGATGTCAAATGCTGACTGCGCGGTGAAATTTCCGGACCTTCGCCTACTTTGATATTAAGATATCTCAGGGTATCCGAAAATAGTGACTCATCATGATGCGCTAACGAGCCGAGCAGCACGCTAAATAAGCCGTTGGTTACAGGCACAGATGCATGGGTCTCCTGCTACTCGATGTTGCCCGGATCACTCAGCTCAGGATTGTCACAAATAGTAAAGGTAATCGAGTAGTTGCCACTTAGAGGATCACCATTGCTATCGGTCAGCCAACCCTGGTGGTTGACCAGTTATGGTGATACTGCAAGCGCGGTTTTCGAGTCGCCAGCAGCAAGAATTGTCAATACTTCCAATGAGACCCGGTACACGAATCTGGGGTGTAACATACCCTCGCTCCTTATCGCAATTGAAAATTATTTTTTGCAAAAGAAGTAATATCCAAAGGATATTCTAACAGGGAATACAGGGATAATCTATAATTCTGTCAGACTATGTCTACCTGCCCCCGGTTATTGTACAGCGCTCATTTATTGCGATTTTTACCCGCACTCTGCTTCCGGCACCGACGGATTGCCGTAGAGATAGCGCCTTTGGTTAATTGCCGCCCAGGCGCTGCTTCATCCACGCGATCTTGTCTGCCGGTCCTATGAGCTGGTCGCTCCAATCGGGATCCGGTTTACGGAAGTAGATGTCGTAGCGAAGCGTTACAACATCTTCAATAGAGTCAAACTCCGATTCAGCACCGTACATCTTCTTGAAAAAGATGGGATAGTTGTACCGATCGGAAAGCTCCACCATTGCGTCCTTTTCGAGTGTGTGCATGACCGCTCCCACAAGGGCAGTCTGATGGAGGAAAATCCGGTAAGTGACGTTTTCTCGGCACATTTCCGCAAGTACAGAATCACGATACAGAATCTTAAATTGCTCGCCCCAGTTTCGCAGGATTTTACGTCCGGGTCTGACCACCAGGAGACCGGCGTTGAAATACGCGCGAATGGTCTGACGGTCGGCAGGGGTGACCATGGCAAACAGCGAGTCCGGATCGAGGGTGAGTTTCCCGTATATACGGCTCCAGAATGGATCGGGTGGTTTCGCGTAGAGCGATCCGGAACGGTTGTGCATTACCGGTCGATACGCGAATCCGATTGCCTTGTTGAGGGCAAAGTCAATCGGTTCCCTCAACACAATTGTATCTTCATCCATCCAGACCAGCACCGCGGCTTTTCCCTCGGCGGCCGCTTCGGCCTTTCCGGCGGCAAAGACCTTTCCGGCGTAATAGAACCACTGAGCATCGTCAGGGGTCCTGCTTGTTCTTATTTCCACGCCCAGTTTTTGCATCTCGTTTATTGTCTCATCAGTTCTCCCCTGAAGATTTTCCGGTATGTACACCCACACCGGGGAATCCTTGTACTTTCCGGCAAAGGTGCGGATACTCTCTGCCAGCAAACGAGCGTGAAACAAAGCCTCATCAGATTCAGAGTATATGGCGAAAATGATGGCCGGGACATGGTTTGCTTCCAATCCGGATTCAGACCCGGCTGTCTTTTCTGCCTGCTGTTCTTTGTCAGATTCATATTTCATTGGCTGACTCCCTGTAGAAGCTTCGTGACCGTTTATGTTGCATATCGTAAGAAAAGTCATAAAAGATACCAAAAGGGTGCTGATCATACAGTTCTTTCTTAGACGGGTGAATGTATTTCTTTGACGAATCAATGATACTCTTTTGTAAATGGACAACTCGATAATACCTT
>CP070796.1:589434-593828 GCA_020343475.1 Candidatus Zixiibacteriota bacterium
CGATGTGCAGACCTGCACAGTTTCCCTGACCGGTAGCGAAATAGCTCTGTACGCCATTTTCGTCGATTTCAACAACGGTGCCATTTGAATAATTTGAAACGAAATAATGATTGCTCATGGTGTCAAAAACCACGCTTTCCGGAGTATTGAGCAGATTCTGTGCGTTCGAATGGACTGAGATCATCAGGAACGCAAGAATGGTTGGGATATAAAACGCTTTTTTCATAATTCCTCCAGTCATTGGGTATGCCAATCGCAGCACCGCTTCCGATGCGAAATTACTTCTTTCCGGCCGAAAAGTCAGATTTCAGCAAATCGGCAACTTCTCTTTTGCCTTTTGTGTTGACAGATTCGTATAATCCTTGCACAAGAATTCGATAACTCCTGAGAAATTGTATTTACAGACTTTTTTTGATTTGTTTTCGGGAAGCCCAAGCCGTGAAAAGAGTTGGCTTTTTTGCTGTTATCAGTATATTTTGGGATAGAATTTTTCTGTCAGGCAGGTTATTATCTTGAATCTCAATTTGTTGCATGAACTTGCGCAGAATGGAGATAGCCGCTCCGAAGATCGGCTATTTGAGAGTATGTCTGCAAGATTTCGGCTTTTTGTCCAACAAAAAATATACAACAGGCAGGATGCCGAGGAGGTGGTTCAGAAAGCCCTGATGACAATTGCTGAAAAGTACCGCGGGCTCAAGTTTAAAACCAGTTTCTCCGCCTGGGCATATGAAGTCCTGAAAAACAAAGTGCTGGACTATTGGAAGGCGGGCACCTTCCGTCAGAAGAGAATTATTGATTATCTTGATGAAATGGAAACGGAAAGGACGGTCGAACCAAACCCGAATCTTGAAAGAAAACTTCTGGATTGCTTTAAGCAGGTCAGCACCACCAACAGACGCCATGCACGGATACTCAATCTTCATTATCAGGGGTATCATGTTAAAGATATTTGCAAAATGCTGAACCTGACCACATCCAATTTTTATTCAATACTGTTCCGGGCCAGGTCGATGCTGGCTGATTGCCTGAGAGCAGGAGGCGTTATATAATGACTCGCAGGGGCGATAAGCGCTTCGAAGATATGCTCTACGCCTATGAATTGGGCATGCTTTCCGATGAAGAGTGCGAAGAGTTTGAGCTATATCTTCTGGAAGACGACGATGCCTTTAAAAAAGCTCACGAATTTCAGGAGGCGGCCCGACTTCTTCGCCATAATCCGGGATTCCGCGAACTTGCGGCACGGTTGGTTGAGGAATCGCCCCCCAAAACTGAACCCGAAATACGTCCGGAGCGTATTGGCCGATGGAAAAAATGGGCCGCCGTGGTGCCAACCGCGGCGGTGGCAATGACTGTCCTGGTGCTTTTGATTCTTAAACCCTGGGATATTGAAATCCGTTCCACCAAGGAGGCGATAGCTTCAGAGAACCGTCTGGCGATCATGTACTTCAAAAATATCCCCGATCCCTCCGATAGTCTTAAACTGGGGATAATCGCTGCGAATCTCCTGATAACTGACCTCTCCGAATCTGATTATGTTCAGGTCGTCTCCGGCCAGCGTCTTCATGACATTTTAAGGCTGATGGGAAGGCCGGATGACATCGAGATTGACCGGCTGACTGCCATGCAAATTGCCGTCAAGGCCGATGCCAGGTGGATGCTGATCGGAAATATTCTGCAAGTTGAACCGGAATTGATTATAACATCCCAGCTCATAAATGTCTCAACGGGAGATGTTACGGCATCGCAAAGAGTAGCCGGAGATTCCGGAGAGACGATATTTTCTATGGTTGACAGGCTGACGCAGGAAATAAAAGCTGATCTTTCCCTTCCGATTGATGCCCGGCAGGAATCTGATCCCAGCGTGGCCGATGTAACAACTCATTCTTCTGACGCATATCGCCACTATCTTGACGGAATAGACTACAAGCAGAAATTCTATAATAGTGAAGCGGCTTCAAGCTTTAGAAAAGCCCTGGAATATGATTCGACATTTGCCATGGCTTATTACTATTTGTCCTGCCTTCCCGGTATATCAGGCAGCGACGAGTTGCATGCCAAAGCAGTGAAATACTCCGGGCATGCCAGCAGGAAGGAAAGGTATTACATATTAAGTCAGAAGTCCATTTTCGATGGTGATATCGCAGGGGCGATTGATAAACTTGAGGAAATGATTGAACGGTATCCCGATGAAAAAGAGGGGTATTTCCAAATCGGGGTCTATAAATATTATCTTTCGCTATATGAGGAAGCCGGCACCTACTCCAGAAAAGCTATTGAAATTGATCCGCTGTTCAAGGAAGCTTATAATCAGCTCGCCTATATCTATAATAAAAGCGGAAATTTCGAGCAGTCAATCTGGGCAATAAACAAGTACATTTCACTCGCTCCGGATGAAGCCAATCCTTATGATTCACGAGGCGATATTTATGCTGCCAACGGCAAGCTCGATAAGGCAATCCAGTCTTACATGAAGGCTCTGGAGATTAAGCCGGACTATCACACCTCATTGAATAGTCTGGGATTAATGTATGTATTCAATCTGAATTTTGACCGCGCGGACAGTTGTTTTCAGGTCCTTGCCAATGTTGAAAACCGCCTGAATCGTGCTATTGGCAGGTTTCACCTTGCTTTTGTCCCGCTGTATCAGGGAAAGTACGGGCGTGCCCTGCAAATCCTTGACGATGGTATTGCGGCTGATCGGCTCGAACACGGAACTGAAATATACCCTTCATTCCGATATCTGAGTGCTGTAATTCACCATGAAAGAAATGATCTGGCCCTGGCTCTTCAGGAAATGAACCAGAGTCTTGAAATCAGTAAAGGTGACTTTTCAACTGATACGCTATATGGAAAAGCGTTGCAGATTCAACTGCTTGCAGAATCAGGCGATTTCCCGGGGGCCGAGCGGGCAGCCCGGGCCATGAAAAAGAACCTTGAGGATTCGGACAAAAGCCTCTCCCGGTACTGGTGTGCCATGGGAGCAATCGAGCTCGCCCGGGAAGATCCGGAAACCGCTGCGAATTATCTAAAGAATGCAACCGATGACAAGACCGCATTCAATTTCCCCGCCCACGTCATGCTCGGCCATGCCTTCATGAAACTAGACAGGTTTGAGGATGCAATCGCGATTTTCAATACTCTGCTCTCAAGATATGCGGACAAACGCATTTTCTGGGCCCCGCTTACGGTGAAAGTGCATTATTACTTGGGATTGGCGCATGAGAAATTGGGGCAGACCGGCCCGGCCATTGAACAATATCAGACATTCCTTGAAATCTGGAAAGACGCTGATACGGGTATAAAAGAAATCGAGGATGCCCGGAAAAGCATGGCACGCCTGAAAAGCAACATCTGAATATCGCCTCATCCGGCCTGCGGCACCCGAGTTTAATGAAAGCGAGCATCCCCCGGTGCCGATCAATTTTCAAAAATAGCGGCAGAATGTAAAAGCCCGTTGCAGGCTGTCTATCGTCCGTCCGTCAGCACCGGATTGCCACCTCAACTTTCCCGCCTCCGGAATATTGGTTTTCCGGTAATAGGTATTATAGGAAAATCAAATTAAAGAGCCATGGCGAATCAATGACAAGAACCGTGATCAGCTTTCTTTCAAACACGTTCCGCTATTTGTCAGCAAGAATCCACCAAGCATTGCCGTCGCTGACAATCATTATGGACTGCAGCGGATTTACGCCAGTTGTCACCTGATTTTCTATTAATTCTCCCCCGTAGGGCGTGATCGATACGAAGTTGCCGCCAATACTCTTTATAACATATGTGCGCCCGGTAACCTCACCAGCCTGGGGGAGGTCGATATTGGTGACTGTTCCGGAAGCCAATATGACGCAGTCTGATGCGGTAGCGGTATACGAAACGTCGCTGCTGACCGTGGTAATCCCCACCGCCATCGAGCCGTTGACATGCAGGCTTGAATGTGGAGCAGTCGTACCTATACCGACTTCGCCGGATGAGGCGATACGCAGGCGTTCATATGCCGTACCTTCCGGCGGTGCGGTGGTATACAGCCTCAGGCTGGCGCCTTCCGATACATCATTTGCGGCTTCGATGCGAGCGGCTTCAAGAGTGTTGCTGATCCAAAGGCTGATGTACGGTTCGGAGTATCCCATGGCATCCTCAAAACGCGCCACCTCATGGTTATCATCATGGTCCGCAAGCACATGAAGTTTTGACTCAATGCTCCCGGTGCCCAATTTCACCTTGCCGCCGGTTGGGGCCAGATTCACATCTCCGGTCGAGTCAATAATCATTCTTGACCATGATGAGGTATTGTCCCCCGCGCTGATATAAAAAGTGGACTGGTTAACAGACAGGTTCCAGTGAAATGGGGAGCCTTCCTCATTCTCCAGTCGGATGGTGGCGGAGGGTGAATCAAAAAT
>CP070796.1:593928-598311 GCA_020343475.1 Candidatus Zixiibacteriota bacterium
GCAGGGTTCGAGGCTCCCTTCTTGTGCAGTTCGATGGATATCGCCAGTATGCCGTGGGAGCAGGCGCTCATCAAAAACCCCAAGAGCACTGAATTAACGATAGTGCGTCTGGCCGGCTTTGCCAGGATGTGGGATATATATTCGCGGGGCACATAATGGTCTATCACGCCTCCTAAAAGAAGACCCAGAAGAACCGCCCACCAGATGGTCTTGAAATAAATCCAGAGGGTCTCCCTGAACGGCACAAGATGAGATTTGTGAAGTAACGACGGTGTGAGAATAGTCTTACACCAGAGAGGATGTTAGAATTCCTGCCAGCCTCTCTGCGGCGCTGGACAGATCGTCGGCACCGTGCGCGGTACTGACAAAACCGACCTCGTACGCTGACGGGGCCAGATATATGCCCGCGGCAAGTGCCGCATTGAACACCTTGGCGTATTTCTTTGTACCCTCGGAGGATATTTCTTCGGCCCGACTGACGATCTGCGGCTGGAGATTGATCCAGAATATTGAACCGATACTGACCACGTTAATGGGCAGCTCTGAGGTTTTTTCGCGCAGGCTCCCGGTAAAGGCGCGGGTTCGTTCTTCCAGCATCTTCCAGCCATTGTGCTTCTCAAGGTAATCCAGGGTGGCCAGGCCGCAGGCAAGCGCCAGGGGATTGCCCGAAAGGGTCCCGGCCTGATAAATCGGCCCTTCTGGAGCCAGCAGGTGCATAATTTCGGAGCGGCCGCCAAAAGCCCCGACCGGCAGACCGCCACCGATCACCTTACCGTAAGTGCAGATATCCGGCGTTATACCATAGTACTGCGCGGCGCCGCCCGGAGCAACCCGGAAACCGGAGATAACCTCGTCAAAAATCAGTAGCGCCCCGTTCACGCTGGTAATCCTGCGGAGGAACTCCAGGTACTCTTTGGACTGAAGCAACAGGCCGTTATTGGCGGGAACCGGCTCGATTATCACCGCTGCGATTTCCGTACCGTGCTGGCTGAACAGTTTCTCGACTGCATCAATGTCGTTCAGAGGAGCAACCAGGGTATGTTTGGTGAAGTCTTCCGGCACGCCCGCTGACGACGGTATCCCGAATGTGACCAGCCCGGAACCGGCGGAAGCCAGCAGATAATCTGAATGCCCGTGATAACAGCCGGAGAACTTGACAATTTTATCGCGATTGGTGAAGCCGCGCGCCAGCCGAACCGCCGACATCACCGCTTCGGTCCCTGAGGAAACAAATCGCAGCATTTCGATATGGGGGCAGAGCCCTGCAATTTTCTCCGCGAGCAACACCTCGTTTTCATGAACCGTGCCGAAACTGGTTCCCCTGGCGGCGGTGTGGTTGATGGCTTCGACAATATCCGGGTGGGCGTGCCCCAGGATGAGCGGGCCCCAGGAGCAGCAAAAATCGAGAAACCTGCCGCCGTCAACGTCATATAGATACGCCCCCTCGCCGCGCTCGATATACAGGGGGGTGCCGCCCACTGCCCTGAAGGCGCGGACCGGGGAATTGACACCCCCGGCCAGGTGCACAATCGCGCGTTCGAAAAGAGCCTGCGATTTGCTCCGGTTATTCATCAGCCCATCTGTTCTTTAGAATATCCCGGAGGTGATATGTCAGGATGAGATCCGCACCAGCCCGAAAGATCGCGGAGAGATTTTCCATAACCAGCTCTTTTTCGGGGGCCAGCGTTTCCCTTACCATCAGTTTGACCATACTGTATTCTCCGGAGACATTGTACGCTGCGACCGGTTCCGGGGATTGCTCCCTGAAGTCCCTGATAACGTCAAGGTATGCCAGTGCCGGCTTGACCATGACAATATCAGCGCCCTCTTCAAGATCAAGCTGTAATTCCTTGAGTGCTTCCCGTCGATTGCGAAAGTCCATCTGGTACGATTTGCGATCGCCGAACTGCGGGTAGCTTTCGGCCGCATCACGAAATGGCCCATAGTAACTCGACGCATATTTGGCGGTATATGCCATGATTATGGTGTCTTTGAAGTCTGCCTCCTCCAGGGTTTCGCGAATCATGCCGATTCGCCCGTCCATCATATCGGACGGCCCGATGCAGTCAGCTCCGGCGCGCACGTGGGCCAGCGCCATCTCGGCCAAACGCTCCAATGTGCTGTCGTTGTCGATCCTGTCACCCTTTATCAGGCCGCAATGGCCGGAGTCGGTGTATTCGCACAGGCAAATATCGGTCGCGACAAATAGCCTGTCGCCGTACTCGTTTTTCAGCTGTTCAATAGCCCGCATCACTGGATTGGAGGGATTATCGGCAAGTGAGGCCTTGTCGTCCTTGGTACTGACTACCCCGAACAGCATGATTTTGTTTATCCCGAGGTCAAAGTCAGTTTTGAACAGCTCGAGAAACTGATCCTCCGGATCGCGGTAGATTCCCGGCATGGAACCGATTTCAATCCGGTTCGTGCCTTTCTCCGAGACGAAGTACGGCATGATCATCTTTTTTGGATTTACCCGGAGTTCCGCAACCAGATCACGAATGATTCCGTTTCGGCGCAATCGCCTGGGTCGATTGATGAGCTCCATATTATTGACACTCCCTGATTTTATTGACGATGTCATGCAGATCCGCGGTCTGCGGAATATAATCGGGCGCGCGATAATGATCACGCAGCGCCCTTGCGGTTGGCTGCCCGATTGCCGCCACCCAGGCGGTCTCCGGCAGCAAATGTCCCAGTTCTTTGAAAAATTTGACCGACAGCGGGCTGGTAAAAATATAACAGGAAATCTCTGCGGAATTTATTGTCGGCAGATTGGCCGCGTCGGTCCGCCGGATTTTGTATAAAGTAATATGTGTAACCTTCAGGCCGAGCTTTATCATGCCGTCGCGAAGGATGTTCGGTGCCGCCTCGCCCTGGGGCAGGAGGACTGATTGATCTTTGGAGTCGATTAACTTCGACATTTCGGCCAAAAGGCCGGCCGAATCCTCTTGCCGGGGCACAAACGAGACCGGATAACCGTGCGATTCAAGCAATTCGGCGGTTTTTTTTCCAACGGCGCCAATCCTGGTCGAGGCGCTGAGCTGGACCCTCTTTGCCTTCAAAATGTCCAGCAGAATTCGGGCGCTGTTCCGGCTGGTAAACAGCAGCCAGTCATAGCTCGAAATATGCGAAAGGACGCTGTCAAGTTCGGTATTGCTGTAATTTGGAACGATTTCGAAAACAGGATAGTACACCGGCTCAAGTGCGCCGGCGTGCGGTTTGAAATACGCCTCCCCATCCTCCCGGGCACGCGTAATGAGAACCTTCTTTCCGGTTATTGCCGACGCGGTTCCGATCGGTCTCGTTAGTTTTTGATACGCCCGCTCAATCAGACGCTCAATATTCGAATCTTTGCCCTCGAACCGGGTTGACGGTTTCCAGCCATCGCCCTGCTTGCGCCCGAGGAATGCCCTCAGGCAATATCCATCAGTCGACTGTTCCGTTGAAACCGCCAGCGGCAGCCGGCAACCGCCCAGAAATCGAGCCAGCAGGCCCCGCTCCATTCGGGCCGTTCGCTCGGCGGCAGGTTCATTGAGTTTTACGATGACTTCTTCCACCGCGCGGTCATTATCGCGTATTTCAATCGCCAGAATTCCCTGGCCCGGGGCCGGGAGAAACCAGTGGGGATCAAGCGGAATTGCGGTAAGACTGGTAATGTCGAGTTGCAGTCGATCGACCCCCGCTTTCGCCAGCACAATTGCGTCATACCGTCCCTCGGAAAGCTTGCGGATCCGGGTCGGCACATTTCCCCGCAGTCCCGCGATATGCAGATCCGGACGAAAAAACCGCAATTGTGCCTCGCGCCGAATGGAACTGGTGCCAACGGTAGCGCCTTCCTTCAGTTTCAGCGGGCGATCCGGGTCGTGCCAGTCCGGGCGGATGAGGAGTAGTTCCGAAGGATCCACCGGCGAGGTGTATGCGCCGACTTTCAGTCCCGGCGGCAATTCGGTCGGGAGATCCTTGAGGGAATGGACAGCAAGATCGATACGCTCATCCAGCAGCGCCTCTTCCAGCTCCTTGGTGAAAAATCCTTTGCCTTCAATTTTATCAAAGCCGAGCTGGTTGATTTTATCCCCGACCGTTTTGATAATGCACAATTCAGCCTTGCTGCCGCGATCGGCCAGCAGATCTTTCACCAGATTCGACTGGAATAATGCCAGCTCACTTCCGCGTGTCCCGATGGTCAGCGTCATGTCCTGTGTTGCCGTCCTTATTTGATTACAGCCCAAAAATATACCATCAATCCGGAAAGATGAAAGCAAAATATCATGCTGTCAGGCAGATCCGACAGCTTTTCTATATACGATAAGAACCGCCAATTTACTGGAATAAAATGAGTTATCTCTGCTTCTCCATTTGCCCGAAGAGCGGCTACGGGCTCTT
>CP070796.1:598411-602775 GCA_020343475.1 Candidatus Zixiibacteriota bacterium
GATCCAGCGATACCATGGTGGAAAGCACCTGGGGAAAAATCAGGCCATGGAGAGAGGAAATCAGAAAAATCCCGGCGGTATTCCCGATCACAAAGGCCAGCGAGACCCGACTCACCCAGGACCATTTGGGGATAAGACGGGTGAACATCAAAACACCCAGAATCCCGGGAAATATCAGATACCACCGGCCGTCGTCAAACATCGGATTTATCAACTGCTGGAGAATCACCGTCTGCCAGATAAGACCGACATAGTACCCTGCCGAAAGGCCGGCGAATATATGTTCGGAGAGCTTATAGCATCTGTTATCCCGATAAAGGAAGGAAAACAGCGACAGAATCAAATAAGCCCGAAGCCAGATTTGAAAGTGCTCGACAAATGACAGACTTTCACCCATACTTTCTATTTCCTCTTTCTCTTACGCGTCATAAAGAAGCCGGCGTTACCGATGATAACAAAAAGAATTGTCAAAAGGTGCACCAGCGACTGGGCGTCCATGCCGCGAATGGCGCTGCCTGACTTTTCAATCAGCCGCTCGTACTCCGCCGCGCCTTTCATTCCGCCCAGAAGCCCGGTCATCTGGCCTGCTTCCACAAAAGAATACATTTTGGGCGCGACCACTGCGGTTACACCGGCCCCGACCGGCTTGCGGTACTGGGCGTTGACGATGGAAATCCAGTAATCAACGGTGGCGTTGTCGGCCACTACAAAAATAAATTCGATATCACGATAACTCTTGACACTCTGCATCAGGTGCAGATTGCGCAGCGGGGTTCCGGTATAGTCACTGGGGAAAATTGATTCAATCGAACTGGCCAGGCCGTGCATAACCGCCACATAATTGGCTTTATAGCCAAGGTTGACGAAATCGATTCCATATTCTTTACCGTACTCCGCGGCGATGGCACGCGTCACCCGTTCTGCAATGGATGGCCCGCCGAGCGGGATGTTCGACAGGGTAACCACCCTCATATCCTTAGAAAACATATGCCGCAGGGCCGCAATCGACATCGGCTCGGTCTCGGCCATCGCCGAGGGGTAATAGTCAAAAGTGAGCATCACCACACTGCTATCGGGCAATTCATCGATTGCATTATACAACTGGCGGGCTTCCGGCGTGATCTCGACGGGAAACTTCATCACCACCACCATCGGAAAGAAAACCGCTATTGCCACCAGCAGATAAATCCAGCGACGGTCAATAGTCTGGATTTTTTCCCAGAAACCCATCTTATCCCTTCCCCATGTAGGTTCGCTCAATGCCGAGCATTATCCGCAGAGACATTGAGGCCGCTCCGAGGGCGGCGCCGATGATGATTCCCCGTTGCACGGCGACGTTGAAGCCGTTCATGATGAAAGTATTCAGATAATCCGGCACGCTTTCGCCGAACAGCCTTAAAAACGCCTCACCCATTGGAACCCGCCAGAGCATAACGATTGTCGCGGTAAGTAAAAGCAGGGTGGCATCGGCGCTGCGAGCGCGGAAGGCGCGGTATGCCGCCGAAGCAATATAGAAAGCCAGCATGGCAAACATCGTTTCCATCATGGGTGAATCAAGATAGTTGAACAGCCAGTCGTATATTGAATTCGGGCCCGTGCCAAACAGCGATCCCCAGCTTTCGGGGAGGATGCTGAAAATTATCCTGCCGCCGCGGGTGTCGGCGGAAACCGGCAGCATCGCCGGAATCGCCATGGCGAAAACCGAAACCACCGTCATTAACTTATAAAACCAGTCCTGGCTCCGTCTGGCCACCGCCCGACCATTCACACGAACGATGGAAAAAACGCCCAGAACCAGGGTAAACCCGCTGACGATCGTCGCCCACTGCAGAACGACATCCTGTGCCCTGCCGATGAAAGTCCGGTCCGGATTGAAAAAGAATGACACCACCATCACAAATCCGGATAAAAAGGCCACCACAACAGGAACAGTTGTTCGCATATACTTACGGTACCCTGAATAATGCTCTGAACCAGTCACCCGCGCCTAAGGTCACCAAGGTGGCACCAGCCAGGATGACGGCAATCAGAATAATTTTAACAAAATCCTGTCCTTTAAGTCCCCCCAGAAGAAGCGGCTCCCGGCTCAAATAACTCGACGCGGCATATAGCTCCTCACCCATCAGGGTGTAATCGCAGGCGGCGATAAAAAACGGCAGCTGTTCGGGTCTGGCGGTCCCCGCAATCTGAATCGATCCGGCAGCGTTGCCGGTCTCTGCAAGAAGGAGTGACTCGGCAAAAAACGCCCCCATATAGATATTGGCGGCCGGTTTATCCCGCATCATCATCCCGTTCACCGTCGCCGTGAAGGCGAATTGTTCACCGGCGACATATCTGACCGTATCCCTGTCGTAGACGTCGTGCCGCCCCGCCTCGATATACGCCTGTTCGACCACCTCCTGCCCCGCCGCAAGAATCATGGGATACCGAACCGGTACCCGAAGGGGAGTGTCGTACCGCGCAGTGATTCTCGCAACGCGGCCAAGAATCGCCAGACCAGCAATGGTCTCAATGTCATCAATATCCGAAATGCCGGGAATAAAAAGAACCGGCTTGCCCATTTCCGTGGCCCGCCCGACCGCCTCTTCCACCGCGTCAATGCCGGGTATCTTGCGAACGAACAGGATCTTTCCCTGCCTGGCCCACCGGGTATACAGCAGAACCGCCCCGGAAAAAACCAGCATGAAAATTAAAACCGAAAGCCGGTACGTGCGAAAGACTGTTATGTTGTTGACCGAGATGGCAACTGTTACAGTATCGGCCAGCTTGCCATCGGATGCTATGAACGCCACCGAATAATCGCCTTCTCGCTCAAAATCCGGCGTGAAGAGAAAAACACCCTGTCCGTTGAGACTGTCAGTAAAAACCGCATTTTCGATGGCGTATTCCAGTGACAGGGCTGGAACGGTTCCGTCCGGATCTGCCGCCGAGATGGCAATCTCCAGAGTATCGCCCTCATCAACCGCCAGCGAATCCGCGCCGATCAGAGCAATAATCGGGCGACGATTACCGGCGCTGTCCGCCTCTTGCGCGGACGCCGCTATAAAGGAGAAACTGCATAAAACAGTGATGCAGAGAATTATCTTTCCGATGCTAAGGAGGTAAGTATGTTTCACGGCTTAAAGATAGTAATCCAGGCCCTTCTGTCAATGTCTTTTACCCTACATACGCGCCGGGCGGGTAATTGTCTAAAGCATTTTCATATTATCAATTAGCCGTACCCCATGAACCCTCACGGCCAGGCTACAAACATGTTTTCGGGACACCTTTTGTACCGGTCGGAGTGTCTCAAATTCGGTAAAGGCAATATAATCAATTTCGGCCGTGGGGCAGATTGACTTGATTACATTCTTCATTTTTCGCTGCAGCACGGCGACATTTCCCACCCCGTCTTTTATCACCATGGTCCGCGCAGTTTCCAGCGCCCGATAAAGGCAGACAGCTTCCTTTCTCTGAGCAGGCGTGAAATAGCTGTTTCGTGACGACATCGCAAGGCCATCCTTTTCGCGAACCGTCGGGGCTATTACTAATCTGACAGGATAGTCCAGGTCGCGAATCATCTTTTTGATAACCATCGCCTGCTGGTAATCCTTCATGCCGAACACCGCGACATCGGGCCGGGTGATATTGAACAGTTTGGTGACGATTGTCGTTACCCCGCGAAAATGTGTTGGACGAAAAGCGCCCTCGAGAGACTCCGTAATCTTCTCAACCGTAACAAAGGTCTGGTAATCCTCCGGATAGATGGCGGAAGTTTTGGGTATAAAGACGATGTGCCCGCCCGCGGTTTCAATATCGCGAATGTCTTTCTTTTCATCGCGCGGGTATCCGGCCAGATCCTCATCAGCGGAAAACTGGGTCGGATTGACAAAAATCGATGTGATTACGAAGTCGGAGAGTCTTCCGGCACGCCCGATCAATGACAGGTGCCCTTCATGTAAGAAACCCATCGTCGGCACCAGGCCTATTTTACGACCCTTCGAAGCAATTTCCCGGCAAAGGATCTGCATTCGCCTGATAGAACGTACAATCTTCATGCCATCACTAATCCTTAATATATTCCAGCATCAGCTCTCCCTCATCCATCCTGACATAGCTGAAATGTCTGATAAAATCGCCGGTGTTGATATATATACCGGTGCCAATCTCTCGGCTTACCGGATGATGTGTATGGCCGATCAACACGGCGTCATACCCTTCAGAGATTTTGCCGGCTGCATAATCCTCATAGTCTTTGAGAAATTTCTTTTCTCGCCCCGAGGTGCGATTTCGCGAAGAGCTGGAGACATACCTCGCAAGCGGTATACCCAGGTCGGGCGGAATCCTCCGATACAGCCAGATGTTGAGTCGATTGCGAAGAATCC
>CP070796.1:602875-607193 GCA_020343475.1 Candidatus Zixiibacteriota bacterium
GAAAAGGGATACTATGATCCCACCTCCGGTGAGCCGTTCCGATTCAACGAGGCTTATTGCCCTTCGACGCCCTTGAACCAGCGCTATGCTGATGCCAGGGTCTGGAGCATTTTCCGTCGCGCCGCTCCTTCACAGCAATTCCCTCCGGATTATCATCGGGCCGTTGCGGGAGTCAAACCGTACCCACTGTGGATCAGGCCGGATAAGAAACTCTCACTGGCCGACGTTTTCTCCCTCATGCGGGATCATTATGAAGGGACTGATTATGACATGAGCAAAGGTATCGACGCCGGCTCTTACGGCAGTCCATATCGCTGGCGGCCCATGTCCTGGACCATAGACAGTGTCGACTATGTGTGGGAGCGACCGATTTCCACTCAGCAAACCGGCTATTCCTTTGTATCGCAATGCCGGTCCTGGCTTCCCGATGCAATCGGCGGGGTCTACTGGTATGGCGTCGACGATACCTGGTTTACCTGCTACACGCCGCTGTACTGCGGAATAACAGACATACCCCCATCATACACAATCGGCAGCCTGAAAAAATTCTCATGGGAGTCAGCCTGGTGGGTATTCAACTTTGTCTCCAATTTCGCGAACCTGAAGTACTCATATATGATCGAAGATATTCAGAAGGTGCAGAGTAAGCTGGAAAACCATCTGCTTGCATTGCAGCCGGCGGTAGAAAAAACGGCCCTGGAGCTTGCCGATAACAATAGTCAACTGCTGGCAGAATTCCTGACCGACTATTCCGTCTGGCACGCAGAAAATATCGTGGACAAGTGGCGTGAGCTGGCCGAACATCTGCTCACCAAATACAATGACGGTTACGTTAAGGATGAAAACGGGAAACCAACCGAGAAAGGTTACCCGGAAAACTGGCTGCGAAAAGTCCTTAACGAACGCCCTGAACAATTTAAGCTGCCTGTTAAAAGCGAAGACATTCCGGATTCAGGGCCCAATTACTGAAGACAGCATGAGTATGTAAAGGGCGGTCTTCGGTATTTGATGCAGGATACCGCCTTTTCTATGCCGTAATGCGAACCTCCCCGGGGGAATATCTGCTGCCTTGCTGTGTTTTCTCACATATGAAAACATTGTATTTTAGCAACCTGGATTCGCTGTGAGAGCAAAAAGGGGTGGCCCCCCATCCGGGGATTTGATAAAAAATCTGCTCAATGCCGCCGCGGCATACAGCATCCTGTGAAGATCGCTCGTGATTTTCTTCCCCTTGTTTTTTTTGGACTGCAGGGGATGGAGCCCATGCGATATCCCGCCATGTGGCAGGTCACTGGAATAATGGCTGTTCTGTTTGGTTTCAGTTACGCCGTCGCCGCCGTTCATCCGCTCAGGCAGTGGCTATGCTGCAAACCGGGCTGGCCTCAACACAGTCATAAGCGATCAGCAGGAGGTCGGTACCTGGATTTTATGAAATCGGGCCGATATCTTGCTTTATGGAAACTATCTTACCCTCAGTCCTGCAATCTTGACGGCGCCACGGTGGTAGCCGTCTGGAAATAGCCGCTCAAGTTCCTCCAGATCAAGATGATTGGCATCACAGGTCTCATATACCGTGGGGACAGTGCCGTTTTTCTTAAAGCAGTCACGAAGATAATTAATAATCTGCCAGTGTCTGCCCGAAAGTTGTTCGGATATCTTCAGTTCGTATGCTTTGTGAACGGCAAATTGCTCATCCCAATCGTCGGGATTGACCAGAAAGCCGCGGACATCCACTCCATATGTTTTTTCCGGCGTAACGCGGGCCGCTCCTTTGACGCGGGCTTTCATCCACCCCCCCCGGACGAAACCTTCCCGATAGGTTATGCCGGCAAGTTTGCAGGCTCCCCTCAGGTACCCGGTCGGAAACAGTTTTTGCAATGCATGGAGGTGCAACTTGGTATGACGACAGGTTTGATACACCAAAGGACATTTTCCGTCTTCTTTGTACGCGTTGCTGATATAGTTGATCACCTCCCAGTGTTTCTGGGTCAGGTCATTTGTTATACCTATCTGGAGTGCCAGTACGCGGGCAAACTCTTTGTCCCATTGATCGAAATCGAGAAGGAATCCTTCGTCGTCGACTTCATAGGCTTTACCGTTAACAGTTATGGTACGCATGATAACTCCTTGAAAAAGGCATTCGACATAATCCACCTGCCAATAATATACACAATAGTAAAATATTACAAAAGATGTTTATTATTCGGAATATATGGCGGACGGAGAATGTTTGCTGCCGACCTTTTTAATCTAGCGCCGCACCATCCGGGACATCGGGTCCCAGGGCGGAAGGACAATCGGTTTCTGGTCGAATATTTGGAGAATTTCTTCCGGAACGTATTCTCTTTTGACGGTGATATCGTAAACATACATGTCAAACCAGTCATTGTAAAGCGTCCAGTACCCTTTGTCGCCCCGTTCGTCACCCCAGCTGTTTTCAACCAGCCACTTGACCGGTTTACCGTCGACGGTGTCGACCCCTATCAGGACCATCATATGATCTGAGGAACTTTCAAAATAAAGCGCCCGCTCCCTTTTGGTCATGGTCAGATCGGTGTTAAAAAGCGAGCCGTAATCGAAAATATCCAGGGCCATGATGCCTGCCTTCCCGTACTGATCCTTGCCCACGTCACATGAAAAAACCACCGGATCATCGGCCAGAATCGACTTCATGGCAATTTCCTTGAGTTTATCGACCTCGATGCTGGCATAATGCACGTCCTCACCGTCATACATGTTACGCGACAAGGCGCATTGATAATGTCTGCGGTATTCCTTGGTGGGATTGTCAAAAAGGTTGACATACTGCCCCAGGTCAATTCCGATAAACTCATCGTAGAAACTTCTGGGAGTGTAAGTTTTCAATTCACTGAGTAATGAGTCTTTGTCTTCGTACCGCCATGCAAAGTCAGCGGGGGGCTCGCCAAGATTAAACATGAGCATCCTGTATATTTCAGCCAGGATTTTCTCTTTTTCGGCCTGCAGCTCCGGTAACGATTTGCCGGCCTGGTGCATTTTACGAAGGATTGCGGCACTCTGGCGCAATTTGCGACTTATAACCTTGTTCATAATCCCGGTCTTGCCCGAATTGTTGGTTTCCGGCATGGCGTCTTTGGGAACCGCGCCGTACTTTCTGATAAGCGCCACGACATAATCCCAGTAACCGCCGTCACTGTATGGATGCTCCAGGATTAATTGCAATTCGCGGTCTAGCGGATCGCGGTCGCGAAACTCGATAATATACTCCAAAAAGCAATTGGCCTTTTCCATCTTGTCCCAAAAGGCCAGGTAATTTTGCGAAAACTCAAAACCATCCAGGTTGTTTTTCTTGATTACCAGTGGACGAAGCATATTGAGACTGGAGAAAAGCCAGCAGCGGCCGCTCGATTTCTGATTGGTGATGCCTTTCGTTTCAATTTTGTGACCGAACAGGGTGTTGTGATTTGACAGCAATTCGCGATTGAGCGCCAAGCTGTTAATGTCGTTATTGGTGATTGCGTTGTACGTCGCACGGGTATGCGGATCCATATCGAAGGACGAGCGGAACCTGTCGATTGTCTCGCCTGTAAGCGATCCTTCGCCGGCATTCCCGACCAGTGCCAACAGAAGTATTATGCACTGTGCCGAAATGACAGCCCTGGCTGCCGAGTAATGTTTCATGCTGACTCCTTGGCTGGTGGTAAATGAAGCTATCAATCACGCGCAATATAGTCCTGATTGGCAGGTATGTCAACATGCGACACGGGGATTCAGGTTATCAGCAGACAGGTACGGCCGCGTGAATTTGTGTACATAAAAATCGGGGTTGCCGAATCAATGGCCGACAACCCCCACCGCGCAGCTTCCGCGATAGCATTCGCGTAGACCGGGACTATTTGTCCCTTTCAGAACACTCCATGTCCTCAGTCAGTTTCAGAATACGCTCGTAGGGAAGAGCCAACCAGCTCTCAACCTGTGCCGCGCCGTGCGACCGAGTCAACATTGATACCATGGCAGCCGTTTCTTCGTCGGGGGCTTCGTAAATGTGCATGGAATCCCAGTAGCCCATCAATGCATAATGAGCTTTGAACTCTACCTTCGGACACTTTTCTTCAATCTCCTTTAGCCAGGTTCGGCCTCGTCTGGCTCGGTCTTTATGCTTGGAGCCTATTTCAACCAGCTGGGCATTTTGCGATGCCAGCTTGGTCATTAATACAAACGTTTTCACAAGGACACCTCCTTGATTCTTCAGCCCGGGATGTTTTGCTCGATGAATGTGCGATAGAATTCGCTGTCTCTGTTGAATAATCGAACCGGATGACGTTGAGCTGTCGTTCGG
>CP070796.1:607293-611592 GCA_020343475.1 Candidatus Zixiibacteriota bacterium
GTGCGAGTTATTCGGTCGGGATAAGAATAGACGGTTCCATTCAGGAGGTAGCTGTTTATCAGGCGACCGTTCCCGATTACGGGACTTCGGATACATATACTTATGATGTTGACGAGGACGGGCATTACATTAACGGCGATGCCAATCGCGATGATGTATTGAATATGCTGGATATTCTATTCTTGATCAGTTACTTGTATAAAGGTGGCCCTACACCGGAGCCGCTGGAAGCCGCGGACGCCGATTGTGACGGTGTTATCAACATGCTTGATATTCTGTATCTGATCAGCTACCTGTATAAAGGCGGCCCGGAACCGTGCCCGGTGCAGAAATAAACAGTATTATTGCTCCGATTCAGTGCCAAATCATCCAATTTATTTGGTGACTGCACCAGAGTCACAGGACGACAATTGATTCACTTGATAACAGCTGTTTTCCGGGCGACCTTATAAAGGCATACCGGGAACGAAGCCTTAAGATCACCGGTGTAGGCAAATGTGGTTCCTCGGCAAGCCCCGCGGCAATCGGCGAAATTGTCGCAAGTTCGGCAGGCGCCTTCAACCTCATCCCGCGGGAAATCGGATACGGCCCACATTTCCGGAGAATTCCAGATCTTTTCCAGGAGATTTTCTCGTATATTGCCCACTCGAAATTGTCGGTGCAGGAGGGCGGTACAGGGATAGACGTCACCGTTTCCCTTGAGATAGAACGTCTCCACTCCGGCTCTGCATCGGTGGAATTTGTACTCCGGAGGTACCGGACCGAAGCCTGAGTCGAATTCGGTTATGATCGAACAATCGGCCTGAGCCTTCTTAGCGAAGTGAAGAAGGTCCTCCAGATTTTCTGAAAAACACAATCGTTTCTTGATATCATTTCGCCGGCCTCTTCCAATCGGCGTATATCCGCAGAATCTGATTGAATCCACGCCCTCACGTTTAGCCAGTTTTATCATCTCGAGGCCGTCACCAAGGTTCTCTCGCCCCAGTAGTGTTGCCAGTAGCACCCGGCAATTAAGATTCTTGCATATCCGAATGGCCTCGATAATCTTGTAAAATTCCTCTTCCGTGGCCAGGCGCATTCGCCCGTTTTTTTCCGGTGTCGATCCATCAAGACTTATCTGGATGGCCCGGTTGCCCGCTTCCACAAGACTTTCGGCCCGCTTGAGGTCAAGCAAGACGGCGTTGGTGGTAACACTGGACTTAATCCCCCTCTGCCTCGCATAATCGATCAGTTCCTCCAGGTCCTCCCGGAGCAGCGGCTCACCGCCCGTCCAACCGATAACGCCGACTTCAATTCGCGCCATAGAATCGATAATCCTTTTGCATTCATCAGTCGTCATCTCGTCTCGGGGCCGTTTGGCGGCGGCACTGAAGCAATGAGGACATGAAAGATTACACTGGCTGGTTATTCCCCAGCCGATTATATATGGCTTGCGTTTATGGCGGGATATCATATCCTTTCGGTTCTCCATCCCGGGCTTCCCGGTAAAAATAGTGACTAGGGCCTATTCTATCCTGAGCTTTCCTGCATTTTCCCTGGCGACAGTCCCGTGAGCCAAACGGAAGAGGCTGGAGTTCATCACATTTGGACGTTAGATCTTCTGAGCGGCATGTGTACGGACATCACTGTCCAACCTTTTCTCTTGTCTCACAAAGATACTTTAGCTCGATCATCTTATTTAAATTGTATTTCCACGGTAGACAAATCCCTCGGGACGCTTCGGGATTCTTCATTCCGTGCAGGGGACATCCGCCCATGCAGATAGGCAGTATGCTGCATTCCCGGCATTCAACCATGTTGAATGGATCCCAGGCCGTAAATGCGTCCAGGTTTTTTCTCTGATAATCATCCGGCGACGACGAAAAAATATCTCCAATCGATTTTGAGGAATCGAGAGAAAGCTCCTCCCAGCATCTGAATAGATGTCCTGTCGGCGAAACGACGAAATACCCTTCAGATAGCGCCCCGCAGAAGGATGCCCCGGCGAAAACTCGGGGATAGTCGACTCTGTATATACCATTGTCAAAGAGCCGGCTGTAAATGTTCACCAGGGTGTGAGAAAATTCCTCCTCGCCGTAGCAACGGTCGCGAATATCAGCGCAGGCGACACCCGATGATTTGACCTGGGCAAAATGGACTTTTACCTTAGTCAGGATATGGCGGTGCTGCAAGAGTTCAATGACTTCACACGCCGAATCAACGTTACTCTTGTCCACGTTTATGCGCACGTTAATGCTTAAAATGTCAGCCGTCTCGGATAAATTGTCGACGATTCGCCTGAACGTGCCCTTACCGCTGCGAAGCGTTCTCCTTTTATCATGAACCTTTTCGGGGCCGTCAATTGTAATCTGCGCCTGGGAAATACCGAGATCTTTTAGATGTTGGGCCATGTCGGCATCGAGCAAAAAACCGTTGGTAATTATGGTCCCAGGTATAATATCTACCTGATGCTTGTTGGCCAATTCCATTAACCCGTTTTGGACGCGGTTGATGACCGAAAGACAGAGGGTCGGCTCCCCCCCAAACCAGCAAATCCGCAGACCTTGCGCCCGGGTCAGATGACGGTCGCTGAAATCCAGCAGTGCCTGCTGGGTCTCCCTACTCATCCGGATACCGGAATGAGACTCATAGCAATAATCGCAGTTGAAGTTGCATGCCAGCGTTGGCGCGATCGTCAGGGTCAGAATGGCTCCCTCGAGTCGGAGTCTCCGGGCGTTAGTCCTCAGAGCCGCCGATTCGTCTATGGCATCGGCGATTAAGAATCCACCCTCTTTAAGGCATTGAATAAATTCATTATCCAGTGTACTTTCAGCACGGTCAGGGTGTACCAGTAAGTGTAAAATTCGTGCATAATTCTCCTTTTCTATTTCTGCCATGGCACCATTATAGCTGTTATAGGCGAGTACTGTATCGCCTCCCTCGATCTCAAAGAAATGATTATAGCGTGATGACTTCATTTTTTCTCTCCGCAAACTTGCTTGTTTCATAAGACGAGATGCCGCTCCCGGGTAGGGAATGCGCCGGCGGTAGGTTGCCGGCGCATGGTCACACCACCACAAAAACTAAGGTTTGTTGATGAAACAAATGATTGGGTAAGGCCCATTAACCTTGCAAATGATGAGGAAATCAATCCCGAGGACCTCATCCGGGGGTCTTATGATCAGCCTCACAGTCTCACCTCCTTTAGGTCATGGTGCGGTTAAGGGTAAATGAATTCCCCTGTCGGCGGATTGAATCGGTCAGTCCGGCAGTCAACGAGGGGTCCGCCAACAAAGAACGCAAGGGCTTGCCACTGGATATTCCCAGTGGATAGTACGGCTATGAGCCTTTTATGTAATCGCTGTCGAAGTCACTGGCGTCCATCAGTTGGCCCGAGCTGCCGCGCACGCCCCGAATCGACCGCTTCCTGGACGACCGGCAAACATTAGGGCCGCAAATTTCGGTGAATCGGCACGACTGCTTCGCGGGGTGCGCTTTTAACCCTTGTTTTTATATGGAGACTATATATCAAATTTCATGGCATACATTCTTTCTTATGTTTGAGCCTTTTCTCGTTTTCACTGCCGCCCGAATAGAGGGCTAAGTTCAATCTTGCACGCCTTGTCATATCGTCATTGGTTCGGCCCCATTGGCAGATTATCGTATTATGAAACAGCATATATTGTTCAAACAATGCAAGTAATTGCCGTCAGGTCGCGACCTCAGGCGTGCATTAATCCTCTTTTCAAAATGAGATATGGTTGCCCGACAATCCTACCGGGTCGCGGGGCATCGCCCCGATATCCGGTAATCCGGCGGCTGATATGGTTCAGCTACTCCCTCAGGAGGAGAGGCTAAACGGAATTGAATAATCTTCTAACGCGTTTTTTAAAAACGAATCGAGGGAGCCCGTCTCCTTTATGTTATGAGCGCAATTTTAACCTGATTTGAATCCGGTGTCAAGCAAATATTTGTCTGGGAAGTGAAGAGAATGGGACCTGCGGTTAACGCGCCGTCCGAAGCGATTCCCTGCGCGGCCGGGAATCCGCGATTTATACTGATTCAGGAGAGATTTTTCATATCTCGCCTGCAAATGGGCCGGCATCAATTCACCGGGTGTCAGCCATAAAAAAAAGAGTGCTGGAAGATAGCCGTCCGGAAAGGACGAGAATAGCCGTTCGATTTAATCCTTGACAAACAGGACGAATTTTATTAAAATTTGTATTGTAAGGAAATTCCTTTATATATCAGATCCGAGAAACGACTGAAAAAACGTTCTTTACAATATTTCGACGCAACCAGGGAAAGGCAGATCGGGAA
>CP070796.1:611692-615978 GCA_020343475.1 Candidatus Zixiibacteriota bacterium
AGGAACCGAAAAAAACGATCTTTTCAAACATAAGATCTTAATTTGCTAGAGAAACCGGATCAGTATACCGACAAAGTTTCCAAAAAAGAAGTCTTATTTCTTCCTTCGGCGTTTCTTTTGCCCGGAGACCTTCCCGTTGAAATAACCGTCAAAGGCCGTTTTGATTGCCTCGTCAACTTTCCTTACCGGAATTAAATTCATACCGGCAACCAGCTCTTTGGGCAACTCGGGCATGTCCTTCTTATTCTTATGCGGGATTATCACATCGGTAATTCCAGATCGCTTTGCCGCCAGCAGTTTCTCATTGAGACCTCCAATGGCCAACACATCACCGGTCAGTGTCACCTCTCCGGTCATTGCCAGCCCTGGCCGGATCGACCGTCCGCTCAACGCCGAGAGAATCGCAGAAACGATCGTTATCCCGGCAGATGGGCCGTCTTTCGGCACCGCTCCCTCGGGAACATGCACGTGAATCTCGCAATTTCTGAAGAAATCCGGATCCAGGCCGAATTTTGCCGCTTTGCTGCGCAAATATGACAAACCGGCCGTTGCCGACTCCTGCATTACCGTTCCCAGCTTGCCGGTAAGCGTAAGTTTTGATTCCCCGGTCATCAAAGTTACCTCAATCGGCAAAACATCCCCACCCGAGTCGGTCCACGCCAGCCCGACGGCATAACCCGGCTCCGGCCTGGTTTTGATATCGGTGTCGAGGTATTGCGGTGCCCCAAGCATACCGCCTACCTTTCTGGCGGCAAAACGGAATTTCCGGCGGCGCTTTCCCTCGGCAAGTTGCTGGGCCACCTTGCGGAGAATCGACGCCAACTGACGCTCAATCTCACGAACTCCTGATTCGCGGGTATAATGCCTTATGATTTCAAGCAGGGAGTCGTCAGTGAACTCGACGCTGATTTTGCCCATCCCCAATTCTTTACGAAGCTTCGGGAGGAGGAATCCCCTTATGATTTTAATCTTCTCATGCTCAAGATAGCCAGGAAGCCGAATTATCTCCATGCGGTCAAGCAATGCCGGCGGAATACCCAGAACAGAATTTGCAGTAGTGATAAAAAGTACTCGGGAAAGATCGAAATCCAGCTCCAGGTAATTGTCGGAAAATGACTTATTTTGTTCGGGATCGAGCACCTCCAGAAGTGCGGAGGCTGGATCACCCCGGAAGTCCTTGCCGATCTTGTCTACCTCATCAAGCAGGAAAACCGGGTTGGCCGAGCCGGCTTTCTTGATTGACTGGACAATGCGACCGGGCAAAGAGCCGATATAGGTCCGCCGGTGTCCCCGTATTTCCGCCTCATCGTGAATTCCCCCCAGCGACATTCGCACAAATTTCCTGTCCAGGGCACGCGCAATCGAACGCCCCACTGAGGTTTTGCCGACTCCCGGCGGCCCAACCAGACACAGAATGGGGCCTTTCACTTTTTCAGCCAGTCGTAATACGGCCAGATGTTCCATTATCCGCTTCTTTGGCTTCTCCAGACCATAATGATCGCTATCTAGAATTGACTTCACCTTTGCAAAATCATCTCTGTCACTGGTGTACTTGTTCCATGGCAACAACAACAGCCAATCAATATACCCCCGCAGAACTGCCGCTTCGGCAGAAAATGGGTGCATTTTTGACAGCTTATTAATCTCTTCTTTGGCTTTTTCCCTTACTTCTTTCGAGACATTCAGTTTTCTGAGCTTTTCATAAAGCTGTTCCACTTCACTTGAGACGTCCTCGCTCTGGCCCAATTCTTCCTTGATAGCCTTTAACTGCTGCTGAAGGTAGAATTCGCGCTGATTTTTGGACATCGACTCGCGAATCGAACCATCAATCTTCTGTTCCAGCTTAAGTATTTCTATCTCCTCCTGAAGCACCTCCGAGAGCATGAGTAACTGCTGCTTGATCGTATCCATCTCCAGTAGCTGTTGCTTTGTCTCCATCTTGACAAGAAGGTGGGCGGCGAGAGTATCGGCCAGCCGGTGATAATCATCAATGGCCGAGAATGAAAACAGCACTTCCTCCGGGATGCGGCGATTCAGCCGAACATAATCGGCAAAAAGCTCCAGAACGGTTCGCGAGAGAGCCACGGTTTCCCGGTCTTCAGCGGTGTCAGGTTGCAGGATTTGCAGCCGTGTGGTATAAAAGCCTCCACTTTTGGTAAATGTCTTGATTCTACCCCGGATCAGGCCCTCGACGAGCACTTTGATCGTGCCATTCGGCAATTTGACAATCTGCAACACGCGCGAAACCACGCCCAGTTGATAAAGGTCTTTCTGACTCGGCATATCGATGTCCGGCGATTTTTGCGCACACAGAAAAAGCTGTTTATCCCGAATCATCGCCTCCTGAAGCGCCGAAATTGTGAACTGCCTTCCCACCAGAAGAGGATAAATCATGTGCGGGAAAATCACGATATCCCGCAGCGGCAAAACCGGCAGACGGGTCTTTATTTCCAGCTTTTCTTCGCTGTAGTCCAGCTTCATGCTTCTAAGACTCCCGCATGTACGACTCTTTTCCTTGCTACATCATAATGTAACATATTTGCCGGGCGGAGGGAACCTTTTTTTATACTCCTGAAACGGCCGGATTGCCGTATACCGACGAGAACATTATTATGGAAGGGCCGGCCGGAATACTATTGCTGTGGCGATGCGGCAGCGACCGGGGCGGCTGATTTCACCTCTTCTTCCATGGCGGATTCTTCAACCAGCGCCTGCTCAAGCGAGTAGTACAGATCAGCCAGGCGGTTGCTGGCATCAGCAAGAATATCAATAATATCGCCCGCATCCAGCTCGAGATATTTGGCCAGTTCAATTGACTGCATCAGTGAGGATTTTCGAATCTGGTTGACCACCCTGGATTTCATTTTCAGTTTCGCACACGCCTTCCGCGTAAAGAGAATATCTTCCTCAACGCCCGAACTGCTGTAATCGAACGGACCCAGTGCGATTCGGTCGGCGGTGGCAATTATGTCATTAAGCATAGCGTCGATGTGAATAATCGCGGGCGAATTGATATCGTGATGATTCCGGATAACATGGATCAGCCGAGGGGGTAACTTCCAGCCCTCGGCAATTTGCGCCCCGACCTCACAATGCGTAAATCCGAGCAATTCCTTCTCGGCGCTGACGATGCCTTTGCGATTCTGCTCAAGCCCGCGAACAACCTCGACATACCGCTCCCTGAAATGGAGCAACATCAGGACAATGCCGATATCGTGTAAAATGCCTGCGATAAAGGCCTCTTCCGGATCGGGATAGCCACATTCGGAGGCAATATTGCTGGCACTCACCGCGGTTTCGATAAAATGCCGCCAGATCCGCTTGATATTGAGCTGTCCGAAAAGCTTTTCATCCGGCTTGATGCCAAAGATGGAACTGCTGAGCGTGAGAACTTTGATGCTGTTGAGACCCATCACCCGAACCGCTTCGGAAACCCTGGTGACTTTGCGGGAACGTCCATAACGAACCGAGTTGACCATTCTCAAGACCCGAGTGGTCAGCGAAATGTCACGGTTAATGACCGCGGCGATATCTTTTGTGCTGGCGTCGGGATTATCAAAGGCTCTCAGGATGGTCACCATTGTTTGCGGCAGCACTCCGATTTCACGAACAGCGGATACAACATCTTCGGCTGAGATCCGGGCCATTAATTGATCCTTTCGTGCTTGAGGTTACAGGAATGATATCGGAAAGACCGGGGTGGGACATTAATGTTCCGAAGGAACCTGTCAGTCATCGGGAAAAGCCTGCCGTGCCGTTATCCGACCACCTTCAGCTTGGCATACCTGGCCAGGACTTTCTTGACACCGATCCCGGTAAAATAAATCTCCAGTGTCAGACCCTGGCCGGAACCTTCGACTTTCACCACCTTGCCCCGCCCAAAGGTTTTGTGCTGGACAATCCGTCCCGCACGAAGGATTTCTTCTTCTTCGTACTCGTAGTACGGCTCATCCGGAAGAGGCTTGGTCGACTTGTGCCGCAATCCGGGCGAGAAATCGGCGAATCGATCACGGCAGTTCATGCTGCGCAGATCAACCTTCTCAACCAGCGCCGGGGGGAGTTCGGCAATAAATCGTGACGGAATCGACTCCATCTCGCCGAACCGGTTGCGCAGCACCGCCATTGATATAGAGAGATTCTTCTTCGCCCGGGTCGCCCCGACATAAAACAGGCGCCGTTCCTCTTCAAGCTCCTTCGGCTCTTCAATCGCTCGAGCCAACGGAAAAAGCCCTTCTTCCAATCCCACCATATACACCGATTCAAATTCGAGGCCTTTGGCGGCATGC
>CP070796.1:616078-620337 GCA_020343475.1 Candidatus Zixiibacteriota bacterium
GGAGGCCACCCTTAATTTTGTGCCGCTGATATCAATTCTGGCGATCATCGGCATTATATATGGCGCTCTGGTGGCCATGGTTCAGCGAGATGTTAAATCACTCGTTGCGTTCTCGTCGGTATCCCATCTTGGATTTGTCATGCTGGGAATGATGGCGCTGAATATCCAGGGGCTGGAAGGCTCGATTATTCAGATGGTCAATCACGGGATCTCGACCGGAGCACTCTTTTTGATTGTCGGCATGATATACGAACGACGGCATACCCGTCTGATTGCGGATTTTGGCGGTCTGTCGAAATCCATGCCGGTCTTTTCGACCTTTTTTATGATTGTTGCGCTCTCCTCGATCGGATTGCCGCTGACAAACGGCTTTGTCGGCGAATTCCTGATACTGCTGGGAACCTTTAAAACCAACAGTACATATGCGATTATTGCCGCCTCCGGGGTAATCCTGGCGGCCTGTTATATGTTATGGATGTTACAGCGAGTGATTTTCGGAAAACTGACGCATCCTGAAAATGCTGGAGTAAAGGATCTGAATGGCCGGGAGCTGCTGTTATTGACTCCGCTGATCATTTTGATTTTCTGGATAGGAATCTATCCCAAGCCATTCCTTGATAGAATAGAACCGGCCGTGAAGAATACCCTGAGTATGGTTCATAACGCCGGTAATGCACGCGCCGAAGAATCTGACATATTCACGATAATATATTCACCTGAAGAGGGCCAGCATACCTGGCATCTCTCAGCCAATGGGGGTGACCAATGCCGAAGGTAACCATATACACCAAGCCGGGCTGCCCGTACTGCACCGCGGCCAAAGAACATTACACCAAAGGCGGCATTGAATTCAAGGAAATAGACGTCTACGCCGTTGAGGGGGCAAAGCAGGAGGCGATAAAGCTCGCCAAAGGCAAGGCCATGGTTCCGGTGATCGTCGAGGACGGCCGGGTTCAGGTCGGTTTCGGAGGGGGCTGAGGAATATGAGAGTCGGGCATCCGTGAGATGCTTTAAGGATGAGAGCATATAATGGACATTAGGTCTGCGGCAATAGACTTTGGATTGATAACTCCGGAGATTGTTCTTCTGGCGGTTGCCATGGCGGTACTGCTTTTGGGTACGGTCATCAAGAGCCGGGGATTGATGGCGTTTCTTTCCTTCGGCGGCCTGATCGGCGGCCTGATTCTGGCCATGCAGCAGTGGGGGCATCCCGAATCCGGTTTCTATGGAATGGTGCTGGTTGATAATTTTGCTATTTTCTTCAGCATCATCTTTACGGCCACTGGCATTATCACCATAATGATGTCGCGAGATTATCTGGTCGCCAGAAATATTGAACGATATGAGTTCTATCCCCTGATACTTTTCTCGGTGATCGGGATGATGCTGATGGCGTCCAGCACTGATCTGCTGGTGATTTTTCTTGGTCTGGAGATCATGTCCGTCCCGCTGTATGTAATGGCGGGACTTGCCCGGCGCGACCCGTTTTCCAATGAATCCGGGATCAAGTATTTCGTTATCGGTGCGTTTGCCAGCGGTTTTCTGATTTATGGAATCGCGCTGATTTACGGCGCCGCGGGCACCACCGACCTGCGTCGAATTCTGGCGGACTTCAGCTTTCTGAAAACGCAATCGGAACTCCTCCTGTATTCCGGTGCCTTGCTGGTCCTATTCAGTTTTGCCTTTAAAGTAGCCGCCGTGCCCTTTCATATGTGGGTTCCCGACGTTTACGAGGGTGCACCGACACCGGTAACCGCGTTTTTCTCGGTCGGGCCAAAGGCCGCCGGTTTTGCCGCGCTATTGCGGATATTTATATACGGCTTTTCCGGATTCGAGGAGATGACCATCATCTTCTGGCTGCTGGCGGTATTGACAATGACGGTCGGCAATATCCTTGCCATCTTCCAGAATAACGTCAAGCGCATGCTGGCATATTCGTCGATTGCGCATGCCGGGTATATCCTGGTGGCGGTAACTGCCGGAGGAGTGGGTGCAGTCTCTTCCGCCGTATACTATTTGCTGGCCTATATGTTTTTCAACCTGGGCGGTTTTGCGATCATTACCATAATCGACAGCCGCATCAACAGCGCGTCTCAGGTGGAAGAAATGAAGGGACTTTCGGCACGGCATCCGTTTCTGGCATCACTGCTGGCGTTGTTCATGTTTGCGCTGGCCGGTTTCCCGCCGACTGCTGGATTTATGGGCAAATTTTACATCTTTTCCGAGGCAATTAGTAGCGGCTTTATCTGGCTGGTGATTATAGCTGTGCTCAACAGTATGATTTCGGTATTTTACTATCTGCGGGTGGTGGTAGCTGCCTTTTTTGGCAAACCGGACCGGGAATTCAATCCGGTTTCCTACAGCCCGGCTCTCATCGTGGTACTGATGGTGACCGCACTCGGGACACTGGTACTCGGATGCTTCCCGGGATACTGGCTGAGCCTTTCGCAGTTAAGCATGTTTCCAATTATATAAAAAGAGTTGCGGGTTTTTCCCGTACGGAAAAATGCCGCCCCTCGGGCGGCGATTTCTCTCGCGCTGACCATTACGGAATCGGGACATAATAGCAGGGATCGTCCCCGTCCATATATACATTATCGATTAAAAACAGGATGTCCAGAAGATTGACCGAATCGTTGCAATCAACGTCTCCCGATGCATACGGGTCGGGCTCCGGACCGGGGGGATCACTGTAGAGGAACGAAATCAGGAAAAGGATGTCGAGGAGGTTTATGCCGCCCGAATCGTCGGGGTCTCCAGCCATGACCAGCTCAATACCGGAGTCAAAGCGGACGGCCGTCTCGTTGCCGATCATGTGTTCGGCAGGTTCGGCATCGTCGAGATAAGATATCGCCTGGCAGCCGTACGCATTAATGCCGACCAGCGCCCTATTTTCAAGCCCTGAGGTTCCGACTGAAAGGTACTGGAAGGTGATATCACCGGTCCGGGTTAAAATGACCTGGAAAGTGGTCAGCGTATCATTAATGCTATCGAAGTTTCCGACCTGGTTCCATTGAATAATGATTGTATCGTCGGTCGGGGTACTATAATGATAAATGTCGCCATGTCCCACCAAACCATCGCCGATAATCAGGTCACTCCAAAAAGGAGCAACAAAGGTCGTAAAATGATTTCCGGGGATATCGAGGTCGGAGTAATACCCGTCCAGGTTAAGCTCGGTTTCGGTAAATGATACCGCCCCGTTAACGCCCACGTATACCTTGTCGTAACTGCCGCCGTAAAAGGGGAAATCGAAGGGAAGAACGATTGGCCCTGCAGTACCGTCGTCAAGAACACCACCGGGGGCCGATGGATTATAGTACCAATAATGCGGGATCATGGTGCCAATTCCGGTGATTTCAATCCATTCATAGTCCGGCCCGCCGACATCGGTGCTGGCGGCAACATCATAAACGGTATCCGGCTGGCAGGGGATCGAAAGAAAAACGGGGATACATGACAGCGAATCCAGAACGCCGCCTGCAACTCCCCATGCAATTTCGAGCTCTCCTTTATAGACTGTAAGTGCCGGTTCAAGCAGTGAACCGTCAAGTGTCACCGTGATATCAACCGAATCTTCCGCCGGGACCGTTCCGGACAGGGGGGTGGCGTCAAGCCAGTCTGTTTCAGTGGATTTGGTAATGCTGTCATTAGCTGTAATGGAAAAATCGATGCCATAGGTGCCGGAGCGGTTATACAGCCAGACAGTGGCGTTACCGATCGAATTTGGTTCAAGGGAGGTGTCAATGTAAATCGGTTCGGAATACAGCGATGGCGGCGGCGACAATGCCGCTATTGCAGCCTGAAGATCAGGCCGCGGCCCTATATGTTCCGGGGATCCCTGCTGAGGAGACCCGGTGGTAATCAAAATATCGCGGGCATAATCCGATGTCATCACTGCCCCATAGTTTAATTTGTAATATCCCTGCAGGCAGGCAACCGCCCCGGCCACAATTGGGGACGCCGCCGAGGTTCCATTGAAGTCGGCAGTATAATACTGATCGGGATCGCCTCCGCCATCAAATAGTTCGCCATAGCCGGTGGTGTATACGCCATGTCCGTATCCCTGGAGGTTGATCCTGGCTCCGTAGTTCGAGAAGTCCATCCGCGAGCGATCAAGGCCGAAAACACCGCCCGGCGGGGCACCGGCACCGACTATAATAGCGTGAGAGTTTCTGTAGGTGGTGTCAAACAGCTGATCGTAGATGCTGATATCATCAAAATTCTCGTCGCCGTTACCACCGGCCTCCACAACAATG
>CP070796.1:620437-624625 GCA_020343475.1 Candidatus Zixiibacteriota bacterium
TGTCTCTGACGGCGGTTTCACTGACATCAATCTGGCCGATTGAGAAGCTTGGCCTTGAAGTCGGACAGACCATGCTTCGGACAAAAGTTGTTGACGGCCGGGAAATGGGCGTTATCGGCGGCATTGCATCCACATCCGTAATTGTCATCACGCTGCTGGCGCCGTTTTTGGGGTATTTAATATTTAAGAAGCACCTGCGAACCAGTCTTTCATTCTTGCTTGCCGGTTTGGTCTGCATGGCTTCAATCTACATCGGTTTCAAACTGCCGGTCAGCCTATCCGGCTTTGCCTGGATGGTTATTATTTCCATTTATGTTCTGATTGCCTCCGGCCTGCCGGTCTGGACAATTCTCCAGCCGAGGGATTTCATTAACGTGCAGATACTCTATGCCGGTCTGGCGGTAATCATGCTTTCGATTGTTGTCGGGGGCCTTCACGGCTTAAGCACTGCAAATATGCCGGCTTTCAATCTGGCGGAAGGCCGCGCCCATATGGGCCCGGTCTGGCCAATTCTGTTTATCATTGTCGCCTGCGGGGCAATTTCCGGCTTTCATGCCCTGGTTGCGGGGGGAACCTCGTCAAAACAACTGGCACGCGAACCGCAGGCAAAGGTGGTGGGATACGGCGGGATGCTGCTGGAGTCGGTTCTGGCGATACTGGTAGTGCTCGCCATTTCGTCCTCGCTGTCTCTGGCAGATTATACTCTGATTACCTGGCCGAGCGGTGGGAAGGGCAACCCGATTCTGGCCTTTGCGCTTTCAATCGGACATCTGGTGAATTATTCCCTGGGAATTCCGGCCGCACTGGGGTCAATTATCGGCATTCTCATGGTGGAAGGATTTGTGATTACTACCCTTGATTCTGCGGTTCGCCTTAACCGATACATTTTTGAGGAATTCTGGCGCCGGGTGCTTGGCCGGGTCCCCGGGTTGTGCAAAAAATACTGGTTTAATTCAGGCCTGGCGGTGCTGTTGATGTTTGTGCTGGCGGTCAGCAACGGGTATAAATTGATCTGGCCCGTTTTCGGAGCCAGCAATCAGCTTCTTTCCGCACTCACGCTGATTGCCGTATCGGTCTGGCTGAATTTGCGCGGGAAGAAAAACTGGTTTACCGTGATTCCCGCCTTGATAATGCTGGCAACTACGGTTGTGTCCCTGCTTTACTACCTTTTCGCCAGATATATACCTGATGGCAATATCGTGCTGGCGACCACCGACCTGATTCTATTGTCTCTATCAACCGGTGTGGTAATCCAGTCGCTTCGCAAGAGTTTTGTGGCCTCAAAAGCCGGAGCCCCTCCGGCAGCTTCTCCCTAATCGATTACGTGACAATAAATAAATCCTGTCCAATTGCCGATACTCTACATAAACGGGCATCATACCGCCCGTAGATTTGAAATGAAGATCTTCCAGGATAAGGGCAAAACCCTGCTTCCCAGGGTTGACACGATTTTTCTCCTTTCCCGGCTGCTGATCGTGGTCGGGGCAGTCTGGGTCTTTTTTCTTTCGGATCTTGGCTTGCAGGGAAGAATGTTAGTGGGAATCCTGACCTGTTCTTTTATAATCCAATTGCTATTGTTATCACATCTAATTCGCAAAAAGAAATCCGACCTGAAAAAAGCATATCTCTCACTGATGCTCTTTGATCTGGTGTTTATCTCGGTATTGATTCATTTTTCGGGAGGATATCACTCTGATTTCTATCTGTTTTACTATTTAATAGTCGCCTTTTCTTCCTATGTGCTTGTATTTCGATTCTCCATGATAATCAATATGATTGTGACAATTGTCTATTTGGCGCTGACCATGCAACACATCTCCAATCAAGATGCGGTGAGCATTCTCCTCAGAATCGGCCTTATGTGGTTCCTTTCTCTGGCGATTTCCTTTGTGTCCGATTATATTCGCCGTTCGGAACGGCGACTGCTTAAGCTTTTTGACACTCTTAATCAGCGGACCGCGGAGCTGGAGAAGTCTCAGGCACATCTGGAATTGATCTATGAGAATACCAGAGTTCTGGCCGGGATACTCGAGGTGGACGGGGTAACCGAGGAAGTAATGCGGATTCTCGGAGAAATTCTTGCTTATCCGGCCTGCGGTCTACTGCTGGTAGGGCCGGGCGATAATCTTATCTACCGGGGACGAAATATCGGCGGCCAACTCAATTTCCATCTCAAGGCGGCGGATGGATCCAAAAGCGAGTTGATCCGGCGCGTTGTTGAACAGGCAGAACCGGTCACAGTGGTTGATATTACGGAGCGGAAAGATTATCAGCCCCTGCGCTCCAACTCCAGGGCGGTGATGCTGGTACCTATGATTGCGCACGGGAAGATACTGGGTGTGCTTTCAGCGGAATCACCCGAGTTCGCTGCTTTCACCAACAAGGATGAGAATATGCTGGCCGTGGTGGCTCGATCAGCAGCACTCGCACTTGATAATGCCATGCTGCATAGGAAAATGGAGGAGTTGACGATAACGGATGAGTTGACAGGAATATATAATTATCGATATTTTACACAAAAACTGAAAGAAGAGCAACGCCGTGCCGCCCGATATGACCAGCCGCTATCGATGATCATGCTGGATATTGACTGGTTTAAGAAATTTAACGATACCTATGGTCATGAGGTTGGTAATATTGTACTGGAAGGAATTACCCTGGTTGTTAAACAGTGCATCCGCGATGTTGATATCTTCGCCCGATACGGAGGGGAAGAATTTGTCGTCCTGCTCCCTCAGACCCCGAAAGCGGAGGCGGCTCGCATCGGGGAACGCATTCGGCAGCAGATCGAAGCCTCCAGATTTGATGGAGGTGACAGTATTCCCGACCTTACGGTGACGGTCTCAATCGGGGTGACATCATATCCCGAAAATGGCAAGCCATACGACGAGCTGCTCTCGGTGGCGGATCAGGCTCTTTATCGAGCAAAAGGTGCTGGCAAAAATCTGGTGTGTGTGATTTAGTATGATTGATCGAATCGGACAGCTTTTCATTGTCGGCTTTGACGGAGAAATCCCCTCGACGGAGTTTCTGGAGTTTTTCTCCTCACAGCAACCCGGGGGTGTCATTCTCTTTGAGGAAAACTGCAATCCGCATGGCAAAGCCGAGGAAAGCCTTCGGCGGATAACCTCAAAGGCGAATATCATTCCGTTTGTCGCAGTCGATCAGGAAGGCGGACGGGTGTGCCGGTTTCGCGGAGCCCCGGCGGAGTACGGAGCCGCATCGGCATATGGGGGGAAATACAACCTTGAGTTGTACTCCGAGCAATTCAGTCGCGCCGCCTATTATCTGCGTGCCGCCGGAGTCAATCTCCTGCTGGGACCGGTTGCCGACCTGCAACTTAATGACGACAACCGGTGCCTTAAGGGTCGAACGTTTGGCCGCCAATCCGCAAAGGTGATGCCGTTTGTGGAAAAGACCATAAAACTTGCCCGCAAAGCCGGCCTTCTGACCTGCGTCAAGCATTTTCCCGGGCTGGGAGCATCCAAAGACGATCCTCATGAAGGAGTGGCGGTGGGTGATTATGATTTTCAGACGTTTCTCAATCGAGAGGCATTCACTTTTCAGGCGGCGGTCCGGGCAGGCTGCGAAATGGTTATGACGACTCATTTATCACTTCCCCTGATCGACAAGACTCTGGCAACCGCATCACAGGTGGTGGTTGAAAAAATGCTTCGGGAGACCCTTACCTTTGATGGAATCGTTGTAACCGACGATCTTCTGATGAAGGGGGCAGACCAGCTTGGCAGCTACGGTGAGCGTGCCGTGCAAGCATTCCAGGCCGGCCATGACATACTACTTTTCGGGCGTAACTTCCGGGCCGCCCGAGAGGCAATAAGTCATTTCAAGCAGGCGTTTCAAAAGGGGCAAATAGACGAGAATCATCTGGGATCGTCATTGGACAGAATCGCCGGCATCAAGTCCAAGCTAATGGTGTCGGTGTTATAGGAATATCATGCTCGGCGAAATCTGCAGACGAAAATCACTTGTTGTGGTCGGTCTCAACTCCGGCACCTCGGCAGACGGACTTGATCTGGCTGCAGTCAGAATAAAGGGATTTTTCCCGCAGGAAAAAATCCAATTCATTTCTGCAAAGGCGGTTGCTTACCCGGCCGCGCTGGCTCGTCGTGTCAAAAGCGTGATTACAGGCAGTTCCATAACTCTCGATGATATTATGCTGCTGGATCG
>CP070796.1:624725-628898 GCA_020343475.1 Candidatus Zixiibacteriota bacterium
ATGGGCTATGCTTCGGCTGTAAACTGCGCTTTAAACTCTTCCGTCGCCTGCTTTAACTTGGCCACGGTGTTATCCGTAAGATCTTTTTCCTTGGAAATGACGGCGTCAATGTCCGGAAACTTCTCGTCGCAATATTTGAAGAAACCTGCTTCAAAATCTGCCAGCCGATCAACCGGTAGATCGTCCAGGTACCCGTTGACACCGGCCCAGATGATCATAACCTGGCGCGGCATGGACATCGGGACGTATTGTCCCTGCTTGAGCACTTCAACCATGCGCTCCCCCCGTGTCAACTGCTTCTGCGTGGCCGCATCCAGATCGGAACCGAATTGTGCGAACGCCGCCAGCTCACGATACTGGGCCAGGTCAAGTCGAAGGGATCCGGCTACCCGCCTCATTGCCTTAACCTGGGCATTACCGCCAACACGCGAAACCGAGATACCGACGTTAATCGCCGGACGAATTCCGGAATAGAACAGGTCACCCTCAAGGAAAATCTGCCCATCGGTAATGGAAATCACATTGGTCGGGATATACGCTGAAACGTCGCCCGCCTGGGTTTCAATAATCGGCAGAGCCGTCAATGACCCCCCGCCCCGTTCGTCATTCAGCTTTGCGGCTCGCTCCAGCAGTCGCGAGTGCAGATAGAACACGTCGCCGGGATACGCCTCGCGTCCCGGAGGCCGCCTCAGCAATAGCGAAAGCTGGCGGTAAGCCTGCGCATGCTTGGAAAGGTCGTCGTAAATAACGACTACATGCTTCTTGTTGTACAGGAATTCCTCGCCCATGGTGCAGCCGGCGTACGGTGCTATAAACTGCAACGGAGCCGGATCGGAAGCGTTAGCCGCCACCACGGTAGTAAACTCCATTGCGCCATGTTCCTCAAGCACCTTCACCACCTTCGCCACGGTTGATGCTTTCTGGCCGATGGCGACGTAAATGCAATAAATATCGGTGTCTCGCTGATTGATGATGGTGTCGATCGCCAGAGCGGTCTTGCCGGTGCCACGGTCGCCAATAATTAATTCGCGCTGGCCGCGGCCGATCGGGATCATCGAGTCGATCGCTTTCAAGCCGGTTTGAACCGGTTGATTCACCGGCCGACGATGAGTCACGCCCGGTGCGGTTCCCTCCAGAACCCGGAAATTATCGGCAACAATCGGCCCCTTTCCGTCCTGCGGCTGACCCAAGGGATTAACCACCCGGCCGACCATCGCCTCGCCGACCGGCACCTGGGCGACCCGGCCGGTGCGCCGCACCGTGTCGCCTTCCTTCACCGCCTTGACATCGCCGAAGACGGCCGTCCCGACACTGTCCTCTTCCAGGTTCAGCACCATCCCGATAATGTCACCGGGAAACTGTACCAGCTCGGACATCATCACGTCTTCCAGTCCCCAGATACGGGCAATACCGTCGCCAACCTGAAGAACCGTCCCGACCGATTCCATCTCCAGCTTGGTTTCGTACCCTTCGACCTCTTTTTTTATAATCGAGGAGACTTCTTCTGGATTTAAACCCATCGTAAATACCTCTATTCAAATACAGACTTCATTTCGCTTTCTTCCGGGCCATGGTGCGATACGCGCGGTCCGCCCTATCGTCGTATGTCGCTCTTCATGCCGTCCTTACCCGATCCTTACCGTTTCTCCTCCCGTCTTAACCTCCCGGTGACTCCGGGTATTACCGCCGGCGAATGTGCAATCAATGCACCTTGACCTTCATCAGCCGGTTCCTGAGCTGATCCAGCCCATACCGGATGGAGCCGTCGATAATCTGATCGTACAGGATGACAATCATTCCACCGATGATCGATTCGTCGATTTTTTCTTCGAGTTCGATCTCCAGCGAGGTCCTGGCGGCCAGCATCCGTTTCAGGTTTTCCCGCTCGGCGTCGGTGATCCGGAGAGCCGTGATACAGGTGGCCCGGGCGATTCCCTTATCCGCACGGACCAAGCGGTCAAACTCATCAATGATCTCGGGAAGAAATTTGAGCCGGCGTTTGGTAACCAGAAACTGCAGGAAATTGTAAACCGATTTTTCCAAACGGTCGGCAAAAACCTTCGTGACCAGCTTGAACTTATCTTCGTCGGGAACCTGCGGGGCAGACATGAAATCCAGAAAGGTTCGATCCTTTCGCAGATATTCCGCAAGGGTAGTAAGCTGATCCCAGGCCTGATCGATAAGATTTCGCTCCCTGGCCAGATCAAACAGAGCAGACGAGTACTTTTTGGCAACCTGTTGCGCAATCATGAGATTATGCCTTTTCGATGCCGTCTATGAACCTGCCGATCAACTCTCGCTCTTTCCTGTCATCGAGCTTCTCATGCAGCACTTTCTCCGCCGCCGAAAGGGTGATACTCACCATTTCCTCTTTCAGCTGAACCTTGGCCTTGGCGACATCCCGCTCCAGCTGCTCGTTGGTGCGGCTGATAATTCCGCGAGCTTCCTGTTGAGCGTTCATTTTGATATCCGAGGCAACCTTGTTGGCTTCATTGACCGCCTCCGCAATCTTCTGGCGCCGCTCCGCCTCGATATTTTTCAGGCTGTTTTCGTACTCCGCCCGCAATTTCTCGGCTTCCTGCTTCTCGGTGTCGATCCGGTCAAACTCATCCCTGATCTTCTGGCGCCGCTCTTCCATCATGGACAGAAGCGGTTTCCAGGCAAACTTCTTGAGCAGCCAGACCGTAATCAGAAAGCCGATGATATGGGTAATTACTTGCGCTAGTTCAATGTTCATTTACAAGCTCCGACTATCGGTTGGTGAACCTGCTGTCTCCCATTGCAGGCAGAAAATCAGCCAATCTTGCCCATAAGCAGCAACAGACCGACCAGCGCATAAATGGTCAACGCCTCGATGAACGCCGCACCGATGATCATACCGGTTTGAATCTTACCGGCGGCCTCAGGCTGACGACCCATCGCTTCCATCGCCGAGCCAACTGCCTTACCGAGCCCGAGACCCGAGCCGATAGCCGCGATTGACACCGCAATCGGCAATGCAAATGATAGTGCAGTCTTGAAATCCATCATATCCTCCAAAAGTTGTTTTGTTAAAAACTCTTTCTTTTCGCCTTTTTAGTGTTCCTCATGCGGCATCACCATGACGAAATAAATCGTGGAAAGCATGGTGAATACCAGCGCCTGTATGGTTGAAGTCAACATTGCCAGAAGAATAAAAGGAATCTGGAATGGGAATCCGATTGGCGACCCGAAGATAGCCATAAACATGATCCCCAGCGATACAAACGCCGCAATCAGAATATCCTCGCCGGTGATATTGCCGAATAACCGAAGCGCCAGCGAGAACGGCTTGGCCAGCTCACCGACCAGATGAATCGGCAGATTGATCGGAGCCAGCGCCCAGGTGACCGCGTCGCGAGGCGAGCCGAGCAGGTGATGGAAGTATCCCCATAATCCAAGCCGGCGAATACCGGTGTACTGCACGTACAGAAAGACCGTGATCGCCAGTGCGGCGGTGGTGTTGATAGACGAAGTCGACGATTTGAAAAACGGAATCAGTCCCACCAGATTCATAAACCAGATATAGATAAACAGCGTTCCCAGAAACGGCGTATACTTAATCGCCTCCTTGCCCATTACCGATTCAAAGAGGTTGTACAATCCCTCCAGAAGCATTTCGACCAGATTCTGCAGCCGCCCGGGAATCAGCTGTCGTTTGCGATACGTAATAACCGACACAACAATCATAAACAGCGCCACCACCCCGGCATAAATCAGAGCATCGTAATGATGCGCGAAAGATTTATTGATAAAGGTTACAAGGTTGGGCAGTTCGTGCGAATCGCCCCCGCCGTGCCCGCCTTCGGCAGCATGCCCCGCGGCCTGGGCACCCGCATCGTGGGTTGTGGTCAGTATGTGGAAAAGCAGTCTGTTATACACTCTTCAAACTTTCCTGTCTATCGCTTATATCCATGTTATCAAGCTTCAAAATGGTCCGGCCCACCGCCTTCAATACCATCACCAGCAGGTTCACGGTAAAGCCGACCAGAAGCAGAATCGGATTAAAGAAGTCGCTGACGACCATCAGATACCCGGAGACATATAAGAGCGGGAATTTGATAAACAAAATCACAAGCGCGGCGGTCTTGTCCACCCCGTCGGGCCGGAGGGTGGAACGAACCAGAAGGGAGATAAAATACAGATTGACCATCC
>CP070796.1:628998-633161 GCA_020343475.1 Candidatus Zixiibacteriota bacterium
CTATGCCGGCCTCCTATTCAAATGCTGCAATTGCCTCGTCGACGCTGTCGTGGGCTTTAAAAATGGTCACAAGCCGCGTGATGGTCAGCAGCGTCTGGATACCCTCGGTGACATTGGCCAGTATCAACTGACCGCCGTTGTTTTTCATGGTCGTCAGCGCGGAGATCAGCATGCCCAGCCCGACCGAGCTCATCCACTCGACTTTGGCCAGATTAACGACAACTTTTTTCCTGCCGCCGTTGATAAACTCATGGAGCTTGCCGTGAAACATGGTCGCATCCGGGCCGCCCATTACCTTGCCCTTGAGATGGATAACGGCCACATCCCCCTTAATCTCTTCAGTTATTTTCATTGCATGATCTCCTTATGAAGAACTTTTTTGGTCTCTTTAATCCCCTGGTCTATAATCTGCCAAATCGAAATCCAAATTTTAAAGCAGAACCTCTGAAAAATCAAGCATAATATTTGTCTAATCCCGTTCGCCCGAAGAGGTTTCAGGTCGTTCTGATAATTTTAAAATACTTATCTCGTTCTTCTTTCTTGATGCTTCCGCCCGGCACCTCCAGCACTTCGGCCGCAACCGGCCGATTTCCGCCGACGCTTATAATATCGCCGGTTTTGATTTCATGTGACGGTTTTGAGCGGTGGCCGTTAACCTTGACAATCCCGTTATCGCAGAGCTGCTTGGCAACGGTGCGCCGCTTGATTAGTCCTACTTTGGAAAGATATTGATCGAGTCTCATAAACGGTGTCTTCATTCGAGAGGTCTGATTTCCACATAGGTGCGCTGACGGATATCATCGACCCATTTTTCGATATACTCGCCGGTTTTGGTCTGCCGCGCCATATCCTTGAGCCGGTCAAAATCCTCCTCCAGGGTTATGGCCCGGCTTTCCTGGTGATCCAGCAGTTTTATGATATGTAAACCGTATTGGGATAATACAGGACCAAAAATACCGCCGATAGCCGGGATGGAATCAATTGCGGTAATGAATTCCGGGGGCAATCCCTCCAGCGGAAACCAGCCCAATTCCCCGCCCTGCTTGCGCGAGTCGTCATCGGAGGAAAAGGCCTTGGCTATCTCCCTGAAATCAGCTCCGCCTTCAATTTCATTCACCAGAGAATCAATTATAGCATACGCCAGAAGAGTATCCCCGGTGGTCGGCTTTACTTCAAACAGAATTTGACGGAAGTGACCTTTTGCCCCCTGTTTCTCCTCGCATTTGATGATATGGAGACCGTTTTCGGTGATAACCACGCCGGAAATATCCCCGGGCTCAAGATTAAAGGCGACGCGTCCAAATTCCGGCAGCACGTCGGTTTCCGAAATAATCCCCAGATCCCCTCCCGCCAGAGCGGTTGGACCGGATGAGTACGTCATTGCGAGGGTTGCGAAATCAGCGCCGGAGGAGGCATTTCTGCGGACCGATTCGGCCAAATCCTGAACCGAATCCCGGGTCGCCTGGGATGGCTCGATCAGGATCAGGATATGCGCCAGTCGCACCGTCTCAGACTGTTCCGGAATGGAATCCTCATATTTCTGATAGAACTCAAGAACTTCCTGGCGGGATATTGAGATCTTGGAAAGCTTTTGCTGGATCAGCTTCTGCTTATAGAGTTGATTTTCAATTTCCGGCCGCAGGCGGCGCCTGAAGGCGCGGAAACTCATGCCCTCGCGCCCCAGCTCCTCCAGAAACCTGTCCTCTGACGGATACTGTGATGAGATTGCGACGATGCGTTCATCAAGCGCCTGCTCGATCTCAGCGTCAGTCACAGCGATTGTTGTATCCTGCCTGGCTTCGATCAGAAACAGCTGTTCGGAAATCATCTGGTCAAGAACCTGTTCCTGTAGTTCCTTGAGCTCTTTTTCGCTTTCGGGACGGATTCCCTGATTTAGCGCGAGAAGCTGCATTTGAAGTGACAGTTCTGATGCCAGAATCGGCTGCTCGCCCACTATCGCCACAATCCGCTCTACCGGCTCCATGGCCGGCGCCACGGTGATTAACGCCGCAATACTCAGAGCAATAAATGATACTATGACAGCAGAACGGAATTGCCGCCGGGGATTAGCTGCTGGTAGTATCCGCGACAGCATATGCATCCTCGTTGATTGTAGCCCGCAGGTTATTCTCATAAATTTTAATGTTGGCATCCGCCTTCTGCTGCTGGACCCACTCTTTTAACGTTTCACGTCGCCGTTCCTTTTCAAGGCGCCTTCTAATCTCCTCCTTAACCGTCAGAAAATCCTTCACATCTTCGGCTTTTTTATCCGCAACGTAAAAGAGGGCGTATTTTCCGGAAACAGGAATTGGCCCGCCAATATCGCCGACCGCGAGCTTGCCTGCAGCGCGATAAAGTTCCGGGTAGTAGCGCTGCTCAATATATCCCATATCGCCGCCGCCGGCCCGTTTTCCCGGTCTCTCGGTCAGTTCGGTAGCCATCTTTTTGAAAGTAGCAAACGACCTGACACGTTTCATCGTCCGTTTTGCCAGGTTTAGATCGGAGAGCAGTATTTCAAAAACATGTATTGATGGCGGTTGTACGAATTCGTTGAGATGGCTTTCATAGTACTGACGCACCTCGCCGTCATCCGGGGCATCGGGAAACGGCAGGGAGTCATTTTCCATGATATCGGCCATGGCCAACTCTCGGAATTTCCTGATCTTCCGCTTGAACTCCGGATCATCTTCCAGCCCCAGGTCTCGAGCCTCCTCACCAAGGATACCCTGAACCTTGAGATTAAAAATGACAGTCGCAATGGAATCATAATCGTCAAAATCCGGCCGAATCGAGGCGTTGATTTTCCGGGATTCCACCAGATATTGTCCCAGCGTTATCTGCCCGCCGTCCCACGATGCCAGCACCATCTCCTTTTCGTCGCGGTCAAGCTGCGTGGGATCGAAGTCGTTTTTCGGTATCTGCTTGAGCAGCTGCGGCGGGTAGAGAGTGGAGCGGCGGTGCAGAAGGTAATCACATACATCGGTTTCGACCTTTACCGGATATTTCTCCCTCAATGTCCGTGAGTACTCATCCAAAAGCTCCGCCCGCCTTAGCGATTCGAGAATATCCGCGATGTCATCATGTAAATGCTCGAAGCTGCGGCGTTCGTCATTGGGCACGCGGTCGTCCATTCGCGCGATATGCCAGCCGAACTTGGTCTTAAACGGCTCGGAAACCTCGCCAGGGTTGAGTTTGAAAACATTCCGCGTAAATTCCATATCCATTCCACCCCATGAGAAGCAGCCGACAAAGCCATTTTTCTTCTGAGCGGATGGGTCAATCGAGAATTTCACGGCCAATTTTTCAAAATTGCCCTCGTTACGAAGGCTGTCAAGCACCATCAGGGCGGTATCCTCGGTTCTGACCAGGATGTGCGAGACACAGACCTTGTACTCCATCTTATCGTAAAAATCCTCAATCTCGTCCTCATCCACATCAATCCTGTCATTGATTTGCCGCTGATACAACACATCAAGCAGGAATCGGTCCCAGCCGGCCAGCACAATCCGGTTAACCTCTTCATGATTATCGATGTTTTTGCGGTACGCTTCCTGGATAAGCAGCTGCTGGATGATCAGGCTGTCAAGAATAGTCGACCTGCTTTCCAGTTCTTCGTCAAAACTTGTAAAAATATTGTTGTTGCGGTCGAAAATCTCGTTGAGATCCCGTGCCAGGATCTTGTCCCCGTTGATACTGGCCAAAACCATCTCATCCCCGCTTTCACCACAGCCAATAACGAGCAGGGCCAAGCTGATTGCAGATACTGTCAATAAAACGTTCGTATATCGCCTTTTCATACTCCTCTATTCCTTTTTCTGCATTTTCCCGTGATTTATACCATAAGTATTAGCGTAAGTTCCTCAGCGCAAATGATAAGACTGAAAGTATACAATCAAACCCGGCCTTTGGCAAGCCCTTTTTGGCTACGACCTTACGCACCCCGCAGGAGTATCCTTTACCCTGATAATGCATTCCGGCAAAAAATGGCTTGCGCCCGCGATCGAAATCACCTAATTTCCGCCCTAATATGCGACAACCATGTGAGTTGGAAGGAATGGAGAATTGGGCATGCATAGATTTTTGACAGCGCGAAGATTCTTTTTCGCCCTGACCGTGATTGGCGGATATTTCTGCTATTCAATTGCCTTTGCCACTGACAATAG
>CP070796.1:633261-637421 GCA_020343475.1 Candidatus Zixiibacteriota bacterium
TTTCTCACGGTAAGACCGTAAAGAAACTCTAAGCAGGCGTACATACTCCCAATTTCAATTTACTCTGATTTTACGAATTGTCAAGCCTTATAAGTACTTACGCGACCCACCGGTCTTTCTTAGTTAATATATTGTCCCAGACCAAAGGATATCTGCCAGCTTTTAAGACGCCCAGCATAGGCCAGATCAATGCGCAGTGTTTCCCGCTTGGTTACCCGTTCGGTCCCGAATCGCAATCCTATTCCCACCGACCAAAGCCAGTTCGTGAAGTCCAGTTTTTCTCCCTGGCTCCAAACCCGGCCGAAATCCGCAAACTGAGTAATCCCAATACGATTTGATATCAGTCTGATATTGGTGAAGAATCGATTCTCCAGATTACATCGGACAAGCTTCTCGCCATCGCGATAATTCTTGGAGTATCCCCTGATTCCATGATTTTCCCCGAGATAGAGAAATTTCATGCGATCCCTTCTCACGTCTTTGGCATACATCAGTAAGACGACCGGGGTATACCAGACAGTTCCATTGTTATAGTATCTTATCGAAAGCTCCTGCTGTTTCCTGAAGCTACGGGCCCCGTCAAACCATTCCCGACGGATAAGATTCGCCAGAATTAAATTGGAGCGGTAGTAAACCGCATAGCTGCCCTCGAGAGAAATTTTGTCAAATACTTTCCGGCCAGCGGCCGGATTCCACGCTCGCCCATATTTCAAGAAAATTGATCTGGTCAGAGTAATATCCTCATCCCGGGTGAACATCCGGATACGCCAGGTTTTAATAAACCTGATGTCCATGATGCCGATCTGTGGCTCGACAAAGTGGTACAGACTATCCCGGGCAAAATGAATGGGGGTATCCGCATAGTATTCTCTCCTGCCGCGGGCATCGAAATCCACATAGCTGTAAAGCAGGCCCGTCTCAAGCTTGGTATGATAGGACCCGAATCGATACGCTAATTTGGAGTCGAATATGCTTCCGCGCACCCAATCCTGACCAACAATAACACCGTCCATATAGTAATCATTCCGGCGGTCGGTCAACTTAAATGCCACGATGAACGAGAATTTTGACAGAAGAGAGTACCACGGCTTCGAAAGGACAATCCGCTTGCTACCGACTTCCGGGCTGTCGTTATAATATGTGTCCAGGGCCAGGTTCGACCCCAATATGCGCCGGTTGGAATAAGCCAGATTAAGATAATCCTCCTCAAACTCGCGAATGAAATAATTTGCTTCGAGAAACTGCCCCAGACCGAGGAAGTTTACTTCTTCAAATCCCAGCTGGTAGGTCGTCTGAGCGGCGGAGCGACTGAAGGAAAACCCCCCGGTAAGTGACCAGCGGTCGCTAGTCGTCACCCGCAATACATTTGCGCCCGCCGGGGATTTATCCAGATCCACGCTGGCATTCCAGATATACGGAAGAGCGCGAAGAATATATTCGGTTTCTTCGGCAAGCTCGGGGCGATATGTATCTCCCTTGCGGAGAAGCAATTCGCGCCTGATTACAGACTTTCTTGTCTTAATATTGCATTTATTTGCCAGTCGGAAAATCCAATGGCTGTAGCGCGGATCAGTGAGGTCATAGATGTTACGATTATCGATTTCGACGGAGTCAATGATTGTGCCGGTTCCGGTTACCCCGGCCGCGCGGGCGGAAGCTGTTATCATTAAAAGGAAAAACAGAAGGGCTGTAATGAGGTAACGATATTTCAGCAATGAATTCACCAGTTTCAGGATTAATCCCGAGCAAAATGTGGATTATGTTCTTCTCCTCAGGCAAAGTACATGCCAGAACAGCCAAAATCAACAATTATGATACAGCCATTCGCAGGCCGGTTAAGAGAGTCAAGCATTCTACCGATTAACTGAAAGAAATCCCACGCGGACATAAGATTATGGCGCGAAAGAAGACTGGCAATATTCTCATTGAAAAGGGCCTTATATCCGGGGCTGAGCTGGCTGATGCGCTTGAGGAGCAGCGTAATACCGGTCACAAGGTCGGTCAGATTCTGGTCGACAAAGGGATCATTTCACAAGACCAGCTCCTTGATACGCTTTCTGAACGACTGAATATTCCCAAAATATCGCTGGACTCCCTCGTCATTGATCCCAACGTAATTGCTATGGTCCCGGTGGAGGTGGCACGTCGTTACTGTCTTATTCCGGTTTTCAAAATTGCCAAGGCGCTGACTGTTGCGATGGCTGATCCGCTTAATATCATAGCCATTGAGGAACTCAAGTACCTGACCAAATGCGATATCAAGCGGGTGGTGAGCGGCCACCGCGAGATCAACTCCGCTATCGATCAGTACTATTCAGTTGCAGACTCGATGTACGGGGTGATCGGGACATATCCGGAAGAGAAGAAAAAAGAGGAAACACGTGCTCAATCCGTGCAAGCACCGGCTCAGGAACAGGACACCCCGGTTATCAAGCTGGTCAACCTGCTCATCAGTCAGGCGGTAAAGGACAAGGCATCAGATATCCACATTGAGCCTGATGAAAAACAATTGCGGGTACGATATCGCATTAACGGAGTCATGCATGAGGAGGCCTCCCCACCGAAAAACCTGCAATCTGAAATCACTTCCCGCATTAAGGTGGCGGCAAATATGGATGTCTCGGAGAAACGGCTGCCCCAGGACGGCCGGATGCTGGCCAATGTCGACGGAGAAGATATCGACCTGCGTATCTCCACCCTGCCAACGATCCACGGTGAGAAGGTTGTTATTCGGATACTGGATCGCAGGATTCTCAATATCGGCATGGAAGAACTGGGATTTTCCGAGAGTCTGTTGGCCCAATGGCAGGAATTAATCCATCTTAAAGAGGGATTGATTCTCATCACGGGGCCGACATCCAGTGGTAAAACGACCACGTTATACGGGGTGTTGCAGGAGATCAACTCAATTGAGAAAAACATCATTACGATTGAGGACCCGGTTGAGTATTCCCTGCCCTTGATCAATCAGGTGCAGGCTCATGAGAAGGCGGGGCTCACCTTTGCCTCCTCCTTGCGTTCTATTCTGCGGCAAAATCCGGACATTATCATGATTGGTGAGATTCGCGACACCGAGACGGCCGCAATGGCGGTGCGTTCTGCGCTGACGGGACATCTGGTTTTCTCAACCTTGCATACTAACGACGCGCCAACCGCCATCAATCGACTGATTGACATGGGAATTGAAAAGTACCTGGTGGCCTCGGCGCTCAAAGGGGTTCTGGCACAACGCCTGCTTCGCAACAATTGTCCGAATTGTTCACAAACCTATGCTCCGCCCGAATACCAGTTGAAAATTGCCAACCTTGAAGGTGTCGCAAAAGAAATCCGATTCATGCACGGAGAGGGGTGCAGCAGATGCCGCCGAACCGGTTTCAAGGGACAGACCGGCATTTTCGAATTGATTCGCATCGATGATGCCCTGGCTGAGATGATTATTAATGGAACGCCTGAGGCGCAGATAAAAAACTATGCCCTGCAAAAGGGGTACCGCCCCCTCTTCCAGGCGGGGCTGGAGAAGGTCGATTCCGGACAAGTATCTCTTGAGGAATTATTGCGGTGCATCTCAATCAAAGAGAGTGACCTGCCTGCAATGCAAGCCGAGAGAATAACGGTAAGTGCCTGATATATATACGTATAGAGCCCGCACCCGGAGCGGCCTGCTGAGCCGGGGCCGTATCCAGGCGGAAAGCCCCGAGCGGGCGGCTGCTATTCTGGCCGAACAGAAGCTTTTGCCCAGCGAAATCAAGCTGGCAAAAGACTCCCGACGCGAGGGACTCTTTGGCTTTTTTAAAACCAAGCTATACGAAAACTTGATTATCTTCACGCGCAATCTCTCTACGTTGCATCGTGCCGGAATTCCAATCCTCCGCGCACTGGCAGTTATCCGGATTGGCGCCGATAATGGACCGTTTAACCGCGCCATTGAGAAAATCAGGGACAGTGTTAAATCGGGAAAATCTCTCTCGGAGGCAATAGCAGACTTCCCTCACCTTTTTCCGAGGATTTATACCGCAGCGGTCGCGGCGGGCGAAGCATCCGGGAGCCTTGAACGCATCCTGGATTCGCTGGGCTCCATGCTGGAAAAGGACCTACAACTAAACCGCCAGATCAAATCCTCAGTTAGATACCCGGCTATCGTGGTAGGTGTCCTTGCTTTG
>CP070796.1:637521-641657 GCA_020343475.1 Candidatus Zixiibacteriota bacterium
GTTACTGTTTACAAGGGGAGCGTAGTAATATGAAAAGGTGCAAGCGCTGTATTATGCCGGATACCGTCCCGGGAATTATTTTCAATGAAGAAGGCATCTGCAATTTCTGTCTGAATTACAAAGAAGCGGAATACCGAGGCAAGGAAGAACTTGACAGGTTAATAGCCTTGATCAAGGATCGGAATGGCAGGTATGATTGCATTGTGCCGCTCAGCGGCGGAAGGGACAGTTCCTTTGTTTTATATTATGCCAAAAGGCAGTACAATCTGAAGATTCTGGCGGTCAACTATGACAACAATTTCAGGGCAGAGCAGGCACTGGTCAATATGAATAATGCGTGCAATCGTCTCAATGTTGATTTTCTCGAGGTGGGTTCCGGAAGTGATGTCGTCAGGAAAATCGTGCGTAACGAGATCAAGTTTGTCCTTCCGCGCGGCCTGTTTGCCATTGCAGAAATATTGTGCAGCGCCTGTGCTTACGGTTATCGCAGCGCCGTTTACAAAACCGCGGAGCAGTTCAAGGTTCCCCTGATCATATGGGGATCGTCTCACGTTGAGTCGACCCAGGATACAATCATGAAAGCGTATGAGAGAGTCCATAGAGAGGTAATCGGAACACGGGGCGGTTCAAAATTTCGTAATCTTCTTTCCCCCAGCTATTACAAGCTGCAATTTTACCATCTTATGCAACGGATCGCAATGCATGCCCCGGGGAGCAGCATTTTATCGGAGGCGGCTCCGGTCCTGGCGAATAAGAATATACAGGAAATAAGCCTTTTTGATTATATCCCCTGGAACCGGAAGCAGATCAAGGAGACAATAACCAGGGAGCTCGGATGGGAAAAGCCGCCGGACCATATTTCTTCCTGGAGAACGGACTGTCATCTTCCTCCGCTCATTACATACTGTCTTACTAACACGGTCGGATGCAGCAAGGCCTGCTTCGGTTACTGCAATATGATAAACAGCGATCAAATGACTAGGGAAGAAGCACTCCGGCAGGAAGAAGCAGCAGCGTCGGATTTCACCGAGGAGTTGCGTGGACTACTGGAAGACAAAATCGGTCTTTCCAAAAAGGATGTGGCGGTCATAAGATCGTACCGAAAAAGCACAGTCAAATCTTAAAATAAATCGCAGTCAATTATTCCACTGTCCGTCGGCCCGCGATTCAGCCCGGAACATTCGGCAAAGGCGGGTCTGCCGCCCGCACAGTAAGCTCTTGCAATTTTGTGAGGACAGGCTTATCTTTATTCGGGACGTCGCTCGGATTCAGTCGACATTATTTGCCCGGCCTTAGCTGCTATTCATATTCATTTTGCAGTCGCCGGGGAACGTTCCTGGATAGGGTGTGAATATTTCCGGAGGTACACAAACAAGAAGAAAGGGAGGAAAAGCATGAGTATTGGAAAGATGTTGCGGGGTCACGACATATTTCAATCGCTCAACCTGGACGAGACAAACGAGATCAGCAGTTTTTCATCGGTAAAGAAATACCGTGCCGACGAAACGGTGTTCGCATTTAACGACCCGGCCGGTCATGTTTATATGCTGATGGCGGGATCGGTCTATCTCCGGCTTCCAGCTAAATCTTCGGATCTTAGCCTGGTTATATCAGAAGTAGAAAAGGGTGAGTTATTTGGTTTGTCTCCGTTGCTCGATTCGCCACGGTACACTGCCACAGCACTATGCAGTGAGACAACCGAGCTTCTCTCAATCGAGGCCAAACCACTCCGGGAACTTCTCAAGAGGAATTCTCATGTCGGCTTCAATGTAATGAATCAGGTGGCTCATATCTATTTCACTCGTTATATCAATGTCCTGAGAAATCTTCAGGGCGTGGTAAGCCAGTTATCCCTGATTCGCTGACAGGTATCGCCGCCCATACGGAAAGGGAATCCGATATTACCACGGCAGTTACGTCCGTTTGCCATTACCTTTTAGCGTGCTCGGCAACCGCTCAGACTGATCATCGGGAGAGATTATTCATCAGTTAAAACCCTGTCGAAGATTTATGGTCGTGCACCTGCGTTAATTCATTCATTTAAGTATAATATTCAAAGGTGGGATCATGTCTCCGGGATGATGGTATCCGCGAAGACAGGATTATTTGGAGCCCTATAGTACATTTTCATTGACATATCATTCAGAATCACTTAGTATTGGAAAAAATTGATATCAAAATGAGTGAAACCATTAAGAATCGACGCGGCTTTCTGGCATGGCTTTTTAGAGGGAGTGCGGTTGCCTTTCTGGGATCGGTTTTCTACCCGATATTCAAATATGTTTTGCCGCCTGAAACGATAGAAGCCAATGTTTCTCAAATTAAGCTCCCTTTCAAAATTGATGAATTGCGGGAAGCAGAACAGGCATCGCGTATCTTCAAATTCGGTCAAAATCTCGGTATCATACTAATCAGCCCCGACAATGAAATAAGGGCCTATTCCGCTTTATGCACACATCTTGACTGCACGGTTCAATACCGGAAGGATATGGGTATAATCTGGTGTGCCTGTCACAACGGTAAATATGATCTCGAAGGACGCAATATTTCAGGACCGCCGCCTCGTCCCCTGGAGATGTATGCTGTGCATGTTGATGAAGTTACCGGCGAGATATATATTACCAGGGGCACCGGGTAATGGGAAGGAGATCGTCAAAAGAGTCTTTGTGGCTCAGGGGTTTCGGCTGGGTTGATAAACGCCTTGGACTTGACACCCTGGTCGACTATATGTCACACAAATCGGTTCCCCGGCACAGGCATTCTATCTGGTATTTTTTCGGCGGGATGACTCTATTCTTTTTCACCGTCCAGGTGATCACGGGAATCCTGCTTTTACTATATTATCGACCGGGTATTGATTCTGCCTATGAATCAGTGAAGTTCATCATCTCCGATGTTTCTTTCGGCTGGTTGATCAGATCAATGCATTCATGGTCGGCTAATCTGATGATATTGATGGCCTTTATTCACATGTTTTCGGTGTATTTCACTCATGCTTACCGCAAACCGAGGGAGATGACCTGGATTTCCGGGGTGGTGTTGCTTGGGCTGGCGCTGGGCTTTGGCTTTTCGGGTTATTTGCTGCCCTGGAACGAGCTATCTTTTTTCGCGACCCGGGTCGGCACCGGCATGGCGGGAGCTATTCCGGTTGTAGGTGATTATCTGTCGCAATTAATGCGCGGTGGTGAAGCTGTCTCGGGCGCGACAATCGGACGATTTTTCGGCGTGCACGTGGCCGTGTTACCCGGCATCTTTACGGTAATATTAGCTCTGCATCTCTTTTTTATTCAGAGGCAGGGAATATCGGAACCAATTGCCTGGGAAACAGGCACAACCGCATCCAAAAAGTATATGCCGTTTTTCCCCAATTTTCTCCTCAGGGAGCTTCTTGTCTGGCTGATAATGCTGAATCTGCTGGCAATTCTGGCAGCCCTGTTTTCTGACGGCATCGGCCCTATTCACTGGCCCCTGGGTCAGAAGGCGGATCCCTTTGCGCCGCCGCCGCCGGTAATTCGTCCCGAATGGTATTTCATGTTTGCCTTTCAGGCGCTTAAATTTCTTCCCCCTCATCTTATGTTCATTGAGGGCGAGCTTTTCGGCATCCTCATTTTGGTGTTGGCCGGTGTGCTCTGGCTGATTGTTCCGTTCTGGGCCCGACCGGAGGCGGGAACGGTAAGGCGCAAGGCTGTGATTGCGGCCGGGTGGCTGGTGGTTGCGTCCATGACGATCCTTACAATTCTGGGGTATCTTATAGAGTAAATGGTGATTGTGATGGTCAAAAGATTTTTGCATATGGGATGGTTCTGCCTGTTGTTCTGGTTCGCTCTAATAACGCCAGCCCTCGCGGATGAATGTTACAATTGCCATGCTGAATGGGAAGAAGATCCCGATTCACCATCGCAGCTGTATGCACTGGACATCCATTTCAAGGCCGGGCTGGGCTGTTCCGATTGTCACGGGGGGAATCCGGAGTTTGACGATATGGATGAGGTTCGCGCCGACAGGACTTATACGGGGATACCGAAGCCGGAGGACATTCCGCAATTCTGTTCGTCCTGCCACGGCAATCCGTCCTATATGAAGAGATTTAATCCGGCGCTGCCCACGGATCAACTGGACAAATACAGGACCTCGGT
>CP070796.1:641757-645886 GCA_020343475.1 Candidatus Zixiibacteriota bacterium
GACCGAGACCGACAATGAATGGACAGGCGAAACCGGCAAGAGCAGGCTGGTAATCAGTTTTGATACAGCGGATTCTGGTGAGATCACGGCCATGAAATATAGTGAATTGGTAACCTGCGCTAAAATTGACAAGGAATAGGCAGATTGGTATCTGGTATGTGCCAAATTTTGGTTGGCAAAAGACCCGTGTCCTGAATGACCCGAAACCTTAGCCAATTTTAAGGCACGATGAATAAGCCCCGGTTTGAGCCGGGGTTTATTGTCTCCAGGTGCTCGAGTTCAGGAAAATACTCGTAACTGAGTGTTAGTTATTATATTTGCGGAGTTTCAGCAGAAATAGGTGAACTCAGTGAATTATGCGGTTGCAGGTCAGCCAGTCAATTCTCCCGGTAAAAGACACGTCGGATTGATTGCCCGGTAGGCCTGAAATCAACAGACTGCAGCAGCATCCATTTAAAGACTAGTACATGAAGCGCACACCCGCAAGAAGAGCTGCGGCACGTTCCAGTTGTTCACCTTCCTGTTTCTGCCACACCGGGAACTGAGCCAAAAATTCCCATATTAGAGAAGAGCGGGTCAACTTGATTCCGGGAGAGAGAAGGAAAACAGATTCACCGGTGTTGTTGACCTTCTGGCCATCCGCAACATCGGCACGAGTTCTCCTGTACGAAGTTTCCAGAACAGGTGCCACCGCCAAAAGCGCCTCCTTTCCCAGCCCAATCTGAACTCCCAATGCTGCTTCCAGCGAAAACTCATGGCCCGGGTCAAGATTCGAGCCGGCGGTCTTTATCATACCGTTCCAGGCATACGCCAAGTTGCAATCGAATCCCCATTCCCTGATTCTTCCGGAGACAAAGCACCCCAAACGAAGGTCCCAGGTGTTTGAGCTGAAAGCCTCGGCACCGATTGGCATTTCCAGGCCGATTGTGGGAGCAACGCCAAGCGTATATCCCGGTAGGTTGATTCGGAGCATGCGGAACTTGGTCATCAAAAGTAAATCAGCAAATCCAGATTGGGAAGAGTTGCCGGTGATCATCGACATCTCATTGCGTCTGACAATCTGTCTCATCATGACCGTCAGGTCGGATCTGAGACCATAGGCCACCACCACAGGGAAGAGGTATGAGGTCATCTCGCGCTGCATTGGTGTTGGATCGTGGTCTCTTTTCATGTAGCGAACCTGGGACCGAAGAATCCATCTATTTTGTGGCGGGGTAAGTCCGGCATCGATACTAATTCCTGTCGCCCATGCAATGTCACTCCAGGCTGTGGACAGGAGCAGGCTTACAAGGATTAAGATTACAGTTTTCACAGATAATCCCCGACCTTATTTTGTTTCACCTTATTCGTTTGCCGGGAGTAAAGTTTGCCCGTTTGATCGCGTCATGAATGGCGCTGTCATCGACCTGGGTCTCTGGCTGAAGCACAACATGCAATCGTTGCTTCTCCCAGTTCGCTTTCGATGTTCTTATTCCTGGAATTGCGTTCACCAGCTTCTCAAGCCCGCCGTGACAGCCGGGACAGTCCATGCCGAATACTTCATAGACTCTGACTTCACTTCCTTCCTGCTCAAATTGTGAGAAATCGGTTGCGGGAGCGGAACACCCCAAGAGGCCAATCAAGAGTAACAGCATCATGAATTCCGCGGGAGCCGGCCATGCCGAGGCTATTCTCATTAATCGTATTCCTCCTTTATACTGCGACTTATACGACCGTTCAGAACAATTCATTTGGCGCTATAGTGGATAAATTCAATGAGAATTCAGCACTGCAATCCTGAACGCGAGCTAAGGGCGCCAGAGTGAATGTGGGATGCACAGGCAACGGGGCGGATCAACCGTAATTCATAACTGAGTTGCCGCCATTACCTGTATCCGACTTTTTGGGAAAGCTCCGTTCTGACCCGGTGCACTTAATATCGCCATGCCGTATCTTGCGCCATTATAAGTATGCCATATTTATATGTCGAAAATAAATCTCCGGAAAGCCCCGGGGAGCATGATATCAGCCCCGCCTTAACATTTGCACGCCTCCTATAAGGGAGATTTTTTTGCTGGTATATTATGGATTCATACATATAATTAATGCTGTAAGAGGCCATACCTGTAAAAGGCACAAGATGTAGTTGAATCTTATTTCAGAATAGCCCGTATTGATTTAAGGGGCGATGCAACTATAGGGTAAGATGACATAGGAGCAGAACCAATGCTTAAGGGAATACATTTTTTTCTCACGTATACCTGCACTTATGAGTGCGACCACTGTTTTTTATACTGCGGCCCCAATGCGGAGGGGACTTTTACCGCAGCCCGGATTAGAGAAGTCCTTTCCGATGCAAAGAAAATCGGCACGGTCGAGTGGATTTACTTTGAAGGCGGCGAGCCGTTCCTTTTTTACCCCCTGATGGTCGAGGGTCTGCGGCTGGCGAGTGGCGCGGGTTTTAAAACCGGCGTCGTCACCAACTGCTATTGGGCTACATCCGTTGAGGATGCGGAGCTCTGGCTCGGGCCATTATTGGAAAACGGAATCGAAGATTTAAGCCTCAGTGATGACGATTTCCATCATAGTGAAGAGAAAGAAAGCCCCGCCAAGAAGGCAGCCAAAGCTGCTGCAAAGCTGGGAATGCAGGCAGGTTCCATTTGCATCGAAAAGCCGGCCATACAGCCCCCGGCCGAGGGCAAGGGCGAGCCGGTAATCGGGGGAGGTGCACTCTTTAAGGGACGCGCGGTTGAGAAACTGACTGAAGGTTTGCCCACCAAAGCGCCGGACGTTTTCCGGGAGTGCACGCATGAAGAGCTTGTTGCACCAAAACGTGTTCATGTGGATTCCTTCGGTAATGTCCATGTATGTCAGGGTTTGAGCATCGGTAATATGTGGGAAAAGCCTCTATCCGCGATTATGGCAGAGTATGACGCCAGTGCTCATCCGATATGCGGGCCGTTGACCAGCGGTGGTCCTGTGGAACTTGCAAAGGCCCACGGTATTAAACTTGCGGGTGAATTTGTGGATGAGTGCCACTATTGTTACCTTATCCGGCGCATGCTCATTGAAAAGTTCCCGAAATTCCTGGCGCCGCGTCAGGTTTACGGATTGACAGGGGGATAATATTGAGACGGCAAGTCTGATTTTAAGTTATCTCACGGCTGATAAAGGTCCGAATCTGCCATGGAGCCCCGGTCGCGTAGATTTTGATCGCTGACGACATCAACGATGTAGATATCCAATTGATCTTCGCACTTTGACGATTACACAAGCCGTTATCGTATCAGCTCATTCCTGTTATACGGGATTTCCCTTTTCCGATTACTTCTTGAATGTCAACAGATTAACTGAAATTCAGGCACCCGGCTGTAAATCCGACTGTTCCACTCCTTAATATGAATTGACAGGATCTTCGATTATCGTATATTAGAATAGACGATTATTTCTCAGCGTCACATCTTTTAAAAAAGAATAATTCCCAAATGAGAAGGAGGGAATATGTCACGCCCAAATTTCACGTACTGGGTTGTATTGACTGTGCTGGTATTTCTTGCTGTTGATGGCACCCGAATAGCATTTGCTGTTTCACCGCAACTTATTAATTACCAGGGTCGACTGACCGATATCGGCGGGGAGCCGCTTAATGGCGACTACTCGATAATCTTCGCCATCTATAATGATCCTGAATTAAGTGAGCCGGGAAACATCATCTGGCAGGAGATTCACCCATCAGTAACCGTTACCGACGGTTTATTCAACGTGCTCCTGGGATCGGTGACCCAATTCAATGCGCTGTTTTTTAAAGACACCCTGAGATATCTCGGAATCAAAGTGGGCGATGATCCCGAGATTTTTCCGAGGTCTCGCATCACTACCGTCGCCTATTCTTTCCAATCAGTATTGTCAGATTTTTCAGGATTTGCATCCACAATCGCCGACAACGCGGTTACCAGCGAGTCTATCGAGGACGGTTCAATCGCCTTTGATGATATCGGTCAGAACGGTGCTGCTGCAGGTCAGATCATGAAATGGGATGGTGCGGCATGGGCCGCCGGTGACGATGAGGCCGGAGGAACCGGATGGAACTGGTCGGACAGTTCATCGCATGGTCCCGATTCTGTGCTCTTTGCGGATTCGTCGCTGTATG
>CP070796.1:645986-650109 GCA_020343475.1 Candidatus Zixiibacteriota bacterium
ATGCACGTGGAGGAATTGATGCATGTCAATTCCGAAATTCCGCTGGTCAAACCGGACACTGTTATGCGCGATACGATTCTTGAGATGACCGGCAAGCGCCTTGGGTGCACGGCGGTAATCGACGACAAGGGCCGGCTGATCGGGATTTTTACCGACGGTGATCTACGTCGATTGGCGCAGCAGGACGAGCATTTTTACGCCCGCACGGTCGAGGAAGTGATGATCAGGAACCCGAAAACAATCAGCCCCGGTGAAATCCTCGACAAGGCGCTGGCGGTGATGGAAAAGCATTCCATTACGGTACTGCCGGTGGTCGATGACAGCCACCACCCGATTGGTATTATTCATCTGCATGATATCCTCAGGTCCAAACTGGTGTGATTTCCGGTGCAGTGGTTTAAGACGACAAGAAGAACCCTGGTCTACTCGTTCGTCCTGCTGGTGATTGGTTTTTTCAATGTCATCCCCCGCAAGCTGGCAGTGTTTATAGCGGCGGCAGCGGGACAAATCGCCTATTTGTTGCTGGCGAAGGACCGGATCAAAGCGGAACGAAATCTTACATATGCATACGGGGACCGCTTGAGTCCCGGTCAGAGACGGGTGATTGTCCGTAATCTGTTCGCCAATTTCGGCCGCAATGCCGCGGATGTTGTTCGCCTTAGGCGCCATTACCATAATGAGATAAAAAGCCTGGTTGATGTTGAGGGCATGCCGCATTTTGAGCGAGCATATAAGCGCGGAAAGGGAGTGGTCGCAATCACCGGGCATATCGGGAATTTTGAACTTTTGGCCGCGTTTTTCGTCAGTTTGGGATACAGGGCCGCGGCTATCGGGCGCGAGTTGTACGACAAACGGCTGAATCGACTGCTGGCCGGCAACCGGGAGGCGCTGGGACTGGTTACTATCGACACCCGGGACTCGCCCCGGAAAATGTTTCGGTTTCTTAAGGAGGGCCATGTTCTTGGAGTGCTGATGGACACCGATTCGTTCCGGGTGCGCAGCATTTTTGTGCCGGCTTTCGGACGGCTTTCGCACACGCCGGTCGGGCAATCGATTCTGGGCCTGCGAAGCGGCGCCGCATTTGTACCGCTGGCCTGCGTAAGGAACGGATCGCGCTATAAAATCGTCATCAAACCCGAAATAATAATCGAACGCAGCGACGATTTTGAAAAAGATGTGTATAACATTACCAGGAAATGCACCGAAGCTCTGGAGGACATAATCGACGATTATAAAGACCAGTGGATCTGGGTGCATAACCGGTGGCATAATCGCCCCGAGAAGTCGATACCAGATTACAGAGGATGACCATGTTACGAATGGCCCCGGCTTGCTTAATACTGCTTCTGGCAGTCAGCTGTGAAGAGAAAAAAGAGATCAAGGCGCCCGGTGTGACAGGTAGCGAGGACAATGCGGCTGTTGAACTGCGTCCTGACCAGGTCCTCCGTGACGCCCGCGTCACGCTGTACAACGGCCCCACCAAAACAACCGATATCAAGGCTGATTACATGAAGAAATTCGAGAAGCTCGATTCCACCCCTGCCTGGAACCTGGATGTCCGTTTCTTCGATTCAACCGGCAAAGAAGTCTCCAACCTGGTCGCCGACAGCGGGCTGGTGCGCGAACAGCTGAACCTGATGGAAGTAAGCGGCAGCGTTGTGGTCAATACCAGCGACGGCACCAGCCTGATGACTCAGCACCTGCTGTGGAACGCGCTGAAAAACAGAGTTGAAACCGACAGTTTTGTGACCTTCGTGCAGGAGGGCGGGGATACGCTGCGCGGCTACGGTTTCGAAGCCAACCAGAAACTCACCCGCTGGAAAATCAAACGCCAGTCCTCCGGTATTATGCAGAATGTCGGAGAGATTATTAAATAGTACCGCAGTTGTTTTCCTTTTGGCCGCATATTGACATTTCACATTTTTCTGTTGTTTAATTTTTTTATTGCGTTTCAAAATATATTTCGTTATTTGGCCAAATATAGTAACAAGCGATGAACAATATCGTCAACATTACCAAGGCCCTGGCGGATGACAACCGCGTGCGGGCTTTAATGATCCTTGCCGGACACGAACTCTGTCTTTGCCAGATTATCGAGCTGCTCAATCTGGCGCCATCGACCGTGTCCAGACACATGTCTATTCTCCGCCGCGCCGGATTGGTCGAATCCCGCAAGGAAAATCGATGGGTCTATTACAGTCTTCCGAAAGGCAATATCCCTTCGTATGTAACCGATGTGCTTGAATGGTTGCGGACCGCGCTGGATAAAGACGTTCAGATCAAAAAAGACCGGAAACGGCTCAAAGAAATAATGAAAGTTGACCTGGAAATCATATGCCGGCGGCAGATGAAAAGCTGAAAGTTCTCTTTCTTTGCACCGGCAATTCGTGCCGGTCCCAAATGGCGGAAGGGTGGGCCAGACATTTGATAGGTGAAACCATTGAGCCGTTCTCGGCAGGGATTGAGACGCATGGTCTGAATCAGTATGCGGTAAAGGCGATGGCCGAAGCAGGCGTGGACATTTCGCATCATCAATCGACGCATGTCGGCGAACTTGTGGGTATCCCGTTCGATTTCGTCGTCACCGTCTGCGATCACGCCGCCGAAAACTGCCCGGTTTTTCCGGGAAAAGCCAGGGTAATACATGTCGGATTCGACGATCCTCCCCGGTCGGCAAAAGACGCCGAAACGGAAGAGGAGGCGCTTGATTATTATCGCCGGGTGCGTGATGAAATCAAAGATTTTGTTGAATCGTTACCCCGAAAACTCCGTGTATTGGCAGGGAATAAGTAGCCATGACAAGCAAAGCGTGTATGACCAAGGAATCCAAGGGGCTGGGTTTTTTTGAACGATATCTAACGATCTGGGTAATTCTCTGTATTCTGGCGGGCATACTGCTCGGCATGAGCGCTCCCGAGGTCGCCATCTTTCTTGACGGACTTGCAATCACCGTCCACGATGCCCCGGTGGTTTCCATCCCGATTGCAGTCTGCCTGTTTTTTATGATGTATCCGATCATGGTTAAAATTGACTTCGGCGAGGTGCTCAAAGCCGGGAAAAATCTCAGGCCGGTGGCTTTGACGCTGGCCGTCAACTGGGCGGTCAAACCGTTCACCATGTATGCCATTTCGCTATTATTTCTGGGATCCCTTTTTTATACCCTGATCGGGCCGGAGGCGGTTGACTACGTGAAATTGCCATTGGGGCTGGATTTGCCGGCTGGCGCGCGGCACGGCGCGGGAGAGGTGGTGCTGGTCGACGGACTCCGGATGCTAATGGTTCCGCTGTGGCGCAGTTACCTGGCGGGGTGCATTCTGCTCGGGATAGCGCCCTGCACCGCCATGGTGCTGGTCTGGGGATATCTGGCCAGGGGCAATGATGGACATACACTGGTGATGGTTGCAATCAATTCGCTGACCATGCTGTTTTTGTATGGTCCGCTGGGCGGGTTTCTGCTGGGAGTCGGGCGCCTGCCGGTGCCGTGGCAGGCGTTGCTGCTTTCCATCGGAATCTATGTCGCGCTACCGCTGGCGGCCGGATATATCACCCGCAGATGGATTGTGGCGGCTAAAGGTGAGACCTGGTTTAAAAACCGCTTCTTGCATTTGCTAACCCCGATTACCATTATCGCGCTGCTGGTTACGCTGATTCTCCTTTTCTCGTTTAAGGGCGATGTGATTGTATCCAATCCGCTGACCATTCTCTGGATTGCCATCCCACTGTTTATCCAGACCGTTCTGATCTTTGCTATTGCCTACGCAGCTGCAAAAGTGTTGAGACTCTCTTACCGCGACGCGGCACCTTCGGCGATGATCGGTGCCTCGAATCACTTTGAGGTTGCTATTGCCACCGCAACCATGCTCTTCGGTATATCATCGGGGGCAGCCCTGGCAACTGTGGTCGGCGTGCTCATTGAGGTGCCGGTAATGCTGATGCTGGTTCGTGTCTGTCTGCGATCAAAAGACTGGTTCGCGGGGTAAAATTTCCTTGCACTGTAATAAAATTTTCTGCATTTAGTTAGTAATATGTAAACATTGCTAAAACACTGTTTGACAGAGAGCGTCTACCGAATATATTTTAGCCGAATTTACAGTCAGGAGAACCGATGGACCAGGCGTTACAG
>CP070796.1:650209-654327 GCA_020343475.1 Candidatus Zixiibacteriota bacterium
CACCGGCAGAAATGCCTCCCAAATTGGAACTTGATGATAATGATATTGACCGCCTGGTTGAAGGATTCGGCGAAGAAACAGAGGAAGTTGAGGAGGTTAATAATGGACGATCTCAAGGGGATGATTTCTGAGGCGGCGGATTTTATACGCGCAAGAATCGATCTCGTCCCTCAAATAGGTCTCATTCTCGGCACCGGCCTTGGCTCACTTGGCGAGGGCATTGAACTGATTGCTACGGTCGACTATGGCTCAATTCCTCATTTCCCGGTTTCGACCGTGGAATCACATCAGGGCCGGCTACTGTTCGGACATCTGCGCTCCAGACCGGTGGTAGCCATGCAGGGGCGTTTCCATTACTACGAAGGGTACACCATGAAGCAGGTTACTTTCCCGGTTCGGGTCATGAAGGAACTGGGAATCGAGATGCTGATCGTCTCGAATGCCTGCGGCGGGCTTAATCCTCAATTTGAGCGCGGCGATATAGTGATAATCACCGACCATATAAATTTCCAGGCCGGCAATCCCCTGATAGGTCGCAATGACGATACTCTCGGCGATCGTTTTCCCGATATGTATAACTGCTACGACAAGGACTTGCGTAAGCTGGCCGAAGAGACTGCCCTGGAATTGAAAATTCCGATCAGGAAGGGTGTTTATGTATCGGTAGCCGGACCCAATTTGGAGACAGCGGCAGAGTACCGGTTTTTCCGTGCCATAGGGGCTGACGTAGTCGGAATGTCAACCGTGCCGGAGGTGATTGCGGCGCGGCACCAGAAAACGAAGGTCCTGGCGTTTTCGATTATAACAGATATGGGCCTGCCTGATGCGCTTGGTCCCTGCTCGCTTGACGAGATTATTGCCACCGCGAAAAAGGCCGAGCCGATGCTGCGCGACCTGATCGCAGCCTGTGTAGGAAAAATGTGATCTTTACCGGGGCGACAATACCGCCGCCCCGTTTTTTCCATTGCGACGATGTAAAGAAGTACTTGCTCTATCCGACAACATCTCATACCTTACTCTTCAAACATCAAATTCGGCTGACGACGGACAGACTATAAAACCGGTCCGGTCGACATGCTGGTGCCGGCGACGCCTCGGTCGTACCGGTAACAGAGAAACACACCAAATGCATAAAAAGAATCTAATAATATATATATCCGAGGGGTAATAAATGGATCTTGATTACTTTTTTCAGTATGCGAGAAATTGGCTGGTTTCCAGCGGCCTGAGAATTATAATTATCGTTGTCATCTCACTGGCCGCTCTGAAACTGGCGGGTATTCTCTCTACACGGATTTTTGTGGCGCTCAAAAGAACCGGGCTTGACAATGAAATGCGGAAGCGTACCGATACCTTGGGGTCGCTTATACGCTATATTCTGAGCGTGGCTGTTATCGCGACCGGGATCTTCATGATTCTTGGAGAGTTAGGCATTAATATCGGACCGATTCTGGCTGCAGCCGGGATTGTCGGATTGGCGATTGGCTTTGGAGCTCAGCAGCTGGTACAGGACGTTATCAGCGGCTTTTTCATCCTGCTCGAAGATCAGATTCGAGTTGGTGACGTGATCAATGTTGCTGACAGGGGCGGGTTGGTTGAGAAAGTCACCCTACGAACAACCGTTTTGCGCGATCTGGCCGGAAGCGTGCACTATGTTCGTAATGGACAAATCGGGATTGTTACCAATATGACCAAGGGGTACTCATTCTTTCTGGCTGATATCGGTGTCGCCTATCGCGAGGACGTGGATGAAGTTATTGAAGTCATCAAGGAAGTTGATAGCGAACTGCGAAAGAAACCGGAGTTTGCCGGGGACATTCTCGAACCGATTGAGGTTTTGGGACTGGATCAGTTTGCCGATTCGGCGGTGGTGATCAGGGCGCGGATTAAAACCAAACCGATCAAGCAGTGGCAAGTCGGACGGGAATTCAATCGACTGCTTAAAAAGCGGTTCGACGAGAAGAATATTGAAATCCCGTTTCCGCACGTGACGCTATATATGGGCGAGGGCAAAGATAGCACAGCCCCTCCGGTGCGGGTGAGCAGAATCGATGGGGAAAAGAGGAGATGAAATCCAACCTCCTCTATTATGTTCCGCATCTATTGCCTTAAAGAATCATTGACAGACACGTCCAATCGGTTATCTTAGCGGTCGATGGATGCCAATGCTATTGACGAAGTCATACTGCGGCAGATTGAAGTCGCCTTGATGGAAGATGTCGGGCCGGGTGATATTACCACCCGGGCGGCGATCAAAGATGGGCCGATTAAGGCCCGTATTATTGCCAAATCTGCCGCCTGTCTCGCGGGACTGCCGGTCACAAACGCCGTCTTTCAGACTCTTGATAAAACAATTAAGATTCGCGATCTGAAGAAGGACGGAGACCGAGTAAGCCCCGGTGACGTTATTGCGGAGTACGACGGCAATGCCCGCGTAATTCTTACCGGGGAGCGAACCGCGCTCAATTATCTGGGGCATCTTTCGGGTATCGCCACGCTTACCGCGAAATTTGTCGGAATGGTAGAGGGCACCGGCGCAATGATTCTGGATACGCGTAAAACCACCCCCGGCCTGCGTTATCTTGAGAAATACGCCGTCACCTGCGGTGGCGGTGCTAATCATCGCTTCGGTCTTTATGACATGGTCTTAATTAAGGACAATCATATCGCCTGCGGTTCGATCACGAAGGCGGTGAAGAAGGTCAAAGCTTTCGCCGCGGGCGAGGAATTCGAGAAGAATTACGGCTATCCCGGGAATAAACTGACTATTGAAATTGAGGTGGTCAATGAAGCGCAGCTCAAAGAGGCGGTAGCCTGCGGCGTTACACGACTGCTTTTGGATAACCAATCGCCGGAACAACTGGCTTCTCTGGTAAAAGCTGCCCGCTCGCTGGCAGATAATCTCAAGCTTGAGGCCTCGGGTAATGTCAGTCTTGAAACGGTCAGGCAAATAGCGGAAACCGGGATTGATTATATTTCAATCGGTGCTCTTACACATTCCGCACCGTCGTCTGATTTTTCTTTGAATATTATTTCCTGATATGGATCGCATTGAGCTGGACGCATTATCCGATACCCTGCTGGTGAAGATTCGCCGCAAAAGGGGTCACCCATTTGATCCCGGCCGCATGGCCAAAAACCTGAAAACAAATCGGGAAGAACTGGCTGTGGCGGTCCGGCATTTGAAACGTCTTGGTTACAAGATCAAGATCGACAAGAAGGGTCGAATTACATTCTCCGGTGCCCCCGACAATTTCCTTCCGGCGGAAATAGCCAATGGCCTTAAAACCGAAATGATGGGGGGAAGGATTTATGCGTATCAGTCGGTTCAGTCAACCAATTTGATCGCGCATAAACTCGCCATAAGCGAACTTTCGGAAGGAACCCTGGTGATTGCAGAGCATCAAACCAGGGGTAAGGGTCGGCTGGGGCGGTCATGGCATTCGCCGCCGAAGGTCGGATTGTATTGCTCACTGATTCTCAAGCCCAGAATTCACCCTACTCTGGCCCCCGGGCTTTCACTCTTGACCGCGGTGGCGCTCACCGAGACAATTCTTTCCTACGGCGAAATCGACGTTAAGATTAAATGGCCCAATGACGTGCTGGTTCGGGGTGCAAAAACCGCCGGGATTTTGACCGAGTTGTCGGCGGAGATCGGACGCACCAATTTCGTGATCGTAGGAATAGGTGTTAATATCAACCACCGTCCCGGTGATTTTCCGAAGGAATTGAAAAAGCATGCCACCTCCATCAGGATCGGGCTGAAAAAAACAATCGGCCGCGTGGAATTCCTGCAGCGATTTTTGCTCACATTTGAAAAGGAATATTTTGATTTCAAAAGGTCGGGCATGACAAGACTGCGAAAAAAAATCCTGCAGTATTCCTCGCTTCTGGGGCAAAAGATTGAGCTGAAAATGGGGCGTAAGACCACCTCTGGCATCGTAATAGATATTGATGAGACCGGACATCTGGTCATGGACACCAAAAACGGAATTCAGGCTTTTAATGCCGGGGAAGTGTCTGTGCGCTGAGCAATGACGGTGTCCGGATGCATGTGAAATGATTCACTTGCTATTTGGCATGAAAAATGTATATTATATATCTAAGTTGTTATATTT
>CP070796.1:654427-658533 GCA_020343475.1 Candidatus Zixiibacteriota bacterium
AGTCGGTTCAGATCGCATCGAACCGGGACGGGATTGTCTCACCGGAAACAATCGCTGAGGCAGTTGATGAGGACACCGCCGCTTTGATGCTGACCAATCCCAATACCCTCGGCCTATTCGAATCCAATATTGAGGAGATTGTCAGAATTGTGCACGGTGCCGGGGCATTGATCTACATGGATGGTGCCAATCTTAACGCCCAGCTGGGCATTGTCCGACCGGGCAAGATCGGTTTTGATATTCTTCATTTTAACCTGCACAAGACCTTTTCCACTCCTCACGGTGGCGGCGGGCCGGGCGCCGGTGCAATCGGTGTGGTCAGGAAACTCTCACCATATCTTCCTCTGCCGGTAATCGCCCGTGACGATAATCGCTTTTATCTGGATTATGACCGGCCCAGGTCAATCGGCCGGGTTCATAGTTTCAACGGCAATTTTTCCAATGCCATTCGGGCTTACGCCTACTTCAGAATACTCGGTGCCGAAGGCCTGCGGAAGGTGTCGGAAAACGCCATTATCAATGCCAATTATTTGCGGGTGCTTTTGAAGGATGAATACCAGGTGCCGTATGATCGGATTTGCCAGCATGAATTTGTGCTCTCCTGCAGCCGGCAGAAGAAAAAGGGCGCAAAGGCGCTTGACCTGGCCAAGCGCCTGCTTGATTTCGGCTTTCATGCGCCCACCATTTATTTTCCATTAATTGTGCCTGAAGCGTTTATGATCGAGCCGACTGAAACAGAAAGCCGTGAAACGCTCGAGGACTTTGCCAGGACAATGATCGCTATATCCAAAGAAGCGGAAACTGATCCGGAAATACTCACCAGCGCCCCTCATACCAGCCCGGTGCGCCGACTGGATGAGGTCAGAGCTGCCAGGGAGCAGGATGTCTGCTTCAGGGGCTGAAGTGACGATTTGATTTGATTATTCCCGCCGACCGTGTTATTTAGACTATCGGCGGTTTCTTTATGATACGACTGGCAAACGTTTCATACACCTATCCGGGCGGCGCCACGGCGCTGCGCAATCTCTCGCTTCATATCTCCAGGGGAGAACAGGTCGCCGTCATCGGGAATAACGGTTCCGGCAAAACCACCCTGGCGTTATTGCTGAACGGGGTGCTTAAGGCCGACGCGGGGGAGATTCGCGTGGACGGCCTTAACCCGTCAGACGAACATGACGCCCGCACATTAAAACAAAAGGTCGGGCTGGTTTTTCAGAACCCGGACAATCAGCTGGTTTCGACAACTGTTGAGCGGGAAGTCGCGTTTTCGCTGGAGAATATGAATGTCCCGCATCCGCAACTTGCGGAGCGTGTTAAGACCAGCATTGAGCTTTTCGGGCTATCCGAATTTTGCACCCGGTTGACCTCGGAGATGTCCGGCGGCGAGAAACAGAGACTGGCGCTGGCCTCGGTGATGGCTGTCAATCCTGACATTCTGATTCTCGATGAACCGGGTTCGTATCTGGATGAATCCGGTAAACGCCTTCTTGCGGAAGCGGTCTCCCAACTCCTTAAGCAGGTCAGGGACCTGACTGTGATTCGAATAACCCAGTATGCCGAGATCGCCCAAAAGTACGATCGGGTTATTCTGCTCAAAGACGGAAAGATTGTAATGGACGATTCCCCGGTCGCCGTGTATGCCAATGCCAGGTTGTGCGCCGATGCCGGAATCGAGATTCCGCTTAAGTATCGAATGCTGAACGGAGTCGATTTTCCGCGTCAGCACCACCCCCATACCAGAAAGGAATCGAAAGATGTCCCGCCACAAAACATTATGCTTGAGTCGGTTCATTTCTCCTACGGCTCAGGTCAAGCAGTATTCAAAGGAATTGATGTATCTGTATACAACAATAGGACTTATGGAGTAGTTGGTCGGTCCGGAGGAGGAAAAACCACGCTGATTCAGTTAATGGCGGGGCTGCTTGAGCCGAGCCGGGGAAGAGTGCGTTATTCCGGCTTTAGAGCCAAACCGGGAGCGATCGCGGTGTCTTTTCAGCAAGCTGAGCGGCAGTTTTTTCTCGAAACGGTCGACCGTGAAATTCGATTTGGCGCCGAGAATGTTAAGGCCCCCAATATTGACAAACTGGTGGCGGAATGCTACTCGCTGGTCGGGCTTCCGCGGCATCTGTTTAAGGCACGGAATCCCTTTACGCTCTCCGGCGGGGAGAGCCGGCGTTTGGCCTTTGGAACCATTTTGCCCCTGCATCCGTGCTTTATACTATTCGACGAGCCAACCTGCGCTCTTGATGCCGGAGGTATCAGGCAATTCAAGCAGCTGGTCGGTTGGCTGCGTGACGACGGTGTCGGCGTGGTGATTGTCTCGCACTATGGTGACATCATTTTTGAGTTGGCCGACGAGGTGATTGTGATTAACGAAGGCGTGGTTGAGACCGTTTGCGAGAAGCGGGCGTTTTTTACATCGATCGATTATTCCGGCTATCTTTCGACTCCGGAACTGGTGTCTTTTCAGCAAAAAAAGCTGGGGAGCATCAAATACTTTTCAGAGGCTGCCCTGGAGGCGAATATCAATTAGGGACAAAACAGATAACATTATTATAATCTATTGCATGAAAGACGATTGCGGCCAATATTTAATATTTTGATTTAAATTGTCAATTATGACTTGACCCCCGGAAAATAATCCGTATAATCAGGAAGCTTAACCTTTTAAGGTCGTCCCGCGAGGCGGCTAAAGGAATTATGAAGAAAGCATATCTCGTCCATACCGGACCACAGGACAAATCCCAGGATACCCCTCTCTTTTTTTCGCTGTTGAAAACTCGATCTTCATATACCGGCAAACAGGAGGCATTTTGGTAAAGCCGAAAGAGGAGACTCTGCTTGATGGAAAGAAAATCGCCCGTGCCGTTGCGCGCATATCGCATGAGATTCTTGAACGAAACAGCGGTGCCGAAACTCTGGTTATAATAGGCATTTTGACTCGAGGGGCTGATCTTGCCAAACGGATTGCCGACAAGATTAAAGAAATCGAAGGGGCAAATGTGCCGGTCGGTCTCCTGGATATAAACCTGTATCGGGACGACGTGCATTCCAAGCTTGACCAGCCAGTGATCCAGCGCACCGAAATTCTCTTTGACATTGTCGATCGCAATGTGATCCTGGTCGACGACGTGCTGTTTACCGGCCGCACCATCCGCTCCGCGCTGGATGCTATTGTCGATTTCGGAAGGCCGCGCTCGATTCAACTGGCGGTCCTCATTGACCGCGGTCACCGGGAACTGCCGATCCGGCCCGATTATGTCGGCAAGAATATCCCCACGTCGAAGGATGATAAAGTCCTGGTGCAGCTTATGGAAAGAGACGGGTGCGAGGTGGTTGTGGCGCTGAAGGCTGCGTTACGAGAAGGAGCCAAAAGAGCCGGGAAAGATACCGCCCGGAAATCCGACCGGAAAGGGAGGACAGCGAATTGAAGCTGCGTTCCCGTCATCTCCTGGGGCTTGAGGGTGTGACCGCGGAAGAGATCTCGCTGATTCTTGACACCGCCGAGTCGTTTCGAGAGATTCTGGACCGGCCGATAAAAAAGGTTCCCACCTTGCGGGGAATAACGGTTCTCAACCTTTTTTACGAGCCGTCGACTCGCACCAGAATCTCATTTGAGCTTGCCGAAAAACGCCTGTCGGCGGATACCATCAGCTTTTCCGCCTCCGTTTCTTCGGTAAAGAAGGGCGAGAGTCTTAAGGACACCGTCCGAAATATTGAAGCGATGAAAATCGACATGGTCGTGATTCGCCATTCCTCGTCCGGCACACCTTATTTTCTCACTCAATGTGTCGAATCAAATGTAATTAATGCCGGCGACGGTGCCCACGAGCACCCCACCCAGGCGCTTCTTGATATGTTCTCGATCCGCAGGAAATACGGCAAACTTGACGGATTGCGGGTGGTGCTAATTGGTGACGTTAAACATTCACGAGTGGTTCGCTCAAACATCTGGGGATTGAAAACCATGGGCGCCTCGGTAGCGGTCTGTGGTCCCTCGACACTCCTCCCGTACAAAGTTGAAGATTTTGGTGTTGACGTTTATACGGATCTTGATGAAGCAATTGATGGCGCCGACGTCGTCAATATCATGCGTCTTCAACTGG
>CP070796.1:658633-662703 GCA_020343475.1 Candidatus Zixiibacteriota bacterium
GGCACTGGCCTTATTGGCTGGTCCCGCCGTAACACGTGCCGGTGAAATATTCAGTGTATCCTTTTCACAGGAGGAATATAGGCTCAATCAGGAAAACGGATATACCGGAATATCTGCGGACGAGATATTTGTGGTTGGCAAGGCCGGATATCCGGAACTGCCGATGGTAAACCGTAAATACTATATCCCTGCTGACAGGACAATTGTCGGAATCAACATACTCAACGCAGTCAAGGATCGTATCCCGGGCACATTTTTACAAAATAAAAAAGGGCTGAAGGATGGCCAACCCTTTCAATCGTATCGACTGATAAAAAGTCGTTATACTCCCGGCAGATTAAAACAGATCACCTTGGGTTCTGTCATCTCCTGAAGAGAGAATTTCAGGCCTTCTCTTCCGAGGCCGGAATATTTGACCCCTCCAAACGGCATTGAATCAAGCCTGTAATCGGTCGAGTCATTGATCATTACGCCGCCGCAATCAAGTTCATAGGCAGCCTTGAAAGCGACTTCGATATCGCGTGTAAACACCGCCGCCAGCAAGCCATAAGGCAGCGAATTGGCCTCTTTTATTGCCTCCTCAAGATCATCAACCGGATACAGGTTTACCGTCGGACCGAAAACTTCCTCACAATGGACACTGGCGTCTCTGGAGACATTTTCAAGCACCGTCGGTTGGTAAAGGGCGCCATCACGTCCACCACCGATTAGAATACTGGCTCCTTTTTCCTCGGCCTCTTTGACCCATTGCTCCACCCGTCTGGCCTCCGCTTCGGTAATCATCGGGCCCATATCGGTATCTTCTTTCATTTTGTCGCCAATTTTGTAACTCCCGGTCCTCTCAATGAACTTGTTTTTGAATTCATCATAAATATCCTTATGCACCAATAAACGCTGAACGCCAATGCAGTTTTGACCGGCGGCCCAGAATGCCCCCGATACGCACGACTCTACCGCCAATTTCATATCGGCGTCTTTCCACACAATCACCGGCGAGTCTGATCCAAGCTCCATACCGATTTTTTTTATACCGGCTCTGGCGACAATGTGCTTGCCGGCCTCGACCCCGCCGGTAAACGAAATCATACGGACGCGGCCATCGCTTACCAGCGGATCACCGATCCGGGCGCCCTGCCCGGTGATAAGCTGAATAGCTGGCGCGGGAAGCCCCGCCTCGAGCATCGCCTCAACAAGCTTAATGGCTGAAAGGGGCGTCACGGTTGCTGGTTTCAAAATGACCGAATTGCCGGCCGCAATCGCCGGGCCGAGTTTATGCGCTACCAGGTTCAAAGGATCGTTAAACGGCGTAATTGCCAGAATAACTCCAATCGGAAAACGATAATAATAGCCTTTTCGTTTCTCACCGCCCGGGAATGAGTCCCAGGGGATTGTCTCGCCCAGAATGCGCTTGGCTTCCTCGGCGGAACAGGTGATGGTATTGACACATCTCGAGGCTTCCTTGCGTGCTTCGGTAATGGTCTTTGAACCCTCGCGCGCGATGGTCGTTGCGAATTCTTCCAGCCGTTCTTCAATTATTTTCGCAGTTTTAAAAAGAATTTGCGCCCGTTCATAAACTGTCATTCGCCTGGTAATCTCGAATCCCCGCGTCGCGGAATCCAGTGCGATTTCCACGTCTTTTTCATCACCGGCAGGGATTGTATCGATAACCGTATTATCAAACGGATCGACGACTTCTATTTTCCGTTCGCGATCCTGCCATTCGCCGTTGAGCAGCATTTTCATCGGACACCTCCCGCGGCAATGATATCTACCAGCATTGAATATCCTGTTTCGGTTCGCCCGGCGCCGGGGCCAACTATGGTAACATCACCAAGAGTATCAGTCCTTATTGTCACAGCATTGGTGGCTCCCATGATTCCCGCCAGCGGATGAGCGAGATCCACTTCTTCGGGACCAACGCTGCCTTTCACACGATCGCCTTCCCGCCAGACTTTACCTACCAGTTTGAAGCGCTTACCGCGGGCTTTGGCATCATTAATAGCATCGGGCGTAATTCCGGTGATTCCCTTACACGGGAAATCATCCGGTTTATTATTTGCTCCGAAAACGGCATTGGCAAGAATTGTCACCTTGGCCAGAGCATCCCAGCCCAGCACATCGGCATCCGGCACGGCTTCGGCATAGCCCAGTTCCTGTGCCTTTTTAAGAGCATCGTCGTAGCCCATACCTTCTTCCATACGGGTCAGGATATAATTGGTGGTCCCGTTAAGGATCCCTTTCATTTCGGTAATGCGGCTTGCGGCCAGCGTTTCGCGCACCAGATTTAAAAGCGGTGTACCGCTGATGACAGTTCCTTCATATAAGAACTTAACGCCCCTGCTTTTCGCCAGTGCGGTCAATTCATTGAGAAACAGCGCCACCGGGCCTTTATTCGAAGTGGTAACATGCATCCCTTTTTCGAGAGCGGCTCTAATATGAGATGTTGCCGGTTCGCCGGTTTTTATGTCAGTGTAGGTCATCTCTATCATCATTTCGGCATTAGCCGATTTGACCATTTCCAGAGCATCACCGGCAAAAGCATCACCAAGATCTGTCAACCTGTCCCCCGCTTTTGCTTTTTCCAGTGCCGCTTTTAGATCGATGCCATCGGCATTGTAAATTGACCCTTTAAGCATATCGGCAATTCCCACCACCCGGCATTCCATATTGTAAGTGTTCTTCAACACAGGCTCTTTTTCTATCAGCAGTTCAGCCAACCCCTGCCCGACCGTGCCGAATCCCAGCAACAATAGTCTCATTTGGATCTGTCCTTTACTTGTGAGTTCTCGTTATTTCCTGCGTTTGTACCTATCAGGAGCATCAAAAATGTCAATTACGCTGACCGGCGAAAGGAATGTTGCCGAATGTTCTGTAGCCTCGGGAATAAAATAATGGTCACCCTTCCTGACACGAAAAGTGTCCCCGGCGATAGTCAAATCCATTTCGCCTTCGAGCATAACTCCCCACTGAGCACAGTGGGAATGCGGCGGAACTATTGCCTCCGGCCTTATTTCAAAAAATACAACCTGCTGCCGGCCACTCTCAAGCAGCCAGCCCCGGACGCCCTTAACCGGGACATCGACCTCGGGCAGATTGCGAATAAAATCGGGGTAAACCGACCGGTTATTCTTGTGTTCAGATTTTTCCATTGAAATACCCGCTACTTGTAGCTGATCTTTGCAAAAACCGCTTTATGTCCTCGTCGCATTATCTCTTTGGCGTCCAGGTCACACCGGATACATTTATGGTAGATGACGTCGCCAATCTGCTCCGCCCTGGCATCCCGCTCTTCATCTGAGAAGAAATAGGCCTCCATTGTATCGTAAGGACGTGAAGTTCCATCAGATTCATATTTAATGGTCATGTCACACCCGGCATCAAGCACTTTATGGGCATTTTTCGTCCAGTCAAAATTCTCCATGCCCAGATCCGGGTTTATTCGCAGGTGTGCCGTCAGGTGTATATCGGGCAGGCCGGAAGCCTTCAATTCTTCGGCGCATTGCAGGAAAGTTTCGGGGCTGGCGCCGTTACCGATATTTATTTCGTGGATAGGCGTGGTGCCATCGTCACGAAGATAAGCCTCAATTATGTTCATTAACATACGGAATTGTATTGCATTTTGAGTCGATAGCAGCATGGATATTTTAAAACTGATTTCCGGAATTTCTCTAGCGAAATAGCAGGCGGCAATAATCGTCGACCAACTCGGGTTGAGGAAAAAATTCGCTCCGGTTTCAATGGCGGCACGGATAATCGTATCAATGTACATTAAGTGATTATTATCGGCTACTTCCACGCCCCCGAGGTTGCCGAAAGGGGTTCCCATATTCTTGAGAATGATCTGGCTGAAACCGTCGCCAAGATCACGCCGGTCAAACCTGTCGCCGGTAATTTTTTCCACTCGTGTAAAGCGATCTTCCGGCCAGGCTGTACTCAGCAGATTGGTGGAACAAAACTTGCTGGCGCCACAAATATTCTCGCCCATCGCCAGCGTCGCCAGCAAATCGCCGCTGTAAACATAATGATCCGTTAAGGCTACGACCGAGATCATTTCTGTGGGAAATAGGACA
>CP070796.1:662803-666853 GCA_020343475.1 Candidatus Zixiibacteriota bacterium
ATCCCATGAATTGCCGATCACCAGCCTTGAGTTCGACGGTCGCGCCCCAGCTGCTATCGACACTCTGGACGATCATTCCCGTGGTGTCGCCCAGCTCATCGGTGTGGACAGCTTCGAATGCCGTCTTCTTCTTGTCACAACGCAATCCCATGAATTGCCGATCACCAGCCTTGAGTTCGACGGTTGCTCCCCAGCCGCTGTCGACACTCTGGACGATCATTCCCGCGGTGTCGCCCAGCTCATTGGTGTGGATAGCTTCGAATGCCGTCTTCTTCTTGTTACAGCGCAATCCCATGAATCGGTCATCCTGAACACCGAGAGAAATCATTGCGCCACCGGTATCAATCGTTTGGGCAATCTTGCTGATAGTATCGTCAACCAGCGTGTCCACACGGGCGATCAGCAAATCCGCCATGCTGGTGTCGGTCAGGAAATTTACCATATAAATGATATCGTTGCCTGATGGACTCTGGAGAACCTGAGAAACTGAGCCGCCGTTGTCGCCTGTAACATGAAGGTCGGAAGCGGTTAGAAGACCGCCCGGGTAGTCTATCACAATCCGCCCCGGTGAAGTGAAAATGTCCCCCCGAATCCGGCGACTTACATATGAGTAGGGCGATGCCCCCAATCGGGCCCGGGGCTGAATTTCTTCACCGTCAACCGTTATGCCTAAATAGACCGGTACCGGAATGCCGCCGTCGCCACCTTCAACGTGCGCCCAGACGCTATCGACGATGAAATCTGTGCTTCCCAACAGGACATGAAAGAGTCCGTTTGTGATCGGAACATCGAGGTGCGTTTCGGTCCAGAGCATGCTCCCTGTAGTGGAATCATCATAAATGCTAAAGGTGAAGTCATATTCACCGTCGGTGACGGCATTGCCGTCGGCATCTGTCAGCCGTCCCTGGTAACTTATGACCGGGGTTGTCTGATCCTGTCCGAATATGGAATCTGGCGGGCAGGTCAGGCAAATAACAGCCAGCATAATCCACATGGTCACAGGTTGTTTCATGAATCTGCCTTCCTTTCTTTACTGCGATTCAACCTCTTCAATTTATCTTTCAATTGTGTAATAATTTCTTGGGATACACCGGTCCTTTGTATTAACAGGCGGCAGAATAATATTTTTTCCAGCCCCGGTAAATATGTCAAGCCTTAAATTTAACCCCTTTCCGGTCCGCCTAAATTGCCAAGGTCAATTATACCAGCCGGTTCTTGCGAAGCTTAAAAGAAGGGAATCCCGTAAAAGTGCCGGTGCGATTCGCCAACATCGTCTTTTGTTTCCCGACATTTCGCCTTTACACATAATCACTCCTTTGATTTGCGACAGGATCATTATATTGCAGACTACTTATAGCAGCTGTTTAACAGGGACAGAGGATGTATTCAGTGGCCTCCTGCAGAAGAAAAACAATTCATAATTTCCGAATGGCGGGCCGTGCTCAAACCCAACGAAAGATATCATAATTGTCCAAATTTGTCAAGAAATATTGGTCCAAATTCAATTCTAAAAGGATTTGACCAATAGAAACGGAAAGAGGAATTCATCTCGGATTGAAGCAGTTTAACTTTTGAGCATATATATTTGCCAGAGGTCACGACTGCTTGTGCTCAGGAATGGCGATATCGTCATTTTTCCTACTTTGCCGATGCTTTTTTCAAGGTAGCGAAGTTCATCAAATTTAGCCGGTATCTCAGGATCGGGTTGAATCTCAAATCCGGTCTGACGCATGAGTAGAATGCCTTTGGCACGCATCGCCAGCTCAAGGTGAAGACGCAGCATACATAACATATCAGCAACTACCGGTCCCGGAAATCTGGTTTTCAGCGATTCCAGGTAGGTGCCGACAGGCGTTTCGGATATGCGCCCGCTGTTAATCATCTCCAGTAAATCGATATCGACATCCATGCCGACACCGAGCCAGTTGCGCGTGGCCTTTTCGCTCTGAACGAAGATGAGTATCGTCAACACCGGCAGGAAAATAACCAGCATGAGAGTACTGATCAGCGGTGAAAAAATGAAATGGTTGTATAATGAGTGAATCAGCATCGCCATAATGATTCCCGGAAGGAACACTGCAATCAATCCACCCCGGCTGCGATCCGTCATGCTCTTGGAGACGACTCCAAAAATGACCATGGTGCTGCCGTGCATAATAGCAGTGCCAAATCCGCGAAATATCCAGAGCAGGATATTACTGCTTTCTATGTAATACAGATAGTATGAATTTTCGACAAAAGCGAATCCTGCACCGATGGCAAAGCCGTGGATGGCGCTGTCAACCAGAAATCCGAGTCGGCTGCGTTTAATCATGTATATCAAATACACCGCTTTGGCGGTCTCCTCGACCACCGGGGCCACGTATCGCGATAAGCTGTCCGGCGGTATTGACAAATGATCAAGCAGAAGTCGATTAAGAATCATGCAGATGGTGGCAATGATCCCCCCGAGCAGAATTGTCCGCAGGACATGCTGAAGGCGGGTCAGTTTATAGCTGTCAAGATATATTAATGCCATGAGAAAGGCAAATACCGGCATAAGGCTGACAACAATTTTTACGATTATTATCACAGTAACTTCAGCGATATCATGAATTCATCAATGGGCCTCCGACCCTTCTCAAAAGCCCCGGCATAGCCCGCCGACAACGTCAATCGCAGGTGAGAAAGAAGCTGAAAACGAAAATCCAGTTGAGCGCCAAGACTGCCGACTTTGCGGCGGTGAGCACCATTATCCAGATTTGTGATAATACCCATTGAAAACAAGGCCAGGCGGGCCCAACTGCAATAAAGGGCCGAGCCTCCCAACCGTCGGAATCGCAGCGGGGGAAGTGCCCACTCGAATACAAGTTTTCCATAATTGGTGCCGCTGATGGCATTCAAATCCGTTCCGGGAAAGGCATAATATTCCCGGTACCGCTTTTCATAACGATAATCCAGCCAGTTGTTGCCGAATCCGCCAAAGAAGAAGTTGGCAAACGGTTCGTTATGCTCGCCCGGCGAATATCCCGCGGAGCTTCGCAGCCACAGGGAAGAATGGTAAAAAAGCGATAAGCCGGCATCGAATTCCGTATGCAGCAGCGGATAAAATTCGTCATTGACATAATTCCCGCTGGTTGAAAACTGCCAGCTGATCCCCTTTTCATAATCCACGGCGCCCAGGGATGCCTTCTGGTTGGAATAGCTCAAGGACAATCCCGAAGAAAGCAATTTATCATACGAAGCAACGACATTCTGGTAATCAGGCAGGCGTTCAAGCCCACCGTAACCGGTAAGACTGAAATGCAGATCCATAAGACGCGGTTCATCATATATCAATGACTTTTCGTATTGTAAGCCAAGTGAATAACCCTTGCGGCTGGTTCTGGTCGGGCCAAAGAGATCATAGAAATCGGCGGTGTTGTATTTGAACTGGGTGCTCCAATTCATGTGCGTGTATTCAGCTGTAACATGCCATTTCTGGCCGTCGGGCACTCCCCCTGAAGGCGTATATGAAGCGGCGACATCAAATTTGTGAATCAATATCGGCCCTGCGAAATTTGCCCGCATGCCGACAGCGGTATAGTGTTTGTATCCTTCAACAATCGGATACAATGAAACCAAACGGATGTGAGCCAGCGGATGATATTTCTGCGATGACAGCGTCATGGAATCGAGATTGATTTCTGACGGGGATTCGATCATCCATTCTTGCACCGCGGGATATTTTTGTGCGATCATGGTTCCCAGATATCGCGTTGCGCTGATGTCTTCGAGGGGTTTGGCATCAATCAGCACCGGTACAAATCCCTTGCCGGTATAGCGGAATGCATACAGGGAATCACTGTCAAGCGCAATTGGGTGGAATAAACCCGTTTCGCAATTACTCACCGCATCCATGGAATCAGCGTCGAGATCATATCTGAAAATATTCGATACACCCGTGTAATATGATGAACCGTACAGGTATTTACCATCTGGTGAAAATACAAAACCGGTCGGGTTGCTGTTACCGAAATCGTAGTGTTCGACATATGACGTATCACCTTCCAAAAGCCGGTCTGGCTTCAT
>CP070796.1:666953-670961 GCA_020343475.1 Candidatus Zixiibacteriota bacterium
TGTTGTCGCCGGTATCAAGCTAACCGGATTTATAAACCCCAGCGTATTTCCCTGAAAGACATTGGTACCACCACTCTTACGCGGGACCAGTTCGAGGCGCTGCGCCTGTGTGACTCGGAGAATCTGAACCAGGAGCAAGCAGGACAGAAAATGGGCATATCCAGGGGAACTATCCAGCGGCTGTTATATGGAGCCAGAAAACTGATTGTGGACGCAATAGTACGTAATGACGCAATCGTAATAAATCTCAGAAAAAGAGAGGATTGCCATGTTAGCATGCATACCCACCAAAGGCAACGCCGAACCAGAAGCGGATTGCGACAGATTTCTGGCTAAAATAGCAATTGCCTTAAGTGGTCAGAGAATCATATTATATGTAGTTGAACTGGCAGAGATCGAAAAGTAAGCAGATGAAGAAAACGCCGCAAAATCTCAAATTCTTCAAGGTTATACTAAGCTCAATTGCTGATGGATTATTTACAGTAGACAGTAACCGTGTTATTACTTCCTTCAATCCGGCCGCTGAGCGCATAACAGGGATACCCGCCTCAAAGGCTATTGGCCGGCAGTGTTCCGATGTCTTTCGCTCGGATATATGCGAGAGTTGCTTGCTGGATAAAACCCTCAAAACGGGTGTCGAATCGATTGACTGCCCGGTCAGCATAATAAACAGTCGGGGAGAGATAATCCCGATCAGTATCTCTACTGCCATTCTCAAGAATGACGACGGAGAGGTGCTGGGTGCAGTTGAGACCTTCCGTGATCTGTCGGCTATTGAGCGTTTACGCAAGGAGTTGAGCCAGAAGTACTCAATTGAGGATATCATTTCCAAAAGCCCCAAGATACACAAGCTGTTCGCCATCCTGCCTGATATCGCCGAAAGCGAGAGCACAGTGCTCATCTAGGGTTCTTCCGGATCGGGAAAGGAGTTATTCGCTCACGCTATCCACAGTCTGAGCCCGCGACAAGACAAGAAGCTCGTGGTTATCAATTGCGGTACTCTACCTCAACAGTTGTTCGAATCTGAGTTGTTTGGGTATGTTCAGGGAGCCTTCACCGACGCCAAGAAGGATAAATCCGGCAAACTTTCGCAGGCGGAAGGCGGCACCGTTTTTTTCGATGAGATCGGGGAACTGCCTCTATCACTCAGGTTAAGCTGTGGGGCACCGGGGATGGTCAGACGGCAAACATTAAAAGGTGCGGGTCAGGTTGACACGGAAGGTGAGTTCATCAAATTCCGTGTCGGTTGTGCTGGTGCGATAAAAGTTCGTTCCTATTTCGCCGGACAGCCTGCAATTCTCGGCAAGCTGGTATATGGATTTCATGTTGAACTGCACGGTGCTGGTTTGAGGGGATCTGGTCAGGCTGAGCATGCCGCTATTCTGCAATTTGTTTTGAAGCAGCATGATGCGGGTATTTACCGCATAGGTGGTTGTCGTACGCTGACTGCCGATCGCAGGTTTTACAATGTTGAACCGTACCGACGGTGTTATATCGAGCCCATCAGCGGCATTGATGAGCGATCGAATCCCGATGGCATGCGAGGTTATTTCCGCATTCTGCCTGGCCGGATTGGCTTCATCGGCAGTTTGCAAAGTATAATCGACGGCGGCATTCCTGATATAGCGGCTGTTCCTGATTGCGAGGGTCTGGCTGGTTCGGACAATCCAGTTGCGATAATCGGTGAGCTGACTTTCGGGGGCATCGTTTTTCTGAGTGGCCAAATTCACGGCAATCAGACAATTCCAGGCCCGGGCCGGCCTGACGGTGGCGGTAATGCCGAATCGATTGCGATTGGTGGTATAGCTTTTCTGGTCAAGCAGATTGTCTTTCGAAAGAATTGAAATAAACCTAAAAGAATATCGATTGCGGCGGTATGATAGTCCGGTCCTGATATTCCGGCGGTCATTGTTAAGGCCGGTCAATCCGAGCGAGACATAGCCGGGGCCGATGTATTCATATCCCAATTCCGCCTTCACATTCGAGAGGTTTGTCTCGGCTTTGGTGTGGATTGCAAAATCGGCGCTGCTGCTAATGCGGGGAATGAAAATACTTGTAACAAAGTCAGGGATATCTTCGGTGTCGTGCTCGGAGGATCGTCTGTCCCGCGTGATGGCGCAACCGGATACTTCACTGGTCAGGCTGGCCTTGCGGTCAAAAAAGACGATATGCGAATGGAGAGAGATGACAAGGTTTTCCTGCGGGGTGACGGCCCTGGGATTAATCATGGAGTCGGCCAAAGATACATCAACAGTCGTATCGACAAAAACGGAATCGGGGCCGATGTCTTCTAGCCCGCCCCGGTCACATGCGGTGAAAACCGTGAGGTCGACCGACGAGCCATCGCGACTACCCACGCCGAACGAACCGGCGGTCACGACCCGTTTATAACTTCGGTTTTCCCGCGACGATACCGAGCGCCTGGTAATTCCGGATAGAAATGAAACGCGTACGTTTCCCGGATGCAGGATAATGCCGCCGCCGCGGATTTTGATGCCGCTCAGGGTGAGGGGGGTGTAATTGTGGGTAAAATCCCCGGCGTGCAACTCGCCCCACGACCATTTGGGATTAAGGTCGAACTGGTTTATGTCCTGCCGGGAAGAGCTTCCTTCGGTGGAGAGAATGAAATTGAAGTCTATGACGATACTGTTAAGAACGGTCAGGGTCGGCCGAAAGAACAGCCTGCCTGTACTTGACGGCCTTCGGGCATCGCGCCCGGTTATTGAATACAGCTCTCCAAAGATGCCAATTTCGCCGGATATACCGGATATTTTGGCGGAGCCTGATTCATCGTTTGTCCCGTCGGAGGCGCCCGGAGACTGTCCCCACACCATGCCGGAAGCAATCAATACGACAGTCAGAATCGTGACTGCACATTGAGGTAAACTACGTTTCATCTATTTTGATTACCGCTGTTACCGGGCGAATTATTTTTCGTAATACATTTCGACTTCCGGACTGCGGGCTCCTTCGCGGCCCAGCTCGTCCACGGATGAGACTGAATAATAGTACCGCGTATCGGGCTGCACCTGTTTATCGGTGTATTCCGTTTTGTCTCCGGCAATGTCCAGCGGTGTTATTGCAGCGGCTTCGGCCAGGCCGGTCCTGCGATAGACGCGATACCCGCTCAGGCCTTTCTGGAAGTTGGGATCCCAGCGCACACGCAAACCGTCGGGAGTTCGATTCACCCTGACATTCCAGGGTGGTTTAAGCGGCACTTCAAACCGGGTGACATCAATATAATGTGAGGGATTTCCTTCCAGGCCGGCGTCATTTATGGAACGAACATGGTATATATATTTGGGTCCGATTTCGGCAGAGTTATCAATAAACATTCCGATGTTGCGATCCAGCGGTCTGGGCGACAGGCGTTCCCACTGCAGGCTGTCCTGCATGACAGCACGATAGACATGATAGCCGGCAACGATGTTATCGTCTTTCGGCGTCCACAGCAGGCGTATGAAATTTATATCTTGATACCCGTAAAATGACAGGGGCGGCTCCGGGCCTTCAATTGTTTTGGGAGATGCGATGACCATCTCGGAATAGCCGCTGGCCAGATCGGAATAATTGATGGCCTGCACATAGTAAAAGTACCTGCCTAGCGGCGACAGATACGGATCGGTGTCAAGGTACCAGGTAGTATCACCCGGAAGCAGGGGCGATACCTGGGCCAGTTCGCCGTTGAGTCGGTCGGCACGATAGACATAATAGCCGCGCACGTCCTCTTCGGGATTGGCCGCCCATTGAATATATATCGCGTCGGGGCGGCTTTCCGCCGTGACCTCCTGCGGGGGAATAGGGGGATAGGTATTTTTGAAAATGGAAACCGCCCGTGCGGATAGATGCGATTCATTTCCGGCCAGATCAAGGGCGGACACGCGGTAGTAGTACTTATCGACCAATGCAACGGCACGGTCTTCATAGTATCCGGCGTTGCGCGGCAATATGGCTTCGTTGATTTTGACATAGTGGCTGTCGGGATCAAAACTTCGATACATATTGTAG
>CP070796.1:671061-675050 GCA_020343475.1 Candidatus Zixiibacteriota bacterium
AAAAAGAACGACCGGGCTGCTTCCATGAAGCCATCAATGATTGCAGAATGATGAGCGTGCAGACGGGAGGCCTGAATGTGGGTGCGGAACGGCAATCCGGTGATTTCGGGGGGTTCCCCGCCCTGAAACGACATGGGGACATGCGACCGGTATTATTGAATCAGCTCAGGGCACCAATGAGGCTGGAGTGTGTTTTATATGCTTTATGCCGTTCCGTGCGCGTTTCGCGACGCCTTAATAGCCCGGTCCGGACCACTACAGAATAACAAATTCCTTTCCGGGCGGAGGATGCAAATCGTGCTTTCTCCGCGGAGGTGTGAAATGCCTGACCGGTCCTATCGCGATAGGACACGTCCCAAGAAAAGGAGGTGAGGTAGTTGGATTTCAACATCCAGTATGTTGAGCTGTGTCAGCCTATTATCTCCTCACTGGCAGTCCCGACTGCAACGCAGGAAGTATTGCCGGTTCCCAATAAGCAAAAGACTGGATGCATATTGCCCGGGAAGGAAAAGCACGATAGTTAACGATAGTAACCATTAGGCTACACTAAGGCAAGCAGATGAACCCAGGGTGCACACCTCCGTGGCGAAAAAAATGTCAACATTCAGGAAATATCCGGGCCGGTTGAGATAGTGATGGTTAGTTTCAAGGATGCACCGGAGTGCTGGGGTCAAAATATGGCATTAGTAAGGCACCCTCATTCCCGGCTGAGGGTGCCTTAAAATCAACAATAGCACGATCATCCGCTTGGGCGACCGGTTCAGCCTCCGAGCGCTTTCCTGGTGAACTTCCCCTTTAATTGCGGAATAACAAACCTGCCGTCTTTGCGGACGAGACGGTTGTCAAACCAGATTTCTCCCCCGCCATAGTCCTTGCGCTGAACCAGGACAAGATCCCAGTGAATGGCCGATTTGTTGCCGTTGGGAGATTCCTCATAGCAACGCCCCGGGGTCAGGTGTAAAGAGCCGTCAATCTTTTCATCAAACAGGGTGTCTTTCATTGGCTCCCTGATCATCGGATTGACTCCCAGGGCAAACTCTCCGACATAACGCGCGCCCGGGTCGGTATTCAGAATTTTGTTAAGTTTCTCGTCACTCCCGGAACAGGTTGCCCTGACAATTTTCCCGCCCTTGAATTCGAAGCGGATGTTTTCGTAAAGTTCGCCTTCATACAGCGACGGGGTGTTATACGTTATCACCCCATTCAGGGAATTGCGAACCGGGGCGGTGAAAATTTCTCCATCGGGGATGTTAAAGCGGCCGTCGCACTTAACTACCGGAATGTTTTTTATTGAGAAAGTCAGGTCAGTTCCCCTGCCTTTGATATGCACTTTGTCGGTTTTTTTCAAAAGCCGCACCAGAGGATTCATGGCCCTGGACATTTTGCCGTAATCGATGCAGCATACATCATAATAGAATTTTTCGAAAGCTTCCTGGGGCTTCTGTGCCAGCTGGGCCATGGCGTTGTTTGGAAAACGCAGAACCACCCACCTGGTTTTCTTGGTGATCTGGTCGGCCAGGACCGGCTTGTAATACAGCTTCTTGTAGGCCTGCATTTTCTCAGGCGGAATATCGTTAAGATCAAAGGGATTGTCGGAACCGTTAATGCTGATATAGCAATCGGTCCTTCTGGCCATAGCAAGGTGGAATGATGCGAATTTCTTGATCTGTTCCTCGGTATTTCTCTGCAGAAATTGGCGGGTGATTGAATCGTCATTGTAATACCAAAACGGGACTCCCCCGACATCGGTAATCCTGCGGATTACCGCCTTGGCCAGCTCAAGCGAAGAAACTCCCCTGATCGCGACATACACCAGGTCACCCTTCTTGACGCCGCAGGAATAATCCACAAGTATCCCGGCGAGTTTGTCATTGCGCGGGTCCAACATTGTTTTCCTCCTTGGCAGTATTGCTGCCGGTAATTCATATCAACATGCAATCTGATTATTATAATCCATGCCCGTCAATTGTCAAAAGGAAAGCTTTACCCAATTGTGCAGTTTCGATCAGAAGGGATTGCCTGGAGGCCGTTCATGTATGGCACCGGACCGGGCGCAATCAGTAGCAGCTTACAGATTATGTCTGAACCGCTTTCCAATTTTGTGGATTTGTCGTCAGCATCATGATAAACTACCTTGCCCCGCGCCCGATAGAATTCGTAAGCTGCCGGGTTGCGCTTGATATGCACCTGATGACTGATCACCCTGCAGATTTATTTTCTCCCCGATTCATTAGTTCTTCCATTGTAGTACCGCCATAGAAAAGCGAGGGACCATCGAGGACTTTCCATTCGGCTTCCTCGAAAACCAACCGGCAATCGGCGACTGTCATGCCCCACTGCTTGCCCGATTCGACCGTGATGTCGCGCGGCCTGGAGCCAGCTTCCGCCCACAGCAGGTTGGCCCCGGCGGCAGCGGCGATAACATTCGGCTCATGTGTGCAGTTACCGCCAACATCACCATACATCGCCAGCCGCACCACCGCCTGAACGTGAGCCATGCGGGCCTTGCTGACAGTGCCCAGCTCCCCCAGTCTCGTCCCCGGAATCGGCATCCTCCGCCCCGATCCGCTGTATACCGGTTCGGCGTCACGGGTGATAACGGTTTTTTCCACCAGTTCTTCGACCGAATGCTCCGGTCCCACCGGTTCGACGCAGGTTCCCAGCAAAAGTCCGGCTTCCCGGGCGATTTGAAAGGTCTTCAATCTCCGTTCGGGAGGAATGGTAGTATCGCGCCCCTCACCCATTCGCAGGGCATGATATATGCCGGCATAGCCCGTGTCTTTCAGCATTCGGGCCTGCGCGGGTGAAAAATCGCCAATATTGGCGACCAGCACCGTCTCCGGCCGAAGCGCACCGCGAATCTCCCGGGACAACTCGGCGAATTTCTCAAATGGGTAATCGGCAGTACTCATGACATAAATGGCATTGGCCCCGTCAGTTTCGAACTGGACAGCCCGGGAGACCGCCTCGTCGGGGGCAAGTTCGGTGCCCTCTTTGAACACCCCGTTGCAGGAGGCAAAGGAGCAAAACAGACAATCGCGGGAGCATGGTGCGGCATTCAACCCGACCTGGGCATGCACCTCGGCAAAGCCCAGGCTCGCCTTACGGCTTTTCAAGCGTGCTGCCGCCTGTATGCTGGCGCCCTCCAGTGAAAAAAGCGGAATGTTAAACAATTCCGCAATCTCTTCCGGCGTCAGTTCGAAATCATCCTGCGCTTTCCTCAATATTTCCTCAATCATGATATCATACCACCTATTCGTCGGGATTACATTTGCTTTCCTGTATTGTGCTGTCAGGCGGACGGAGAATAGCCGGGCTAATGCCCCCGCTGACCGCCCTGACAGCCGAATGTAATAAATCATCAAACCTTTTACGAGACATTTTTCTGGGTCGGTTCATTATTTCCGCAATGAGTCCGGCTGCCGATTCTCGAATATACGGCCTTACCTGGCACAGGAAGTCGGTATTTATTAATTGGAAGAATTGATCGGGATGTGCGGGAATACTCATTTGAACAACATGGCCGGATTCTTTCTGTCACGGGGCGACCAACCGTGTATAATCACTTCTCGGGGGGAGCATTTACTGTACTATTAAGTCAAATAAAAATGTATCATTCGGAAGACATAAATCTCTTGCAAAAAGAGATTGACTTTGTTAACTTATTCATTGAAGCACATGCACAGACGGTCTGTGCGTAAATGTCACGCCAACCCTTTGGAAAGAGAAGGCCGGCAATGAAACGAACGATTTATTTGCTTAAGATTCTTACGATGATAGCGGGATTACTGCTTTTATCCGCCAGCATCATATTCGCTGATAACGATAGGCAGGTTGAGGGATGCTTTGTCGATTTTGACGGCGACGGCTTTGATGACAATGCTCCTGATGCCAATTCTGACGGGATTCCCGATGTCTTTGGACCGGCCGAAAAGGCTGCCGTAAGCGCCGACCAATCGGAAAAGCAGGATTTTGTGAATTTCAATGAC
>CP070796.1:675150-679099 GCA_020343475.1 Candidatus Zixiibacteriota bacterium
GTAAAGGTCTTCACAATCCAATGAGTTCATTTTCAGCTCCTGCGCGTTTTTTACCAGCTTGTGATGAAATGGTCAATCGTGTCAGTCAGGACTCTTTGTACTTCCTGGCAAGATAGTCATTCTGCAACCGCTTTCAACAGCTTTTTTAAAAAAGAACCGAGGCCCTGTCTGCAACCGACGACATGCTTATTTCGGACACACAAAATGTAACACAGTGATGAAGAATTCACTTAGCGGCTGTCATCATCGGGTCATCTCCGATTGGCGCGATTTCAGTTACCGCAGATTCCACCGCCGGCCGAACGATTTCATCGACACCGTTCATATCTTCTGGCTGCTTTGCTTTCGCCAGTTGATCGAATAATTGCCCGGCAATTTCCGCCCCGTCAGGGGTCGGTATCACGCGTCGGAATCCCACCTCTTTCAGCCATGATGCCAGGGTTCTGCCAGAAGGATGAATCAATGTGCAGACCCGGACATCGGTCAGGGCGGGACGCGCGCTTTCAATCAGCGGGATTGTGACCATATCAAACGCCAGCGAAAGGCCGTCGCCCTTGAAATGACGAATTAATTCTTCATCGGACATGGTAAATGTCAATGCATACTGCCGCACCCGTTCCCGCTCAATATCACGATTATAAAGAATCAGGCGGCAGATCTGCTTGCTGATTTTCCAGAGCCAGGTTTCTCGTTCCCGCCCGCCGCGATATTGATTCAGTGCTTCATAATAGATCCGCAGGCGGCCCTCCGGGCGCAGGATACGATACAATTCTGCCAGGGTCTTGTTCGGGTCTGGCGTTTGCTCTACCGAGCTGGCCGCCATTACACCGTCAAAACTCCCGTCGCGAAACGGCAGCGGCACTCCCGGTGCGACCCTGATGAAGTTCGCGTTGGCGATTTCAAGGCGCCTGGCGTTCTCGCAGCAAACCTCGATTCGCCGCGGAGAAGCGTCAACGCCGGTTACTTCGTCGACATACGGCGCCACAATCAACGACGGCCAGCCGTCGCCGGGGCCGAAATCAAGGAGCCGTTTTCCACCTGTTGTTGCAAGATAATCGAAACACGCACCGCGATCCAGCCAGTGAGCTCTCTTCCCGGCGTCAAATGGCTGATAGATGATCGGCAACTGGCATCCCGATTGCGACTCCATGTCATTGTAGATGAACTCGTCGGTGGTGCACTCCGTTGGTTTTAATTCCTCGTCAATCCAGACAAATACATCCATTACACATACCTCCGTCCCGGCATTTCAGGCGGCCGGTATTTTCGGTTCATTTCGCATTTTCTCCCGGTTTAGCGTTCGATATTCTTCGCTGAGCATACCGTAGTCAATTCCGTCGACATATTCGCCCCTGAAAAAATATTCCCGGCGCAGGATGCCTTCTTTCACAAAACCAAGCCTTTCCTGAAATTTCATCGAGGCAATATTGCCATGTGGGTATACGATTTCAGCCTTCTGGAGCCCGGCTCATCGAAGATATAGGCCAGCATCAGATGTGCCGCCTCGGTTCGGTATCCCTGCCGCCAGCACGGTTTTTTCAGAACGATTCCCAAGTAGCCCTTTCGCTCATAATCCACGATGTTATACTTCTCGACCAAGCCGATATGTTCGCCGTTCTCCTTGAGGATTATGCTGAAGCACATGCAGTCCTCGGCCCGCAGTCTTTCCTCGAATTGCTCTCTTGCTCTCTCATATGATTCGGGTTTGAAGTAGTTATCGTTGAGATACACCAGTTCCCGATCATGATTCCATCGGTAGTGGTCATCGAAATCATCCATGGCCCGCGGCGTGATGAATATCCGTTCGCCTTCAAGAAAGTGAACCCGCTGCAAATTCTTTTCATTTATCATGGCACCATTCTCCTTACCGCGGATTTCATTTAAATGCGGAAAAATCGATATCAACCAGCGGCATGTCGTTTTCAATCAGCCAGCGCCGGTTTTTCATGAAGTTGCGGCACCAGCCGTCATAGCCTGCCGGATCTTCATTAAGCAGAATCATATACAAATCAAGCTCACGGAGCTTCATGAAAACCGGCACCTGTTCAATCCAGAAAGGATCAATGGTGTTCTCCCGTCGATAGCCGCTCAGGAAATGACTCAGGAAATAAACTGCAAACGAGATTCTGTCAGTTGCCAGGCCGGGCACAAAAAGTGAATATGCAAGAGGGATGGCAATATCATGGGCAAACCAGTCATATCGGCAGTCATCGGTATCGAAGATCGTTATTGATCCGTTGTGCACCAGGAAATTCCAGTGATGAAGGTCAGCGTGAATCAGGCCGTAGGAACCTTCATTAATCGGGAGGTTATGAAGGCGTTCAATAATGTTCCTGCATTTTTCAACCACAACCGGCTGCGAGTGGGTTGCCGGGTTGCACTGCCGCCACAGCATAAAACCGTCATCGCGCCAATCGAACCTCCTGTGGGAAGAATCCGGGGGGTGATATTTTTTCGCAAGAGCATGAATCCGTCCGGTGATCTGTCCCCATTGTGCAATCAGCCGGTCATTCCAATCGCTCGCACGAATACCGGTTCCTCTGGCTTTCTCGATGGCAACCAGCGAAAAATAAAAATCGGGCGGGGTGCGGATACCCGCCACGGGCACCGTTTCAACCAGCTTACCGTTACGAGAGGGCAATGCCCGGCATACGGGGACCCCGTTGTCAGCAAGATAATCGACCCACTCCATTTCGCCTTTAATAAGGTCGGCACTGCGATGAATGCTGTCACTTATTTTAAGGATGAAATTGCGATCATCGTCGTCGTACTCATAGACAATACTTTCGAATGATCCAAGGAGGGTCAATGAGCCAATATAACAGGCGTAGCGCTCGGCGGCTTCCTGCAATATGAAATCACGGTGACGTTCAAATATCCGTTTTGCCTTAATGTCCATCAGTTCTCTCCGCGGTAAAATTGTCGATCGGGCGATGGGCGTTTTTGCGCGCCGGTGTACTCATCACGCCGAAGCGAAAAATAATAATAATCTGCATAATCGCGATATCCGCCTGTCGGATCAGTAAACTGCCTGCGATATATGAGACCCATTTTCTCAATCACACGCTTCGAGGCGACATTATCCGGATGCACCACCGCCGCAATTTCAATCAGGCCGACCGTCTCGAATCCGTAACCCAGCATGGCCCGGGCGGCCTCGGTGGCAATCCCTCTTCCCCAGAACTGTCGAGCGAACCCGCAGAAAATTTCGGTTTCCGATGGTGCAAATTCCAGGGGACCGAGTCCGCACCACCCGATCAACTCGTTGCTGTCTTTCAATTCAACCGCAACCGTGAACTTAACGATATTGTCGGGCGTATTCTTTTGATAACAGTCCAGCAGCCATGCGATTATTTCCCTGACTTCGTCAAGGGTCATCACGTTTTCCGGCAAATACCGCACGACTTCTTCGTCGCTGCAGATTACCTGCAGTTTTTCCGCGTCTTTTAATGTAAACGGCCTGATAATGAGACGTTCTGTTTCCAAACGCATATGTATGAACATGGAATTATCTCCTTTGGCTAGATCAATCCTTTTTTGCGCAGGTCTTTCATGGCTTTGTTATGCCGACGGATTTTGCGATCAAATTCTCTCTCGGCCCGCCGACGTTCCTTCTCGTCCTGCCGCAGCGTCAGGTGCCGGTGTTCTCTCTGAAGTCTCAAATAACTCCGGTAACGTTGGTAATCAAGCGTTTCATTACGAAGCGCGCGCTGGATCGCACAGCCCGGCTCCATCTGGTGTTGACAATCGCCGAAGCGGCATTGGGTGATCAGTTCCTCGATATCTCCGAAGGTTTTTTTCAGGGCTGCGGCATCGCCCCACATCTGAATTTCCCGCATGCCGGGGGTATCGATGACAATGCCGCCATCCGGCAAAATTATCATCTCCCGGGCGGTTGTGGTATGACGCCCGCGACCGTCGGATTCCCGCACGGCGCAGGTCTTAATAC
>CP070796.1:679199-683134 GCA_020343475.1 Candidatus Zixiibacteriota bacterium
GAAGATTCAAATTGAAAAACGCCGAGCAGAAGGAATCCCGCGAGATTTGCTTTGTGGCCGATAACGATTACCGTCGCTTTTTGAAAGAATGGGAAGCAAAGCGGGGGAGAGGTTTCAGGCCGGGTGACATTGTCGGCACAGACGGTCGGATTCTGGGCAGACACAACGGCATTGCCTTTTATACCATTGGGCAGCGCCGGGGGCTGGGAATCTCCAATCCCACTCCTCTTTATGTCCGAAAATTAATTCCGGAAGAAGATCAGGTCGTTGTCGGGGACAATGCGTCACTTTTCAACACCGACCTGACAATAAACGGGATTAACTGGGTCGCGTTAAAAAATCCCGCCCACCAGTTCCGGGCGGATGTCAAAATTCGGTACCTTCACCAGCCGGCCCCGTCAACAGTCCGGCCAATCAATGAGTCATCGGCTGAGATAACCTTGGATAAGGCACAGCGCGCCATCACGCCGGGGCAGTCGGCGGTGTTCTATGAAAAGGACACGGTTCTGGGCGGCGGCATTATAACATAAAAAAATGGTTGAACCCGGCCATTAGCCGGATATATAATCTCATACAGGAAATCATAAACAGATCCGGAAGGATTTGAACATGTTGAAGGTTACTTATCTGGGGCACAGTTGCGTGGCGGCCACCGACGGGGAGCACAACATCATCATTGATCCCTTTATCACCAATAATCCCCAGGCTCCAATCGGGGCGGACGATATCGAGGTTGATTATGTGCTTTTGACACACGGGCACGGCGACCATCTTGGCGATGCGATTCCGATTGCAAAGAAAAACGATGCCACGATTATTGCTCCTTTCGAACTGGCGGTCTATGTCGCCAAGCTCGGCGCCGAGGTTCATCACATGCATATTGGAGGAGCGTACAATTTTCCGTTTGGCAGAGTGAAATTGACCATCGCCCACCATGGATCGGCGGCCGGTGAAGAACTTGCATATACCGGCAATCCCTGCGGCTTTCTGATCACCATGGGCGGAAAGACATTGTACCATCCGGGTGACACCGGTCTTTTCTATGATATGAAACTGATTGGAGATATGAACAGCATCGATCTGGCTTTCCTGCCGATCGGGGATAACTTCACCATGGGCGTCGATGACGCGGTCAAGGCCGTGGAATTTTTGCAGCCGCAAAAAGTCGTTCCGATGCACTATAAGACTTTTCCGGTGATTGATGTCGAGCCGACCGAATTCTCAGATAAACTCAAGGCGTCACCGACCGAGGTCATCATTATAGAACCGGGTGAATCGCTTGAAGCGTAGCAGGGCATTGAAAGGCACGAAGAATGGCAGAAAGGCTGCCAGAGCGGGCAGTCGCGAGGAGATTGTCATATGAAACGGTTCAAAAAAACGATTCTCTGGACGGTCGCTGTTGTTCTGGCCGTTGGAATTCTGGGTATTGCCTCACTGGCGCTTTTTTTCCCGAAAGAGAAGGTCAAAGAACTCGCCCTGCAGCGCATTTCCGCTACGCTTGACCGGCCGATCACGGTCCAGGGGATTTCGACCTCTTTCTGGGGCGGACTGGGTTTAAACCTGGAAAAAATTCAGATCGCCAATCCTAAGGATTTTGACAAACAGGATTTTCTCAGAGCCAAGAGTCTGGATGTCAAGGTGCGTCTCTGGCCTCTGCTGAAAAGACAGATTCAGATTGATCGCCTGATCCTGGTTGATCCTTCAATTATGCTTAAAAAACTCGCGGACGGCAGAAATAACTACGACTTCAGCGGTGCTGACTCGCTTGCCCCGCCGGGTATTAGAGAAGCATTGCCAGAGGATTCCAGAATTTCCACGGCCGCCGCAGTTACCTTCGATAATCTTACCATAAAAAATGGAAGCGTTGATTATATCGATGACTCCTCAAAGTTAATTGTAGCTGCTCGGGGAGTAAACCTGTCCTCGATATTGAAGGTACAGTCACAGATGATATACAGAGCTTCCGGCAATGTCTCCGTGGACAGCCTCAACATAAGCATAGAAGAAGACTTCATGCCGGCAATGAATGTCGGAACGTCATTTGAAGCGACGGTTGACCTGAACAAGGGAACGGCTATTATCAAAGCGTCAGACTTTACTGTTAACGGGAGTTCTTTCGATGTCAAGGCAGGTATCCCCAGGCTGAAAACAATGGATTTCATCAATGCTGAGATTTCGTGTCGGAAATTGGAGATCGGCGATTTGCTGACTCTCATTCCCGACAGGCAAAGGGCTTTGCTTAGCGGATACACGCTCGATGGTGGTGTCACGCTTGACGCTGAACTGAACTACCAAAAATTGCGGGCCAATCCACTGACTTATGCCGGATCTTATGAGTTAAGTGATTTTCAACTTGCTTCGAACGATCCCCCCACACGGTTATCAATCAACAGCCTTAAGGGGAATTTCACTCCGGATCGTGTCACGGCCGGGATCGACGGGGGAATGCTGGACGAAAATCCTTTCGGCGGCAATCTTGAGCTTCACCTTATCGACAATCCGGTTATCTACAAAAGCAATTTCGCCGGAAGCGTGGATCTTTCAACGCTAAACAGGTTTTTGCCGGATGCTGGTAATCCCGTCCTCAGCGGGCAGCTTCGGTTTCAATTGAGCGTCACCGGACCTGTTGCGAATCCCGGCAGTATGAGGTTTTCCGGAGAACTTGTGGTCAAGGATGGCTCGTATTCAGCGACCACTCTTCCCGAACCGGTTGAATCATTTGCCGTCAGCATGAAAATTCATCCTGATAAGATCGACATTCAGGACTTCGCTGTAAAATTTGTCTCGTCGGACTTCTCATTGACGGGGACGCTTCACGATCCTTTCCCGTATTTTATTCCCGGTTATAGTGACAACGCTCCCCTGCCGGAACTGACATTTGAGTTGGTTTCGCATCGCTTTGACGTCGACAGATTATTTCCGGAGGCGGTTCCGGGCGAGGGAGCCGATCCGACTACCATTCCGCTCGATTCCCTTCCGCCGATTTTTTTACCCGCCATTAATGGCGATGGTTCCGGAACAATGGATACGCTGATATACAGCAAGGTCGAATTCACCGGCATTAACGCCGGCATCCGCATCCGGGGCAGAAAGATTTACTTCAGCGATGTCACCGGCAAGGTTTATTCCGGCGATGTTTCCGGCGAGGTAGCGGTGGACCTGAGCGATCTGGAAAACCCGACCTATAGCGGGGCTTATCTGGCCAGTCAGGTCGAGGTCGATGATTTCATGACCCGTTTTGCCGGCCTGGGCGGCCACCTCTTCGGAAAACTGAACATGGCCGGATCTTTTAACGCCACCGGCTGGGATCCCGAGCCTGTTCTCCAATCGCTTACCATGGACGGAAATGCCAATTTTACTGAGGCCAGACTGATCGGTTTTGAAATACTGGACGAACTGGCGTCAAGTTTCAATGTCAAGCTGCCTAAAGAGGAAACATTGAGAGATCTGGCGACCGCGTTCCGGGTAGAAAACGGTCGTGTTGCATTTGACGCGATGAAGTTTTTATCCAGCACCGGGGACTGGCTGGTTGGCGGCTCGGTCGGCTTTGACGGCTCACTTGACTATGCCGGCAGTGTCCTGTTGTCGGAAAAGGCCACCAATGATCTGATCGCGCAATCTGGCTCCCTGGCGGGGCTTGCCGGACTGTTTAAGCAGAAGGGGACCGATCGCATCAGGGTGCCGTTCCGGCTGGATGGAACATACCGGAAGCCGCGGTTCAGCATTGATCTAAACGCATCTGACGTTGTAAGGGATAACCTGACCGACCAGGTCGGCGACGCTCTCAAGAATCTATTCAAGAAGAAATAAAATAAACTCTCTTATTGAATAACCGATACGTATCTATATAAGTTATGCTTTTCAAGAGTATTTTAGAGGATATCCGTGCCATCTATCGCAATGATCCGGCGGCTCGAAACATTGAATTTTTGCTC
>CP070796.1:683234-687149 GCA_020343475.1 Candidatus Zixiibacteriota bacterium
GATAACGGTCAGGCCTGAAATCGAGGATGCGCTTTCTTTGCAAATGGCGGATGAATACGTCGAGAAGGGAATCCTGCCGTCACAGTTGCCGAAAACGATACAGTCGGCAATTGCCGAGCTTGCCGAAGACCGGCTTCTGATCTGTATCGTCTCGTTTCACACCGATCGGACCAGAATCCGCTGTCATGACAAGGAGCTGTCAATACTGCTTGAAATCGACAAAACCGGCTTTGCCGACGGCTCAGTCGACTATGAACTGGAAATTGAATTGTTTGATAAGAAATTATCAAATCGGGTAATTGCAGTTATAACCGGGCTGATGAAGTCACTTGAGATACCAATTACTTTCCAAAAGGAAAGCAAGCTTGCCCGCGCGCTGAGACGGGCGGCCGACCGTTAATAAGGCAGCCATTGCGCAATAGATTGACAGAAAATCGGTTCGGCCAGGTTTCGACGAACGTGTATAATATCAGGAGGTACGCAATGAAGAAAACCACGTTTCTTGCAGCAGCCTGTATGTTGCTGGTGAGCGGAAGCCTCTGCGGTCAGGAGGCGAAAACACGGCTATATCCGTTTTCTTTTGAATACAATTCTCAGCGGACCCTGCTACTTGCTTATCACGCGCCGCAAGGATATGACCGATTCCCGCTGTCCAAAATGTCAGAGTTTCAGGTCTGGCTGACCAATCTATCATTGAGAAAACCCGGCGCGTCGGTGCATGACTGGCAGGGACAGATCCTGATACCCGCCGATTCGGTAGCGGGCATCCTTGATATCAGTGTCAGCTCGCATAATCAAAAAGATGCGGATTTGCCACTCTACCTGCTCTGGATGTACCATCGCGTCAAAGGCAATTTTGATAAAATGTCAATAATCCTCTCCAAAACAGATACCCTGATGTACTCGCGGTGGCTGGAGGGTTCATACAGCCTGCGTCCCGGTGGCGGGCTAATTTTTAAACCGGGCAAAAAGCGCCAGCATTCCCTCAGGGACTTTTACCGTTGTCTGGAGATGGCCATGTCGCAAACCGACAGCAAAAATCTACTGTTAAATCTCACTCCGATTGCGGAAAAGGAGGTGCGACCGGGTGATTTGTTCATCCAGTTTCGTGACGATGATCCTGATTCAGCCGGCCACACCGCAATGATCTTTGATGTCTGCCGCGGCAAGCAAGTAAACGACATTCTGCTTCTGGCGGCCTGGGGGGCTGATCCTCCACAATCGATCTATATTCCGCTGAACAATCCGGAATCGAAGCACAATCCGTGGCTTACCGTCGCGGAACTGCAACAGCAACTGGCGAATTTCGGTCCGGGCCGCTTTTACCGATTCGCCAGATAGATTTTTCCCTTGCATCCGCCCTTTTATGAGGCTTAACTTGCATAGGGAATGGCCGGTAATACAGAATCATATAAATTTCTAAGCGCGACGCTTGCGTTTTGGCTGCTCCTGCCGTTTTTTTGCTCGGCCCGAACTCTCACCATTGAACGCGGCTCCAACCTGCAGGCGGTGATCGACCATGCTTCAGACGGTGACACGATTCTGATCGGCGCCAAAGTCTTCAGTGCTGCCTCCACCGGATTTGTCGATTCGCTCTGCGGCAATTGCACCGAATCCGCCACCACGGCTAACGCCAGTTATGGATTTACAATCGCAGGCAAATCGCTTCATCTGCTGGGCGCAGACCGTCAGAAGACCATCCTGAGGACAAATGCGGGATATGGGATCTTCTTTACCGATTCGCCCAACTCATCGATCAGCAACCTGACTGTCACCGGGGGGGTGCGGGATGCCGACGGCAATGCCACCGATGCCGCAATTGTGGTGCGAAACTCCCGGCTCTTCATTCATTCTGTCGACATCGTCAACAACGAACATCGAATCGATACGGTGGTGGTCGGCATCGGGGGGATTTTCGGACGGGAGGGTGCTGAGTTGCTGATCGATCGCTGCAAAATTATCAATAACGGGTGGGACGGCATTGCGCTTTACCGCGGGGCATCGGCGGTAATTACCGATTGCAGTATCAGAGACGGACGCGGCGCGGGTATCGGGGTGACCTGGGATGCCACCTGCCTGGCGTATCGCAATTCGGTGTCCGGATACTGGAAGGGAATTGGTGCCTTCGGGACTTCATGGGTGGTGGCACACAACAACATCGTCACGGACAATCTCGGCTGGGGCATGATCGCCACAGGCTCGGCTTTTATGGATATTGCCAATAACCTGGTTCACCACAATGGAAATTGCGGGGTGGCACCATGGTCGACCAACAGCCGGGGACGGATTATCAACAATATCATTACCCAAAATGGCTGGCGGAAAGAATGGGTTTGCCCCTGTGTGGGGGTCTGGAATTACGGTGACTGGGCCAAATGGGAATTCGCTTATAATATTGTCTGGAATAACAAAGAAGGCAATTACCGGGACATCTGGGATCAGTCCGACATCAAAGGTAACCTGTCGGTCGATCCTATGTTTGTAGATGACACCACTTTTGTCTTTCAGGCTGGCTCTCCGGTCGTCGACACCGGCCACCCGGAACTTTCAGATACCGACGGAACCCGTTCGGATATAGGCCCTTATGGCGGCCCACAGGGTCGCAGACCATAGATTGCGCAGGATTTTACCCGCTTGCGGAGCTTCAGTCATATTATCATTGTATTGTTCTCAGATTCAGCTTTTGACCGACCGATAACCTCACCAAAGACGCGATAATCATCAACCAAACCAAGGAGGTCATGTGAGAAGGATGTTATTCATTATGGGCTTTGTTTTCATTCTGGTATCGGGCATCGCCTATCTGGTGGGGTGTGACAATGAATCAACCGGGCCAAAGCTTTTGGAGGGCGACCCCGAGGATCCCAGTTTCGAGTTTGTCAGCGACGTTTTTGACGGCGGGTATGCCAATTTCAGTTCCAGCATGTTAAGCCTGACATTCGCGTTGATTGATTCCATTCCGGGAATGCAAGGACCGGCACGGACGTTCAAGCCCCTTTCGCAAGCCGACGATTTTGCATCAATCGAATACGTGTATTCATACAACGATTTCTGGCATATCTTCACGGCCAGTGTCACAATGTATGAGTATTTCGATGATCAATCAGTCGATACGATATATTTCAACGGGATTGATTCTGTTAAGTTTGCCAATGCCGAGGGGCCGATGCAGTATCCCGATCCCTCCACCATCTCCGCCACCATCATCTGGCATTTCAACACCGTAATTCTTTCCTCCGGCGACGAAATCGGGGTAACCAATGACGCGTCACTCACGCTGACGGGCCTTTACGAGGGTGACCTGACAATCAACGGATTATCAACGGATGAGATCCATTTGTACGTCTCCGATGAGATTACCACCTGCGCCTTTGAGATAACCTCCAGTCAGGAATTTGACAACATCTTTATCGATGCGGCGACCCAGGAAACCGACGGTTGCCCGACCAGCGGGCGCCTGGATGTGGAAGCGGCCTTCGTCTGTCAGTGTGAAGGCCAGGGTGAAAGCCCGCTTGATTCACTCAATATCGACGGAACGTGGAATATCTCGTTTGTCTTTGATGATGGCTTTGTAACGATCACATATGTTGACGGTATATCACGGTGGACTATCACCGAGGAATGCGGCGTTGATCCCGGCGGTCCGGCTGCGGTCGGCAAAGCGATTCGGGAGCTGATGGAATAGTCTGATTTCGATTGATTTTGCAAGGGCGCTTTGTTCGGCGCCCTTTTTTTATGGGTGCAGTTGGGGCTTGACAGACGTGTTCTCAACGATTTATTTAAAATGTCCCAAGCCGGAGGAGTGGCTGAGTGGTCGAAAGCGGCGGTCTTGAAAACCGTTGTACCGCAAGGTACCGTGGGTTCGAATCCTACCTACTCCGCTTTAACCTCACAACTCATTGCATCACCACATAT
>CP070796.1:687249-691141 GCA_020343475.1 Candidatus Zixiibacteriota bacterium
TTTATACATGTGGTTTTCATTACTGGAGAAAACATAATGGCCAGGTTGAGGCTCTATGTGCACCGGTTTGACACCGGTTTCGGTCCGATGACAATTGCCGCAACCGATGACGGGATAGCCTTGATCGGTCTGCCGGGCGTCACTCCGGATCATTTTGAAAAGATCGTTGACCGCGACTACCGCGACCACGACCGTCTTTCGGGAGACGAGGATACTGCCGAAGCGGAACGGCAGTTGCTTGCATATTTCGGCGGGCAGCTTACGAAGTTTTCTCTACGGCTGGATATTCACGGCACGCCGTTTCAGAAGAAAGTTCTGCGGGAAGTGGCTTTGATCCCTTTCGGTAAGGTCATGACGTACGCCGAAGTGGCCGGGGCGGTCGGTCATCCGCGCGCATATCGTGCAATCGGTTCGGTAATGGCTTTCAATCGGCTGCCTCTTGTCATTCCCTGTCATCGGGTGGTAGGTGCCGGGGGATTGGGCGGTTATGCCGGCGGACCGGATTTGAAGCGGCGGTTGCTCCGGCATGAGGGTGTCGCGATCTGAATCGCGTCGCCTTTGTTGCATTCGGGCGTACAGCATAACGCCCCGTTTTTGCGGGGCAGTACGTCTGTGAATTCATGGTACGGGTTTATCCGTAGAGAAATTCAATTAGTTCCAGAATATCCAGTAGATTCAGTTCCTGGTCGGCAACGGCATCTCCGTTTTCAATGGTGATTGGCCCCGGACCATCCATGTAAATATGGCCAATCAACAACAGCACATCAAGGAGGTTGATGTCGCCGGAATTGTCAGCGTCTCCGCGGATCACGGTGCGCGTGAAAATATCGCCCCCAGAGACATCGGGCACGTAGGTAAAGCTATCATTTGAGAGCAGGGCACTAATGCCGCTCACCTCGGCAATCTCAACCCACCCGCTGTCGCCGGAAAGGGCAAATGAATCCAGTGTGAAATACAGCTTTGCCACTTCGCCGGGACCCGGTTCGAGCGGCGAAAACGAAGGAGTGGTCATTTGAATCGCCAGCTCCTGCTGCAAATCGTTGCGATGGACCTCATTCACCGATGCTATGAAGGCGGTCCGGCTGCCCGGGCCGACCGAGTCGAGCGAGGTGACTGGAAAACCGGAATACCTTACCGGAAGTGTAATGGAATTCAGCCGCTGGGTGTTGGAAAGAAAGACGGATATCTCAAGCGTATGACCGGCGTATCCGGAATCACTGACAATTGTCATGGTGTCGGCGAAAACACTGATGAATTCTGATTTTGTTCTCTGAAGCTGGCCTTCGTCGGAATCAATAACCAGCGTCACGTCAAACATACCGCCCCCGGCGTACGTATGAACCGGGTTGACATCGTTTGAAGATTCGCCGTCACCAAAGTACCATTGATGGTTGCCGGCAGATGCAATTGAGCTGTCGGTAAATTGAACGGTAAGCCCGGCATAACCATGGGTAACATCGGCCCTGAAATTGGCACCCCAGTTAAAGGCCGCAACCATATCGATAATGCCCCATCCGTAAGTGCTGTCGGGCGTGTCGGCATTATCTGCCGTCAGCATAAATGCTTTTCGGATCTGCTGCGGTGTGTAGGTCGGATGGGCCTGGCGGAGGACAGCGGCGGCTCCTCCCACCAGCGGCGTGGAGAGCGATGTCCCGCTTACATATGTGTATCCAAAATCACCAAGCGGATTGGCACTGCGGGTATTGACACCCATAGCACAGACTTCCGGCTTCAGCCGGCCATCAGAGGTTGGCCCCTTGGAGGAAAAGCTCGCAATTGACTCATTGGCCCCAACCGCACCGCAGGCTAGAATCTCGAAGGCGTCCGCCGGTGCAATCAGGGTTCGAAATCCGAATGTTCCCTCGTTTCCCATGGAATTGCAGACGATTATACCCAGGCTTGTGGCAATATTGGCCGCAATCGTCGTGACGGCGGTCTGACCGTCAAATTCGAAGAAGAAATACCAGTCGGAATAGCCCAGTGAGGAGGAGATGACGTCGGCGCCAAGAGAATCCGCCCATTCCATAGCCGCCATCCAGTTGTCTTCCTCGGCGGGATACTCAGATCTGATATCCTCGGTTTTGGCAAGAAGGAACGACGCGCCATAGGCGGGACCAATCAGGTTGCCCGGTGCAAAACCGCCAAGGGCCGACAGAGTATAGGTTCCGTGATTATGCTGGGCCGCATTGTCCTCAGATTCATTCTGAGTTTCGTCGTCATTGAAAATGAAGTCGTACTCGGCCAGCACCCGGCCTTCCGAATATGCCTGTTGAAAGGCAACATGAGATTTTCGATATCCCGTATCCAGCATGGCTACGATAACGCCCTCACCGTTGTAGCCCATATCATGCATAGCCGGGGCGTTGATCATCTGCATCTGAGTATAAGACAGGCCGTAATTGAGAGCATCCGATTGTGTCTTTTCAAATTCGGGCATTTGAGGTTCTGGGCCTTCCGGCGGGACATCAATCCTTTTGAATTTGGCCACCGGCTGAATTTTATTGACAAAAGGAAGCGCCGCAACCGATTCAAGCACATCCTTCGAGACCTCAAAGCTGGCGGCGTTAAGCCAGCGGGAAGAGCGTCGGTGGGTTGCACCAAGCTGGATAATGCGCTCGACATATTTCTGCCGAATCGGCAGGTCGGCGAAGACCACTCCCTCCACGCCAACTTTAGAGCGCCTTTGGGCGGCATGCGCGCCAATTTCCATTTTGGTAGCCGCTCTGGAATAATCTGCCTGGTTGAAAACTCCTTTGTCAGTAAAGAAAATCCATATGTTTACGCGATCGGATTCCTGTGAAAAAAGATAACGGGTCGCCTTTTCGGAAAGGATCACCTCTTCTTTTTCCAGCACTATCGATCGGGATTGAACCGGGGAGATGCCATATCCTAAAACGACGGGGGGGAACACCAAAAATCCAATTATACACAGCAGTAACGATGTTCTGCGAGACGTCATAATTGCTTCCTTTCTCGGCACAGCCAGGTATAAATCAAGGACTTTCATACCAGGTCTGCCCGACATTTCTTTTTTGTCATCGGCCAGTGGGATATCAACAACTTTTATTGGAATAATCCCACATATCTATAACAACAACAAAATGTCGAGAAGTTTCCGGATTGCCTCCCGAAGCCTCTCTGGCATGCTTTAATATATTGCGGTGCAGGTAGTTATTAGAGTGGTCTGGCGCTTAACGCGATTTCTTTCCGGTGGGCATCTCTTATGCGAACTGCAATTGCCAGAAAATAAAGGATAGTTCAATAGTGGAGCGTATATGACTTCAAAACTGAAATCGAGCCGAGGGATTACATTAGTCGAGCTGATGGCCACGGTCGTCATTATCGGAATCATTGCGGCAATAGCAACCCCGCATTTCCAGAAGGCAATCGAGCGAATCAGATTCCGCAGTCAAACGAAAAATCTGGTATCAATGCTTCGGACCGCCCGTTCCCATGCCATTTCCGAAAAAAAGCCTTATGGGGTGGCCTTTGACTTCAGCGCCAATACGGTAAGCTTGTTTCTTGACTCAGCCAATTTGGGCGCAAATACTTATGAGCCGGGTGCCGATTCCCTGATCGCGGTCGACACGCTGCCGCCGGAATTTATGAGTTGTTATTCCACCTTTGCCGGCTCAGCGGTTGTTTTCCAGCCTAACGGCTCGGCATCCAGCACCGGCGACATCAATTTGCGTGCCGCAACGGAGTCGGAAATCAGTGAGAGCCAGATCAATGTATTGGCGTCAACCGGCCGCTCAAAAATCACTTACATTTGTAACATGGGCGGCTACGAACAGGTGAATTAACCATAAAAATGCTCGCGTAAGCTCCCTCTTTCTCATCCTCCGGTAAAGCCCCCCGTTTTTTCGGCGGGGGGCTTTTTTATGGCAAAAAG
>CP070796.1:691241-695127 GCA_020343475.1 Candidatus Zixiibacteriota bacterium
ATACTCAGAATACATACTTTCATCATCATCTTCCATCCTTTCTTACTTCACAATTGCCAGATCGGTGAATGCGGAACTGGTTGATCCCCCGATCTCAGCCTTCACCTTACACCGATATATCCCGGTCGGCAGGAACGAGAGATCCAGAGACTTCTCCTCGTCGCCGACCTGCCCGAAAAAACTGTCTTCATATACTAAAACGCCCGTGAGATCATAAACATTCAATGTTAAACGGGCGCTGCCGCCGACATAATACCGCAGCGTGGTTCTCCCGTCCAGCGAGGGATTCGGGTAGCAATACAATTTATCCCGGGGGAATTCAGCGGTCACCGGCGGCAATTCACCGGCGCGCGCAGCAGGATAGTAAAATCCGCCGGAGGCGTCGCCGCCGTTCATGGCCCAGTCGGCCCGGCCTGAGTCAAACCAGATGTCGTACGAATAAAACCACCCATCAGCCCCCAGAAACCCGAGTCCGCCTATCTCGCCCTTACTGAAAAGAACCGGAGAACCGATCGCCGAAACCGCAACCTCGGTGAACTCCGCCCCCTGCCCGCCATTATGTGGATGCGTCAGAACTGAATCAACTCGAACGCCCCCGGCCAGCACCGGAAAGCCGAAAAGGACATCCGGCCCCAGAGCATAGCAATTGCCTTCGGACGTGACTGCAATAATATCCTGCCGACCGTCAGTATTAACGTCCGCCACCATCGGCGCGGCCGCGAGGATTGCCTGTGGATATGCCCGGTCAATAGTCTGCGGGTAATCGGTAAGTGCAATTAAGTTTCTGTTAAGCGCATAAACACGATTCTGACCTCCCAGAATGATATCCGGATAGCCGTCCTCGTCCAGGTCGGAAATAATCGGATTAACGGTTATCAGGTCGCACAGATCAATGCTCTTGAATGAAAATCCCGGAGTCGTACTGGCGGTGTCGATTGTAACGACTTTTACAACACCCTGATAGGTGGCGACGACCACTTCGGGATTGCCGTCACGATCAAGATCGGCCGCGACCGGTCCGTATTCAAAGATACCTTCCAGATCATAGGATGCCAGATCCCCGTCCTGAACATAGCACAACCAGGTGGTCAGTTCATCGCCGGCGACAATCGCGAAATTTTCATTGAGCTGCACGGCACCATAAATCAAGGGTTTTTCGATCGAGGGATATGCCGCGAGACGCGGCCCGGCGATGCTGTATGTATGAATCTCTATTTGCGTATTCCCGAAGAGCGGCTGCTTTTGATTGATCGCCGTAAGGATAGAATCCCCGAATGACAGCCAGACAATTCTGCTTCCGCCCCCCAGATCGTCAGAAGCAAACAGCAGGTCCGGTTCCCCGTCCACAGGATCTTCATCAACCATTTCATACACGTGCAGAAAACGCCCCGAGCCCACCGCAAGATATTTTGCCCCGCCCGGAACTCCGAAATCACCGACAACGGGATCGGCGGTCACCACCGTGTCGGGGCGGCGCATAAACAACGGGACGATCTCGGCGCGAGTGCCGATCGAGGAATAAGCGGTGTCAAGAAACACCGGATCGTATTCCCAGAAATCGGTTCCGTCCTCGCTAATGATCGAAATCCGGTCGCCGGAAATAACGATAAGCTCGGTACCGCCATCACCGTCAAGATCGGCCGCAATCGGCGAAAGGCCTACGGCGGGATAGCCCGCCCGGCGGGGAAACCCGGGAGAGATGAAATCGTGGCCAAGCCGGAACGACATAATCGTATCGGAGGCCGATATCTCAGTAATGTAGACATCGCTGTTGGCACCGGTGAAAGTTACCGACGGCGGATTGCTGTATGGATCAAGGGTCGTGTTGTTGCCCTGGTAGTACATATCCTGCTGTATCCCGACGTAACCCGGCACATAATATCCGCGCCCGAACTGCTGATACCCATCCGCCTCCAACAATTCTACAAACGGCCGGTCGGCCATGACCTGCATCATATTATAGTCATATCTGGTATAAGTCGAGGTATCGATGACAATCGTGGTTTCGGGATCAGGTCCCTCGGTAATTTCCAGAGTACTGCGGATAACGGCGATCTCATCCGACGCGATTGATTCGTCGACATGCCAGATCAACATGCCGGAACCGGGAAGCAGAATGTCGTATTCCCCGGTCAGGACCAGATCGGTATCCCCGCTGACCGGATCGATAACCGGTTTGCCCGGCCCCAGAACCACAATGGTCTGGGCATCGGCGATAGGATAGGTGGTATCCCCGTCGATATCCACCTGGCGGTTTTCCAGAAGAAAGTACTCAAGGTCCGAAATCGGAACCCTGACTACCTCTACGCCGGCGTTGACCATTGCGGCAGCAGCCAGCTCCAGGGAGGCTCCCTGACGCAGTGTGACCGGCTCCGTAAAGCCGAGAAAGGCACGTGACCAGGCCATCGGAAAGACGGGGAACATGTCGGAAATCGGCCCGGCCGGAAGCTCCAGATCAACCACCGTGCCCCTTCCCATATTGTCCATCAGGGCGAAATCGCCAACCCGTGTCAGGGGGGGAATCGTCCCGGTGTTGTATAGATCTACCAGCCCCAGCTGATGGCCGAACTCATGGGCGATGGTGGCGTTGAGGGCAACCACCCGCCCGTCCTGACTGCCGGTTTCCGGCATGATCAGACCGTCAATCACCTCAAACGTGCTGTCATTCACGGGTACCGGCTCGACCATGACGATAAATCCGGAATATATATCATGTGGTGTTGAGCCGGGATATCCCGGCGGGACGACATCATCCTGACGGTCCGAACCGGCATGGAACAAAAAATAGGAATCATAATTTGCAAAGTTGATACCGGGTTCGGAGGAATCGACCAGCTGCATGCAATCAGTGTACATATCCGCCACTCCATATTCCGGTATTATGGACCCGTAGTGCCCCATCGAATCCGGCAGGTGGTAAACCGAATCACTGACGACGGGATACACTTCATATTCCAGCGTCAGCGTGCTCTCGGAAACCGCCAGATAGTAATTCTTGAGGGCCTCCATGTGCGCCTCGAAAAACGCCCGGTTATGCGGCGCGGGGTCAATAAAATGTCCTTCCTGCTCGTAAAAGGTATCGATATCCCTGAAATCAAACTTGCCATTGCCGGTTGTGAGAGGGTCGTTATCCTCGACAAAATCAAAGCGCAGCACCAGAATCCTCAGCGTCAGCGGCTGGGCGGCGGAGGCGGCAATACCCCGCTTTGGTAACCGCCACGGTTTGTCGCGCTCCAGGCCCAGCAGATTGCGCGGCGATGGCCGGGAGAGAAAAGCCTTGCCGGTCGATTGCTCAAAATGCTCAAGCGCCGGCCGCCTCTTTTTTGCCACCGGCGGTAGCAACTTCCCGTCAAAAGCCGGCAACGGCTGCCAGAAAAATGACAGGACAATCGGAAAAACCGCCAGGCGAATGAATGTATGACGCAAGACTCCTCTACCTTTCGTTCAGAAAATGGCCGACAGCGACAACCGCATGGTATTCGCCAGCGGCACGTCGTCATTCGACGGGATATATGCAAAATCGAACTTGAATTTACGATATGACAATCCGAAACCGAGCGTCGGCGTTTTGACTTCGCCTTCCTGATCATAGATGTACCCGCCGCGGAATGCGATAAACGATCCGTAGCGGTATTCAATCCCGCCGTTGTAAATAATTTCCTTGATCTCCTCGGAAAACGAATCATCAAAGCCAACCAGCGACTTGTTAATCTCCCCCGTTAGCAGCAGATTATTATAATCGGACTGGATCAGGTTTGTCGCCAGCCCGACCGCAAGGTTGCGCGGCAGCGGGTCCGCCTGGGCCACATCGATATACGATACGTCCGGTCCCAGATTGGTGATTGCGACTCCCAGCGTCCACCGCCTGTGAAAGCGGTAGAGCAAG
>CP070796.1:695227-699109 GCA_020343475.1 Candidatus Zixiibacteriota bacterium
CTGTATAACAGCGGGCCTGAGCAGACGGTTGATGTCAATCTGATCTGGACCGAGCGGATTGATGTCCCGGTTATCACGGTGGTTTTCTGGTCATTCATCCTGGGCGCTCTGGTTTCATGGCTGCTGTTCATATCCGTTTATTTGAAACTGTCAAATCAACTCCGGGAAGCCAACAGGACCATCAAGGGCCTGGTTTCTGAGGTAACGGCGCTCCGAAATCGACCCATTGAGGAAACCAAAGATCTCCTCAAGAAAAAGAATGATTAACAGGAGCAACAGATGGATACAATTATCATCATATTTCTTCTGGCCATCATTGCACTGATTCTGGTCTTCATCTACTATGACAGGTACAAGAAGGATAAGAAAGGCAAGGATCCCGCGCTCTATATTGAAGGTCTTCGGGCTCTGCTGGACGGTCGGGAGGAAGCTGCCTTCCACAAGTTTCGCGAGGTCGTTGCCGAAGACAGTGGCAACATCGACGCCTACCTGAGAATTGGCGATATCCTGAGGAAATACGGCAAGGCGGATAAAGCGTTGCAGGTACACAAAGACCTGACCCTTCGCCACGGGCTGACGGCAGCTGAGAAGCGCGCGGTACTGCGCGGTCTGACTGAAGATTTTCTTCATCTGGGTGAGACAGCCTTGGCTTCCGCGGCGCTCAAGGAATTGCTGTCTCTGAATCCCGGGGATCGCTGGGCGCATGAACGGCTGCTGCAATTATATACGGAAGACGCCGACTGGGACAGAGCGTATGCAATCAAAGAGAAGCTGATCAAGCTTGACGGCAATCGATCGAAAAAGGGATTGGCCATATATAAATTTCATCAGGGTGAAAACCTGTTTCGGGATAAGGACTACCACAAGGCACGCATGCTATGCAAGGAAGCGATCAGCATGGATCCGGGATGTGTGCCGGCCTACATCATGATCGGCGATTCTTACCTCCTCGAGAATCGCGTGGAAGATGCCGTTGCGGTCTGGCACAAGATGGTCAGGGCGGTGCCTGACGAAGCGCATCGGGTGCTCTCACGACTGAAAAAGGCGCTTTTTGACCTGGGACGTTTCGGCGATATTTCGACAGTATGCGAGGACATCCTGGAGGCATCGCCGAAGAATCTCGATGCCCGGTTGACACTGGCTGATTATCATCTGAAAAAGGGTGAACATTCGATCGCCGCCGAGCATCTTCAGACAGCAATTGACGATCATCCTGATTCGTACATCCCAATTCTGGAATTGGCCAAGCTGTATCTGGCGGCTGGCGAGCAGAAGAAGTTGTCTGAGCTGATAGACGCGCTCAGGGAACGGCGCGAAGTGCTTGAGCAAAACATTCAGCGCAGCCCGAAAAAGTCCCGGGTCCCGACCTGATTGGAAGACCGCGCCAAGCAGGTAATTGTCTTGACGAGTTCAGATGGTGAAAATTGTCCTAGCCTTATGTCTCGTAATCTTGGTTGCCGAAACATCTCCGGCATCCGAAATACTCGAGCTGATAAACAAGGGCAGGCTGACCGAAGCCCGCGGCAAAATCGCCGAGGAAGCAACCGCCGCCAGGCGAGAGGGGTCGCTGCTGTATTACCAGGCGCTTCTTGAACCGGACGGCAATAAGTCAATTCAGTTTTTAAAGGCGGCTTTTAAAGCGGAGATATCCCCCAGGCATCTTGAGGATAACATTTATCGGATGGCTTTGTACTATCAGGCCGACGGAAGTTTCGAAAAACTGGCAACGACTGCTCTGGCGTATTTGCAGTACTGGGAAAATGGCCGTTACCGCCCGGAGATCATCCGGCTACACTCTCTGGCCGCACGGCAGATCGGCGAAATCGACCAATCGGAAAAATACCTGAAAAACCTGATTGAGGAAAACCCCGATAACCGATATGGGGATATCGGCCGGCTTGATAAAGCAGTCAATCATTATCGGCGCAAGGAGTATATCAAGGCTCAAAATATATGCCGCAAGCTGGCCAACGGCAAACATGATGATGCTGTCACGCCCGCTCTCTTTATGCTGTCTTTCCATGCCATGGAGCAGAAGCGGGTCGATGATGCCATTTTATATTACAATATTCTCAAGGAAGGTTACCCCAATGCAGTTGGCCTGGATGACCTCGTCGACATGTTCAGCGGCATGGAGCGTGCCGCAGCCGACAACAGTGCGGAGAGGATAACCGGCACGGTTTACTCGGTGCAGGCAGGTGTCTTTTCCGTGAAAGACAACGCCGAACGGCTCCAGGATCGATTGAAGGAATATGGCCAGCCGGTGGAAATTAAAAGCAGGACTATATCAGATAAAGAGTATTATGTCGTTTACGTCGGGCGCTTTGTCTCCTCGGACGAAGCGATGGTATTTAAAGCCCGCTTGGAGTCCCTCGAAAAAGAAGTCTATCAGATCGTCGCGCGATGAAAGGACCACCTTCAGCAAATGGCGCCATGACACCGCTCATGCGTCAATATCAGGCCTTTAAGGACAAATATCCCGACAAGATTTTATTCTTCCGAATGGGGGATTTCTATGAGATGTTCGGGGACGACGCGGTCAAGGCAGCGCCCATTTTACAGATAGCGCTAACCTCTCGTGGCCAAGTCAATGGCCGGAAAATCCCGCTGGCCGGTGTTCCTTACCATTCCGCCGACAAATATCTGGCCAGATTGCTGGCCGCCGGGGAAAAAGTAGTGGTTGTCGAACAGGTCGAAGATCCGCGCTCGGCCAAGGGAATTGTCAAACGCGACGTGGTCGAAATCCTTACCCCGGGCACAGCTACAATCGACGGAGCGGCTGCGGATTCCGCCCGGCTGAATCTGGTTGCCCTGCATCCCGGCGACCACGGCAGAATCCTGGGAATGGCGGTATTGGATCTGTCGACCGGGAGATTTTCGGTCGACGAAGGGAACAAGGACAGGATTATTGAAACCGTTCGTGTTCTTTCACCTCAGGAAATCATATACCCGCAGAGCGACCAGGAACCCGACGCCGTCAGCGTTTTGAGAAAACTGGGAAGCAGTCAAATGACTCCATTTGAGGAGTGGAATTTTGACTACAAGACGGCCCTGCGGGAGCTGTGTGATTTTTTCGATGTCAGCACGCTTGATGGTTTTGGCGTTGGCCGGATGAAGTCGGGCGTGGCCGCTGCCGGAGCCGTTTACCGATACCTTATAGAAAATAATCGCACCAGCCTTGACCATATTACCAGACTTACCGTCATTGAATCAGATGAATACATGATGCTCGACTTCAGCACTATAAGAAATCTTGAGTTGGTAAAAAATCTCGCCGATGGCACCGAAAAAGACTCGCTTTTCAATGCGGTCAATCGCACCGTCACTGCCGGTGGGGCGCGCAGACTGTATGACAGTCTGATGCGCCCATATAGAAAACTCCGCCCGATTCTGCAGCGCTGTCAGGCGGTCGGGGAGCTTTATCGAAACCGGGAAGCGACGCCGGATCTGCTGAGCTATCTGAAGAAACTGCCCGACCTGGAGCGTCTGGCCGGCAGGCTGGGCATGCGCAAGATCACTCCCCGGCAAATGTGCTCGATTCGTGACGGCCTTGTCGTCGGTAAAGAGCTCATGCAGATGATCAAAGGACTGCGCGCCGAGATTTTCACGCACATGTCGGCAGACTATCCTGATCAATCCGACCTGGCCGAAAAAATTTCTCAGGCACTGGCGGATGAGATCCCGCTGACGACAAGCAGAGGAGCAATTATCAAAAAGGGGTATTCCCGGGAGCTTGACCTTCTTAAAGATTCCATCAAGGATGCTCGTGAGTATATCGCGTCCCTGCAACGAACTGAGCGGGAAAGAACCGATATCCCTTCGCTGAAGGTTGGGTATAATAAGGTCTTCGGATATTATATCGAGGTTACTAAAATCCATCTG
>CP070796.1:699209-703016 GCA_020343475.1 Candidatus Zixiibacteriota bacterium
GCCTGGCCTGCATGGATGCCGTTGATCTGGGATTTGCTGACCGTTTCTTCGACTGTGTGATCTGTATTCAGAATGGTATCTCGGCATTTCATGTTGAGCCTGCCCGGCTGGTTCGGGAGAGTATCCGGATCGCCAAAGACGGCGGCAGGATATTCTTCTCCAGTTATTCGGAGAAATTCTGGGAACATCGCCTGGAATGGTTCGAAATGCAGTCAGAGCAGGGACTGCTCGGCGAGATTGACCGGAGTGCCACCGGCAATGGACGTATTGTCTGCCGGGATGGTTTTACCGCAACCACATTCTCCGCAAATGACTTCGACGCACTGCTTATGGATTTTTCAGTCCGGTACTCCATACATGAAGTAGATCAGTCAAGCATATTTTGTGAAATCAAAGTCTGAGCTGCAGAAATCAGCAGAAAATTTATAAGAAACCAATTGACGTCATATGAGTATCATACTGTAGGAAAAAACTCTACCGCGAAGCCGGCGTTCGCTCACAATAAGGTGTATGGCATGTTTCAAACCATACTTTCCGGAATGCGCTATTCCGCTATCACCCTGCCGCTGATTCTGGCCGTAGCCGGATTATGCGTCTGCTCATCCGGATCAGACGGGAACGGCTGGTCACCGACCGCTGATCACGTGTTTTTAAACAAGGATAGCCTGGGACAGAGAGTGGTTTATCAAACGCCGGAGAGCTTTATTTTTGATAATGAATCAGGCTGCTATTTTGTCTCCAACGTTAACGGTGATCCCCTATCCAGATGGGACAACGGCTATATTATCAAATTCGACCGCAAAATGGCACTGGTGGACAATTACTTTATTAACGGCAGGGACAGAGATAAAATTCTTCATGCCCCGAAAGGGATGACTGTTCGCGACGGGATCCTGTACGTCGCCGATATTGATGCGGTGCGCGGGTTCTCGGTGAGAACCGGCGAACAGCTGGTCAACCTGTCGCTCAGGGCTCACGGGGCGTTATATCTGAATGACATCACCGCTGACACTTCGGGTAACCTGTACATCTCCGACTTAATGGCTAACGTCGTTTTCATGATTGATCGCGCCAGCCGGGTTACCGTGCTGGCAGAGCTGTCTTCTCCGAGCGGCCTGTGCTTTCATCGCAACGGATTTCTTTATGCGGTCACCCGGGAGAAACCGGCATTATATGGTATCGCGCTCGACGGTAGCGTGGAGCCTGTAAAGACCGATGCCAGTTTTGGCCGTCTTGCCGGACTTGATGTCGACAGCAGCGGCGACTTGTATTTCTCGGATAGTCTTCAGGGAAAGATATATAGGTATGCCGTTGACTCGGCGCGCATGACTGTGGTAGCCGACAATCTGGAAGAGCCCGCCAATATTTCCCTCGACCGGCGCCATGACTTAATCCTGATCCCGCATCTCTTAGGCACGGCATCGGTCTTCAGAACCTGCGAATTTCACTAATTGAGGGAAAAATAAAAGGCAAAAAATTATCCCTTTTCGTTAAACATTGGGCACTGTTCCCGCGTCAATTGTGTAGCGGATGGAGACAATACCGGCAAATTCACCTTAAGATAGGAGAAAACTCAGTCGATAATCAGAATGAATGAAGAATGACAAGGAGGAAATTATGCTTATTACAGGATTCAAAAGAATTCTATTGTCTGCTTCGGTCTTGTTAATCGGCATTCTGTTGACCGTAATCCTTTATCTGGTTTTGGGATGTTCCGAGGATAATGTCACCGGAGGCGGGAAAGATACGGTGCTCAGTGAGTGTAAAAGTTTTGATAAGTCCGGTATGGTGGCTGATATCCCGCCCACTCAGGATTGCTTTGAATATGAGTATGACGGGCAGGGCATCCTGTCGGTCAGGCACATTAACGCCGGTTTCAATTGCTGTCCCGAGATCATGGTCAATTATGTTATTGACCCTGAAAACGAGATTCTCACTATTACGGAAGTCGAAACCAAGGCCGACTGCCATTGCAACTGTCTGTTTGATTACTGCTACAAAATCAACGATCTGACACCGGGCCTGTACACTATCATAGTCGAAGAACCGTATCGGCATGACGACGATCCTCTACTGGAGTTTGCCGCTGATCTTAACGCGGCTTGCACCGGCAGCTTCATCGTGGATCGAAGTCATTATCCCTGGGGAATGGCGTATAATCCCGGAGGATCGCTGACCGGTTACAGCGACTGCGGGGGATACCCCACCGAGAATAAGGCCTATGATGTCGGCAATGATCAGGATTGCGTCAAATATGAATACGACGGGGAGAGTGTTCTTTTGCTGAGGCACATCAATGCCGGGCTTAACTGCTGTCCGGTGATGGTCTCGGATATTCAGATTGACGGGAACAATATTGTCATCAGGGAAATTGACTCTCTTGACAATGGCGGGTGTGAATGCAACTGTCTCTTTGATATTGATTATGAAATAACCGGACTCTGGCCGGGGCAATATACTATCAAGATTATTGAGCCGTATATCCAGCCGGAGGATGATACCCTGACTTTTGTGGCGGATTTGTTCTCGACGCCTGCTGGTACTTTCTGCGTCAGTCGGAGCGAATATCCCTGGGGAACACCTTGATATTCCCTTAATGTTCGGCTTTGACCGGATAATATATATGATATGCTGCTTTTGTTCTGGCGCGCCCGCAGATTGCGCCCGGTGATATCACCCGGGGGATTATGAGTCTATAGTCCGTGATGAATATTGCAGTTGCCTTAACCGCCGCATGCGCAACATGCGGCGGCGTTTCTTTTAATCGTGCCGGCGGCAAGCGGTATTATTTTATTAATTTTGTTTCCGGGAAAAAGCTCTTCCAGATCAGGGTTTTCTGAGACTCCCTGCGCTGCCCGCGCGCCGCTGAAAATAGCAGTAGCGTGACGGCGATTGCCTGCGCAGATGCTTTAATGATGGGATAATTCGTTTCGACTCCTTTACAGGTTAATTAGCCTGTTTAATGCGCGGGATTCATTGCAATTCGCAATATCATAAACCCAGGCTGATTTCTCAGGTCAATTTGACCGCCAAGCCAAGCCCGTCGCGAATGGGAATTATCGATGACAACACCAGGTCGGCGCCGAATAATATCCTGTTGAATTCACGCACTCCTTGCGTCGATTTGGCGTCGTCTTCTTCGATCACCCGGCCGCTCCAGAGGACATTGTCGGTTATCAATATGCCTCCTGCACGCAGACGGGGAAAGGCCAGTTCCGGGACTGCCGGATACTGCTCCTTGTCAATGTCATTGAAGATGATGTCAAACGGCTCGTCATATTCGGTTATAATTTCTTTGGCGTCACCGACACGAAAATGCAGTTCGCTTTGAAAGGCGGTCCGCCCGTGGTATGCCAGCGCGCGATCCCGATTCCCGGCATCGCCATCAGTGCAGATGACGATTCCGCCGTCCCGCATCCCTTTCCGAAACCAGTATGCCGAGTAGCCGAAACCAGAACCCATTTCAAATATGGATCGCGCTCTGATTACAAGCGCCAGCTGGCTTAGAAATGTCCCGCACAGCGGGCCGATTATGGGAAAGCGCCTTTGTTTCGCATATTCTTCCATTTCCTGCAAAACTTCGTCCCGTTCCGGCAAGAGAGCCGCCATATATTCGTTCAATTCCGGAGTAATAATCTGCATCTGTCTCCTCTCCAACAACTTACAGCCGTGAACATAATGTCATTGCCCCGGCCAAAAAGTCCCGCATAGCGTGTAAAAATATATAAGTTCTTTCATAATGGACACTTGCTTAATATACGAAAGAATATAGCTTGGGAGATACCATTTTCTGTGTCGGCAAGCGAC
>CP070796.1:703116-706846 GCA_020343475.1 Candidatus Zixiibacteriota bacterium
GAATTTCAATGACGGTTTTTCTTCAGCACTTGATATCCAGCCCAATTCCTCCCATTTTGGCCGCTTGAGTTATCCAGCGCAATGTCTCGGCCAGACCCGCGGGGGATTCGGATCGGGGGATGATTTCGGACCCGGCAACGGGATCGGCCTTGGTGCATTAACTCCTGGTGGCTGCGCCGGTGGTGTCTGCCGTCCGTAAATCCATTTCATTATATTTGTGGAGATATGAAAGGCATCCGTCTATGAGAGCATATCCTTTTATTCTATTGTTTTTGGCTGCATTTGCCTTGCCGGTATCTGCGGATATTAAAATTGACCTCGGCGTTAGCGGCGGCTATGTGCAGAACCTTCTGAAAGATTCAAGCGACCTTGAAGACTCTTATTCGACAACAACCGCAAAATTCAATATCTACCCGATCCGGTCGCTGGAATTCAATGTCCTGGCGGAATATACCTATTACGGCAAAACGTACAATCTCAGCAATTTTGTCGGCGGAATCGGCTTCAGGTTCATTCCCACGTCTCGCAATTCCCCGGTTTCGCTTTATCTTTCGGGAAATCTCAACGAGCGAAAATACCGGGAGTTATTCAAAGGATTTGACAACAGAGGCACCGAACTGGTTATTGGAATGGTGCACAGGCTCTCGCCGGGTATTCATCACCGCACAGGAGTATCTTTCCGGTCATCGTCCTATCTTGATTCCGATATTGCCGATCAGAAAAACTACGAGCTATTCACCGCCTGGAACGCGACTTTTCTGGGATCAAACAGCCTCGACTGTGAAATCGGATTCGGCGTGGCCCGGTATAATTCCATTCGTGAGGATATCTTTGATGTCCTTCCCGATCCGGAAACCGGCCAGGTTGACGACACCATCTACATCGAACGCAACCTGTGCTCGTTTTATATTTCGCCCCGGCTCTCACGCCCAATCGGCTCGAAAATCGGGTTGAATCTGACATTCACTCATCGCGATTTCCTCAACAGCAACGAAGCCATTGTCTACGGCTCGTCCAACCAGTATCTTTCCCCCTGGGCCTCGGTCTGGGAGGGTCAGTCTATTACGGCGACTATAAAAACTTTCCTGGTGCCAAAATTCATAATTACGACCGGGGCCGGATACCGGGTAAAAACCTTTCTCAAGACGCTGGAACAGAATCAATTCGCGCCCTGGCAGGCCGAAAGCCACAAAGAGGAAGAAAGCAAGTCATATTTACAGCTTCAACGCCCAATTGCTTTCAGGTCTGGATTGTTGATTGAGCCGTCTGTTCAAATCGAATATACCCATAATTTTTCATTGTCAAGACTTTATGACTATACCGATGTATCTGTTTCGGGAGGAATCATCATTCGACTTTAAGCGGTTCGGCGGCAATGAAAAGCGGCGCACAATAATGAATAAGGTTAAGAGTTTTTTGACTTGACTATGAAGACTAATTTTGTATATTTAATAAAAGTGGTTGCGAGAGAACATATTTCGGTCACGCAGGAGAGGTTACATTGTATGATCCACAGTTAATTGGCGTATCATCCCGTGGCCGTGTTAGACGGCTGGTACTGCCGCCTGCCAGTTTTTTAATACTACCAAGAAGTTAACCAAGATAAAAATACACACCGAGTAAAGGATGCACATATGATCAAAAGACAAGGGTTATTCAGCATTGCCGTTTGTGCCCTGACGGCATTGCTGTTATTCGGACCGACGATCGTTGCGGCCGAAGTGAACTATACCGTTCACAAAACCGCCACCGGCAGTCAGGCCCCGCAACCTGTTGCAGAACAGGCAAACCGGGGCGACTATCAGGGACGGCTTCGAATTTATGTCGTTGAACAGGTGTCGACGCACTACTTTGATTATTATTCGCAACCGTATGAATTCTGTTTTATGGATTTTGCATATAACATGCCAATCACCCTGGCATATCAGGAGACCTTTACCGATACGGTAACCTGGAGCGGGGAAGGCACGGAATACGATGACATCACCGAGGGCAACATTATGGTTATGGCGGTGATGTTCAATTCCGAGGCTCACCGCTCATATTCTGATCCACCCGACCAATTTCCATTCGATGCTTACTATGTTGATGCCACCGCCGCGGCAACGACTACCGAGCAGTGGTCAAATGCCACCACCGAACCCGGCTTCACCCATACGGTTTTTGTTGAAGAAGGGACTTCGGAGGGTTGACAGTTTTGTCCCAGGGCCCGTGTGGCCCTCAAGGCGATTTATTTTATGGATCCATATCCTTTTTTCTATGCGGCGATGGTCACCCAGTATCCAAAGGCGGACGCCAGGCTTGACGAGCATAACATGGCATATGTTCCGACCTGTTATTATGACGATGGCTACGAAGTCGGGGTCGGCGGCTCAACAAATCAATCATTCTATTCCTCCCGGATTATTTCTGCGGGAGCCCGCGACGTCCACGAGCTCGATCTGGATGTATCTCTGAATTGGCTTGGCGGCGCTTCCGTCGAGATTATTTTTTCTGTCACCAACAACGAATTCATCAACGATCCACCTGAAACCCCGACCGTTCCGGACGGTATTCAGGAAGGGGTCACAGACACCGAATATCTGTTTTCCACCAGTGCTACCGATCCGAACGCTCATAACCTCTATTATAAGTGGAGCTGGGGCAACGGAAGTGAATCGGAGTGGCTTGGGCCGCATGCCTCCGGAGAGCTCTGCGAAGCTGCCTACCAGTGGGCGGAGGTCGGCACTTACGAGGTGACGGTAAAGGCCAAGGACGAAATGGATCTGGAAAGCGACTGGTCTTCCCCGTTAACGGTGCAGATCGAACCGGCGTACATGTGCGGTGACGCCAATGACGACGAATCGATCAACCTGCTTGATATTCTGTACCTGATCGATTATATTTACGGCGACCCGATCGGGCCGGCCCCGGATCCACTGGACGCCGGCGATCCCAATGCTGACGGCAATATTAACCTGCTTGATATTTTGTATCTAATTGACAACGTGTACGGAGAACCCGCGGGACCTGATCCAGTTTGCCCGTAACGGCGACTTTTTGTAAGTATCGGGGATAGCTTTGCGCTATCCCCTTTTCTAAATCCCGGGACACTGAAAAGGACCCAGTGGGGGCTTGACCGATGATCAAAGGGAATTGCAGGAGCGGATTTAAACGTCTTGCCATAATTATTCTCATGATACACATGAGCGGAACCGCAATCCGCGAGACATACGGGGCGGTATTTACTGCTGCGCCGAGAGATGACCCAAACTCGGAAATCCAGGCCGTTTCCGGCGGTATTGATTATACCGGCTGGCTGCGCGTCTATGTTGTCGAACCGGAATCGCGATGGCGGGATGCCACCGGGATCCCGTTCGAATTCGGTTTTCTTGCATTCGCGTCTGACGAGCTGATTTCGGTCCCGTATCAACAGACTTATACTGACACCATTGTCTGGCATGGCGCCGAGGTCGGCTTCGGCGACATTCAATCGAATAACATCATGGTTATCGCCGTCGCCTTTAACACCGAGCTTCATCAGGGCTATTCAAGTCCTCCGGATAATTACCCCTTTGATGCGTACTATGTCGATGCCGCTGCCGCCGCCACCATTGACAGCCAGTGGTCAAACACAACGTCGCCCGGCTTTACCCATACTGTCTTCATTGAAGAGGGTTCGACCACCGGGTGCGGTTATTGTCCCCGGGTCAGGAATGCCCTGCACCAGGTATACAATGGCTACGATTAC
>CP070796.1:706946-710655 GCA_020343475.1 Candidatus Zixiibacteriota bacterium
GGAATTTGGTATTGATGGTGTCAGAGAGCGTCTTCACCGATAAGGTCTTGGCCAGACCGGGAACCCCCTCGAGGAGTATATGCCCGTCGGCCAGAATTCCCACGAGCAGACGCTCGACCATATACTTCTGGCCGACAATTACCGAACCTATTTGAGAGGTCAGTTTTTCTACAAATACCGATTCTTTCTCAACAATCTCCTGGATTTCCTGAATGTCTTTATTCATCGTGCCTCCGACTTTCCACGTTTCTTAATGTCATGCATGTGGTTTTCTATTTCTGTTATAAGCCTGATGGTATCGCCCGGTTCGCCGCCGCCGGGCGAAAATTTCTCCCTGTCCGCCAGAGAAAGCCAGCCGGACAGCTTTCCTTTTTCATCAACCGGAACCTCGGCCGCTTCCATGGCGTTGAAAATGTCCTGCAGCATCTTCCCGCCAGTGGGGATATGGTGCTTACGCTCCGCATAATCCAGCAACAATTTATACAATCTGGTGTAAAAAAGCTTGCGGTCAAGATGCGACTCATCCTTTATCGGGGCAAGAGCGCTTAATAATTCATCCTCCGGCGTTTTCACCGGCTCGATCCTCTCTCGGGCCCTTTTTCTGATATATACGCCCGCCACCACGATCACAATAACTATCAATGCCAGTGCGAGGTAATGATACCACCTGAGTCCCCTCATCTGCGGCTCAGGGATTGGCTCGGCGATGGCAACTGTGAATTGCTGGGTGGACAGTTGCCCCGGCATGGTGTCGGGCATAGCTACATAACTCAGGAGAATCGGCATGACGACGCCGGTCCCGGATGCGGTCGGCTGAAACTCGTACTGAAAGGTCCGCACGGTGATTTCCCGGCCCTGTTCTTGAGCACTGGAAATCGCAGATGTGGTCCCCAGGACTTTCAAATTCTCCGTTTCGGGCAGGGGAAATACTTCGAAACGATAACTGGTGATGTCACCGACCCATCTTACTTCCAGCGTCAGACTTACAGTTTCTTCAAAGCGGATTTCGGTTTTATCAAGGTTGGCGGACAGGCTGATCTGTTCCCCAAAGACCGGGGCCGCAAAAGCGAAGAACGCGGCGGCAATATATACGCACTGTATTTTCGGAAGCCGTTTCATATGCACAATCGGAAAAAACCCGGAGACGCGGATAGAATTCCGTAAGTCAAATCCCCGCTGCCGATCCTGCCGTCCGTATTCATAATTAAAATTATACATTGCCTTTACCGACAGGTTTCATAGAATCTGTTTTTTGCTCGCAAGAAAAGCAATTAATCCGAAGAGCATTAACACCTTCAGGACACGACTTGAATAGGCAAAGCGCAGGGGGCGTTCGGACAGGAATATAAATCCCACCACCCCGGCCAGCGGGATACCGATCACGAGAATCACAATATAGGCATACGTATGAGAATACCACTCCATAAAAACCGGGGTAATTGCCAGGACAAGCAGCACCAGATAGACCACAGCCACCAGTACCTGTATAGCCCGGATTGAAAATACCGAAGGCAAAGTGCGGTAGCCGGCGGTTTTATCACCATGGTAATCGGCAATATCCTTGACCAGTTCCCGTCCGAAATGAAACAAGAATGCATACAACGCCGGAACCAGCGGCCCGGGCAATTCCGCCAATGCCTCCGGCCGGTCGATCAGCGCTCCTGCCACAAATGTAAGCCCTGCCAGAACAGACACGACCAGATTGCCCCAGATCGGCGTTTTCCTTAATCGTATATTGTAAACCAGAAGCAGGATTGCCGCGCCGAGTATCAGCATAAAAAAGGCCGGCCCCACCGCAACTGCCAGCACGACGGCCGCAAGATTGAGCAGAAGGGCCGCCAGAAGCGCCTGATACGGAGCCAGTTGACCGCTGGGAAGAGGTCGACGGGGATGATTGAGACGGTCCACTTCGATATCGAGATAGTCATTAAGGGCATTCCCGGCACCGCAGACCAGCGCCGCCGATAACGATCCCAGAAACAGGGCGTGCTCCTCGCCGGTAAGCCCCGACAGATACCCCCCCAGCCAGACCCCGGCAGCCGCCATGAGGGTATTATGAAGCCGGATTAACCTGATTAGCGAAATGACCGTGCGCACGGTTTACAATACCCTGCGACCGGTGCTAAGTCAATACTTTAAAAGCGATTGGAAAATGATATGCCGAGCCGGGGTTCGTCAAATCCGGCCTCCCTGCTCCATGAAAACTCGAGTTTAAGCTCTCGCGTTGCCGAGGCTATTTTAACACCCAGGCCGTATCCCCAATGGCTGTCCGAATTTTTCATCGGAGCGCCATCGGTCCGTGATTCAAACCATTCTCGATAAACACCGTCAGCAAAAGGATAGATATAGTCAACCCCGGAAATAAACAGCCGCCATTCCATTGTCCCCAGCACCAGCCGTTGCGCTGCATACTGATCGTTCCGATACCCGCGCAGACTGCCAGGCCCGCCAATCAGAAACAGTTCCGATGTTGGCAGGGGTACTTCGGAGCTTTCAATATCTTTGAAATCCAGCTTAAGATAATTGGTCATCGGCACAAAAAGCCTTCGGGTGAATTCCAGGCGCAATTCACTTCTGGTGTCATTATAAACGGCGCGCCCGACACCGTCTTCCCCGTCGCCTTTATAGTGTCGCCCGCAATACTGGATTTGCCAGTCAACGGCATATCCCCCGGCGACAGAACGCAATTCCTCGATCCCCCCGGCGTTGAACCCGACGCTGGCTTCATACGATGCATAGGACCGAAGTGATTTGACCGTCGGCTCGACATTTTTCCAGCCGAGCTCGGTGTTGATGCTGATGGTCGCGGCAAGATGCTGGCGATATGCTATTTGCAGCCCGAATTCATAAAACTGATCACGATAGTCCCGGGTTCTGAGGTTCAGTTCGACTTCACCTATCCCCAGCCAGAAGGCCGGCTGACCGTAGTACACCCTGAAAATCGATTTATACCGTTCTCGCCGATCGGCCAGCAGCCCGGCCCGGCGACCGCCGCCAAGGAAATTTCTGGCCCGGGCATTGATATGCCAGATAAAGTAACCGTTGTCATCCGGAATATATCCCGCCGCCCCGTCCAGATCGAACTGCGTTCGCTCAATAAAGGAAAACCGGACGCCGGCCGTTTGGTAATCGACATCGGGGATAATCCTCGGTTCGTCTATCAGCGCGACAAAGTCGAGCCGGCGCAGTCCGTTAGCGGACCGACGCACGCGCTCCGGGACGATAGTATCGCCCGGAGACAGCGGAACATATTTTCGAAGGAATTCCGGATTGGTGTTGTCAAGGCCCTCCAGCTCGATCGTCGAGATTGTCATTAGCGGCCCGGTCTGAAGCGAAAAGTGTAGATCGATCGCATCACCGTTCCGTATTATCAGGGTCGGTGTCAGGGAACTCAAATAGTACCCCCGTGCCTGCAACCCGGCAAGCACGGAATCGATGAGCGGCTCGATCCGCATCCGGTCAAACTCGCCCCGGTATAGCAGGGTATCGCTGGCATCACCCCCGAAAATGAGTATGTTTACAGGATACCTCCCGCCGAAAGTCACGCGGATAGGATCCTCTGATACTCCGTTACCCGGGGTCACCCGGCAGTCAAGAAACCCGTTGTCAATAAGGTACTGTTGTACAGAATCAGGCAAAGCGGAGCTGTTTACATTCGAGACATACCGCTCAATATTGCGTTTCCAGCTATCGGATCCGTCCTGAAACC
>CP070796.1:710755-714409 GCA_020343475.1 Candidatus Zixiibacteriota bacterium
AGGATGAGGCCGTAAGCTCATATCAGATAGCGGTTAAAAATTAACGAGCAACTGTCTCGTTTGAGAGGAGTGCTGATTTGCATCCAAAGAGTATTCTTATCGTAGATGACGAACTCCTGATTAGAGACCTGCTATACGACTTTTTTACGGAGCGGAACTGGCAGGTGTCGGTCGCTGATTCCGCAGAAAAAGGGCTGGAATTGCTCAAAATTCGCCGCTTTCAGATTGTCGTGGTGGATTTGAAAATGCCCGAAGTGGACGGAATTGACTTTCTCAAGAAAGTGAAGACTATCTCTCCCGCAATTCCCACAATTCTTATGACCGGGTTTCCCAGCCTTGAATCGGCGGTGGAAGCACTGCGATTGAAGGTCGATGACTATGTTATTAAACCGTTTAATATAAACAGGCTGTACAAGACTATTGACAGCATCGTTGAGGAAAACGCCAGGGAATCCGCGCCGATTAATATCGAGGATGTGGCGCTGTAACAACCGTATTCGCAGTATATTCTGAGTCCCCCGGCATACCGATCATTTGTTCTGTACCGATTCTTTTTATCTGCAAAAAGCGAGGACGCATTTAAGGCGTCAGAAATCGGCAATTTTTAGTTGATTGCGCCGGACCGTCCTGGTTAATTTAAATGATGAAACAGGGGAGTTTGGTCATGGATGACAGGCCTATTCTTGACATTGATTTTTCCGAGGATATCGCTGAGTTCACCGAGCGGTATTCGTCATTTAGCAAAATCCTGAACAAAATGCAGCGACAGTACCTTTCGCTCAAGGACACCTACGCTGAGCAGAGTGCGCAATTGCAGGCGGTCAATAAAACGCTGCAGTCCCTGAACGCCGACAACCGCGCTGTGACTGAATTCTTGAACAGTATTCTCACATCGCTCTCATCGGGTGTGATTGCGGTCAACAGATCGGGGCGGATAACCCATATCAATCCGGCTGCCCGCCGCATCCTGGGAATCGAGAATGACCAGACCGCACCGCCAGACCATAATTATTCAGAAATTATGAATCCGCTTGAGCACTGTGAGTACTCCGCTCTGGAGACAATCAAAACCGGCGGCGTTTTCGATAACGTGGAGAAACAGATCAGGAACCGCCATGGGACAATCCTGACGCTTTCGGTTTCCACCTCGCTTCTGAAAAGCAAAGATGGCGAGATTATCGGTGCGGTTGAGCTGTTTTCGGATATTTCAAAAATAAGGCGTCTCGAAGAGCAGCTGTCGCGGATGAAAGTGCTGGCTTCGCTGGGGGAGATGGCGGCCTCAATCGCCCATGAGGTTCGTAATCCGCTGGTCGGAATCAGTGGTTTTGCCTCGCTGCTTTCCCGCGATCTCGACGACAAACCTGGAATGAAAGCAATGGCCGAGAAAATAGTCTCCGGTGTGAACAGCATCAACCGGACCATCCAGAACCTGCTTGATTTTGCGCGCAAGGAAGAGGTGCAAAAGGCGACGGTAAATCTTTATGAGTATCTGTCGGCCGTACTGGATAATTACGTGCAGGAATGCGGTTTGCATGATGCCGAGAAACGCCTGGTGCGCGAATTAAACGCCGATGATGTCATTGAAGTTGAACTTGACAGACAGCTGTTTAAGCAGGCTTTATATAACCTTATTAGCAACGGTATCGAGGCGGGAGGGGAGGGCACACGGGTGACGGTGAGATGCCGCACTCTGCCGCTGGCCCGCGCCCGGGGAGAGTACGGTGATGATCTGGAATTATCCGGCGTGGAGACTATCGCCGAAATCAAGATCAGTGACAACGGCCCGGGCATTCCGACCGAAGAGATCGGCCGAATCTTTGCTCCGTTTTTTTCCACCAAGGAGAATGGCACCGGGCTGGGCCTGGCGATTGCCTGGAAAATCATTAAGGCGCACGGTGGGGATTTGAAGGCGGCATCGATGACCGGAAAAGGGACTACTCTTTCAATCGTGATGCCGATTAGAACGACGCAATAAGGGAGAAAATTGCCATGAAGCTGAATATATTGGTCGTTGATGATGACCGGCTGGTGAATGATTTCCTGACTGAAACCCTGACCCGAGGTGGACATACGGTGGATTCCGCGCTGTCTGCCGAAGAAGCCCTTCTGAGGATCCAGGAAACCCCGTACGATTTAATGATCTCAGATATTAAAATGAAAGGCATGGACGGAATCTCCCTGCTGCAGCGGGCCAAGAAATATGTACCGGAGCTGGTTGCCATAATGATTACTGCCTATGGTACCGTCGAAAACGCGGTCAAGGCCATGAAACTTGGCGCATACGATTACCTGCTCAAGCCCGTTTCACCCGATAGCATTGAAGTTGTTGTGGAACGGGTGGCAGAACTTATCAGCCTGCGCAATGAAAACAGGCGACTGCGCTCCGATCTGGCGGAAAAGTATCAACACATTGTCGGGAAATCAGCCCGGATGAAGCGGATTTTTGAATTCATTGAAACCACCGCCGACGCCCGTTCAACGGTGCTGATAACCGGCGAATCGGGAACCGGCAAGGAATTGGTGGCGCGTGCCATTCACCATGTTTCGACACGTCGCGACCGGTCATTTATCTCTCTGAACTGCGCGGCTCTTCCAGACAACCTGGTTGAGTCTGAATTGTTCGGCTATGAGAAAGGAGCCTTCACGGGTGCTGTCCGGCAGCACAAGGGGAGATTTGAACTGGCCGACACAGGAACGTTGCTGCTTGACGAAATCTCCGAAATTCCGATGAATCTGCAGGCGAAGTTGTTACGGGTGCTTCAGGAAAAGCAGATTGAACGGCTCGGCTCAGGGGTGCCGATTGATGTCGACGTCCGCATTATTGCAACCACCAACCGGGATTTGAAGCAGGCGATCAAGAACAAAGCCTTTCGCGAGGATTTGTATTATCGCCTTAATGTTATTCCCATCCATATCGTGCCGCTTCGAGAACGCCTTGAGGATATTCCGCTTCTGGTCAATCATTTTATCGATAAATACAATAATGAGAATGGCAAGTCGGTTGAGGGAGTTGACGGTGACGTTATGAGCCTGTTTATTAAGTATCACTGGCCCGGAAATGTCCGGGAACTCGAAAATTATATTGAGCGCGCGGTTGTTACCGCCTCCGGGAAGTTGCTGACACCAGGAGAATTCCCGAAAGAGCTGGCGCTTGGCAAGCTGGCCGACCATGTTCCCGGCTTCGAGGTCGGCATGACATTGCAGGATGGCGAGAAATACCTGATAATAAAGACGCTCGAAATGTGCGAAGGCAATAAGACCAGGGCCGCGGAACTGCTGAACGTTACACCACGAACCATTCGCAACAAATTGGCCGAGTATAACCTCGCCAATTCCGATTAGATCGCGTTGGGCCCGGTCTTTTTCCCCAAATTCCGGTTTGAGCGGCTTTAAAATTCCCTGTAAGTGCCGATATTTAAAGTGATTGGGCTGCTATAACTGCGGCCATTAAATGTGAACCTTAGTCCGTTAAGTAAAGAGCAGTATGGACATAGCGACCATTGGCGGATTAATATTGGGCATCGGCGCCGTCCTGGTCTCCTTCATTCTGGAAGGAGGTCATCTTGAGGCTATTGTACAACTGCCGGCAATGATGATTGTCGTTGGCGGAACCGTCGGTGCAGCAATAGTCACCACCTCGGTCAAAACGGTAAT
>CP070796.1:714509-718152 GCA_020343475.1 Candidatus Zixiibacteriota bacterium
GCATTGACATTTATCGTTTCCAGCCCCGGGTATGCGAAATGAAATCCGAAATCCGGCCTTTGCAGTGAATCCGGCGAAAATTCCCGGTTCCATGAGTCGGCCGAAACCCAACTGATACATGTTACAAACAGGAATGCTATTGTAAGGCCCAAAAAGAGCGCCCGCTTTCCCATACCGGTCTCCAGCTACCTGGTGCATCCGTTTCACTGTGAATCCGACCAGATTACTGCATGGGGCTTGCCCTGTTTGGCGCCGTTAAAAAGAAATGAGAATCCCCTGTAACTGCTTGTGCGATAACGTGGTTTTTGGATGAGCAGGGAATCGGGGAAAAGGGAGATAAAATATTTCGTGAAAATCTATGGGACGATGCCTACACAGTATGGGAAAAGCAGGAGTTTTTTTGGCGTAACGCCAGCGCGCGATCGGTTAAAAAAATCCATGCAGGCCAAAATGTTACTTGCATTCAAATAAACAATGGCTTTTATTTGTTAAGATACATAGGGTTACCCGCAGGAAAAAACCCTATTTTTCCCTTGACTTTATCCCAAAAATTTGAATTAATAGGGTAAATTTTGGAGGAAAGTGGATCAAAGTGGAGAACAACCGGTGGGCGGTTTCTATGGCCGGTTTGTGGTAACGATGGATGAGAAAGGGCGCATCGCCCTGCCATCGAAGCTTCGACCCTCGTCAAGATCAGATCGTAAGGCCGGAGAGACTTTTGTTCTTACCAAGGGATTGGACGGTTGTCTTGCACTCTATCCTCGGGGACAATGGGAGACGATTCAGAAGCGGCTGGATTCGCTCAGCTTTACCAGGAAGGATTTTCGGTTTTTCAGCCGCCAGCTTCATTCGGTCGCAGTATTGGTAACCCTTGACCGCCAGGGCCGGCTGCTGATTCCCGCACATCTTCAGCAGGATGCCGAACTCGAAAGGGACGTTCTTGTGATAGGCGCTTACCGGTGGATTGAATTCTGGAATCCCGAACGTTATCAGAGCTATCTGGATCAGTATGGTCAAAGTTACGAAGAGGTAGCGGAAAAGCTCTTTGACTTCAACGACTGGCAGAAAGAATGAGAAATTTCATCGGCCAGTCCTGGTCGAGGAAACCGCTCGCTATCTGGTATCCGAGCCCGGAGGGACGTACCTTGATCTGACGTGCGGGGGAGGGGGGCACCTGCGGTTTATATCGCGTTTACTCGATCCTGACGCCGTTCTTATCGGCATTGATCGGGATCCGGATGCAGTAACAGCGGCTCAGAGCAATCTGAAATCGGTTCGGCAGAAAGTAACGATAGTAAACAATACATTCAGCCGATTGGATGGCGTGTTGGCGATCCTTGGTATTGATACGATTGATGGCGTTCTGTTTGACCTGGGCGTATCATCTCATCAGATTGATACTAGCCAGCGGGGGTTTTCATTTATGCAGGATGGGCCCCTTGACATGCGTATGGGCGTGGGTGCCGTGCGAAGTGCCGGAGATGTTGTCAATGAGTATTCGGAGGAAGCCCTGGCAGCATTATTCCGGCGTTTCGGAGAAGAGAAGCGCGCCCGAAAAGCCGCGGCAGTAATTGTTAAAGCTCGCCGCACCGCGCGGATAACCACCACCGGTTCTCTGCGTGATATACTGGTGCCGGGACTCTCGCCCAAACACCGCAATGCCTCGCTGGCGAGACTCTTCCAGGCTATCCGAATCGAGGTCAACCGCGAGCTGGATGAGCTTGAACAAGCCCTGCCGAAGGCGCTCGACCGGCTGGCGATCGGGGGGCGGATGGTAGTCATTTCTTATCATTCGCTCGAAGATCGAATTGTCAAGCAGTTTCTGGCGCGCGGGGCGAAGGGATGTACCTGCCCTCCGGAGTTCCCGGTTTGTGTTTGTGGCAAAACACCGCAAGTCGCGCTTCTGACCAAGCGGGTGGTCAAACCTTCCGAGAAGGAAATTGAAGAAAACCGCCGGGCTTCCCCGGCAAAATTGCGGGCGGCAGAAAAACTACGACAGTAAAAAGATGAAAGTATCAGTCCAGCGTTATCAGGCCACCAACCGATTAAAAAAGTCACTGAAGCGACAGTTGGTATCATCCCGTTTTCTGGTGCCGGCACTGATTGTCTTTACTCTAATCATGCTGCCCTGCATCCATATCTGGCAGCGCGTTTATGTGATGGAGCTGGTGGGGGAGGTGACTGCCGCGGAAAATGAAAACAGCAGGCTTACGGACATTCTGAAAAAGACCGAGGCTAAAATGGTTGACCTGTCGCGTCTTTCCAGAATCGAACAGGTTGCCACCGAGTCGCTGGGGCTGACCCGCATCAATTCGGAAAACATATTTACGCTGTCGACCGGCAGGGAGTGGGTACAACCCGATGGCCTGTCCGAGGTCTTAGAGTCATTGAGGAAATTCGCCGACAACCTTCCGGTGGTTACTGAATCCGGCGCGGAAACGGGAGGCATCTTTGATGAAAAATGACGCCAGCAAAGCCAGACTGGTAGTCCTTTTTTGCTTCGTCACGCTGGCCTGGGGGCTGGTGATGCTGCGGCTGGTCGACATTCAGATTGTCCGCGGCAAAGAGTACGGGCAGAAGGCGGCCCGACAATCCACCGGCAAGCGTGACCTTCAGGCGCAACGGGGGATTATTTATGACCGAACCGGCCGCGAAGTGGCAATTAATGTCTACCGTAACGCGCTCTATGCTTACCCTTCCGGACGCCGCGAAATAACGGCTATTCATCGCTATCTCGACCGGCTGTTCGGGTTAAAATCAGGGATTTCCCGCAGCAAACATGCGCTCTCGTCAGGGCGGTTTGCCTGGATAGACCGGGATATATCTGATGAGCTGGCGGCACGCCTTCTGCGGGACTCCGTTTCCGGTCTCTATATTAGAAAGGAAGTCAAGCGCGACTATCCGTTCCATGGAATTGGCCAGCAGTTGTTGGGATGCACCGATATTGACGGTCGGGGAATTTCAGGGTTGGAGTTCGGTTACGATTCGGTGCTGGCCGGCTGTCCCGGCCTGATTGACTATCTGCGCGACGGGCAGCGCAAAACATATCGCATTAGGGAAGTTCCTCTTGTCAAGCCGGTTCCGGGCAATTCCATTATTCTAACGATAGACTGGTACCTTCAGGAGATTGTGGAAGAAGAACTGAAAGCCGCAGTGGAAAAATACAACGCCCTGGACGGTACCGCTCTTTTTATGAATGTGCATACCGGTGAAATCTTGGCTGCGGCCGATTATACCGCCGGGGGACATCAGGATGCGGTGAAACTTCGCGCAGTAAGCGACTGCTTCGAGCCGGGCTCGGTCTTCAAAATATTCACCTCCGCGGTGCTGCTTGAGGAGAATGTAGTCGATCTCAACGAGAGAATTTATTGTGAACAGGGATTCTGGAAATGTGGTCGCCGGACACTACGCGATGACAAGAAACTTGATTCCCTGACTTTTCAGGAAATCTTTGAACTGTCAAGCAATATCGGTATTGCCAAGCTGGCCCAGCGTCTGGGGGGCGAAAAGCTGCGCCGGACCGCACTCAAATTCGGTTTCAGCCAGCATCTGTATGCCGGTCTTCCCGGCGAGGCATGCGGGGCGATCGGCAATCCCGGCAAGTGGTCGCCATACAATATTGCCGCCCTCGCAATAGGCCATG
>CP070796.1:718252-721863 GCA_020343475.1 Candidatus Zixiibacteriota bacterium
TACTTCAGATAACGCTTGCGGTAGTCTTCGAGGGCCTGACGGTGGGAGATAAATGCTATCCTGTCCGGCAATTCGTCGAATCCGAAGAACCGGGCCTCGAGGGCATCATCGGCTGCGACCAGATTGCCGTCCACCACTGAAGCAACATACAGGATCAACACCGCATTGGTCCGGGGGTCATCCTGCCCGGAATACACCTCAAAGAGCGACTCCAGTCGGACATTTAGGCCGGTTTCCTCACGAAGCTCGCGTATCGCGGTGTCGGAGGGATGCTCGGACCACTCCATAAAACCAGCCGGCAGGCACCACCACCCAATTTTGGGCGGGGCCGCTCGCCTCACCAAAAGAATTTTGCCATCCTTGATTGCAAGCGCACCTGCCGCCGGGATCGGATTATGGTAATATATATATCCGCAGGAATCGTTACCGCACTTAAGCCGCATCCGGCCCTCAATACGCCGCTCTTGAAATTCACTGCCGCAGAGCGGGCAGTATATATATCCAAGGTAACGAGCTTTTCGTTTGAAAAGAAGCTCCTCATCCAGTCTCTTTCTCATCATCCAGAAGCTCCATTTTTTACTTTCAGCACAATCAGGGTGGTATCATCACGCGGCGGATCTGTATGATCGAATTGGCGGATTTCCTCGAGAATCCCGTCGATCAGCTCGACCGGGCCAAGATGACGTTCCCGCACCAGAAAATCAAGAATCCGCCTTTCGCCAAATTCTTCATCCGATTCGTTCTGGGCCTCAGTGACACCGTCGGTATAGAACAGTAACAGGTCATTCTCCGCCAGCCGGACGGTATCCATCTGGTATTTTGCACCGGAAAAGGCGCCGATGAGCATACCACCCTTTTCCAGGAATTGATGGGAACCGTCGGCCCGCATCAGAATCGGGTAATTGTGCCCGGCGTTGGCATAGCGAAACTCCCGGGTTAGCGGACTGAATTCGCCATAAAACAGGGTAGCGTATTTCTCTGCCGACGTGGACTCGGCAACATATCGGTTGACATTGAACAGAATTCGTGACAGGTCGTTTTCATTGCCCACCTCGGAGCGCAACATGGCCTGGATCTGGGCAACCAGGAGCGCCGCCGGCATCCCCTTTCCGGAAGCATCGGCAATAACCATCGCAAATGCTCCGTTATCCATCGGGATGAAGTCATAGAAGTCACCCCCGATAATGCGGGATGGTTTAGAGTAGGCGTGCAGATCGAAGGATTTGGACCGGGGCGGATTTTTAGGCAGCAGATCAAGCTGAATTTGCCTGGCCATGACCATTTCCTCGTCCAGACGTTGTTTTTCCAGGGAGTCGGCATACAGCCTGGCATTTGTCAGAACCGTTACCAGCTGGTTCGAAATAACGCCCAGCATCGTGATGTCCTCGGCATTGTACTGATATCCGGAGGCTTTCTTGGTCAGAGCCAGAAAGCCGAGGAGATGATCGGCATCCTTTAATGGCAGCAACAAATGTCCGCGGCGTTTTTCCATTTCATAGGCTAGGGCGCTGCCCTGACGGAACGCTTCGAGTTGATCGATGGTGATCGGTGCCGCTCGCTGGCCTATGGCGCCGAGAAAAATGTCATCCCGGTTGAGGATAATCCGGCCGGGAAAATCCTCCGATGCCAGCAGGACATACTCCTGAAGCGTGTCGTCGAACAGGACAAAGTAAATTCGCTCGATAAACAGCGTCGATTTCAGCGTCTTTTCAATCATCGCCCGAACCTGCTCGGGATCAAAGATCGAAATAAGACTCCGCGACAACTGCTCCAAAACATTGCGGTAATCGGTGCGGCTCCTGATAAAGAATTTCTGGATCAGATTATCCAACCGAGTCATGATAGGCTGGTACAGGATTAAAGCCAGGACAATAAACGCGATGTTGACGATATTAGTCTGAGCCCCGAACAGACGGGTGATCAATTTGTCGGCTTGCCCGAACACCAGAATATACAGCCCCACCAGGATTCCGGACGTGATAGTGTAAACCAGCGATTGCCGGAAGATGACTCTGACATCCAGGAACCGGTGGCGGATGATAGACCAGGATATAGATCCGCCGCCGACAAACAGCAACAATACCGTTGCTGCGGTCTGCAGATCGGGGGATAGGTCAATCGAGAATAATCCGGGAATAAGAAACGACGCGGTATACATGCCGACCGCAATTAGGATTCCCCAGATAATAACATTTGATTGCGTTCTCAAACGCTGGTCCTTCACCAGCGATTTGCCGCGGATGATATTGTAAATGGCCATGCCGAGATAAATCAGGTTAATAAAGGAAAACAGCGCCTTCTCGGAACTGAGCAGCAGGCTGAAACCAAGAACCACCCACTTCATCAGATAGGAAATCGGCTCCAGAATAAGCGCGATAAATCCTTCACCCGATTCGAATTCCAGCAGATTGAGCACTTTCTCCGGATTTCGAAACACCAGCACCAACAGCAAGTGAAAAAGGTGCGGAAAAAAGATCAGGTATCGCAGCCTGCGACGTTTGATATGAGACAATCGGTCCGCAGGAAAAACCCAGCTGAACAGCAGAAAAGAGGGAAAGAAAAGCTCCCAGACATAAAAAACGTTATACAGCAGGGAATCTTCAAACGGGGCTGCGGCCGACGCCGTCGGTTTAACAATTGCCCCGAACGCCAGAAAAATCGGACCCAGTGCAGCGAAAAAGAGCATCATGCCCGTGATTCTATTCGTTCGATGACCCGGATTGTCCCTGATTATCGTATACGAAAGAAAAAGCAGTATCCCGCCAAGGACAAAATAGACGGCAGTAATGATCGGCTGAAGAGTCTCCATATAAAATGAAAATCCGCTCTGTTAAATCTCTTTAGAAATTATAATCCTGGTGCCCCGTTTGGTTTTGTTGATATCGATCTTGTCCATCAAAGACCTGACGATGAATACGCCTCGCCCAACCTCCTTGAGCAAATTCCGTTCGTCAATGGGGCTTTCTATCTCATCGGGATTAAACCCGGTCCCCTGATCCTCGACTGAAATCTCGATGTGTGAGTTCTTTTTCGAAATTACCACCGTAACCTCTTTGTCGGGATCAGATTTGTTCCCGTGTATAATGCCATTTATCACCAGTTCCGTAACCGAGATAGCAATGTCGGCAATTACGGTTTCATCCACGCCGTATCCTCGGAGAATGCCCTCCAGGAAACCGTCCACGTCGGCCAGGTAATCTTGGGACGATGGAATCCGTATAGTGTTGTCCACGATCGTTGGTTTTTTCATGTTTCTCTATACCATCCTACGCAAAAAGGGTAGGTCGAGATGCAACCTACCCTTATTTCATGACTTGCTCCGACTACCACATATCCTAGAAGGATCCGACCGCGTCATCAATAGAATCGAAGGCCTCGAAGACGGTAACCAGTTTGGTTATGGTCAACAGCGACTGGATCTTGTCGGTAACATTTGCCAGTTTCAATTCGCCGCCGTTGTTCCGCAATGTGGTCAGACCAGATATCAGAATGCCGAGGCCGGTTGAATTCATCCACTCCACCCGCGCCAGGTCAATGACGACCTTTTTCTGGCCTTTCTCGATACACTCGTGGAGCTTCTCATGAAGAATAGTCGCATCCGGGCCGCCCAT
>CP070796.1:721963-725544 GCA_020343475.1 Candidatus Zixiibacteriota bacterium
GGCAATGTCCTGGTGGCCGATTTCGGGATCGCCCAGATTGTCAACAAGCCGGACCAGGAGATGACTTCTACCGAAGTCGTGATGGGAACGCTCGCGTATATGTCCCCGGAGCAAAAGCTCTCGTCGGCTAATGTCAATCTCACCACCGATATCTATTCGGTGGGAATCATGATTTATGAAATCCTGATCGGGCAGAAACCGCTGGGAAAATTCAAAATGCCTTCGGAGATCAATCCGAAAATCGACAAGCGCTTTGACGAGATTGTCAGCAAATGCCTGGCACAGGAACCGGCGGATCGTTTCCAGAGCGCGGTCGAACTCAAGGACGCGATTTTAAATATTGTTTCCCGGCAGGCTTCCGCATCCGGGGCACAGCAGAAGAAAGTATCCACGTCCGATTCCTTTGTCGGCAAGTGCCAGTACCTCGAAACGCTCAAGGAGACCAAGCACAGCTCCACGGTGCTGGTGGAAAATAAAGAAACGCACGAACTGTACGTGATCAAGACCAAGGAGCGCTCCGACTCCGGTTTGAAGGAAGCCCGGATATTCCGCAATGCGCGCCACAAGAATATCATCAGAGTTATTGGCGCTGGGGGCGACGCCGGCAAGATGGTGATCATGATGGAGTACGCGCCCGGCGGAACGCTTGCCGACCGGATGGTCAAGACCTATCCCTTTGAAAAAGCGATGGAGATCGTGATTGCGGGCGCCGAGGCGCTGGAGTTTGCCCATGGAAACGGTGTCATCCACGGCAATCTTCGCCCGTCAAATATTTTGTTTACCAGAGACGACGCGGTCAAACTGAGCGATTTCGGGTTCCCGCCGCACTACAGCCTGATGGACAAGAACTGGTACGCGCCACCGGAAAAGAAGACCAGCAAGCAGGGCGATATTTACGCCCTGGGAGTCATCCTGTATCAACTCATGGTGGGCAAGAATCCGGCATACGACAGCTCCGGTCAGGTGTATCTCGGGGATATCCGCAAGGAAGTGCCCGTGGGGATTCAGAAGATTGTCAGGAAGATGCTGGCCCTGCGAGTGTCCCAGCGTTACACCGAGGCCGCGGGTCTTTTGAAGGACTGGGACGCCTACCAGCAGAGCCTGGTCGAGCCGAAGGTCGGCAAAATCGACGGCGGCATCCAGGGCGGCAAGCAGCGCCGCAATCACCGGATCAAATTTGCTATCATTTTCGGCTCGCTCGGACTATTCATTATCGCCACTCTTGTGACCATATTTCTTTTTAAGTAATAATCTCACATCCTTCTATCACAATTACCGGGGAATTCGTCCTGCATTTTCCTCTTCATTGTGATTTCCCGGTCAATGGGTTCGTTTTATTATTTTTTATTTTTCGTGCTTTCGGTTCGGTGGTGATTTTGCCGGGCGCAGGCGGTATGAATGCGTACCGGACATTTCCGTCTTCTTTATGACAAACGAGAATTTATTTAAGCCTCCGAAATGATATTGATTTTGAAAAGGATTTGATTTATTGCAGTAAGTGATTATCCCACGGCCGTGACTCATTACAATTGAGAATCTTCGAGCTGTGGGGCACCTGTGCATTTTAATTTCTTGCCTAATAATTGACGTACCTTCAGGGTTTTCTTATTGACTAACCAACACTGCACATAGAATTTACCGCTTGACAAATAAAGATGGATTTTGTATGCTATAATATTCGTTGTAAGGTTGCCCAATTCAATGAGTGGCTTTTCTTGATACTCGTGGGCGAAGTCAAATTTTACATATATTCCGGTGAGAAAACCGCTTGGCCGGGCAAAATCCGATAGCGCATTCAGAAGGAACGAAGTGGCAATGAAGTCCGGGGATGCCGGATGATCGGCCATTTTGAGGATGATCAAAAGATTTACCTCGTTGGCAGCCTGTTCATCACAACGCCTGCTCTCATTGCCGAATCGGCCCGGGTGAGCAGATCACAATTACTTTTTATAACTGGGAGAGAACATGAGAATATTAATCACAACAGCAATTGTCCTGATCCTGTGCGTTCCGGCATTGTCAACTGCAGCCGACAACGCAACGTCACCGCTGGCCCGGATGACTCAGCGGGAGCGAGAGAATACTGAAATCGCCCTGATGCTGGAGGAGACGGGCGATGCCTCCGAGCAGGCGCGGTGTCTGACTGACTGTTTTGAGGCTCTCTGGAACGGCGGTGACTACGAGCAGGCCCTTTCGGTGTATGACCGGCTGGTTGAGCTGGTCGGAGCGGAAAAAATTGACGTTCTAATCCACCTGCGTGTGCCGGTGGTGACTTCATCGCCGCGCACTGCAGCAGGGGACATTCTGTTCTGCAACTATGCAGATGTTTACGATGTCGAGCTGTGCGCCCACAGTAATCCCGACATTCTCTTTGCCCCGGTGCTTACGGCGAGTGGCGCCTATCCCTCCACCCTCATCATGTACCATTCCGCTGACGGCGGGCAAACGTGGTCGTCGGCTCACAGCACGGGGACCAGCGGCTGGTATGAGCAGATCTCCGCGATTGTGATTGATGATTACTGCTATGTGGCGATCAACTGGATCAGCAGCGGTAGAGTGATCCTCATGAGGTACCGGGCGTCGGATGGTGATCGGGTCAATTTCCCCGTTGCAGGTGCGTATTTGACAGTCGCCCTTGAGACCTTTGAAGAGATCGTGCTGGCCCATACAGACGGCTTTAGTGACATGTATCTGCTTGGCAACAAGAGCAATGGTGATCTGCACTTTTACGAGGGATGGGGCGCTGATTACGAGACATGGACCGAGTATGGTACAGGTGTCAATGATGTTGACAGAGGATTGGATGCCGTGGGAACCTGGGGTGTTGTGACAAACTACAATGTGTATGTCTCGTACATAAACGATGCGAATAGAATTAAGATCCGGGGCAGGACTAGTTACGGTGATTGGTCTGAAAGGTTTGATTACTATTCGGATGGATCCGGCAACATCCAGACCTCAATAGATGCAAAATCGTTTGATAACAAGATTGTGTGTGTCTTCGAGCGGGTAGTCCCGGGGGTTAATAACCGGACATCCAGCGTTACCTGGGGTTCAGCCTGGTCCGGCGACTTTGGTAACATGTCAGATATCGAAAATCGCGGAGACGGAGAGGTCTACGCGCCCGTGGTCGATCTGAATACGGATGGAGACGTCATCATATGCTTCATGAAGCTCATCCCCGGACCAATGACCGCCACAGTCGATCTTCACAAGATAATCTCCTTTAATTCGCTTGGTTCTTTATATAGTACTGATCCCGAGTCGTTCGCGGAGAGGCCGGTATGGGTTCCGACTACTCCCGACGTCGATTACCTTGGTGATGAAGCTTTCGGTGTTGTCTATGCTGCCAAAAACGATGATTATAAAGGTTACTTCGCCCGGCTGGCAGGTTACGCCTGCGGTGACGCCAACGGCGATGGTGATGTGAATCTTCTGGATATTCTGTATCTGATTGATTTCTTATACGGCAACCCGACCGGCCCGGCGCCTGATCCAATGGAATCAGGTGACGCCAATGCCGACGGTGACGTCAACCTTCTGGATATTCTCTACCTGATTGATTATCTGTATGGTTCACC
>CP070796.1:725644-729132 GCA_020343475.1 Candidatus Zixiibacteriota bacterium
CCGTATTGCGCGGCCGTATCGCCTGTCGCCGAATCTGTGAGTATTAGCCCGGAAACGCAGACTTCCGCCATTATATTGTCAAACCATGGATCAACGCCGAAAACCAATCCGCCCGGCTCCAATCTGGTAACCTCTGGCGGTGACGGCGGCTCCGGCTGAAGTTGAACCATCACTATTTCGCCCGGACTATACTGCGCCGCGGTATCACCGGCAGAGCCGATCATGGAAATGCGCATACCGGCCGAATTGTCAATAAACAGCCGGAGGGCTTCATCACCAATGTCGTTTTTAAGCATGACCTCGGCCGAAGTTGGGCTTGTGGTGATCTGCACCTTGTCCGAAACCGTCACCTCGCCGGGGGCGGTGGTGATATCGCCGCGTATTCGTTGAGCGATGTATGAAGACGTTGCCCGCCCCAGGGGTGTTCGTGGACTGATAACCTCGTTCGCCACCTCGATTTCCAGATAAGGCAAAAACCATGGATCAACCCCTCCGCAGATATCCACGGTAAGCGAATTTACCCAACCGAGGTTGGCACTGAAGAAACCGTCGGTGACTTCCACCGACAGCGTCTCCGCCCATAATTGCGTGCCCGATGTTGAATCATCCCATAAACTAAAGGCAATTGAATAAATTCCATCGAGCGGTGTTCCGCCCGCGTCAGTCAGCCGACCCTGGTAGTTAATAAAATCCGGTTGAATTCCGCTGATTACGGTTTGCGGCACCAACATGAGCATGAATATCAGAGTCGCTAAACACTTTAAGAGGCCTTTCATAACACACCTCCATTGAAATGGTAACAGTAGATTTGGATACTTTTAGCCTGCCGGATCTGCCCGGCACAATTAAAATCCTGTTATAGCGCCTCACCCATTTTTGCGTTCAGTACCTGCTGGAGACCTGGCACAGGATGTTACTGCAGTATTCTTCACTCTCGACACCCGCAGCTATCGCGCCGTCACCATGAAGGTGAAATCATTATTAACACGATTGAAGCCACTGGTATTTATATATACCTCGAATGTACTTGCGCTTGTTTGGTTAACTGAGACAATCCTGATTGTCCCGGGCGATTCCACTTCCGCGATGGCCATAGGAATCAGTGTCGTGAGACTAACGGCAGTGACATCCACTGTAATAGTATATGCGCCGGTGCTGTCGTGCGAAACCGAGCTGACCCCAAATTCACTGCTCAGGGTGCCGCCACTTTCTACTCTACCCCAGGCAACGAGACTGTTGTCCCGGTAACGCTCTCCGACATCGATAGTCTTGCTGGCACCGCCATTTTTCGTAATCCGGACACCATTGGAAGCACTTATAGTGAACTGATTGGTAGCGGTGGAACTATAAAGACTGGTGGTATCGGACCAAACGAATGAAGCATCGTGCATAGCCCTCGATCCATGACCTGCGGCAAAGGAGTACCTGCCGGCGGCCACGTTCCACCTGCCGCCCGGGACAGTGGAATAATCGGCCCATGCCGAATCCCCGGCGCCTCCCCCAACCGTGGCAGAGAATCCCGCGGCATAATTTAATCTCCCGCCAGCGACTGTGGAACTGCCTCCACTCGCTCTATTTTGATCACCTCCGCCAACTGTTGCATAATCATCGCGGGCTCGGTTCAGTCGCCCGCCACCTACTGTCGAGTAATCAGCTTCCGTTTGGTTCAATGACCCGCCACCAATGGTGGCGTAATTGCAGCCCGCATAGTTGTCGTTGAACCAACCGCCACCGATGGCTGAGTACTTGCCGCGCACCTCATTTTGACGTCCCCCGAGAACAGCGGCTCCCTCATCAGAGGCTATATTCCAAAATCCGCCCCCTACCACGGCCATATGGGCATTGGCCAGATTCTTCTTGCCGCCCGAGACGGTGGCGCCTGAATCGGAGGCGATGTTGTCAAGCCCACCCGCTACCGTGGCCAGATGGCCGCTGGCAATATTACCGCTACCTCCTGATACAGTGGCAATGTCGCCATTGGCCGCGTTAGAGTCAGCAACAACAGACCCTCCCCCTCCGGCGACCACCGAATATATACCCCGTGCCTTGTTATTTCGGCCACCGCCAATTGTGCTGGCTGTGTCGCCTGCCGTGTTGCTATCACCTCCACCGACTGTTGAATAAACACCATTGGCACTATTGTTGGCTCCGCCCCCGACTGTGGCAGACGTATCGTTGGCGATGTTGCTAAGACCGCCGCCAACTGTCGATCCGCGACCATTTGCCTCGTTATATGTTCCGCCTGACACGGTAGCGTATGCCTTATCGGCAAAATTGTCTTTACCGCCGGCGATGGTCGCTGCCGTGTCGATGGCCATATTGTATCCTCCTCCACCGATGGTTGCCAGTCGGCCGCTTGCCTCATTGGTGTTTCCGCCACCGATGGTCGCCGCAACTCCGTATGCGTAATTTAATGTTCCTCCCCCGATGGCGGACCACTGGGTAGCGGCGGTGTTACCCTGGCCTCCGCTGACCGTGGATTGATCGCCGCTGACTCCATTACTCTTGCCGGCGACAAAGGCATTCGCGCCCGTGTTGGAATTAGGACCGATCGTGGCCTTGCCGGTTGTGACGAGGTTTTCATCATCAAAGTCAATGGTACCGCTTGTGGCAGTAATCTTGGAGTTGTCGCCGTCAATGATAATCGAACTTCCACCTTTGATTACACCGCTGGCGTGTATATTGCCGGAAACATCCAGTTTCTCGGTCGGTGTGGTGGTGCCAATTCCAACCGAATCTTCAATATTATCCAATCTCACTATATTCCCGTCGTCAATCCAACCACCGCCGCCGGTTTCGTCATCCCCGGCAGCCCACGCGGCTCCGTCCCACTTCATAATTTGTCCGGCGGCTGCGCCGTTCTGCCCGATGTCGGCGAAATCCACCGCGCCGTCGGTAATAGCCTCGGTTGAATCAGAAAAGCCCGATGAGTCGGCATAACCGGACGAGTCTGCATACAGCGACGAATCCGCAAAGAGCACAGAATCGGGACCATGCGATGAACTGTCCGACCAGTTCCATCCGGTTCCTCCGGTTTCGTCATCGCCAGCGGCCCACGCGGACCCGTCCCACTTCATAATTTGTCCGGCGGCTGCGCCGTTCTGCCCGACATCGGCGAAATCCACCGCGCCGTCGGTAATAGCCTCGGTTGAATCAGAAAAGCCCGATGAGTCGGCATAACCGGACGAGTCTGCATACAGCGATGAATCCGCAAAGAGCACAGAATCGGGACCGTGCGAAGAACTATCCGACCAGTTCCATCCGGTTCCGCCAGTTTCGTCATCGCCGGCGGCCCACGCGGCTCCGTCCCACTTCATAATTTGTCCGGCGGCTGCGCCGTTCTGCCCGATATCGGCGAAATCCACGGCACCGTCGGTAATAGCCTCGGTTGAATCAGAAAGGCCCGATGAGTCGGCATAACCGGACGAGTCTGCATACAGCGACGAATCCGCAAAGAGCACAGAATCGGGACCATGCGATGAACTGTC
>CP070796.1:729232-732704 GCA_020343475.1 Candidatus Zixiibacteriota bacterium
GATCGGCTGTTAGCGAGGAGTCCTTTTCCGGCGGGAACTGAGCTGAAAGGTCGGAAAACAGGACGACAATCAGCGCGGCGATCCATAAGAGGGAATTACTCGACATAACAACTTATTCCTCAGGCGAGTGAAACACTCTGATTCTTTTCGGAAATATCTCGATCTTAACCTCTTCATCGGGTGGGTCAAGCAGTTCTCCATCCAGGTATATTTTGCCTGCGGTGACCGGATTGATGGCGATTTTTGTCCCGCGATACATCCTGATATCATCGGCATAAGTATATTTTCCTTTGAAAATCTGCCGGATGTAGCCGGAGAAGATTGCCTGTCCCCGACCGCTATCAAAGGTAACCTCACATTTTCCGTCGTCGTCGATGCAGGCCGGTACCAGCGACAGTCCGAGTGTGTACGGAAGCAGGTTGATGTTAAGGGTCAGGGGAGCGACATCAAAGCCGAAAGCATCGACTTTCAGCGATAATTTCCGGGACCGGACCGCAGCCGCGGCGCTGGCGGCAAGCCGCGACCAGCCGATGCCAAAGCGCGGGATACGCTTTTTATGGATCAGCTCATACATTTCCGGGATCAATCCGAGGCCGACCGATCCCAGAAAAAATTTGCCGGAGATCAATCCCTGATCAATACGCCTGCTCTCTCCTGACAGAATGTGGTGCGTGGCCTGCTGATAATCGGGCTTGCCGTAAAGCGAGCGGTAGATATTATTGAAGCGCCCCAGCGGATAGATGCCGAGGGCGCAGGTTCGGCGAATAAGATGGCGGGCAACAAGATTGACAGTGGTGTCGCCGCCACATGCAATCACTCCGGTCGGGCTTTTCGGCAGACACCGCTTGATCCGAAAAGACACCTCCTTGAGGATATCGGATTCAATCACATGATAGCTGGCTCCTGCGCCGGTGACTGCATTGATTAACCGGGCGATCCTCTCTCTCGAATAGCCACAAGCGTGCGAATTGATCACCAGGCAATAATGCGATCTTGATCGCGCCCTGTATTTTTTCCCTCGGTAATGTCTCATACCCCGGGAAAATACCTTATTTGCGGGCAATGGCAAGGCGAAAATCGATCACCGCTCGATCTTCTTGAGAATTACCTCCATTACCGGTTCGCCGGACATCTGATCGATCAGCTCCGTTCTGACCGGAATATGATTTCCGCCTTTGTCGTAGTAGGAAAAGCCGGTTCCACGTTCGGATGTATTTTTTACTTTGTAACAGTCGAAGGTGCCGGCCGGGACGGTAATTTCGACCTCTCCCATGACCGAGTCGGTGATCTCAATCGCCGAATATATCTGCCCGGTCAATATGAGAAGATTGACATAGCGATAGGTGCGCGTCGCACCCGGTTTGAAATCAATAAGGCGTGTCGCCAGCAGCGATCCGGTACTGGTGATAAGTCCTCCATTCAGCGGTAATTTGCACGGCGGGACAAGTGTCGCGGAATTGGACGTGACTGCGACGCTGTCTTTTTCTCTGACCGCCTTGATAACCAGCGAATCGGTCCCAAATCTGTCTTTGGCCGCTGCCGGTAACCTGATAAGATTCTCGGAACTGATCAGGTTGAGATCATTGTCGGTGTATTTTTCAGTCGAGGTTATGGTTATGGTCTGGGCGGGGATTTTCAGGATTTGCGAAACAATGAAACCACTATCTTTCTCTTTTGCCCGGGCAAATTCGATCTCAAGGGTATTGGTTGTTTTGGATGGTTTAAGGGTATTGAGATCGTAGTACAGCTTTTCCGCATCTCCTGCCTTCCAGCTGTCGAAAATGTTTCCGGCCAGTGCCGATCCCGTCAGCAAACAAGTAATCAACAGTCGTAAAAACATGTTATCTCCTTTATTTTCTAATCATGCATCTTATTCAAACCGGGAGGGCAAAGTCGCTTTGCGCTTCCGAAAATGCGCCCGGTATGGGTAACCTCCACCAATATCCACTTTTCATTTACCGGATTGTCTCCAGCCAGCTGAGTAAAAAATTATTCTTTCCCGGAGAATATCGAACGATGCCTATCAATTTTCCGCTTCTGAGACCGACTGCGATTTTACCGTGGAAGCTGTTATTAACAATAAAGGCATGATCTTCATCGAACGGCAGAGTTCCAGAAATGGGTTCTTTTATAGCCAATTGATCGGCCAGCTGCGACCATTTCAAGAATTTCGTGCCCGCATCGTCCGCCGAAGCAAACAGGGTGACCGAATCAGTTCCAATAAGATAATCCTGGGTATAGACATCAGTCAGAAACTGCCGGCCCAGGAAGGACTCTGCGAATAGCCTGTCGGTGGTGCCTATTTTTCCGGAGTCGGGAAACAATTGAAAGGTTCTCGGGCGGGCCGCGGTCCCGCGAATGGAACCGGCAATCTCCTGGGCCAAATCGGTCATCGCCCGGCTGTTCTCAATGGAATCATCGTAGCCGATCAGTTTAACCACATAATCTCCCTTCACAAAAGATATACTGACCGGATCCACAAAGCCTTCCACGCCCAACATTATTGTTTCGGCGTCGCCGGAACGAAGCATGGAATAAAGACCGTAGGCATAATCCGGGCTGCGGAAACAATAAATATCGACCAGTATTTCGACACTCCCCCTCTTGTAGTCGGCGGTTGCCACCGAAATGAAATTGTACAGGTAGTACAGCTCGGCACCCCCGTCGATATATTCCCACAGGGATTCTCCGACAAAGGTTCGAATTTCGGATACTCTCTGAAGGCTGCCCCCTGAAACGGTCGCCGGCAGGAAAGTCTCAGGGCCGGGCTTATCGGCCGCCGGCTCTTTTTTTCCGCAGGAGATGGTAAGGGTGATCAGAATTAAAAAGGCGACCGAGATATTTCTTATTCCAATCATACTTGATCCTCTTAATCAAATACTCTGTTTGATTCCATTTCTCTGCAGTAAAATCTGGTTTTTTGCCGATCTCGACTCACCGACCGAATTGATGTAGATGGCCGCTTTCCCGACGACCGGGCAGGCGTATTCACAGGCCCCGCAACCGGTACAGAGATCGGGATCAACGTACGGATATTTGAGTTGTATTTCGCGGCCGTTTCGATCGTGATCGGTTGCTTCTTTCAAATAGACCGCCTTTGGCGAGGTGGGGCACCACTCTTCACAGACAATGCAGGGGCGATCCATGGCCCACGGCAGGCAGCGACCCTTGTCGATAAATGCCGTCCCGACCCGATTCGGAGGGATTTGGTTATCGCCGACCTTCTCCTGCAGAGTCAACTCCAGGATAGCACCGGTCGGACATACCTGTCCGCACAGAACGCAGGTCGGTTCGCAGTAACCGACGCGGGGTATCATAATCGGCGACCAGATCCCTTCCAGGCCTGATTCCATGAAGGTTGGATGCAGGGCGTTATTGGGGCAGACGCGCATACACTGACCGCAGCGAATACACCTTGCCAGGAAATCATCCTCGATCACCGCTCCCGGGGGACGGATCAGTCCCGGATTGG
>CP070796.1:732804-736219 GCA_020343475.1 Candidatus Zixiibacteriota bacterium
ATACCGGTTTCGTTGGGTTCCTGATCTTCCGGCCGATCATTGTCAACCTGGAAATCATCGAAAAGAAACTGGCCATAGAATTTATGCCGGCCGTCAACATACCAGCGGAAGTCCATCCCCAGCAACGTGTTGTCGTCGGCATCCTCATTGATCTGCCAGGCATGGAAAAAATTGATCGGATTTAGATAGGCCAGCTCAAGCTCACGTCCCTCCCCGCCGTATATGACAGTTTCAAAGAAACCAATATACAACTGCCGAACCAGGCGGAAATCAAGCCGGTGACCGGCAAAAAAACGATTGTGCAGAATTTCGCCGCTGTCCCCGCGAATGCGCTCACCATCGAGTTTGCCAGCCTGGTACGTGAAATAGAGCCGGCCCCAGTGGACCCGAAACGACAGGGCATCCATGGAAACAGCACTCGACGAGAGGATCAGCGACCGCCGCACCGGCCCCCAGAAGGAGTCGAAACGGCCAAAAATAAGATCAACCGCATCAGTCCGATACCCCACCCAAGCATTTTCGACCTCCCCGGCCAGACCACGCCATTTTTTGCCGGTATAGTCGGGATCCTTGGCCAGTTGCTCATCAAGGATAAAATTGCCGAAAATTGACCAGCGCTGACCAGGCTTTGCCATAATCCCGCCTCTCAGACATTCATATCCGTCGGCGCGCATGTGCTTGGCGATGCGGAAGTCTTCAGTCGCAAACAGAAAAGGCCGAATGCGAGGCCCGTGAAGGCCGCGCCCATATTTGACAATCGGATTTTCCGGCGGGAGTTCACTATAATGGTACGGACCAACAGTGCATTTCAGCCGCTCGGTCAGCCCAACTATCTCGGACCGCTCGGCACGATCGTAGATAAAACGATATTCTTCCAATCCTACCGGCAAAAACAGGCTTGCCGACCGCACCGGCAGTCCGATCGCCAGGACGTGGAGAACAAAGATAAGACTTTTGATATACCTCATCGACAATCCTGTGCCATGCAAATGCCGTGATTAACTGGCCCCTTTTGCCTTTATAACCGCTGGTATTGTTTTCAGCAAGAGCTTTACATCCTGCTGAAGCGACCAGTTATCGATATATTCCAGATCCTGCTTCATCCAGCTGTCGAAATCCACATGGTTGCGGCCATTGACTTGCCAGATACAGGTCAGGCCGGGCTTAACCGAGAGTTTGCGGTGGTGCCAGGGTTTGTACTGCGCAACTTCTTTTGGAAGCGGGGGCCGCGGCCCGACCAGCGACATATCTCCTTTGAGAACATTATAGAATTGTGGGAACTCGTCGAGGGAGAATTTGCGCAGGATGCGGCCAATCCTGGTAACCCGGGGATCTTTGGCAATCTTGAAGACCGGGCCGGACATTTCATTGAGATGCTGCAATTTTTCTTTATGCTTGTCGGCACCGTCAACCATGGTCCGCAGCTTGTACATGTAGAAGGGCCTGCCATTAATTCCCGATCGCTTTTGTCTATAAAACACCGGTCCTTTCGACTCCAATTTTATGGCCACCGCTGCGAGCAGGATAATCGGTGCCGAGGCCATCAACCCGATTAATCCGCCGATTCGATCCAGACCTTCTTTAAGAAATAATCCTGTCCTGCTCGGCGGCGCACTATGGTACATCAAAACCGGGGTTCCGTTAAGCGATGAGGTCTGGCATTTGGATATCGTTTGCCGGAACAGATGCGGCAGGATAAATATCCGCACCCCCATCTTTTCCACCACATTGAAAATCCGCTGACTTTCTTCATAATCTTTCGGCTCTGTCGCTATCACCACAAAGTCAATCTGCCGCTGCAAAATGATGCTCTCAATGTCGTCGGCATTGCCAATCAACGGAATATCCCGATACCGCCAGAGGCCTTTGCGGTGAAAGTCCACGAAACCGACAACCCGGATATTGAAATCGGGATGCTCCATAAATACGTCGGCGGCATTCATGCCTCGTTTTGATGCGCCAATAATCAGCACTGTTTTCTCCAAACTTGCCGGTGACTTCACATTCTCCGGTTTAAGTAGACGCAGGTTATATCCCCGCCAGAGAACAAACAGCAGACTTTGGAGCACCAGGTTTGACAGAAGGAACAGGCCGTGCTGGGTATGGCTCAGGTGAAAATCAGCGAAAAAGACTGCTACGGTATATATTAGGGCAAACCGGATTTCCAGCGAGAAGAATTGCCCGATGTCAGTTCGCATGTATGACAACGGTTTCATGTCGATTGCCGGAAGCTTGAGCAGAACCAGCAGCTGAACCGCCACAGCGAGTCCGGCGGTCACCCAGGGCAGCTCTGGCACCAGGGTGAAATCTATCCCAAAATTGAATGAAAACAATAACACCAGCAGAACCACAGCGCGTGAGCTGCGATACAGGATTTCTTCCCACCAGTACCTGTCTATTGCTGTTTGAAGACGTTTCATTGACTGAGAAATCCCTGTGAAACCGGCTGATTCCTTACCTGTTCGGCTCCGGCATTATGATAAGATCGATTAGAAGACATCCCCTTTGGACAGACTATAATATCTTGCATTCGACCTTATGAAGACACTGTTCAGCTTTCAGGAATTCTTCCGTTCCGGAGCTCACAATCAACATCTTAGGGCAGCCGCTTTACACTCCTGTTATATTTGGTTCTCCGGTGCCTTGCACCAAATCCTGTTTTCATCATCCACGCCTCACGTAAGCCTGGCCTTATCGACATCACATGGATTCCCGGTGTCCCCCTCCCGAACAGTATCAATCAACCCGGGTGCATTGGCCTCAAAGGCGCGTCGCAGGAAATAGCCCGTCCTCGGAACCGAACGCATCAGATATGCCTCCCGGGGCATCTTGTCAAATGCGTCCACCACCCGGAAACTGTATTCATCATCGCGCACCGGAATTTTGATATACTTATCCAGTTTCGGGAATCGACTCAGGTCGATTCCACGTATCATTCGACCGGACAAAAAAGACAGAACCTGTTCCGGCTGGGCGACACGGATCAAAATAAAATCGGACGGGGTGATCCGGGCTGAAATACCCATCGAACGCAGTTTTACCGCAAGATATGTCATGTTCTCCCGCACCTTGGCAATGCGATTCTCAATATGCTCAAGATCATGAAGGACGGCCTGTGCTGCCGCTTGAGTAATCGCCGGAGGCTTTCTGCCGATCTGAAATCGATTAACCGCCCCGATGTTATCGGGCGCAGTCAAAAGGAATCCAAACGGAAGCCCGCCCAATCCCATGACATTGGAGAAGGAGCGAATCACTATCAGATTACCCTGCTCCCTGACCAGTTGCGACACACTGTAATCACATCCCAAACAACAGCTTTCATCAACCACAAGAATCGCACGGGGAACCCTTTCCAAAATATGCCTGATTTCTGCGACACTATAAACCCTTCCGGTCGGATCATCCGGGTTCCCCA
>CP070796.1:736319-739718 GCA_020343475.1 Candidatus Zixiibacteriota bacterium
GGTGCCGCCGAGAGCCGGGGCCGAGTCGCAATGCGCGGTGTACGAGTTCGTCAGGTTCCACGCCATATCCCAGTTCAAACCGTCGTTGTCCGAAATTGAGATATACAGCTCACCGTTGGCGGTCCCGGACCGCTCGTTGTTGGAAAAGGCCCGCTCGTGGCAGTCGTCGTCAACACCGCCATAGATATCATTGTACTGAACAAACAGCGCGTAGAACTTGTTTTCACACTCGGAAATCTGCATCTTGACGATACTCATCTCGTTCCATTCGCCGCCATGGCACCAGTCTTCGGTGAAGGGCGGATCCCAATTGGCATCTTTTATGGTCCTGATGATGCTATTAAACTCATCCCAGTGAAAAAGACGACTGCCGTAGAAATGCGGGAAGTAGCCCAGGCTGCCGAATGGATCAGGTTCGGTTTCGCGGGCATTCCAGATAATATGTAAATTATCATCAGTTGAAATCAATGCCGACAAATCAGACTGCGCCGCCCAGCCCGGCTGTGTTGCATCCCATTGCGTGACATTGATTTTAGGCATCCAGCTTTGGCCCATATCCGGGGAAATCATGTAATAGACATCATTGAGATATGGCAGGCCGCGATCATAAGACTCCGGGTCGCCGGGTATTTCCCCCGGATTGGCCAGCCAGACCAGCGCCATCTTTTGTGAATACCGTGATGCTGTCACCGTTCCTGAAATCGTCGGCGTAGTGTCTACCGAAAGCGGAGGATAATCCCAGACGTTGTTGTCAGGATCTCCGATTTTTCGGAAATAGCGCAATATTTTTGAACCGGTTTCGCCGCTGATTGTCTGCTCGTGCGCAAAAACATGTGCCACAGTATCGTCGCCAATGACCTGCCATTCCATACTGGGCCAGATAAATCTGGTGTTTTCTGGCAGGCCGTATTCGGCGACGGAATCAGGAATCCGCGATTGGTAAGGACTGAAAAAGCCGGCGGCAGATGAGAAGTCAGGCCAGAGGGTGGTCATGGTTCCAACCTCTGTGTTATGCTGGTTGACTATAACAACCCTGTTATCGGTGGCCACATCAAGACCTGCAAATTCTGAATAATTGTGGCCGACGCCAAGACGCGCATGAATATCAATACCGCCATCGATGCCTTCGAACCAAAGATGGGCGTAAAAGGGATCCCAGACTTCATACGCCGTTCCGGCATCGCCCCCGGCATAAAAGTCGGATTGCACCGTCCAGGCGAAATGAACGTGCTGGCCTCCGCGCCAGTCAACCTGGCGGTTCATCCGCCCGTAATGCTGTATATCGTGAGTTGTAATCCCGATCTGCAGGCCCGGTGATTGCGAAGCCGAGAAAACATCGGCACCAAGGCCGACATAGGAACGTTCACGGCTGGAAGGAACATAACTGGATGCCGGTTCAATCCGGACAGCTTTTAACGGCGGTGTTTCGCCAATTTTAATTCGGCCCGGTGATTTTGGTGTGTCGGTTTTAGGTTTTGCCTGAGCATCCGAGGCGAAAAATATTAGCGAGGATATCAGCACGAATCCCAAAACCGCAAATAAGGTTTTTTGGGTCATAACCCCCCCTGAGTTTCAAATTAAAATTGTCTAAATATCTTAATCCATTTGCCCGGGAGGTATCGCCGTCGAGTTTTCATCCGGAATGCAGTTCCGGTTTTTCAACTATGCTTTTCCTCCCGATCAATTGCTGTCAACCAGGCTTGAAAATGTAATAGAAAAACTGACATAAGCCGTCTGGCATTATCCTTCAATAATTAAAGAACAAATGAGGATTTTGTCAACATTTTCTGCAACATCATTGTGAATGTATGACTCTGGGCCAGGGAGGATAGTCGCAAGATGGGATATATCCTGCTCTTAAGATCCTTGCTTCATTATGAGCATGAAACCTGTGGATTCTGACATTGACAAAACGGCCATATTGGCTATATTTACTAAGTAGTCTTCAGACAGCTTAATAGCGTCGAAAAGCTTTAGCAAATATTAGATTTATGGGGAGGAGAAATGGCCAAGTCTCCATCTACACCAACCATTTCGCTGTTACTTGCCCTGAGCATAACCGGTTCCGCCGTTTTTGCCCAGGCTCCAGCAGTGGTTTCGGTCTCACCTCAGGAAAATGACCTTAATATTGCCGTGGGAAGCAATATATCAGTGACATTTGACACCGATATGGACGGTGCGACAATAAATGGCTCCACGTTTATTGTAAACGCCATGGCAACCGGGCGGCACGCGGGAACCATAACCTACGACGGCCCGACGAAAACAGCCACTCTTGATCCGGCTGACGATTTCGACCATGGCGAAATCATCACTGTTGTGCTGACGACTGGTATTGAATCCTCGGGGGGAATCCCGCTTGATGATGGCTACGCTTGGTCATTTACCGCTGCAGTGGACGACGGCCCCGGCACTTTTAGCTGCCATTCTCCCTTTTCGGCCGGCAGTCAGCCGTATTCAATATTCGCGTCGGATCTGAATGGGGATGGAGACCTTGATCTTGCAACGGCCAATTACAGCTCGGACAGCGTCTCGATCCTGATGGGCAACGGCGACGGCACATTTGCATCACCGGTATTCTATAGAGTGGGCAATTTGCCCGCCTCGGTTTATTCCGGGGATCTTGACGGTGATGGGGACTTGGATGTGGCAACGGCAACCAAGGGAACCTACAAAGTCGCCGTCCTGCTGAACAATGGAGACGGGACATTTGCGCCCCGCGTGGAGTATGGCACCGGGGAGGGCCCGTTGTCGATTATCGGGGCGGATCTCGATCGTGACGGTGATCTTGATCTGGTCACGGTGAATGAATTTACAAGAGATGCGTCGGTTCTGATGAATAACGGTAACGGGACCTTTGCCGCGCATGTCGATTACGCGGTTGGCATGGGGCCGGTTTCCCTGTTTGCTGTGGATCTCGACGGGGATCATGACCTTGATCTGGCGGTTGCCAATGAGGATTCCGACAATATCTCGATTCTCATGAATAACGGGGACGGGACATTCGCGTCACAGGTCGAATATTCCGCCGATGATGGCCCAGTTTCTATTTTTGCCGCCGATCTTGACTCCGACGGCGATGCTGATCTGCTCGTCGGCCATTATAATTCTGACAATGTTATGGTTTTGTTCAACAGCGGAAGCGGAACGTTCGGTAACGAAACCTTTTACCGTGTGGGTTGGGGGGTGACATCGGTCGTTGCTGCCGACTTTGAAGGAGACGGCGATCTCGATTTTACGACTGTGAACTATGATTCGGACGACTATTCGGTTATGTTTAATGAAGGAAGCGGCGTTTTTGGCGAAAAAGTCAATTTTCCTGTCGGCGGCAATCCCACTGATATTTGTGTCGGCGACTTCGACGGTGATGGTGACCTGGATCTTGGGGCGGCCAATTCG
>CP070796.1:739818-743196 GCA_020343475.1 Candidatus Zixiibacteriota bacterium
CCGGCGCAGCTCCCGAAGAGGGCCGTCGACCGTCACCCCGCAAGCCATCTCCATGGCATGAACCGAACTCATCTGGTAAGCGACGGGGCAGATGCCGCAGATGCGGGCGGTAATATCCGGGACCTCGGTAAACTTGCGGCCGCGAAGAAAGGCTTCAAAGAAGCGCGGCGGCTCAAAGATATTGAACTGCACGTCACTGACAGCATCATTCTTGATTTTAACAATCAATCTTCCTTCACCCTCGACTCGTGCCAGATAATCGACTTTTATCTTTCTACTTTTCATATGCCTCGCTCTCCCTGCGGAACGGTTCCGCATAAGCGTTGAATCCGCGGAAGGCTCTCATGATGTCCCCCTTTGATACCTTCAAATGCTCAAACCGGGCGGCAAGGGAGCCGGTATTAGGAGTCTCCTTGGGGCCAAAGCAGCCGTAACAGGCGCGATTATACGAAGGACAGATGGCCCCGCAGCCGGCCTGAGTGACCGGGCCCATGCACGGCGCACCGGTGGCAACCATCACGCAGATATTGCCTTTTGTCTTACACTCCTGGCAAACGCTGTAGGTCGGAATGACCGGCCTGCGGCCGTTCAGGTAGGCGCTGATGACTTCAAGCAGCTGGTACTTGCTGATCGGACAGCCGCGCAGCTCATAATCAACGGAGATATGATCAGCAATAGGAGTTGATTTATTCAGGGTTTCGATGTACTCCGGATTGGCGTATACGATTGAGATGAATTCCTTAACATTGGTGAAGTTGCGCAGTGCCTGGATTCCTCCGGCGGTGGCGCAGGCTCCGATCGTCAAAAGGAACTTCGACGCCCTGCGAATTTTATGTATCCGTTCGGCGTCGTGTGAAGTTGTGATGGAGCCTTCAACCAGTGAAAGATCATACGGGCCCCTTACCACCGCGCGGGACGCCTCCGGGAAATTGGCGATATGCACCTCCCCGGTTACCGTCAGCAATTCATCTTCGCAATCAAGCAGCGACAGCTGACAGCCGTCGCAGGATGCGAACTTCCAGACTGCAAGCTTGGGTTTTTTTCCGGGAACCATCTTACATTTCCCGTTTCATGAAGATATTTCGAACGCTGTTATAACTGTACACCGGCCCGTCTTTACACACAAAGGTCGAACCGATCTGGCAGTGTCCGCACAGTCCGATACCGCATTTCATGCTGCGTTCCATTGAGACAAACATTCTGGCATCCTCCACGCCCCGCTTCTGCAACTCAAGCATTGTGAAACGCATCATGATCTCGGGGCCGCAAGCCATTGCTACGCAATGAAAGGGATCAAACGATGATCTGCCGATCAGGGAAGTAACCACTCCGACATTGCCGTGCCAGGCACCGGTCGCCCGATCGACGGTAAGGTATGTCTCCAGATCAAATCGCGAACGCCACCTTTCCAGATCTTTCCGGTAGAGAATATCCTCGGGCGTCCGCGCGCCATAGAGAAGGACAATCTTCCCGTATTTCTCCCGGTTGGACAGCAAACAGTAAATCACCGGTCGCAGCGGTGCCAGTCCAATACCGCCGGTCACCAGGACCACATCGTGGCCGTGCGCCTTCTCAATCGGCCAGCCCCTGCCGTATGGTCCCCGCACTCCAATAGTATCGCCGACTTTCAGCTTCCGTATTGCTCTGGTGACGGTGCCGACTTCCCGGGTGGTATGCACCAGTACCTTCGATCTGTTCGGATCACCGCTGATGGAGATTGGCACCTCGCCAATCCCATAAACATAGAGCATGTTGAACTGGCCGGGCACGAAAGAAAACTCGCGCCTGCGGTTCCGGGATTCAAGTTCCAAAGAAAATGTATCGTGCGATTCCCTGATAACACGGGCGACGGTAAATGGAAAAACCAGCATCGGATTGTCGCGCCCGATCTTATTTGCCTTACTTTTTCGGGCCATCGCCATAAATATCCATCAATTGGAGCCGGGTTGCTTCCAGCCGCTCGGCGATGATCAGCGCGAAGCGTTTCATGATTTCATACCCCAGATCGTGATCTTCCTCGCATTTGCCGCGGAGACACTTCCCATCCAGGGCAACCGCCCTCGTCAACTCAAGGGCGCGGGCGTCAAAATGCCAGCGGTATGGTGGTACAAGCCATGACCAGCCGAATATTTCTCCCTCGCTGCGAGACCGGATCATGATCGGTCCCTTTTGCGGAATATAAGTCTCCACAGCAACCTTACCATGACGGATAAAATAAAACGCGTCAGCCGATTCGCCCTCGCGAAATATAAACTCACCTTTCTGAAAAACAACGTTCGACGCGCATCCCACGAGCAGCTGAATATGCTTCGTATCCATGCCTGCCAGGAAAGGGTGTTCCGACAGGATTCGTTCTAGATTTTCCATGGCATTTATCCTTATAAAAACGGTACTGCCACCATTTAATCCCTTTTCCGGAACGCGCCGGCGGTCTCGGTAATATCGATGCCCGCCGGGCACCAGGTAATACAGCGCCCGCACCCCACGCAACCCGGCGTTCCAAACTGGTCCTGCCAGTAAGCCAATTTGTGCATTACCCACTGGCGATATCGAGAGACATCCGAATTCCGGATGCTGCCACCGTGTATATAAGAGAAATCCACCGTGAAACAGGAATCCCAGCGGCACAAGCGCCGGGCCTGGCTACCGGTGAGATTGGTTGTGTCCTCGACGTTGACACAGAAGCAGGTCGGGCATACCATAGTACAGTTACCGCAGGTCAGACAGCGATTCGCGACTTCCCCCCAGTACAGATGATCAAAATTGGTGTACAGCAAATCTTTTACACCATCCATTATCACGCTTCGCCCAATTGCCGATGCGGCCTTTTCCAGGGCCTCTGCGGCAAGCCGGATGTCTTTCTCACCTGCGGCCTGATTCGGAATACAGTCCAGCATCTCCGCACCGGAGTCAGATCCGACTTCGACCACGAAGTAGTGGCATTTTGATTCGATCATCTCTGTCAGCGAAAGATCAAAGCCCGCAACCGCCTTTGGCCCGGTTTTCATTGAGGAACAGAAACAGGTATTCCCGGGGTGAGTACAGTTCACGGCAACAATGAACACATTCCTGCGAGATTGTTGATAAAAAACATCAACCTGCTCCCCGCCGGTAAGAACCTTATCCTGAATGGCCAGAGCATGCAGTTCACAGGAACGGACTCCGATCAACGCCCGTTTCGGCGGATGATGCTCCTCTTCGCTGACCGCGAACCGGCATCCCTCACGCGTGGCCGTCCAGAGCTCCCTGGCCGGGGGATAGAGAAATTTCTTCCATGAGTGCGGTCCGACGGTATAACCGAACAACGCTTCGCATTCGCCTTTTTGGAGCCGATACCGGCCATTATCCTGCTGATCAAACCATCCGATCGGGAGATCG
>CP070796.1:743296-746668 GCA_020343475.1 Candidatus Zixiibacteriota bacterium
GCAGCGCCATTGTCGGTATCCTTCGGCGTGAACATCGCATACGTTAGTCCACCCCTGCCTGCGATAATGAATCCGGCAAGATGAATTCCCAGTCCATCCCTCCCCCCCACTTGGAGGGCGTTTTCCAGTATTGATTGTCGGCGCCGTTGCCATCATACCGATCGAATCCACTCAGATCGAGAAAAAGGCCGATCGAACCAAAATCGCGACGAGGATTACCGTAGCCCTGGGTATTGTGGGTGTCAATAACATAATAGGCATCGGCACCATAATCGTTGATGAAAATTCCGAAACCATTTGCCTGGCCGCCTCCCTGGGAAAGGCCAACCGCATGAAAGATATCATCGCCGCTGCGATCGAGCATCAGCCCGCAGCCGTAATCGTGGCCGCACCCCTGCATCAGCCCTTTGCCGCGGTAGAAATCATCCCCGCGATGGTCAAACAGAATCCCCAGCGACATATGAATGCCGGCTCCCTGGGCATACTGGTAGGAAACGTACTGATCATGACCGCTGGAATCGTACACGGCCCCAAGGGACCACCAGTAGCTGGAACCCTGGCCGTAAATGTCGGAGATATACGTATCGTTCCCCTTGAAATCAACGACAGCCCCGATTCCCCCTGAAGTATAGGGACGGAATCCGTATCCAAATCCCTGGGACAGTGAGAGGTAATGCGGATTGCCCCCGGAAAGACCGAGCATTTCCGTGTACTTGTTCCCGGCGATATAATTGTCGCTGCCGTCGTGATCAACAACCAGCCCGAATCCTTCAACCAGGCCGCATCCTTGTGAGAGAAAAGCCGCCGAATACAGATCGGAACCGCCCCGGTCGATAATCACTCCAACTCCAAAGGTGGCCGCCCCCAGACAGTGCGTGTCGCCATAATATTTGTCATTTCCTCCGCCGTCATACAGCAGTCCGAATCCAAAAAATCCCGAACCGCAGGAAAAACTGCCGCCGTTATAAACATCGTCACCGGTTATATCATACAGCAACCCCACGGAATTACAGCCTGAGCCAATGGTAAATTCCGTCATGCTATTGTAGACGTCATTGCCCCCAAGATCAATAATTATCGAGCCATGCGGTTCTGCGGGATTATAGGCCAGGTCATAGCGGTCATCGCCGCCAAATTCAATAATAAAACGATACTCGCCCTGGTAGTGGTCATTGCCGGGACCACCGATTATCCATCCCTCTTTTTTGCCAAGGTATGACGCAATACCGGTGCGCTCCGGAAGGGCAGCAGTATCAGAGAGAATCCGGCCGACGGAAATTCGACCTGATGCAATCTCATTTGTCAGCTGTACGATTTCCTCGTACATAGCGATTGAAGATTGAATACCGGCGTCGATAATATGATCCTTGTGAATTCGATTACCGAACTCGACAAAATCTTTGATGTATTTTTCCTCCGCCTTCTGAATGGAATCGAGCACGTCCACCGGCTTGCTTTCATCGGCGGTATCCTCCAGAATCATTTCCTTGAATTCGGCAAAAAGAAAATCCTGCTGAATGCGGCTCAGATCGGCTAACGTCGCCTGTTGCGACGGGGAAAGAATCCGCTCCAGAAAATGATCGGCACGAGATAGCAGGCGGTTGAATTCAAGTGTGTTGTAGTACAGGTTGGCGCCACGGTCCAGATCATGGTCGAGCTGATAACTTGCCCGCGATCGTTTTTCCTGATTGGTTTTTTTGAGATGTTCGAAGGCAAATCCGAGAATCGATGCGAGATTACCGTTGCGGCAGCGATCACGAAGCTGTTCGGTGAAGGCAATCATACCGTACGGATTTTTCATCAGATTCGAAACCGTTGTCAGTCGGAAATCATCGATTTCGGTGTAGTCGTCGCGGAAAGTAAGATCGGACAGCTTCAGATTCAGAAGCCCCATCAGATTTTCCATGCCTTGGCGCTCATGTACCGAATCGGGTACACCCTGCGCCATGACATCCATGCCGAGGGCCATAACAAGACACACGATTACAAAAGATTTCATAGTGACAATAAAGCTTTGCTGATAATCGGGGTCAATGACTTTTTATTCCGCTGACAAACGAATCTACCGCTTCTTAGTCAACACCCACACCCACGCCGGGAATGCTGGATATAAAAGCGAAAACAGCCAGTTCGGCAGTTTTGACACGATATTGCCGGATCTGACGACATCGTCGGCATGAAACTCCTGCGGGTTTTCAAATATGAGACGAGTGTAATCGTGTCGCCAGAAATCGACGGTGAGCTTTTTTAATTTACGGAGCGAGAGGAGCCGGACGTCGTAAATCCCTTTCTTCCCGGCGGCTTTCATATATATATCCGCAAGCCAGTGCGGCAGCCATGACAGAAACGGCAGAAAATAATGCCCCTCGATTAAAACATACCGGTTTCCGGCTCCGAAATAACAAAATCCGCTGTACCGCATCACTCGGTAGATTTCCGACAACAGTCCATCCTGATTGTCGACGTGCTCGTAAATCTGGTTGCAGATGACCACGTCGACACTTTCATCGGCCAGTCCAGCGGTGGTGCCATCGGTACACACAAAGTGAATATTGTCGGGGCAGTCACATTCTTTCGCCGATTTGAGTCCAACCACATCCAGGTCGATCGCGATTACCTTTTTGAAATGCCGCGCAAACTGCTCGGTCATAATCCCGGTGGACGCTCCCAGGTCAAGGCAGACCAGTTTCTCAAGCGGTTGGCCCGAATAATGACGGCAGACGGCCAGCACCTTGTTGGCTTTCTTGCGACGCTCGTCCTCGTCGTAAAGCACCGGAAAACGTTCGGAAAAGGTTCCCATATTCTCATTGTACCTGGTTCGTTGATGGATTCTCATTTCGCCCTCACCCGATACAGAGATGACAAAGCAAACGATGACGGCAACCACACCGCAAACGGCCGGCTGAGCCGTGCCAGCCACCTCAAGCGGGGCGGCACGATTGATAGATGCTTTTTGCATGCAATTTCCAGCCCGGCCCGGGCAAAAAGCTCCCGATCGCGCTCCGGCGAAAACAACCTGAGATGCGAATGTGTAAATTTGCCCAGGTGAGAATTCCCGATCATCAGTTGCAGCCGCGAGATTAGATGAAACTCATTGGGAAGTGACACAATTAACTCACCGTCGGCGGCCAGTGCCTGCTTGAGCTTTATGAGAACACTTACCGGATCATGTACCTGCTGCAAGACCTCCAGGCATAGAATAACATCATACCCTCCGGCGATATCATCGCATTCCAGGTCACACACAGATGCCGAATATCCCCTGCGGTCCACCATTGCCACCGCCTCCGGGGAAAGGTCGATACCCTCAACCGTAAACCCCTGCTGCGCAAAGAATTCCAGAACCACTCCCGGTCCGCAACCGACCTCAAG
>CP070796.1:746768-750069 GCA_020343475.1 Candidatus Zixiibacteriota bacterium
GTTTTCTTCATGCCCGGTGCGGACGGACCGTGCCGCTTCGGCCAGTACAGCCAGTACCATCGAATAATACTCGATGAACTGGGATATAAGGATGTTCCGATTTATTCACCCAACTCACGCACGTCCTATACTGATTTCGGTCCGAAAACAACAGAATTCCGAAAAATCGCCTGGAACGGAATCGTTTTTGTCGATTGCCTGATCAAACTTCTGCTGCAATGCCGGCCATATGAACTTCAGACCGGACATGCGGAACGGATTTACTACAAGTACCTGCACAGGATGGACAAGTGCATACTTGAAGACCGCAGCCTGCATGAACTGGCAGCCGAAGCCGGCGAGGAATTCCAAAGCCTGCGTCGGGTGGACGGGCAAAAGCCGGTGATTGGCCTGGTCGGAGAGATTTACCTGCGCAATAACCGCTTTTCCAACAATCATCTTATCACGAAGCTGGAAGCGCTGGGGGCGGAAGTGAAATTGGCCAGCTTTGCGGAATGGATTCACTACACTTCATATACTTATCGACTGGATTCAATCTATAAGAAGCAGTATAAAAACACTGTAAAAGCGTATCTGCAGGAGACGTACCAGCATCGGACTGAACATAAGATTGAAAAGAGTTTCTCCAGGGGCTTCCCTCTGGAGCACGATACCCCGGTAACCAGAGTGATAGCCTTTGCGGCCCCGTATCTTCCGGTAGATATTCGCGGCGAAGCGGTGCTGTCGATCGGCAAGGCAATTGATTTCGTGCAAAAGGGCGCGAGCGGCATCGTCAATTGTATGCCATTTAACTGCATGCCAGGGACTATTGTCACCTCTCTGTCGCGAAAGATTTCGAATGATCTGGGTGACACCCCGTGGTTGAACATCAGCTATGAAGGTTTGCAGGATACCGGTGAGGAAACGCGCATTGAGGCCTTTTTCGATCAGGTCAAAAGCTGTCATGCCCACAGGGGCGAAATGCCTTACGTCAAGTAACCGGCTGCGGCTCCGGCCTGCGCCATGCCGGGAACAAACCGGTTGGGAAATTGTTAAACCTAAGCAAACGAATAAAATCGCAATTTCTGAGGAGACTGAAATGAGCAAACCTGTAATCGTTACCGATGACACTTTTGAACAGGAAGTTGTTAATTCAGACCGTCTGGTGGTCGTTGATTTCTGGGCAGAGTGGTGTGGTCCCTGTAAGATGATTGCGCCCGTATTGGAAGAAATCGCGACCGAATATGACGGCAGATTAAAGGTTGCCAAGGTCGACGTGGACAATAATTCGAAAACCGCCGCGCAGTTCGGCATCATGTCAATTCCGTCTTTGCTGTTTTTCAAAGGCGGTAAGGTCGTCGACCAGGTTGTGGGTGCGGTCCCAAAGGCTCAATTAATCAGCCGCGTAGCCAAAGTTATAGAGTAAATGGATGCCCACGTACAATGGGATCGGAGGGGCCTGGAGCAATCCGTGCAAAGGAGATTCAAAAGCTTTTGAGAGAATCAAAAACCATTACCGTGGCGAAACTCTCCTCCAATCCCGAGCGGGCCGGTTACCGCGTTGCCTCATACTTGAAGGAACGGGGATATGCCATAATTCCTGTCAACCCGAGGGAGAAAGAAATTCTCGGTGAGAAGGCATACCCCGATTTGAAGTCAATTCCGGTGCCGGTTGACATTGTCGATTTTTTTCGTAAGCCGGAAGCCACTGCGGCAATTGCGGAAGAATCGGCGGCCGTCGGTGCAACTGCGGTTTGGCTTCAGGAATCGGCCGTATCACATGCGGCATTCGGGCGGGGAGAGGAGACCGGCCTGTTTATGGTGATGGACCGATGTCTATTTCGTGGACACCGACGTTTGATGTATCAGTGAGAATTGACGATGGATATTTACGATATTACCGCGATCCTTGCTTTTCTCATAGGGTGGTACTTGCTGATTCGGGTAATTCTCCCTAAACTGGGGATTAAAACATGAGCGAGCACAGCATGTAACGTCCAGTTGGACGGTAAAAAGAAGAAAAACTCCGACGATTGTTCAAATCCTGACGCCAGCTGAATTGCCCCTGCCTCCGGGGTTGACTTTGCCCCGAGCGGGCGTTACATATAGGCATAAAGAGAGATTTCCGTATTGCCGATAGGATGAATAATGAGGCCAATGCATACCAATCCAGGCGGATATGGCGGATTCAGGATCGGTCCGGGATCGATCAGCCGGGTCATCAAATATCTGATCGGCATTAATGCCGTTATATTTCTGATCCAAATTGTCTCTTCGCTCTCTTTTATAAGAACCTTCGGGCTGACGCCGCTTCTCTTCTACCGCGAATTCCCGAACTATCTGTTCCAGCCTTTCACATATATGTTTTTGCACGGCGGTCTCTTCCACATTTTTTTCAATATGTTTGCACTCTGGATGTTCGGCACCGAGATTGAGTATCGCTGGGGCTCAAAGCCATTCCTTCGCTATTATTTGTATTGCGGTCTGGCCGGAGCGCTGTTTTCGCTGGTCTTTAATCCGAATCTGGCGGTGCCGATTGTCGGCGCCTCCGGAGCCATATATGGAATACTGATCGCGTACTGGCTGATGTTCCCGGACCGTTACCTGTTGATATTCTTCATGTTCCCGATGCGGGTTCGCTGGGCCATTCCGCTTTTCGCGCTGCTTAATTTTGTCGCCTCCGGGCCACATGTGGCTCATCTCGCCCACCTTGGTGGCGCTGTGGTCGGCCTTGCATACATCAAGCTGGATTGGCGCCTGGCGGTTTTGGGAAAGCGGATCAAGTCCTTGCGTTTGAAGAGAAAAACGGCTAAACTGGAGAAGAATCGGCAAAAAGCCGAAGATATAATGAGACGTGTCGATGCCATTCTTGACAAGATCAACGAGGTGGGCATCGAGAATATCTCCAAAGAAGACCGGAAATTTCTCGAAGATGCCAGCCAGATCTTGTCGAAAGAGGACAATTAGTCAGGAGGCCAACTCCAAATGCGGAAAAAGGTTCTTCTTGCCGAACAATCCGATGCCATCAGAAGCATCGCGGAATCCATATTACACCAGAATGGCTATGATGTTGTCAGCGCCACTAATGCTGACAAGGCCAAGGAAATGATCTTCACGGCCAAGCCTAATTTGCTGATTATCGGAGCGGATCTTGTCGATAAAATCGGCAAATATCTCTATGAGGCGGTAGAAGAAAATGACAGCACATCAAGGATACCGCTTTTGCTGATTGCCGATCCTGACGGGCGCCAGATTCCCTACCCACCGGAAGTAATCCTGCCCCGGCCCTTTGACCCGGGTGAATTTGTCGACAGGGTCGGGC
>CP070796.1:750169-753427 GCA_020343475.1 Candidatus Zixiibacteriota bacterium
CATCGCTGAGCATTTGGCGGACACGCTGGTTGATTTGCTCATATAACTTCTCTCTCGGCGGCAGAAAGCAAATGACTTTGAAATTATAAAGTCCCTTTTCTCTGGCAGAGGCAGCCAGGATTTCTGATTTTGGTCTTCCGGTCAGGTAATAAATCTCCAGAGCCCGTATGACACGCTTGATATTATTGGGATGCGTCTTTATCGCCTCAGGGGGATCGATTTGCTGCAGTCTTTCAAAGAGATATTTTGATCCCTTTTCAATTGCTTCCCGCTCAAGATTGTCGCGAATCGTAAAATCACCGTCCGGCAATTCTACTATCCCCTCCACCAACGATTTTATATACAGTCCTGTTCCGCCGCATATAAGGGCCCGGCCACCCCGACTGAAAATCTCCTGTATCGACCTTTTTGCCTGAGCCACAAAATCGAATGCGGTAAAACGCCGGCCCGGCTCGACAAAATCAACCAGGTGGATTTTGTATTTTTCGATGTTATCCGGGGACGGTTTATCGGTGCCAATGTTCAGGTACTTATATATTTGCCGGGAATCGGCGGAGATCAGTTCAAACCCGGGACAGCAATCGCTGACGCGGTATGCCAGAGCGCTTTTGCCGGCGCCGGTCGGCCCGGTAATGATCGGGACTACCGGCTCACTTCCGCCCGAATTTCGAGTCGAGTTCATATTTGGTGATTGTCAGGATTACCGGCCGCCCATGAGGGCAGGAATGCCGGCTTTTGGTTTGGGCAAGCTGTCTAAGAAGGGCGCGAGCCTCCTCCTCGGTAACTCTGTCTCCGGCCATGACCGAGGCCCGGCAGGCAATTGACTGTGCGATGCCTTTTTTGAGATCTGATCCTGCCTTCCGTGCCGCCTCCACATCGGCAAGTATCCCCATAAATACTCTCTCCGGTGACTGTTTTGCCAGAACCGACGGCACGGCCGAAAGCATCACCGTACTAGGGCCGAACGGCTCTGTTTCAAATCCCGCCGCCTTCAGCACGGCAGCGGCGTTCTCATAGAGAGCATATTGGTCGGCCGGCAAATCCACGTTGACAGGAAAGAGTAGATTTTGTGAAACTCCACTGCCGTCTTCAACGTTCCTCATCGTTTCTTCATAAATAATGCGCTCATGGGCGGCGTGCTGATCGACGATGTATAGTTGATCTCCTCCGGCAAAAAGCAGATATACGCCGCTGAACCGTCCCATAAAAATCGCGGCATCAAAATCGGGAAGACCGTTATCAGGACGGATTGTCTGCCGGTCAGAGATGATTGGCTCGTTTTCACTAACAGGCGGAAGAGGCATATTCGCAGCAGCAATGGGTTTTTCATCCTTTCCATAAAGCTCCCGCAGCAGCGACGTATTAGTGCTGGCCGGACGAGGGATTGAAGGTGATTGCAGGCGTCGGAGCGCTTCCTGCGCGGTGTGTCCGTCGGACAGCGCCTTCTGCTCGCCCGCGACAATCCGGGGTGTCGGCAGTTGTCCGGATTCCCGCAGCGATCGCCTTACGATATGGTGCAGGATATCATGAATTCGGCGTTCATCGGAAAGACGCACCTCGGCTTTGGTGGGATGAACGTTGACATCGACTTCGGCCGGGTTAAGGGTCAAAAATACTGCTCCGGCAGGGTAACTACCGCGCTCAAGGAGCTCAGCATAACCGGATGTAACCGCATGCACCAGAGTTGGTGATTTGATGTAGCGATTGTTAATGAAGATATAAAGGCCGTACTGATTGCGCCGGCAGAAAAGCGGAAAACTGAGATATGCTTGCACCTTCAGTTCGTTGGTTGCAGTTTCTGCATGGAAAAGCTGATCGGCGCTGCCGGCGAGAAGCAGTCGGGCGACACGAGTTTCGGGATCGTTTTCCCGGGGTGTCAGAGAGAACAATTTGCGATTGTTGATGATATAGCTGAAAGCGACTTCCGGTGTACTGAGCGCCAGGGCCGTGGCGTTACGGGTGAGATGCTGGGCCTCGGTAGTCTCCGACTTGAGGAATTTGCGCCGGGCCGGAGTATTAAAGAAAAGATTCTCGACCTCCACCCTGGTTCCGATTGGAGCAGATGCGGGTTTAAGACTCCGGACCACACCGGCTTCGATGATAATTTCCATTGCGGTATCGGCCTCAGCGGTTTTTGAGACCATTCGAGTTTTAGAGACTGAGCCGATTGAAGGCAGGGCTTCTCCCCGGAATCCAAAACTTCGTAATTGATCCAGATCATCGAAGTTGCTGATTTTGCTGGTGGCATGACGCGCAAAAGCAATTTCGATTTGATCAGGATTAATCCCGCATCCGTTGTCGATTACAACAATACGCCTGGTCCCAGATTTTTCGACGATGATGTCGATTTGCGTGGAACCTGCGTCGAGAGAATTTTCAACCAGTTCCTTGAGAACCGCTGCCGGGCGCTCAATAACTTCGCCGGCGGCGATTTTGTTTATCAGGCGTTCGGGCAGTGGACGGATCCAGCGCGTCGGGTTCACCATTGAATCTTCAACCATTGATTCCCTCTTTCAACTTACTCAATATACGTAATGCTGCCATTGGCGTCAGCTCATTAATGTCAAGCTTCTTGATTTCTTCTTCCACCGGTGAGGGAGCACGATCAAACAGCGAGCCCTGATTGATATTGTGGTGAATCCCCCGGGCCAGTTCCGATTGGGAAAACCTGCCGGACTCCAAAAGCCGCAGCAATTCGCGGGAACGGGTGATTGTCCTGCGGGGGATACCGGCCAGCCTGGCCACCTCGATTCCGTAAGAGTCATCACATCCGCCGGGAATGATTTTATGCAGAAAAATGATTTGATTCTCCCATCGTTTGACCGCCACCTGACAATTGAACACCTTGCCGTACAACGCCGCCAGCCCGGTCAGCTCATGATAATGGGTCGCAAAAATGGTGCGGGCGTTGTTTTGCTCGTTAATATATTCCACCACCGACCAGGCGATCGACAGCCCGTCAAACGTAGATGTCCCGCGACCAACTTCGTCAAGAAGAATGAGCGAGTGCTCGGTGGCATTATGGAGGATATTCGAGGTTTCAATCATTTCAACCAGAAATGTGGATTGACCGCGAGCCAGGTTGTCGATCGCTCCGACCCGCGTAAAAACCCGGTCAACCAGGCCGATGCGGGCCGACTCGGCCGGAACATACGATCCGATTTGAGCCAGGATAACGATCAGCCCAATCTGCCTTAAGTAGGTGGACTTGCCCGACATGTTCGGGCCGGTAAGAATCATCATACGCCGGGAATCCGC
>CP070796.1:753527-756765 GCA_020343475.1 Candidatus Zixiibacteriota bacterium
GGGCGTCCGTAAAGATTTTGGGGCCTTCGCGGGTCTGGGCGGCGACATCGCACTCGGAGTCGTACGCGGCAGCCGATGCCGGGGCCGCGCGCAAAATCGCAGAAGAAATCGGCCTGCCCGAAGAGCGGTATCTTCATATTACAACCGGAGAGATGGATAATCCGGATTACGTGAAAAATTCTAAAGAGCGATGTTATTTCTGTAAAGCGGAACTATTTTCAGGGCTGGCGCAGCTTGCAGCACAAAAGAATATTGAAGTCATATTTGACGGTGCCAATCAATCCGATCTCGGCGATTTTCGTCCCGGCGAACGGGCGGCAAAGGAACACCAGGTGCGTTCTCCCCTTCGTGAAGCGGAACTGACCAAGGACGAGATTCGGGAAATAGCGCGCAGGCACAGCCTGTCCTTTTCTGAAAAGGCGGCGTCTGCCTGCCTGGCCTCACGTATCCCCTATGGGACACCGGTTACCGCGGAGCGGCTGCGGCGTATTGAACGGGCAGAGGCGGCGGTCCGGGCCCTGGGATTTAACGGTTTTCGAGTGCGTTATCATGATTCGGTGGCCCGGCTGGAAATGAGACCGGAAGATATCGGTCAGATTCTGGAGAATGGACTCAGGGAAAAGGTGGTGGCGGAGATCAAGCAGGCCGGCTTTGCATTTGTAACGGTTGACCTAGAGGGGTACCGTCAGGGAAGTCTTAACAGTGAAATCAAGCAGGAGACTGATGATGGCTGATGAAGAGAAGTTTGCGTTAAAAATGATTGTTGATGGCAAAGAGCGGAAAGTCACCTATGAAGAACTGGCTCTTTCCAACAATCTTGCCCAGGAAGCACTGGTCAGTCTTCTCATCGAGAAAAAGTTAATCGAGCCCAAGGAACTGCTTGAGAAAATTCAAGCAATCAAAAAAGAGCGCTACCGAACCCCGGATAATATACAGAAATAGATGTTATGCCGGACGAAGATAACAATCAACAGCTGTCGCTCGGATTCGGACATCCGACTGAAGAACCGGAGACTTCCCGGGGGACGGCCGAAGACGCCGGTGAGGTGCTGGAGTGGGTCTGCCATCCGGCGAAGCGGAACCGGCTGCTGACGGCGGCGGTGTCGCTTCTGATCGTCGTTATTGTGATTGTCGTCTACGCAATGACTTATTCAGTGCTTTTCACAATTCTTGCCTTTTTGATTATGACCGGTTCGCTGGCGGCGTTTTTCTTCCCGACCCGCTACACCCTGACCGAGAAGGAAATCTTCGTCAAAACTGCCACCCAGAACCTTCACAAGAAATGGTCGCAGTACCGTACCTACTACCCTGACAGGAACGGTATCCTGCTGTCGCCGTTCGCCCGGCCGTCGCGGCTGGAAAACTTCCGGGGCCTGTATATCCGTTTCTGGAACAACCGGGACGACGTGGTGGCGTATGTAAAGAAGATGATTGAAAAAGGCGGTACCATGACGGACGGAGAAAACTGAAGTGTCGTTGTTTAAAGGTCAGGTCAACCAGCCTGAAGAGGACAGGCCGCCGATTCCCGAGGAAGAGAACGAGGTTCTGGAAAAAGTGGCCCGGAAGGTAGTACAGTGGCGGATGGCGGTACCGGCGATAATCTTTCTGGAATCGGTCAAGCCGCTCAACTATATCGGTTCTCAGGTAATGGTGTTTTTCGAGCCGATTGTGCAGTCCCTGTTCAACTTCAAGTACTATGATGCTTTTCGCGCCGCCATGGAGCGGCGCGAAAACGTTGAGAACCTTCTGCAAAAAATCGAGAAATATGACGCTGAGCAGTATGAGTGGGAAAAAAGGGTCAGGAAGTTTATGAGGGCGGAAAAGAAAAAATGGCGCTGGTATCAGCGTTATCTGGGAATCCGCCGTCCAAAAGTCGTCTTTCCGGAAGAACTGCATCGGAAATCGCCGGGGCGGATCGATGGAAGATAAATGCCCGGCCGGTCATGGCGTCGGCTTTTCTAAATCCTTGAGAAAATTACCGGATTCAGCTTCGTGAATAGGACCATGAAACAGCCGCTGCTGTATCGCGACTTTGCCAGGTATTACGATTTAATTTATGCCTGGAAGGATTTCGGCAAGGAAGCCGGGCGTCTCAAAGAATTCATCGCCAGACACAAAAAATCTGACGGCAACATCTTACTTGATGCTGCGTGCGGAACCGGAAGGCACCTGAAACATTTGAAAAATGAATTCAAGTGCACCGGTGTTGATATCAATAGGCAGATACTGGGTGTTGCGAGGAGAAATGCCTCCGGAATCAGGTTCCTGGTGGCAGATATAATAAATCTCGATCTGGGCAAAAGCTTTGATATCATCCTGTGCCTGTTCAGCTCCATCGGCTATGTAAGAACCTACCGCAATCTGAAGAGGACAGTAAGGGGTTTTTCGCGTCATCTCAAGCCCGGCGGGGTGGTTCTTATCGAGCCCTGGTTTGTGCGCTCCGCTTTTCGCCCCGGTGCAATTTTCATGCAAACCTATGACGGCAGGAAGATTAAAATATCGCGACTGACGATTTCCAAGGCCCGGGGAAATATATCCATTATTGACATGCATTATCTGGTGGCCGAGCAAAGCCGGGGAGTCCGGCACTTCGCGGAGAGACATGAGATGGGATTGTTCGAGACGGAAAAAACCCTGGAATATATGAAGGCAGCCGGGCTGAAAGCCCGGTTTTTGAAAAACGGATTGATGAAAGACCGGGGACTCTTTGTGGGCGTAAAGCTGTAAAGCCTTCGGTTCGTCCGAAAGCATTGGAAATTCAACACAAGTAAAGACAGGCATGAATATGATGAGAGGAACCAACCAGTTTTTAGAATGGAGCAGTAAATGAACGGTAAAGCAATGCTTCGATCAATGGTACTGCTGCTGGTACTGCTGGCAGTATCGTGTGCCCAGCGCGCGGATATTAATCCGCCGGTAGCAAAAATAGAATCAAAGATTGACACCCTGTTCGGGCATGTAATGGTCGACGACTATTACTGGCTTCGTGACCGCGAAAATCCCGAGGTAATACAGTATCTGGAGGCGGAAAACGCATATACCAGTGCTATGATGAAACACACCGAGGAATTTCAGCAGGAGCTGTACGATGAAATGTTATCACGGATAAAGGAAACGGACCTCTCGGTTCCGGTAAAAAATGGCGATTTTTATTACTACTCGCGTACTGAAGAGGGCAAGCAGTATTCAATATATTGCCGCAAAAGGGGAAATCTTGAAGCGGAAGAGGAAATCCTGC
>CP070796.1:756865-760089 GCA_020343475.1 Candidatus Zixiibacteriota bacterium
GGTGGAAAGCTCTGGTAGCGCCAGATATCTTCCCGGTATCTTATTGATTATAATCGGTGCCATATTCATGATGAACGAAGCATTCTGGTGGTTTGATTTCCGCGACCTGTGGCCGCTTTTGCTAATTGCCCTCGGACTGTTTCTGCTTTTCAGGGCGAATGACCGGAAAGAATTAAACCGGGGTTCGACTGCTCCGGAGGAGGTGCGGCAATGACACCGAGCAGGTTCCGCTGGGGATTGCTTTTGATCACAATCGGGGTGATTTTACTTTTAAACAACGCCGGTCACGTCGCCTGGGATTACTGGTGGGAGCTGACTTACTGGTGGCCGATCTTGTTGATTGCAATCGGTTTTGAGAAGATTTTTCGCGGCAGCAAGTTGCATCTTCTATCATATCTCTCGCCCCTGATTTTGGTGGCCGGGATGGTCTATGTGGCTGTCGAAACCGGGCCCGCCGGTTCCAGGGGCGATTTCTTCTCTTCATATCGCTGGAGTCAGGATTTCGATCCCGACGTAAAGCTGATTGATGCAGTCGTTAATCATGGAGGAAACGACCTGCATGTGAGGAAAAGTAGCGTTAAACTGATCTCAGGCCGCTTCGGTCGATTCCTGAACAAGCCGCAGATCGAATATTCCGTTTCGGACGGAGTGGCTTCGCTTGATGTTGAAAGAGGTTTCAGGCGCAGGGGAAGAAGAATAATAATCGGCACCGGTCATTTCGGAAAGGACTGGGGCTTGGCGTTTTCAAAAAAGGTCCCCCTGAGATTAACCTGCATTGGTGATGAATCCGAAATGAATCTGCAGCTGCAAGATATCCCCGTTAAGGCTCTGACACTGGATAATGATGACGGTGATCTGTACGTTAAAATTGGTTCGCTACAGCAGCTGGTTGGCGTAAGTGTGAAGGGGGATAATGCTGAACTGCGGATGGTTGTCCCGGAAGGGTGCGGTCTGGAAATCTCCGGTGATGAATATGCCCGCTATTTTGAAACCCTGGGTTTAATCGACGAGGGGTCCGTTTTTAGATCGAGTGAATTTGACTCGGCATCAGTCCGGGTGACGATTGACGTTGATGCAGAGCTGAGACATTTTTCTGTCGATTTTTATTGATATTTGCCGGCCTTTTACGCGGCGGGCGTTCATTCGAGCGCCTGCTGCGGGTTTTTCCGGAGAAGTCCTGCCCGATATTTTTTGATTGCCGTGTCGTGAAAAAGAATCTATCATTACGGCCGTCCACAAAATCTTTGGCTATGAAAATACCGCTGATAGTCATACTGGGAATTGTGATTCTCGCGGGCAGTTGCGCCCGGGAAAATCGGCAAGAGCGCGGCTGGGAGCCGGGTACCGTTCTCCGGATCGGCACCGATGCCACCTACCCGCCGTTTGAAATCGTTGACACCGAGGCTGGAGAGCCGGTTGGATTCGATATTGATATTATAAATGCCGTCTGTCGCGAGAACGGTTGGGAACCACACCTCATAGTCACGCCGTTTGATGGCATCATTTCCGGGCTGAAAAGTAAGAAATATGACTGCATCATTTCCGCCATGTCCATCACTCCTCAACGGGAAGCGGTGGTGGCGTTCTCCGAGCCGTATTATCTGGCCGGGCAGGTGATTGCGGTCCCGGTGACTGATAGCCTTATTTATTCTGCGCTGGATCTTCGGGGGCGCAGGGTCGGCGTTCAGCTCGGAACGACCGGGGAACGGATGGCCAAGACGCTGGCGGGGGTGAGTGTTTTTTCGTTCGACAATATCGGAGCTGCCTTTATCGACATGGAAAACGGACAGATCGACGCGGTCATAAATGATATGCCGACCACCCGCGAATATATAAAACGCCGCGGGAATGCAAAGATAGTGGGCAAACTTCTCTCGGAAGAATACTACGGCATTGCGGTCAGAAAGCAGGATAGCAGGCTTCTGCAAAAGATTGACGCCGCCCTGCAGATTATTATGGAGAGTGGCGAATATGACGAGATAGAGCGGAAATGGTTCTTTTAGCCCGGGCCTTTCTCGCTGAAATTTCCCTCACTATTTATGCTGTCAAAAGCTCAATGTCCCGTCCTGCCGGGCGATGATGGAGCCGGAGAAAATCGACTCGGCCGGGACAAAAAGGGGTTGCTTTTTCGGGGATTTTGTGTATCATAGGACGCTAATGCCGAAACCGTATAAGCTGTCAGCACTTGAGGGTAAAGTAATCGCCATCGATGGTCCCGCCGGTTCCGGGAAATCAACCACGGCACGGCTTCTGGCGGCCAAACTTGGCTTTACTTATCTGGACACCGGTGCGATGTATCGATCGGTGGCCCTCTTTGCCTTGAGACATGATGTGTCAGTGGATGACGCTCGGGCCCTGGAAGCAATCGCGCTGAAAGTCGATATCGGATTTCGGATGGTCGGCGATGCGAATCGCGTTTTCCTCAACGAGGAAGACGTCACCGAAGCGATTCGTTCTCCGGAGGTGACCAAGGCGGTCTCGCCGGTTTCGGCGCAGGCCGGCGTAAGAAAAGCGATGGTGTATCGCCAGAGACAGATGGCCAGGAAAGGTAATGTGGTGGCAGAAGGACGTGATACCACTTCGGTGGTATTTCCTGAGGCGGATATAAAGATCTATCTTGACGCTTCGCTGGAAACTAGGGCGCGGCGGCGGTTGATAGAGTACTCCCGCAAGGGCGTTCAGACTACCCTGGAGGAACAGCTGGCGGAGCTGACAACCAGAGATAAATATGACAGTAACCGGAGTAATTCTCCGCTTACGCGTACCCGCGATTCCATGCTTCTCGACACCACCGACCTTACCATTGATGAGCAGGTTGATCGGATATTGAAGCTTGTAAAAGCGCGTGTTTCGAGTCCATGAAGCCGCTTTACGCCATGGGATGGATATTAGTCCGACTGATAACACGACTGGTTTTTAGGATAAAGATATTGCATAAGGAAAACATTCCCAAAGACGGTCCATTTATTCTGGCATCGAATCATATTTCGTTAACCGACCCGCCGATATTGGGGGCATCCGTTTCCAGACCGGTGCATTTTATGGCGAAGAAGGAGCTGTTTAAAAACCGGGCGTTCGGGGCGCTGTTGCGACGGTTAAACGCGTATCCGGTCAATCGTCGTGGATTCGACAAGGCTGCGATCCGAACCGCGATCTCTCTTCTACGCTCCGCCCAGGGTATGGTCATTTTCCCCGAGGGAACCAGGGCACGAGACGACGGCTTC
>CP070796.1:760189-763385 GCA_020343475.1 Candidatus Zixiibacteriota bacterium
GCTATGGGTTTGATCTGCCTGATTCTGTATAAGATCGACATCGGGCTTGAATGGCGCCGCTTTATTATCGCAACATTCATCATTGCCGCAAGCATCACGACTGTTTATGACGACCTTGCCCGGGCTGATATAACCTACTCCGGAGGCTATCTGGCCCTGATAATGTTAATCGCAATTGCACTTCCCTTTCGCCCCTGGCAAATGTTCGCCCTTTGTGCGGCAATCGGGGGGGCTTTTGTATTGTCTGTTCTGTATCTTCCGGCAATCTCCGGGCTGAACGAGGTACACCTATCCATCCAGATCTTGATTTTACTATCACTGACAGTCCTGGCCTGCACCGGTATCAGTGCACTTCTTTACCGCAGCCGCTTTCAACAGTATCGCATTCGCCGCAAGGCAGAAGAAATGAAAGAACAGGTTATTGAGTCAGAGCACAAGTATAGATCCCTGTTTAACAATTCCACGGATGCGATATTCATAATCGATAATGCTACCAGCCGTTTCATAATGGTGAACCCCATGATGGAAAAACTGCTGGGCATTGCCGCGACCCAATTGTATGGGATGAAATTCCATGAAATTATCGATCCCGATGATCTTGATATGGTCATTAAATACCACTCCGCCCGTTTGAAAGGAGAGGCTGCTCCCTCGCAGTATACTTTTAAGGTCAGAAGCCGCCTCTGGCCCGAACCGAGAATATGCGACTTGAAGATATACAGCTCTGAAGAAGATGCCGGGATTACGGTCGGAGCCGTCCGCGATATTACCGATCGGGTTCTTGCCGAGCAGAAAATCCGTGATTATGCCGCCGAAATGAAAGCCAAGAATCGTGAATTGAGCGAAACCCAGGCGCAGTTGGTACATTCGGCAAAGCTTGCCTCACTCGGAAATCTGGTGGCCGGAGTTGCTCACGAACTGAATAACCCGCTCGGCGCCATAATCTCCAATGCCAGCATCGTTGCCGGCGCTTTGAACACCGGTCGGTCTATAATTGATAAAGACGATTCATCGGCCGCGCATGTTTCGGATGAAAAATTCGTAAGGATTCTGAAGACCCTGGACGAATTGAATTCGGCGACTCTCGCGGCATCGAAACGAATTAACAACGTGGTGACGGCTCTGCGGAATTTTGCCCGCCTCGACGAAGCCAAAGTGAAAACGGTTAATCTGCACGATGGAATTGAAAGCGCCCTGACGATTCTGCCGCAGGAATCCAAAAAACACATCCGGATAATCAGGGAATTCGATCGGCTGCCGCAAATAACCTGCTACCCCGATCAGCTCAACCAGGTGTTTATGAATTTGTTGATAAATGCCGTTGAGGCCATAGACGCGGAGGGTTCGATTACCGTATCAACCCATTGTGAGGATGATTGGGTGGTGATACGCTTTTCCGACACGGGCCGAGGTATTAAAGATGAACACAGGGATAAAATTTTCGATCCCGGTTTTACAACAAAAGGGTCCGGAGTTGGAACGGGTTTGGGATTATCCATCAGTTATCGGATTATTGAAAATCATAAAGGCTCAATTGAAGTTTCTTCTGAGGCTGCGGGGGGCACATCCGTGACGGTCCGACTGCCAAACAGATAATCGGTTGACAATAGATATTTGGCGTACCCGGCTCGACCGGCAATGACTATGTGCATAATCTATAGGGGGACAGAATAATACTACCAATCATCCCCTTTTCAATCTTACTGAAAGATCACTTCCAACGCCAGGCCTTTGATCGTCCGCTCGAGGTAGAAGCACTGATATTTTAATCGCCAGGTAAAACCTGCGTTGGTAAACCGAAGAGAAAAAACCCGGCTGTTGAGGCCAATGGCAAACATTCCTCCGATATCGTCATATTTCCTGCGCAGGCCTATGGCCGTACCCCCTTCCGCTCGAAAGGCACCCAGCCAGCTGGTGATGGAAAAGGGGAAATCAAAACCGGCGGTCTGAGCCAGCATTAACCGTTCCGGCTGATGGAGAGAGGGGTACAGGGTAATGCCAACCGATACATTCCTGACCAGCAGCAGATCATTCCATAAGCCATAGCCGACAGCCAGCATACCGCCAGTATTGTTTTCACCGTCGGCTATCGTCATCTGGCCGCCAAAACCGAGAAGCATCCCTTTAAAGCTCGGCGGCACGTGACGGTTTTGAATCCATTGCACAGATGCCCAATCAGGATGCGTCCTGATCAGGGAGTCGGGGGTGACAGGTTTTTCATTCAGGAAAATTTGTGGAATGAGCCAGTCAGGGACTTTGTCGCGCGGGTATAAAAAACTACGGTCAATATTGATTAAGTCGGGATCGTGAAAGCCTTCCTCGCGCAATTGAGGGAAATGGCGCCTTTTCCGGATATTGTGGCTGTCCCGCTCCTGAGTACGATAACTCCAGCTGGCTGTGACAGGCATCGGCAGTAACATCAGAGTGGGCAGCCAGCGTTCAGCATAATAATCGACCCCGTCACGAACAGACAGCCATAATGAGACTACCGATGCCGGAGATTTGTTCGGAGCCACAGCATTAAGCCATGAATTTAGTTTCGGGGGAATTTCGCGTCCTTTAGAATGGTAAAAGACGATCAGCAGTTCCCTGAGAGAATGGCGGCAGGCTTCAAGCACCGCCCGATAAGCGGGAGCATACCAGTGCATTAACCGATCGCCGAATGTCTGCCAGACCTCTCCGCGGGAATTTATCACATACACCCCCTGATTCCGATAGAAATTATGGGTTTCTCTGGTATTGCGGCCGTGCAGCGGGGCCAGCCGGTCGGAAACCGGTACCAGCAGATGTCCTGATGAAAATGCATCAGCCAGAAAGCCCTGGGCGATTGTCTCCATGATCAGAGCCTCGGACAGCTTTTGCTGAAATTGTCTCTCCGATTGTGCCGCCCGCTCGGCAAGGTGCAGTGCCGACAAATGATAAAGCAGGTAAGATGTTACCACATTCCCGGTGGATAAATTCGGAAAACGAATTGGCGATCCCGTATCAAATATTTTCCGGCCGCTTTTATCTGTTCCGGATATCTCCTTACGGGCGGCCGCAATGCGGCCTGCCTTTAAAAAGCGAAGCTGTTCCAGTATCGTCTTTCCATACTCATGAAAACGGTTGCGGGAGAAATCGTCCTCGGCCAGATCTGCACATAATTGGCCAAAGGTCCTATCTTGCAAGATGTAATGGGGCAGAACAACATCAATTT
>CP070796.1:763485-766679 GCA_020343475.1 Candidatus Zixiibacteriota bacterium
ATATTGTACAATAATGGAGACTGATTACCTCCAGGCTGACGTGAGGAAGATGTTAGAGAATAAGTACAACAAGGATTTGATATAATATGAAGAAATTGATTAAATGGATGGTTTACGGTTTCTTCTATATTCTGACTTTACCCTGTGGGCTTATTTCGAAGATTGCATATAGAAAGCTGGGATTGCCATATCCGTATCATTTTTTTGTCGAAATATTCAGTCTGGTTCCTACGCCGTTCGGAGTTATCGTTCGGGCCTGTTTTTACAATCAGACTCTGAAGCGATCATCACTGGACCTGACTATTCTGTTCAATAGCCAGGTGACCAAGATTGATACCGTCATCGGAAAGAATGTATTCATCGGTGGATACAACACCGTCGGTCTGGCCTCGGTGGGAGACAATGTCGTTATTTCCAATCACATTTCGATACTCTCTGGAGCGCGTCAGCATAATTTTGATGACGTCAATCGGGAGATTTTTGCCGGCGATGACACATTCACCAGAGTGACTATCGGTCGCAACTCGTTTATCGGCGACAATTGTACCGTGATGGCGGACGTCGGGAAATATAGCATTATCGGTGCTGGAAGCGTGGTCATCAGAGATATCCCGGACTATGTCGTTGCCGTGGGAAGCCCGGCGAAGATCGTCAAAGAGCGTCCCCGTCCCGAATCGGCTGCAGGTTAACGCCGGCAAGATCTTATGAAGCGCTTTATCCTGAAAATCACTTATATTCTGGCTGACTTGCTTGGCATCAATCTCCTGTTCCGTTATCTAAATTCCGGCAAAATGCGGATTCTGATGTATCACGGCATCTCCTCCGGCCACCTTCCCACCTTATATTGGACCCATATTGGCAAAGAGAAATTCACGTGGCAGATGAAGTATTTGAAGCGCAGATACAACGTTGTTCCGGGAGCGGTATTGACCGAAGAAAGCATGCAATCGGTATTGAGGAAACATGCCGTGGTGATTACTTTTGACGACGGCCTGGAGTCAGTTTATACTGAAGCCTGGCCAATACTCAAGAAATACCGCCTGACCGCAGTCTGCTTTGTGCTGCCGGGGCTTTCCGAGTCGGGCAGGAGCATATGGACCGATTACCTGTATGAGTTCTTTATCGCTGGCCTCGGAATGGAAATCGACCTGACCGCGTTCGGGCTGGGACGATACCGGCGTGAGGACTATGGCCTTCACCAGCGGGCACAACTGGCCCTTAAGATCGGGGGCGAGGCAAAATCATGGCCGCATGAGAAAAGGGAACAACTGCTCGCGTATCTGAGCGCGGAATATCCGACAGCGGACGGAAGCCCGGATCAGAGCTTCCGCCTGATGACGGTTCGGCAGATTCAAAAGCTTGGTTCCGGGGAGGAATTCACGATCGCCCCGCACAGCAATACACACCCCATTCTGTCAACCATGACCCCGGACCAGCAAGAACAGGAGATATGTAAGACGATGGAAACGCTGGTTCGGTGGTCGGTTCCGCATCTGCCACTCTTTGCATATCCCAATGGCCGCCTAGAGGATTTTGACCGGCATACCGTAAGGATACTTCAAAAAATGAATATTAAGGCCGCCGTGACCACGGAGGAGGGATTTCACGATGATTTGCAGGATCGATTTCGGATCAAGAGAATACCGATTGGTGCCGACGTCGGGAAATGGGAATTCAAAGCGAGGATGTCCGGGCTGTTTTATTTCCTGCTGCGGCTCAAGAATCATTTCATGAAGGGACATTAGGGGCATTTATTCCGACGAAAGACGATATTATGGCGAAAGTCGACACTGTTACAACCATCCGGGCTTTTGATGAGCTCAGACCTGTCTGGGACGAACTCCTTTCCGAAAGCGATTTCAACACCATTTTTCAGACTTTTGAATGGCAGCGCGCCTGGTGGGAGAATTTTGGTGAGGATCACAATCTCTGCATTCTGGTTGTGAAGTCGGACGGCAAAGCAGTGGGGATTGCGCCCCTGATGCAAAGCACATATTCGCGATGGGGCAGGAAAGGCAAAACCATTCGGTTTATCGGATCGCCCAGCGCGGATTATTCTGATTTCATAGGCGGGAATAAAAGGCAGATTGTCGGGGAAATCTTACGATATTTTCATGAACACCGTTATGACTGGACCCGGATTGAATTTTCACAAGTCTCAGAAAAATCGGCAACGCTGCCTCAAATCAGGGATGCCCTTGAATCCAGCGTTCTGAGATACCGCATCCTTCCAGTCGAAACCTGCATGTCATATGTATTTGAAGGTGATGATGACGCCCGGAAAGACTTCATGATCAAGAGAAACAAAACCCTTCGGAATTACATAAATTTCTTTACCAGGACCAATGGCTTAACGCTCGAATTGGTCAGGAATGGAGACGAGATTGCATCAGTGCTCCCCGGCCTTTTTCATTCGCACGTAAGGCGGTGGGAGGGAAGCCTGACTGAAAGCAAGTTCCGTTTTGAGCGGCATCGGCGGTTCTACCATGCGCTGGCCGCCACTCTGGCGCCTTTGGACCGGCTTGATTTACTGGTACTCAAGCATGGCGGCGAACCGCTTGGTTATTTGCTGGCATTCAACTACTACAGCCGGATTCATCTGTATACCATCAGCAATGAGCCGTATTACCAGAGAAAATCACCGGGGATAATTCTGTTGCACCTGCTCATCGAGAGATATGTGCGGGACGGCTTTTCTGAAATCGATTTCGCCCGGGGAGTCGGGACGCATAAATATAGGTTCGTTAACAGCTCCTCAGAGAATTTTGACATAATCCTTTTCTCCGGAAACTTTCCATACTGGAGCGCGCAGATATATGGAAAAGTCAGGTCAGCGAGTCTGTTTCGAAAGCTGATTGATACCGGAGCGGTCCGAAAGTTCAGAACGTTTCTGACCCGATATCGGTCATCCTCAAGGATTACCGGAACTCCGGTCGGGGCAATCAGGTGGATTGCACGCTTGCTTGTCAATTTCGGTACCACGTTCCTTTATGAGTATCGCGCCGAATCCCCTGCGCAGCCTCAACCGAGAATTGGTGATACCGTTGAAAAATTGACTGAGGAGAATATCGAGTCGATTGCTGCATTTTACGGATTTATCATTGATTCGGAAATGCACAATATCGTCCGCAGACGATTTGCCGCTGATATGACCTGTATCGCGCTGCGCAGGGGAACCGGCATGATCGGTATGG
>CP070796.1:766779-769919 GCA_020343475.1 Candidatus Zixiibacteriota bacterium
GCCGAAATCAATAACGGGGCGTCTCACCCGTCCTGCTACAGTCCCCCCGTCCCGGATACGCTGGAACTGGCGGAGATGACATTTTATGTCACAAACGACCAGACCTTTGAGTGTCAGTATGTGCCGATCTATTTCTACTGGCTGGATTGCGGTGACAATGTCATCGCCACCGCAAGCGGCGATACGACTTTCCTGGACCGCGGGATATATGATCATGAGGGGAATATCGTCTGGGCCGAGTTCAATGACATTGATTATCCCGAAGAGGACAGAATCCCCTTTGTGGGCGCGCCGGATTCCTGCCTGAACGATGATTTTCTCAAACCGGGTCCGGTCCGCAATATCTGTTTCAAGGGCGGCGGAATAAAAATCGCATGTGCCGATTCCCTTGACCTCCGCGGTGATGTTAACCTTAACGGTCTGGCATACGAGATTGCAGATGCGACCGTTTTCGTAAATTATTTCATCAATGGATTGAGCGCATTTACCGTCAATGATCTCGGTCAGATTGCCGCCACCGATGTCAACGCCGACGGCATTGTCCTGTCCGTGGCGGACCTGACGTATCTGATCCGCGTTATTGTCGGGGATGCTCTTCCATACCCGAAGCCGGTTCCGATTACAGCCGGTTACCGCGCAGACAACGGATTCATATCTGTCAATGCCGAAATGGGGGCGGCTTATATTGTGGTTGAAGGTGATGCTACACCAGGGCTGCTGGCGAGTAACATGACGATGCAGTTCAATTATGATGCCGAAGAGAAAGTGACACGAATACTGGTCTACAGCATGGAAAAAGGCCAGACCTTCAGCGGGACCTTCCTCCATGCCGAAGGTAGGATACGTGAAATTGAAATGGCTTCTTATGATGGTGCCATGGTGCGATTGGAAGCGGAGGCAATACCGAGTGGATTTGTATTGCATCAGAATTTTCCCAATCCTTTCAATCCCATTACCAAAATATCGTTTACACTTCCGGGAGCTTCGGATGTTATACTGGAGATATGCAATATCCGGGGTCAAAGGGTATCAACATTGATCGACGAGCATTTGCAGGAAGGGACGCACGGCGTTCTCTGGGATGGCACCGGTATGGCCAGCGGCATTTACCTCTATCGCCTTACCGTCAACGGCAATGTGTCAACAAAGAAGATGGTATTATTAAAATAATAGTGAACGAAGTGCTGTAAACCGGGCAGGAGGCTTGTACTCCTGCCCATTTTCTTTTAAAAATTTCGACCTGCACAACCACTGCAGAAAAGCCGAGAAAAACATTGCAAAATAAGTTATTACAGTTAGATTTGATTGTGGACGTATGAAAAATCCGGTACATTTGCTCGTATTGGGCTTAATGCTGATGCTATCGGTTTGTGCCGAACAGCAGGAGCAATCGCCTCTGACGATCACTTATGTGGCCAACGAGGGTTTTTTGATTGAGTGCGATGGTAGAAAAATCCTCATTGATGCTTTGTTCGGTGGCTGGGAGTCCACCTGGTGCCATGTGCCGCCGGACAGCCTGATCGAACTAATGACCTCCGCCCGCCCGCCATTTGATAATGTCGATCTGATTGCCGTCAGCCATGCCCATATTGACCATTGCGATGCCGGTATCATTGCCTTGCACATGAAACACAATCGCCGGGGGATTTTGGTGTGTCCCCCGCATGTCGCCCGGAGAATGGAAGCATCCGAGGATTACCCGGAAATCAAGAGCCGTATTCGAGTCGTCCCCGCACCGGGCGACTCGGCGGTGGCGATGGAGCTTGCCGGGATTGCTCTGGAGGTTCTCCCGACCCGTCATGGTCCGTACTGGGAAAAAGACGAGGAAACCGGAGAAGACATTGATCGCCATCGTAATGTACAACACCTGGAATTTGTGTTCACCATTGGCGGGCGGACATTGTTTCATTGCGGGGATTCTTCGCTTGATGATTTCGAGAGTTATCGCGCGTTCGGGATGGACCGCAAGCACATTGATCTTGGATTTCTCGGGTGGTGGGGCGCCTGGGATGATTCTTTCTTAAGCCAAAGGCTGGTTAGGGAAGTAATCCGACCGGAGCGGATTATCTTCATGCATCTTAAACCCGGGCAGAGGATTTCAGTCCAGCCGGAACAGCAACAGTCGGTTGCGCGGGAAGTCATTGTACCGCAACAGGTAATGGAAACATGGACGATTGACTGACGGGCGGATAACCGGCCGGGCACGATACATTCAAGGCGGATCACTTGGGCCAGGGATTCGTGCGGACAGATGTTGGCGACAATGTGAAGCGGCATTGCCGGATGCCGGAACCTGACCGCACTTCAAAATTAAGATGGAAATTGCCTCGTCGAGTGCGATCCTCGCAATGGCGCCGTGTGGCATAACTGTCAGATGAGTCCTTTGTTTCATTTAGGATATTTGACCTTCGCAAAGCTCTGGATCTACGATTGTCGGGTGTGGCGACCCGGTCACCAGAGTCTGTCCCGACGTAAGAGATTTATGACGATTGCCGTCAGGGGGGCCTGATTCGATATAAGGGCTTGCGGGATCCGGGATGTGTTCGTATACTATTAAATTACATGTAAAAACATATAAGTTGAGAGCAATCGGAAATGAACAGTAAGAGAGGAAACATTATTCTTCCGGCAATGATTGTCGGGGCAATTCTGGGCGTGCTGGGCGGCTATTTTCTCAGCGATATAATGGTTCATATCAAATTCCTCGGCACAATCTTTCTGAATGCTCTCAAAATGATTGTCGTCCCGCTGATTATCGCCTCACTTATAATCGGGGTGACATCGCTGGGCGATATCAGAAGACTGGGCCGTACCGCCGGGAAAACCCTTCTCTATTATATTGCCACCACAAGTTTCTCGGTGTTGATTGGAATTATCCTGGTCAATCTGATCCGCCCGGGCACCGGTGTTCCACCCATAGGCGCCGGAGTGCCGGAGTTTGTTGGCGGGACCGGCCAGAGCACCGTTATTGACGTAATCGTAGGACTGGTCCCGGATAATATCTTCGGAGCGGCCGCCGAAGGCCAGATTCTTCCGCTTATCATATTCGCCCTTATTTTTGGCGGCGTGCTTACCGCAATAGGCGCCAAGGGACGACCGGTGATCGGATTCTTCGACGGCGTCAATGCCGCCATCATGAA
>CP070796.1:770019-773142 GCA_020343475.1 Candidatus Zixiibacteriota bacterium
ACGGCTCGACCCTTGTCAAAAGCCACCAGAATCTGAACGTCTCTGGAACGCATTAATTCCAGCAGATACTTCTCAAAATTAGCCGGCGCGGATTCCCGGACGGAAAAGAAGGAGTCGATTTCCCGGTGGAATTCCATAAATTCCATCCAGATCTCGACAATTTCGGGAATATGGTGCTTCCTGGCCTGAATTATTCTCATATCATTATCCGACGAATCCCGGTATAACAGATTTAGCCCGCGCTCCTGATTCTTTTACGGATTATTTCCGGAGGGCGCAAAAGCTCTTTTATCTCCCGTCGCGGTGATGATTATAAGAATCAATCCGATCAGAATTCCGGCCATACCGAGGCTTACTTCTGATATTGCTATAATGGATGATAATGACATGGCTACAATGGATTTCATCAGTGAGAAGAGTATTCCTATGGCCGCGGCGGAATAAAAAATCGGTACGGATGACTTCTTTATCTGCAGAAGAAATACCGACGACAGAATATAATATCCCGACACAAGGAGACCCAGAATCCCGCTTATCACCGACCATACGCCGTACCAGGCCGGGATTTCAAATATCTTCCGCAGTATATATAGTACCGCTTCCGGTGGTCTGTCTATACCCCTTGCATCTTCCAAGATAGTGAGTACAATCTCCCGCTGAAATTCGATTATCTTGGGTAAAATAATGGAATTCGCCGAGCACATAATGCCGAGACATCCCACAATAATGCCCAGCACTCCGGCGACCGTCGCCCACGTTGGCCTTTTCATCTTTTCCTCGCTTTCCGTCTTAAATACGGACCCGACTCGAATTATGCTTTTTATACGAATACGACAATAAAAAGATACCGTTTTCTCCAGTTACCGGTAATCCCGCCAATCTACTCCCTGACAAACCAGGAAAGCTCCCTTCTTTCAGGAATCCTGACCGGGAACCGTTCCGGGTACCCGAGCGGCGTGATGGTGGCGATATAGTGACTTTCCGGGATGTTCAGCATCTGCTTGACATCATCGCGATCCATCGCCGCAATCCAGCATGTTCCCAACCCGTAATACCAGGCACTCAGGATAAAATGATAAGCCGCAATACAGCCGTCCTGAAGGTGACGTTTGGACAGTTCCGGATCCGAACAAATCGCCACCGCCATCGGTGCCCGGGCGATCGGGGAACTGCTTTTGCCTCTAACCTCCGAGATACGGGCCAGCATTTGCTTTTCCCGGATCAGCTTAAAATAATAGGATTGGGTATTCCTTGACGTAGGTGCAAAACGCGAGATGCTCAACACCCGCTCGATTACTTCCGGCGGAACTTCCTCTTTCCTGAATTCTCTGATACTGCGCCTCGTCAATAACAGCTCCCCGCCGTCCCGGTGGCAATCAACATGATGATCAAAACATTGAAACTCCAGCTTACGCCCCTCCGGGTCGTTCGCGAAAAAGTGGTAAATATGGTACTTGTCATTGACCTGAGGCAAGGACTGGGCCGTTTCTTTAAGCCTTTCATAAGCTCGATCAACGTCTTCCCTGCTGTCAGAGAAAAAAGTGAGCACCCCCTCCCTGTCAACCTCGTCGCGTTGGCAGAAGCCGAGAAGCAAATTATCGGCCTTTATTATTATACAATCTTCCTGATTCAGCCACACCCGGCAGTTAAGCCGGTTGACGTAAAAATCCGTCAATTCTTCCAAACGCCCGGTCTTAAAAAAAACTATACCGCTCATGAGAGGCTCCCAAATATAATCAATACTGGATTAAGCATATTTTACGCATCCTGTTTATGTATATTAAGAAATGAAGATCGCCCGATCAAGTCCTAAGATTCACTGGGACAGGGAATCATCAGCCTCCACAAGGTGTCCGGCTGCTGCAGGTTTCGTTAAAAATGCTTGACAAAAAACATCAGCAATTATATATTAATTAATGGTGGACCCCCCTCAAGAACTTTCACTTGACAGACAAATATAAAGGTTAGGTAGTATTGTGTCAAAATTTAATCAATTCAATAATCTTAGCCAGGGAGTTGGTAAAATGAAACAATCAAAACTTCTAATCTTGCTGATTGCGGCATTGGTGCTAATCTTTGTCGCACCGGCCAGCGGATTACATTATCCGATTAAGAACCATATCGGTACGGACGAAATGCGCGAAGACCATCCGTGGGGTGGTGATGAGGATCACCCCGGTGACGATCCCATTCGGCAGGGGGGAGCCGTCGATTTCTACAGTACCTCCTTCTTCCTGATTGACATCATTGAGATTATCATCGGCGGCGATTTCGTATTCGACCGAAATACTGACGCCGGGAATGAGGACAACTCCGACCAGACCACGCTGCCGGATTCGGTCAGCCCAACCAATAACTCAAATCGGGGCTTGCCACAGAGAGGTAACTAGTGATGAGTCGATGTTTCAACGCTGAAACGGAATACCGCAAAAGCTGTCAGAAATATCTTGGTGATCTGATTGCCCGTCGTGATTTCCCCGCTGCCTGCAGATATTTTGATTCGATTCAGGATATCTATGACGGAGGGTCCGACCTGGAAAGCGGTATTATCTTGCGTCTCGGCGCCAGAGCATTCGGCTCATTCGGTAATCTTCCCCGCGCCCTTAAGCTGATAAGAAACGCCATCAATATCATTTCAGGAGTCGGTTCTGAAACCGATGAACTGGCGGAGTGCTTCATAGTCCTGGGCAATATCCTGAGGGATATGGGTAAATTCGGGGAGGCCGAAAAGGCTTACCGTGACGCGGAATCAATTTTTAGACGAAACGACAACCTGTCAAAGGCGGGAGTGGCGTTAAACCGGCTGTCGGCCGTCTATTTCAGAAGAGGCCAGCTGGATAGTTCACTGAAATGCCTGATTGAGGCGGTAGAGTATGCCAAGAAGGAAGGAGACAATCGAAAACTGGCCTATCTTTTCGGTAATATCGGCCGCGTTTACACTCTGCTCGGCAAGCTGAAATCGGCTGAGGAGAATATCAAACTGAATATTGAATTGTCCGACCGGCTTCGTGACCGGACGGAGCTGGGCCGGGCCTGCCTGTCGCTGGGTTACGTATATGTTCAGTTAGGCGACCTCACCAGAGCCGAAGAGGCTCTTTCGAGAGCGTTTATAGAAATCCAGCG
>CP070796.1:773242-776365 GCA_020343475.1 Candidatus Zixiibacteriota bacterium
CAACAAGCTGCCAACCTGTTGCCAGAAAGAATACCTTTCCGGCTTTTCTGGTACCGCACTTGACTCTTGAGTTTTATCTGTAGCCATATTTCGACCTCCTGTTTTAGTATGGATTCTTTACCCCTATTTGAAGCATAGCTCAAATCCCACAACCGCCCGAGGGGATGTGCATCGCGGGGCAAAAACAGAAGGTGCAAAATTCTATGCGCTTGCCATATCGGCCGAGCGGTCAGTCAGATACAAAGTTTTACAAAGGCGGTCCCTCTGGGATTCGCCTCCTATTCCCTCCTTTCGGATGGCGCCGGACCGGATTGCAGAAAGTCCGGACAGCCGTTAGCCGACGACACACAGGTTACCGCGATCGGCATCGAACCAGTACGCCCGTGCATGATGCTTTTCTGAAAAAAACGCTATAATTATTACCAAAAGAATCTTGGTCCCGCCTGATGATAACGACGCAGTTGAATGAACAGACACCGGGACTGAGATTATAGTGTTTATACGAAATCAATATTCTCATGTTTGCACCGATTTACTGCAAACATCGTTGGGCCCGGTAGTCCACACCTTGGAGCGGATTCGCCTGTTTCAGCGATCCCGCTCATCATTATAGTCCTAGGGCCTGCCAGGGGCCATCCGAAACGGATTCCGGACCTAATCCCCCTGAAAATCGAAGATGTCAGCCAACCCGCTGCCGCGATTGGACGTCGCCGGAGGCGGCAGGATTGGATTTGACCCGTTTGAAGCTGTACTCCACCGCGGCGGCAATAAAATCGCGGAACAGGGGATGCGCCCGGGTCGGGCGGGATTTCAGTTCCGGGTGGAACTGTACCCCCACAAACCAGGGATGATTGGCCGCCTCGATGATCTCGACCAGGCGTCCGTCGGGCGACAGTCCGGCCAGTTTCAGGGCAGTCCCCTCAAACATCTCCCGATAGCTGTTGTTGAATTCATACCGATGCCGGTGCCGTTCAGAGATTTTTTCGGTGTCGTATGCTTTATATGATTTGGAATCTTTGTCCAGAACGGCGGGGTAGGCGCCCAGGCGCATGGTGCCGCCCATGTCGGTGATGCCCTCCTGGTCGGCCATCAAATGAATGACCGGGTGCTTCAGGTCGGCATAAAATTCATAGCTGTGGGCATCCTCGAGACCGCAGGCGTTGCGCGCGAACTCGATCACGGCGCACTGCATCCCGAGACATATCCCCAGAAACGGGATTTTCTTTTCGCGCACGTATTGAATGGCCTCGATCTTACCCTCGACGCCGCGCTCACCGAAACCACCCGGAATCAGAAGCCCATCAATGTCGGCGAGGAACTTGTCGGCGCCCTTTTGCTTGATGTCCTCGGATGACACCCAGATCAAATCGACCCGGGCGTCATTCTCCTGGCCGGCATGGATAAATGATTCAATTATCGATTTGTAGGCATCTTTCAAATAGACGTACTTGCCGCAGATGGCAATTTTGACCCGGTGCGTCGGGTTCTTAATCTTATGCACCATTTCTTCCCAGTATTCCAGGTCCGGTTCGCCGTTTTCCAGATGCAGATGTTCGCAGACTTCCTTGTCGAGCCCTTCCTTATGAAACTGCAAGGGGACTTCATATATCGTTCCGACATTGATGGCCGAGATGACATGTTTGGGCGGGACACTGCAGAACAGCCCGATCTTCTTTTTGAGCGACTCGTCCAGTTCCTTGGCCGAGCGGCAGATGAGCATCTTCGGCTGGATACCGATTTCCCTCAGAGCCTTGACCGAGTGCTGGGTCGGTTTGGTTTTCATCTCACCGGCGGTCTCAATGTACGGAACAAGAGTCAGGTGCAAAAAGATGGAGTCTTCCGGCTCACCTTCCAGGGCCATCTGACGAATCGCCTCCAGAAACGGCTGAGATTCGATATCGCCGACCGTCCCCCCGATTTCGACAATCACCACGTCGATGTCGGGATTGTTTTTGGCGGGCTGCTTGATGCGGTTCTTGATTTCTTCGGTGATGTGCGGGATGACCTGCACGGTGGCCCCGAGATAATCACCGTGCCTTTCACGCGTGATGACGGTATGATAAATCTGACCGGTGGTGACGTTGTTGTCTTTGGTCATGCTCTTGTCGAGAAAACGCTCGTAATGACCCAGATCGAGGTCGGTCTCGGAACCGTCGTCAAGAACGAACACTTCCCCGTGTTGAAAGGGATTCATGGTTCCGGGATCGACATTTATGTAGGGGTCGCATTTGATCATGTCGACGTTGAAGCCGCGCATCTTCAAAAGGACGCCCAGCGAGGCCGAGGCGATTCCTTTACCCAGCGCGGACACTACCCCGCCGGTTACGAAGATGTACTTGGTCTTTTTCTCGGGCACGTTACTCTCAGCTCCTATCTGCCGAAAATTGCTTTTCCGCCTGCTTCAAATCTTCAGGCGTATCTATTGAAATTATCTTACTCGTTATCTTGAAAACTCTGATCCTGCGATGATTCTCCAGGATACGCAACTGTTCCAGTGACTCGGCCTTCTCATGAGGCGATCGGGGCCACGCAGCGAACTGTTTCAAGCCCTTTTTCCTGAAGAAATAGACCCCGATATGATAGTAAAAATCGAACTCATCGAGCCTGCCGCCGTTGACGCCCTGGAGGTATGGCAGAGGATACCGCGAAAACCAGAAAGCATCGCCGGTGGAATTCATGATAATCTTGACACGGTTGGGATTAAACAGCACCTGCTCGCTGTCGACCTTCGCCGCCAGGGTGGCAAATTCAATGCTGCGATCGCCGAGCATTCTCGCAAGAACCCTATCGTACATTCCGCCCGTGACGCCCAGGTGATCGGCCTGGATATTCAGGATAATCTCACCGCCGAGTTTCTTCCACGCTTCGGCCGTTCGGTCAGAGCCGGTGCGGTGTTTACCTGAAGTCATGAGGGCTTCGCCGCCGAATTCTTGCACCCCTTTGATGATTCTCCTTGAGTCTGTGGCGACGACGATCCTGTCAATGAGCTTTGATCTGGCAGTCTCCCGGTAGAGCCGCTCAATTAGAGACTTTCCGGCAAGAGGCGATAATGGTTTTCCGGGAAAGCGTTTCGATGCGAAACGGGCGGGGATGACGGCCAGGATTTTGGGTTTCATCTCAACC
>CP070796.1:776465-779582 GCA_020343475.1 Candidatus Zixiibacteriota bacterium
AATCGGCATGAATATCGACCCGATATTTCCGTCGAAGGTCTTGGGAAGCGTTTTTTCTGATTTCTGAGCCACTTCGATTGCTTCATCCCTGCCAATTTTTGAAATTTCAACAGGCTTCCCGAATATCTGCAGCTCGGTTTCCATTTTCTTGCATATCAAATCGTAATTATCACCCGATCTGCAGGTCGCTATTAGAGTTGCCTCGGAATCACCGAATTGCTGAAACACATGGCTGAAATTCTTTAATACCGCAAATTTGTCCAGATCATCTATGACAATGACTCTATTGCGCTTTAGCGGGAATTGAGCGGGTATTTTGAAATCCGCGGTTTCAAATTCCACCAGATTTGGAATTAAGACATCAACGGCTTTCTTTAGTCGTTTCAGGGCTTGATATACCGCACGGGTTTTCCCTGCCAGCGGATTGCCAATAACCAGCGCATGTTGCCCATTCTTTATTCGACTTTCTATTTCATTGTCAGTATCCCGGTGTTTATAAAAGTCGCGATAACCCCGCACATACGTGGCGCGACCCCCCATAACATTTTTCGCCTTTAAAGCAGACGACCTTTTCCAGATAATATTGAAGTATTTTTTATAGGGGCGGCGTACGATCCATCTGACAATATAATATATAATGGCAAGACCGCCAATAAGTGAAGCAATACCGGTGATAATAAGAAATGTTTCCAACTAAAGCCTTCCCTTTGAACGGCGAAATGCCTCCGGCTGATTATCGAATCTATTATACTCTATCTTTGCTGTATAAACAAGTTGAATCAATGGGGATTGGCCAGCCGTTTCTGCATGATGTCAAATCCCACCTCGTCCATCCGCTTGACGACATTGTAGCCGAGTTTCTGATACAGCTCTCTGGCCCGGACGTTGGAATCGTGCACCCCCAGTTCAATCAGGTCAACCTCGCCCCGGTAGTTTTCGGCCAGCAACGTCATAATCGAACCGGCGATCCCCATGCCCTGAAACTCCGGCCTGAGCACTATCCCGTGAATATGCAGGACATTGCCCCGCTTTTCAATCCAGTAATATCCCGCAGGGCGGCTCTGACACTCGATGCGGAACACTTCGCCGACAGTCCGTATGGCCTTTGAGAATTTCCACATTGTCAGGCCGATCAGCTCCAGTGATCGTTCGAGGTATTCCGAGGCCTCCTGCTTTAACAGCGCCAGGAATTCATCGTAATCTTTGCCGGAAGCTGGCCGGCAGACTGGTATGCGGTTCATTTTTGGTCTGTCTTACTTATGCCCTTCTTAAAACGGCTGTATGGCTTCCAGCGCCTCGCGGATAGCCTTGCGGACGCCTTCCCTCGGAGCCACATACCCCCAGCCCAGTTCTCTCCCGTTGACCATAATGGCGCGGGGGATCTGGTACTGCATCAGAATTTTGCGGTCGTCGGCGGGGTACTCGTTAAGGACGACCTTATCGCCAAACTCCTCGACAATCTGGCGCACGCGCTGGTATTCGCTGACGCTTGTCAGGCAGAAGCTGTTCCAGAACAGGTCGACCACCACCTTGTCGGCAACCGGCCTGAACGCGTACTGCCGCTCCATAAAATCGGGCGGTTCGGCGTACGGGTGGAGCGGTCTCCAGAGCAGGACTTCCTGCCCTCGTTTCTTGATAGCGGAAAACTCCTGCTTGGCGAAAAAAGCCGCCGGCATAAACCAGCAGTGCCCCTCGTAGCACTGGATCGCGAGCGCCTTCTTGCCCTGCCAGTTGGCCTCGGCGACTGCCTCGGCCATCAGCGCCCGGCCGATTCCTTTACGCTGATACGGCGGCGGGACCCAGATACAGGGCATAACCAGGATATCTCTCCCGCTCAGGCCCCAGGGGTAAATTTCGATCGGCATGACACTGGCCTTCCCCACCGGCTTGCCCTCCGCCCGGGCGACTTTCACCCGAAGGCCCTTGCCATACATTTCCTTGAGCCACGCCAGGCGTCTTTCGGCGCTGGCGTCGATTTCCTCCGACTCATTGGTATGGGCACAGGTTGCAACGAAGTACTCATCGTCGGGTTGCATATCACAAACCTCGACGGAATACATAATGCACCTCCCTCACTCATTGGCGATCATGTGTCCATAAGCTTTTCAGCAACGCACCTGATCAAACCGCTTGCAGTAAACCGGGTATGCGGGATGCTCGCGATAGAGCGTGAAACCGGTCTTTTTGAACAGCATCTCCGGCCCGGTCCAGACGTCATCATCCGGCAGTTCCGTTCCCCTCCGCGGAAACGCGTGGACATACTTCACGCCGCGCCGTTCGAGATCCTTGAGAGTCTCGGCCAAAAAGAAATGCGCCAATCCAATCCCGCGGTATTTCGGCGCAAGTACAAAGCAGGTAATGGCCCAGGCGTCCGCATCCGGTTCCAGCCGGTACGAGCTGCACAGCTTTTCGAGCCGATCACGCGGTCCGCACTGGCACCAGCCGACCGGGCTGTCATCGACATAGAGCAGGTAGCCATCATACTCGCCCCGTTCAAACAGCTCTTCGCGCAGTTTGCGGTTTTCGCTTGCGGAGCGATCAGCCCAGCCATCCCAGGTCGGGGTCCACCACGCGACACAACAGCACCAGCCGTGGCCGTTCTCCTCGCTGTGCACGCGATAAAAATCCTCGCGGCGGTAATCGTCCATGGGATAAACTGCAAGCTTCATGCATTCCTCAGGAGGAGTTTCCCCTCAGCGCGGGCGGTATTACTGCCGGTGCGCCATACCCATACTCTGCCCCGCGTTGCTGAAGAATCTCATGCCAGATCAACGGCATATTCAATGATGTGTTTAAATATAGCAGGTTAAAAATCAAAAAAAATGGTTTTTTTCATCCTGACGGAAAAAGGGTGAAGCAAAATGATTGCTTCACCCCGGTATTCTGCAGTATGGTGATTCGATTCGCCATTCCCACCTGCGCGACCGTATTACTGCAGGATAATAATGTCAATTCTCCGGTTTTTGGCGCGTCCCTCAGAGGTCTGGTTCGACGCGATCGGCCTGTCGGAACCGTAGCCGATCGATTTTATTCGGTCCGCCGGCACCGACATGGACTGCCGCAGATATTGCATTACCGCAAAAGCGCGCTTCTCCGACAGGCGCATGTTGTTTTCTG
>CP070796.1:779682-782792 GCA_020343475.1 Candidatus Zixiibacteriota bacterium
GAGAGATTCGGTATTCCCGAGGCGGCGGCCGCCCTTTTGCTGGTCGAGTTTGATGACAGCATAGATGAAAAGGCGGAAGAATTAAGGCGGGTCGCGCGTAAATTTAATCTCGCAGGACCGATTGAAGGCGCCTCCGAATCGGACAAAATTGCTGAGTTATGGAAGGCCAGAAAGGCGATTGTACCTACGTTATACCGTCTTCACAAAACAAAACGTCCAATATCCTTAATAGAGGATATCTCTCTGCCGCCGGAACAAATCCCCCTGTTTATTGAATACATCACATCGCTGTTTGCCTCATACAACCTGACTTTCGGAATGTTCGGTCATATCGGCGATGGTAATCTGCACATAAGGCCGCTTTTTGATCTTAATGATCCCGACGATTTCAAGATTGCCCGACGGATCTACGATGAGGTTTATGATAAGGTTATGTCAATCGGCGGTTCCATAACCGCCGAGCATGCGGTCGGGCGACTTCGGGCTCAGGTCCTCAGAAAATTATACGGGGATGAGATCTTCGCCATATTCAGAGAGATTAAGAAATGCCTGGATCCTCAAAATATCCTTTCCCCTGATTCCGTTGTCAGCGAGGTCAGCTTCACAGAAAAAATCGACTACGACAAAATTAAATCTTATTGCGCCGCGTGCGGCAAGTGTAACGGCTATTGCCCCGCCTACGACATTTTTCGAAGAGAGGATTTCTCTCCCCGGGGATGGCTGAGGATGCTTAATCAATCCAACGAAACACGCAAGAGTCTGAGCAAGTATCTCTCTTTTTGCCTCAATTGCAGGAACTGTGCTGATGTCTGCCCGGCCGGAGTCGATATTGCATCGGAGATAATAAATTTCCGCTCGGAAAAGCCCGCGCTCCTTTCAAAGCCGGCGGTGAAGTTCACCGACCAGGAAACGCTGATGGGTCTTGTCTTAAAGCTCGGCAAGATTGGTGAGCCTTTGCTGGGAGGCAAAATCGGTCGATCGATGACAGCCTTTTTCGGCAGATGGCCGTTTGGTTTTGACCGTTCGGTGGTTTTTCCCCGGATTGCCTCCAGAAGCTTGCGTTCACGGCATCGGGCTCGAATCGCCCGATCGGGCAAGATTGCGTTGTTCCACGGATGTGCCGATAATCTGCTGGAATCAAACGTGGGGGATTCTGTATTCAAAGTATTTGACAGGCTGGGGGAAAAAGTCTATATCCCCGATCAGAAATGCTGCGGTCTTCCCCAGGAGGTTTATGGTCATAAGGACAACCTGATTGAAAAGGCCAGATTCAATATTGACCGGCTCAATTATTTTGATGTGATTATATCCGGGTGTGCTTCATGTTTGCTCAAGCTCAAAGAATATAAAAGCTTATTTGATGACAACGACCCGTATAAGCTGGCCGCCGAGGAGCTGGCAGCAAAGGCTTCTGATATCTGCCAGTATTTGAACATTCTTGGGTTTGATTCTTCGGTATTCAACTCAAATCATCCGATGAAGATAACGTATCACAATCCCTGCCACCTGCGCGTGGCCGGACTTCACATGGAGCCTCTGAAGCTTCTTCAGAGGCTTGATAATATTATCGTCAAGCACCCCATCTACGCCGATCGGTGCTGCGCGCAGGCCGGGTCGTACGGCTTTACGCATTTTCAGGAATCAAAGCGGATGTTTCAAAAGAAAAAAGATGAGTATAAGAAGATAGACGCCGATTATATTCTAACTTCCTGTCCTGCCTGTCAGATGAAAATCCGGGCGGAGATGGGCGGGAACTTTAAGATTATGCATCCTGTTGAATTGCTGGCAGAACTTTTGGGAAATAGTCGCCCGGATTAAAGTAAGAGGTTTCCATGGATGCTCGGGAAAATAAGCAGAAAGAGAAAGGTCTTCTGATTGTCTATACCGGTCACGGCAAGGGCAAAACCACGGCGGCCCTGGGAATGACGATAAGGGCGCTGGGCTATGGCTGGCAGGTCTGCATCATACAATTTATCAAGGGAAGCTGGAAATACGGTGAAATGGACGGAATAAAGAAACTGGCTCCGAACGTGGAACTGAATATCATGGGTGAGGGCTTTGTAGGCATCATTGACGATAACAAATCTTTTGAGGAACATCGGGCGGCGGCTAGAAAGGCGTATGATCTGGCTCTCGAAAAGATGCAATCCGGTAAGTACAACCTGGTTATACTGGATGAATTAAACGTGGCTGTCAGCCTCGGTCTGATTACGCGGGACGAACTGCAAGAGCTGGTGGGGAAAAAGCCGGAGCAACTCCACCTTGTTATAACCGGCCGCGACGCCACCGAGTGGCTCATCGGTCAAGCCGACCTGGTGACGGAGATGAAGGAAATAAAACACCCTTATCAGAAGGGTATCCTGGCCCAGAAAGGTGTGGATTATTAAGGGGCTGCCGGACAGCAAAAGGTTTTGAATAAGAAGCGGAGAATTCTATATTGATTTATAAATTTTGCGCTTGAAGCAGCGATTTTGAAGAAGTGTAATGATATACATGAGGTTGTAAATGGCGGAGAAAAATTATGATATCGTGATTGTGGGCGGCGGGCCCGGCGGATTGACGGCCGGGCTTTACGGCGCCCGGGCCAATCGCAAGACGGTGGTTATCGAAAAATTAATGCCGGGCGGGCAGATTGCCAATACGGAGGAGGTCGAGGATTATCCGGGATTCGAGCATATCTCCGGCCCGGAACTGGCAATGAAAATGGCCGAGCACGCTAAGAAATTCGGGCTGGAAATCATTTCGGACGAGGTCACCGAGGTTTATACCGAGGGGGAAGATCGAATGGTGGCCACGGCCTCGGGCGACGTTTATCGCGCCAGGGCGGTCATTCTTTCTCCGGGTGGATCTCCGAATAAACTAAATGTCCCGGGGGAGAACGAGTTCACCGGCAAGGGGGTGTCATACTGTGCTATCTGTGACGGGGCTTTCTTCAAAGATGAGACAATCGCCGTGGTCGGGGGGGGAGACGCCGCCGTCGAAGAGGGAATTTTCCTCACCAAGTACGGCAAAAAGGTGGTTGTAATCCACCGCCGGGATAAGCTCAGAGCGCAGAAAATAATCCAGGAACGGGCGTTCAGAAATCCCAAGATGGAATTTATCTGGGATTC
>CP070796.1:782892-785997 GCA_020343475.1 Candidatus Zixiibacteriota bacterium
TTGGATCACCCAAGGACTATAAGGAACAGCTGCTTTTTCTGGAAAAGGGACAGAATGTCGAGCGGGATGCAGTTATCCGTTCCCTGATCGACATTCACTACAACCGCAACGATATTGATTTTTCCCGGGGGAATTTTCGCGTGCGCGGCGATGTCGTGGAGTTAATCCCGGCCTACCAGGAAACGGCGGTCCGTATTGAGCTGTTCGGCGATGAGATCGAACGGATCACCGAGCTTGATCCGCTAACGGGCGAAATTCTGGGCGATCGCATTAAACTTGCGATTTATCCGGCGAAGCACTTTGTTACGACTCACCCGCAATTGCAGCATGCGATAAAATTGGTCCGGGAAGAGTTAAAGGTGCGGCTGGAAGAATTGCGGGGCGCGGGCAAGTTGCTTGAAGCACAGCGACTGGAATCAAGAACCATGTACGACCTGGAGATGATGAAAGAGATCGGCTACTGCAGCGGCATCGAGAATTACTCCCGGCACCTGACCGGAAGGCGGTCGGGTGAACGGCCATATACCCTGATCGACTTCTTCCCGGATGATTTTCTGGTTATAATCGATGAATCTCACCAGACCATTCCACAGGTGCGCGGAATGTTTGCCGGGGATCGGTCTCGCAAAGAAGTGCTTGTCGAACACGGGTTCAGACTGCCTTCGGCGCTGGACAACCGTCCCTTATTTTTCGATGAATTCGAATCGCTGGTCGGGCAGGCAGTCTTTGTCTCGGCGACCCCGGGAGATTACGAACTGGAGAAATCCGGGGGGGTCATAGTCGAACAGGTAATCCGTCCGACCGGCCTGTGTGACCCAAAGATTTCGGTACGGCCGCTGATTAACCAGGTTGACGATCTCATTGATGAAATTAGGCGCCGGACGGCCACGCGCGAGCGAGTTCTTGTGACTACTCTCACCAAGCGCATGGCCGAAGACCTCAGCGAGTACCTCTCCAGACTTAATGTCCGGGTACGTTATTTGCACAGCGAGATCGACGCCATTGATCGGACCGAAATCATCAGGGATTTACGCCTGGCCGAGTTCGACGTATTGGTCGGAATAAATTTGCTTCGGGAGGGGCTCGATCTTCCGGAAGTCTCATTGGTGGCGATCCTGGATGCTGACAAGGAAGGTTTTTTGCGCTCCGAGCGGTCCCTGATCCAGACCGCCGGACGGGCCGCTCGAAATAAAAACGGCGAGGTCATTTTCTATGCCGACAAGCTTACCGATTCAATGAAGAAGGCTATGAAAGAAACGGAACGGCGCCGCGTTAAGCAGGTGCAATACAACAAAAAGCATAATGTCAATCCGGAAACGATTTTTAAAACTCGCGCCGAAATTCTCCAGGCAACCCGTTTTGCCGATGCCAGGGCGGCGGAACCGGAAGAATTCGAAAAACCGGATTACTTCGCGCAGATGACCTCGGAAGATCAAATCGCATTTCTACTGAACGCGATGAACAAGGCGGCCAACAATCTCGAATTTGAAACGGCCGCGGCCATTCGCGACGAAATAAAAAAGCTTAAATCGAACCTGAAGAAAAAACGTAGAAGATAAGGTCATGAACAGGATCATATTAACAGTACTTCTCGGCGGAATCATCATTGCGGGTTTCGGATGCCAGGATGAACATGAGATTTTTAATCCCACGTACCGTGATCAATTGCTGCGGCTGATCGTGGATACTGACGACGGGAGGGAAATTTACTCAGCCAACCTGTTTCCGGATGAATCGTTTGCCCGCGACGATTCGGACGACCGCTACTTTTATCTTATTGAATCCAGAGACCGATCGATCAGCATTGTGATAGCTAATGAGCCCAAGAAAATTGATCCGTATGAGTCAATTTATGACGCGCTGGCGACAATTATCGATGTCTATATCGGGAGCATTCAGCGAATCAATCCGGGCGGCGACACAACACTGGCGTATCCCTTTCGTTCCACTATCGTCCGCTATGCGTATTTCCTGAAGCTGTTTAACGACAGCTACCCTTACCTTGGCTGGCGGCTCTGGGGATACTATAGTCCCGGAAACAATCCCACGGCCGATCGGCGTATGGTCAGTTCGAGCGGTCACGTGCAGATGTCGTTGAATGGCCAATTCAACAATCCGCCCAACCCGCTGGGCTATTATAATACTAATTATCTACTGTACGATGACGCGCCGATTTTTCCCCTGGGCGATACTATCACGTATACCTCGGATGTTGACGACCTTTGCCAGGCCCAGACCGGTGCAGCCTCCTTTAAAATGGTCAACACCGAAGCGGACGCGTCTTCATATAAGGGTGGGTGGCGGATCATCAATTCCAAAGATCCCTTCCACCGGTTGATTCTTATTGAGTCGGCAGGGGTATTTCATGTTGATATCCTTGACCCCGGTATCCCGGTTGTAGAGTCAAGCCTGGTGAGGACCGAGGATTACGTGGTTTTTTACAAGACACAGTAAAAAACGGCGATTTTCTTATTGATTCCGAATTGCTGTTGCCATAACATTCCAACAGTTTAAGGGACTGACCATAACATTTTTCAAGGAGGATCTATGTCACGTTCTCAACTCAAGTTGCTGCCGTTGTTGCTGATCCTGGTTCTGGTTTCCGGAATAATCGGCTGCGGCACGCAAATCCCGTCGGGGCACCGGGGCGTTTTTTACTACAAGTTCGGTGACGGTACCGAAATGGGGAAGATTTATCCGGAAGGCTTCAACTGGCATCTTCCATGGAACACGATGTTTGTTTACAAAGTGCAGCTCGAAGAGCGAAAAGAGGATTTGACTGTACTTTCCGCGGACGGGGCCACCATTGGCCTGGAAGTGACAATCTGGTTCCGGCCGGAAGTAACCAAACTTGATTCGCTTCAGGTGACAGTGGGACCGTCGTATTTCAACGTCGCAGTTGCGCCCGCCATTCGCGGTGTTGCCCGAAGCGTGGTTGGCAGGTACAAACCGGAAGAAATATATTCCACCAGACGCGAAACGATCGCCAATGAAATCCTGAATGAGATGAAGATGTTACTGTCACAGAAGTTTATCAGGGTGGAAAATGTCATTATCCGGAATGTGGTTCTGCCATCCAGAATTACCGATGCAATCAATGCCAAG
>CP070796.1:786097-789143 GCA_020343475.1 Candidatus Zixiibacteriota bacterium
AATCCAGGAAGCTGTCGAAGACCAAGGCGATTGCACTGACACTGCTTTTGCCGGGCGCCGGGCATATGTACATCGGTGAAAAGAGGAGGGGTGAGGTTTTTATGGGTGCCGAGGCGGTAGCCTGGGCCGGAGCCGCGGCTTTCTTTATTTACGGCAATTGGAAGGAGGACGATTACCGCAACTTTGCAATCGAGCATGCCGGTATTGATCCCGGCCAGGATGACAAGGAGTTTTTCAAGATGCTGTCGTTTTACGACAATCGAAACGAGTACAATGGCGCCGGCCGTCTGTACGAAGCAGGGCGGCCGTACTGGCAGGGCCCGAAGTACTACTGGCAGTGGGACAGTGAAACATCGCGGGAAAAGTACCGCAGCATGCGCAATGCCGCCGAATCCTCATTTCGCAAGGCGGTTTTTATGATCGGAGTCGCAGTGGCGAATCGAATTGTCGCCGGGATTGATACCTTCCGACTGCTCAAGAAAAAAGTGCGATCTCAAGAAGACGACGAAGAAGAAGTCGATGACGACTACCTCGGCTTTTTGAAAAAGATCAAGGTTTCAGCCAATCCATTCAGCAGCAATCCTAAACTCAAACTTTCTTATACATATCGATTCTAATGGTGCGGAGTCGTTGCCATTTTCTCGGTCTCCTGTTCCTGATAACCACCACCCTCCCGACCTGTGGTCCCGGATCAAAGCCCGGACCGGAAACAAAAGCCACCCTAAAGCCGCTCGGACTTATTTTCGAATCTGTCATTGAAGGGGAAATATTGTACCGACCGCTGATGCAGCCGCGCGGCCTGACTTCGGACAATGCCGGCAATTTGTATGTAATCGACGCGGGCAACAATCGTCTGGTCAAGTTTGACCGGAAATTGCAGGCTGTCCGTGAGGCCGGCGGGTTCGGCTCGGCCGACGGGCTGCTTAACGCCCCGACTCATATTACCGTTGACAATGGCCTGAGTCTGTATGTTTCCGATGCCGGCAATCAGCGGATTGCGGTTTATGACACCCGGCTGAATTTCGGATATTCCATCTCTCTGACGGACATAGAAGATCCGCTCAAATATGGTCGCCCCGCCGGGCTGGCGGTCAACGAATATGGAGAGGTTCTGGTGGCGGATAGGGACAACTCGCGCCTTGTGGTTTTCAACAGCTTCGGCAATTTCGATCGCTTCATCGGCGGAGTGGAATCATCGGCCGGGCGGCTGCTGATGCCATCCGGTTTGTGCCTTGGTCCCGAAGCGGAAATACTGGCCTGCGATCTCGGCAACTCCCGCATCGAAATTTTTGATGCCCTGGGCATTTATGATACTCATTTTGGTGACCGGTATCTTGGCGAGCCGTCAGGCATCGGTCTCGATCCAGCCGGCAATATCTGGGTGGTTGACCGGAATCCGGCCGGGCTATACTGCTTTGATCGGAGCGGTGCAGTCCTCTTTTCAATCGCTCGGACCGGTGCTTCCGATGCTTTTGATCTCGGCCAGCCGTACGATCTGGCATTCCTGCCCGACGACAGGATTGTCGTTTCAGACAGCGGCAATGACCGGTTGCTGATTTACCGTATCCTTTATCCGGAATAATGCACATCAATCGCGCAATTCTCTTTAAGCGGCTGATTATAGTAATCCTCACGGTATTATCCGTCTGTCTGCCTGGTAACGCCGGGGAGAAGATTTTAAGCGGCGGTGAGATCAAACCGCTACTGAGAATCTATGATGGAATCATCATTTCCGGGTCCGACAGTCTCGTGCTTAACGGGACACGGCTGGCGCGGGACAGTGATTACCGGATTGATTATCTCCGGGGGATGATCTATCTATCGCGCCCGGCCAGCGCTGTGAGTGATACCCTTAGAATATTTTTCACGCCACTGCCGTCCTGGCTGAGAAATCGTTATGGAGTCGCGCTTGAAACCACACGGGATCGGCAGGGGATGGTGAATACCGGTGAAATCGCCCCGATGACGGCCACACTCTCTCGAAGCGAGCCCGGGATTCTTATCAAGGGAGCCAAGCGATTTTCAATTCTTTCGCGGACCGGGGGAGCCTCGCAGTTTAACCAGTCGCTGGAATTGACGATCAGGGGAGAGCTTGCTTCCGGCGTTGAAATCCTCGGATCAGTGACCGATCGCGGCTATGATCCGGCCTATGGCGCCATCAACAGCCGTATCAGCGAACTGGACAAACTGTACCTTGCGATCCGTTCCCGGCGTTTCTCATCGGAGATCGGCAATCTGGAACTGGTCACCGGGACGGATTATGAACGCCCGGTTCTCAAGCAGGTTTCCGGTATCACTTCGGCGTATACAGGGGAAATCCTTTCTTTTGCGACCACGATCGCCCGCCCGCGCGGCACATTTACCACTGTCAGGCTCGCGGGGATTGACCGGATGCAGGGCCCGTATCGGGTTGTTGATGGGGACCGGATAAAAGCCATGGTGCCTGGCTCGGAGCGAGTATGGGTCGACGGGCGTTTGCTGGATCGAGGGGCCGATAAGGATTATATCGCTGACTATCCGGGAGCCGCCGTGACTTTTACACCTCGTGTCCCGATTGATTCCCGTTCACGAATTGAGATTGACTACGAGCCTCTGAGCGCCGATTACCAGCGGGAATTATACCGGCTTGCAGGCGGCGCCACGACTCGCGACTCGACCGTTACCATGCAAATCGGATACCTCCGTGAAGGTGATGTCAGGGATGAACCAAAAGCGGGCGAGCTTGGAGCCGAAGATATTGCCCTGCTCGCCGCCGTTGGCGACACCGTTTCGCAGAGCATCAGAGACGGGGCAGTTGCCGACTCCACCGGCGATTATGTCGAGCGATTCGATGTCCCGGGGCAGCGGTACTTCGAATATGTCGGGAACGGCATGGGTGATTACCGGGTCGCATTCACGCCGGTCGGGCCAGGTAAGGGAGATTATGTCTATGAAGGAGGCAATCGATACCGTTATGTCGGTAAGAATATGGGAGACTACCTTCCGATCGTACCAATCCCCGTTCCGGCCCGGGAGGAATATTTTGATGCCGGGCTGACTTTTCGTC
>CP070796.1:789243-792262 GCA_020343475.1 Candidatus Zixiibacteriota bacterium
TACCATCCTTGAGTTAAAGAAACGATGTTTCAGACCGATACAATGATTGATATGGATAAGAATTTCCTTCTGGAACAATTTCAGCAAACTGAACAAAAAGCTATCACGCGGAAACCGGTTGGCCCGAAAAAACCGAAACCGCTCTGGCGGGAATATGTCGAGGTGATTCTCGTCTCCCTGGTTGCGGCGACTCTGCTGCGGCTGTTCATTGTCTCGGCTTACCGGGTTGATTCAGCTTCAATGGAAGATTCGCTGTACGAAGGTGATTATATCTTCGTCAACAAGCTGGCTTACAAATTCGGCAGCCCGGAATTCGGTGATATCATCATCTTCAAATGCCCCCTTGACCCGACCCGTGACTATATCAAGCGAATCATTGCCCTGCCGGGCCAAACGGTCGAGATCATCGACAAAGTTATTTATGTCGACAATCAGCTGGCTGAGATTCTGCCCGATGCCAAGAATGTTGATCCCAAGATAATGCCAGCGCAGTTGTCAATGCGCGATAATTTCGGGCCGGTACAGGTTCCCTCGGATCAGTATTTCGTCCTGGGAGACCACCGGGATGCCAGCGAGGACAGCCGGCACTGGGGTTTTGTCCCGGCGGATTATATCAAGGGCAAGGCACTGGTCGTTTACTGGTCCTGGGAGCCGGATCAATCTGCACCGAAGTGGAGTTTCCCGTATATTCATTCCGCCATCGGCACGGCCTGGTATGTCCTGACCAAATTCCCGTCACACACCAGATGGGAACGGCTTTTTACCGCGCTGTAAGCGATGGGATTATCTTTATATATTCATTTTCCCCTTTGCTCAAACCTGTGCAGTTATTGTGATTTTTATAAAGAAATCTACGAACCGGAACTTGAGAAACGATATTTCCGGGCTCTGAAACAGGAACTGCTTCTCGCCCTGGATACCCTTGAATCCGACAACCGTATTCTGGAAACCATCTATATTGGCGGCGGGACTCCCTCGCTGGTGACATTGCCTTATCTGGAGCAATTCCTGTCGGCGCTCCGCGAGGAGTTCAGTTTCTCTGATGAAGTGGAATTCTCGTTCGAAATCAATCCCGATTCGATTGATAGCGACAGGCTGCTCCGGCTCCGGGGATTGGGAATCAATCGCCCGATCTTCGGTATTCAGAGTTTCAACAGCAGGCATCTCAAGCTGCTCAACCGGAAACACTCTCTCAGCGATTCTTTCCGTGCGGTGTACCTTGCGCGAGCCACCGGCTTTGCCAATTTCGGGATCGACATGATATTCGGCATGCCGCGGCAGACGGCGCGGCACCTTTCCGACGACCTGGACCAGGTGATAAACCTGGCCCCGTCGCACATCTCTTACTATCAGTTAACGGTTGAAGAAAACACCGTTCTTGCCAGAAAGGTGGCCTCCGGCATGATCAAATTGCCCGGATCAGATCTATCGGCGGCGATGTATCGGGCTATCAATGAGGAGTTCAGGAAACACCAGTATTTCCGCTACGAGGTTTCATCGTTCGCTCATCCCGGCTTCGAGTGTCGCCATAACCTTCGTTACTGGGAAGGGGGGGATTTTCTCGGGCTCGGGCCGTCAGCACACAGCTTTATCGGGACGCGCCGCTTTGCCAATGTCGCCGACCTCCATAAATACATCGATACCCTTTCCGAAAAGCGGCGACCACTGCTTTATGACACCGATGAGGTCGGGGCTCGCATGACGGAGATTATCATGCTGGGTCTGCGCACCACCCGTGGCCTTTCACGGCAGGCGTTCCGGCGCCGTTTCGGGATCCCGGTTGAGCAGTCGGTGAACCGGGAAATGCTTGATCTGCTCGTTCATAAAGGCATGATCGACCCCGGGGGCGATCATATCCGACTATCCGAGTCCGGTTTGTTGGTAGCCGACGATATCATCCGGCGGCTGATAAAATAACCTTCTTTACACTTCCGGCATCGCGAAAAATTACATTCCGGATCATGAACATCTGCCAACGCAGCATTTGCTATTGACAATTTCCGTAATAATGGGTAAGTTTTAATATATATAAGCGGTTGCTGCGGAGCGGACTGTATCATTTATGTAGTGTAATGCCTCCGATAATTCTTGGGAAATCAAATTTCAGTTCTTTGCATAACCGACTTTTTTGAGATTTAAAAGGGCACTGCGCTAATCAAAGTTGCGGCCGCCGTGTCTGAGTTTAACGCAGTTTATGCGCAGTATCATGCAACATGCGGATATGGAAATCAGTACGAAATGACAGGACACTTTGCATCGGTAACATATGGGCACATAAAATTCGCAACAATTTAAATTGGGAGAAGAAACATGAAGCCCTTGCAGATTGCTCTGCTGATGGCCTGCATGCTGCCGGCAACCGCATGCGCCGATATGACAATTCGCAGCGAGGCCTGGCCGGAACTCATGCCGGACACCATTCCAATGGGGGCGGAAATTTTCATCGACATCCTTGCCAATTTTGACGACGGCTGTGATAACTGGGGGCAAAGCATGCCGTTTGTGCTTTACAGTCCAGACGGCAGTATAACCAATATTACCCATCGAAATGTGGGTGGATTGGCCCCGGACAGCTCAATACTGCTAATTAATGGATTTGAAACCTACTGGGATGCAATTAGCGCAATCACGGTTTGGAGCTGGGACGGATCATTGCCCGACACTTTTAATCATGTCGGGATCTCCCTTTATAATCCCTTCCCCGAGGGGCTCGGCGAACAGACATATATCCGGGTTGCCCTGCAGATCGATACCGAAGGGACCATCTGTATTGACTCCGTCAATCATCCTAATGATGCTTATGATTGGTTGTTCGATCTCCAATGCGGAGTTCCTTCTTTCGCACCGTACTGCTGGACGGTGATGTATTTGTGCGTTGATAGCGACGGCGACGGTTACAGTGAAATGACCGTTCCCAATTCCTGTCCACCTGACAACTGCCCTGACATCTACAACCCGGGGCAGGAAGATCAGGATCAGGATGGCATCGGCGACGCGTGCGACAACTGCCCGATGACCT
>CP070796.1:792362-795367 GCA_020343475.1 Candidatus Zixiibacteriota bacterium
GGTTGATCGCTATATGCTTGATCAAGTTACCGGCGGCCGTCCCGCCGCGATCTTTTCCAAAGACCAGCATACGATTTGGGCAAACTCGAAAGCGCTGGCGCTGGCCGGAATCACTTCCAGGACTCGGGATCCAGAAGGAGGGTGGATTGTTCGGCTGGACCGCGGGGAACCGTCGGGGCTATTGAAAGAACTTTCGGCGTATTCTCCGCTTTTGAAACTGATCGAACAACCATCTCCGGCGCAGGCACAGAAATTATTTGGCAGGCTGCTGAAACACGCTTACTCCAGAGGAATCACCGGGGTACATTCATTCGACAGGCTGGATGCCTTGCCGTTTTATGCTGATCTGGCGAGGCGGGGGGAATTGGGACTTCGCGTTAATTATTATCCGCCGTCAGGGATTCTTGGCAGGCTCAGCCGGGCAAAAATCGAACGGGACAACGCCAATGATTATTTTACCGTCAGCGGCATTAAAATGTATGCCGACGGTGCCCTGGGAAGCCAGAGCGCCTTCTGCTTTAGCAAATTCATCGGTTCGAAAGACAACTACGGGGTAGAGGCGACCACGAAGGAGGAAATTCTCCGGGTGATGAGAAAGGCGGCCGGGCTCAACCTTCCCCTGGCGGTGCATGCCATCGGTGACCGGGCGATTGCCAATGTGCTTGACTGTTTCGAGCGGGCCCCGCGACTGGCGGATTTGGCGCGCCATCGAATAGAGCACCTGCAGATGATTCGACGCAAAGATATCGCACGTCTCAAGCGTCTGGGAACAGTTGCCTCAATGCAGCCATCGCATTGCCCGTCTGATGTCACCCTGGTCGACAGATACTGGGGAAAGCGGGGACGAAATTGCTTTATGTTCAGGACGCTTCTGCAAAAGGGCATACCGCTTGCATTTGGATCCGACGCTCCGACTGAGCCCCTCGATCCGCTTGCCGGAATCGATGCGGCGGTCAATCGGCCGATTCCGGGAAAGCGCGGGTCGTTTTATCCCGAAGAACGAATCACCGTGGCGGAAGCGGTGTACGGATTTACCGCCGGGCCAGCTTATGCTGTTGGCCGGGAACACACCCGGGGCCGACTGCTGCCCGGCTTCAAGGCCGACTTCGTTCTGCTTTCCGATGATATTTTCAAAATATCCAGATCCGAGATCAAGAAAATGGAAGTGCTGGCAACCGTTTTTGACGGAAGGCCGGTTTTCCGGCATCACATGTTAACTGTTGCACTCTGAGGAAACTTTCCGCATATTATAGCGGTATCGAGTCTGATTTTAGGGTTGACACCTGCAAAAGCAAGGCCGTAACTTCTAACGGAAGGCTTAATGATGTCAAAAAATGTTTTCATTGTCCTGATAGCAATGATGCTGATGCTATCCCCTGCGATACGGACGGATACCCTCGGCAATGATACGTCCGAGGCGGCGGAGACGGAGGAGGTATTTCCGGCCGAGAGGCCCAGCGAGATTTATGTTATGACCATTGATGGTGCAATCGGCACCGTCACCGCCGACCGGGTAATTGACGCTGTCGCGCAGGCCGAGCAGGAGCGTGCAGACGTGCTGTTGATTTTGATGGACACTCCCGGCGGGTTCAACGATTCCTTCTGGGCGATTACCAAAGCCTTGATGAATTCCTCGGTTCCGTCCGTCGTGTATGTATATCCGGTCGGGGCGCGGGCCACCTCAGCAGGGGTATATATCGCATATTCCGCTCACATTGTCGCCATGGCTCCCAGCACTCATATCGGAGCCGCGCATGTAGTTTCGGGTTCCGGCCAGCCGATGGATTCGGTGCTCACCGAAAAGATCATGAACGACGCGGTTGCGGCCCTGCGCGGAATGGCCGAACGGCACGGGCGTAATGCCGAATACGCGGAGAAAATGGCCCGGGAATCAATCTCGCTGACATGCTCCGAGGCGCTGGAGAATAATGTCATCAATCTGATTGCCGAGGACATTGATGAACTGCTGGAGGAGATTGATGGGCTCGAAGTCAACACCGCGTTGGGCAGGCGGAAAGTACGCACGAAAAACCCGGTCCAGACTCCGATCGAGAAGACATTCATCCAATCATTATTGGAGATTATCTCCTCACCGAATGTCGCCTTTATTCTGTTTTCGTTAGGCGGCCTGGGACTGGTGCTGGAATTGTACAATCCCGGCGCAATTCTGCCCGGCGTCGTCGGCGGTATCTGCCTGATTCTTGCCTTTTACAGTTTCCGGACACTCCCGATTAATTATGCCGGCTTGCTGTTGATTATATTTGCCATAATACTCTTTATACTGGAGGTCAAGGTGGTCAGCCACGGATTGCTAACTATTGGCGGTGTTGTCTCTATAATCATCGGGGGGATGATGCTGATTGATACCGCTGATCCTGATTTGCGGGTTTCCCGATCGGTCGTTATTATCGTCGCCGTTTTCCTGGGTGCGCTGGTGCTGCTTGCCTTTACCCTGGCGTTCAAAGCCCGTATCACCAAACCCACCACCGGCAGGGAGGGCCTGATTGGAGAAACCGGTATGGTTAAGGAGCGGATAGATACCAGCGGTTATGTGCTGGTTGCGGGCGAATTGTGGGAAGCTTATGCGGACGAACCGATCGAGGTCGGCGAGCAGGTGATGGTGACTGAAGTTGATAATATGCGAATAAGAGTTAAACGGAAATCATAGGCAAAGGAGGCGTTATGCCGTCATTGGCAGGGCTTGCTGTAATAATCTTTATCGCCATCTTTTTACTATCAAGTGCGATCAAGATCCTGCGTGAATATGAACGCGGCGTGGTCTTTCGTCTCGGGCGATTGATTGGCGCTAAAGGTCCCGGTATCATCATCCTGATTCCGATCATCGATAAAATGTTGCGGGTTGATCTGCGGACCATTACCTTCGACGTACCACCACAGGATGTAATCACCATGGATAACGTCTCGGTGAAGGTCAATGCCGTGCTTTACTTCCGGGTGATGGACCCGAACAAGGCGATTGTGGCGGTAGCCAATTTCTTTGAGGC
>CP070796.1:795467-798450 GCA_020343475.1 Candidatus Zixiibacteriota bacterium
CCGGTCCGGGGATCGTGAATCCTTTTGACGAGTACGCGGTTGAAGAAGCATTAAGGTTAAGAGAAAAGCACGGTGGAAAGATTACGGTCATATCTCTTGGTAGCGATAAGGTGGAGTCGGCCCTGCGGGCCTGTCTGGCTCTGGGTGTCGATGAAGCCGTACAAATTACCGACCCGGTGTTTGATAAATCGGATCCTCAGGCGATAGCCAGGATTCTGGCGGCCGGTCTGAAAAAGATCGGGGAATATCATCTGATTCTTGCCGGCAAACAGGCGATTGACGACGACTCCGCCCAGGTGCCGGCCGCGGTAGCGGCCAATTTGGATTTGCCTCAGGCCATGTTTGTCAAAAAGATCGATTCCATCGATGAAAGCAGGGTAGTGGTATGGCGGACCACGGAGGAGGGCTATGATGTTGTCGAATTAGCCCTGCCAGCCGTGATTTCAGTGGTGAAAGAGATCAACGAGCCGCGTCTGCCGTCGCTCAAGGGCAAAATGACGGCCAGGAAGGCTCCGATAGCAAAATGGTCGGCGGCTGATCTGGGCATGGACGCTACCGGCGTTGGTGTTAATTCATATACAAAAACCATCAAGGTCGCACCGCCACCTCCGCGCCAGAAAGGTGAGACGATTGAAGGGGAAACGCCGGAGGAAATTGCGGACAAGCTATATAAAAAGTTGAAGGAAAACCAGGTCCTGTGAATATTCAGGAATTAGAAAGCGGGCCGTCGGGCATCAACCGGCGGCCCGTTTTATTTGAGTTTGACACTCCTTCGGAGACTGTCTATATTTTTAGGTATGAGCAAAGGGAAAATTCGTTCTGCTCTGGCGTTCGTGATTCTATTAGTAGCAGGAGTAATGCCGTCAGGGGCAGGCACTAACGCTCTTTTGACCGATATCAAAATCCTCTACGTATATGAGCAACCCGGACATGTCGACTGGGCGCTGGTTTATAATCTAAGTGCGGAGAACGGCTGTCATATCGACCTGGCGACCGTTAAATCGGGGCCCGTATATAAATATCTGGTCTCAAAGTCGGAGAGATTCAATATGAATTCCTTTCGCTTTTATCTTCCGGATACCGCCTTACATCACTTTGACTCGGCGACCGGGAGCATTTACGGTGAGTATCTTCCCGATATTGTGATCTTTTCCGGGTATTTTAATGAGCCGGTGCTTATGGCATTCGAAAATTATCTGCTCAATATTCCGTGTGACACCTCACGAATATTCAGTCCTAAAAAGTTTTTTCGCTGTACCAATATGGAAGATAGCCGGAATGTCTATTTAAACGCTCGTCAGTACCTCAGCGTGCACTATGATGAGATATATGAAATGGCTCTGGCCGTTTCGACGAAGCCGCCGCCTCCATACGCGGTTGAAACATATTCGGTGTATAACATCCAGAAAAGCTGCGTCGACGTCGAGGAAGGAACTCCGTCATTCCTTTCCGGCATCGAGCGGCTGAAATTCGACCGATTGATTGAAAAGCATATCGGAACCGCCATACAGCGGGCGGCCTTCAAGAAGAGTCGGGATAATTATGTCCTGTATCTCAAAAGAGCTCTTCACCAGGCCGGTCTGGATAAAATCAATTCTTTACTTGGGGCCATGGTGGAGGCGAAACAAATAAGACAGGACTATTATTATCAGATAGGGGAGGTTGATTCGCTATCGCCCGTTGCGAAGTATATAGAAAGGACTATCGCCGCGCTCGCTTCGGCGATTTTCCGCGAGGCGGAAATTGACTACCAGGCCAGAGTTGAAATCCGGGATACTCCCGAGGGTAAAAAGCTGAAATTCAAAACGGAAATTGATAATAAAGGTGTTTTAAAGATTCGGGCCGGGTGGCTCGAGTTCAAGCCGTCCTGGCGTGACAGCGCCGCTGTTGTTGATGATAAGTGGGCGGAGGTTATGCCACACAACAGCCTCATCAGAGAATATACCGTGGACGTCGATCCGAAGCTGCTGGAGAGTGTCTCGGTCGCGTCTCTTGAGTTTATTGGCAGGGTTGAATGTGCCGGGAATGAGGTTGACTTCCGATATCAAACCGACGTCTATGAAAAGTCGGCACTATCAATTGAGTTCGTGCCGGATTTCCTGATTATCAAACCGTTTCCGAAATTGCAGGTTGATCACTTGGTGGAAGCCACCGGTCTGAAGGCCGTGCTCAGGAAACCGGCCGAGTACGCAAGCCGTGTCGGGATTAACGTAGAAACGCCGCCCGGCCTTATGGCGGGAGCTTACAAGCAAGAATTGGCCCTGAGCACCCGCCAGCGGGCGGTGGAACTGGAAATACCACTGGTGATGACCGGCAGTGCCGGAACCGGAAAGCTTCAAATTGTCATAAATGTAATTGATAACGGTTCAATAGTGGCCACCGACGCGGTCTACGTCAGGCAGGCGGCCTATGACATTCCGTCAAATGTCAGAATCGCGGTCATTCCCGACCAGAGCGGCCTTCTTGAGGATATTCTCATTGAAACCGGCGCCACCTACAAGACAATGAGTGATAGATACCTCTCGGCTGGAGACTTTGATCTGTATGATGCCGTCTTTCTGGGGACCGGTTGCTTTCGGAATTACCCGTCGCTCGAGATTGTGAATGATAAGCTCAGACAATACATGGAATACGGGGGTACTGTGGTCGTTTTCGGGCAGCCTGATGACTGGCGCGACGATCTTTTGCCGGTTTCCATCATCTCGACCGCGCGCGGTGTTACCGCGGACCGGCTGACGGCCAGTGAAAACGATCATCTGTTATTTAAGGATAAATTCAAAATAGGGTTAAAGGAACTGCTCTCTGACGCTGGTGGTGGTTATATTTCTTATCCGGCGGTGGTCTTTCCCGGGCGGGGAATAATTGAAGGCGATAATAATACAACGGTCCTCTCGCATACCGAATTCGGCAAGGGACGGTTGATTTACTGCGGTTTGCCGCTGCTGGAGATGGTAAGAGACCTTGATACCGAGGCTATCAAGCT
>CP070796.1:798550-801529 GCA_020343475.1 Candidatus Zixiibacteriota bacterium
GGGCCAATGGTATTTCTCCATAATGCTGATGGCTTCGCGCGAAAGAGATTTGGGCGGTTTTTTCATCTCTTTACAGTACTTGTCGATGAAATAATCCGCCAGCGGCCTGATATCGTCGCGGCGATCCCGCAACGGCGGGATGGTAATCGGAAAGACCGACAGCCGATAATAGAGATCTTCGCGGAAGGTCTTTTTCTTTATCAATTCATTGAGTTCCATGTTGGTTGCAGCAATCACCCGCACGTCGACCGAAACCGGCTTGGTGCCGCCGAGTCGCTCAAAGCTTTTCTGCTGGAGAACGCGCAGCAGTTTGGCCTGCAGCGAGATGTCCATATCCCCGATTTCATCGAGAAAAATCGTTCCCCCCTCGGCGATTTCAAACTTGCCCATCTTCCGGGCCACCGAGCTGGTAAAGGCGCCTTTCTCCGAACCGAAAAGCTCATTCTCCAAAAGCTCCCGCGGGATCGCGGCGCAGTTGATGGCAACATACGGTTTGTCGCGGCGGGGAGAGAGATTATGAATAGCCCGGGCAAATAATTCCTTTCCGGTACCGGACTCACCCTGAAGCAGCACCGAAGTATCGGAGCCGGCGACTTTTTGCACCAGCCGGGAGACCTCTTTCATTTTCTCGTCCTGGCCGATAATCTCGCTGAAACCAAGGTTTTGCGCCAGTTCTTCGCGCAGAAGGCTGTTTTCTGCGATCAAACGGCGGTTTTCCAGGGCACGCTCGACAACTACAGTCAGGTGGTCAGGATCGAATGGCTTGGTAATAAAATCATATGCCCCGTTTTTCATCGCCGCTACAGCAGTCTCAACTGTCCCGTACGCCGTCATAATTATGACCGCCATGTCCTGATCGATATCCTTTAAGTTGGTAAGGACCTCAAGACCATCCATCTGGGGCATTTTCAAATCGGTCAACACCAGGTCATAATTCTTCAGTTTGGCCAGATCGACCGCTCTTTTGCCGTCCTCAACAGCATCCACCAGGTACCCTTCCTCAACCAGGGTTTGCGACAACATGGTCCGCATCGAATCTTTATCATCAACAACCAAAATGCTCGGCATAGTTACTCCTTGGATGAACAGAATTGTGTTCTCACCTTAATCGCACAATGGCAAGTTTCCCTTATGTTATCGGCGGCAGACCACAATCATGCATATCAAATTTTGCACAATTTCCCCCGCAACAGCTTACAATGCAAGCGATTGCTGCTATCCTGCAGATACCTCACGTGCAGAGTCGCCGGCCGCACCGGCTTTTGGACGGATCAGTTTTGTGGTTTGCGACGATAGTCGAGTCGCCGGCTTGAGATTTTCCCGCAGATATCGAGGTAATAAAAATAAAGTCTGTACTCAAGACCCAGCCCCCTCTCGTTTTTGACCGGCCAGGTGATCGCGTGTTTACCTGGTGCAAAGACGGAATCGACAATGCTCCTGACCACCTTGGTGGAGGTTTTGCGGACCTCAACGATCACCCGACAGGAGTCTTCGCCAGGTACTACAAAATCTACGGTAAGGGTATCGGGGGGATAGATATATTCCACATTTCGAGGATTGGCCTTGTTAACGGTGACACTGTCCAGCGGGATGGTCCGCGGTGGAGGGCCGGTGAAGGTCTGCGTGTTGCCTCCATGCCAGCAGCCCGGCAACATTAAAAGCGCCGCCGCGAAAACGATCATGATCAGGAGTCTATTCATAATCAGTATGTATACACTTATCGGGCGGGCAAGGCAAGAGATTAAGCGCCGGAGCTGCCGGAAAGCCCGAATTCCGCAGGAATTCATCCGATCGCTGCTGTCGCGATTTCATGGCCGGCAGTTGCGGCAGGGCGAATATCCCTGTTTGAAGGCCTCGTTGCGCGAATCAAATTTCAAAACCTCGTCGAAGCCGAGTTTTTCAATCGAGACACACCCGGGCCGATGGAAACGCCAGCTCCCTTTCCGGGCAAAATAACCCGGCTCCCTGTCATGCGGGATTGACCATATCCCCACCCCCGCTCTCATGGCTTCGTTCTGAGCAGCAAGCAATTGCCGGATTCGCCGCTGATCCGACCAGTTATCGTCAAACAGGTAGAGATGCCCCAGACCGTTTCGAACGAGAACGGCGTTTAACATCAGCGTATCGAGATAGACATATCCCAGCAGCCGTCCATAGCCATCACGCCTGCGGCCGGAATAGGATACCTCGACGGTTTTTCCCAGAACCAAACGCTTAAGAAACAAGGCGGCGGAGTCATGGAATTGCTCGCCTTTTTCCGGGCAGTCTATGGCAAGCAGTCGCAGCCGGTCGCCCCCGGTAAGTTCCACCGTATCGCCGTCGATAATATCAACCACCCGGAAACGTTCGGCGGGCGAGCGATCCAGGCCTATTTCGCCGACAAACCTGACCAATAGCAGCAACAGGACAAAAGCCGCGACCAGATATCTCTTCCGGGGAACGCGCATATTGTATTCCGAAAAATCTCATTTAATATCAGGATTGACCGGCAAAAGCGCAACCCGAACTGCGTTTTTTTTTGCCCGGAGGTCGGATAACTTGTTGAAAAGCACGGCACTTAAAGCGAGTTTGCGGTTCTGCGACGGCCGCAAGGTAAAAATTTCCATTTTTCGCTTGACAAAAACCGATCTGCCGCTATTTTACGATAGAGCGTGTGTATATCAAGTTGGTTGCCGTGAGAGAGCCACTTATATAATTCATCGGTAACAGCTTACATAACTGATTATTTCTTTCAACGCGCCCGATTGTTAAAGGTCTAAAATCCCGACCACCGGGATTTCTTTGTCCTTCATTTGCGTCCCGTTCGCAACCTGTAGTTATTTGAATCGGGGCCTGGTGCGGTGCAAAGTTTCCTCGGCCATCCGGGCACATTATTCACCTCATTTCTTCATATGAAAACAAGAAATGAACAACTTTGATGCTTTTTAGGAGGTGAACTTATTTTCGCCATTCAAGGCTTTTAATAAGAGTTCAGAAGCT
>CP070796.1:801629-804589 GCA_020343475.1 Candidatus Zixiibacteriota bacterium
GACCTGAATTCTTCGCTCAGGATATCAAGCCAGATATCATCGTACATTTCTCCGGCAATAATCGTGCTTTCCCTTGTCCTGCCAATTATCGTAAAGCCGGCTTCCTTGTAAGCCCTGATTCCTTTCCGGTTTATCGAGGGTACTATGGCGACAACACTATTCAGGTTAAGAATATTGAATGAGTAATCGAGGAGCATTATAATCGCTTCAACATCGTAGTCTTCTCCTGTATAATCTTTTTCGCCCAAAATCAGTCTCATTTCTGCCCTTCGGTGAATATAATCGATTTCATCCAGCATTATCCGCCCGATGAAAACCTCGGTTCCGCGCGTAACAATATTGTATACCTGTTTTCTGCTTTGAATAAGATCTTCTGCCTGTTTTAAAAAGGTGCCTCGCGACGCGGGGTGGTGCGCCATTCCCAGGGGAATAGTGGTTTTCAGGTCGTTAATCCACCGGGTATAGGTGTCAACATCACTCTTGCTAATCGGAGTAAGATAACATTTCTCACCGATAATCTTCCGGGGGCGTCCCATTATTGGTCTCTTCCGATACTTAGGCAATGTTTGACGTAAATCGACTCAAACTCCTCATTGAGCATATCCATATAAACGAGATCGTACCACCGTCCATTGATTAGCCTGGCTTTTCTTCGGCGACCGATTTCCTTAAAACCAACTTTCCTGTAGCAGCTTATGGCTCTTTGATTGAAAGATAGAACACCAAGCATGATGTTTTGCAGGTTCAGCAGGTTAAATCCGTAATCAAGCAGGAGGTTTGTCGCTTCATGGCCATAACCGTTATTCCAGTATTGTTTTTCACCAATAACAATTCCAAGAGTGGCCCGCCGGTTTATATGATTGACTTCAAATAGAAGGCACCGTCCGATGTGTTCATCGTTGTCAGTCATAATTATGTCAAATATATGATCCTGCTTTTCAATGCAATTGCCGATTATCTCCTTTATCTTTTGCAGGGGATAATTGTTATAAGCTTCGTCTCCGAGAGGAACGGCGACTTCAAGGTCATTATCCCATTTCGTCCAGTTTTGGGCGCTTTCTTCACAGATAGGGGATAGGTAACATTTGTTTCCGACCAGTTTTTTGTAATATGTCATTTTTCCCTCATTTCTGGATTACAAATTTGAAAGACTTTTCACACATTTTGATTTGAATTCACTATCAAGTATATCCATCATCACCACATTATGCCATTTGCCCATCATCATTTTCGATTTCCGCTTTGTCGCGGCAATTCTAAAACCGATTTTTTCGTAGCATTTAATAGCCCTCATGTTATAGGCGATAACGCCAAGAGCAATGCTGTGCAAATTGAGCAGGTTAAAGCCATAATCAAGCAAAAGCCTTAAAGCATCCGTTCCGTATCCGCTATCCCAGCATTTTTTCTCGCCTATGGTGATTCTTAAAATTCCGGACCTGTGAACCGGTTCAATTTCAAAGAGCGCGGTATGACCGATAATTCTACTGTCCTTCAAGTCAATAATTCTGAATGCATGGGGATTATTTTGCATAATGCGTTTGAGTTTCTCTCTTTCCCAATCAATCGTGCTGACCATGTGAGCATTAGTCAAGGACATAGCAACCTCCGGATCGTTATGCCATCCGGCACACAATCCCGCGTCTTCTTCACCTATTGGTGAAAGGTAACACTTTGTCCCGATCAGTTTTTCAGGGTAAACCATAATTTTTCACGGATATGGCATTTCGCATATAAGCAGAAAGGATAAACTTCCCAATCACCGCGCTGGCAATCCAATGAGTTTCAATACCGTAACCCCGGCCCGTCAGATTTCAAAATCTCTTTCAACGTCTCCGGGGCAATCCCCTCCTCTCTGAAATCGACACAACCTTTAGGATAGAGAACTGCCTGCCGAGTTAACCGCACACACTTCTTCAGTTCAACTGTGGGATCATTATTATTCATGCCATCTAATATCCCGTTCTTGCTGATTGATCGGCCTTCCATAATTGTCCGCAATCCGGCAAATATCGTATCGCCTAATATATTACTGCATCGGCCGAAAAAAGTTGCCAAACCTGATCATTCCGGGCAAGAAAAAGGCAGAATCATGCCGATGCTGCCCTCATATTGTCGGATGCTGCGGCATTACTTATCCGCCAGCGGTGACGGCAGAAGCGGCGGCTTCTTGATTTTTTCTTCGCTTCTTTTCAGTTCCATCTCCTCGATCAGGATAGCCGGAGTGACGATTGAAACCGGCATTTCGTAGTCATTGCCAATGAGATAATTGTACAGATACTGCCGGTCATCAGTCTGCAGAATATCTCTAAGAATTCTGACCGTGACGTTGCTGAATTCAAGATTGCGCACCGGCACTTCGCGCCCGTCGGGATAGATTTTATACACTTCGAGCGGAATGGTCAGCGCGCTTCCACGACCACCCGATCCGCCGTAGAGAAACATTCGCGATCCTCCGCGCGGGGCGTTAAGATCCTGTAGTTTCCTGATCACCAGGCCATATTCAAGATCCATGTCATGACACAGCTCAAGCATCGATTGTTTCAGCTGTTCGTAGGGGACCCGGTCGCCCGACTCGAAAATCAGGTTACCCGGCTTGGCCGTGACTTCCTTGCTTGCCGCTCCCCGGGCATGGCCGTTCGGTCGGGTGACCTTCCTGGTTGGAGCAGTTCCTAAAAGCAGGCTGGACAACTTACCCTGGCTGACCAGCTGCACTCGACGGGGAATCGCGCCGGCGTCGTCCACCTCGTAATGCCCCATCAGCTTGAGATCGCCAAGCCGATCGATGGTCGGGTCATCATAAACATTAAAAAAGGCCGGAAGGACACGTCTTTTGACCTTATTGCCAAACGCCGGTGGCTCATACCGGTTGGCCGTCTCCTCGCTTTCGTAGAGTGGAAACGGGCAATTTGCGACGTTCTTTGCGAACAGCTGACGGAAAAACTCTCCAGCGGCGTCCCCGG
>CP070796.1:804689-807622 GCA_020343475.1 Candidatus Zixiibacteriota bacterium
GTGACTAACAGAGAGTTGGCGAAATCTCTTGGCCGCTCTCTTGGCAGACCGTCAATTGCACCGATGCCGGCCTTTGTGATTAAACTGCTGGCTGGAGAGATGGCCGATGAGATGCTGCTGGCCAGCACGCGTGTTATTCCCGCCAAGCTCCTTAAAGCCGGCTATCGCTTTCAGCATTCGGATCTCGAGGAATTTCTTCGTCGGGAACTGGCCGCATAGACCGCGCGGAATTCATTGCTGTATCGGTACAAAACAATCCCCCCTGACTCCGGTCAGGGGGGTTGTTCAAACCTTTAAATGTACTTCGCGTAAGGTTACCACTTAGTCTGCCGCTTCCCGCGGCGGAAACGATTTCCAAACGTTCCCGTTCAGTGGACCTTACATTATAAATATCGACATTAAAATCCTTTTGTCAAGAAATATCTTGATTGATCGGATCCTCCCCATCTTTCAATCCGTATCTGCCGAAATCCTGGAAACCACCCTGATTTATTGAATTTCTTAGCGTAAATAAAAACAGGGAACATGCGAACGATGTCCCCTGTTTACATATTAGCCAATCCTGGTCAAACAACCCTATTTCAATAACACCATCTTCTTGGACTGCACGAAATCCGAGGTCCGAATTCGATAGAAATATACCCCCGAAGGAATCCGATTCCCCGCAACATCCTGGCCATTCCAGATAATACTGTGCTCTCCCGGAGGTTTGATTGCATCGACCAGGGTATTAATCTGTTGACCGAGCAGATTGTATACGGAGATTTCAACGTGAGTTCGCCGGGGGATAGAGTAGTCAATCGTCGTCGCCGGATTGAATGGATTAGGGTGATTTTGTGTCAGGCAAAAGCCGCTCGGCAATAACTCTTCATCTTCATCAACTGAAAGCGAAAGCGCGGTTCCGCTGCGCACCCGGATACCGAGGTCAACACTGGCACTGGAACCGACATCGATCCAGGTTCCGCTGGCGCCCGAGAGACTGATGTAAGTTTTGCCGATTTCAATCGGTCCCAGGTTGTCGGCGGCAAACGGATAGGACTGACTGGCATTGGTGAATTTCACCACTGCGTAAAAATCGTTCCCGGCGCCTATGGCAAGCACCGAATCAAGACCCACCGAGTGGTAACCGGCTTCGGCATAACTCTTGTCCAGCTTCTCAGTTAATTTATTACTCAAGGTCGTCCCGTCAAAATCATCGTATATATAAACATCAATATCACTGGTCACGTCATTGGTCCAGAATTCGACTCGCGTAAGATCAAAATCTTCTGCCGGGACAAACTTGCACAATCCCCATCCGGTTGGACTACTCCACCCGTAGTTGCAGGTCCAGCCAGCTTCATCATAGTAAAAAATGGTTGCATTTTGATCATGATCCTGCCAGTCTGCTGCAAATGACGACCACATCCCGATGCTGGCCGAGCCATAGGCCATCGTGAAATACCCGCCTTCGGAGCCATAACCACAGGTCCCTCCCCAGGAGGTTCCCCAGCTGTTTTTGACTATCCACCCGCCAGTCCCTCCGGCGTGCACCAGGTTGTCGTCCCAGCCGACAATGAGGACCGCATGATTAGGTTCCTCCGCGCCGGCATAATACATGGTATAAGAACCGTCGTAGTTGTTCATCTCGGTTTCCCAGGCGTCACCGTTACCGGCGTAGTATGTGGTATATACCGGTCCGCAGGTAAAAATATAATCTTTGAGAACGCTTGCGGCGGGAACATTATCGGCGCAGATAATTCTCCAGTCCAATAGTGTCTTTGACGGAACGCAGGTAGTATTACAGGATACGTTGTTGGCGACATATGGATCGCAGGCCTCCAGGACAATCCCTTTTTGTGAAAACAGGCTCGCCAGGTCATAATAGGAGCCCCCATTGCAGCTTCGGTCATACCAGTTGCACTCTTTGGCGTTATTTTCGGAGAAATCGAAAGTTCCCAGATTGTCAATGAGGATTTTTGCCTCAATGTTGGCCAGCGAGGCAAAGGAATAACAGGATCCACAGCCTCCCTGATTTTTAATCGATGTTATCTTGCCCTGTTCCCTCCAGTCCCAGATTGTCGGAGGCACAGCAGGTTTCAGCCTGGCAGGCAGTTCGGCACCCTCTAAGTAGGACAAATCCATCGGAGGAGGAATAAATCCGCGTCCGGGAGGCAAATCGACCGGCCTGTCCGGCCGCATCGGCCCCATTTCCGGCTGTTGAGAGTATGCCGGCGAGACGGCAAATCCTGCCAGCAAGGCGCTACCGATTAATATCATGGCAATGTGTGTTTTCATACTTTTCATCCTCTCCCCCGCTGAAATAAGGTTGCAGGCATGCCGGTTATCATATTTTCGGCTATTTCAAGGTATTTCGTCAAGAAAGAATGGCATAATTAGCTGTGCGGCTCCAAATGTCTTAGATATCATGGTTCCTCCAATGAAATGGGCAGGAATTGATCAATGTATACAGGTCCTCCGCGGCCGCGCCTAGTGGAACCGCGACCATCCGGCCCGGGAACAAAAGCGAATAACGCCGGTTGTTTCAAGTGATCCCGGGCATGAAGCTCTAAACGAATGAATGCATATTGAGTCTCTCAACCGGGCATAACTTATTCAATTTTGTCCTGGAGGCAGCATGAGCGGTTCTTTGCGCAGCAAGAAATGTGTCCCAAGCAAAGGCGGGATTTTTCCTCTTTCTCCTGATTCAATTAAAGACTATCTCAACCAGATTTCCGGCTGGACGGTCCGCCGGATTGATCACGAAGGTAAAGAAATTGCCACTCTTCAGAAGCAATTTCAGTTCAAGAATTTCCGCAAGGCAATGGCCTTTTTGCGGGAGGTGGAAGACATGGCCGAATCCGAAGGGCACCACCCCGATTTCTGCGGTCATTATAACAAGGTCGATTTCACAAACTGGACACACGCCAATTCCGGCCTGCATGACAACGATT
>CP070796.1:807722-810653 GCA_020343475.1 Candidatus Zixiibacteriota bacterium
AAGAATAAAAAAATTATATATACGGCACAAGTAAAAGCTCATACCCCACTCTTGTTTTTTGGTTCACACTTATTCCGTCATAGCCACCATACTTATAAAGAGACTATACGTTACTACCTTAATAGTCGGTCTTCAAAAGGCAAATCTGATATTTACCGATAAAAAATCCATGCCGTCCCAACCACAATATGTTATCCCGTTACAGTTTAATAAATTACAGCATTTCATCTGCCGTTATTCGCCGTATTACAGCCTCAAAACTGTTCAATAATTAACCGGTGTTCAAACCTTCAGCTTGAATTCTGACGGTATAGCCAAAGTCGCCGCAAAACTCCTCTTAAGATTATTAATATTGACCTTCTTTCAACGTTTTTGTAAATTTGCGCCGTATATTTCCCGCAGAATCAAGCGGTTAAGAACCAACGGGAAAAGCCGAATAAGGGCATAAGTAGTTGTGTTTTCTACCTGCTATAATGGCTGACATGTATTGCGCACGCTTGCCGTTTCATTATACATTCATACCGCATAGGGGCATATAGGGGCAATAAGTTAAGTAAAATGCTTTTTAATTCCTTTGTATTTGCGATTTTTTTCCCTCTGGTGTTCTGCTTCTATTGGCTTCTCCCGTTTCGAGCGCAAAACATCTTTCTTTTGATAGCGAGTTACATTTTCTACGGATACTGGGACTGGCGTTTTCTTTCCCTGATAGCGATATCAACCACTGTTGATTACATTGCCGGAATCAACATTGACAGGGAACATTCACGCGACGATGCCGGGTCAATGCGCCGTAAAAAGGCGTGGCTTGCAGCCAGTGTCTGCACCAACCTGGGCATCCTCGGCTTTTTTAAATACTTCGATTTCTTTATCGAATCCTTCGCCGGTGTCCTGGACGCCATGCATATACCGGTGGATCCGCTCTATTTGAATGTTATCCTTCCGGTAGGCATATCGTTTTACACCTTCCAAACGATGAGCTACACGATTGATGTTTACCGGGGGAAGATGACATCAACGCGACGCTTTTTTGATTTTGCTCTGTATGTTGCATTCTTTCCCCAGCTTGTTGCCGGGCCAATCGAGCGAGCCAGATCGCTGCTGCCACGGATACTCAATTGCCGGACATTCAACCGCTCACAGTTTTTTGAAGGGCTTCATCTGATCCTGCTCGGTCTTTTCAAGAAGGTCTATGTTGCCGATAATCTGGGTCCCCTGGTTGATCGGGTTTTTATGGCCGCAAACCCTACCAGTTTCGAAGTACTGTTTGGCGGCTGGGCGTTCGCCTTCCAGGTTTACTGTGATTTTTCGGGATATTCTGACATCGCTCGCGGATGTGCCAAATGCCTGGGAATTGAGTTGATGATAAATTTCAATCATCCGTATGCGGCAATCAACCCGGTCGAACGGTGGCGGCGCTGGCATATCAGCCTCTCTTCATGGTTGCGCGATTACCTGTATATTTCGCTTGGGGGAAACCGCAAGGGCACCCTGAAAACGTACCGCAATCTCGGCCTGACAATGCTATTGGGGGGACTGTGGCACGGGGCGGCCTGGAATTTCGTTCTCTGGGGCGCCTGGGAAGGCCTTCTGCTGATCGGGCATCGCCTGTTGCAACCAGTGTTTGAGGCAGTCACCATATTTCGAAGGTTTGTTCCCGATATAATTCGACGCGCTTTCAAAATTCTTTTGCTGTTCCAGCTGGTGTGTTTCGGGCTCACGATTTTTCGGAGTCAGTCTGTAGCGCACATGTGGCAGTTGTTGGGAATACTCTTTGACGCCGGGGGCGGGGTAGACCATTCACTTTTGAAGTCTCTGGTTCAATTCGTGCTGCCCTTGACCTTATTCGAAGCATTGCAATATGCGGTATCGCGTGATGAATGGGCGCGCATTGAACGGATCCCGGGATATATACGAAGCGTGGCATATGCAATACTGCTCTACCTGTTTGCGTTTCACGCCGCAAGCGCGCAGAGTTTTATCTATTTCCAATTCTGATGGAGGGCAGGATGAGCGGAATAAAAATTCGCAATATGTTAAAACTCCGATTGCTTACCAAACTGGGTCTCTCGGTGATCGTATTCTCGATCACGCTTGAAATATGCGCGCGAATTGATGACAAATTGAAATATGACGCCCCGTTTTTCGGGAAATATGATGCGGAATTGCTTCGAATGGAGGATGCCGACGGCATCAGATATAACATTCCCGACAGCCGCTTTGAAAAGTGGCAGAATAATCGATTTGGATTTCGCGGGCCCGATCTGACCGGCGGCAAGCCCCCGAATCTCAAGCGTATCATCTGCATGGGAACCTCTGAAACTTATGGCCTGTACGAAAGTCCTGAGATGGAGTGGCCTGCCCAATTGAGGACTATGCTTAACGCCAATGAATTCGAAGTTGTCAATGCGGCGGTGGTCGGACTACCCATGAGAAAATTCATCCCGTATATGGAAAAATACGTTCTTAAATTTGATCCCGATATCCTCATTCTCATCATTAGTCCGCATTCTTATACGGTCGGGCTGGAGCGGGCGGCAAAAGCGGCATCCAGACCGGCCACCGGTGCTCAAACGACGTCCCGGTCAGCAGGATTTTCAGTCTCTTCACTGTTCGGCAGCCCCCGGATTCCGGCCAAGATCAAGCAGACTTTAAAGCAGTTCCTCCCCCTCCCGCTGGTTAAGAAATACCAGATTCGGCAGGCCATAAAGAAGATCCGCCAGAGCGAGGCGCGCCGATTAAAAGGGAAAAGGCCGATGGATATTGCGCCCCAGAGTGCGCTGAAGTCATTCCAGGTCGATATGGAAAAATTGGTGACATATCTTACCGCCAGAAACATTGATGTTATCATATGCTCATATCCGATGCTGCTGTCGCCTGATAACATTGATGATTACCCGGAAATATTCCTCGAAAACCGCAGATTCGGAGTCG
>CP070796.1:810753-813659 GCA_020343475.1 Candidatus Zixiibacteriota bacterium
ATTGAAGGACGGTTTTTTTCTGGTCTCTGGGAAGTACCACTTTCTCATTGAACGGAAAAGCTGAAGACAGGATAATACCGATCAACATCAGCCCAACCCCGAAGTGGCTGAGATGTCCGCCGACCAGATTGGGGTGTTTTGAAAGATACCTGACAATTGATTCGATATGCGCCGTCGCTGCGGCAAGGGCCGCCCCGATAAAAAACAGAAACTCGAACGACCGCACGCTGAACAAAAGCCCTGCAATGACACCTGCGATCCCGGCAGTAAGCGCCAGCAGAACTCTGAAGGTCAGCCTGCGATTTGACAGATAAACCAGCATTACTGCAACGTAAATCAGCACGGTCACGGCAATCGGCACTGTTGCAACTTTACCGCCCAGAAGTCCTCCGGCAATCACCAGGGCAATTACGGCAAATATGACGGCGCGGGCTTTGAGCCGACTGTCTTTTTCACCCGCTCCCACCACAAACGGAGTCAATGTCAGGAAAAGACTGACCAGGATCGCGAGCGGGAAGGCAAAGGCGTTATAGGTTGCGATATCGGGTGAGGTCGGATTGTCCGTAACGTACCTGGTAATAAGCGGCAGCGACGACCAGAACAGGACGACAACTCCCAGAATCAACAACAGCATCATCCCCGCAAAGAGCATAAACGACTGCGAGAAGACATTGTAATTCATCGGCTTGCCCTCCTTCTCAGGAGATCTCGAGGTGAAATAGACTGTCAGCACCACACCCAGATAAAGCAGCATGAAGAAAATCAAAAAGGCATTTATTCCCAGATCAACAAACGAGTGCACCGAGAAATCAGCCAGAACCCCGGAACGGGTCAAAAAGGTCCCGTAGACCACCAGAAAAAAAAGCGCGCATGACAAAAGCAAATTTGATCGGCGCAAGGCTCCGGTTCGCTTCTCAACGAGCATTCCGTGAATTAGACTCAGCGAGATTACCCAGGGCACAAACGACGTATTTTCAACCGGATCCCAGGCCCAGTAGCCGCCCCAGCCGAGCGTTTTATAGGCCCAGTAGCCACCCATCACATTAGCCGCCAACAGCGCCAGCGATGTAAGCCCCACGTACGGAAAGGTAATCTTGAGCCATTCGGAAAAATCCCTCCGTGCCATCGCCGCCAGCGCCAGTACAAATGGAATCCCTGCGGCCGCGTAAGCCAGAAACATCATCGGTGGATGAATCACCATCCATGGGTCCTGAAGCAGGGGATTCAGACCCGCCCCCTCGGTCGCAGAAAAGGAAAGCGGCCGAAACGGCGACAGGCTCAGCAGAATCACGGCAAAAAAGAGGTTGATCAGAGAGTAGAATGCCATTGCCCAGGTGGTGTAGCGGCGGCCGCGGTACACCAGAATCAGGCCGAACAGGCTGCTGAAAAGCAGCCACAGCAAATACGTCCCCTCCTGCCCCGCCCAGAACGAGGAGAGCAGATAAAAAAGCGGGAGATCGCTCGAAGAGTACTGATATACATAATTCACTGTGAAATCGTGGCTGAAAATCAGATAAAACAAATAAACGGAAGCCGCCGCAGTAAAAAAAATTTGCAGGATATAAGCCCGGACGCCAAGATAAAACAGGTTCTTCTTTCCGAGTGCCGTAATAAAGAATGCGGCTCCCGAAACCAGAGCCATAATGAATGCCAGGAATACGGCCAGATCGCCAGCAAGTTCAGCTGTCATGTTCTGTCCCTATATCGACTGCCCTGCCTGCCCCTGGTATTTGGAGGGGCATTTTACAAAAAGCTGTTCAGCGACGAAGCCCTCTTCTTTGGCTTTGCCCCGCACCAAGACCGAGGTTGCCTGCTCGAAATTGCCCGGTACCACGCCATAATAATAGACCGTCATCCGTTCGGCGGAAGCGGGATCGGGACTTTCGAGATCAACCAGCGTAAAGACCAGGCGTTGCCCGGCAGCGTCATACTGGACTTCGCTGAAGTCAATCAGGCCACTCACCTGGACGGTATGTTTCGCCTGCCGGGCTTCGGCAATCGAAACATACTTGATGGTTGTATTCAGGAAGGTTGCTGCTCCCCAGACGCCAAAAACCACAATTACTATGATACCGATAATGTATTTAGTTTTCATTGCCCTTGCTTAATCGCTTCACCTTCTTGTCCAGCGAATATACGTACAGGAATATTCCCGCCCAGACAATCAGTGTTACTATCATAACTACGTAATTAGCGTTCATTATTTGACTCCGGCACTTGAATTTGTTCAATTTTGCCTACTTTGACCGACAGCGAATATATCCAGGCGAACAACGCCGTAAAGGCAGTCATGGAGGCAAAGAAGATTATCGCCACGGTCGATGCCATCGTGATCCGCCCCCCTTCGTCAACAATGGTATCACCGGGATGCTGTGAAAAGGCAGGGTATACGCGGGGAAGGACAAATATCAGAAAAACGGCCGCAATTGCAAAAATAATTGACAGTACCGCGGAGAGAGTCGCCCTTATCTCCGGGTCCGGGAGCGCTGAGCGCAACGCGAAATAGGCGCCGTAAATAACAAGCAATATAAAAATCGACACCTCTCTGATTTCCGACCAATTCCAAAATTCCCCCCAGGTCATTTTCGCGAAAATTGAGCCGGTGACTACCGCCAGGACGGCAAAGACCAGCCCCAGACGGTTGGCCGTGACCGCCTTGATATCGCACAGTATATCCCTGGTTTTTAAATACCGGATCGCCTGATACATGGCAACCACAAAGGCCAGCGCGGCGACCCAGGCGGTCGGAACATGGAAATAGAAAATGCGGTAGGCGTCAGCCGGCCCCAGCGAAACCCGGGGATTCACCGGCGACGGAGTTGCAAATGCCAGCACGATAACGGCCGACATCAGCAAAAATATTGAGAGCTTCCACCACATAATCAGCAATAACCGGTCATTTCCCG
>CP070796.1:813759-816662 GCA_020343475.1 Candidatus Zixiibacteriota bacterium
GCAAAGTGTTCGGCATATCGAAATGTGATAAAGGCATCGTCAATGGAATAATCCCAAAACACGAATACCTGTGCGAGAAGAATCAGGACCGACCCGACAATGCTGATGAGTTTGAATCGCGACATATTGCGGTCACTCGGGCATGCCGTCGGAGCCGGAGGCGCGACGCACCGAAATCACTCCCTTGACCTTGCGTATCCGCTTCAGCACGCGTTCAAGCTGGCTCAAATTTTTTACCTCAATGACGATCACGCCGACCGTGCTGGCTTCTGAAATATTGATATCCGCACCGCGAACGTTGGTATCGTTGTCGGCAATCGCGTCGGTAATATCCACCAGGACATTTTTGCGAGGTTCGACCGTCACCTGAAGTCGAACTACAAAGGTCTGGTCCCGGGAAACGTCCCACGACACCGGAATAATCCGCTCAGTATCGCCGGCGAGCCCCTGGATACTGGGGCAGTCGGCCTGGTGTATGGTTACTCCGCGCCCGCGGGTGATGTATCCCACGATATTCTCGCCGGGAATCGGCTGGCAACAACCGGCAAATCGGAACATCATATTCGAAAGCCCCTGGACGCGAATCCCCCGTTCGGTCCGAAACCGTTCCAGAACCTGTTCAACGACCGATTCCCTGACCTCCTCCTCTTCGGGGATAATTTTCATGGCAACGTGTTGCGCGGAAATTTGTCCCCGACCAAGCGCATAAAAAAGATTGCTGATCGACGCATGCGACAACCCCTGCGCGATTTCCAGCAATTCTTCATCAGACGGCATTTTGAACCGGTTCTTCTTAAGTTCCCGCTCAAGCAATTCCCTGCCAAGCGCAACCGCCTGATCGTAGCCGGCCTGTTTAAGCCAGCGGCGGATTTTGGATTTGGCATTGGATGTGGAGACTATGGTCAACCAGTCCTGCGAGGGATGGCGATGCGGATTGGTCATGATCTCGACTTCATCGCCCGACTGCAATTTTGTCGACAGCGGCCTGATACGTCCGTTAATTTTGGCCCCGCTGCAATGCAGCCCGACCTCGGTATGAATATAGAACGCAAAATCCAACGCCGATGCTCCGGCCGGCAGATGTTTGATCTCACCGGCGGGAGTGTAGACATAAATGTCGTCGGTGAATAAATCAACCTTGAGATACTCAAGAAACTCGGAGGGATTGGTCATGTCTTTCTGCCATTCCAGGACGTCGCGGAGCCAGAGCATTTGCTGATCGGCCCTGTCTATCTGCTGCCGGCCCTCTTTGTATAACCAGTGAGCCGCGATTCCGTTTTCGGCAACATGATGCATTTCGCGGGTCCGGATCTGGATCTCAACGACCTTGTTCTCCGGCCCGAAAATTGCGGTGTGCAGTGATTGATATTTATTCGGCTTGGGATTGGCAATGTAATCAGCAAACTTCCGGCCCACCGGGTTCCAGAGCTCGTGGATAATACCGAGCGCATGGTAACATTCTGTTTTGGTGGTGGTGATCACACGAATCGCAAATAAATCGGCAATCTGATCGAAGGGGACTTTACGGTATCTGATCTTTCGGTATATCGAGTCGATATGTTTGGCGCGGCCGGAAACCGTCGCCTTGATGCCGGCGGCGAACATCGCCTCGCTGATCGGCTCCACCACCTGTTGGATATATGATTCGCGCTCTTCCTTGGTCAATTCAATTCTTTGCGCCAGTTCAGAGTACACATCCGCCATGAGAAATTTCAGCGACAAATCTTCCAGTTCGGATTTAACCTTGTTAATACCGAAACGGTGTGCCAGAGGAGCGTAGACCTCTCGGGTTTCAGAAGCAATCCGCTTACGTTTTTTCGGCGGAAGATATTCCAGGGTACGCATGTTATGCAGGCGGTCGGCCAGTTTGATCAGTATCACCCGTATGTCGCGTGCCATCGAAAGCAACATCTTGCGAAAATATTCGACCTGCTGTTCCTCGGCCGACTTGAATTCCACCATCCCCAGCTTGGTAACCCCGTCGACCAGCTCGGCGATTTCCTCGCCGAATTCCTCGCGCACCTTTTCCAGCTTGATATTGGTGTCCTCGACAACATCGTGCAGAAGGCCGGCAGCAATTGTGGTCGAATCCAGATGCAATTCCGCCAGAATCAAGGCCACGTTGAGACAGTGAACGACAAACGGCTCCCCCGATTCCCTGATCTGCCCGGCATGGGCCGCAACACTGAACTCATGGGCCTTCCGAATCTGCAGGATGTTGATATTGGCGTTAAACGCCTCAACCTGGATGATAAACTCGGCCAAATTCATATGCATATTATACGCGATGGCCGGGCATGTGGCAACTACAACTATCCCGGCAGCACCGCCCGGAATGAGTGCTCGTGTGAATCGAACTCCAGCTGTCGAGACTACGGTTTCCCGGTACGTGCCAGAGACCGCAATTTTGCATACTTGGCAAAATTGCGGTGGCTGGACAGAAGCGCGATAAAGAAACCTTCCCATCCGTCGAGAAAACCGAGGTGAAAGATAAAATGCCGATAGAACGTTGCAATCGGCCGGTAAATCAGCGCCGTCCGGTCAATTCGTTTTCCCTGCTCATGCATTTGCCGGGCGCCTAGCGCGGAGTACCGCTCGGTTTTGTCAAAATAGCTTTGCAGGTTCGGGTAGGAATAATGAAGCAGCGGATTTGACAGGCGGCCGGTTTGCCCGTCGACGGCGGTGCTTTCATGAACCAGCGCGGGCGAAAATCCCCCGCGTTTCCTGCGAAAGAGACGGAGCACATAATCCGGATACCATTGCGAATGCCTGATCCAGCGACCGAAAAAATTGGTCAGGCGCGGCATAAAGAAGCCGGCGATCCCCGATTCAACATTACATGCTGACCGAATCTCCTCCGCCAGCCTCGACGAAACCACCTCATCGGCGTCAATGGATAGCAC
>CP070796.1:816762-819647 GCA_020343475.1 Candidatus Zixiibacteriota bacterium
GTTCCGGCGTTCTGGTACGTATTCTGCGGATTCTGAAGGGAGGAAGTATTACCGTCGCCAAATGTCCAGCTCCAGGAGGTCGGCTCACCAATTGACAGATCGGTGAAATCCACGGTCAACGGCGCCGTCCCGGAGGTCGGATTGCCAATGAACTCAGCAATTGGCGGGCCCGGTTCACTGCTGTACTCGATGTACATCTCGTCGATGTAGACCGGATCAAGCGAAACATTATCCCAGTTGCGATCAGTATCGAGAACCCGGATGTAAACCGTGCCGGTCAATCCGGCCGGCATAGCACTTGAATAGACCTGCTCGGTGGCGCTGGCGACCGTAACCATGCTGTTGTAGGTAACGTCGTCGATTGAGTAGGCAAAGACGAAATCATCTCCATCGGCATTGCCCGGACGATACGCCTCCAGATAAAATGTCATTGAAGTGCCGCCACTGCCTACGTTAAGCATCCACTTGTGCTCAAGGTAACTGTACCGTTTGCGCGGATGTCCGGTGTATTCAATCTCCGTTATGGTCTCATACACGTTGTCACTGGCAAAGGTATTTGTGAAGTCGCCGGAAACAGTCCCGTAGATTGGAATGTCCGACTGCGCGTATGCCTTTGTGAAGACACCGGCCGAGTCGACGTGAATGTAGTCGGTCTTGACGTCAGTGTCAGAACCGCAAAGGTTGTACGCAACGAGAGTTACCGTGTAATCACCCGGATCATTGTAAGTATATGACGGATTCTGCAGGGTTGAGCTGCCAAGTCCGTCACCGAAGTCCCAGTCCCAGCTATCCGGGTTCCCGGACGACAGGTCGGTGAAATCAACGGTCAGGGGGGCTGTTCCGGTTGTCGGAGAACCGGAGAAGTCGGCCACCGGGACATCATTAACGGTGACGAAATCAACCTTGATTTCGGTGTCGTTGCAGCCCTGGCTGCTGCTGGATACTGTCAGTGTCACCGTATACGTGCCGGGATTATTATAGACATAGGTGGGATTTTGAGCCGTGGATGTGCCAATCCCGTCCCCGAAATCCCAGTCCCATCCGTCAATGCCGGTGCCGGTCGATAGATCGGTAAAGCCGACCGTCAGCGGCGCACAGCCTGTTGGCAGGTCAGCCGTAAAGTCGGCGTTCAGATCACATGTTCCGGCGGCGTCGAGGCACTTGCGCGCGTCAACAATACCGACCCCGACGTACTTGGTCTGATTATACGGTTTGGTATTGTTGACGTCGGTGATTATGGCGAATTTCTCCGGCCCGGTCAACGACGGATTGAATGATTCCAGCAAGGCGGCCACACTCACCACATGCGGGCAAGCCATGGAGGTCCCGGTCAGGGCCGCGATGTAGTCATAGTCGGGATCGCTGGGCTGGTGATAGGTGCTGACAATGTTTACCGCCGGGGCGGCAATGTCGACCCATGAGCCGTAGTTTGAGCCGCTGTAAGGATTACCGCTGCGCTCGGTGCCGCCAACATCAAGAACATCACTCCGGCAGCCGAGATAATCGCAGCTGCTGGAATTGTCATTGCCGGCCGCTGCGATCACCATCACGTCACGGGCCAGAACAGCATCGGTGGCCGCCGCGACCAGACTATTTGAACCCCACGAACAGTTAATGGCAGTTACATTATAACCCTTGTCAACCATTGTGGCAACATAGTAGAACGCCTCGGCAGCGTAATCCATACCGACCAGGCCGCCGAAAGGCGAATTCCAGCCGATTCGCAGGCACATAATTTTGACACCATTGGCGGTATAATTGGTCGTGCCGTCATTCCAGCCGCCGGCCACGCCGGCCACGCCCCAGTTGGGATCATTGTTGGTAATAGCGGCAATGGTGCCCGCGACATGAGTGCCGTGACCGTTACCGTCACGAGGATCATTGTCCGGGGTAGTACAATCGGCATCGTTGCAGAATGATCCGCTTGCGACAAAGTCCCAGCCGATCACGTCGTCAATATAACCGTTGTTGTCGTCATCAATACCGTTGCCGGGAATCTCACCGTCGTTAACCCAGACGTTGCCATTGGTTACCGGGTCGTTCGGGCCCGGCGGATCGGTGCCGCCGATATCATAGTGATAGTACCGCACGCCGGCATCGGCAACGGCGACAATGACGCTGGCATCGCCGGTTTCCTTATCCCACGCCAGGTCGGCAGTGATTCCATAGGTTTCCCAATAGTGCCATTGAAAGAGCGGGAAACTGGTCGTTGAATCGTCATAATAATAGTCGTTGGGGGTTGCCGTCAGCCGATATATGCCAATCGGTTCCGCTTTTTCCACAAATGGGAGTCTCCGGTAGGCTTCCAGGACTTTTTCCAGATTGCCTTCGGGGAAGTGAGCCTTGTAATAGCGGGTTAGCTTGCGGTCGACCGGGTGAGCATCTTTTGCGCCGGGGAATTGCCGCGCAAAACGACCGATCTGGAACTTCTCGACAATATCAGCCAGATCCCGATTTCCTGCCAGCGTCGGAGCACCTTCTTTGAAAATGACGATGCACTTGTCAGGCGCATAGCCGAAGAACGAGGGACCTTCTTGAGGCTCAACACTGATAACTTTGTTGGCTAAGGCGGAGGTCGCTAGCATCAGAGCCGCAAGGAAAAGAACGAAAGTCAATCTTTTCATCTTTCCTCCGGTAGTTTGGTAAGATGTAATGCTTTAGAAAGTGTAATCCGTGAGGGAGATTACGTCACCACCTCCTTTCGCCCCCGGATATGCTGATTCAGCTTTAACATTTTACCGCGGTTTCAATGTGACATTATTAAATTGCGATCGGAAATATCCCATTAGGCTACTGCCCCCGATGTGCAGACAAAAAAGTCCTCTCCCCGTCCCATAAGGGTATTGCATTGGGAGAAAATACAATAAAATTTCCGAAATCAAAGC
>CP070796.1:819747-822627 GCA_020343475.1 Candidatus Zixiibacteriota bacterium
GTCTTTCGTGGTGCGGGAACCGGCTATACCGGGGGGGCGGTCCCTGTTCCCGGCGCGCTTATTCTCTCCCTGGAGCAACTCGATAAGCTTGAGCTTGATCCGGCCGGCAAAATCGCATATTGCGGGCCGGGCGTGATAACGCTTGACCTGATGAACACCGCCAGGGCGGTTGGCCTGTTTTACCCCCCGGATCCCGCCAGCTGTGATGAATCTTCGCTGGGAGGTAACGTTGCCGAAAATGCGGGGGGGCTCCACTGCAAAAAATACGGCGTGACCAAGGATTATGTAATTGGTCTGCGGGCGGTTACCATTGAGGGCGAGGTGCTTTGCACCGGAGTCTACTCGGAAGGCGACCTGTTTGATCTCACCGGTATTCTACTTGGCTCGGAAGGCTTGCTGGCGGCAGTGACCGAAATCGCAGTCCGGTTGATTGATCTTCCACGATCCGGCCCCACCATCCTGGCGGCCTTCGACCGCCCGGAAAATGCCGCACAGGCGGTCTCGGACATCACATGCTCCGGTGTTATCCCGTCTGTTATGGAATATATGGACGGCGATGCGGCCGCCTGCTCAAACAGGTACGAAAAAACGCTCGAAATTGAACAGGCTGCGGCGATCCTGCTTATCGAGACTTCCGGCGAAACCTCAGAGAAGCAGGCTGACCAGATTTATGACATCTGCCGGAAACATCATGCCAGCCTGCTAAAACGAGAGGCCAATCCTGAAAACGCAGAGCGGCTCTGGAAGCTCCGGCGCAATCTTTCCAAGGCGGTCAAAGCCTCGGCCGAAGAAAAAATCTCCGAGGACATCTGTGTTCCCCCATCCCGGCTGCCTGAGCTGGTGAGCTTTGTCGCCGAGTTGAATGCTGAGTACTCCTTCCGCGTCAATTCATACGGCCACGCCGGTGACGGCAATTTACATGTCAACTTCCTTGTGGAACGGCCGGACGAAGTCGATATCGGCCTTGTGGAAGCAGGAGTCAGACGGCTGTTTGCCAGAACGCTGGAGTTGGACGGCACTTTGACAGGAGAGCATGGCATCGGTCTGACCAAAAAGGAATACTTGCATCTTGAATTCGATCCTGCCACCCTGGCTCATATGAAGAAGATCAAGACTGTTTTTGATGCTGATAATCTCCTCAATCCGGGCAAAATGTTCACCTGATTTTGGTGGAACGCCCGGCCTGATAGCCATTGCGGGAAGGTTCTTCCGTGAAAAAGTGCATAATATTTCCTGAAAAGTAGAAATCCGGTCGGCTGCGTTCTTGACAAATCAGCTTCAATGATATAATATATGCCTCAATACAAACCCCTGGCTCGAAGGGTTTCTTGCATGATAAAAAATAAAATTCTTCTTTCAATACACATTTAATTACAGGAGAATGTATATGGTCGCGCTACAGAATAAGCTTGCAAAGATGATCCCTCCTCTTCGCGATGATCTTAAAGCCCTCGCAAAGGAGGTTGCTGACAAGAAGATATCGGAAGTGACAGTTGCCCAGGCGTACGGCGGAATGCGTGGCGTCAAAGCCATGATTTGCGATACTTCGGTAGTCTATCCCGAGAAGGGACTGGTGATCCGGGGCATTCCGATCATGGAACTGCGCGATCGGTATCCCGAGGAGATTTTTTATCTGCTGTGCACCGGAGAACTGCCGGACAAAGCCGGTTTGAAGGCGTTGCAGAAGGAACTTGCGAACAGATCCCGGATTCCCAAATATGTCTGGGATGTCCTCGAGGCCATGCCGAAAAATTCCCATCCGATGGCGATGCTCAATACCGGTATTCTTGTAATGCAGCGGGAGTCGGAATTCAAGAAAGCCTATGACAAGGGCATGAAGAAAACTGATTACTGGAAGCCGACTCTCGAGGATGCTCTCAATCTGCTGGCCAAACTTCCCGGCCTCGCCGCCGGCGTTTATCGGTTGCGCTTCAAAAAAGGCAAACGCATCCCCTACAAGAAAGATCTTGACTGGGGCGCTAACTATGCCCGCATGCTCGGAATCGAGGACAAAACCGGCGTCTTTACCAAACTGATTCGCCTGTATCTGGTGCTCCACTGCGACCACGAGGGCGGCAATGTCAGTGCCAACACCTGCCACACTGTCGGCTCGGCTCTTTCCGACGCCTATTATTCAGTCTCCGCGGGCTTGAACGGTTTGGCCGGCCCTCTGCATGGTCTGGCAAATCAGGAGTGCCTGGCATGGGTGCTTGATACCATGAAGAAGTTCAATGGTGTTCCGACCAATACGCAGATTGAGAAGTACACCTGGGACACGCTGAACAGCGGCAAAGTCATTCCGGGATACGGACACGCCGTACTCCGTGTCACCGATCCGCGCTACAGTTCATTCCTGGCTTTCGGTAAGGAGTATCTGCCGGATAGCGAAGTCTTCCAGACGGTCGCCAGGGTTTACGACGTGGTTCCGGAAGTGCTCAAGAAACACGGTAAGGCCAAGAATCCGTGGCCGAATGTCGATGCCGGTTCCGGGGCGCTGCTGTATCACTTCGGCTTGACCGAATTCCCGTATTACACGGTCCTTTTCAGTGTCTCGCGTGCAATGGGCATGCTATCCCAGCTGATTCTCAACCGGGCCGCAGGCACTGCCATTACGCGCCCGAAATCAGTCAGCACCCAATGGGTCAAGGAGAACATCAAGTAGGAGAATAAATTCGAAAAGAAACGGCGGTGTCAGCCGCCGTTTTTTTTTGCCGGCCCGGGAATGATGATTCGGAACTCCGATCCCCCCCCGTTCGGAGTGTGTATTTCAATCTTTCCGTGAAGTTCCTCGACGATCTGGTGCGCAATGGACAATCCCAGCCCGGTTCCCTGTTCCTTGGTACTCATATAAGGATTAAACACGCGCGTTTTTATCTCATC
>CP070796.1:822727-825599 GCA_020343475.1 Candidatus Zixiibacteriota bacterium
ATCAAAGAATTTTTTGCGGCGGTCGATATAAAGAAAAAGACTAAAACCGGATAAGAACGAGGAAGATTATGATTATAAGCCCTATTGCCTCAAATGGACTTGAGTATACTGCGCCGGTAACATCATCAGATCAGATTCCGTCGGAATTACCGGATGATGAAATAACGGTAGCAATTCAGGAGTCTGAGACTTCTGACGAGATACCGGATGATCAGGCCATTGTCGAGGACAATCCGGAAAATGACGAAGCCAAGATTCCGGGAGTAATCCGGCTTCTGCAGCAGGGCCACTTCAAAGGCGTCGCCGATGTAAGGCTGCGGATTAATTATTTCGACCAGATCTCCGAACTGGAGCGCAATCAGGCAACGGCGGTTCTGGAAGCCGGCGTTGCACAACTCATTGAAGGCACGACTTCCGAAATTGGTTCCCTGGTTGCATCGGAAGACCTGGATGCCGGAGTGGTCGAGGCCGTCAACGAAGCACAACAGGCCTTTATCAACAGCGTCCCCGAGGTACTGGACAAATTCGCCGGCAGCACTGAATCAGACAGCGGTCAACTGATTGATCAGCTACAGTCCGATTTCGATGAACTGGTAACATCTCTGGAAACCGCTCTCGCACCGACCCCCGAAGAGGAGCCCGAGGAGCCGGCAGTGATTCCTGCCATTCCGGAAAGCATGGAAAGCAGCATTATGGATCAGGGTCAGGCGGTGGAGGTTGAGGAACCTGTCGTCGAGGAACCGCCGCAGTTCGCATTCGATGAGTTTCTTGCGAATCTGACGAGTTACTTTCAGGCGGCGTTGAACGAATTAGCCACAGCCTTGGAAAATGTCCGGGTACTGCCGGAGCTTTCGGAACCGCATGGTAATGGAGTCGCGTACGAAAAATTCCTCGCGATCTACAATGAATTGAGAGGGATTGCCGGCAGCGAGCCGCCGACCGACGCGGTAAACACCGTCACCTGAACCGACTCATAAAAGTCAATACGGCGGGAAAGGCGTGCTACCGCCGTTTCCGTAATCCCCGGCAATGCCGGGGATTTTGTTTATTTCTCAGCAGGTTTTATTGATCAGCCGGTGATTCCGGTTCAGGGGGGCCGAACCGGTGGTATAGTTCGGCGTACTTCCCTGCAGAATCCGGAATATTCATCTGCGAATACAGGCTGTAAAGCAAAATGTAGCCCTGAAGATTGGCCGAATCAAGAGCTGTGATTTTCCGGGCATAGTACTTAACCGAGTCTGCCTGCCGGGCAGCCAGAAAAGTCGCCCCGATGCTTTCCAGAAGTTTTAGATTCGCGGGGTCGAAACCGTATGCTTTTCGCAGGATATCACCGGCCCGGTCGAACTGCCCCATTGAAACATGTATCAATCCCTGTTTGCGATAAAGATCGACACTGTATCGCCCCAGTTGAATTGCCTTTTTGACCTCCTCCAGAGCGATTTCCGGCTTGCCGGTGATATAGTTGTAGGTTGCCAGCAGGCTGTGATAGTGCGAATTAAATTTGTCAGGTTTGATCAAATCAATTATCTGCGCAGCCCGGTCGAGATCGTCTTTGTCAAGTGCATCAAAGGCCTCCTTTATCATTCGGTCGTCGTTGTAATGAAAGTAATAAGTCATATTGACGGAATCCGCCTTGGCCGGCTGGCCGATATCCCGATAGTACTCGCGCATGCAGATCAGGCTGGAGAGTGATTTTCCCCGGTCCAGATGAATGACATACTCGATATATCTGAGCGAAGCGTCGCGGCTGAGATTGACCGCAAGGTACAGTCCCGGGGCAATTATCAGGTATGCGGCTATCGGCAATAATAACCGACCGAGAGCGGTGCAATGTTTGTCAGGCATTAAGACAATCAACAGGATGGTGGGACCGAGCGCGGAGAGTGAAAACAGATCCCAGTCGCGAGGCATGGATAGCTTCGGGTCGATGACATACAGAAAAAGCAGACCACCCAGCGAGATCAACGCCAGAAAAAATCGTGACCTGTCCTTTCTGATAGTACGAATATTCCCCGAAGAAACGGCTACCAGCACAGCCAGAGCCGGTGAGAGCAACAAAAGCTGATTGATCATATCCAGCAGATGCGGCAGGCTGAGCAGGGTGTAATCGGGATCGACCGCCTTGCCCTGAAGAAGCGGGATAAAATGTCCCTCAAAGGCCAGATCAGTGGTGAACTTATGTGCGAAAAGCACAATGCCGACGCCGGCAATCAGCAGCGCTGCCAGTCGGAAAAGAAGTTTATGACGGTCATAAGCCTTCCGCGCCGGATCGCCCGCGAAGACGAGGTACAGATATGCCGGGATGAATGCAATCATCTGCAGGTGCAGAAAGATGCCGGCCGCCAGAAAGAGCAGGGGCGGAATTGGGCCGCCGCCTATCTTCAGGTATCGCAGGCTGAAATAGATGAATCCGCTGAAGACGATCCAGAGCATCGGATAATTTTCGACATAGCCAAAGAAAAGCAGGAGCGTTCCCGAACATAACAGGGTGAGAAAAACGAGCACCCGTTTCTGCCCGCTTTCGGCGCTGATCTGCGCGATAAGAAAGTAAAACCAGATCGTTATCAGGCCGGATGCTATCGAAATAATCTGAAAGGTCATCCTTGCGGTTGTTTCGGTTTTTGCCCCGAGCAATGACTGCACCGTCGCCTGAATAACGGCCGTTCCCCATTCACTCCATTTATGAAAAGTCACAGCCCCGGCGGCAAGGTTGTCTATAAGCTGATACCCGTCACCAAGAAAGTGGGTGGGAGCGGAAAAAAGGACGAACATGGTGCCAATTGTTACAATCAACAGAACACGGTAAATATATTTTCTGGGAGAGGTGAAGAAGATCAATGAAAGCCTGTCCCGGAGCGCCATTCCCGCCGAT
>CP070796.1:825699-828522 GCA_020343475.1 Candidatus Zixiibacteriota bacterium
TGCCGCCAATCTGCAATCCGATTGGTCCGGGAGCAATGCCGAACGCAGTGCGGTGGAAATCGTTTTTTTCCTGTCATTTTTCTTCTTCATCCTGCGCCCGACAGCCCGCCGTTGCAGGGATTGCTCGTATTACAAGGGCAATATTTCCGACCGGCATGGCACCTTCCGGCTTCCTCAATATTCTTGATATTATATGCTGGGATTTGAAAAAAGACGCTGAAAAAGGTATAAGACCTACCTTGAGGTCAAGTCCCGCCACCAGAAGGGAATAATGGCAAGGCCGATGACTATATACACGATTGGCAGAAGGTATGACTCGCCGGGAATATGAAACATGATTTTGCCAATGCCGACCTTCAGGAAAAACAGCGAAAGCGCCGTCAGGCAGACCGACCTGATTCCCCGCAGAAGCTTGTAAAGCGGCAAGCCGGGATTGCCGCCGACCAGTCCTGCGGTCTTTCGCCAGAAGCCGGGAGGGGAGACTTTTTGATAGAAGTGCATGAGGACGGTTGAATCGGTTCGCGGCGTGAAAAAGGTTACCGCGATTGCGGCAAAGGTGGAGATCACAGCCATAAGTGATAATCGTACCCATTCGGCGTCGGTCGTGATCAGTAGAATCGGCGCGACTGCCAGCGAAACCACCATTGCGGCCAGCTCGGAATAAAGATTGATCCGTTCCCATAGCCAGCGAAGCACCAGCACCGACCCCATCCCGGCGCCGAAGAGAAGCGAAATGTACCAGGCCGTCTGGATTGAGCCGAGATTGGCCATGATCGTAAGTGCGATAATAATAATCAGCAGGTTCGACAGGCGGGCAGCCAGGACCAGCTCAAAGCTTTTCGGTTTCCGCCGAAGCCAGGTATGGCATATCAGGCGCTGGTAAATATCATTGCTCCAGTAACTGGCGCCCCAGTTAAGATGGGTGTCGATGGTCGAGGCCAGCGCCGCCAGCATGCCGGTCAGCATCAGACCGCGAATCCCGGGCGGAAGCAATTCGTTAATGCCGGTTACAAAAAGGATTTCCCGCGATGCGGCAAACTGATCGCCGGAAACCGTGCCGGATGTATAGGGATAGATGACCAATAATCCGACCCCGATAACAGTCCAGATCAGGCTGCGCAAGAATATTTGCAGCCAGGTAAAGACCACTCCGGCAATTCGCGCGTCACGGTCTGTTCTGCAGGCCATCGAGCGCTGGGCCAGATAACCGGTGCCGTCGCTGTTCATCTGGAAAAACCACTGCAATCCGATGATAACAAGGAAGGGAAGGAGAACTTCCCCCCCGGTCGGTGCGAAGGAAAGCATCTTACCGCCCGCCATTTCGCCGTAGAGCTCCACCACCCGATCGGCAATTTCCCCCAGACCTCCAATTTGCCGGGCCACAATGAAAGCGTAGATGAGAATACCAAGCATCGCCAGCAGAAACTGCATGACATCAGTAGCAACGACAGAGCGCAATCCGCCGGTGGTGGAATAGAGCGCGGTGAAACTCATGATGGCGAGAATGCTGATAAGATTATTGGTTGTTGCAATTGACGGGTCCAGGCCGGTTACGCTTCCACCGAGGGACAGGCCCAGACCGGTCGTGACACTCATGAATATGCCATATACACCGGAAGGAAGCCACTGGTGCCAGGGCAGAAAAATCTCGGCGATCCGCATCGCCGCGACCAGCACCATCGCCATTACGACGCAGTTGATAACAGTACCGTAGTACACGGCTTTCAGGACGCGAAGGGTCAATACCCCGGAACCGCTGTAACGCGCCTCGGTCAGCTCGGCATCGGTCAGGACCCCGGCGCGGCGCCATCCCGCCGAGAGAATAAAGCCCATCATTAAAAAGGCAATCCCGTATATCCACAATCGCCAGAGCAGGAAGATGCCCCCGGTGGCAATCAATCCTGTTATTAGAAGGGGGGTGTCGGCAGCGAACTGGGTCGCCGCCATGCTAATCCCTGCCCGCCAGCCGGAGATTGTCCGGCCAGCCAGAAAATACTCCTGAAGATTTTTTGAGGCTTTTTTTCGGGCGCGGAAACCGACCGTGACAGCATAGAGAACAAATGCAGCAACGATAAGAAAGTCAATCATCCGGAACCTCGAAAGCCTGCGATCCCGAAGCAGTCAGGCCGATCGGAATATACACCGCACGCTTGCCGGTCAGTGATTTTCAATGTAATATGCCAGATATTTCTTGCCTTTTTCGGTCAATTCATAATAAGTGTGATTGCGATGCTTGATCCACCTGTTCTTGACGACATTCTTGCGATATTGCATCATTACCGGTTTGACGCGTTCCAGAAGCCCCATCTCGCGAAGACTGCGGTGGCGGTCAAAAACCGTCTGCCTGTCCATATGGAGCATGGCAGCGACTTTTAAGGAATAATCAACGCCAAGTTCCTGATGGTGTTTCAGTATCGCTATGTCGATCCCGTCGAGGGTGTCGAAGTCATCATCGGGGCGGAAATCCGGCTCGGCAATGATATTCGGCCACTCGAGTGACATCAGCCGTGCCGGGGCGGCTCTGGCCAGATTGGCGCAGCCTGACCTGTGCACCTTGATAACATTATCGTAACTGAAATACCCGATTATGGTGTCATTCGCAGTTGGAGTGCAGCAATTGGCCAGGATGTAAGCGTCTTTCAGTTTCATCACCGCTACTCGGTATTCCTATCCTCTTGGCACACCCACCGGCATAATAAGAAGCGCCGCCTCGTATCGACCATCAATATCGAGCAGTCTGTTGACGGCGTCATCATTAAAGGCGCCAACCGCAACCGTTCCCAACCTGAGAGAGGCGGCCTGAAGATAAATGTTCTCGCAGAT
>CP070796.1:828622-831439 GCA_020343475.1 Candidatus Zixiibacteriota bacterium
CGAGCCTGATAATTCCTTAACGCGAAGGCAGTCGCTTCCCCATGAGAGCCGCTGGGCAACTATTTTCAACTCCCTTTCCCCTATTTTTACCGGAAGCCCGGCCACATATGCGGTCGCAAATCTCCTTTTTATTTCGCCCCTCTCCATAATCTCGACTGGATTAAGCGAGCCTGAAGGCTCAACCAGAAGCCGCAGTATCCCGCCACCCGCGGGATAGAATCCGGGCCGCTCAAGGACTGCGTTTACTCCCGGTCCCATTTTATTTATTACCGGCAGGAATGCTTTCAACAGAAAGTCAAACGGGGGGGCAAACGGATTATGTGTCCCGCCCTCAAGGATCAGCCTAGATTTTTTATCCGCGGTAATCAAGGCGGGCAGGATTGTCTGCAACACCAGCGGGCAGCTTCCGGCAGTGCCAATGACGAAATTGTATTCGCCGGGTCTTATTTCTTTCGGGCCGAAAAATAATTCCATTGAACCGATGGAGTCTCCCTTCACTTCGGCCCTGCCGATCATCATTGCAGCCTTGACGGCCGTCAGGTGCTGTCTCATTAGCCCGGGCTTTCGGCGTCCGGCACGGATATTATTAATGTGGAAGGCCTTTCCGGTGACAAGTGACAGAGCCAAGGAAGTGCGAAGAATCTGCCCACCGCCCTCTCCAAAAGATCCGTCTATTTTTATCATTTCCGCGACTTGACTCCGGGATATTTAAACAAAAAATATAATAAAATATTTTTGACAGATTAGTCCACAATTTTATCGGGCTGGCGGCCGGGAACCAGATAAAAAAACACCTTCCCTCACGTAATTTTTTTGACGCTGACCCGAAGCCGGCGGAAAAGACAGCACAAAGAAATAGAATATAAATAAAAGGGACGGGATAAAAACACCCGTCCCTTTCATATGAGTCTACAGAAGCTATTTAAGCAAAAGCATCTTTTCTATGGCTCGATTATCGCCGGCTTCAACACGGTATAGATAGACGCCCGACGCCTCGTCGGATCCATCCCAGATCACCGAGATCGGGCCGGGACCACCAGAGCCGCTGAATTGCTCGACATTCCGACCCACTATATTATAAATGGTGATCTTCCAGTCGCAGGCTTCCGGCAGGTTCATTTCAATCGTCGCCGTCGCATTGAACGGGTTGGGGTAATTCCTTACGCTAAACTCGTAAGGAATCGTGCCTGAGAATATTCTATAAACCGGCCCACTTTCACAGGCTTTGGTAACGACATTCTCAGTCGGGTCATAGGTTTCCCCGGCTTTAACGACATCGGTAACTTCAAAACACCAATCCGACGGAGGCGTCTTGGTTTTGGTAGAGGTAATAACCGCCACCCCATTATAATCGGTTATCCCAGTCTTTGTCTTTGAATCCGGGGCGTTGAAGAATCCGTAAACGGTGGCGTCTTCCACCGGGAAATTATCCTGATCGACTATTGTTACAGTAGCGCGCCCGGTCATGTGTTTCTTGCTCGACCAGAAACGATCCACAACAATGTCAGCGACATGAATATTAAAAGCTGGAGCCTCAGTTACAGTGATATAGTCGGTCTTTATCTCAGTATCCGATCCATAGTCATTTGTGGCCGTCAGCGAGACGGTGAAACTACCGGTGTCGTTATAAGTGTAATAGGGATTTTTCTCGGTCGAGGTGCCGATTCCATCGCCAAAATCCCAATACCATGAGGTGGGATTATTGGTGGACAGGTCGGTGAACTGGACGCCTAAAGGAACGTAACCGGAGGTAGGATTGCCGACGAAATCAGCGACAGGCGGGAGCGTGTCGGGGACCATGGCCAGCATGACGGCCTCATAGGCGTCAACCATACCCCACCCGTAATCATTATCCTCGCCGGGCGTGCCGAGGTCGTAAGCGGTCTCATATATGATTTGCTTGACTTCATCAGGAGTCAAATTGGGATTGGCGTCGCGAATTAGAGCAGCCACGCCGGTGACGTGAGGGCAGGACATGGAGGTTCCGCTCATATAAGTGTAGGAGTGCCCGGGATAACTGGAACGAACGCTGACACCGGGACCGGCAATATCGGGCTTAATGGCGGCGGTACCGCCAGGTGTGCAATAGGTGGGGCCTCTTGAAGAAAACCAGGCGATAGGCCATCCGGCGGTGTTGGCATCGACGGCCGCGACGGCACAATTGCGATAGTCATCCGTGGCTCGATCCGCAGGGCGCCGCAGACCGGAAGTTCCTTCGTTGCCGGCAGAGAAAAAGACCACGGTTCCGGCCGCTTCGCAAGCGTCAATGTAGCTCCAGAAGAGTTCGTCACAGGGCTCATACCCGTGCGAGGTGGTTACACCCCAGGAATTCGACATAACATCAGGGACATCCCAGTCGGTACCGGGATTACCGTCAGGGTCGGCCATCCACTGGAAAGATAATATAATGTCGGCGACGGTCCTGGCGATTCCGCCGCCCCGGTCAACCGCTCCGGCGGCAATCCAATACGCCCCGGGAGCCACCCCGACTTCATCACCGGGGGCTCCGCCGCAAATCGACCCCATGGTATGGGTACCGTGCCCTTGATTATCGTACGGAAAGTCGTTGATTCCCAAGTAGGGATCATACCAGGCCCATTCCGGATGTCCGTCATATCTGGGGTCGGCAACACCGGCCCAGCGGATCGCCAGAGCCGGGTGGTCTCCTTCGACTCCGGTGTCAATATTGGCCACCAGGACTCCTTCACCCGTTATCCCCAAAGCCCAGGCTTCCGGCGCCCGGACGGCGTCAATACCTGGCTCCACCGCCGCTCCCGCGCCGGGGCCGGCGGCACTGATGTCCACCGGCTGGATAGT
>CP070796.1:831539-834354 GCA_020343475.1 Candidatus Zixiibacteriota bacterium
TACGATAAAGCTCGTCAACTTCTTTGATAATCTGGTTAATTTCTTCCTGGGAGTACTCCTGGGCGGCGGATAGCTGGCAACAGTACAAAACGCATAGCAAGCAGCCCGCAAGCGACAATTTAAAATGCTTTATCATTTCACCTCCAATTACCAGACGATATCACCCTGCATCAGGATCGTCTCATTTCGAATCGACCAGTATACCTTTTAAAAGCGTTTCAATCAAGCTATTTGCCGGAGCCTCGGAGTCAATTTCAATCAGGTTCAGGATCGACTGAGACAGAATCCCGTCCAGCGCGGCAAATATAATCGACGCCACCTCCCGGGGATTGACCGCCCGGAAGACCTTTTGGTCGATCCCCTCCTGGATTACGGACGACAGTTTCTGTAAAGCGGTTTCAAAGCGCGCGCCAAATTCGGAAAAAAGCGGTTCCCGGTGCTCCCTGGGGATGCCAGCAGCATACATATCAGACAGGATTGCAAACAGTTGCCGGTTATCTTTAAAGAATTCAAGTGATGAACGGATATATTGGCCAATGATTTCAGCAGGCTCGGCGAGGGAGTTGATTTGCTCGTTAAGATAGGAAGACCAGTTGTCGGCAAACAGGGTAAAAGCCCCGACAATGAGATCCTCTTTACTCGGAAAATATTCGTACAGAGTTCCCTTGCCGACCGCGGCAGCCGTGGCGATGTCGATCATTTTGACATTGTTGACGCCTTTATGGGCAAAAACCGGCAGAGCAGCGCGAAGGATATGTGCCCGCTTTTCATCCTTATTGACAACTTTAGGACTCATGACTCACTCATATTAATACTGACCAGTCGGTCATTATACAATAATTATTATACGAGAGATTGTCAGATATGTTCGGATATTTCGACTTGTGTCCGTCGAATTTCGGCGATTCTCGCGGCAGCTTTCGTACGAACCTATCGTATTGTCCCGCAACATGGCGCGGGATTAAGACGCCATTCTGTCCGGTCAGGCGGGTGTCCATTTGTTTGATGATATCGCACAAGGAGCGCGAAAGGGGATGCATTCTCGACATCCCCTTTCGCTGGGGCAGAGCGAGGGGGCAGCCTATGGGCACTGTGGCTCAGGGCCATATAGGTATAAGTAGTCAATCAAGTAGAGAATATCTATGAGATTAACAAGATTATCCTGGTTGACATCGGAGACTGCTCGAGCCGGAAGCGGCTCCGGGCCGGAAGAATAAATGTATGTGATAATGTATACAATGTCTGCAAGCTCAATCTCGCCGTCATAGTCGGTGTCGCCCGGGAGCGGAGACGGCTGGTTAACATTCAATTGCACAACGGCGTGCAAGGCGGGATCTGCCTGAGGACAGGGAAAAAACGGATAGGAAACGCATATTTCCAGAGTATCGATCACGCCCGTCTCGACACAGAGAGGTACATAATACCACGCACCGGTAACGGGATCAATGGTACCGGGCCCTCTGGCGATTTCAAAGGAGAGAAACTCGGGATAACCATTCGGGATGACAGCATCAAAATCCCATTGAAATCCGCCGTGGGTTTCATTCACCAACTGCTCCGGATGATCGGCGATGGTCGGTGCATAAACCATCTCAGCGGTGACAGCCAGATTTACATATTCGGCCAGATAGCCGGCTGCGGAAGCATGCATAATGAGGGGCGCATTGCCGGTATAGGATATTTCAAAGAGATTATTGATTCCGGCCGCAATGGTCGCGGACAAGCCAATACTGTCCGGATGTGAACGCAATTTTGATATCACCATGATCAGGGAATCATCGTGGGTATTATAACCCAACTGCATGTGTTCGATAGCGGGGAATTTCGCGATTTCATAGTCCTCATAGGATTGAAGATCGGGAGCGTAGAAGCATAAGTACATCCCGCCGATTGAATCCTCGAAGCTGACGCTGCAAATGATAGAGGTGTCGGTTTCCAAAAATGATATCAGGTTACTTGTGTTCGGGAACGCCTTTTCTGGAGGCCGGGAGTACGGCAGCATGATTCCCTCAATGACGCGTTCCAGGTAAACAAAATCATTTATGGTCGCGAACTGGCTGTCAGCATTGATATCGGTTGCCCGATACTGTCCTTCCAGGCTGATAGTAAACGCCAATGGGCCGTATAGAAGGTAATTGAGAAAGACAACATAGTCGGCTATTTCATATGCGATAGCGTTCAGGTTTACATCGCCCCTATTGTCAATGGTATCAAAACAGATAACGTCAACGCCGCCGTTCCAGAAATCGGAAAATCTAACGGTATTATCGGAGGCGGTATCAAGGCAGATTTGCAGTGCTCCATACGGCGTCGGAAATCCGCCGGCATAATCCTCATCAGTTATGTCATACCCCTCGACATTGTAAACCCGCCTTGACAGGGCCAGGTACGGGTCGGTCGGTTGGCCATAGGCAACGGTATTGTCGCCGCAATCCAGCCACCAGAAATTGATGGGAAGGAACGTGCAGTCATAGGTCATGTCATTCGTTACCCTAAAATGCATATTAAACAGAATGCTGCTGTCGACAATGCTGTCCGCATAGGAATGATAATTTCCGTCGTTCAAATCGGCTATGGCTACAACGCGCTTGATTCGACAGGAAGGGCCGCAATCGCTGGTATCTCCCAGGCCATAAGTGAAATACTCCCAGCTCCAGTCGTCGACAATGGCCTTCGGTTCCATGCCCATGAGTGCAAGAGCCATACTGTTGTAACCAATCAGGAAATCAAATCCGGCGATTGGTTCCGAACCTGCCATTTTTATGACAGGAATGACCACCGAGTCGCCAAGATAGACATGAGCCGTTCCTATGAT
>CP070796.1:834454-837268 GCA_020343475.1 Candidatus Zixiibacteriota bacterium
CATCTCCAGCAGCTGGAAATGATGCTGTCGAAACAGAAGCCACAGTGGGCCGAGCGGATTCATACGGCTTTGATCGTCGCCGGCGGAAAAGAATCGTTCGGGCAGCTGGCAAGGGTCTTAAACGACAATAAAGAATTATGCCCAAAGACACTTAAGAGATATCTGGGTTGCTTCGGCTGGGAATCGCTATCAGCAACGGTCGATCTGCTTGGCGAGCTGGAGTTTGCATCACACCGACTGGCAGTATGCGATTATCTAAGTGGCGCCGGGCCGCAATATGTGGATATAATCGCCAAAGGCATTTATGACCGACACTGGTTTGTCGTGCGCAACACGGTTTCGATTCTTGCCCGTATTGGAGGAGAAAAGCCGCTTTCTTATCTGGAAAAGGCGATTTGTCATCATGAGGCACGGGTGCGCATCGAGGTAGCCAAGGGGCTGCTTGACACCATTACGGAAGGCAATCGGGATATCCTGGCAGAGCTGGTGTGGGACGGCGATGAGACGGTGAGCAAGACGGTAATTGAAGGAATTCTCAAGCACCGGGATGACACCGCATTAGACATTATAAAGGAAGTTATCAATGATGATCGCTTTGCGATGCTCAGCGATCTGGATCAGCAGATGTTTCTGGTTTCTTTCTCACGTCTGGCCGGCGAGCGCGCGGTTGGCTACCTGACCAAATTAATTTCGGAATGGCGTTTAATGCCGAGCCGGTTCGAAGAGTTTTACCAGCAGGCCGCTTTTGTGGCGCTGGCTCATAATCGGTCCAAAGCGGCTGAAGCGGTTCTGCTTCGATACGGGCGATCATTGCGCAAGAAAATCCGTCGTCTTGCCGCCCAAGCATTGGCGCTCAGACGGGAAATCATTTATGGAGAATAGAATGGAACCGGTGCAACTGGAAACCAACCGACTGGAATTGGCGGGCAAAGACGAACAAGCCCTGATCAATTCCTTTTTTGCTTTGTTTCGAACCGCTGCGTATGTCGAGCAGAATAATGAGGCCTATCTGACCCAGTCGGCGAAGTTTCACCGCATATTTAGAAAAGTCGTCGATAACAGCGGCAAAGTGGCAATAAAGGTTCTTGAAGGACGCATTTTCGTTTGCGACAAACTGGTTAAGTTCGACAGCGACGGTATGGTCCGGGCGCGGAGCATCATTGACAATTGGCACCAGCTGGGCATCGGCGGAATGATACTCGAAGAATATTTGGACAGCCGCCGAATCGACAAACTGATCTACCTTATTACCCGCATCAAACTTTCAGAGCACGGTAAGAAAGCGGTTGGAGAACGGCTGGTTGATCTGGGAGTGGACGGCATTACCCTGCTTGGTGTCAAGAAGAAGGAGGGAAAAGCGCCGCTTGGCGACGACAAGCGTCTGCGGATACGCAGGGCCGCACGGGTGACTTTCTTCCGGGCCATCTCGGTCGTTGAGGATGTTATGGTGCGGACCTCCGAGAATAAGGATATTAATATCTCTCAAACGCGGCGGGTGGTTCATTCGCTGATTGATCAGATCGCAACCGACGAATCCTCGCTGATCGAACTGACCTCCATTCGCGACTTCGATGAATATACCTTTGCTCACTGCACCAATGTCTGTGTGTATGCGTTGACCATGGGGGTCAGGCTCGGGATGGACCGGCAGCGTCTTTCCGAGCTCGGATTTGCCGCCCTTTTTCACGACCTGGGCAAGGTCCGGCTTCCCGATGATTTGATCCGCAAACCGGACACATTTGATGAGAATGACTGGAAACAGATGCAAAAACACCCTCAGCTCGGCGCCAAGACCATTTTGAGGAATCTCAGGTTCGATCAGCATGCGGTGCGAGCGGCGGTGGCGGCATATGAGCACCACATTAACGCGGATTTTACCGGATACCCGATGTTGCATGACAAACGCCCGACCAACCTCTTTTCCAGAATCATCTCAATCGCCGATACCTTCGATGCTCTGACCTCAGGGCGAGTTTACATGAAAAAGGCGATTTCTCCTGATGAAGTACTGCGGAAGATGATGTACCAGATGGCAGTCAAGTTTGACGCCTTTCTGCTCAAGCTGTTTGTCAATATCATCGGCATCTATCCTGCCGGCACCATGATTCTGCTCAGCTCCGACGAGCTTGCGGTGGTTATCAAGAACAATGCAAGCAATTTGATGAACCCGATTGTTCGCGTTATTGGAGATCGTTCCGGTCCGCTGGATGAATTCATGGATATTGACCTATCGCTTCCGGAGTATTCCTCGCGTCGCATTACGCGTATTGTTGATCCTGTGAAATACGGACTTGATATCAAGCAGATTATCCTGGCCGATTAGCGCCGCTGCAATTTAAAAGCAGTATTCCACTTTCAGCCAGACATATTCATCAACCTGCGGAGAAATATCAATAGAGATATTATCCTTGCGTTCGGGAAAACGTGCCAGATGGGCGTCCACGTAGGCATCGAACATTGAAAGGAATATCAGTGTCGCGGTGTACCAGCCGAATCGGTTGCGCTGATCCCGGGCGTCTTCGTATTCCTCAAACCGCCATGGCCTGTCACTTTCGGGGGCGGATAAAAAGTCGGACTCGGCGTCGTCGGTCTTATTGCGATAGTGGAGATATGTGCCGATCAGGGTTGCTTCAAGCGCGATAATGATCCCAGCTTTAACGTATTTGCCGTTACCGATCTGTCCCCAACCGGGAACCAGCATCGATTTAAACAGAGCAATTGTCGGATGCTGGGTTTTTATTGCGGGGAGCGGCTGGTCGGCGTAGTAACTCTGGTGTTTCCCGGCTTTGGCGGTTGAGTCATTTATGGGATTGG
>CP070796.1:837368-840172 GCA_020343475.1 Candidatus Zixiibacteriota bacterium
CATCAAGAAAGATGAAATAGACATCTATGATATTCCGATCGCCCGGATTACCATGCAATACATGCAGTATATCGAGATGATGAAAATCCTCAACCTGGAACTCGCCGGCGAGTATATCCTGATGGCGGCGACTTTGATTCGTATCAAGGCCAGGCTGCTTTTGCCCCGGGATGAGCATGACAGCGAGGAGGAAGATCCGCGCCAGGAACTGGTGTCGGCGTTGCTGGAATATAAGAAATTCAAAGAGGCGGGCGACATCCTGCGCGAAAAGCGCATTCTTGAAGAGCGGGTATTTGTCCCGCCATCGATCGAAGGCAATTTCAGCAGACAAAAAGTCGTCCTCTCGGATAGCACCACGCTATATGACATGCTGACGGCATTCCGGGACGTCCTGGATCGGGTTGGCAAAGACAGCTTTTATGAAATCCAGCCACAGGAAGTCACGGTTGAAGATCGGATAATAAGGATCATCGATGTCCTGAACGCCAGAGAATCGGTTACGTTTCGGGAATTATTTGATGATGTTCCGGGTAAACTGATTGCGATTCTGACTTTTCTCGCCGTTCTGGAGCTGGCACGGCTGCATCGGGTTTCAATCAGACAGTCGCTGCCGTTTTCCGAACTGCGTGTTTATCGCGGTGAATTGTATGATACTCCGCTGCCGAGTGCCGGGGCGGATCAACCACCTTTTTTGAGTTAAACATGGAATATTCATTATGAACACAAATGGTAACCATCTACCAATTATTGAGGCCCTGATACTGTCATCCCCGGAACCGCTCCCGGCCAGAAAAATAACCGATGCCATCGGGCAGATTACCGCACCTGAAATTGAACTGGCTGTCACCGAGCTTAACGAGAAATACCGCGCCAGTGACTCATCCTTTCGTATTCGGAAAATCGCCGGGGGATTCCAGTGCTACATAACCGAAAGCTATGCTCCCTTTGTCGAGGAACTTCATGCCCGCCGGCGCAACACCCGACTCTCCCGGGCGGCGCTCGAGGCCCTGGCGATAATTGCCTATCGCCAGCCTGTCACTAAAACCGATGTTGAGATGATTCGGGGGGTGGCCTCCGATTCCGTGATACACACCCTGCTGGAACGAAAGCTGGTTACTCTTGCGGGACGAGCCAGCACAATCGGCCGGCCGCTTTTATATAAGACGACTGATGAGTTTCTCAAATACTTTAACTTGAATTCTCATGATGACCTGCCGCGGATGGAGGAAATCGAGGAGTTGATCACCAGCCGGGAGCCGGACATCCAGCCAGGCCTGCCGCTGGGGATGCTTACCGATTCAACGGCAGGCGATGAGACCGGCAACGGTGATCCGGTGTTAATACCCAAGATTCGCTTTATCGGCGACGATACGGATGTGACCTCTGCCGAAAATCCGCCACACTCTTCTGATCCCGAGCTGGCCGATGACGGGGCTGGTGTGGCTCCCGGGGAAAAGGAGCCCGGTGAGGGCGGCAAAAATACGCAGTTGGAACGGCACGGGGAAGCCGAATCTGTGACCGTGTTCTCAGAAGGAGATGAGGAACATAAGGTAGCCGAATCCGCGGACGAGGATATGGAATGAATCGATGCGGCTGACGCGCGAACCGGATTAATACCGGTGTTCACGGCTCAGTAATCGCCCGTACGATTAATCTGTCGATTGCCGCGCCACTGCATTGTCGGGCGTCCGGCCCGGCGGGAACCAGATAGTTGATTCGCATAAACAAATATCTATCCCTATCCGGCATCTCCTCGAGGAGAGGTGCCGAACAGCTGATCCGGGAAGGAAAAGTTACCGTTAATGATGTTACCATTGATCGTGTTGGCACCATTATCAATGAGGAAAATGACGTTGTTAAGGTCGATGGAACGGTCGCGACCCCGGTCAGCAGGAAATATTATATTCTACTCAACAAACCACAACAGGTACTGACAACGCTTTTTGACCCGTTCCGCCGGAAAACTGTGGCATACTATACCAAAAGTGTTCCGGTCCGGGTTTATCCGGTCGGACGCCTTGACTACGATACCGAAGGCGCGCTCATTCTCACCAATGACGGTGATCTGGCCTACCGGCTGGCCCATCCAAAATACGGGATCAGAAAAATCTATAACGCGGTGGTGAACGGCATATTCCGTCAGGAGGATGCCGACAGGATTACGCGGGGTGTAAAGTTGGAGGACGGATATGTCGGCCGGGCGGAATCCAGGCTTATATCTGTGAGGGGGAATGTTTCAAAGATTGAATTGATTCTTACGGAAGGCCGCAAGCGAGAGGTCAAGCAGCTTCTGAAGTCGGTCGGTTATCCGGTTATATATCTCCGCCGTGTTTCCTTCGCGGGCCTGAGAGTGGACAAATTAAAGGTCGGGCGATGGCGGTATATCAATCATCAGGAAATTCGCCACCTCAAGGATCTGGTCGGCCTGTAAAATCCCAAAAAACGACGACCGCTCGGACGAGCGGTCGTCATATATATGAAAAGCAAGTGAGGTAGGGCTGATTAAATCTGGCTGGTATCAATTTCGTATTTTTTAATTTTGTCAAAAAGTGTGGTATAGTCGATTTTCAGGGCTTCCGAGCACTTGCGCTTGTTTCCCCGCACCTGGGTAAGGACGCGGATAATGGCGGCGCGTTCTGCCTGCCTCTGGGCGTGCGCTCCGATTTCCTTAAGGCCGGCGCCCTCTCGCAATCTAATCTCACCGGGAGTGGTTAACCGGATAGCAAGGTGGTCAGGCGTCAGCTTTTTGCCCTCGGCAAGAATAATCGCCCGCTCGATCGTGTTTTCCAATTCGCGGACATTGC
>CP070796.1:840272-843072 GCA_020343475.1 Candidatus Zixiibacteriota bacterium
GTAAGGAAGAAATGCATAATCAATGCGGAAATTTCGCTTGGAAAATCCCAGGCCGGCCGAGAGGGATTTGCTTTCATAGCCCAGCCGATAACCGGCCCGCAGGGTAAAATCAGGAATGAGTCGGTACTCCGCACCGAAATGCGTTCGGAGATCCATCCCTTCATCTTTATCATCATCGAACATGATCAAATCCAGCACAGCCCGAAGCTTGTCGTACCGGTATGATGCTCCGGCCCGAATTGTTGTGGGAATATCAAACGCCCTGTCGCGCAGCTGCAGGGTGGAGCCGATATTAAGCACCGAGGCGCCGACGTTCAAATAAGGCATTACCCGAAACAGCATGCCGATATCAAAGTTAAAGGCGGAGCCGCGATACATATCAATCTTTTCAAACATCCATCCCAGCGAAAAACCCAGGATAACGTTCTTTTCGAATTCATAGGAGGCCCCGGCCTTAAACGAGATATCATGGGCATCGAACGGAATGTAATCACTTGATGGTACAGTGTCATTGCGTCCCTGCAATTCACCCACCCGGCCGAATTGCAGCCCGGTTGAAATTGTCACATCCCGTTTGGTGAAGGAGATATATCCGGTTTCGATGCTTACGTTTTCCCAGTGCGTGTTGTGACCTAATGTTCCGTTTAAGCCCTGCAGCCCGTATACCGCCGCCGGATTGTATGCGAACGAAGACGGATCCTGCGCCACGGCGGAAAAAGCTCCGCCCATGCCGGCCGGCCGCGCGCCGCTTTCCACCGTCAGCAGGCGCAGGCCGGACAGGGAAAAAGCCGGTGAGGGTCCCAGCATTGCAACCAAAACAATCAGGTGGATGATTTTTGTCTTCATATTGGTCCACATATTAGAACGTGACGTTTAGGGTGACAATATGATCGCTTCCTTCGTCCGCGCGCTCAGCCGAGAAGGCGTAATCAAATGAGAAGCCAAACCACTCAAGCCGCTGCAGCAGGCCGAATCCGGCGGTGAGCACTCCTTCATTCAGGCCGCTGCGCAAGAAGAATTGTTTTGTAATATTGTATTCTCCTCCGAATCGCGCTACTACAGCCTGTTCGAAATTTTTCTCCAGGTCGAATGCCACCAGCAGGCTTTTGCGGAAAGTCCGGCATGAAACACCGCCGGCAAGAACGAAGGGAAACTCATCATCCTGCGCCGATCCGCGCCCACCGTATTTCTCCCAGTATTCATTGGTTGTCCAGGGATATTTGGCGGCGATATTATTAAAAACCAGGCCTATTTTGATATCGGTAATTGCCTTGCCTTCCATAGAGCCGTACTCAAACAGCGAATCAACTGCCAGCAGGGCTCCGAGATTAATACCGACTGAATTGGCGTCGATAATGTCCAGCTTTTTGTAATAGTAATTCAGTTTGACACCGCCGCCAAGAAACGGAAGAAACTGCTTGGCAAATGTGGCGGCAAATACATGCTCATTAGAAGAGATCGTTCGGCCCAGTTCTCGCCCGCTCCGATTGCGGGCGGTAACCTCACCATAGCCGGCATACAGCCAGCCGAGCGCCAGCGTTGATTGCAGACGAGCAGGGAAGGCAATCGAGAGAAATCCAAGGGAACGATCCAGTTGCATGACGCGGTAAGAACTGGAGAAGGTCTTGTCAGTTATCGCGGTCAGTCCCGCGGGATTGAACAGCTGTCCGGGGAGATCATCAGAGAGACCGTAATAAGCACCGCCCATCGCGGCGGGCCTGGCTGCAACCGCCATTTTCAGGAAGGCCCCGGCATAACCGCCATCTTCAGCCTCACCCAGAACACACTGCCAGGGAAACACCAGCAACAGGCTTATGATGCTAATCAGCTTTCTCATGATCACTCCTACGGTATGATGGCCAGCTTACCCCAATAGGATTCACCGAACGAATACTCCACCTTGAAATAATAAATGCCGGCCGCGACCAGATCCCCCCGGCCGTTTCGCCCATCCCAGCGGTCGGTCGAATATGCCGCATCAGCACTTCCTTCCCGCCATTTACCATCGATCACGGTTTTGACCAGATTCATGGCAAAATCGTACACTTTGATTGTCACACTGCCGGTCTTTTTCATGGGATAGTTGAAAAACACATAATTCTGGTTGATCGGTGAAAACGGAACCGGGTACGCAAAAAATTGATCGGCAACAGCCGGAACCCGATATATTTCCCAGTCGGCCGCGCCGGGAGCGGCCAATAAGTTATCCAGTGCGACTTTCGCGGCCCCGAACGTGGAACCTATCCACACCGTGTCGTCAACAACCTCAACTCCCAGGATTGAATCCGGAGGCAGTATGACAATATCTGTGACCTCCGGTCGATTGGAAACCAGAGCACCTTTAATAAGAGCGGTTTCCCAGGTTTCGCCTAGATCCTGTGAGAAGATCAGGCCGCCGGACGTAGCCGCCAGAACCAGCGAGTCTTTAAACTCGAAATTCCACACCACCGCCCCGGAATCTCTTTCGACCCAGTTCTGACCCCCGAGGGTAGAGGAATAGATGCCAAAATACTCGGATCCTCCCAGCGCCCTTCGGGTTTGAGCCCATATCAGTGGCTCATCCTGAGGCACCTCCTGAATCCCCAGTGCCGTTATCCAGTTACCCGAAATGGTGGGATAAACATAGCGATCAACCCGATCGTGCCGGAGGGAATCAGTATTGGCCTGAATCACCCGCCATTTGTTTCCCGGCGGCGATATCGCGAATCCGCCTCCGCTTGATCCGACATAAATGGTGTCACCTGCGAAATCTATATTCAGCAAATCCCGGCCCGCGAAATTGTAGTCGATTGGGCGCAAG
>CP070796.1:843172-845950 GCA_020343475.1 Candidatus Zixiibacteriota bacterium
TACACCGCCTGCGGCGGAACACATTGCAGCCATACCGGCGAAGTGGGCACGATCAAGATTGTCGGTCAGGAAAGGCTGCGCGGCCATCTTCGAATCGTCTTCCTGACAGGCCGTCAGGCGCTTGATGATTACCGAAAAAAACACCTGATTCTCACCGAGCTTTCGCGAAAGCTGACCTGTCATTTTGAAAATCTCGGTGATGGAGTCGCCAGGCTTGTCGAGCAGGAATCAGCTTTACGACGAGAACTCACCCGACTCAACACACGACTTCTTAATTATGAACTAGTGAATCTCAAAAACGACTCCCCGGAAGTACACGGAGTTAAAATTGTCGTCAGGAAATCTGATGAACTTGATATGAAAACGATCAAAGATCAGGCGATTAAAACGACTGAGGCGTTCAAATCGGTTGTTTTATTTGCCTCCGGCGACCGGCTCCTGATTGCCGTGTCGGAGGATGTTGGAGTCAAGGCCGATGCTTTGGTAAAGCTCATCTCCGAGAAGTTTGGTGGAAGGGGAGGAGGAGGGTCAGCTTTTGCCCAGATGGGAGGTATTCCCCTTGAAAATCGGGAAAGTTTTTTGAATAATGTTGTCGAGCTGCTGAAAGATGAAATCTCAAGTTAAAATCGTGTCTTTGCTGCTGCTGGCCGCGGGATCATTTTTCCTGATCCCTGTCCCGGTCGTTGCTGATAGCGAACCGCTGATTCTTGAACCTTCGGGACCATACGAGTTTATTCGGGGTCATGAAAGAGACACCATATTTATCCGCGATTCCGTGGTATTTCGGCACGGTGATCGGACCTTTCTTGCCAATCAGGCGATCTGGATCAAGCAGGAAGCGATTATTCTGGAAGACAATGTATACATTGAGGATTCATTATATCAACTCTGGGCCGATAAGGTCGTTTATGAAATCAATGAGAATATTGTCAGGGCGACGGGTCAGGAGGTTATCCTGCTTTCTGGAGCTGATTCGCTCAAGGCGATCGGAACCAATGCGTATTTCAGCCGCGACTCGTCACTATTCCGAATGGTCGATCGGCCGACCATGTTTCTAAATTACCCCGACAGCACCCGACTGGTTCAGATTGATGCCGACCGGATCGCCTTTGAGGTCAAGAATAAGATTGGTTACGGTGACGGGCAGGTGATTATCACGCAGGCGCATACCGAATCTCACTCCGGTCGGGCCGTTATGTATGCCGATGACAATGTCCTGGTGTTGTACGATCAGCCGGTGGCGCGACGAAGAGCATCCCGGATATCCGGCGACACCCTGATATTCTTTTCCAGCGAAAAAACCCTTGAAAAGATTCATGTTCAGGGCAATGCCGCTGGAGATTTCACCGAGCCGGGTGGAAGTGATTCAACGGTGTATGACAAGTTCGACCTTAAAGCCCAGGAACTGGAATTCTACCTTAGCAACGGTGATTTGAATACCGTGATCGCCACCCGGCAGGCATATTCATATTATGCCCCCGGAACCGGTGACAGCGCCGAGGTAATCTCCAACCGCGCCTCCGGGGACACGATTAAGCTGTTTCTTAGCGATCAGCGCCTATCTGCTGTTAATGTGATCGGCGGCGCGGAAGGGGAATATCTTAACGGTAAGCAAGAATCCACCGATTCCGGATCGGTTTTCGTGATGGACAGTATCCGGTACAGCGGTGACTTCATCGATTACAATCTGAAAGATTCAACCATTGTGTTAGACGGTATGGCCAGGGTAAGCAGCAAGGAGTTTTTTCTGTCGGCCTCGCGTATCGACTATCTTACCTCCCGTGAGCTGGTCAAGGCGTACCATGATTCCGCCCGGGTCGATTCGGCATTTGTCTATTACCCGGTGGTGCTCAACGACGGGACTGATGAGTTAATTGGTTCGTATCTTGAATATTCTTTGGACACTGAGCGCGGGTTGATCCGGCAAACCCGCTCTGAATATCAGGAGGCCTTTTATCGGGGGCGTGAGTTGTACCGCGAGGAAAAGGATATTTACTATGTCGAAGGCGGGATGTATACCAGCTGCGATCGGAATGACCCACATTTTCACTTCTGGTCGAAGAACATGAAGATGATCCGGGGAGACCGGGTAATTGTTCGCCCGGTTGTCTTTTACATAGAAAAAATGCCCTTGATGATATTCCCGTATTATGTCTTTCCGATCAAGCCGGGCCGGCACTCCGGTTTTCTGCCGTTTAAATTCGGCAACTTCGAGCGGGGTGACCGGTATCTGGAAAATGTCGGCTACTACTGGGCGGCTTCGGAATACTGGGATCTCAAAGCATGGCTGAACTATTATGAAGATTACGGGCTGAAGTTTAACAGCAGTGTGCGTTACAATGTCCGGTACCTTCTTTCGGGATCTGTTTCCGGTTCATATAACACCGATTCCAGGTACGTTAATTACCAGAAAGAAAAAAGCACCAGATGGAGCATAACGTTCGGTCACAATCAGACAATTTCGCCGACATTTACTGCCAAAGCAAGCGGGAATTTTATTTCTGACAAAAGCTACTATACGGATTTTTCCACCGACGAGCAGGACCGCCTGAACCGCAATTTACGCAGCCAGCTCTCTCTTTCCAAACGGCTTGGGAATGCTTCAATCAATGCCCAGTTTATCCATGAAGACGCGCTGGATGAGGAGGTGCGGACTGATCGCTTGCCGAGCGCGTCGGTTTCGCTACCGTCGCGCCCCCTGTTCGGCAGTCCCGGAAAAAATCCGGACGGCACGGAAAACAGGCACTTCTATCACAATTTTTATGCCAATTATCGAGC
>CP070796.1:846050-848825 GCA_020343475.1 Candidatus Zixiibacteriota bacterium
CCAGCCGGTAATACAGATCGCGCCGGAAAGAACCGTTTTCAGCCATCTCCTCCAGATTGCGATTGGTGGCGGCGATTACAATAATGTCCAGATCAACTTCATCGGCAGTTCCCAGAGGTCGAAGTTTTTTGGTTTCAAGTACACTCAGGAGTTTCGCCTGCGTTGCCGGTGGAAGCTCCCCCACCTCGTCAAGTAGCAGAACGCCATGATTCGCCGCCAAGAAGAGGCCGGTTTTGCTTGCATCCGCACCCGTGAAGGCCCCGCGCTGATACCCAAAAAGCTCCGACTCGATCAGGGTGTCCGGCACTGCAGCGCAGTTGACCGCAATATACGGACCCTGTGGCCGGGCGATGGAATGGAAATAGCGCGCCAGAAAATCCTTTCCGGTACCGGTCTCGCCGGTTAACAGTATCGGCAGATCGGACTGCCTGAGAAGTCGCAGCTGATCGACAATCTGTCGCATCTTCCGATTTTTCGTCGGAAAATCAACGATTGTCGTTCCGACCGCCCCGGATGTGGCCGACAGCGGCGCTTTGGTCACCTCGCAATCGCCGATACATATCTGCATCTCGCGCACTTTAGGCTGAATGTTGCAGTTATCGTAAAGCTCTTCGGCCCGGCATAAATACATGGCCTGCTGATTGAGCCGAAAAACACTCGATCGGCCGGCGGCAGCCAGGCTGTCCGCCAGTTCGAACCTGGCCTGGTGTTCTTCGAGAATGGCAATTGAGTTGCGGTAGGCCTTACCGGCCGCGTTCTTCCGGTTCAAGTTATCGTAGCAGACGGCCCGAATACGATGAAGCGCCCCGATCTCAATGGCATCGTCAATGGCATTCATCATGGCCAGCGATCGATTCGCAAAGGACATTGCCTTGCGATAGCTGCCCCGTACCAGGAATAGCTGCGCCAGATGTCGCAAGGGACGAGCCACCAGGAGCGACTCCGGCGCAATCTGGTGCCCACGGCGGTAAGCTTCATTGAGCGAATGTTCGGCCTGATCGAGCGCGTCGGTTTTTAACGCCAGTTCACCAGCATAGGTCAGATAAATGACCTCCTCTCTGGTCATGCCGTTTTTTCGGATGAACTGGAGCGCCTGCTCAAGTGAGTCCCCGGCTGTACCGTAATTCATTAACTGCATCTGTACGTATCCCAGCGAAAGATATGCCCTGGCCAGCTCGACTTCATCGGAAAACTCGCTGGAAAGTTCGATATTCAGCCTGATATTGTCTTCGGCGGCATTGAGCCTTCCCAAAAGAGTATACACGCGGCCAATATTGCCAAAAAGGTAGGCCAGTTGTTTCTGGTTGTTCTCCTTTCTGGCGGCTTCGACCGCCTCCAGCAGGCATTGCAATGATCCGTCGAAATCTCCCTTTCGGAACAGAATGCCGGCGATTTTGTTGAGTGCCCTGCCGGCGTCGGCATGATTCTCCCCTCGTCTGAATATAGATTCTCCGTCACGGAAAGCTTTTTCGGCCTCGCCAAACTTACCTATATCCCGAAGAATTTCTCCGAGGACCAGGTAACATTCAGCCAACTCGCCGGTTTCACCGGCCATTTTTGAAAGGATCGCAATGGCGATTCTGATGAGTTGGAGCGCCCTCTTATACTGGTTCGATGAGCCGAATGCTTTTGCCGCAAGACGCAGAACAATACCGCATTCAAAGTCTCGCTGCTCGTTCAACCCGGCCTGAATCGATTCGTAGTATTTGATCGCCGCAGTGAATTCACGGCGGTCAATCAAATCGCTCAGGTACTTGATACAGCTTGCGCGGTACGTTATGTTTGTACGTACTGCTTGGCTCATCTTATAATCCTCTCTGTTGTGTTCCCGAATTTACTGACGGCGCGGCCTGGATCGAACTGCCCGACTGCTCGCTCTCAATCATCGGAGTATTCGGAACTGAATCCTCCTGCTGAACCGGCATAATCTTTACCTGACAGATTGTCCAGACAATGTCAAGGAAGAAGAACGCGGTTCCCATGACAAAAGATGTTCGAACGGTGATGCCACCGTCGCCGGCCGGGCCGGCATTTTCACCACCCCAGGGATGGTCGTCACCTGAGTTTTCAACGTCACGGACACTGCCGACCGGAGGACAGTACCCAAAGGTCGATACCGTCATAGTCAATATGACTATTGGTACCATTAACAGGATAAGGGTCTGCTTTTTCATGACACCCACTCCTTGGTTAAGGTTTCAGTTATAATACACTTTCATATTTTCCCAGCTCATCTGTACGTAGGCGGTGGAAGGATATAAATATGGTGCAGGGATTCCATCCAATTGTAAGATAATGGCGAGCGGCTTTTCTGTCAAGCATTATTCGCAGCGGCACACCGGATTATCCCGACAGTACTGCCACCCTGACAGCGCTTAAAGACGCCATTTTATCGCGCTTGACCGAATAGCATAAGAAGATTTTGCTTCATTGGAAGAACAGGCGAAACTGTCACCGGGTATCGGCTTCGCACAAGAACAAGGGAGTTGACATGACGCAGACAAAGACGCCGGACGCGGTCCGCCGTTGCCGTCTACATTAGGGCATCAGGGCATTTTTGCCCGGTTGCCATATTTTCAATTCAACATTGCCGAGATTCCAGCACCTGTGCATTTTGACACCATAAGAAAGGGGTGACCGTCGCGGTCACCCCACAATGTATATATCCGCAGTTGCCTTACCGCGCCTTAGCGTCCGGAGGACAAACCAGCACCGGTTCTCCGATCGGCTCCTGATAGACGTGGGCAATTTCATCCAGAATATCAAGGAGGTTGA
>CP070796.1:848925-851656 GCA_020343475.1 Candidatus Zixiibacteriota bacterium
ATTTCTATCGCGTACGGAAATGGAGACGGAACATTTGAAAATCCAATAGCATATTTCCAGGATGATTTGCCAGAATTATACCAGCTACAGTCAATAGACGTGTGTTTTGTGAATCAGGACAGCCTGCCGGATATCGTCGCCATTTCAGCCGGTTATTTAAACATCATCATTAATCAGGGTGAGAGAGACTTCGAGCTTATTCAAATCGACCGGCCATACCATTACGGCATTTGTGACATTGCAGCCGGATTCATCAATGATGATGCCGCGATTGATATAATTGCCACTCCGGATCAGGTGTTTTATGGAGATGGAAACGGCGGTTTCTTTTTAAGCTCTTATTTCCCCGTTCCTTTTCAGGCCGTCCAGATTAATGATTTCAATAATGATGGGATAGACGACGTGATCACGACAACACCACATGAAAATTTCCTGGACACAATATACGTTCATGTCAACGACGGCTACGGCAGTTTCCAGAAAACGCTGGCTTTTTACGTCGGTATTGCCCACTGGCCAAGTGTGGCCGACGGAAGCGGCATCGCCGACTTTAATGAAGATGGAAATGCTGACTATGCCATATCAGTACCGCGCCAGCCCCTGTCGAATGAAAATGACATATATATTTTATTCGGGAATGGTGATGGCGGCATAATTGATTATGATAGCATTCGTGTTTATGGCCTGGCCTGGGATATTATCGCCGCCGATATCGATCGCGATAGACACCTTGACATCGTTACCGAAAATAACCAGGTCGGAGGATTTGAATTTTATCTTGGTGATGGCACAGGGAATTTCGACTCTACCCTGACAATCGACCTGGGTTTAAATCAATCAATGGCTATGGCGGCACAGGGAGATTTTGACCGGGATGGCAATCCGGATTTTGTTGTCGGGCAGACAGGTGAAGATCCCCCGCCCATTAAAATCGCAATAAACAACTTACCCGACGCCCCGACAGTCATCGATGAAATGATTACAAAGGGTCTGGGCCGTATAACGATAATGGTCCAGAACCCGGATACTTTTGCGATATCAAGAAATTTCGCCACTGTCTCAGGCTCTGATTACTGGCGCTTTGATTTCGATCAGGACGGGATTGTTGACGAAACTGCCACGGATTATAATCTCTTATTGGGTGAGTATAGTCTTATCATCTCGCCAAAGCCAAGCGCTCCGCCCGGGTCTGTATTTTCAATCGGAATCAGGCTGAACGGCTCGCTTCAGGCAATTATTGCCCAGAATTATAATGCAAGTATATCCAAGGATGGGAGCTTGCAGCCTGAAAGCCTGCTTTTCTATTATCCGGTGGAAGAAGTATCATCATATGTTCCGCCGGTGGGAATCCCGTGGGAAGATAATGAACCGCTGTTTGACTGGAGCGCCGCTGTATCCGGAGTAAGCGCCGACAGTTTCCATTTTCAACTGGATAGGTTTCATGATATTCGTTCACCGATTTATGACATATCCGGCCTGACCCTACCACAATACCAGATCCCTTCTCCCCTGGGATTTGATTCGGTATTCTACTGGAGGTACCGTTATTGTGTATCCGAGGTCTGGTCGGAATTCAGCAATCCGTACGCAGCTTACATAGTCAGGCCGTATATTTGCGGAGACGCTTCTGGAGACGACGAAATTAATCTTCTGGATATACTATTTCTAATCGAATGTAAATATGGTGATCCTCCGGGGCCGGAACCCGAGCCAGCTGAAGCAGGTGACGCCAATGCCGACGGCTCAATAAACCTTCTGGATATTCTGTATCTGATCGATTATCTTTACGGCGATCCACCGGGCCCGGAGCCGCAGTGTCCACAGGAATGATTAGCCTACCCAAAAAGCCATCCCGGCCCAATGCCTCAGGCAAAGCGGGTAATATTTTTCAGGTTTAGAAAACGCTATGGAATCCGTCGGATTGAAGCCGGATCCATGCCAGGTGAAGTCTCCCGGAAGGCAGACATGAAGGTATCGCCCGTCTGAGTTACCGCACCACTGTAAACACCATTCCCTGCGTTAATCCGGGTCGGCCCGGAATAAGACCCACACTGATAAAGATTGACAAAAATCGACACTTATGATATATTTCATTTAGTATAATTGCGAACTTTCGTAATCGGAAAAAGACAGGAATTGTAAGGCGATATATATAATTCGCTCGCAAGTGCGGATTATCTGGGAGTGACGCCATGAAAAGACCAATTTTAACTGCCGTTCTGTTACTTTTACTTCCCTTTCACGTGTACTCAAATCATGCCTTGAAAAAAAGTATAACACAAAAAGACGATAATACCGAAATCAGCTCCGCCCGCAGAGGCGTTTACGGCGACGTCAATGACGGCAGAGTTGAAGCGATCACGGTTGATGATCTCGGAAATGTCCACGCTACTGACTGGAGCAATGATGCATCCGGTCATGAGGAATATGCCGCGACAAAATATTATTCTGTCCCTGACGTCATCACGGTAACAAATCTTAATGATGCCGGTAACGGTTCCCTCCGCTGGGCTATCGATGCGGCCAACAACCATATAGGTCCCGATAGCATATTTTTCGCGGTGTCAGGAACCATCCTGCTGACTACGCCCTCTTTGGCAATAGCTGATGATCAAACCTATATTGTGGGTTCCACTGCTCCGGGAGGAGCCAGGAGTGTGGTTCTCGAGGCAATATGGACAATCCAGGGCCCGATCATTTTTTCAGACCACAATGAAATAAGAGACATAAC
>CP070796.1:851756-854487 GCA_020343475.1 Candidatus Zixiibacteriota bacterium
GGCCTCTTTTACGGTGGATACCGCGACGGCGGTAGAATACCCGACCGGCTTTGATCCTGACCCGAGTAATGCCTCCGGCGCTGAATGCGTGGACACCCTTTCGGAGGGATTCGGTATCGTGCATATCCTCTGCCATGGACGGATCGACGGGTTCATGGTCCGCTCCGCCAATTACGGCGAATGGCCGGCATCGTATGTTCTCGCCCCTCCACAGGGGAACGGGCAGGGAAGCCTTACCGAGCTGGCGCAAAACGACAGGGTCTCGCTGTACTACTCACTGGCATGCAAAAGCGGAGCATATGATCTGGACAGCACCGACGGTCAAGCCACCGGCCGGTCGCTGGTGGAAAGTCTGATCTCCGCCGAACAATGCGGTGCGGTGGGAATGGTCGGAAATGCCCGCTGGGGATGGGTCTACTCCAGTTACCTGCTGCAAGCCTCGTTTACCCGCTACCTGTTTAACGAGGCCGCCGGCAGCCCGGTTGAGGCCATGTATTATTCATGGCTTGAATATCCGTACTACCGCGACCTCATATACGGGCAAAATTTCTTCGGCGATCCCGGTCTGAAGATATACCTGGAAGAACCGGGCGACATGGATTTCGAAATTAACGCGCTGACCGACAACTGTATTATCATCCATATAATAAATGGTAACAAAACACCGGTTCCGCAGGCCGAAGTAATCCTGTCCGCAAACGGCGTTATTGTCGAGCGAGGCGCCACCGATCAATCGGGCGATTTCATACCGGCCGCCGAACTGAATCCCGACAGCACCTATTGCGTGACGGCCATAAAGGAAGGTTATACCATTGCGTATGACATGTTTTCGGTATCGATGACGCTCTCGACGGGCGACGACGGAAGTCTCATCCCGGCCCGGTTTGAGCTGAATCAGAACTACCCCAATCCGTTCAATCCGACCACGACAATTTCGTACTCGCTGCCCGAGCCGTCCGATGTCACCTTTGAAATCTACAACCTCCTGGGACAGGTTATCTGGGATAAGAAAGTGCCCGGTCAGGCTGAGGGAATCCATAGTATCATCTGGGACGGCACCGGTAAAGACGGCGTGGATATGCCCACGGGGATTTATTTCTACCGGGCTTGCGCCGGCGACGCCATCCAAACCCGTAAGATGATGCTGTTGAGATAATTACTTTCTCAATATCAGGTGGTAGCCGGCCCTGACATATGCAGTCAGCCACAATACCAGGCCCCAGAAGTAAAGCAGGGGAAGGCGGTGTATTCCCCGGCTATATTTCCTGAAATATCTGAACATGGCCCGATGTGATTCAATCACCATGCGCGGTTTCATCGTCCCTATCGAACCGCCAAAATAATGCTCCACCACGGCGGCCGGGAAGTACAGATTCCGCAGTCCTCGTTCCGTAATCCGGCGACAAAAATCAACATCGTTGAAAAATATGCGAAAAGTCTCATCGAAACGTCCCATCGCATCAAAGATTTCCTTGCGAATCATAAGTGCCGCCCCCATTGGTTGATCGATCTCATGCTCGGTAAGATGATCGAACCAGCCCATTTTCCATTCGCCGAACAGGCGCGATCTCGGAAACAGCCATGCCAGCCCGGTAAATTCAAAAAAGAGATGGCGATAGCACGGGAAGACCCGGCAGGACTTCCGGAGTGTCCCGTCGAAACCGACAAACATCGGTCCTATCGTACCGATGGTACTGTCGCGGGCCATCCGCTCCGCCATTTTCACAATGGCGCGGTCGCGAATACGAGTATCCTGATTCAGCAACAATATAAACTTCCCCGTGGCCTGTTCGGCCCCCTGGTTTACCGCGCGGGCATAGCCCAGATTCCCAGGGTTTTTGGTCAATTTGACCTCGGGATACCGGGCTTTGATTAGTTCGCACGTCCCGTCGGCGGAACCGTTATCGATAACGATAATCTCGGCATCAATGCCGGCCAGCGAGGTGAAAACCGTCGCCAGGCAGTCCTTGATAAATTCAATGCCGTTAAAGCTGATGATGATTACCGAAATATACACAATCAGGGTTCTCCATCCTGCAGCCGGTTAAGCACCAGGGCGTATTGATCCGCCATGGCGGACGCAATCAGCCCGGGATCATGAATCCCGCCGGCATTTCCGATAGCGGACCTCTTTTCAAACATTCGCTTTATATAAGCCGCGGCCTTTTCGATTTCATCATGCCGGAAGGCCGCGCCCTGCGAATATTCACCAATCAGGGTTGCTGCGTCGGAGTCGGCCGGGATTATGCCCAGCACCGGCTTACCGGAAACCAGATAATCAAAAATCCGTCCCGGCAGAATATTGTACTCTTCAAAGCGGTGCACGCTCAGATACAACAGATCTGCCTGGACAAGTGTGCGTATTGCCGTTTTCCGTTCGAGGTATCCTTTTAAATCTATCAGATCGCCAAGCTCATAGAGTGATGCCTGTGCCCTGACCATGTCGGCATCGCAATGGCCAACATGCATTATCCGAATGGTATTTCGCAACTCAGGTTCTGTTTTCAAAAGGCAGGCCAGTGTCTTGAACAGTGGATCAATCGGGCACAGATGGTTGATGGTTCCCAAAACACCGACGACAAATCTGCTCCCCGGTTCCTTTTTCCCGCTCTTCCAGAGCGCGACGGTTTCATCGGCGGCGGCATTGGTAATAACCTCTCCCCTTCCAAAGTATTCCCTGATGCTGCTGCTTGCCGTCACTACTTCATCGGCAGTCCTGACAATTTTATCC
>CP070796.1:854587-857301 GCA_020343475.1 Candidatus Zixiibacteriota bacterium
AGAGTTGCAAGGTAAGACTGATCCGAAGGATAAGTATTCGCCGTATAAATTGGATCGTCCGGGTAGGGATTAATGCCCAGCGGGGTCGGATTAATCAGCTTGTGACAGAAATCGCATTGAACACCCTCGCGGTCATTGTTGTTCAAAGCCGAACCATCGGTGGGTATCGATCGCCCCTCCAGCCAGCCGGACGGTGAATGGCAGCGAATGCAGAGGTCGCCGCTTTCCGGGGCGTCCTGATTGGAGATGGCCAGACAGGCATAAAATAGCGGGTCCCTGGCGGCCTGGGACATCATGCTGCCGCGCCAGTTATATGCTGGCTCAACGGTGGGGTCGTAACCTCCGTGACAGTTATCACACTTATCCGGGTGCTCAAGATTTCCCGATTGTCCCGGCTGAGAGCCCGGCAGGAAGAAATCATTTATTGTTGTCGGCACCGCGGCCCAGACAACCATAAACGCGCCGAATAGCACCAGTGCTCCCAGAACAATAACTCTCATCATAAGTCCCCCTTTCCTGGTTTACTGGTAATACAATTGATTTCTTAAGCTCGACTCTCTCTATAGCATATATACGATTCCGCAGGCGAGAAGTAATAATGACCCTTGCCAAATATTTAATAACCACGTCCCAGAATTACAATGATATAGCTCAAGGCCCCACTTGATTTACATCAACGCATTGCCTTTTTTATTCTCCTGCTACCCGCTTAAGACCCGCAAAATCTGCAATTACAATTTCAGGCCCCTCGATTCTAATTAAACCCTGTAGACTGAAATCGCGCAGTGTTCGCGAAAATGTTTCAGGCGTTGTCCCAATCATTTGGGCCATCTCGTTGCGTTTGAGCGATAGGATTTGTTGTTCCTTTGCATCACGAGTTTGATATCGAGGATCAACGATGGAGAGAAAAAGGAGAGCGGTTCGCTCTCTTACTGTCTTGTGAAAGCATGAAACAAATTGTTCTTCGGAAACTCTCAATTCCGCGGCCAGTTTGGCCATCATGGAAAAGACAAGTTCGGGTGAATCCTTTAACAGTTCGAGAAACGTTTTCTGAGGAATTACACAGGCCGTCGTCCTCTGGACGGCTTCGGCGGTGGCGGCGTAAGGTTCCCCGGCCAGGATGGCACGAAAACCGACTAAATCACCTGGGTGAAGGAGGCGCATTATGTAACGCTCTCCTTTGTCACCTGATTTGAATAATTTAACTGTGCCGTCATGGATGCAGTATACCGCGAATGAAGGATTACTCTCGTAAAAAAGTACATGCCCCCGTTCATAAACATTTACTGTCTTTTCCGCGGTGAGTTTGTCCCGTGGTTTGGCCTCCAGACAACTGAAAAAAGCCTGGAATGTCTCCTGGCAGAGATCGCAGCGTATTTTCCGGCGCTCCGTATATGCTGACATTTTTCGACGGATTTGCTGTTCCCTAAATAAATAATACGGAAGCGCCCCGGATGCGCAAGTCTTATTGCAAATTCCTTGGAGAGGGCTCTATAAATGGTATTTTATCATTCCTGCGGGTCTTATCAGGAACGATTATTATTCACTCGCGTAAATACAGATGCCTGAATCCAAAAAACTGTATACATTTATGTATTGCGTATGGCGAATGTCTTGAAGGTTGCGGCAATTCTATTATTCGTCTCGATTGGGCTTGTGCCATATACTGGTGCCGCCTTGTCTCGGGACGATGCTTCCAGACTCCTATCCGCGTTTGTATCTGCAGCCTCCAGAGGTGACAGGGCGGCGATTTCCATTTGCTGGAGCAAGAAATCCCTGGAGAGAAAAGGATTTTTTGCCTCCCTGCACTCAAGAATCGGTCAGGTGTTGCCATTGGAAGAATTTGCTGCCTTTTTGTATGGTTATGCCTTTGAGGTTTCCGGGATTAAGCGTGAAAATAACCATTTTATCCTGGAATTCGAATGGGTCGCCAAGGACACCATCACCGGTGACATTTTGGAGGAACGGATTCCGATGCGATATTATGTCGTGGAGGAGGAGGGCAAATTTGTATTTATAAATCCGGTGGATCTTTTGACTCAGGAGTGGAGGGCATATCGAAACGGCATTCTGACGTTTCACTACCCATCAATTAAGGATACCCGGGGGAGTAAAGCCGCCCTGCGGAGGATGAGTTCGTTGTGTCTGAAGATATCCGAGTTACTTGAATCATATCTGCCTGTTTCGGAGCAGGTGGATGTCTATGTAGCTCGTTCCGGGGTAGAGGTCGGCGAGTTGCTGCTTCATCCACCGGCCGGCGGCTACGCTCTTGTAGCGCGTGATCTCATCGTATCGCCAACGTTCATTAATCCACATGAGTATGTTCACCTGATCACGATGCACGATGGTGATTTTATCAACGCCGCGTTTGCCGAGGGGATTGCCATAGCGCTGGGCGGTACATACTGGTCCACCCCCGAGTACTCCCTCGCCATAGCCGGGCATTTAATCGACGACCCCAGATATATTCCGGCTGAGAAACTCTTACTATCGGATGACAAAGATTTTCTGGCTAACGCTCACATAACATATCATGAGGCGGGTGCATTTTCTAGATTCCTTATTGATGAATATGGGATTGGTAAATTGGTGGAATTATCCGAGCGGTGCGATCTTGGGGAAAATCTTCAAAGCTCGTTTACCGCGATATATAAATCGAAAATCTCGGAATTAGAGCCAAAATGGCATAACTATCTGAGAAGTTGGGGAGGCCC
>CP070796.1:857401-860052 GCA_020343475.1 Candidatus Zixiibacteriota bacterium
GACGACATCGGCTACTTCCTTGGCGCGAAATATATCGTGAGTGGACATCAAAATGGCTCTGTTCTCTTGACGAAGCGATTTCAAGAGTTCGATAAACCCCCGTCCCGCCTTGGGATCGAGTCCGGACGTCGGTTCGTCAAGGAGAATTGCCGAAGCATCCTTGACGATGGCAATGGCGATGCCGCACTTCTGGCGCATACCTTTGGAAAACCCCCTGAGCCGCTTGTTGTGGACGTCTTCAGAGAGGCCGACCCGGAGAAGCACCTCGCGCAGGTCAGCCCGGGTGAGGTCATGCTTGCCGCCAAGGCGAGCGAAAAAATCAAGGTTCTGCAGGGCGGTGAAATGGGGATAGAGTATGACATTTTCGGAGACAAAGGCGACCTGCTGCTTGGCCCGCAGAGGCTCCCGGTGAGTTGCAATGCCATTGATTCGGGCCTCCCCTTCGGTCGGCTCAATAAAATTCAAAAACAGGTTGATGGTTGTCGTTTTACCTGCGCCGTTGCCGCCGAGCATGGCATATATCTGGCCCCGAGTCACCGAAAAGGATATGTGATCAAGAGCCAATAGACCGTCTTCATATCGCTTGGTCAGGTTGACCGCCTCCAGGGCGGGCTGGGCGTTGTCACATATGTTCGCGTTCATCACAAACCTCATTTCTGACAGGTGTTTTTTTACCTCCGGGAAAGGTGGATTCCGTAGGCGACTATGCCCCCCACGATGACCACGATAAACAGGACGACTGAGGCTGTCCCGATTACGTTCGTTCCGGCCCGTATCTCTATGGCGGCGATTTTATCGCTTCCGGTTACCGGCTGACCGTCAGACAGACCGGACGCTTCAATGCGGACTTCATATTTGCCGACGGCGATGTCTTTGGGAGGTGTGAAGGTCAAAGTGACCCGGGCTTCCTCGCCGATTTCAAGTGCGGAGATGCTTGCCGGAGAAATAGTCTTGGCCCAGTTCAAAGGTGGCTCAGCCTTGATATCAATGTAATCGAGTCGCCGGCTCCCCTCATTAACCAATTCTATTGTTATCTCCGCGACTTCGTCAGCAAGTATGGAATGGTACAGTTGTGGGGCCCGCACCGCGAGTTTGCCTTTTCCGCGCGGCAACAACTCCAGCCTGACATAGCCAATGTCCAGATCCTCCAGTTTCTCCTCGGTCCAGTGCTTTGAACGCAGCTCGGAAATCAGGGCATTGTTTTCGTTCGGGACGGCGAACACATAGAACGGGATAGGTAGATCCATGACGACATCATCGCTGGACCGATCAGGAAGCGTGATTTCCAGGACGGCACGTTTGGTGCGGCTACTTTCGGTGAATTTCACCTGCCGCAGCCGCGCATTGCCAGTGTGGCTCTTAAAGACCCGGCTGATTTGTTCCGGAAGGTTGGCAACTTCCAGCGAGAAGGTGTTGCTGACACCGCTGAACAGTTCGAGGGTGAGGTCGTAGAAGGCTGACTTGCCCAATTCCACTTCCTGAGAAAACTGCTCGGACTGCACCGCCACGCGGTTTACCGACTTGTCTTTCTGGAGGAATATCTTCATGCTTCGCTGGTTGCCGTTGCCGTATATAAGAAAAACCGTGACCGCGTCCACATCTTGCAACAAAGTGAAATCGACTGTTTGCGGTGCGCCGAATTGTAATTGCAGGATTTTCGTTTCGTATGGCTGGCTGATAATGGCATTGTCGGAATTGAGCAGCGAAATGTAGACATTGTGGATGACGTCCGGCTGGAGAGATCGGAATAAGCGGTCATCGATATTTATAAGTTTACGGAATTCTTCCGTTCCGCCTGAGGTGTTGGCCAGTGTCAGGCGAACGTGTTTGCTGCCGTCAGCACCGTGATATTTTATTGCTGATGACACGGAAATGTACTGCTCCTCGAACAGGACAGCAAGAAGTGATTGCTGATAGTTGACCTCGGCGTCGGAAAAAGTCATGCGTGCCCGGTCCAGTTCCGCCTGCGTGATCAGATCCCTTTCATAGAGCTTCTGCTGGCGCTCATATTCGGCACGCGCGACCTCATACGCTTCCTTGGCCCGCTTCAATCCCAGCAATCGGTATTGGTCGTCTCGCTGGTTAAAGGGATTATAAATCTGGCCTGTTGCCACCACCGGCGAGAGCAATAAGAGCATTAGAAAGGTTATAATATGTACTAAGAATCGTGATGCCACGAAGATCGTCCTATTTCTTGATCAATAAGGGCTTTCCATTCTCACAGCCCTGTTTCATATAGCTGATCGGCACTTCCGCGCCGTTGCGAAAGAGAACCAGCTCCACTTTTTCGCCCGTTTTGATTTTGGAGCAAATCTGCGGTAATTGTCCAGGGTCGGTGATCGTCTGTCCCTGAATTTTCTGAATGACATCTCCTCTTTCCGGAGGACCGCCCGTGATCCCGCCGGCCAACTCCTGGACAATGTCATCGATAGTGATTTTGCCGTCGTTTTCCGTCAGGATAAGACCAATGTCAAGCAGTGCCGACGCAATGGAACTGCCGTATTCTTGTCTTTGAATCATTGTTAACGCTGGCAGGCTATCCGGATCGGCCTTGATCAGTGTCTCGATCAACATATCCTTATTCCGCCGGAGGCCAAGTTTGATTTCGTCCCCGACTGCGAGTTTATTGTAGGTTTCCTCAATATGGGCAG
>CP070796.1:860152-862784 GCA_020343475.1 Candidatus Zixiibacteriota bacterium
GTGCTTGGAGCGAATTTCCTCCTTGACCTTCTTGATAAATTCCTGATCGGAAGCGATCATGAGTTGCGTATCGAATATTCTGGCAACCGGCCCGTCGACTTTTTCCCCGGCCATTTTTTTCCAGCGGTTAATTTCAAGCAGACTCTCATTGACGGCGTTATCCAGGCGGAGCAATTCATCGGTAATCTGGGTTTTATCCAGGATCCTCTCTCCAATTGCCTGATCCCAGCCGAAAATCACCTTTGCCTGGCCAAAAGCCAGGCCTGCGGACACAGACACACCCTTTAGTATGACGGTTTTCCTGATCATGGCGACAGATTATTTCAACTCCACTCCAAGATAATATACCTCAATTTTACAAAGCAACCTATTTATAGATCCTTGAGATCACCGAATCCGGTCCGGACCAGATCCACCAGAACCTCAACCGCCTCTTCCTCATCTTCCCCTTCGGCCGAGATGGACAGTTCCGAGCCCATTTCCGCCGCCAGCATCATAACCCCCATGATGGACTTGCCATTGACCTTCAGCCCGTCTTTTTCAATAAAGATCTCGGACGCAAAACGGGACGCGTTGCTGACAAATGCCGCCGCCGGGCGTGCGTGCATCCCCAATCGATTAATGACTCTTACGGACTTACGAACCATAGTCTCACTTAGTTAAGAATATACCTTTTGCCGGAAAGCTCCCGAACAACCCCCTTTAGCTCCAGCGCCAGCAGGATCTGCAATAAGTCCGAGACCGGGGCGTTCATTTCGCGAGTCAAATTATCGATATGGATTGGACCCTCACTAAAGTACTGCAAAATGTCCCGCTCAACATCAGTCAGGTCCGCGGCGTGCTGCAGTTGCACTTTTCTTGTTTTCTGCCCCAGCCGCGGGAGCTGAGTGAAAATATCTTCGGCCGACGTAAGGAGGGTCGCTCCCTGTTTTATTAATTCGTTGGTGCCCCTGCTGTGTCTCCTGCGAGGGGAGCCGGGTACCGCAAAAACCTCGCGATTCTGTGCCAGAGCATGAGCCGCGGTAGAAAGCGCCCCCGACCGTTCTGCGGCCTCGATGATCACCACTCCTTCGGAGAGGCCGGAAATGATTCGATTCCGGCGCGGAAAATTATCACCAAGTGGAGGAGTCTCCGGCAAAAATTCCGAGAAAATGGCACCAGAGTTCAGGATTTGGGTGGCCATATCTTTACCCTCCGGAGGGTATATCCGGTCCAGCGACGAGCCAAAAACCGCAATAGTTCTGCCGCCGGCATCAAGTGCGCCCCGATGGGCGGCGGTATCGATTCCTCGGGCCATCCCGGAGACCACGGTTACGCCGTGTTCGGCAAGCGCGGCGGCCAGCTGTTCGGCAAAAAGATGCCCCTCGTCGGATGCCAGCCGCGAGCCCACAATGGCAATGGCATTTCGATCCGCTTCAAGGTACTCACCCATGTAAAAGAGAAAGGGTGGCTTGTCCACCACATTGGCAAGCGGCGGAGGATAGAGCGGATCGTCGAACATGATTATCCGCCACCCCATCTTTATAATCCTCTCTGCGGCCTCAGCGGCCTCTTTCCGATTATGGTCCCTGACAATATTGCCCGCGAGCGTTGAACCGATCCCCGGGATATCCGTTAGATCAGCCACCGTATGAGACAGAACCGCCCCCGCAGTTCCGAATCGTTCAATCAGCGAATACATGCGATTGGGGCCTATTCCGGCAATTTTACTCAGGGCAATCAGGTCAATCAGTTTTTCTTTTTTTTCTTTCTCGCTCAAGGGTATCATCTATCCTTTTCAACAGTTCACCCGCCCCCTCGCCGGTCAGCGCCGAAAAAAGAATATAATCCGGATTTATTTTTTTTGAAATCATTTTCCGTTCGTTTTCCCCGTACAGGTCGATCTTGTTGAGCACCACCAGAGACGGCCGTTCGGTCAGAGCGGGATCGAACCGGGCCAGTTCATTTTCCAGAGTCGCGAGGGATTTTTTAATTTCGCCGGCAAATATATCTATGAGGTAGACAATCAGCCGGGTCCGCTGAATATGCCTTAGGAACTCCAGTCCCAGCCCTTTGCCTGCCGAGGCACCCTTGATGATTCCGGGAATGTCAGCCATGACAAACGAGCGGTGTTCGCGTATTCGGACAATGCCAAGGTTGGGTATGAGAGTAGTGAAGGGGTAATCCGCAATCTTCGGCCTGGCTTCGGAAAGCACTGAGAGCATGGTTGATTTTCCAGCATTGGGGAGTCCGACAAGACCGACGTCTGCAAGCAATTTTAATTCCAGGGCCAGCTTCCGCGCCTCGCCGGGGCGGCCCGCTTCTGCCCGGCGGGGAGTTTGATTGGTCGGCGATTTGAAGTGGGTGTTTCCTCGCCCGCCACGTCCGCCCCGAGCAACAACCATTTCCCGACCGTCTATATCAAGGTCGGCCAGGACACATCCGGCATCAAGGTCAGTAATAATAGTGCCGGTCGGAATCCTCACGATTATTGACTCGCCGGAGCTTCCGGTTTTAAGGCTGCCCTCGCCCGCCCGGCCGTTCCCGGCCTGATATTTTCGTTTATACCGGAAATCCATCAGGGTTGTCAGATTGCTGTCGGACCGGAATATGATGTCGCCTCCGCGGCCCCCGTCACCTCCGTTCGGTCCGC
>CP070796.1:862884-865502 GCA_020343475.1 Candidatus Zixiibacteriota bacterium
TGGCCGGATCGGGGTCATCTGGTTGCCGCCGCATCCCTATAAGAGTATTTGCATTAGCAAAAGTGCCGCGAACACAATCTATTGTGCATGTCTCATAATACGATTCCCGGATTTTGATACCTGAAAAATTCTCATTAATGATTATTTCACCTGTTAAAAAGAAACTGTAATTGCCAGAGTGCCCATCTTTCGCTGCGGATTGAATTGTATGCTCGTTTCCAGCGGGATCCTTTCCCAGGTTGGAAAGGCTGAGCCGATCGCCATTCCAATCAGCGCTGCTCCTCCGGTCAAAACCAAAAATCCCGGGGCGATTTTGCTTTCGTCGATTTCCTGTTCTGGATCCGCCTGCAACTGAATGATTGCGATGATACCCGTGATAAGACCCATTCCCGCTCCCATAAGCGCCCCCTTCCCCGCCTTGGAGCCGCTACAGCGATAGATGACCCAGATTTCACTTCGGGGAATATCAATGCTTCTGCCTTTATTCGATACTCCCGTCAGACTGATGGAGGTAAGAATCCCGTTTCTTCCTTCAATGCGTTCGCCGCTGTTTAATATAACCCGAAACTGGGAGCAAGTGACGCTGTCATCCTGGGCTGATGACGGCTGACAGGCCATCAATACCGCCAAAACAACTAAGTACGCCGGAATCCTATTCATGGCGGAGCCTCCTTTATAATTTCAGATTGTCCTTACGAAAATAGAGTAACAGGGCCCGAGAAAAGAGGGCGATACCGACTTGATGCAGATAATATTTCATAACGGTTTTACCTGCCAGTGAATATGATACATGATGCATGGCCGACAGCATTTTCGCTGTCCGGCAAACCGCCTTACCGAATCGGTAACACCGGCGAATATATACAAATGTCCCCGCATTTGCAAGTATAAAATTCAAAAGAATCGCCGGCGGAATACCATTAGCCACATGGGATTACAATATACTGGAAAATCCGAGCCGGTTCCCGGAACATTTGTCGGTCAATCCTGTTGTCAATAACAAATAATTTGACAGGTGATTTGTTCCGCTGGCAGACCAGAGTGAATAACGGAAATAACAATAAAGGAGAAGTGCAATGACTTACGAGTGGAAATTTAAGGCGCGTCCGTATTCGGATGATGAGGCCAAAAGATTACTTAAAGATGTCGTCTCGCCGGAAACGACCGACTGGCATTACAACAAGCATCATAAAGGGTATGTCACGGCCCTTAACACGATTGAAAAGGGACTGGATACTGCCGACCCGGCCAAAGCCAATGGCAACTACTCGGAATTCGGCGAACTGAAACGCCGGATGACCTGGAATCATGCCGGAGCATTGCTGCACGATATCTACTGGGAAGTGCTCGGCGGCGACGGTGACCCTGGGAAGGGGCCGGAAGTGCTGGCCGCAATTGAAAAAGAATTCGGCAGCTTTGAAAACTGGAAAGAAGATTTCAAGGCGACCGCCTTCTCGGCCAAACTCTCCGGCTGGGGGGTGTTGGCCTTTGACCGGCTTTACAGCGGCCGCTTACTGAATGTTCTTGTTGATGAACATCATTATGGTGCGATGTGGGGCGCGATCCCGCTGATCCCGTGCGACGTGTTCGAGCATGCGTACTATCATAAAGACGGTGCCGGCCGTGCAACCTATATCGAGAATTTTATTAATAACCTGAATTGGGAACGCATCAACGGGCGTTTCAAAAAATTCGTGAAGTAAATGCCATTTGAATGATAGAGGGGATAAGAAGATATCCGCATACCGCGCGAGGTCTCAAGGAAGACCACAAAATATCAGGCGTTGTCTGAAAGGTGGGCTTCCTGAAGGATATCGAAGGCCGTGGCCGGCAGGTCACGGCCTTTTTCGTCGCCCTGCTTATTCCGTTAACCACGCCCTCAGTCTGAATGAAATTTAACCAGAAGCCAGTCAGGCCGGTGAAAATCGCCTAATACCGGGACTGCGGTCACGCTGTCCGCCGCCCGGTTTTGCCCGCTTGCTGACGGATTCCGTTCTCGGCGCTTCGATCCACGGTCAGTTTTTCTGCAGACGAACGGGTCTGATTACAGAGAAGCCGGGCTTTGCAGGATATTTCAATCGACTGGTGCGGGGAATCCGTCGCGTCGAAATGACCTGGTCAATTTTATCAGTTCCCTTTCCGCGGCGCAGATTGCGCCGATTTTTATGCTCGTCTTTTCTGCTTGATAATATCGCTGTCCTCGCTTATGATAGGGCCTATCCGGAAAAGCGGAAAACGGATTTCAGGAGTCGTAGTGGATTTTTCCTTAACCGGTATTCATAAGGCAATGCGGATGCGGTATCACGGATTTTTCGCTAAATACCTGCCTCCAATTATATTCCGGACTGTCGCCCTGACAATCCGCAAAAAGAAATTTGCCGCCCCGGCCGATTGAAAAATAACCGGCTTGCTGGCTGAATAAGAGGAGAGCGATAGTGAAATCATATGTCACCGAGAAATCACTTCAGGGAAAGACCAAAAAGTGGCTTGCCGAGATAGCGCCCTATAATTTTCGAAATCTCCGCCCTAAAAAAGGCCGGACCGCTTTGCTGGTGATCGATATGCAACGGTTCTTTCTGGATCCGGATTCGCCCACATTTACCTGTGGGGGGTGGGCC
>CP070796.1:865602-868220 GCA_020343475.1 Candidatus Zixiibacteriota bacterium
CGGGCGATTTCGAAATGTCGAGCACTCTCTGCGAAAAATACGTCGAAATCGCTCCCGATGACGCCGAAGCCATCAACGATATGGCCAATTGCTACTTCAAGCTGGGGGATTTTGAAAAAGCCGAACATGCCTTTGCCCGGGCCCTTACCGTCAATGAAAATCTGGTGGCCGTTTACAGGAATCTGGGACTCACGAAACTTCGCCTTGGCAAATCCGAAGAGGCTTTGGCCTTATTGCAGGATTACATCAAGATTTGCCCCGAAGATCTCGAAACTGAACTGGCAATCGCCGGCATCTACAGTCACTTCGGGGACTATGTCACCGCCATCCAGCATTATGAAAGGTTCCTGATCGGGAATGCTCAGAGTGTCGAAGGATTGTTTGGCATTTCGGAATGTTATTACCATTTGGGTCACATCGACTCGGCGGCCATCGGATACAGGCAGATCCTCTCTTTGAATCCTGATTTCCAGCCGGCTGCAAATCGCCTGGCCGAGATTGAAACATCAAAGACTCCTGCCTAAGTCATTGCAAGCCATACAAGAGTTTCACAAATAACGGGGCCGCACCGATAAAGTTTTTTACCCCGATGCCGATTTAATTTATCAAAAGTAATAAAAACAGACTAAACACCATAAAGAGGGTTAAATCCAAAAGAGAAATCAAGGGAGGTGAACTGCAAGAAGAAAATTTGCTTCTTTATCTATTTAAATAGGAATAGTGACATGGATGTGGCCCGGTACAAGGGTTTGACTGACTTGTTGGGGGTACGGAAATCCCGAGCAAGATTCAAGGAGGAATTAACAGATGTCACTACGCATTAACAACAATATTGCTGCGATTGATGCGCACCGGAACCTGGTCCTGACAACGATGAACCTTTCCAAGTCCATGGAAAAGCTGTCGTCGGGTTACCAGATTAACAGGGCCGCCGACGACCCGGCAGGTCTGGTCATATCCGAGCAGTTCCGGGCGCAGATTGCAGGTCTGAATCGAGCCATTTCCAATTCGGAAGGTTCTATAAATATGATTCAGACTGCTGAAGGTGCTCTCAATGAGATCAACAACCTGCTGATCTCAATGCGAGAGCTGGCCATTCATGCGGCTAACGAAGGTTTCAATGACACGGCTCAGCTCGAAGCCGATCAGGCCGAAATCGACAACGCCATCAAGACCATCGACAGAATCGCCGCCAATACTCAATTCGGAACCAAGAAGCTTCTTGACGGAAGCAAGGCAAACATCGCCACCATTACCACTTCCAATTCCACCGGTATCACCATCAAGGAGAGTTTCCTGAGGAGCGGAACACACTCGGTTGTGGCGACCAAGACCGCAGATCCGACCGCGAAGCTGAACACAACCTCGTACGGTATTTCGATTGACCCCAACGTCTTGCCGTACAATCTGGCCGACGGTATTCATAATATTGACGTTATCCAGGCGTCGGGGGGGGCGGAAAAGGTCTCGGATGGCGTTTATATTTTTGACGCCTTTAATAATGGGATGGAGTTCGGCCTTCTGCCGACCACAGCCATGGTTGTTTCCACGGCGACTATCGGCGGTGCCGTTCCCGGTGGCCCGGAAGACGGTCAGGCGGGAACTTATGAAGTCAAATTGAACTTCCAGCAGAACGGCGAAGCCGCCTCCGGCTGGCAGACGTTGAGTATCGACATCTCGTCTGGAATGACCAAGGCTCAGATTCTTGCGGCCTGGAATAACGTCATCAACGCCAACGCCGAACTGGCAGGCAATGTTCAGGCTGCCACCAATGCCGCTGCTAACCTCGTTTTTGAAACGACCAACCAGGGTGCCGGATATTCCGTGGCTCTTAAAGACTTCGCCTCAACCGCAACCGGGACGGCTTACTTTTCATTCGTTGATTCAGATGCGCGTGGCATATCCGATCAGAACTTGCGTCTTGATATTGACGTTGCCAAGTCCGGTGCCAGTATTTCCGCGACCATCGCTATAACCGCGGGCATATATTCATCGCTGGATGCGCTGGTCGCCGAGATTAATAATCAGTTGATTCTGGCGCCGGGGGCCGGCGGCTTCGGAACCGTGGCCGGAACGAGCGTTGCCAATGTGATTGCTGAAGCGGATGGAACTGACAGAATCAAGTTCACCCTCCGCGACGAAGGATCCGATTACAGTATTCAGCTTCTGTCAGCCCTGGAGGATGGGACCGGTTCGGCCAGAGCCGCTCTTGGATTTACGGTCGATACTGTCGCTGCGCAGGGTACCGATGCCTTGGTTGCGTTCGATAACTATACTAACTCGATCAGCGCGGTCGATTACGGCAGTACCAGGAATGTGACAATTGCCAACAAAGCCGTCGGAGAAGCCGGGCGCGGCACCGTCGGCATCACCATTTCCACCGCCAACCAGGGGGTGGATCTCGGGAGTATGCTGCTTGATGTGACCGCGGCCCAATTCGATGTCCGTCTCGATTCCGGTCCGGCCACCGTGGTAACGGCGGGTGAGACTACTCTCATCTATAACGCCGACCGGACCGAATCGCTCAAGATGATGCTCGATCTGACGTCAAACGGCGGAACCGAAACCATCAGCAATACTGATCTATCGCTGGTATTCCAGATCGGCGCCAATGTCGG
>CP070796.1:868320-870935 GCA_020343475.1 Candidatus Zixiibacteriota bacterium
GGAAAACCGGGATTGCCGTAGCCGTCTTCGTCGGTGTCGGTACAGTTATCACAGATATCACCAACGCCGTCCTGGTCAAAGTCCTCCTGCCCGGGATTAGACACATACGGGCAATTGTCGTCGGTGGCGATGGTGTATTTGATTTTGAGGTAGGGGCCGCCTGTACACTCACTCGTATTGCACGGCAACCACACGTTGATTGCCTCTCCGAGGATATTGTATGTAACGAAGTATGCGTATGTCTGAATATCGCATCCGGTTTCCGTCAGGGTCCCGGGAACAACCCGCGCATATGGCATCTCCACCGATGGATTGCCGGCGCTCCAGCCGCTTGAACCACGCAGGCGGAAAAGGATCGTGGGAGGACTTTCCAGTTGCAGTTCCGGCCACGTCACGTGTGCCACGGCACTGTAGGTTTCGACGAAGTAAATGCCCGATGCCCAGCCACCATTATTCAGAAAAGTGTGTTTGTGCGAATCCGCTATCTTCTGGAGCGAAAACGATGTAACCTCCTTGCGAATAATGGCGTTCTGGGCCGCAAAACTCAGCGCGGCATCGGCCTTCAGCACTCCCCATCCGTGCAACTCATCCCATCCGGGATCTCCAAGGTCCAGAGCGGTGACTTCCATAATCTGCTCGACCTCGTCGGCCGTGAGGTCGGGGTTTAAGGACATCACCAAAGAAGCTACTCCGGTTGCCACCGGACTGGAAGCGGAAGTACCCGAAAAGCTATCGTGATATGTGTTCGGAGCATCCGTAGTGTATAGACTGTATCCGTCGGCTAAGAGGTCGAGTCCGCCTCCATAGTTGGAAAAGCTGGTCTTCTCACCCGACCACAGATAACAGGCGCCAATCCCCATTACGGTCGGCAAATCCGAGGGCCGGTGGTAGTCGGTGCTGTTTTCATTTCCCTTGGCGGCCACGAGAAGAATTCCGGAGGCCCAGGCATTGTAGCAGCCGGCCGCCAGGGCATTGCCCCACAGAATGGAAATGCCGAGTTCAGCCAGCCAGCTGGGCGAGAACCCGAACGACATGTTGATAACATCGACATTTTGGATTCTTGCCCAGTCCAAGCACCGGCCTACGAACACGTCGTCATACCACTTATCATTTATCCAAGGCAGAATTTCAGATATGTCCAGGATATCCTCGGCCGCCCGGGCATCGTACAACGGCGAGTTCCAATTGATACCGGCGACTCCGAGTCCGTTGTCCGAAACCGCCCCGACTATCCCGGCAACCGGGGTCCCGTGCGAGTCATTGATGTCGTAGGGCGGCGCCACCGGTTCGTTCGTTTCCCCCCGATACTCAGCGACAATGCGTGATGAAAGATCGGCATGGGCGTCATCGATGCCGTCATCGATGATACAGATTTTCACGTCGCTCGAGCCCTGAGTATACTGCCAGGCCGATTGGATGCGTTGCGCGCCCTGAGAGCCCGAGGACAGCCACGACTGCGAACTGTACAGTGGGTCATCCGGGGGGATGGTTTCCGAGCGCATGTAAACACTCGGTCCGAGCAATTCCACCTCTTTGGGCAGTCGCCTTTCGTTCCAATCGGATTGGAATCGCTCGAAATTGACCGAGTCTCTGAAACGCACAACGTAGTATTCGCTAAGGTCAATCAGGCGTACTTGCTCTCCTTCCTTGTTATAGCTTAGAGTATCGGCGCGATCAAACAGCGGGAAAAGCCGCTCGACCTCGACCGCTCCATAAGACGTCAGGAATTGATTCAGATCTGAAGATGTTACGGCGTCCGGCAGACTGGATTTCCAGACCTCATCGGATTCAAATTCGAAGACTCCTGCCTTGGCTTTGATCTCAATAGACCGCCAGTTCACATCGGCTGAACTGGCCTGAATCTGGAGAACAAGCACAAGAAGAAGTGGTAACAGAATACATTTCAAGCGCTTCACTTTCATCCTCCCATTCTTCTGCCCGAAGGCAGAGGCATAGACCGGTACATTAGATCTCACAACAATGGTTCGGACTCATGCCCGAACCGCACTTCACAAGGTTCCTGAAACGCTAAACCATGTTATTCTTCATTGGCACCTCCTTTCGCCTGAATGGACCTAGCCTTAGCTGACAATTGGAATTGTCGCCATGAATGCGACCCTGACTTATGGCCGGGCTGATTCCCCTTCTCTGCGACCGATGTACTATTCGCCGGTCTTGATTATAGAAATGCAAAAGGGACTGATATTGAAACCGATTCAGCATGTTCGGATTCAATAAAAGTATTGTGATAAAGTTTTGGGCCGAATCCAAACCGACGATAAAATTGAAAAGCATTTTTTTCCGCGAATTTATTATTATGGATTTTCTCAATGGATGCCTCGATTAATTCCCTATAACAATCTCACCAATGCCTGCCATTTTTTTATATTCTTCGTAATAGCGCTTAATCAATTCTTTTTTCATGTGATAATTCCTTATTCAGCGCATATTGGTTTTATAAGCTTGCTTATTTCAGTCATTTATTCCATTTAAGATCATACCAATGTAAATGCGCTGTTAAATTAATATATTAATTACACCACAGCTTCGGCCCTGGCCCCGGTGGATTGCACGCCGGACTTGTGATCAGAAAAAACTAAGACAAATCGATTGAC
>CP070796.1:871035-873647 GCA_020343475.1 Candidatus Zixiibacteriota bacterium
AAATCCATTGCTTTCGTCGTGCGAATTAACCGCTTCAACATGCCAGAAGTATACTGAATCAGGATAAACCCGATCAACAGGCACATAAACGGTATCGCTAATACCGGAATACGACCGCTGCACCGTCGGGTCAGTGAAGGTTTCATCGGTGCTGACTTCAAGATTGTACGTAATCGGCGCGATGGCGGTCGGATCGGCATTCCAGATGAAAACAGGAAGTGTATCAGCCACCGTACCTTTGTCGGCAGGAGCAACCAGAATCGGCTTGACCGGAATGTAATCATCAACAATGAACGATCTGACCTGCGAGTATTCGGTCGAATCTCCTCCGGAAAGCGTAAACGCCTTTACCCGCCAGTAATATGATCCATTGGCCAGCGCCCGTCCCGGAATGACCGAGACCGATTCAATGGTTGTCTCGAACACCATGTTATTAAACGATTCATCCGTGGCGACTTCAACGCGGTATTGATCATCCTGTTCTTTCCAGGCCGTCGCCCATTTCAGCTCCGGGGTGGTTTTCAAGATGGCGCCGTCGACCGGACCCAGCAATCGAGGCTCCAGAATCGGGATCACCCAGTTGGCACCGAAAACGTCCTGGTTGCCGTTACGGGTGTCCGTCCAGACCGCGTTGACATGATCATAATAGGCCGTGATTCCAATATATTCCGCGATTTTACCCGCCCGCTCGGTCGCCGCGGTGTTATACGGATTGCTCGAGACTTCCGAGATCCGGTGGTTGCTGGTAAAACTCTGACCGCCGTCAAACGAGTAAGCCGCAAAAGCGTCGAAAAGAAAATGATTCTCGGGATCCATGCGCTGGTCATAGAAGATGATTACCAGCGTTCCCTCCTGGTTGCAGAACAGCCAGGGATGAAACTGATCGAATTTCGCACCCGGCCCGGTGGGATCGTCGTTCACATAGATCGGAGCCGACCAGGTCGCACCGCCGTCCGTGGAACGGACAAATTCGATATTGGTGTCGAAGTAATCGGTGTTTGTCATGTCGAAATCGCAATACGAGATGTAAAGGTTGCCGTCATACGGACCGCCGGTGATGTCGGCGGCGCAAAGAGGCGCGTTGAACACGTCGATAAGGCCGTCAATATAAACGCCGAGCGAAAAGTGACCATTGGTAGTGACAACGGTGTCAGGTTCGGTAAAACTGTCGCCGCCGTCGCTCGATTTCGCCATTATTATGGCAACCGAAAATTCACAGCTGTCAAGGTTCAGCAAAGTCGGGCCTGCCCAGAAAACATATACTGAGCCATCACTTCCGACAATCGGCATTGTCATCATCCCGCTGGAAATAAGATCGAGTCCGCACTCGGGAACACTCCAGTTCGGACCGATGAGAATGGTATCGGAGTAGGCGGTCAGTGAAGTATCGGTCTTGACATATATGATACGGGGGTATCCGCCCTCCCAACCTGGGGGAAAGCGGGACCACGCCATATAAATATTGCCGCTGTATGGCCCGTCGGTACGGTCAATGGTGAAAAATTGTTTGTCTTCAGAGGCGTATCCCTCCGGCGCCTCAAAGGTATGCGGCGGCCACGACCAGGTCATTCCACTGTCAGTAGATTTGACAATGCTGAGGCCGGACCGCACTCCCGCCATGACCTGATAATCCATAAAGCAGAGGTAAAAATTACCGTCACGATCGACATCCACCGCCGGGTCTGACTGCCGATCATAGCGCGTCGCCGTCAATAATCCGTCCAGCCAGGTGTCGCCCGCATCAAAGGAGCGGCCAAGGCCAAGCTGCCGATAGCCCAGCCGGAAATCGCGCCAGAGGGCAATAACAATATTGCTGTCAGTCGGGCTGACCCAGACCATTTCCTCATTTTGAAGCTGATTGGAAGCTGTTGAAATCTGGTAATTGGGTGGCGGTGAGGTCGTTGCTGAGACGGCGGTGCCGAGTATAACAAAGGGGATGAGGCACCAAAAAGTCACCAGCTTGCACATTGAGAGTCTCCTCCTGCTTTATAAGGTTAAACATCCTTAAATATAATGTCCCGACAGTTTTAAGAGTCTGTCAGAAATATTTACGTTTTTCGACAATATTTGTTTAGATGATGTAAGATTTTAAACGGCTATAAATTACGGGAACCCGCAGCCGGAGACAGGTCGACGGAGAATTCTCCAATGATATCTTGACTGTCATACTCCTTGCCGGCAAAAGAGTCCACCGGGAATTCGGGGATACAAGGAAAGGACGGCACCCGGTGCCGTCCCTTCTGCAGGATAAAGACTTACCCGCAATTCTATGGGCACGTTAGCTCGGAAACCGGCGGTTCGCCATACAGGTGGTCAATCAGTTGAAGCACATCAAGCAGGTTGACGTCTCCGTCCGCATTGACGTCACCGGATGCCTCAGGATCAGGCGCCGGCCCCAGCGGATCACCATAGAGGTGATCGATCAGATAGAGAATATCCAGCAGATTTACATTACCGTCACCGCTGGCATCACCGCACACAAAAACCGCATACGTGAATTCATGAGCATCGGTAAATCCATTGCTTTCGTCGTGCGAATTAACCGCTTCAACATGCCAGAAGTATACTGAATCAGGATAAACCCGATCAACAGGCACATAAACGGTATCGCT
>CP070796.1:873747-876356 GCA_020343475.1 Candidatus Zixiibacteriota bacterium
GTGAAAGGGCAGTGTCCTAGACCGGGCTAGACGATGGGGACGTCAATTTTGTGCGTTTTAGTATATGATTTTTCACTTCCGTGTCAAGACAAATACGGCTAATTGTCCGGCATATTTGCGGATAACCACGTAAGGTTGCTGCAGGTTCCCACTTTTTCCAGTATTGGAGCACGAGGCAAGGCCTCAGCGTTGCCGCCTCAATGCGAATTCGCATTCCTTTATTTCAGAAGAATCATTTTACGAGTTCGGCTTTCGGAGCCGTAGCGGAGCCGGCAGAAGTATATGCCGCTTGCGACCGGATCGCCCCGACCGTCCCGACCATCCCACCGGACCTGATAGACTCCCGCCGCAAGCTGCCGATCAACCAGATCAATCACCCTTTTTCCCAGCAGGTTAAAAACCGACAGGCTTACTTCCGATCGCGCCGCCAGGCTAAAAGAGACTGTTGTAATCATATTGAACGGATTGGGGTAATTCTGGTGAAGGACAAAATTATCAGGAAGAATATCGGTTTCGACAATCTCTATGTCCGAGGTAATCAGATATTTATCTTTCGCCTGCAGTGCAACCGCCTGCAGTTCACTCAGGCTATTGGCTGCCGACAGGGCAAAAACAGCAGTATCGGACTGGCCGGGAAGCAGCGTAAACGGGCCGACTGAAAGAAGGTGGGCCAGATCAAGCGTGTCGTGGCCGGTGATGGTATCTGTGACAATCCCGCCGGAAAGCGCATCGTACTTGTCAGTCTCCGGATACGGAAGCCAGAAAAAGGTCGATCCGACACTTCTCTGACCGACAATGCGATGTGAAGCAACGAAATCAGGCCGTATAACCGATGTTCCCCGGAAAGATGAAGAGTCAAAGCCGGTCTGGGAGCGGAAAATATACCCCATGTTTTCGGAAGCCGAATATGTGCCGATATTTCTTTGAATATATCCGGCTGCATCCCAGTTGAGATACAGTCCGGCGTAAATATCCGGGACCTGACTGTCGGATACGTTTCTAATTTCATATTCCAGTATGATATACTGATTGTCCGGGGCCGTATTCCAGCTGTAGCTTTTCTGGTGAATCTCCAGTCCGATCGGTCTTTCCGCCTTGCTGTCGTTGAAGGCGCAGGAAGTCTCCTGGTTAGCCCGCGCCCCGGGATCGGAGACGATCAGATTGCCGCCCGGCGCAACAGAGAAGTCGTTATCCGGTTCCGGCATTATATTCCGGCCGCCGTCGGAAACATGAGTAGCATCGGTTCCCACCATGAAGGTTGCCTCGTAGAGGGTGTTTATGCCGCCGAACGTAAAACCGCTGTACCCCAGAGGAAGAAAGCTGAATGTAGAAAAGCCGTACTGACCGTAATTGGAAACCGTAAACTGCACTTCGCCGGTGTTATGAGTGAAGTAGCCAATTTCCGGTTTCTGGGATACCCGGATATACAGTCTGGCCGCTTTCGAATAGCCGCCGAAACCGTGCAGGTCGAAGTCAACGCTGATAAGCGAGCCGGGCGTCACCGTGTCATTTACCGTTACCTGAAACTCAACGTCACTCCATGCGGTGTCATTATATGCGACTGTCCCGAAATCCAGAGAATCAGTGGTATAGGTTACTACGCCCGCGCCGCCGGTAATTTTCCCGTAAACGTCATTGAGCGTCCCTCCGCGGTTGGCGATGACCACAGGGGCACTGATTGTTCCGCCCGGTTCGACGGAGCCGAAATCATAGGAGTAAATCCGAAGGTCGGGATTCGATATCGGTGCCAGCGCTGCAATGGCCGACGGAATATTTATCAGCCCATAGCCGAACGTGTTGTTGGGGGAGGATAGTCCCAGGGGGATACAACTATTTTGCAGGGCCTGCTTGATTTCATCAACGGTGGCATCGGGCGCCGCCTGCCGCAAAAGCGCAACCGCCCCGGCAACATGCGGGGCCGCCATCGAGGTTCCCTGATATGAGTCATAATCAGTTCCGGGAATGGCCGAGCGGATCGCCACACCGGGTGCGACCACATTCGGCTTGATGGTGGTGCCGTCACAGTCCGACGGGCCCCGGGAAGAGAAAACGGCAATCGAAGTATCAATGGTCTCGATCGAATCCAGCGCTCCGACCGCAAAACATCCCGGGCGGTTGGCCGGGTTGGCAATGGTGACATCGTTGCTGTCATTTCCGGCGGCAAAGACGTTGACAATCCCCAGTGCCTCGGTGTTGTCAATCATCTGCCAGAAATAAGTGTCGCAGCCCAGCTCTACATTACGCACGCCCCAACTGTGATTGATTACATCGGGGACATCGCTGATAGTATTTGGATCGCCGTCCGGATCGGCGGCCCACTCGAAGGCGTCAATAATTGATGCGCCGGGGATATCAATAACTCCGGCGGAAATCCACTGAGCCTCGGGGGCGACACCGATGGTATCGCCGATGGAATTTTCGATGCCCACCATCGTCCCCATGGTATGTGTTCCATGCCAGAATCTTTCAACCGAGAATGTATGCGGAAATTTTTCACCGTCAATCGGATCAAACCAGGCCGCCAGTGAGTCGTCGTCTAATCCTTTCCAGCTATTATATAAAGCAGGATGGGTGCCGCGAATACCGGTATCGAAGGAGCAAACCAGCCG
>CP070796.1:876456-879061 GCA_020343475.1 Candidatus Zixiibacteriota bacterium
GAACATGCTTGATATCTTATACCTGATCGCCTACCTCTATAAGGGCGGCCCGGCACCTGACCCGCTGGATGTGGCCGATGTCAACAACAGTGCATCTGTTGATATGCTGGATATATTGTACCTGATTGCCTATCTCTACAAAAGCGGCCCGGTACCGGTGTGTCCGTAGGTGAGCAAGGTTACAGACGCCAGCCGATGTGCACCCATCCGGTGTCCATCGGCGGCAAGCAATTACAGACCGCAACAAAAACGGATAAGATAAAGGAACGGGATTACCTTAATTTCTTGGCCTTGCCGCCTGCTTTACCGCATATCAATATATTATAGAAACAGCCCTTGCAGAAGCGCAGGGCTGCTGACCCGCAGATTGTCTGGATTACAATTTCACGGCGAAGCCGAGCCCGTCGCGGATGGGGATGATAGATGATAATATTTCCCCTGAGGAAAAAAGTTTACGGTTGAATTCTATAATGCCGCGCGTTTCCTCGTCGGGATTATCATCAAGAATGTAACCGTCCCAGAGGACGTTGTCGGTTATGAATATCCCGCCTTTGCGAAGGCGCGGTATCGCTAAATCAAAACATTCGGGATACTGTTCTTTATCCACGTCATTGAGTATGATATCAAACGGACCGTCGTACTTTTTGATAATATCCTGGGCGTAACCGACCTGAAAGTCAACCATCGAATCAAAGCCGCCGCGCTTGAGGTACTGCACGGCCAGTTTCCTGTTTTTATCGGAGCCTTCGGTGCAGATAATCTTGCCGCCGGGTTTCATACCGCCTGCGAACCAGTAGGCGGAGTACCCGAATCCCGAGCCCATCTCGAATACAAACCTAGCGTCAGTGGCCATAGCCAGTTGTCGCAGGAACGTTCCGCACATCGGACCGATAATGGGGAAATGATTTCGTCGCGCGTGAGCTTCCATTTCTTTAAGAACTTCATCACGTTCCGGCATTATTTTCATTATGTACTCATTTATCTTCGGATTGGTTACGTACATGCTGTTATTCTCCGGTATTGCTTTCTCTATTACTTTTCTGAAATTATTCCATTCGCGTTATAGCCCCGCGAGTTTCTTGCGCGGCTTTTCACCAAGCAAATGCTCCAAATCCCCAAAAACCTCCATTTCATAGCCAAACATATCGGCGAAGTTTTCGGCGAGGAGGTTGTTGAGGTCGGCCATTTCAATATCTTCGTCCAGGAGATCGGAAATCGTCCCGACAGGATAATCCGTTATGCCGCACGGATTGATAAGGCTGAAGTAGTCCAGGTCAGTAGAGACATTTAAGGCCAGACCGTGATAGGTAATCCATCTCGATACCGCCACGCCGATAGCCCCGATTTTATAATCACCCACCCATATGCCGGTCAGGCCCTCTTTCGTGCCGGCTTCCAGGCCGATTTGCCGCAGGGTCTCGATAATGAATTTTTCCAGATCCCGCAGATACTGGTGAACGTCGCAGCCCCGGTTTTGAAGGTTGATGATCGGGTACACTACGGTCTGGCCGGGTCCGTGGAAGGTAATATCGCCGCCGCGCTCAACCTCGAAGAGGTCAATCCCTTTTTCGACCAGTATATCAGGGGCTACAAGCAGATTGTCTTCAACTGTCCCGCGGCCCATCGTGATGACGGGTTCGTGCTCGGTGAAAATCAGGCAGTCGGGTATCCGGCCCTGGAAACGCCGGTTGACCAGTTTCTTCTGAAATTCCCAGGCGGCGTTATATCTTGTTAGCCCAAGATTTATTCGAAACAGTTTTCTGTATCTGCGGCTGCTCATTGTTTCGGAAAAGAAGCTTTACCAGTCCCTTATTTTAATCTAATATACGGCGAATATTCAAAATGTTCAACAAGGTCACCTGCAATTATCGTAGCGACGGGATATCGAATGGCCGCGATAGAATTGGCACCTGTTTTTATTGGTTGATTTACAGCCCTTGATATTTTAGAATCAAAGACAATGATTATCCGAGCTGCAGGGTAATCAAAGGATCAAGCAGGCACGGGAGGATTTCGAAATATGGCGATTACCGATTGGTTCAGAGACCTTAGTCCCATTATTCAGGCCCTTCTGGCAACGTTGTTCACATATTTCATGACGGCCTCAGGTGCCGCCGGTGTTTTTCTGGCGCGTGAACTGAAAAGAAAAACGCTGGATGGGATGCTCGGCTTTGCGGCCGGGGTGATGATTGCCGCCAGCTACTGGTCTCTCTTGGCTCCGGCCATCGAGATGTCGGAGGGGAAAGCTGTTCCGGCCTGGGTTCCGGCCGTGATCGGTTTTCTCGCCGGAGCCTTTTTCTTGCGCCTGATTGACAGAATTCTGCCGCATCTTCATGTCGAGCCCGCCGAGAGCCGCAAGGGTGAGGAACTGGAAGGCGTAAAGACGAGATGGCAAAGAACAACCCTGCTGGTGCTGGCGATAACCTTGCATAACTTCCCCGAGGGGCTCGCGGTCGGGGTCGGTTTCGGTGCGGTTGCGGCCGGGCTGCCATCGGCCTCGCTGGCCGGAGCCGTGGCGCTGGCCATCGGGATCGGGATTCAAAATTTCCCCGAAGGCCTTGCCGTTTCCATGCCATTGCGACGCGAAAATATCTCGCGCTTTAAG
>CP070796.1:879161-881762 GCA_020343475.1 Candidatus Zixiibacteriota bacterium
TGATTGTATCCGATATCAAGGATATGCCGCGTCTTCTGCGCGAGCATAATATCGAGATTGTCATCCTGGCAGTGCCGGCCATCGTGGCGCAGTACATTGTCGATGAAGTCGTTGCTGCCGGCATCAAGGCGATCTTGAATTTCGCCCCGATCAACCTCAAGGTTCCTGAGCACGTCTATCTCCGCACCGAGAACATGGCCATGGAGCTGGAATACCTCTCCTTTGCCATCTCCAACAATTATAAACCGGATTAGTCCCCGCCCGGATTGAGATCAACGCCGTATAAGGATAAGATCCAGATCCCTGTCGGCCGTGTTGCGCGTGATAACGAATGCCGGGGAGATAGACCGTCCGGCAGGGCCGACCTACAGTCTGAGTTTATGGATATAGATCCGGTCTGCATAGCGCGAGACGATATCCCGGCGCAGGAAGAAGAAGAGATGACGATCGGGTTCTCCCGGAATGGGCATGCTCACCGGGAGGTAATGCTGCAATGGAATCGGCTTGTTATCGTGCAATGTGCCCGAGGAAAATCTGGCCTGATCCAGTGTCTCCACCAGCGGGTGGCCCAGGAGAAAATGCGGGGGCTGAGAAAAGAACCGCTCCGGTTTGATCGAAAGCGAGTATCCCGGTCGGCGGGTGTCCCCTCTCCGGCGGTATTTATCCAGATCCGTTGCGATAAGGCCGCAGAGGTCCATCGTCGGGAGATCAGAATAATAAGGGATAATTCCGATGGCAGTGGTGGCAACGGTATTGGTCGGTTGTGCCATTTCACGAAGCAGCATCGCCGCGCTGGTCCAATTATCGCGGTACTCCTCCAGCATACCGATTGAATCGAGGGTTCCGGTGCTATACGAGGGTCGGCTGTTATGGAGTGCATACAGATTGTTGGCCGCATAGAGGGTCAGCAGTATGATTATACTTGCACTTCAGCGGCCGCCGTGCAAAAGCTGCCAGGCTTCACGAGTCAGTCCCGCCGACGCGAAAGCGACGAGAACGGTTTCCGGCCAGGTCAGCATAGCCACCGCTATCAGACATGAGGCGCCAAAGGGTTGCCGGGTATCGCCGCCTGTCCGAAACCCGAGCAATGATTTCATGGAGGCCAGCACGAAGAACGCCGACGACGACGGCTCGAGACCGCCCGAACCCCAGATCACAAAAGAAGCGCACCAGGCCAGCAACGCTGTGACCGCCAGGACTCGGACGACCGTGCCACGTACTTCATCAGCCACCAGCTCAACAGGAAAATCGTGCCGACGCCGAAGGACAAAGACAGCAGGCGCGACCAGAGTTCCGGACGGCCTCCCGGTTTGATCACCGTTGCCACAAATATCATCTATAAAAAGCTGGTGTATCCCCCGACACGCTCACCGTGGTTGAAGATCGCCCCGGCTCCCTCTGCCAGGTTTCTTGCATACCGGAAGGTGATAAAAGCGTCATAACACAGAAAGGAATTGGCAACGGCCAGCACGACATACAGCGCCGAGATGACGGATGCGGCGATGGCCCATGACATGACGGGCGTGATTTCGGAACGACCGGTACGGTTCGTGAATTCATGCAGCGACAGCCCCGCTTGAGTTTCTGGTTTAATCTAATGCCATCGGGGCGGGCCTGCAAAGGGAATTCCGGCAGACAGCAGGCCTGCCCGCCACCCCCCCGGTTCCGATGAAAAGATTTTTGCTATTTGCGCCGGGCAGTGAATTCAGTATTTCCAGCAGATACGGTTACCTGATCGTCGCCGAAATCGGCGGTCAGTACGGCCCCGTTACGCAGGCTGTATCCGGCAAAGCGCGGGTTTGATTGGGGGAGTAGGACTTTCCCCGCCGGCGCGTCGGTGGTGGCCATCCCGCTGCATTTACCGGCCATCCAGAATAACCGGCACAGCACGGTATCGGCGGCGAATTTCAACCTGCAATAGGTTCGCCCTCCCCGGCCGCAATCGTGCCCAGAATATCCGTTCCCCGGTACGCTCCCAGGCCGTCGAATGATTCCCACCACTCTCTGATCATCGAACGCCATGCCAGCGGTTCGGCCATGTCTCCAAAATATTCCGCCGCCTTTCTGAACCTCCCGGCGGCTATATGACCGATCAGCTCCGAGGTCAGGCCGTTATACCTGGGCAACATGGCGGCATATGCGGAAGGAAACAGCAGATCGATGACTGCCTGGCCTTCCGCCGCAAGCCTCATCTGCCCATTATCCAAAGATACGTGTAACAGCCCGTCATCCAGAAAATAAGTACCGGCCAGTGCTTCGATATCTCCGGGACGAATGTCGGCCACCTCGGGCGGCATGGTAATAACAGTGCCCATGGCCATTCGTGACAGATTGTCGACGATATCATCAACCGGCATAGCGTCCTCGATCGGGGCGTTGGAAAAGCCGACGCAAAACAGGTCGTCCGGCACGTTTAAAAGTTTCAAACCGGTGTGATGCATGCCTGCGGGCACAAACAGGTTGTTCCGCAAAAAGGCTTCATATTCCGACCCGGTTACAACCTCGATGATTGCCGCCAGCAGGGAATATCCGGCTTTGGAATATTCGTACCGATCCCCCACGGGCTAGGCCGGGGAACAGCTAAAAACCCGCCGGACGAAC
>CP070796.1:881862-884459 GCA_020343475.1 Candidatus Zixiibacteriota bacterium
CGCTCCGATAGTCAGAGCAAGCGCCGCATTATCCACAAACAATCCGACTTTCCAGAAGAAAATCATGGGGACAAACGTCAGCCCGACCAGATCGGTTATGATATCCAGGATTTCACCCGAGGTCCCGGGGAATTTTTCGGCCACCCTGAATTTACGCGCCAGCGTTCCATCAATCCGATCGACCGCCAGGACCAGCAGACTGAGCCTGACGGCGGCATTTATCCGTCCTTCAAAAACCGCCGTCAATGCCATGACCGCAAATCCCAGCCCGGCCAGGGTGACGATATGCGGTAAATAGAATATATACCTTTTCATATTCAGCTCCCTTTATAGAATCCAGAGTTTCTTCACCCAGTAAATGACGGGGGCGGCAGTTATCAGACTGTCGAAACGGTCAAGCACACCCCCATGCCCCGGCAACAGGCTTGAGAAATCCTTGATGCCGAGGTTTCGTTTGATATATGAAAATAACAGGTCACCTGCCGTGGCTGAGAGCGACGTTACAATACCGATACCGGCTGCCATGAACAATGATATCCCCAGAATTATTGATGCCATAACAAGTGTGCATCCAACCGTTGTCAGGATTCCTCCCAGCAGACCCTCCCAGGTCTTATGCGGGCTGAGTTCGGGGCATAACTTGTGAATGCCGACCAGTCTTCCCCAGAGTTGCGAGAAACTGTCATTAACGCATACCAGCAGAAAGACAAACGCGAAATAGCCAAACCATTCTATTCCCCCCGAAACCAGCAAATGTCCCAGACTGAAAAGCAGAATAGATGCAAATACGGGAAAGAGAATTGCGCGCCGGCCTTTGCTTATGGCCATATTGCGCAAGATCTCAACCGAACCGGTGACGGCAATCAGGACCAGAAATACAGCCAGCCACCATTTTCCCGCCACGGCAATCAAAAGGATTCCTGAGACCAAACCCACATAGGTGAGATATTTAATCCAGTCTGTCCTTCTTTGATCGCACTCTGCTTTTTTGGTCCGGTGTATAACTAACATAAGAAAGGCCCCGGCTAAGAACAGCCCGACGACCATTAGCGACAACTCGAACGTCATCTCAATCCCTCCTCCCCTCAATCGGAACTATCACTCGAACGGCCCGGCGCTTTATACTGATTTCAAATCGGCTGTCGGGCGGAGCGATCTCTCCATCACCGAAGAAAGGCGTCGGTTTGGAGCATTCAACGGTGACACCCCGGTTTTTGAACGCAATTACATCGGGCATATCAAGATGAGAACCTTTGAAAATCTTGAAAATCGTGGTTATTAGGCGGAGAGGATGGCCACTGTTCTTGATCAGGAAAACGTCGCCCAGACCATCATCATTTACAGCCGCTGGTAGAATATGATACTTGCCTCCCAGAACCGGCAGATTGCTTACCAGCAATGACAGGGCATTGGCGTTGATCGAAAAGTGAGGTGAATGGATCCTGACGTGATTCCGGCGTAGCAGTGCTCGGACAAAAGCAGACGGAAGACCGATAATATAAACGCTACAGTCTCCGAAATGGGCGAAGAATCTCTTAGCGATTTTACGCCGCTTGATGAACTCCGCGATGGCCAGAACGTGATAAGGCAGGCCGAGCCCGACGCAGGTCAGGTAATGACGACCATTAGCGCAGATCACATCAACTTTGCGCTCATTCCTGGCAAATATGATATCACACGCCTTTTCGATATTCTGGGGAATACCAAGATGCAAGGCCAAATCATTGGCAACGCCGACCGGTATGATACCCAACGAGACATCCGATGCAATAATGCCGTTCAACACCCCGTTGACAGTCCCGTCTCCACCAACAGTAGCAATTATGTCAACACATTCAAGACAAGCCTTACGTGCGATATCCTCCGCTTCACTCGAACTCCGGGTTTGCCTGATGGCGAACAATGAGGATCCGAATCGCTCTTCAATAACCGGTATGATATTGTTCCCGTGGCCTTTGCCGGAGCTCGCATTAATGATGACCAGAATTCTCATCGTTACATCTCCTGTGCATCAGGCAACCTGCCGATAGACTTTTCCCCATTCGGTTTCGAGACAGTACTTGAGTAAGATTGATATATAATCCGACAATCCGCGTGGAATAATGTCCGTCCCTCGAAGTGCGCTCCGGGTATTGGAATTATCAAAATATCGTTTTTGCCTCAGGTATGGAGCGTACACTTCAAGCAGATTTGATAATCTCTTCTCTCTACTACTCGTTAGCGACACGGCGGGATGAAAAAGGCGCGGATTGACATATCTAACACGACTCTTCTTTGCATGTGGCATCGCGGTTTCAAAATAGCGAACGGCGGCATCAACAATGTCCTCGACCGTATTGACTTTATCTCTGCCGGCGACGATATGAAATGTTCTGCCTTCGCACCATTCTATCCTGAAAAGGATATGCCGAATAGCGGCGGAGACATAATCCACCGGCACAACGTCAAGAGGGGTATTCGAAGCACACGGAAGAATATTGAGATCACCGCGCCAGATTAGATTCAGAGGAGTATAAAGGACATTGAAATCCTTGACTCTGCCGGTGGTTGAATCCCCGACAACGATACTGGGACGAAAAACAACAACCGGCAGTTCG
>CP070796.1:884559-887094 GCA_020343475.1 Candidatus Zixiibacteriota bacterium
CATACGCACATAGTGGACTATATGTATCCATAAATATTACATTTTTGTATAATAATTGCACCGTTATTCCGCAATCGCCTCTCGCTCAACAAACTAGGATTATCCCGGAATTCACCAAATTAATGCACTATTGTACTATTTATTTTATGAAATATATCACATTTCTGCCGCTATAGCCGTTGTACTATCAGCTGCAGCATGAAGCAACCGGGGGGTCTCCATTCATGGTGTGCTTCTGTTGAGTGAGCGGCACATACCCGCATAGGTCCCGGACATCGAAAAATCTGCCGCCCTCCCACCGGGCCGAAAGCACCCTTCATTAGATTCGAGATAATCAGCAGGATTGTTGACTTCTGCCGCTTTCTTGCTTGATTCAAATGCGTCAATCATTTACTATTAAGCAGGTATTCACTTCCAAAAAAAACAAGGAATTACATATGATTGATAAAATCGCAAACTGGTTGATTTCGGAAGGATTTTCCGAAAGTCTGGCAGGCGGTATCGGCGGGATTGCGGTGGCACTGGCCATCCTGTTTCTGGCCTGGCTTTCAAATGCGATCGCCAAGGGAATTCTGCTCAAAGTCGTCTCCTTTTTTATCAAGCGAAGCAAGACCAGGTGGGATGACGCCCTGCAGAGCCGGAAGGTCTTCGTCCGCTTTTCGCATCTGGCCCCGATTCTGGTGATTTATTTTGGTGCGGCCGCCCTGCCGTCAATACAGGAAACCCTTGAGCGGATCTCGATTGCATACATGTACTTCATGGGTTTACTGATTTTTAATGCTTTTCTTGGTGCGGTAATGGACATTTACCAGGAATACGACGTCTCGCGCGATAAACCGATCAAGGGGTATGTCCAGATTGTCCAGATTATCGCCATTATCTTTGTCGGCATTCTTATCTTCGCCAGGCTGATGGATCGCTCGCCGGTGGCCCTGCTGACCGGGCTGGGTGCAATGACCGCCATATTGCTTTTGGTTTTCAAGGACACGATTCTGGGACTGGTTGCCAGTTTGCAGTTATCGTTCAATGACATGGTGCGCCGCGGGGACTGGATTGAAATGCCGAAATTCGGTGCCGATGGTGATGTAATAGATGTCTCCCTGCACACCGTCAAAGTCCAGAATTGGGATAAGACCATAACCACCATCCCGACCTACGCTTTGATATCCGATTCCTTCAAAAACTGGCGGGGAATGTCGGAATCAGGCGGCCGCCGGATCAAGCGCTCGATCAATATTGACATGAACAGTATCAGGTTTTGCACCGAGAAAATGATTGAACGCTTCGAGAAAATCCAGTACATCGCGGATTATATCGCAAAGAAAATCGATGAAATTACCATATACAACGAAGAAAAACAGGTCGACACCAGCACCCTGGCAAATGGTCGCCACCTGACCAATATCGGCACATTTCGGGCCTACGTCGTGGCATATTTGCGAAATCATCCGAAAATCCATCAGAGCATGACCTTCCTGATCAGACAGTTGCAGCCAACCGAACACGGCCTTCCGATTGAGATTTATGTTTTCAGCAACGACCAAGAATGGGCCAGTTACGAGGCGATTCAGGCCGATATCTTCGATCATATCCTGGCCGTCGTTCCGGAATTCGATCTGCAAGTTTACCAGAGCCCGACCGGGCACGATTTCAGGACGCTGACTGAATCATCCCGTGTGGAAACACGGTAACAGGAGGTCGAGGACTTGGCTGCCGGTCCGATTGCCCGGTACCGGCGGCTAGAAAAGCCTTTTTGCGATTTGATAAAAACGCGTATATTGTCCTGACGCGATGGCACCAAAGACTCATACAATAGCGAAAGACAGATATCTTTACTTTGTATTGGGATTGCTGCTGCTGTTCTATCTGCCAGCACTGTATGATCTGGTGTACGATTGGTATAGCGATCCCAACTATTCCCATGGCTTTTTGATACCGCTTATCTCCGGCTATCTGATCTGGAAAAAACGCGAAACGCTCTCAACCATTGAACTGACCCACAGCAACCTCGGCCTGCTGGTTATCATTTGCGGGATGGTACTGTTTATTATCGGCAATGGTGCTTCGGAATACTTCACCGTTCGCTTTTCCCTGATTGTAACCATCTTCGGCATAATCCTTTATCATTTCGGCAGGCGGATTATAAACCGCACCTGGTTTGAGATTGTTTTCTTGATCTTCATGATACCGATTCCATACGTCATTTACTTCTCCGTTACCTTTCCCATGCAACTGCTGGTCAGCAAGGCAACTGTCGGCCTGCTGACAATCATCGGGATGCCGGTAATCCGGCAGGGCAACATCATCCACCTCCCCGACCAGATGCTTGAGGTCGCCGAGGCCTGCTCCGGCATGAGGTCGCTGATATCCCTGCTGGCGCTCGGTGCGATATATGCCTATATGACTCAGAAACGGCTTTCCGGCAAAATAATTCTCTTTCTTGCGACCATACCGATTGCCGTGATTGGCAATATCTTCCGTGTCGTCGTTACCTCGCTACTGGCCTACGCCGGCGATGTCAGGGTGACCGAGGAG
>CP070796.1:887194-889717 GCA_020343475.1 Candidatus Zixiibacteriota bacterium
TGATGACTACCCTCTAATCGATATTCGGGGCAGGATGCGGCAAGAGATAACGTATTAACGACGGCCGGGATGTTCAAGCAAACTGCTGTATTGCGAGAGCACGTGGATGAGTTGAAAGAGGCTGGGATAAAACCCCGGGTCCGGCAAAGATCTCAAAATTGTCTGGCTATATTCCCGGTTCCTTTGGATTGAAGAACTGCACAGCAACATTGAAATTGCTCTGTATGGAAGCAAGAATTGCTTTTAGTCTAAAGAATTCTACTTTCTTTAATACCTGGGGGGCGTTGAATCGCCCTGGGCTTACAGTGCCCCCCGTATCTTATCCCCTGGCCTGGTTCTTCCATAAGCTCTCCGCATCACCATTCTAATATATTAACCGCCATATACTTACAACTGACGCGGGTCAGAAAAGGGGACGAAATACCTTGCTTTTGCCGTTAAGGACTTCTATATTGAAATCCAATAATACTCCCGCTTCAGGTGGCAGAATCTTGACGGTAAATCCTAATGTATGCGAAAGGTGATGACTGATGAAACGGTCGCGGAAGACATTCCGCGGAATGGGAGACGGCAACAGAACTGCGCTCAACATGTTAAGAGACAAATTCATGCATTTCGTCAGGCTGCTTGAACGCAATAACCAGGTGCTCAAGGTTATCAGCGACATGGAGGAGAAATATCAGGGCGATTACCTTTTTGACGTTAATTACATTCGAAGCAGCCTTGATGATGTCATTTCCGGCGTCGAGGAAATTATCAGCCATCTGATACTTCTCGGGGGTGAAGAATATTTGCCGCTGAGAAAGCGCTTCGCCGAAATTTCTGCCGCCGCGGAACGGTCGCTTCCGGGAAATCAACCTATTCCGCAGGACGATTACACCATTCCGTTTGATCAGCTTTGCCGTGATAATGCCGGCAGCGTTGGAAGCAAGAATGCCCATTTAGGAGAGATGAAATCGAAGCTGGGATTTCCCGTCCCGGAGGGATTTGCTATAACCGCATGGTCTTACAAACACTTTGTCAGTGCCAACAACCTGCAAAATCGCATCAGTGAGAAACTCGGTGAATTGGATATTCGCAGCTATGAGGATCTGGTGAAGGTCAGCGAGCAAATTCAAGCGATGATAATATCAAGTCAGGTTCCGGACGATCTCGAAGCCGCTATTCTAACCAGCTATAACAGACTGATCGCCGACGCCCCATCGGTGCGTTTCTCGTTACGTTCCAGTGCCTTGGGCGAAGACACCCTATTCAGCTTTGCCGGTCAGTATGAAACCTTTCTCAATGTCAGCGAGGAAGAATTGATCAGTCGCTACCGCGATATACTGGCAAGCAAATTCACTCCAAAAGCAATTTATTATTTTCTGAGCCACTCCCTTTCGGAGTCGGAGCTGGCCATGAGCGTCGGCTGTGTCTCCATGGTCGACGCCGCCGTCAGCGGAGTGATCTATACCCGTGATCCGGTCGAGCCGGACAATGGCTGCATGGTTATTAACAGCATTTACGGTCTGGGGAAATATCTTGTTGACGGGAAACTCACTCCGGATAATTTTCATATTTCCTGTGCCGACGGTTCAATCCGGGAGATGAACCTGGCGACCAAGCCGATCTGCCTGGTCATCGATCTTGGCGGCGGCACGATTGAGGAGCCGGTTCCCGAGACTTTGCAGCGGGCCGCTTCCCTTACCGAGAAGCAACTCCGGCAACTAGCCGAATACGCCCTCAGGCTTGAAGAACATTACAATTGTCCTCAGGATATTGAATGGGCTATTGACCGTAACGGCGAAGTATTTTTCCTGCAATCCCGCCCGTTGCGAGTTCTGCGGTGCGGGACTATTGCCTCGGAGCCAGATATCAGCCGGCTGACGGTTTTAATCGACGGTGGAACCACGGTCTGCCCCGGGGCCGCCGGGGGACAGGTATACCACGCATCGGCCACGCGCGATCTAGCCAACGTACCGGAAAATGCTGTCCTGGTTGCTCCCAACCCGTTTCCAGGCCTGATAACGGTAATGGGCAAAATTAGTGCTTTGATTACCCGGATTGGCGGGGTCGCCAGCCATCTGGCGACTATTGCCAGAGAATTCCGAATGCCAACTTTAATGGGAGTCGAAAGGGCCGATGAACTGATCCCGGGCCGGAATGTAACCGTCGATGCCTGCCGCGGGAGGGTTTTTGCAGGCTTGCAGCGCGAGCTTGTCGAGGTGCGCCGGATTGACGAGGAGATTTTTGACGATACCGGTATCTTTAATGTCCTTAATCGGGTTCTGACGACTATCGCACCGCTGGAACTGATTGATCCGACCTTGCCTGATTTTCTCCCTGAAAATTGCCGCACTCTCCATGACATTACCCGCTATGCTCATCAGAAGGCCATGGATGAAATGTTTTCTATGGCCGAGGGATTGAAACGGAAACAGGATATCGGTAAACTGCTTAAAAGCGCAATTCCCCTGAAAATGAGAATTGTTTTCATTGATCGGGATTATGACGAGTACGGATCAATGAAAACAATTCTCATTT
>CP070796.1:889817-892333 GCA_020343475.1 Candidatus Zixiibacteriota bacterium
ATCCTCGACATGAACCATCGATCTGGGATTGCTGTGCCAGAGCATTTCGCCCGCTTCCGGATCATCCCAGATGCTGAATGTCATCCAGTAATCGCCGGTCAATGGATCCCCTTCGCTATCGGTTACCCGTCCCTGATAGTTGATCATTTCCGGCACTTCAGCATTTGAAATCGCAGCCGACAGAGTGGCAGAAAGCGCCAGGATGGTTGTAATTTTTCCGATTTGTTTGATCTGATTGGCAAACATTTTTATCTCCTGATGTTTCGAATTCTCTTCGGCTTCCGGGCTTACAGTGGCATGAACATGTATTTACAATTAAAAATAGCAAAGGCGCCAAAATTGTCAATGGCAATTGTGCCAGTCAATTTTATAAAATGTGTTGCAGAATGATGCTTTCGGACGTCTCTTTTTTTAAATTGTTCAACGCTTTCAGTTATCCTTGTACGGAACCGGGAAGAATGAAAGACAGAATTCTCCCGGCAGTCGTACCCCCCGACCGCATTCTGCTGTTGTTTGGTCATAATATCCCCCTGATCGGCTCGCACGCTTTGACATTCCGAGCACACATCCATATGGCCTCAGAGTTCGCAGGGCGCCGGGCCCGGAGGATTTCCATACAGGTTATCAATGATGTAGAGTATGTCCAGCAGATTAACACTGAGATCACAATTGGCGTCGCCGGCACCTTCCGGATCGGGACAGCAGGTAGCTTCGCCATACAGGCAGTCAATCAGGCACAAGATATCAAGCAAGTTGATGGCATCGTCGCGATTGGCGTCACCATTTAGATAATGATAACCTGCCTCAACCACGTATATGAGAGTATCAGCCGTACCGGATGCAGGGACATCGGAATCTTCCACGATAATGCACTGCAGTGAGCCGTCCAGGCGAATACCCACCGAAAATGTGGCCCCCGGGGGGGCACCGTCTTCGGCAACAATGATAATCAGATACGTACCATCCAGCGGGAACGGGATATATATCGAGTCATCGGGATCTTCAACATAGGTAGCCTCATCGATAGTGTTAAAGAACGTTCCGGCCGCATCCTTGCCAATGCTGTCCCCGGCCGGATCGATGACTTTCAGGTTCACCGGCGAATACGCTATCAACTCCAGCGGCATTGGAATCAGATTGAAATTAGGAGCGAATTCAGAAGTGTTGCCGTCCGGATCCGTTGCGGTACAGGTAATGCCGGTAAAGAACGGAACAGTATTATCTATAATATACAGGAAAGATCCGTCTCCCTCTTCTGCATCGGATCCGATATACGTGTATGCTTCACCATGGCCTGATGGGTCCGCGAGGTTTAGCGTGTCGCCGGCAGGATGCGATACGAAAAACTCAATGACGTAGCCTATTCCAGTCATCCCCTCAATCAAGAAGGAGCTATCAGGATACATTTCCACGTATGAAATTTCAGGGTAGTTAAGAAGATTATTGGGACCGGAATCGCCATCGCCGACATCATTGGTAGTCACACCGTCATTACCGAGGTCAATGCCCAGAAGGGCGTTATTGTATATCTGGTTGCGTGTGATGGTATTGCTCAGACCGCTTGTTGCTACGGTTACGCCGTTTCCGCCGTTGAAAGCGATAACGTTGGAATCTACCAGATTTCCATCGCAGTCTGATTCAATTTTGATCCCGTCCGCGCCGTTCCCATCGTCCTGATTGGCCAGGTCCCCACCGATGCGATTGCCAATAACGGTATTTGAATCAGAATTGCCTAATATATATATTCCGCTTGCACCGCAATTTGAAATAGTGTTCCCCGGGCCAATTCGATTGAAAGCCGGGCCTCCTGTGAGTATAATCCCTTCTATGTCATTCCCCGCAATGATATTGTCGATTATGATGTTACTGTCCGAGCCAACCGGAAAATAAATACCATGAGAAGTACATCCGGTCACAATATTATCCGGACCGATTATATTTTGCTTGCTTGTTCCCGTAAATACGATACCATCATTGTTGGGAATGGTGTCGGTCAGATTTGCAGCCAGGCCCATTACATTATTCGAGATCCTATTTCCACTGCCGCCAGAAACAAGCAGAGCCTGGGTGACATCGGCGAAATGGTTGGCCGGATATAGCGTACTACCGATTGTGTTGCTGTCGGCACTGTTTAGTCGAATGCCAAAAGCGAATCCGGTCGGCGCATTGCTTATCTGACCGCCATCAGCCGCCAGCCCGAAATAGTTATTATATATGTTGTTATGTTTGCCTCCCGATATATAAAGCGCGTTTCCATCATCAGGGGATGCGATCACATTGCGATCCTCCTCGTCAAGCCCGCCTACAGTATTATAATTGCCTGCAATTGCTATACCATCTCCTCCGAATGATTGCCGTTCATCACCGGCCTGATTGACATTAATATGACATCCTGCTACCCTGTTGCTATCACCAATGAGAGTAATGCATTCAAGCGGCCAATTTACCAAAGTTATGTCTCTTATTTCATTGTGGTCTGAATAAATGGCCGGGCCATGGATTGTCCATATTGCCTC
>CP070796.1:892433-894943 GCA_020343475.1 Candidatus Zixiibacteriota bacterium
TTCGCCGATTTCCTCTTTGACCCTGATGCCGAAACCGCATTCAAGGGCCAGTGTCTCAATGGTGTCCATATCGAGCCGCTGGTTGATCGATGCCATCATCCCCAGCTTGAAACAGGTGGCGATCAGTTCCGCAGGTTTCATATCCATCGATCGGGCCAGCTCCGCCACAGTCATAAACTCGTTTACCTCGACGAATCGCTCGTCAAGAGCGTGGTCTTCCTCGCCCGGCTTACGTTTTTTGTACTTACGGCCCTTCTTGGTTCCGACCATTGAGGCCATGGTTGCCTTGAAGCTTTTTATTACCGCCTTGTGATCAACCCGTCGGCTTTCCTTACCCTTTCTGCGCTTTTCCTGCTTTTTCTTTTTGCGTTCGTGTTTCTTCAGAGTACTGGCAAGCTTATTGAGGCGCACATCCAGCTGCTTTGGTTCAAGCTGTCCCGGTTCCTCCAGTTTCCGCTTTTCCGCAGTGATTGGCTTCTTTTTCTGTTCGATGTCTTTCTTAACAGCTTCCTTTTCGGCCTCGAACTTTTTTTGAATGGCCTGAAGCATGTTATCTGTAGCCACCGACATGTGTGATTTAGGAGTGAATTTCAGCTTCCTGAGAATATTTAAAAGAGCATTGGAGGAAATCTTGTATTCTTTGGCTACTTCGTATATTCTTTTCTTCTTGGCCATCTGTCTTACCTCCCGGCCGCTTATTCCTCTGCCTTTTCGGTTACAGCGCCCTGATTGTCGGCAGTCTCTTCATCTTCAAAATCCTCAGTGGCGTCCGAAGCGTCTGTACCTTTATTAGTCCCGGCATCCCCCACACCAATTTCCTCGGCCTCCGCCAATGCGGCCCCGGAATCGGATTCGGCCCGGGACTTTTCTTCCAGGCTCTCAGCTTCCTTGCGCTGAGCCTCCAGTTCGGCCACAAAAGCCCCGGCGCGTTCCACGAGCGATTCGGCGGTTTTCCGCCCGATGCCGTCAATCTTGACAAGCTGATCGATGCTCGTTTTGGCAAGCTGCTGAATGGTATTGATATCAAAGGCAACCAGCCTCTCCTCCGTTTTGGCGCCGATTCCCTCAAGATTGCCGACCGGCACCATTTCTTCAGCCTCGCGGTGCTTCATTTCATTGTAATCGGTTTCAGACATGATGTTGATCTTCCAGCCGGTCAATTTGGAAGCCAAACGAGCATTCTGCCCGGCTTTCCCGATGGCCAGCGAAAGCTTGTCGTCCTCCACCGCTACTGTCATCGCACGCTCGTCCTCGAACACGTCGATCTGCACCACTTTGGCCGGCGCCAGAGACCGGGTAACGAAAACTTCGTCGTTGGAACTGAATGGTATGATGTCAATCCGTTCATTGTTGAGTTCGCGGACTATCGACTGGACTCGCACCCCCTTGATTCCGACACAGGCGCCGACCGGATCAATGCGCTCGTCCGCTGAATACACCGCAACCTTGGCCCGCTCTCCGGGTTCCCGGGCGATCGCCTTTATCTCGATGACGCGCTCGAAAATCTCGGGCACTTCCAGTCCGAAAAGGGAGCGTAAAAAATCGTCACTGACCCGCGAAAGGATGATCTGCGGCCCGCTGAACGACTTTTGAACATCCAGAATATAAGCCCGGATGCGGTCTCCCTGGCGATATTTTTCTCTGGGAATCTGCTCTTTGACAGGAAGTATGGCCTCGGCTTTGCCAAGACTGATAATAATGTTACCTTTATCAATCTGCTGAACGGAACCGGATGCCAGCTGACCTACCCTGGTAATATATTCGTCGTAGATTTTATCCCGCTCGGCTTCCCGAACCTTCTGGATCAGGACCTGTTTTGCCGTCAGAATGGCATTTCGCCCGAACTCTTCATCGACCTCCAGAAATATCTCCATCTCATCACCCAGCTCAGCGGTCTCGTCAAGCTCCTTGGCTTCGCCAAGAAGGATTTCGGTCATATTATCAGTGATTTCATTTACTACCTTTTTCAGCGCAATCATCACAATCTCACCGGATTTGCGGTTTACTTTGAAAGAGAGATTTTCCGCTTCCGGGAAACGTTTTTTGGCCGCCGCCAGAAGGCTTTCCTCGACCTTTGAGATCACCGTGTCCAGGTCAATGTTTTTTTCGCGCGCAATTAATGCCAGCGCCTCTATTATATCATAGGCCATGCAATTTATTCTCCATCAAAACAGAATTTTGCCCATTTTGATATCAACCAGATCCAGCTTTTTAACGTCATTTTCCACCTGCAAGTCAATCGTTTGACCTTCCGCACCAATTAATACGCCTCTCAGCGGCCTGACAGTATTGTCGTTAAAGTGAATTTCAATCTTATTGCCAACCCGGCGGCGAAAATCTTTTGCCGTTTCAAGTGGTCGATCCATACCGGGCGAGGATACCTCAAGAGTATAGCCTCCGCGGAAGATCGTCTGGGCGTCTAACACCGGGCCGATTGCCTTGGAAAGGCGAGCGCAGTCGTCAATACTAACCCCGCGGTCGGAATCGACAAACACCTGCAACCGACTTTC
>CP070796.1:895043-897544 GCA_020343475.1 Candidatus Zixiibacteriota bacterium
ATTATCCCTTTGAAAATGAGGAAATATTCAAGGCCAAATATCCGGCGGATTTCATTTCCGAGGGAATCGATCAGACCCGCGGCTGGTTCTATTCACTTCTGGCTATTTCAACCCTTCTGTTCGACCAGCCGGCTTTTAAGAACATTATTGTCCTGGAATTGATTCTCGACAAATACGGCAAAAAAATGTCGACATCAAAGGGAAATGCCGTCAATCCTTTTGATATTGTTCACAAATATGGTGCTGATCCGCTGCGCTGGTATATGCTGTCTACATCCAATCCGTGGGTGCCCACGCGATTTGACGAAGATGCACTCGTTGAGGTGGTCCGCAAATTTTTTGATACGCTGAAGAACAGCTACAGCTTCTTTACGCTATACGCCAATATCGACAATATTGCCAAGCGGGCTCATCGGGAATCAAAGACCATCGAGGGATTCCTGGAGCAATTCGCCGGTGATCCGGAACGAATTGACAACTGGGTAACCTCACGCTTTAATTCCCTGGTCAAAAGAGTGACCGGTCGGCTGGACGACTACGATTTAACACCCGCAGCCCGCATGATCACAGATTTCGTTATTGATGATTTGTCCAACTGGTATATCAGATTAAACCGCCGCCGCTTCTGGGCGCCGGCAGACGACCCCTCGAAGATGCGTGCATATCTGACCCTCTATCGGATTTTATGTGCCGCCGCCCGCCTGGTTGCACCGTACGTTCCGTTCCTATCGGAATATCTCTGGCAGGAATTGATCAAACCGACCGGGAAATCAAAGGAATTATCGGTTCACATGACTGGCTTTCCGGTCTGCGACGAGTCGGCCGTGGACGACGAACTTGAAGAAACCATGGCCCTGGCACAAAAAGTGGTTTCTATCGGCCGGGCTGCAAGGAGTCGCAAGAATCTGAAAGTCCGCCAGCCGCTTGCCGGTATTCTGGTAAATATCCCCGGGATTGGCAAATTTGAAAAAATGCAACCGGAGATGCAGGCAATCAGGGATGAGCTGAATATCAAGAAAGTCGAACAGCTTTCCAGTGTCTCGGACGTGGTCAGTCTTAGCGCCAAGCTCAACTTTGATAAAGCCGGTCCGCTGCTCGGCTCCGCCACCAAAGAAGTCTCGGCCAAGATTGCCCGATGGAGTGATTTCGATATCATGCAAATGCAGGCGGATGGCCGGATAGAGGTTGAACTGGCCGACGGTGCGATTTCGCTGACCGCCGAGGAGATTGAGATACAGAGAATTGAAAGAGACGGCTTTGCGGTGGAAAGCGACGGCTGGATTACGGTCGCCTTGAGAACGGACATTGACGGGGATCTCCGTGACGAGGGCTTTGCGCGCGAGATGGTTAACAAAATCCAGAATATGAGAAAAACCTCCGGGTTTGAGGTCACTGATCGTATAACTGTGATGGTAAGCACTGCTGATCCGCTGGCGGCAGCGCTTCGACGGCACCACGAGTTCATTCGCAGAGAAACGCTGGCAGACAGGATTGATCTCGTGGAAACCATTCCTGCCGACAATATGGGCAAGAATTGGAATATTAACGGCGTAAAAGCTGATATTGCTGTTAAGAAACAATAAATGGTGCATTTATGAAGAAATCGGAACTGGCCAAGTATGAAAAGCTGCTTCTCAAGAAACGTGAGGAACTTCTGGAGGCTATTCGGCAGAAAAAAAGCCAGCTCGATTCCACAATCAAGGAATCTACCGGTGATCTCTCAAGCTATTCGTACCATATGGCCGATCAGGGCACCGATGCGATGGAGCGCGAAAAAGCCTTTATGATCGCATCCAAGTCCGGGCGATTGCTTTACCACGTCAATGAAGCTTTGCGGAGACTGCGTAAAGGCGACTATGGAGACTGCCAGCAGTGCGGCAAGTCTATCCAGAAAAGGCGTCTGCAGGCGGTACCTCATGCCCGACTGTGTATAGAGTGCAAAGAACAGGAAGAGGAGGCCAAAACTGGCCGCAGATAAGTCCCACTATTTGGTCGTCTCCTCCCTTCTCATGGTCGCCATTGCTGCTGCTGACCAGCTCAGCAAGGTTTGGGCAGTCAATGCCCTCTCCGACGGTCGTATCCGGCAAGTCCTCGGCACCTTCTTCCAGCTTAAACTTGTATATAATCAGGGTGGTGTCATGGGTTCGGATCTGGGCAGTGGCGCTTTTTACATGATTTCTTCACTATTCGTGCTCATTTTTGTCTTCTATTTCATTTATTTCTCCAAGCACAACCGGTTAATCGCATACCCAATGGCGGTTGTAGCCGGAGGTGCAATTGGGAATATTATTGACCGCCTTCGGCTTGGTCAAGTCGTTGATTTTCTGGATCTTGACTTTTTTGATATCTCGCTTGGCAGCTACCACCTTGAGCGCTGGTGGACTTTTAATATCGCGGATGCGGCGATCACGGTCGGTGTGATCTTTGTGGTAATTGCTCTCTTTCTCACCCGGAAGTCGGCGCGAACCGCTGATCAATCCCCCACATCAAATTCCCCGGCC
>CP070796.1:897644-900140 GCA_020343475.1 Candidatus Zixiibacteriota bacterium
AGGGATCCACCATTGAGATCTGTCAGCCAGTACTCGTAAAACCATGAGCCATTCTGCTGCTCGCTGATTTTCCATTTGATTTCAAAACCAGTATAGGCCCAGTTCCCGGTTGCATCCACGCCTGCAAGGGTGTTAAGTGAGCCGGTAATAACCGTCAGTTGTGCCTTTACAGCCGGGACAAGTACAAAACAAAGCAGGATGCTTAGAACAAAAAAGGACTTTTTCATATGAACGACTCCTCCATGCAGACCATTTTATGCTAATGGGACAAAATTTAGCACATATTGTGCCGACAGGAGCTAAGCTCGGCAGAAAACCGGTTCGAATTGACCGATTAAGCCCTCTTTTATTTTCTGCGCCAAGCAGGCGGAAATATCCAGAATTATTGGAATGGTGGAATGTATTATCGGGCAATTAGATAGAAAGATCCCAGGTGGTGCGCGCCAAGATTATCCTATCGATAAACATGACCCATGATATCGTTTTTGTTTCATTTATCACAAGGCCTGATTTTGGGCTGAAATGCAGGGATCATTTTTTATGCAGAAGATTTCGGTTTTTGGCAGGTGATCTTCAGCCCGTCTCTTAAGAAAAGAGAGCTGAACTGGCATTAGAAGAGGTTAGAATAAGGAAATGGCGCCGGCAGGCCTGCCGTAAGCACGATAATCGCCATGCCTTTATGGAGAAAATCTCTTGTTTTTTCGGATCATTTCATTAAATTCATTGTTCTGGCTGAATAAAATGAAAGGTGGTTTCGTCAATGCTTGATATCTCCGATAAAGCCAGCATCGAACTGAATAAGGTTCTGCGATCGGATAAGGCGAAGGACAAAGAGCTGGTGCTATTTTTCCAGGGCGCCGGCTGAAGCGGGCCCGTTCTGGGTATGACTCTGTATGAGTCAACGGATGGTCTGGAAAGGCTTAATTCAAATGGTGTCAGTGCCTATATTGACCCTCGTTTGAAGGAACACCTGTCTAAATTCGGCAATATCAGGATCGACTATGTTATAAACGATCATGGTGAAGGGTATGCCGTAACCGTTGGCGATCTGAATTGCGCCGATGGATGCCATGAAAAAGGCTGTGGCGGTCATTGAACCGATGCTGGATTAACTCCTTGCTCCGGCCTGCAGGGCGCGGTCCCTTTCGACCTTTAGTAATGGAATCGCGGTTCGCCCGTGCAGGGCAAGCCGCGTAGTCTCTGCACCGCATCGCGTCGTCGAGACCTGCAATCGAATGCCTGTCAGAAATGGATTGCCTCTTTCTTAATCCGCTCAATGTGTTCTTTCAGCGTCAGGCCGTGTCGGGGCGCAAAATCTGAGGCCATCTTGAATGTCTTTTCTGATGCCTTGCTAATTGCCTCGGCGATGGCTTCGGGCGTCAGGGTATCAATAACAACTGCCATGTCTTCATTCAGGATGTCACGCGCTCCAACAGCTTTCGAGACAACCACTGGCGTCCCGCACTGAACTGCTTCCACTGCCACCAGTCCAAACGGTTCATAAAACGAGGGCAGAACGACAATGTCCGCCGCCGCATAGAGGTGTTCCATCTGCTCAACAAAGCCAAGGTATTTTATGTTGTTGGCCCGGAAATGCTTTCCGGGCTTGCTGCCCGCAATAATGAGTTCAAAAGAATCGCGGGGAAGCATATCCAATGCGCTCACCAACAGATCCAATCCCTTGCGCCGGTGACCGGTCGAGGCAAACAAAAGTGTAGTCCTGTCGCGGGCGAGACCGAATCGATCGATCAGAGCGTCACGTTCCTTCCTCAAGACATGGGAAAACCGCTCGCAGTCAAGCGGCGGATGCAGGACAAACACTTTTTCGGGAGAAATGTTGTAGAGGCTGACAATCTCCTCTTTCGTCTGGGCAGAATGCGCCATGATTCGCCGGGATGAGTGATACCCCCCTGTTTCCAGCGCAATTTCCAGCCTGTCCAGCAATCCTTCCCGGATGTCCATACTGCGTAAGAAACCTCGGTGTGTCCCGCCTGAAACAATGATATCCTGTCCCGATGAGCGTGTTACCGAAAGGGTTAGATCATACCCGCGATTTTCGATAAACTCGGGAAGCCACCGGGAAAAAAAATATTTGCGCAGTGGCTTGGGAATAACCGAGACGTTATTTTTGATAATCCGGCAGCGATCAAGGCCCGGGGTCTCCGGGTCGACCTTGGAGGTTATCAAATCGACGCTGTCCCCGGCTCCGGAAAAACCTTTGACCAGGTCGGTCAGGTAGCTTTCCATGCCACCTTTTCTGACATATTGATGATGGATCAGTGCGATTTTCACGGTGCTATTCTTTCAAATAATCGGCGTAGCCGTTGACACAGCCTATGTACAGGGGTAATGATCATTACACAAGAAGTTTCTTGGCCAAATACTCAGGGACCATAATGTGATTTTTCCCTTTTCAGTCCGGGCCGGCGCGTGGCGAGCGGTCAGTAAATATCGTCGCAGGTGCAAGCATGAAGTAATCCGGGCTCGGGTTGAATC
>CP070796.1:900240-902707 GCA_020343475.1 Candidatus Zixiibacteriota bacterium
GGTCATGAAATCGGCAAATTGGATTTCCGGAACCGGGCGCAGGCCGACCATGGCTGCACCGACAGAACCCCCGGCAATATACACCTCGGATATCGGAGCATCAATTACCCGCTCGGGACCGAAACGGTCCAGCAGGCCCTTGGTCGCTTTGAACACCCCGCCGTATACGCCGATATCCTCCCCAATAAGAAACACCCGTTCATCCCGCTCCATTTCTTCATAGAGCGCTTCGGTTATAGCTTCGATATACGTTGTCTTCTTCATTATATCACCCGCTAATACTCGTCCCTCCTGACCGGGAATTGCTCAGAATAAACGTCGATATAAGCCTCTTCCGGTTCAGCGTATTGCTCCTTTTCGCATACTGCCACGGCTTCATCTATTTCCTGATTGGTCTGCTCAACCAGCGCCTCGCGCTGATATGTGGTGAGAATGCCCAGGTCCAGCAGCAATTCTTCCGCCCGGCGGACGGGATCCTTTTCCTTCCATTCCTCAAACTCCTCCTGGCTCCGGTAGTCGGCCGGGTCAATCTCGGAATGGCCGTACCAGCGATAGGTTTTGCACTCAATCAGGGTGGGACCTTCACCGGCGCGCGCCCGGGCGATCGCCTTGGCAGCTGTTTTGTGTACCCCGATAATGTCATTGCCATCAATAGTAATTCCGGGAAAGCCATACGCCTTGGCCCGGTCAGAGAAATCTTCGATACCGGCCTGCAACGTGGCAGGCACAGACTCCGCCCAGAGATTATTCTGGCAGATATAGACTATGGGAAGTTTGTGTATCCCGGCGAAATTGAGTGCTTCATGCCACCCGCCGCGGGAAGTCGATCCTTCGCCGAAGAACGCCAGGACAATGTTGTCTTTTTGCTGTATTTTAAATCCCATGGCACATCCGGTTCCAATCACAGTCTGTCCGGCCAGGGTTGAAGACGGCGTAATTACTCCCTTGTCCCGCCAGCCATAATGGCAGGGGTGCGTTTTCCCCTTGTCGGGTGAGTTGACACGGGCGTACACCTGAGCAATGATATTGATCAATGGAATCCCCTTTGTGACCGCGGCGCCGATTTCCCGATGCGACGGGGCAATAATGTCTTCATCGCGGGTTCCATAGGTTGGACCGACGGTAGTGGCTTCCTGACCGACCGCCGAAAAATACGTTCCCGCAAACCGCCCCTGACGAAACAGCTTGCGAAATCTCTCATCAAGTGTTCTCGTTTTCAGCAGATTGGTGTACAGACCCATCAGGGTTTCTGCCGGAAGACCAATCTGCTCCAGAGACAGCTTGCCAGCATTTTTTTCGACAGGCATGTAACCTCCTCTGACGGTTTCACAATTCTATGCTAATTCGTAAGAAACCGCGTAATATGTCATGCAACCGCATATTTTCTTGCTCCGGTCTCATCCCAGGGCAACATCAAGGGTCATCATTACCGCAAAGCCGAGGATTGCGCCGAGCGTGGCGGCGTGCGAATGTCCCCCGGTTTGCGACTCCGGCACCAATTCCTCAATGACGACAAAGATCATTGCTCCGGCGGCAAATGCCAGGGCGTAGGGCAGAATCGGACGGGCTATAATCACCAGTGCCGCCCCCAAAACGCCGGCAACCGGTTCCACAATCCCGGATAGCTGCCCATACCAGAAACATCGCAGAGGTGATATGTTTTCTCTGCGAAGCGGCATGGATACAGCAGTTCCTTCGGGGAGATTCTGGATGCCGATGCCAAGGGCAAGCACAACGGCACCAGCCAGCGTGGCGGAGGGTAGTCCCGCAGCGACCGCCCCGAAGGCTACTCCTACCGCCAGACCTTCCGGGAAATTGTGAAGCGTTATTGCCAGAACCAGCAGGGTTGTACGATGCCAACTGGTTTTGATGCCTTCGGCATCCGTGGCCACCATACCGGGGTGCAGATGAGGCAGAATCCGGTCAACCAGCCTGAGAAAAAACGCCCCTACCAGAAAACCGACCACGGCCGGCAACCATGCGGGGACACTCATCATCTCTGACATTTCAATTGCGGGGGCCAGCAGCGACCAGTAACTGGCGGCAATCATAACGCCGGCGGCAAAACCCAGCATACCGTCGAGAACCCGACGACTGAGATCGCGAACCGGAAACACTACCGCCGCCCCAAGGGCCGTCATGAACCACGTAAAACAAGTAGCCAGGAAAGCCTGCGTTATTGGATGCAAATCCTTGAACCAGTCAATCATAATTGAAAGCTCTCTGTTTGAGTCTTATAAAAACTCGTATCTGATATGCCCGACCCGGCTTTTTCAAGAATATTACCCAAGACCTTTCTTTTCAGGATCCGTTATCATTTCCGCAATTAGATTTCCCACAGTAGTTTCATGCAGTCTCCCGGTATCGAAATTGTATGATGTAATCCGATTCCGGTCTCCCAAAAGCTTCTGTATTTTCTCATCATAATCATTCGTTCCGATTGCCTTCAAAGTCAGCGCGGTGTAAG
>CP070796.1:902807-905252 GCA_020343475.1 Candidatus Zixiibacteriota bacterium
GCTGCATGATTAAGGAGAAGTTCGCCTTGACGGGGTAGAGAGGATAGTATCATGGTTGATCCGATGGGTATTGCCGATGCAATCTCCAAAACGGAACTGGTCGGCAAGATGAAGCAAAAACAAAAGGCCGCCTCGGAGATGGAACAGCGACAGGCGATTTCAACGGTGAAGCAGAAGATTACTACCGACGCCGAGCGCGCCAAAGAGACGATTGAAAGCGATCATGTCGTTATAAGCAGGGAACCTCAGGAGCAGAGAGAGAAAAAAAAAGACAAAAGGGCCAAAGGTAGATCCATGGCCAATACTCGGGAGGACGACGACGCGGCCGCCGGAGAGCATTTGGACATGACCATTTGAGTGGAGAAGAATATGGAAATAGGAATTTCACATAAGATGCTGGTTGACGTCGGCCTTAATCTGGTCGGTTTTCTGATTGTCGGGATCCTGTTTGCCGTGCTGCATTCTCTTGGTGCCGGGCGCCGGAGAAAGGCTCGGTCCGCTGCGGCCCCGCAGGTTGCCGGGATTGTGCTGCAGACCGATCCGGAATCCGCGCCGAAAGAACCATCCAGGCAGTACAATTTTGAGTTTGTCGACTTAAAAAAGATAAACTGGAACCCTGACAATAACAACCACACCCGCAACCATCAAACGGGCAATCCGACCCGGAGTCGCCAGGAGGCCATTCGCCTGGTCAAGAAGTTGCTCGCCGAAAAAAGGGCGGAACGTGAGTTCAGACATCCGCTGCCTGTTGCGAACGGTGAGCTGTCGTTTGCCAGGCATACCTTGAACCCGGAAGGTGCAGGGAGGAATTCATAATGACCACTGAATCACCTTTTTTTCTCACTAAGGTCGAATGCCCTATCTGTAAAACAATCAATGAATTTGAGACCATAAAAGTAGGTGCCTATACGGAACGGGATCGGGATACCGATTTTTGTCCAACCGATCGAATCTGGCGAAATCCCCGTTATCAAGCCCACAATCCGCTTCTCTACTTCACCGCCACCTGTGCCAACTGCTTTTACACCCGCGAATTCAATAACAGTCTCAAGGAATGGAAAGATGACGCCTACTTCAAGACCTACCGGCTCAAAGTGGTAAAGCAAAAACACCTCAACATGATGGCTGAGGCTGATTCCATCATCCGCACCATCGGCGAGGCGCTTAACAGTAACCGCACCCCAGGCGAAACCGCCATTCTCAAGCTGCTGCTTGCTATCATCGACGAGTCCCTTAATGATCGAAGAAACGAACTTGACCTGGGCCGGTTTTATCTTCGAATCGGCTGGATATTTCGCGATATGAGCAGGGGGGAGAATCCTAACGAACAGATGATGCGGAGCCATCTTTCGGAAATTCGGGAGCGGCTCGAAACCCTGAGAGGCTCCCTTGAGTCGTGCGGGCAGCAGGTCAGGTCAGTTGAAACGACAATTGCATCGCAACTGAGTGATGAGAAGATGTCGACCGAGATGCGATCATTGTTACTGCCGATTAAGGACAGATATGACGGAGAACTTGCAGCGCTACAGGAGATTCTGGCCTCGTTTGACGGGAAACTGGATTTGCTGGAAGTGATTGTCCAGGAACACCGCCAGCTCTCGCTGGGAATTGCTGACGACACCTCGGAGCCGGGATTCGGCAATTGCCAGTCGTTTCACCAGTTCCTCTCACAGCTGACGGGGAAGTGGGAGAGGATTCCTCTGAATGAAAAAGACGCCCTCACGTATGCCGTGGAGCATTACAAGAATGCTTTTAAGGACGGCAAGGACATCAGCCATGGAAATCAGCAGATCCAAGCCTCATATCTGATCGCTGAGCTCTCCCGTCGTATTGGCGATTTTGAGCAGGCCAAGGAATATTTTAACAATACCATACGCACCGGCCAGGAATTTATCTACCAGAATCGAAAAGACCAAAGCCGGACCGCTCTAGCGCGCAAAATACTGGAATTAGCCATTGAACAGGGACGTACCAACATGGCCGAAGCGACGGCTGTATGAGAAAGTGAACGTTGAAAGGCACCATCGAAAAAAGAAAAGTACCGCTGAAACCCTGGGAAAAAATTCAGATAGTGGTCGTCGGGGATAGAGGCCAGGGAATGTATCTCTCGCGTGTTGAGGATTTCAACCGCGAAGGCTTAGTTATCTCGCGGCCGAGTTTTGTCGGCGGTAACAAGTTGCTGGTCGCCAAGGCACAGGTTTATGTGCAGTTCCGCCGGCCGGATGCCATGTATCGTTTTGCCGCAAAAATGCGCCCGCTGAAAGCAGGCTACGATTCGGTTATGCAGCTGTACGCCGTAGGCCGAATTCAGCGAGTTCAGCGACGGCAATATGTTCGCATTAACTACCGCACCAGACTTAAATATGCCCTGTTGATAAGGATTCCGGACAATCCCGATCAGTTCTGCTGGTATGTATCGCAGACCAGAAATTTCTCAGCCGGCGG
>CP070796.1:905352-907758 GCA_020343475.1 Candidatus Zixiibacteriota bacterium
TACAGGTCTGATACCGAGCCGAGGCAGAAATCCGTGAACGAGTGGAATAATCATCATATTAATTTCACCTTTACGGGATACTTCTAAGGGAGGGAATTTATTTCGGGGGTCGGTATCAGGGCGACCCCCCTTTTTTATAGCCCGTAATAAAGTGGACATGAACGGCCGATATAAGACATAATTGATTTTGAAGCGGGAAGAGAAAATATAGATGCGCACCAAAGTCAAGATTACCAAACAGCGGATGAAGCAGGACAGATTTACAACCTTCATGCTTCAGACCCGTGAGTGGCTGCTTGAAAACTGGCAGGTTATTGCTATTGTCGCCGCTGTCGTTATTCTGGTGATTGCCGGAGGCGTATATTTTATCAACATGCAGGCCTCCAAAAAAGTGGAGGGGGCCAATCAACTGACAAGGGCCATGGCCGAATTACGGCGACAGAATAATCAGGTCGCCATATTGGAACTCAGCAATATTCTGGATGAATACGGCGGTCTGACCGCCGCCAAAGCGGCGTTCTACCTTGCCAACGCCCATTACGAGAGCAGAAACTACGATGAGGCTATTACTTACTATAAGAGACATATTGACGATTATCATATCGACAGACTTACCGCCGCATCGGCCATAGCCGGAATCGCCGCCTGCCTGGAAAATAAGCAACAATTTCTGGAGGCGGGGGATAAGTACTACGAAGCTATTGAGTATTACGCGGACGGGCCGGCGGCGGCTGATTATTATCTCGGTGCTGTTCGGTGCTATTCTCTTGGCGGGGATAAGGAACGTACGGAAAAAGCCCTGGCCGAATTAAAGGAAAAATATCCCAATACTGAATATGCCCGGACGGCGATAATGCTGGCTATGCCGCTGGAAATCAGGTGATTCGTTTCTATTATGCCGGAGAATACAAAGCTAAAAGTCGCCTTTCTCTGGCACATGCATCAGCCTTTCTATCTGAATCCTGAGAATAATCAATTTATGATGCCCTGGGTCCGTCTGCATGGACTTAAGGATTACCTGGATATGCCGCTCCTGGCCGCTAAGTATAACCTTAAGTTTACCTTTAATCTGGTTCCATCGCTGCTGGATCAGATTGAGATGTACTGCCGCGGATATACCGACCGCCACCTGGAGCTCTCCAGAATACCCGCCCGGGAACTTAGCTTTGATGAAAGAAAGGAAATCTTGCGGACTTTCTTTTCTGCTCATTACCCCACAATGATATCTCCCTATACGAGATACCGTCAGTTATACCGGAAACAAGAAAGTTGCGGCACGGATATAAATCTGGCCGTTGAGATTTTCTCCACGTCGGAATGGAGAGACCTGCAGGTGTGGTCCAATCTGGTCTGGATAGATCCGATGTTCAGAAAGGAAGAACCGGTGGCGGAGTTCTTTCGGAAAGGACGCGACTTTACCGAGCCGGAAAAAGAGCATTTACTCGATTACGAAATCGAACTTCTCGGCAGAATAATACCCACCTACCAGAAATTGTTTCGGGAGGACAAAATCGATATATCATTTACACCGTACTACCATCCCATCCTGCCGCTGCTGATTGATACCCACTCGGCGCGGGAGGCGATAAGCGATATTTCCCTCCCGCAAGAAAGATTCCGTCATCCGGAGGATGCTCGCTGGCATATAAGGAAATCCGCCGAAAAATTCAGGTCGCTTTTCGGAACGGAGTTATCGGGTATGTGGCCTTCTGAAGGTTCGGTTTCTGAAGAAACGCTGAGATTAATAGCGGATAATAATATCCGCTGGACGGCGACCGACCAGGGAATCCTTCAATATTCTCTGATCAAGTCCGGGCTCGACCCCAAGAAATATTCGCCGCATTGCCTGTACAGCTATAAGAACGCTCCGGAACTCAGGCTATTCTTCCGGGATCACGGTTTATCCGACAAAATCGGTTTCGTTTATTCCGGCTGGGAAGCCGACAGGGCGGTAAATGACTTCATTTCCAGCCTGAAGGAAATCCGCAGGATTCATGAAAAAAATCTTGATAACTGTGTTGTCCCTGTTATAATGGATGGCGAAAACGCCTGGGAGTATTTTGCCGAAGACGGTTCTGAATTCCTTAATAAATTGTACAGCGCGCTGGCCTCTGATAAGCAGACTGCAATTGTTTCGTTTTCCGAGGCCGCGGAAAGCATCAAGCCCATAAATTTACCTTCGGTATTTGCCGGTTCCTGGATCAATCATAATTTCCGCATATGGATCGGGCATAGCGAGGACAACGCGGCCTGGGACGCCCTTAACGATGCCCGTAAGAGCCTCGAAAAATATCAGAAAGAAAACCCGGACGCCGATGAAAACAGGCTGATAAAGGCCTGGGAGCAGTTTTATGTGGCTGAGGGTTCCGATTGGTGCTGGTGGTATGGTGACGACCATATCGGGCC
>CP070796.1:907858-910252 GCA_020343475.1 Candidatus Zixiibacteriota bacterium
CGCATAAAGGAATCTTCAGATATCCGCTCACGGGCCGTCATTGCCATTGTATTAACCAAAACCAGAAGCATCACGCCAATAATCAAATAGGAGATAATCCTCAATCCGACAATAATGGCGCTCGACATCTGGATAAAACTCAACTGAAATTCCTTCTCAGTCTCGGTTCTGGTTTCCGCCGGGGAATTATCAAATCGAGCATCAATAAGATTACTGATCTCAGCGGATCGGTCGGGATCATCAATTCTCAAAGCGTACCATCCTACATTGCTGCCATAACCCGGCCATTCCTGCCTGACCCATTCATTGAGATATTCATAATGAAAAAAGAAAAGCGTTTCGTCAGTATCCTGATTTTTGCCGGTGTAAATCCCACGGATAACAAAATCCCAATCACCGGAATATACGGTGCCAATCAGTGTCACAGCGTCACCGACATTCCATCCAAAACGGTCAGCCAGCCCGCGGCCAACTATGACCGCGTTTCTTTCACTTCTGAATGTCTCAAGCTGATCGGGCGGAACAATAAACTCTGGATAAATATCAAACCAGGTGGAGACATCAATTGAAAACTGGGGGAAGAAATTTTTCGGATCAATATAAATACCACCAAACCAATTGGCAAAGGTGACATTTTCCACACCGTCAATCTGAAGTAACCGCTCCTTATAAGCCAGAGGCAGTTCAAAAACGATGGAAACGGCATGCCGGGTGATAATCCGATCCGGCGCCGCTGACCGGGCACCTGCGTACCACGCGTTGATGAAAGTGCGAATAAGGCCGAATGCCATCACTGCCAGTGCCAAACCCAGAATGGTCAAAAACGTCCGCAGCTTATGGCGCATGGCATTTTTTAATATCAGCTTCATGACCTTCATCAGCTCAGCTCTCCCTTGTCGAGATTGCGGATAATTTTCGCCGTTTCCGCCGCCCGCGGGTCATGCGTCACCATAATAATGGTCTTTTTATATTCCGAATTAAGCCGCGAAAGAAGGGTCATAATTTCTTCGGCTGACTGCTTATCCAGATCACCGGTCGGCTCATCGGCCAGTATCAAAGTGGGGTCGGAGACAATTGCCCGGGCGATGGCCGTTCTCTGTTCCTGACCGCCCGACAACTGCCGCGGGTAATGTTTCATGCGATCGGCCAATCCCACCACCGACAGCGCCGCCTCAACATGCTCTCGGCGCTCCCTGCGGGATAGCGAGGTTAACAACAGCGGCAATTCCACATTTTCATAAGCCGTCATAACCGGGAGAAGATTATAAAACTGAAACACAAAACCAATATGACGCGCGCGCCATTTGGCTAACGCTCTTTCCTTAAGGTGGCTGATATCCTCCCCGGCCACTGATAATGTCCCCGATGTCGGCTGATCGATTCCCGCAATAAGATTCAACAATGTCGTTTTGCCGGATCCGGACGGCCCCATTAACGCCATAAACCGGCCTTCCTGAACCTCAAGATTAATATTACGCAAAACCGGTATTTCAAGAACATCCCGGTAATATGATTTGGCGACGTTCTTAACCTGTACGATTGCATCCGACATTCCATTTATCCTTTGAGCTCACTTGATTATTTCAATTTTATCGCCCGTTTTTAATCCTCCGGCCGGCGAAAGAATCACAATGTCGCCTTCCTGCAAACCGGATAAGATTTCAGTTACTCCGCCGAGTTGACGACCGGTTTCAACTGATGTTTGCTGAGCAATACCATTCAGGTATTTAAACACAACGCGACTACCGTCCCGCGTGGTAAGAGCCTCTTTATCCACAGCCAAAATAGCTTTCGCTTCTACTTGCTCTGGGACTCCCTCAGACGGCAGAAAATTAACGCGCGCCGACATTTCAGGAAGAACCCTGCTATCGATACTATTAAATGCTATTTTGGTCATAACCGTGGCCCGGGAGCGGTCGGCGGTTGGTACAATCTTTTTAACGTATCCACCGTACTTATAGTCCGGATACGCATCGAGAATAATTTCGCACGGCTGGTTGACCGATACTTTCTGGATATTCGACTCCGAGACGTCAGCCTCAACCTCCAACGATGTCATATCCGCCATCGTTACTACCGCCCCGCGAGACGAACTGGCTGACGCGAACGGCGCGACCATCTCGCCAACATCGGCATGTTTCATTAATACGGTACCATCGAAAGGAGCGATAATGATTGTATTATCCAGTGCCACTTCCGCAGCCCTTAAGGCCGCCGACATTGCCTCGACTGTGGCAAGGGTTCGATGAAAAGCTGCCGTAGTTACTTCCATCTCTTCCGCCGAAATATGCCCACCATCAAAAAGCTTCTTCCTGCGATGGAAATTCAGATCGGCCGCAATTGAATCAGCCAGCGCCAGCTTGAGGTTTGCCCGAGCCACATCAAGCTCGGCCC
>CP070796.1:910352-912700 GCA_020343475.1 Candidatus Zixiibacteriota bacterium
CACCTGGCCATTGTATGCTCATCCGGCTGACCTGGACAACGATGGTGACCTTGACCTGGCTGTAGCCAATTACGGCGCTGATAAGGTCACGGTATTGATGAACGACGGCAGCGGAGTTTTTTCTCCATACACGGCCTATCCGGTAGGTATATATCCACGGTCTCTTGTTGCCTCCGACTTCGACGGTGACGGTGACCTTGATCTGGTGGTTTCGAATATGGACTCTGACAATATATCGATCCTGCTGAATTACGGCAACGGCACTTTTGCACCCGAGGTAACATACGCAACCGGTGACAATCCCTCATCCATTTTTGGCGCTGACTTCGATAGTGATGGCGATATTGACCTGGCAGTAGCTAACAGAAAAGACAATAATGTCTCAATTCTGCTGAATTCCCTGCCAGCCGTAATTTCCACATCCCCGATTACAGGCGAGGCTTGTGTGGATCGTGATGCCGATATATCAGTGCGGTTCAATATGAGCATGGATGGATTGACTATCAATGGCTCCACCTTTCAGGTTACCGGCAGTCTTTTCGGGGCGTATCCAGGGACCGTAACATATGATGACATAAGCCGAACCGCTTTCTTTGATCCTGCTTTTACCCTCAATCCAGCCGAGACAGTAACGGTGACATTAACTACCGGCATCCAATCGATCACAGGGATCCCGATTGGAAGTAATTATACCTGGGATTTTGCCACCCTCTGGGGAGGCCTGTCTTTTCGTCCAAACCCGGATGGCTGGAGTTTTCCCAATGAAAAACAATATTTGTGGCCGGGAACAGCGGATTTTCCCAACTGGAAAATATGGGTCAGCGCCTTTGGCGAAAGCAGATGTTACCGCTATTATATACCGCTCGTCAGATCCCCCGACCTGGCGATGTGGGCGAGATATATGTTGATCAGGGATAAGTGGGGAGGCTCCTGTTATGGTATGGCTATTTCGAGCTTGCTTTTCTATAACGGGTATCTTGATGTACTATCAGAATTCGGTGTTCCGACGGTTTATGCCGTTCCGGCAGGACACGATACGAGATACTTTATTAATAAGTACCATGTATATCAATATGGCCTGGTACAATTGGCTTATTCCGGATGGAATTATCTTTTCACGAAACCAGATGAGACTCTGGCGGCATGCAAGGCCATGTTCCTCGACGGCATTCCCGACGATTGTGCATTGACGATGCTAAAGAGCAGCGGGTTAGAAGGTCACTGCATAAACCCGTACAAATGCGGACCGGATCCTTATAATTCAGATCTCTTTTATATATATGCGTATGATAACAATTACCCTGATGATGAGAACGCACGAGTTACCATTAATACGCAAAATAATACCTGGTCCTATAACCGGCTTGGATCGGGTTATGGCGGGTCGAAATATTTATATTTGGAGCTGCCTATAAGTTACTATACCGTGCGTCCTATCAAGCAGGGCGAAGGTGCATTTGAAGAAGCATGGGTCAATGAGAAATCGATCGATTTGGAGGATTATCGTATCTTTTACTTTTCAACGATTGATTCGGCTATTTTCGTATCATCGGAATATTTTACTGGATTCAGTACTGATTCAGTCTTCGGAACAGACACTACCGCCGTCCCTATTGTCCAGAGTGCCGGAGAAGATTCACTTCCGCTCGGTTATTTGCTTTCCAGGGATGACTGGGAATGCGAGTTCTCCGGCCTTGTCGATTCAAATTTCCAATTTGCCGTTTTTTTGGATTCAACGGTCATGTATTACTCGCGGGATAACGCTGAAATCGACGAGCATGAACATCTGGGCTATCGCGATAATGACAGCAGTCTCACAGTTCATAATCCCGATGCTGCGGGCAGACTGTACAGTCTTGAAGCCATCTCGACTGCGGCCGATTCGCAGTTTGCCATAACCGTATCCGGCATTAATGTTCTTCCGGGTGATTCTGCCAGCTATCTGTTTACGGATGAATCCAAATTGCAACTGGATAATTACGGCGGAGCCACGACGTATAATCTGCAAATCGAATTGAATGGTCAGGAAAGCTACGGCGGCTTTTATTGCACGGAAGTGGCGCTCGGCGGCCTTACGTCGCATCGGATCCTCCCCGACTTCAGGGCGTTCGGTGATTTAGCCATGGTCCTGATTGATGAAGGCATGACGGGTACGTATTCAGACACAATTTTCTATGCCAACGAGGGATTACAGAAATGCATGCCGGGTGATGCCAATAATGATCTTGCCTTTAATCTGCTGGATATACTCTATTTGATTGACCACGTTTATGGCGACCCACCGGGCCCGGCGCCGATCCCGTTTGCCATCTGCTCCGGTGATCCCAATTGTGATTGTACTATCAACC
>CP070796.1:912800-915143 GCA_020343475.1 Candidatus Zixiibacteriota bacterium
GACCTTTTGGATATTCTCAAGTATATTGACTGCCTGTATCTCGAGGGGGATGCCTTTTCGTGCGGGCTTCCTCACGATGACAATCAGAGCGAGTGCCTCGGGGCAGCCTCCCGCGAAGGCGACACCATGTTTGTCCTGACAGAGGGCCTTGATATCCACATCTACCACTTAAATGCCTTTTATGATTGCTGTCTCGGATACTATACGACCAACAGTATCGATCTGAATAACATCGTCGTCTATGAGCATGACTCTATTCCGGAGTGTGATTGCATGTGCAATTTCAATCTGGAAACGGTTCTCAGCGTGGAATTCGGCGGAACCTATGTAGTTACTCTGATTGGTCTTGACGGCTTCACGGTCGGCGTTGACACGGCCTATGTCGATATCCTCCCGCTCAGCCACGAAGAGGAACAATCCAGTTGCCTTTCAAATACCAAATCTCTCGATGACGACACTGTTTTCTTTGAGGTGCTCGGCAATGATCTGCATACCCATCATCTCAACGCCTTTTACAACTGCGGGCTGGACTATGTCGTATACTATGATGTCTCCGATTTCATCATTACCGCGGTCGAGGCCGATACCGGGATGCCGGCAGATTGTATGTGTTATTTCAACCTGGAATCGGTTCTTTACAATCTCGAGAATGGAGAATACACCGTTACCCTGTTCAATATCTACGGTGAGCCCATCGGTCATGATACAATCATTGTCGATGATGAGTACGGCCTGGAGATTTACGAACAGAGCGACTGCTTAGAAAACCCCACCGGCACTATTATGTATTCATACGCCAATGAGATCCTGACTTTTGAGCACCACGACGCTTTCTATAATTGCGGCGCGGAAATTCTTGTCCAGTTCGAACAGGCGGACGATACCCTGCGATTTTACGAGCTGAATATCTCATATGATGCGGCCCACTGCATGTGTTATTTCGAGCTGAATGCAACCGCCGTGGGTATTCCGCCCGGAAATTACGTTGCCGAGGTGTATGCGAGAGATTTTCCGACGGCCGATACGTATCTGGTCGACAGGAGAACACTGATTCTCGAATAGCATGACGGAAGGCATATAGATACCATTCTGATTGACCGGAACAGGCCGCGGGCATCGCGACAGCAGTTGCTGATGTCCGGTAATTTTCCAGATTATGACCTTCGTGCGGCAGGCTTGAGAGCCTGCCGCCTTCTTTTTGCATCACGCAGGCCGCATATCTTGCATTATCACGCGTAATCATGCGTTTTCTGTCGGACCGGGCGAAAACCGGCGGCGACATCACCGCAAATTTCAAGGTTGACAAAGCCGTGCGACTCGGATATAATAACATGTTGATGAATACGGAGGGCACACATCACTACTAAACCGGGTGGGGCCCAACGGTTATTTGCAGGGACCGTCCTCTAAACAAGATGTTGCTGAACACATCTTCATTTAAAACTGCAGGCCGCATCCGGGCTATTTAACAAAAGGCACATATCTTGATCGGAATAATATATGCCAGTTGACAATGATGAACTGAATAATGGTACGCAACCGGGCCAGACCAACGATCCCCTGGGAATTAAGGGCTGGAAAATCGGCGGGAAATATAAGGTAAGTTCGCATATCGGCGGCGGCGGCTTCGGCGAGGTATATGAAGGCTACAACGTCAATCTACCCGAACAGCGACTTGTAATCAAATTCTTCAAGCGGGTGCAATCGCGGGACAAATTCGCCAAGGAAGCCAAAATCCTCTGTCTTCTGGATCATCCCAATATTTGCCGGGTTATTGACTTTCTGCCCGAAGAGGGGGCGCTGGTGGTTCCGTATATCGACGGCAAAGACGGAGCCAAGATTCTGCGCGAATCCGGTCCGCTTCCCGAAGAGCTGTACCTGAGGCTCGCCCGCGACTTAAGCTCGGCTCTGGCGTTCGCTCACCGACAGAAGGTTGCCCACCGCGACATCAAGCCCGGCAATATCCTCGTTGACAAAAACAATCATATCTACCTGATAGACTTCGGGATTGCCAAGGAGGTCGGTGACGCCGCCACCCGAACCGCGTACCAGGCGCTGACCCCGCAGTTCGCCGCTCCGGAGCGGCAAACCGGAGACGCCCAGTACGATCCCTTTCTCAGCGACATCTACGAGCTGGGCATTACGCTCTTCAACTTCGCGACTAACAATATGCCGTACCGCAATCCAGCCAATCCCAATATTCGCGAATGGGGTGGTATTGGCAGTGAAGCGCTTTCACCCGAACTGCTTCGCATTCTCAGAAAAGCGACCAATCCCGATCCGTCGGCCCGCTACCAGTCGGCCGATGAAATGGCCGAAGATTTTGCCGGCCTCACAAAGGTG
>CP070796.1:915243-917551 GCA_020343475.1 Candidatus Zixiibacteriota bacterium
AAAGATCGGTGATCAGCAGGCTGGTTATCATCCTTGCTATTCGGTCTTTGTCTTCCGGATCAACCAAGTTGTCGAAGTACATGATAGCAAGACGATTTTCAGCAGCGATGACTTCCTGAGTTGGCAAGACATCAATTCGCCATGGTTTCATAACCAAGACTGCAATGACAAGAACCACCAAGAAGATCGGCAGAAAGACTCGCAACAACCGTATCGGTGTCTTAGCCGCAGGGCGTGTATACATAGTGCTATCGGAATCCCGCTTAAGACGCATAAGATCCGATAGCATACCATCCGCGTGCTGATAACGCGCCCTGGCATCCTTCTCCAGAGCTTTATCTAATACAGCCTGCAATCCATCCGGAAGCCCCGATTTGAAACGAGCCAGAGGCTCAGGCAGATCGTCACTAACTGCTTTCAGTGTTGCAGCCTCGGTGTCGCGCTTGAACGGATTCTGTCTGGTGATCAACTCGTAGAGCACTACACCCAGTGAGAACAGGTCGCTACGATGGTCAATATCTTCACCCCGAACCTGTTCTGGTGACATGTAACCTATGGTGCCCAGCGTTGATCCAGTCTTTGTCAGGTACTCAGATCCGCGAATGGCGGCAAGTCCGAAATCTACGATCCGCACCCTACCGTGACCATCGAGCAGAATATTCGATGGCTTGATGTCCCGATGGATGATCCCCTTGTCATGTGCTGCCTGCAGCCCCCTGCACACCTGTAAGGCGATTTCGAGTATGCGATCAATGGGCAGGTCTTTACCGGTAATCACCCCCCGGAGTGACTGCCCCTCGACAATCTGCATGGCGTAAAATGGACGGCCTTGATATTCTCCTACTTCGTGAATAGCAGCTATGTTGGGGTGATCGAGACCTGCGGCTGCCTGGGCTTCACGCATGAACCGCTTGCGGCAGTCTTCGTCCTGACAGAGATGAGGGGGAAGGAATTTGAGGGCAACTTTTCGATTCAGCTTAGTGTCGAGAGCGAGGTAAACCTCACCCATTCCACCTGAGCCGATCTTCTCAAGAATCTTGTAATGTAAGACTGCTGTACCTGATGTCAGGACAACGAATGATTGTGTCTTATTATCATGTGATTCGTCTGCCGCCATGGTAGTCCCGGAATTTGCCCTGGTTATTGATTGTAATTACAAAATATGACAATTGAACACATATAGCAAATAAATCTGGTTAAGGGTGCTTAACGATCATGTTGGGTGGGGGGAATCGAATTCCATACTCGCCATGGGCACAAGGATTTACACCGTATTGAAAATGCTTATACGCATAATTCAGATAATTGCGTTGATATCAGGCTGTACAGGCCTGTTATCTTATCTCGCGTGGCTTGTCAAAACCGCAGTGCAATGCCGTCACTTGCGCAATAACCAGGCCATATTAGCCATATGCGGACTGTGTTTCCCGGAAATTTCGACTGTATTTAACTCGAGGATTGTGAAGAAAGGATCAAACAAATCCCTTAACTCCTCTTCTGAAGAGAAGTACAGTGTCGTGCCCAGCGGGGTCTTGCGATATTTGCCTTTACCGCCGAAGGCAGGATCGTCTTCACTGAAACATAGCGAAAAATACTTGCCACCCCGACGCAATATTCTCTGAACGTTTTGAATGTAGCGAAGCCGGTTCTCGGGAAAGATATGGTGCAGGACCTCCCAGTCTAAAGCAAGATCGAAGCTGGCGTGAAATTCCTTCAGATTGCCAAGCAGGTCGCGGGTGAAAAAGCTGCACGATACCCCTTCGCGGGCCGCCAGTTCTTCAGCGTGTTTGATAGCCTGCCGGCTGATATCGATACCGGTCACGTCGAAACCCTGCCGGGCCAGCCAGACGGCATAGTTGCCGGCGCCGCATCCCAGGTCCGCGACTTTGCATGGTTCAATCTCCCCGGTTTGAACTGCCTCAACCAGCAACCGGGGTGGCTCCGGGATATTCCAGGGGATGTTTTCCAATTGAACATCCCTGTAAATACGCTCCATTTGTTCCCGAATGTCCATGGCACTCCGTGTCCGTTTCTTATACATTGCATAATACAGCTCTCTCACAGTGAGGTAAAGCCAAATTGCGGATTTCTAACGGGCCCCAATTGCAAAAGTGGTCTCGTCTTATTACTGTTTCTTGGCGATTTATGATCATAGAGCCCAGATGACAGAAATATAGCACTCATATCCAGCTTGTAATCTCTTGAGGCGTAGTAAATCATGCGAGCAGGGATTGTGAAGGTGGCCTGATCGCGGCCCTTTTCCGGGTGGCTGTCCTGGCCCGGTTATGTCTGCAATCCCCGGTTTATC
>CP070796.1:917651-919931 GCA_020343475.1 Candidatus Zixiibacteriota bacterium
ATAAAATGAGTCCCTATGTTCAGGATCGATTGGGGATTGTATTTTTCTTCGCAAAGTTCGTTACATATGGTACTGGGGTCATAATCCGCCACCATGCCGTCAAAATTGCCATAAATGAGCATTTCATATATCGGATAAGGAATATTGGAGAAACCGCCCTCTAACAGGACTGCCTGATCACCGGTCGTAGCATTTGTGACAAGCATATCCCCGGCCGTGATATTGGATACGATCCAGTTCAGGCCTTTTTCAATGACATCATCAAGTCTTTTCCTGTAACTCTCTAATTTCTCGACGGCATCATCCTGAAGATACACCTCTACTTTTTTTTCAATACATCTCTCGCGAAGCTCAATCAGTGCATTCAAAACAGCGCATGTAGAACGAGGAATCTCAATGGGCGTATTATCACCCGACCACCAGAAAACAGTATCCTTCTTGGTGTCATTTACGCCCATCTTGATCAGCCAATCAGCATTATCAAACATTATCGCATCCAATTCCTTAAGTGACATTTGTTCGCGGTTTTCATTGTATAGGTGTTCATCAAGAATATAAGGGTAGGAAGCGCAGAGAGCATATAAGGCCCTTGATGAATTAAAAATTGCCTTTTTACTCAATTTACATCCCTTGCCCCACTGCACCTGATATCCATACTGGTCTCCGCGCTGAGACAGAACCAGCCAGGATACCATTTTACTGAGCATTATACTATATTTGCGATGATAGTCTTCTACCGTCATGAAACACCCTTTGAAATTGTCATAAATCTATGGTTTCAATTGCATCTCATACTTATATGGCAACGGCAGCCTGCTACATATAGTCCGAAAAGACCCCATTGTGGACAATGGAATTACATTGATTTATTTTTTTTCATTGTTATCCTTCCCGATCGAACCGATATTTCACTCCGGCAGCGGATGCGCCTGACGGGTGTCTGCGAGATAACTGTCAAACCCAAATAAGCAAATATTATCACCTGCTTCCCTGTAAAGAAATATCTCTTCATAGGTTATAGGATAATGAATAATAATGATTTATCAGTCAATCGTCAATAGTGAATAGACAACGGACCGGAATAATCCGCCATTTATGGCGGCTTTCTCTTGCGACTGATACCATGCCACTCCTGCTGATTTTTCATGCTGTACGGCTAAAGCGCGACTTACAACCGAAAGATAATCATTTGAATACCGCAAAAAAGGCGGCCGCATCGGCCGCCCTTGCTTTATTCATTTCGTCATATAAGTTCATATCATCTGATCTACGTACCGCTTGAATGCATCATATGTTCGGGCGCCGGTGAAACGGCCGATTTCATTGCCGTTGCGGTCGATAAAAATGCTCACGGGGACGCCGGTCCCGATTCGGAATGACTTCGCGGCCTCGTAGTTGGCCATCAGCATCACCCAGTTCAGTCCCATCTTCTGAGAGAAATTGCGCACCTTGTCGGGAGTGTCATTGACCGCAAGGCCGATAATCTCAAGACCCTGGCTTTGATACTCATCATAAATTCGCTTCAGATCAGGCAGTTCGCGCCGACACGGCGGGCACCAGGTTCCCCAGAAGTTGAGAATAATGGCGGACTTGCCCTTGAATTCTTCAAACCGTCTGACCTGGCCTTTCAGGTCATATGCCGCAAAGGTTGCCGCGGCGGGTTTCTTGACCGCCGGCTGGCCGCCTTCAATTGTGCTTTCTTTATTGGATTCTGATGATGAACATCCGATTAGCAGCATTATTGCCAGGGCAGACGCGAGAATCGAGGAGTGTTTCATGAATCCTATCCTCCGTGAATTTACCAGCCGCTATTTCTCCCGGCTCTTGTGGCCGCCCTTTTTAACGTAATCGCCGAATGACATGGAATCATACAGATCATCTTTAACATAGGACAGTATATCAAGCAACTGATCCTTACTCTTGTAGCCCTGAGCGGGACCGATTTTTTCACCATCGGATTTCAAGAACCAGTAGGTAGGGTAACCGGTAACCCGATATTCCGCACGCGTGAGATTGCGCTCGCTTATTTTGTACCCATCGATATTGAGTTCCCTTTTGGAATCGCCGTCCACTTTAATGGTGATAAAATACTCGTTAAGATAACCGATTATTTCCCGCTCGGTGAATGTCGTCTTATTCATCTTCTTGCAGTAGCCGCACCATTTGGTGGCAAAATTCACCATGATATGTTTGCCGTTTTGCCGGGCCAGTGTCATTCCTTCATCGTAATCACGCCAGACAATCGTACCGGAATCGACAGCCGGCTTCTGCGGATCTTCG
>CP070796.1:920031-922238 GCA_020343475.1 Candidatus Zixiibacteriota bacterium
GGTCGATGTCGATGCCTGGAAAGAACAGTTGAATAAATGGAGCGGAATATTCAAGGAATATCCTTTTGTTCAGCAATCCAGCATTGGCCTCTCACTGACCAACGACAATCGGTATTTTGTCGACTCCGACGGCGGGATGATCCAAACCGGTCAGTCATACGCCAGATTATCCCTTCGATGTTCGGGAATATGCGACGACGGAATGAGGATCAATCGCGCGGAAACTTTTGATTCTGATTCGCCCGATCGTCTGCCGGCCGCCCAGACGGTCGAAAAAAGCATCCATCGTCTGATCGACGAATTGAAGGCTCTGTTAGATGCACCGCTGGCTGAACCATATGCCGGCCCGGCAATTTTAATTAATCGTGCCTCCGGAGTATTCTTCCATGAAATTTTCGGGCATCGCCTGGAGGGGCACCGCCAGAAGTCGGAAACCGAAGGCCAGACTTTCGCCCGCATGGTTGGCGAAAAAATCCTTCCCGAGTTTATCAGCGTTTATGATGACCCGACTGTCAAGGAATACGACAATATTTTCCTGCGCGGGCATTATCTCTACGACGATGAAGGAATCAGAGCCAGGCGCATTAATGTTGTTGAAAACGGTGTGCTTAAAGAATTTCTGATGTCTCGTTCTCCAATTAATAACTTCCCTCATTCCAACGGCCACGGTCGCAAGCAGGCGGGTAATGCCGTAGTGGCACGCCAGGGCAACCTGGTGATTGAATCCTCCCGCACCTATCCGTTTGACACCCTGCTGGCAATGCTTGCCGAGGAGTGCCGCCGCCAGGACAAACCGTACGGACTGATATTTCACGACATTTCCGGCGGCCGAACCCAGACCGGCCGGTACGGTCCGCAATCCTTCAAAGTTCTGCCGCTATTGGTGTACCGCTATTACGCCGACGGGCGTCCGATGGAGGCAATCCGCGGGGTTGACATCGTCGGTACCCCGCTGGCGAGTTTCGAGAAAATTACCGCAACCGGTGACGACTATGCCACTTTCAACGGTACCTGTGGCGCGGAATCGGGGTGGGTGCCAGTTTCGGCAACCTCTCCCAGCATTCTGGTAAGTCTGGTCGAAGTTGAGAAAAAGACCAAGGAGCAGGATAAACCGCCGATTCTTCCCCCGCCATACCAGCCGCCCGAAAGCGGTCGCAAGACAATAATCGGAGGGCTGCAGTGATGAAAAGGCTCTTTATCCTCAAACCACTATTCGCCTTGACCCCGGCATTTTGCCTGGTGCTTACATTCGGAGTACTCGCTGATTCGGACGAGGCTCTGATTTTCAAGGCCATGCAGGACGAACTGCAGCGCAGCATGTCTGATCTGCTTATGAATGATCTCGAGCGGCCCTATTTCATTTCGTACACAATTGACGATTTCAACGAACTGAGGCTGACCGGATCGCTTGGAACCCTGACCCGGTCCCAGCAAAGACCGATCCGTTATCTCACGGTTGAGCTTCGTGTCGGGGACACCACCCTGGATAATTCCAATTTTGTTGAAGGGTATTACCGCCGGGGGCCTACCTACCGCACGATTGCAATTCAAAATGACTATGACGCGATCCGCCATCAGGTTTATCTGTTAACCGACAGGGCGTACAAGGATGCGCTCAGAATCCTGTCCAAGAAACATGCGTACTTGCAGACCAGAGTCATTAAAAATCGCCCGAACGATTTCCTGATGCAACCGGCGCACAGATTTTTCGATCAGACCGAACCGTCCGACATTGACCGAACATTCTTCGAAGATCTGGTTCGGTCCGCTTCCGCAGTCTTCCGGGACTATCCGACGATTATTTCATCGGAACTGCGGCTCAGCGCCGCGGTGGTTAATCAATATTACGTCAACTCCGGCGGTTCACAGTCATTGCGCGGAGACAGGTCGTACGTCTTCAGGCTCCATTTAAGCGGTAAGAGTCATGAGGGTGAAGATGTTCACTTTAGCGACCGGATCATTGTCAACGACCTCGCCGATGTTCCCGGCAAAGACGAACTGGTCGAGTGGGCAGAAGAAAACGCGGAACGCATGCGGGCCATGCTTGTTGCGGAAACGATCGAGGAATACGCCGGGCCGGTTATTCTGACCGGGGACGCCGCTGGAGAGTTTTTCCGTCAGCTGTTCGCAAAGAACGCCGCAAATTGTCCGTTTCCGCTCTACGAAAGCGAGGAGACGGCCAACCGGTATGAGCCACCGGCGTTTGG
>CP070796.1:922338-924526 GCA_020343475.1 Candidatus Zixiibacteriota bacterium
GGAATCCGGGAGTCATGATTGAAACAACGCTCGATCCGGGGGTCGGTTCGATTTTCGGGTCGGCGCCGCATTTGTCGAAAGTGATCATGAATCTGGTCGTCAACGCTTTCGATGCAATGCACGGCGGCGGAACACTGACGGTGAAAACCTCCCAGACATGCCTTGATCGATTACTGGGCGGCTTTGATAAGATCATTCCGGGAGATTACCTCCTGCTGAGAGTTGGTGATACCGGCATTGGCATTGCACCTGAGCACATCAACAGAATTTTTGAGCCGTATTATTCCAAGAAAAAAATGGGTGCCAGCGGCAGCGGTCTGGGCCTGGCCGTAGTCTACGGAATTGTCCGTGACCACAAAGGATATTATGATATTTTTAGCGTACCCGGTCGAGGAACCGAATTTGTACTGTACTTGCCTGTCTGCAAAACACCAACCACGGCTCAAACCTGGATTGCTGATGTCATCACCGGGTCGGAGAAAGTGCTTATTGTTGACGATATTTCGGAGCAGCGGCAGCTGGCTTCCGAGCTTCTTGTCAGCCTGGGATATACCGTCTGGACCGCGGGCAATGCCGGAGAGGCCCTGGCTGTGCTTTCCGAGCAGCTGGTTGATATTGTCGTGTTGGATATGATAATGGGGAGCGGCCCGGACGGACTCGAAACTTATGAAGAAATGCTGAAAGTCCGGCCGGGTCAGCGCGCTATAATTGTCAGTGGTTTCTCCGCAACCGAGCGAGTATACAAAATGCAGGAACTCGGTGCCGGCCAATATGTTAAGAAGCCGTATACCCGCGAATCTCTGGGGCGTGCCGTCCGGGCCGAATTAGATGCCGAGCATGCACCATCAACCAGATCCGGTAATGGCATCAAGTAAAGCACATCCGGTCTTTTTCGGTTGATTCTTGTTCCCAATCCAGAAAGTGATTGCCTTTGGCGTTTAATTGATTTATTCCTATATCCTGATGCCGCCTTGTATGCAGGCGCTTTGATATGAAAATGAGCAAACGGCAACATCAGGCTCTGATAAATGTAAACTTCGACTTGTTTCTGCCGGTCGATATGGTTTCTCCGGATTTCCCGGAGGATCAAGGGAGCAAGCCGGGTGAAGGCCGGGAAAGGATTGACCTGCCCCCGGTCAGAGAGCTTTATCGACTATTTGACCTCTTTAACCGGGAGTGTTTTGGCGGAAAGTTGCCATTGGCCAAGATTTCATATTCCGACCGCATGCTGATTGCAGGTTCTTACCTACCGACGACTGTCCAGATAAAGATCGGGAAAAAATACCACCAGGTCTTTCCCGACGATCTCGAAGATACTCTTAAACACGAGATGATTCATATCCTCCATCCCCGGCATGACCGGGGATTTAAAGTGCTGGCTGGAAAATTGGGCGTGTCGCTGAAGGCCAAGAGCCATCCTGACCTGCGCGGATCCTATAAATATCTGTATGTTTGCCCGTCCTGCGGCAGGGATTACCCCCGACGGAAACGACTGAAAATGGCTTCCTGCGGAGTCTGCTCGGCCAGGGGTTCATTTGATCCGCATTTCAAACTGCGCTTGGCCCATGTGAAAAAATAATCCTTTTTGCAGGAAAATCCGGCACTCTAGCTTTGGGCAATCGTTACAGGAAGAGAACAAACCCTAAAATGGTGCGGCTATTTACCGATTTAGTGAAATCAAGGGCGAAAATTACGGCATAAAGGCCTTGACAGGGCTAAGATTTTGGGTATAATATGAGGTTTTTAAATATATGGAGACGGCAAGACGGGCCAATTCCGAAGGTAAGATGAATACATTTATACCGAAAATCGACGGTGCGAACCGGCAATGGTACCTTATTGATCTCAAGGGCGCGGTATTGGGGCGGGCCGCCGGCACGGTGGCTAATGTCCTGCGCGGCAAGAATAAGCCAATTTTCACCCCGCATCTTGATACCGGCGATCATGTCATCGCCATCAACGCGGCTCAACTCATGGTGACCGGCAAGAAGGCGTCCGACAAGAAATACTATCGCTACACTGGCTATCCCGGGGGACTGCGAGCCAGCAGCTTTGGAAAGGTCATGCACACCGATTCCCCGCGGGTGTTTACTTATGCCGTGCGGGGAATGTTGCCGAAAAATAGGCTGGGGCGGAAAATGCTCAAAAAATTGCACGTCTATCCAGGCGCCGAGCACCCGCATCAGGC
>CP070796.1:924626-926780 GCA_020343475.1 Candidatus Zixiibacteriota bacterium
GCATCGAGCCCCCGGAAAATATTGCCGCCGCCAACGACAATCCCTATTTCCAATCCCAGCTCGCGAATTTCTTTGATTTGAATACAGATTGAATCAAGAGTTTCGGAATCTATTCCGAAGCTTCGGGAGCCCATCAAAGCCTCTCCGGACAGTTTCAGGATGATGCGCCGATATTTAAGATGCGGTTCGTCTTCCATATTTATTCACCCAGCCTGAAGCGGGCAAAGCGCTTAATGGATATATTCTCTCCCAGCCGGGATATGATATCCTTGACCACGTCGGAGATCGTTTTCTCATTATCTTTAACAAAGGCCTGCTCCATCAGGCACGCCTCGGAGTAATATTTCTCAATTTTCCCGTCGACAATCTTATCGATGATTTTCTCCGGTTTACCCTCGTTGAGTGCTTGCTGGCGGTAAATTTCCCTCTCCTTCCCGATCAGCTCGGTATCCAACTGCTCACGAATGACCGCCAGCGGGCCGGTAGCGGCAACCTGCATGGCAATGTCTTTGGCAAAAGCCTTGAAATCGTCTGTCCGCGCGACGAAATCGGTTTCGCAGTTGATTTCGACTATGACTCCCAGTTTGTCACCGGGGTGGATGTAGGAAGCGATCAGACCTTCTTTCGTGGTTCTCCCGGCTTTTGATGCGGCTTTGGCGATACCTTTTTCACGCAGGTAGGTGATTGCCTTTTCGAAATCGCCATCGGTTTCGGACAGCGCCTTTTTGCAGTCCATCATTCCGGCATTGGTTTTGTCGCGAAGTTCCTTCACCATTTTCGCTGTTATTTCCATGAGCAGAATCCTCTCCTAAGCCTCTTCATCTCTCTTGGATGTTGTGTATGCCTGCAATCTATCGGCGGTCTTCGCCTCGAGCGATTCCGCAATTTCTTCCTCCGAAACTGTCTGCTGAGCATCAACCACGGTGTCAACAATGGTCTTGGTTATTATTCGAATCGACTTGATGGCATCATCATTGGCGGCAATCGGAAAATCAATGGGATCGGGATCGGCGTTGGTATCAATAAGGCCGATAATCGGAATGCCAAGATTGGAGGCTTCAGCCACAGCAATCTTTTCCTTTTTGGCATCGACCACAAAAACCAGGCCCGGCAGATAGTTCATCCCTTTGATGCCGCCCAGCACTTTGGTAAGCTTTTCGATATCATGATCAAAGCTGGCACGTTCCTTCTTGGTAAACTTCTCCAGCTCACCCTCATCGCGCATCCGCTCCATATCCTTAAGCTTTTTGATGGAACCCTTGATAGTCGCGAAGTTGGTCAGCATACCGCCCAGCCAGCGCTCGGTAACATAAAACTGCCCGCACCGCAGGGCCTCATCTTTAATCACGTCTTTGGCCTGCTTTTTGGTTCCGACAAATAAAATGGACTGCCCCCGTGCGATGATTTCCCGCACCTTCTGACAGGCCACCCGGATGGCATCAAGAGTTTTGTTAAGGTCAATAATGTAAATGCCGTTTCGCTCGGTAAAAATGAACGGCTTCATCTTGGGATTCCAGCGCCGGGTTTGATGACCAAAATGAACCCCGGCCTGCAGAAGCTCCTGAATTTGTGGGGTTACCATGCGTAAGACCTTTCTGTTGGTTACACTTCCATCCAGCCACACCGATCCGGACCCTGATCGGGACCACCGGACCTTCAGCCGGACGTGCTTATTTCCGGCAATACCGGATAAATGCTATTATCTCTTCGAATATTGATAGCGCTTGCGCGCCTTGGGCTGCCCGTATTTTTTCCGTTCCACAGCACGGGGGTCGCGGGTTAGCAGGCCCCTTTTTCGCAACACCGGGCGAAGATCGGGATCAAGCTTGGCGATCGCCCGAGAGATGGCCAGCCGGACTGCGCCGGCCTGACCGGTCAGTCCGCCACCCTTAACTTGGCAGACAATGTCAAGCTTGCCAAGAGTCTCGGTTTCCTGCATCGGGATATTCACCTGATCCACCAGCACATCCCGCTTCAGATATTCTTTCGGCGTTTTGTCGTTGATGTGAAAGGTACCGCCTCCGACCCTTACGGCGGCTCTCGCAACAGATTCTTTTCTTCGACCGATTGCGGCAAAGGTAGTTTCAGTCATGTACTTACTCTATTTCGATTCAAACAATTTCAATTCTTTTGGCTTCTGGGCCCGATGCGGGT
>CP070796.1:926880-929017 GCA_020343475.1 Candidatus Zixiibacteriota bacterium
GTCCGCAACCGACTTCAAGCAACCGCCCGCTACTCCTTTGAACCAGTTCGAAGGCCGCCTGCGCCCGTTGCAATGCGCGGGGATTAGCCCTGTCCGGGGACTGCTCCTGCCAGTATTGGTCAAAATACCTTTTCTTTTCTTCAATTGTACGCATCGACCTTTTCCGTTTTTTCTCCCGAAACCCGGGTAGACTGCAGCCAATCCAGAATGGTTTGAGCAGAATTCGACAGGTCAAGCTCAGCAAGCACACCGGGACAGTTCCTGCGAAACCGATCGCTTTCCAGAACCATGTCATCCATCAACTCCGCCAACCGGTCAATATCGCCCGCAGGAAAATGATAACCGACGCGGTATTTATCAATAAAGCGCGGCATATCGCCCACCTCCGAACAGATTACCGGAAGCGACGCCTGCATGGCCTCGCCGAAGGTGAGGGGCAAAGAGTCGCTATACGAGGGGATAATGGCGGCGACGGCGCGGGCCAGCATGCCGTTTGTCTTTTGCCGATCGCAATAGCCGCATACCGTCACAGCCGATTGAAGCTGATAAGAAGCCACCGCATTTTTCAATTCCGCTTCTGCGCAGCCGGTCCCGACATAGTAGAGCCGCCAATTCCCGTGACGCCGATAAAAACTGCGAAACGCCTCCAGAAGGTCAAATATCCCCTTGCTTCTCTCAAGCCGTCCGACGCAGATAAAATTCTCCTTCTGAGAGGTGTCATCGGTTTTGACGGCATCAATACGGTGCATGCTGGGCAGGAAGGTACATTTTTTTTCGCAAAGGCTTTCCACCTTTTCAGACAGTTCATATCCATCAGCAAATAACCGATCGGCATCATTTAAGATGGTTCGAATCATCCGCCCGACAAACGGTCTTTGTGCCCAGACATTGATGTCGGAGCCAAGTGTCCAGACGGCATAGGCAATGCCGTATTGCCGCCAGAGGCGGCGGGCGATATACCCGGATGGCATAGCCCAGAGGGCAATGACGCCATCATACCCGTTAGCACGCACCAATTGTGCGGCACAACGATACCCATTTTGAAAATAGCGCCATATTTTCGGATACGATGATGGATTGGTGAGCGCCAGCCGGGATATGACCCGGTTTCCATCCGACCAGGCAAAACGGAATACCGATTCATCAAGGTAGCTAAAATCACCTCCCGACGACCGATAGTATGGCGTTACCACCTCAACCTGCACCCCCAGTCGCCTCAGGGACTCGCGAAAATCATGCACAAATGGCGAGGCAGTATCATCCGGGCCGGTCGGATACCGATTAGTGACTATCAGAAGCCTTTTGTTCGACATATCTTTCGTCTGCCGGTGATTCAGCGACTGGCGAAGCGGTCGCTGCTGCGATCCCGGTCGCGTGCCGCGGATTATCCAAATAATCTTCGATAATATGCTGGTTGCGCTGAATCTTATATACCTCCTTGCGCAGACCGACCATTTGCGTTCCCAGGAAGCCAAACAGGATAACCTGAAGACCGGACACCAGCAGCAAAATCATCAATGTCATCAGGGGTCGGTTCGGATTGAGCGCAGCGGTCTGCCAGAGGTAGACAATATATGCGCCGATCCCGAGACCGGCCGCCATCAACAATATGCCGACCAGTCCGAACAGCAGCGAGGGCCGCTCAAAAAAGGAAAAAATCAAATGAGAAAATGCGGTCGTCCTGAAGCGGAATTTTGACCTGCCTTTCTTGCGCGAGGTCAGCGTCGCCGGAAACTCCAGCGGCATGTACCCTGACGCCAGCGCCTTGGAGAGAATCTCGAGGTGGATCTCTTTGCCGTCCGACTCCAGGTCAAGATGTTTGACGCACTCTGCCCGATATCCCCGCAAAATGCCGGTCAACGTTCTTATTCTTCCCTTCATGGCCGAGGAGAGAATGGTGTTTCCAATTTTGGAGATAAGCAGCCGCTTGAACGGCACATTCTCCGTTTTGCCGTCGACCATGAATGGCGACCCGATCAAAAAGTCGACTTCGGGATGCTCGGCCAGCAGTCGGTACATCACGGGAAGGTATTCCTCGGAGTAGGACAGGTCGCAGTCGATGGTCAGAATGTATTTCCCGCGCGCCGAACTGATGCCGGAGCGAATTGCCTTGCCCCGCCCGATGTTCGGCTTGTAG
>CP070796.1:929117-931225 GCA_020343475.1 Candidatus Zixiibacteriota bacterium
CTTGGCTGAATACAGGGCATCGCCGGTCTTCTGCCGCTCAGTGATCAGATAGTGGAAGTAGAAGTAGTCCAATGAGGCGTTCCCGCCGGAATTACCGTCAGTCCAGCCTTCGTTATACCAGGAAATCCTGGTCGAAGCAACAATGCCGGCCGAACCGTGTTCCAACAGCATCCGGCCCAAACTGTTCAATTCGGGCCACCCGTTGTTGCAGGAGCAGGTAAACATCAGGGAAGGATGGTCATCGTCCAGAGCGGAGATATCCGAGGTATGGAAAAAAACCTCCCAACCCATCTCGAATCCTTCCGGAATGCCGTCGCCGTCATCCGATTCCCACCATTTTCGCCAGGCGGCCGAGTAGCTGCCATGCGCCCACCAGTTGACGATACCGTAGTCATTGGCCGACCAGTTATTGACCACATTGATCCCATTTAGGGGGAAATCGCAGGGATCCAGGCACGAATTGATTCCCTCCTTCTCGTACATCGTGGTATAGCTCCAGCCGGAGAGCATATCGGCGATCATCGTCTCCATCAGACCGGCGCCATCCGTGCCGGGCAATCCGGAGCCGCTTTCATTGGCATAGTTACTCATCGCCCCGAGAAGCAGAGCATTGTCTTTCCAGGCGGATTTATCATTTTCGAAACTTACCAGCTTCTCCCCGATTTCTCTTACGATTGTCGGATCGCTCCAGGGAATCCGTCCCACGATGACTTCGGGGACGAAATCGACGTCGTCCTCCCCGTATTCGCCGGGGTACCCATCGCCGTCGGAATCCCAATCCCCCGTAAGATCGGCGTAGTAATAATCCGTGGGCGGGCAGTAATCCGAGTTGATGTTGTGATCGAATGGATCGGGAAAGCAATGCCGCATGGGAATATCATTGTTATCGCCGACCAGCAGTACATACTCGATTCCCAGATCGATATACCGATCGATCAGGAAATTTCTGATTTGTTCCTGGATGTCCGCGCCGGTATAGTTGCTTTGAATCCAGGAGACCGTGAATATGCCCACCTCGTAGCCCAGCGATTGTTTCCAGGTCAGCAGGGAGTCCAAGGGAACCACGAGGTCTTCAATAGTAATGACCGCATAGTCAGTTGTCTGGTCCGGCGATTTCGGCCTTGTTCTCGGCCGATACCATTGCTCGGCCTAGGCGTAATTCACCAACAGCCGGGCGGCACGGCGGTCTCCCTTTGTGTCGGATAACAGCCGGAATAATTCCTCGTCACTTGAGGACTGGATGGAATAATCTATTGACAATGTCAGCGATGGCCGGAAAACCAGCGTGCCGGATTGCGGGCGGTAAGAGAAAGGGGCATAAGCCACTTTGACAAAGTTGTACTTCCGCAGCGCGCCGGTACCGGAATATTCTCCCGCCACAGCGGGATAGAGGACATCGGAAGAATAGGTCAGGTCATAATTTCGCTGCCATTTGAGCCGGCATTCTCTCACCAACTCGGACCGGAGATCGGCGGGCAAGACCGGCGGGGCGGGTTTGATGTTGTATTGCCCCGGGATTTCCCGGGCGCCGACGTCATCCAGAGCAACCGACAAAACCTGGGCTCCCGGCGGCAGGGCAATCAAAAAGGTCCTCGCCGGCAGCATCGGTTTGCCGGGTACCAGGAGCCTGCCGAAATCATCCATCATTATCATTTGTTCACCGCTGCCCTGGTCAATGATCCGGTAGTCGCCCGCCTCCAGGGTGATCGTCAGGTTTTCCGCCTTGAGTACGGGACTGCCGAAGACCAGGCAAAAAGCCAGCGCTCCGACGCTCAGACGGGCAAATAATATATGGCCTGCTTTCATGATTCAACCTCCCCATCTTGAAATATCATCTCGGTCTGATTACGCGAAGGATGTCCTCCACTATCACACGACAGAACGAGACCGCCGATGGCTCTCCCAACACCCTACCCTGTACATATTAACCTGTGTTATTAAAATAACAAATTACGCTAATTAGTCAACTGAAATTAAGGAAAAAGCGCTAATCGAGGGTCGTTGCGCGGCAGATACTCGGGCTTGTTGAAAAACTCAAATCGCCCTAATTGCGAGTCCGCACGGGCTGAGGAGCAACTCATGATCCATTAACAGATAACGCCCTTACC
>CP070796.1:931325-933428 GCA_020343475.1 Candidatus Zixiibacteriota bacterium
GGCAAAGGAATTGCGCCCGCATCAATCAAAGCCTGCCAGTCGCTGCGCTTTTCGGCTTCGCTTTGCACCTCACTTGAAGCCGCCGAAACATAAAATTCGACACCCTTGGCCACTTTTTTATCCTTGACCACCGCCGCCGCCTCGGCAATGTCTTCCGCCCTGCTATTAACACACGAAACCAGATACGCCTTATGAATTTTCACATCGCGTTCGCTCATCTCCGAAATAGAGGTCATTACCTTTACCGTATTCGGTCCTGAAACATAAGGCTCAACGGTGGACAGATCCAGCGTCAGTTCTTTGGCGTAAAAAGCGTCACCGTCTGCCCTAAGCCTGTTTTCGGCAAGCCCCTTGATTCGTTTCGGGTTCACGCGCGGGTGAAACTCATCGCCGTCGGCATCCGACGGTACCCCCGCCGGACCGCGTCTGGCAATATATTCGGCGCGCTTTTTCAACCAGTCGATAGTCACGTCGTCTATTGGAAAAACCCCCGCCAGCGCCCCCCATTCAGTGGTCATGTTGGCAATCGTCAGGCGCTGATCTATTGACAGCGATGAGACGCCATCACCGACGAATTCAACGGCATGATTGAGCACCTCATCATTGTTGAAAAAACCACAGAGCGTGATGATAACGTCTTTGCCGGTAACGCCGGGACGGAGGCTTCCGGTCAGATGCACCTTTGCCACCGGCGGAACCTGCCACCAGGTGCGGCCGGTTGCCCAGATAGCGGCGGCGTCGGTGCGAACCACCGGCGTGCCCAGGCAACCCAGCCCACCATACATGTTAGAGTGGCTATCCGAGGCGACCGCCATCGTTCCCGGCCAGGCGTAGCCCTCCTCGCACATGACCTGGTGCCCAATCCCGCGCCCCGCAGGGTAAAAATCGACCCCCATTTCTCGTGCGAACGCTTCTATCCCGGCGTATTTTTTCAGATTTTCCTCGCTTTTGTTCTGGATATCATGATCCAGCGTAAAGACCACTTGCCTCGGAATGGATATTCTGGCCGCGCCGATAGCTCTGAATTTTGGTGTCACTGCGCCGGTGTTGTCGTGAGTCATAACGTGCCCCGGCCGGATGGAAAGATAATCCCCGCTGCGTACTACCGTGCCCGCCTCCAGCCCGACGGCATGTTCTTGCGCTATTTTTTCAACCAGGTTTTGTCCTGCCATGTGCTTATCCTGCTCTTAAGAAATCGTATTTTTAAGTACTAACGCCCCAATTATATATCAGTTTGCAAGCAAAAGTAAAGAGAGGAATGGAAACAGGGGATATTAATAGCCTTGGGTTTTTGGTATTCGCACAAGGCTTGAAATTATTTTTCAAGACCCCTGCATTCTCCAAGGTCTATTTTCGTAATATATTGACTTGCAATGGATTAGGGGCAGGACAAGAAAGCACGACAATTCTGTTCTCTTGAACTTGGCAATTATGCTTTGATCTTTCTTATGAAAAAAAGAAAGGGCCGGGCATCTTCCAGCTTTTTTTATAAGCTTTGAATCTGCCCGGCCGATTTTTAGGGCGGTATGGTTGACTCGGGATCAGGGATTAGGATTCATAACCTTACCGACAAAGAGGATAGTATTGGCCTGGGTTTCGTGAATGACGAATATGAACGGCCGATCCACTCGCACGTATTTTTCGTGCGGGTCGGTCGAACCTATCCAAATTTCTATCATCGTCACCGCCGCCGCCTCGGTGCCTTTTTCATCGACTTTGACGTAGGTCTTATGCTTGACCCTTGAAATAGATAGACCCACCGGGTCACTGATGTTTGAAAAATCGGCGTTGGAAGGATCAAAGGCGATTCCCATACCCATAGCTTTAAGAGCATCATTCAGCGTTAACTCGTCAGTCAGTTCGAATTTCGGCAGAAATATGTTTACGCTATCCTCGACAAAACTCTCAGCCCAGTAATTCCAGTTGGTTTCATTAAATAAGTCGGCTATTTCGTTGACATGCACGTCCCACGCGGGCAGGAATATAGCCATCGCGAATTTCCCGTCGCCGTAAGGCAAATCGACGGCGACGAATTTCTCGTTTTCGAAATACGGAAGCAGGGCCTTTTGCGACATCATCTCGCACTCAATCTTATCGCCGTTG
>CP070796.1:933528-935598 GCA_020343475.1 Candidatus Zixiibacteriota bacterium
ATTCTATCCCTTTCCGCCTCTCGGACTTTCTGGATCAAGACCTGTTTTGCAGTGGCAATGGCATTGCGGCCAAATTCTTCATCGACTTCAAGATACATTTCCATCTCATCACCCAGTTCGGCCTCCTCATCATTTTCCTTGGCCTCATCCAGTGAGATTTCAGTCATTGTATCAGTGACTTTTTCGACCACCTTTTTGACGACAATCATCGTAATTTCGCCGGTCGTCCGATTGACCTTGAAGCTTATATTCTCAGCTTCCGGGTATCTTTTCTTGGCTGCTGCCAGCAACGATTCTTCGACCTTGTTGATCACCGTATCCATGTCAATGTTCTTTTCCCGGGCTATCAACGCCAGCGCCTCAACAATCTGATATGCCATCTATCATATCTCCGTTAAAATATTATTTTCCCCATTCTTACGTCGACGAGATTATACTTGCTTTTGCCTTCCCCGGTCTGCAACTCGATATATTGCTCATCGGCACCGACTAATTCACCCCTAGAGGGGGCTAATTCAGCATCATTAAAAAATATTTCCACCTTTTCTCCGATACGACGGCGGAAATCTCTGGCCGCCTCAAGAGGACGGTCAAGCCCGGGTGAAGAGACTTCGATAACATATCCATATCTGAACAGATCAGAGGCGTCAATAATTGGCTCTACCAGTTTGGAAATTCGGACACAATCATCAATTTTGACTCCATTATCGGAGTCGATAAAAAGCTGTAGGCGGCCTCGTCCGCGGAATCTTGACAATCTCAGTTCTATCACCTCGAAGCCTTCTTCTTCAACCGGGGCGGAAATCAACGCCGATATTTGTTCTTTTAAAGCCATTTTAGCAAAATATAATCGTGGCGTTAGCCACGACCCTAACCTGATATTATAATCCATAAATCCCTTGCAAGCAACCCAATATTTCTAGTTCACCTCGTTCAGTAAATCCCTCACCGCCTCCACAACATTTTTTTTGTCAACCAAACCAGCCTTATCAGAGCCTCGGTATTTAAGCTCTATCTTGCCCTCTTTCAATGACTTGTCGCCGATTACGATTCTTGCAGGAATTCCGATCAGATCGGCATCGTTAAACTTAACACCGGCCCGTTCGCTTCTGTCGTCTAAAAGACAGTCTATTTTATTATTAACCAAATCACGATAGATTTGTTCCGCAGCCCGGTGATGATCCTCTCTGTCATAATTCAGCGGTATAATCTCCACCAGGTAAGGAGCGATATTCTTGGGCCAGACGATCCCCTTTTCATCATGATACCTCTCTACTGCCGCCTGGGGTGTTCGTGTTATTCCTATCCCATAGGACCCCATAATGAACGGTTTTTCGTTGCCTTCGGCATCAAGGAATTTTGCATCCATCGACTCGGAATATTTCGTCCCCAGCATAAAGGTATTACCCACTTCAATACCTCTTTTTTCCAGCAGATGCCCGTCGCAATGCGGGCAGAGTTCGCCCTTGGGGGCGTTGATGATATCAGCCACCGATGTCGCCGTGAAATCCCGATCGATGTTCACATTTGTGACGTGCTTATCGTTCTTATTGGCCCCCACCACAAAATTCCTCAATCGGGTAACCTCAGGATCCACAACCATCGGAACCCCCTTCAGGCCTATCGGTCCGGCAAATCCGACCGGGCAGTCGGTGACCTCCATGACGACTGACGCCGGCGCACTTTCCAGCTCAACCGCGCCGAGATGGTTCTTCAGCTTGATCAGATTCAGTTCCCGGTCTCCCCTGATTAAGGCCGCCACCGGCTTACCGTCCGCCAGGTAGATCAGCGTTTTAACCAGTTTCCGGGCTTCCACATTTAAGAAAGCGGTCACCTCTTCAATAGTCGAGGCACCGGGCGTATCGACTTCTTTCATCGGCTTAAGCTCTTTATCGACCCTGGGAGGGTTGGCTTCCCGGAAGGTAGCTTTCTCGATGTTGGCGGCGTACTCGCACTTGTCGCAGAACAGGAGCGTTTCTTCACCGCCCTCAGTATCCACGATAAGCATGAATTCATGCGCCGCCTTGCCGCCCATCGCTCCTGTGTCCGATTCAACTTTGCGCGTGTCCA
>CP070796.1:935698-937718 GCA_020343475.1 Candidatus Zixiibacteriota bacterium
CGATCACAGAATAGATTGCAAAGCTGGTGTTAAGGACCTCGTTGATGTTGTCAAACTCGTTCAAACCGAGGAACTTGGAGACAAACCGAATCAGAGCCTGTTTTAGCCCCAGATCGAGAACCGTCAGGTAATTAATAATGGAAAAAATCAGCATCCAGGCACCGAAACGGTCGTTGCCAAGAGTATGAATTATGAAAGGGTTGACCAGAAAGACAATCAGGACACGGACAGCCAGCGCGACCCAGCTGCTGAAGACATTTTTACTGAACTGATAGACTATATTCGGCATCGGTGAGTAATATAATGGCATATACCCGGGACTGTTAACAAAATCTTTAGATACCTGCCGCCCGCATTACGCGACGATTTCCATCCCGGCGGAGGCACCCCGTGATAGTGGACGCACTTTTTGCTTGATTAGTTTTAGCTGATCATATTAGATACATGAAACGGCAAAGCATGGAGTAATCATGAAAAGGAAAAAGCAAACCGCCGGGCGACTCATTGAGGCCGAGGATGTCTGCCGCCTTAAAATAATCTGCTCAGGTGCAATCTCGCCAGATGAGAGCCGAATTGCCTGCATAATCGAGACGGTCTCGGAGGACAGAAAGAAATATTTCTCGCACCTTCACACCATCGATATTGCTACCGGTGAATCCCGGCAGTACACCCAAGGCGAGGTCGCCGATCGCGCCCCGGTCTGGTCGCCGGACGGAAGACACCTGGCATTTATTTCCGCGCGTGACAAGAAAACCGCCATTTACCTTATGCCTGCCGACGGCGGCGCGGAGAAAAAGATCATTGAAACTGACGGTGCGGTTACCGGTCTGACCTGGACACCGGACGGCCGTGAACTGGTTTATGCCTTCCGCCGCAACGACTCACACCAGGAAAAAGATGAAATTAAGAAAAAGGAAACTCCCCTCTTTCGCCATATCACCCGGTTGCTTTATCGTCTCGACGGAGCTGGCTGGATGCCAAAAGACCGCTTCCACATCTGGAAGGTCAATGTCGCAAGCGGCAAATCACGGCAGTTGACCCGGGGGAAATATGACGACATGATGCCTGCGGTCTCGGCCAATGGAAAATGGATTGCATACATTTCCAATCATTCCAGGGAGCCGGATCTTGAGGTGCTTCGGGACGACCTTTTCGTCATTCCGGTCAGCGGCGGTGCGGCGCACAAAATCCCGACTCCGGCGGGTCCGAAGCTATCCGCAGTCTTTTCTCCAGACGGGAAGAAAATTGCATACCTCGGTCACGATCGGCCCGATGACGAATGGGGCAAGACTAATATCCACCTCTGGATAGCAGGATTCAAGGGTCGCTCGGCGGCAAGGAATCTGATAAAGAGATTTGACCGCACGGCCATTGACATGACGCTTGGCGACCTGGTTGAAGGGGATGAATGGCCGTCACTTCACTGGTCAGCCGACGGCCGCCGACTCTATTTCACGGCTGCCGACCGCGGATCAACGCATCTGTTTTATGTTCCTGCCGAGGGCGGCACGCCGACGCGTATCACGCATCGGAACTGCCATGTTAGATCCTTCAGTATGGCCGGACGCAAAAAGGTTATCGTGGCGGTGATTTCGGATCTGAAAAATCCCGGTGATCTATATATCCTGCCCCCGCGCTTCAAGGGCGACAGCCGGGCCAGAAGGCTGACCGATATCAACAAGAAGCTTCTGGCACAGGTCAGGTTGCCTGCTGTCAGGGAGGTCTGGTTCAAAGCCCACGACGGAAATCCGCTTCAGGGCTGGCTGGTAACGCCGCCTAATTTCAATCGCAAAAGGAAGTATCCGGCGATCCTGGAGATTCACGGCGGCCCTCGTATGCAGTATGGATTTACCTTTTTCCACGAAATGCTCTACCTGGCGTCCCGCGGGTATGTCGTCTTCTATACCAATCCGCGCGGTGGTTCCGGGCGGGGCGAGACCTTCGCGGCGGCAATCTCCGGCGCGTGGGGCGAGATTGACTTTCATGACTGTATGGCCGCTGCCGATTATCTTGGACGGCT
>CP070796.1:937818-939828 GCA_020343475.1 Candidatus Zixiibacteriota bacterium
CTGCCGCAAGAGTATTTTGTCGTGTGCAAGAAGTTAATCGGCGACGTGCTCTCGGACGGTTTTGAATCAATCTGGGGCAATGATAACGGGATCTGGGATGCAAATGACCCCGGTGAGAATTATCGCGTTTTTGAAATCCCGGGTTTCAGCCTGAAGAACGATGGTGATACCGTCACGCTGATGTATTCGCTGAATGTCGCCTCGGTTTTCTCCTGGGATCAGGCAGGACTTGACGGCGTTTCCTGGGAGCGGTATTCACCGACCTCGGTCGCTATTGGCAACTCCGCTGATCCCCGCGGCAGCACCCCCGGGGAGATAAACTCAATCACCCCGCGGCAGCTGGACCTGGCCCTCGGTTCTCTGTCCGCATGGCCGATCGATGCGGGATTGACCGAGATTGAGAGCATGATACTCAATGTCGGGTTGTCGAATTATCCCTCCAGTGACCTGTCGTTTTATCATGATCCCGAACAGGACGGAATTATCAGCCCGGGGGATCTGATCGCGGTGCTTCCCTTTCCCCCGATTTCATCAATGGACAACCTGTATGTTCTGGCGACGCTGGAATTGGACGGCGTTTATGCGGGGATTCTGGCGAAGCTCGAGGATGACGATCGGATTGCGAACAACCAGCAATCCATTGTTGTCCCGGGGAGGGATTTTCCGCCGGTTATACTCTCGGAGTTTATTGCCGATCCGGTTTCACCGCTGGCGACCGAGTGGCTGGAAATATGGAATCGTTCGCTCGCGGACATTGATTTGAGCGGCTGGTTACTGGGCAACGATAAGCAGTTTTATCCGATCAGCGGTGATGAATATATCATCGCGGGCGGTGCATATCTGGTGTTATGCAAGGACAGTCTGGCAATGGTTGATTTCTACGGAAGGTCGGATATTCCGATTCAGGAGATGTCAAGCTGGCCGCAGCTTAAAAACGACGGTGACCTGATCCGAATGGTCGATAAGTACGACTATCCCGCCGACAGCTTCGGCTATGCCGAAACCTTCGGCGATAATTGCAGCTGGTCGCGGCTTGAAGACGGCAGCCCGGACGGGATCTGGGGATGGTCATCGACCCCGGGCGGCACACCGGGCAGCCCCAATGATGTTCTCCTGCCGCCCTCAGCATCCCGGATATCGGTGACCGTGGAGCCCAATCCGTTTTCATTATCGCGCGACCACCGGACATCCATCACGCTGTCTGTCCCGTCCGGTGAGGCAATGTCGATGCGGATTTATGATCGAGACGGGCGGGTGGTCAAAACACTGATCGAGGATATGAGACCGTTTGAGAAGACAATTGAATGGGACGGCCGTTCCGATGCCGGGCGGGAGCTATCCCCGGGGATATACATTCTTTTTGTGGAGGTTTTTGGGAGAGATCATTACAAGCAAACCGTAGTGGTATCACCCTGATATGCGTCCAGTTGTGATGATATGCATGTTGTTGTTGATGCCGGTCGCCGGATTTGGCTACGGTATCGAAGCCGGGCGCAGTTCCGGTCTGGGGGGAGCGGTTCTGCTTACCGACCCAACCGCCTCCGATTTGCTGACCTGCCCCTTTGCCCGATTCCCGGACAGGCGGCTGGTGTTGGAATCGGGATTTATTCGCAGGTTTGAGCTGTCCGATCTTGACGAGATCTATGTTGCAGGGGGATACCGATTGAGAAGGTACTCGGTTATGCTGGGATTATCTCAATTGGGCAGAAGCGATTATTATACTGAGCGATTGCTTAAAGGAGTGGTCGCGGCCGCAGTTGATCCGGCGACGATCGGGATATTCATTTCGGGCAAGTTAGTTGAATTCGGCAATCATGCGTCCTCTTTTCATGCCGTCTCATTCGGCCTGACCGCCGGATTGGAGTACAGCAGATATCATTTCGGCTTTGTCGCGGACAATATCAACCGGCCGAAGATTGCCGCGAACGGTTCGCCGGATCTCAGGCGTCTCAGCTTCTATCTCGAACTTGAAGGGCCGTCACGATATTCGATCTGCGGGCGGCTGGCATT
>CP070796.1:939928-941894 GCA_020343475.1 Candidatus Zixiibacteriota bacterium
GGAGAAGATGACAATGTATTTTCCGATACCGGAAAAGAACAAAACCCGGTCGGTAAACGGGATGGTGGAAAGGGCGTGTTTTTCTTCCTCGATTCTCATCCGGTAAAATTCGGAGATCTTACGGTGCAAATCGTCCAGAGCACAGCCGTCCCGGATCATGAGGAAGGTTAAGGGGCGGTTCCACTCCCAGCCCATGTCCCAGCCGGTGCGTTTTTTGGCTTCGATCATCTGAACTTCGAATGGCACGAGCATGTCGAATTGCAGACTGGAGTTTCGCGGTACATCCGTAAATACTCCCGCGACGGTGAACTTACGGCTGTGGTCCATGGTGAGCACTTTGCCCATCGGGTCCGCATTGGCGAAATATTCCTGCGCGGTAGCCTCGGAAATCACGATCGAGTTCTGGTCGGTTAAAGCGGAACGTGAATCACCTTTGACCAGCGGAAAAGTGAACATTTCCAAAAAGGAAGGGTCGACGGCCGCGATGCCGGATTCCTGGAATTCTGCATTTTCATAGCTGAATAATCCGCTGTAGAATTGGTCATATCTGGTCGCCAAATGTATTTCGGGGAACCGGTCGGCGAGGGCCGGGGCCAGGGGCGCCGGTGTGGCCGGGTTGTCTTTTACCGATCCCTGGGTTAGAATCATGCGGAGGTTGCCGGCATTGGCGTGGAACTTATCGTAGCTCAATACATCCATGATCCATAGCGTGATCAGCAGGCAACACGCCATCCCGACGGCCAGGCCGGCAATATTAATGAAAGAATAACCCTTTTGCCTGATGATCCCCCGGCCAATGATTTTCAAATGGTGTCCCAACATCACTATGCTCCATCCGTCCAGGCTGTCCTGGCCCTGATCAATTTTTGCTCGATAACCATTCTTCTTTTTGATTTCTGCTTTACATTGTATCAGATTCCATCACTCATGCCGCAACGCATCGACCGGATCGGCCGTGGCGGATTTGAACGATTGGTAACCGACGGCGAGCAATGCCAGAACGAGCGTCAGCGCCGCCGCGGCTGCGAAAAACACCGGGGCCAGGCTTATCCGGTAAGGGTAGTTGTTGAGCCAGCCGTGCAGGAAATACCAGGCAATCGGCGCGGCAACGAGATTGGCCACGATAACCAGGCGCGCAAACTCATTGCCCAGCAGGGTGACGATATTGCCCACCGAAGCCCCCAGCACCTTGCGAATGCCGATTTCTTTGGTCCGCTGTTGGGTCAGTCTGGCGGCCAGCCCAAACAAACCCACCAACGCCACCAAAATCGCGAGGAGGCAGGCATAACCGAAGATGGTGGAGAATCTCTTTTCCCGGCGGTACAGGTTCTCGATATGCGAATCCAGGAACGATAGTTCGACCGGTTGATCGGGTGCGAAACCGGAATACACATCTTTAATCGAGGCCAGTGTTGCCGGGATATTTTGACCATCGATGCGGACCAGCAGGTACTTCGTGCGCGAAAGATCGACCACCAGGACGACCGGATTATGTCTGGTATTGAACAGGTCACGAAAATGATAATCTTCCACTACCCCGATGACTGCACCATCATATTTGAAGGCCATGTTTTGGGCTCGGCCGGCATAGGCGAACAACCGGCTCCCCACCGCGAAATCTTCACTTAACGCCCGCGCCGCGCTCTCATTGATCATAAATGCCCGACCGTCATCGGTCGCGTGTTCATGGGAGAAGCTTCGGCCGGTCAGTAATTTCAACCCGACTGTTTCGACATAATCGTGGTCGGCGTAGACGATCGGCATGCCGATTTCGCGGCCGTCGGTGGTTCGGACCGTTATTCCGCGCACGTCGTCGTCGCAAGGTAACGTAGAAGATGCCGACACAGCCCGCACACCACGCTGCCGCAGAAGTTCGGACCGGATCGCCACAAAATCCTCGCCGTTCAGGTTGCGAACCAGGGGCACAACCACCATCCGGTCGGTATCAAAACCAAGGTCTTTGTCG
>CP070796.1:941994-943909 GCA_020343475.1 Candidatus Zixiibacteriota bacterium
GCATCTCGGTTGTACTGCCAAAGGAATTGGTGTGAGTATCCCACTCCCTTATACCCTTACTCAATTAAATATAGGCAAATGTCAACAAGTGTCAAACATTAATTATATCGGAGAGAAAGCGCAATTTCCTGAGAATCACATTTCATATACATAGCCGTTAATATCTATAATAGGATATCTTCTCCGAAATTTGACCGATTGCCGCATGCCTGACTTCTCATCAGCATTTCCGCAGATTTCAGCAAAATGGGATTGCAATATATGCTTATCTGAAAGGTCCTGAGCTTTCAGCCGGCGGCTTATCATGTGTAAAGAGCCGGCTTCAATTTTGCGGCGGTATTCAGTTTTTCCGTCTGCCGACCGTATGCATCTATTGACATAAGCAAAGTGCAGTATTAACTTCTTAACAGATCGATTGAAAGGAAAACCCACATAAGGATTCCCGCCATCGGAATTTGACAATGGTGCAGAATAAAGTAATTCTCATATTCACTCTGGTGTTGATGTTTGTTATTGTCAGCTGTTCCAATGAGCTTCCCCAGAAACCGGGCACGGCACGTCTCGCCGAATTCAATGATACGCTATACGCAGGAAACGGCCTTCCGTTCAGGTTCAAGCCTGCGTTTGCGGGGCTGGCCGATTCCGATGCGGCAATCATTTATAAGCATGTCCCTTCATGGTTGACGGCTGATGCAGAAAGTCTTTACGGTACACCCGGATCAATTACTGCCGATACCAGCTTTGCAGTTACCGTTTATGATGGTGGGGTAACCAGAACGCGCAAGTATAAAGTAATAATGATCCCGGTCAATAATCCGCCTGAAATTACATCTTCGGCCTCAGCGGAAGCAACGCCGGGAATTTACTTCTGCTATACCGCGGCTGTTGATGATTCCGACGGACCGGCAGAAATCGTTAGATTTGATGATGTGCCGTCATGGCTTGCAGCGGACGGTGACAGTCTCTTCGGCGTTCCTCCGGACGGTGCCAACGATACGAGTTTTGTCGTGTTTGCCTCGGACGGCATGCGGACCGATTCCCGGTTCGTATCCGTGAATATGATTCCATCCATTGTCGTTTACGGGGATACGCGAACCGGGCACGATCCTCATCAGCAGATTGTTAACCTCATCAGGGCAATTCAGCCAAGCGCGGTTTTCCATGTCGGTGACCTGGTCAACAACGGCTATCTTCAAAGCGACTGGGATATTTTTAACGCCATTGTTGCCGGGATGCTTTCAGAAGTGGAATTCTTTCCCGCTCTCGGCAATCACGAGCACCAGTCGCAGCTTTATTTTGACAATTTCGATCTGCCCAATAATGAGCAGTGGTACTCGGTCGATAGAAATAGAACCCATTTCATAGTTCTCAATTCGTGTGTTCCTATTGGCCCCTCGTCGGATCAATATCAGTGGCTTCAGGCTGATCTGGCCGGCGCTGACGATTCGATCGATTTCATTGCGGCCGTTTTTCACCACCCGCCTTACAGTACGGGGCCTCATATTGAAGATGAAGTCGGGCTCAGGGACACCCTGGTGCCACTGTTTGAGCAATACGGTGTCGACATTGTTTTTACCGGCCACGATCACGATTATGAGCGCTCGTTATGCGGGGGAATATATTATATCGTCACTGGCGGCGGCGGGGCGCCGTTACGCGACCAGGCAAGGCAACACCCCTGCAGCGAACTGTTTATCAAGCAATATCATTTTTGCCGGTTGTCAATGATCGACGGCAGACTGATAGTCAGAATCTACAATATCAATAATGACCTGATCGATCAGTTTGAACTCAGCCGGTGATCCAACATCTGCATCAATGGCAGATCCCGGCCTGTAGATTGGAATCCCGGCCGGAATTTCGACACATTCGAACTGGCTATCAACGAAAAGAGATGCATTTGCCAAAATAAAAG
>CP070796.1:944009-945888 GCA_020343475.1 Candidatus Zixiibacteriota bacterium
GCGGTGTATGCGCGTAATCCAGCAGGATCGCAAACGGTTGCCCCATGTCAATTGGCTGAAAGCGTCCCGGCACCGGGCCGGCCGACTCAAGCGCCCGCGCCGTTGTCTTCAAATCCATCTCCAGGGCTACTCCGACCGCCGCGGCTCCGACGGCATTGGACAGGTTGTATCGCCCCGGCAGACGAATACAAATCGGTATCTTCCCTTGCGGTGTCGCCAGACGAAACTCAGTTCTGTCAGGATACAGCCTGGCTTCCGTGACCATCACGTCGGCCGATCGTTTCTCCGCCGAATAGCTGACAACAGGGCATCGCGCCTCGAAGACAAAAGCGGCAAATTCGGGGACGTCAACATTGAGGACGGCCCGTTTGTGATCCCCTTCAAGCTTGTTCAGAAATAATTTCTTGGCCTGCAGATACTCATCCATTGTCTTATGAAAATCCAGATGATCGCGGCTGAAAGTGGTAAAAAGACCCACGTTGAAATCAATATGTTCCACCCGGTGCAGTACAAGCGCATGTGATGATACTTCGATGACCGCGTGGGTGCAATCCGCCTGCCGCATTTCCGAAAGCAGTCGCTGCAAATCCAGTGATTCGGGGGTGGTGCGTTCTGCTTTATAGCTTTGCGGCCCGGTATCATACACCAGCGAACTGACCATGCCGGCGCGCAGGCCAGCTACTTTAAGAAGATGCTTGGTCAGGTGCACCAGAGTCGTTTTGGCGTTGGTTCCGGTGACACCGCAGATCTCTATCCCGGTCCCGGGGTAGTTGTAAAAGCGGGCGGCAATATCAGCCAGGGCCTTCCGGGGAGTCGGGGTTACCAGTTGCGGCAGGTCGGATTCCAGCTCAGTGTCTGTCACCACCGCAACGGCACCGTTGCGGACTGCGTCCGAAATAAATTCTCTGCCGTCCACCCGGTAGCCGGGAATTGCAACGAAGATGAAGCCGGGCTGGGCACGGCGGGAATCATACGCTATTCCCCTGATAGAGATAGTATCCCGACCGACCAGCCGGGCCTGATCGACAGTACCAATCAGATCCTTCAATGGTATTTCCATATACCTGTCACCCGGCACCGCACACCAAACGGCACCTGATCTTTTGATCCAATGCGGTTCCGGCACGCGGATATTGCTTCTTAACGAAACCGCTTCCGACAATTTCGAAATCCAGTCCCTGGTGGGTAAGTATCGATAAGGCTGTCCGCAGGTTCAGACCGGTCAGATCAGCCATGGTCAAACTGCTGTCCTGGACCAGCACGGCCACCCGTCCTCCGCCCACCATGCGGCGGGAAGGCGGCGGGTATTGCCATATTATTATACCCTCAGGATTGTCCGAAGACAGCGTAATTCCCTTCTGCTTGGCCATTTTTCTCGCCAGCGACATCTCCCGTCCGACAAAATCGGGGATTTCTTTGATATTGTCTTCATTCTCCTCAGAAATCAGCATTGCACCTGGCAGGAGATATTCCGAATGGGCCACAGCGTACCGCTCGGCGACATTTCTAAAAGCCGGCCCCGCGGTGTATCCACCATAGTGGATCGGTTTCGGTTGGTTCAGAACCACCACGCCGGCAATCTGCGGATTATCGCCCGGGAAAAAACCGCCAAAGGTGGCGATAAATTTATTTTTCTTATATCCGCCCTTTTCCAGGTCGGCAACCTCGGCGGTGCCCGTTTTGCCGGCTATCATGATAATGTCGGATCTGGCCGGCTTGGCGGTTCCGCGTTCAACCACACCGATCATGAACCTGTGAAGGATCCCTGCCTTATCCTCGCTCAGGACAGTCGCATTCTTTTGTTTTTTCTCCCGGCTGATCAGTTCGCCCCGGTTGTTCATTATTCCCCGGATAATACGGGGCCGATACAAGGTGCCAC
>CP070796.1:945988-947840 GCA_020343475.1 Candidatus Zixiibacteriota bacterium
AAGAAGGGATTTCTTCGCAATGGCATGTACGCCGCGGGCGCACTCGATATGCTGGGATTGCATGCCGGCACCAAGGTTGTCATTATCCGTGACCAGCGCACCAATAAGCTGAAAAAATACGGGGTGTTCCTCTTCGGTCTGTCGGCGACCGGCAAAAGCACCTGGTCGTGCCATCAGCTGGGATTGGACTGGAAAAAAGGCGAGCGCACTCTGGTTTGCCAGGACGATATCTGCTTTTTAAAAAGAGATGGTTCGGCTTACGGCTCTGAGCAGAACTACTTCGTGAAAACCGATGTCGACAAAAAGCTTCAGGAATCGATGTATAATGCGCTGGTTCATAAGAGCGCAATGTATGAAAACGTCATGATCAACGCCGATGGCTCGCCGGATTTTCTCGATGAAAACCTTTGCGGCAACGGCCGCGCCGTGATTATGCGCAAGCAGCTGAAAATCAAACGTGGCCGCTGGCCCCTGGCCATGAAAGATATCTGGTATCCGAGTCTGAATCTGCCTTCGCTTGACGAACTTGATGGACTGGTCTTTGCCTTCATTACTCGTCGCAACACAATCATGACCTTTGCTCAGCGCCTGACCCCAATCCAGGCGGCACTTGCGTATCTCTGGGGTGAATCAAGCCACAGCTACGCTTCAAATCCGGCCAAGGCCGGCGAGTCGGTTCGTACCGTCGGAACCGATCCTTTCATCGTCGGCTCGCGGGCCCACAAGGTCAACCATTTTTACCGGATCATAATGGATCTGGTCGATAATTATCCCGGCAAGGTCTTTTTCTACCAGTATAATACCGGTGGAATGGGTGAGATTATCGAGCCGGATAAACAAACCGGCAAAAAGAAAGTCATTCGCAAAACCCAGCGCGTCCCGATTGACAGCATGGCCGCTATTCAACGCGGTGACCTGCGCGGCACCAATCAATATCGGCCCGGTTTTCTCGGCACCGAGGATATTTACTCGGCGGAGGGTGCCGATCTCAGCTCATACAATCCTGAAAAGTACTACTCCCGGGATCAAATAGACCACTATCTGCGCGACCTGGTTGACGGCCGTCGCAAATTCACCGAGATGGTTGCCGAGGAAGGCCTGATGCCGGAAATAGTCCGGGCGGCCGAAGAATCATTCAGCATCGCACCAGAAAAGGAACCCGGGATTGTCGTGCCCTCCCCCAAAAAAGAAGCACCGCCGCTGCCGAAGCAGAAGCCGGCTGCCAGGTTGACCGACTGGAAGCCAAACCCGCGGCTGACTCGGGATCGGGGCTGGCGGTACGGTTAGAAGTGGAAACCCTTCTCAAATCCAAGTGTTAAAGAAAAATATGCTGAAAAGGAGAGTTCATATATAGTGCCGACATATCAATACAAATGCACAAAATGCGGATTCGGCTTTGAAGAGTTTCAGGCCATGACCGATCTGCCTCTGGAGAAATGTCCCAGGTGTGGCGGCAGACCGGAACGAATAATTTCGGGAGGAGCCGGATTTCTCTTTAAGGGTTCCGGTTTCTACATCACCGATCATCGCTCCGGTGCATATAAAGAAGCCGCCAAAAAAGATAACGGTGAGGTAACAGCCGGAGCGACTGGTGGCACAAAGAAAGAGCCCGCGGCGTCACCGCCAAAGAAAAATGAGTGACAATGCCAGCCGGTTTCAACCGCTCAAAAATCACTTTGGCAACAGGGTGATCACTGATACCCACCGTCTGCCGGATTATTCCCACGACGCATCGGAGATCAGAATCCAACCTGCGGCCGTTTTTTTTGCCGAAAGCGAGGCGGACGTGGTCGAGGCGGTCAGTATCTGCCGCGAAAACAACCTTTCAATCGTCTTTCGTGGCGCCGGAACC
>CP070796.1:947940-949792 GCA_020343475.1 Candidatus Zixiibacteriota bacterium
ACGACCAGCCCCGCCAGAAAGGCCCCCAAGGCCAGCGATACGCCGGCGCTCGAAGTCAGCCAGGCGGTTCCGATACAGATCAGCAGGACGGCCATAACGAACAGATGACGCTGCCTGGTTCTAGCGACCATAAGCAGTATGCGCGGGACGATCAGGCGGGAGGCAACAAGGACCGCGGCCACAATTCCGACGGCTTTTCCCAGAGTCAGGGCGACATCCGATACCGTTGTATGCGCCCCAGCCAGAAGAGGAATGGCCAGCATCATGGGGACCACGCACAGGTCCTGGAAAACCAGTATTCCCAGAGTCAGGCGACCGTGAGGAGCGTCTATCTCCCCTCTTGTCTCCAATCCCCGCAGGACGATGGCAGTACTTGACACGGCAACAATAAAACCTATAAGAATCGACGTCCTTACCGGAATCTCAAACAGGCGGGATATAAAGAATGCCAGTATGATGGTGAATCCGACCTGAACGGAACCACCGAATACAACCGGTCGCCAGAGCCGCTTAAGGCGGTCCAGTGAAATTTCCAGTCCAATCCCGAACAGCAGCAGGGCAACGCCGATTTCCGCAAGAACCTCAACCTGATGCATATCATTGATGAGACTGAGGCCGTTCGGGCCCACGAGCACACCCGCAAAAATAAAAGCGGCAATCGAAGGCACTTTCAGGCGATGAAGAACGGTGACGACAAACACCGCGATTGCAAGAATAACGACCAGATCACGAAGATAAACAAACTCACCCATAGGACCGAACCCGTCAAAAGATAGACAACTTCAATTACTTATGAAAGCACAAATGATATCCGCGGCTGGGAATTAAAGTTCATCGCCGCTCATTATGCGGCGACCGATATACATACATCTATACAAAAGGTTCGACGATGAATCCTGCGCGAGAACCGGAGTTGTTAAATCAACCTACCGGCGCTTTTTCTTTCTGGCAACTTCCGATTTCCCCTTTTTGCCGAGCTTTTTCTCCTCTTCTTCGGCAGAGGCTTTAAATTGCTTTGCCAGACGATCCAGTTCCTTATCCGCCAAATCGTAAATGCTTCCCTTCGTGAAACCGCCCTTGCGCAATTCCTTACCGGCGGGTTTACCGGTCAGTCTTTCGATGCCTTCCTCTATCGTTGAAACCGGATATATATTGAACTTGCCCGCCTTAACCGCATCGATAACCTCGTCTTTCACCTGAAGCTCGGGCACATTTTGAATCGGGATGACGACGCCCTGCGTTCCGGTTAAACGTTTCGCCTTGCAGACATCGAAAAAGCCCTCGATCTTTTCATTAACTCCGCCTATCGGTTGAATCTCACCATACTGGTTAACCGAACCGGTTACGGCGATACCCTGATCGATAGGCACTCCCGCCAACGCAGAGAGAATAGCATAGATTTCCGTCGAGGACGCCGAATCACCATCCACGCCGCCATACGACTGCTCAAAACAAATCGAGGCCGACATTACCAGCGGTTTATATCTGGCAAATTTCCCCCTGAGGAATCCGCTCAAAACGAGGACACCCTTATTGTGAATCGGGCCTGAAAGATCGGCTTCCCGCTCAATATTTATTACCCCGGCACGGCCCACGGAGGTTCTTGCCGTAATCTTGGTCGGGCGCCCGAAGCTATAGTCACCGGTATTGTAAACAGAGAGACCGTTTACCTGACCGACCGCCTTGCCTTTGGTCTGTACCAGGATGATGTCATTTTCGAACATCTCCTGCATTTTATCTTCAATCAAATTAACGCGCTCAATCTTCTGACGGACGGCTTCCTCGACGTCTTTTCCCGTAACCATCTTCCGTCTCTTGTCAGCGGCGCAGAAGGCGGATTCCCGAACCAGAT
>CP070796.1:949892-951729 GCA_020343475.1 Candidatus Zixiibacteriota bacterium
CGATAATTGGGACGTTTGGGGGGCGGCGGATACAATGCCTGAAGAACGCCGCCCGACCTTTGTGGACTCATTATTGAAATTCGGCAGAACTTACATTAAGCCCGTCTGGTCACCGGATGGCACTAAGTTGACCTATGGCTCAGTAGAGTGGTCTGAGGAGAATGGGGATTTGTGCCTTATCCGACACGACGGTACTGACGCAAAGATCCTGTCGGCCGGTGGCGAGAATGGAGTGAAATATACCATTCCTTATGATTGGTCAACCGACGGGCAATATATCCTGGGTGCTGCCGTGACGAGGCAAGACAGCGTTCAGTTATTGATCATTTCGACCGCTGACGGCTCAACAAATGAACTTCACACAATTGAAGCCTCCGGCTGGAATTTCAAAGGCGGCTATTTTTCACGCGATGGCCGTTCCGTAGCCTATACGTCTGTTGATAATGATATTTTCCTGCTTTCGGTTGACGGCACAATACACCAGCCGCTGATCGAACATTCCGCGCGCGATTATCTTCTGGGGTGGTCGCCGGATGGACGATATATCTGTTTCGCCAGCGACCGTTCCGGAACCATGGATGCCTGGGTCATCGAGGTTCGAGAGGATAAGCCATATGGAGAACCACGAAAGGTCAGTCGGAATATGGGCGAAATAGTCCCCCTGGGCATCAGCCAGGAGGGAGCATTATACTATGGTCTGCAATCTGTGGTTACCGATGTCTATGTCGCTGTGATCGACCCGCAAAACGGCACATTACAGGCGACGCCGCAAAAAGTGACTCAGCGTTTTGAAGGAACCAACTATTACCCGGACTGGTCACCAGATGGCAAATACCTGCTTTACCGCTCGGATCGGGAAGGGCGCGATGACCTGGGCCCTAAATCCCCATTTTGTGAGCGCGAGATGGAAACCGGCAAAGAACGAGAGTTTTTTGTCCAACTAAAATCGTCCCGAGCACATCACTATTCGCCTGATGGCCGCTCTGTTATCGTGCAGGGCGTTGATAGTAACGATCAAAACGGCCTCTTTCAGGTTGATGTCGAAACCGGCCGGACGACAATGCTGGTCAAGTGCTCGGACGACACGAGAATTCGATGGGCGACCTGGTCGCCGGACGGGAAGAAGCTCTTCTATAAATATATGGTGACCTCTACAGAACCAACCCGTCTGGTGCAGTACAATCTCGAAAGCGGGCAGGAAAAAGAACTCTTCCGGGAGAGTTCATGGCCCACCTGTCCGGCTCTCTCTCCCGACGGGAAATGGCTGGCCTTCCAGACCTTGGACGAAGAAAAGATAATCAGAAGCCTCAATGTCATGCCCGCCGACAGTGGCCGGCTCCGGGAAATCGTGCGACTCCAAGAAAATGAGTGCATCTATTCCGTCGATTGGATGCCCGATGGCAAGAGCATCCTCTATGTTAAGAACGTTTCTGATAATCACAAAAAGCGTGAAGTCTGGCAGGTGCCGGTGAAGGGAGGAAGCCCCAGAAATACGGGACTGACCATGGATAAAATAACCTACCTGAGTGTTCATCCTGACGGCCCGCAAATAGCCTTTAGTTCTTATCAGGAACAGACCGAAATCTGGGTCATGGAAAATTTCCTCACGGACCATTGAATCCGATTCCATCAATTAAATTAAGCGCACGCCATAATCTGATCCGCAGGCGGTTTTGGGAAAACCTGCCGGGCATAATAAAATCGCCCCTCCCGTACGGGGAAAGGCGATGTCGGCTTCACGCGTGTGGCTTCGAAGTTTACTTCGTCAAAACCAGTTTCCGGGTTTCCACGAAATCATCCGCCCGCAGGCGATAGAGATACATGCCGGTGGCCAGAT
>CP070796.1:951829-953655 GCA_020343475.1 Candidatus Zixiibacteriota bacterium
GTAGCCGAATTTCTTCATAATGACAAAAGATCGAAAGTCCACTACCAGATTGTGGTACCCGAATGATGATCCCCGCTCGGTCAGCATAACCCTATTCGAACTGGCTTTTGCCGCAATTTTGTCCATATCTTCCGGTGCAAGAAACTGCCCCTTTTTGATATTTAACCACTTTCCCGTCGTCCCGGCTTGCCTGACCAGCTCGGTCTGTCGGCTGAGAAAAGCGGGGATCTGGATAATATCGACCACCTCGCTTACAGGGGATATTTCGGATGTTTCATGGACGTCGGTCAGAAGTGGAAGACCGAACTGCTTCTTAACCGTGTCGAGCACCTTCAGACCGAAATCAAGGCCATGGCCTGAGAAGGACTGCCCCGAAAGACGATTGGCCTTGGCATAGGATGCTTTGAAAATAATCGGAAAACTGTGTTTCCCGGCCAGTGCCGCAAGTTTTTCAGCTATTGTAAGGCATAGCTCTTCCGATTCAATTGCACATGGCCCGGCAATCAAAAAAAATCGAGAATCGGACAGAACGCTGTCAAGGGGCATACTTGTCACAGGTTATTGCTTTCCAAAATACCATCTTATCCGATCACCGTCATGAGTAATGTACTTATCGCAGGCGACCTGCCCCAGGGTGTCGTTAACCGAGTACCGCCACCAGAAACCGGCCCCGGCCTCAATCGAATCGATTGCCCTGACAAAAACGCCCGCGCTACTTTCGTCATAATCCATGATATGGCTCCGGGCGGTGATCTCAAAAACTGATACGCCGGTCTGCCCGACCAGCTCTATCACGATGCTGTCGCCTTCGGCAGCCGGAGCGGCTTTGCTTTTATCCTCCTCCTGTTTATAGCTGCAGGCAGTTCCGGCTGCAAGATACAGTGTCAATGCAGCCGCAACACTCGTCCTTTTTACACTCATTATTCAGACTTTCTCGCCGGGGAGAAAACTCGCGCTAAGATATGGTATTGCGGTAAGAATGTCAAAGGGTAGTTGGTCTTTGATGGGCTCTCATAACCTGCCGTCAACTAAGAAATTAAGCGACTACATTCGGTTTCAGGTTTTCCTCGTCTGAGGGTTTTCATTACAGGCCATATATTTATCGCGGCCTATTCGAAACAAAAGCAGGCTGGCAGCGTAAATTTTCAAGAGAACTGAATACTTCAAAACACAGTATATTCAGGTGGGCCCTATGATTAAAAAAATCCTCTTTATTGCATTTATTGTCATACTGGTGGGGGGTGTACTGTTTTTCGCCATTAACGGTTCCGCCAAAAAAGACAATGGCTTCCAGACCGTTATGGTGGAAAAGGGATCGATTATTGACAAAGCCCTTGCGGTTGGCAAAATCGAGCCCAAAAAAGAAATCTCGGTAAAATCGAAAATCTCCGGTATCGTCAGAAAAATTTATGTCGACATTGGCGATATTGTCAGAGTTGGTGATCCGTTGATTGACGTTGAACCTGATCCGACTCCGATTGAGTTTGCAGAGGCAAAACGGCAGGTGGAAATATACCAGGTGGCCTTTGAGAATGCCGAGCGGGCATACAAGCGGGCACAGACATTACAGCAGAAAGAACTCATCTCCAACCAGGAGATGGAGTCCTCGCAGGCAGCCTATGATGAAGCACAGTTGCGGTTGAAACTGGCCAGGGAAAAGCTGGCGCTGATTGAATCCGGCCAGACGCAGATTGCTGATCTCAAGGTTGACAATACCATCCGTTCTACTATTGGCGGGATGGTCCTTTCCCGTCTGGTTGATGAGGGCGACCCGGTGGTTCCGCTGACATCGTATCAGGCCGGCACTGACCTGATGACGCTGGCTT
>CP070796.1:953755-955556 GCA_020343475.1 Candidatus Zixiibacteriota bacterium
ACCACGTTTCGATCCTTGATGGCTTCGCGGAATTTGAGAGTACCTATATCTTCAGACCCCATATCTGTTCCGTGATAATTGATAACAATATACTTTCCGGCTTCAGTGGCGGCCGTGAGATCTTCTTTCAGCCATTCAAATGATGACTCCCACTCCAGCGCAGGCGAACGGTCCCATTTGAATGCATCATCTTTGTTGGATCTTGCCAACGGTATCCATCTCGATGGCAGGTCAGCTTCGCAGTACGGCGTACGATGGAGCTGGACGAAATGGTAATAGGGGCCAATATCGTAGGAATATGCCAGGCTGCCGATATTACCGTCGGGCCATTCGCGCGGCCTTGACCTGGTTTCGGCTTTGGGGCCGGCCAAAGTGGAGTACACACGGTAACACTGGGCCTGCCATGGTTCCGGCGCCGGGAAGCTACGGACGGGGACCCACTCATCACGATAAAAGTTATGGCAGTCGATATGGACCGATTCGGCCTTATCCGGGATACGCAAGAATCCCCAACGACTGAGCCATAGGGCTTCCCCTTCTATCCTTTCGGACCACGTGAAGACCAACATTGAATCATCACCAGAACCGACCGGCACCCAGTACCTGATCCCGATACGGACAGCATCGTATCTTAATGAAAACAAATCATTCTGCAGTCCCACGAAACCCCTGATGTCGCGGTTTACTATGTTGGGAATGACCTCTTTCTCAATCAGGTTCGCCATCCACCACATAGCCTCCTTTCGGCTCCGGTCGTAATCCCCAAAGCCCAAATTCAGTAAACCAAAAACTAAAGTAATGTAGTAGCCACGGGCCAGCACATCATGATTGCCCAGCCCGGGATACATATCCCAGTTGATTGAATTGCGCCACTCAATAAATGCCTGGTGTGTAGATCTCATAAAGCACTGCGTCAAGTCTCCATTGACAATTACGCCTGACGGATCGATAATCGCCGAATCATATCCATGAATAAGTTTGGAGCCATCCTGCCCCGGCCACCTGCCAAGTTCCGTGATGTTATTCCACGCGTTTGCGACCAGTTGATTGCGTAATATGGCACTATCTTTTGGCATTTCAATACAGTAGAATTGGGGATCGGAGGCGACAATCATTAATATGCCGTCTTCATCTTCCGCGGCTGCGCCTGGGGGGATCACGTAGATCGTCAGCAGTAATCCGCACAGGATAGGAGGTCTGAGCCATTTAATATGTTGCATTTTCTTTCCTCCCAATATCAGAGCAGACTAATTTTATGATGCCTGCTCAAAATCACATCTCAATTACCTATGGACTTCGTTCATAACGGATGACAATTTTCCGATCAGTCCGGAATACAGCAGCTTTCTGGTACTTTACGAGTCTTCAATCGGGCTTGCCTCTTCATGGTTGACTTCCGAAGTAACATTTTCAATGCAGTGTATGAGTTCGAAGTCACGATGCGTAATAAGTTATTAATAACAGAACTTAGGCAAAATTCATCAGCCCGCAAACTTAAGGCTGGATATTCGAACCCATTTTTATGCCTTTATTAAATATAACCCAATATTACCATTTTGCAAGCATGAATACTGACTCCGTTTACAACTTGTTGCGTAGCATAGAATTTAACCATTTGCAGCACGCTGAGATGACAGGACAACAACCCGGTTCCGATTAGAATCGGGACGAATCGACCTTGCCTGCTAGCCATGATTCTTATAAAAAATCAAGCGGAGAGGCTGGGATTCGCGATCTGCAAATTCTTGTAAGGTTTTAAATACTAATAGATTCGGCGTAATTCTATGGCTATTTTAACGTT
>CP070796.1:955656-957433 GCA_020343475.1 Candidatus Zixiibacteriota bacterium
GACGGTACTTCTGCGGGTCGAAAAGAATATCACAGGCGCGCGCAATGGTGGTGAGGGTAACCTCTTCAATCCGGTCGTAAGTAATATTATTATCCTTGATGACCTTTAGCGTAGCCGAGAGATGCGTGTGTGTCAGGGCTTCGGTGGGGAAGGCCTTCATTCCGCACTCCAGAATCTTGAAGCTCGTGCCCAGGTTACCGGTCAGTTTCTCCGTTGCCCAATCCGGTCCATAGACATCCATGAAGCCTTCCTTGCCCTCAAACACCTGCTCCGTCCCGGAATATCCCTTCTGCGCCATCAACGCCGCCAGGACGCCGCTCTGCACCGCCATCGGGTCAACCGTGTTTTTCATCATGGTCAATTGCCCGGCCGTCGGGCAACCGATGGTATGATTATGCGAGCCGTTTATTCCAATAGCGTTGACCATCTGGTTGACCTCCAGCCCCAGCAGTTTCCCGGCCACAACCGGTGACACGAACTGAGTCAGAGTGGCGTGGTGCCATTTCCGTTCGCGAATCCCGGGTACGGCGAATTCGCAAAGCCTTTGCTCGAATTCATACGCCAGAACAATCGCGACCATTACTTCTTTCATCGAAGCACCGACCATCTCAGCCACTGCAAGCGCCGCGGGGATCAGGTCCGACGGATGCGAGGGGTCCTCTTTCCAGTATATGTCATTGAAATCGAGCGCCCGGATCATCAGCGAATTAACCAGCGTGGCGTTGATCGCCGGCATCTTATCGCCGAAACCTATCAGCGTGGCTTCTTCCCGTCCCCCAACACTGCAATAAATATCACGCAGGATGTTGACATCCCTGGTGTGATACGCGCCGTAGGCGCAGCCGATCGAATCGTACAGGAAACGCTTGACCTCATGCACAACATTATCGGGCAAATCATCATACTTTAATCCTACGGCGAACTCAGCAATCCGGCGTGATATTGATTTTTCCATTGTCTTCCTCTTTGTGCTTGGAATACGCTATAAGTTCTTCTTTACCCAGTTTTCAAGACCACCATCAACAATCAATTCCTGCGCGGCAGCCCCGACCGGACTTATACTGTATTTCTTGCCTTCAGCGTCAATTGATGATTCCCCAAAATCAATTCTGGCTTCAATTCCGGTCCTGACGGTAAGTCTCTCCGAGCCGAATTTTCCCTTTAAATCTTTTACAAGGTCGCAAGCCTCTATAATCAGGAAACCGTTATTCAGCGCGTTTCGCTTGTACGTCTCGGAAAAGGACCCGGCCAGCACCAGTCGTATGCCGCGATACTTGAGCGCCGTCGCCGCCTGTTCGCGAGAACTCCCCGTCCCGAAGTTGAATCCGGCGATCAGGATATCTCCCTCCTTCGCAATACTGCCGAATTCCGGGTCGTAGTTCTCCATGACGACCTTTGCCTGCTGTTCCGGTGCTAAACCGTCTATATAGGTATACTTTCCAGGAAAAATACCGTCGGTGTTAAGATTGTCCTGGTGACAGAATATTAATTCGCCTTCAATAGACTCAGGGAAACCGCTCAGGATTTTCACAAGTTGGGCCTTTTCAGCTTTTTTCTTGTTGACTTTTATTTCTGCGTTGATGGCTGTTTTTTCCAGCACCAAAGGTGATGCAATTTTGCCGGCAAGGGCTGATGCCGCCACCACCGCCGGTGAGGCCAGATAGGCTTCGGCGTTCCGGGAGCCCATCCGCCCTTTAAAATTACGGTTGGTCGCCGAGATCCCAACTTCACCGTCCTTTAACGTCCCTTTTCCCAAGCCGATACACGGCCCGCATCC
>CP070796.1:957533-959299 GCA_020343475.1 Candidatus Zixiibacteriota bacterium
GGATATCATTTACAGGAACACCACAGAGTCGATAGGCCCAGATTCCCGCCGCAGTCATGCTTCCGTAGGAACCACAGTCCTCATTGGCCGCACTTCTGCAGGGATGATAAATGAGCCCCCCATCAGCCATACCACTGAAATAAGGATTATCATATATTTTCTGACAGTGATGGACAAAGTCTATTGCCTCAACAAAGGGATTATATTCTACACTGGAATAGGGTTGCCCCGGGAATAGACCCATAAGTGCAAATTGCGTATTCGAAAGATCGGGACGATTGCTGGCGTCCTGGTCCTTCGGCGCATATCCGAATCCGCCGTAACATGCGTTATCGTCAACGGCACATCCAGCGCAAGCAGCTAAGTAACCGGAGCAACCGTTTAGATCACTCTCGTCAATGGTACCGTCATCATTAAGCCCCCGTTGTACCTTGAGCAGAAGCTCCTGCGCATCAAGAATTTCCTGGGTATAACCGTCTTCGGACGCGTACATGGCCATTATAGCAACGGCAGTATGATAATTCTTATAATGATTAGTTCCGGAGTGGACGGAACCGTCAGGTTTGATGTTGCTTATAATATACTCCATTGCATCATTTCGAGGGTCATCATCGGGGAAATCGATAAGGTCTTTTCGTCCGGCATTACAAAAAGCAATATAAAGAAGCGATGTTATGCCTACGTCATGAAGCCAACTTCCGTCGTCAGCATAATTTCCATCCGGTAGCCTCTTATGTCTGAGCCAATATAAGGCGTCGTCAATTTCAGCTCTTATCTCATCCGGGGTGTACGCGCTGGCTGGTATGTCGATCAGTAGCAGTGCCATAACAGCCGCGACAATCAGCGCAATTGTTTTCATTTTCTTCCTCCTGCAAACAAGAGGTTATTTGATAAAGGCCTTTTTCAAATGAATAAAAATGGCCAATTTTTTATCATTATCGTGCAGAGAATGAATCACCTCCCTGAAATACATTAGAATTTTGGCAAACCATATAAATCTATATCTGTTCAGTTTACTTCATACGTTGCGGCTACCTTCCGAGTGCTGACTTCTCATTGAACTCCGGCCGAGTCTCTTCGGTTTTCCTGGCACCGTAATGAGTTGGGTAAAATATGGCAGTCAGATGGGTGCGAAGAATATCGTCATCGGCAGGGTGCATCCCCGGTTCCCAGTAAACATCGGCGTTCAGGTAGTAATTATAGACACCGCTCGATTCAACTTGAAAGACGTTATGGATTGCCCATGTCGACACATATTCGCCCGACGCCGCATCCGATGCCACTTTGTTTGCAGCCATGTTGTTGTAGTCATCGTAAGCGGAGGTTTCTGCAACATAAACGCGGGCAAGCTGGTCGCCATCTCCCGATGTATGACGCTGGACAAGCATGCCGGTTGCATAAACCACCACATACCCTGATGATGGACAATTAATCGCCACATGGTCGATTTCGGAGGTAGTTGATGACAGCGAATAGGTATCAAACTCATATGCATATGAGATACCGGCTTCATCCAGTATATCCGAGCCTGTCAGGCTGTTGTCCTGCACAGATGCGCTGCTGATACTGCCGTCAACGACCATTGCAGCGGTGTCGGAACGCAGGGAATGGTAGGCGTACGGAACAGTGATAAGCTGGATGCGAGGAGAGATGGTATCGGAATCAACGGTGATTTCCAGCCAGCGTTCCGGTTCGGTGAAGATGTCATCCGGTAATGGGTAATTGGAGCCGAGCCTATAATTGAATAATCCGTCCTCGACATGAAC
>CP070796.1:959399-961153 GCA_020343475.1 Candidatus Zixiibacteriota bacterium
GCAATGCCGACATTATCCGTCGCGTCCCACATTACGGTATATACCTGGCCGATGTATAGCACCTCGCCGCCGTTTGGCTGAATAACTGTCACCGCGGGTGCCTCCACGGCATCCAGCGATTTAAAGACATTCAGCCGCCCGCTGCCCATCAGGCCGGCATACGAAGGATTGAGGTGGTCGATATCATCGGTGTAATCAATAAGCAAAGACTCAATGTGGTCACGATCCAGAGTATCAGCATACGACTTCAAAATCCCGGCGGCTCCGACAACATGAGGGCAGGACTGCGATGTTCCACTGAGCCAGGCCACATAATAAGGATTATAGTGATAGGAATAGGTGCTGATGATATTATCGCCGGGCGCGGAAATATCCACCCAGGTTCCATAATCCGACCAGTAGGGCTTGATATCATTTTCGTTTGTGGCGCAGACATTTATGACGTCTTCCCTGGTTCCCAGGTAGTCGGGATAGCTGTCACCGTCGTTACCGGCCGCCGCAACGACCAGAACACCGTTGGCGGTGGCATGACTTACCGCCGCGCCAAGGCCGCCCGTGTTGGACGAACCCCAGCTGCAGTTTACCGCCGTGACCCCCTTGTTAACGGCATAATAAATAGCCTGAGCGGCGAAGTCCATTCTGACATAACCGACCTCATAACCGTGAATCGGATGCGGGGCCGACCAGCCTATTCGGAGAGCCATAATCTTGACGCCGTTGGCCGGGTCACCGGGATTGACATTCCAGCCACCGGCCAATCCGGCCACCATGTAATCGTTATTGGTGATGGCGCCCATTATGCCGGCCACGTGAGTCCCGTGACCATTGAAATCCGACGGATCATTATCCGTTTTGGTGCTGTCTTCGCCGGGCCAGACATTATAAACTCCCGTGACAAAATCCCAGCCAATCCAGTCATCGATATAGCCGTTACCATCATCGTCAACACCGTCTACGCCTTCGTACTCCGGCCAATTTATCCACACATTCCCGTCTATATATGGCGAGCTCCCGCCGAGGTCCGGCGAATTCCACTGAAGACCGGTATCCAGCAATCCCAGTATAACCCCTTCGTCCCCTGTTTCATAGTCCCAGACTGCGGTGGCGTCAACATCATTATCTTCCAGGTCATAAAAATTCCACTGGTCGGTCAGAAACCGGGGGTCGTTGGGAATGCGCTCAAAAACCGGATGAACGCCGATGGGCTCAGCCGTCTCGACACAATCGCTGCTTTCGTAGGCTTTCAGAACCTCTTCAAGCCGGTATTCTTCGCTGAATTTCAGAAGATAATAGCGTGAAAGGTCAGGCCCGGCCTCAAATTCGACGGGCGGCTCGGGGTCGGGGAATTCCTGCTTAAAAACTGTAACGCCATACCTTTTATTCAGTTCGTCGAGGCAGTCGTTTCCGGTAACTACAGTGAGCGTTCTGGCGTCTATGGATGTTTCATTAATCCCGGTTTCAAGCAGTACCACCATTTCGTTAGGGACATATTGAATATAAGCCGGCGGTGGTAACCTGAAAGGAATATTTAGAGATTTTGGCTCTTCGCGGTCAGTCGTGCTCGAGTTGGCACCATCCAAGTCATTAACCGACTGAGCCATTCCCGAAAAGGGCAAAATAAGCAAACTCAAAAAAACGAGTAGCACCGTCTTTTTCATTATCACTCCCTCCTTTAGCAGGTTTTCTTAGAGGCGGGTATAACGCGTCAATAACATTCTTACCGGCTGCGGCCTATCACCCCCTTTCAATCATTT
>CP070796.1:961253-963002 GCA_020343475.1 Candidatus Zixiibacteriota bacterium
GGTTCTGGTTATTTCCAAATAGGCGGTTTTGATTCCATATGCAACATTGTTTCGAGTATAATAGTAACTCGCCCGGGCGCTGTTTAGCGTCGCTTTGGTACGCGCCAGTTCGCGTTTCTTCCAGAACTGCTCAAAGATCGGAAGGTTGACAGAAGTCGTAATTGTCCATTGGCCGTCAACCTCATTGAATTTTTTTACCTCACTCCAGCGGCTATTGGACCAGTCCCGGGAGACATTGAGCGTTACACTGGGGAGAAACCGTCCCCATGCTGACCGCACGTCGTATTTGGATGCGGTTACATATTTCGCGCTTGCCTGCAATCCCGGATGATTGGCCAGTCCAAACTTCAGTGCCGCCTGCTCGGTATCATTGTATTCCTTCTGCTGATAAGCCCCGGAGAATTCAGCATCGGAATTGACGTCGATACCAATAATGTAACTCAGCTCCGCGTGAGCGGTTCTCACCCGGTTGTCAGCAGAAAGCAGGCCGAGCTGGTCGGTGCCGAACTGAACCTTTGCCTTCAGCACGTCTGACTTGGAAGCTGAACCAACCTCGTACTTTGACGACGCCAGTTTGTACTGTTCCTCCCCCCGCTTTACCGCCTCTTCACTTATCTTTTTCTTGTCCAGCGCTCTGAGATAATCGAAGTATTTTTGCTTGACAAGGAAGATTATATCCTGCCGCGTGGATTCCAGCAGATATTCGGAGCGCTTCTTATCCGCCTTTGCCCTGAGATAATTGTGAACGTTACGCCCACCGTTAAACAGCGTCATCCCGGCGCCGATTCCGATGCCGTAGAATTTTGAAACACCTGAGATCATCTGGCCGGTCTGAATACCGTTGATCACCTCGGGACCGGTCGCGTGAATCTCGCGAACATACGCGGACGCCGTGATTCCCGGCAAAAAGGAATTGCCCGCCTCCAGCCAGAGATTGCCGTTATACACCTTCACCTGTCCCACAGCATCGACCACGCTTTCATGATTTCTCAATGCCAGGCTAATACAATCATCCAGCGTCAGCACTTCTGCAGAAGCGATTCCGGAACCCGAGGCTATCAGAATCAGGGCCGTGCAAAGCCTAAAATACTTCAAACCCATGCATCTTGCTCCTTTTATATGTATTCTCTTTTGTGCCGCTTAAATATTCTTCTGTTTCCGAAGCAGATTGAACGCAAGTGATCCGTGCAGGAGACATTACACCCCTCAATCTTGACAGCAAACAAGTTGTCCATTGATAAACATTGGCGCGTACTGAAGGGTGGCTATTTGTATCCATGTTAATGTCCGTTTTCTTGTTAGACGGATAAGCATTCAAAAAGTTGCACATTCGTTATCAGATATACCGGTAATAAAAGCAAAATATTCAGCTAATTCAATCCCTCTCGCAGTCCGCGTGAGATTAAAAAAGCCGGCATCAAAAGGATGCCGGCCTGATTTTCTGGACCTTTTAGTATCTTGTGAGAGAAATTTTAAGGGCTGGCCAGCCGTACGGATTACCCGGAACAGCCTGAAACTGGTTCATCAATGGGAACAACTGGACATGGGCAAGCGTGTCGGAAACATCTTCATAACTAGGTATCGGCCCCACCATTAAAATCAGCGGGAAATTGGTCGAATCAGCGTTGAAGTTGTCAGGCTCCAGCGTGATGACGATCGTACCTGCGGCCTCCCCGGGATTATTCTCGTCACAGAATGCCAGCGGCGGCGCACCGCCGGGCAGATTCTGCAGGAAATCTTCACCGGGGT
>CP070796.1:963102-964791 GCA_020343475.1 Candidatus Zixiibacteriota bacterium
ATATTCCTCCAGGTACAAACGGTTGGTCAAATCAAAATTCATCTGGTTCTCGTCCCGCTGGGGAACCAGCGTAAAAACCATACCTTCCAGCACCAGATTGCTGTCCAAAGTTTTTCCCTGGAAGCGGCGATTCTCGGTAGGGACAGTAAAAGCCAGCTGGATCGGGTACTGCCACCGGTTGGTGATGATGATGTCGTCTATCAACTGATCCTGGAGACGAAACGCCTGCCCGTCTTTGGTTCGGAAGGGAAAAAGCCTTTCAATCTCCGAGTCCGAGAATCCGATCGGCACACTTAGCTGATCGCGAAGCTGCTTGATATACCACTTGGTGTTGGCCAGCGATAGATTGACAACCCTGACATCTTTTCTCACGCCGTAGACTTCCTGGATACACCAGATCGGGAAGGTATCATTGTCCCCGTTGGTAATAAAAATGGCGTTCTCCCGGCACGATTTCAGGAAGTTCTCGGCGTAATCGTACGGGATGAAATTACGTGACCGGTCATTGAAGAAGTAATTATGTGTCAGGGGAAACAGGGGCATGAATACCAGCATTGTAGAAAATCCGAACGCGATTCTCTCGGCGCTGCGCCCAAAGGCGCGAAAAGTCTCCCTGATAAGATCCATCACCGCCGCCAGTCCCAGACCGATTGCCATCCCGAATATAATGAACCCGGGGGTAAAGAAATAATCACGGTCGCGGACCTCAAGATATCCCTGCCCCGTGACCGGGTCCTGCCTGGTACCATCGGCAAAATTCATATACAGCACCAGACCAACGGTACACAGGACAGTTATCACCAAAAGAGGCAAACCGATGATCGGCCTTCGTCGAATTGTCTCCCAGATGCCGAAAAGCCCCAGAATCAGAGGAATAAAAAACCGGGGACCGGTAAGACCATACTGATCTTTGAAAAATCCCCAGAATCCCATGCGGCGGTGATCGCCGAACTGACTGGTCCACTCCGCCCGGCGTTTGAATATCCTTTCCGTCATCGAAACATTGCCGTACTGCTTTCTCTCCAGGTAGCCTACAAAAGCAGCAAATGATTCCGAAGGATTGTTTTCATCGATAGCCGGATTATGCGCCGAACGAATTGGAATATAAAGATGTACTGAAAAGCCGATGACACCCAGCATAATGATGCCGACCGCAACTTTCCAGTCCCGGTTTTTGAGCCATATTCCGACAATGATGAGAACGGCGGCGCCCAAAACCGCCCCCCAGACAAACTGCCAGAATCCGATTATAATTAACGAAATCGCACCCAGTCCCACCAGAACCATCAGATTAATCTGACGCCACAGAAGCAACGCCAGGCCGATTGTGCCAATTACAGCCAATCCCAGAAAGGCGTGATACCCTTTGAAAATTTCACCAACGGCCAACAGCAGACCAGGTGCCAGAGAATAGGCGGCACACAACGGCCAGGCTCCCGCTCTGCTTCTCCTTTCGGCCTTAAACGTCTTAAGCAGGGCGAAAATTCCCCAGACAACCAGACCGCCCAGGCCGATCCAGCCGACGGAGAGTCCCTGCAAAGCGGCAATCGAAGAGGAATCGCCGCCGCCGGAAACACCCGAGGATATTGCCTTGAAAACAACAAAATAAAACGGATACAAAGCCAGCAGGTACAGACCGAGAGTGATGCCGACCGGGCGCGACAATTTCTGAGTCAGGACAACATGGAA
>CP070796.1:964891-966561 GCA_020343475.1 Candidatus Zixiibacteriota bacterium
GTATCGGCCTGGTTGATGAGGTATACCCGCCGGAAGAACTGATGGAAAAAGCGATGGAAATGGCGAAGATGATTGTTTCCAAGGCGCCGGTAGCGGTTTCGGTCGCGAAGGAGTGCGTCAATCGCGGGCTGGATATTAATCTTTCCGCAGGGTGCGATTTTGAGAAGACTGCCTTTGGGACCATTTTCGGCACGTCCGACAGTAAAGAAGGCCTGACAGCCTTTATCGAGAAACGGAAACCCGATTTTAAGGGGAAATAGGGGTAAGAGGAAAAAGATGGCAGGTCACCCGGCCTGCCATTTTTTGTAATGTATCCGTATTTATCAAGGTGCTATTCAGGTCGGGATTATTATGAAAGCCATAATTTTTCGATTGCTTTGTCTGGCGGCATTTGGCGGATCGGCCTGCGGACAGGATTTCCGCGAGAAGATCGACTCACTAAAAGAGTACGAAATGGACAACTCTCGCAGGATCGAAATAAAGGATTTTACACTTGCTATCCCGTACGGAGAAATCAAGCTGGTGCGAGGAAACCTGTATCTGACGGGCTATCGTGGCGACCGTCCCACCGCCGCGTTTTTTCTTGGCGAGGGGGAGTTCGTCTATCGGCCCCGGGATGACATCGAAGCCCAGCAGATTCGCCGTTTCTACCGTTCGGATTCAATCCGGGTCGATTTCGAGAAAATCTATTTTGCTTTTCCGGAAAAGTCGAGACTGCTGGAATCGCTTTATAACCGGGGCACGGTTAAAAAGCCGCCGTATCGAGTCCGGATACTGTTTAATCATATTCGTGAGGTTCCCGACTCGAAATTCAAGTATAACCTGGCGTTAAATCTTCACAAGGCCGATGAGGAGGGCTGTGATAACCTGGTGTGGATTGACGTTCTCAAAGACCGCTATCAGCACACCATATATTATTATGATCCTCATGCTCCTGAGCAGGTTTCGGTGTACAAGTACACGTCCAATTTCAGGCAACCGCAGGTGGTGTCATCGGTATCCGACGGTGCAATCGAACTCACGCGCGGACATGCAGAGCAGTATGATCTTTTCCGATATGATATAGATGTGGATGTCTCCACCACCGGCAAGTCCGGGATAGACTGCATGATGTATTGCGAGATTCTTGCCGACAGCGTCAAAATCGCTCGATTCAATTTTCCAAGGGAATTTATGGTGGATTCGGTCGGGGGTGACGTGCCCGATACCGCTGCCTTTATCAAGGATAAGGATCGACCGGGGCTGGCGGTGGCGTTGTCGCGGCATTTCATGAAAGGGGACACGGTAAAGCTCAGCGTGCATTACCGTAGCAATCTTTTTCGCCAGTACATGGAGCGGGGAGTGGTGCAGGAAAATCTGATTGGCTGGTATCCGTACAGTGGTTTTAGACAGCTGTCCGAATACACTGTCAGGTACAGGATCGATAAGGGGCTGGGTTTCCTGGCGGTCGGGCAGGCGGTCAGCGATTCCAGCCTTGACGGGAAGCGTCTTCTTGAGTACCGCTCGCCGCGGCCGATTGCCTATGTCAGCTTTAATTACGGAGTCTTTGACACCACTACTATTGCCGACGAGGAGGTGCCGGTGACGATTTATTCTCTGCCCGGGTACAAATCCCCCGTTTTTGGCAAGGGTGGACTGGAGAAGGTGACTGACGACCTCACCGCGGCGGC
>CP070796.1:966661-968326 GCA_020343475.1 Candidatus Zixiibacteriota bacterium
GATCGCGATCGGCGGCGATGGGACCATGTCAGCCTCACACGGCATGGCGCAAAAGGGCTTACATATCGTGGGCGTCCCCAAGACAATTGACAACGACCTGTATGGAACCGATCAGACCTTCGGCTTCGATTCCGCGCTGGCATCCGCCGCGGAGGCTGTTGATAAAATTCACACCACGGCACAATCGCATCACCGCGTCATGATTATCGAAGTGATGGGACGATACGCCGGCTGGCTGGCCCTGGCCTCCGGAATTGCCGGTGGGGGGGATATCATTCTTATCCCGGAACTGCCATATCAGATCGAAGTGATCTGCGACAAAATCAAGGAGCGTAACCGTAAAGGGAAGAATTTCAGCATCGTGGTGGTTGGCGAAGGTGCCAGACCGGAGGGCGGCGAAATGGTCGTGAAACGGAAAATCGAAACCAGCCCCGATCAGATACGGCTAGGCGGCATATCGCACCAGCTGGCGTCCCAGATAGAAGGCGTAACCACACTTGAAACCCGGGTGACCATCCTTGGGCATCTCCTGCGCGGCGGGACGCCGACCGCCTTTGACCGAATTCTCGCCAGCCGCTTCGGGTCGGAGGCGGTGCATCTGGCTTGCAAGGGAGAACATGGAAAAATGGTGGCTCTCAGGGGCAGCGAAATCGGGAAAATTTCAATCAGTGAAGTTGCCGGAAAAATCCGCAAGGTGCCGTTGAATTCATCGCTGCTGAAAACCGCCATTTCTCTTGACACCTGCCTGGGGGTCGCGGAGATTCCGATTTCTTCTGAAACCGAAATCGCCGTTTAGGCAGAATAAAATATCTGTTTTTCGCGGGGACCCGGCGCCGATCCTTTTTTTCTGACCGCTTACAATTTGACATTTGGACAGCGAAATGGTATGTTTCAATCCCTGAACAATGGCGATTTTTCTACGGGAAAGGGATTTCAATGGCTGAAAAGATGCTGGCGGCAATTAAGCCGGCCGCGGCTGCCGGTGCTGAATTGGTCGAAATTGATATCCCGCGTCCGAAACCTGACGAAGTCCTTATAAAGATCAAAGCCTCGTCAATCTGCGGAACCGACAAACATATTTTCAACTGGGATGCCTGGTCACAATCACGCATTACCCCCCCGCTGGTGTTCGGACATGAATGCTGCGGAGAAGTAGTTGAGACCGGACAAATGGTTAAGAACATCACAATTGGCGATTATGTTTCGCCGGAAACGCATATCCCCTGCCTGCATTGCTACCAGTGTCGGACCGGAAATATGCACCTGTGCCGGAACCTCGAAATCCTGGGGGTGGACCGTGACGGCATCTTTGCCGAGTATGCCGCCATTCCGGAGACCGTGTGCTGGAAGAACGATTCCTCGTTGCCGGTCGACATTGCTTCGCTTCAGGAACCGTTCGGAAACGCGGTCTATACCGTCATGGAAAGCGATGTCAGCGCCAAGCGAATTGCAATTATCGGTGATGGACCGATTGCCGCTTTTGCCTGCGGTGTAGCCAGGGAGGTCGGTGCTTCGCTGATTTATAACCTCGGCATGATGGAGTTCAATCTGGATATCTGCCGCAGGATGGGGGCCGAGGTTACAATAAACGTAAACGAAGACGAGGATTATCGGACACGGATCATTGACGAAACGGGTGGTGGGGTGGACGTGGTTCTGGATATG
>CP070796.1:968426-970069 GCA_020343475.1 Candidatus Zixiibacteriota bacterium
GTAGTATCCGGTAATTACATTTGGAATTTCACGCGTGAAGTATGCACCGTTGCGGGTGCCTGATCCGATATTCACTCTACAAAGCCCGGTTTCTGGCCGGGCTTTTTTGTTGCTGTTGACATGCGGATTGAAAACGCTACATTTATTGCCATGAAAGAGATCGCAAGATATTCCGGCTGCTTTGTCTGCGGTGATCAGAACGAATTCGGGCTGCACGCCCGCTTTTATTTCAAGGATAACAGGGCGTTTACAGAGTGTGTCGCCAGCCGGCGCTTTGAAGGGTACCACGATATCTATCACGGCGGCATTACCGCCACGCTGATGGATGAGGTCATGATTAAAGCCCTTCTGGCGAAAAATATATTTGCACTAACAGTCGAGTTGACCGTCAAATTTCATAAGGCCGTTTATATCAACCAGACACTGCGGTTTGAGGGCTGGATGGAAAAGCGGCGAGGCCGTCTCTTTATAACCCATGGCGAGGCACGCAATGAACAGGGTGATCTCGTGGCTACTGCTGCCGGCAAATATCTGCAGGCCGGGAGCAAGATGCAGGAGAAACTTCAAGAATCCCTTAATCGTAGAAGGTATAAAAGCAAATAGATTAATAGATTTGCTCGGGATCATACCTTACAAATATAGAAATACTGCTGAAATCTCCTTTCTGGTCCGCGGACACTTTTAATTGGGAGTAAGGGTATGTGCCGCAACTTCTTAGTAATTGCATTTATGAGCGCGGTTGTCGCGACATCTGCCGGGGCCGGCGACCTGTATCTTCTTGAAATCGGGGCCAAACACCAGCTTTCGGTTGTGGAATCAATTGTTCCCCGCGCGCATGGCGTGCTGGGGGAGGGATTTCTGGTGGATCTGGATGCCGATCAGATACGCCTGCTTCAGGATGCCGGCATTGCCATAAAGCGGGTTGTGCCTGATTTTTCACCGGAGCGTCATTTTCTGGCCAGCCAGGTGAAGCCGGGAATATCACTGAAAAACCTGAATGTCTCTGCCGTCTATACTGTCGGGCACAATCATCTTATCGATCTGGCTCAATCTGATCCGGATATTTTGCGCAAAGCGGGGTATATGGTGGTTTCGATCGGCGACCTCAAGACGCCGTTTTTTTATTATCCGCCAATGTTGACGGTACCCTTTCGGGATACTTATCCATCGGATACTCTGGCCGATCTTGTCGTTCTTGATTCCCTTTACAGTTATGATACCCGCCTGGAGGATTTCCAGACCCGGTACATTTATTCGGATTCCGTCGACCCCGCCCGCGACTGGCTGGTCGGCAAATTTTTGGAATTCGGCTATACTGACGTCAGCTTTGATACATTCTATTTTGACGGTGACCCCTGCCATAATGTTTTATGCCTGAAACCGGGATCGTCAGAGCCGGATAAGCTGATCGTAATCGGCGGACACTATGATACAATAAATTTTGAGAGTGATCCCCTGATATTCGCTCCCGGAGCCGACGACAACGCCAGCGGAGTGGCGGCAGTGCTGGAGCTGGCTCGAATTCTCAAAGATGTTGACACCAAGAAATCGATTCTGTTCGTGGCATTTTCAGCGGAAGAGGTTGGTCTCGTCGGTTCCGATGTGAGTGCCAGCCAGCTGTACTATAGCGGAACTGATGTTGA
>CP070796.1:970169-971796 GCA_020343475.1 Candidatus Zixiibacteriota bacterium
GTATTTTCGAGGGCCGTTGTACCCCTATTTGCTGGCATTCCTCCTGAAAATCACCGGGGGATCGCTTTTCTGGATTCGCCTCCTGCAGGCGGTCATTGGATCGGGCTCGGCAGTCCTGATATTTTTGTTGGGCGGGAGGATGTTTTCCCTTCAGGTCGGTCTCATTGCCGGTCTGGCATATGCCGCCTATGGAACTATCATCTTTTATGAGACAATGCTTCTTATCCCGGTTCTGTTCATCTTTTTAAACCTGCTGGCAGTCTTTCTATTGCTGCGATTTGAGGGAAGCGAGAACTGGAGACACTGGCTTCTGGCGGGCCTGATGGTCGGCCTATCCGCAATTGCCCGTCCAAATATTCTCCTGCTGGCACCGATATTCATGCTCTGGATGTATTTCACTTTCGGGAAAATCAAGGCGCACAAAAGGCTTGTTTACGCCGGAATTTATCTGGTCGGGATTCTGATTCCAGTGTTTTCGGTAACGGTGCGCAACTATGCCGTCACCGGCGAGGCGGTTCTAATCTCGTCGCAGGGCGGCGTTAATCTTTATATCGGTAATAATCCGGATACCGAAGGTTTGACAATGCTGATGCCGGAGGTAGCGCTGGATGAATCACTGCCCTGGACCGAGTTCACAGCGGCCACTCGCAAGGCGGCGGAACGGGAGGTCGGACATCCTCTGACCGCAGCGGAGGAATCGGCCTTCTGGACCGGGAAGGCGCTGAGATTTATTATCAGTAATCCGGGCAGATTCATCACCATTACATTTAAAAAGACCGTCTACTTCCTGCTGGGATTTGAGAACTCGGATCAGACCGACATTTACTACAGCAGAACATTTTCATCACTACTCTCGATTTTGCTGTGGAAATCTCCCATTTCTTTTCCGTTCGGGCTGGTGCTGCCGATGGCAGCGGTCGGGATGATACTCTGTTGGCGAAGGCGCCGGGAATTGACGCTGTTTTATCTATTCATAGTCGGCTACATCCCGACTGTCGTGCTGTTTCTCGTGACCGCGCGGCATCGCTTGCCGGTGGTGCCATTTTTGCTGCTTTTCGCCGGTGCCGGAACCCTGGCTCTGATTAAATACGCACGAACAAAAGACTGGCGGAAGTTCACCGGCTACCTGGCACTTGTTTTTATCCTGATGATTCTGGGCAATCGAACGTACTTCGATATCGGATTTGAGAATACCGCGCAGATTCACTTCAATCTGGCGTTGACCTATGAGCGCCAGGGCGATCTGATCAAAGCGGAACATGAATACAAGCAGGCGCTCGAGGCTAATCCCGGTTCCCGGGCTGCTTTGAACAATCTCGGTTACGTGCAGTACCGCCTGGGGAAACTCAATGATGCCATGCTGAATTTTCAGACTGCGATCCGCACCGATCCCGAATTTGCCGACGCATACAACAATCTCGGGCTGGTTTATGAAGCGCAGGAAAATCTGACGCACGCCAGGCGCATGTATCAACGGGCTATTGAGCTTGACCCGAATCTGTATACAGCATACATCAACCTTGGTGATGTGTCTTTGGCGGAAAATGATTTTGCGGAGGCCGAACAATTCTATATTCAGGGGCGCGAGCTCGACACAAGCCGCAAGAATGCTTTCACCAAGCTGGGC
>CP070796.1:971896-973521 GCA_020343475.1 Candidatus Zixiibacteriota bacterium
GGCCGCCTGTAGCGGAATTGAACCTTTTGAGCCTGCAGCGATCCGGCTGTATGCTTTTTGCCGAATTCTTCGGACATGACGACCAGCGCCGAGTCTATCTGCCGGCCGCTGAGATTCCCGATCGGGAAAAAACTGATGAATAAATAGGGAACGTCAAAAATCAACTGCTGTGACTTCTGCGCCAGCATGACGTCGTAGTCAAATTCCGAGGGCCAGACGTCCTGTGACGCCAGGAAAACCTTCACAGCCTCCGCATCCACCTGGTACCAGTCATCCGGGTATTCCACGTAGAAATCGCCGCGCCAGTCTATAAAAACCTCCGCAGCCAGCGTTGCCGGAATGGTCAGCGCCACCACGATGACGATCAGATCTCCTAATTTCATACCACTACGTCACTATTCTTAACGGTTCAGCGCCTCGGCCGGATAGATATCCAGCTCGGCCATCCATGATTTCAATTCTTCCACACGGATATTTTCATCCCGGGGCAATTCGAATGGCCGGCCCCGGCCATCGAGGATAATTCCGACCACGCCGCCCGAAAGTTCAGTATTGACATCATGGCCCTTACCCCGACCCAGATCAAGCCCGTGGTGCGGTTTCAGTTCCGCTTCGGCCTTCAGGGGCAGTCCGTTCTCGCCGACCCCGAGTTTGATGAGCTTCATCTCACCAAAATTCAGCGTTCCCGATTCAACTCTGCCGTCCGGAAGAGTGATCTTGTAATCCATGACCGGGCCGCCCTTTTTGACCTGACCGGCCGGGGCAACACAGGTACCCAGGTGGATCAGGCAATCCTTGTTGAATACCTCGGTGGCGGCCTGTTTCTGCACTGTTGAGAGTACACCCAGCTGCGGCATCATGAAGATGGAGTCAACTGCGAGACGGGTGACGCCCTCCGGCAGGAAGCCGTCAATCAGCATCAACGCCGCCTGCTGACGTCGTGGAGCATGAGAGAGCACGCCGCCGGAGCCGACCAGAATATCAAGCGTCATCATGTTGACCAGAGTGGCACCGGACGCGGTCTGTTCGAAGGCATCGGCAATTGTCCTCTGCTGCTGGACGCCTTTAAGCACCGTTGCGAAATTCTTGTGCTGGACAAAAGCCAGACGAAGCGCTTCCTTGGCAATCGCCTGTTCGAAAATCAGCTCTTCCATTGACTGCGGAATCGTGGTCGGGCGAATCATCTTATTCTTGACGCGATTGCGCAGATCACGTTCGTTCATGTTGAATGGAACCCAGCGCATCACCATCGGCAGGGTGGCTTCGGCGAAGACGTTTGATACCGAATAGCTCATGCCGAGGTTAGCCGATACGGTCCTGTTAAATACTCCTTCATTGCCCTCACCGGGACGGAATACCGAAAAGACGTCGGTGGTGGCGCCGCCGATGTCAACGCCGACCGCCTCGATGTTTTCCATATCGGCAATGGTCTTGATAATCAGACCCACCGCACCGGGAGTCGGCATAATCGGGGCGTCGGTCCAGCTCATCAGCTTGCGGTACCCCGGAGCCTGGGCCATCACATGTTCCATGAACAGATTATGAATCTCTTCCCGGGCCGGACCGAGGTTTTCCCGCTCCAGAACCGGGCGAATATTTTCCACCGTGCGCAGGTCGACTTTGGC
>CP070796.1:973621-975233 GCA_020343475.1 Candidatus Zixiibacteriota bacterium
ACAATGTCTCCATCCTGAAAAATATTGTCGACGGTATCTTCGTGCTGACCGGATCTTATGGTGTAAGGACAGCACCATTTTCTGTTTTCTCGTCAGACCTTGACGGGGATGGAGATAGCGATCTTGCTGTGGCGAACAGCGCCTCTTATAATGTTTCCATTCTGATAAATAACGGTGATGGCACCTTTCAGCCGGCCGTCAATTATGCCGCAGGTGACACTCCTACAAGCGTATTCAGTTCCGATCTTGACGGTGACAGCGATTATGATCTGGCCGTGGCGAATGAAGTTTCCGGTAACGTTTCCATCCTGAAAAACAATGGCGATGGGACCTTTGCGGCGGCTGTCAATTATCCGTCCGGCAGTGGTCCACAGTCTGTTTTCTCATATGACTTCGATGGGGATGGAGACTGCGATCTGGCGGTGGCGAACAGCGGTTCTGATAACGTCTCCATCCTGTTAAACAACGGCTTTGGCACCTTTCAGGCTGCCGTCAGTTATGCTACCGGCGCTGGACCAACGTCTGTTTTCTCATCTGACCTCGATGCAGATGGCGATTATGACCTGGCTGTGGCGAATAGTACCTCTGATAGCGTTTCCATCCTGATAAATAACGGTGATGGCACCTTTCAGCCGGCCGTAAATTATGCCGCCGGAGATAGACCACGGTCTGTTTTCTCTGCCGACCTTGATGGTGACGGAGACTATGATCTGGCGACGGCGAACGGAAGTTCTTATAACGTCTCCATCCTGTTTAACCTGAGCGGCCCTTATTATATCTGCGGCGATGCCGATGGCAGCGGAGCAATAAATATTCTCGATGTTACCCGTCTGTTAAATTACCTCTATAAAGGCGGGGCAGCACCTGACCCGATAGAATCGGGTGATGCCGACGGCAGCGGATCGATCAACATTCTCGATGTTACCCGTTTGATAAACTACCTCTATAAAGGGGGCGCGGAGCCGGTCTGCCCGTAAGACAGTTCCAATGTGTCAATTATGGGGATGGGTTTGACCCATCCCCTTTTTTCTTGACTTATACACGAATCGGAATAAATTAAAGCCCAGATAGTGAAAAGTTTCACTATGTTTATACTATGCGGACTTAAATTCTCAAGGTTTCACGTATGACCAAAACTGCTGATGCTGTGATTGTAGGGGGCGGGGTAATCGGGCTTTCGGTTGCATTTCAGCTGGCTCGCTTGAAGTTCGGAAAAATAGTCCTTCTCGAAAAAGAGCTGTTTCTCGGCACCGGCGCAACCGCCAAGTGCGCCGGCGGTGTCAGAGCCCAGTTCACGACTAAAGTCAATATCGAAATGTCGATGAAATCTGAGGAGATGCTGGTCAATTTCGAAGAAGATACCGGCTATCCGCTGGTGTTCGCCCAGAATGGATATATGTTTCTACTCTCAGACGAGAAGGAACTTGAAGATTTCACGAAGGCAGTCGAGCTTCAACGTTCCCTTGGCCTGAATGTCGATTTCATCGATCCCCCGGAAATAAACAGAATCGCCCCGCCTGTGAAGACAGAAGACATTATTAAGGCAACCTTCTGCAACGATGACGGAATCGCTGATCCGGGTGATATGACTCAGGGGTATGCCTCGGCAGCC
>CP070796.1:975333-976943 GCA_020343475.1 Candidatus Zixiibacteriota bacterium
GAATCTGGTTTGTATACCGGTCTGCAGGGCCGGATCGCGCAGGTGCTCCAGTTTCATGTCCTTGATATTGGGACCGTTCAACCGGCGTTGCAGGTCCCGGTAAAACCGATCATAAAATCCGGTATCATAAAGGGAATCAGACATATCGATTATTCCTTCGGCAGGATTTCATCCTCCTGAAAGAAGAAGGCGACTTCGGTTCCGGCTGTCTCCGGTCCATCCGAGCCATGCACTATGTTCTGCATGATTGAAGTAGCATATTCGCGGCGGATGGTATGGTATTTTGCCCTGGCCGGGTCGGTTGCACCCATCAGGTCGCGCCAGCGCTCAATTGATCTGTGTCCGCCGATAACCAATACCACGACCGGCCCGGAGGTAATAAATTCCACCAGTGGCTTAAAAAACGGCTTGCCTTCATGGATCGCGTAAAACCGCTCGGCATCCTCCCGGGAAAGCTGCAGGACTTTCATTCCCCGTAAAATCAGACCGGCGTTTTCTATTCTGGCGATGATCCGGCCGACCAGCTTACGCCGGACGCCGTCGGGCTTTATTATTCCCAGTGTATTAGCCATGCAATTCTCCTAATCCATTAACTCCCGGATCCGAAACTTGAGGCTCTCAGTCGGAATTGCCGCGATATTTACTGTGAACGCCTCGGCTACCCGGAAGAGTTGATGGAAATTGCGGCGCTGCAGGTCCTCCTGATCCACCGATGCTGCCAGCATATAAGGATTAAAGAAAGGTTGCATCTTAAACGGCGACATTCCCGCCCCGGACGGAAGCCGATATTTGCCCGTTGTGATCAACTCAAGGGCGCCTTCCGGGGAAAGCCTTTCCACCGCCACGGCATTCGGTTCGTAACTCAAGATCGCGACCGTTTTAAGCCGTGAACGCTTGACATATTTGTGCGGGCCGCCAATCCAGGACGGATCTACCAGGGCGCGGGAGTCATCCGATCCCCAATAGCAATACGGCTCGCCGAGATCAAGGGGACATTCATCCTCAAGTTCCTTCATATTGGTCCAATCAGCCCGGGAAGTAACGACATTTTCACATTTGCTGCGGTCAAAAATCCGCTCATAGCGCGGGAAAGTTCGGGCGATTCCGGTCTTGAAATAGAATTTGCGTTCCGGCGCGTCGGCGATTGCCTCACTGCCGCGATACCGTACAAAAACCCAGTCGTTGGTCACAAATTGGGCATCGTCATCCTCGAGCAGGCGGAAGAAAGTCGAACCGCGCTTCATCCCTTTTGGCCCGATCAGGGCCAGGCCACGGCCCTCATAGTCGGCGCAGGCCGCCCGTATTCCGTGCACATCCAGCATTCGCTCGCTGACCTGGGCCGCTATCGCCAGTGCCCAGCTGCGGATCTGACCATAGTACGAGGTGTTGAATAGAATCGCTGTCTTCATCTCAGGGCAGTAATAACCATACGGAGTGCGACCAGGTACTCCATCAACGGCGTATATTATACCGTGTGGTTCGAGATCAGATTCCAGCTGTGCCGGATACCAGTTTTCGACCCAGAAATCATACAGGTGAGGAACATTGGTGCGCAACTGGATGATGATTCCGTTGATATTGGCGTTCCATTCGAAGTAACGGTCATAGGG
>CP070796.1:977043-978653 GCA_020343475.1 Candidatus Zixiibacteriota bacterium
CTGGTCGCCTTCCTCTACAAATCCGGCCCCGCCCCGGGCTGCTAAACATATTTCACACCGGTTTAAGTCAGTTCCTTCTATAAGATATAACGATTGCTCAGTTTAGCTTGGTATATGACGACTTTTTTCCATGGCTAAAAATCATATTGTCTTTTTCCGAAGAGCTGTATCACATTTCTTTAAACAGTAATATTTATCCTTGACCGCAGAATTAGGTGTGTCTAAATTCCGAGTAGGGGTAGTCGTGACGAAACTTGATGAGATAGGCTTTTGGTCAGAAATAAAACTTGAGATAGTGAGCAAATATGCCAAAGCCTACTCCACAATACTCGCGAAACAACCGCGCTTTAGACACGTTTACATCGATGCATTTTCTGGAGCAGGTATTCATATGAGTAAAGAGGACGGTGCGTTAATTCCCGGCAGCCCTTTGAATGCATTAAGGGTAGAACCGCCATTCGCACACCATTATTTTATAGATTTGGCTAGCGATAAGGTGGAATTCCTGAGGGAATGGGTTGGAGAAAGACAGGATATAGATATTTATGAAGGTGACTGTAATTCGGTCCTTTTGGAAAAAGTGTATCCAAATATTAGATATCAAGACTGGAAAAGAGCTCTCTGCCTGTTAGATCCATACGGCTTGCATTTAAAATGGGATGTTATTTATACAGCAGGTCACTTGAAAACGATAGATATGTTCTTAAACTTCCCCGTATTGGATATGCAGCGGAACGTGCTGTGGAAAAATCCTGATATGGTAAAAAAATCGCAACTGGAAAGAATGAATGCATTCTGGGGAGATGACAGCTGGAAGGAATATGCCTATTATGAGACCGAAAATTTATTTGGCGAGAAAATTCTTTCGAAAGGAAAAATAGGGCCCGTGGTAGCGGCTTTTCGCGAACGATTGCGTAACGTCGCGGGATTCAAATTCGTGCCCGCGCCATTGCCGATGCGAGGCGAATCGACGCAACCATACTATTATCTTTACTTTGCCTCGCACAATGAAACTGGGGCTAAAATCGCTGGTGAAATATTTTCAAAATACCGAAATTAGATATATAAAATGGCTGCAATAACATCAATCGAATGGACCGATTCAACTTGGAACCCAATAACCGGGTGCACAAAAGTGAGCCCTGGCTGTAGGCATTGCTACGCGGAGAAAATGGCGTTGCGCCTCAAAGCCATGGGTCAAGACAATTATAAGAATGGCTTTAAATTGGCCTTGCATGAACGTATCTTGGAGCAACCATTGAAATGCAAAAAACCCCAAAACATTTTTGTTAATTCAATGAGTGATCTGTTTCATGAAAACGTGCCATTTTCATTCATTAATAGTATCTTTGACGTAATGAACAGAGCTTATTGGCATCATTTCCAAATCCTGACGAAAAGGTCCGAGAGATTGTTGGATTTGAATGAAAAGCTTAACTGGACAAAGAATATCTGGATGGGCGTAAGCGTGGAAAATAGGCAATTCGCGTATAGAATAAATCATCTTCGTAAGACTAATACCTTTATTAAGTTCGTTTCATTTGAACCCTTATTGGGTCCGGTGGGTAGCGTAAATCTAAATGGTATAGACTGGGTTATTGTCGGCGGTG
>CP070796.1:978753-980348 GCA_020343475.1 Candidatus Zixiibacteriota bacterium
TCTGATATAGACAGGGCATAGCGCACCAGGCCGATTCCGCCGGAGTACCAGTACCGGTTGATGATTCCGCCGTTTTTATTTTCCACTCGCAGGCAATTGGACAGGATTCCGCCGCCCTCAAGCTCAATCGTTTCATTCAGAGCCCTGATCTTAAGGGTATTGGATCCCGGCGCAGGCGTTGAAGGAAGTGGTGCAACCTCATTATTCTCAAGGTCATCGTCCTCACTGGTTCCATATCCTTCCTGCGGATCATCCTCGCCGTTTTCAATGAAATCCTTACCGTTGTATCCGGTCAGGTTGCTGTCGAGCAGATTGTCGTAGTCATCTTGATCATAGCTCTGCGATGTCGTGGCCGGAAAACGCTCCCATTCGCGTCCGAGAATAAACGGAGCTTCCAGGATTCGCTCCGGTTCAATGTCACCTTGTTCAAAATAGAACAGTGCTCCATCCTGACCGAAGAGATACCCGGTATCCGCCAATCCGGGATTGTCAAGATCCTCAAATATCCAGCAGTATGCTTGCCGACCATTCACCCTGACCGATCTCCCGATTGACAGACGCTGATGGCCGAGCGTCTGGTTACGGTTATCAGTGATTGTGAAATCGGCGCTCAGGCCCTCCTGAACCGGGAAATACTGGGCTACCGCGGCCAACGCGCCGGTGCTTCCGGATATTTCTGCCGTGGTCGGAGAATCTTGTGAACAGCCGTAGATAATGAGTCCTGCCAGCAAACCGAGAATTACCATCACATTTTTTTGTGGAAAGTATCTCATAAACCTCCCCCTCGCGCACCGCGAGTCAATTCTTTACTCTCAGCCGGGTCACGGACATCTCCCCCGGATTCAAATTCGGTTCCCTCAGGGTATTCATCCCGGGAGGAACAAACCAATCTCCAGATCGGGCGGCTTCCATGTCCCTCGGCATTGAGGGTGATTGTTTTCAATTCCGGTCGGAAAAAGAGCAACCCTGGTGCCGAAAAAAACCGACACGGCCCATGTTATTGCCCGGCAATCTATTATGGCATCATCTGAATCGCCTGCCGGAAAGCGAATTTCAAATTAGTGCGGGATTTATCCCATTTCTGTGGGGATGCTTCGAGAGAGCCAGCCGGCGGGCTAATTTAGCAATCCAAACTGCCGAAAAAAAAGATAGTGAAGGGGAAACATCTTTGGCACGCCTGTAATGTGGGAGCGAAGTAGTGTCGCAGCTTATTTTTGACCTATTTTTTGCCGTTACTTTTGTTCTGCTTTTATACCTGCTGGCGAAAATTCGAGAACGGATTTTCATAGAAAATAAAGTAAGCTACCGTTATGCGCTTTCGGGCGTATTCGTCTTCTGCGTTGTCTCCGTTTTGCAGTTGGCCGGGCATCAGGGGCTTTTCGACCTTATTCCACTACTGTCGGAACCGATTTACCTGGAGGTGATCAAGATAATCGGCATTATCGCTGGAATCACGCTTCTGGTGGCCGGGGTATCGGTCTGGATCCCCAGCCGCAGAAAAAAAGATACACCGGCCAGCAAACCGGCATCCCCTCCGGATCGTATTACTGAAATCATTCTGAAGATCATCGCGACAGACAATATTACCGGTCTTT
>CP070796.1:980448-982035 GCA_020343475.1 Candidatus Zixiibacteriota bacterium
ACATTCGAAACCGAGTAGCTCATCCCCAGGTTGGCCGAAACAGTCCTGTTGAATACGCCTTCCTCGTTGCCCTCCGGTCGAAATACCGAGAAAACGTCGGTGGTGGCACCGCCGATATCCACCCCGACAGCTTCGATATCTTCCATATCGGCAATGGTTTTTATAATCAGCCCGACGGCTCCCGGGGTCGGCATAATCGGCGCATCTGTCCAGGTCATGAGTTTTCGATATCCGGGGGCCTGTGCCATCACATGTTCCATGAAAAGATTATGGATTTCTTCGCGAGCCGGACCGAGATTTTCCCTCTCCAAAACCGGCCGAAGGTTATCGACCGTCTTGAGATCAACTTTTTTGGCAAGAGTATCTTTGACAGGCTGTGTGGCATCCCTATTGCCGGCATATATGATCGGCAGCCTGTAGCCGGTTCCGAGACGCGGCTTCGGGTCAGCCGCCGATATCAATTCCGCAATCTCCACCACATGAGTGGTTGTACCTCCGTCGATGCCCCCTGACAGAAGTATCATATCGGGGCGCAAATGCCTGATTCTCTCTATCTGTTGATGCGGGAGACGCTTATCATTTGATGCTATAACATCCATAACGATTGCCCCCGCGCCCAGCGCCGCTCTTTCTGCGGATTCGGCTGTCATGGAACGCACCACGCCGGCTACCATCATCTGGAGACCGCCGCCTGCCGATGATGTTGATATATAAATATCAGCACCGACGTTACTCTCTGCCGGCGAGATTATCTTGCCCTCTTCGTCAAGCAACCTGCGGTCGGAAAGCTCCTCCACTTCGGCAATCGCGTTCAGGACACCCATGGTGACGTCTTCGAATGGCGCTTCCACCGTGGTCGGAGCCTCGCCGCGGACAATCAGCCGGTACTCGCCGTCTCGTTTTTCGATCAGGATCGCCTTTGTCGTGGTTGAACCGCAGTCAGTCGCCAGTATTACATTAATATCTTCAGGTTTCATATCTGCCATAATCTACCAGTCCGTGTTCGATGTTATCTTATAATTCCGTATACTCTCCATACGGATTTCAAGCTCCACTATTAAACGAAAATCTTTCACCTTTTCCGCAAGGCTAAAGAAAATAATAAAATCCCCCCTTTTTGTAAACCGGTTTTTTAAGTCACTGCTGACCCCGGACACCGATTTCTACATGCTATATTACGTTGGTTTCCTCGACCAGCCGGCCTCTGGCGAACCGGGTCGCGCTGAGAAGGGATATGTCAACTGAGGTTTTCCTGCCGCAGATTGCTTCGGCGGCAACCAGCCCTGCCGCCGGGGCGTGCATCAGACCGTGCCCGGAGAAGCCGTTGACAAAAAACAGGCCTTCAACGCCGTCGGCAAAACCGATTACAGCATGGTGATCCGGCGTCGTTTCGTAAAGCCCCGCCCAGCTCTTGGCCATCTCAGCGGTCTCGAGCTTCGGGACGCGATCCAGAGCCTTCATTATTATGTTATCGGAATAATCCGGGTCAACCGATTCATCAAAGGCGGGCTTGACTGATGGGTCGGCCCAGCCAAGGAGAAGTCCCGGAGATTCCTTATGGAAATATAATCCGGATTTGACATCGAC
>CP070796.1:982135-983715 GCA_020343475.1 Candidatus Zixiibacteriota bacterium
GTGTGCGGAAGAGGAACTCAACGCATTGCTTGCTAAGGAAACGGTCGATATCGAGGAAAAAGCCAATGCCCATGTGCTGCTGGCCTCGGTGTACTACGCCATGCTCAAGGACAACGACGAGAAGCGCGACCGGGTCATGGAGGAATTCATCAAGGCCTTCAAAGCATATCGGGAATGGCGAGGCGAGCTTGACATCAAGTCCAGCGAGTTTCTTGACCTGATGGAAGCCGCCAAGGAACAGGTCGACCAGGAAAGCCTGGAGCAGGCCGCCCAGTTGGAGCCTGACACCGCCGTGGTCGCTCCGGTGGTTGTCCCCGCAGCCGAAAAGAAAAAGCCGTGGTACACCAAGTGGTGGGCGATCGGGGCCGGAGTCGGTGTGGTCGCGCTGGGGGTTGTGGCCCTGAGCGGCGGAGGCGATGGTGATGGCGAAGTCACGGTGGACACCCTGCCATACTTCCCGAAACCGCCACCATCCGGAAAATAGGCAGACGTGCCAATGCAGAAAAATAATGAAGGGAATTACAACCTCACCAAAAGGAGCAGTATCATGCGAAAAGCAGTTGTCGAATTTTTGATTATGACCCTGGCTCTTGCCGGCGCGGCTGCCGTTGCCCTGGCCGACGGGGCACCCAGTACAATCCTTTACCAGGGGCGACTCACCCAGGATAATGGTGATCCGATCACCGTCGCAACTGATCTGACCTTCAGAATATATCCGACCGACATCGCGGTCTCCCCCTTATATACCCAGGTTGCCAATGTGACTCCCGATGATAACGGGGTCTTCACCATCGAGCTGGGTCCATTGAATATCACCAGTCATTTACAGGGCACAGTACGATGGCTCGGAATCACGGTTGGTGCCGACGCCGAGATGGCTCCCCGCCAGCCGCTTACCTCCGTGCCGTACGCCATTTCATCCGAGCACGCCGAGTTTGTTCCCGACGGCTCGATAACCTCCGCCAAGATATTCAACGGCACCATAACCAATACCGATATCAGCGGTTCCGCCGCAATCTCTACCACCAAAATCAGCGGGACCGCCGTCAATCTCAGCTCTGCCCAGACTATCACGGGATCAAAGACATTTACCGGAACCAATTACTTCGGCGACAGCACCTTGCGTATAAACGCAAGCGGCATTACCATTGGATCGACGACTTCACCATCCTCATCATACCTGCTCCGTCTGGGAAGAGGATACAATACCACAAACTCCAGATACGGCATGTACCTGAGCATGACGAACTCGAATACCGGCACTATGCAAGGCCTGTACAGCATCGTAAATCATACAACTACCTCGGGAGGAGGGGTTGCATACGGAGTCTATACCTCATCTTATACCGATGGCGGAGATCGATACGGTGTTCGCGCTGCTACCCAGGCCCATACGGCCAGCATTGCGGTTGGCACTTCCTATGGTCTGTGGACCCGAGCCTGGGATGGCTCAACAGCATACGGCGTGTATGCCGCTGTCGGTTTTGCGGCAACTGAATGGGCCGGGTGGTTTGCCGGCAACCTGCACTCAACCGGAACTAACACTTTCGGAAAATCGGCTTTCAAAATCGACCACCCCC
>CP070796.1:983815-985358 GCA_020343475.1 Candidatus Zixiibacteriota bacterium
GTTTTCCGATCTATCCGGAGGGCAATTGCGGCGCCTGCTGATCGCACGCGCCCTGGCGTGCGACCCGGAACTGCTGATACTTGACGAACCGACCGCCAACCTTGATTTGCTGGTGGCCAGAGAGTTGTATGACCTGCTGCAGGAACTCGGCGAGCGTATGACGGTGGTGATGGTGTCGCATGATCCGGCATTTGTATCAGAGCATGTCAGACAGGTGGTATGTGTCAGGCAAAGTGTAACAACCCATCCGACGGCCAGGGTGGATAGTGCCTTTATGAGTGAAATTTACGGCGGTGAGCTGCGCATGGTGCGGCATGATCGGCATCTTGAGGATGAGGGAGATTCACATGATTGAATTTGCCAATGCCGTCGGGCGCTACCCGTTTCTGCAATACGCGCTTTTTACCGGAGTGCTGGCCAGTATCGCCTGCGGCGTGGTGGGAACCTATGTTGTGGCCCGGCGGATTACCTATATTGGAGGCGGAATTGCTCACAGTGTTCTCGGCGGCATGGGTGCCGCATACTACCTGTCGGTTGTGCACGGCTGGAGAGATCTTCACCCCAAGTACGGCGCGGTCGTGGTCGCACTGCTTTCGGCGGTGATAATCGGCTGGGTAAGTCTCAAGGCAAGGCAGCGCGAGGATACCGTAATCGGCTCAATCTGGGCGGTCGGGATGGCGATAGGGATTATTTTTATTTCCCGCACTCCCGGCTATAACGAGGATCTGATGAGTTATCTGTTCGGTAACATCCTGATGGTATCGCCCGGCGATTTGTGGCTGATTGGCGGCCTTGACCTGGCAATTCTGGCGATCGTTTATCTTTTTTACAACCAGTTTCAGGCGGTCTGTTTCGATGAAGAGTTCGCCCGGGTGCGCGGAATCAATGTCGAATTTTACTATCTGCTGCTGCTCGGATTGACAGCCCTGACCGTGGTAATCCTGGTGACGGTGGTGGGAATTGTGATGGTGATAGCGCTTTTGACCATTCCGGCCGCGGTGGCGGGGTATTTCACCCGTACCATTAAACAGACCATGCTGGCAGCATCGATCGCCAGTATTCTTTTCACAACTGTGGGTCTCGCGGTCAGCTACCGGCCCGACCTTCCCGCGGGGGCGACCACCATTGTTCTGGCCGGGGCAACCTATCTGGCTGTAATAGTTATATCGGGCCTGCGGAAAACTGCCCGTGCTTCCGACTAAATCCGTTCGATCTTCTCTTATTCAATTGATTGCAGTTTCAGGGGGATTTCCGAGAACTGCCGTTTAGCGGGTTACGTTCCGTACGGGACCGGGACGTCGTAATATTTTTTAATCAACAGGAGAACTCTGGTGGTCCAGTCGTTTTGCCGATCCGCTTTCCTGCGCCAGTTTTCCGATAAGGGGAAGTAGTGCGACAGGCTGAAATCGGCGCGGGAGCCAAAATCCCACAGGCGATCGTCGTTTCTCTGTTTCCACAACCATTCAACCGCGTCTCCGGCGAATTCCTGCCAGCCGGAAAAACGGCTTACCAATTCGAGGGAGGTCAGCCAGAGTTCGAAATA
>CP070796.1:985458-986963 GCA_020343475.1 Candidatus Zixiibacteriota bacterium
GGGCTTTAACGGGATATAATTCGGAGGTTTGATGATGGTTGCGCGTTTCCACTTTTTGTCATCGGTCTCGGGGTAGTCGATTATATAGTGCAATCCGCGCGATTCCCTGCGCTTCAGGGCGCAGCGAATTATCAAATTGGCCACCTGAGCAATATTGCGAAGCTCCACGATGGCGTACGAAACCGGCTGGCTTAAATAATACGAATCAATCGCCTTTAATATAACCCTGGCTCGTTCATAAGCAATATTCAAACGATGCCCGGAACGGACAATGCCGACATAGTCGGACATAAGTTTTCGCAGAGCCAGGGTATCATGCGAAAGGAGTATCTTTTCTTTCATCTGTATAATCGACGAGTGCAGCCACCGTTCGGCCGGAGGCGAATCGGGAAATTTGTTGCTGCTGATAAATTCGACCGCGTCCTCGGCGGCGTAATCGGACATCACCACCGCTTCCAGAAGAGAATTCGACGCCAGTCGATTAGCGCCGTGCATCCCGGTACACGCGGCCTCGCCGCAGACATACATGCCCTCGATATCCGTCCGTCCCCTAATATCGGCCATCACCCCCCCGCACTCGTAATGCGCCGCCGGTACCACCGGAATCCGATCCCTGGTGATATCGAAGCCGCGTTTCAGACATTCCCTGTAGATATTGGGGAAACGCTTTTTAACGAATTTGGTGTCAAGATGACTTATATCAAGAAATACATACTCCTCGCCGGACTCTTTTAATTCGGTATCAATGGCGCGGGCGACAATATCCCTGGGGGCCAGTTCCTTCTGAGGGTCGTACTTGTGCATGAACCTTTTCCCCGCCGAATTCACAAGGACCGCCCCCTCACCTCTGACCGCCTCGGAGATCAAGAACGGTCGGGCGCCCGGTTCATAAAGGGCTGTCGGGTGAAACTGGACAAACTCCAGGTTCGACACTCGCGCGCCGGCCCGGTACGCCATGGAGAGCCCGTCGCCGCTGGCGATATCCGGATTGGTTGTGTTGTAATAAACGCGGCCCACACCGCCCGTGGCCAGCATCATGACCGGGGCGTAGAAGCTGTTAAATTCGCGATTCCTGGCCGTAAAGGTGTACACGCCGCCGCATCGGCGGCGTCCGTGGTGAATATATGTAATCAGGTCCAGGGCAATGGTGTTTTTGAAAATATCGACATTTTTCTTTCGATGGCAGGCATTCAGAAGAGCACGCTCGATTTCGCGACCTGTAAGGTCGGCGGCATGAACTACCCGGTTGGTGGAATGCCCGCCCTCGCGGCCAAGGTCATAACGACCGCTTTTCTTTGTGAATTTGACGCCGACCTCGACCAGTTTTCCAATCGCCTCCGGCCCGGAACGAATAACTCTTTCCACGACTTTTTTATTACAGAGGCCGGCTCCGGCTTTCAGCGTATCCACCACGTGCGATTTGAAACTATCTTCCGGATCGACCACCGTCGCGATACCGCCCTGCGCATAGTTGGTGTTGGAGGCGGTTTCACTTTTCTTGGTAA
>CP070796.1:987063-988565 GCA_020343475.1 Candidatus Zixiibacteriota bacterium
GAAAATGTCTTCCATTTTGATGATAAGAAGCAGACATGAATGCAATAGCCAAAAACCGCCAAAAAAAAATCAAGCCGGGCATCCTGCGGGTCCGCGATAATCAGGGCCTTCGGGGGAATAATACTGGCAGCAGGCTCGCCATTCGTAAGGTCCCCCCTCTTTGAAAACTCACCTCCGATGCCGTTATATGCCATCCCGGGATTTGCCTGGTGCTTTCTTAATGCCGGAACAAGGAAAAAAAGGCGCTTAACAAGAGGGAAATACAGCTATTTCACAGAATTGGCAACCTCAGTATTTTCTGGCTTGCCATTTTCCTGATAGCACATGGCATTCTTTCGAGGTTGAACGACTGGTTGAGTTTCGGCGATGGCACCATGTATTTTGTCAGGCATCACTGTGCATTTTTATCCCTGGAGGTGAATCAAGGTCGCTCACTTCCCGCCCTTCTCAATTCTAGCCCAGGTGTCTTTCAGAGATACCGTCCGGTTGAATACTGGCGCGTCCGGGCTGGAGTCAACAGAATCCACGCAAAAATACCCCTGTCTGAGGAATTGAAAGGACTCCCCCGGTTTCGCGCCGGCGAGTCCCGGTTCCAGTTTGCACGATTTCAGTGTCTCCAGCGAGTTCGGACTCAGATTGATTTTAAAATCCTCATCCTCGAGCGGATTTTCCTTGGTGAACAAATGATCATATGATCGGATTTCCGCATCAAGCGCGTGAGCTGCCGACACCCAGTGCAACGTCCCTTTGACTCGCCTTCCGTCGGGTGTCCCGCCACCGCGCGATTCCGGGTCATAGGTGCAGTGCAGCTCGACAATCTCTCCGGTTGTTTCGTTCTTCATAACACGGTTACAAGTTATATAGTACGCGTGTTTAAGCCGGATCTCCCGGCCAGGTGCAAGGCGGAAGAATTTCCGGGGCGGATCTTCGCGGAAATCGTCGCGTTCGATGTAGATTTCCCGGGAGAACGGAATTTTCCGGATTCCCGTTGCGGGATCCTCGGGATTATTGACCGCATCCAGTTCTTCGACTTGCCCCATGGGGTAATTATCAATCACAACCTTCAACGGGCGCAATACCGCCATAACCCGCCGGGCACGCTTATTCAAATCTTCACGCAGGCAGTGCTCCAGCAGGGCGATATCGACGATGCTTTCCCGTTTGGCCACCCCGATGCGGTCGCAGAAAGTCCGAATTGCCTCCGGTGTATAGCCACGGCGGCGCAAACCGGAAAGAGTCGGCATGCGGGGATCGTCCCACCCGCTGACATAGCCTTCCCTGACAAGCTGGATGAGTCTGCGCTTGCTCAGAACGGTGTAACTGATATTGAGACGAGCGAATTCTATCTGCCGGGGGTGGTGAATATGCAGATGGTCGAGAAACCAGTCGTAAAGCGGGCGGTGATCTTCAAAGCTTATGTCGCAGAGGGAGTGGGTGATATTTTCAATGGCATCCGATTGACCGTGAGCCCAGTCATACATTGGATAAATGCACCACTCATC
>CP070796.1:988665-990042 GCA_020343475.1 Candidatus Zixiibacteriota bacterium
TGAAATTCTTATGATGCGAACGTCATTACGCGGTATAAAATACCGGGCAGAGAGAATGCACAAAAATGATCGTTAAATCTCTGAAGGCATGTGGTGATTCCCGGCGCTTTATTGCATGGGAGCTGATTTATGGTGAGTATTAGAGACAGATCAATATCGGATGAGAAAACGAAAACATTCAGGTGGTTTTTCTACATTGCCTTAACGCAATTCTTAATGTACTTCATTGTTCCCGTATTTATATTCCCCGGCAAGGTAATAAAAGACATCGAGATCATCTCTGCTTTGACCTTTGGTATATTGGTGGGTTTATTCTTCGGATTGGTCAATATTCTGGGACTTTTCTTTGATAAGTCAAGGCGGGTTTTATATAAAACCATGTTGCTTTTTATAATATTATATTTCATCTGGGCAATAGTCTCATGGTCCTTTATCGAAAAAATGAATTACCTGCTGAGATAATCGAAAAGCCAAATTTCTAGAATGACTCAATGACTGCGGCGCGTTATATCACGTGGAGCCGGGGGGATCGAAGCGCTGATTTCCATTGTGGCACAGGGACTTACACCGTGTTTTGACAGAATCGTGACCGTTGCTTGAAAGGAGCCGGATGGCCACCCCGAATCGACATCTAATGATTATCAGCACTTCTGTAAGGTTCGGCGGCTTTGAGTGCCCGGATTGCGAAGGAATTGCCCGGTTTCAACTCGAGCGAACGCTCAAATTGAGCACAGCCGGCCTCTATCATGCCCAGCATGAACAACGACTCACCGTAAACATTGTGGCATTGCCAGGCATTCGGTAAGTGGTCGACACCGAGATCCTCAACCGCGATTTTCAGAAACGCCCTGGTCTTATAGAACATCTTATCCCAGGCGAAACACAAGCCTACACAGTAGAACTCTTCGGCGTCGAACGAGTACTCATTCCGGTGCCGGGATAGCAGTTCAGCAAAACCTTCATCGATACTGTAGTTGCCTGACAGTGTGTCCTTGACCGCGAGCGTATAGGCGGCAGACCTGCGGGGAAGTTGATATTCGCGATCATACAGAATAGCCAGTATCGCAGGCGCGATATCATACTTCGGACGTGCCAGCCTCATGTGAAGCCACGGTTCATTTACATTGGATAAAATAATGATAAGCCGCTCGTCCTCAGGAATACGAACGATGATGCTTTCGTAACCGGGGCTGGCACCGTCATGAAACACAACGGAAACTGAATCGCCTCCAGTGCCCGCGGGAAAGTTCCCAATCTGCCAGCCATATCCGTATCCGCTGGAGTACGGCGTGCACATTACCTGCTTAATACTGTCCGGTAGAAGTTCATTGGTATACAGGGCCTGATCCCAGCGGTAAAGATCACCCGCGGTGGAAT
>CP070796.1:990142-991500 GCA_020343475.1 Candidatus Zixiibacteriota bacterium
GTGTCGCAGCAGGTGGCGGAGCATACTATCAGCTGCACCGTATAGGTGCCGGGGTCTTGATACTGATGGGACGGATTCTGCGCCTGCGAGCTTCCGCCGTCGCCGAAGTCCCAATCCCACGAGGTTACCGGACCGGTTGACTGGTCGGTAAACTGTACCGTCAGAGGAGCGCAGCCGGACAACACGTCGGCGGTGAAATCGGCAGTCACGTCGCACGCCGGGCCGGCCGCATCGATACACTTACCGGCATCCACGATCCCCGCGCCGACATACTTGGTCATATTGTAGGGCTTGTAGTTGTTGACGATGACGTCGAATTTTTGAGGCCCCGTGAGACTGGAATTGTACGATTCCAGAAGCCCCGCCACACCGACCACGTGCGGGCAGGACATCGAGGTGCCGTCCATGAGGGCGATATAGTCGTATTCCGGGTCATTAGAATTGTGGTAGGTGCTCAGAATTTCGACTCCCGGAGCGGCAATATCAACCCAAGTACCATAGTTCGAGAAGTCGGCGGGATTGCCGTATTTGTCGGTGGACCCGACGTCCAGGCAGTCCTCCCGGCATCCCAGGTAATCGCAACTGCTGGAATTATCGTTTCCGGCTGCCACAATTACCATCACGTCACGGGCCAGCACGGCGTCGGTGGCGTCAGCGATCAGGCTGGAGGAACCCCAGGAACAGTTGATGGCGGTTACGTTATAACCCTTATCGACCATCGTGGCCACATAGTACATCGCCTCGGAGACATAATCCATACCGATCAGGCCGCCAAAGATGCTGGTCCAGCCTGCCCGCAGGCACATAATCTTGACCCCGCTGGCGATGTCATCGGTAGTTCCGTTGTTCCAGCCGCCGGCGACACCGGCGACGCCCCAGTTGGGATCGTTGTTGGTGATGGCCGCAATCGTCCCTGAAATGTGAGTCCCGTGGCCGCCGTGATCGGCGGGATCATTATCGGCATCGCTGCAATCGGCATCGTTACACCACGAGGCGCTCTCGACAAAGTCCCAGCCGATGACATCGTCGATATAGCCGTTGTTGTCATCGTCTATACCGTTGCCGGGAATTTCGCCGTCGTTGACCCAGATGTTGCCGTTGGTGCTGCTATCATTCGGGCCCGGCGGATTGGTGCCGCCCAGCTCGTAGTGATAGTATCTTACACCACCGTCGATGACCGCCACGATAACGTCCGGGTCTCCCGTTTCCTTGTCCCAGGCGGAATCGACGTTGATACCGTAGTTGTCCCAGTAATGCCATTGCATGTAGGGGAAGCTCGTCGTAGAGCTGTCGTAATAGAAGTCATTCGGCGTTGCGGTCATACGGTACAGGCCGACCGGCTCCACTCTTTCAACAAA
>CP070796.1:991600-992953 GCA_020343475.1 Candidatus Zixiibacteriota bacterium
TGTTCAATTCGTGTCCTTCATATTAATGTTATTAAATCCCGGCCGGATTGCTGGCAGACAGTCCCGTGGCGGGCACCGAAAGCCAGGGGTCGGCCAATCAAAAAATCCCCGATTCTTCCGATATATCAGATAAAATATAACATTATCATCCCTTATTTTGCAGCTCAACCTGCAACGGGTTTGCAAGAAAGGACCAGACATGACAAGTTTTGACTGGACGTGTCCATACTGTAATAAGGGGGCAACGATCACCGAACACAGTATGCAGCAGACTATCGCTCACCTTACGCTTAGGCACTCTGAAAGCGCCAGAACTCTGACCGTCCTGTTTGTCGTTTGCCCCAACTCGAAGTGCAACCGGTTTACACTGTCCGTTTCCCTGTTCGAAACCGATATCGCCCCTGTCGGTGGCGGGCGCAGATTGGGTGACCTGCTCCAAACCTGGAATCTGATTCCGGGTTCCCGGGCAGAGACCTTTCCTGATTATATCCCCCGGGAAATCCTCGCAGATTATCATGAGGCCTGTTTGACCAGGGAAATCAGTCCGAAAGCGTCGTCAACGTTTGCCCGACGGTGCCTTCAGCAAATAGTCAGGGACTTCTGGGACGTCACCCCCGGGACGCTTAACGATGAGATCAATCAAATTGAGAAAAGAGTCGACGCAACCTCCTGGGCAGCTATCAAGGCGGTCCGCGAGGTTGGCAAGGTCGGCGCCCATTGGGACGAACCAGTCCACGTTATCATTGAAGCCGAGCCGAAAGAGGCCGATCTGCTGATCAGCCTCATTGAAACATTGTTGCAAGACTGGTATGTCGCACGAGCCGAAAAGGAAGCTCGGCTCAGAGGAATTATCCAGCTCAGCCAGGATACCGACGGGGAGCAGCCTGTGGGCGGCGGGATAGCAAGCTTGGAAGAACAGGTGCAATCGTAATTTTGGATTCTTTAACCACTCGGAGAACCAACAGATTCCGGACGAAGGCGGAGATTCATATAGTCTCCGCCTAATTTTCTTATCTTCCAGCAATGTCCCCCATGACAAATATTTACAAAAACACATGTCGCAATTGAAAGGTTACTGTGATCATATTGTGACCATCAAAATGCTGGTGTTTCGCTACGGGAAATATCTGCAAACGCGGCAAAATCCGGTATCGCGACGTTCGGTATAAAGGCCGGAGAATCCGCAAAAAAGTCGGATCGTCAAAAAAGATCACCAAATTGGCCCTCAAAGATTGACCTGCCCCCATATATCGGTTCAGATTGGGAGTCAGTATATTGAACTTGTACTGCCCCTGTCTATATGCAATGTCTGGAGTGGTGAGATCAATCCATCCGGCCGGAACTATCTGGCCC
>CP070796.1:993053-994394 GCA_020343475.1 Candidatus Zixiibacteriota bacterium
TGCCAAGGTAACCGCGGGCAAAAAGAGCGATGCTGTCGCCTGACCGGTAAACATCCAGACGGACCGAGTTCTTCTTACCCCTCGCACTAATCTTGACATCAAAAAGAAAGGCGTCGCCTTTGCCTTCGACAAGGACGGCCTCCGTCACCGGCGGGCTTATGCCGGTCTTTTTTTTGGTGGCCAGGGTGCAGCCGAAAAGCAGTGCCGCAGAAATCGGGAAAGATATTGAAATAAGCAGGACTCTCAATTTCATCCTAAAAAACCCGTACCCCGGCAAAAAGTTGAACAAAAATCGTGATAAAGGGTCCGAGAATAAACCAAAAGCCCCCGATCAGGATAAGGAACATCAGAAGAAACGGGGCGAACCTCTGAATTCCCGCCAATTTCTCCTCGTATTCCGGCGGCAGCAGGCTGGCCAGGATATGCGAGCCGTCCAGGGGAAAAAGAGGAATCAGGTTGAAGAAGGCCAGCGAGACATTAATTATCACGGCAATCAGAAAAAACTGCACGACCACGGAAGGTACCGGCAGAAAGCTGGAATAGGCGAGCCGGAATAGCATCCCGAATATAAAACCGAGCCCCAGATTGGAAAGCGGCCCCGCCGCCGAAATCCATAAATCGGCCCATCTGGGATTTCTGAGATTATAGGGATTGACCGGCACCGGCTTGGCCCATCCGAAGCGAAAGCCGGACAGAAACATCATCAGAGTCCCGAAAAAATCCAGATGAGCCAGCGGATTAAGCGTCAGCCTTCCCATATCTCTGGCCGTCGTATCGCCGAACCGATAGGCCAGGTAGGCATGAAAGAATTCGTGCACCGTCAGGGAAAAGAAAATGGCCGGGGCGGCGATCAAGGCTCTCCGGATAAAGTCGGGTTCAAACATAAGCTTTCTCGATAATAATATTATGCATATATACCGCGGAGCTGGACGACATGAACCACCCTTTGAATGGCCACCATAAAAGCGGCCATACGAAGATGCACATTATTCTCCAGCGCCACTCTTAGAGTATCGTGGAAGGCGCCGGTCATGAATTGTTCCAGTCGGGCGTTGACTTCTTCTTCCGTCCAGAAAAATCCCATCCTGTCCTGCACCCATTCGAAATATGATACCGTCACGCCCCCGGCGTTACAGAGAATATCCGGTATGACAAAGATCCCCTTCTTTTCCAGAATCGGGTCCGCGTCCGGGGTTACCGGTCCGTTGGCTCCCTCGGCGATTATTTTCGCCCTGACTCTGGCGGCGTTCTCTCTAGTAATCTGATTTTCCAGCGCGGCAGGGACCAGTATATCAACTTTGGTGAAAAGAATATCGTTTTTGTCAAAAGGCTTGGCTCCGG
>CP070796.1:994494-995782 GCA_020343475.1 Candidatus Zixiibacteriota bacterium
CAGCACAACATACAACGCTGGGGCCTTATGCCCGGCCGACCAGATGATGCGGTCACGATCATCCCAGTAGGGATTCGCCGGATCATGACGCGCGACCTTCAGGTAAAGAGCGGCAAGGATGTCGAACATCGAAAGCGTTCCGCCGGAATGGCCGGATTTGCCCGAGCAGAGCGAGAGCATGTCAAGACCGCGCATATAATTGGCGCGCTCTTTTAATTCTTCTATACTATAGTCCTTAATAATATCACCGGTTTTTGAATCGATTAGTGGCATTTCACCTCCGGGCGAGCGATTTTAAGAATTGTGATTCCAAGCGCCAAGATATCTCAGCTCTTAAGTAAAGTCAATAGTTTTAAAAAACCGGGTAGCGATTTTGCACACTTTGGTTTCAAGTGCACTAATAGTAGCGTTGTTGAATATGACAAGATCGGAATGTGCTCGCAGCTGACTGTAACGGAGCTGCGATTTCAGGCGCATTCTGGCCTCCTGTTCAGAGAATCCCCTGGCCTTAAGACGTGCCATCTTGACCCGGTCGCTAGCATGAACCAGGATGGTAAGATCAACTTTTTTCTCCCATTCCCAATCAATCAAGAGGGCGGCATCAATAACGACTAATTTGGTTGTTTTTTGCGCCGATCTAACCTGACGGGCGAGTTCTTTGAGAAGTGCGGGATGAACGATACTGTCTAATCTGGTTTTGGCTTCTGCCGAGGCGAAGGCCAGTTTTCCCAGGCGCCTGCGACTAAGCGTCCCGGCCCTAGTCAGAATTTCTTCACCAAAGGCTGCAGTCAGTCTGCGAAGCACGGCCGGATTTTTGTCGATGACTTCCCTGCCGATCTCATCTGCTGAAATAACCCGTGCTCCGTGCCTTTTAAAAATCCGGGCAACTTCAGATTTACCGGTGCCAATCTGACCGACAATGCCGACGAGATATCTCTTGATAGAACTTACCCTTTCGCCTCCAACCAGCTGGATCCCGTCCCCAGATCGACCACTACGGGAACTTTCAGCCGGACCGCTTTCTCCATTCCCTCTCTGACAATTATTTTCAAATCATGTATTTCGTCAACGTGCGCATCAAAAACAAGTTCATCGTGCACCTGTAAAATCATTTTTGATTTCATCTCGGCCATTTTCTTGTGAATACTGATCATAGCCAGTTTAATCATATCCGCCGCGGTTCCCTGAATAGGCGTATTGATTGCGGTCCGTTCCGCGAACTGCCGGACCTGAAAGTTTCCGGCAGTAATCTCAGGCAAATAGCGAATGCGGTTGAACAGGGTGGTCA
>CP070796.1:995882-997154 GCA_020343475.1 Candidatus Zixiibacteriota bacterium
CACTCGGAAATCTGCATCTTGACTATGCTCATACCGTTCCAGGCGCCGCCGCTACATGATCCCGTGGGCGGCAGATCCCAGTTGGCATCCTTAATAACGCGGACTTCATCCGGGTGCGTTTCATCCCAGTGGAACATACGGCAACCGTTGGCATGAGGGAATGAACCGTTTGGCGGCGGCGTGGGCGAATATTCACGGGCATCCCAAATTATGTGGAGTTTGTCGTCAGTTCCAATCAGGGCCGAAATGTCGGTGTGCGCTCTCCACCCGGCCTGCGAGGAGTCACTATCTGTAATATTAACCTTATCAAGAGCAGGAGGAGAAGCACCCCACGTACCGCCCATATCCTCCGACATGACGTAATAGACGTCATTGACCACTTGGCTGCCGCGATCGACGGATTCACTGCCCCCGGGAACTGCGGCCAGCCCGGCGATCCAGACCAAAGCAACCCTGCCGCTGACCCTGGATGCAGTTACTGTCTGCGCGATGTCCATGACGGTGTCAATTACAATGGGCGGGTGGTCCCAGGCTCCCAAGGTATCACTGCCGACGCGCCTGAAGTAGGCGATAATCTGCGGCTGAATGCCATCATGCCATTGCTGGGCGAAGACGTGCGTTACAGTATCGCCATCCCAGACCTGATATTCGTGGTTCGGCCAGATGTACTCGAAATCATCCAGGTTTTGAGGGTCAGCTATCCACTCCTGGGTGGAGTCCGGAACGACGCTCGCGTAGGCGGAGAAACCGGCGCAACCGGCACAGAAGTCATACCAAAGCTTTGTGTTATAGCCCAGAGCGTCGTTGAAGTGGGCGGAAATGTTTACTTTCTCTTCGGTATCCACATCCAGACCGCAATATCCGGAGTAACTACCCTGCGACGGGACCGTAATAGGATGAACCTCAAGACCATCGACGAAACCGAAACCGGGAGGGGTCCCATACGTATCCCAGAAGTTGTACATCGTCCCTCGCTGAAGAGCATCGAGGTCGGTATTCAGAGCTCTCATCCAGGTAAAGTGAACCAGCTGGCCTCCCCGCCAGTCTACCTGCCGGTTCATGCGACCGTTGGCCTGATAGTCGTAGTAGGTTACTCCGACTCTCAAACCGGGTGAAGAAACGCTGCGGTCGTCAAATCCCAGGTCGAGGACTTCATCCGGCACAGAAAGGCCAACAGAGCGCTCGGCACCAGCAAGTTTGGCTTTGGGGAATTCAGTAGTAAGCACCCTGTTGAAGAGCTCGGTTTTCTGCTTTTCGGTCATATACATGCCG
>CP070796.1:997254-998491 GCA_020343475.1 Candidatus Zixiibacteriota bacterium
GTTTTATTGGCCGTGAGCATCAGACGATACGGCCGGGAGGAAGAGCCATCATTAATAATGGTTGCGGTAATGCCGACATTGGTTTCGTTAATAGCTTCCTTAATGCCCACCAGACTGTTGTTGCCGGATTCAATATTGATCGTAGTCAGGCCGGCTTCTCCGACCGATAAGCTTATGGTTCCCGTTCCGAAGATGGTGGAGGTCGCCTCGTCGAAGCCCTGACAGGCGATCTGATGGTTACGTGCCAGGGAGGTAACCCTCAGATTGTAGGTTCCTGCCACGATCTGATCGGTTACTCCTGCGCTGAGGATTGATTCATCGGAAATGTCAATGCTGGCTTTATTGTATGCTGACTGTCTCTTCATAAGAGAGACATGCGTTTGCAGAGCGACAAATTTCGCGAGGACCGCCTTATAGGCGGCCACCTGCTGGGTTTTCAGACTCTTTTCCTGCTCAAGGAAGGTAACGGGTACCCGTTCGTAAGAGATAATGGTATCGACTATGGAAGATATATCAAGATTGGAGGCCAGTCCCTCAATTGATTGCAAGCCCGGCATATGCTCTCCTATGATCTAATGGTCCATCTATTTCATATCCTGCAGCAACTTACCGGCCCGGTACCGATGGAACAGCAGTCCATCCTGGCCCGTTTCAGGGCCGTATATGCCTATAAATCATTATCGGAAAATTCCCTGAATTATTCACTTGGCGGCGATGAAATCCCGTGATCTTGAAAGCGTATCCTAATTCAAGCGCTTGAATTGCAGCCGCAGCCGGCGGGGGGTAATTAACCCCCCACCGGTGCACACATGTATTATGCAAAGAGCGACAGCACCACCTGCGGGACCTGGTTGGCCTGAGCAAGCATAGCGGTACCGGCCTGCAGCAGAATCTGATTCTTGACGAAGTTTGACATTTCTTTTGCCATATCGGTGTCGCGAATACTGGATTCCGAAGACTGCAGGTTCTGAGAGGCAATGCGGAGGTTTCTCAGATTGGATTCCAGAGTATTCTTCTGGAAGCTACCGAGTGTGCCACGGACTGTGGAAACCTCGTCAATCGCCTCGTCAATGACCGACTGCGAATCCTGGGCGCCCTGGACGGTTGTCACGTCGATTTGAGAAAGCGACCTGTACATATTACCCGGCAGGTTTTTGCCCAGAGATGAGGCGGCCATATTGGGCAGACCGATCTTGGCCGTCTGACCGACATTGGCGCCGATCTGGAAGACCAGTGA
>CP070796.1:998591-999825 GCA_020343475.1 Candidatus Zixiibacteriota bacterium
CCTCTGCAGGAAATATTGCTTTTTCTTCCTGGAAGTCGTATAGCGGGCATTCAGCCGGTCGGCCTGGTCAGCCATCCAGTTACGCGTCAATTCCATTATAATATCGGCATTTTGGGGAGAGGAAAATCTGAGAACATACCCGGAATTATACCAGCCGGTCTCCTCGGATTTTCTGCACCAGCGGCATTCGGCATCAAAAAACACCTCATCGCGACCGTTAATTTTTTTACGCAGTGGTATCCGACAATAATATACCTGGCGAACGGTTACCGGTTCTTCACTCATTAATTTCATTCCCCTCGCCGACATATCCAATATCTGACCCATTGGTACCCCGGTCTGCAGATCGTAAGCCAACAGGGGCTCTGACGCTTTTCGCCTTATTTTTCGTTGTTTCTGTTCGACCGCTTTCATGATTACACCCAGAATGCTTTTTATAATATAAATCGGACGATATCAGGACAATCTATAAATTTTTTTGTGCTTTTTCCAAGGCGGTGCATCTCGCGATTTATGGCGCGAGTTTTCCACTATTTATGATGGAGATATGGTACTGAGTTGGCACTATCTTCAATAAAGGACCGCTGGTTACAAAAATATCCGGGCATCTGTAATTATACGAAGGGAAAACACAGAGCAGGTTCCGGCCGGATAGACAACCGGTGCCACAGGAGTTATAGTAAACGCCGCACTGACCTGAAACTACACCCTCAAAACATATCCACCGCCTGCAAGCCTTTTTAAATTCCCTGTTTTCAGGCGCGAAATGTGACAGATTTTTATTGCCTGCAAACATTCAATTGGGCAAAATTAAGGACGCGGCCTGACACGGTCCCCGATCAGAAAAATTATGCATCGCGGGGGAATAACACATGACCGAAGATCCGTTCAAGAAATTCGCCGGGCAATACGACCGGATGTCAAAGGATGATCCCCGGCGGAGGGAATTTTTTCGTGCTCTGATCGGGAAATACGGTATAAAAACCGTCCTGGACTGTGCATGCGGCACCGGCAATGATCTGGTTCTGTGGCACGAGTCCGGGGTGCAGATTTACGGCTCGGATGTGTCGGAGGCAATGCTGGCGGAGGCGAAGAAGAAACTGGCCTCCAACCGGATTGATGTCCCGCTGCGCCGGATCGATTTCCGGGAACTACCCGCGAATTATGACACCCGCTTTGACGCCGTGCTGTGCCTCACCACTTCCCTGCCGCAACTGCCGGACGAAACGGAGAT
>CP070796.1:999925-1001149 GCA_020343475.1 Candidatus Zixiibacteriota bacterium
CCGGGAACAAGGGCCAGCCAGAGGTTGGCAATCCCCACGAGTATAAAAGGTATGGCCAAAACAAGGGCACCTATTATCAAAAGAGCTCCAAGCACGAACTGCGAAAAGAATGACGAAAAGGCGACGCCCAGTGTCTTGCCGATATTGTCCTTAAACAGGTTCCAGCCTTTGGCGACGGCATTCAGCCACCGCTCGTCATGCAGGACGGCGTATCGGATTGACCACCCTTCGATGCAGACCGTTATCAGAATCACCGCCAGTAGAATCGGCAGGGCTATAATAGTCGCAAGAATACCGAAGGCCACGGATGCGAAATACGAAGGCACGATAAACATTGCCAGAATGAGTATTGAAAAAATGATCGCCAGAGTCGCCAGAAACACAATGCCCAGAAGCCTGAAAAATTTGTTAAGGCCGGTTGACCAGCACCCGCTAAAATCGATTTTCTGGCTCAGTTCTTTTCTGGAAATACCGTGAATAAGCGCGCCTTCGGAAATGACGCTGAGTATCCAGAATATAATCCACATGGCGAACATCGCGAGAAGGATGTACACAATAATGAGGGGACTGATATGGATCGAGCCGAGGTGGCCAATGTGGCCGCCCCAGTCTCTTTTATCGAAATCGTGAAGCCACAATCGACTGTTGCCGGAGCCGTCGGCGGCAGCCACAAAAAATCCGAATAACCACAGAAACTTGTATTTCCAGGCATTCCTGAGGGAATTTTGTACTATATCCATATATCGCATTTCCATGATTGTCTCCTTTTCCTGTATACCCGTATCTACGTTGTTTTACTCCTCAGGTTTTATAAAGGTCGGATTCCCGGCGAAATCCGGCATATACCAAATTGAACGGGAAGTCCGACAATATTGTCTGATTAAATCAACAATAGTCCGACTCAATTATTCTGTCCACAAAAATATATACCTTGAATTGAGTGATAAATTCGAAGCCCCCTCCCAAATATCCGAAGAGCGGGCTTAAAGCCTGCTTTCGTCAAAGGATTTTTCATTTATACCGATAGAATATATAAAAATAGCGGCAAGTGTTTAAGGGAGAAGATCGATGATAGACTGTGTCACGAATGATTATTATGGCATCAGGGAAGAAAACGAGGTCCCGACCACGCCTTCGATATCAGGAGAGATCATCAATGATGAAACTCCCGAGGTCGCAGTAACGGAGGAGGCTGACGATCGGCCGGAAGCCAGTGAAATGTTG
>CP070796.1:1001249-1002467 GCA_020343475.1 Candidatus Zixiibacteriota bacterium
ACGGCGGCAAAAATGAATACGACCCAATTAAGTTCGGTGTGATATGCAAAATACTGGAGCCACCGGTTCATTGCCAGGTACGCGATCGGCCAGGCAATAACGTTGGCGATGGCGACTAGAACCAGAAATTCTCCGGAGAGCAGCCCCATGATGCTCGATACGGAGGCGCCCAACACTTTCCGAATGCCGATTTCCCTGGTGCGCTGTTCCGCCGCAAAGGAAACCAGGCCGAGCAGGCCCAGGCAGGCGATAAATACGGCGACCAGGGCGAAACTGCCGGCGAGATTACCCATTATTTCGATTCCCCGATAACGGCGGTCAAAGACCTGGTCAAAAAACTCATAGGCAAAAGGGTATTCCGGGCAAATTCTTTCCCAGATCTCTTCAACAACCGCGAGCGAAGCGGGGATGTCTCCCGGCGGGATCCGGATCGACAGAACCTTGACCGCTTCGGGCACCAGCACAAATACCAGAGGCCCGATTGGGCTATCCAGCGGTCGAAAATGGAAATCCTTCATGACACCGATAATCTTCCCCGGTCGGTCGATATAGGTCAGTCTCGCGCCGACGGCGGATTCCAGACCCATCAGGCGGACCATGGCCTCGTTGACGAGATAACCACCGGCCGCGTCGGAGACAAACTCGCGGGAAAAACTCCGGCCGTCGACCAGCTCGATATCCAAAGTTTCGATAAAATCATAATCGATATAATTCATCGAAACCTGGATCTCTCGGTCAGGATCTTTGCCATCCCAATCCACGGATCCGGTGGTCCAGCTAAAATATGGCATGCCGGCGGCTATCCCACTGGCCCGCACAATCCGGCTGTTCTGATTTAATTCATTTTTCAACTCAGCGTACCGCTGTACGCTGTCTCCGGTTAGTGAGATATTGATCACGTACTCCTTGTCATAGCCGATGTCCTTATTTTCCATATAGGATAACTGCCGGTAGACAACTCCTGCGCCAATAATCAACAGGATGGAACAGGCAAACTGCAGGACCACGAGGATCCTTCTTAAGGTTGAGCGTCGCGAACCGGTTGACCGGCTACGGCTGAGCACGCGGGCCGGCCGAAAAGCCGATAAGTGAAATGCCGGATAACTGCCGGCGGCGACGCCGGTTAACAGTGTCAGGCCAATCAATACCAGAAATATCACCGGTTGTTCGGCGAGATCGAAAGAAATTTGCACGCCGAGGCTCATATTAAGCGTGGGG
>CP070796.1:1002567-1003773 GCA_020343475.1 Candidatus Zixiibacteriota bacterium
GCCCGTATTTTATTCCGGAAATTGCAGACGGGAAGGCCGGTTAGTCGAGAGCGTCGGTTTGCCTAATCATCTCCTGCTCTTGGCTGCTGCCAGCTCATTCAGAGGTACTCCCCAGCTTTTTGTATTGAACCGCCATCATTATGGCGACCGCGATGAACCAGAACCCAACAAACGGACCCATATTGACCAGACCTGCAGATTCCGGATCAGCGGGCCAGATTATGAAATCAAAGAAAAGCCCGAGCAGGCCGATAGTCATGCCGAATGTCCCGATAATCTTCCCTGAGGTTCGATGCGCGAATATTGCGGATGCAAAAAGTATTACGGCCATGTAGATGAATATACCCCAGGCCAGTTCAACGCCTCGCTGAGTGAGCATGATGGCCTTGTAAGCATGATTCCAGGCGCCGATCGCAGCCCGGTCAGTCGCCTCCGGCTTAAATCCCGGGAATTCATATAGTGCCACCCCGCGAACGGTGATCACGATGGTAACACAGACCCCTCCAAAAACCATGAACATTTTGGCCAGCTGAAGCCTTACGGACTCACCGCGAGTCAGAAGAAAGTGATAAAGACCCATACCCGCGACAATCACCATAGGGCCGAATGACCATGCCAACGAGTATATGAATTTTGGCGGCAGCGCTCCCTCCTCCATTTGGATGGAAATGGAAATAAACACGGCATTGGCAAGTATCCCGAAGATTATGCCAAGCAAGACCCACCGTTTTGTTAATTCAATTGAAGTCGTCATCACGAGTTTTCTTTCTTTCTGAGAGTGGCCAATATTTCAATACAATACGTCGTCCACCAATGGGAAAGCAGGGGTGATTGGAATCAGGCCAACAGGCCGCTGGCACATAACTGTTATCCCGACTGAAGCTGTGCGTGACGGAAAGGACTCTCAGGGCATGGAAAAGTAAGACCAGCTACTGTTGGGGATATTGACCGGTGGTGGAGAAACACTCCGAAAATGCCGAACGAGCTGAAGAATCCCATTCTCACGTTGTGGCGCAAGGACTTACATCGCGTTTGGGCCAGATTGCAACGGTTTTTGGTCATTGCCGCGAGTCTCCGAGAATGGTCACCCAGAAAAATTAATATCTGAGTTCCTTTTCGCTTGACAGGAAATCCGGAATGATTATATTTCATTAGTTTCTGAACACAATGAATATATGGATATCGAAGAAAAAAACAGGTTCATCG
>CP070796.1:1003873-1005071 GCA_020343475.1 Candidatus Zixiibacteriota bacterium
CAATTTCCAAAATAATAGACTATCCACCGATATTCAAACATGAGAAGCACGGGTATATTTCGGATCTGGCGGTAAGAGGGGAATGCAGAAGAAAGGGTATCGGAGAAAAGATTCTGAATAAGGCACTGAAGTGGTTTGAGAGTCGGCATATGGATAGAATTGAGTTGCATGTTCTGGCGGCGAATGAGGCCGGTTATTCTTTCTGGAACAAGCATGGATTTAAAGATTATTTGCACAAAATGTATCTGAAAAAGTGATAGGAAAAGGATATGAAACCAGGCGACTGTGAGAAGTTTTTATGGGACGGGCGGCATTATGATCTGAAAACCAAAAATATAGTCGATGATATTCCCTTTTATATGAGCCAGATCGCCAGATTCGGTGATCCCGTGCTGGAACTGGCGGCGGGAACCGGAAGAATCAGTATCCCGCTTGCGGAGTACGGCGTCAGAATAACCGCGCTGGATATTTCAGAATCGATGCTTGCCCACGGCAGGAAAAAGGCTGACGAGAAGGGAGTGGACATTGAATGGATTAGGGCTGATTGCCGAGAGTTTGATCTGGACAGGAAGTTCAATTTTATCTTCCTGCCGTTCAATTCCATCGCCCATCTGCATGACCTGGAAAGCCTCGAAGGCTGTTTTGGCTGTGTGGGTAAACACCTGACGGAAAAAGGACGATTTGCCGTTGATATATTCAATCCCCGGCTGGATATCCTGATAAGAGACGCCTCCCGGCGCTATCCCGTGGGGGAGTATCCCGATCCCGACGGCAACGGCATGGTTGTCATGGCCGAAAACAATATTTATGATGCTGCTTTCCAGATTAACAGGGTAAAATGGTACCATAGCATCGGAGGCGAGGAAGATAAGTTCGTGCTTGATCTAAGCATGCGCATTTTCTATCCGCAGGAACTTGACGCCTTGCTGCACTATAACGGTTTTGTAATAGAATCCAAATTCGGCGATTACGATGAGTCGCCTTTTGAATCCTCATCGCCCAAGCAGCTGGTCGTCTGTCGCCGGAGATAATTGTCCATGGGCACTTCATTCGGGACTTATTACACCGCATGATCTTGCGTCCTGGGAAGTAATCGACTGAATGGTTTGATCTCTGAGATTGACCCTGAAGCAATAGTTGCGGAATGAAAGAAATCGAGTTTCAGATTGAAAAAATCAATGATGCGATTTATGTCGCC
>CP070796.1:1005171-1006368 GCA_020343475.1 Candidatus Zixiibacteriota bacterium
GTAATCACGACTCCCGCGCCGGTGGCTTCCCGGCGGCCTCTGGAGCCCCCGATAGCAAAAGGTTTGCCCGTCACCGCCGAGGTTACCGTATGCTGGGCATGCATGGAATATGTATCCATAATCCACGCCATTGTTCTTTCATTGGTATTGACGTCCGGGGCCGGGACATCTTTTTCAGGGCCAAGGCAATCATACAGAGCCGCGGTATATCTGCGCGTCAGGCGTTCGAGTTCGCCCGTGGACATTGTGCTCGGGTCGCAGGCGATTCCCCCCTTGGCGCCGCCGAACGGTATATTCACCACCGCGCATTTCCAGGTCATCCACGCCGCCAGCGCCTGCACCTCATCGAGCGTAACATCGGGATGATACCTGATGCCGCCTTTGGCCGGCCCCAGGACAATACTGTGCTGGACACGGTAACCGGTAAACATCTTAAAGGTTCCATCATCCATCTGAACCGGCAGCTTGATGATGACGCTCTTAAGCGGATACTTTATAAATTCAAGGAGTCCCCGGTCTATATTCAATTTCGCCGCCGCATGGTCGAATTGTTTCATGACATTCTCAAACGTCGATACCGGAATGGTAACAGACTTTAAGCGCTTTTCCCTTGGCATGGACAGGCACCTCCAATAATTTTATATCACTTAACGCTCCTGACGGATACGAAAGCCGAAGTCGGCTCAAAAAAGCGCCAGCGCTTGTTCACCGCCCTTTTAATCCCGATGCGTCTTGATGTCGCGATTTCAGCCGGGCTGTAGCCATGATCTTCAAGATACAGATGTTCTCCCGCCAAATCAAGGCCGTTGTGTTCCCTTGTCAGCCCGAAGGCTTTGCAGAGTTTACCGGGGCCGTTCGTCAGCTTATTTGAGTCCGGATTCGCATATCGCTTTTTCATTATCTCAATGCCGTCCACCGGTTCGGCGCCCCGAATCAGGACGGCGGCGGGGAATCCCTCCTTTTCCGTTACGACATTAAGACAATAGTACATCCCGTATATAAAATAAATATAGCTATACCCGCCCATTCGGTACATTACTTCATTCCGTTCCGTCCTGCCGACAGCAGCGTGACAGGCCGTATCATCTTCACCGACATACGCCTCAACCTCCACGAGTCGCGCGGAAAGCAGCTTCTTCCCGGTTCTAAATACCAGATACTTTCCGACCAGACCCCGGGCGACTTCCAGCGTGGGGC
>CP070796.1:1006468-1007652 GCA_020343475.1 Candidatus Zixiibacteriota bacterium
TGCCTGTTCTGGTTCGACTCCAAGTTCCAGTACCTGATCAATCCAACTTCGCCCCGGCCGCCCGCCATACAGGATGATTTCCGGCTGATCGAATCATCGTCCGGCCCGGTACCATTTGATGACCATGATCCGCAGAATGTTGTCCCTGTTGTCAACAGTCTGGCGATGAATATGATGACTAGCCCGCTAGGTGGTACTATTATGGAGAGTATGTACAGCTACCTGGTCAGTAAAATCGACAGTCTTGGTCTTGAGGACACCCTTGAGGTTAGCTTCGTTCCGCATCCCGATTGGGAGTTCATCAGAGATGAAGTCACGCGGAGTCAGGATGTCATCCTGCTTCTGGGTTTCTGGCAGGAATATCCAAGCACGCCGATGTGCCCTCTGCCGGACTGGCAGTCATGGTCTCGCGTGGGCGGACACTATATCACGGTGGCCGGGGTGGATACGGTCGAACAATTGATGGCCATCTCTGATCCCTACTACAATCTGTTCGAGGCAGCGGTACACCCGCCCGAAGACCACAACGACCTGGCATTGAATTCCGGCCCGCACTATTCTATAATTCATGATTGGTATCTTATCGCGGATGGCTCCCCGAGCCCGGGTGGCGTCCTCTGGATTCCGGATTATCCGGTGACGTATGACGATAACGGAATAATAAACTTCGAGGGTACAAATCCACCGGTTTTCGATTGGGTTTTCTGCATGACGAATTGGCAGTATTTGCCCATCCATGTTGAAATTGAATATGCGATTACCATCTGCCCGACCTTTGAGTGCGACTGCGTGCCGGGCGACGCCAACGACGACACGAACATCAACCTTCTGGATATCCTGTACTTAATTGATCACCTCTACGGCACTCCCCTCGGACCTGCTCCGATACCATACGATACCTGTTCCGGCGATCCCAACTGCGACTGCGCGGTTAATCTGCTTGATATTTTGCTTATCATTGACAACCTGTATGGAACGGGACTGCCGCTGTGTGATTGCGACGCCTGGGTCGCCGCCTGCGGCTTACCGCTCCGAGAATAACCTCTGTCACCTTTTTTGGTGCTGCAAGGCCCGCCGGGCGGCGGGCCTTGTTTTTTGGCTGAATTCCTCATATCATTTTCCGCAACTTTTGCCAAATCGCCGCATATATTCTATATTATCGGCCAATAAATTCGGCCACATCA
>CP070796.1:1007752-1008914 GCA_020343475.1 Candidatus Zixiibacteriota bacterium
ATCTGAGACATACTCCCGAAGCGATTGACCCTCAATGGCCGCCATCACGAAGTACGGCCGACCACGGTATTCACTGACCTCGTAGACCGGTATGATGTTGGGATGGTCAAGCCGGGCGGCGGCCTGGGCTTCGCGTTTGAACCGCTTCCGACATTCTTCGTCCTCGCATAAACGTGCGGGAAGAAACTTGAGGGCTACGCTCCGATCAAGCTCCGTGTCCCGGGCAAGGTATACTTCTCCCATCCCGCCTGAACCGATCTTTCGGATAATTTTATAGTGCGAAACCGTGCTGTCTGCGGTTAGACTGACAAAGGATTGCGTCCGATCGTCATGTGACTCATCCGGCGCCATAATTCTCTCATCATTTTATATGACTAAATGAGATAAAAATCAATATACAGTAATCTAATGTATAAAGCAAATAAATCGGATTGTAAAAATCCGTTGAATATTTCCTGAAGTGGGGGATTTGTCGTAGATACTGAACGCAATGAAGCAGAACCTGTGTTCGCTGTGAGGGACAAAGGCGTGCACAGCATAGGTATAGGATTCTGAATACTCCACCCCGTGCTGACTGCGGTCATCAGACCATTATCACGGATATTTTTGGCGTAGCAGTAAGACTGGGATTTTTGCAGGATAAGAAAGCCCGGGGAATCATTTACGTTCCAACCAGGCAATGTTTGCCATGTGCGGTTTGTATTTCCCCGGAATCTCGGATGTGTTAAGCTCGAGGATATTAAAGAGTGGTCCGAACAATTCCTTTAATTCTTTCTCCGAAGAGAAGTACAGCTCGGTACCAAGAGGGGTTTTGCGAAACTTACCATCTCCACCGAATTCGCAGTCCTTTTCGCTGAAACAGACCGAAAAGTAAATGCCTTTCGGCCGCAGAATGCTGTGGACGTTATGAACGTAACGTTCTCGATCTTCGGGAAAAATGTGATGGAGTAATTCCCAGTCGTAGGCAAAGTCAAAACTTGCATGAAATTCGGTGACATCACCGAGCAGGTCGGCTACTTCAAACCGGCACGTCACACCTTCGCGGGCCGCCAGCTCGCGGGCCCGCTCAATGGCCTGGCGGCTGACATCGATGCCCGTAACATCAAAACCCTGTTTAGCAAGCCACACGGCATAGTTGCCCGCCCCGCACCCCAGATCCACC
>CP070796.1:1009014-1010166 GCA_020343475.1 Candidatus Zixiibacteriota bacterium
AGCCGAGTCCTTTTCGATCAGCTTGACCTTGCCTTCCTCGGTTTTAAGACTCTGGTTGAGCTTATGGCGCTGCAGTTCATAAGAGAAATCGGCGTCAGCTTTTTTGGAATTCAACTCCTTTTGCAGTCCGGCCTTTTTCAGCTCAAAGTCCTGATTGGCCTCGGAGATTTCAGTGTCGGCCAGAATCTTGGCAATATCACCTTCTTTTTTCGCCTCGGCCGACTTAATAATGGCATCACGTGCCGCCTCTGCCTCGGCGACTTCGGCGTCGCGCCGCGCCTGGACTATGCGCGGTTTACCCAGCGCCTCCAGATAACCGGAGGGATCGGTAACTTCTTTCAGGTTGAAGGAGAGCAGCTTCAGGCCCATGTTGGCGAAATATCCGCCGACATCCTCGAAAACTTTAGCGGTAAACTCTTTTCGATTCCTGTTCAACGACTCAAGGTTCATCGTTCCGATCAAACCTCGTGTTGAACCCTCCAGTGTGCGCAGGGCAACGTCCCGGATGTCGCTGAGCGGTCTGCCCAGAAACTGCTCCGCAGCCAGATGGATCGCACCATTGTCGCCGGCGATTTTCACTTCTGCCGTCCCCCGCAACGTACAGCGAATCCCGTTGGTCGAGATAGCATCATCCACCTGGATATCCATCGGGATAATCTCCAGTGGAAGGATCTGGGCCTGTTCGATAAATGGCCGTACAAACGTACCGCCGCCGATACGGATGCGGTAGCCCACCTGTCGTTTTGTACCATCCGGCATGGTAACGAAACGCTTTCTGCCTCCGGAGATGATCAGCACCTCGTTCGGCCCAACCTTGCGGTAGTTCTTCAGAAACACCAGTATGATAGCTGCGATGATGGCCGCAGCGACAATGATAATAATGATGAGCGGACTCACAACAATCTCTCCTTCAGAAAAATGTAAAGGCGGCACTGTCCTGCCGCCCAAAAACTACTTTTGCCTCGAACATAACACCTTCTCGCAGGTGATGTCAACCGATATTTTCGGCCGCTGCTCATGGGGTTACCCTTCAGTTTCTCTGCCTGACAGAGCCGAGCAGGTAAACCATTTATATTCATATTAACTTTCATTAATGGACACTGTTATACACATTCCAAATTCATTGCTTCAGTTGTCTCTGAAATCCGGATG
>CP070796.1:1010266-1011413 GCA_020343475.1 Candidatus Zixiibacteriota bacterium
CTTTCCAAACCTGAATGGCAGCATTTCTACGATCCGAATCTCAAGACGGAGATGATGCTTCAGATAGTCAAGCAGTGGCAGCTGGACGGTGTCATGCTTCATCTCAACCGCGGATGCGAAGGGCTTTCCTGCGGGATTATGGAAAATCGATTAGGTATCGCAAAAGCCGGGGTTCCGGTAATGACTTTTGAAGGAAATATGGGCGACGAGCGGGAATTCGACGAAAAGCGGGTGAGAGAACGGATTGATGCTTTTATGGAAACACTGGGGCTGCAGATGGTGGAGGAGTCTGCTGCCATGCCATGATGCAAACGGCAATCCGGCAGATTCAGCCGGGACAGATTTTGTAAATGGAGGAAGAATAATGATTACAGCCGGAATTGACATGGGTGCCAAATTCATAAAGGTGGTCATTCTGAAAGACGGCGTTATCCAGGGCAAGGCGATTGCTGCAACCGGATTCGATCCTGCCGCTTCAGCTTCAAAATGCTTTGATCAGGCTGTGAAAGAGTCGGGCGTGGATGTATCGTCAATTGATCATATTACCTCGACCGGCGCCGGAAGAAAGGTGGCCCCCAATATCAACTCCGATATCACCGATGTCGGAGCTGCTGCAAAAGGGGTCGTGCATCTGTTGAAAGACATCCGCACGGTGATTGATGTCGGCGCTGAAGAAGGGAGGGGTATTAAGATCGAGACTGACGGCAAAGTGGTTGATTTTGCCGTCAACGAAAAGTGCGCTGCCGGAGCGGGCGCTTTTGCCGAGGCGATGTCGCGTGCTTTAGAAGTTTCTCTTGAAGAATTCGGCCGGTTATCCTTGAAGTCGGACAAGACTATCCCGATGAATGCCCAATGCGCCGTCTTTGCTGAGAGCGAGGTGGTTTCGCTGGTCCATGCCAAGACTCCCAAGCATGATATTGCCCGGGCTGTCCATGATGCGATTGCCAGCCGCATCGTCTCGATGGTTCGGCGAGTCGGAATCACCAAAGAGGTCGCTCTGGTCGGCGGCGTTTCCCATAATCCCGGCTTTGTGGATGCCTTGAGCCGCGGCCTTGAAACGAACGTATTTGTCCCGGAAAACCCCGAGTATATCGGGGCGCTGGGTGCTGCAATTGTTGCTGGTGAAAGGATTCAATGATGGCTGAAA
>CP070796.1:1011513-1012658 GCA_020343475.1 Candidatus Zixiibacteriota bacterium
GTATTTCGTGGGAAAATCCGTCTTGGTAAGCTTTTTTACATGTTTTTCGGTGCGGCGGCGATACTCAATCAGGTCCTGAACGGTAATAAACTTCAGGTCAAATTTCTGCGCAATTTCATACAGCTTCGGCACCCGCGCCATGGTTCCGTCCTCATCCATGATCTCACAAAGAACCCCGACCGGCTTCAATCCGGCGAGGTGCGCCAGATCGACCGTCGTCTCGGTATGACCGGCGCGGCGCAGAACTCCGCCCGGGACCGCCTGAATCGGAAAGATGTGCCCGGGACGACTCAAATCCTCCGGAACCGAGTGCTCGTCGGCCAGTATTCGCACGGTCGTTGCCCGGTCAGCCGCTGAGATCCCGGTTGTAGTTCCCTTGAAAGCGTCCACCGAAACGGTAAATCGTGTACCGTATTTGGAGTTGTTGGATTGCACCATTGGATAGAGCTGCAATTCATCCAGCCGCTCCTTTGTCATCGGGGTGCAGATCAGGCCGCGCCCGTGAGTCGCCATAAAATTGATCGCCTCGGGCGTGATCTTCTCGGCGGCCATGATGAAGTCGCCTTCGTTCTCGCGATCCTCGTCATCGACGACAACAACAATCTTGCCCTCACGTATATCTTTAATCGCTTCCTCTATCTTATTAAAATGCACCATGTTACATCACCCATAATTACCAGCCACTCTCGATCAGCTTTTCAAGAGTAAGGCCGTGTCCTGGTTTTATCTCAAGAAATCTGACAATATGCTTGCCGATGATGTCAAATTCCAGATTGACTTCAACACCCCTTTCCCACCGGTTGCCGGTTGTCACCAGCCGGGTGTGTGGGATTAAATTGGTGGTAAATGTATCTCCCCCGATTTCGTTAACGGTCAGACTGATGCCGTCAATCGCCACCGATCCTTTACTCACCAGAAATTGTCTGAACCGGTCCGGATAGCAAACCGTTACCTCGCGCGAATCGCCGACCGGTACCGCCTGTATCACTTTCCCGATACAATCAACATGACCGGTGACGAAATGCCCTCCCAGCCGTGCGGTGGGCAGCAACGCCCGTTCCAGGTTGACCGGACGGTCTTTTTTGTAATGCTTGATAATCGTGGTTGACAGAGTCTCTTGAGATGCTTCCACCGTGAAACCTTCC
>CP070796.1:1012758-1013895 GCA_020343475.1 Candidatus Zixiibacteriota bacterium
ATTGCTCCCGGACCACGCGGATTGCAGATTGACGGCATGATCTTTTGGCGCCCGCTGACGATATACTGGTTGTCTTCCTCTTCAGCCAGGAGATCAGGTTGGCCAATTGCAATGAATAATTTGAATTTCTTCCGGTTCGACTTAGTATATATTATAATTCAGGAGGAAATGACATGTCCGGAGCCAACATAGTCCCCATTATTGCCGCCTCGACCGCGGTGATAACCGCCGCCGCAGCCAAGAAGAAGCGGCGGCAGGAGGAAGAACGCATGGTTACTTATAATAAGGAAGATTTGAGCGGCTGGGAATTCAAGATTGTCCGCTCTGCCACCGGCGCCTTCCGCAAACCGGAAAAGGTGCGCCAGGTCTGCGAGGAAGAGGCAAAGGCCGGCTGGGAGATGCTGGAGAAATTCGACAATAACCGAATCAGGTTCAAGCGGCGTGCCGACCGGCGTTCCGCCGACCAATACATCGATACCGGCATCGACCCTTACCGAACAGATATAAGCTCCGCCGGGGCAGCAATCGCTGTCATTGTAGCTGTTATTGCCGTTTTAATAGGTGCCCTGGCCCTGATCGGTTTTCGCATTGGCTTTGACCGGGGTGCCCTTGGGGGGGTGACGGTGGCCGGACTAATTGTCCTGGTCGGTATTGTCATTGTCATTATCGGCGTTATTGCGGCAATTCGCGCCGGCAGGTCCAGGTAACATACCCCGATTGTTCGAATTACCTCTACGTACAAAAAGTAAGGCGACGGATTGTTTGTCCGTCGCCTTACATAAGAAGCGTTGCTATTTGCCCGGAACCGGCATAAAAACCACCTTTCCGGAATTGATTTTCGGCGACAATGCCGTTTTCATACCCTTCATAAATTCCACAAAAGGGAACCTGTGAGTAATCACGGGGGTGACGTCGATTTTTCTGTAATCGAGGAAATTTCTTACCTGATACCAGGTCTGAAACATTTTTCGTCCGTTAATCCCAATAACCTTCGCACCCTTGAAAATCACGTTGTCGGCCATGTCGAATTCGTAGGGCGCCGGTGCGATTCCGAAGGCGGTAAAAGTCCCGGTCCGGCGTAAAATAGCAAAGCCGTCCTCCACCGCCGCCTTATTACCGGCCATATCCAGGACCACG
>CP070796.1:1013995-1015109 GCA_020343475.1 Candidatus Zixiibacteriota bacterium
GTATTGAAAGCAGATACTCGAGTTGTTCGACGGCCAGGTCATGTTCGCCCACGATGGCATATATCATAGCCAAATTTCTAACCAGATCGGCTCCGTTTAGGGCGTCGGTGGATACCGGTAGTAATTCAACTGCGTGCTTTCCCGCTTGGATGGCCTCATGCTTGCGGCCCAACCCGGCATAGGCCACCCCCAATTCAGTGTGATTATAAGGTTCTTCAGGTTCGACATGTATAAGCTCCTGCAGGATGATCTGAGCGGAATCATACGACGCTCTCATCGCTCCCACTTCGTTGAGATAGCGATAAACACTGCCCTTCAGGTTCTGGTAAAAGGCGTTTTCATACGTCAGGCGATCGGTGGTCTCACCTGACTCAGTCAAAAGCGTCAACGCCCGGTCAAAGTTACTCGCTGTAAGTTCGAGAATTGCCTCGGTAATCGTTAACTCGAGCCATCGATCAATTCTCTGTAAGGCTTCCTGCAGTACCTGGCGAGCAGTGTCGAAATCGCCTTTCCAGAATATGTAAAGCGTAGATTTACTGATGTACGCCTGCCGCGAATCCGGTCTGAGTTCAATTGCACGATTGTAGAGAGTTTCAGCTTCAGAATATCGCCGGCAATAAAACAGTGCATTACCATATTCAAGGCAGAGAGTAGCAGAACGAGGATTGAGTTTCATCGCCCTTCTATAACCCTCCATGGCGTTATCCCATTTTCCCCGGGTTTCTTCTATCATGGCTATACAAAGTTCTATTGTCTGATCATTTGGTTCCTTCTCACGCAGTTTTGTGAATTCTTCTAATGCCAGGTCATGATCATTCAGGGCGGCGAAATGGTACCATGCCAGAGCGCCTTGCCCCTCGGAGAGTTCCGGAACAATTTCCAGAGAGCGGTCGGCGGCTTCTCTTGCGGCTGCCAGCCGCTCTTCAGTCCTGTCAATATACCATGCGTAAATCTGGGTATGAACAACCGAAAGCCAGGCGTGGGCTTTCGCAAAGTTCGGTTCCAGTTCAATTGCTTTAAGAAACATTGCTTCGGCATTCATGTAATCTTTTTCGGTGTGGTTGGAAAAGTACTCATGCGCTCGCAGGTAGTAGTCATATGCTTCAGTATTCTT
>CP070796.1:1015209-1016310 GCA_020343475.1 Candidatus Zixiibacteriota bacterium
GAGAAAAACCGCTCTTAAATATGACCTCACTTATCATGGTATGGCTGGCTCGGTTATGACTATTAATAATGAACTGTTGCTGACCGTGAGCAGGGATGGTGCAGATCGGGAGGCACGTCCGCATTTCTTTTATGTCCCCCGTATGGAGGCGATGATGAAACGTCCTCATATTGAAAAAGAACTGCTTTATGACCTGTATCTGTCTCCACTGGACGTTCAGGAATTTCCGAATTCCGGCGGATTGCGGCTCGCCAAAGGTGAGACCGACAGCCTCGGAGATTTTACCGTCACCTTTGTCGATTTTGATATGGGATCGCACGACGCCTCAGGCGGCATTACCGTCGCAGCCGAGCTTGAAGTGAGTTCGGGGGGGCGCACTGAGACTGCGCGTCCGGCCTTAACCTCAAATATATCATCAAAATCGGGGCAGCTGATCTCCAGCCCGGTGCCTCTACTCAGCGGCTCCGGTTACGAGGTGAGACTTTCCCGGGTGCTGCCGGATGAGGGAGCGGTCATGCTGGAAATCCCGGGGCTGATTGAGGCCGGCCCGCCTGATCAACTGATTCTCGATATGTCGCTAAAGCCGGGTATTAATCTGCTCTGGCTGGGGACAATTATAATTGCCGTTGGGTTGACCGTGACACTTTATAATCACATTCGTCCGTGACAGTCTCAAGATAATCGTTTTCCTTACGAGTTCCTGCCAGAAGTAGAAATCAGATTGTACACTGCCAATTAGTACAATATCCATCTGTCATTTCTAAACATGCGGCAAAAGAAAGATTGGATCAATAATGTCTACTATAGAATCGGGCGGAAAAATTTATGAGATCTTAAAAAAATCGCTTTCTTTTTTGCAACAAACCATTATATACAGGCGTATAAACTATGCCTTACACATAGTCCCTCCCAGAAGGATGTCGCCGAGTATTCGGCGGCATCTTTTTTTGTTATGTTTCGCGGTTCCGAGACAAGAAAATTCATTTGACATTTGCAGGAAAAGAATGGATATTGAAGACCGTCGTTAATACCTGGTAATCACGCATAGTTGAAAAACAGGCTTTTAAACGGGTAGAATCAGAATGCACCTCAGTCTGAATT
>CP070796.1:1016410-1030813 GCA_020343475.1 Candidatus Zixiibacteriota bacterium
TGAAGAGAGCAATTTCTCCTCCGCCTCGGGCGCGGCTATGGTGGAGCTGGCCGAAGGCCCTGAAGACAACCTGAATGTGGGCTCGGCATCGGGAAAGGCACTGCTTGATTACAACGGAAATCCGGTTACAGGATATTTTGAACTCACGGCCAAGGTCAGGTCGGGATCTATCTCTGCGCCATTTGATTTCGATGATGAAAGGGAATTCAGGAAAAACGGCCAGCGTTACGTCAAAAAGACGTTTACCAGAGGATCAGACAGTCCTGAGATTATGGTCGGGACCGCTTCCGGCAGGGCCATCCTAAAAAAGTGACAGGACAGCCGCCACAATAATATCGCTGTCAAAATTGGCTTTCTGCATGCGGCGCACGAGATATTCACCGTGTTCCCTTGCTTTTCAATATTGTTTTTAATGTCGAATTGGTGGGTGACGGGAGTTTCTGAGCTCAGATTTTGTGCCCGCATCTGCCCGGAATATCTTCAAAATGCAGGTCGGAATCCCCGCATACATGCACCAAGAATATGAGAATAAACCATATTACTGCCTTCAGGGTCAGCGTCGAAGAACTTCTCACCGGCGAAAAGCCATCGGCGAAATCCTCTCCGTTTCCCGAAAAAATACAAGAACTTACACTCGATCACTGCTGGCCTTAAACAGGCAGCCTATTGCCCCTCGTTGTATTGCTCAATGAGGTCCAGCACGTCCTGCTGGGTGGCCTGGCCGTCACGAAACCTTTTGATCATCCGGTCGATATCAAAGCGGAATGTTTTGGGATCATTGAAATCATATACGTACGCCGCAATTTCCGATTCATCAGCGGTCCCGTACCCCATGCCGAGACATCCGTTGATTGTCTGACGGGTTCGGTTATTGGCGACATCGTAATCCGGATTAAAATATTGCTGGGGCAGATAGCACGGCCAGAGCACGTACTTGCTCATGTAATAGTCAAGTGTTGCGGGATCATCACACAACCCGACCGTTCTGGCCTGCGTGGCGTCGCTCCCGGTGCGGCTCCCCCATCCGACCCACTCGGCGGTGGTAAGAACGATATCCGGTTTGCGGCAGTGATTCATCCAGGCCCCGGCTCCTTCACCCGCGGCATACGCCCGGTTGGTGCCATGGCAGGGATCGCCATAGGTATGCAGGTGCCGATGGCCATCGTTGTATGGCCCACTGTAGGCGTTTTCCAGTTCGGTAATCCCCAGAAATGATTTGATCGCGCTGGTTATTCCGGCATAATCCTGCTGGGCACTGTAGCCGTGGTTGTTCAGGTTCGGCATCTTGATAAATTTCAGGTCGGGCTGTCCTTCGTATCCGTTATCATACACACCGTTCTTAAGATCGATCAGACGATTCGAATACGGCGACCGGATTACCGGGTACGCAAGGTAAAACAGGCAGTTGGAGGTCGGTGAACGCCATTCCGGGCGCACCCAGCCCTGGCCCTGCTGCGGCCCGGTTACCACCGGCCACTGCTCGGGTTGATCCTGGTTGCGCCACAGCCGCACCCCGCTGACCCTGGTGTGCCCCCGATCGTGATAATATGTGATCATATCGTTGAAATTGTATGGCCCGTTGCGAACCAGCTCAGCGGCGGACGCAGTCCAGTAACCGGTGGTGCGAAACTGGGTGCACTCGGTGAATATGATCTCACCGTCGAAACCGCCGGGTCGATTGAGAATGAGGTCAATCAATCCCATGCAGCAGGCGCAGTTGCTTCCCCCCTGGTAGCCCCACTGGCCGTTGGGATTAATAACCACAACATCGTCCCGACCGATAAAATTCTCAATTCCGGCAAAACGCATGTTGATCACTTTGGCAACATTATCTGCCGGGCTGCCGTTTTTCGCGACAAAAACGTTAGCCCTTATAATGCCGGCACGGGCTTTTTCCGGCGAGAATAAAGCGGAGTCCAACAGATAACCTCCGACCACGATGCCGGACGAGCAGGCTCCTAATTGCTTAATGAATTCGCGCCTGTTGATGGTTCTATCCCGTTCCACATCCGCTTCCTATTTCAAAAACACAATCTTTCCGCGTGTACTTCTCTCGCCCGACGAAATTCGGTACAGATACAGACCGGTGCTGATAATACCTTCTGGCCGCCAGGTAATATAGCCATGATCATCGGCAGGAATAAAATCGTCGTGATAAATCCGCCGTCCCAGAAGATCACAAATTTCAAGCTCGGCCGGTTTGTCTTTCACACCATTTCCGACATACTTGATGATAACCGAGGAATTGAACGGGTTGGGATAGGCGATCGAAATAATCATGCTTCCGGGAAGCAATCCCGGAATCTCCGGATCCTCTTCATCGTTATCCGATAACACAAACTCCACCTGCAGGGCATCCGAGGTAGAGAATAATCCCAGGCCGTTAGACCGAAAGACAGCGGTATGCAGGGGAAGTTGAAAAATCCCCGAATCGATGCATACAATCTTGAGTTCGAGCGTAACATTCGCACCCGAAGCTACAATATTGGTAACACCCTCTTCAGGGGAATCCAGCACCCAGAAATAAGTGTCATATCCGTCAACCTCATTATCGCTGATAGGTCCGATTCGAAGGAACTGCAGGTCTATTCCTTCGGATTGGACCGATTCCCCCGCAACAATCAGCCCGGAAGGCAGGTTATCGGAAAAATACAATCGCGTCAGGCCAAATGATCCTCCGTTGAAAATCGTTCGTGTAATTGTCAGAGTATCGGCAATATTGAGTTTCTCAGCGCTCAGGACATATTCGGAAGTGATATCGAAGCCCGGAGGATAGACCGGTTCCTGCGCCAGAAGATGTGATGTGACCGGAAGAAAGGTCAGGATGAATCCTGCAGCCAGGAATACTCGCATGTTAATATAGCGGACCTTCACCCGCCTGTGGTTTGTATTCATACTGAACGTATACAAACGATACACCCCTTAGACTTTAATCACAATCTTTTTCTGGCTCTCGATCCCCTGAGAGCAACGGGCCGGTATGGGAAAATTCGCCAGAAGATACAAAGCATCAGAGAATTACACGGCATAGACAATTGCGCCATGCATCGCAACACGCATTCGCACTTCCCCGCTCTGACATCAATAATCGCTGCTAAATTCTTCTATCACCAGCCTTCGAGAGATCGGAAATTTTTGAACTGGGCGCTGTCCGCGAAGGTATCGGGATGTTTCAGATACATCAGCACCCCGTCAATCATCTGAACGTGATTGTTTTCCTCCCGGGCAATCTTTAACAACAAATTTTTCCTCTCGGCATTCGGTTCTTGCGCGGCCTTCTCCATGTAAAAGGCCTCCGATTTCTCCTCGGTTCGCAAGGCTTGTCTCCAGACGGCGATATCATCCTCGCCGAATGATTTCTTTTCGCTGTTCTCGGCCATCTGCTCGAAAATGTTCTTGACATTTTCCAGCGTCGTGTTGCCTGCAAGAAGGGCGCCGCCGGAAAGATCGGACTCGTCTTCTTTCAACCTTCTGAAATATTCATAATGCCGGCCTTCTTCCTCGGCCAGCTGCAACAGTATCTTCTTCAACTCCGGATTGGCGGTATCCATAGCCTGTTTCTCGTAGAACTCTTTTCCATCCAACTCCATCTTCATAGCAAAGTCTATTATATCCATACTGTCTCCTTTGCTCTCATTGCAACCCACCACACCTCGCAATCTCCCAATTTATTCACAGGCCTGTCTTATTGTCCGGCCGCTTCCTCTTTTTTGGGTTTCGGCGCCGCCAGCCGCTCGAGAAATGACACGACTTTACTCCCGTAGTAATAATCGCGCCTGGCATAGACCTTATCATTCAACGCAGTCTTAAGCGAGATAAAAGAGTATCCTTTATCCTCAAGGGTCGACAATATATCGTCGAGGAACATACTGCTGAGCCGATTTGCGCGCAGTTGCAGGATCTGCCGGACCTGGCGGTGCATGATCCGGTCGGCAAGGGTCTCCGCCCTGGCAACCCGTTCCAGCAGGTGGGCAATATACTCGTCCCGCAGTGCCTTAAATTCAAGGCTGTCGTTCCGCCGGATCAACTTTTCCAGACTCAGGTTGTAGACAAAATCTTCGGTGATAATAGTCGCGTGCGCGACGGTGATCTTTGACTCGGCAAGGAAGTCCGCAACCGCGTCTTTTATCTCCTTGGTGCTGCCGTAGTGCAAATACGGGAATCGAAAATAGCGGGATTTCTGCTTGTAACTCTGCAGGATATCTTCAATCGCCTTCTGCCCCTTGATGATATCGCCATTAAAAACCCGTGCCGGGACGCCTTCAATATCCTGGCCGGAAAAGGTATGAAAGCCGAGGGTATGACCCGCCTCCAGCCAGGCTACCAGAATACTCCAGTCGCTTTCAATGTTGTCGCCGACCACAAACCCGGTTGCCCGGGCGTCGTGCTTGGCCAGGGCGGCCAGGATGCCCTTGTTTATTTCGACTCGGTCGGCTTGTTCGTAATTTCGCTCGGCGGGAAGGATGTCAAAAGTGATGCAGATTTTTTTATTGGCCGCCTTTCTTTCACCCTCTGTTGACTGTGAAAATGATGCAGAAGCGACCAGTATCACCGTCAAACCCGCCATAAATAAGGGGAAACACTGCTTTGTCATCTCAACTAAATATGGAGCCATAGACGGCAAATGCAACTAAAAACAGCTTGATTACCGGGACATTATTCCATAGTTTTTCCGCGAGGCGTATCTTGGCCTCGCGTTAATTTGCCCACTTTGATTTAACATACGCTTTGCAGTATAAATCGATGAACATGATATAAATGTAAGAGCCTTTTAGTTGAAATTTCGGTGGCCATTATGAAAGCAAACCCGGTCTTGATTCTCGCGTTATCGATCCCGGTGTTCGTCAGCTGCGACATCTTTGAATACAGTCCGTATCAGGCAAACCTTGAAGATTCTCACCGGGATGTGACTGCCAGAAACCTCACCCTGATCCGCCAGCTTGAACCGGAATCCCCCGAAGATTTCTCATTTGCCCTGATTGCCGACAACCATTCGGCCTATGATGAATTGCTGGATGCGGTCCTGCATGTCAATGCCAACCAATCCGCTTCGTTTGTCCTGCATGTCGGTGACTTGACTGAAATGGGGCTGCTTAAAGAGTACCATTGGGCAAGGGAAATTCTGGATCGGCTTGATGTGCCTTACCTCACGGTCATCGGTAATCACGATTGCCTGGCCAACGGCGTGAAAATCTATTCGGAAATGTTCGGCAGCTTGAATTATTCCTTCACGTTTCAAAAGGCCGGATTTGTATTGGCCAATACCAACGCCTGGGAATTCAGCAGCAATGTCCCTGACTACAGCTGGCTGGATAGTGTCCTGGCGGATTATGCTTCATTTGATGTTACTATTGTCGTAGCGCATGTCCCGCCCTGGGGAGATCAGCTCTGCCGGGATGGACATCAGGAAAAATATGCGCACCTGCTCACTGAGAATGGCGTTTCGCTGTCTATCCACGGGCACACGCACGGCTTCTTTTGTGGAGAATATTACAAAGACGGCGTCACTTATCTGACCATTGACAACCTTGACGACCGGAATTACTGCATCGTTACCGTCAAAGGCGGAATGTTTGAGATTGAGAGAATTTTTTATTAGGAAACAAAGCTATCATGAAAGCGACTTTTCGCAATCTTATTATCGCTGCCGTCATGGCGCTGACGTGGGTATGGTGCACCTGCGCCCACGCCGGCGGGCACTGGTATACGCCCGATCACGCTAAGATGCAATATGCCGGGAACATGGGGTTGGTCTCGGCCGGGCCGGGGTACTCGCTTTTTGGCGGGAGACTGCACCTGGATCTTTTCTATGGCTACCTCCCCTCTTTTATCGGCGGCGTGGAAACACATACTGTTACGACCAAGATCGCGTGCTTTCCGGTAACTCGTACCTTGAGGGAAACATACACCATTTCACCCCTGACGCTCGGATTTAATATCTGCATCGTGATCGGTGAGAATTACTTCTTCCGCCCGCCCGCCCACTACCCGGACGACTACTACTGGGCGACTAACCTGCGAATCGCGCCGTACCTCGGAACAAAGGTGCATAAGCGGCTGAGCAGTAATGGTAAAATTAAGGGGCTTGATTTATATATCGAAGTCGGAACGGTGGACATATACCTGCGCGACTATGTCCATTCCGACTATGTCGGCCTTATGGACATCATCAACTTCTCGTTCGGCCTCGGGATCAGGTTTAATTAGCATTCGGGACAGGAAACCCCCAAAAATGGAGTCCGCCGGCTGTGTTACGTACAAAATATAAAAGCCTCCCAAATCGTTTGATTCAGGGAGGCTTATATTTTTATGCGGAAGGCGGGATTTGAAACTGCCATTTTTGTCCTTATTCTCAATTGACTGAGCTAAAATCTACTCAATTCCCGCGGAATAAAATAAGGCAAGACCTATATTTAAAACGAGATGTCAGATGTCATTAAAAAAGGACACAGTAGAATCAGTACTCGGACGAAACGCTGGATGATTGACAACTTAACAATTGGTATCTGAATATGCGCAACAACATTTTGATTGCGCGATATTTTATCCCTTTTTCTATTTACTTTTGATCATGTTTGCAATGAATCCGATTCGGGGATCATTATTCGGGAGCTGGACAATTAGACGAATGCACTCCATGACCTGAGAATCCATATCGGTTTCCTCTTTCAATTCCTCTAATCCCGTCAGATAATATAAAGAGACATGAAAATAGTTAGCCAGTTTAATCAATGGTTCAATTTTTGGATATAATTGTCCTAAAAGGTAATCTGATATTGTAGCCTGGCTGACACCGGCGATTTCCGCTAATCGAACTTGAGTGAGATTTTGACTTTCTTTTAATTCACGCAGTTTTTGCGAAAAGTATTCAATGTCCCTTTTTTTCATAATAATTTATATTTAACAATTTATCCCCTTATGTCAAGATGTTTCGCCTTTTCTCATTACAGGCCAAAGACTTTCCTTTATACTTCAGATAGTATAAAAAGGAGGTCGGATATTTCTTTGTAGCCATATCGACTTTTCTATAAAGCAAAACCGCCCAGATAATAGAGTATTCTTAAGGCTATTCACTGCCAAATTTTGGCAGTGCTTTACTGCCCGATACTGCCAAGTCCATTGTATGAGATTTCCGGAAATTTCCTATTTTCAACGACTAAACTATATCCTATAAATCCTAAAGGTATTATTTTACCCCGTAAATCTCAATGACTTACGGGGTCTCTTAAATGCGGAAGGCGGGACTCGAACCCGCACGCCGGTTAAGCGCTACCCCCTCAAGATAGTGTGTCTACCAGTTCCACCACTTCCGCAAGGCTTTTATCTGTCACCTGTGGGCTATTGCCCGGTACCCTCGTCGGGAGTTGTTGCGGGCTGGGTCTGCGGAGTCTGCGTTTCCCCGGTCGGAGCCGGCGGAAAACCGCTCTGGTCCGTCTGTCCCTCTTGCGGCGGCAGCTGTCCCTGACCCTGCCCCTCCTGGGGCGGGATCATCTGCTGCTGCTGGGCCTGGCGTTCCATCTCTTTCGCGGCTTCACGCGTCACCGCCGATTCATCGGCTGTCACTCCGCCGGTACCGGTGCGGTGCGACGACATATAAGCCAGCACCCCGCAGTTAACCATAAAGATTATGGCGAGCACCGTTGTTGCCCGGGATAGAAATGACGCGGCCCCCCGTCCGCCGAAGACGGCTCCGCTGAGACCGCCGCCGCCCCCTCCAAAAGCCCCGGCCAGGCCCTCACCTTTGGCCGACTGCATTAAGACCACGACCACAAGCAGGATGGCCACCAGCGTGTGGAAGGCTATCATTACCGTAAACAATCTATTTCCTCCGTTTATACCGAATCGACTATCTTCGCAAACTTGTCTGCCTTCAGGCTCGCGCCACCAATTAATCCTCCGTCAATGTCCGGCTGGCTTAAGAGCCCGGCGGCATTTTCGGGTTTCATTGACCCGCCGTACTGGATGGTGACGGAATCGGCCACTCCGCCAAACCGGGCCATCAGCCGACCACGAATGAAGGCATGCACCTCCTGCGCCATCTCCGGAGTAGCGGTCTTGCCGGTGCCGATTGCCCAGACCGGCTCGTAGGCAATAACCGCTTTTGCGATCTCATCGGGGCCAAGATCGGCCAGCGATCCGTCAATCTGACCGCCGACCACTCTCTCGGTCTGTTCGGCCTCGCGCTCCTTCAGTTTTTCCCCGACACAGACAATCGGCCTAAGGCCCGACCCTAAGGCCAGTTTCACCTTGGCGTTAACTATCGCGTCGGTCTCGGCAAAGTATTCGCGTCTTTCCGAGTGGCCTAAAATAACGTAAGTCACCCCGGTTGTCAAGAGCATTGCCGGCGATATCTCACCGGTATAAGCCCCGGACGGCGCGGGATAGAGGTTCTGAGCACCCAGGAGAATCCGGCTTCCGTCAAGGACCTTCCCGACTTCACTTAACGCCGTAAAAGGGGGGCAGATGACGACCCGGGGATGCTCTCTGTTTCCAACAACATCAATCAGAGCACGGGCCAGCTCGACCGCCTCGGCATTGGTCTTGTTCATTTTCCAGTTTCCGGCGATTATCATAGCTCTCATAATTACACAACCACCTTCGCATCAGATAGTGCCGCAACGCCCGGCAGGATTTTTCCCTCAAGAAACTCAAGCGACGCCCCTCCTCCTGTAGAGATGTGGCTTAGTTTGTCCTCGAGACCGCACTTCTTGACCGCCAAGGCAGAGTCTCCTCCGCCGACAATGGTAACCGCGCCATCGGCAGTGGCTTCTGCGAGGATTCCGGCGATCTCATAGGTCCCTCTGGCAAAGGCGTCGATCTCGAACACACCCATTGGCCCGTTCCAGACAACCGTCCCGGCTATGAGCAGCTCATCTCGAAAAAGCTGAATTGTTCTTGGTCCGATATCGACTCCCTTCATGTCGTCGCGGATACCATCGGCGGGTACCGTATCGATTCTGGCATCGTCGGTGATTTCATCGGCGACCACGCAATCAGCCGGAAGAAGGAATTTGATCTTCCTCGATTTTGCCTTCTTAATGATTTCCCCGGCCATGCCGATTTTGTCATCTTCCAAAAGCGATTGGCCGATATTCATGCCCATCGCTTTGAAGAAGGTAAAAGCCATTCCTCCTCCGATCAGAATGGCGTCTACCCTGTTAAAGAGATTTTCAATTACGTCGATTTTCCCGGAGATTTTCGCTCCCCCCAGAACCGCAACAAACGGCCGCTGCGGTTCAGCCAGCGCGCTGCCAAGATATTTCAGCTCCTTTTCCATCAGGAAACCCGCGGCACATATATCAATGAATTTTGTGACTCCCTCGGTTGAGGCGTGGGCCCGATGGGCGGAACCGAAGGCATCATTGATATACAGCTCGGCGTGCGCGGCCAGCTGCCGGGCAAACACCGGACTATTATCGGTCTCTTCCTTGTGATACCGGAGATTCTCAAGGAGAATCGCCTCGCCGTCTACAAGGGCTTCAATCATTTTGACTGTCTCATCGCCGATGCAGTCCGGGGCACATGTGATCTTCCGGTCGAGAAGTTCGGAAAGTCGCTTTGCGACGGGCTTAAGAGACATTTCCGGAACCGCTTTCCCTTTCGGTCGTCCCAGATGACTGCACAAAATCGCCCGTCCCCCATCGCCAAGCACTTTCTTAATAGTCGGCAGAGAGGCAACAATGCGACGATCGTCCGTTATATTGAGGGCATCATCAAGCGGGACATTGAAATCCACCCGGATTAATGTTCGCTTGCCTTTGAAGTCTATATCAGAGACGGAAAGTTTATTCATGGTACCTACCTCACTGTACACGGCAGCTCAGTCGAGCCGAAGACTACAGCATTCTTTCGATCATTTCCACCATGCGGCATGAGAATCCCCACTCGTTATCATACCATGAGAACACTTTTGCCACCTTGCCCTTCGCCATGGTCTGCAGCGAATCAAGAATGGAGCTGTGAGGATTTCCAACGACGTCAATCGAGACAATCGGGTCTTCGCAGTATTCCAGAATACCCTTCATTGGCCCCTCTGCAGCGGCTTTCATGACGGCATTGATCTCTTCTTTGGTCGTTTCCTTCTCCAGCACCACAGCAAGATCTACCAGCGAACCATCGGGGGTGGGAACCCTTATGGCACAGCCGTCCATCTTGCCTTTCACCGTGGGAATAACCAGGGCGATCGCCTTGGCGGCCCCGGTGGAGGTAGGAATCATCGACATTGCCGCCGCGCGGGCGCGCCGCAAATCCTTATGCTGCAAATCGAGAATTCGCTGATCATTGGTATAGGCATGTATGGTCGTCATGAATCCGGTCGCGATCCCGAACGAATCCTGCAACACTTTTGTCACAGGAGCAAGGCAATTGGTGGTGCAGCTGCCAATGGAAATAATATGGTGTTTGCTTTTGTCGTACTCGCCATCATTGACTCCAAGCACAAATGTGCCGTCAGGTTCTTTGGCCGGTGCTGAGATCAGAACCTTTTTCGCCCCGGCGGTGATATGTTTACCGGCACCGGCTTTATCCCTGAAAAGCCCGGTCGATTCAACCACTATTTCCGCCCCGAGGCTGGCCCAGGGAAGATTGCCCGGATCGCGTTCCGCCATAATCGGGATTTCCCTGCCGTCGACCATCAGGGCGTTCTCGGTGTGACTCACCTCGCCAGGGTACCTGCCGTGGATAGAGTCATACTTGAGTAAATGAGCCAGTGTTGCCGCGCTGGTGATATCGTTGATGCCGACAATTTCGAGCCCTGAGTTCCGGGCCGCTCTAAATACCAGACGCCCAATTCTGCCGAAGCCATTAATACCGACTTTCACCGCCATACTTCCTCCTTGCAAATCAAGTCCTATTTAATTCTTGAATATATAACCGACCCCGACTGTAATCTGCCAGCCGGAGTAATCTTCATATTCCGCCAGAGGTTCACCGAATTTGATCGGTGTGTAACGAACATTTGTGGTCAGGCTGATCTGATCGGCAACCGGTAAATCGACTCCGCCCCCGAGAGCGAATGAAATCCTGGTCTCCGAATCCTCAAGCCAGATATAATTGAAGTAGTCAATCTGATCACGCTTACCATAAAACAGGCCGCCGCCGATCTGCAGATATGGATGGAACATGGTCCGCTTGATGAAGGCCAGGGGGTAGATTTTTGCCGAGAGAATAATCGGATACAGATTTACCTTGCCCAGATATGTATCAATGTCGTCAAAATACCTGATTTCACCGCGGCTGTAAATGCCGAGATTAATCTCCAGCGCCAGCGCCGGGAGGAAACGATGGGAATAAAAGAACTCACCGTAAAGCGAAGAGCTGGAGAGTTCCTCCGCGTCGTATCGGGATTGGATTACCGGACGCGTATCGCCGGAATTAATCCAGGTGCCAAACCTGCCGCCGACAAAGTGCCGGTAATAGAAATCGTGTCGATCCGGATCGTCCGCACCGGCTACCGCGGGAAGCATTCCCACCATTGCCATTATCATGGTCGCCAGGACCCGTGCGGTTTTACGGCTAGCCAAAGAAAACCTCAGCCGTGTCGATCAGTTCCTGATCGATGGTTTTGATTTTGTCAACCACATCCGCCAGCGGGTATGGCACAATTTTGGATCCCTGCAGTGCCACCATGTTACCGAATTCGCCGCGATGAACATAGTCAATAGCGTGTACACCAAAGCGGGTCGCCAGCACGCGGTCGAAGGCCGACGGGCTCCCACCGCGCTGAATATAGCCGAGGATTATTGCGCGGGTTTCATATCCAGTCGCCTCTTCGATCAAGTCGGCCAGCTCATTGCCGATTCCTCCCAGACGGACATGACCAAAGGCGTCAAGCTTCCGGTCCCTGAGAATCTGCAGCTCTTTTTCGTTCTCCCGATTCATTCTCAGCTTGGCTCCTTCGGCCACCACGACAATCGAGAAATCCTTGCCCCGACTGTGCCGGCGTCTGATCATTTCACAGACCTGATCGACATACATGGTTTTTTCGGGAATAAGAATAATATCGGCGCCGCCGGCGATTCCGGCCTCGGTTGCAATCCATCCGGCATGCCGGCCCATTACCTCGACCACCATTACCCGGTTGTGGGCTTCGGCGGTGGTATGGACCCGATCAATCGCCTCCATTGCGATGTTAATCGCGGTATCGAATCCGAAAGTCCGTTCGGTTCCCATCACATCGTTGTCGATGGTCTTCGGGACGCCAACCAGATTACAGCCTTCGGAAGAAAGCCTGGCGGCAACACCCAGTGTGTCTTCACCGCCGACTGCGATTATAGTGTCAATTTCATTCTTTTGCAGGTTGTTTTTAATCTGCTCAATGCCATTTTCCACTTTAAGCGGATTGGTCCGTGAGGAACGCAGGATCGTACCGCCCCGGTGCAGTATTCCGGACGCGTCGCGAAGCGCAAGGGGCATAATCCTGCCGCCGTCAAGTAATCCCTTCCATCCTTCGTAAATACCCAGAACGGCATAACCGTAGTGCAGAATTCCCTTGCGTACGACGGCACGAATGACAGCATTGAGTCCCGGACAATCGCCACCACCGGTCAATATTCCAACTTTCATAATACCCTGCTCTCTTTCGAAAAAACTCACCGATTGTAAAGCTTGTTGCCTGTTTTTCTACATCAAACCCCGGGCCCGCATATCTCCCGGGAGATAAATCCTCTATTTTTAACCCTCCGGCAGAACATATATGGTCTTACTGGTATAATCCAATACCACCGAGAATTTTTCAAGTAATAAATTGCCTATATTCCCATCCAGTTCTGCCGATCCGAACGCACCTTCATCTCCCCCGGCAACTGCCAGAGGGACCTTTTTTACCTCAACCGCGCCGAAACGCAGATCGTGACCGGTGGCGGCATAAGCCTGCGAGGTACCACCAATCCCGCCTACACTATGTTCCATGTCCTTAATATCGGTAAGTTTCTCTCTTATATTACAGTGCTCGGTAAACCTCCGGTGCAGAATCAGCCCCAGAGCATTGCCCAGGTCAACCATAAACTCTCCGCGACAGCCTTCGATCTCCGCCGCGATTACCGGAATCTTCATATACAGGTCGAAAGAGATGGCGAAATTCGAATCGGGTGGCCGAAACGCTTCCGGATGATATATTGTGAACTTCCGACGCCGGTAATCGATTCTAAACGGAAAGCGCGAGAGAAAATCATACCCTAGAATCCCTCCCGGTTTTCCCGGCAAGCGTAGATTAAGATTTGAAAAGTCAAACACGGCCGCCTTCTGATGCAGCAACCGGACTCCGCCGATGTCAAGAGAATCAATATGTGTTATCCCTGCTGCTTCGTAACCGGAAACCCCTTTGGCTGGCAATTCGCCGGTGACCTCCAGGCCAATCCGGCGAGCAAAGGACTGATCGATGACATTCATCCCGGCGCCCGAGTCCAGGATGAAAACCGCGGAGTCTCCACCGATAACCTCCGCTTCAAGTAAAAGGAAACCGTTAATGTAATTCATGGTCATGACAACCGAGTCAACATTGCGAGGAAAGGCGTAATCAATAGCAATCTCGGTCGCCATTGCAAAAAGGGAGCGGTCAACCGGAATATTGATTTCTACAGAATTAATGGTGATGATGGAATTAAGAAGCGGGTTTGACGATTCCGCAGTAACACGAAAGGCAACGTCGATCCCCTCTACCTCCCGGAAATCATGGTAATAGGTATAAATCAGCAACTCATCCAGGTACTCCCGTGTGATTTCCACCCGCCCGGTCTCATAGCTGATAAACAGCCAGAGTGAATCCCCTCCTTCCGGCAGGGCGAAGAAAATATGGTAGGCGCTACTTCCAATACTGGAGTCCTTCACATATTCCACAACTCCCGGCATACGATCGTCCATGACATATGATTGGCTCGCGACAAAGGCATCGTTAACGACTTTGCGCAAATCAAGGCCGGTCAGCTCCGCCACCTGATTGTTCTGATCTCTGGCCCAGGCAAAGAAACCGTCAAAACCCTGGGCGAACTGCAAAATACCCAGATCTGCGGTAAGATATGTCATCGCGGGAACAGCATAAACCATTTCCACATCACCGGTAAGCCCGCCCACGGAGATCGTTCCGGTGCTTCTCATTGATACCACCTTTTCCATGGCAGTAATTCGTTCGGCGGGGATGAAGTCCCTGATACTTACCGCCGCCGGGGCACTTACACAGGACAGCCCTGCAATAAACATGGCAGGCAACATATTTCTTCGAAATGTTCTCATGCATCAACCTGCATATTTTCAGTATTCCGTCCAGTAATAATCAGCCAGGACCAACAAGCCGATCATGGTCCATGACATTATCAATGAGGTGCCGCCATAGCTGAGAAACGGAAGCGGCAGACCGGTCACCGGAGTGAGACCGAATGTCATGCCAACGTTGACAAAAAACTGAAA
>CP070796.1:1030913-1039937 GCA_020343475.1 Candidatus Zixiibacteriota bacterium
AATCAGAGCGGCCTGAAAGGGAGATACAATCCGCCGCCACATGAGATACAGCAAAAACGGCCCGACCAGGTATATCAGCATCGTTCCGGCCTTTATCATCCGGAACGCCTCCAGCGAGAAGACGCGGCCGACCAGAGACAGCAGGAAATAATATACCGGCGGATAGAATGGCGGCAGATCCCTGTAATAAAAATCGACCGGGGGAAAAAACTCGATAAGTTTGAGTATCATCGCCTGCCGAAATTTCTGATCACCCCAGTAGGCATTCATGCCAAACGGGGTTCCGTCCAGAATCAGGCAGACCGTAATAAAACCATATACCGAAAATATCGCTACCAGCAGCCGGGCTTTCAGGCGCCAGTGCATTTTGGCCGCCCAGACAACCACCAGCACCATGTAAGAGGCCAGTCCCCAGGCATCCAGCCAGATCATATCGGTAATCAGCAGTTCTTCGCTGAACCGCTTACCCGGCAGAGAATAAAGAAAAAGGTAAAAGGCAAACAGAAGAAGGAGGGAAACCGCACTTCCGGACGGTAAATAGTCTCGACTGAGTATCTTGAATTTCATGTTTTTCATCGGAGATTCCGCTAAATAACGGACTGCGAGTCCCGATGTCAATTCAATAATCTCTTCCAGACCAGTCCTTTTTTCAAACCGGACAGCCAGAAATGTCTGGCGAAAAGAACAGGGATTGTCCTTATTTGGGCATATTACCGCGCGGGTTCGGGCAAAGCCGCCTGAAAAGCGCCAGGCAAGCAACACAAAATCATATGCACGTTTTCTTTCGCCATATTGCCGGGACTGATCGAATCACCCTGCTGATATTTCTGCTGGCATTTGGCCTGCGTTTCGGATACCTGATGGTGGCGCTTGATCAGGCGCCGCCGGATCACTTTGCCGCGACCCCGTCCGATTCCGCTGAATATGTCCGGCTGGCCGGCGATTTTTACAGCCTGCATATCAGCAATGAGCACATTCTTTATATGGTTGGCTTCGGGTACCCTTTTTTTCTCGCGGCGGCCTTTGCAATTTCCGGTCAATGCCTCCTTTTTGCCCTGATTGTGCAGATTGTCTTCGGGTCGGCAGCGACCGCCTTAATCTATGAAATCGGCCGGTTGATTTTCCAAAACCGGTCTCTTGCCGCAATCGCCGCTCTTATCAACGCCACCTCTTTTACCTCGCTGACGCTGAGTGTGTCCTTTTTGTCCGAGACTGTTTTCTTTTTCCTCCTTGCCCTTTCGGTATACGTTTTTCTCAGGATGCTGGAAAAGCCGACCTTGCCAAAATGTCTCCTGCTGGCAATCCTGCTGGCTTACACGACCTTTGTCCGATCGGTGGGACAGTTTTTGCCGGTGCTTTTTTTCGCCATTGTCATCATTACGCCAATAAGATATTTCGCGGTTTCCAAAGCACGGCTCTTGAAATGCACCCTGATGGCGATGGTGCTTTCAATTATGTTGATATCCGCCTGGGCCATGCGCAATTATGTCAAACATGACACCTACGTCACGTCCGGCACCGGAATCGGCGCGGCCGCAATGTATCTTGGGGCGCGGGTCGCTGCCAATCAATCCGACAGCCTCACCTCTGGCGATTTTCAGGAGATATTCAAAAAGGAAATGGCCCAAAGCCAAGCCCGGCCGCTTAGCTTAAGTGAGCAACATGACTGGTATCTTCGCAAGCTGACCGACCTGTTAACCGACAATCCATTTCTGTTTGTCGGAACTTATCTGACGATTATCGGTGCGAACATCCTGGCCTACGAGGACAATTACCATTTCCGACTGCCGGATTTCCGGCCCCGGCTCAACCAGTATACAAAGCTGTGCCGAAGGTTGTATGTCAATGAGATTTACTTTATTCTGACACTTTTTGGCTTTATTTCGCTCGTGCATCGGCGGGAGGTTTTTGCCGCGGTATTGCTGGGATTGATTTACCTCTATTTCGCGGCGCTATCGGGATTCACATACTGGCAGGGATCCCGCATCTTTTACCCGGCCCAGCTGTCCTGGGCTTTTGCAATCGCGGTCGTTCTCGAACGGCCGGTCCGCTGTCTGACCCAATCGGTCATGCGATTGTCTGCCGGGAAGGCATGATAAAAAAGCCGCCGGAAGGCGGCTTTTTCATATGGATAAGTATGTGTTGTGTCGATCAGTTCAGGTAGGCTCTCAGCGAACGACTCCGGGACGCGTGGCGCAGACGGCGGATCGCCTTTTCTTTAATCTGGCGTACCCGCTCGCGCGTCAACGAAAATCGCGCGCCAATTTCTTCAAGCGTTAACGCTTTCTCGTGGTTCAGTCCGAAATACAGGCTGATCACCTCGGCCTCGCGCGGCGTGAGCGTATCAAGCGCTTTTTCGATCTCCATTTTCAGAGAGTGTTCAAGCAACTCCTCATCCGGAGCCGGCTGATACTCATCCTCAAGGATATCAATCAGTGAGTTGTCCTCCGAAACCGAAAAAGGAGCGTCCAGCGAAAGATGCGAATTGGAGATTTTCAGCGTGTCTGATACTTCCATTTCAGAAAGGTCAAGCTCACGTGCAATCTCGTCCGGCGACGGTTCGCGGCCAAGCCCCTGCTCCAGAGAGCTGGATACTTTTCCGATCTTGTGCAGCGTCCCGACCCGGTTGAGCGGCAGACGAACAATGCGGCTCTGTTCCGCCAGAGCCTGCAGAATTGCCTGCCGAATCCACCAGACAGCATAGCTGATGAATTTGAATCCTCTGGTTTCATCGAAGCGCTTGGCCGCTTTAATCAAACCGATATTGCCCTCGTTGATCAGATCGGCCAGGGACAAGCCCTGGTTCTGGTATTGCTTCGCTACGGAGACCACGAATCGCAAATTGGCCTTTGTTAATGATTCCAGGGCCTGTTTGGAACCCTGCTTTATTTGTTTGGCCAGTCTGACTTCCTGGTCAGCATCAATGAGGGGAGTTTCTCCAATTTCACGGAGGTACAGATCCAGAGATCTGTCTTCGTCGCGGTATTTTAGCGATTGTTTAGCCACGATGAATTAAAATTCCTCCTTCTCCATCAAAGAGTTCCAACTAGGGTTCAAGGCCTGATTGCCTTATACTCTATTGATCCTCTAGGGTCGATCAGCAAAAAGGGAATCGCCTTTTTGCCGTCCCTTATACTTTCTGCAGCGGACTGCAGATCGTCCAGGTTCCCGACTTCCAGGTTGTTCACCTGGGTAATAATGGAACCGGGCAGGATGTCGGCGCGATCGGCCGGTGAGCCCCGGTTCACACTGTTTATGTACACGCCCGGAAAATAGTCCGCGCCAATCCGCCGAGCGATGCTCTCTGTATATGACATCAGTTCCATGCCGAGCCAGGTTACCCGCTGATCCGGTATCCCTGTATGCTGTGCGTAATCTGCCAGGTATTCTTCACGGTCAACAATCGTTGTCTGAACCGTCTGTTTCCGGCCGTTGCGAACCAGCTCGATCGTTGAGAGCTGCCCCTTGGAAGCGGTAGCAATCAGAACGCTGAACTGAGCGAGATCAAGGATCTCCTGATTGTTAAATGAGGTCAGGATATCCCCGTTCTTAATGCCGGCCCGGGCCGCCGGAGAACCGACAAAAACCGAATCGATATGAACGCCATGAACCGCTCCCAGGCTGTTCTTTTTTGCCTCGGCCTGGGTCACTTCCGACAGCCAGACCCCCAGCCACCCCCGGGATACTACTCCGCTGGTGATCAGATCGGGCACAATTGCCCTGGCGATGTTGATCGGGATGGCAAAACCGATGCCGACCGAACCGCCCGATGGCGTCGAAATGGCGGAGTTTACACCGATCGCCTCGCCCCGTAAATTAATCAGTGGTCCTCCGGAGTTGCCGGGATTAATCGAGGCATCCGTCTGAATATAATCCTGATAACGTGGGGTATCATTTCCGAAGCGAAGGTTGCTGCGCCCTTTGGCGGAAATCACTCCCACCGTCACGGTTCGATCCAGTCCCTGCTGCGGGAATGGATTGCCAATGGCGATCGCCCAGTCACCGACCAAAATCTCGTCGGAGTTACCAAACGGGATAAAAGCTATCTCTTCCTCCGACTCCACCTTAAGGACCGCCAGATCGGTTTGCGGGTCGGTCCCGATCACCTCCGCGTCATACTGATATCCGGCGGAGGTGCTCACGATAACCTGATCAGCATTGCGGATAACATGGCTGTTGGTTAAAATGTATCCGTCCTCTCGGAAAAAGAACCCGGAACCGAATGATGTCTGCGGCCCACGCGGAATCTGAAAGAAGTGCCAGAATAGATCGTCGTAAGGACTGCTGTCAGTGTTCACGGTAGCCGAGATATTGACCACGGCGTTCTGGACATTTTCGATCGTCTGTACAAAAGGGGAATAATATCTGCCGTCGTCCCCTTTGACCACCGGCAGATTACCAGCGGAGGGAATATCCGCAACCGCCCTCGAATTCATTTCAAGGTTGGATGCGATGATTATCCCGAGAGCAATAAAGAAAACGGCGAAAATTATAAAATACCGATACTTCACCCCTAAAGGACGGCGAGATCTCCCGTTCAACTTTTCTCCTCCAAAGCGGCTAGCCCTGTAATATATAAATCATTTAACAATCTGTCAACACAAAACTTACGCAAATAATCCTCTTCTCGATATATATTTTTTACTTGACATCAGTTAAAAAGTTTCAGCGCGAACGTAATCTCATCCCGCTTCTGTGATTCCCATTATGCAAAGCGTTCCCCCCTGCCGCCGAAACTTCATCACACCGTTGACTTTTGCCACAGAGAATTCTATTTTATTCCGGTATGTCTGATATCCTCCATCGACAAACGCTGTCGGCCATCGGTCGCCGGCTTTACCGTAAGGGCTTTGTCGCCGGCACCGACGGTAATCTCTCCTGCCGCCTTGACTCCGACAAAATCCTGATCACCGCGTCCGGAACGGCACTGGGATTTCTGGCCGAGGGGGATTTTGTCGTGCTCAACCCTGCCGGAGAAATCCTTACCGGCCGCAAGGCACCGTCATCAGAATACTTGATGCATCTTGCCGTCTATCGCGCTCGCCACGATGTTATGGCCTGCTGCCATGCGCATCCACCGTTTGCCACAGCCCGCGCAACAGCCGGAAAAGGCCTGCCGTCAGGAATCCTGCCGGAGATTGTTGCCTTTGTTGGCGATATCCCGCTGGCCGATTATGCTCCGCCGGGAACCGAGGCCGTGCCGAAATCGGTTGCAGGGTATCTGGCCGATCATCAGGCCTTTCTGCTCCGCAGTCATGGCGTGCTTACCATCGGCCGGAATATGGAAGAAGCATATAATAGAATGGAAGCGGTTGAACATTACGCCAAAATTATTTATATTGCGGATCATTCCGGGGGGGCGATCCCGCTGGAAGAAGAGGAGATTCAGCGGTTGCGTGAAATTGGAAGGTCGCTCAAGTCAGGACAATTAACCGATGATAAAGAAAATAATTCTTGATAAAGCTGACCGGCTCTATCACTTCCCTTTTGACCTGGAAGATTTCTTTCCCAAACGGACCCTGCGGACGATTGACAGGCGCTACCCCCTGATTGACCTTGGGCGATTTCGCTGGCCGGTCGAAGGCCAACTGCCGCCTTCCAGACTCGACTCCGGCGAACTGGCCCAGGAAAACGATCTACTGGCGCTAAAGGAGGCCATCGCATCCTGGCTGAAGGCCGAACACGGCTTACGGGTGGTGGCACGCAAGGAGATTTATATCGGACAGGGCATTCGTCGGATGCTGCTGGATCTTTGCCTGGCTTTTGTGGAATACGGCGATGTGGTCCTCTGCCCGGAACCGGGGATGCCGTTCTATAAGCGGCAAGTCATCACTGCCGGCGGCGTCCCGGTAGCCTATCCGGCCACAGAGCGAACCGGGTTCAAACCCTCCACCAAAAAGCTTTCTTCGAAGCTGGGGACGACTGCTAAGATTCTAATCCTCAACAATCCTCACAATCCAACCGGAGTCCTGCTGGATGAGACCGATTTGTCTGAAATAATCAGGGTAGCCTCAAAGGCCAATATCTTCATCGTCAATGACGCGGCATATTGCGCCCTGGCCGAGGAGAAATACCAGTCCCTGCTGTCGGTCCCCGGTGGCGCCAAGGTCGGGCTTGAGCTTTTTTCGGCGCCCTTTACGTTCGGGCTGCCATATATCCCCCTGGGCTTTGCGGTCGGACCACCGGCTCTAATTGGCGGTTTGGAAGCAATCGCCAAAGCTCTTGGGGCAGTCATTTCCGGAACCTGGATTGAGCCGACCATCGCTGCTGTCAAGGAATACCCCTCACCTGCTCTTCGTCAGGCAAGAAAAAAAATCGGGCAGTCACGGCTGGAGGCGGAGCAATTAGTGGAAAACCTGGGGTGGGAGATGGTCGGCAGTAAATCCAGTCCTTTTGTCTGGATAAAAATCCCCGGACGACAGCAGAGCAGGCCCCTGGCCCAGACCTTGCTCAAGCGCAAGGGTATTCTTGCCCTGCCCGGTAACGCCTTCGGGGAGAATGGCGAAGGGTACTTTCGACTCTCGCTTACCGCTTCAGTCGAAGACTTCCGCGTCGCCGCGGAGCGCCTCGCGAAACGGCTGACAATTATGCCAAAAGCGCGGGAATAAACAAATGGACGTGATCAGACTTAACGGCATGGTCTTTTACGGATATCACGGAGTCAGCGCCGCCGAAAAAGAAACCGGCCGTCGTTTTCAGGTCGACTGCGAACTTGAAACCGATTTGGCACCATCGGGGCAATCCGATTCGCTGACCGACACGGTCGATTATGTAGCAGTATATAACAAGATTAAGGAAATCGTCGAGGGGAAGGCATTCTCACTCCTTGAAAGCCTGGCGGTTACGCTTGCCAACGAAATTCTGCGGGATTTCCCGGTATTCACGGTCAGACTTCGCGTCAGGAAGATGACTCCTCCTATTCCCGGGACAATTGACAACATCGAAATCGAAGTTGTCCGCCGGCAGCCTGATGCCAGCAAGATATTGTCCGATAATAAGGAATAGAGAAAGGAGAGTTTTATGTCAAAAACAGTCTATCTTTCCCTTGGGTCCAACCTCGGTGATCGGGAGCAGAATCTAATCAATGCCGTCCAGATGATTTCCTGCATGGAAGGATTTGAAACGGTTGACTGTTCACCCATTTTCATCAGCGAGGCGGTCGAAATGGATGAGGACGCCCCGACCTTTTTCAATATGGTCGTCAAGGGCGAATTCGATTTCCTCCCGACGGAGCTCCTTGACAATCTCGAGGAAATCGAACGAAATCTTGGTCGGACCGGCAAAGGTGACTGCCAGCCCCGGCCGATCGATATCGACATCATCCTCTTCGGCGACGAAGTCATGGAAAACGAGCGGCTGTCAATCCCGCACCGCAAAATGCTTGAACGCCCGTTTGTGCTGACCCCTTTGCTTGAGATTGCCCCAGATATCGTCCATCCCGTAACCGGTGAAAAGATAATCACATACTGTTCTGATGAGGAAAGCGACCAGCTGGTGATGTATAAGGAATTTGCCCGCCACCATGCTAGAACCTAATTATATTGCTGTTGAAGGCGTCATCGGCGCCGGTAAATCGACTTTCGCAAAAATGCTGGCCGAACGTATCGGCGCCGAACTCATACTCGACCAGGCAATGGATAATCCATTCCTGGTCGATTTTTATAAAAACCAGAAACGATACGCCTTTTCCACCCAGCTTTTTTTCCTGCTGACCCGCTACCAGCAGCAGCAAGCCTTGATCACACGCGACCTGTTTGCCCAAAATATCGTGGCTGATTATGCTTTCGGGCGGAATCAAATCTTTGCCTCGGTGACTCTCAGTCAGCGCGAACAGATATTGTACGGAAAAATCATCCCGTTGCTGACGTCAGATATCCCCAGACCGGATCTGGTTGTATATCTTCAGGCTTCCACTCCGATTTTGATGGAGCGTATTCGCTGCCGCAACCTTGGCTTTGAACGACCCATCTCCTCCGACTATATTAACGAGCTCAACGAGGCCTTTAATTACTATTTCTTTCACTACACCGAGACGCCGCTTCTGGTGGTCAAAACTGACGAGATCGATTTTGTGAAAAATCCGCAGGACTTCGACAACCTAGTGGATATCGTCAAAAAACCGATTGCAGGAAAAAAGTACTATGTTCCCGCCGGATCGGTGGCATAGGAGGCGCAATTGTCATGACCGAAAAACCCCGGCGAAAAAAAGTCGCCATTACCGGATTTGTTGAAAAAAAACACAAAGGCGAAAAGATTGCCGTTCTGACCGCCTATGATTTTTTTACAGCGCGCTTCCTTGATCGGGCCGGAATTGACGCACTTCTGGTCGGCGACTCAGTCGGGATGGTACTCTACGGGGAGAAGAGCACCTATCCGGTCACGATGGAGATGATGCTGGCGCATACCAGCGCGGTTGCAAAAGCGGAACCGGCCGCGCTGGTAATCGGCGATATGCCGTACATGTCCTACCAGCCCTCGCTTAAGACCGCCGTAAAAAACGCGGCGAAATTTATTTCCGAAGCAGGAGCCGAAGCGGTCAAGCTTGAGGGCGGCATCGAAATGGTCGCCACGATCAGGCGGGTAGCCGACTGCGGTATCCCGGTGATGGGTCATATCGGCATGACCCCGCAATCGATTCATCGATTCGGCGGCGCCAAGGTGCAGGGTCGTAACGAAAAATCCCGACAGTACCTCATTGAATCCGCGCAGGCCATCGAGGAGGCGGGCGCGTTTGCAATGGTCCTGGAGCTGGTGCAGGCCGACTGTGCCCGCGAGATAACCGCGGCAGTCAAAATTCCGACCATCGGCATCGGCGCCGGCAAAGACTGCGACGGTCAGGTGCTGGTTATTAATGACATTACCGGAATGTACGATATTTTCCAGCCGAAATTTGTCCGGCGCTATGCCGAGCTTCCGCCTCTCATCGAAAAGGCGGCCGAAGAATTTATCAGGGATGTCAAATCCGGCAATTACCCCTCAGACGACGAATCCTTTGTGTAAGCCGCAGGCAATTCTATCACGAGC
>CP070796.1:1040037-1052106 GCA_020343475.1 Candidatus Zixiibacteriota bacterium
GTGATCGGGCACCGCGGGCGACTGGCTAAAATCGAGGAGCGGCTTGCGGGACTGAAAGGCATTTATCTTGCAGGCAATGCCTATACCGGGATTGGACTCAATGATGCCATCAAGCGATCATACGCCGTTGTATCTGCGATGCCTGCCCGTGATTCTGCCGTCCGGAAATCCGGCTAACCCTTACTGTCAAGCAATTCCCGTATTTTTTTCCGGGTAATCGGCCCGGCGACGCCATCAATCTGGAGCCGGTATTTATTCTGGAAGGCAATGACCGCCGCCCTGGTGTGGGCATCGTAATTGCCGTTTACTCTAAGTCTCGCGGCGATCAGCCTGTTAAGCGATTTTTGCACCCAGGTTACCTGCTCCCGGATTTTGCGGCCGATCTCATTTCCGGCGGTATTGCCGATTGCTTCTTTCATGGCGTGAGCCATTGCTGGATAGCCGTGCTGCTTTCGATAATTCTCCCATTTCGACTGGCGGAATTCATAATGCCAGCATTCCGCACCGGTGAGAGTTGCAACGACATGTGTCCAGCCGTGCTGATTAAGCAGTTGCCGAACCCGTCTATGACCAATGCCGGTGTCAAAGGCGTCGATATCAATGGCACGTGCGGCTTCATGGACACTAGAACAGCATGGCGGGCTGAATGCCGATTTTCTCCCCTTTATCCAATCCTCATGAGCGCGTTGCTGCTGGTCCGCGGAGCGAAACATATCGCTGAGAAAAAGATGGCCACCCTCCCTGACGATGTTCCGGTACACCTTCTGCAATGCAACCGCGGCCGGGCGCACCAGCTTTGCCATACGCCTTGGCAGCGGATTTCCTCTTCTGCCGTAGATTCCCGGCACCTTAACCGAGACGACGCCGATCAGCCTTGAATCATTCTCGATAATCTCGCATTTCATTTCCATTATTTATTCCTCCTTTTATCGTTAAATCCGGCGGTTATGGCCCTGACTGAAATAAGGTTTATTAGGTTCAGGCATCCCACAAAATCAACCGCGGTTGCCGGGGCAGCGCATTCTGACATTTATCTTTGAAAATGGGTAAAGACTCGCGCGCGACTGACACCGGAACCGATAGAATAATATATGCTATTCCAGGCCCAAAATCAGCGCTTTTTGGGGGATTCTTATCACGGTGAAAAACATGGTGAAAAACCGGAGCCAGGCATGTATTGGCGATTGCCCGCAATCTGCCTTTCTTCGGTCATAGTCCAGCAATCATCGTTTTATCCCACATTGGATTTCCCTGACTTATCCCGCCTCCGGCCTGGCGAGCGACGAATTCCTCTTTCATATAATCCCCGACAAAAAACCGCATCCCGGATGACATTAACTTGCGCCATGTGGCGACTACGCTTATTTTGCCACGTAGATTATAGCAGTAATGCAGATGTTTAAAAGAGTATTCCGGTTCGTTGCCACACACTTCAGTATCGCCAGAATAAGAGGCTTTTTTGGCTACTATCTGGGCGGCCTGTACCGAAACGTCGATAAGCATCATACTTTCCTGATGGCGGGTGGCCTGGCCTTTTCACTTTTCACCTGCATCATCCCGCTGGTGCTGATTGTCTTCTCCGTTCTCGGCATGGTACTGGAGCGGCCCTATATCACGGAAAAAATCGATTCTTTCATCGACCGTATTATTCCGTACGAACAGTATGCCAATTATGTTAAGGAGATGGTTTTCACCAGGGTAACCGAATTCCGCCTGTACAAAAGCATTGCCGGGCTAATCGGCTTGGTCGGCCTGCTGTTCGCCTCGAGCGGGCTTTTCAGCAGCATGCGCACAATCTTGAACACGGTTTACCGTGCCGGCTCTAACGGTCCTGTACTAAGAGGTAAGGCGCGAGACTTCGGCCTGATACTGCTGGTGTTGATCTATGTTCTGCTTTCCACCACGATATTGCCATTGATCGACGTTGTGCTGAAATTCGCCGGGCAGTTTGAGGTCTTGAGCAGCCTGGATTTCAGACTGGTTGAGGATCTCGCAGTCGGGACGGCATCGTTTTTGATAATTTTCGGGGCATACTTCATTCTATATTTTGCGGTGCCTCAGATCAGGCTGCCGAGACGGGTGGTCTTGATCAGCGCCCTCGCTGCGGCTGTCCTGTGGGAGATTGCCAAGCAGTTATTCGGTCTCTACCTGGCAAATGTTGTGTCCCTGAAAAGGATATACGGAACGTACGCTCTGCTGGTTGTTATTGCATTCTGGATTTATTACTCGTCGGTTGTTTTTATCGTCGGGGCTGAAATCGGCCAGCTTTCCCGGGATCGAAAGCGGCTGAACAGGGCAAAGGTCTCGTGACCTTTATGGCTTTCACCCGGCTATTGTCGGTAATGTTTCTCTTTACTTTTCCTCATCATCAAGCTTGCGCAATTCACGCAAAATGCTCAGCGCACTGGAACCGGTGGCAAGTTTCATAATTTTGTCCATCCGCTCCTCATCCTGCTTGAATTTTTTGGTCAGTCTCGCTTCATAGGCATGTTTCAGGGTTTCCAGAAGTTTCTCCAGCTCATACGGCTTTGGCAGGTAACTGAATGCCCCCAGCTTGGTGCATTCAACCGCCGAGTCTACCGAACCGTGCCCGGTCAGGATGATCACTTCAAGATACTTGTGTTCATTTTTCAGGATGCCGAGGACCTCGGTACCGTCCATACCCGGCATTTTGAGATCAAGCAGAGCCAGATCGAATTTTCCAGCGCGCGCTGCATCGATCGCCATCCGGCCGTTGGAAGCCTTGGTGACGTCGAAATCCCGCATTTCGAGCCGCTGCGCAATCGAATTGAGAAACTTAATTTCGTCATCGACGATAAGGAGCTTAATTTTATCAGGCATATTCCCCTTCCTGCTTTATGCTAAAATCCCAGATAACTCCAATATCCGAAAAATCCCCAGAGCCATAAAACCGCAAAAGACAGAAACAAAATCACCGCTCCGTGTTTCAAAAAATCCCCCAGCGTTACCAGTTGCTCGCCGGTGATCGGGTCTTTGGCCATGGCGTAGGCGATGGCGTTGTTTGGCGTCCCGATAATCAGCATATGGGCGAACGAGGATGCGAATGCCGTCGCAAAACCGATCATCCAGGGATGTGTTCCCGAGATCGTCGCCATCGGAATAGTAATCGGGCCGATTGCAGAAACCGTGGCACCATCACTCATAAAGTTGGTTGTCAGCCCTGTGAACACGCTGACCGCCATGGCCAACCCTTCGCCGCTGCGGAAGAACTCGGGCAGGATATTGACAAAACTGTCAGCCAGATACAGGGCCGCCCCGGAAACAGCCAGGCCTTTGCCAAGCGCGCAGGCGCTGGCATATAACGCCACCACATCCCATGGAATACCGGCGATATCCCGCCACCGCAAAATACGGAAAATATTAAGCAAAACGATGCTCAGGATAACCGGGCCGCCCATTCCGTACTTATCACTGGAGGTGATCCACAAAAGAATCAACAAAACCAGGATTACCGCGGTGATATACTCTTTGCGGTTCATCGGGCCGATTTTATCCGCAGCCTGGCGGACGAGAAACGAAACATTTAACTTTTTGACCAGGAGCTTCCGGCGGAACATGAGGAAAAAATAAGCGCCTATAACCAGGGCCATCACCGGCACAAACGGCAGGCCATATTTCACCCACTGGCCAAAGGTGGGAGCCATTCCATAATCGGCCAGAATGCCGAGCATGACGGCGTTTCGTCCCCCGGCCGCCGGAGAGCCCGGGCCGCCGCAATTGGCGGCGAAACAGAGCGACAGAATAAACATAACCGCCAGCGCTTTATCCTGCCTGATGCCAGCCGCGCGTACCGATGAGACATAGACGACAATAAGCAACGGCATAATGAATGCAATCAGAGCGTGCTCGGAAATGAAGGAACAGGCAATACCCATTAACGGGAGAAACAGAAAAAGCAAAAGTGGCAGATTTTTCGCCGGCCCCAGAAGGAGCAGCCCGATGCGCCGGTCGAGCCCGGTCTTGCTGATCGCCGCCGACATGGCAAGCACCCCGAATATGAAGATAACGGCGTCTTTGGCATATGCTTTGGCGATGTCATCGGGGCGCAGAACACCCAGAAAATACATTATTACTCCGACAAGCAAGGCCGTAATCCCCACCGGCACGGCGCCGGTAGCCCAGAACAGGGCTGCTATTACCAGAATCCCGAGAACCACTTTGGCTTTCTGTGCGGCGCGTTCCGGGGTAAACAGCCTGGTTGTCTTTTGACCATCTGTATCGATCGTCGTTACTCCCAGCTTATAAACACGGCTGTAGTAGGCGGCAACATTTTCGCCATCGGCCATGCTCCGATAGCCAGCATATCCGAGATGCGGGTCCGTCAGGGCGCCGGTTTTTGGAGATGAGAGAATCGTCAGCATGCGCTGCGGCACAGGCATCAGAGTAATCAGCGTGAAGAGAAGAAGGCCGAGAATTATTACCCCTGGCCGTGAGTTATGCGATCCGATCAGCCATTTTTTAACTGAACCCTTCTCGACAACGGGGATTTCGTGCCGCGCCATGACCTGGGCTTTTTCCGCCCGGGCATTCTCAATCACTTCAAGCAGCCGGTCGAGATCACACGGTTTTTCAATATATGCATACGCATCCAGTCGGCCGGTTTCCATCGCGGATTCCATTGAGGCATGACCCGTCAGCATGATTACCTGCAACTCCGGCCGGAATCCCTTTATTTCCCTGAGTGTTTGTTCGCCGCTCGTCCTCGGCATCTTTCGGTCAAGGATAACAACGTCAATTTCAGCCTCTTTTCGTATCACCCTGACGGCGTCTTCCCCGTTGTCAAGATCAATCGTCTCATAGCCGCGCATGTTCAGACGCCTCGCCAGGGAAATGCGAAATTTATCTTCATCGTCGACAAGCAATACTTTTGGCATAGATTTACTCCGAGACTGGTTTCACTTTAATTTTGCGAGATTTTTCATGTACCCGGCGACTTCCTGGCAGAGGTCAGAAAGCCGAAGCAGACCCACGACCTTCTCCCCCCGTTTGACCAGAATTGAAAGCGTTTGCCAGGTGACCATTTTATAAATGGCCTCGCCCAAAAATGCATCTTCATCAATGCATTCGGTCACGGGATGCATAACATCCTTGACCCGGACGTGGATCGCTCTTCGGCAGAGGTCGGAAAGGCTGTCCTGAAAGAAACGATAGTGTGCCATCATCGAATTGATAAATTCGGCACTCACCCCGGCGCGAGTAAGTTTGCTGACATCGCCAAGCATAGTATAATTGGGCTCCAAGGCTTTCAGGAAGGCAAGCTGGCCGAGTTTGCCAACCACCTTATTGTTTTCATCCACAATCAGCACTGCCCGAAAGGGTTGCCGCCTGCGGTCGCGCCTTTTTAAAGCTTCTTCAAAAGCCGATATCGCATCGAGCAGAGTGGCATCCTGTGAAATCACCCCGTACTCATCCAGCGGCACCATCACATCCTTAACGCGTTTGTTTTCCATACCGCTATCCCCATTTCTTTCCCTCATTTTTTCCTGTCCTTATAAGGCAACACGATGCTAAATGTGCTTCCCTCGCCGGGACTGCTTTCAACTTCTATTTTACCCCCGAGACTCTTGATTATTCCGTAACTGACCGAGAGCCCGAGGCCGGTTCCCCTGCCAACCTCCTTGGTCGTGAAGAACGGCAGGAAGATTTTATCAAGTAACTCTGGACTTATCCCGCCGCCGGTGTCGGCGATGGCAATGCGTGCATTCTTACTCTCATTTGAGGTGGTTATGGTAATTCTGCCGGCGAGGCCGCCAATGGCATCGACAGCGTTGTTTATGATGTTCAGGATCACCTGCTGCAGCTGATTCTTGTCGGTAACCAATCGCGGGATGTCATGCTGATAATCCCGGATGACTTCAATGTTGGAGACAGCCATTTCAGGCCCCAGGATTCCGTCGACAACATCGTCGAGAATTTCATGAATGTCGTGTTCTCTCAAATCCATGTCGGTCTGCCTGACAAATCCCAGCAGCTTTCCTGTAATATCACGGCATCGAAAGACCGATTCTTCAATGTTGTCAAGATGTTCCGTCAGTTCTTCAGGTCGATGCGGTGTGCCGAATTCAGGATCCATGAGATCTTTCATCAAACCCGCTTCCTCACAGATGACTGCCAGCGGATTATTGATTTCATGCGCAATGCCGGCGGCCAGTTCGCCCACCGAGGCCAGCTTGGCGGCATGTTCCAGCTGCGCCCGGGTACGATCCGACTCGATCTGAAATTCAACCAGCCTGCGTGAACGATAGAGAATCATGAAAATGCTGAAGAATATCAGCAGGGATGAAATGATTACCAGCCGAAGTTGCATACCCGACAGAAATCCTTCGCTTTCGGGATGAGCCCACTGCACGATCAGGGCCCAGTCGGCGGTTTTCAACCAGGAATAACCATATGTAAACGAATCCCCTCCGATATTCACGTCCTCGACTCCCAGCTTGGTGTGATCGGGAGGCACTATTGAGGAAGACTCCAGGGGAGTACCAATATGAGGCGTCACCAGTTGATAGTACCCCGCCCGGTTTACTATGGATGTCAATACCTCGTTCGCGCCCTCAAGCGACGCCATATAATCGTATATCCTGCCGGGGCTGAGCGCGGAGCGGAGGACGACAAAGTGATTGTCAATAATCCTCCTGACAGCAATGGTGAAATGCGGGAGCTGGCGAAAACCGAGATAAATATCGGTAATAACAAAATCCTCATCCCGAAGTGCCTGATACCAGGGTTCCGAGCTGTAATTGCGGTTTTCAAGCGAAGGGTACGGTCCGACATAGGACACCTGCACCCCGGTTGAGTCGAAATAACCGATGTCTACGAAGGTTTCGCTGTTCTTCGCCAGTTTCTCCAGGTATTTCTCAAGCGAGCCGGGAGACGGCGGGACAGGAAACTTGGGATCGTCAATCAGGTTTGAAAGGTTTACCAGTCGTTCCGATAGAAAAAGATCCAGTGTGTTGGCCTGGTTCTCTGCAATTGCTTTCAGATGAAGACGCCTGCTCTCCGAGAGCATGGCGTTATACTGAAAGTAGAAATAAATGATCAGAATAAGCAGGGGAGCAAGATAGGTTAATACCAGGCGGATGACATGCCTTCGTTTGAGGTCCCGATAGTGATCCTCGGGAAATGGCAGGGGCCCCTCAAACGACGTCTTCTTCTTCATAGTATCCAGTGATACCGCCACCCAGATCAATGCATTGAGTCTAGGCACTAAGATCGGGACAACGTATAGGTTACCACTTACAAATAGTCTTTTATGGATGATACCCCGGTTCGACGGCCCTGTCAATAAGAATCGGTAAATTGGTGGATCGGCGGCAGGTCCGGGAATTGCGACTGTCATTTTGACCGGCAATATCACGGGCACTGCCGACCACGATTGCCGGGATGACGCTTTTGACTCACCTGGCCCGGAGAAAATATTGCGCGGTGCCAAAATTCCGTGGCCAGAACGCCTACGGCACGATTCCCTGATGAAGATATGTTATGCCGGGAGTCAAAGGAAAAGCCATAACTGACTGCAGACCGACTCGTTCAAAACAGGCGATAAGCTCATCCGGCTTCAGGAAATCTTCAATGGAATCGGGAAGGTATTTGTAGGCGCCCCGATTGCGGGAAATCAGTCCCCCCAGGAGCGGAATAACATTCCTGAGATACCATTTGAAGAAACGAATCATCTTCATATTGCGCGGGAGGGTCATCTCCAGTACCATTACCCTGCCACCACTTCTGACCACCCGACGCATTTCACCCAGAGCACGGGCCCGCTCAGGCATGTTGCGAAACCCGAAGGCAACGATTGCCGCATCGAATCGATCATCATCGAATGGCAGGCACATGGCATCACCGACGACATGTTGAATCCTTGATGACACTCCGGCACGTGCACTCTTGGCCCGGGCCAGACTCACCATTTCCATAACAAAATCCAGCCCACCCACATTAACCTCAGGGCGGCGGCGGATGACTGCAAGCGACATATCACCGGTGCCGCAGGCAACATCCAGCACCATCCTGGTGTCATCGGGGAGATGTTCTGCTGCGAATTTCCGCCAGCGCATGTCCTGCCCGGCCGACATTAAGTGATTGAGCAAATCATACCGGGGAGCAATATCTCCGAATATCCGCTTAACAAATCCGATCCGCTTCTCGGCAGATTGCGGCATGACTCGCCTCCGGCTCAATTCCGTCTCCATCCGGAGAGATAACTCCTCATTACGGGGTTCATACCGGACACCTCCGTGGCAGACCAGGGAGATATTACAGACAAAAATGCAATTGTCAATAGCGGAGAGAAAATTGCCGCGGGAATGTTATGACAGCTCGGGCAATCGATAATTCAGGAAGTGATTCACATACCCGAAGATTTTCCGTATTGTCAGGCCGGGAATTTTTACCGAAAGCGATTAAGGCCTGAATCTTGGAAGGCGCCTTGCACTTCAAACAGGGTTTTCTGCAGGACTCATGACCTCTATGACCAACATTATAAAACAAGTGCCCGGTAAACGACGTCATGAACTCCGCCTATCGTTACGTTGCGCTTATGGTATTCCATGAGCTGGGCCAGTTGACGTTTGCAATTGGAGCAGGGTGCGGCGCAGAACTTTGCTTCTGTTTCGTCAATCTGCTTCAATTTCATTTTTCCGGACACATTCATGCGGAATTCGTAAATATCATCCATCGCCGACAGACCGCCACCGCCGCCACAACACCAATTCAAGTGACGATTAGGAGTCATCTCGCGGAAATCAGCACAGGAGGCCATCATGATCCTGCGTGGCTCCTCAACAATGCCGCAGCTGCGCCCGAAATTACAGGGGTCGTGATAGGTTACCGCATCAGGATTAGCGCTTTTATCGAGACGGATAGCGCCATCTTCAATAATTCCGGCAGTAAATTGAAGAACATTGGTAATCTCAAACGGCAGATCTCCCCACCATTTGGCCTTTTCCATCATAAACTTCATTATACGGTGAGCGTGACCGCATTCGCCCATCATCAGTGTCTTGCACTTAAGACGCCTGGCTTCGTCGATATACAGTTTGTTATCCTCTTTCATGGATTTATCATCGCCTGTGAAAAGCCCGTAATTGGCACCATCAAAGGCCCTGGAGCTTAATGTCCAGGAAATACCCAGCTTGTGGAATACCTTCGCAATTCCCATAACCGCCTCGGGATTGACCAAAAGATCGCCGGAGGGTGGTACGAAGAAGATTTCTGCGCCTGCAACGTCATAAGGAATCCTGACTTCGACACCGCAGTCATCCGCAATTTCTTCTTCCAGAAAGCGTGCCGTTTCTTTAAGCGCGGCCTGATTCGCACCGTCCGTATTCCCGGTCTCCAGCGATATATCAATCACCTTCTGCAATCGCTCCGGTGTCCAGCCAAGCTTGTCGACGATTGCCCGTCCTTTCCTCGTAATTACCGAGTTGTCAATTCCCATGGGACAAAATGTTGCGCATCGTCTGCAGCCGGTACACTCATAAAAGGCATCGACAAATCTCTGCATATCGCCGTCAAAATCCCTGCCCCCGACCAGCGGACCGAACACCTTTCCGGATACCGTCATATGTTTTTTAAAGACAGACCGAATGAGATCGGAGCGCCTCGCGGGATTACGCAATTCGGTCGGCTCTCCCTGATAAACAGGGCATTGTTCGGCACAGGTGCCACATCTGGCACACATTTCCATGTAGAGTTTTAAAACCCGCGGGCCGTTATCAATTGCTTTACAGGCGTCCGTGACCTGCTTGCGCAAAGCCGGCCCGGTAGTCGCTTTTTCATCAGGCTCGACAGCCGGTGCTTTGACTGCTTTTTCACGGATTATAGGACTATCAGACACAATTCTATCTCCTCTCTAGGCCTTTTTTATGATGGTTTGGGTAAAAAAGATACCTCCGAAATGCAATATCTTGCTGAACGGGATGAACATTATCAGAATCTGCGCCAGGAAAAAATGAAGTGTAAACATCTGATTCGCCGGCATCAACGATGAGGTTAAAGAAAAGGTGGCCAATGCAGAAAAATACGAGCGCGTCATATTGAGATCAAAATGCTCCCCAAATCTCATTGCATTCCCGGTTGCGAGAATTGCCATGATTAACAGCATTATCATGAAGTCCGAAAAACTGGAAATCTCTCTCACTCGGAGTATTGCCAGCCTTCGGACTATTAATAGAAGTGCGCATATAGTAATAGTTACACCGGCGATACCGCCTGATATGGCACTCATACTGTCAGCATTGATTCCCAATGCCGCCCAGAGTCCCGGAAAATCGGTAAATACCCTCACATGACCAATGATTATTAATGCCAGAGTAACATGAAATATCCAGGCCGCCGCCCACAGAAAACGATCACCTTTGAATAAACCCGGAAAGAGCAGGGATTCCTTGACGATAGCGAAGAAGCTGTCTGCACCTCCGCTTGGTGCAGGAAAGAGCGTTATTGCTCCGGGCTGGGGGGCCTTGATCCAGATATAAAACCTGTATCCAATTCCGACCAGAAAGATTATGACCGTGAAATATGGCAGAATACCCAGAATTAGGTGGTTCACTTTTCCTCCTTTCAGAAACGCAAGCTCAAAGTAGATTCACCATTACTTATCCGGCCTGTTTCAAATCCCCACTTATTTACAGGCAGCCATGGGGCTTTGGCAGGCCGGCCAGACGATAAGCACCCTTTGCGACACCGCATGGAAAAAGATGGCAGATGTAATCCGACTTAAATCCGGTTTGTCTGGAGATCCGCACAATGGATGGACCCCTGCCGTGCGTCCTGTAGAATTTCTGCACGAATTCTATAATTTTCCAATGATCGTCGATTAAAGGTCCAATATTGTTTTTGCGCGCCAATTCCTCGGCGATCTCGCGGCTCCAGGAGGACATCTCTTTAAGAAATCCATCCTCATTTTCCATTTCTTCCAGCGTTTTCACTGACTCCGCCATGCCACACCTCTCGTATTTTTCGTAATGAGTTAATTCGCCTTCCGGCGTGAATTCAGTATGCCCATCGGAGGCCTGACCGGGATCCTTTGCTATAGCGGACAATTTTGGCTGAATTGCCGGATAATGTTGACAGAGATATTTCCTATGATATATTAAATCCGACAACGCGGGCTGCCGGCGTATCCATGTACGCAGGCCATATCCGCAGTGCAAGGCCTGACGGGCATTCTGCACAAACCCAAACCCGTCAGGCCGCCTTTTTATTGCCCTTGGTATGCCTCCTGAATACTCTCTCCTCTGTTCAAAAATCGCGTTTATTCTGTTCCGGGCGATCGCCATAAGATGGCGAGTACGCTCCCCTGACAAGCTCAATTAACATCTCGGGCCTGAGTTGCTTATTGATCAGGGCAAATACCAGCTGATTACATTCCTCGGGCAGATCTTTCCTGCTACCGACAAGGACAACACGAACCAGGGGGACTCGCGGGTCATCATAAAGGAGCTGTGCAAAATCCCGGCTTCGCCGGGCGCCGAGGGAACAGTCTATGACCACATAGTCCGGTCTAAATCTGTCAATAAGCATTGAGCATCGATATTCGCAATCAGTAATTTCCAGGTTCAGGCTGCGGTCAGTCTTCAACTGAATAATTGAATCCTTAAGCTGATCCTGATCCGTAACCACCAGGACATTTGGCCGCTGACCCTGAACCAGATTAAAGTACTCACATTCCTCACATGAGCTTTTGCAAAAACGGCCCGTATATCCAAAGCCCTCCGGCATCTTGCTGATTTCGTAACAGCGCCGGGTCCTTGAACGATAAACGATGCATTCCCTGCAGCCCTCACTTAAGACGCCCGATTTGGAGTTGAATTCCCAGCAGTACTGAAAGGCACTGCCGGGATCGACAGAATCGGGGATCAAGGCACTTTCCTCAGTATATAAACTCAGCGCACTACGTTCTATTCGATGGTGACCACCCGGCGTTCTATGGGCGGGGATTTTTCCCGCTCGTATCCACTTATAGACGGTGTCCGGAGTAACTGAACAGAGGGCTGCCGCCTCACCGGTTGTTAGCAGTTTTTTCGATGAGCCTGATACCGTTTTCTT
>CP070796.1:1052206-1061142 GCA_020343475.1 Candidatus Zixiibacteriota bacterium
GGAAATCCTGGGGAGGGCATATGATTCCCGTCTGATGCGCCGCCTGCTGACCTATGTTCGACCCTATCGTTTTTCCCTGGCGGTCGCGGTAGTTCTTCTGGTGACCGGATCGGCGCTGCAGTTATTGTTGCCGGTGACGGTGCAGATTACAATCGATAAGTACCTCCTCAGCAAGGACATGGCCGGGCTGGTGCGGATGGCGCTGATCTATGGCGGGATATTATTTTCTGCCTTTCTGCTGTCATATCTGCAGCTGTATCTGACCATGTTCATTGGCCAGAAGGTGCAATATGACATCAGGATGCAGATTTTCAGCCACCTCCAGCGGCTTCACCTCCGCTTTTTTGACAAGAATCCGGTCGGACGGCTGGTGACAAGGGTAACCAATGATGTCAATGTGCTCGACGAGATGTTTTCATCCGGGCTGGTCGCGGTTTTCGGGGATGTCATTACCCTGATCGGTATCATAATAGCCCTTTTATATTATAACTGGAAGCTGGCTCTGCTGACCTTCATGGTTTTACCGCTTCTGGTACTGGCAACCGTGATATTCCGGAGGAAAATCCGCACTATCTATAGAGACGTGCGCGCCCGCCTTGCCCGATTGAACGCCTTTGTCCATGAGCATATCACCGGGATGACAATCATACAACTTTTCACCCGCGAAAAGAGAGTATTCAACAGGTTTTCTGCTATTAACGCGCAGTTGCGGGATACCCATATGCGTTCGATCTACTACTATGCGACCTTTTTTCCGGCTGCGGAACTGATCAGTTCAATCTCTCTGGCGGTATTGCTCTATTATGGGGGATTTCAGATCACCGCCGCGGCGCTGACCTTCGGTGAGCTGGTAGCGTTCATCCAGTTGGTGCAACGTTTCTACCACCCGATTCGCGATCTCGCCGAGAAATACAATATTCTGCAGTCCTCAATGGCATCCTCCGAGCGGATTTTCAAGCTGCTGGACACCGAACCGGAGATGATTGACCGGAAGAAGGCCAATCTTCCGGAGCGTTTTGCCGGGAGAATCGATTTTGAAAATGTCTGGTTTTCTTATAATGAAGGCGAATATGTGTTGAAAGATGTATCCTTCTCGGTTGCGCCGGGCGAGAAGGTGGCCATTGTGGGTGCTACGGGTGCGGGAAAAACCTCGCTGGTATCGCTTTTATTCCGCTTTTATGATTGCCAGAAGGGTTCCATCAGGCTTGACGGAGTCGAGTTGAGCGATATGCCAATTTCCACCCTGCGCTCACAGCTGGGGCTGGTGCTGCAGGATGTGTTTATCTTCTCAGGCGATTACGCCGGCAATATCAGGCTGGGGAATACTGCCATTTCGGACGAGCGAGTCACAGAAGCGCTACGAAAGGTCAGCCTTTACGATTTTGTCGCCGGGAGCGAAGGCGGTCTGCACGCCGAGGTCAAGGAACGGGGCGCGACCCTTTCCACGGGCCAGAAACAACTTCTCTCTTTTGCGCGGGCGCTGGCGTTCGACCCCAATATTCTGGTTCTGGATGAGGCGACCAGTTCGGTCGATACCGCTACGGAGAAAATGATTCAGACGGCCCTGGGTTACCTTCTTGAGAACCGGACCGCGATCATGATCGCTCACCGCCTTTCGACTATTGAAAAAGCCGACAAGATTATTGTGCTGCATCACGGGCAGCTGCGAGAACAGGGCAAACATCAAGAACTGCTTGACAGAAAAGGAATTTATTACAGGCTGTATCAAATGCAGTTCAAGCAGGAAGAAATAAAGGCTGCCGTATAGAACCATGTTATCGACAAACTATCTATGTCAACTCACCGGATTCGCCCGCACAACCGCCATCGGAGCGGGAAAAATACTCCTGAAAAAAGCAAGGCGGCATCATCGGATCGAATTAAAAGGCCGGGTCAATCTGGTTACCGATGCCGATCTGGCATCAGAGAGATTCATTATCCGCATGATCAAAAAACGGTTTCCCGGACACTCGATCCTTGCTGAGGAAAGGGCCCGCATTGAAAACGGTTCGGAATTCCGGTGGGTGGTCGATCCGCTTGACGGAACCACGAACTTCGCTCACAATTTCCCGTTTTACTGCGTCTCAATTGCATGTGAGTACCGCGGGAAAATGGTGCTGGGCGTGGTTTATGATCCGGAAAGGAATGAATTATTCAGCGCCCGGCAAAAAGGCGGGGCCTTTCTGAACAGACGCCGGATCACCGTCACCTCCCAGTTCCGTCTGGAGCGATCGCTGCTGGCTACCGGTTTCCCCTACGATATCGGTTCCTGCCGCGAGGATAATCTCAAGCAGTTTAACCGCTTTGCGAGGCTGGCGCGAGGTGTCAGGCGGGCAGGTTCAGCTGCCTTGGATTTGTGTTATCTGGCCTGCGGGCGCTTTGACGGTTTCTGGGAGTTGAAACTGCATCCCTGGGACACCGCCGCCGGGATTGTAATTGTTGAGGAGGCGGGCGGCAAGGTGACCGATTTTCGCGGCAAAGCATACTCGATTTACGGTAAATATATCCTTGCCACCAACGCACGGATACATAATCAAATGAAAAAAGTGCTGGCGTGACAGGCGGAGTTCCGGTCGTATTCGTAATGTCACAGGCATAAAGCTGTGAACCAGAGGTATATCATGCCCGGTGGATTCCTTTTTATGCCTGGCAGTTTTCCGAGTCAACCTGAAATGAACTTGTGGCGGATTAGAAGCAAAGCAGCAACCCGCACCTGATGCTAGAATGAACGTCTGAAGCCTATTGTCGGCAGGATGCCGGCATCGTAGATGTACCCGTCGCGGCTGGCAGGGCAAAAGCAGCCCCGGTTACGATAATGATCAGGATTGTAGCCGACTGCAAGGCTGCAGGCCGACAGCGTGGCTACCAGAATGAATGTCGTTATTGCTTTCCGGCTCCAACACACGCACATAATCTCCACTCCATAGCAGACTTATCTCAAAAGCCATACCCACGGGCGGGTGAGCCGCGAAGTTCTGGGATCTGTTGAAATACATCAGGATTGATGGGGTGTGGCAGTATGCAAGGTGTAATGCTGATGCGACTTTATGCAGAGGAAATGCCAAAAAGTGAGAGATCAATATTACAGCTTCTTTATGTATTTCTGGCGAAGAATTCCTCGATCAGCCTGTTGAATCTTTCTCGCTCGGTGACAAAAAAGAAATGATAAGCGTTATCAAAAAGGAAATATTCGGCATTTTTGAAATGATTCACCCATGATTTTCTGAAATTGCTTCCGACACCATGCTCAGCCTCGACAATCAGGATGGGAAGGTCGGCAGGAATCGGGATTCTAAAGGCCGGATATCGGTCGTTGTACTCCCGACATCCTGCGACAGCCTTAAAAAGCCAGCGATAATTGCAACGGTGCAACGACGACATGATAAAGGCTTTATCTTCGGCGCCGGCATTGTTTCCGATCAGTTCGAGATACCACTCTTCTGCCTTGGCTTTCAGCTGCTCATCCGTATATGCCAGCATTTGGCTGCCGAAAGTGACCCGTGCTTGGATTATATCATCAAAACCCTGATAGACGCAATCGACAAAGACTATCCCCTGCAATAGCGGATTCCGCAATTTGATCATTTCGGAGATGGTTGCCGAAGCAAAACTGTGCCCGATAGCGAAGAAAGGCTTCAGTATCTCCTCTTGCATCAGATTGTCAATCGCCTCGGCGTCAATTCGTGCCGCAAAAACCGGATCAACATCGCCAGAGCTTGTGCCGTGGCCGAAAAGGTCCAGGGTGATAACCTCATACCGGTCTGCAAAATAATCCCTTTGATGTTTCCAGGAATCACCGCCGCCGCCCAGACCGTGAATGAAAAGAAGCGCAATATCGCCGGTTCCGTGCCGGCGATAGCATAATTCCAGGTCTTTGAATCGGAAGGCAGGCATGCATTTATCCTTGATTTTCCTATTGTTTCGCTTCAAAATACGGCTTCATTGCCGACATTGTCAACAGCTAAGCGGGCAGGGAAATTACATCAGGGTTTGCTTTTTGGGTATTCGGGCTGTATCTTTGAGTGTCATTATCTGCTATATTAAAATGCTATGGCTAAAGAGGGCGAGTTCTTGAATAAGCGTTTATTGGTATCCACCTCGGGGATCAGGGGGATTGTTGGTTCAGGATTGAATCCGGTGTTGGCCTCTAAGTATGCCGCCGCCTATGGGACTGCGATCAAAAAGGGCAAGGTTGTAGTCGGGCGGGATAGTCGCATTTCCGGCGAATTGTATAGGCACGCCATTATAGCGTCACTGCTGTCGGTGGGGATTGATGTTGTCGATATTGGCATTGTTCCGACGCCGACCGTCGAGATTGCAATTGTTGGTTTGAAAGCTGCCGGCGGAGTCTGCATAACCGCAAGTCATAATCCGTCGGAATGGAATGCTCTGAAATTTCTCAATAAGCGGGGCGAGTTTGTCGACCGAGTGTTTCTTGAGAAGATTAAGAGAATATTTGCGGCGCAGAAGTTTGCCTTTAAAGGTCACCAGGCGCTTGGCTCGGTTTCGGCTGATGATTCCTGGGTGGAGCAGCATGTCCGGCAGACTGTCAATCTACCGGTGATTAACAGACGGGCGGTTAAGCGGGCCAGGTTGAGAGTTGTTGTCGATGCCATCAACGGTGCCGGATCGGTTGCTTTGCCGATGCTGCTCGAATGCCTGGGTGTCAAGGTTTTCCGGATCAATTGCCAGGGCAACGGCGATTTTGTGCACCGGCCCGAGCCGGTTGCCGGGAATCTGACCATGCTTGGGGCTGCCGTCAAAAAACACCGGGCCGATTTCGGCATGGCCTGCGATCCCGATGCGGATCGTCTGGCTCTGGTCGACGAAACCGGGCGTGCCATTGGCGAGGAATTAACCCTGGCCCTGGCGGTTAAATATATTCTCTCGCGCAGGCGGGGCAGGGTGGTCGTGAATCTGTCCACTTCCCGGGTTATCGAAGATGTCGCGTCTGAAATCGGCGTGAAGACGTATTACACGCCAGTCGGCGAGGCCAGTGTGATTGCCGGCATGCGCAAGCATAAAGCGGTTATTGGTGGTGAGGGAAACGGTGGCGTAATTTATCCCGCCTTCCACGCTGGTCGTGATGCTCTCGTCGGTGCCGCGATTATTGTTTCGCTCCTGGCGGAATCAAAAAAGAGCGTATCAGATTTGGTGGGAACTCTGCCGACATATTACACTATAAAACAGAAAGCGCCGCTGCCTGACCGTTTCGAGCGGAAGGTGCGTAAGATGGAAAAGGCGGCGGTTAAAAGCTTCGAGGGATTGCAGATTGATCGACGGGACGGGCTTCGTTTTGACTTTTCACGGGGATGGTTTCAGGTACGCAAATCAAACACCGAACCAGTCTATCGCCTCATTGTGGAGACCGACTCGCAAAAACTGTCGCGACTTATTATTAATGAAATCGCGGCCCAATTGAAATAAGGATGTCGACACATGTGTGGAATAGTCGGATACAATGGCAGCAGGCAGGCGCTGCCGATTCTCATTGAAGGGCTGAAGCGGCTCGAGTACCGCGGGTACGACTCCGCCGGATTTGTGCTGGCCGATCCCGGCGACGGTCTGCGGGCCGAAAAATGCGCCGGTAAGATCACCTGCCTCGAGGAGTTGATTGAGGGCAGGAAATTTAATTCCACGCTGGGTATTGCGCATACCCGCTGGGCGACGCACGGAGAACCCACTGTGGTCAACGCCCATCCTCATTTCGACAGCAAGCATGAAATCGCCCTGGTGCATAATGGTATTATCGAGAATTATCGGGCACTGAAAGCGTACCTGGAAAGCCAGGGGCATGCATTTCGTACGGAAACGGATACCGAAGTCCTTGTTCATCTGGTCGAGGAATACTATGAAGGGGACCTGACCGAAGCGGTGCGGATGGCGTTAACCCAGGTGGAGGGGACCTATGGTATTGCGGTTATTTGTTCCAATGCGCAGGATAAGATCGTGGCTGCCCGCCAGGGATCTCCGCTGGTAATCGGACATGGTGACGGTGAGAATTTCGTCGCGTCGGACGTGTCGGCCATTCTGGGGCACACCAATCGCGCTGTATATCTCAAAGAAGGGGAAATAGCGACGATAACCGCCGAGGGGTATGAGATCACCACCAAGGAAAAAATTCAATGCACGCCGAAGGTTGAGGAAATTTCCTGGACGCTGGACATGATTGAAAAGGGCGGCTACAATCATTTCATGCTCAAAGAAATTCACGAGCAGCCCATAACCCTGCGCAACACCATTCGCGGGCGATTGAATATTGAAGAGGGAATCCCGCGGTTGAACGGGCTCAACCTCCAGTATGACCAGTTGCGGAAGATCGAGCGGATTATCATTACCGCATGCGGAACCTCGTGGCATTCGGCGTTGATTGGCGAATACATGATTGAAGAACTGTCGCGGGTTCCGGTGGAGGTGGAATATGCCTCCGAGTTTCGGTATCGTTCCCCGATTATTGATGAAAACACGCTTCTGTTTGTCATCAGTCAGTCCGGGGAAACGGCCGATACCCTGGCGGCGCTGCGCGAAGCCAAGAACAAGGGGACAACCGTGCTGGGAATCTGCAACGTGGTCGGCTCTTCGATAGCCCGCGAAACCGATGGCGGCGTGTATACGCATGCCGGGCCGGAGATCGGGGTTGCCTCGACCAAGGCCTTTACCTCTCAGGTGATGGTGCTGGCCAATATCGCGGTTCTGCTGGGGCGGATGCGCCAGGTTTCGCCGGTACGCGGGATGGAGCTAATGCAGGCCCTGGATCGTATTCCGGAACAGGTTGATCAGATCCTCAGGAACGAGGGGAAAATCAAGGATATCGCCGGGCAGTACTACCAGCACAACAACTTCCTGTATCTGGGACGCAGCGTAAATTATCCGACCGCTCTCGAAGGAGCATTGAAACTCAAGGAGATTTCATACATCCACGCTGAAGGGTATCCGGCGGCTGAGATGAAACACGGTCCGATCGCGTTGATCGACGAAAAAATGCCGGTGGTGGTGATTGCATTGAAAGATCCGGTCTACGGAAAAGTCCTCTCCAATATCGAAGAGGTCAAAGCCCGCAGCGGCCACGTCATTGCCATTGCCAGCGAGGGGGATACTGAAATTGCGGAGAAGGTACGCCATGTGATTTACATTCCCGAAACCTTCCATCTTTTCACACCGTTGCTGTCGATTATCCCGCTGCAGCTTCTGGCTTACTATATTGCGGTTCTGCGTGACTGCGACATTGACCAGCCACGGAATCTCGCCAAGAGTGTCACGGTTGAATAAATTGCTATCCGTCCGGTATAAAAAGTAAAGCAGGTCAGAATCCCTGATTTCAAATCCTGAATGAAATGAGGGGCGATTCTGACATTCCGATACAATAGACGATAACAGGGAGTATGGATATGATTGGCGGCGCAGCAGTATCGGGGGCAGCCGGCGCGGCCGCGGCGGCGGCCGCGGTTGCAAATGCCATCAGGGCCTCCGGCGCGATCATAAAGATGGATCCCGCCGAATTTCAAAAGATTGCCTACAGGTGTGAGAAACCGCTGGTGGTTACCGCCCGGGGCGGCTGGATGAACCGGAAATACCGCTACCTGACCGGATACAAGGGATTGATATTTTACACCGAGTCGAAAACACCCCTGCAATTTCAGACCGGTGTGGAGTTTATCAATGCCGAAAAAATATGGATCCCGGGGCAGTGATTTGAGGGCAAGCCGGGAGCGCCTACGGAAATCCCGAGTTTAAAGAGAGGCGGTTCCGACAATAAAGGACCAAATTGTCAAAACCACTCTTCATTTCATGCAGGATATATAACAGCAGTAATGACTATCTCCTGCTCAACTGCTACACCTGTATTCTAATACTGCGAAGGAGACTGCAGTAGGCCAGTCTCCTTCATGTTCAGTTGGCAATTGCAGTCACCGGCAGAAAGCCGGGATTATACTACCAGTTTCGACGGCGAGTACCGCCACGGGAGCCGCCTCGGTTACTTCTTTCACCGCGCGGACGTGCCTCGTTAACATTTAACGTGCGCCCGGACAGTTCCTGACCATTCAGGCTGCCTATTGCAGCAGTGGCCTCGCTCTGCTTGGACATCTCGACGAAGCCAAACCCTCTCGACTCTCCGGTGTATTTGTCCTTGATAATGTTGACGCTTGAGACTTCACCAAAGTTCTCAAACGCCTGGCGCAACTGCTCTTCTGTCGTCTCGGACGACAGGTTTCCAACGTAGATGTTCACTCTACACTCCGGTCTTGTTTATCCCCCCGTGAAACTTCATCCCGCAGGACTTGTGCTCGTTGAGATAAAGCCGTTAATGCGCACCATTGCGCGTCGGTTTCCAGCTTCAGCTTTTTCATGTATTTGATAGGATAAACAAAGACTAGATAAAAGCAATGACGGAAACCAATTTTATACAACAAATATATCGGTTTACTCTGACAAAGTCCACACATATTTAGACGAGTTTCGGTCCTTGAGGTTTCCGGATTCCTGACTCGCCACATATTCAATCGCGGTCTGCACATCCTCCGAGAAACGACCGTTGCTGTCCGGTTTTGGTCCGAAGAATTAACTCAGAGCCGGATTTAATCTGTTGCAACATAACAGCTTAAGGGGATAAGTGAAATGCATAAGACGGCTTCACGTGCCATTTCAATGGCGCAGGGTTGCTTTCAGGCGGGCGGGATTGAGAAGCAATGCCAGGGCATCGGCCGCCGAGCGTACGAAAATATCTGCAGATTTTAAAGCTGCCGCCGAACATCCTTCTTCAAGCATCACCGCGATCCCGATTTTCGCCGCCGCCAGCATCGCCGCGTCGTTGTTGCCATTGCCTAGCGCGGCACATTTCTCGGCACCGAGTTCAGCGAGATATCGGGCTTTTTCAGCGTTATGAATATCGCCGTCAAGAATATGAACGACTCCTTTAATCCCGGTCAGTTGTTTGC
>CP070796.1:1061242-1074591 GCA_020343475.1 Candidatus Zixiibacteriota bacterium
CGGTCTATTTACTTGGCTGACCTCTTCTTTTGAGATCGATATTGACACAGTGGTTGTGACCACCTCTAGTCGCTTATCTTCCAACGAGTTCCGGTCATCGTGGAATAGTGCGTTTTCACCGGAAATTCGAACTCCACAAAAGTTTTCTGAGAGTGATATTGGCCCCGCTATAATCCAAGTAATAATACCACAACAAGATACAAGTAAGGGTCTACGAGACGGTGGATCTTGATTGGACTAATTTAGTCTTCAATAATCGGCCAAACCGGTAACTGCGGCCTCAGTAATATTCACTTAGGCATTGACAAACCGTTCAATTCCAATATAATTAAATTATCAAAAGAGGCAAGACGGGGGCTTTCCTCACGTCTGGCATTGTATGACTTCAACCATGAAAAGGCATTGTAACTCGGTCAAGAAGGTTTTTCTTATCCTTATGATTTTGGCTTCCGGCCAAAATACCAGGGTGTGAGGTCACAAGTCGGTCTCTAAGTTAACCCACAGGGGTGGCAGTATGAAGTGGGTAATAATAGGGCTGCTTACGGGGATATCTATGTTCGGCATGCTATTTTCGGATGTTCTTTCGTTGCCCTGCGATCCCAATCTCCATATCAGAATCGTTTATGAAATTTCGAGCCAACAACAAACGGAGATGATTCTCATTGGGGTGACCCGGATCTATCACCATATCCCGCTGGCAGCAATAATTGGTTTGCTCACAGACTCCGAGCTTCTTGACAACCTGAGCAATGGTCCGACCCTGAGATAGATCAACCTCCGCTTCTCGTAACTTGCGGACAATGGTTTCAACGGTAAAACGCTGACGACCCATATAAACCTCCTTCCTCGATCCGCCAATATACTAACTTTCAAACTGGATCGATATATGGGGGGCAGGTCAGGGGTAATCTGGAGCTAATCCTTGGAATATCAGAATTATGAGAGAATGAATATGTGAGTTCGAGTCTCGTCAACCTGCTATTGCATCCGTGGATATTAGACGGGGAACACTTTGGGACTCCAGTGGCTGGTATGACTTGAATTGTAGTTTACTCTGACTGGTCATTTAGGTTCTGCTGCATCTGTGCTTCCCGAAGTTCCCGTTCAGCCTCAAGGGTAGCGGCTTTTAACCGAGCGGCTTTCAGTTCCAGTTCGCGAAGATCGACTTCATACAGGGTCTTGGTCACGGTCGTATCCTCATTATCGACCGTCATCTCTACAGGAACAGCGTTCTCGAATCCTGCCGGGTCGGAGATATAAGATCTGATCGGTCCGTATCCGGAAGGGACATATAGTGCAGTCATAGTTACACCACATGCATCGGAGGTATGAAAATATCCGCTGGACATCCCTTCCATACGGAAAGTATAAGTACCGGCAGGCTTGTAGTATATACGCTGGACAAAAACAGGGAACGAGTGGTTGTTATCAGACGGGAACGAGCCCATGCCGGCTCTGGTGTAGTATGGATCAGTATACGATCCACCACTGGTCTCATCAATCTGAACATATATGTAGTTCCAGTTTGTACTTCCAAGACTATTTACATAGCATTGTCCTTGAACGAGGATGTAGCCGGAAGATGGAATTGTAATTGAGACCGTCTTGATGTCGGTCATTTCGGTGCGGTTCAACTCAATATCGGCACTGCTCATCGTCGAGGCAATTCCCGCCTCGTTGAGAATCTCACTGGAATGCACAGCAGCAACTCTCATTGCATATGGAACTGTGATTAACTGAACTCGAGGTGTTATTATTTCACCGCCTACAGTAATTTCCAGCCAGCGATCGTCACCCGAAAAAACTGTATCATGTATCGGAACCACCGGAGTGCCCTCACCCAGAATAACGTCAAACAAACCGTCAACAACCGATACGGAGGGATGTATTTCGCTCCATATCGACTCGCCTACAGTTTCGGCATCATAAATAGTAAATGTCATTGAGACTGTGGTTGTGACAGGGTCACCCAGGTTATCTGTCAACCTCCCCTGGTAATTCATTTTCTGGGGTACATCGGCAGTTACCGTGGCAACACCAATGAGTACAACTAGTGCAGCGAAATGGATCATTCTCTTCATATTCATAAAAAGACTCCTTTGATTTAGACCTTCATTATCTATTTTAACATATAAGAAATACCTATTCTGTCAAGGGCTTAGGATTTTTCGATTATGTGGCTAGGTTTGAGAAGGGTGATAAATGAACCCGGATTTCCCATTTGAATCCAAGCATTCAAGGAATCGTGACAAAACCGTGATATATCAGGTTTCAAGTTATTCTAAGTTATTGAGGGTTATAGCTTAATTTTTTGAATGGGATGGAGGAATTGGAGATAAAACCCCCTTCTTGCCTCAACTATCTTATTGATTTGTAATGGTTTATATTAAATGGAGGTGGGGGGGTAATCGAACTCCCGTCCTCTCCACTTGGCGCCAGCCGCCGGTATAGCGGATTTACTGCTCAGTGTTATCGCAACAAAGTCTGGTTGAAAAAACGGATCTACGGAGGTCTATTTTTGCGTAACTGATTGGTATATAGCGTCTTATATTGTCAGAAAATTAAATGCGGAGAGGCTGGGATTCGAACCCAGGGTACCCGTAAGGGTACACGTGCTCTCCAGGCACGCTCCTTCGACCACTCGGACACCTCTCCGAAGGTTGATCTGGCAAACCGGCACATTTCATGCATGTGCAGAAGTTATAATGTAGTCAAATTGGATTATTAATCAATATAATTTACCGTTCGGCCACAAACTGCTCCGCCGCGTTGAAAAAACGCCTGACCGCCATTTCCCCTGCAATTATCGACGCGATCGTCACCGCGGAAATCAGCATGTAGGCCACTACAACCTGAATTAACACCGCCTCCAGCGGAGATGCACCCGCCAGAATCATCCCGGTCATGGCCCCCGGAAGTGCCACTATGCCGACCGTCTTCATGAAATTGAGAATCGAGATCATTCCGGCCCTGACCGCATCACGGTAAAACCGCATGGAGGCCTGCCGCCAGGTCTTGCCGAGCGCAAGAGCCGTTTCCACCGCAAGACGATTGCTTTTTAGATCTGATCCGATGCGATCGAATGTAACCGCGCTGGCATTCATTGAATTCGATATAATCATTCCTGCCAGCGGGATAATATAGCGCGCTTCCGTCCTTATTATATCCAGTGCCAGCATCACTCCCAGGGTAACCAATGACGCTGCCGTCATGGAAACAAAGGCGATGATAAAGCCGCCCCTGAAGTGCCGGGCCCGGTTTGCCGCGGTGTGCGCTCCGACCATTATCATCACGCCGACCGACAGCATTACCAGCCAAAAGGATCGACTGCTGAAAATAAATTCCAGCGCATAACCGACTGCTACCAGCTGGACAAAAGAACGGACCGTGCCGAAAGCAATCTCCTTTTCAACCGGGATTGATTTTATCTTCGCCAGTACGATCGCCAGCACGGCCAGAAGTACCGCCGCCAGTACCTGCGCATACCCTGTTTCAATCATATCAGTTCTTTGTTGATATACTTCATCCCCAGTTCAGTTTCCGGGGTGGTCAGTATAGTTTCGGTCTGTCCCGATTCGATCAAACGGCCCTTTACCAGAAGGATCGTTTCGCCGCCGAGCCGTCGGGCCTGGTCGGGATTATGAGTGACAATGATTGTCGTAAGGCAGAGTTCGTCGGCCAACTTCAAAACCAGCCTTTCAATAGTCTGTGACGAGGAGGGATCAAGAGAAGCGGTCGGCTCATCCAGCAACAACACTTCCGGTTCAAGCGACAAGGCCCTTGCAATAGCAACCCGCTGCCGCTCCCCGCCCGAAATATCCTCCGCGTCTTTATCCGCAAAATCCGGGGAAAGGCCGACCCGGATGAGGAGACTTTCTATTTCTTCCGGGCTTTTGTCACCGCAGCAATAAAGAAGATTATCGCGAACCTTTCCCGGAAACAGGTACGGAGACTGAAATAACATTGACACTTTTTTTCGCAACTGGGTCGGCGGATAGGAGGCGAGCGGCTTTCCAAAGTAAAGCACTTCCCCCTCGGATGGTTCATCGAGGCGGTTCAATAGCCGGAGAAAGGATGATTTCCCGGCTCCCGATGGGCCGACCAGATTATAGATATGAGCCTTAAAAAACGAATATGATACCCCCTCAACAGTTCTGATTACCCCGCCGTTCTTGATGATCCGGCGGCCAACCTGCCGGGTTTCAAGGACTATTGTATTCTGACAAGGTGACATGGCACGTGAGGCTATTTTCCCTCTTCATCGAAATACAGCATACGATCAAGCAGCTTCACATACTCCGACCAGCCGGAACCAGTTTTTTCATGGATTCTTTCTATCGCCCCCATTTTGGAGTCAATTTCATCGGCATAATAGAGGATAAAGGCCTCCGGGATCTGCGGTACGACCGGAGACGCATACTCGATCTGCCCATGATGAGACAAAATAAGATGGCGGAGTTTCATCAGAAGCGCGGGCGGGAAATCGGAAATATGGGCGGCATGTTCCGCAATAAGACTATCGGCGAGACTGATGTGCCCGATCAAACGGCCCTCGTCTGCATAATCAATAAATGACGATATATGGTATTGTCCGATTTTGCCCATGTCATGAAACAGCCCGCCAAAAGTCAGCAGGTCGCGGCTCAAGAAAGAATAATGTCTACACATATCCAGGCATAACTCAGTTACATTGATGGAATGTTCGGCCAGTCCGCCGACAAAAGCATGATGCCAGAGTTTGCCGGCTGCCGCCTTCAGGTAGGATTCAAAAAAAGGCTGATCTTCCCAGAAAGATTGCAGCAGGCTGCTAATATAGCTGTTCTCAACCTTTTCGGTGAAGGCGAGGACTTTATCCTTCAATTGCCGGACGGAATACCGGGAATGTGCCAGCAGATCAGAAAGCTGATATTCGTCCGGTTTGGCCGGGCGCATCTTATCCACCCGCAATTGCCGTTTACCGCGATATTCCCCCACCACCCCCTTGACCTTGACCACGTCGCCTTCCGCCAATTCCTCGATTGCAAATCGATCCGGCTCCCACCACACTCCGGCGATGCGGCCCGAAGCATCGCCGAATTCAAGCGCGATATAAGTGGTATTATTGTATTCTTTAACCTCTCGCCGCCGGACCGTCATAAATGCGGTCACCGTATCCTTCAGCCCAAAATCCTTAATCATACTGAATCGCCATTCTGATTTAAGCAAGATAATCACAATCCGGAAGCGCGCAAAGTAATTTTTCTTTGTTACGCCCGGCAGTTGGAGTATATTTGCGCCTGAAATGAAGATACTCAATCGCTATATTCTCCGGGAGCATATTCCGCCATTTTTATTTTCGGTGTTTATCATAACCTTCGTCCTGATTCTTGAGACTATCCCGAAAATTGTGGAGATGGTAGTTGACAAAGACATCCCGGCACCTGTGGTCCTGGAGCTGATTTTTCTGAACCTGGCCTGGATGATAGCGCTATCGGTACCGATGGCGGTGCTGGTGGCTACCCTTCTGGCTTTCGGCCGTCTGACCTCGGACACGGAAATTGTTGCGATTAAATCATCCGGGGTAAATCTCCTGCGCGTTCTCATTCCCCTTTTGATCGCCGCCGGCATACTGACCGCAGCCATGGTGGAGTTTAATGACAAGGTCCTGCCCGATCTAAACCATAAGGCGCGAGTCCTGACCGGAGATATCCGGTCAATGCGACCGACGTTGACCTTTCGCCCCGGAGTGTTTATTACCGATGTTTCCGGATACATAATTCTCATCGATGATATTGACCATACCACCTCCGAAGTCGAGGGAGTGCGCATAAGTGATGTGAAAAATCCCAACAAGCCCCGCATTATTGTCGCCAAATCCGGCCTGATGAAATTCATCGACAACGGACAGACGGTGCGATTCACCCTGCGTGACGGTGAGATACACATGCTCGACAGCAAAGAGCCCGACAACTACCGGCGAATTGGCTTTACCGAGCAGGTGATAAATGTCGGCGGGGTTGGCTCGGAACTGCAGCGCTCCTCGTCGAATTTTCGAACCGACCGGGAAATGGACATTGCGGAAATGCGGGAAGTGGTATTACGGGCTAAAAATGCTATTGAGCCGTTCCGCCAGCGTATTGAAAAATCGGTCGCCAATAAAATGCAGTTTCTTTTTTCCGATACCCTCGACTACCCGGTTGATACGAGCCTGACCGACGCCAGGGTTCTGTCCTTTTTGAAGACTGATATGAAGGCGATCTTGGGCCGGATCGAACGGGACACCGAGCAGATCGAGCAGCAGAACAGGAATATCAACAAGTATATGAGCGAGATTCACAAAAAATATGCCATACCTGCGGCATCGTTCGCTTTCGTGCTGATCGGTGCACCGCTGGCAATCCTGTCACGCCGCGGAGGCATGGGCGTGGCGGTAAGCATATCTCTGTTTATATTCACATTGTACTGGGCATTCCTGATCGGTGGCGAGGATCTTTCCGATCGAGGCCTGATTTCTCCTTTCTGGGCGATGTGGTCAGCCAATTTCCTTGTAGGCGCAATCGGGCTGTACTTATTAATAAAAGTATTAACCGAAAAACCGCTGCTTTCATTTTTCAGAAGGTGATATGATTAAACAGCTTGACAGGTATTTGCTGCGCTATTTTATCACCGCGCTGGTGACAGTTTCCCTGGCTTTTGGCTTATTAATCGTGGCCATAAATATGGTCGAGGAACTGCGGCGCTTCCTTGATAACCAGGTTCCACTCGCGCAGATAGCCGTATATTACACCTATTATGTCGGATGGATCGTCAAATCCTTCCTGCCGGTCTTTGTTTTGCTGGCGGCCTTGATCTCAATCGGGATTCTGGCGCGGCGCAACGAAATACTGGCATTGAAGGCCAGCGGTGTCTCGCTCTACCGCATTTCAGCACCGCTTTTGTTGTTCACGTTTCTTCTGAGCGTCGGGCATATCTGCTACAATGAACTGATCTTCCCGGAGCCGAATAAGAAACGCGTGGAGATGAGGGAATATGTCATTAAAAAGCACTCCCGGGACGCCCGGCTGGCCACTCGAAATATCTACCGGCAGGTTAATAAGAATCTCTTCTTCGTAATCAATTCATATAATATCGCCATGATGGAAGGCCAGGATATTAAGATCTATCATACCCGGCAGGACCGGCTCGCAGAGCTGGTCACTGCCAGGAGAATACGGTTTACCAGTCAGAACTGGGTGCTTTATGACGGAGTCCGGCGCATCTTCGGCGATTCCGGCGAGACCTTCATTCAGTTCGACTCTCTCCCGGCGGGGTATATTGAAGACCGGCCAGCCGACTTCGAGGTTCCGCTTGGCAAGCCGGAGGATATGGGATATGAAGAGTTGAAGCGATACATCGAATTGATGAAACGCACCGGCGGCCCGTATCAACATGAGCTGGTCGATCTGAAATTAAAGCTGTCATTTCCTTTCTCATCGTTTATCGTGATTCTCATCTGCGTGCCGATCGCATCAAATCCGAAACGGGGCGGGATTGCGGTATCATTCGCTCTTGGAGCCGCGATTGCACTTTTTTACTTTGTCTGTTTCAAGGTCCTTCAGTCGCTGGGTTACAGCGCCAAGCTCAATGCCGATTTTGCCGCCTGGCTGATTAACGGCATCTTTTTGCTTCTGGGGATAATTATTATGTTCACCGCGAGGAAGTAACGTTGACTCCTGAAACCGTGTGTTGAGTGATCTCCATCCGTGTCGGAGGCATTTGACAAAAAAAAGCGCCCGGAAGGCGCTTTTTAAGTCTTTCGAGATAAAGCCTGTTAACGTATTTCTTCTTTATTTATCGTCACTTCGATATTCTTTTTGCCGTCCGGCCCTGTTGTCACAGTGACATGTGCACCCGGCTTGCCCTGCGCCGCCAGTTTCGCTTCTATTTCAGCAGCTATCTGCTCATCGGTCTTTCCCTCAGTGTCGATTTCCAGCTTTTCGATACTATCATCAGGATGAACGTCAAAAGAAATATCGGATGTATTGCGAAGCTTGAGTTCAAGAACCTCCTCGGTTTCTTTATCCCCGGCTTCTCTTCCGACCTGCACATCAATCCGGCGCTCACCGCCGGGGTCTGTCGTAACCGACACGTCGGCACGGCTATAACCCTGCGCCAGCAGTCTGGCCCGTATTTCATTGCTGATTTGCTCATCGGTTTTGCCTTCGGTATCGATTTCGATCCGCGTGGCCTTTTCCACAACCTGAGCATACAGGCTTCCCGATACCATTTCATAAACCGGCACACACTCCGGTATTCCGTCAAAACCGGTCAGAGACGAGAACACCGCACCGGCCTCCCGCGCCGCATCCCTGCTCGGCAGCCCGGTGATGTGATAATCATATTCCGGCCCGCTCCGGGAAACACTCACCGAGACATTTTCGTAATTCAGAACGCTCAGTGCCTCAGCAAGATGTTCAGAGGTTATGGCGTGTTCCTCGTCCACTCCATGGATCATGGTCTCGTACCCTGCAGTAATGGTGTACGAAAAAGGAACCAGTGTCGCAAACAGGAACGCTATGACCGCAAGGCCAAGCCCCGCAAAAAGCCTGGGGCGAACTCGCAACTGGGCCAGTATTTGTCTCACGATATTCTCCTTTCGTGGCTGTGCGGCAGCCCGTGCCAGCACCTCCGAGCGCAGAATTGCCGGCGGGGTCGCAGGATAGGTTTCGTCGCTGGCCGCCTGTAGTACCGTCTCAAGCATTTTCTCAGCCTCAGCGGTACGGGCGCATGTCGGACAAACCCGCAGGTGCTCGGCAAGCTCGCGATCCGCCGACCAGTCCGCCTTACTCAACCGCTGTTTCGCTTTCCGGCAATCCATAAGCGCCCTCTCGTGATAGGTTGGTTTGTTCCTGATGAACAAGGTACCGTTCCAGTGCCCGGCGCATTTTCAGGCGTGCCCGCGACAACCTGGCCTTGATCGTTCCCGGCGGTCGGCCGTGCAACTCCGCCAGCTCGGCTACTGTCCACTGCTGCAGCTCGAACAGGACAATCAGGGCTCGCTCCTCGGGACTCAGTGCTTTCAGCCCCCGTTCCAGCCAGCGCCGGGAATCATACCGTCCGGCGGGATCGTCGGCTCCGCCTTCCGGCGTGCCCGCGCCGAGAGTTTCTCGGCGGCGCCACCACGGCTTCCGAACACGGTTGCGGTAGCGGTTAATAATCAACCGATACAGCCAGGGGCGAAAGGCCTTCTCATCCCGCAGCCCCGAAAACTTGTGCATCGCGTGCAGCAGCGAGTCCTGGTAAAGGTCGTCACCGTCGTCTCGGTTGCCGGCCAGTTTCCGGCAGAATCCTTCCGCTTTTGGATGGAAGGATTCGAGCAGGTCCCAGAATCGGTCGTTGTTCATCGTCATCTGCACCTAAGACACTCCCCGCCGTAAATCGGTTGCATAATGTCGAAAAAAGTCATGTATTTATTATTATATTCGTTTTCTGATTATATGCCGATAAAATCGCGGCCGACACAGTGCCAGCCGCAGGGGCAATTCCTGCAGAATCTGCTATAATGATCAGGCCACGGGCATCAAGAATTTATGTCCCCATAACATAGGAGTCCAGATATTCTTTCTGCTCCGGGGTGAGCCTGTCGATCCTGACACCCATTGAACTGAGTTTCAAAGCCGCAATCCGGTCGTCAATCTCCGCCGGAACCACGTAGACTCTGTTATCCAGTCTTCTTGCTTTTTTGATCAGGTACTCCGCCGACAGCGCCTGGTTGGCAAACGACATATCCATGACCATCGCGGGATGCCCCTCTGCCGCGGCAAGATTGATCAGCCGCCCCTCACCAAGAAGGTTTATTCGCCGCCCGTTCTTAAGCGTGTATTCCACGACGAATTTGCGCATGGTACGCTTTTTCTTTTTCATCTTCTCCAGCGCCGGAATATCAATTTCGACGTCGAAGTGCCCTGAGTTACACACAATCGCGCCATCCTTCATCTTTGCGAAATGCTCTTTGCGAATGACATGGATATCGCCGGTCAGGGTGACAAAGATGTCTCCGATTCCGGCGGCCTGAGCCAACGGCATCACCCGGAAACCATCCATCGAGGCTTCAATCCCTTTAACCGGATCAACCTCGGTGACAATCACCTTGGCCCCCATCCCTTTTGCCCGCGAAGCGAATCCGCGGCCGCACCAGCCGTATCCGGCCACCACCACCGTCGACCCGGCCAGCAGATAGTTGGTGGCTCGCAGAATACCGTCGATCGTTGATTGTCCGGTACCGTACCGGTTGTCAAAAAAGTGCTTGGTCTTGGAGTCGTTGACCGCGATAATCGGATACAACAAGGCCTTGTCTCTTGCCATCGCCCTCAACCTGATTACTCCGGTCGTGGTTTCCTCGGTGCCGCCGATAATTTTCTCAATAAGCTCTTTTCGTTTGGAGTGAAGAGTACTGACCAGGTCGGCACCGTCGTCCATAGTGATCTGTGGCCCGGAATCAAGCACCCGGTGGATGTGTTGGTAATACACCTTGCGGTTTTCGGCATTAACGGCATAAACGGAAATCCCGTAGTCCTTCACGAGCGATGCCGCCACGTCATCCTGGGTCGAGAGCGGATTTGACGCGCAGAGAGCCACGTTCGCTCCACCGGCCTTCAGAGTAATCATCAGGTTGGCGGTTTCGCTGGTAACGTGCAGGCAGCAGGCAAGATTGTATCCTTTAAGCGGCTTAACCTTCTGAAAGCGTCCCCGGATCAGCCGCAGGACGGGCATATTCTTCTCAGCCCACTCAATTAGCAGCCTCCCCCGGGATGCCAGTTTTATATTGGCAATATGCGACGTTGTTCGGGCCATATCTATGCGTCCTTCTGTAAATCTTTGACTTTATTGACTCTCTCCCAGCTGAATTCCGGTTCGGTTCTCCCGAAATGCCCGTAGACGGCGGTCTCGGAGTAGACCGGCCGCAGCAGGTCAAGTGACTTGATAATTCCCCTGGGGGTAAGATCAAAGTTTTTTCTGATAATTTCCTCGATACGGGACTCATCAATCTTGTTGGTTCTACTGGTAAACAGCATCAGTGAAACCGGTTCAGCGATTCCGATAGCATATGCAATCTGTATTGTGCATTTGTCGGCCAGTCCCGCAGCAACCACGTTCTTGGCAATGTAACGGGCCATATACGATGCCGAGCGATCCACCTTGGTCGGGTCCTTTCCGGAAAACGCACCGCCCCCGTGGGTGGCCATTCCTCCGTAGGTGTCGACGATGATTTTGCGTCCGGTCATGCCGGTATCCGACTGCGGGCCGCCGATCACGAATTTGCCGGTCGGATTGACATGATAAACCGTCTTGCTGTCAATCATGTTTTCCGGGATCACCGGTTTGATCACCTTTTCAATGATCTCGTCGCGGGCATCGTCCGTAATTTTCCGGCCGGAAGAATCGAGAATTTCCTCGGTGTGCTGAGACGATAGTACCACCGTATCCACCCGGACCGGCTGTCCATCCCGATATTCCACTGTAACCTGCGACTTGCCGTCCGGCCCGAGGTAGGGCAGGGTTTTTTCTTTTCTGGCTGATGCCAGGCGCCTGGTCAGTTTATGTGCCAGCATAATTGGCATCGGCATTAATTCTCTGGTCTCGCGGCAGGCATACCCAGTCATCAATCCCTGGTCGCCAGCCCCGCCAATATCGACCCCCTGGGCTATGTCAGGTGACTGGGATCCGATGGCATTGAGTATCGCGCAGGAGTTATATGAAAATCCATATTTGGGATCTGTGTAACCGATATCCTTGACCAAATTCCGAACCAATTTCGGTATATCGACATATCCGGTCGTGGTAATTTCGCCGCCGACAATAACCAGTCCGACGGTAACCAGACATTCGCATGCCACTCGCCCGTGGGTATCCTGCCTTAGCACTTCATCAAGAACCGCATCCGATATCTGATCGCAGACCTTATCAGGATGTCCCTCCGTAACAGACTCTGACGTATACATAAAATTCCCGGGCATGAGATATCTCCTTTTAGACTTTTTCTCTACAGATCGCCAACTCCTGAAGATTCTCCAACATTGAGCCGGCGGTACCTCCCGCTTATGACGGTATTTTCGCCGACCAATGAGGAGTCAAGGATGGCATGCTCCACACTGGCATTTCTAAAGATGATCGAATCGCTGATAATGGACCGCGTGATTCGAGCTTTATCCGAAATTGAAACATAGGGACCAACCACAGAATCTTCAATCTCGGCCGAAAGTGAAATGGAAACCGGCGGAATAATAACCGATCCGGGGTAATCCCTTCCCGCATCGAACTCAGCCAGCAGGCGACGATTGGTTTTCAGCAGAGTCTCCACTTTACCGCAGTCATACCAGTCATCAACCTCAAAGGGTGAGAACTTCTCCCCGGCATGAATCATGAGCTCCAGAGCATCGGTCAGCTGAATCTCTCCATCAGTGCGCTTGTCAAGGTCGATTAACTTATTGAGATGATTATGAAGATTCCCGATATCCTCGAAATAATACAATCCGATGAGAGCGAGATCGGATTTGGGATGCTGCGGTTTCTCTTCCAGGGCAACAATCTTGCCGTTATCGACGACCGCCACACCGAACCGCCGGGGATCTTCAACCTGTTGCAGGCCAATGACATTTTGTCCACTGCGAATAAATTTCGAAAAATCAGTCCTTGCAATGGTATCGCCCAGAACCACCAGCATCGGCCCCCTGCCGAGCTCGTGCAACGCCAGATGAACGGCAAAACCCAAACCCAGAAGTTCCTTTTGCAGAATGAAAGTTGTCCTGAAGTTGTAATTGCTCCTGACAAAATCAACAACCTGGTCGCCCAGATGGCCGATTATAAAGTAAATCTCTTCCGGCACCAGATCAATGAGCGGGTCCAGCACGTGCGCCAGCATGGGCTTGCCGGCCACGGGAATCAACGGCTTGGGCATAGAAAAAGTGTGAGGCCGTAATCTGGTGCCGACCCCCGCGAGCGGGACAACTATCTTCAACTTGCCGTTCATATTTCCCTGCTTTTATAAATATGCAATATAGGATAATATGAACGCAAATGGCAATCAATATTTCGATCATGCGTAAAATGGCAGAAGAAAAGGACAACGGCAGCGTTTTTCGGGCTCATAGCAATCACGAGAAACGAAATACAGCCTAAAAAATCTGCGTGAGACTGCCGCCCCAGTTATAGAAAAGAAATTCAGCCCGCCCGATTAAGAGTGATATACGGCCCATTACGGTATATCCGAAATGAGCCCCGAAGGCAATCATGATAAACCATATACCCAGGCGGGCGGTTACGCCGAGCGCTCCAGTATGCTCTTTGGAAAAATAGAAATATATCAGCGTGGATATTACCCCGACAATTAT
>CP070796.1:1074691-1086632 GCA_020343475.1 Candidatus Zixiibacteriota bacterium
GCATGAGAATCACGGTGAAGATGGTCAGGATCTTGATAATCTCATTGGTTTTGGTGGAGACGCTGGAGAAGTAAACCTCCAGCGCGGAGATCATGGTGTCGCGATGGGATTCCGCCAGTTCGATAATTCGGGTGAGATGGTCATAAATATCGCTGAAATACAATCGAGCGCGGTCGGAAATCAGCGCGTACTGACCGCGGTTGATCTGGCCGATCAATTCTTTCTGCGGCAACGCAATCCGCTTGAGCTCGTATATGTCGCGGCGGAGGGTAAAGATGTTTTTGACAGTTTGTTCGTCCGGTTCGCTTAACACCGCCTTCTCGATTTTGTCAACCTCGCGCTCGAAGAATTCCAGGATACTGTTGTAATTGTCAACCATAACGTCGATAAGGGTGTGAAACAGGAATTCGGCGCCGCGTCCCAGCACCCGTTCATCCTTGAAGGCCCGCTGGTAAAGGTAGTTAAACAGCCGATGCGGCTTGTCGTGGACCGTTACGACCGTATTGCGCGTGAGAAAGAGGTTAACCTCTTCAAGCTGGATGCCTTTTTCAAAGTCGACGTAATCAACGATCTGAAACTCCACGTAGAGATAATTTTTGTAGTCATCGATTTTTGAACGCTGCCATTCGGTAATGGCATCCTCCTCTTCGATCACGTCCTCAATTGCCAGCGGGTGGAAGTGAAAATCGTGGGTCAGGATAAAAGACTCCTGGTCGTCGGGATTGGTCATGTCAATCCAGAGAACCACTTCCGGATCGGCAAACATGGCGTCGAAATCTGCAATCCCATCAACCTGCCGGACTGGCTCCCCGGCTTTCCAGTAAAACGACCTGATCATACCTTATCCTCTTCGGCAACCATTTCGCCTGCTTCCATCCGATCCATAATGCCTTCCTTCTCCTGCTCCGCTTCCTCAACGTCGATTTCCTTAATGGTCATTTTTTCGATATGGAGGAAGAAATATCCCATAACAAACATCGGTATTATGTCAAAGATATGAAGGGCCAACCCGAAAAGCGCCGCATCCGTTTTACCGATCCCGCGGAAAAAAAGCGACAGGGTGGCCAGGACCGCCAGCTCAAAGGTCCCGGCATTGCCCGGAGTGATGGGCACCATGATGGCAAGCGTATTGACAACCATCAACACCATTGCAGCCACGAGGGGAAGGTCAAAGCCGAAAGCCTGAAACAGGCTATAGACCACCAGTAACTGAGAAACCCAGGCCGCGACTGACAAAGACAGGGTCTTGAAAAAATACTGAGTCGATCGAAGCATCGTTATTCCGCGCGTGAAGGAGCGCGAGAATTTTTTAACCGTAATGTAGAATCCGGGCCAGCGTCCCCTGAAGACCCGCCGGCCAAAGGAACCAAAGGCATCCTGAAAATGAAGAAACAGGTAGAGGAATATCAGCAATGAGACAGTCGCGATGGCGATAATGAAACCGACCTGCCGGTATTCCGGGGGAAAAACAAAGGAAGCAGCCGAGAGCACTACAATGAACAGCAGCAGGCTCATGGCATCAAAAAGCACTTCGAGGACGATAGTAGAAAAGACGAAGGTCTTTGACAGCTCCTCCTTCCTGGCGAACAGAAGTAACCGACCCACCTGGCCGGTGAGGGCCGGCATAAAAATGTTAATTACCTGACCGGCGGCAAACAGCGGAATCGCGCGCCGGAGCTTGATTCTCTTAATTCTCTCAATAATAGTCCGCCAGCGCCAGCCTTTGAAAAGGAGGATTAAAAACTGGGCCATCAGGCACGGAATTAAAAAATAGAGATTGACCCGGTCGGCCAGAGCGCGGATATCCTCATAGCGGATATCCTTCAAAATAAAGGCCAATAACAGCAGGGCAATAATACTTCCCCAGAACTGCTTCTTTTTCAGGAAACCGGGCATTCTCCTCAAAAATTTAACCGGCCGCAGCCGGTCATAATTTAACAAAAAAGATAGAAACTAACCCCGGGAGTGTCAATAAAAACATTACCTTATGAGGTTAGATCAGCTCAACCAGGTTTTGCTCTATCCACCCTTTTCTTTTGTTTTCAAAGATGACCAGATAAAAATCCCCTTCAACTCGTTCCAACTCAAATGTAAGTCCATAAGAACCAACGAACTCGAGATCGTGATCGGCCCCCGGCCCACTATATACACCGGCTTCTTCCGCCACAACAACTCCTCTTTCAGCCATAAAGTCAGTTCGGTATTTATAGGTTGTCATAATCGACACGGCCAGTAAAAGCATGATCAGCATATAGCCTGTCAATCGTATGAACATTCCGGTAAAGCGGAAGTACACAATTGCACTGAAGAACAGCAGAAGGGCGATAAAAACTGCTGATGCCGTCCAGGCCAGCAGATCGAGAGTAAACGGGGAGATAATTGAATCCATAAAGGACGTTACCGGATTTATCTTTATGCCTTCCAGGCTGACCGCCATAAACTGACGGGCGAATGCAAGGTTGCTGGCAATATCGTCATCGGTAGGATCAATCCGCCGCGCACGATAGTAGTACAGGATAGCATAGCCCAATTGCTCCTGCTTAAAATAGCAATTGCCAATATTGAAGTATAGCGAGGCGGAGACATAGCCTGTTTTTTCCAGCTGCTGAAAATCGGCGAGAGCCCGGGCGAATTCCATTTTTTCATAATGGGTGCTGGCCGCCGTGAAGAGCGAATCGGGATTAAGATCCGACGCCCGGGCGCCGAGAAAGGTCAGGCACAGGATTGCCGCCAGCAGGCCTCGCCTACGCAAATTTCGTTTCCTCCAGTTTAACCAGAAGCTCCTCGGCCTTCTGTAGCGAATCGGCAATTTCACTGGCGGGCACCTGGGCAGGAGCATATTGCGCAAAGTCCGCCCGCCGCAAAATTCCCTCGGCGTTGGCCACAACACCCTCCGGGGTTCCCGCCTCCTGTAAGATTCCGATAAGCCGATCCCCGGTCAGGCCGTAGGGTGAAATGTTCAATTTATCAGCCACATACGAAAACATGGCCTGGCGGATCTCCGCGTAAAAATCAGCCGGCCGGTCAGCCTTTGCCAGCTTTTGCGCCGCGCCCAGTCGCCTTCTGGCCATCTTCTTGGCAGCTCGAGAGCGGGCATAGCCAATATCCGAGGCAAGTTTTTCCTTGCGGCGGCGACTGACAATGGTCGCAGCCAGAAGCAATACCGGAAGACCGTTCAATATCAAGTAAAGCGGCGTAAAGAGAATTAACGATCCCTCTTTTTGCAGATTGCCTGAATCAGTCTTGATGTACCGGATATCCTTTGCGGCCGGGTCAATCACCCGCCCTGCCACGGGCCGATACGGCAGCTCGGCGTATTCCGTCTCGTCGCCGGCCGTCACGTTCAGAACAATTGATTTCGTCTGAAGGGTTCGATATTTCCTTGTGATCGGATTGAAGAAATTGAGTGAAACCCCCGGAATGGTTAGCTTTCCGGCCCGCTTAGGTATATAAACCTCCTCAAAAATCTTGGTGCCGCCGATGATCTCGTTTATCTTGGAAATCTTCTCGCTGCTTGAACTGCGATAAACCCGGAAATTATCCAGCTCTCCGATATCAGGTTCTGCAATCGTCTTGATGTTGCCGGTACCGCTGATCTTGTAGGTGACGGTTACCGGCTGGTTGACGTCCACGCTTCGTTTGTCAACTGATGATTTAATAGTGAAATCGCCGACGGTTCCCGAAAAATCGGACGGCTTGTTTTCATTGGGCAGCGGTCTGACGGTAATTGTGATCGGCTTGGAGCGGACTGTAATCGATTCACCCCGACCCAGCATGTCGAAGATTGACGATCGGAACGGATCGCGGCGGCTCCGGGATTGGGACGGAACCTGGACTTCAACCATGGCCCGGCCGATGGTCAACTCTCCCGATCTGGTCGGAAACAACGCGGTGTTGATTTCGATCACCTTGTAGCGTTTGCCATTGACCGTTTCATAGTAGCTTTTCTGCGGTTCCAGCATATCGGTCCAGAAATCAGTTGTCTGCGGGGCGGTATATTCCGGCTGAGAGTACAGCCGCACCGAGTGGTAAAATTTCAACGACAGCGTTACCTGTTCGTTGACATAGGCATTTTTTTTGTTAACTTCCGCGACCAGGAAAACGTCCTTGTTCTTACCGCCCCGGTCGACCGCCTCATCCGTTACCGATTTCGGCGTCGCCACGCCGTCCTCGAGCACCGTCAGTATGACCTCATTGGACTCATACCGTTTGCGTCCCATGGTCACTGCGGCGGGCTTTATGTTATATGTACCCGTGCGAATGGGCTGAAGAAGGTATTGATATTTAAGCGACGCCTCGACCTGACCGTTGACTATGGAGATATTTGTCGATGTCCCCTGCGAATATACCTCGAACATCGATAGGTTCGGCAACGTCGGCGGTGGCAAATCCTGACGCGGACCGGAGACGGTGACAATCAGCATCGCCGGCTCCATCAGTCCGACAGTATCACGACTGAGAGACATGGTAATCGTGATATCATCCTGGGCCACCGCTGCCAGCTGACCCAGAGTTAACATCGCCGTCAATATAATTTTTTTCATCACCAGTCTTTTCCCTGGGAACCGCCTTTCCCCTGCTCGCGCTGCAGCTCTTTTTGAACGTCCTTCTCGTCATCCTTAAGGGCGTTCAGGATGCGCTCGGCGTCCTCGCGAGACATCTCATTTTCATCTATTTCATCCGGCTGCGGCTGATTTTGCTGTTGATCCTGTTGCTGATCCTGCGGCTGTGGCTGTTGTTGCTGCTCTTGTTGATCCTGTTGCTGGTCTTCCTGCTGCTGGTCTTCCTGCTGCTGTTGTTGCTGCTGTTGCTGCTGATTTTTCGGTTGCTGTTGCATTTGCTCTTTCAGGCGAACCCGGGCCAGTTCCAGGTTGTATTTGGCGTCGAGGTCATCCGGATTCAGCTCCAGCGATTTCTGATATGCCTGTATTGCAGCCTGATAGTCTTCCACTCGGAAGAAGGTATTGCCAAGGTTATAATGCGCGGCCGCCTCCAGCGGGACATCCACAGTCTCAAGGGATTTCTGCAATTTATCGACTGCCTCTTCATATTTGCCGGTTTTATAAAGCGTGGTACCAACATTGAAATCAAGCTCCGGAGTTTCCGGGCGCTCGACCTCGGCCTGATGATAGTACTCCAGAGCCTTGTTGAAATCGTTTTCGCCAAAAGCGCTATTTCCCATTTCAACCAGGCGGCTGAAATCCTCGGCCGAAAGCACCCCGGCCGTCAGCAGCCAGACCGATATGACCAGACCCCGTTTCATCATTATCATCATCATCTTTTTACACTTCTGGCGCGTCTTTTCTCGGATATAAAAAACTCACCAATAATAAAGAGCACGGCCAAAATCAGCGGATACTGGAAGCGATCTTCATACTGCATCAGCAGTTTCCCCTCCAGTTCCTTCTTCTCCATCCGGGCGATTTCGTCGTACACCTTGTCCAGTTCCATCTCGCCGGGAGTGGCATGATAGTACTTTCCGCCGGTGGTCAGGGCGACTTTCTGCAGCGTCACATCGTCCAGCTTGGTGACAATCATTTCACCGTCGCGGTCTTTTTTATAGCCAACCCGGTTACCCTGGCGATCAGTCAGCGGGATTGGCTCCCCCATCGGGGAACCGATTCCGATGGTATATATCTTGACCCCTTCCTTGCGGGCCTCTTCGGCCGCCTGAATCGGATCGGTATTATGATCCTCGCCGTCGGTAAGCAATATCATCACTTTGTGCTTTCGTTCGTGTCGTTCGAATGCCTCGGTGGCCTTGCGTATCGCGGAGCCGATCGCGGTTCCCTGCTGCGGAATCAGACCGACGTCAATAACGTCAAGGAACAACTCTGCGGCGGAATAGTCAAGCGTCAGCGGACACTGAACGAAGGCCTCGCCTGCAAATGCCAGAAGGCCGATGCGATCTCCCTTGAGCCGATCGAGGATTCCGCGCACCTCCTGGCGGGCCTTCCCGATTCGATTCGGCTTCATATCCTCGGCCAGCATGGAATTGGAAACATCAATGGCGATAAGCAGGTCAATCCCTTCCCGCTTCATCAACTCCATATGCGTTCCGCACTGCAACTGCGACAGAGTCAGAATGAGAAAGAGCATTCCGGTCAAAAGTATTGCCGCTTTCCCACCCTGGCGCGCAAACGAAATATAGGGTGAATTTTTTAAAAGCAGCCAGATATCCCCGAAGCGAGCCAGGATTTTCTTCTTTCGCCGAATTAACCACATATAGAAAAAGGCCCGGAACAGCAAAAGTCCCAGAAGGATGAAATGTTCAGGTGACGCAAATCGCATAATCGTTACTCACATTACTCTCACGGTATCTTTCTGAACACGGTCTGACCCAACAGCATCTCAAGCACCAGAAACGCCAGCCCGAAATAGACAAAGGGCGGGAACAGCTCGCGGTACTGGACATATTCATTGACCTTTATCTCGGTCTTTTCGAGTTGATCGATTTCATTGTAAATCGCCTCCAGTTCCTTTTCTGATCGAGCACGGAAGTATTTCCCCCCGGTTTTCTCCGCGATTTTGCGCAGCCCCGCTTCATCAATTTCATTGGGCAGGTAAACATATCGTTTTCCGAAAATGGGATCGTCGATCGGATACATGGCGTTACCCGGTTTACCAACGCCGATTGTGTATATTTTGACCCCCATGGTTTTGGCGATGGTGGCCGCCGTCAGCGGATCAATCTGCCCGGCGTTGTTAACCCCGTCGGTGAGAAGAACAATTACCTTTGACTTCGACAGCGATTCTCTCAGGCGGTTCACACAATTGGCCAGCGCCATCCCGATCGCGGTGCCGTCCTTTATCATCCCGAATCTGGCCTGATCGAGAAAGGTCAGCAGCACGCCATAGTCAAGCGTCAGCGGACACTGCGTAAATGATGACTGCGAAAACACCACCAGGCCGATCCGATCGCTGTAACGTTTGTTGACAAATTTCTTGATTTCTTCTTTGGCGACATATAACCGGTTCTGGGGTTTGAAATCCTCCGCTTTCATCGAGCCCGAAACGTCGAGCGCCAGCATGATATCGATCCCTTCCGAGGTTACCTCCCGATTCTCCGTTCCAGCCTGGGGGCGGGCAAACGCCACCACCAGCATGGAGATCGCAAGAATCCGCAGAGCTGCCAGCAGAAAGCGGAAACGCGCGCGGCCGGTTTTTGCCGAACGTTTAACAATCTTCAGGTCGCTGTACTTGATTGTTGCCGTACGTGCCCGTCGCTTTCTGAGATGGTAGAATATCATCAGCGCCAGCACCAGAAGGCAGACGGCAAATATCGCCGCGCCCGGAATGGAGATCTCACGCTCAAAAAGAGTGATATGAAATCCGGCAAATCTAAACACCGGTACCTCCTGCGCCCGCTATCGCCGCGCCCGCGTGAGCGGCCTCCTCTCTGGCCATTTCCTGCTGGCGGACGGACTCAATAATATCGCGGGCCTCATCGAAATCGGCCACAACCCGTTCCGTTTCAGGAATCAGTTTGGCGAATTTCACCAGATCGGCGTGACTGAGAAACGCCTTAAACCTGCTGTACAACTCCTCGCCAATCTCCTCATCAATAATGCAAACACAAAATTCCTCGGTGGTCATATCCAGAACCGGAATCTTATACACCCGACCTAAAAACGCCCTTACAATTTCGGTTAACTGTACATAGTACTGCTTAAATTCGCCGGCGGCCGGAAGGTTCTTTTGCTCAAGCAGCGCCAGATCTTCACAGGCAATCTCCCACGGTTTCCGCGTATCGATGAATTCCTCGCCCTTCTTCCGCCGCCTGCGCCGCCAGATAATATAAGCGAGTATCAGACCGGCCAGCACCACCCCCGCGACGATATAGAACCAGATCGGCATCCCGCGCTCGAAGGAAACCGGGCCTTTGATATCCCGGATATCGGCGGTATCGACACCTTCCGCCAGAAGTGACTTCACCTTGATCGGCACCGGCTCCGAAATCAGGATTTTCCGGACGCTGTCGGCGGTGAAAAACTCTATTGGAATCGGCGGGATTATATAATCGCCGGTGGTGAAGGTGGAGAGGACAAAGCGGCTCTCCGTCTTGATCTGGCCGTTCTTGAGGCGCGTTACCTCGTCGGTCTGGTAATCCTTGACGTCAAAACCTCCAAGATTGGCCCCCACCGGCGGTGGCGTCAGGATAATATCCGAATCGTGGATTATAGCCAGGCGGTACCGGATTAAGTCGCCGATATAGATTTCCGAACGATCCACAGCCGTTTCGATCGTGATTCCGGGAGCGCTGTTAACGGTGTCAACAATCCCGGCATCCTGCGCCGCCACGACACTCACGAGCGTTAAAAGAAAAACCAGTATATACATAATCCTGCTCATCGCCTGGTATGAATAGTTACGCCTCCCGATTCATAGGCAAATTCGTATCCCTCGTTCAGAACGTCGGCATAGGCAGGAGGAACGCGGTTCACCGTTATCACCAGTCGGGGTGTTTTCTTAATAATCTCATCACGCAGGTATTCGTAATCGGCAAGCCGGTATTTCATATACCCCTCATGATCAAGAGGAAGGGGATACTGAAAGCCCAGCAGTTCAGTATACGGCAGCGAAACCTGCCCGGTGAAAAAGGGATACCCCGTCCATTCCGCAAGCACCGTGTCGGATTGCTCCCCCAGAGCCAGCATTTGTGATGTTATCGTTTTCACCTCAGAAAGTAGATACATCTTATCGGTGGCCCGCATCCCGAAGATATAAATTCCGAGATATGGAAACAGAGACAGAACGTACAGTCCGGTAATAACAGCCAGAATTGCCCGCCGCTGGAGAGGCCGGGTGAAAGCCCGCAACCAATCCCAAAGAGGTGCCAGGTTGAATGCCAGCAGAATTATACCGAAGGCAATAAACTGCTCTACGTACTGCCGTAGAATCGGATTCGGAGTCAGGTAAATTCCGGCTATCAGGACGAGATTCATAAGCACCATTCCCTCCGGTCTGGAGACCAGATCACGCGCTGTCCGTATCCGCTTCTCACGCCAGAGAAGCCGCATGGATACGATTGTCAGAATGCCGATAATGAAAAGCTGCGGATCAACAACTGTCTTCAGCAGCGTCAATAATTTATTGGATACAATATATCCCATACCATGGTGATCGGCCCGGTGCAACTGGAACACAAAGGTATTAAAGAAAAAACGATCGGCCGAGGTGATTATCTTCGCCGCGGTCGGGATCGCGAAGGGAATCAGCGACAGGCAGAAAACGATCATCTCGCGGATTCGCCGGGCGCTTCCCGCAACCGTCCAGACCGAAAACAGATATAATGGTAGCAGGATAATATAGACGGCCCTGAGATTGATGACCGCCGAGAGCAAAAGCCCGGTCAGGACCAGATACCACAGCCGCTGCTTCTGGTAGTATCTCAACCAGAAGAAAAATGTCCCCAGCGTCAGAAAATGGCTGAAAGCAAGGGGCTTGTATGCCGAATGCCAGGAAAGGATGATGCCGGAGACGGCATACATGAAAAGCGCAATGAGCGCTGATCTAGCATCACGAGTAGCTCTCAACACAATGGCAAACAGCAGCACCGCTGAAAGAAATCCTGCCGCCACCGTAAAGCCGCGCAAGGTCCAGAATGACGTCCATCCATCCAGGGCCAGGGGGGCGAAAACAGTCGGCATCAACGTCAGCTGAGTATAAAAGAAATCAGTGTACAGCGCCTTGCCCAGCCCCACGGCCCGCGTAGCATTGAGATAAAAACCCTCGTCGCCGTCCAGAACGCGCAGCGAGGCAAACAGAATCAATAACCCCAGGTGCACGACCAGAAGAGCAATAAATATGATCACCGATTTACGAGTCATTGCTACTGTACATTTTCCTCAAATATCTGTACCCTGTCGACTGCCATTAATTTCGTCACATGCTCGTTCAGCAACTGCTGGAATTTTTCCTGCTGATAATCCTGCAGGACTCTGGTTCGCACGTCATCGAACGACTGGCCCTCATAGCGGTCATCCTTATGCACCAGGTAAAAATTGCGCACATCGGCAGTATCAAGCCGTCCCTCCGGCATAATCCGCTCCGTGATATATTTCTCCAGAAGTAATTGCTTTTCAAGATTCTCTCTGGCTTTTATCATTTCGGGATCAGCATCCATGCTCTCGCGTATTGCGGCGCGCATGATAAGTTCCCAGCCGATATATTTATTAAGTGCGGCCAGCTTGCCCTCGCGACTTACGAATTGCTTTTGAATTTCCGGCGGCATGTTCTGCAGCTCCTCTTCCAGCTCGGAAAGAAACACCGGCTTCTCGCCAATTTTCGCCACCATTTTTTCACCCTCGTGGGCGGCATAGACGGAATCCAGGTTGACGCTTTTATCAAGCTCGCGCTTGGCGTCGATCAACCGCCCCATCCTCTCCAGAGACGCGATCAGATTGCGCCCCGCTTCGTTGTAAAAACTGCCGTCCGGATTAAGCGATCGCGCCCTGACATAGTACGCGGCCGCATTCTCGTAGTCGAACAAATCTTCAAAGTAAATTTCGCCGATAAGATAATTGATATTGGCGCGGGTTTTGGTGTCGACCTTGGTGTCCGAGAGGATTTTCCTGTATTCCTCAATGGCGGCGCGGGGCAGGTTGTTGTCCGATAATTCCCCGGCGAGATTCTTCTGGACGGAGTAATCGGCCGGCTGCCGGTCCCTGCCCCCGGCGATAACGAGGTAAAGTACAACCACAAGGGTCGCCAGTGAAACCAGCAGACTCAACAACGGAAGCGGTAGTTTTTTTTCTATCATGAATCGCATCCCCGTTAATGTCTTTTTTCACGCATTTTGAAAAAGGTAATCAGCGGCACTATGTATGACTTGTTGGTGACAATCTGAATAAAATCGACGTCTATCAGCCGAAAAGCGTACTGCAAATCCGTGTTGTCGGTAGTGGCCCGGCTGGCGAATTCCCGGCGAAATTCCCGCGAACCGGTATCGATAATAACCGTCTCGCCGGTCTCGGCGTCCTCGAGCTCGATCAGGCCGACATTGTCAAAAGACATTTCGCGCGGATCGGAAACCTTCATCCCGATAATGTCATGTTTCCGGTTGGCAATCTGCAACGGCTTGAGATAATGCTCGGAGAGAAAATCCGAAATGAGAAATACCACCGACTTCTTCTTGATGATCCGGTTGAAGTATTCCAGTGCACCGGCGATATCGGTTCCGGTTCCGGCCGGCCTGAAGTAAAGGATCTCGCGGATCAATCTGAGCACGTGCGCCCGGCCCTTCTTGGGGGGGATGAACTTCTCGATGCGGTCGGTGAAGATGATCATACCCACCTTATCGTTGTTCTTGATCGCCGAGAACGCCAGCAGCGCGCACAACTCGGCCGCAGTTTCCTCTTTGAACCGATCTCTGGTGCCGAAATGACCTGAGGATGACATATCGACTAGAAAGATCACCGACAACTCGCGTTCTTCACGGAACTTTTTGACATGGGGAAAACCGGTACGCGCCGTCACGTTCCAGTCAATCAACCGGATATCATCACCTGGCTGGTAATGCCGGACCTCCTCAAATTCCATCCCCTGGCCCTTGAAGGTGGAGTGGTATTCGCCGGAGAACAGGTCATTGACAAGCCGTTTGGTGCGAATTTCAATCCGCCGAATATTTTTGAGAATCTCTTTCTGATCCATATTGCCAGCCAGCGCTTACGGAACCTCAATGGCATCAAATACCTGCTGCACCAGATCGTCAGAGGTTTTCTCTTCGGCCTCGGCTTCATAGGTTACCAGCACACGGTGCCGAAGGACATCCGGGCCGATTGCCTTGATATCTTCAGGAGTGATGTATCCCCGCCCTCGAAGAAAAGCATGGGCCTTGGCGGCCAGGTTGAGATAAATGGTCGCCCGCGGCGAAGCGCCGTAGGCGATCATATCCTTGAGCTCGCTCAGCCCGTATTTTTCAGGCTCTCGTGTTGCAAAG
>CP070796.1:1086732-1098066 GCA_020343475.1 Candidatus Zixiibacteriota bacterium
CTGATCAGATTGCAGTATATCCACTCGGGCTCGGCTACGGCTACGGGATCAACGAAGCCAGGTTAACCGACCTGGCCGAGGCTACCGGAGGGGCGTATCGCATCACCAGCGACGATCTGGTTTTTCGCAAGTTCTTTCTTGAAGTCCTTGCCGGGGCGGTCGACTGGACCGTCATTGTCGATCCGATCGGCGAACTGGGAAGGGGCGAGATCACAACCGTACCGGCCACCATCACCGCCGACCAGGACGATGCCACATTCACGGTTTACTGGGAAGGAGTTGACAACGCGATTGATCTGGAGCTGATAGCGCCGTCCGGGGCTGCCATAACGGCAAGCGGCAGCGGGATTTACCATGGCCAGCATGCTCGATATGCGTTCTTCCAGCTCGACTTTCCGCTGAGCGGGGACCTGGCTGGTGATTGGGCCGGCATATGGCAGATGAAACTCACCGGCACCAATGCTATTGTCGCCGGCGGCAAGGTACGATACTCGAGTTCGGCCTTTGCCGAGGGCGGAACCGAACTCGACGTTTCTTTCGACCGGCTGTATCATCTGACGGGAGACAGCGTTCTTGTTGCAGCGCACCTGACCAAATACGGGCAGCCGGTAACCGGGGCACAAATTATGGTCTACGGTGACGTTCCCGCGGTCGGCATCGGTAACCTGCTGCACAAAGGCAAGGTCAGTCGTGCTGAACTGCAAAAACCTCGAATTATCAATGGCGATACTCTTGATCTGATCGAACGCAAATTGCAGATCCTGGCTGACCGTGCTGGCCGGGATATCTATCAGCGCGGCGGCACCGAGTTTATCCTGTATGACGACGGCGGTCATGGAGATGGCCGGGTTGACGACGGCATTTATGCCAACCGTTTCGGTGCGACAAAAATCCCCGGTTCGTACACCTTCCGCTTCGCCGCATCGGGGATTCCCACCGGCGCGGGCTTTACGACGACGCGCGAATGGACAAAATCATTCTACAACGAAGTTGATATCAATGCCAAATTCTCCGACATCAAAATCAAGACGCTTGCCAAAGCGACCGATGGTCGGCGTTACAGTCTTCTGGTGGCTCCTCGCGACCGCTTCGGTAATTTCCTCGGCCCGGGCCATCAGGTCACCATCGACATTGCCCATGCCGGAGGCGAGCGCCAGGTACCGCTGACCGACAACATTGATGGGACATATTCCGGTGAATTCCTGATCCGGCCGACAGAGATCGAGGCCGGGGCACAGATCAAGGTAAATGTCGACGGGAGGGCCTTCGCAAGCGTCGAGCCGGATGGATTCAAGTTATGGTCGGCCAGTATCCATGCCGGAGCTGCAATTCCTATCGGATCATTTTCAGACGAGGCGGATCCCGGCATAAACATCCTGGCGGATTTCGACTACCATATCAATCCACAGTGGTCGATCGTGCTTTTCGGAGGATACAATGATTTCAAGGCCAATGTCAGCGGTCCTGACGGCCGCTCCATTATCAATGTTTCTCTAAACGCCAGATACTATCGGCTGTTACAGGCCCCCTTGTCAATTTATGTGGAGGCTGGTCCCGGTATCTATATTCCCGATGAAGGCGATACCGAGCCAGGCGGCAATGCCGGAATCGGGATCGACTACGAATTGAACCCGGTGACCACTTTTGAAGCAGGCGTTGACTATCATGCGATATTCGATTCGGATATTCAGTTCCTGCACAGTCATGCAGGAGTGGTTTTCCGATTCTGACCACCATTAATAGGAAGGCACAGGGACGGCGGCGTCCCTGTGCTGGCCCTAATTGGAAAAGGGAGGAGAAATGAGAAAAGCACCACAAATAAGACTTGTACTGCTCGCCGTTGTACTCATAGCGCTGATCGGCAGCTGCAGGAATGATCAGCTTTGCTGTCTGGAGTACCAGCCTCAGACTGATCAGGCTACTTATTGCAACAACCATCGCTCGGCCGTAGGGCTTTTTGTCCTGGATGTTCCGGACAGCGCCGGAACTGCGGCAAGCCGCGAGCGATTGGAGATGTTTGAGCGCTTTTACACAACCCACCTGGTTGACTGCGCCACGGTCGATTGCATCGAGTCCGCCATTTACTCGGATACCACCATGCCGGAATTCATTGAGCGATACCGCACCGAGCACAATTTTGCCGAACGTGATACCGATATCCCGGTCGGTCAGAAGGCAGAGCTTATTCTATGCGGTTTCCAGCATGCCATTGAAGCTTTTATGGAGACTTTATAAAGGGAGGTAATTATGATAAAGCAGGTTCTGGTATTATCCGGCGGTGCGTCCAAGGGGGCCTTTACCGCAGGAGCCTTGAAATATCTTCTTCGCGACAAAACGATGGATTTCAAGGCGGCCGTCGGTACATCGACCGGTGCGCTGGCCGGGGGACCGGCATTACTCGGGGAATATGAATATCTTTCGAACATATACGGTTATGTATCTGATTCCGATATCTATAAAAACGGTCCGTTCTTTAAGCTCCTTAACCTGTTTCTGAAAGTCGGACCGGTTGCGGCCAGCATGAAACCGCTACACAAACTGGTGCATGATTACTATATCACGCAGGGAAAACTGGACGAATTGAAACGCCGGGAGAAGGAATTTGTGGTAACCACGGTCAATGTCCACACCGGCAAAGTGGAATATATCTCAAGTAAGCAGTATGCCAACGGGGAAATAACGGCCGAGACTTTTATCAACGGGGTGGTAGCCTCCTGTTCGGAGCCGGTTTTCACCCGGCCAATTCAAATTTATGAACACGAGGCCGGTTCGACCAGTAAAGACACGCTATTCTATGATGGTGGGGTAAGAGAGTTTTTGCCGTTTGACTACGCCATCAAGAAGCTCGCAGCTGATGAAATCTGGGCCATCTCCACGCACCCGATGAAAACGGAAGAGACCGAATGGGGGAATTCAACGAAACCGGATAAAGTAAACCTTCTGAAAGCCCTGGGATGGACTATCAGCTTGCTTTTAAACGAGGTCGAACGGGGCGACCTGTTCCGTGCCTATGCCTTCTATCGCCTCGACCGGGTCAAGGCAAGGATAAAGGAGATTGCTGATACGCTTACGCTTTCACCGGAAGATACCGCGAAACTTATCGCGGCCTGCGAGGACATGTTCCCTGGTGAGAGGGCGCCGCTGAAAAAGCTGTACGTGATCACGCCGTCCAAACCTATGAACACCTCGCTGGAATTCGATCCGGCGATAATGTTTACATATCACGAATCCGGTTACCTGGCGGCGGAGAAGTTCTTTGAGGACCTGCACCCGGAGTTTGCCGAAACCGACTGGATGCTGTCAGCAACGGCATAAATGCACTCAGTTGAGATATGGTGACACCATGCTGTGTGCCCTGCTTTAACGCAAACGAAGTATTGATTTACTGGCCGGGACAGACAATCGAAAAAAATCAGAAAAGGACTTGACAGCATCGATCAAATATATTAACTAACTGTTAAGTTAAATTAAATAGTTAGTTAATAATCATGATCAAGGATTCCAAAATCGCCACCTCCGCCAGAATCCTCGCCGCCGCCCGCGAGGAATTCGCCACCCATGGCCTCGCCGGAGCCCGTGTCGACCGTATTGCCGCCCGCGCCGCGGTAAACAAGGCCATGCTTTATTACCATTTCAATTCCAAGGAAAAACTGTACGATGCGGTCATAGACGAGCATCTGTCGCGCATCGGAGAATTTCTGGAGGCGCAGGTTACAGCGGACGCTGATGTGGAAATGGTGCTTGAGAATTTCGCCGGCTTTATCAACGATCTTTTTACCGAGCGCCGCACCCTGATCCCGATCTTCCTGCGCGAGATCGCCTCCGGCGGGGAACGTATTGCTGCGGCATTCACTGCCGCTCTTACCGCCAGGGGGCTTACCCGGCGGCTGCGAAAGCTGCTTGAGGATGGCAGAAAACGAGGGCTTTTGCGCGATCTCGACAGCAGGCAGGCGATCGTTTCATTCATGGGGATGAATCTCATCTATCATCTGCTATCACCGGTCATAAATGCCGTTTGGGAGATAAAAGATGAAAAGAAATTCCGTCAGCGCCGCCGGAAAGAGGTGGTCGACCTTTTCCTGCACGGTCTTAAAGTACGGTAGCCCGGTGTTGCGTTGTCTCGGATTGGCCCTTGCCGGATTATCGCTCGCATTTGTCGCGGCCGCAACCGAAATCCGGCTTGACCTGGCCGGTGCAATAGACCGATCTTTGAAGCATTCTTACCAGATCAAAGTGATTCAACACGATTCCGCCACCGCTTCTTATGAGCTTAGGGCCGCCAAGGCTCGAAGGCTGCCGACGCTCACGCTTGATGCCGTGTCGTTCCGGATTGATGAACTCCAATCAGCCGACATTCCGATACCATCGGCGCCAGCTCTCGAGATTGGAGCAAAGGATAATTACCAGGCCGATTTCAGGCTCTCAGTCCCGCTGTTTACCGGGGGCAAGATTACAAGCGGCATTAATTTCCTGAAGGCCAAAGCCGACGCCGATATTCATAGCCTTCGCGCCGAGCGGACGACAAACGCCTATCGCTGCCGCACCGCCTATCTGAACCTGATGATAGCTGATCGGCTGGTCAGCTCGGCTGCAGCCTCGCTGGGTCGGATTGAGATAGTAAAGGACGACGTGCAGAAGCTTTATCGAAGCGGATTAGCCGATTCGGTTGATTTGCTCGACGCTGAGCTGTCATATCAGGAGGCACTGCGACAGATTGATCTTCAGCGAACCCGGCGCGCAAACGCGTCTTCGGTTCTGGCACAATTGATTGGCGCCAGTCAGGACGAATTGATTGTGCCGTCTGAGAACATTATTCGGCCCAAAGCAGTGATGTATGAGTCACCAAAGGCGACCGACATCAGACGCGAGGAGTTGAAGTTTTTTGAGAGCCGGATTCAGGCCGCCGATAATGCCACCCGATTGCAGCTGGCAGAATATTTTCCCAGTCTGTCGGCCTATGCCGGATATTCGTTCGGCAAACCGAACCGGGATGTGTTTGATGCCGCATGGAATGATTACTTCTCGGTCGGGCTCGCGCTGAACTGGGCCTTTAATCTTGGCGGCAGCACCGGCAACTCGATTGACGCTGCCAGGCAGAGAGCCTTTTCGCAACGAATGGCCAAAAAGGAATCGGAGGACAGGTTGCTTCTGAGAGCTCGCACCGCCCTGCAAAATCTGCACCACGCGTATCGGGCGATGGAGATTACCGGAAGAGAATATGAGATATCCCGGCGGAAGTTCCGCCTCGCCGGAGAAAAGCGGCAGGCGGGGCAATTGACGGTCAACCGGCTGCTGGAACTTGAACAGGAACTTACTTCCGCAGAGCAGCTTTATCAGGTTTCAATGATAACGTACTATCTTTCGGAGGCTGACTACCTGTATGCAATCGGTTCTCCAGAAATTTTCGGAGGGTTGTAAGATGAAAGCGGTTACCGGCATTGGATTGATTCTGGCCACCCTGGCAACATTTTCCTGTAGCAGTGAAAATCCCGCACCGGGTGGTTCGGGACTGATTGAGGCGACAGAAATACTGATTTCAGCCGAGGCCACCGGCAGACTGGAACGACTGTATGTCGATGAGGGAAGTCGAGTAACAGCAGGGGATACGCTCGGCCTGATCGACACCACTACCATCGTCCTGAATCTCAACCGGGCCAGGGCCATAAACGAAGCCGCCGAAATTCACCGTGAGATGGCCCGGCTGGGAATCACGGAAGCCAAGCATAATTTGGATCTTGCCGAGAAAGAATTCAGCAGGCTCGGCGCTCTGATCAAAACCGGCTCGGCCAACCAGCAGCAATATGACCGGGCTGAAAACGCCTTTAATCAGGCTCAGCTGGCCAAAAAGCAGGCCGATGCCGCTCTGCAGGCGGCGGATGCCGAGTTGGCCGGGGTCACCGCCGAGATCGCCCTCCTGCAGGATCAATTGCAAAAATGCTATCCAATTGCGCCAGCCTCGGGGATTGTCGTCACCACCTTTATTGAGGCCGGGGAACTCGCCACAGCGGGTAAACCGCTGATCAAAGTGGCCAAGCTTGACACTGTATGGGTAAAAGTGTACGTGCCCCCGTCAGATCTGACAGCGATAAAACTGGGGCAAACCGCCAGAATCGATCCTGAGGACGGGCGGCAAACGCCACTGAGGGGAACGGTGACACATATTGCCGACAAGGCCGAATTTACCCCCAAGAATGTCCAGACCCGCCAGGCCCGTGCCAATCTGGTTTATGCCGTCAAAATCACGATTCCCAATGAAAACGGAGAATTGAAGATCGGGATGCCGGTCACGGTGCAGATTCAATGAGCATTGTTGAAGTAGATAATCTCACCAAGACCTATGGTTCTCTCACGGCGGTCAGCGATTTTAGTTTCAGGGCAGAACGCGGAGAATTGATCGTCTTGATGGGGCCTGATGGCGCGGGCAAGACCACGACCTTCCGCGCCGTCTGCGGCTTGATCACATTAGATTCGGGCCGCATCACCGTCGCCGGTCATGACGTCTCCCACGATTTCAAGCAGGTTAAACCCATTCTGGGATATATGCCGCAAGTTTTCTCGCTGTATCCCGATCTCTCGGTCGAGGAGAATTTGCGGTTTTACGCCGGTCTGTTCGGGCTGAAAAGGCGCGAATATGAGCTGAAAAGAGAACGGCTATACGAATTCTCCGGTTTAGAACCATTTGCTTCGCGGCGGGTCGAAGCCCTCTCTGGAGGCATGAAACAGAAACTTGCGCTTAGCTGCAGCCTGATTCATGATCCGCAGGTGCTCATCCTTGATGAACCGACCACGGGGGTTGATCCGCTCTCACGTCGCCAGTTCTGGGATATTCTTAGAATGCTCAAAGCCAGAGGTGCGGTGGTGATTGTCTCGACACCCTATATGGACGAAGCGGCCAAGGCTGATCGCGCGATATTCCTTTTTAATGGCAAGTGTCTTGCAGAGGGAACACCGCGGCAACTTGCCGGCGGATTTCAGGGAATGGCCTACCGTGCTGACCGACTCCTGCCGATTGAGCGGCTGGATATTATCAACGCCGGCGGCGGAATTGCAGCCAGACGGTTTGGCACAGCAATCCATATTTATCTTGATCGCGGGCGCACTCTTGAGGAATTCACCGATATCCTTGCCGCGGCCGGATTGCATGCAGACACGCTGACACAGATAAAGCCGGAACTGGAAGATGCTTTTATTCAGTTGATGGACAAATAGTATGCAAAACGCCGTTATCACAAATAATCTGACCAGGAAATTCGGCGATTTCACCGCCGTTGACGGAATCAATCTGGCAGTCAAAAACGGCGAGATTTTCGGTTTCCTGGGAGCAAATGGTGCCGGCAAAACGACCGCCATCCGAATGCTGTGTGGCCTGCTGCTGCCTACCACCGGATCAGGAACGGTGAGCGGGTTTGACATCTACCGGGAAAACGAGAGAATCAAGCGCACCATCGGCTATATGTCCCAAAAATTTTCATTGTACCACGATTTAACCGGCAAGGAAAACCTCCGGTTCTACGGCTTGGTTTACCGTGTTCCGCAAAGACGGCTTTCTAACCGCATCTCCGAATTGACAGAGCAGCTTGATTTGAAGGCGTTTATCGACCGTCCGGCAGGGTCGCTTCCGGTTGGCTGGCGGCAGCGATTGGCGCTGGCGGCTGCATTGTTGCACCGTCCCACAATTTTATTTCTCGACGAACCGACCGGTGGTGTTGACCCAGTGTTTCGCCGACGTTTCTGGGATATCCTCTACCGGCTCGCCGAGGAAGGCACCACGCTGTTTATAACCACTCATTACATGGATGAGGCGGAATTCTGCGGGCGGATCTCGATCATGCACCGGGGACGCATTATCGAGCTTGACCGGCCGGAGAGACTCACCAAAAAATATGCCATGCCCGACCTCCAGGAGGTATTCATTCATCTCATTTCGCAGCAGGAGAATTATGGACAAAATTCGGTTCATCGCCGCAAAGGAAATCCGGCACATCCTTCGTGACTCTCGTTCTCTGATAATTGCAATTCTTATGCCGGTCGTTATGACCCTCCTGTATGGTTACGCGGTCAATCTCGACATAAAAAACATCACGCTCGGGGTGCTGGATTTTGATAGATCACTTGAATCACGCGAGCTGATCGGGGATTTCTGTAATTCCGGCTACTTTACCGAAGCATCCGGGGCTCCGAGATTGTCCGACCCGGAACAAATGCTCAAATCCGGCACCGCCAACGTGGTTCTTATTATCAGGCCTGGCCTGTCCGAGGCGATCAGTAACATTGTCACCAACCCTGACGCCTTTTCCGGGCGGGGCGAGATCTACCAGCTCGGCATGCTGGTCGACGGTTCCGATGCCAATGTCGCAGCCGCCGCATCAGCCTATGCCAGCATTATCGTTAACCAGTTTCTTGCCGGAAAGTTGCCGCCGGAGGTGGAACTGCCGGGGGTGACCATCTCCCATCAGGCTCTTTATAATCCTGATTTGCAATCATCACACTTTTTTGTCCCGGGCCTGATCGCGATTATCCTGATGATGATCTCGGCGCTTCTGACCTCAATTACGATAACCCGCGAGAAAGAAACCGGAACCATGGAACAACTTCTGACCTCGCCGGTCAGCCCGCGCCAGATCATAATCGGGAAGATCTTGCCGTATATTGCGCTGGCGCTGCTGGACGGTATCCTGATTCTGCTTTTCGGGGTTTTACATTTTGGCGTTCCTCTCAATGGATCGATGCTGCTACTCTTTTTCTTCATGAGTATTTATATTTTTGCGGCGCTGTCAATCGGGGTGCTGATATCAACGCTGGTCGACACGCAGCAGTTAGCAATGATGTCAGCGATGATGGTGACAGTTCTGCCATCGGTCATGCTTTCAGGCTTTATCTTCGAGATAAAAAACATGCCGGCTATCCTGCAGGCGATAACCCATATTGTCCCGGCCCGCTACTTCCTGGTCATCATCCGTGGCATCATGCTCAAGGGAGCCGGGATTGCTGAACTCTGGATGCAGGCGGTAGCGCTCTGTATTATCACAGTGCTCCTGCTGGGGATTGCATCAAAACGATTTAAATTTAAGATCGGGTAGATCATGCTTCAGACGATCCTGGCGTTGATTAAAAAGGAGTTCTATCAGGTTCGGCGCGACCCGATTATGCTGCGGCTTCTGTTTGTTATGCCGCTGATACAGCTTCTGGTTCTGGGGTATGCTATTTCCACCGATGTCAGGCTGATAGCTACGGCGGTTTATGATTTTGACAACAGCGGCCATTCCCGCGAATATATGCGGTCGCTTTCAGCGGGCGATTACTTTATCATGTCCACCGGCAGATTCCCGATATTGAAGGCCGATCACGCCTTCAAAAAGAACCTTCAGAATGCGGTGATAGTCATTCCCGATGATTTCTCAGAAAAGATCGACCGGCGAGAAAAAGCAACGCTCGGCATGATGCTTGACGGTACCAACGCCAATACCGCCTCAATTACCATGGGTTATGCCGGCGTTATCTCCGCCAGATTCAACAAACGACTGCTGGGGATTATCTCACCTATCTCATTGCGGCAGAAGCAACTGTATAATCCCGAGGGGGAATCAGTTTATTACATGGTGCCGGGTATCGTAGCAGTACTTTTGACCATGATTACGGTCATGCTGACCTCGATGGCAATTGTGCGGGAACGCGAGGTTGGAACCCTCGAACAGCTGATGGTGACGCCAATTACTGTACCTGCGCTGATTCTGGGCAAGACAATTCCGTTTGCATTGATCGGGTTCGTCGAGATTTCCGTGGCTCTTATCTTTGGCATTATATGGTTTAAAATCCCTTTTGCCGGTTCCTGGCCCCTGTTGTATGGCCTTGCCTTTGTCTATCTGTTTACCACGTTGGGAGTGGGTATGTTTATCTCGACAATCACCAAAACCCAGCAACAGGCGATGTTTTTCGCCTGGTTTTTTTCGATCTTTACCATCATAACCTCGGGGTTCTTTATACCGATCCCCAACATGCCCAAGCTGATTCAATATGTGACGTACCTGAATCCCCTGCGGTATTTCATGAAGATTGTGCGGGGTATTATGATGAAGGGCGCAGCACTTGATGTTCTCTATCCGGAAGTGCTGGCGATGCTTATTTTCGGGGCGATTATCTTCAGCTTTTCGTGGATACGTTTCTCGAAGCGGATCAGTTAGTCATACCGGTGAAACAGGCACCGGTTTCGCGGCTAAAAATATGTGCCCGGCTGGTACGAATCGAAAATCCGATTTTGTCCCCGATTGCATACAACCCCGGATCAGCCAGAAGTATCAGATTGCTGTCCATATACTTAAAGGTCACAATGCATTTACTGCCCAGATATTCGACCGCCGTAACTTCCCCGGAAAACAAGCCGTCATCACCGGCCAGTATATCCTCCGGTCGAATCCCGATGGTAACCTCACGCAGTTTGTACTCCGGGGGAATACTGACTATCGAGAGGTCGAACGGTTTGATGACGTGATTGCTAACCCATCCCGACAACAGGTTTATTTTCGGCGTTCCCAGAAAAGAAGCAACAAACAGGTCGGCCGGATAATTGTAAACCTCATCGACGGTGCCAATCTGCCTGATTTTACCTGAATCGATCACCACCAGCCGGTCCGCCATGGTTAATGCTTCTGTCTGATCGTGAGTGACATGTATTGTTGTGGTGCCGAGATTCCTTTGCAAATCGACCAGTTCGCGACGCATTTTATTGCGCAGATCGGCATCAAGATTCGACAGCGGTTCATCCCAAAGATACAGATCGGGCTGGCGTATAATGGCCCTTCCAAGAGCCACCCGTTGCCGTTGCCCTCCCGAGAGTTCTAAAGGCCGGGCTTTCAGCCGATCTGACAGCCCGATCAGGGTGGCTGTGCCGAGAACCCGCTCCTTGATTTCCCCGCGGTTGGTCCCGGCAACCTTTAATGGAAAAGCCAGATTCTGCTCGACACTCATATGTGGATAAAGGGCGTAATTTTGAAAGACCAGGGCGACATTGCGCTTCTGCGGAGGAAGATTGTCGATCCGTCTGGTGCCAATCCAGATCTCCCCGGCGTCAGGTTCTTCCAGCCCGGCAATCAGCCGCAGCAGCGTCGACTTGCCGCACCCCGACGGCCCCAAGACCACCACCAACTCACCATCAGCGGTTTCCAGGTTGATGTCATCAAGAACCTTGTAATTCATGAAGGCTTTGCTAAGGTGTATAATTTTTATTCTGGGCATGAGTAAAATATACAGCATTTATTCGTCAACAACCGTACCATTTTTAATCCGGAAATTCCGGCTGGATTGCGCCAGCGCTTCTGGAATCAGGGAGGCGGTGGT
>CP070796.1:1098166-1112927 GCA_020343475.1 Candidatus Zixiibacteriota bacterium
GTAAATCGACCGTGGGCCGATCAGGGCCTAATCCGATTGAAAATGTGTCGGCAGCGACCGGATAACGTCTGATGAAACTCAATTAATCGGGAGTATGGTGATGAGCACAAAAGTCTATAAATCGTATCGGCTGGAGGATAACAGCCAGGTAACCCTGAAAGTCACAATCGGTCATGGTCAGAAGGGGATAACCGACGTTTTCCTGGGAGACCGGAAAATTATCGATGGCAAATTGGGCTCTTTTGAAGAAAAACTACCGGGAACCGGCAGGGATTTGAATGGTCAATCAATGCTCTGCACTACAATCGTTGCGGATATCAGAACGGAGACTGACGAAACCAGCGTCAGGTATGCTCTGGCAGGAGGAGTCAAGCCATACGTGCAGCCGCTGCAAGAGAGTGTAGACAGTCCCGGAGACGTCAAGTATTACACTGCGACATTTGACTTTCTTGTGTACTAATTGGATCGAAATCAGGAGATTATCATGATTACCGGATTGAAACAATATTGCGGGGCCGGAAAGAGCCTGATCTTGCGGCTGTTCGTAATGATTCTGACTCTCGCTGCAATTATGGCCCCAATCCGGGCCGAGCCGCCCGGGACGAATGCGGATTCAATCCTGCCGTTTGATATGCTGCTGGCTCCCCCCTCGCCCGGCTTTGTCCTGCTGGGGGGCGAACCGTCCTCGGTTGAGCGCCCCGGTACGCCCACTGATCTTGCCCTGAGCATCCTCAATCGAACCGAAGATCTCAATGTTTTTCCCGAGGATTTTGCCCTGGAATTCGCGCCATACTGGCTTTTTTTTGGCCGACAAATCGATTACCGGGAATATGAGGCAGATAAACCCGGGACGAATCTTCTTCAGACTTTATCACTTTCTTTTGCCACCACGTCAGAGGCCGCGTTCGGCCCTGACACAACATCCTCCTCGGTCGCCCTGGGGATTCGCTTTTCGCTTCTGCGCGGAGATATCGACTATGAATTTGACTCGCTGCGACAGAAAGATGAGCTTTTGAGCGAAATGCTGCGCAAAAACCTGAATGAATTCTCGGCCGAATTGCATCAAATCCATGAACAGGACGAAATTGTTCGATTGCTTAGAGAGCAACGGGAGTCATATATAGAGGCTATCGGCGAATTTCGGGAACAGCTTGAAGTCGCCGATGAAAGTACAAGGGCTCTCCTCGATATCAAAATTAAAATGCATGAAGACAATATAGAACGAGTGAGCAAGCAGATTGGCGAGCGCATGGAGCAGATAGACGGCACCTTTATCTCGGATTTCCGGGCGAGAAACAAGGAGGATCTCAAGAGTATACGGACTCTCATCTCCAGCATGCAATTCCGTCGCATCGGCTGGAAGCTGGATGTTGCCGGCGGGATTGTCTTTGACTTCCCGGACGATCATTTTGATGAGGGCAGTCTCAGCCGCTGGGGCGTCTGGCTGACCACGGGCCCTGAATGGCGACACTGGAGTGCTCTGGGTGTGTTTCGTTATCTGGGCAATGACGACGATTCTGACGAAGCCGGCATCGATGCCGGGGCCCGACTGATATATGACAACATCAAGCGGTTTGCCATCTCCGCGGAAGGAGTCGTTCGGAACTTCCCCAACACCGATCGGAGTGATGAATGGCGGGCCGCCCTGCAGGTTGATTACGCGATAGCAAAGAACAAAACGGTGTCGTTCACATTCGGACGCGATTTTGAGGGAAATAAGTCAGGGAATTTGCTGACCCTGCTTAATCTGGTAATGGGATTCGGCTCCAGCCGACCGCTACATTAGCGGACGCGCGATATTGCATTGCGCGATGCCGCTCCGATCAAATGATCGAAGATTACCGCAGTCACAATTTCGAGGTAGGCATTGGCATTTAACGCATCATAATAGCTATTCCGATGTGTTCCGGCCCTGCCACATAAAATCGCTTGTTGGATCGCGGTAATTGTCTATATTCCTCATTTAAACAACACCTTAGTCGTACTGGATAAATGTCATGCATGATCACAATAGACTATCCCACCACGGCGTAGCAGAATCCTCAAACCGATCCTATCCAAACCAGACCATCAAGCAGCTTATAAACCGTGCCAGCTGCCGGAGTTTTTTGGATAAGAAGATTCCCCCCGACGTCATGCAACTGGTGCTGGAAGCGGGTATTCATGCGCCCACCGGCGGCAATCTTCAGCCGTACTCCATTGTTAAAAGCGAGAACAAAGAAACCAATAAGAAGCTGGCAAAGCTGTGCGGGGAACAGCCATGGATCGCCGATGCCCCGGTCAATCTGCTGTTCTGTATTGACTGGCGTCGCCTGAAACGGTGGGCGCAACTAGAGATTGCCCCGTTTACCGGCACCAGTGCTTTTCGCAATTTCTGGATAACCTTCCAGGACGTGATAATCTGTGCCCAGAATATATGCACCGCCGCCGATAGCCTCGGATTAGGATCCGTCTATATTGGAACCGTCCTGGAATGTTTTCCGGAACTTCGCGGCATGTTTGAATTGCCCGCGGGCGTTTTCCCGGTGGTCTTGCTCTGCATCGGGTATCCCAAACAGCGCCCTCTCCCCCGCAGGAAACTGGGCGTTGATGTTATCGTTCACGACGGGAAATACCGTGAAATTGAAGACCGGAAAATTCTGAAGGCGTACAAGCAGAAATACCGCTCCTGGAAACTGGAAATAACCGAGGAGCGGCTGGAGAGAATTGCCCATGTGTGCCGGGTTGTTCACGGTGACAGGTTCGCCGAAAAATGTATCGAAAAAATCAGGCAGCAGGGGTATATCAGCCCCGTTCAACATTACTTCGGCCTTCATTATCCGGCCGATTTATTGCCGGAGGGAAATGACGACTATTTACGGCTTATGGAAGAATCCGGATTTCATTGGTTTAAAAAATATACACCCCTGATAGCAGAATGATCGACCATTCGCGACACAGGCAGGGAGTCTGAATCGCTATGAAAAATCAGAAGATTGCACCATACGGATCCTGGAAATCTCCCATAACAGCCGAATCGATTGTATCGGCTCACGTGGACTTTATGCAGGTCGTCATCGACGGCCAGGATATCTACTGGCTCGAAAGGCGACCATCAGAGAAAGGCCGCTGTGTTATCGTGCGCATGACACCGGATGGCGAGATCGCCGATATTACCCCCCCGCACTATAATGTGCGAACGCGGGTAAATGAATACGGCGGCGGTGCATTTACCGTAGACCGCGGAACCGTCTACTTTTCGAATTATCAGGATCAACGTCTCTACCGCCAGCATTCCTGCTCCGAACCGATACCCATTACTCCGGAAAAACCATGGCGGTTTGCAGATGGAATTGTCGACCGCAAACGATACCGGTTAATCTGCATTCGCGAGGATCATACCAATCCCGGGGGCGAGGCGGTTACATCGCTGGCCGGGATCAATCTTGATGGCAAACAGGATATTTGCAACCTGGCCTCAGGCCATGACTTCTACTCCTCCCCGCGTCTCAGCCCCGACGGAACGTCCCTGGCATGGCTGGAATGGGATCATCCCAATATGCCGTGGGACGAGACTGAACTCCTGGTGGCGAACATATGCGAGGATGGCAGTCTGGGAACAGCCGAGAAAATAGCCGGCGGATTTGGTGAATCAGTCTACCAGCCGGAATGGTCTCCGGACGGAGTGCTTCATTTTGTCTCTGACCGCACCGGCTGGTGGAACCTGTATCGCTATCGAAACGGACAAATCGAAGCACTGTGCGAGATGGAAGCCGAGTTTGGGATTCCCCAGTGGGTTTTTGGCACATCCACCTATTCTTTTGAATCACCCGGTCAGATTATATGCGCTTTTGCCCGGCACGGTGTCTGGCATCCGGCTATGCTGAGTACCGCCGACGGTTTCCTTGAGATTATAAAGTGCCGATTTACCCTGCACAAAAATTATTCGCTTCGGGCCATGCCCGGGTGTGCCATATATATTGGAGGTTCACCGACAGAAGCGTCCGCTGTGGTTCGCCTTGATGCGATCGACGGATCCACACGAATTTTGCGCAGTTCATGTAACGATGTAATTGATCCGGACTATATCTCAATCCCGAAACCAATTGAATTTCCAACTGAGAGGAAGCGTACCGCTCATGCTTTCTTTTATGCCCCCAAAAATAAAGACGTTACCGCCCCGGCCGATGAGCTGCCGCCGTTGCTTGTGATGAGTCATGGCGGGCCGACAGCAGCGACATCCAACGCGTTTGATGCGGAGCTCCAGTTCTGGACCAGTCGGGGAATTGCCGTGCTCGATGTGAATTATGGCGGCAGTACCGGGTATGGGCGGGAGTACCGCCGTCGACTCGAGGGAAACTGGGGAATTGTCGACGTCGACGATTGTATCAATGGCGCCGCGTATCTGGCGGCAAAAGGCACAGTGGATCCCAATCGCCTGGCGATCCGGGGTGGCAGCGCCGGAGGGTATACTACCCTGGCGGCGTTGACCTTCCGGGAATTTTTTCATGTCGGCACCAGTCGCTATGGAGTCAGCGATCTGGAAATGCTGGCGAAGGAAACGCACAAATTCGAAGCCCGGTATTTGGACAGGCTGGTCGGGCCGTATCCGAAGGCGCGCGAAATATACCGGGAACGATCTCCTATCAACTTCGTTGACAGCCTCTCCCGGCCAGTGATTTTCTTTCAGGGGCTTGAAGATGAAGTGGTGCCTTCGGATCAGGCCAGGATGATGTTTAACGCATTGAAAATGAAAGGAGTTCCGACCGCTTTCATGCTTTTTGAAGGGGAGCAACACGGATTTCGTCGCGCCGAGAATATCAAGGCCGCATTGGAGGGCGAATTATATTTCTACTCCCGAATTCTCGGCTTCGAACCGGCCGACGCCGTTACACCGGTGCCAATTGTAAATCTGGATAGCTGGACAGGGTGATGTAGCTCCGCCGGAGCAAAATTACACTCGCGCCGGCCCGCATATTCGAAGTCTGTGCAACTTAACGGAAAATTAATCGTCTATTCTGCTATATATCAGACACTTAGTTTTTATGATGTTCCGAGTGGTTGTGAAACAGGGGTAGCAGGACATGTCAATGAGATTCTCTGGTTGCATTATAATACTGATGATCGTATTCTGCGGCGGCCTTCAGGCTGCATCGTTTGGTCTGACGGTAAATGACTGCGGAATCAGTTTCGGAAATTCTCCATTTCTCAATGGAATCCGTATCAATGCTGTCGACCGATATGTTGAGAACGTTAACGGCATCAATATTACCCTGTGGACCCCCAGAGACAATCCCGATTTTGAAATGAACGGTCTGGCAATTGGCCTGGTGGCGCCGGAATTCAATCATCTCAACGGACTTGCAGTGGGAGGTGTGGCTGTCGCATGCGATGATATCGCCGGAATTGCGATCGGCGGTCTGGGTGTTGCCGGAGACAGAGCCGCCGGAATAGCGATTGGCGGGCTGGGTGTCGGTGGCAGCGATTTTCGCGGTATTGTTGCCGGTGGCTTGGGTGTGGGCGGAAATCAGGTTTCCGGGCTAATGGTAGGTGGCCTGGGGGCCGGCGCTGATCGCATTAAAGGGATTGCTATAGCCGGCCTGGGTGCGGGAGCCGATGAAATTAACGGGGTGGCTATTGCTGGCCTGGGCGCGGGAGCCGATGAGATTAACGGGGTGGCTATTGCTGGCCTGGGCGCCGGTGCTGACCGTTTGAAAGGACTGGCAATCGGCGGATTGGCCGCGGGAGCGGGGACTGTAAGCGGTGTCCTTATTGGTGGACTGGCTGTCGGGGCTGAGTACATTGACGGGATTGCGATAGGCGGTATTGGTGTTGGGGGAAAACATGTAGGATGGCTCTCGATCGGCGGGATGGCCATTGTCGGGAAACGAATCGACGGTATTTCCATTGCCGGCCTTGGTATCGAGGGGTATCGACTCAAAGGCTTCAAGATAGCGCCGTATTGTCGTGCCAGAAGGCAGATGGTAGGAGTGTCGATCGGGCTGCTGAATATCGCCAGGAAACTCAAAGGACTGCAGATTGGTGTGCTCAACTACGCCGGCAACAATCCCGCTCCATTTAAGCTGTTGCCACTATTCAATTATCATAACTAGCCTTCTATTCCCGCCGGAGGGAACTTCTTTAAGCGAACAGAAGCCGATTTGTCCGGCTTTTCCCGTGTAAACGCGGTATTATCGCTGACCGGAAAGGCATTTTTATCTTCCCTAAAAATCCCGGAATCGGCCGCCGTCGGCCAGACCATAAAATCCTGCTTTACTTTGAGCAGGCGATCATTAATATAGGGGCATAGACCATATAGAAGGGTTTTGCGGTTATGAAATTATCAAAGGCGAATTTGCACCGGTCTTATCGCAGAATTCCTGTCTGTATTCTGATCATGCTGGTTGGATGCGGTGTCGCGACCGAAGGTGCAAATGTCTCTGTTAACTCATACGATATATCCGTGCTTTTTAAGCCGTCGCCCAACCAACTTCGGATCACGGCTTCACTCGATATTTCTAAGGCGGGCGGTGTGGACGAATTCTCGATGCAGCTTTCGAACTATGCCGAGATTGAATCGATCAAATCACATGCGGATGATGGCTGGCGGAATATGCTGTACAGCCCGGGACAGAAAGACACCCTGTTTCTTGGTTTCCAGCACGACGACGCCCCCGTAAACAGCCTGACGGTTGAATTCAAATATACCCTGCAATTCGACAAGGTTTCTGACAGGCTGATTCTCGACCGGGGGCATCACTGGTATCCCATGATTGGCGATCAAATCGCCAAAGTGAAACTCGCGATGGAGGTGCCCGATGACTATATTGTCATTGCATCCGGCGACCTGGTAGAGAAAGACGACCGAGATAGCCTTACCCGGTTTGTCTGGCAAACGAATATTCCGGTCTTTAAGATTCCGATCGTCATTGCACGGTCATATATGTATGAAGTGACAGCCGCTGTTGATGAAATCACCGGCACAGAGATTTATTTTTACAATACCAGTGGTCTTGATGACAATCTGGTCACCGCCGTTCTGGCTGAGGCCGGAACACTTTTTGAGTTTTATTCCGACCGGATCGGGGAGTACCCGCATAACCGCCTGTCTTTAGTTGAGGTTCCGGAGATGCAGGGTGCCAATATCGCCAGCGGATTGGTGACAATCGGAACGCAGCACATCGAGGCATTCAAGCAGGATTATTTTGAAACCGTCCAGCTGGTACTCGCCCAGCAGTGGATTGGCGCCGGAGTGTTTGGCAAATTCATGGATGAGGGATACTGGTTTTTTTCGTTGTCTCTGCCGCATCACCTCCGGTTGATGGCTATCAAGGAGATCCGTGGTGAGGAGGCGCTGGCGCGGGAACTGCAATCGATTATGACACAATACGCAAAAGTGGCGGGATCATCAGGAGATGTCCCACTGCTTGAAATTGACCTCCCTGACACCCGCGAAAAGGGATTGGCGGTATACGGCAAGGGACCTTACGTGATGGATATCATCCGGAGGATAATTGGCGATGGCAGTTACTGGCAAATGATCAGGGATATCCATGCCGATTTCAGCGGTCGCATTTTCACTTATCGTGATTTTATGAGTTATATTTCGAAGTACGACCCTGACGGCACACTGGTAACCAAAGTAACAGTCATGCTCACGCAGCCCGGCCTGCCGGAGTGATGGGGCAAAGATTCGGGAAATCTAATTTGATATCGACGCATTTATCCTGACGGTGCAATAAAAGAAGTTCAATCCGAAACAGTTCTTCCTTGTCCGTACCGGGGAAATCGGCAGGAGTTTTATGCGCTGCCATGGCGATAAGATCCCGGCATCGAGATTGTCTGCTTTGCTTTTCCCGAAGTACTCAACAACGCTGCGAAATATGCCGCGTATCACTTGCGGCGTGGATTGACGATCCGGGCAACAGTATCGCGTATATGCATTGGAATGACAACAACGGCGACATGGACAGCGAGCTGGCGCCTGGAGAGGGTTCTATTGACTGGGCTGCATTTGCCGGCCAGGTTGCCGGAATGAAAAAGAGCCTGCGGATTGTCCTTGAAGTCGGCCCGGTCGGAGACGTCAAAAAAAGCCCGGCCTATCTGCAAGAACGCGTCCTGATCAGGAATAACTAAGCCGCTTCTGGCAGGTATTTCAGTTTCTGATTTTGCCTTGCAATTTCACCCCCGGGGAGTATCTTAACCGAAAACACGCAAGGGATTGGGAGGTCATAAATGCGTATTTCACCAAAATACTCCGCTCATGATTGGCACCGACTTACTTTTCAAACCGAAGAGGAGTGGCACCAGGGCGTGGATATCTTTCAGGAGCGTGTGCGCGAGCGATTTTTAAATCCAATCTCACGCATAGAGGATTGCCCCTATTCTGGATTCGCCGTGCTGGCCCTTGATTGTCTGCTGATTGAAATGCTCCAGCAGTTCCGTGAGGGCGTTGAGAGGACTCCGTCGGGGATGTCAAAGCTGTTCTTTGTCAAGTTTCTGACGGAATCCAGTTTCGGCGAAGCGTTCGACAAAAAAAAGGCGGAGCGCTTTTATCGGCAAATACGCTGCGGTATCCTGCACCAGGCTGAAATTCGAGGACGCTCCAGGATTCTGGTTGATGATGAAGTGCCGCTGGTTGCCTATACCGATGACCAAAAAGGGTTGCTGGTGAACCGCAGGGTGTTTCACAGAATGCTGATGCAGGAATTTCAATCCTATATTGACGAACTGCTTGTTCCTGGTAATGAGGATTTGCGGGCAAAATTCATTAAGAAGATGAAGCATATCTGCAAAACAGCCTGTGAGATTATCTGACGATATGGAAACCGGGGCAAATCGGGGATGCTGTCGTGGATGATGCCAAGAAAATAATTATCGTCTCGGATGGTACAGGAAAAACCGCCAAACGGCTGATGGATTCGGTCCTGGCGCATTACAAACGAAAAAACGTCGGTTTTTCAGTAGAGAAAATATATCAGGAGGTCCGCGACCGGGATGCAATTAATAATATTCTCAAAGAGATTGATTCCGGATATCTTGTTCTCTATTCAATCATCGCTCAGGATCTGAGCAAATACTTCCACCGCGTGTTGACGGGGAAACGAATTCTGCATCTTAATGTGCTTGAACCAATGGTGAAAACCATGACAAAATACCTCGGGGTAAATCCGGATTATCAGCCAGGTATTCTTCAGATAATCGATGACAACTATTACAGGAAGGTTGATTCAATCGGCTTCACGGTTGAGCACGATGACGGACTGGGAAAATTCATAGACCAGGCGGAAGTTGTTCTTCTGGGACTTTCCCGGACCTGTAAGACGCCGATCAGCATGTATCTGGCCTGCAATTTCGGCATGAAAGTGGCAAATATTCCGATTTTCCCCGATCAGAATATGGAAGAGACACTCTTGGAACGACTGAAGCCGCTTAAGCAGGAGATTATTTTTGGCCTGATGATGCGGCCCGATGTTCTGGCCCATGTTCGCGAGGAGCGTTCTCAATATCTTGCTCCCGATTCAATATACCGCGCTGACCTGCAAGGGTACCATGATGTGCGCCGGATTCGCCAGGAATTGAGATATTGCCGCGAATTTTTCAACCGCATGGGATGGCAGGCAATTGATGTTACCCGACGGGCTATCGAAGAAATTTCGCATGAAATCCTGGAAAAGCTTGGTTATGAAGAGCCTCGGATCTAGACCGGGAGGGCATTACAAACAATAGCCCTGTTGGCTCCTGCCTAAATTATGCCGGCATGACCTGTAAGGTGAGATGGAGGCGAATTCCCTTGAATGGCACCATGCCGCAAGCTCAAAATTCCCGTATGACTGCGAAACCTGGCTCCTGAAGATCCGTGTTTTTTTCAATTGCTTAATAGATCGGATAAATAACAAACCGGTAAGTCGCGCTTATGTTCATTTGCCGCAATTGCCCTTGCCATGGGGCCATTTTGGCAATACATTTTCATAGTATGTTTTATGCAAGATTAACCGGATTTTTCGGCGCTTTGTTAGTCTCAACTATGCTCTGCATCGGCATGGCTATCCAGAGCGTATTCCTGCCGGGAGCAATGATATCCGTGCAGGCGCTTTTTCAGCAGGATAGTGCAGTCATGCCGGGCGGGTTCCTAACCGGATGTGGCCGGACCGAAGAGAGCGGTGAGTCAATCGAAACGAAAGATTCCGTCAGGAGCGATATCGTGAAAATTACCATTGTGTATGACAATGAAACCGGTAAAAAGGGACTCCGGCCGGATTGGGGATTTGCGTGTGTGGTTGAAGCCTCCGGCTGGACCATGCTTTTTGATACCGGCGCTGATGGCGCGCTGCTTCTTGAGACTATGCGCGCCTTGCAGATTGAACCGGATTCTATCGACGGGGTATTTGTCTCGCATGCCCATTATGATCATACCGGGGGCTTGGCCGCCTTTCTTAACGAAAATGGCCGGGCGGTAGTATATGTCCCTACATCCCTTAAGGATATCCGAAACGTGGATCATCTGGTTCAAGCCGATTCCGCGATGAAACTTCATGAGAATATTTATTCCACCGGAGAGCTGGGCGAGATAGAGCAGTCTCTGATAATCAAAACCGACCACGGCCTGGTATTGATCGTGGGCTGCGCTCATTCGGGCGTGCCTGATATCCTCGAGGCAGCTTTGCCATTTGGCACACCGTATGCGCTTGTCGGCGGGTTGCACGATTTCAACGAATTCGACTGCTTAAAGAACCTGAAACTGATTTGCCCCACGCATTGTACCCGTTACAAGTCGGAGATTGAGTCTCTATTTGGTGGTGTTTTCGTTAAGGGCGGAGCCGGAGTTGTCCTGAAATTGTAGCGTAAAGACCTATAAAGGATTTGACAGAATCGAGAAATATTGTACATAGTCCTTTATGAGCATTGTCTTGCTTGAGCGAGCAGAAAGGAGCGGCAGTGGAAGTCTTTGAATATAAAGGCAGACAATATAACATTAATGCTGACGGATTTCTATCGGAATTCTCGCAGTGGGACGAAAACTTCGCCGAAGCCCTGGCACCTCGAATTGAAATTCCTGACGGTTTGACCGGGAAACACTGGGATGTTATTCATTATATTCATGACAGTCTCAAGAATAATGGCGTGTGTCCCAAAGTGTTTGAAACCTGTCGGGCAATCGGATTACGGGTGGAGGAACTAAAACAACTATTTCCGACCGGTTATCTTCGGGGAGCATGCTTGCTTGCCGGGATTACGTATAAGAACGGGTATGTCGGGCACTCCTGGCTTTTGACTCCCGCAGAAGATCTGATCGCGTTTCCCTATGAGAAATTTTATCGTGTCGATGTGCTTGGCTTTCTCATTGATCCCGACGATTGGGACAGAGATTTTGCCATCTATAAGGCCGCGGAACTAAAAATGCCGGAATCACTGACTGATATGCACTGGCAAATCATCGAATTCCTGCGGGCGAGCTATATGAGTAAAAGGGCAATCCCAACCGTGTACGAAACCTGTGAAACCAATCATATCACGATTGAAGAGCTTGAACGACTCTTCCCGGACGGTTATCACCGTGGTGCGGTCAAGCTGGCCGGATTGAAGGTTCGCAAAGCAGGGCATCCGCAGAAGTAGTCGCGTTTTTGTGATTATAATGCGTATCGGCATGCATGGAGAGCTAATGGAGAATAATGATGAAACCTGTCTATCTTGATTATAATGCCACCACTCCGATCGATCCCGGAGTCGCCCGGGCGATGCTTCCGTTTTTGCACGAGCATTTCGGAAATCCCTCCAGCAGTCATGTCTTTGGTGTGACCACGAGGCAGGCTGTCGAGAAGGCGCGCAAACAGGTAGCCCGGATGCTTCGCTGTCAGGTAGATGAATTGATCTTCACCAGCGGTGGTACGGAATCAAACAATTACGCGATCAAGGGGGCTGCCCATGCCCGACGGCAGAAGGGGAACCATATTATCACGTCGTCAGTCGAACATCCCGCGGTTACCGAGGTTTGCAGATATCTTGAGGGTGAAGGATACCGCGTAACCTATCTACCGGTTGATGAACATGGTCTGGTTTATCCCGATCAGGTGGAAAATGCCATTACACCGCAGACCATTCTAATAACTATCATGCATGCCAACAACGAAGTCGGGACAGTCGAGCCAATAACTGAGATCGCTGAAGTTGCTCGCCGTCACGGAGTGTTGATACATACCGATTGCGCCCAGTCGGTCGGAAAAATCCCGGTGCACGTTGATGAGTTAAACGTCGATTTGCTTTCAATAGCCGGGCATAAGCTTTATGCCCCGAAAGGGATTGGCGCCCTGTATATCCGCACCGGCGTGTCCCTTGAAAAATGCATGCACGGTGCTGATCACGAAATGAATTTGCGGGCCGGCACTGAGAATGTGCTGGAAATTGTCGGATTGGGTGAAGCCGCCGAGATGGTCAATGAAAATCTGCTCCGGTATCGGGAACAAATGACATTGATGCGGGATCGTCTGGAAAGCGGCCTGCGCGCGGCATTCCCGGATTCCAGGATCAACGGGCATCCCGACCATCGTCTTCCCAATACGGCCAGTGTAAGCTTCCGGGGAATGGAGGCTAATACCATTCTGTCAGAGCTCGCTGAGGTGGCCGCCTCCGCGGGAGCGGCCTGCCACAGCGATCAGGTGGATGTTTCCAGCGTGCTGGAGGCAATTAAAGTCCCACTTTAATACGCCATGTGGACAATTCGCTTTTCGGTCGGGCGGTACACCACCGCCGAGGATATCGACCGGGCAGTGGCGGATACGGTCAGAGTGGTAAAGAAGATGCGACCGGGAACAACAACTCCGGCTGGATCGACTGATACGGCTAATGTCAGACTGACACAATACACTCACGGGCTGGGATGTGCCTGCAAGCTTCGACCGCAACTGCTTGAGGATGTCCTGAAAAAGATGCCGATGCCGACCGATACGAATATTCTGATCGGAACTGATACGTCCGACGACGCGGCGGTCTACCAAATTGATGAGCGCACCGCAATCGTGCAGACTGTGGATTTCTTCACCCCGATTGTTGACGATGCATTTCATTTCGGCGCGATTGCCGCGGCTAACTCGCTCAGCGATATTTACGCAATGGGCGGAAAGCCCCTGTTTGCGCTGAATGTGGTCGGTTTCCCCAGTAATCGACTGCCGATGGAAGTGCTGCAAGAAATTCTGAAAGGCGCCCGGTCCAAGGCGCATGAAGCGGGCATTGCAATTATAGGGGGGCATACGGTTGATGACACCGAGCCGAAATACGGCCTGGCCGTGACCGGGATCGTTGATCCGGGTCGGATTGTCACCAATTGCGGCGCCAAACCCGGCGATCTTCTGGTGTTAACCAAGCCGCTCGGGACCGGAATTCTATCCACGGCGCTGAAGCAGGGTCGGCTGGGTGACGGGCAGAAGGATCTTCTGGTTGAAACCATGATGGAGCTGAATCGGGTGGCGGCTGAGGCCATGCTGGAGGTGGGAGTCAACGCCTGCACCGACATAACCGGCTTCGGACTGCTGGGACATTTAATGGAAATGATGAATGGATCACAAATGTCCGCTGTAATTGAAGCCGGGACTGTGCCATTTCTGCCCGAAGTTACGGAACTGGCTGCAGCAGGCGTCATTCCTGGCGGAACAAATGACAATCTGAACCACACGTCGGCATTTGTGCAATATGACGATAAAGTCTCCAGGATAAAACGGCTTTTACTCAATGATGCGCAAACCTCCGGCGGGCTGCTTATTTCTGTTCCTGAAAGCCGGGCGCAATCGCTCTTGAGTCTTCTCGCCGATACGGGCATTAAAGTTGCGACTGTCATCGGCAAAGTGACGCCAGACGATCCGCCGAAAATTGAGGTTCGTGTTTAGGCAAATTGTATTTCTTGCCTGGGAATAATCCCATTGATATATTTCGGTGTTATCATCCGGCAGAATCTTACCGATCCCAATTCATTGCCGTGTGATTTTCAGGGAGGAAATCCGGGTGAGTACGGACAGGGACAGGATCGACCGGGCGGGATTGTGCCGGAAAGAAACGCTGGTTTGCCAGCGCCAGTCTATGTGGCGTGATGACACACTCTCACAGGTTACATCCTGGATGAAAATGCGCCCCGGAGTGCCGGTAGTTAATGTTGGCAGCCGACTGGGCTACCTTGAGTATTCTTTCTGGCGGCATTTTTGTAAAGGCGGCCGCCATATTGGGGCTGATTCATCGCCCAGGCTGTTGCGGGAAGCTACGGGCGAAGCGACCAGGTGGGCTGTCGGAGGTAAGGCGATTCTTAGGGCCGGCGGTGCGCACAGACTCCCTGGTGAGCGGCTTCATGCGGCACATCGTAAGCAGTTCGAAGAAGAAAAATCTTTTGCCTGCGGCTGCAATCTGTTCTATATAGTAAGAGCATACAAACCTGACTAATTGCAAGTAGCTGCCTGCTATGCAGGAAGCGAAAAAAGACCTGCTTGTGATTTCAGGTGCCGGATTTATAAATAGATCTCGCGGGAGTCTGAAGGTGTCATGTATAAACGTTCGGCCGAGATAATACGACAGGCAAAGAGGGCAACCGCTTTTACCGGGGCCGGCATTTCGGTTGAAAGCGGAATCCCGCCGTTTCGTGGTGAGGGTGGATTGTGGAGCAGGTATGATCCCGCCAGCCTTGAAACAAATTATTTTTATGCCAATCCGAAAGCCTCCTGGGAAGTCATCAAGGAGATATTTTATGATTTTTTCGGTCGGTCAAGTCCGAATGCGGCTCACATCGGCCTGGCCCTTATGG
>CP070796.1:1113027-1126875 GCA_020343475.1 Candidatus Zixiibacteriota bacterium
CAGTCCAGGTTCTTTTTATGTAAATATCGGACCGAATTGGACTTTTTTCTTGCGCTTGAAGAACAAGCTTGAATTACATTAGCGGCGGAAAATTTTTCCGGCACAGGAGTATTCATCGAAAGATAGTTGACTTCCAGTTCAGATTGCACATATATCATGCAATTATCTCGAATATTATCTTCCGGTAGCGGAGACTGGCGACATCCCGATATCGGCCAAAAAATGGATTAGTCGGTAATTTTATGCTTGACTTGAATTATTGAAACTGTTATGGAAGTCCAAAATTGAGCATGCATACATTATTTTTCTGATCAGCGGAATTCCGAGGTAACAGGGAAGTTAGACTCGTCAATACAGAGAGGGGGAAAAATGGTCGGAGGGTTTGAGCCGAAGATCTTGATTTGTGAAGATTGCAGTGAGGAGTTTGTTTTCACTGCAGCAGCTCAAGAGTACTTCGCCGAAAAGGGTTACACGGAAGAACCAAAGCGGTGCAAGCACTGCTACATGAAGTACAAGCGGGAGAAACGGAATAACTCCGGTCAGCATGCAGATGATCTGGTCATCTCTCCGGAAGTGTATTCTGAAAGGACGAAATGAGAAGCCCCTGTCAAAAAACAGGGGCTGCTCTTGCGACCGGATTCAGCCGCGGGGGAGGATGCGGCTTGCAATCCGATCATGCCGTTTTGTAAAGGGGGTTACTTTACAAGCATCATTTTTTTCGTGGCCGTTTCGCTGGCGGTTTGCAACTTGTAAAGGTAGATTCCCGATGGCAGCCGATTGCCGTCCTGATCGCATCCGTCCCATTCAATGCTGATGGTTCCGGACAGGAACCTGCCGTCAAGCATCGTCCGGACCGGGCGCCCCAGAATATCATATATTTCCAGCCGGGCGCAGGCCGGCTTTGGCAGATTGAAGTCAATCCGGGTTCGGGGATTGAAAGGATTGGGGTAGTTCTGGCCCAGTTCGATGTGCGCCGGAACCAAATCGACCATTTCCTCCTCCTCGCCGCTTACAAGCGAAACCTGGAAATCCATGGTCATGACCGGCGCGGATGACGAGATATTGGTCACCGCCGCACCGGTGTTCTCTCCTGAATACGCCATAGTATTGGGAACGGTTGTCGGAGTGAATGAAGTGTTGTTGATGTTTCCCGGAAATGGGTCGCCCGCATCGCCGACTGACAGCTTTTTTTCCAGTTCAAATAGACCGTCGGCCTGTTCCAGGGCAACCCTGTAATGCCCGGTGCTGGTATGGCCCGGATACCACTCGTTATCATTGTCGCTCTGGTTCTCGTCAATATGCCAGATAAGCAGACCGTCGGATGAAAGATAGCTGTCGTAGCCTGTCCTTTGCCGATTTTCAATCAGATAATATTCATTGCCCGATGCTCCGTCCGACCAGAGGCGATAAATTGTCCCGCCGCTCTCAACACTGGCAATAGATACGCCTGTCATGCTGTTGGCCACATTGACCGGCGTGGCAAAACCGAGTTGAATCCTGCTCCAGGCGTCAAAGTGCGCCGGAGACCCACCCATACCGCTGGGACCGCACCAGCTGCCGTAGGACATGATTGACCAATTACCGATTCCGTAGGAATCCGACGGCCAGTCAGTGTCATATAAATCCGGCAATCCCAGAATATGCCCGAATTCATGGCAATAAACCCCACAAGTCATATCGCCGGGGGAGATCCAGTATTCAGGCTGAATGTTATATTTCCATACCTGCACCCCGTCGACTGATACCGGAGTCGGCGTCGCCCACATATGCGACCAGATGTCGGAATCCAGCTGTGTGAATTCCGCCCCCCGCCCGGTATGGATGAGGATCAGCCCATCGACATATCCGTCGCCATTGTTATCATATTGCGAGAAATCAACCAGAGGATTGACCGCGCTGACAACATCTTCACAAAGACGCTGCGTATTCTGCGGGTAGCTGCCGGTACCGTTGCTGTTGTTACAATAGTAGTCGTATGTCTGCGGTGCGGTAATCCAGCCCAGTGAGGACGGCAAGTTGGCCGACACCACGTCGAACTGCCCATATGAATTTTCGCGGTAGTAGTGTCGCAGCGAGCCCTGCTGGTTGACAAATAGCAGATTGTCGAAGTCCTCCGGCGCAACCAAGTTATTCCTGTCGGTGAAACGAATCAAGATTGCGAGGGTCCTGAACTGGCCACTATACTCGGCGGTTTGAACTCCGGCCGTTCTGGCAAGTGCCTGTTGCTGGCCTTCGAGAAATTCGATACGGTGCTGCAGAAAATAGGGAAGCGGCTCTCCCGCAAGTCGGTGCTCTTTGAACTTCTCAGGATGTGGCGGCATTGCCAATGCGAAGGCAAGCAGACCAAACACCAGCAAGCTGCAAAGGATGCCGATTCGCCATGCGTGCGTACAGGCGTTTCTTAAACGTTCGTGCGCGGTAACTAAGCGTTCACCCATGTCCTCCCCCTGGGTTAAATTCTTCCGGGGTCTTTTTATGGCAAGCCTGGTGCCGACTGAAAAGGAGTTTGTAAGGCGTTGCCGGAATTGTGGTTATATTGCCCCCTGCGGGATTGTCACCATACTGCTGGTATGGGGCTGATCCCACATACTATGGATGGGGATTGGCAGGATCAATTATCATGTGAAACAAAAAGGGCAGGAACTATCCTGCCCAGTTGACCCTGTCGGCCATTGCCCGTGAAAAGGGCGTTTATAACCGTAAGCCTGCCGAAAAGGCGAAGTGCAGCCCTTTTGAATTACTGAAATTGAAACTGCTGTGATTGCTAATGGCGAAGTCCATATAGAACATGCCGAAGTCGAATCCGGGGCCTCCCGAGATTGCGGCGGTCTTGCCACCCCCCATAGCGTATCCGGCGCGCACCGGAAGGAAGGCGAAGGCGCGGTATTCGGCGCCGGCCGCGATCCGCGGTTTCGAGGAAGTGCCGGCACCGGGACGAAAGCCCTGTTCCCAGTCGACTGCCCAGAGCAGCTTGCCGCTGGTATTGGCTATTCCGAGCCGCATGATGGTCGGCATGGTGGTCGAAAAGGCATCAATGCCCCTGGAGTAATCCTCCGAAATCAGCAGGGAGTCGATATCCATGTTGTCGGCGGTCGCGGAGTCAAACCGGAAGTAGTAACCGTGCTCTTCAGTTTCATCATTCCAGTTAATATGACTGAAGAGGTTATTAAAGGTTAGTCCCACCGTATAGTTGTTTGACAGCCTGAGCGCGGCACCGACATCAAGGCCGTAGCCGGACCCTCCGGTGGCGGTCCTGATGGCGATATTGCCCTCGCCCTCGAAGCCGGTAATCAGGGTGGTAGCACTGCCGCCGATTTCACTCACTTCTTCATAGGCGATTCCCCGGACATACTTGGCGGTCGCGCCGATCGCCAGTTGCCGCGAGCCTACAGATATCAGAGCAATCCCATACGACACACCAAAAGTGGCATATGCGACGGCTTCGCTATACATGCCGTCGAGCGAAAATGTCTCGTTGAAATCGTTGCCATTGAGGATTAATCTGAGCGCATCCTTTCCGAGATTGGCTTCCGTGGCGGCCAGGCCGTTGAAAGCGAAGACAACACTACCCAGCGACACCGACAAAGCGCTCGCTTCGGCGTCCGCCGAAATTTTCAACCCTTCAATCGGAATCTTGTTAAGGATGTCGGTCTTGTCGGCCTCGGTCAGAAGGGAACCCGTGTAGTCGTTATAGTCATTGAGAGTAAGGCTGTTATTGTTTATCCGGACGCCGGCGCCTATAATTTCGATTCCGATCTGTCGGTGTCCTCGCAAGCCGATATTGGCGGGATTATATAACGGCGCGTACACCCCCTTGGCAAGTCCGGTGTAGGCACCACCCATGGCCACAGCGCGAGCCGCAGAAAGTCCGTAGGCATGCGCAGTATTCGTCGCCGGGGCGATAAGCAGGAGCAGAAGCGCAATTGCAGTCCCAAATTTGGCCCCTGCTGAAGAGTGCTGGATATGGCAATGGCAATTTTCATTCATGGCGATCCTCTTCGTTAAAATTCGCCGTCAAAAATGTATTCGACCTCAATGACGCCCTGGGCAATAATATAATCCGACCCTGATATTTTTATCGGTTGCCCGGCGGAACCCATCAATGTGATGACCTGCGTCGAATAGAGGGTGTCATTTTCAAGTACTTTTATTTCAAGGCTGTCGAGAACCGAGACATTCTCCGAACTGGTCTCCGCAATGACCGTACCCCCGATCCCGACCTGTCCGGCATCAATGGAAATCGGGCCAATTACCACATCCGGATTATCATAGATGGTCGTCGAATCTCCTCCGAGATAGACTTCCACAGTAGCTCCGAGCGGCAGGTGATTGATGATGTTGGTGATAAAACGCGCTTCAACCACGTGGTCGGTTATCAGATCAATGTCATCCTGATCAATTTCCTCGGAAGACAGATCCCCGTCAAACGTCACCGTCCCGAGCACCAGCTCCAGCGGGGAACTGATGGTCACGCGCGCCGCGACATAATCCTCGGCATGAATGGTTCCAAGCGTGATTCCGTCACCGAAACTGGCGCTGCCATCAACCGTGATCAAAGAAGGAACCGGATTGAGAAAATCGGCGATGTCGTTGTCCACGATTGCGGTCAGGCTCGGTTCCGCGATTGAACCGGCGGGGATTGCCTGAACATAGTGCAGATTTTTGCCATTGTTGCCGGTGATGGTCAAATCGAGCGTGCCGACCAGATCGGCTGTGTTCTCTATTTCAAGCATCATCTCGGCGTTGACCAGCTGAAGCGAATCGAAGCCCTTCGGCAGATCGAGGTCGAGATCGATGTTATCAAAGGTCGCTATGGTTGGTTCAAGAACTCCGGTCAGCGAGGCAAAGGCCAGGTTCGATATATCGGCCGCGAAATGAATGTTGTCGCTCTGGTCAATTATCACCATGCTCGGGGCGGTCGAGTCAATTGTGGCCACGACACTGCAGACTACCTGCTGCGGGTAACCCTGGTCAAGCGGTTCAAAAGAATATCCGGTTAAATCAATGACAACCCTTTCACTGTCATTGCCCGTCACCTGGATGTTTCTGGTAAGCGCGATTCCCGAGATATTGAAATCCGGCAAATTGATGACGAGATCGACATCAAGCCGGGTTTCGTTCTGGATGGTCAGCGCCGCCTCGCCCGATGCCAGTTCGGCCGAGACAATGGTATTGCCGTCATTAATGACCACTCCCGACGAGAGTTCTTTCACGATTTTCGGTATCTCGGCCTCTGCTCCGGTCACCGTCAGTGGATTAAACGATACCGCCGAGCTCATAGATTTGTCGGCCAGGATCAGGACCGTTCCGCCCGGCGTGTAACAATGCAGCTGCAAACGGAGAGAGTTGGAGATCGTCTTGCCGGCTAGGTCGACAAGAACCGAGTCTTTATCGCCGGTGGCGATCCCGGAAGGAATGGATAGCGGTGTTGGATTGATTAAACCCGCATAAACCAAGTCAATGACGTCAATAATGACGGTGTCAAGATCCACCCCGAGGTTGTTGTCTACGACAATGTAAAGCTCGCCCGAAGCGAAGGTCGCCCAGTTGTATCCGTCGGCCGGTGGCAGGTCGTTGGCAATGTCAAACGAGCCGGCAGGAATATCGGACCCGATCGGAGTAAGCACGTCGCCCAGGCTGACTGTTACCGGGGGGGGTGCGCCTGGATTGAGCGTCACTGCTCCCAGTGTTTCATCAATCGTCGCGGAAATATCCGTAATGGTCAGATCCTCGTCGACCGTTATTGTATCTATCTCCGCGCTATAAGAGAAGAAGACTTCGCCGGAGTCATTAATCTCGATTCCGGGCTGATCGATCTTGTCGATGATCTCAGGCATCAGATAGGTTCGGTTGACCAGCGGAATGGTCAGGGTGGTTGTCCAGGTCGGGGATTCCGGTTTTCTGATACTGCACTGGACAACCGTCAAAAAGGCAAAAATGATCACGACTGACAGCAGTATTTTAAATCCGTATTTAATGAAGAAGGATTCCGCGAGAGCTGAGCGTTTTCTCCTGCTCGGCGGCGTCACCATAGTTTGTTCTGTCATATCTCCCCCAAGGTCTGATTTTCACTTTTTTTTATTGCTTTGGCAACTCCGATGCCAAATTGTCCAAAACGGTTACCCTGCACGTGAGCAACGAGTTAGGTGAGCGGCGATGCCTTTGGGCGGGCGGCGAAATAATGGGACGGCCCCCATATTTTATGGTGTCGGGATTGGGTTGACAATCGACACACCGGTGATTACCATTATCGTATGGGGATGGCAAAATACGATAGATTGCTCTATATCCTCAATCTTCTCCGGAGCAGGCGAAATCTCAATGCCGGCATGATCGCGCGGGAGTGCGAGGTGACTGAGCGAACCATTTACCGGGATATCGTTGCACTTTCGGAGGCCAATGTTCCCATTTATTATGATCGCGGCTATAAGTTTGCTTCAGAGAATTTCCTGCCTCCGCTGAATTTTACCGCCAGCGAATATGTAATCCTGAAAACGGCACTGGAATCAACACCGCTTCACAGGAATGCGCGGGCCCGGCAGATCATCAAATCGATCCGCTCGAAAATCGAATCATCGCTGTCCTCGCAGGTGAAAAACGCCCGGCTCTATACCTCGGACGCCACCCGCGTGGAGATCAAGTCGACCATTCCCGATGGTGATGCGGTTGGATTTTATTCGGCGGTCGAGCAGGCGATCAAAGAGCATCGGGTTTTGATACTGACCTATGATTCGATTGAAAGCGGGCAGTCGATGCGGGAGGTGGAGCCATATTTTCTGATATTTATCGAACGGGCATTTTATTTTATTGGATTTTGCCGTCTGCGGCAGGCACTGCGGACCTTCCGGATTGATCGCGTAAAGGACATCACCGTAACCGGGCAGCGGTTCAAACCGCGCCGTGACATCAATCCGGCCGGATATTTCAAGGACAGCTGGGGTGTTTTCAGCGGTGAGCCGGTCGATGTTGAGATAATCTTCACCGGCAGGGCCGCTCGCGTTGTCAGGATGGGCCGGCATCATCCCGGGGAGAAAGTGTCGGCGCTGGATGAAAACCGGCTCAGATACCGGGTTCGGGTGAGCGGCGTCGAGGAGATAAGCCGCTGGATTATGGGATTTGGCGGGGAAGCAACCGTGATCAGGCCGAGGGAATTGCGCGAGGAAGTCGCCGGGCAAGCAAAAAAAATCCTAAAAAACTACAAAAAGTGAAATTTTTACTGACAGTCCCTGACAGGGCTGGTGACGATATTTGGGGGCAGGCGGTCCGAAGGATATCGGATTCAGAGTAACATATTGTCGGGACTACGGTGTGTGACAAGCCCGAAGGCGATTTCCGCGTAATGCTCAACATCGCGTCGGGACGATTGGCCGTTGCGGCATTAATCAACAGTCGGCAAAGGGGAGAAATTACAATGACAAAAGCCGAGAGGTTGTTGTTCCTCGTCAACCTATTCAGAGTCCGAAGGAGGGTATCACTGGAGGAATTGGCGAGAGAATGCGAAGTGTCCACCAGAACGATTTATCGGGATCTGGTTTCTCTTTCCAGCTTGAATATTCCGATTTATTACGATGGTGGCTACCGGCTGGCAAAGGGAATTTCACTGCCTCCCTTGAGTTTCACCCGGGACGAGCAGGAAGTTATCGGATATTGTCTGCGTAACTCACCGCTGATCAGATCACCGCGGCTGCGTGGTGCGATCAGGAACATTGAATTAAAAATCCTGTCCGCTTTGAAAGACAAGAAAAAGGGACAGCTTAATTGCCTGTTAATTTGCCAGAAGCAGCGGGCGAACAGATTTTCAAGGCGGCAGGACCAGATGATTGAGGAGTTTCTGCAGGCATCGTTTGACAAGATTCCCGTTGACGTCATACTGCGTGACAGCAAACGTGCGCTGTGCCGCGTGCACCCGGCCGGGCTTGAAATCACCCCTAGAGTCTGGTGGTTCAACTTTGAAAATCCGGTGACTGGCAAGAAATCAAAAATCCGATTCGAGAGAATCAGGCGGATAAAAATCTCTGAGTCGCCACCCTCGTCAAGAGCCTGAGCCTTTCCGACCGCTTTCGTTTTTGGTTGACAAAGCGTCCCCGGCAGCTTTCTTGAATCGATATGGATGCCTGGAGCCCTAAAGATGTTGCATATGCCGGGGTCATTGCCGCTCTTTACGCCGCGGTTACCATTGCGCTTTCTCCGATAAGTTATGGTGTTTACCAGGTTCGCGTCGCGGAAGCTCTGACGGTTCTGCCATTTCTGTATTTTCCTGCCGTGTTCGGTTTGTTTGTCGGCTGTCTGGTAGCCAACATTTTTGGCGGCCACGGCCTTCAGGACATTGTCTTCGGTTCCCTTTTCACGTTTCTGGCAGGTTGCCTGACATACGCAGTCTCGAAAATCAGGTCACGAAAATTAGCTATTGCCCTGGCTCCGCTGCCCCCGGTGCTGATTAATGCCTTCGGGGTGGCCCTGTATCTGGCGCCGATCACGGGGATGCCGTATTTGTTCGTAGTCCAGATGGTCGGAGTCGGCCAGATAGTCTCATGCTACCTGCTCGGGGTTCCATTGCTTTTGTTTCTATCTCGGCGGAAAGCCCCTCTTTTTCAAGCACTCAAGAGATGATAGCTGTATATGATATGATTGGTGTATAGTCATGAATAAGAACCTGATTATTTTTGAGGACGCCAGGTACGAGAATTTCTGTTCCCTGACCCACCTGCGGCCGATTTACTTCCTGCGGCCGGGAATCAGGTCATTGTGTCAGAAGATGGTCGATGGATTCGACGGTTATCAGCCGTTCCTTTTCTGCCGTCCCGATATAGAAGATCTTACCAGGGAAAACACCGATTATCAGGTCAACGCCTTCAGCGGACGGCACTCCGAAGATACCATTCTCATCAATGGCGCCCTTCGTCCCAATCCTGAATTTTATGAGGCACTCAAAAAGGCCGATGGCAATGTCGTTGTCAGCTCAAGCCAGGGAGATATTGTGGCGGTAAAGGTATTGGGCCTCCTGTCCGATGCTGAGTTCCAGGATCTTATGAACGGTGATCTTGAGGGATTTATCGGCAAGGTCAGGACGAAAGCTGACTCCATGACCATTGAGATTCCCTTTTATAATTACCTCTGGGATATGGTCAGCGCCCTGGCCGATGAAATCGTCGACGATTTTGCCTTTTTCAGGGCCCGGAAAGACGAAGATTTTTCAAGCCCCGGCCAGAACAAAATCAAGGGCGTGTCGTTTATTCAGCCGGAAAATATCCTTCTGGCATCTGATGCCAGGTTGCTGCCGGGCTGCGTCCTCGATGCCTCCAGTGGTCCGATCTTTGTGGACCGGGACGCCCGGATTGAGCCATACACGTATTTAATCGGGCCGGCGTACATAGGGAAGGGAACCATACTGGTCGGCGGTCGGATTGCCAGCTGTTCCATCGGCCCGGTCTGCCGCATCGGAGGAGAATTGGAGGCGTCGATAATTCAGGGCTATACCAATAAATATCATGCTGGTTTTATCGGTCACAGTTATATCGGGGAGTGGGTCAATTTCGGGGCCATGACAACCAATTCCGATCTGAAGAATAATTATCAACCGGTTGCAGTGAGTGTTAACGGTCGCATGGTGGAAACGGGATTGGTGAAAGTCGGATCTTTTGTCGGGGATTTCACGAAAACCGCAATCGGGACGCTGCTTAACACCGGAATCAACATTGGTCTTTCCTGCAATATTGTGGCCGACGGGCTGGTTGCTGAGAAGGAAATGCCTTCCTTTACCTGGTATTTACCACGGCACAAAATGGACTACAAAATTGTTAAGGCGTTGGATACAGTAGAGCGGGTAATGTCCCGCAGAAACAGGAAACTGACAGATGCTCTCAGGAGGCGGCTGGAAGAGGTAAGTCGAATATCGTCGGTACGATCTGATATCAGCGATTGATTATAAAAGCAGGTGGAACTGACGATAATAAAAGAAATGCATGATACTGCCACAGCTGAGCGGGAGCAAGGGGGCTTGATCTTGACTTGCCGATGCTGTGCATTATAAATTTGAAGACAGAAAGAGAGTAGTTGATGCCAGAATTTCGCAGAGATCCGGTGATTGGACGGTGGGTTATTATCTCGACCGATCGGGGGAAACGCCCTTCCAGTTTTGGCAATCTGCCGAAGCAGGAAGAGCCGAAAATGTGCCCGTTTTGCCCCGGAAATGAGTCAAGCACTCCGCCTGAAGTTCTCGCCTTTCGTGAAAACGGATCGCAGCCCAATAAACCGGGATGGTTTCTTAGAGTGATTTCAAACAAATATCCGGCCCTCCGGGTGGAAGGAAATCTGAATCGCGAACCGAAGGGGCTTTATGATAAGATGAACGGGGTGGGTGCCCACGAGGTGATTATTGAAACCCCCGGTCATTATAAAGATCTCGCTGATCTCTCTCATGAAGAGATTAAGAACGTTTTATGGGCGTACCGGGAGCGCTCGCTTGACTTGCGGCGGGACCGGCGCTTCAAATACGTGCTGATTTTCAAGAATCATGGCGAAGCGGCCGGCGCCTCGCTGGAGCATTCCCACAGTCAATTGATCGCCACGCCAATTATTCCGCGGAGGGTGGAAGAAGAGATTGACGGTGCCAACAGGTATTATGATTTCAAGGAACGCTGCATTTTCTGTGATATCATTCGCCAGGAACTGACGGACAAAGAACGAATCATTAGCGACTACGGCGACTTCATCGCCTTTTCGCCGTTTGCATCCCGGCATCCGTTTGAAACCTGGCTTCTGCCCAAGCAGCATATGGCCCACCTGACCGACATGGCCCCGGGCATATACATTTATCTGGCCGAAGCGCTGAAAGATCTCTTGAACCGGCTACGGGTGGCACTCAACAATCCCCCGTTCAATTTTATTATTCATACTGCGCCCTTCGGGGAGGAATATGATGAGGTTTATCACTGGCATTTTGAGGTTATTCCGAAGCTAACCAAGGTGGCGGGATTTGAGTGGGGCTCAGGTTTTTACATCAACCCAACCAAACCGGAAGATGCCGCCGCGTATATGCGGGAGATTGATTCCTCTCAGGCCGAGAAGCTCTTCGGTCCGAAGGCCACCGCAAAAACGGTATGAATGCACTGACGATTGCTTTTGTCACACCTGAGGCCGTCCCGTTCGCTAAGACAGGCGGGCTGGCGGACGTGTCCGGGATTCTGCCGAGGCTGTTTGCCGCATCCGGTCATTCCGTCAGATTGTTTCTTCCCCTGTACCACAAAATCAGGCTGGACTTTGCCGATTTGCAGCCACTTGAGCTGCAATTGACCGGCAGGGTCGGCTCCAGGAGCTATGAGGGGAGACTGTATCATTATCATGATGCATTGTCCGGATTGGACACGTACTTTGTCGGTAATGCCCTGTTTTTCGATCGTGACGAATTGTATCGCGACCCCCAAACCGGACTGGATTACACTGATAACAGCGACCGTTTTATTTTTTTCTCCCGCGCCGTTCTGGATGCCCTGAGAAAGCTTGACCGACCGCCGGATATCATTCATGCTAATGACTGGCAGGCCGCACTGGTCGCCTCTTTCCTCAGGACCAATCACACTGGCGACGATTTCTTCGGGAAATCAAGGTCGGTCCTTACGATTCATAATATGGCCTACCAGGGCCAGTTTTCGGCCGACACCGCCAGCAGGCTTGGAATTGATTCCGCGTTTCTTCAGCCTGCCGGGCCGTTCGAATACTGGGGCAAAATCAATTTCCTGAAGTCGGCGATTCAGTTTGCGGATAAAATAACAACTGTTTCGCCGACATATGCCCGGGAAATCCAGCAGTCGAATGAATTTGGGATGGGATTGGAGGGGGTCCTTAAGGAACGGGCCGCGGATCTTGTCGGCATTCTTAACGGAGTCGACTACAATGTCTGGTCGCCGAAAAATGACCCCAAAATACCGTACCGATATACACCCGCAAACCTTTCCGGGAAAAAGCGCAACAAACTCGAGCTGCTGCACCGCGTCGGCCTGCCGCTTCGAACCGAGCAGCCCCTGATAGGCATGATTACCCGGCTGGACAATCAGAAGGGGCTTGATATCATCGCGGAGGTTATCGATGATATCCTGGGGCTGCCGCTGCAAATGGTTTTTCTGGGCACCGGGGCGGAAGAATACCACCGGCTCCTGACTCAGGCTGAAAAGAAGCACCCCGACAAGATTAAGGCATTTTTGACTTTTGATGATAACCTGGCCCATCTTATCGAAGCCGGGGCCGACATCTTCCTGATGCCGTCGCGTTTTGAACCGTGCGGACTTAACCAGATGTACAGTCTAAAGTACGGTACAGTGCCGATAGTGCGCAAGACCGGCGGCCTGGCCGACACAGTTATTGATTTTAATGACCAAACCGGTCAGGGAACAGGATTTGTGGTTGAGAAATATGATTCCGGGGAACTGCTGGCAACGGTCGAGCGTGCGGTGCGGCTGTTCCGCCGCAGAAAAGTCTGGTACAGGATTATAAAGCAGGCGATGAATCAGGATTTCTCCTGGGATATTTCGGCCCGTCGATATATGGAACTGTATCAATCGGTCATAAATCGCAATACTTAGTGACGAGTAATTCACACAGCGAAAAGGCGCTAGTCGGTCATCCTTCTGCGATAACATCCTGGTTTTCTCCGGGGCTTCTGGTTCTGGCGATTGTCGTTCATGTTGCTCTTGCGGCGGGTTACAATTTCACCCAGGATGACGCCTATATCACGTTCCGCTATGCCGAGAATTTTGTCGGCGGGCACGGTCTGGTATTTAATGTGGGGGAACGGGTGGAGGGGTATACCAATTTTTTCTGGCTTATTCTGATGATTCTGGGGAGGCTGTTCGGTTTTGATCTGGCGGTATTCTCCCGGATCCTGGGGGTGGTTTGCGGGGTTGGTACGATCGGCCTGTCGTATCTTCTCTCAGGGCTGGTGTTCGAGGCCCGATCCTTGTGGCGGGGGGCGAGCAGTCTGCTTTTGGGGGCGGCGTATTCATTCGCCTACTGGTCGGTTGCGGGTCTTGAGACGGCGGCGTTTGGGCTGGCGGTGGTTTGTTCTCTGTATCTGTATCTTCGTCGATCATCTTTGGCGGGGCCGGTTCTGGTTCTGGCGACCCTGCTTCGTCCTGAAGGCGGACTGGTGTTTGTCTTTATTGCGGCATATGAGATCATTTCCCGGCGTTCCTTCTCCCGGTATGTTCTGGTCATCGGTGGGGTATATATCACCTGTCTGATGCCGTATTTGATTTTCAAGCAGATCTATTTTGGTGGTTTGCTGCCGAATCCGTTTTACGCCAAGGCGGGTTTCACTGTGGGCAAGCTTCGCGACGGTCTGGAGTATACCGGGTTGTATTTCTGGCATTACCTCGGGGCGGGACTGTTTGTTCTTCCGGCGCTTTTTGCGGTTAAGCATAAGGGCAAAGGGGTGCATGTTTTTCTGCTGGTATTTGTTGCGGTGTATACCCTTTATGTGATGCTGATCGGTGGCGATGTGTTGAAGGTGCACCGCTTTTTCATTCCTGTCATGCCGGTAATGGCGGTGTTGGTGTCGATGGGGATTTCTTACGTTTTCCCCAAAAAAATACTGGCCGGAGCTTCCTTTTTTGCCATAATCACCTGGCAGCTTTTCATCCCTGAAAACCACGTCGCTTATTTTCATACGGCGGAGACGCTTTTGACGGCCAAAATGAATAATCTTGCTGAAAGCCTGCTAAAAGTGGATGATTCGAATTTTTCACTTGCAGCATCAACAATTGGAATTATTGCCTACAAACTGCAGGGTCATACTGTCATTGATATGCTGGGATTGACCGATACCACCATCGCAAGACATCCGGAGCCGCGAAT
>CP070796.1:1126975-1137481 GCA_020343475.1 Candidatus Zixiibacteriota bacterium
TATTCCTTTCTATCGAAGAATTCTACCCTGCGTGTCAGTGGTTTCAAAACACTACAGAATGTTGAGCGTACTGCAGCTTCATGTGCGAACCCGGAGGAGGATACCTGACTGCAGCATCCGTCCATTGCCCTGTCCGCAATCCAGCCATGCCGGAATCCTATCCCGTGATAAGGAGCAACCTGCATATTTCTCTGTCTTATCGGACGGAGTGCGGATCACCCCGGAACACAACATACTTGCGAATAAACAGCAGGAAGTACAACTGCTGCGGAATGTCCCGCCATTACTTCTTCGCCGCTGCTTTTGAATCCGGAAGACGTCTAACACTGTTTGATCGGCATTGCGGGCAGGTTCTCTCTGTGACATTTTTGGGGTCGTACATTCCCGTATATTCGTGCCCGCAGTTCAGACACTTGAACCTGGTTTCCTTCGCAGCCATTAGCCTTCCACCCCCACCATCCTTCTGGATATTTTCTCTTCTCTTTTGGCTTCCTCTTCAGCCAGCACCATCATGGTGTGCGCAATTTCCTCCTCGCTAACCTCTTTTACCCCGGCTTCCAGTTCCCGCATTACCTTTGCGAATTTCTGGCCTTCAGCTGCTGATATCCATTCCAGTCGCAGTCTTTCCGGACGGATTCCGAGCTTATCCAATTTGTTCCACAGGCGGTCCATTCGCTTCTGAGTCCAGTGAACCGCGTTGATATAGTGGCAGTCGGAGAAATGACAACCCGAGACAAGGACAATTGGCGCACCTAACCGAAACGCGTGTATTACAAACTTCTCATCGACACGTCCGGAACACATCGTTCTTATCAGCCGGCATGTGGTGGGATATTGCAGCCTGGCGGTTCCCGCATTATCGCCGCCCGCGTAGCTGCACCAGTTACAGGCGAAGGTCAGGAGATGCTGATGCGGGTTAATCTCAAGAATCGCTTCAATCTGCGCCATTATCTGTTCGTCGCGGAAGTGCCGCATTATGATGGCGTCTTGAGCGCATTCGGCGGCACAGGCACCGCATCCGGCACAGGCAGCCTGGATAACTGTCGGAGCCTTCTCCGCCTTGCGATCCGGGGCAATTATGGCATTGTACGGGCATACCTGAGCGCAAATTCCGCAAAAGTTGCACCTCGCCGGGTCGATTCGGGATGTGATCGCCTCTATTTTGGTCTTGCCGGCATTGAGAAGGATACTGGCCCTGGCGGCGGCAGCACTCGCCTGGGTAACGCTGTCTTTAACGTCCTTCGGAGATTCGACGCAGCCTGCGATAAAGACACCTTTGGTCGGAGCATCAACCGGTTTCAGCTTGGGGTGAGACTCCATGATAAAACCGTCCGAGGTAGTGGATAGCGTCAGGAGTTTCTTTACCTGCTCACCGTCGCGCCTCGGAATCACACCCTGTGCCAGAACCAGCATTTCAAGTTCATGCTCTTCACGTCTTCCGGTTGTGGTATTCTCCACAGTCAGCGTGAGATTGTCGGTCTGCGCGTCTTTGGTGATCTCCCCGGGAATCCCTCTTATATACTTGACACCCTCCTCTTTGCTGCGCATGTAAAGGTCCTCAAATCCCTTGCCAAAAGCACGCATGTCCATATAGAAGACTTTGGCCTCTATACCGGGATAATGATCACAGAGCAGTAATGTATCCTTAACTGTATTCATGCAGCAGATATTGCTGCAGTAGGGATTTCCGCGACCGTCACGGGAACGGGAGCCGATGCATTGAATAAAGCCGATGCTTTTGGGAGTTTTGCGGTCGCTTGGACGGAGGAAGTGCCCGCCGGTCGGGCCGCCGGCGCAGATCAGACGCTCAAATTCCATACTGGTAATAACATTGTCGAAACGGGTATATCCGTATTCGTCGTACTCGGTTGGGTCATAGACCTCCATGCCGGTAGCCGCGATGACTACGCCGGCCTCGATATTTACCAGCTCATCCTGATCATCGTAATTAATGCAGTGCTTCTCGCACACTTCAGCGCATTTGCCGCAGGCAATCGGATTATTGCCCAGACAGTCATTCATATTGAGAACATATGATGACGGCACCGCCTGCGGAAACGGTAGATAAATTGCCCTGCGGGAAGAGAAACCCTGCTGGTACTCATCAGGCACTGCCACCGGGCATACTTTGGTACACTCGGCGCACGCGGTACACTCGTTCGGATCCACATAACGAGCCTTCTTGCGGACCGTCACATTGAAATTTCCTACGAAGCCGGCTATCGACTCGACTTCGCTATTCGTCATCAATTCAATCCGGGGATGTCGACCGACATCCATCATCTTCGGTCCGAGTATTCATATCGAGCAGTCCATGGTCGGGTACGTTTTATCAAGTGCAGCCATTATGCCGCCGATGGTTGGTTCCTTCTCCACCAAATAAACCTTGTGCCCGCCGTCCGCCAGATCAAGAGCCGCCTGAATACCGGCGATTCCACCCCCGATAACCAGAGCAGCTTTCGTGACGGGGACTTCCATCTCCGTCTGTGGTTCGAGAAAACGCGCTCTGGCAACACCGCTCCGGACAAGATCCTTGGCTTTTTCAGTGGCCCTCTCCTTCTCATTCTGATGGACCCAGCTGCAGTGCTCGCGGATGTTGACCATTTCGAATAAGTAAGGATTCAACTCCGAATCGGCGACACATTCCCGGAAGGTGGGTTCATGAATCTTGGGCGTGCAGGAGGCGACCACCACCCGATTTAGATTATGCTCGACTATCGCTTTCTTGATCTCATTCTGTCCCGGGTCGGCGCACGTATACTTGTTCTGAACGACAACCGCCACGTCATCCAGCGTCTCGGCATACTTGCTGACCTCGGCACAGTCGATCGTGCCCGCGATATTCAGCCCGCATTCACATACAAACACACCGATGCGCAGATCGCCGGGCTTTTCCAATTGGTTGGCCATATTTCATCTCCTATGACTTCTTTATCCGGAGCTTCAGTCCGCGAGGGCCGAAGCCACTATATTCACTAAATCGCTCAAAGCAATGTCTACTTTCTCCGGTTCTTTACTGCAGGTGGTGCATCGCAAATGTATCTGGCATTTCGGGCAGGCAGTCACCAGGGTCTTGGCACCGGTTGCCCTGGCCTCATTCAGCCGGTTTCGCTGAATTTGGTGGGAGGTGGCATCGCAGTTCATCCAGTTTGTCGTGCCGCAGCAAATCGCACCGCGCCCGCTGTGGCGCATCTCATACATTCTGAGGCCCGGAATAGACGACAGCGCTTCCCGCGGCTGGCGGTATACTCCCAGATATCTCCCCAGTCGACACGGATCTTGGAAAGTGATTTCCATGTCGAGATTTTTAAATTTCAGCCTGTCGACATTCCGGGCGATGATCTCACTGATATGCGCTACCTCAAAGCCGATGTTGCCCAGCCTCTCAGGGTAAATATTCTTCAAAACCAGAGCACATTCCGGGCAGGCGGTTACCACCATCTTGGCACCGCTTTCCTCGATCTGCTTTATATTCAAACGCCCGAGGTCGTCAAGCTTTTCAAGCCGGCCAAGCCAGTAAAGGTCATGGCCGCAACAGCGTTCGTTCTCCAGGACAACCGGTTCAATACCGAGACGGTTGAGAATCCTGACCGTATCCTGAGCGATTGAGACAGGGTCAAAGTCAAAATCCTTGGAAAAGAAATCCTGAAAATATGGAAGGCAGCCGACAAAATATAAAACCTCGCCTTTCGTCCCGATACGCAGGTCCTCTGTAATCCAGCCGGTTCGGTTCTGCCTGAGCTTCGGTGAGGCAGTCATCTCCATTATATGAAGCAAGGTCCCGCCATGCGACGGATTCCCCCACTGACCATGGCGGCAGGCCTCGGCCCGGATGTCCCTCATATAATCGGAGTACTTAACGTCCACCGGACAGCGTTGGGAACATAGCCGGCAGGTCAGACATGACCACAGAAGGCGATCAGACATGAGATCCCCAGCGTCGTAGAAAAGACCCTCGGCCAGCATCCGGCGCGGCGAATATCCCCTGTTATAAGTGGAGATAGGACACGTGGCAGTGCATTTGCCACATTCAAGGCAAAGGAAGGCCCGGTTTTTCTTGAGTTTTTCGATGATCAATTCCATAGGCGCTTATTTTCCGGATTTCGGTTTATGGTTCAGCGGGCTTGGACCCAATGCCGTAATCTGCCCGACAAATTCATTGATAACATCGGCCCACCGGCCTCCTTCCGCGGCGGAAACCCACTCCAGGCGAACTCGTTTTTCATCCAGACCGAGAGTTTTTACAAGTGCCTTGGTCTTCTCGAACTGCTTCACCGCCTCGTAGTTGCCAAAGATATAATGGCAGTCGCCGAAATGGCAGCCCGATACCAGGACGCCGTCGGCACCCAATTTCAGAGCTTTCAGGACATAGGCAGGAGTTACCCGACCCGAGCACATGGTCCGAATGATCCGAAAATTGGGAGAGTGCTGGATGCGGTTTACCCCGGCGGTATCCGCCCCGGCGTAGCTGCACCAGTTACAGGCAAATGCAACAATATCAGGTACAAATTCTTCCCAAGTGACTTTTTTTTCACGTTTCGAGGTTTTGATTGCCATGCGTTCATGTCCCGACTGTTAACAATGCTTCCATCATTGAGTCGATTTGTTCGTCCGTAAAATGCAGAGCCGCTATTGCCCCGGTCGGACACCAGCTGGCGCAGGTGCCGCAACCTTTACACAGTGCCGGATTGATCTGGGCCGCGCTGAGTCCGGGGGCGACTTCCGTTAGCGATGGGGCGTGATACTGACAGATTTCCACACACTGGCCGCATGCCCGGCAAAGTGTCTTATCGACAATACATGTGATGGGCTCCAAATCCACGGTGTCGCCGGATAGAATAACAGCCGCTTTGGCGGCAGCGGCACAACCCTGAGCGATCGAGTCAGCGATATCCCTGGGACCGCTGGCACAACCGGCCAGGAAGACCCCCTCGATAGTAGTCTCTACCGGACCGAGTTTGGCGTGGCGTTCCATGAAAAAGCCGTCACTGCCGCGTGGAACCTTAAGGAGATCCTGCAACTTGGCGGTGCTCTGCTCGTTTGGAACCATTCCGGATGCGAGGATAACGTGATCAGTACTTATTTCGAGAGTCCGATTCAGAGCCAATTCGAGGATCTCGACCGTTTCGGCCCGTTTCCCGTTACCCATTACCTTCGGAAGCCTTTCGGGAGTGTATCTGATAAACTTCACGCCCAGGGCGCGAGCGTGACGGTAATGTTCTTCGGCCTTGGCTCCGACAGTGCGCATATCCCTGTGAAACACCGCGACATTTACGCCGCTTTCTCGCAGGCGAATGGCCTGTTTGATGGTGGTGGGACAACAGAACCGGGAGCAACCCGGATTCTTGCCCGCATTTCGGGAACCGATGCACTGAATGAAAACGACTGTCTCCGGAGTCCGTCCGCCTATTTTAATTTCGCCTTTGGAATCGTGCAGGATATCTTCGAGTTCCTGATTCGTGATGACATTTTCGTACTCGCCATACCCGAATTCGCCGTCCGGATTGTATATTTCTGCTCCCGTTGCCAGGATTATGCTCCCGACTCGAAAATTGCCGCATGTGCTGGAAACATCGAAATTCCCAACATAGCCGGTAATGGAGTTGATTTCAGTCGACGCAATGGCTTCGACCCGGCTGGTATTGATTTTTTTTACAATAGTCCTTGCCAGTTCAAATGCCGAGAGATCTGCAGGATAGACTTTCGTCAGGCTATTCAATCTGCCCCCGAGCCGTCCCTCCTTCTCACTCAAAAAAACCTTTACCCCTTGTGCTTCAAGCTCCAGAGCGGCACACATTCCGGCTACCCCGCCGCCGATGACCAGGACGCTCTGCGTTACCGGGATTGACTTTCGGTATAACGGTTGTAGCTTTCGCGCTTTGGCCACACCCATTCTGATCAGGTCCCCGGCTTTCTGACCGGCATTTTCAGGTTCGGCGGTGTGCACCCAGGAGCACTGGTCGCGGACATTCACCATTTCAAAAAGATACGGATTCAATCCCACCAGCTCGCAGCTTTCACGGAAAATCGGCTCATGGGTACGAGGCGTGCAGGCCACCCCCACCACTCGATTCAAATTCTGCTCAGCAATCTGTTCCTGAATCAGCCGCTGTCCTTCGTCGGAACAGAGAAACAGGTTGTCTTCTACATAAACAACATCAGGGAGGGCCGCGGCATCCTCCTTTAGGGACTCAATGTCAAGAACACCGGCAATGTTTATTCCGCAGTGGCAAATAAACACGCCCACTCGGGGCGGCCCGGAGATATCAAGTTCCTTTATTTCCTGCGGTTCTTCCTTTACGCGGAATTTTGCGACATGCCGCTCGGCCTGCGCTGCCGCTCCGGAACCCTGGGTCACCGAGTCGGAGATATCGTTAATTCCGGCGGCACAGCCACAAACGTAGACTCCATCTTTTGTGGTATGCAGTGGCGAGCCGTATCTGGTTTCAATTTTGAAAAAACCGTTCTCGTCGAGGTCAATTCCGAGCGCCGCGGCGAGTTTTACATTTGATTCCGAAGCCACCGCCCCGGCTGAAAGAACTGCCAGATCGACCCTGACCTTGCTGACCTGACCGGTTTCACCATTTTCATAAAATATGATCGGGTCTTTTGTTTTTGGATCTTCAAGTATTTTCGAGGGGCGGCCGCGGATGTATTCCAATTCGGGCATTTCAGTAGAACGCTGATAAAATTCCTCGAAACCCTTGCCGGCCGCTCGCAAGTCTATATAAAAAACAAGTATTTTTTCGATATCAGGCTCATGCTGTTTGACAAGCAGGCAATCTTTGACAGCGTTCATACAGCAAAAGCGTGAACAGTACTGACAGCCCGCCTCTTTTCCTTCCCCCCGCGAGCCCACGCACTGGATGAAGGCCAAGGTCTTCGGCACTTTATGATCCGATGGCCTGATGATATGACCGCGGGTCGGGCCGGTGGCGTTGAGGACTCTCTCAAGCTCCATATTGGTCAGAACGTTATCATAAAGCCCGTAACCGTAACTGGGGAGCGCCGAGGTGTCGTAAACGTCAAATCCGGTAGCCACTATCACCGAGCCAATATCAAGCTCAATTTCCCGGCCCACGTCATCAAAATCAATGGCGTTGCGATCACAGCTTCTTACACAATTGTTGCAAACGAGAAAATTATCATTCAGACAATTATCACTGTCGATGATATACGTATTCGGCACGGCCTGGGCAAACGGCTGGTAAATTGCCTTACGGGCTCCCATCCCGACCTCAAACTCATTGGGGACCACTACCGGGCAATCGTCGGCGCATTGACCGCAGCCGGTACACAAATCCTCACTGACATAGCGCGGATTTCTCCTGACAGTAGCCCGGAAATTCCCGGCGTGACCGCCAAGCCCTGTCAATTCCGAGTTCGTCAGAACGTCAATGTAGGGATGCCGACCGGCATCCAGCATTCGCGGACCCAGAATTCATATCGCGCAGTCCATGGTTGGGAAGGTTTTATCGAGCTGGGCCATCCTGCCCCCGATGGAGGGCGTTTTTTCTACCAGATAAACTCGTACCCGAGATGAGGCCAGATCGAGCGCCGCCTGAATCCCGGTAATTCCTCCGCCAACCACTAAAACCCCCTTCTCCTTGTCTGTCCTCGAGCCCATTCAATCTCCTCCAAGGTCCTGCCCCCAAGTAGCAGCAGCCCGAAATATCATACCGTCATTTTGGCTTTTTCTTTCTTAAGCTGAACACCGTAATCATAGCCTTTGTCAAAGGCTTTAAGATTCAGCTCTTCCGTTCCCGAGGGAACCGATGATTCCACCGCCTTACGCAATGCTTCCTGTGGTACAAAACCCGTCACCGCGCCTAAAAATCCGAGCATAACGATGTTCAGAACAATTTTGCGACCCAGTTCTTCGGCGATACGGGTAGCCGGAATTCCGAAAGTCTTCACTTTCGGACCATGCTTATCCGGTTTGACAAGATCCATCTCATATACCAGAATACTTTCCTCTGCCATGGTGTCCTTATTCGTCTGGTAACCGTCGCTGGACATGGCCAGCATGACATGCGGGGCGGTAACGTAGGGGTACAACACCGGATCCGAGGATACAATCACCTGCGCACTGCACGCGCTCCCGCGTGCTTCGGGTCCGAAGCTCTGAGTCAACGTTGCATGCTGATCACTGAAAATGGATGCCGCCTTGCCGATGATATACCCGCAGAGAATGACCCCCTGCCCCCCGAATCCCGTGATCCTGATTTCAGTTGTCGCCATGATTGCCTCCATACGGTTTATACTTGTCACCGAAGACCCGCTTGTTCCCGTCATTCACGCAATCAATGTAGGTTGGCTTTTCAATATCCAGAAACTTGCCCACCACAATTTTCGACTGATAATCGACGTCGACCTCCCTGACATCGGCGCCGTGCTTGATAACGCTGTTGTCGTGGTAAAACCTCATCAGGTCAAGGCCGGTGCCGAGTTTATTAAGTCTGGCATACAGGGTTGAACAGGGCGCCACAACTTCAACAAACGAGAAGCCTTTTTTTGTGATGGCTTCCTTTATTGCCGTCGTCAGGCGACGAATATGCAGAGCTGTCCAGCGGGCCACGTAAACCGCACCGGATGATGCCGCAAGCAGGGGCAGGTTAAAGGGGTGTTCATAATTGCCGAAGGGCGAAGTTGCTGTTCTGGCGGTAATGGGTGTGGTCGGGGCAACCTGGCCGCCGGTCATGGCATAAATGAAGTTATTGACACAAATGACCGTGATATCCACGTTACGCCTCGCCGTATGAATGAAGTGATTACCGCCGATAGAAATTAAGTCCCCGTCTCCGGAGAATACAATGACCTTCATATCCGGGCGGGCGATTTGAAGGCCGAGCGCGAACGGAATCGCCCGTCCGTGCGTCGTATGAAAGGAATCCAGTTTCATATACCCCGCCACTCGCCCGGTGCACCCGATTCCCGAGACAACCGCAACATTATTTAAATCAAGTTCGAGTTGTTCAAGGGCCGATGCCATGGCCGTAACAGTCGTTCCCAGCCCGCAGGTCGGGCACCAGATATGCGGGATTCGGTCCATCCGAAGGAGTTTTTCCTTCGGATGCTTTTCTTCGGCTGGACGCTCGACTTGTATACTCATTTTGCCGCTTCCTTTATCGTGTTATAGATGTTTTCGGGATCATGGACGGTTCCCCCGGCATGCCCGGCGAGATAGGTTCGACACTTGCCGGCGGCGCAACGATCCAGTTCAAGAAAAACCTGGCCATAATTCATCTCAACCATAATCAGTGCCTTCACTTTGTCTGCCAGTTCCCGCACCCGCTTTTCCGGGAACGGCCATACCGTGACCATCTTGATCTGGCCAACTTTAATGCCCTCTTTTCTTGCCTTGGTAATCGCCGGTTGCATGACCCGGGCTGATATTCCATAGGCCATGATCACGATATCAGCATCCTCCACATCCTTTTCTTCAATCCAGATTATCTCATCGACATGTTTATTAACCTTGTCAATAAGACGGCGAACATTCTTCTCCTGGGCTTCGGCATTGATGATGGGATACCCCCTTTCGTCGTGGGTAAGTCCCGTAATGTGGAATTTGTATCCCTTGCCAACCGGAAGCATCGGAGAAATCAGGTCATCAGTCAATTCGAATGGCCATGCCTTACCAGCGGGCTTGTCGGTATATCGTCGTTCAACCAGTTCGATTTCCTCGGGAGGTGGGATGACCACTTTTTCCGTCATATGGCCGACACATTCATCGGTCATGATCAATATGGGCATTCGATATTTTTCAGAAAGGTTAAATGCATGGATGGCCAATTCAAAAGATTCCTGGGGTGAAACCGGTGCCAATGCGATTACCTCGTAATCGCCGTGAGAGCCCCAGCGGGCCTGCATCATGTCAGCCTGGCCCGGAAGGGTGGGAAGTCCGGTCGACGGTCCGCCGCGCTGGACATTCACCAGTACGCAGGGAGTTTCCAGCATTATACCCAGCCCAAAATTCTCCATCATCAGAGAAAACCCGGGCCCGGAGGTGCAACTCATTGACTTAACACCTCCCCACGACGCCCCTAAAATCGCACCCATGCTGGCCAGTTCGTCCTCCATCTGAATAAATATCCCGCCGATGAGGGGGAATCTCCGGGAAACCCTTTCCGCAATTTCAGTGGACGGTGTAATCGGGTAACCGGCGAAAAACTTGCAGCCGGCGGCGATAGCCCCTTCGGCAGCGGCATGATTCCCGTCGAGATAGTGGGAACCGGTAAGGACGTTATCGCTACTTGCTTTCAATTGGTACCTCCTTCTGACCTTCCTCGACCCGCAGGCAAAATATGGCAAAATCAGGGCAAAGCATTTCGCAGAGGTTGCAGTTGACACATTCATCAGGCTTGACAACAACCGGTGGGTGGTAACCCTTGGCATTGAATTCGTCCGAGAGCTCGAGGGCATCTTTGGGGCAGTATTCAACGCAGAAGCCGCACCCCTTGCACCGTTCCTTTATGATATGAAGTTCACCTTTCGGGATTTTAA
>CP070796.1:1137581-1149690 GCA_020343475.1 Candidatus Zixiibacteriota bacterium
GAGCATCAAGACCAAGATACAGCGCATCATCCGTATTTTTGAGCAACGCCGATGAATTGCTGTGTACGACATCTCCTGAGGTGTCATTGGACGCCTCGGCGGTCACGTCCTCATAGCTGCCGGAAACGGAATTATAGCAGAAGACCTTTGCCAGCGTGGACTTGCGGGGGTCAAGGATCTGGGGAGATGAAAAGCTGTTCCCTGGGCGGCGGCTGTACAATATCTGTTCCTGGCCACTGCCAAATTCACGAAGATACGTCAGGTACGGGACATTATCGAAGTACTTGATCTGCGGAAAGGATCCGCCTGCGTCATCAACGACCACTATTCCTCCCCAGTGATCGCCATCGAATTCCCGGAACCCGATTTTTCCATCGTCAAAAACGATGCCGAGCCTTCCATCGGTTGAAACCGCAGCGTCAAAATTGTGATCGTAACCACTGCCGGTTGAAATATCAGCCTCGTCATCCCAGGATGTTGATTCGAGATGCCTGCGGCGATAGGCCAGCCGGGTGCCGTCGAGCGTGTAAGGGACAAACAGATACGAACCGAACAGCAGGCACTTGGAATACGCCTGGGTGTCGCCCCCGCTTAAAGTCTCTCCGGCGTCGGACGCGCCGCTGCCCCAGGTTGCCCCGGAATCATCAGATGACTTGATATTGATATAGTATTGACCGGACGAAAAGCGGCTCCAGCAAAGCCATAACCTGCCTGAAGTTTCCCTTGCCAGGGATGGGTAGTAGTTGTCGTCACCATTATATACGGTGTGCAACGTTCCCGCCGTCCAGGTGCCTGAAACCAGGCTCAAAGTGCGGCAGACAAGGTCATATCCGGTCCCGAGAGTATAGGCAAGAAAAATATTCCCGCTGTTATCCATGACCGCGTCAAAGGTATAATCGGCGCCGTCAGATACCATAACTGACGGGGTGCTCCAATTGGTGTAGGGATAGTCGGCATAAGTCAGCCTGATCTCGGACGACGAGGTTTGCATCAGAATCGCCATCCGGCCGGCGTACGGCCCTGAGTCAATCTTCAAGACCTTGATTCCCGGACTGATTCCGGCCTTGTAAGTAGCGGTACTGGTTGTCAGATATGTACGCATCATCTCTCCTGTCGCAGCGGCCCGGCCGCACGGCCGGGCATGCCTTATGCATTAGGAGTGAACCGTGTCAAGGATGACCGAAGCCTCCTTGATTACCTTGGCATAAGCCACCGCTTCCGAGATTACCGCCTCCTCAAACCGCTGTTCGATGATCCTGTCATATTCAATCATCAACGGCTGGGTTATGACTTCTTCAACTGCAAAGCGTGAATCAAGGCCGATCACAAGGTCGGCCGGGACATCATCGGCACGAACCAGCGTTGCGCCCAGTGGGCTGAACAACTCTCCCTTATTCTGGAACCGGAAACCGGCCATCGGATCCTTGAACTCGTCCAGGGTTAGAATGGTCTTGAGGTTGCCGATATCGCAGATAACCGTATTCAGTTCAAAAGGGGCGAACTCTGCCCAGAGAGTGATCAGATCATCGTAGGTCAGGCTGCCGGATGCGGCGGTATTAACCGACTCGGCAGGATTGTTGTTACCGTCTCCGTTGATAATGCAGTCGACAATCAGCGCGATTTTGTCGGTCTGCAATTTGAACCCGACATACCACAGCAGAACCCGAAACTGGGCGGTGGTGCGGTAGCGCAGCGCTTTGTAGCTGGCCTTCAGGCCAAGGCCGTATTCCGGAACGTTGATCGAATGGGTCTGCTCCGTCACTAATAGCTGGGGAATCTCGCTTCCCTCCCCGATCGGGCGCAGGGACAACCGATCAGTTGAGGATGTATCAATATGAAATGGCGTATAGCGATTGTTGGCCACGGTGGTGGTGTTGGCAATCAGTGTCGACAACTCCGGACGCATAGCCTGCCCTTTTTTAATCTCGCGCAGGATGAACTCCGGCATCAGGGTTGGAGCTTTCTGGTAGAACTGGTCAACGGTGGTCGGATTTTTTCCGCCAAGCCTGATCCCGGCCAGCGCCAGCTGTCGCTCGAAAGCATCAAGCGGGCATCCCGCCGGGGACGGATCATATTCTTCGGTTTCCAGAAGCTCGCTCAAGGTCAGCCCTTTGGATTCTGCTTCAAGATAACTCTCTTTCTCAATTTTGATCTCGGAAGTGCGGCTGAAATCGACCGGCCCATTCAATTCCCGTTCAATCAGATCGCGGTTTTGCGTTTGAAATGCGGCCGATTGTATGAATGTTTGAAAATCCACGGTAAGCCTCCTCAGTTCAAAAGTATGGTGCAATCAGTGGTGCCATTCACAGCCAGCACCGTTCCGCGGGCCAGATTGCCCCCGGCCGGATCATCTCCGGTCAGGGCCGGCGCCTGTTTGACCGTACCGTTGGCGCCTCCGACCACCCGGTTGCCCACCGCGGGGTAGGTCGCACTGGTCGGCAAGCGGCAAATCCCGCCAATCTGTACCGTCGCCTTCCGCTCGCCGTCGTCGGCATCACTCAGGCTCAGTGCAACCAGCTTGCCCAGAACCACCGCCGCGTCGGCACCGGGGCCAACTTCGTAGTCGCTGGTCAGCGTCACCGCGAGACCGATATCGGCATCCTTAAGATCATCAACGCCTGCTGTTTGATGGATTGAAAACGTCGCCAGAACCGGCGCTATCGTTTCTAAATTCTGTTCACGAACACTCATCTCGTATCCTTTCTTCATTGGCATATTTCCGGCCGGGATTCGCAATCCCACAGGGGCCGTCGCGGGCGCAAGGCCCTCCGCTTAAATCTTGTGCTCCTGCCATTTCTCAGATTTCTGTGGCAGCTCATAAGCCAGATATTTGAAACTGGCAGGAAAATGAGACCGAAACCGGGCAGCCACCTTTTTGTACATTGAAATGAGCCTGGACGCCGGAAGCTCGGCACGACCATCGGTGAGCATCGCCGCCAGCTCGGCATCTTCCGGATCATGACGGCAGGCCAGAATCGCCTTGAGCATCCCGACAATCCGCCCGCGGTATTCATTCTTCAACTCGGTCATTTCTAAAACCACGCGTTCATGTTCTCCGCACAGCGTTTGCATGTGACTGAGAAATCCTGCCAGCTTGTCAAAGTCAATCAGTTCCACCGCATTGTCCTTGAGACTTTCCAGGAAGGCGGCAATCTGATCACCTCTGATTATTTCTGAGCCCACTTTCTTCTCCCTTGTAATCGCGCAAATAGGATTCAATTCGACTTAATCGTAATTCGATCGCGCTCTTGAACTCATAGAAGTTGTCCTTGCCGATCAATCCTTCCCGGATGACCACTTCCATTCGCGCCAGTCGCTTGTCGATCGCTTCCACCAGAACCGATTCCGCCTTTTCGGCCAGCTGGACTTTGAGACTGCCGATGGTTGTGAAGTATGCTGCCGACATTCCCAGCAATACCAGGATGAAGTTCAGGACCGACCGCCTTAAAAGAGGATTCCATTGCAGTCCATTTTCCCGGCAGGTCATGCTGCTGTACTCCGTATGAGAAAGGATTCAACTCGGTAAAATAGCCAGCGCCGAGAGTTGTTGAGGATGATCGGCCGCAGGAGAAAGGTGCCGTTCAGGAAGCCATCCAGTTCCAGCACCATCCCATCCTGGCATCGCCTGCAATCGAGAACATCGCCTCCGCCCTTGACGATACTGCTTTCAGGAGGAGCCGTCGTTTCACGATCCGCGACAAAGCGGCTCCGTCGCCGAAGCAGGTCCTCCGAGAAATTCCGGATGATTAAACATTCTGATTCATCCTTGCAGTTGACAGTGACTAAAAGATCGCTGTCGCCCTGTTCATGGACGGTATAGCGTACCCGTGACGGATTCACCGCATGGGAAGGTAATAGCAGACTGATGTCATCATTTGAGCCCAATATCCCGCAGTGATCGAAGATGCGCGGATGTGTCAGTTCAAGTCGATCACCGGTATATCCGACACTGTACACCTCAAACTCCGTCATTCCGCCGCCGATCAGTTCATCCTTCGCGACCGCGGTATTGTGCAGCAGTATACTTTCCCCATCCAGCATGCAGGTATAAGCGAATGCTCCATTTCCGTCGGCGGATTCCGCGGGCTTGATCAGACAGGGCACCAGCTTGCGGTGAGTTAAGAGATAGCGACGATCGGATGCACATTCGTGGAGTTCAATTCCGTACCGAGTGGTACATCTTCCGATCGCATTCGCCAGATCATCGCCGTTGAATTTCTCCGCCGGGATAATCGATGATTCATGACTGCAGAACAATCGCACCAGTTCGGCGCGCCTGATTTCCCCTGCAGCATGCCTGAAATTATGCCCGTTCAAGGCAATGAGATCGATGACCTTCACATCAAGGCGTTTTACTGCTGAATTCTTGCCTTCAAGATATTTGACAAGTTCGCAGACTTTCTGTCTTTCCTTGCCGCGATAGCCAATCAGGCGGCAATCAAGGATATAGTCGCCCTCGGGCCAGAACCTTTCCGCAAGGCATTCGTCCAGCTTTGAGAAGTCTAATTTTCGCCCGTAAAGGCCATGGGCGGTTATTCCGTCGCCGTCGCGTCGCAACACTATCGCGCCGGATTCATAAGCAGGCATGACAAGATACGCACCTGCCCGGTCGATCCGACCGGAGTCCCAAATCCGTTTTCTGACATTCACCGATTGGATGGTGGTTGAAAGCGATTCATCGGCCTTACAGGACTTGAAAAAATACAATGCCCGGGTCACCGCCGTATTGTCAACCGAGCCGCGATACACCAGCGAGGTCTCCAGGACTTTCTCTATTCTGCGGTAGTTGAATGCCGCCGGCTGTTTACCCGCCGGTGTATCATATTGCACAAATGGCCGGTGCGGGCATTCACGGATATCACGCCCGCAAACAGTGCACTCGGGGAAATTGAAGATAAAACTGATCGAGCACTCCTTATAGATGCCGGCGTCGATGTTACGACGCAGATCCTCTCCCAATTCCGCATCTTTGAGCCAGTAGAAGTAAACCTTGACCCAGTTGGCATCTTTCCGGTAGACTTTCTCGGCGTAGAAGTTTCGGGCAATCGGCAAACTGTCCTTTCGATGGCCGATCAGAACCGGGGAATCGATCAGGAGTTCCACCAGGCGATCATGCTCATCCGAAGGAAAACGGCCGCCATAGCTATTGATCTGATCCGAGATAATATACATCGCCCTGATATACACCTCTTCAGGACCAACCGGCTCGGGCGGATTGATGTTTTTGTTGAGCTGATCGATCAGGCCGGTGATCGGGATTTGGTCTTTCTCGACTAATGAGGCGGTAATTTTTCCGATCAGATTTTCCATCATACCTCCGTTACTCAATCTCGCGTCTCAAAATCACCATCAATTCGCCCCGGAATCTGCAATCCGGGTGCGCAGCCGGTTTCACTCCGGCATCTCAAAATCCGTCCGTGTCTACATTACAATTCAGGTAAGTTGTTATATAACAATATAATACGATATATTCGAAAATCGCTCCCGACGCGGCACAGGGCTTGCTCAATCCAGTATTCGGATGTTTACTAACTGTCGAGGAATATGATGATAGTCTACAAAGCACGCAAAAGATCGTGCATGCTCAAATGGATTCTGGCGGCGGCGATATTTATTGCCGCTCTGTGTATTACTTTCAATGATGCCTACGGCTCCGGTCTGCCGTTCTAGGCATGCGACAACAGCCCTCTTATACTATCCCCTGAAGGCCTTCCGCATTTCTTCCGCCGCTGCTGCAATCCTGTTTTCAGGTGAGAACACAAAAAATCATAACCGCTTTATACCCTGCCCAGACGCGGTTGAATGATCGGGTTGTCAGGCTCATGAAGCGGCCAGAGTGCCAATGCCAGCGCCATCAGGGCATCGCATCGATTATTGTCATCCCAGCGGGCGGACCGCAACTCATCCTCCAGCGACCAGATTTTACCACCTTCATCCGGCAGTTCCCAGCGTTCGTATTTTATTTTTTCCATGCTGTGAAAGAGTTCGACATTCGTCAGCAATTCTGCTTTGACCTTAGGAGAAAAAATAACCGCCGTCGGATTAAGGTCGGCAAGTTGTGAAACCACAACATCTCCCAGCCCGGTGGCGTCAATTATCAGCCGCCCGGGAAAGCGCAGGTGTTGCTTCCGTATTTCCGACAGGATGACATTCCAATCCCACTTGCGAATGCGTTTCAGCGCCACCACCGTGCACACTCCGCCCGAAACCTCAACGGTGATGCCCACCGTTGCAGTCTGCTTGCGTGCCAGATCCCAACCGGTCAGGCAGTATCGCTTGCGGTCTGTGCCGCCCGCGTTCGGGGCACTCAAAGGTGACCTGAGTAGCGCGGCATTGATATATTTCCCAGGAATCACCTCACCCCCGGAATCGACAAACTGGCCCATTATATTCTGCGCTACCCGCTTGTCGCTCAGGTATCGCATTTGCCGGTCGAGATACTCCCTGGATATAAAGCAGTTCTCACGGGAATCCCCCGACTGCACGTAAGCCTCACCGGGACGATCGCGCAACTCGCACATCTTGCGATAGAACCAGTTTCTCCCGTTGGGAGTCGAGACCAGATCAAGCTTTCCTTTGCGATCGGCCAGACGCATCTTGATCACCTCATTGACCACGTATTCCGCTTCGAGATCAAACGCGACCTCGTCATAGACAAAGAAATCATAGTCGTTTCCCAACAGATATTCTCCCCGCCTCTGCGTGGAACGGGCATCAATTACTGCACCGTTGCCCAGAATCAGCCGGGGAAACGGGGTTACGGTGTATTTTTTTATCAGACCCCCGATACGACAGGTGGTGTTAAGAATGCGGAGGACAGTATTGAATATGATGCGTGCCTGATCAAGAGTGATGCTGGCGGTGACAATATGATAACGCCCTGAGCCATCATAGCACAGTTCGCGAATTCTAAAGATGGCGTGATGAATAATCCGAATCGCCTCGGCGAATGATTTTCCCCAGCGGTTTCCGGTCACCAGGAGATTTTCCAGAGTGGTGCTGCCATTCAGCCAGGTGCACTGGCCGGGATGCGGCACTATTCCCAGAAAGGCCTCGGCAAAATAAGGGATATCCCGGACCGCGCGGCGCCAGCTGGCTCGGGAGAAGGGATTTTTTATATCAGATCACCGGCCTTCTGGGAGGCTACTTCCTTGGCAAGGAGTCCGCTTGTATACAGCTTGATCAGGTTATCGACCCGGCTTTGCCTGATCTGCGAACGCTCGGAGGCCAAATATGTCAGACTGTTGTCAAACACATACCGGCATTGGCCTCGCCAGCCCTTTAACGCCAGTTCGACATTACCGATCCACTCCAAAAAGCGAGCAACCTGCCGCTGCACCGAGAATACGTGCCGCATTACCAGATCATACTTGAGCTCCGCCCAATTATGTGTCGTGCCATAACTGTAGCCCAGCATGAAAGGAGAGAGATTGGTGCCGGCGCATATTTCCTCAACCATTGCGCGATGCGTCAGCGACCAGGAATTGCTTACGGTTCTGACGTTTTGCGGTCCAACATAGTCAATCGTCACGTTTTCCCAGGTAACCGGATTATCTTCCGGTTCACAGCTCTTAATCATCGCGACGGTCTTGTCGAAATACTCATTGATGCGGGTGATATACGCCTCGTCTGATTCACCTGAAAGTTTTTCAGGCGGTGTGATCTTGACGTGCAGGCGATGATACCCTGCATTATGCATGGTCCGGCGCATATCGTCGATCAACTGTTGCTCGATGTGCGCTACAAACGGAATGGAGCGAAGAATCGATTTCCCTAACCCGGAATTGATGCCCATATTCAGCCCCAGATAATAAAAGTCGTCGCTATCCAGCGGGATATTGCCATCTTCCGTTTGCAACAGCAGCACCTCGTCATTGCATTTGTTCCGCACCGCAACCAGATATGCCGGGTCTATCGGCACAAATCGCTCCACCTCACCCGCCTCCGCGTTAAGGGTCAGAAATCCGGCGAAGGCGCCGTCGGTAAACAGCGAATCGAACAGCAGAGGGAGAAATGATTCCAGCCCACCCGCCTTATGAAAACGTGAAGGAGAAAGACGCAAACTCATCTGCTCCAAGCAATTCAGTGCCTGTCTCCTTGCATGATCGCCGACCGAATCAACAATCATGTATTTGCCCGGAGCGGACAACAATCGGCTCCAGGTCCAGATGCAGGCGCTCAAGAGTGGAATTGAGTCTCTTAAGAAACGATAGAGATCAATCAAAAACTTATTCTGATACTCGGTTGGGCTCTGCCAGATAAACCGCCTTAATCGATGTGAGTTTGAGGAAAGAGGTTGTCCATCTCTTGCAGGTCGAAGTAACCGCATTACCCTCGGTTCACATTTACCGTCTCTTTTCATTTTTCACCGCGTCCTTTTTATCAGATTTCCGAAACAAAATCAACGGCAAATCGGGACTGATTTTGATCGGCAAAATGCGATGCGTTAGCTCGGAAGGCCCGATTCGCCCGGCAGATCCATATAATTTAGGTCAACATTATGAAATAAGGGGAGTTATGCAGAACTTGGGAGAGACTTGCATCATTGAGCATACAATCTTTTAAAAATCCCCGATTGGGCCGCTATCAGGACCTGTAATTCGTTAGTATAATAATAGTTAGGAACAAACCAAAGACCCTCATCCCGGCGGCATTATTATTGCTTAGTTTTTGTACAATTGAGTTACTATATCCGGATGGAGAGTAAAATCTACCATAAAGAAAATAATACTCCTGTGCACTGCATTAAGCCTATGGTTTCCTCGTCCTGTCTTGCTTTCTCATGGCAGATGTATGACTTTGGCGTCGGCCTTTTTGACCACCACAACAACTGGAGCCCCATTGACTGCAGCCGGTTTTACGCTGACATGGACCCCTTTGTCCCCTCCCCGGGGAATCTTGATGAAGGCGGAGAACAATTCTACCTTGAGGGCCTTCACTTTGCCATGGAAGGAAATGTTGTTCACATTGCGCTGGTAAATTCGTTTGGTCTTTCCGCATATTCCGCCAGCTGGAAACGGGAATTCGCGCTGGGAGATATATTTTTTGGATTTGATGGCGACAACACTTCATACGCAATTAATCTGGATAATATGATGCTCTACGAGGTTACCGATCCCCGGGGTATTCATAACATCCCGGGCAGTTGCTACGGCAATCCCCTGGTCAGTAATGCAGTTGGAGCCTGCCGGGTGATAGCGGGTCATACTATTGGCGAGGTAAATCCGGTCATGACTTTTTAGGAGGACCTTGAGAAGCATCCACTCACTCCGGGATATGGCGATACTTATGTCCTTGAACTTTCCTTTGACATGAGCCTGGTATCCGGCTGTTTCGGCACCGGGAGTATTTCCTTTCACAACACGCTGGGATGCGGCAATGATCTGATTGACAAATTATACAATGTGGTCCCCGAACCAGCCGCAATACTGTTACTGGGTCTGGGAATGCCTGGCATGAGGGTATATCGCCGAATAAAACGTTAGAAAAACGGCTCTTGTGTGCAATGTTCTTCGGCCCGGAAATGTCTTTCCGGTTTTTTTATTCCCCTAAGTTCTTGACACCTCTTATCTTTTTTATCATTATGCGGGCAATTAATCACGCCGCCCGTAAGAAATGGCAATTGACCGGGAAGCTGACCCGAATTATAAAACTACTCCGTTTAAGGGAAGCCGCATGAATAAAGTACGTCAGTTAGCGATCGCAGCCGGTATTGCCCTGGCGCTGGTTTCGGGATGCGCAACCGAGAAAGGCAAACATTATCGGTATACCGCGGAAAGACTTTTTCACCGGGCCGATCAAATGCACAAAAAGGCGGCTATCCGGGCGGCAGCAGGCGACTCCAGGATTCTTGCGGAAGTAAAAGACGCCTATCGGAAGACTATCGATTACTGCTGGCAGTATATTGATTCACTTTCAAGAGATAAAAATCCCGAAGAACGGCTGGAATTCGAGACGGTCGCCTTCCTGGCCGTGGAGCGACTTGTCGGGATTCATTTTGCTGAACGGAAATATGACTCAGCACAACTGATCCTTAGCCAGCTGCTTACCTTTACCCGCCTGGAAGGAGTCCAGCTCTTGCGGTCGCAACTGCATTTGGCCCGTTCCCACCAGCTGGCAGGCAATCAGGCTGAGGCGATCGCTATTTACCATCGGCTTCTTGATATTTTTTACCCGCCAGTAGACGACAAAAATCAGGTCATTTTCGATGTTCTCAACCTGCCTCTTGAAATAATCGCTGTCAATCGGACAGTGCAAAATGAGGAAATTGTCGCACGGGAAAGTGAATCCGCCAAAAGCTATTACAAGCGCATTATCGGGGAGTGGCCCAATACCACCCTGGCAACAGCTGCGCGCGGAATTATCGCCCGAATCTTGACCGACGAAGAGGACTACCAGGCAGCAATTGAAAACCTTCGGCAGATCAGGGATTCCACCGGCCAGACCGATCGCGAAGCCCGGTTGGTTATTGCCGAGCTGACCGGTTCCGGACTGGGCGATTATCAAAGCGCCATTCTGATGTATGATGAGCTATTGGCTCAAACCACTGACACCATGGTCCTGCCCGATATATATCTTCGCAAGGGAATAGCGCTGTATCAGGCCAAGTATTATCAAGAATGCCGGGAGGTTATGAAGCTAATTAAAAACAATTACGAATCATTCTTCATTCAGAATCCTGCCCCCCAGAATTACCTTGGAATGGCTTTTGAAAAAGAGGGCAACTGGGAACGAGCCGAAACCGAATACCTGCGAGTGATTGACGGATACCCCACCACAGAGGCAGCGTTCAACACCTATCTTGTTATCGCCCAGCATTATACTGATACCAACAATGATCAGATCGCGGAGCTGTGGTACCGAAGAGCAGAAGAGTTCTATCAGAAGATGGCTGCCACTTATGCCGGGACAACAGTGGAACCCTCCGCCATTGCCTTTACAGCTGAAATCGCCCGGAGAAAACAGCAATGGCAAAAAGCCGCCGATATCCTGATCGGTCTGTACGAACGATTTCCAGGGACGGAGGTCGGCCAGAAAGCTATGGTTAATGCCGCCGGAGTCTATCGCAATCGCCTTAATGATGAGATCACCGCCAATTCCCTTCTTGAGCGGCTCCGGCGAGAACTTGTTCCTACCCAAGCAGATAAAAATATTGGATCTAATTCCGATGATTATTAGTAAAACCTAAAAACATTCAAGGATGGAGGAAAAATGAACACCAAGAATCCGATTCTTTTTGCGTGTGGACTTCTCTTGCTGTTTTCCGGTAATCTGCTGGCGCAGGTTGACCAATTCGGCAAAATGGATACCATCTATGCCGAACCGTATCAAATTGATGCCACTAACTGGGGCATAAATGTCTCACTGATGAATGACGAAGAGATTGTCGGCATTTCGGTTCCATTGAGATTTACATCGGGCAAGAATCGCTTGGTCGCCGATTCAACCATTTTCAAGGGCGGCCGCGCGGAACATTTTCGCGTCAAGTTTGCCCGTTCCGACACCGCCATTCAGAGTGTAACGATCGGCCTCATTGCCGATATCGGTGTTTCTGTACCGCCGATTCAGCCTGGAAAGGGCCGTATCGCTACTGTCTTTGTTTCTTCCCTCGACGAGAAAAAGATACCCTCGCTAACGGTGGACACAACCACAACTGTCCCGGGAAATACCCTGCAAATGGTTAATCCTCCGGTCAACGAGATAATCCCGGTATTTGTCGTAATGAAAGAAACCAAAAAGGAGACCGAGGAATAGGGCTCCAAATGAAAACTCCAATTGGATAATACACAACGGCCCGACCCGTGCGGTCGGGTCGTTATTCATTTATTCGCCCTTATAATGAGTCCGAAGGGTCGCGCGGCGCTTTCTGATAAGAAATGGCCGCAACTTTTCCAGTAATTCCCGGGGAAGTCTCTCTTTTAGAAAGAACTCCCTGTAAAGAATCTGTGAATCCAGTTTAAAGCATTCCTGCAGATCGGCTTCCCGCAACAGTAGCGAGAGATTCAGATAAGCCTCCTCATCGTCAGTCTTTGTGGGAAAGCTCGCCGTTTCCGACAGACTCAGTTTCACATCCCCCTGCGGAGCTGACAGTACTGTCAGGTCTGCCTTT
>CP070796.1:1149790-1154366 GCA_020343475.1 Candidatus Zixiibacteriota bacterium
ATACCGCCCTGATTCTTTATCCACTCGAGAACCAGCTTCATGATGTAAACTCCGAAGACCGGCGGCGTGTTGTACAGGGACTTCTGCTCCGCGGCAGTCTTGTAGCAGAGCATGGTCGGAAGACCGTCCTTGCACCTGGCCAGAAGATCATCGCGAATCAGAACCAGGGTTACCCCGGCCGGGCCAAGATTCTTCTGAGCCCCGGCATAAATCAGCGAGAACCTGCCATAATCGATCATTCGCGAAGCGATGTCGGACGACATGTCGCAGATCAGCGGCACATCGCCGGTGTCCGGGAATTCATGGTACTGCGTTCCCTTGATGGTATTATTTGAGGTGATATGCAGGTAGGCGGCATTGTCGGGGATCGAAATCTCACTGCTATCAGGTATCCGCCGGTATTCTTCATCTTTGGATGACGCGGCAATATGGGCGGTACCGACAATCCGGGCCTCTTTAATAGCCTTCGCCGCCCAGGACCCGGTGTCAATGTACGCACCGACACGGCCTTCACTCAAAAAATTCAGGGGAACCATCGCAAACTGGGTGGAAGCTCCCCCGGTAAGAAACAGGACATGGTAACTGTCGTCGAGTTCGAACAATTCCCTTGCCAGGGCCATAGCCGAGTTATTGACATCTTCGTACTCCGCTGATCGGTGCGAACTCTCAATTATCGACATACCGGTGCCACGATAGTCAGGCAACTCGTCCTGGACGATTTTCAAAACATCCAGCGGAAGCGTTGACGGCCCCGGATTGAAATTGAATACTCTAGCCATACAATAGCCTCATAATTGTTTATGACATTTCTACTACTGTTTTCTGACATATTCGCCGAGCAGCTGATCAATAATCTCACCGATCCTCAGCAGATTTTCCCTGGTCGAAGCACCGATATGCGGCGCCATCAGCACGTTCGGCGCGTCCATCAGCGGTGAACTTTCCGGCGGGTCGGAATACCACACGTCGGTGGCATACCCGGCCAGCCTGCCCCCTTTGAGCGCATTGGCAACATCTTCTTCGATCACGCATTTACCGCGACCGGTGTTGATCATATATGCGCCATCCTTGCAGAGGGTAAGGGTATCCTTGTTGATCATACCCCTGGTATCGTCGGTCAGCGGCATATTCAGCGAAACGTAATCGGACGCACCCAGCAGTTCCTTCAGATCGGTTTTCATTTCAGCGATCTCACTGGACTTGATAAAGGGATCATAGGCGAGGACCTTCATCCCGAAGGCTTTGGCGCGCTTGCCGATTTCGGTGCCGATCCGACCCATGCCGAGAACACCGAGCGTCTTGCCATACAGTTCGGTTCGCTTGAGTTCCTTCTTCAACCATTTTCCTTCATGCATTGACACATCGGCTCTGGACAGATGGTTGGGCATGGCAATCATCATCGCGAACGCCAGTTCCCCTACCGCGATCGATGACGCCGCTGCCGTATTGTGGACGATAATCCCCTTCTCTTTGGCATATTCCAGGTCAACATTATCAAGACCGACGCCGCCGCGGATGACCATTTTGAGATGAGGTGCCGAATCAATGTACTCTCTTGTCACTTTGGTCTTACTGCGAACCAGGACAACCTCGGCATCGGCAAGCCGGCCTTTATCGTCGGTAACCTCGCCGTATTTCTGCAGCTTACCCGGAAGGCCGGGATCGAACGCGTCTGAAATCAGGATTAACATTTTTCCTGTACCTCACCAGTTTACTCGGTTAACATGTTTACGACCATACCGCTGCGCAACTTCGGCTCGAACCAGGTTGACTTCGGCGGCATTACCTCTCCGGCATCAGCCACGCTCAAAAGCTGCCCTATTGATGTCGGGTATAGAGAAAAAGCGATTTTGTACTCTCCCGAATCTACCCTTTTCACCAATTCCGCTGTTCCCCGGATTCCTCCGACAAAATCAATCCGCGGGTCCGTCTTGGGATTGTCGATGCCGAGAATCGGGGTGATGAGGTTTGTCGCCAGAATGGAAGCATCAATCGGCCCGGCGGGGCTGGATTCGTCGAAACTGCCCGGTCTGGCCTTTAGCAGAAACCATTGGCCGCCGCAATATACGCCGAATTCATGCGGATTCTCCGGCCTGATTTCGGAATCGGCTCGCGAGACATCAAACTTCTCGGAGGTCTTTTGCAGGAACTGCTCAATAGTCAGATCGTTTAAATTCTTCACGACCCGGTTATACGGCAGTATGTTCAGCTCCTGATCAGGAAAATTGACGGTCAAAAAGAAGTTGTATATCTCATCACCTCTGTGATCCGCGTTTTTTTCTTGCAGCCGCCGCCGGACCTCGCTGGCAGAGGCGCTGCGGTGATGGCCGTCGGCAATATATATCTCCGGCACATCGGCGAACGCGGCAATGATTTCATCGATAATTGCAGGGTCATTCACCACCCATAATTCATGCCTGACATTGTCGTCGGCGACAAAATCTGTCAGCGCCGACGGTGTCGTAATCCTCTTGAAGATAAAGTCGATCTTCTTATTGTATTTGAAGGTCGTTAATACCGGCCCGACCTGTGCCTCAAGATATTCCATATGACGGGCGCGATCTCTCACTTTTTCCGGACGGGTGTGCTCATGCTTTTTGATCTTACCGTGGTCATATTCATCCACCGAGGCCAGCGCCACCAGACCCGTTTGACGCCTGTTATTCATGGTTAAACGATACGTGTAGAACGATGGGGTCTTATCTCGGATCATTATACCGTCGTTACAAAGACGCATGAGATTTTCCTTACTCCGGCGATACACGGATTCACTATAAGGATCGGTTTCCCCATTGAATTCAAGTTCGGCCTTATTCACTCTCAGGAAGGAATTCCGATTATTTCGCGCAATCTGCCGGGCCTCCTCCGTGCTTAAAACGTCGTATGGTGGTGAAGCAACCTCTTGTGCCATCTCTGGTCGCGGGCGTAAGCCCCTGAAAGGACGTACAATTGCCATAGGTAACCTCGCCTTAAATGTCAAGTTTCACAAGCCTGCTCGCAGCCTGGAGAATATAATGAAATGCGAAAATATTTCAACCGAATTCGACAGGCATTCCCCCGGGACAATCGAAATGTACGTGAATATGCGGTTCCCGAATCCCTGCGAATGCTGGCGGCACCGCGGGGCACATTTTCCTATCTTCCTGAAGAAAAAACTTTCCTTGACCAAAAAAAATCATAAATTGAATGCTTAAACCTGACGGAAGGATATGACAGAGAAAAAAAAGCCCGATAAAATCACCCCGAAAGTACTGAAGGGTTTTCGGGACTACGTCCCCGAAGAGGAAATCGCCCGGCAAACGCTGATACAAAAGGCGAAAATTGTCGTCGAGAAATACGGTTTCCTGCCCATTCAGACTCCCGCGCTGGAATTTGCGGAGACCCTTCTCGGGGGTGAGTACACCGAGGACAATCTGAAAGAACTTTTTGGATTTGAAGGTCCGGAAGATATCGACATGGCTCTGCGCTATGAGTTCACCGTTTCGCTGGCCCGGTACGTGGCAGCGCGGCCGCAACTGCCTCTCCCCTTCCGCCGTTACCAATATGGAAATATCTGGCGGGTTGACAAACCGGGACCAGGACGGTACCGGGAGTTTACACAATTCGACTTTGATGTTGTGGGAACGTATTCGATGCTGGCGGACGCCGAGATTATGTCTGTTATGGTTAACATTCTCGATTACCTGGGTATTAAGAGATTCGTGGTACGCTACTCTAACCGCAAACTTATCAACGGACTGGCCTCATACGCCGGTATCCCCCCGGGCAAGGCCGCCGACGTATTCAGGGTGATCGACAAGCTGGACAGGCAGGGTAAAGACGCGGTTATTCTTGAGCTTGGCCCCGGCAGGACTGATATCTCCGGCGACAAAATCCCGGGGCTGGAGCTGGAGGATGCCCAGATCAGGCAGTTAACCGATTTTCTGAATATTGCCGATCATGGTTCCGAAAACATCCTGACAGAAGTCCAGAATTTGCTCGGACACATAGACGTTTCCCGCGAGGGTATTGATGAGCTAAAGCAAATTAGAACATTCCTCAGGGACATGGGCATTACGGATGATCAGACCATGGTTGATATCACCGTGGTGCGGGGCCTCGGCTACTACACCGGCCCGGTCTATGAGACCACGCTGCTGGACCTCCCCGAATACGGATCGGTTATTTCCGGCGGGCGTTATGACAATATGATCTATCGCTTTTCCAGCCGGCAGGTTCCGGCGACCGGTTCGTCGTTCGGCGTGGACCGTATGCTGGCGGCCCTGGTAGAACTCAAAGCAATAGAGCTGAAAAAATCGACAGCTGAAGTCATTGTCACCACCATGGATAAAGAGCGTATACCGGAATATCTTAGCATTGTCAGTGAAATCCGCGACGCCGGAATTAACGCCGAGTTATACTTGGGTGAAACCAGAAACATCAATAAGCAGCTGAAGTATGCCGATAAGATCGGAATCCCTGTCGCGGTGATCGCCGGCTCCGACGAATTCGAAAACGGGACAGTGACGGTAAAGGATCTGAGGGCCGGCCAGGATAGATCCAGAGAGGTCGCTGATCGTGAGGAGTGGCTCAGGGC
>CP070796.1:1154466-1156598 GCA_020343475.1 Candidatus Zixiibacteriota bacterium
CCGGGAGCTACCACCTCAGGTTTTATTTCGCTGGTATTGCAGCTTGACGGCCCCCGGCTCGAAAAAGTGGCAATGATGTTGGTGGTGTGATCGACGGCTCCGACCGCGAGAGTATTTAGCGGAGTCGTCGCACGATTGGCCGGCAGTCGCAGTGACTGGGGATTGGGGCCTTCATTACCGGCGGCAAATACCGTCACGATACCGGCGGCTTCCACATTGTCTATGGCTTGATTGAACGTCCCGTCACATGGTTCCAGAATTGACGTTGGAGCGCCCCAGCTGTTTAGAATAACATCAGGCACATCATCGATCGTCGCCGGATCCCCGTCGGGATCAACGGCCCATTCAAAAGCAGCCAGAATATCGGAGAAGGTTCGGCTTAACGTCTGCCCCTGGTCGATTACGGCGGCGCCAATCCATTCGGCGCCGGGCGCCACGCCAAAAGTATCCAGCTCAACACTGCCGACCATAAGTCCCATGGTGTGGGTCCCATGGCCGGTGACATCAAAGGGCATAGTATTGCTGGATGATGGGGCAAACCAGGCGGCGGAATTGGCCGCAACATTACCTCGCCATTTGCCGCTCAGAGCCGGATGAGTGCCTTCAACGCCGGTGTCAAAATTGCACACGAGCCGGCCTCGGCCGGTCAATCCCTTGCTCCAGAGAGCCGGCACGTTCAAAGCTGTCAGATGAGTTCGGACCATACTGACCTGCTGAGGGGAAAGCTCCATCTCGACAGGTTCTATGAGTTCTATCGGAGCATTGTCTATAACCGAGGCGACTCCGGGCAGGTCCAGCACGTCGGCGAGCCTGGAGGCCGGCAGTTCCAGCGCAACGGCAGGAGCAATCCAGAATTCTTTTAACTCCGCTCCGGGATAAATAGTACAAAGTCTATTCTTCAGGGACTGCAACGCCAGCGAATTGTTGGACTTAAGAATTTTTATCACGCGCTCATGCCTGGCCTTAAGCGTCATGGCTGGAGCCGAAGCGGCTTTCCGGGCCTGAGAATGACCGGTACTATCCTCAGCAAAGACTACAATCGAGATGAGCGTATCATATTGACTCCCGGCACCGACCAGACCTTCCAGCGACGGCGACAGCACGGCGCTCTCGGCTATACAGGCGCAGAATATAGCGCCCGCCAAAAGGGCAAGTATTCTCTTGATGATTTCGCAGGCGAATTGCATCCGTCCTCCTCAAATAAAACCAAGACCATATCACGCAATCGATATGCCGTCTTATTTAGAGGAGAACAGGGCTATCCAGCGGGCAGAATTTTGCCTATTGCAATATTAAAAATTGCGTGTAACGTATTGCGACGTAATGGGTTAAGCGCAAATACCGATTCGGCTAAAGATTGTGCAGCCATTTTTACCCCCGGTCAACGGGATTGCACCACCATGATTCATTTTGCAGACCTGAAACGACTTGCAGACAAAGGGGGCTATTGTCTGGAGGGTTTAACTTGATTATCTTTTTGAGGTGATGCATAGAGTCGTTGAATTGTTGAAGAGATACCCGATTGCGGCTGTTGTTTTCCTGGGAGCCGTCATCAGGTTCATCTTCCTGATGGAATATCTTTCCAGCCCGGAATGGGACCAGTTGGTGGTAGATTCACTGTTTCATGATCGATGGGCTCAATCTATCGCCGCGGGGAATCTGTTCGGACGAGAGGTGTTTTTTCGGGCGCCGTTTTACATTTACGTGCTGGGCGGCTTATATGCCGTTTTCGGGCACTCTCTTCTGGCGGCAAGAATCTTCGGTCACCTGGTCGGATTGGCCACCGTTTTAATCACCTATCGGCTGGCCTCCAGAGTATTTTCGAAAAGGGTCGGCATCATCGCGGGTCTCATTCACGCCTTATATCCGATAGCCGTATATTTTGAAAGCGAGCTTCTTGTGGACAGCCTGTTCGCCATGCTCACGGAGTTGACAGTCCTCCTGCTTTTCGTCGCGTTTGATAAGCGAAGTATCAAATTGTACTTCCTGGCCGGCATTGTTATCGGGATGGCCGCCATCACCCGGCCGATTATTCTTGCCCTCGTACCGCTTTATTTGATCTGGCTCTTGATTGCATCCAAACCGTTCAAGACGGGGTTAATCAGCGGTGCGGTTTTGACGACCTCGATGTT
>CP070796.1:1156698-1159710 GCA_020343475.1 Candidatus Zixiibacteriota bacterium
TGACGGAAAAAGAAGGGAAAATTCAGGTCTTCTTATTTCCCGAGGCAACGACAATTCTTAAAGTTCTTGGGACCGAGTATGAAATTTCAATTACAAATGCTGCTTTTGGCAATGTTAATACCACCAAGGGCAAAAAAGAAAGATTGCGTTACCTGGGATATCAAATCGGACATGACGGAGCCAACGGAAACGGTGTTGACGATGAGGATGAACGCTTTGAATATGAACGTTCCATCCTTGATTTTCAGGCAGATCATGGCTTGGACCTCGATGCAGATCGGTCATCTATTGAAGCCGAGCTGCGTAATCAGGCCGGAGGATAATCATCATGGCTATTAGGGTTGTAGTTCAAAGAAACCAGCAAAGCATCGTTCCGATTCGGTTCTATAGAGCCGTTGCCAATGATCCGCCGGATCAAAACAGCGATCCTGTTCGTGACGCTCCCGCTGTCGATGATCGTGGTTTCGAAATGGGCACGCGCCCAGCAAGCTGGGGAAGCTCCGATGCGCATGGAGCCATGGTCGCCATCCAGAAAGGCGACACCATAAAAATCAAAATACTCCGAACGGATATCGATGACGATGCAGATTTATACGTAACCAGCACCAACACCAGCGTCATCACGATAGCCTCACCAAATAACGGTGGCCCAATCCCAAAAAACGGAGCCAATAAAAATATCTTTCAGATAACCGGCGTAGAGGACAAACGCAAAACACCAGTCAAAGTAGAGGTCCGTTATGACTCGACCACCGGACCGGTTATTGGTGAGCTCGAACCGCATATCTATCAGCCCGTAAATCTGAGCGTGGCGTTTCACATTGTCAGTATTCGAGGCACGGCCCCGGCTAAAACTGCCGCCGACGCACAAACCATGCTTGATTACGCCAATGATATCTGGCGTCCCTGCGGCATTCAGTTCACCTTTAACAGCGCACAACATTTCTACAACGAAACCATCCGTCAGCATCCAACCAATGCCAATCGCAGTCAGTATCGAAGACGCACTACAGGCAAATGGTCAAATCTGCCCTATAATTTCGATCGCGCTGGGTATGTAACCGACGATGACCGGTGGACACCCGCCCAAGGCGGACAATGGCGCGAATCGGATATGATCGAAAGCGTAAATCCCGCGAATGTCTCAATCAATTTCTACTGGTCCCATAACAGCGCATCCTATGATAGTGCAGGCACTCGCACAGATAGCTCTTGGAACGGACTGTCCGGCGTCGGGATGCCCCGCAGAGGCGGACTGCACCTCGTCGAATCGGCAGGAAAATATGACCTGGGCCATGAAATCGGACACTTCCTGAGTCTCAATCACTCCGATGACGACAACGCAGGCACCGAAACCGACAACAAGGATATCTGGCTACTGCGAAGACTCATGTACAGCTTATGGCCCCCGGATTCACCGGATTATAAAAAGAATGTCGGCTATGGTGACAAGCAGTACGGAGCTCTCATTTCCGTGAAAAAAATGCCCGGAAAATATCAGAATAATGATGGGGAACTCGCCCGTGGCAGAAGGCATGCGAGAAAAATCAATTAATGTATAATACTTCTAAGAAACAAAAATGAGCAAAAGAAAAGGTGAAAATAGAATCCTGCAAGGCGCTTGCTTCCTGTTGCTTGGGATGCTGATCCTTACTGGCTGTACAAAAAAAGCAGAGCCCTTCGTACAGGATACGAATCATTCAAAAACAAAAAACAAGCAAGGGGCTAAAAAAATGGAAACCGAAAAAATTGTCGAACTGATCAAACAAAAAGACCCAACAGTAACTGCCTATAAGCTGAAAGTCGCTCCCGAAGTCGCACAATCCATCGCGCATCTTATGCAGAATGAAGATCCCGAAGTCCGGAGAATGGCCCTGGAAGTTTTAAACAACACTCCGGGCCAGCCAACCCGGCAGGCGGTCATCCGTGGCCTTCGCGATGAAAATATCAATGTTAGTTCTCTGGCTGGCCGAATGCTACAAATCCATCATGATAAAGCAGAACTGCCAATACTTTTACAAGAACTGTCGGCCAATCAAGATGAAATGATGCGTGAATATATCGCCCTGGCAATCGGCAAAATCGGGGATACAACTGCCATTGAGCCCTTGCAGACACAAATTGTAAAAGAGTTGGACCCTGATGCTCGCCATGCCATGCATCTGGCATTAACCCGGCTTAAAGAGCCTGAAAATCAAAAACAGTATATCCAGCGCCTCAAGCAGGATAATCCAAAGGAAAAAGCTGCAGCGGTACAGGATTTTGAATATATTAAGGACCCGGTTTTCCTGAAGGAAATACTGCCCCTGCTGGATGATACGCGTCCAGCGATTAATGTTGGCAAATCCAATAGGAAAATGTATATCCGGGTCTGCGACGTCGTGATCAACTCGATAGATGCAGCTCTCGAACACCCCTTTGCCTTCGATATTTTCCCAAGAAAAGAATACTCTTCTGATGAAATCAAGCAGGCAAAAGAGACCCTCTGGAGCATAATCGGAAATGTTTGACCCAGCCCCGGCACAATTGAGCAATGTCCTGAAAATTGCACAGCTTTCCCCGAAGGCTATGGGCTTGGTCACCCCTGAAATACAATCGATCCAGATTTTGACTGTTCTTGAAAAAGCAAAACTTGGCAATGATACGATTGATTTTCTATTTCATAGTAGATAATTGGAACGAGGATGAATAATGAATCAGAGGAATAAGAATTGGGAAGTAAACCGGCCGATTCAAGGCTGTTTGCAATGCCGGAACTTTTGCTTGTCAAGTTGATGTGTTTTTGATATAATCTGAATAATCCTGAGAGATTATGACGAATAATTGGAGAATCTGAGATGTTTCCAGCAGCTCGTGTGGGCGATATGACCGTAACAGGTGACCCTATTACAGGGCCTGGAGTGCCTACCGTGTTGATAGGTAACATGCCGGCCTCGGTCGTGGGCGACCTGGTCTCAGGTGCCGCTTGTGTGGGCGCCATAAGCATGGGCAGCACGACCGTTCTTATCGGTG
>CP070796.1:1159810-1166455 GCA_020343475.1 Candidatus Zixiibacteriota bacterium
GGACCCTGGTTGACAGCACCAATAGAGATATGGTTTTCCGATCGGCTCTGGTGTTTTGTCTTAAGGCCGAGCCGGGTATCATTTATAAGAGACTATCGAGTTACAATAACCGGCCTTTACTGTCAGGGGCCAATTCCCTCGAACTTATTACACTGCTTTTGCGGGCCCGGGAATCAGCCTATAACGCATGCCCGTTTCACATCGATACGACCGGACTAACCCCTGCGGAAGTGGCACAAAATATAGTACGCCTCTATAAATTGGAAAAGATGCGTGAGAGCGGGAATGACGATGATAATTGACGTGAAAACATATCCGCCGAATGGTTCATATCGGATACATGTTAAAAGAGGAATATTCAAATTTGCCGGCAGGATTCTCAGTCAGCTCAATCCCGGCGGAAAACTTGTTGTCCTTACCAGCCGGAGGATCAGGAAACTGTGGCTCGATGACCTTGAAAAATCTCTCCGTCTTTTCGGGATGAATTGCATGTGCATCACAATTGCCGATGGCGAGAAATACAAAAATTTCGACACCTACAAAAAGATTATCACGCAATTAACGGCATACCATATTGACAGATACTCAACCCTGCTGACCCTTGGTGGAGGGGTCATAGGCGATTTGGGCGGCTATGTTGCCGCAACGTATAAACGGGGCATCAATTTGGTGCATGTTCCGACGACATTAATTGCCCAGATTGACTCCAGCATCGGTGGCAAAGTGGCCATTGATCTGGAGAGGGGGAAAAACCTGATCGGGTCGTTTTACAATCCCGGATATGTTCTGACCGACCCTGACCTGCTTTGTACGCTCAGTGATAGAGAATTCATCAACGGTCTCTTTGAAGCAATAAAAATCGCACTGGTAAGTAATCCCGAGCTTTTTATAAGTATCCGCAACAATCTCAACAAATTACTGAAACGACGTAAAACCGTGGTGTATGATTTGGTGCGTCAATGCGTTTGTGAGAAAGTGAAAGTGGTCGAGGCCGATCCGTATGATTTGAATCTGAGGGCGATCCTGAATTTCGGACACACCTTCGGTCACGCCCTGGAGACCCGGGGTGGCTATAAAGCCATATCTCATGGTCAGGCGGTCGGCTGGGGCATGTTGCTTGCCTTCAATCTTTCATCGGTGATAGGCAGAGGCAGGCAAGAAAATTTTGCAGGTCCAATTCGTCTGTTAAGACGGCTATTGTCAGATAAAAAACCGGGCAGAATAAATGGGGCCGAGATATGGGAAACCATGCGTCACGATAAAAAGGCACAAAACGGGCAAGTACAATTCATATTGCTTGAGAAAATCGGCCGACCGGTAATTGCGGAAATCAATCGAAGGCAATTTATAAAGGCACTGGAAATGTTATGAGTGATAACAAGAAAATACTCGTTATTCATGGCCCCAACCTGAACCTGCTGGGCGGACGTGAGTCTGAAATTTATGGTTCGACGACGCTTGCAGACATTGAAAAAAAGCTCAGAGAATTTGCGGATAGCAGCCATTGCATGATCGAGTCGATGCAATCGAATTCCGAGGGCAAAATCATTGATGCCATTCATAGTGCGATGGGCAGATTTGATGGTATCATAATAAATCCCGGCGCCTATACTCATTACAGCATCGCAATCTATGATGCAATTCTGGCCTCGGGATTGCCTGTCATTGAGGTTCATTTGTCAAATATTCATGCCCGGGAGGAATTTCGCCGCCGTTCCGTAGTCGCCCCGGCCTGCAAAGGCCAGATAATCGGCTTGGGATGGCGCGGATACCTGCTTGGTCTCCAGGCTTTATTGGCAGAATTGTGAAGAAATCGAGGCCCCCGGAAAATTCTGTATTCTGATCCGGAGCGGCTGATACCGGCGCCGGCCACGGAATCAAAAGTGTAAGTTGCGGTACTTGCATGGCCTGAATCCAGGCAAATCTGTCGAGATGTACCTGAGTTGTTGCCTGACTGTAATGCATCGTGAAAGGAGAATCTACAGAAGATATTCCGCTTAATGTCCGGAGAAGATTCCCGGCTGTAATTCCTGAGAATAAATCACCATCCCGTATCCTGATATCTCCATTTTTTCAATTGCCTTTATAGAGTGTGGGCTTGCTTTCATAATCCCGATTCTTTATTTTATAATTGGTTAATGAGTTGGTTTAGCGGTGACATGGAGATGAGTTTACCTGTCGCATTCATTTCAGTTTCCAGAGGAAGAGAGCAGGGGATATAAGCGGTTTCATTTGTGAGTATTTTATGAGTTACCCAAAAGAGCTTGAATTTGACAGATTGACTGTTGATGAGAAGTATCACCGGGCTGTGCCTGGTTATATGAAACGCCTTTGCAGCCTCTATGAGGCCATCCACAGAAGATTCGGCGAAAGTGGCCTGGATCTAATCCGGGACGTGAGCAGGGAATACGGCACCAGCATAGGCATGAATGTGAAAAAACGCAATCTTAAAGGTGTAGCACAGGTTGGAAAATATCTGCTCAAGGTATTTGACATGGTAAGCGAGGACTGGAAAGTCGGTGAGTTCTCCGAAAACCGGCTGGTCGTAATTGTGAGCAGGTGTCCTTATGGCTTTACGATTGACGAATTGTGTCAGGCTCATACATGCATGGAGCAGGCTCTTGTTGCCACACTGGATAAGAATCTTGAACATCGTATCGGTCGATCTATCCCTAAAGGAGACCCGTATTGCGAACATATCATTTGTGCCAGGGTAATATCCGGTTAAGATAAATTGTCAATCAACATGGCTTGCAGCCTGGTCAACGCAGCCGGTTTTTTACATGGTGCCGGTGCGGTCGGTTTTTTGTCCTGAGTTCCCGGATACGGGTATCTGTTATGACAAATCAAATCATGAGTCGCCTGATTGGCGAAGTCATTCCGTCCAGGATCAATGACTTCGCAATCTATCGTCATACTGTCTATGTGGACAGCATAAATGTCGGCCTTGCTTCAACGGCCAACGCAAATCCATGTAATGGCGTTGCCAATATGGAAACGATGCATGAAATGACCACGAAAGATCTTGCCGCTATGATATATTCTGAAAAAATCATCGAAGCCGCTATTGGTCTTGCCGCGATTAATGCATCCCTTGATCATGATAAATTGCGTAACCGACTGGTAAACACAAATGCGGTTAACCTCGTTTTGGAAATTGGCCGGGGCAAGAATGTCTCGGTGATCGGACATTTCCCTTTTGTTGAGGGACTAATCAAAAGTGGGAACTGTAAGAATATTTGGGTGTTCGAATTAAATCCCAAAAGCACTGATGATTTGTCGTCTGATCTTCTTCCGGAATTTATTCCGAAATCAGATGTAGTGCTGATAAGCGGGACTACATTAATCAACCATACCTTTCACGATATCAGCAGATTGTGCAAAGACAGCTACAATATTATGCTTGGTCCCAGCACACCCCTGACTCCATCGTTATTTGATTTCGGGATAAACGCAGTCTGCGGAGCAATTGTTGCCGACAGAGAAAAAGTGAAGTTGAGCCTTTCACAAGGGGCGAGATACCGGGAAGCGGAGGGTTTGGAATATGTGTGTCTCATGGAGTGAGACTAAGGCTCACATCCGGATATCACCAAGCACGTTGATGGGTCCTTTTAATGTTGCGGGTCGGGCTGAGGGTTCCGGTTTACTCACACAGAACGGGTTACCTGTTATTCTCCGCCTGTTCTTATGATTCTGCCACCAGGGGATTATTCCCCAGTTTCGGCGCAAACCATTCATAGAGAGCCGGAATCAGTACCAGCGTAAGGAAGGTGGATGAAAGTAAGCCGAAAACCACCACCGCTGCCAGCGGCCTCTGGACTTCCGATCCCATCCCTTGCGAAAGAAGGAGCGGCACCAGTCCGAGGATCGTTGTAAGTGCGGTCATCAACACCGGTCTGAGACGTAACAGACAGGCGTGCGTTATCGCATCGGTCGTTGGCAGCCCATCATTGCGCAATTGATTCATGTATGAGACAAGGACAAGCCCGTTTTGAACCGCAATACCGAAGAGCGCTATAAATCCTACCGCTGCCGGAACGGAAAGATATTCACCGGTCAGGTATAATCCCAAAACACCGCCAATCAATGCCAGGGGAACATTTATGAATATCAGTGAAGCGCTCCGAAGGTTTCCGAACGACAGATACAGAAGCAGAAATATCAGGCCGAAGGTTAGGGGCACAATGATACCAAGCCTTCGCATCGCCCGTTGCTGGTTTTCAAATTGACCGCCGTATTCAAGGTGATAGCCGGCCGGAAGTTCTATCTTGTCTTTAACCAAGTTCCGTATATCCCCCACGACACTTCCCATATCCCTGCCGCGCACGTTGGCCGAGATTACCCAGCGGCGTTGATTTTTTTCACGATTGATCTGGATCGGCCCCACCACTGTCTTGACCTGTGCAACCTGTGAAAGCGGGATCAGCGTTTCTTCCGAGGTGTGGACAAGCAGATTCCTGATCGCCTCAGGATTGTCTCTGTAACGTTCATCGAATCGAACATGGATACCGAATCTTCGCGTATTCAAAAAAATTTGATCGATAATTTCACCGCCTATGGCCAATTCCACGACGTTCAGAATATCAGCAACATCAACTCCATACCGGGCACAGGCGTCACGGTTGGCAATAATCTGTACCTGCGGCTGACCGAAACTCTGCTCGGTTGACAGATCAACCAAACCTTCAACCGGTTCGATAATCTCTTTGATCTCCTCGGCCTTGGTGCGGAGTATTGTAAGATCTTCGCCATACAGTTTTATTGCAAGCTGTGTCCTTACCCCCGAGAGCAACTCGTCAAACATGTTCTGGATGGGTTGCGAGAAATTCAATTGAATCCCCGGATACTGTGAGAGTCTATCATTCAGTGCCTCAACAAGCTCCGCCTTGGATCGGTATTCTTTCCATTTCTCGGGTGGCTTCAGCATCAATTGAATGTGGGCCGAATTAACAGGATGAGGGTGGCTGCCGGCCTCAGGACGTCCGATTTTTGAAATCGTCTGGTCTACTTCGTCAAATTCCATTATTGTCCGCTCAAGCTTCATAACTGTCTCAACCGATTTGTCGAGGGATATTGAAGGTGCCATGGTAATATTGATCTGAATAGCCCCCTCATCGAGTGCGGGAATAAATTCCGTTCCGAGATGCAAAACCCCGGCAAGTGAGACAGCAAATACAATGAGTGTGGCGATCAGGACAACAATTCGTCTCCTCAGTACCCATTTCAGAAGCGGCCGGTAAACCCGCCTTAACAAACGCACAAATGCGAAGTCCTTCACTGCTTCCTGCCTTAGAAGTAATGATGACAGAACCGGAGAAAAGAACAGCGCCGCAATTAAAGAACCCAGTAGAGCGAAGGTTATGGTAAATGCCATGGGAGAGAACATGATACCTTCGACTCCTTCAAGCGTAAAAAGCGGGACAAATACTATAATGATAATGACTACCGAAAAGATAATCGGACGCGATACCTCTGCACAGGCTGAAATTATGATGCTTATCCTGTCTTTATTACTGTATTTCGCATTGCCTAAATGCCGGTAGACATTTTCAACAATGACAATCGACGCATCGCCGAGCATTCCGATCGCAACGGCAATACCGCCTAAGGACATGAGGTTGGCAGACATATTTGCGGCACTCATAAATATGGCCGCGACCAGGGCGCACACCGGAAGGGCGAGAGCGACGATAAAAGCGCTACGGGCATTCCCCAAAAACAGGATCAATACCAGGATGACGAGCATAGCTCCAATCAACAGGGCGTCACGCACTGTCTTGACAGCGTTATTCACCAGAGCACTCTGGTTGTAATACGGAACCAGGTGGACTCCCTGTGGAAGCGATGCCTGCACCTCCGGGATTCTTTCACTCAAACGGCTGATAACCTCGGAAGTATTCGTGCCGAAGAGTTTCATGACGATACCGGACACAACTTCTTCGGTGCCGTTGCGAGTTACAACGCCCCGGCGGATTTCCTTACCATAGGCAATCCCGGCAACATCGCCCAGGCGAACCGGGGTGCCGTTGACAACTTTCAATTGGAGATTCCGGAGATCGTCAAGCTTTCCAAGCAGACCAATGCCCCGAACAAGATACTCTTCCGAGCCCAAGACCAGAAACTGACCGCCAGCGTTGCGATTGTTCTCCGAAACAGCGCTAACAATATCATCAAGTCCGAGTCCAAATGTGTTCAGCGCATAGGGATCAATCTTGATCTGATATTGTAAAACATGTCCCCCCATGGAGAGGATATCCGTAACGCCGGGGACCGTCTGAAGCTGGTACTTAACAACCCAGTCATTGATCTCACGCAGGTACGTGTTCAGATCTTTGCCGCCCGGGTCGACCGCACTATCGGCGGTTAAGTAATACATGAACACCTCGCCAAGGCCCGTCGATATCGGCCCCAGAGCGGGTTGTTCGTGCATTTCTGGAAGCTCGGCGGCCACGCCGGCAAGTCGCTCGGCTACAATCTGTCTGGCGAAATAAATGTCCACGCCATCCTCGAAATAAACATATACAACGGCCATTCCAAATGCCGAGGTTGATTTAATCAGTTTTACCGCAGGGAGTCCGTTCATGGCCGATTCTATCGGGAAAGCTATCAGGCGCTCGATCTCCTCAGGTGCCATACCATGGGCTT
>CP070796.1:1166555-1174381 GCA_020343475.1 Candidatus Zixiibacteriota bacterium
ATCGGCCTGGTGCGCTATGCCCTGTCTATATCAGACGATTTTCCTGAGGGGGAAATTGTGGGTGAGGTTACTTCCTCAAGTTGGTAGCAAATACAGGCGCAATGCGGTCAGAACCGGACGTCGTTACGATGTCCGGTTCTCATTCTTCGGCGTAAAGACTTATATGAATCCACCCCCAAATCCGAAATAAAAAGATCAACCAGATTGACAGGAATAACTTCAAAATACCGATTGCAAACAGTAATATTCCGGCCGGCTTTCCCCTTCCAGACCTCACGCCGGTCATGCTCCGGGAAATCCCTGAGATCACCGGACCCGGGCATAAGTTTCATCGACTCAAAAAGCACCACTCGTTTTACACCCACCTGCCCGGCCAGCGCCAAAAGCGCGGCCGTCCCGATCTTATTCGTCAGATACTTATGCCCGACACGGTCGGCGCCGATTAAAAAATAATCAGCCTCCTTAAAAAACGTCGGCAACAGCATATCGACACAGTATGTCACCGTAATCCCCAATCCGGCAAAATAGTCCGCGGCAAGTTTGCCCTCGCAGATCGGGCGTGATTCGGAGAGACAAACCGACCTGATTTTTCCCCGATAGTGACTGACGACCTTTCTCACCATGCTCGAATTGCTGTATGTCGCCAGGGTGGTTTTCCGACGAAACAGTCCCCGGCAATTTTTAACCGCGCGTTCTTTCATTTGCCCCAGATCAAATCGAAACGATTGCAGCGCGCGGAGCAGCTGCGCCGGCTGCAGGTTGGCTTCCAGATAATCGGTAAGGATGCCCTTGATTTGCGCGCCGCCACAGGCAATAATTGCCATTGATGCGTATTGATCGGTAAGCGTGTCAATAAACCTGACTGTCTGAGCAACGGCGGCTCGGCGACATGCCTGCGCCTGAAGGCGGTCAATGATATGATCCACCACTGCGTTGAGTATTTCTGATGAGCCGGATGAGTTATCGCCGAGGATCTTTTTTTCAGCGGCACTGAATCTCATTCCAGGACTTTTCGATAATTCTTGAAATGGATTTTGGCTGTTTTTTCAAGGACCTCGCGCCCGGACCGGGCAACCAGTTCCCGGGCGGCGGCATCGACCCGGTCGCCCGCTCCAAGCGGCAGAGTCATTCCGCACTCGCCGGAGAGCTTTCGCATATATTCCACGAACCTGGCCCGGGCCAGTATTGAGGCCGCCGCCACCTGAGTAATACTCTCCCCCCGGACGCGCTGGACCAGCTCGATATCCCGGCCCTTTTCCATTAATGCGTTTTCAATCGAATCCCTGCGGCCAAACTTATCCGATACCGCCAGATCGACGGCGTTAGCGGCGGCAATATTCTCAATAACGCGGCTGTGTCCCCAGGCCAGAAGCCGGTTGAGATTTCCAATCTTACGGTAGAGTTGATTGTACTTTCCCGGGCCGATCAATACGACGGTATGGACAAAGCTATCCGCGATCCATTTGCTTAACTCGCGGATCCTGTTATCGGAGATTTTTTTGGAGTCTTTTATTCCCTTTTCCAGCAGACGCCTCGCGCCGTTATCGTCGGCAAGTACGCCTGCAATCACCAGGGGACCGAAAAAATCCCCCTTGCCGGATTCGTCTATACCAAGTACTCGTTTACCGGCATGAATATCAATTTGCCCGTTCAATGTATTCACCGGTGCGGGTATCGATCTTAACCTTATCTCCCTCCTTGACAAAGAGCGGGACTTTGATTTGAAGACCGGTTTCCACTTTGGCCGGCTTCGTAATATTGGACACGGAATCCCCTTTGACCGCCGGTTCGGCTTCCGTAACGGTCAGGACCACCGAGGCCGGCAAATCAATTGACAGCGGATTACCTTCGTAGAACAGAATACTGTATTCCTCATTTTCCATCAAATACCACCTGGAATCGCCCAGAATCCCGGCATCGATGTGAATCTGGTCGAAGGTTTTTGAATCCATAAAGCAGAGTTCATTTCCCTGCGAATAAAGATATTGCATGTTGCGGTCTTCCAGGTCAGGGACTTCAAACGACTCGGTGGTCAGAAACGATTTTTCAATGACATTGCCGGTGAGCATATTTTTCATTTTGGCTTTCACGTGAGGGCGACCGCGAGCCATCTTGACATGCAGAAAGTCGACAATAATCCAGGGACTACCCTCATACATCAGCTTCAGGCCCTTTCTAAAATCACTGGTAGATATCATTGGTCCTCCACTATTGTTCAGCGCAGAATATATGAAATCGCTTTGGGGCTGGCAACCGATTTATGCGGTGGGCTGCTGTGCCGCTGCCTGATCGGCAGGATGCGGACGATCTTTCGTCAGGGGCAGCGCGATATCGAATCGCGTCCCGGAAGTTAAACGGGATTCGAAATCAAGCTGTCCATTGTGCAGCATCACAATCTTGCGGGCCAGCGGCAGCCCCAGACCGACACCGGAAGGGCTTCCAGAAAAAAATGGGGTGAAAATCCTGTCGTGGTATTTCTCAGGAATGCCTGGCCCGTTGTCGGCAATGGCGATACGCACAAAAGCACCTGACGGCTCAATTGTGACCTCCACCTCCCCCCTACCCCCATCAAAGGCCCGGCAGGCATTATCAACGATGTTGGTAACAGCCTGCTTGAGGAGCAGTTCATCTGCCGCAATGGTCGGCACCGAAGCCGGGTCGCATGTCCGCCGCAGGGAGACATTTGGATATGAAGGCTGGACTACCCGGATAATCTCCTCAATCAGGCGGCACAGGTTCACATCGGCCAGGGCAGGTTTCAGAGGACGAGCGAAATCGAGAAAGCGGGCCAGCAGAGCCTCAACCTCGCGGGATTCTTTCAGAAGCAGATCGGCGTTTTCCCGGGCAACACTTTCCGGTGCCAGCTTTTTTACAATCAGATTCGCGAATCCGACCATAGCAGCAGCGGAATTGCGCAGCTGGTGCGCCAGCCCCCCTGCCATTTCTCCCAGGGAGGCCATTCGACGCTTCAGTTCCAGCTCTTCCTGCAGTTTTTCCAATTCGGTCTGATTATTGAGCAATACGGAGAATCCGATTCTATCACCACAACCGTCCGTCAGCCATGATATCGAAACTGCCAGCACAACAATTTTGCCATCGTGCCCGACAATACTTACTTTTTCGTTATTGACCGGCCCGCTGCTTTGAATGAAGACCTCCACCACATGCCGCAACTCCTCAAATTTGGCGAAAAATTCAGTGTATGTCTGGCCGCGATAATCATGACTTTCCAGATTAAGGATATGTTCAACAGCGGAGTTGACGGTTGAGATTCTATGTTCGGCATCAAGGGTGATGATGCCGGTCGGTATAGACTTGAGAATATAGTCGTTATATACTTCAAGATCCTGGGCTTTCCTGGTAATCATTCGATTAAGGCGCACCAGTTCCTTTTCATTGACACGCAGGTCGTTAATTATCTGTTCGTACGAGCTAATCAGTCCGGAGACCTCGTCGCCTGCGGTGGCGTCAAAGCGCCCCGATTCCTCTGCCTTCTCGCGAAGTCTTTTGAATGGATATAGTACCAGGCGAGCGAATTTGCTGGCAACATACGCAATGACAAGAATGCCAAGGATGGCGAAGAAAATGAGAATTCTCCCCGCACTCTCCACCGAGCCGAGAAGGGGATTTTGATTGGCGACACAGATCACGTATTTGGAGCCGACAGACTCGGCCGGGAAAAGCAGGTATGTCTCCTTCGCCCCCGGTTTATGAATATAGACCGGGTGATTCCGCAACAAAGGGGCGAGATCCTCCGCCCTCGGCGAAAGTCCAATACCGGCAAAAAGAGTATCAAGAGGCTCGCCGCGCTGAATCGCCAGCACTCGCTCGTAACCGAGATGAAAGACACTCGCACAGTCCAGGTTATAGGTATAAGTGACGTCTTTTACGACACTGTCGAGCAGTTGAATTTCACCGCCCCTGAGAATAGAATTGGCAATGACCACAGCGGCCTCGGAAAGCTCGTCTTTGCTTCGCTCCTCAATCGATTCCCTCACCCGGTAAAGGGTATAGTGAGAGGCGAAGTTCAAGACGACCAGCACCAGCACTATCAACGCCAGCCCAAGCCTGATTTCCCAGCTGAAGGCTTTTTGCTTTGAATTCATGTTTATATCCTAACAGTCAAAATATCGTCAGGATTATCGAACGATTAAGCGCCCGGTCGAGAAAAGCACTCAGATATTGAAAAAATGACTGATGTAAAAGGAAATAATGCTGTCGCCATAAATAATGGCGAGAAAGGCCGCCGCCGCCAGAAACGGCCCAAATGGTATTACTCGAGTGCTGCGGACTTTCTTTGAGAAGAACATGACAATAATCGAAATAACCAGTCCGATTAATGCCCCGGCGAAAAATATCAACACAATTTTCTGCCAGCCCAGAAACGCCCCGAGCATCGCGGTCATTTTAATGTCACCCCCGCCCATGCTATCTTTCCGGAAAAGCAAGTCGCCCAGAATGGCAATCAGATATAATACCCCTCCTCCAACCAGAAGGCCGATTAGCGCTGATGTGATCCCGATTCCGGATGGGAGAATCGATACTCCCAGGCCGACCACAATTCCCGGAATGGTCAGCATGTCAGGAATAATTTGAAATTCTACATCGATAAAGATAATCGTTACCAGTACCGACGCCAGAAAAGCATAGATGAAGAATTGCCAGCCGAGCCCCCAATGCCAGAGAAAATAAGCATATATTCCGGCGTTGAATAGCTCCACCAGAGGATACCGGGCCGGTATTTCAGCGCGGCAATAGCGGCATTTTCCCCCCAGAAGCAGATAGCTGATGACCGGGATATTGTCGTAGAATTTTATCTTCACCCGACAACAGGGACAAAACGACCGGCTCAACCCGATGTTGATTTTGCGCGGAAGGCGATATACCAGGACATTCAAAAACGAACCGACACAAAGACCCAGCAGTATCACCCAGGTATAAGTCAGGATTTCTTCCATCATTCATTACTATCGGCACGCTTACCGGTTAGTTGAATTCACCGAGCACATACATGGCAAGCGCCAGTACCACCGGCGCGGCATTCTCGGTTCGTAATACCCGTCTGCCCAGTGAGACAACGGAAGCACCTGCGTCCCGGGCAAGATCCACCTCTGCCCGGGAAAATCCCGACTCCGGGCCGACAAATAGCGTAAAAAAACGGCTGTTCTCACTGGCCGTCATGATCTGCAGGCTGTCGCTGCCGTAGCAGGGATCAAACAGGATCATTTGCCCCAGCTGATCAAAGCCGCCAAGCACTTGCGGAAACATGGCAGGAGCCGCAATCTCCGGCAACAACGCCCGGCCGGTCTGCTTCATCGCGGCGATGGCGACCTTCCGCCAGCGACTGAGCTTGATTTTGACTCTCCTGTCGTCATCAAGCTTTACCTTTGATTTCTCGGAAATAACCGGAATAATTCTGGAAACGCCAAGCTCGGTGGCGCGCTGAATGACTTCATCAAACTTCATTCCGGTCGACAGCCCAGCCGCAAGGGTGACATAACTGACCGGCTCACCGTAATTGCGGATTCGCGAGAGGATCCGGCACCGGACATCCTTGCCGGGGAATTTCTCAATCTCAGCCCGACAGGCGTTGCCCACGCCATCGATCACCATGACCGGATCGCCCTTTTTCAGGCGCATGACGCGACGAAGGTGGTGAGCCTCCGAACCGGTAATAACCACCGTCTCACCGTCAACCGTATCAGGCGGAACATAAAAGACCGGGATCATCACTTAAACACCGTATAGGAAAACCATTGGCCGTCCTGGTTAATGTTATACTTCGGGTATTTGAACGACTTTAAAAGACATCGCATATCGTCGCAGTCTTCTTTCAGCAGGCCGGAGAGGACAATACAGCCGCCTGGCCTGACCACTCGGTCGATATTTTCATATGACTCCACAATAGTCTTTTTGAGAATATTGGCAGCCAGAAAATCATACTGAGAAGGCTTTTCCGAACGCGTTAGAGAGCCGAATTTAATTGTCACCCGATCGGTGACGCGGTTCATCATAACATTTTCTTTCGCGTTTTCAACCGCCGCCACATCAATATCGACCCCTTTGACCACAACTGCGCCCAGTTTTGCCGCCAAGATAGCCAAAATCCCCGTTCCGCAACCGAGATCATAGAAGCACTGCCCCGGCCTGAGATATTTCTGAATTTCCCGAATACAACGGGCGGTTGTTTCATGATGCCCGGTTCCAAACGACATTTTTGGCTCGATTATCAACTCGATTTTGCTCTTAAAGCGCTTTTTGACCCACGGAGGCTTGACCACAATCCTGTCTATTATAACCGGCTTGATGGTATTCTGAAAGCTTGTTTCCCATTCGGTACTGCAGACTATCCTGATCGAAATATCGTCGGACATTACCGGAGGCATGGCATTCAAACTGCTAATGTAAGATGCCAGGTTCTCTCGAAAGGCAGTCCCTTCAGCTTCCGGAACATGGAAAATGATGCTGACCTCGTTTCCACTTTCCTTCTCGTCAAGAACAACCCCGGCAGCGAAATTCTCAATGATGAAACACGAGATAATGTCGCGCACTGCAGTCGGAACGGTAACGGCGGCCTCGTAAAATCTCTGCGACTCGGCCTTACCGACGATCATATTAGAAACCCAGCGAGTCTCGCAGTTTCCGGAAAAACGACTTATCTGATTCGGGGGGAGTAAAAGAGGGGGATTTGTCAAGCTCCTGCAACAATTGTTTGTCTTCGCCGGAGAGTTTGGTGGGCGTCCAGACAGCAACCTGGACAAGTTCGTCACCACTGCCGTGGGCGTGCAGATGCGGGATTCCCTTTGAGCGCAGGCGAAAAACCTTGCCGCTCTGAGTTCCGGCGGGGACTTTAAGGGTATGATTCCCGTTGAGAGTTGGCACTGAAATTTCGCCGCCCAAAGCGGCCAGCGTAAAAGAAATCGGGATCTGGCAGATGACATTGTTACCCTGACGGGTGAAGATCTTATGTTCCTTTTCTTCAAAAACAACGATAAGATTGCCGGGCTGGCCGTCGTTCTTCCCGATATTTCCTTTACCTTCAAGGGTCATGTAGTTGCCTGAAGAGATCCCGGCCGGGACCCGGACTTTAATTCGCGAGACTCCTCTGACCCGTCCTTCGCCATGGCAACTGGCACAGGGGCTGGTGATTGTTTCCCCCGCTCCGCGACATCGCGGGCATGTTTTCACCTGCTGGATTGTCCCCAGAAAGGTCCGGGACAAGGTTCTGATCTGCCCTGCTCCCCGACAATCGGGACAGGTTTGGCGTGATGCCCCCGGAGCCAGGCCGGAACCGCTACACACATCACAGGCTTCAAGCCGCCTGACTCGCAAGGTCTTTTCAACTCCGGTCTGAATTTCTTCCAGAGTCAATTCGAGTCTGGCTCGCAGGTCCTCTCCCCGATTATACCGCTCCTGACTGCCGGCACCGCCGCCGAAAAATTCATCAAAAATGCCGCCGCCCGTTCCGAAACCTCCGAAATCCCGCATGAATGCCCGGAGCGCATCACTGAGATCGAAACCGCCGAAACCAGCCCCGCCAAAACCGGCCCCTGCACCCGATAGTCCAGCGTGGCCGAACTGATCATAAGTCTGTCGCTTCTGCGGGTCTTTGAGAACCTCATAGGCTTCGGTGGCTTCCTTAAACCTCTCCTCAGCGGTCTTGTCGCCGGGATTTCGATCAGGGTGATATTTCAGAGCCAGCTTTCTGTAGGCAGACTTGATCTCATCTTCCGGCGCCGACCGGGAGACCCCCAGAACTTCGTAATAGTCTCTCTCAGACATTAATGTATTACTTCATATATATTGGACAATAGGCTATAAAAGAA
>CP070796.1:1174481-1178353 GCA_020343475.1 Candidatus Zixiibacteriota bacterium
GCTTTTTAAGATTCCCATTGTGAGAAGCGCATTAATTTATTACATTAAATCCCGATAAAACTAAGAAGTAAATACCCCTCCCGAATTCCGGGTGGGGCTTTCGTGCTTGGGGAAATATCGCTGATGACTGTCGCAGTTGACGAAAAGAAGGCTCACCTCGCGGGCATAATCGATAAATTTGAGCAATCGGCGCCTTTTTCCAGGCTATGCGAAAAATTGCAGTCCCCGAAATCGCGGGAACTCACTGTCACCGGCCTGGCCGGATCGGCGGGAGCGATATTGCTGGCATCCCTCGCAGAAAAAACCGATCGCACCGTGATTGCAGTCGTATCAGACATTGACGAAGCCAATGATTTGTATGACGACCTGGTTTTTTTGCTGGGGGAGGAGAAGGTCGGCCACTTTCCTTCGCGGCAAACCCCGCCATATGAATTTCGCTCACCCCCGGCGGAGAATACCGGCCAGCGCCTTTCGACCCTTTCCCGGCTTATCAGCGATACCGTCAGAATTGTCGTGGCTCCGATCCATGCGGTCATCGAACCGACCATAACTTTAAATGATTTCGAGCAGGCCCGGTTGTACCTGAAGGTTGGAGATGCCGTGGAAATCAACGCGCTTGCCGAGAGGTTGGCTGTTATGGGTTTTCGCCGGGTGGCACTTGTTGAGGAGATAGGCGATTTTGCCCTGCGCGGCGGTCTGGTCGATTTTTTCTCCCCCGGATTCGATCATCCCGTGCGGGTGGAATTTTTCGGAGATGAAATCGACACCATCCGGCAATTCGATGTTGGCAGCCAGCGCACGACCAGGCGACTTCAGGAAGTCGATCTGCTTCCCAGGCGGGAAGTACCGATAACACAGGAATCGCTTGAATCGTACCTGGAATGCCTGCCGGAGGCGGATGCTGATCTGGTCCGGGCTCGTTTTCTCAACGATCCGGAACTTCCCGGTCTGGAATGGCTGGCGCACGGCCTGGGGCTGGAATTTGGCGGCCTGACCGATTTTGTGCCGGACAACGCCCTGTTCTGCCTGGCAGGCGAGGGTAATCTCAAAGCCGAGGCTGAAGACATTATTGAAATAACCCGCCGGCATTATAATCGGATGGCACAGCGGCTGACCCATCTCCCCTCTCTTGAGGAGTACTACCGCAATCGTGAAAAGCTCTGGGACTTCCTGTCTGACAAACCCCGGATTGACATCGTCCCATTTAAGGGCGGAAAACATGATATTATCGATTTCGAATGCCGCGAGCACCCTGCCCTGGGATCACGTCTTGATCTGCTGGCCGCCGCCATCAGTGGTTTTGAACTCGGAGGTATGCAATATTTCATCGCCGCGGACAATCCCGCCCAGGCGTCGCGCCTCCACGAGCTTCTCGTCGACAAGATCGGCGTGAATACCGTTATTCCGATTGAAGTCGCGCTGCTCAAGGGCGGTTTTGTCTGCCAGAAAAACAAAATAGCCATTCTGACCGATCACCAGATTTTCGGTCGCTATTTCCGTCGCACCCGCCGCAAAAAATTCAAGGAGGGAGTGGCAATCCACAGCTATACCAGCCTTTCCAGGGGCGATTTCGTGGTCCATACCGAGCATGGCATTGCACAATACCGGGGGCTGGAGACAATACAGGTCAATGAACGTCTGCGGGACTGCCTGCTGCTGGTTTATGCCGGGGGCGACAAATTGTATGTTCCTATTGAGGAATTCAACCGGGTCTCCAGGTACGCCGGTAAAGACGCCGCACCCAAATTGTCCGCTCTGGGCGGGACCGGCTGGGAGAAGATAAAGGCGCGTACCAAGAAGGCAATTGCCGATATGGCCGCCGACCTGCTCAAAATCTACGCCGAACGCAAGACCCGGCCGGGAATCGCCTTCAGACCGGACACCACCTGGATGAAACAGCTGGAAGCTTCCTTTATATATGAAGAGACCGCCGATCAGCTCAAGGCGGTCGAAGCAATCAAAACCGACATGGAAAAGCCCATCCCGATGGATCGCCTGGTCTGCGGCGACGTCGGTTACGGCAAAACCGAAGTGGCGGTCCGTGCCGCCTTCAAGGCGATCGAGTCCGACCACCAGGTTGCGGTGCTGGTGCCGACCACCATTCTGGCCCAGCAGCACCTGACCACGTTTACCGAGCGGCTGTCATCATTCCCGGTTAAAATCGAGATGCTTTCCCGCTTCCGGACTCGCAAGGAGCAGCAGGTGATCCTGAAAGAGCTGGCGGATGGAAAAGTCGATATCGTCATCGGCACGCACCGGCTGCTCTCTGAAGATGTGCAATTTGCCAGCCTGGGATTGCTGATTGTGGACGAAGAGCAGCGCTTCGGTGTCAAGCATAAGGAAACCCTGCGCCGGATCAAAGCCACAGTGGACACCATCACTCTCACCGCGACTCCTATCCCCCGCACCCTGCACATGTCGCTGATGGGAGTGCGGGATATGTCGCTGATCAACACCTCCCCCAAGGACCGTCTTCCGATTGTCACGGAGATTCGTGAGTTTGAGCCGCAGGGCATTGCCGAGGCGATTCTCAAAGAGGTTGACCGGAGCGGGCAGATTTTCTTTGTCCACAACCGGGTACAGACAATTGAGGCGATGTACCGCTATCTGAAGAAACTGGTGCCGCAGGTAGAAATCGCCATCGCCCACGGGCAGATGCATGAACGTTCACTCGAGGGAATTATGCTGGCCTTTCTGGCCGGGCGCTTCCAGGTGCTTCTGACCACGACCATTATCGAATCCGGCCTGGATATCCCCACGGTGAACACTATCATTATCAGTCGTGCTGACCGCTTTGGCCTGGCGCAGTTGTACCAGTTGCGCGGACGAGTGGGGCGTTCCGTCCGACGGGCCTACGCCCACCTGATGACTCCACCCTACCGGCTTCTGACCGACGATGCCCGCAAGCGGCTGCGTGCTATCGAAGCTCACACCGAGCTGGGAAGCGGCTTTGCGCTGGCAATGAAAGACCTGGAAATTCGCGGTGCCGGAAATATTCTCGGGGCCCAGCAGTCCGGATTTATCGAGGAGGTCGGATTTGACCTGTACACCAGGCTATTGGAGGAAGCGGTCGCGGAATTGAAAGGTGAAGAAGTGGTCGGCACCCCGGACACCCGTCTGGAAGCAGACCTCGATTTATACCTCCCCGACGACTACATCGACATCCGTCAGCAAAAAGTCGAAATCTATCAGAAGATTGCAGGGGCGCGAAATCTGGATGAGATCGAACGGATTCGGGAGGATATCGAGGATCGCTTCGGCAAGCTTCCGCAAACGGCGGCGAATCTCTTCGAGGCAGCGGCGGTGCGGGTCTCGGCCTGGGCCAACGGCATCGAGAAGGTACGCTTGAAATCGGGGCAGGTGGAGCTGTTCTTTGATCAGAGCCGGACATTTCAGCGCAGGGATATCGAAAGCTGGCGGCGGGCGGTAACCCGTCCGATGGAATTTTCACTCACCGGCGCGCCAATAATCAGAATCGACCTTGGTCAGGTAAAGAACACCGAGCGTTTAAGTTACCTCCGCGCGATTCTCAACCGGGTCTGACCGGCCTCATGTCCCATGCTATCTAAGGCAATCCGGGCGACTACTCTCAAGAATTGAGATTCAATATCAAATTAATTTCGGCACTTCCTTGACAAAGCGATTGGAATCTGTATATTGGTTTCTTGATCGCGGGGTGGAGCAGTCTGGTAGCTCGTCGGGCTCATAACCCGAAGGTCGCAGGTTCAAATCCTGCCCCCGCTACCAAATATCTGTTGCCACTCAATCAATTACACATGTAATATAAATTCGGCCCAGTGAAGGCAGAAGCCATGTATTGGAGCTAAGAATCGGATTTCTCCGAATTCTCTCTTAGAAGCAATTTACAGGGT
>CP070796.1:1178453-1185210 GCA_020343475.1 Candidatus Zixiibacteriota bacterium
ATATAAAGTGTCACCTTCAGCCTTATCCCGATATTGGTACAGTATACCCGGCCGGGAATTTCGCCGGTTTTGATCGAAAATCTGAGTATCTCCAATATAATGTTGCCCTTTTGCCGATTATGTTCGATCATGGAACCGGTTGGGAAGTCATGCAACGGATTGCGGCCTCGATGGCTGAAGGACCGGTGTCATCGGCCATCCTGACACCGATCGTCGTGCCGGTTCTGTGTCATATAATTAAGGCGGGACGGCCGGTTAAACTGGCGGAATAGGGCATCTTTTGGACCTGCTGGATGCCGGTCAGTCGACGACGGTAAAAGCAGCCACAGCATCTTAATGGAATTATGACAGGCGGCGACATCTGAAAGCCGCCTGGTAACATTTCTATATCTTAATAACTTATTGCAAATCAGGCTATTAAGAATGGTGACAATATTCCTGCTTTTTTGCTTGACTTTAGGGAACATTATACTATACTGTTTTGTATAGTATTAATAGACGATCTGGAAAAGATATAAGGAATGTTCTATGAAGGTAACGGCTTTGGAAGAATACGGGCTTCGATGCATGTTGCTTTTTGCCGGAAACGACAACCGGGCACCATTGACTCTGCCAAAAATCAGCACCGCCGAGGGACTATCGCTACCTTACGCCGGCAAGTTGCTGATGATTTTAAAAAAGGCGGGACTGGTCAGGGCGGTTCGAGGGCGTAATGGGGGTTATAGTCTCACCAAACCTGCACATGAGATCACCTTGCAGGAGATTCTTGCCGCTCTCGGTAATTCGCTCCACGGCTCCCACCATTGCGATCGTTTTTCTGTAAACAACGAAGACTGCATTCATACCGGGAACTGCGTCATCGGTGGGATCTGGAGTACCTTTGACAATTATATCCAGGGAATGCTGGCAAACATCACCCTTGCAGACATCGCCCTGGGGAAGTTTGGCCTCCAGAATAATCCTGTAACAAAACCATAGGACCCAATACGAACCGGAATCAAAATATTAACCATAAGAGGAAACATACCAATGATAAATAGGATATTAATGATCGATTCTCTCCATGTTGAGGTTGCCGGTAAAGAAGTTGTCAAAGGCGTATCATTGGAGGTCAATCGGGGCGAGAAGCATGCCATTATGGGGCCTAACGGTTCGGGCAAGTCAAGCCTGGCCAATGCCCTGGCCGGGCACCCGGATTACAAAATCATCTCCGGCAATGCCGAAATTCTCGGCCGCAATCTTCTTGACATGGATGCCACAGAACGATCTCTGGCCGGATTGTTTCTCGGATTTCAATATCCCCTGGCAATTCCGGGAGTGACAGTGGTGAATTTCCTTCGGGCCGCCCTTAAAGCTCGGAGTGGCAACGACGAATCACTGATGAAGAGTTTCCGCAAGGACTTCTCCGAGAAGCTAAGGCTTTTTGAGATTGACAAATCTTTTGCTACCCGCTATGTGAATGACGGCTTCTCCGGCGGCGAGAAGAAACGCCTTGAAATTCTTCAGATGGCACTTCTGAAACCAAGCATGGCCATTCTCGACGAAACCGATTCCGGCCTTGACATTGATGCGCTGAAAGTGGTTGCCAGAGGCATCAACCAGACGGCTCCTGCCGACGGCGGCATTATTCTTGTCACTCATTATCAGCGGCTGCTGAATTATGTGACACCGGATAAAGTGCACGTGATGATGCACGGGCAGATTGTTCGTTCCGGCGGACCGGAACTGGCCTTGCAGCTGGAAGAGCAGGGGTACGACTGGATAAACACAACTGTTTCCGAAAAAGCCGGGGCCTGACATGAAAAACATTACAGTTAAAAACCACACAGTCGCCGACATTGGCGACAATTATGCCGAAAAATATGGATTCCATGATCCTGAAGAATACTTCCACAAAGGGGCCAGGGGGCTCAATCACGAAGTGGTTGAGATGATCTCTCGTATGAAGAAAGAACCGGATTGGATGAGACAGTTCCGACACCGGGCCCTCGATATCTTCCTGTCCAAGCCGATGCCCAAATGGGGTAATACCGAAATCCTGAATGCGATCAAATTTGATGACATTTTTTATTATATCAAACCGGTCGAAGAGCAGGGTAAAACCTGGGATGATGTGCCCCAGTATATCAGGAGGACTTTCGACAAGCTCGGTGTTCCCGAGGCGGAGCGCAAATTTCTCGCCGGGCTCTCGGCGCAGTATGAATCTGAAGTTGTTTATCATTCTTTCCGTGAAGATCTGGAAAAGCAGGGAATCATCTTCCTCGATATGGACAGTGGTCTTCGCGAACATCCTGATCTCGTCCGCAAGTATTTTGCCACGATTATCCCGCCGATGGACAATAAATTCGCCGCGTTAAATTCGGCCGTCTGGTCGGGCGGATCCTTTATTTATATTCCTCCCGGGATTGAGGTCAAGATTCCACTTCAGGCCTATTTCCGCATTAACGCTGAGAATATGGGTCAGTTTGAGCGGACACTTATTATTGCCGACAAAGGATCACGTGTGCACTATATAGAAGGGTGCACCGCGCCTGTATATTCCACCGACTCGCTTCATTCAGCCGTTGTTGAAGTTATCGCGCTTGAGGATGCATACATACGGTACACTACTATTCAGAACTGGTCGCGCAATATTCTCAACCTGGTGACCAAGCGGGCGGTCGCGCACAAAAATGCAACGGTGGAATGGGTGGATGGTAATATCGGCTCCCGGTTAACAATGAAATATCCGTGTGTTTATCTTGTCGGTGAACACGCCAAGGGCGAAATCCTGTCAATCGCGTTTGCCGGAAAGGACCAGCACCAGGATGCCGGCGCCAAGGTGATTCACGCGGCCCCCAATACCAGCTCGAGAATCACTTCCAAATCAATCTCCAAAGCCGGCGGACGCGCCTCGTACCGCGGTCTGGCCAAGGTGTATAAAAACGCGGCTAACAGCAGGGTTTCTGTGGAGTGCGATGCGTTGCTTATTGACGACGCCTCCCGGTCGGACACCTACCCCACGATGGAGATTGACGCCGACGAAGTAAACATCGAGCATGAAGCGCGAGTCAGTAAAGTTGCCGAGGAACAACTTTTCTATCTGATGAGCAGGGGGCTGAGTGAAGATGAAGCACGGCTGTTGATTGTCAACGGCTTTATCGAACCGTTTACCAAAGAATTGCCGATGGAATACGCAGTCGAGTTGAACCGGCTCATCGAACTGGAAATGGAAGGGTCGGTTGGCTGAGGCTAACTGAAAATAATATCAGGGGTATACTATGAATACAACTGCGACGAAGCCAGGCCGGACAGGCTTTCGAAAAATAGACAGAAAGGAACCTGAATGGCTTTACAATATCCGTAAAGAAAGCTGGGTTGCCTATAACGATCAGGCGATTCCCACCCGGGTGGCTCATCTGTGGCGGTACACCAACCCGCTGCATTTTGCCGTTAATCCCACGCATGATATAATGCAGCTTTTGCCACCTCTTCCGGACAGGACGGAAACAGATACAAGCCTGTTGAAACCCGACCACGCCGCATTTGGATATAATCGCGGTGACGCCATGACATTTGCCATGGCAAACCCGGAATTAGCAGCATCCGGTCTGGTTTTTAAAAACCTGTATTCGGCGGTCCGGGAGGATGACAATCTCGTCGGCGATTACCTGGGACATCTGATTGGGAATACCTTCGGTAAATTCGAAGCACTGAATCTGGCATTCTGGAGCACCGGCCTTTTTCTATACATCCCTGATAACATGATTGTAGAAAAGCCGATTCGTCTTCAGCGACAGCCCACCGGACCAGTCACGTTCCACCGCCTGCTGATAATAACCGGAGAGAATACAGACGTCACTGTCATCGATGATTACTCGGGTGAATGTCGCCGGGAAGACGCGTTAATCAACTCTGTCGTAGAGATTTACACCGGATCATCATCCCGCACGCAGTATGCCGGCATACAGCGTCAGGCCGGTAATTGTAAGACTTACATTACGCAGCGCGCCAGGGTCGCGAGAGATGCCTGCATCAGTTCGGTTTTCGCCGCACTGGGAAGCACCATATCCAAAGTGAATGCCGGTTCTGTTCTGACCGGCGAGGGCGCCAATGGCCGGCTGTACGGTCTCATCTTCGGTAATGACAGCCAGCACTTTGATTATCATACCATGCACCATCATCAGGCCGGTGCGTCATATTCCAATATTGACGTCAAGGTAGCATTGAAGGACAACGCTGCCTCAGCCTATACCGGCTTAATCAAAATCAATGAAGACGCACTTAACTGCGAGGCCTTCCAGGAAAACAGAAACCTTCTTTTAGACGGGGGCACCAAAGCAGAGTCGATCCCGGAACTTGAAATACTGTGTGACAAGGTTCGATGCAGTCACGGTGCCACCATGGGCCGGATTGATCCTGAAATGCTGTTTTATCTCAAAAGCCGCGGGCTGAGTCACAGCGAAGCGGTCAAGACCATTATTTCCGGCTTTATCGGGCCCACTATTGACCAGCTTCCGGATGATCTGCGGCAGTTAATGCGAAACCTAGCCTTATCCAAGCTGAAGGGGAACTAATGTGGACAAATCATATGTGAAAGCGTGCCGCTTGGGCGACGTTAAAGAAAATCAGGCAACCTTAACGCGGGTGAATGGAAGTGAGGTTCTCCTGATAAAGATGGACGGCGAGGTTTATGCCTGTGATAGTTATTGCACTCATGAGTCCACCCCCCTCGGCGAGGGCGAAGTTATCAACGGGGAAATCCAGTGCATGCGTCATGGTGCCAGGTTCGACATCAAAACCGGCAGGGCGACACAGATGCCCGCGGTTATTGACATAAAAACCTACGCCGTCAAGATTGTAAACGATGACGTGTTTATTGCCTTGCAGCAGGATCGGAGGAATCAGTGAAAACCGATCATGTCAATACTTGTCCGGCAGGAAATAATATCCAGGCTCCCAATAAAACACCCCTTGATGCGGACAAGATCAGGAATGATTTCCCGATTCTATCAAGGAAAGTAAACGGGAAACGGTTGGTATACCTTGACAGTGCTGCCACCGCGCAGAAACCTCGACAGGTTATTGATGCTATTGCATCGTACTACACGGATCATAACGCCAATGTCCACCGGGGATTGCATACACTCGCCGAGGAAGCCACGGCCGCTTACGAGAGAGCTCGCGACAAGACGGCGAAATTCATCGGCAGTGTCAAACGGGAGGAGATAATCTTTACCCGCAACACCACCGAAGCGATAAACATGGTGGCTCATTCCTGGGGAAGACATAATCTCAAGCACGGTCAGCGGATCGTCATCACACAGATGGAACACCATGCCAACCTGGTGCCGTGGATTGTTCTGGCCAAAATCACCGGTGCGGAGCTGGAGTATATCCCCATTGATGCAGATGGATATCTGCATCTCAAAGATATTAATGACATTATCAATTCCCGGACCAGGATAGTGGCGCTGACCCACATGTCCAATCTTCTCGGAACCATTAATCCGGTCGAAGACATAATCGACCTGGCACATAAAAAGAACGCCCTGGTCCTTGTGGATGGCGCGCAAGGTGTACCACATCTGCCCGTCGACATGAAAACGATGAATGCCGACTTTTACGCCTTTTCCGCTCACAAGATGCTCGGTCCGACCGGAATCGGCGTTCTCTATGCCAAAGATGACCTGCTGGGCGAAATGCAGCCGATGCAGTACGGCGGCGAGATGATCAACGAGGTGCGCTATAATTTTGCCGACTGGGCGGAGCTTCCCTGGAAATTTGAAGCGGGAACCCCGAATATTGCGGGGGCGGTCGGTTTCTCTGCGGCATTGGACTACCTGGAAGATCTCGGAATGGAAAAAATCCGAGAACATGATAAAATGCTGATCGCGTATGCTCTTGAGAGGCTGGCGGAGCTGAGACAGTTCAAAGTGTTCGGCCCGAAAAATCCGGAACATCGCGGCGGCGCGGTCTCTTTTGTTAGTCCGCACGTACACCCGCATGACCTTGCGCAGTTTCTGGACATGCAGGGCATCGCCATTCGGGCCGGTCATCATTGTGCGCAGCCCCTGACAAAACTGCTGGGAGAAAGTTCGACGGCCCGCGCGAGTTTTTACATTTATAATTCTCAGAAGGATATTGACGAACTGATAACCGCTCTGGAAGCGGCCTGGAGGTATTTTGCACATGTCTGAGCAATTGAGCGACTTGTACCGTGATATCATTATGGAGCATTACCGCTTCCCCAGGGGAAAAATACCTATTGCTGCTCCGGATATTACCAGAGAGGGACAAAACCCGGCCTGCGGAGATGAAATTGAAATAAAGGTGAAGATGGACGGTGACAAAGTCAGGGATATCTCTGTGGATTGTATAGGATGCGCTATATCAATTGCCTCCGGTTCCATGCTGGCGGATATGATCAGGGGGAAGACGCTCGCCGAGGCAAAAAAAATAGCACGGATTGTCAAGGCGCTGTTGAAGGGGGAAGAAGTCAATGAAGATATCGAACTCGGCGATCTGGATGCACTCAGAGGAGTAAATAAATTTCCGGTACGAATCAAATGCGCCATGCTGTCGTGGACAACCCTGGTTGACGCCATTGAGGCGGAGGAAACCGGAGGAATCAACGATGTTTCCACAACCGAATAGAATGTACCCGGTCCGGTATGGTTGGGAATCACCAAGTGATTGTAAAACAACAGAATGTATTATCATCTTCTTATGCTCGCAGTTACTGCAATCTTGGAAATTCGGACCTCAGGTTGCTCCT
>CP070796.1:1185310-1190645 GCA_020343475.1 Candidatus Zixiibacteriota bacterium
GGGATCGCTTTGCGAAGTTTTTGAACCCGGCTATAATAATGATCAAAAGAGTAAACGCGTCCCATCTTTTTGAGGATGCGGTCCGATCCGGACTGCAACGGCAGATGAAAATGCGCCATCATCTTCGATTCGGATGCCATCGTCTCAATCAACTTATCGGAGAGATCTTTGGGATGCGAGGTCATAAAGCGGATACGCCGCACCCCGGTTTTGGAGGCGATCATTTTCAAAAGGTCGGCAAAATCGTGCCCGTTTCCCCGATACGAATTGACATTCTGCCCCAGCAGGGTAACCTCAAGCACCCCGTCTTCCACATATGACTGCACCTGACGGATGATTTGGTCGGCAGGGTACGATCGTTCCCGCCCGCGGACATACGGCACGACACAATACGAGCAGTAATTATCGCACCCCCGCGAAATCGTCACGAAGGCGCTGTATTTGCTATCGCGCTTGGGGATAATCATATCAATATGCTCATAGCCGAAATCGGTATAAATTGTCGGGGCGATTTCAGTTTCGGCAAGATATTTCGGCAGATCGTACAGTCGGTCGGTACCGAGCACAAAATCAACATACGGAGCGCGCTCCGGGATAGCCCGGCCCAGACGCTGTGCCATGCATCCGACCACGGCGATTCTCTTTCCGCCGTCGCGACGCTTCAGCGCGCTCAGCTCGCCCAACCGTCCGAACACACGCTCCTCGGCTCTTTGCCTGACCGAACAGGTATTGAGAATAACCAGGTCAGCTTCTCTTTCGTCCTCCACGGAACGGTACCCATGGGCATTGAGAATGGCCGCCAGCAGCCCGGAATCGGCCAGATTCATCTGACAGCCGAAAGTAATGATTTTATACGAGCCGACCGTCATGTTTCATTCCCTGCACGCTGCGCTCCCGAGCGTTATTAATCCAATCATATATAATACTCAGGCGGGAATCAATATGCAAACTAATATGAACCAAGGTACAGCTAAGTTTCTTCGGCACAATGCATTTTTCTTTAAGTAATCGGGGAAATGTGCTGGACCGGGCGGTCCCCCGGACACAGAAATCTCACAGCACTGCGCAGCCCATCTGCGGGATAAAACCGCCCTCACCGTAGAGAAAATCAATCAGGCCGAGAATATCGAGCAGGTTAATACTGCAACTGTGGTCGACATCGACGAGCGTCGGCTCATCCGGCAATGGGCCGTCCTCGTAAAGATAGTCAATCAGAAACAGCACATCCAGCAGGTCGATCTCACCATCAAGATTTGCGTCGCCGGGAAGCCCGTCCCGCATGGCAATATACACGGTCAGTTCGGCGCTGTCCCGGGCGGCAATATTGAACCGATCGCGGGCCTTGACGGTAAAAATGAATTCGCCATAGTCACTGGGAAATCCAAAGATAACTCCCGAGATCGAATCGAGTTCCAGGCCGGGCGGAAGGCCACCCGCCACGATGGAATACCGATGCTCACCCGTACCACCTCGGGCAACCACCGTATCTGCATACGCCATCATCTGCGTCCCCGAATCAGGAATCGAGGGGATAATATGATAGCCCCAGCCCACTTCAGCCGCGAAGCGTAGAATCCATTTCTGCGGATCAAGCGCTATGCCGGTCGGCTCATCGTCAGTTTTTATGGTATATACGGTATCGCGTACGTCATTAAAAATAACAATCGTGTCCGGATCACCCGCCGAATACGAAACGACAAAATCAATCGGCATGGAAAACACCAGCGGCTCGGTGGCCTGACCCTGCCGCAGGTACACATATGACAGCCAGCTGCCGTCGGAAGGATCCTGCTCGGTATATCTTTCATAGGCATAACTGGGGCGATAGGTACCGTACAGCCACTGGTCAAAGAAATAATCCAACTCCTGTCCGGAAACTGTCTCACAGAGGTTCTTGAACGCCTCCGAATTCATGTGCGAATACTGGGCGGAACTGCCGTAATAGGCGGTCAAAATGTCGAAGAATACTTCATTGCCGACGACGTGACGAAGCATGTGCAGAAGCCAGGCCCCCTTATCGTACACCACCACATCAAAGATATTCGAAACGGAGGCAGTATCATAGACATAAATGGTCCGATCCCCGTAATATTCCATGCCAGCCATGTAACTGTGGTACGACGCGGTTCCCTCCCGCTGCTCATAATAGAGTGCTTCTGAATACGAGGCGAATCCCTCATTAAGCCAGATATCATGCCAGCTTTCACAGGTGATCATGTCGCCCCACCACTGGTGAGCCAGCTCGTGAACCACCACCGGCTCGTAGAAACCGAACCATGTCCCGGACATTGAGGTACAGGTTTGATGCTCCATCCCGCCGCCCCATTCAAAGTTGGCATGGCCGTATTTCTCGCTTAAAAACGGATAGTCCCCGAACAGGCCGGAGAATATTCCCATTGCGATGGGGGTTATGTGGTAATGGCTCTGTGAGTAGGCAAATCGATCCGGGTACACATGGTGGACGATCTCCAGTGAATCGTCTGCCCCATAGATATAGTAATTTCTCCAGACAATGTAATCCGATATCGCCAGCGAGAACAGATAGGTGGCGATGGGATAGCGCACCTCGTAGCTGAAAGTCCGGGTCCCGTCGCCGTTGCTGGTGGTGTCAACCAGAGAGCCGTTGGAGGCGCAGTAGTACGCAGTATCGCAGGTGACAAAAATATCCATCGAATCGGCTTTGTCGTCAGGACGATCCTTGCACGGCCACCAGGTGCGCGCCATGTAAGGTTCCGACAGGGTCGAAACAACCGGAATACCATTACGCTCATCAAAGGCAAATCCCTGGAAGCCGACCTGCTGAACCGGCTGGCCGTGGTAGACAACGGAAAACGCGAAAGATTCATCCTCGGCATATTTCCGGTCAAGTTCCACCACCAGCTCGCCGCCATTGAGCGAATAATCCAGCTGTTCACCGGCGGAATAGATCGAATCCACAGTCAGCGCGTCGTGGAAATCCAGCACCACCGTGTCCAGATCGTTCGCGAGCGATCTGGCTTCCATATAAACCTCGCCGGAAATTTGCTCCGCGGGGATATCAATCGCAAGGTTAACGCTGTAAAAGCTCGCGTCGAAATCTGTCTGGCTGTATTTGGTGACGCCGCCGGGCTCCTCCGCGGCCCGCTTCAGCTCCAGCCGGGAGGCTTTCAGCTTGCCGAGGATAGCATGAACTTCCGCCGGGGTTAAATCTCGTTCCTCGCCGATCAATCCGGAAAGGTCGTCTGCCGAAACGGCAACGGTAACAAAAGTGAGGATAAAGAATAATAAAGCGTAAGCGAAGAGTTTCCTGCTCATACCTGCCCTTCCTCGAAATGCTGAATTAAACCGCATCATTCTCATCCTCTGGCATTAATGACGGCCAACTGCAATGTCTTTATATGCGTGCACTGCAATATGCTACAATCCCATTTTGAGTCCCGGTCACATACTCCATACGCATAACAAAAGTCTCATATTTGCCCGGGTGTATTGTCAGCCGCAAGGTCAGCCCTTGTCAGAGCCGGTGCATAAAAAAGAATGCCGCCTCTTTTTGAGATGGCATTCCCATAAAGTTCTTGAATCGCTTAATAGGGATTTCCGCACAGCGGCGGACCGCCCAGGTACAGATACTGTATTATCAGCTGCAGATCGATCAGATTTATTCGATAATCACAGTTGCAGTCGCCTACAATTATCTCGGGCTGCGGCGACACTCCCGTCATATACAGGAAGTAAATGAGTTCGAGTAGATCAATCAGGTTTATCTTCCCGTCATAATTCACGTCACCATGCAGTTTCCACACCCAGAGCCTGAAGTCGAGGGTAACCGGGGTATTGGTGGCATCCGGTGCGATTACCTGCCCGGTGCCGTTATACTCGCCCATGAGCAGTCCATAGGCGTTGGGTCTAAATACTAGCGACCAAGGATAATCTTTGACTCCGGGGGAATCAAACTCAAATGTTATCCAGGATAAATCTTCCTGGAACTCCCACTCCATACACCCCGGGTTCTCATTATCCACCGACATATACTTCTCCTTGCCGGTCTTGTTTTCCTGGCAGGCCATTTCAAAAAAGGTCCTGGAAACCCATATGGTGGGATCGGTGTCAGTGGGCAGGATATTCAAATAAACCGGTAGCGCAAAAGGACTGTTCAGGGCATTAATGGCGTAAATGACTATGCTGTCCTGATATAATCCTTGCGGGAAATCCTCATACGTGACATCGCACCTGATTTGAACTCCATGGCCCCCGGATAACTTATCGGGAACCATCCAGTCCGGATAATGGGTAATTTCCCAGGACAAGGGATCGGTTCCGGCATTGTATATGATAAACATGGGTGGCCACGGCTCCACGAAATCAGCCCCCTGTCCGCATTCATAAAATTCCGACAGCAGCGAATCCCGGCTGACGAAAATTTCGGCGGCGTCCGAAACGAAGTGAAATTGAAAGGCAACCGGAATGGGAGAGTTAATTGCTTCATCGGAGTGTACCCAAATCGTGTCAAAGAAGTCCTCGGGAGGGTTACCACTGAGAATCTTGAATTCTATATCGACCAGCTGCGGGACTGTCCCGGCACTGGGAGTCATGTGCAATATTCGGGGTGAGTTTTCCTCAAGGTAATATGTCATTGATCCCGCGCCTTCGTTGTATATCAGAAACTGTCGATTTGGCGGTGAACCGGGTGGAATCTCAACAATGACAAAGATAAATGGTGAGTCGACCGCGAGGACCGGCAAATCGGAGGCAACTTCCAGACGAACCGTTGCGATCTGGGGATCATTGGTAGCGGCAGGGTCGGAAACCACCACCGTATCATAATACACGCCGAACGGCAGGCCCGTGATATCGACCGAAAGAGTAATATCGCCGCCATCAACACCCGATTCCGGATTGAGGCTAAGCCAGGGTTCAGCATTGCTCGCGGTCCAGTTCAGGGTTCCATCCCCGACATTGGAAACGCTGAGAATCTGATCGGGAGGATTGGTCGAATCGGCAATGGCGCTGAAGAAAAACTCGGTCGGATCAAGCCCGATTGTCGGCGGTGGCTCTGTCAGCGTCAGAGTGACCGGGACTCTCACCGGATCGTTGCTGGCAGCAGGATCGGACACGACAATGGTGTCGTGGTAAATACCCACCGGCAGCCCGCTGATATTGATCGAAATTTGCACTGTGGAGGGTATAGTGCTGGTCGAACCGAAGGCAGGGGTTACCAGCATCCATGATGTATTCCAGGTTGCCGTCCAGTTCAGCGTCCCGGCCCCCTCATTGCTTATGGTCAATACTTGCTAACCCGGCGGCGACCCCCCGGCCAGACCGTAAAATGAAAACGACTCCGGATTTACGCCGATAA
>CP070796.1:1190745-1199720 GCA_020343475.1 Candidatus Zixiibacteriota bacterium
CCAGGGAGGTATCAGGCGAGATGAACAGATCGAGGCGACCCAGAAACGCAGACACCTGAACCATATTCTGACCGGGAGGTATCAGAAAAACCGACTTTTCAAATGACTGCAGCATAACTTCGCCGAGATTGCGTTCATTCGGCGCGGTTACGATATACACGAGCCAATCACCGCAATCGGCCAGGATACGCTTGATCAAGGCCACCGATTTCTCTACTCCCCAGAACCGTGAGGCTGCCCCGGCGGAGAGGTTAATGCCGATCTTCGGCGCCACCGATGCAGAACCGGCCGTTTCGGCAAAAAAACGATCGACCTGACTTTGAATCCTGTCAGGGATAAAAGGCCTGGCGTACCGGTCGGCGCCGGCGGTTGCCAATCCAAAAGCGCCAAGTATCCGAAGAGTATGATCTATAATATGCTCCTGATGCTGCAGTGGATGATCGAAGTTGATATTGTAATATTGTCTGAACCTGGTTTTTCCCATAGCAACAGTCGTGCTGCCGCGAGCACACAGGTGTGTCAAAAACAGCGCCGTAACCGAATCGCTGCAAATCATATCAACCACACAGTCGAATTGTTCCCGGCGAATTGCACCGAGATCTCCCAGGTCGCGCCAGAAATTTTTGCGATACAATAAGACCTTATCAAAACGGGGATCATTCTTGATCAGGCGGCTGTTTCGCGGCGATGCCAGCACCGAGATTTCAAGTTCAGGGAAATTCCGCTTGAGTGCATCAAAGAGCGGAAGCGAGACAAAGATATCTCCTATCTTCTCCGGTCGGATGAACAGGATTTTTCTGATCCGGCGGCCGTCCAGCGGGCCGGCCCGGTGAGTGCTCTTTTTTACCAGAAGGCAAAAAGCACGCAAAAAGAGCGTCTTGATTGCCCGCTCCAGCGGTTTGAGCCTGCGCATAAGTTCCTTCATGTTCACGGCCGGTCTTTAAACTGCATTGTATACAGGTGTTCGTATAAACCGCCCCGCTTCATAAGCTGCTCGTGCGTTCCGTTTTCGACGATTCTGCCGCCGTTCAGCACCATAATGCGGTCGGCGTTCTGAATGGTGGAAAGCCGATGCGCAATTACCAGCGTGGTGCGGTTGGCCATCAGGCGGTCAATTGCCTCCTGCACCAGAAGCTCCGACTCGGTGTCAAGCGCCGAAGTGGCTTCGTCAAAAATCAAAATTTGCGGATTTTTCAACAGGGCGCGGGCGATTGCAATACGCTGACGCTGTCCGCCGGAAAGGCGGACGCCCCGGTTGCCAACCACAGTATCATACCGGTCCTCGAATTGTTCGATGAAACAATCGGCGTTGGCGGCCCGTGCCGCCGTAGCGATTTCCTCCTGGGGTATGCCATTGAGACCGTAAGCGATGTTGTGCCGGATCGTGTCATTGAACAGATACGTTTCCTGGGTAACAATCCCCAGCATTCCGCGAAGTGACACCAGTTTCATATCTCGGATGTCAACGTCGTCAATCAGGATGCGTCCCTCGAGGGGGTCATAGAAGCGGGGCAGCAGGTCGAAAAGGGTTGATTTCCCTGCCCCGGACGAGCCGACCAGCGCGACTACCTCCCCTTTTTTCACGTCAAAGGAAATATCTTCCAAAACCGGCTCGCCGGGAATATACGAGAAGTTGACATTTTCGTATTTGATGGATGACTCAAATTTGTCTTTCTTTACCGGAGTGTCCGATTCCTTCACTTTAACCGGTGCTTCCAGGACGTCAAATATGCGTTCGGCGGCGGCCAGGCCTTCCTGGATTTTTATATGAATCTGCAGAAGCGACTTGGTCGGCTTGATCAGAGAAAACATGGCCAGAATAAAAGTCATAAAATCGCCGGCATCCATTTCTCCTGCGCCCTCGAGAATACGGGTTCCGGCAAAAAGCAGAATAAGAATCCCGGCAACAACGATCAGGACCTCATTGACTGGATTGGAAAGGTGGCGAATACGGGTCATCCGCACCAGGGCGCGGAAAAATTCCCGGGTTGCCCTGAAGAATTTCCTGATCTCGAAATTCTCCATGGCGTATCCCTTGACAATACGGATATTGGAAACGGTCTCTTCCAGTACGGAATTGACATCGGCCATCTTCTCCTGCGAGCGGTGGGAATACTTGCGCAGTTTGCGACCCATCCACCAGATAAATCCGAATACCAGCGGCAAAACCAGGACCGCCAGAAGCGTCAGTTTCCATGATAGCAGAATCAAGAATGATACCAGGAGAATAACCATAAGAGAATCAGTTACCAGACGGTTGAAACCGAGATCAACCGTCTCATTGAGCACAATAACGTCATTAGTAACCCGCGAAATCACCTGCCCGGTGCGTTCACGATGGAAAAAGCTTAACGATAATTGCTGGTATTTTTCGAAGAGGTGGTTGCGAAAATCCCGAATGACCGACTGCTGAACATAAGCCATAAAAAAACCCTGCAGATACAAAAACACATTGGAGGAAACGGCGATGAAGATAATCAGCCAGCAGAAATTCATCAAGGTTCCTCTCTGTGTATCAGATGAAACCAGCTTGTGAATCTCCGCCTTCAGGCCTTCTCTGGATCTCGCCAGAAAATCAAGATCGGGCAGGATATCCGATTTCGTATCTTCGGCGACTTCCTCCGTCCCGCTGCCCGGTCGATCAGCCGATTCCACCTGCGTCGCCGACCTGGCGCCCGGCGGATTGATATTGCTGACGGCGAATAGCGTCATCAGAAGCGGTCCGGCGATCCAGACCAAAAGCGAGGCCATCAGCGCATGCAGCGCCGCCGAAATCGACGCGACAATTATCCTTGGCCAGTAAGATTTAAGACAGCCGAGCGTTTTCCACAACAGTTTCATACTTCGCATTCTGCCCGCTTTTCACTTCCGGGCATAGTTTCAGAAATTAACCTCATTGAAAAGCGATTGTCAAGGCGCCGAACTCAGGGCACAATCCGCTCCGATGAAAGCGGAATGGGGATATCGTATTTTTCCGGCGGAATCTTCACGTTCAACCTGACCGTGCGGCGGACCGCCCTGAATCGAAAAGAACCGTCATTCCTGGCGTAAATAACTTCGTAAGGAATATACCTGCCGTCCTTCAGGTCGTATTGCAGTTCAATAGCATCGTCACACGCGGTTGAAATCAGGCGGTAGTGGCAGAAATCCCGGCTTTCCTTGACGACATTCACATAGAAGTTATCGGTGGCGTAGGTAATTTCAACCGGGGTGATCTGAAACAGGTCGAGAATTAATCCTTCGAAATTAAACCGCCCGGCACAGCCATTATTGATAAGTTCCGAAAATCTGCCGGAGTAGTACTGTTTTTCGGTGGGAAAATAAACCAGGATCGAATCGCGCATCACCAATCCTTTCATGACCCCTTTACCCAGGTACGCCCGGGCGAAATAGCTGATAGAGTCATTTGTGCGGTAAACGTCAAGCCGGGTCGATTTCTTGCGACCCTCCCGGTAAATCTTGACATCGAACAGGTAGGCGTCCCCCTTGCCGGGTTCCAGATGTATCGCGGTTGCGTCTTCCTTCCCGCCGCGAACCTTACTTCTATCAGCAGGCGAACAGCCGGTGAAAACCGCCGCGATCAGCAGGATTGCGGCCGATATGACAGTTCCAGCAGAAATGTGGCTAATAGATTTTGACACCGGTAAAAAAATTGACAAAAATCGAAATAAATGGTCCCAATATCATCCAGAACCCCCCGATAACAATCAGAAAGATGAGAATGTAAGGGGCAAAACGGTCAAGCTCGGCCAGTTTCATCTCATACTCTGCCGGCAGGATGCTTTTGAGCATATGCGACCCGTCAAGCGGATAAAGCGGGATCAGGTTGAAAAAGGCCAGCGAAACATTGATAATGACCCCGATCAGGAAAAATTGCATGACAGCTCCGGGAACCGGCAGCATCCCGCTGACGGTCATGCGGAACAGCGCTCCGAAGATAACCGCCAGTCCCAGGTTGGAGAGGGGCCCGGCTGCCGAAATCCAGAAATCGGCCACGCGCGGGTTACGCAGATTGTACGGATTGACCGGAACCGGCCTGGCCCAGCCGAAGCGAAATCCCGAAAGAAACATCATCAGGGTTCCGAACAGGTCAAGATGTGCCAGGGGATTTAAGGTCAGTCTTCCTGCGTCCCGTGCGGTAGAGTCGCCGAAACGGTACGCCAGGTACGCATGGAAAAACTCATGAACCGTCAGCGAGAAAAATATCGCCGGCGCGGCAATAAGGGCGTTCTTGAGAAAATCCGGACCGAACATGAGGTTTAATTTCCTTTCTAAGCATATATTCCGCGAAGCTGAACCACATCAGCCACCCGCTGAATTGCCACCATAAATGCAGCCAGACGCATGTGGACACCGTTTTCCTGTGCGGCTTTCAGAATATCGTGAAAGGCGCTGGTCATAAACCGCTCCAGACGAACATTGACCTCCTCCGCTGTCCAGTAGTATCCCAGGCGGTTCTGAACCCACTCAAAATAGGATACGGTCACGCCGCCAGCGTTACAGAGAATATCCGGAATGACAAAGATGTCTCTCTCCTTTAGAATCGGATCGGCGTCAGGAGTGACCGGGCCGTTGGCACCCTCGGCAATTATCCTGGCTTTTATGTCCCTGGCATTTTCTTCGGTTATCTGGTTTTCCAGCGCCGCCGGAACCAGAATATCGGCGTCGGCATAGATGATATCATTCCGGTCGCATTCCTTTGCTCCGGGAAATCCCGCGATCCTGCGGTGTTCTTTAACGTAATTGATCAGCTTCTCAATGTCGATGCCGTCGGGATTGAAAAGTCCGCCGAAGACGTCACAAACATGCGTCACCTTAATCCCGAGCCGCTGCAAGTACAACGCGGAAACTGAACCGACATTGCCGAATCCCTGCACCGCAGCGGTGGCCTTATGAGGATCAATTTTGAGATGGTTCAGCGCTTCTCGCACCGCTATAACCACTCCCGCCCCGGTTGCCTCCCGGCGTCCCAGCGAGCCGGCCAGTACCAGCGGTTTGCCGGTTACGACCGAGGTTACCGTGTGCCGGGCGTGCATCGAATAGGTATCCATAATCCAGGCCATGGTTTCTTCATTGGTGTTGACATCGGGAGCCGGGATATCGCTTTCGGGGCCAAACATGTCATACAGGGTTGCGGTATAACGCCTTGTCAGGCGCTCCATCTCACCTTTGGACATGGTGGCAGGATCGCAGGCAATGCCGCCTTTGCCGCCCCCGAACGGAATGTTTACCACCGCACATTTCCAGGTCATCCAGGCTGCCAGCGCCTGCACCTCGTCAAGGTCGACGTCGGGATGATAGCGGATACCGCCCTTGGCAGGCCCGCGCACTATGGAATGCTGAACACGGTAGCCGGTGAACATCTTATACGTGCCGTCATCCATCTTAACGGGAAGTTTGACAATGGTACTGCGACGGGGATACTTCAGAAATTCAAGCAGGCCCTGATCGATATTCAACCGGGCGGCGGCCTGATCGAACTGCTTCATGACGTTTTCAAACGTCGATACGGGAATAGTGACCGATTTCAAGTATTTTTTCTCTGCCATCTGCTCAGCTTTCGTGACGAACCTTGTTCCTTTTCCCCGGCGTTACCGACACGTATGGCGAGAATGATTCAAAGAATCGCCATTTTCTGTCAATTGCCTTTTTAATGCCGACTCGCTCGGAAAGTTCAATCATTTCGGGCTTATACCCGCGATCTTCAAAATAGAGTTTTTGGCCGGTCAAATCAATACCGTTCTGCCCGCGTGACAGTCCAAAGGCTTTGCAGAGCTTGCCGGGCCCGTTAGTCAGCAGATTGCGTCCGGGATTTTCATACCTGCTCCGCATCACTTCAATACCTTCGATCGGCTCCGCCGCCCGGATCAGCACCGCCGCCGGAAATCCTTGAGATTCGGTTACGACGTTCAGACAGTAATACATGCCGTAAATGAAGTAGATATAGCTGAACCCCCCGGGACCGTACATCACGGCATTGCGGCCAGTCCTGCCGACCGCGGCGTGACAGGCCGGGTCATCCTCCCCGATATACGCCTCCGCCTCAACCAGTCGCGCTGCCAGCCGGCCGCGCCCGGTGTCATATATGAGGAACTTGCCGATAAGCTCCCTGGCGACCTTCAGAGTCGGCCTGCAATAAAAACTCCGATCAAGCTTGACGCATGAGGTCATGGACCCGCCTATTCATCACAATAAGGAAACAGCTCGTGGGCAACCGGCGCGGCTGCATCCAGATCACCCCCGACATCATCCGGCCGATGGGCATCCGATCCGATGGCAGCCACTCGCACCCCCATTTTCCGGGCCAGATTGACAATATCCATGGTCGGGTAAAATTGATCAAGACCGTGCCGAAATGCCGAAGTGTTGATTTCAAAGCCCATTCCCGACTTGTTCATTGCTTCAAAAATCGGTTCAATCCGTCCACGATATATATTCAGAATCGGCTCGCCGTAATAGCCCTGACCATATCTCCGGTATACGTCCAGATGCGCCACCGAATCAAACAGATCGCTGTCTACCGCATCTTTAATCAATGAGAAGTAGTGGTCGGCAAATTCCTCAGGACTGTATCGTGAAAAGCACTTCTCCGCCTGTTTGTGATAGCAGAAGCTCAACGCCCCGATATCGTGCAGGCCGACCAGCTTGTAGTCGAAGGCGTGCTTGCTGAAAAGGGCGGTCAGCTCTTTTTCGCATCCCGGAAACCAGCCGACTTCAATCCCGGCGCTGACTTTCAGACCACGGGGGAAATATTTTTTATGCGCCTTCTCTACCGCATCGAGGTAGGTTTTAACCGTTTTATCGGACAGCTGGTGCAACTCGCCGTTGATGCGCATGGTGCGGACTTTCGCCGGGATTTTGGGATCGTTGTCATAATGTGTGGTAAAGCAGATTTCCGCCAGTCCCTTGTTCAAAGCGGCGCGACAGTGCTCATCGATATTGCCGACGGCGTCGATGGAGAAATCCGGATGGACATGGTAATCGGCCAATACATAAGCGCGGTATGCCATAAAATCTCCCCTGCTCAGGCGAAGTGACGCCCGGTTAAAAAAGGATTGGATTTTCGCTCGGCGCCTACCGTGGTTGCCGGCCCGTGGCCCGGGTAGCAGAAAATATCGTCCGGCAGGGTCAGGATATTTCGCTCAATGGCTCCGATTAACTGCTCGAAATTGCCGCCGGGAAGATCGGTTCGGCCAATGGAGCCATTAAACAGGGTATCGCCGCAGAAAAGATTTTTCCCCGCAAAATAGCAGATGCCGCCCCGGGTATGCCCGGGTGTGGCCAGAACGGTGAATTCAAGCGAACCAGCCCGGAACACATCGCCGTCCTGCAAGATGTGATCTGCAGGCGGGCAGACAATTTCATAACCAAACATGGCCGAGATATTGCCCGACGGCGATGTCAGCATTTGCTCGTCACCCTTGCCGATATAAAGCGGAAGGCGGTAGTGTTCTTTGAGCGGCTCGACGGCGGCAATGTGGTCACCGTGCCCGTGAGTCAGCAGAATCGCAGCCGGTTTGATGCCATTCTTGACGATCCGGTCCATTATCCGTTCCTCTTCATCCCCGGGATCAATAATCACACCGGAGCTATCTTCCTCATTATAAACCAGATAGCAATTGACTTCAAAAGGTCCGACAATGATCGTCTCGATTGTCATAATCGTTGGCTTTCTCAGTTCGATCAGGCGGCAAGATAGGCAATGCCCGTCAAATGTCAATTAATTCCTTAACAAAGCAAATTCCCATTTGTTAATCATAATAGAGATTCAACGATAAAATACCTTTCGCATTTGATTTGACTTTTGATAAAAATGATTTATCATATGTACCTTTCTGAAGGACGTTGCAGTGAGTATAGATACCGATAATATCATATCCAATTTGAAGGCCAGACTCTCCAAGCTCGGGAGGTTTCTTTGACCTCGACGGACGCCGTGAAAAAATAGGCTCGTTGGAGAAATTGACTTCCGAACCCGACTTTTGGGACGACAATCAGAACGCACAGAATATCCTCAGGGAAATTTCCGGGCACAGGCGCTGGGTAGAGAAGGTCGAGCACTTCGAGCAGGAGCTGTCAGATCTTGAGGAGCTGCTCGCCCTTACCGACCGCGATATCGATTCGGCCGATGCCAAGGAACTTCAGGAATCACTGGCCGCGCTCAGTTCTGAACTTGACCGGCTCGAATTTACCACCCTGCTCTCCGGCTCGAATGATGCGCGCAACGCCATTCTGACCATCCACCCCGGCGCCGGCGGGACCGAGTCACAGGATTGGGCCAGTATGCTGCTGCGAATGTACATGCGCTGGTGCGAAAACAAGGGCTTTGCCACCCAGCTGCTGGATTACCAGCCCGGTGAGGAGGCGGGGTTGAAATCAGCGACAATGCAAATCGAGGGTGAATACGCATATGGTTATCTCCGGGCCGAGTCAGGCGTGCATCGCCTGGTGAGGATTTCGCCGTTCGATGCCAACCGCAGGCGTCATACCTCGTTTGTCTCCATATATGTGTATCCCGAAATCGATGACAACATAGAGGTCGAGATCAACGACGATGACATTCGAATCGATACTTATCGCGCCTCGGGAGCGGGCGGCCAGCATGTCAATAAAACTTCGTCGGCGGTACGTGTCACTCACCTGCCGACCGGCATTGTCGTGCAGTGCCAGAATGAACGGAGCCAGCTAAAAAACCGGGCCACGGCGATGAAAATGCTGCGGTCACGGTTGTACCAGCTGCAGCTGGATGAGCAGCGGAAAAAGAAAACCGAGATGGAAAAAAGCAAAAAGAAAATTGAGTGGGGCAGCCAGATTCGCAGCTATATTTTCCATCCGTACAATCTCGTCAAAGACCACCGGACCGACGTTGAAACCTCCGATGTCCAGGCGGTTATGGACGGCGAAATAGACAAATTTATCGAGGCCTTTCTCGCAAATCCTGATTTCCGAGCCGTATAATTGAACATTTCAATACG
>CP070796.1:1199820-1204104 GCA_020343475.1 Candidatus Zixiibacteriota bacterium
ATTTTTCTGGTACGCATGCTGGTAAGAAAGCCGGGCTGCCGGGAGTGACATCGTCATGGTCACATCTTGGGGCAGTTCCGGCTTTTTTGTTTAAGGCAACCCTGTAAAAAAGGAGGTGGAACAATGACAGGCAAACGACAATTGAAAAGGGCAACTGTCTTATTGCTTGGATTTCTGTTTTGCTGGGTATCTGTAGCTCAGGCCGCGGTGCCTGCGAAGATCAACTACCAGGGTTATCTGACAGACGCTGCCGGTAATCCGGTGGATGGCATGGTGGACATGACGTTCAAAATTTACAATGTGGATTCAGGCGGCACTGCTTTATGGACGGAGACCCAGTTAGACGTCGAGGTTACCAATGGGATCTACCATGCCCAGATCGGAGCGGTCGTTGCGTTACCATACAATATATTCGATGGGGACCTCTATCTGGGGGTCGCCATTGAAACCGATCCGGAAATGACACCGCGGCAGCAGCTTACGTCGTCGGCTTTTGCGATAAAGGCCCAGGATACCATTACGTTCGGGGGACTGCCGACAGGATCATTTATTCAGCAAAACGAAGCCAATTCGATTTCATCTGCTATGATCCAAAACGGCACTATTTCAGCTGCGGACATCGGTGCTAATGCTGTAGGAGCATCCGAGATTGCAACAAATGCTGTGGGAGCCGCCGAGATTGGAGCAGGCGCCGTAGGATCCAGCGAAGTGGCCGATAATTCGTTAACTGCGTCAGATTTGGGCGTCAATTCCGTCGGCAGTTCTGAAATCATGACTGGTGCGGTGACGGCGGTTGATATGCAGGACGGTGCTGCACTGACAGAAATTTCAGATGATGACGGCCCGGGCTCCGGTCTGAATGCGGACTTGCTTGATAATCTGCATTCCAGTGCCTTTATGGCGGCGGGAACGGATATATGGGTCAACGTCACCGGTGATACCATGAGTGGGTCAACGACTGGAAACATGCTTAAGGTCGATAACACATCAAGCAGCGGAGGCGGGACGGCTATTTATGCAAGAACTTACAGTGAAACCGGTTATGCCGTGGCCGGTTTTTCGATGAACAGCGGAGCGTTCCAGAATGAGGGGGGCCGTTTCATGGCATACGGCGATAACGGTCGCGGGGTCTACGGCCGAGCTGCCGATACCGGATCTGGCACCAACTACGGCGGGTATTTCGAAGGCCTCAGCAGTTACGGTCGTGGAGCTTACGGTGAGGCTAGAGGTGCATATGGAAGGGGAATCGAGGGTACCGCCACCAATTCGGGGGCCTACACCAACTATGGCGGATACTTCACGGCTTCCGGGACGTCCGGAAGGGGAGTTTACGCTTCTGCATCCGGATCAAACGGCTATGGGGTTTATGCATACAGCGCCAATGGAGACGGGATTTATGGGACAACCGGGGCAAGTGACGAGCACGCCGGCTATTTCAACACAAATGTCGGTGCCGGCCTGACGGGTGCAGCTTTGTATGCCCGCTCTTACAATTCTTCCAGCGCCGGTATCGCGCTGTGGGCCCAGAACGCCCATACCACCAGCACCGATGCCACCGCGGTTTTCAGCAATTCAGGATCCGGACCATTGTTGAAAGGCTTCGGCGGCAACGGCGGCGAAGACGAGTTCCGGTTCGATAACGATGGTACGTTACGGTTTTACGACAGTACCCACAGTCAGATGGTGGTGGTGGACCCGGTGGAAGATACAAACGGCCCGGCCATTTATATGTATAATTCCGATGGGGTACGAACAATTGAACTCGATGCCGGGTATGCGGGTCCTGACGGGCGCATTATTACGGATGAGCTTCAGATTACCGGTGGCAGTGACCTGTCCGAACAGTTTGATGTGAATCCGATTCGAACGGAGGTTAAACCCGGCCTGGTTGTCAGTATCGATCCCCAAACACCGGGCGAATTGCAGGTCAGCACTGACGCCTATGATAAAAAGGTGGCCGGAATCATCAGCGGCGCCAACGGTGTCAAGCCCGGCATGTTAATGGGGCAGAGAGGCACGGAGGCCGACGGTTCCTATCCGGTGGCTTTGAGCGGTCGGGTCTACTGCTGGGCGGATGCCTCCAATGGTCCGATTGAGCCGGGAGATCTGCTGACCACCTCGACCGTCCCGGGACATGCCATGCGGGTTTCCGATTACCCGAAGGCCCAGGGTGCCATTCTCGGCAAAGCCATGTCTCAGCTAGATTCGGGCAAAGGAATGGTGCTGGTGCTGGTTTCTTTGCAGTAATCAAGGAGGGCGATGATGAAAAAAACAATAAACCATACCCTCAGCAAAAAAAGAAAATCGGCCGTATGCTGTGGTTGCCTGATCGCTCTGGCCATAACCATTCTTCTGCCTTTTTCTTCCCTTCAGGCCGCCCCTTCCCTGAGTCCTTTCAAATCTCTGGCATATCAAACTGACTCCAGAGCAATGGGCGCGCGGTCGCTGGAAGAAGGGGGACCGGTTTTCCGAGATACCATCCAAATCCCGGGGGCCATCTGGGTGAGGCTCCAATTTGGTGATTGCCATCTGGGTGCCAAGAGCTATGTTGTGATCACGTCCCTGGAAGACGGCTTGGACCAACATCTGAATTCCAAATCCATGGCCGACTACCGCAATCGCAGCGCCTTTTTCAACGGTGACGGAGTGACCGTGGAACTCTATACCGATCCCGAGGACGAGAACGTTTTCATTACCATTGACACGGTGTATTACGGTGAGCCTCAAGAGTTCGGCAGCGGCGCAACCGAAGATGGGGAATTATTACCGAAAGTGATCTGCGGCAGCGATGATCGCACTGCCGCAAGCGACCCGGCGGTGGGCCGTTTCGTGTTTTTCGACTTTTCCAGCAACATGGTGGCTAAATGCACAGCCTGGATCGCCGCCAGCGGGGCCTATCTGAGCGCCGGCCACTGTTTCCAGCGCTCGGATTACGGGGACCCTGATTTGTTGGAATTCAACGTGCCACTTTCCGATGCCGACGGTTCCCCTAACTTTGCCGATCCTGATGATCAATACCCGATTGACTTGACCAGTTTCCTGCGACACGAGAACGGCCAGGGGGACGATTATTCGGTGTTCGACTGCAACCCCAACAGCGATACCGGTCTGCTGCCGGTACAAGGGCAGAACGATTTTTTCCGGACAGCCAAGGTCGCCGATCTCTCCACTCCGACATCCATTCGAATAACCGGATACGGGATCGATGATGGCACGGCCAACCGCACACTTCAGACAGACGCCGGGCCCTATATTACGGAAAACGGCTCAGGCTCGGTTGTCAGTGTGGAGTACCAGGTTGACACCATGTCGGGCAATTCCGGTGGTCCGGTGATCATCAATGGCACCGAAACCTCCCTCGGAGTCCACGCGCATGGTGGCTGCGATCCGGGATCCGGAGAGGGAAACCACGGCACGAGCTTTGAAAACAATGCGCTGGAGTCGGCCCTGCAGAACTTTTTCGGTTCCAACGTGAAATATGTAGACGTGGGCCACCCCATCTCCCCGGGACTTGAAAATGGCACGGTGCTGCGCCCCTATGACACTGTCCTTGAAGGGGTCACATCTGCATCCAGCGGTGCCCAGATAAGAATTGCCGCCGGAACCTATTCAAGTGCCGCAGGTAATACCTTTACTCTGGGTGATGACGGAAAATCCATGCTGTTACTTGCACCGGTGGGCAGCGTCATTATTGGTAATTGAAAGGATTAATCAATGAGACTCATATCCAGCGCCGGGTATGCGGGTTGCCGACTACTCGGAGGCCCAGGGTGCCATTCACGGCAAAGCCATGTCTCAGCTGGATTCGGGCAAAGGAATGGTGCTGGTTCTTGTAACCCTGCAGTAATTGATTAATGTGTTTATTCCTTTGGCAGGAAAGGAGGCTGATCGAAAATGAAATCATTTTCGTATTACAAAACGGCGTTTCTGATCGCCATTGCCATCGTATTGATCGCCCAAGCGGCATCTGCCTACGTACAGGTCAGGATCTCGATTAAATTTATCGTGGATGCCAACGGCAACCGGCCGGCCACCGGGAGACTGAATACCGACGCAGAAATTATCGGGGAGTTTGATTGGGGCAATACGATACTGGCGGCGGACAATAATATGAGTGAATTTCGTCTCCAGCGGGTGGAATTTGTAAACCTCAGCGGTGTGAGTCAATGGTACAGCGCCAGTTCAAACGAAACGAATCGCGACAATCTGCGCGCTGCTGCAATAGCAGATCCGACGACCTATCGCTGGAGAAACGACGCCATCAATATTTATATCAACGGCGGC
>CP070796.1:1204204-1208729 GCA_020343475.1 Candidatus Zixiibacteriota bacterium
GCACGAAGAATTCGATTACGACCAGTTGTTTACTGTCAGAGATAATTCTGATGACGGCTGGTTGCCCCCCTCATCAGAGGCCAATGATTTCGCCGACGGATTCGATACGCGATATCTGCTCTCGTTCGGTCCCTTTAACATTTCTCCCGGCGAGGTACTCAGAGTCAGTTTTGCCTATGTTGCAGGGGAGGATTTTCATTCTAGCTGCGACGCATTCGAGGATCTCTGGAATCCGAATTATCCCGAAGATTACTACAATCAGCTCAATTTTTCAAAATTCGGCAAAAATGCCGTCTGGGCCGCCCAGATTTATGACAATCCCGGACGCGACACCAACGGCGACAGCACCTTCGGCGAGAGTGTAATCTGCTGCTACGATACCACCTACAAGTATGATACGACCGGGTGGATCCCTGATCCCGGGATTCCCGGAGATTCCCTCCCGCTTCTCGACACCTCGCTTATCTGTCTTGACGCTGACACCTTCTATATCACCGGTGACGGGGAACCCGACTTCGAAGGCGCCCGCCCCCCGACACCGCCGCAGATGTGGGTATATCCCAGCGTCAGCGAATTCAACGAGGGTGAGTTGCTGATCCGCTTCAACGGTTTCAGGTCGGAGACGGAAAAGGACGACTTCAGCAACGAATACGACTTCGAAGGATACCGCATCTATTACTCGTTGTCTCCCCGGCCCTCCGACTTCGTGTTGCTGACCTCTTATGATCGGGAGGACTACAATCGTTATGAATTCAACGAGACCCGCCGTAAGTGGGAACTGGTGGAGACGCCGTTTACGCTGGAGGAACTCCAGGACATGTATGGGGAGGATTTTGACCCGAGTATTTATACCATTGATAATCTTTTTTATGACGACAGCACGCAGGAGTTGTATTACTTCACGGCCCAGGACTGGAACCAGTCGACAGTGACCGATCCGACGCTGATTCACAAGAAATACAAAGACGAATCCCCTCCGACCATTCTCAACATTGACTCGGCGAAGCTGTATTACCCGGAAGAGCTGACCGAGGACGGTTATTTCAAGTATTACGAATACCAGTATAAGATCAAGAAACTTCTGCCGTCACAGTTATATTATGTCTCCGTGACCGCTTTTGACTATGGTTCACCGGTCAGCGGCCTGCCCGCGCTGGAAACCGCCAAGACCCAGAATCTGATCGCCGAATATGCCCAGAACCGGAATACGATGGTTGCGGCGAAGGGTCTTGATGTAATTGTCTATCCCAATCCGTATCGGATCGACGCGGGATACCAGGACGATGCCGGAGGAAAGTTCGAGGGCCGCAGCATCCCCGCCGGACAAACAACTAATCCGGAACGGCTTCGAAGAATCCACTTCACGAATCTTCCTCACAAGTGCACGATTCGCATCTTCTCCATCGACGGCGACCTGGTGCGGCAGATCGACCATGATTTCCCGGTGGATGACCCGCAGAGCATGCATGACAGCTGGGATCTGATCACCCGCAACACCCAGGCGGTGGTTTCGGGGATATACTATTATTCGGTGGAGTCCGAATACGGCAACCAAATCGGAAAACTGGTTATTATTATGTAGGTACAGGCATATAGGGCGAGCCTCCTCCCTTCCTGAGGCTCGTCCTTTTTTGGCCTTGATAATGACTCTGCAACTGCTCTTCACAAGCCATACCAGATTAGGCAAATACGGGTATATCTCGCAATGATGTTGATTTGTACCCGGTTTTGTTTTAAATTATATAATGTTTGAAAATTGCCCTGATACCGGACAAATCTTCGGTGACGAAATTGTTCGCAACAAATGTGGTCTTGGGGATCATCATAATATGAAGCGTTTTTCTGCCGCGATTCTTTTCATTCTCGTCTTTCGCCCGGCTTTTCCGTTTCAGTCTCCCAAGGAATCACCCGCGCCTCCCCCCGGAACCCGCCTTTTGAAAGCCACCCTGATTGACGAGCCTAATATGCAAATTGCGGTCCACGGTGTCACGACCGGAAACGTCTCCCTCACTGTAACCAATATCGGCCAGTTTGGGATTGGAGCGGACGAGTCTCAGATTGACCCGGTAACCGGAATCCCCGCTCCGTCCTGTGTTTTTCCGGCCAATTCGGGCATTGAGCATCTTTATGTTGGAGGTTTCTGGATCGGAGCCGTGGTCGGGCGGGACACGCTGGTTTCAATCGGCGTTGATGATTACTATAGCGTCGTCGAGTTCTGGCCGGATGCCTACCCCCGCGGCGGAATAAAGCGCCGGTCAATTCAACCCAGCAGCCAATTCTATTCTGAGGATGCCGTCTCCGAGCAGGACATCATCGCTTTCTACACCGACACGGTTACCAATCCGGCCTTTGTGGGGATTGATTACCGGGACGGACGTCCGCATGTGCCGCTGAATATTGAGGTAACACAGCATAGTTATGTCTGGAGCTATTCATATGCTCAGGATTTCATTCTTTTTGATTACTCGATAAAAAACATCGGGCACCGGGAATTGGATGAAGTTTATATGGCCATTTATGTTGATGGCGATGTTCACCATGAATCAATCAGTGGAGCGGATGCATGGTCAGACGATTTCTGCGGTTTCCGCCGGGAATATCCCTCCGATTCCCCTTGTGGATTCATCGATACCATTAACATTGCCTATATCGCCGACAACGACGGTGATCCCAGCGATCAGGGAACCTTTACACCCGCCAGTGCCACCAGCGTCGCCGGAGTCAGGGTGGTACGAACCCCCGCTGATTCTCTACAGTATTCTTTCAATTGGTGGATAACAAATTACTATGATCCGGCGAGTGATTTTGGGCCTCGCAAAGCGGGCACCCCGACCGATCCGTTTCGCGACATGGGTGGCGTTCTCGGGACACCCCTGGGTGACCGGAATAAGTACTACATCATGAAGCACCGGGAATTCGATTATGACCAGCTGTTTACCGGCAAAGACCACAGCCCCGACGGCTGGCTTCCCCCGCCGTCCAGCGCGAGTGATTTCGCAGACGGCTTTGACGCCCGCTACTTGCTCTCTTTCGGCCCATTTGAAATCTCTCCCGGAGAAATCCTCCCGGTAAGCTTCGCATATGTATGCGGTGAATTCATTCACCAGAATCCGCGTGATTTTGAAGATTATTTCGATCACCGTAATCCGGAATTGTATTACGACCGACTGGATTTCCGCGATCTGGCCGTTAACTCGATCTGGGCCTCATGGATTTACGATAATCCCGGTGTTGACACTAACGGCGACAGCACCTTCGGCAAGAAAAGAATCTGCTGTCTCGATACCACCCGGCATATCGACAATACCGTCGAGCCGCCGGAAACCACCTATACCTATGCGTCGTGCGATACGACTTACTATGAGGGCGACGGGATACCGGACTTCAGAGGCGCATCGCCTCCGCCTCCCCCGGTGGTGCGAGTCCTGCCCGAGCTGGATGAATACCAGCGCGGGCGTCTGGTGCTCCGCTGGAACGGCTATGCAAGCGAGCAAACCAGAGATATGTTCAGTAATGACTATGATTTTGAGGGATATCGGGTTTATCAATCGCTAACGCCGCGGGCATCGGACTTCGTACTGGTATCATCTTATGATCGGGAAGACTACAACCGCTGGGCGCGTGACCCGATTCGCGGCACCTGGAAGCTTCTGGAACCTCCATTCACGCTTGATTCGCTGCGCCGAATTTACGGAGATGATTTCAATCCGCTCTATTACGGGGTGGATAATCCTCTTTATGTCAACAATCCCGGAGGAACCGACAGTTTGTATTATTTTTCAAAGCAGGATTGGAACTGCAGCGACTTATCCGATCCGAACGGGATTCATAAGCGTTTTCCCGAACAGCCTTTTCCGACAACCCTTGACCTGGCGACCGCGGCCCTTCTTTATCCTGATGAGTTAACTGAAAGCGGCGAATTCAAATATTTTGAGTATGAATACATCCTGGACAATCTTCTTCCTTCGCAATTGTACTATGTTTCCATTACAGCCTTCGATTACGGATCCCCGGGATTCGGTCTGCTTGCGCTGGAAACCAGCCCCCTGCTGAACATGATTGCCGAGTATCCCCAGAATTCCGCCGGGCTGACTGAGAAAGCCGGCCTTAATGTAGTGGTATATCCAAACCCGTACCGCATCGACGCAAATTACCAGAGCCCGGGGGGCGGGCAATTTGAAGGTCGAAATGCACCTGCCGGCGTTACCAATCCCGAGCGGTTACGGGCGATACATTTTATGAATCTTCCTCATCAATGCACGATCCGCATCTTTTCTCTCGATGGCGATCTTGTGAGAGAGATTGATCACGATTATGCCCCGGGTGACAGCCGGGCGATGCATGAGACCTGGGATCTAATTACCCGCAATACCCAAGCGATTGTCTCCGGGATTTACTATTATTCCATAGAATCCGGATTCGGCAATCAGATCGGAAAAATCGTAATAATTATGTAGACCCGCAACACAGGAACATTTTATGAAACGAATACTACTGGTTATTTTATTGATTTGCTGTCAGGGGC
>CP070796.1:1208829-1217032 GCA_020343475.1 Candidatus Zixiibacteriota bacterium
CTTAGCGTTATGCCTCTTCAGGTAAAGCATTAATTGTATAAGAAACATACAATGTGAAGAAGCAGACCCACATGCCGGCTTCAAATACAGCACCCCCCGGCTTGGGTATATTGTTTCCGCGACCGAATAAGACCGGTTCACCCGCTGATCATCAAATGCCTTTCGTGAAACAGAATGTGTTGATAGTCAATACATTAGCTCTCAATGAATGCGAGGATCGAAAAATAATTATCGGCGGGATTAATGTGCCAAGATCCGGACTTATTTCAACTTAGCAAAAAGATGGCATTCAGCAGATACGCGGCAGTTGCTCACCGCTGAGCATATCGACAATGCGTTCGGAGCCGATACTGCTTCTCATCGTCACCACACCGGCTATCTGATCGGTTACCCGCCCGATGACCCGGCTGTCATGCCAATCCAGGTCGGAACGCATGATTTCAAGGATGCGTTTTTCATCCTTTTCGGGGGCAAATAGTACCAACCGTCCCTCGTTGGCGACATAAATTGGATCAAGCCCCAGAATTTCGCAGGCGCCGCGAATGTCCTCGCGAACCGGGATAAGAAGTTCGTCGAGCGAAAATTTCATGCCGCAGATTTGTGCAATTTCCACCAGCGCCGATGCCAGACCGCCACGGGTAAGATCCCGCATGCAATGGATTTCCGCGCCCGCATCAAGCAGCGTCAGCACCGTCTCCGCCAGCGGGGCACAGTCGCTCTCTACCTGCGATTCAAACGAGAGCCCCTCCCGCGCGGCCATAATGGCAATCCCATGCCGGCCGAGGTCTCCGTTGACTATTATAACGTCACCGGCTCGTATGCTTGCCGGTTTGATGGAAAAGCCGTGTTCGACAAAACCGATTCCGGCGGTATTGATGAAGACGCCGTGGCCCCTGCCCCGGTCAACCACCTTAGTATCGCCGGTAACAATATCGACCATGGACTGACGTGCCGCACGGCTCATTGATCGGGCGATTTTCCAGAGCGATTCGGTCGAAAATCCCTCTTCGATAATGAAACCGGCGGAAATATATCGAGGACGGGCTCCGCACATGGCCAGATCGTTTATGGTACCATTCACCGCCAGCATCCCGATATCGCCACCGGGAAAAAACAGCGGATGCACCACATATGAATCGGTGGTAAATACCGGTCGGTCGTTCTCCGCATTGAGCACCGCGCTGTCAAGTGTTGTCTCAAGCATCGGATTATCGAACGCCGCGGCGAAAATATTGCGGATCAGTTCGTGCATCAGCTTGCCACCTCCGCCATGAGCAAGCAATATCATCGGGTAGTCATTTAAAGGCAGCGGGCAGTCAAATTTGACTTCATTATTTTGCCTCATTGGCTTCTACCCTCCGGTACCGCTGAGATCCCGCCGCAGGACGGCCCGGCCGTAATGATAATATGCGGCGCATACGCCTTCCGAGGATACCATGGTTGCTCCAAGGGGAAATTCCGGGGTACACGTCACGGAAAAAGCCGGGCAGTCCGCCGGCTTTTTGAGCCCCTGAAGGATCTGCCCGCTGATGCAGTCGGGAGACTCCTCGATCTCGTGATGCGCAAGGCCAAATCGTTTTTCAGCATCAAAGCGGGCAAATGTATCACGCAACGCAAAGCCGCTTCGGGGAATTTCTCCCAGGCCACGCCACTTGCGGTCAACGACAACAAAAACCTCGCGCATGATTTTCTGCGCCTCCGGATTACCGTCTGGCCGCACTGATCTGCCGTACGCGTTTTCGACCACGGCCCGACCGGATTCCAGCTGGGAAATCAGCAAATAAATCCCCTGCAAAAGGTCAAGCGGCTCGAAACCGGTGACAACGATAGGAATATTATGATCGGAGGCCAGCTGCTCGTATTCGCGGTATCCGGTAACGGTACAGACATGGCCGGGCGCAAGAAATCCGTCGACACGGCAGTCTGTTGAATCAAGAATATAGTGCATGGCCGGAGGAATGAGCACCTGGGCAAGCAGAACGGAGTAATTCTCCACTCCCGACTCCATGGCCTGAAATAACGAGGCGGCATTTGCCGGGGCGGTGGTTTCAAAACCGATCGCGAAGAAAACCGTCTCTCTGGTCGGATTGTCCCGCGCGATTTGCAGAGCATCGAGTGGGGAGTAAACCGTCCGCACATCGCCACCGCCAGCCTTGACCGACAGCAAATCCTTTCCCGATCCGGGAACGCGAAGCATATCCCCGAAAGAACAGAAAATAACATCCTTACGGGAGGCAATATTCACCGCCCTGTCTACCAATTCCACTGGCGTTACGCAGACCGGACAGCCGGGCCCGTGAAGAAGCGTCACAGCATCAGGTAGCAGCCGATCGATACCATACTTAATAATGGCGTGGGTCTGTCCCCCGCACACTTCCATGATCGTCCAGAACCTCGTGCAGATTCGCCTGATTTCGCCGACAAATCGTCCTGCGGCGGCCGGGTCCCGGTATTCATCGATAAATTTCACAGGTCGTCACCTGCCCCTGACTGGTGCGTTTCTATCTGGTCGAGGTATTCAAAGACCCGGTTGGCCTCTTTCTCGTCCACAATACTGATGGCAAATCCGGCATGACTGATAACATAAGATCCGATTTTCGCCTCCGGCACAAAAGCCAGATTGATTTCCTTGATGATTCCACCAAAACTGACCCGACCGGTTCGATTCAGAGCATCATCCCCGGATATTCCGACAATTTTACCCGGTACTGCCAGGCACATTCTTTCCATCCTTGCAGCGGCGCCAGGTTGCCGCCATTAGTTGTCCCACTGCAATCCCGCCGTCATTGGGCGGAATCCACCGGTGCCAGTATGGTATTAAACCACACTCCTTCAGGCGACGCAGGGTTCGCTCCGTAAGATATTTATTCTGAAAACATCCTCCGGTCAGAAGAACTTTCTTCTCTCCAACTCGCAGAGCAACAGCCACGATAATTTCCGCAAGGGTGTTGTGAAATTTGGCCGCAATAACGCTCGTATCGAGACGACCGACGATATCGTCAAGAATCTCGCGGATCATGAATTCCCAGTCAAGGCGGTATGGTGGGAACTGCCCCGTGATACAGAACGGATACGTTTCCGACGTATTGACCGCACCGGCGGCGAATTCCAGAAGCATCGCGGCCTGCCCCTCAAAATCTGCCATGTGGCAGAGCCCGGCCAGCGATGCCACGGCGTCAAATAGCCTGCCCGCGCTTGAAGTCGGCGGCGAATTGACGTGTTTGGCAAGCATTTCGCCAAGGACTGTCCGCTCGCTTTCGGTGAACGAGTCAAGTGGAGCCAGGGCAAGCATATCGAATATTTCCCTGCCGAATATCTCATACAGCAGGCCGAGTGCAGACCGGCGCGGTTCTGCCGCGGCCCGTTCCCCGCCGGGAAGGCGGAAGGTTCGAAAATGGGCGGCCCGCGAATATGATTGGGCTGTAACAGCAAGGAATTCTCCTCCCCAGATCGTGCCGTCCGATCCAAGGCCGGTGCCGTCCCACGAGACCCCCAGCAGCGGTGCTTCAAGCCGGTTATCCACCATTCCGGAAAGAACGTGGGCATAATGGTGCTGCACCTTAATCACGGGTAGCTGCATACAGGCGGCAAATCCTGTTGAATAGTAATCAGGGTGCATATCACAGGCGACACGTTCAGGCTTAATCTCATATAATCGAGACAATGATGCTGTTACTCGGTGATGGGCGCGACAGGTTTCAAGCGTTGTCAGATCACCGACATGCTGACTGGCGAACGCGTTTCCGCCATTCGATACCGCGACGCTGTTTTTCTGATGGGCACCGAACGCGATGCAGGATGGCGCCGGACCGGTCAGATGAAGCGGCGTGGGAGCATATCCCCGGGCACTGCGCATGATCATTTCGCGACCGCCAATTACGCGCACTATCGAATCATCCACTTGCCGGATAATACGGCGGTTATGAACCAGGAAAAGATCCGCGACGCTCGCCAGTTTCTGCAATGCTTCCTGCTCGTCGATGCAAATTGGCTCGTCCGACAGGTTCCCGCTGGTCGCAACCACGGGAAGGCCCAATTCCTTTATCAGCAAATGGTGCAGCGGGGTATAAGGCAGCATTATTCCCAGATACGGATTTTCCGGGGCGACCAGGTGCGATACCCGGCGGTCGGCAGGACTTTCACAGCCGACTCGTTTCAGCAGAACGATCGGGGCTGCCGAGGAGCACAGCAGATCTTTCTCCATCCGGGATACAAGGCAGTCTTTCTCAATGGCAGGCAAGCCGGGATACATCAGAGCAAAGGGCTTTGACCTGCGGGCTTTTCGCTTGCGAAGCAGAATCAGGGCATCTTCGTTTCCCGCGTGGGCCAGTAATTGAACCCCCCCCAAGCCTTTCAAAGCCAGAATCTTTCCCGCCATGACAGCTTTGCAGGCGGCGGTCAGCGCCCGGTCATGCTTCGCCAACACATTTCCCCGCGCGTCCCACAATTCAAGATGCGGCCCGCACGCGGGGCAGGCATTCGGCTGAGCATGAAATCTCCGGCTGGCCGGATCCTCATACTCGGCGCGACACTGCGCGCACATAGTAAAGTCACCCATGGTGGTATTGCCGCGATCATACGGGAGGGATTCAATAATACTGTAGCGGGGACCGCAGTTAGTACAGTTCGTGAACGGGTATCTATAGCGCTGATTTCCAGGGTCGAAAATCTCCGCCAGGCAATCCGGACAGGTGGCAATATCCGGCAGGATTCGCGCGGTTTTTTCTCCGGTCTGTTCGCTCTTTTCAACAGTAAAAGTTCGGTATCCAACCGGGGTTTGAATGTCACATTTCAGATTCTGTATCGTGGCGTGCGGCGGTTTGTCGGTTTCAATTCGCCGAATAAACCGGTCGAGCTTCCGCCGAGTCCCTTCAATTTCGATTTGAACTCCGCCCGGATAATTTCGGACCCATCCATTAAGCCGCATCTCCCCTGCCAGGCGATAGACAAACGGACGAAATCCGAGCCCCTGCACAGAACCGGTCACTTCAATATGCATCCGCTGTGGCGCGCCACTATGCTGAACCGGTTCGATATTATCTACAGCTGATTTATCCATATTGTTGCCGCATCGCTATTGTGATCCGGGACTGCGATTCTCGCCCCGAGCGGCCGACATCTCCGGGGCTTTTCTCGCTGCAACCAGATAAATCAGCCAGTCATACCAATCATCCAGACCATTTTCTAAGCGGCAGGAAATCTCGAAAATTCTGAGGCCGGGATTGATATTTCTGGCGTTTTCCTTCACCCTCTCCACGTCAAATTCCGAGTGTCCCAGAAGGTCAGTTTTATTGATTACCAGTGCGGACGATCTCCGAAACATTGCCGGATACTTCAGAGGCTTGTCATCTCCTTCGGTGGTGCTGATCAGCACCACTTTCATATCCTCCCCCAGATCATAGCTGGAAGGACATACCAGGTTGCCGACATTTTCAATAAATAGAATATCCACCTGCGCAAGGTCAAGCTTTTCAATAATACGGAGGATCATCCTGGCATCCAGATGGCAGGCACCGCCGGTAACTGCCGGCCGCACAATTTCACCGCCGGCCTGAATCAGACGCCTCGCGTCGTTTTCGGTTTGCACATCCCCCGCAATCAGCGCCATTCTCACCTTACCATTAAGCGCCCCGAGGGTTTTTTCAAGCAGTGATGTTTTTCCGGAACCCGGTGAACTGACCAGATTGAGTGATACCACCTTCTCCCGTAGAAGGCGAGCGCGAATTTCCGCCGCCAGGCGGTCATTCTCCGAAAGAACTTTTTTTCTGATCGGTATTTTTTCACTCATTTCTCACCTGATGTCAACGGCAAATTCTATCCCAATACATAGTCTTGCTGAAACCCTATCGGATCCGACAGAAATAAGACGGTGAGTAATTGGCTCGGTCGGCCGATGATCTTATTCCGCATGCAAATAGACAATATCCAGCTCCTGTCCCTGCAGAACATCCAGATCGCCGGAACCGCAATAGGGGCAGATGAAGACCAGTGTTTCAATTTCGATTCTCCTTTCACATCCCCGGCATACTGCCCGGACCGGTAATTCCTCAAGTTCCAGTCTGACCCCGGCCAGATGTGTGTCCGCGGTTGCCGCTTCAAAGCCGAATCTCAGTGCTTCGGGATCAACTCCGCTGAGCGCACCGAGGCTGATTCCAATCGCTTCAATCCGGGTCAACCGTCGATCTGACATCTCCCGTTCGACAACATCAATTATCTCATTTGCTATCTGCAATTCATGCATTCAACTTCTCCGTCAATGTGGCCCTTCGGCGACGAGAGGTTGTTCTGCTTGTTCCTTTCCGTTCAGTCCCGGCCTGTCCCACTTGGTCACAAGAGCGATTACTCGTGCGATAATTTCCTCCAGTGCATTGCTGACCGCCGCGCATAGTCCGCCGCCAATACTGGTGGTGTTGGCGGCTTCAACGGCAAAGATACGGATTTCATCAGGAAATGCCAGCTTCAATTCGCCGGCAATTCTTGCCAGGTCGCGCAAACCGGTATAATGAGGTGAAGGGCCGGGTGCGACTCGCAAATCGCTCAAATCCATTTCAACGATCGTTCCCGGAGGAGACTTCCTCAGCTGGATGGCGTCAATCACGATTGCCTGCTTATAGCCTGAGAAGAAATCAAGCAGTGCCAGACCGTGAAGACTGCTGGCCACGACGTCAGCCTTTCCGACCAGCAGCTTTTGCAGCCTTTGGGCCGCGAGGAGCCCGACTCCGTCGTCACTTAAAAGATCGTTGCCCAGCCCTAGCACCAGCGGCTTCATTACTTACTCCCGGCGAAATTCCTGTGTCAATTTATGAGCTGCGTCATACACTTTTACTATCAGCGGCATTTGCCCGGGCAAGGCGTGGGTCGCACACCCATGGCAGGGGTCATAAGCGCGAAATGCCATTTCTACCATATTCAGGATACCGTCATTAACCTGCCCCTTGCTGATAAAACCGCGTGCCGCCTTGTCCACCGACAGAGCAATACGGGCGGCATTGTTCTGGGTGGCGACAATGAGGTTGGCATGAGTAATCAAACCTCTTTCATCGGTCTGATAATGATGAAAAAGGGTCCCCCTCGGAGCCTCAATGACGCCAATGCCTTCACTCGGAATTTCAGTCGGTATCTCCCGGACATCCGGGCCGACAATTTCCGGGTCGTTGGCGAGTTCCTGCATTCGTTCAGCGGCATATAAGAGTTCGATTAACCGCGCCCAGCTGTTGGCGAGGGTGAAATGCACCGGTTTGCCGCCACAGGTATCGACGAATTGCTCGTAAGCCTCCTGAGCCTGCGGTGTAGCCATGCCGTCTGCCGCGTTCAGCCGCGCCAGCGGCGCCACGGCGTAAATGCCGCTGCCCACGCCGTCCTCAAAGCCATGCCAGCCCACCTTTTTCAGAAACGGAAACTTGACATAGCTCCAGGGTTCAACATGCTCGGCAATATGATCCAAAAATTCCCGTCCCGGGAATTTTGAAAACTCCGCCCCGCTGGGGCTGATCACTCGCAGGTCGCCGTCGTAGAAACTAAGCTTGTTATTCTCATCAACCAAACCCATGTAGTAGGTCTTGTGAGTATAAGAATCGGAGGTGATATACTCCATATATTCCCGATTCTCGAGTACCACCTTCCGGAAAATCTTCAGGGTGAACTGGCCGAACTGGACTGCTTCAGCGGCAACATCAATAAGGCGCTGCCGGTTTTCCTTTGCAATCGGCTTCGAAATTCCACCGGGCAGACCAAATACCGGGTGCACCGCTTTCCCCATGACCTGAGTCATTAGCTCGCGGAGTTGCCGACGCATACTGATCACTGTCAGGCCGACCTCCTGCCCGACTTTTCCCAGAACTCCGAGAATATTGCGATCAGCTCTTGGAGCCCCCGGGCCTACAATGAAATCCGGCCCGGCCAGAAAGAAGAAATGAAGCGCATGATCTTCCACGAAGAAAATATGGTATACAAGCTCGCGTATTTTTGCAGCTGCCGGAGAGGGCTTAACCTTATACAGATCATCAAGAGCCTTGGTTGCCGCCATATGGTGAGCAGTAGGACAAACCCCGCAAATACGAGATGTGATTTGGGGCATGTCCTCGGCGGGACGGCCAATGGCAAAACGTTCAAAGCCCCGCGACTCCGGAACCTGGAAATAAGCCCGGTCAACATTTCCCTCATCATTCAAAAAGATGTCTATCTTGCCGTGGCCTTCAAGTCT
>CP070796.1:1217132-1223623 GCA_020343475.1 Candidatus Zixiibacteriota bacterium
CCCCCGGCCGCGCAGAAAACCACCGCCCGATGGCCTTCGGAGACAGCCGAACCGGCGGCAATGCAGATGGCCCGAACATGATCAACCGGTTCGGCACCCGATGAAAAAAAGGCCCCGACCAGCACCGGCCTTTTCTTCAGTCGATTAAGCCGCTTTTCATAGTATTCCCGGGCATGTTTGGCGAGATAGTCCTCAATACACAACCCGGTCGCCAAAACGGTTGATTGCGGGATGCCGTTCAGCACCAGCCGCTCCCGGCACGAATCCAGCGGAACAAAGACCTTTTCCGCGTCGCTGACCAATGCCAGGTCCGGCACGGCTATTTCTCCGTGCTGATAATAAACCGGGACAAGATCCGATATCATGGAGACCAGCATCGGATGGCCCACCAGGGTCGGGTACCGATTATGCTGCAAATAGGACCGGACTTTAACTGCCAGCATTTTCTCCACAATTCCCCGCGGGTCCGGTTTTTTATCTCTTCGAATAATCCGGTAAAACTTCCGGCTAATCTTGCCCTGACTGCCCTGCAGGTACAGCCACCTCACCATTCGCCACAGCCCCAGCGAAAGACCGGACGAAACGGAAAAGACATCGGTGATATTCAACCTGATTTGATCGCCGTACCTCTCCAATAGACATTTGACGACACCATCAAGATAAAATGGATGCCCCCGCCCGATATTGGTATAAATTACATTGAGAATGTGCCTCTGATTCATATGATACTTCGGAGTCCAGCTTCAGTCTGGCAAGCCGCCTGCCCCGCGTGGCTGCGTCGAAGAAAGAACTAGGACTTGGCCTTTACCGCATCAAACACTTTTTCAATTGAAATGACAAATATCCTGTCGCTTTCCGTGGTAAGCATGGATTCAACGAAGTCTGCATGAATCGCCTCCGGAGCCTCGACTGGAGAAGCAATCTCCTCCTGGCCGACCCGAATGATCCGATCAGCGGAGTCAATCAGAAGTGCTGCCCGCTTGCCATCATGCTCGGCAATCACAAGGCGCCAGTCGGCGCTTCCCCGGGGCGGATTCTTCAGCAACACCGCTGACAGGTCAACGCATATCAACTGCCGGTCCTGATAAGAGTGCCGATAATCGCCGCTCGCAGCCCGGTCTCTTAGCGTGCCGTCTTCCGGTCTGACAATTTCAATGGTTTTTGATACCGGAATGGCGAAATTATGGCCGCCCACCGTTATGCACAAATACTGCGAAATGTGCTCTGTGGCATTCATATCATATCCTTTTCCCGAATCCATCATGATTGTCCTAATTTGCGACAATGGCGAATCAAAAACAAGAGAATTCCGGCCTTCCCAGAATGTGAAAGACCATGGAGCGAACTGCCTGATGCGCTGTCCTATAGACCCAGCATTTCAATGAAGCTGCGGGCGGTGGTCGGCGAGTGTCCGGAGTAATGATTATTAACGTAAGCGTAGACCTCTCCCCGTTCACGGGAGAATTCCTCGATTAATTCCGCCCACCACTTCAAATCATCATTCCGATCAATTCTGACAAAGCTAAAGTCGGATTCAATTCGTCTGCGATCGCCCAGAAAACGCACGTAGGCGAAGTCAGCCGTGAAATCAGTCTTTTTCGGCATCCAGGGATGATCAACCAGGCATAGCGCAATGCCCCGCTCCCGGAGCATGGCGCAAAAATCCTCGGTCAGCCACCTTCGATTCCGGACTTCCAGCGCAATCCGGACACTTCCGGGAAGACCTTCCACCAGGCCTTTCATTAAGTTGGCGTGCTCCTCCGGTTTGAAACTGTAGGGAAACTGCAGCAACAGCGGACCCAGTTTCTGTTCAAGCGGCAGCATTGTCTTAACAAAACGGGCCGCTTCCTTTAATCGCGCCTTGAGATCACCTTCGTGTGTGACTGTCCGTGGGAACTTCGCCGTGAAGACAAAGCCCTCCGGCGTCACTTTTTTCCAACCTGCGACCGTTTTGGCTGTGGGAGCGCGGTAGAAGCTGGCATCAATTTCCACCGTATTGAAGACGCATGAGTAGAAGCGGAGAAAATCCTGGACGGGACAAAACTGGGGATAGAAATTGCCAAGCCAATCTTTGTAACTGAATCCGGAGGTTCCGATGCGTATCGCATGTTTGCTTATTCCGTTCATTACCAAAACTAACAAAAAAAACCGCCAGATGTTCGAAAGAAATTATTAATGGACAAAATTAATTCGGTCGGTCTTGCCAAGACCGGGATTTTGCTGTATTATCAGCCATAAACAGAAAGGATTTGGATTATGAAAGATGCACGAAACGCAACTCTGGCGAAAAATCTCATCGACTACTCCGTTGATCTGCAACCCGGTGAAATTGTCTACATCGAAGTCAAAGGGCAAGCCTCCCTTGAACTGGGCAAGGAATTGATACGTTATATCACCGAAAAGGGCGGCGTTCCGTTCTGGTATTACAACGACGAATCGCTCACGCGCCAGTATCTCATGCATGCCACCGACGAGCAGTTCAAGAAACTGGCCGATTTTCACCTGGGTATGATGAAGAAGACTTCCGCCTACATTGGTATCCGCGGCTCGGAAAATTCCTTTGATCTGGCCGATATTGACCAAGACCGGATGGAAAAGTATCAGAAGTTATTTTACAAACCGGTTCATCTCGAGGAACGAGTCAAGCACACCAAGTGGGTCGTTTTGAGATTCCCCAACAGCGCCATGGCCCAGCTGGCGGAAACCTCCCAGGAGAAATTCGAGGATTTTTACTACAATGTCTGCAACCTCAATTACGTCAAAATGTCGAAAGCCATGGATCCCCTGGTGGAGCTCATGAAAAAAACCGACCGGGTCCGCATCGTCGGCCCGGGGACCGAGCTGACCTTTTCCATCAAAGACATAAATGTTGTCAAATGCGACGGGGCCCGCAATATTCCCGACGGTGAAGTCTACACCGCGCCGGTACGTGAATCGGTCAACGGGAGCATAACGTACAACACCCCGTCCCTTTATAAAGGAACCGTGTATAACGACATCAGCTTCACCTTCAAGGACGGCAGGATTATCAGGGCCAAGAGCTCGTCATTCGAAGATAAGATGAACAAGATTCTCGATACCGACGAGAGCGCCCGATATGTCGGCGAATTTGCAATCGGAGTCAATCCCTTTATTATGGAACCGATGAAGGATACGCTGTTTGACGAAAAAATCCGGGGTTCAATCCACCTGACTCCAGGATGCAGCTACGATGAGGCTCCCAATGGCAATGTTTCGGCAATTCACTGGGATCTGGTTTTAATTCAGCGAAAGGAGTATGGTGGCGGTGAAATCTATTTCGATGATAAGCTGATCCGCAAGGATGGCGTTTTTACCGATCCTGCTCTTGAGAAAGCCTTCTCGGAGGAAAATCTCTCCGGTTGAAACCAACATGCATATATGCCAAAAGCCGGATCGCTTGATCCGGCTTTTTTATTTCAGCGATAGCATCAAGCTTAAATTGCCCGGGAGCGGCGCACCTTTTCATATCCTTCTTTAATGATCCTGACCACTTCCCTGGGATCATCCGTCAGGGCGAAGTACGACAGATCTTCCCTGGAAAGCGTCCCCGCTTTCATGGGGCTGGAGACAATCCAGTCGATCAGGCCGCCCCAGAACTCGGAACCGACCAGAACCACCGGCAGGTTGAATATTTTCTTGGTCTGCATCAGGGTCAGTGATTCAAACAGCTCGTCAAGGGTTCCGAAACCGCCGGGCATAATGACAAAGGCCGAGGCATACTTGACAAACATCACTTTGCGCGCAAAAAAGTAGCGAAAGTGCAGGGAAATATCCTGGTAGTGGTTCGGCCTTTGCTCGGTCGGAATTTCGATATTCAGTCCGACCGATTTGGACATGCCTTCTTTGGCGCCACGGTTTGCAGCTTCCATAATACTCGGGCCGCCACCGGTTATGACGGCAAAGCCGGCGTCGCTCAGCTTCCTGCCGATATCGACTGCCAGTTGATAATACCTCGACCCTTCCTTCAAAGCCGACGACCCGAAAATTGAAACGGCCGGATGCAAGTAGCGCAGAGTCTCGAAGCCCTCAACAAATTCCGACATTATCCTGAATACCGACCAGGTTTCGCTGCCGGCGTCGTTTTTATTTTGATTTTCCATTTCGGTAGAATACCTGTTTAATGATTGTCATCCTTCTTGCATAATCGTCATAATATACGCAAGCCTTGAAGAAATTTCACCTAATTTCGGTCAGGATTACTCCTCCGATGATCACAATCCCGCCGGCAATCAGGTTTGCCGTGATCGGCTCGCTTAAAAGAATCGCGGCCACAATGGTGGCAACAATAGGCTGGATATTTTGCATAATCGCTACCCGCGAGGCATCAAGATATTTCAGGACCCAGTACCAGATCACATAGGCCGCGACCGAGATGACAACCGCCATATATCCGATGGAAAACCAGCCCGTCCAGCTCACTTCGCTGTAGTCGGCGGTAATTGCTTTAAACAGCCCAAAGGGAATGTACACAAGCGAACCATATACCAGCGACATTCCTGTAACCCGAAAGGCACCGTACTTTGAAGCCAGGGGCTTGCCCATTACCGTGGCTGCAGCCCATGCCGCCACCGCAACAAGCACCAGTATATCACCCAGAAAATACTCCAGCCCGAAAGATATTTTGCCACCTAACAGTATGATATAAACACCTGCCAGCGCTATTGCAATGCCGGCGAAACGAAGCAGGGTCGCTTTCTCACGAAGGAAGGCAATCGCCAGCAGATAGACAAAAATCGGAGTAATCGCGAATAGCAGGCTGGCATGCCCAGCGCTGGTCAGCGACTGCCCGACCAAGAATACAACCTGATTCAGTGGAATCAATAGTAAACCGACCATAAAAATCTTGGCATGATCTGTCCTCGAAATCTTTCCTCGCCGATTTAACCGGAACAGAACCGGTAAATAAATACCGGACGATATTATGAAGCGAAAAAAGGCGAACACGTATGGATTGATTTGATTCAGCCCCAGCTTCGCAAACGGAAAAGCACAGGCCACCACGATCTGGTGAAGAATCAAAATACCAAAGATAAGCCAGATCGGCATCGGCGAGGAGCGAACAACGGGCGTCTGCGGATAAATCAAGGAATGATCAGCCTGGCGCATATCTCTCTTTGAATTATATGGTTATACCTGTTTGTTACAGCAATCCTTTAATATGCCCGCCGTCGACGGGAATCGCTGTCCCGGTAATATAGGCGGCCCTGTCGGAGGCCAGAAAACTGATAAGATAAGCTAGTTCCTCCGGCCTGCCCAGGCGTCCGGCGGGTACCTCGCTGGCCCATCCCCGGTAGACGTCCTCGACAGTTCCCCCGGACTGATCTGCCAGATACTGCGCCAGATATTTCAACCGCTCGGTCATGGTATAACCGGGGCAGACCGTATTAATTGTGATTCCATCGGAGGCCAGCTCATTTGAAATTGACTTGGCAAAGCCGGTCAGCCCCGCCCGCAAGGTATTGGATATAATCAGGTTGTCGACAGGCTGCTTGACCGCCACCGAGGTTATGAAAACAATGCGACCCCATTTTTTCTGCTGCATGGCCGGAATCACAGCTCGGGCCAAATCAATTGCGGAATGCAGGGTAAGATCAGCAGCCTGTCTCCAAATGCGCTTGTCATGCTGGAGAAAGGTGCCGGCCGGCGGACCCCCGGCATTCGACACCAGGATATCGACTGTCCCGAGCCGGGCCGAAACCTGTGCCACGATTCTGTCGGCAGTTTCCGACGCGGCTAGATCACCCGCGACCGTCAGCGGCCTTGAGCCGGCGGCGACTTCAATTTTTTCGGCAGCTATCCGCAGGTTCTTCTCAGAGCGGGAATTAATGGCCAGAGTGGCTCCTTCCTCGGCCAGAACCTGCGCCGCCGCAAAACCCAGTCCGCTCGACGCGCCGGTAACCAGCGCGGTCTTTCCGTTCAATTCAAGATCCATAGATCATGCCTTTACTTTTGAAATCTCATCAATCAATGCCAGCGCGGTATAGCAGCCGCGCTCGAAATCATCGACTGAGAATCGCTCATTGGGTGAATGGGCATTGTCGTCATTTTGCCCCCAGCCGAGCAGCAGGGTATCAAGTCCCAGCGCCGATTTGAATGTTCCCACAATCGGTATGGAGCCGCCTTCTTTGGTATAAAGCGGCTCAACGCCAAAACCGCTTTTTATTGCCCTGCCGGCTGCCGCGAGCCATGGACCGTCGGTTGGAACCACCACCGCAGCGGCCCCGCCATGCCTGACCACTTCGCAAGTTACGGTCTTCGGACAGATTTTCCTGAGGTACTGCTCCAGCTTATCGGTGATATCGTTCTCCCTCTGGTGCGGCACCAGGCGACACGTTATTTTGCAGCTGGCCCAGGACGGAATAATGGTCTTGCCCCCTTCTCCCTGGTAGCCGCCGGTGATACCATTAACATCAATCGTCGGCCGGCACCAGAGCTGCTCCAGAACGGAGTATCCCTCTTCCCCCTGAAGG
>CP070796.1:1223723-1231841 GCA_020343475.1 Candidatus Zixiibacteriota bacterium
CAATTCCTTGAGGGTTGGGGGGCTGCTGCCGGAAGCGCGAAGCTCTCGCTCCAGCGCTTCGGCCATTTCCTTAAGTGGTCCTGCAATGGAAACTTTCCGGCCGGTAAGATCGTAGAGGTTTTTTCTTTTGACCAGCATATTCTTATTGCACAAAAGCCTCAATATTGGATCGATTGCATCCACTGTCATTTTGAGCGGCACGGCGATTTTTTCAGCGGGAACTCCTTCCCGATGGGGATATTGCCCGAAATATTGCGTTATCTGCGCAAGGACCTTTTCAACGATGTCACGGACATCCTGTGGTCGATAGTATCGCCCCTGACTTTTTTCAAGAAGCGATTGTTCTGTCATGCTCAAAAGAAGATTATGCACCGCGTCCGCCGAGTAATTGGAAAAAAGAAAATCCTCCTCGTGGATAAATAACTGCTTTTCCAGCTGGGTGGTGATAAGCGTTTCCAGATTCAGCTTCAGTCTTTTCCGAAGATAGTCAAAGCGGGCCAGCTCCTTTTTACGCGGAAAACGCCGCAGCATATCCAGGATCATCCCACCGCCGACGGTTACCTGCGGAGTCGGCAATCGCAAAATAAAGCGATCACCGATAAAGGCAAGCACCGGGCTGAATGGTTTAAAGAGGATAATACCCTCCCTGCCGGGACTGACATTTTCTTTTTGAAGCAGCCTTACTTCACCCTCCAGTTCGGTTGTTCCAACAATTAACAGTAATCGGCGCCGGTCTTCAAGCGCCACCGGTGACTCCGGAATCATCGTGACCGCAAGGGCCAGCACCGGCTGTTCGGGATAATCTCTGACAATTTCCGGTGAAGAAAGCACGCCGCCTCGCTTCAGATATTCCTTATCAATACCGGTCAAGCTGACCGCTGTCCTCTGCCCCGGCTGCGACCGGTTGACCTGCTGACCATGCGACTGCAACGTGCGCACCTTACCACTGCGGCGAGCCGGGAAAACAGTAACCTCCTGTCCGATCGCGAGTACCCCACCCCGAAGGGTTCCGGCCACAACTCCCCCCATTCCGGAAAGGACGAAGGAACGGTCAATGAACAGGCGCGGTTTGGCAATATCCTCGCGAACAACGATAGATTTGCTGAGCTTCTCGATTTCATCCCTGAGCTGATCGAAGCCCTCGCCTGTCTCCGAGGAAAGCCGTACCACGGGCGAGTTTTCAAGCGGTGTCCCGATAAGTTTCTCTTTGATATCATCCTCGACGAGGTCAATCCAGCCGGAATCAGCCAGGTCGATTTTTGAAATTGCCGCAATCCCGTGGCGGATCCCAAGCAACCTTGTGATCTGGAGATGCTCCTGGCTCTGCGGCATCCAGCCGTCGTCGGCGGCAACAACCAGGATTACGGCGTCGATTCCGCCAGCCCCGGCAATCATGTTGCGAACAAATCGTTCATGGCCGGGGACATCCACAATGCCGATCCGTTCCCCATCTGAAGTATCATACCAGGCGAAACCCAGGTCAATTGTCATGCCGCGCTCTTTTTCCTCTGGCAGACGGTCCGGATCGATTCCGGTCAAGCGTTTAATAATCGACGATTTTCCGTGATCAATATGTCCGGCGGTGCCGATGATGAACATGGATGGCCTACAATTGCGGAAGTAGTTGCCTGATAATTGCCGTCAGCACGGTAAGATCATCGTCGTCGACGGCCTTAAGATCTATCATGAAACGCTCATTACAAATACGCCCGATAACCGGCGGTATTGCCCGCCTGAAACGCGCCGCAAGCTCCTGGGGAGACAACCGGCTCTGGAACACCAGGGCCACCGATGGCAGGGGGACCTCCGGAAGCGAGCCACCACCCATTTGCCCGCTGGAACCTTCAAGTACAATCCGGTCTCCCGCGTCAATCTCCCTGAGCAGACGGCGACCTTTCTGATACAATTCTGCCTCCCTGATGCCGGCCAGACGCCATAGTTTTATATTGTCCTTCCAGGTCCCATCAAGATAAAAGCCCAGCAGCTCTTCCAGGGCTGAAAAAACCGTTTTGTCGACCCGCATCGCCCGAAAGACTGGATTTTTCTTAACCCGGGCAATCATTTCTTGCCGTCCCACAATCAAGCCGGCCTGTACTCCGCCGAGCAGTTTGTCGCCTGAAAAACAGGTAAGGGCGGCCCCGTCGCGGACCGAACTCTGCACCGTGGGCTCGCGCGATCCGATAAATTCCATGGTATCCACAAACACGCCGCTACCAAGATCATTGATAACCGGCACGTCTGTCTTTGTACCAAGCTCGACCAGCGGCCTGATCGCCACCTCTTCGGCGAATCCGGTGACTGAGAAATTGCTTCGGTGTACTTTCAATATCAGCGCCGGTTTTTCTTCGAGGGCACGGCGGTAATCATCCAGCGTTGTGATATTGGAGGTGCCGATTTCAAGCAGCCTGGCGCCCGATTTTCGGATGATGTCCGGAATGCGAAATCCGCCGCCGATTTGAACCAGTTCGCCCCGCGATATGACCACTTTCCTCCGGGCGGCAAACGTATTGAGGACCAAAAACAGCGCGGCCGCGTTGTTGTTGACCACCGCCCCGGCCTTCGCTTCGGAAAGCAGGGCCAAATACTTCTCTGCAATCATCCCCCGCCTGCCACGCCTGCCGGTGAGAATATCGAATTCAACATTGCCATATCCGGTAATATGGCGCCTGATACTCTCAAACAGCCCTTCCGGCAGCGGTGCCCGCCCCAGATTGGTATGAACCAGGATACCGGTACCGTTGATGACCCTGGCGATTTTTCCGGCCGCTACCATGGATATTTCGTTGACAATCTCCGCCTGAAGATCGCGATATGGCAGAGCGGTTTTGGCTTTATCAAGCCTGCTTTTTACTTTCTCCACAATCCCCCGAATCACCTCGACTGCAAGGGGACGGGCCAGCGCTGATGACGCCGAGACAATAGCCTGGTCCGATGCAAGTATTTCGACCGAGGGAACATCCCGTCTGGACTTGATCACCAATTCATCCATATTGCCGCCGAAAGCGGAAAATAATCACTCATCGCCCGGGGTTCTTACGGACTACCCCGGGGTCTGTTAGAACATACGGTAAGTGTAGAAGGAAACAAGGCGGAAAACAATTGTCAATCAAATATTTTAGAAGCGGATATCAACCCAGATTCGCAGCTCTCTCACATGCGATTTGCGCTGCTGTTTTACGTCATTGGTATCCTGCCACCGCCCGCTCAAACCGCCCCGGATCTGGCTTGAGAACGAATATGACACCGACGGCGTAATCATCACGTCGGAGCGATCACTCATCAGCGTTTTCGTACCCTCACCAGTGGTGGGAAAGCTTTCCGATTTCTCCTTACGCATTGAGACATCGACTGAAACTGACATCGTTGACTTGAAACGGACACGGCCCAGGATCGGCAGCCTGATCCCGGTCGGCAATGAGAACGAATACTTGCTGGAGATTCTGGTGTTTTTCGACGTTGAGCGGGTATGCTTGTTCAATCCCCCGCCTATACCGTTGTATGCTCTCGTTTCAGTGGTCGACCGGTCAGTGTTGAAATTAATCTGCAGGCCGCGAAGTAGATTGAAGGTCAATGCTACAAGCGGACGCTGCGCCGTGGTAACCTGTTCCGAAGTGATGATGCCGGTCTGCAGGTTGATCGATTGGCTTTTGCTTCGCGAATAGTTGGTTCGCGGCGCAAACTTCTTAATGATTGGATTAAAGGTCTTAAACGTTGTCAGTGGCCTGATTGCAAATCTTATTTCAGGGAAATTAGTGCTGATGTTCTTTCTCGGATTGACAGATTTGACAATGTCTTCACTTATCTTCCGTGAAAAGGAAACGTCGGCCTTGATGCCGCCCAGAAGCCTTGTTCCGGATCGCAGGGAGTACGCCGTGCTCTTCGAGCTGGCGTTTGATTGCCCGGTGGAGCGGGCGTTCCGGCGAACTGCGGCGTTAATCTTATCGCTGAGTCCGAATCGGAATTTGAGTTGGGCTCGTTCCACAAGACCGATATAAGTATAATTGTACTTCTCACTGTAATCGTATCCGAAGGGATCGACCCACCCGGTGAGAAAAGCCATGACCTTGGAAAACGGCGCGAGTGCCCCGGCCAGAAAATTACCCCCCTCTACCTTGATTACTTCGCCCTTGGGAGTCGGCAATCCTCTCCGTGGTTTCGGCTTGGCCCCCGTGAACAGCTTTGAGAGGTCCAGAGATCCGCTGACACCATAACTTTTGCCGGCCCCGACAGTCCGGGTACTGTCGCGCACGTTGATATTCTCCCGGTAGGTAGCGCTGTAGTTGAACTTATGGGTCAAAAAACCGAACAGTGTGGGGGAATACGCGGCACTGAAGGATTGAGTATAGTTCGTTTCCAAACCCAGCTTGAATTTCTTGGGGCTGAAGCTGAATTTCACCTGATCGGGATCGCTCAGGTCCCGGCGGGTGTCCATGGAATAATTGGACGTCAGATTATCGGAGATGCGATACGTGACTTTCATCGAGCCGTGAAAATCACGTTTCAAGGTGTTGGTGATCACTCCGCTGGAGTTCTCGGTCAGCCGAAAGGTCCGATTAAAATCACTGTTGAAATTCCACGAATTCGGGAAGATGAAAAACTTGCTTCCGCTGAGTCTCTTTATGAACGGAACCGGCTGCGTCCAGAAGAATGGCTTGAGATTCGGGACATTCCTGATACTCAGTGTGTACCGACCGTTGAAACGGTAGTTTTCGCCCAGTGACGCCGGTGCGGCCGGTGAGCGCCCCTCGGTCCGATTATACGAAAAATTGGTTTGAATATTATTTAAAAGTACTGTGTACAGAAGATTGGATGTTTTCTTGCTGAACTTTTCCGATATGGTTAGCGCCTTGCTTTCGTTGACCGTGCTCTCCGATTCGCGCAACTCCTCCGGCAGGACAATATCGGTGTTGAATCTCAGCCGGGGGACTTCGGTCGACTTTGAATAACGAAGCGACAGCGGGATGCTGGCGTTAAGTGAACGCGGCAGGAAGCGATCCAATTTGAGATTAAGGCTGAAATTATACGACGTGGAAGATTTGCCGCTTCCAAGGTTGTTCTGCGAGCCGCCGCGGGTCGAGGATGAAAGCCCCCTGAAATAGCTGTTCCGGTAAAGAAGACCGCCGCTGTAGGTAAACAAATCGGCAACATTGCCGCTGACGGTCAGTCGCGTGGCTACGCCAACGTCTTTTCTCACATCGGTCAGGCGGAGTTCATCGAACCAGACATCACCGGTCGGCCGCTGGGTGCTGTCAAGGTTGACCAGGCCAATCGCCAGGTATTTTACCCGTGTAATAGTCGGCCTGCCTACAATGTGATAATTGCCGGCGAGCGTGTCGTAAGGACTAATTTTGTCCTTTAGCCGGCCCTGCTGGTAGATTTCCTTAAGGCCGGTAATTTCATTGAAATCGATATTGACACCATTGGCATCCCAACCCGGCCTGACGGTATCCTGATAGGCGTAGTAATTCTGTCGGTCCTGGCCGATACGGAAGAAATACAGAATGGTGTTGGTATCGCTCTCCGGCGGCCCATGGACGAACATTTCCAGGCGACGATAGCCCATATAATTGGGCGCATCGAAAAATATCCTCTCAGCCAGACAGGTATCGCCCGCAGTGAGGTCTTCATATTTCAGCAGAAGTGATTGCTCCGGCTCGGTGACCTGCCGGCTCTGGTCATAGTAACCGGTTACCCCGGGGGGAGGTTGATATATATCGCTATTCTCCTGAGTGTTAATCACCGCCACATTAAACTGTGTTTCGCCGCCGGGATCATCACCATAAGCAAGCGTGTCCTCCCAGTTAGATTGAACCAGGTCAGCGGATGCAATATAAATCCGGAACTTGCTGGAATCAGGGGATTCAAACCACATTCTGACGTAATTTAACTGCGCCCAGTCGGGCTCACCGATCGTGTCCTCGATCGCAGCCGCGTCCTTAATCGGGATACGGAAAGTTCGCCAGCCATAATTGTTGCGGGATCCCTCAACAAGAAACCGGTCGTCTTCCAGATCTATTTTATACGAGAAATACGAATCTACCCGATCGATCGCAGCATCCTTGCTGCTGTAGTCGATATCCTCGGTATCCGGCTTGCCCCAGCGATTAGGGTCATCGGAGTTACCCTCGGTTCCGTTAATATGCGTATAGTCGTTTTCATCGCAACCATTGCACCCCTTGCCGTATCCGTTATAATACCAGTTGTCGCCATGGGGATCGGGATTGCTTGAGGGATCGTAGGGCTGACCGTCGGCATCAATTTCGTACTCGTCCGGGATGCCGTCAAGGCCATAATCCTCGCCCATGTCAATGATTTCATTGCGGTTGCGGTCTTCCGTATTGAGCTCATCATTGCCATTGACATCTTCGGTTATCTTGCCCAGGTCAATGTGAATAATGCCCTTGTCGCCGTTGAGGCGCAATTCCAGCAGTTGTGCACGCTCCTGGTTGCGGGCGCCCGACATCAAAGGCCGCATGATACCTGCCCAGGCCCATCTCGGATCAAAGGAGGTCGTATCCTCGTCAACATCTTCGATTCGCAAATCAAGCGAATCAGGGCTGAATTCTATCCAGAGAGTATGAGTCCCGCTCTCACCCGCGGCAAGATCACGTTCCCAGATCTGATCGGTTGCCACTTGCTTCCAGGGATTGTACCAAACCAGCCGGCTCCGGCGGCGGGTCGGATCGACCCCGACCGGCTTGGAGGAATAAGTCCACAACTCGCGAAATACCCCTAGAGAATATGCATCGCGGCTACCCTCAAAATCATCAACGTACGCCACGCCATCCACATTCGGATTTGGCAGGGACTGTGCAAACTCGCCGGAGACTGCCAGATTCGACGGTGTTTCGGTGCTAATAAGCGGCAGGGCGTCGGCCATCTTGGTCAGGAAATTCGGTTTAAGCTTGAAACTGCCGTCGACATCCCAGACAATGGTCCGGGCCGTTTCCTGGCCAATCTTCGGTTTGCGCGGTGTGGCCTTGTCTGACTTGTACAGAAAGGTCGATCCGAATCTTAGATTACGGCTGGCTTCATATTCGGTGCGGACTCCGAAAAGCGTCTTTTTCTCGGCCGCAATAAACGGGGCGTATTCAAAGTCGATGGAGACATTGGCATTGGGATCAAGGGCGTCGTCGGTCAGAAACGTCAGCTGACCGAAGTCATAGTTTATATTATAATCAGTTCCTTTCACCTGGGGTTGGCCGTTAATCGTGATTCGTTCCGATCCCTCGATAATGTTTGGCTTGCCCAGGCTAATCTCCGCTGCACGACTGCGATTATTAATCTCAATATAGTACTTGCTGGCTTCGATTGCACCCTGCAGAGAAGCTGAATTATACAGTTCCGGCACTTTCGGATCGAGAACCGTATCCACCCAGGATTGCGAAGGATTAAAGGGATAACGATCGGGAAAAATTAACAAACCCCGAATCGGATCGATAATATCGGTCTTGAGATCAACCAGCCCATCGGGCTGAGGCGCTCCATTTTGATTTATTCGGTCAAGGCCAAGAATACGGATATATTGAATGCCGCCCTGGTGATCCAGGTTATCGCCGGAATTTTCCGTCTTGGCTTCCCCTTTGAAGACATTGATTTCGAAGCCGTCCAGATCGATATTACGCTGCTGAAGGTCATACACATTGCGCCACATGTAATTCCAGGTGATCTGCGTGGGCGACTCCTGCGATTCTTTGAGCAGTTTGAGCCGATACGGTTCACCCTCCGGGGGCGTGACCGTGCCGATCGTGTCGACCCGACCCGGCTGAGGCCACTGACCGCCCCGCGTGACAATCATAAAAATCCCGAGCTCGGCGCTTGCCCCGCCGTAAGGCTGTTCAAAAAGAACCCAGAAGCTGTCGGTGTCGGTATAGTACTCGGATTCTATTTTTCTAACCCTGGTCTGCACTACGAATTCCTCGCTCTCATTGAGCGGATCAATATAGAAATTGGCCAGCGGCGCGGTTGGGTCAGGTATCTGCTGGTAAGAGGCGGGATTATAATATATCTCAATGTACGTGATTTTATCCCCTGGCCGGAAATCAACCTCATCGTCAGCATAGTCGACCCCTTGCACGCTGTCGATGCGCCCCAGATCGAAGATGCGTCCCTGCGCGT
>CP070796.1:1231941-1239152 GCA_020343475.1 Candidatus Zixiibacteriota bacterium
GAGGCTGTTGCCCGAAGGCGAAGTCGGTCAATATCTTCATTCATCGAGGTGTCTTTTTCTATGTAGGTGTCGGTCGTCGGGAGATAGGCTTCAGGCTGATAGTAATCATAATAGCTGATAAAGAACTCGACGGCGTTTTTGGGAAAAAATGCCTTCAGTTCACCATAAAGCTGAGCTGCCAGAGTCTTGTTATGCGAAATAACCAGGGTGGGTCTCCCGAACTGCTTGATAACGTTGGCAATCGTAAAGGTTTTTCCCGATCCGGTCACACCCAGGAGAGTTTGAAATCGATCCCCCCGGCGCAGGCCCTCCATAAGTTGCCCGATCGCTTCCGGTTGGTCACCGCGAGGAGAATAGGAGGACACCAGCTCAAACGAAGATGTCCGCGGCAATGATGAGTCGGAACTTCCGGCATCCGGACCGGTTTTCTTAAGTCTTTGTGCCATAGTTCAGTTTTAATATACAATTCACCTTTCAATGCGCAATCATATTATAAGACCATTGCCGGCATGCAATTGTTCATCTTTTTGAATGGAACCGCGCGCAGTTTTATACGTTTAATACAATAAAGGAGACAATATTCTAACCTGTATCCAGATAACGGCTTAAATTTTGACTTGACAGTAAGTTCAAAAAACATGAGATTGCCTTTCTGTGCAAAGGCCCTAACCGATTGCAGGGAGGATTTACAATGTACGCAGTTTTTGAATCGGGCGGCTTGCAATTTAATGCATCAGAAGGAAATATACTCAAAGTTCCGCACTTCGCGGCCGAACCGGGCGAAAATGTCTCACTTGACAGAGTCTTGCTCATTCAGGACGGCGAAAGTGCGCTGGTAGGCAATCCGTATCTCGATTCTGCTCGTGTCGAGGCGGAAGTCGTGCAGCAGGGTCTTGCAGAGAAAATCACCGTTTATAAGTTCAAGCGCCGAACGAAATACCGCCGGACCAGGGGGCATCGGCAGCAGTTCACCGAAATCAAGATTAAGAAAATCATTTCTCCGGAAAATTGAACCGCAAATATAATACCATACAAAACTGCAGACCGGAAATCCCCATGTTCCGGTCTTTTCTCTTGTGCCTTTTGTTGCTTGTAATCGCTGAATCCCCCCTTGGCGCGCAATCGTTTAAAGTAGTCGAGGTTGAGATCAAAGGTAACCAGGCAGCGACAACCAGCCTGATAACATCGGTCGCCAGCATCAATATCGGTGAGCAGCTTACTCCGTCGACCATTCCCAGTGCTGTCAAGCGACTGTACGGCCTTGGCTTCTTTAGCGATATCCAGGTCGACGCCGAGGAGGTCACCGGAGGAATCAAAATTCTCATACGTGTTAGGGAATTACCCAAGCTTCAGGCTCTGGAATTCAAGGGAAACAAAGAAATCAAATCCGATGACCTTGAGAAAGTGGTTGACCTGGCAACGGGCCGGTACCTCTCCCCCCATCTGGTTTCCAAAAAACGTAATGAGATTTTAGGAAAATATGGAGAAAAGGGTTATTTCCTGGCTGAGGTTGATTACGAAGTCAGATATACGCCCGATTCAACCGGTGCCACGCTGGTTTACAGGATCAGGGAGGGCTCGAAGATCAAGGTGGAAAAGGTCGTCCTGACAGGCAATCAGCGGGTTGAGGCTGGCAAAATTATCGGCAAAATGCGAAACCGGAAGCGCGGATTCTTAAAATCCTCCAACTTCGATAAAGAAAAATACCCCGAAGACCTGGAAAAGATTATCGAATACCTGCACAAGGAAGGATATATCGATGCCTATTTAAAATCGGATTCGATCACCATCGACAGCGCCCGCAACCGCATGACAGTCTACCTCGATATCTACGAAGGACCGCGCTATTACTTCGGGAAAACGACTTGGAGCGGCAATGAGGTATTTGATGAGAGGATACTTTTCAGAACTCTTAAGTACAATGAAGGTGATGTATTCAATCGGGAGAAGTACGACGAGAGTATCTATGAAATTTACTTCCTCTATCAGGAAAAGGGACATCTGCACTTGCGGGTGATAGACGATCTGAAAACCCGTGACAGCCTGCTTGATATAACGTTTGACGTTGTTGAGGGTCTGCCCTCAAAAGTAAACCTGGTCAGGATCATCGGCAACACCAAGACCAAGGAAAAGGTCATCAGACGGGAAATGTCGACACGACCCGGCCAGGTGTTTCATCGATCATATTTAATGCGATCGGTCAGGGATATCATGCAGCTCAATTACTTTGAGAATGTTTTGCCTGATATTATCGATCTTCCCAGCGGCGATATTGACGTGCTGGTTACTGTAACTGAAAAGCAGACTGGCCAGATTTCCGCCGGGGCCGGGTATTCCGGACAGGATAAATTTGTCGGGACCTTTGGTCTCGGGATTCCCAATTTTCGCGGGATTGGTCAAAATTTATCCTTCAATATTGATGTCGGCAGCAGGCGCAATTCATATTCAATATCTTTTACGGAACCCTGGATGTTCGGGACTCCAACCCTGTTCGGAAGCGATCTGTACTACACCAACCGTCAGTGGTTCAGTGACTACACTGAAGGGCGGCGAGGCGGCTCGGTGCGGCTGGGTCGCCGCTTGCGGTGGCCGGACAACTACTTCCGCGCCTTCATTCGGTATCGGCTGGAAGACGACCGATTTTATGATTTCAGCGACGGCTACAGACTGGGCAATTCTTATTTGAGCAGAAACATCTACCCGATCCAGGTTGCCCCGGATCAGGTGCGCCTGGATACCAATCTGGTTGTGGGTGGTCCCCTGCCGGGTTCCCTGCTTGAATTTAAAGAAGAATGGTTTACGTCATCAAGTCTGCAGTTTACCATAACGCGCGATAGCCGCAACCTGCCGGAGTTTGCCACCTCCGGCTCCACGATTTCGTATTCATTTGAAAACGTGGGCAACATGCTTGGCGGATACTGGGAGTATCAAAAGCACATGCTTTCACTGGCCAAATTCATCCCCGTTTTCCATAATATTGCGCTGGCCGGCAGACTGACATTTGGCGCGATCCGCGCCTCGGCGGGTGACGATCACATCCTGGAGTTCGACCGTTTTTCCCCCGGCGGCACCGGATATGACGGCACCATTCGCGGCTATGACGACGGATCGTTAACCCCGGATTCGCTTCAGCAAATTGAGATTAGAAACGATTTTTACTCCCCGGATTCATCTGAAATTGTCCAGACCACGTATGACACTACCACCTCACGCGTCAGAGTGCGTGGCAAGTATATGCTGGTTGGCAACCTTGAATTACAGATTCCCATTATGCAAAACCAGCTCTACGCCTTGCTTTTTTATGATATTGGCAATTCCTGGCTGAATCACAGGGACATTAATTTCGATGACATTTATGAAGGTGTCGGTCTGGGTTTCAGACTGGTCGTTCCCGGGCTGGGAACAATCGGCTTTGACTTCGGCTATCCGCTTGATACGCGAAGTGGCCAGGATAAAGGCTGGCATCCGCATTTCCAGATAGGAACGACATTCAGATAATGTTATAGAAAGACAATTAATGGTACTGATAAAAGGAGTTACGGACATGAAGGCAAAGAGGATCTTACTCGCCGCATCGGTCGCATTATTTATGATTGCTGCTCTGGCTTCGACCGGTTCCGCTCAGCTTGGAAAATTCGGATATGTTGATTCCGACAAAATTTTTGCCAATTATAAAGACTGGGTTAAAGCTCAGGAGGAATTCAACACCGAATACAAAGCGTGGGATGAAGAAGCCCGGCAGATGCAAGAAGAGCTTGATGAAATGGTCGCTGAATTTGAAAAGCAGAAGCTGATTCTTTCTCCCGACAAGAAGAAAGAGCGTGAAGCCGCGATTGATGCCAAGCGCCAGGCGCTCGACGCGTATACCAAGCAAATCTTCGGTCCGGCCGGCGAGGCGGAACGCCGCAACAACGCCCTGGTGAAGCCGCTCCTGGAAAAAATCAACGCTGCCATTGAGCGGGTCGCCACCGAGGGAAACTACGATTTTATCTTTAACTCCGGCGGTCTGGCATATGCCAAGAAAGACTTTGACATCACTGATAAAGTGCTCGAGGCGCTGGAAGAAGAATAATCCCGTTCCTTATGGGTGCCCGGGATGAGTGTCACTCTCAAAGAACTGGCTGAACTGGTCGGGGGGCGGCTCAGCGGTGACGGCCTGACCGCAATCAATGCCGCGGCTCCGATAGCGTCCGCCGGCGAAGGTGATATTACTTTTGTAGCCAACAAAAAATATGAAAAGTACCTGGAATCGACTGCCGCATCGGCGGTCGTCCTGTCCGATGGGATCGCTTTTGATAGGCTCCCGGCCATATTTCACGACAATCCTTATTATGCATTTGCCCTGATACTTGACCGATTGTATCCCGAGAAGGAACCGTATTCTCGCGGAATCGATCCCGCCGCAAGAGTCGCGGATTCCGCCATACTGGGAAACGGGGTTTCTGTCGGAGCCTTGTCTTTCGTGGGCGAAAAAAGCGTGATTGGCGACAATTCTATCATTTCCCCGCAGGTGTTTATCGGCAGGGAGGTGCAAATCGGCGGAGGCTGCAAAGTCTATCCGCGGGTAACCATCCTTGACGGCACGAAAATCGGCGACAGGGTTACTCTGCACAGCGGAACCGTGATCGGTTCCGATGGTTTCGGCTACGCTTCGCACGAGAAGGGCCTCAAGAAAGTCTCGCAGGTTGGCTGGGTTGAAATCGATGATGAGGTTGAAATCGGGGCCAATGTCACCATCGACCGTGGTGCCCTGGGCCCGACCAGAGTCGGGCGCGGCACCAAGATCGACAACTTGGTTCAAATTGCCCATAACGTCGAAATCGGTCAGGACTGTATTATTGTCGCCCAGGTCGGAATTTCCGGCTCGACCAAACTCGGCAATGGAGTAATCCTGGCCGGGCAGGTCGGCCTGGTGGGGCATATCGAGCTTGGTGACGGGGTCATGGTTGGCGCGCAGTCCGGGGTCAGCCGCAGTATCCCCGCCGGGAAAAGATATTTCGGCTATCCGGCGCGAGAGATAATGGAAACCAAGCGCATTGAAGCGTCCCTGAGAAAATTGCCAGAGCTGCTCAAGCGGGTCAAAGCACTTGAGGAGAAGTCGTAACGATTGCTTCATTGCCTTCGTCAATCGCAGACAGAGATCGTTATCGCAAATCCCCTATGAAATCAACCGAATTGGCGGAGGTTCCAAACCTCTGAGAAAAGCGTATTTGGAACGCGACGCTTATTTGCGACTTATAAAAGCGCGGCCGATTTAAGAGAGGTTGCGGGTAACCCGAGGCTCACCGCCCTAATGAAAAAAAGTTGATTTGGAAAAAGGCAATATTGATGAGAAAGATTGCATATTCCGCTGAAGACCGGATCTGACCGCAGTTATTCTCAAAATAAATCGGTATAAAAACCGAGATTTATAAAGGGAGCGTGGCTGGTAATATCAATATTTCCCCGCCTGATATTTCCCTTGTCCTGATGATATCCCGCCTCCAGCACAATCAGGTAGTCTTCGTTTTCATGAACAATTACACCGGCTCCCCCCTGGAAGCTCAGATGCTCGTTCGCGTCCGAGGAAGCGATCATGGCGCTTTCAAGATTGTTCCGATTATGCCAGAGGCGCCAGAACGTAACATGAACCCCCGCAAAAAGATAAATCCTGCCCCGTGGAAAAGCGCCAAGTCTTGCACCTAACCGATACTTGGAGCTGCTGCGGGTCACCATGGAAAAACCGAGATTCCAGAAAAAGTCGAGCGACTCGACACTTCCCAGTGGAAAACAGGCATTTATTCCCAGCCCCATCTTGACGCGGCTGTCCGCATCGGGAAAGGCACCGTCAATAGCCAGATCAAGATCGCTGTATTCCCCTGAAAGCGAAACACCGATCTGGGCGTGGTCCGGTCCCCCTGCAATTGACTGAATCGGCAGAGAAATCATCGCAAGCAACAGGATTTTTTTCATCGTATTCCTCCAGAAATATTAGCGCTCCCGCAAGACGGAATTAATCCGGAAGGCACAAACCTGATAAACGCAAGCCCTAGAACGGCAAATCCTCATCCTCGTCGCTGAGTTCATCAGTCTGAGGCGCCGTCGAAGGCACGTCCTCGGAGGCGGGCACGGCGCTGGGGGCCTGCTCACGGGTACCCAAAAACTGCAGTCGCTGAGCTACGACCTCGGTTGTATACCGTTTGTTTCCCTCCTTATCGTCCCAGGAACGAGTCTGAATACGGCCCTCGATATAGACCTGCCGTCCCTTCGAGAGGTATTCCTTGGCGATTTCCGCCTGGCGACCCCACAGGACAATGTTGTGCCACTCGGTTTTGTCCTGCATGGCGCCGTCTTTATCTCGCCATTTCTCCGATGTCGCCAGGGAGAAATTGGCTACTGCCTGGCCACCGGGTGTGTATCGAAGTTCCGGATCCTTGCCCAGATTGCCGATAAGAATGACTTTGTTGACTGAGGCCATACAATATATCCTCACCTTTTAATTATATGGATTAATGATTGAATATAACGTTCACACCCGAAGCTGTCAACGAAGGGATGAGAAATATGGCAGATTTTTACTTGTTGCCGCAATTCCATAAGCGTATTATCTCGTAAAGCAAAGGCGAGATTTCGGCAAAATGGTCAAGAACAAAAGCAATGCCACCGGAAGACTCTTCTTGGTTCCAACCCCGATCGGCAACCTCGACGACATTACCAGGCGAGCCCTTGATACGCTGGCTGCTTCCGAGGTTGTCGCCTGCGAGGACACGCGGCTTTCCGGCCGTCTGCTGGCCCATTTCGGGATTAAGAAAAAACTGATAAGCTACTATGATTTTAACGAGGAAAAGCGTCTGTCGAAGCTTCTTGCCGTGCTGAAAGCGGGGAAAAATATCTCGGTCATAACCGATGCCGGCGCCCCGGGAATCAGTGATCCCGCCTACCGGATTGTGCGGGCGGCGATTGATCACGGCATTGATGTTTCTCCGCTTCCCGGCCCGAACGCCCTTATTCCGGCCCTGACAGGATCAGGGCTACCGCTGGACCGGTTTTTCTTTGAAGGATTTTTGCCTCAAAAGTCAGGCGCTCGGAAAAATCGGCTACGGAAATTGGCCGAACTTGAGCACACGTTGGTATTCTACGAGTCGCCCCATCGCATTGAAAAAACCCTCGGCGATTGCCTGGAAATTCTGGGTGATCGCCAGGCATGTATAGCCAGAGAGATATCCAAACTA
>CP070796.1:1239252-1247298 GCA_020343475.1 Candidatus Zixiibacteriota bacterium
CGGCCATTGCCACCAGCTCCATCACGACGGAGCTAATCAAAGGCCATTCGCTTGAGACAGCCGAGAAACTGACTCGCGGCGAGGTCGCCGACGCCCTCGGCGGGCTGCCTCCTATAAAAATGCACTGCTCGAATCTTGCCACCGATGCCTTAAAATCGGCAATTGAGGACTATCGCAAAAAGCAAAGCGAGGGTAAAAAGTGATAGCAAGGATTACGGTGTCCTTTATCATCCTGGCGGTATTCATGATCGGCTGTATCAAGCGGGTTGAGCGCCCACCGCGAATGGACTCTACCCGCTACTTCCCTCTCAGCGAGGGGGATGCTTTTGTGTATACCGCGACGCCGGGTGAAGCGATTGTGACCCGACAGATCGATAATTTATTTACCAAAACATATTATGATTCCGCCGGCAATGAACAGGCATGGGAAGATTATATTCTCAGAAATGACGGTGTTTACTTGAACAACCTGGCTTTTGGTGATGCGCGATTGCCGGCCGTGCATTTTATCCCATCTCTGCCGTTTTCACCTTGGTCTGATTTCGTGGGCGACACGCTCTTGGTCACCGCCACCGAGATCAGGTCGGATTCTGTCAACAGTCATCTACGGATACAGGTTGAATACGAGATTATGGCGGTGGAAAGGGTAACCACTCCTGCCGGGACCTTTGAGGACTGTATCAAGGTCCGTATGGCCTATACTCCCCTCGGGGATGCCGGCCAGCGCCTGATTGCCCCGGAGATATATCGATGGTTTGCCCCGGATGTTGGGATAGTCAAATTTCAGACCACGCTGGTAACCGGCGAGCTTACCAGAGCGGTGGTTGGCGGGTTTGTGTACCCATAGTTGATAATCGAGGAAGGGGAAAACGCCAGATGCTGAAAATTACGAAAGACACCACGCTGGGCGAAATTCTTGAGAAGATTCCCCAAGCAGCGCCGATTATTATGAAATACTTTCACGGTGGCTGCTACCAATGCCCGGGAATGCGAATGGAGACGCTGGAAATGGGCGCGATGTTGCACGGGCACGATGTAAAGGAAATCATCGCCGCGCTGGAAAAGGTAATGCAGGAGGGTCAGGAGACCTAAGACTGCCCCTGTCTGCCAGGATCCAAGCTGATGCCGGAACTGCCGGAAGTCGAAACCATCGTTCGCGGTCTATCTAAGACTATTATTAATCAAACCATTGACGGATTATATCTTAATGCTCCTAAAATCGATGCTGACAATTTTTCCGGCTGGCTCGATATCATAAAGGGCAAAACCTTCCGGGCTGTGCGACGCCGGGGCAAAAACATCCTGTTTGATCTCAGCGATGGTTATACCCTCTGGGTGCACCTGCGCATGACCGGACATTTTCGCAACCTTCCCCGGGACATGCCGATTGGCAAACATGATTTGATGATATTCAACTTTAAGAACAACAGCCATTCTCTTCGTTTTAACGATTACCGCCGTTTTGGACGGCTGCGGCTTTTCAAAACCGATGAGGTGATGCTCCAGAAGGGATTGGTCGATCTTGGCCCGGAGCCGCTGGAAGTATCTCGTGGCGATTTTGTACGGCTATGCAGGTCGTCCAGCAGGATGATCAAACCCGCACTTCTGGACCAGACTTTTATTGCCGGTCTCGGCAACATTTATTCCGATGAGGCCTTGTATGTTATGCGTATTCACCCCCGCAAATCAACGGGTGGTATCCAGAAGAGGAAGCTGGGCGATTTGCATGGTGTCATACAGGAACTCTTACGGCGGTCGATCCGCTTGATGGGGACTACGGTAGATACTTTTGCCGGTATCAACGGCCGGACCGGCCGTTTTCAAAGGTATCTGCAGGTGTATGGTCGTGAGGGCGACGCCTGCGGTCGCTGCGGGGCAATTATCAGGCGTGTAAAGGTCGGTTCCCGCTCCGCTCGCTTTTGCCCCCGCTGCCAGCGTCTGCGGTGAGTTACCGAAGGGACTCCGATATCAGCCATTTTGAGATTGGCGAATTTAGGCCTCGTGAAAATAGAAATAAAAGTCAGGATCGCATCGACTCAATTCTTTTTTGTGCAGTCCGTAATAATCTGGAAGGTGTCATGAAGCATTTGAAAATACTGTCGCTGTTTCTTGCGGGCTTGATTATATTCCGGTTCTCCTGTTCGGATCTGGCCAAGGCGCCGGATAAACAGCCAGGCGATCATATTGTTGTCTACGGCGATTCCCGCAGTAACAGTGCGGCGCATACACGTGTCGTTAAGGCAATCGAAGAAATCAGACCAAAAACGGTATTTCACACCGGGGATCTGGTGGCTGACGGTTCAAACGCCGTCCAATGGGAGATTTTTAACGCTATCACCGCCGATTTGAGATTCTTCGCGGCGTTTTACCCCGCGCTGGGAAATCATGAGAATAATTCCCCGCTTTACTTCAATAATTTCAAACTCCCGAACAATGAACGGTGGTACTCCATTGCGATAGACCAGATTCTCTTTATCATTCTGGATAGCAACAGCGATTGCAGTGAAGAATCAGAGCAGTATTTGTGGCTCAAGAATGAACTTGAACAGGTTGGTGATACAATTGCATTTGTCATAACCGTCTTCCATCACCCGCCGTACAGCACCGGTCCGCATATTGAAGACGAAATGGGTTTGAGAGAGACATTTGTGCCGCTGTTCGAACAGTATGGTGTCGATGCCGTGTTCACCGGCCATGATCACATCTATGAACGGACCGTACACAATGGCATTTATTACATCGTGACCGGAGGCGGTGGTGCCCCGCTGTATGATCAGGCACGCTACAGCCCGGAAAGCCTGATTTTTATAAAAGCGTATCACTTCTGCCGGCTAAGCGGCGATAAAGATCGATTGGTCATCGATATCTTCACTCCTGACCTGGAAACTCTGGATCATTTTACTGTAAATCGGAAATTGCGGTAATGCCTTATCCAGCGTGCAATTGCATGACAAGCCCCGCAAATCAATCTGAGTCGACATTTCGCGAAAACAGATTTATCAGCGGGGCAAAGTTCCTGTTATTCTCGCGCTTTGGTGTACCATCCGACCGGTTGATTCCCTGCGGTTTTCTTCTGCCTGCCTTTACCACACCTAATGGAAATCCAGCATATGCGTCAGATCCTGGGTTCCCCCGTCCTTAAGAAACAGTCGGATTTTGATTTCGAAGGTTCCCCATCCCGTAGCAGTCAGAGCGAACGCATGCGGCCCACTTCCGCGTTCGCATACTTCACGGACCGGATCATAAAAGGTCGGGTGAAGCGTATATTGCACGCACTGGATTTTTTCCAGGTCCAATTCCGGCCCCTGAATAAATACCGTCCATCGCCATAATCCCGAGCGAACCCGTGTGGATATATTGTCGGCTGTGATGGATAGCGAACTGTCGGCCGGTGGTGTTCGGAATTCGAGCATATGCTTGAGCCGCTGAAAATCGCCGTTCTTGAAGCGGATTTTGATCTCGATGGGAAACACTCCCCACCCGCGGGATTCAAGCCCGAACGGGTATCGCGGATCACCCAATTCACCAACTGTTCTCACCGGCCGGGGAAAGGTGGGGTGGAGTCTGTATTCCACGTAATCGATCCTATCCAGGACATTCGCCGATGCTCTGATATAGACTTTCCACTGCCACTCGCCGTCACCAAGATAGCGCGAGATATTGGCCGCCGAGATATCCTGGGCAGAAACCGAAGGAGATGTTATCGAAATAATCGCCGGTGTCATCAATGCAACCGCCCATATCAACGATTTTTTTCTCTTTTCCATCAGTCGCTCCTCGCCATTTTTAGCTGGGTCTTCGGTATCTCGCAGACATTGGTACTTCGCCAACCTCGGCCTTCTTCCTCGTATGCCAGGATGCGCAATTCGTCGCCGGGATGCAGGTCATCGATATGGACCCAGAGATCGTTCGACAATCCTACCCTCGTATCAGGGGCAGTGATTTGCGGTTGCCCCTGCCCCTGACGGGAAATTATGGCCTGGACGCTGATTTTATCCGCGTCGACGGAATCTTCCGGGGGAAAAACCAGGCTGAAGCGCATAGCGTAACATTGAAACTTTTGCAGCACCTGGTCTTTGGCTGCGATTTCAGTATTTGCATTTTCCAGTTGGAGTTCAAGCTTGGAAATATCGTCCTCATAATCCCCGTAATAAAAAAACGCTCCAGCGATTGCCATTACGAAGCCCAGCAGTACCAAAAGCGACAGGGTATCGCATTTCAAATGTAGCCCCAGCTTTTTGTATTCCAGATCAACCGGCCGCTGGCACAATCGCTTTGCCCGCAGAAGGCTGAACAATATCAGCCCGATTCCCGCCAGCGGCAAAAGTATATAGACGAGAATCATTTTCACTGTGGTTTCCATGCGCTCATTCCTCCTTAATTGGTGAAGGCATTTATTGAGCTTATGGCAGGTGTGAATCGGCCTTGCTGAGGAGATCAAGCTGTGCGACTTTCCGGTGAATTACCCCGACTCCCCCTCCAGATACTCCTGACCGAATTCTATGGGAAGCTCCACCCACATGGGAAGATGGTCAGACATCTGGAACGTTCGCCAGCTCCGGTAATAACTGCGTTTTTGCCGGTCGGTGCGCGGCTGGCCGTTGCTTTTGGTATGGTACCCGTCATCCATTGCCTGCATGTAGGTTTGCTCTTCATCATCAAGGTACAGGTTTTCAAAGAAATTGAATACCCCCGCCCTGAGCTGGTTAAGATCCATTCTTCGTTTCAGCATAAATGCGATCTGGTCATAGTGCTTGTTCCGGGCGACATTGGCGGGCAGGGCTTGAATTCTGTCAGGAATCACGAAGCTGTTGTCGGTCAACGCCAGGAAGGTCGGATCAGCCGGATTGAAGATGTTGAAATCACCCAGAAGGATAAGATTGTTGCTCCAGGCATTTCTGTCTCTAGCGCGTTTTTTTAGGAGCGTGGCCAGTTTCTGGATTTCTTCAATCCGCTGGGGATCATCAGGTTCGCTGGTGCCATACAGGATATGAACGGTCGACAGCATAAACCGGAACCAACCCGCCCGGAACCCGGCGATAAACGGGGTTCGGGCAAATTGCAGGGTCGGCGCGTATCCCTCCACCCGGCTGAACGACGGGGGCAGAACCAGTTCCCCGGCAAGTCCTCCGTGGCGGACTTTGCGGCCGTCAAAGAGGAAGGCCATACGCTCTGCATTGCCGCGTCTGCCCTCAGTGACGTCGGTCACCAAAAACCGCCACCAGGGTCCCAGTTTCCCGGCCAGAGTTTCCAGTGCTGACAGGTCCTCCCGAACCTCCTGAACCGCGACCAGATCAAAGCGAGATATTATTTCGGCGATATATGAGAAGGCTTCCTCGCCCCGATTTCCGTACTTGTCGGAATCAAACTCCCTGATGTTCCAGGTTGCCAACAGCAGCGTGTCAGTGACGGTCCGCTGGGGGATATCCCGATCGAGCTGATCTCTGAGCGTAATAAGTTTTGACGCAATTCTTCGTCGCGTCTCTCCACGGCTTTCAATTTTGTAAAAAAAGGGCATTCAGTGACTCCTGACTCTTTATGGTTAAATGTTTCTCTATATCATGTGGCGGGGGTGCAGTCATCCGCCATGAAAAGCCGACGGTATCCGCCTTAAAGGCACCGCATCGATTTCCGGATGGGTGCAATTGAACATAGCCTTATTAAGAATGCAATATACCGGCGAAATCAGGACGGTGTCAGATACCCCTTTAGACTACAGTATCAATATGCAGGCCGTCCAGATCCTTGTCAAGAGATAATTGACCTGACTGCGGCAGGGCGTTCAAATGCGATTCGAGTCACGGAATATTTTTCTTCCCGGAGAGATTTGACAATCATATATTTGATTGTCTGAAATCCGTTCGCCACGATTGGGGCCAACATGGAAAACCACTTGTGCATAAAATTATCCGAATTATAATCTTGAATGGGGAGGAGTAAGATGTGGAAATGTATGTTCTTGTTCATGATTGTCGCATGCAGCATTGCCGAACCGGTCTGGTCGCAGCAGATCGCGACTATTGATCCCTGTCCCCTGGAGCGGCCGTCGCCGATCGCCGTTGCCGTCACGAATGATTCGACAGATCTGGCTGAAGGGCTTCGTGATGTCTTGACGGACGAGGGCTTTAATATTGTCTTTTCCAGTCCGGTTGAATCGCATTTCGAGGCGCGGCGGCCCGACAGCGCGCAGCCAGGTGACTATGATCGGGTCGTGGTATGGTTGGAAAGGGGCTTTCATAATCCTTCCAGGGTTGTGAAACTGTATTTTTTGTATGGCAGATACGAGAAGGTTCTCGGCAGAGAGGTCGGCATTTATCGCATAGAAATGGACCCTGCCGCGATTGAGGACCGTGTTGGCCCACTCAAGCAGGCTTTGATTGCCCTGCTGAATTCATAGGGAGGAACTGTGCTTGTACATCAGATACGGGCAATCCTGGCGATTCTGGTGGTCGGAGTGTTTATGGCGATTACGGCCTTCATGGCCATCTATCCTCTGGTAAGCAATACTAATGTTGCGCTTAATGCATATGCGGACTTCTTTTCGAAGACCGCCAGTGTATATACCGGCATCATCGGGGTCATTATCGGCTACTATTTTGCCAGGTCAAAGGATTCCAGAGAAGAAGATAAATGAGCGCAATCCGATTGCGACGCCCGCGGTTGGCACAGAGGATCGCTATCCATTGATAGCCTGCAGGGTCGCCTCATATTCGGCCTTTTCCACGGCTGCGGTAAGCTCAGCGGCGGACAGCGCCCCGCCGACAGCATGTACCTCAACAGCTCCGCCGGCATGATCGACTCTGGCCGAAAAGACACCCTCGATCTTTTCCGGCACATCCTGAATTCCGACTGCTCACCCGCCGCAGCACATTCCGGCAATTCTTGATTGTATCGCCTTCGACATTCTCCTTGTTTTCCGCCGCACAATTATCCAGCCTGTGGAGCTCGATTATTCAATGAAACCGCTGGAGCTAATGCCGAATTCCTTGAAGCCGAGTATGTTCAGACGGAAAAAAAGAACCGAAAAACATTCACTTGACATTAGACTATCTGTTTGCATTTTTAGTTAGATGATCCGGAGAGATTCTAATCCCGCAGATTATGCAGGACTCAGTCCCAGACATCGGCTTTCTATCATTCCCGGTTAAATCTGCGGTCAATTTAACAACCAGGCAGATACTGCCCTGAGGGAATGGCCTATGGGAGAAGAGCGAGAAGCGTCGGAGCAGGAACCGGAATTCACTGAAGAAATGCTGTATTCCTTCATACTCCGGCAAATTAAAGCGGGGGCGGATCGAACAGCCATTGTCAGGATGCTGATCGATAAGGGCATGGGCAGCGTCGAGGCATCCCATCAGGTGGAAACGATATACCCCAGAATCATCGACAGCATCCTAAAGCAACAGTATGCTCATGAAGCGCTCATGCCCGCTCTGGTCGGCGGGCTTCTGGCCGCATGCGCAGGCGGCGTGGTCTGGGGATTGGTTGCTGTGACAACTAATCGAGAAATCGGTATTGTAGCTTGGGGTATCGGCTGGCTCAGCGGGTATGCGGTGGTGCTGTTTGCACGGGGCAGAAAAGGACTGCCATTACAGGTCATCGCCTTTGTCACCACGATACTGGGAATTGCTTTTGGCAAATATGTCATCTTTTACCACCATTTCCGGCGAACCGTGCAGGAGGAATTCGGCGCGGAAGTCGCGGCTGAATTGTCCATCTTCTCCGAGGAAAGTGTGCGCCGTTTCATTGACAGCATTGGATCGGTTATAACCGGCTATGATTTGCTGTGGGTGGTGCTGGCGGTTGCCACCGCCTGGAGCATCCCCAGAGGGCTGGGAATCGAATTGCCCGAGTCCGGGTATTACCGTTTATATCGGGGTTAACGGCTGGGTGCAATCATTTTTCTTATATTAAGGCATATTTGGGGCATAAAATGGGAGGTGCCGATTTTCTTACTTCCGGCAAGGGGGGAATATGAAATGTGATATGCAAATTAGAGGTTCGCTGGTTACCTGCATACCACGGTCGATTCTGATATTGCCGATT
>CP070796.1:1247398-1263694 GCA_020343475.1 Candidatus Zixiibacteriota bacterium
GTACCTGCCCAGAGGTCGCCGGTACGGGGATCAGCCATCAGCGCTGTAATATGATTATCGGCCAGTCCCGAATTTAGCGTGGTGTAAATGTCGTACTCACCGGTGGCGGCATTACGTCGCGCCAGACCGTTTCGCGCACCGATCCAGACATTGTTGCGGCGGTCAAAAGTCAACGAGGTCACCTCCGGGCCGAACCCGAGCGGCAGTTCAATATTGTCAAAATTATCTACACCATAATCATAGCGTAGCAGGCCGAACTGGGTGCCTACCCAGAAGATCCCGTCGTTGTCATATTTAACGACATTAATGCTGTTTGAGCTCAGCCTGCTGTTGTCTTCACGGAAGTTTACGACGGAGTCGTCTGATTTATTGAACGGATCGGGACCGACATAATAATGAAAAATTCCGCTGTTAGACGTGCCCAGGACAAACATCGCGCCCCGGGCATCGATCGTCAAGGTTCTGTCGGACGTAATACCGTTTTCCAGGCCGAAGGAAACAGACTCTCTTGTGCTTAGATTAAAGACCGATACCGAGTTTCCACCCCGGGCACGGTAATTGCCGGCAAATAAGTAGTTGCCGCTTATGGCCAGATCCCTGACAACCACATATGCGGGATTCTCGCTCACTCCCTCCAGGGAGGAGTTGTTCTCGTCGAAATTTATCGTGGTTTCGCCGTTAATCATATAAAGGCCGGTGCCCCAGATAGCCATCCACAGGTTACCGCCCGGATCGTAAGTCACGGTCGTCACCCAGTCCCGAGTATCTACGTCAATTGTCTCCCAGTCATTTCTATCAAATGTCGCGGCTCCTTCAAAATTAAACGCCCCGGATACCTGCCCGTCATCGGCAGTTGAGAGCGAAGTAACATATTTGCCCGGCAGGCCGCCGTCATCAAAACGCTCAAAGGCGCTTTCGACGCCAGAATAAATACCGGCGCCGGAAAGTCCCAGCCAGTGGACGTCGTCAACAAGGCGCCCCGCCGAAAAATCACTGCTGGGAATTGCAGCGGTGTTGTACTGCGCGGTTCCGGTCGCGGAGTGAATAAAGAAACCGCCGTCGGCGTAAATAAAAAGACTGTCTCCGTTAACGATCATGTGCCTGACGTCGATCGGCTCGAATGTGTCGAGCTTTACAAAAGAGGTATCGCCATCAAGGGTCAGCTGAAAAGCGTTAGATGTGGTACCTACATAAACGGTATCACGAAAATAGGTCACGGCCGTAACCTCATCCACAACCAGCTCCGGGTAACCGGAACTGCTGAATGCCGTCCAGTTGACAAACGATTTCAGCAATTTCGGATCGCTTTTATCCGCCACCGCCAATCCGCCGGAAGTGGCAATCCAGATGGAATCGCCTGAGATGGCAATATCATATATGACCGGCTCAGGCTCAAGGTCACCGAAGCGAAAGTAAAAATCCTCGATCTGCCCCCCGTCGACCACCTTCGAGAATAGTGCCAGTCCAGCCGAGGTCCCCACCCACAGATTCTCACCGTCGTCCGCAATGGTATACAGGGTCATCAACTCATTGTCACGGTCAAAAAACAGGTAGGGAGTGTAGTGCCCCTGATCGAATTTGACCAGCCGCCCGTAACCTGCGATCCAGTCCGCCCCGCCGGCGTCTTTGAAAATGTAATAAAGGTCGTTGGTTCCCGTTCCGTCAGTACTGGTTATTTTGCGAAGACCCCCGGAGATAGGATCGATTTTCAGGCAGCCGCCCGAGGTCACTACCTGGATGGAATCATCGAAATAATCAAGGTATCTGACCTGCAGGGTCGACGTCATCGAGGCCCAGCCGTCATAACTTGCCGTCGCCGGGCTTGGGACAAGAATTGTCAGGACACAACACCACAACAGTACCGGCCTTATCGGATTTTTTTCCACAGCCATGCCGCAACCAATATAGATAATAAGATTATGGTAAGCAACCAGCAGATTTGGCCGACTACAGGACCGATTGCAGTAAAGACCGAAAATTCGTCTTTCGGTGTCAGGCCTCCGGTTACCACCCGCTGCACGTACAGCCCGGCGCGCTCCGTCTCCCTCCCGAAGGGATCGATAATCGCGGTAATACCGCTGTTGGCACACCGGGCCAGCCAGACCCGGTTTTCCACCGCCCGGAAAACTGCCAGCCGCATGTGCTGATACGGCCCGGCGGTCTGGCCGAACCAGGTATCGTTGGTGATGTTAACCAGAAAGCTCGCCCCCTTTAGCAGGCACTGCCGCACATAATCCGGAAATGCCGCCTCAAAACAGATCAGCACCGCGTAATCAGCATCACCGGTGCTGAAAACGACGATCGAATCACCCGGAGAAAAATCGGACCACCACTGGACTTCCCGCGTCTTTATCACATCGAGATACTCCCCGAGAAACTTGCGTGATAAAAACGGCAGGTATTCCTGGTACGGGGCGCGTTCCGAAAACGGCACCAGCTTGACTTTATGATAGTAACCATTGAGACGCCCGTCCGGCATAAACTGGAATGCGGCATTATAAGACCTCTCCCGGTCATCATGGTAGACCGCATCAAGGGCACCGACCAGGTTGGGTGTCCCGCTGTTTTGCGCGGTTATCGAAAGCATTTGCTGGTATTTCCGCTCCAGCCGGGGATAAGAGGGGGCTGAGGTTTCGGGCCAGATAATCAGATCGACGGAATCTTCTGCGGCCACCATCGCCAGTGAGTCGTACAGTGTAAAATTCCAGTCTCTGCTCTCAGGAGACCATTTCTTATCAAGCTCGACATTCCCCTGCAGAAGAGCAACTTCATATTTACCGGGGACCTGAAGCGGCGGAAACACCACCCAGCCATACAGGAATATTGAGACAATAATCCCGATAAAGGCTATTGCAGAACTCACTCGCATTTCAAGCCTGTTTGACCGGGAAAACAGCTGCCACACCAGAATATTTAACACCACCAGGGCGAAAGAAAGCCCGTAGACGCCAACCACCGAGATAATCTGGATCAGTGTCAGATAATATCCCTGGCTGTATCCCAGATCCGTCCAGGGGAATGCAATCTGTGTCAGGCTGCGAAAGTACTCCATTCCCACCCACAAAAAGGGAAGAGCGACCAATCCCGGGGATTTTTTAAAGCGGTAAAGTTTATTAAATGCATACAGTATGACCGCCGGGTACATGGACAGGATAAAAATCGCCGCGATCATCCCGGGCGGAGTTACTACCGCCACCCAGTAAAGTTGAAAGAGGTTGCTCATGAAGGCATAGAAATATGCCGCCCGGAAGGAATCTTTGCCTTCCAGACTATTGATAATGGCAAACGGGCGAGCCAGCGCAAACCAGGCAACAAAACCCAGCGGTGACGGCAGATAGGCCAGCGATAAGAGAAAAGCCCAAAAGGACAGTTCGAACCGGCGCCGCCGGAGAGTAATATCGCCGGGCCAGAAAAATTCCCTAATTACGCGTAACAGGGATTTCACCCGTAACCAGTAATGATTGGCCGGTCATTTCTTCCGGCTGATTAATGCCCAGACAATGCAGGATCGTCGGCGCAAGGTCGGCCAGTTTGCCACCCCTGCGCAGATGTGGATTGCCGAATTTGTTCGAACTGTCGAAGAAGATGCACGGAACCGGATTGGTGGTATGCGCGGTATGAGGGCCATCGGTTTTGGAGTCGTAAAGTTGCTCCGCATTTCCGTGATCGGACGTGACAATAGCCTGCCCTCTCACTTCTTTCACTGCCTTGATGACCTTACCCAGGCCGGTATCAACCGCTTCCACAGCCTTAATTGCCGCGCTTTCAATACCGGTGTGCCCAACCATGTCGCAATTGGCAAAATTAAGGATTACCACGTCATATTCGCGTGACAGAATTCGGCGAACCGTTTCATCAGCAACCTCAACCGATGACATCTCCGGCTTGAGATCATAGGTGGCAACCTTCGGCGACGGAATCAGCACCCGGTCTTCATTTTCAAATGGTTTCTCGACGCCGCCGTTGAAAAAAAAGGTCACATGTGCATATTTTTCGGTCTCGGCGATTCGCAACTGCTTTAAGCCCGCTCGCGAGATTACCTTGCCAAAAATATCTCTCAGATGCACCGGAGGAAACGCCACGTGTGCGTCAGTCAGGGTAATATCGTAATTCGTCATAGTTATCAAATGGACATCAGGATTGTCCGGGTGCGGAAAATCCTCCGGATCCCGGCCGCTAAACAGGTAACACATCTGGCGCACCCGGTCGGCGCGAAAATTAAAGAATATTGCCACGTCACCATCACACAGCCGGCCTTCATTCTCATCACCAAGATCCATAACCACCGGGACAATAAACTCATCGGTAACGCTCTCGAGATACGAAGCCTGTATTGCTTCAATCGGATCGGCAAACCTGTCCCCTTCCTTATGCACAATCGCCCGGTAAGACCTTTCCACCCGCTCCCAGCGTTTATCACGGTCCATCCCGTAATAACGCCCTGACACGGTAGCGACTTTCCCCAGGCCCAATTCCCCGAAAGAATCAACGACCTCCTGCATATACCCGGCCCCGGATGTCGGCGAAGTGTCCCGTCCGTCCATAAAGGCATGGAGATAGAGCTTTTTGACGCCGCTATTCTTTGCCAATTTCACCAGTGCCCTGAGGTGTTCCATTGAAGAATGGACGCAGCCGTCCGAAACCAGGCCAAACAGGTGAACCGCGGAATCATTGGCAACCGCCTTCTTCATTCCCTCAAGAAAGACTTCATTAGTAAAAAATACGCCTTCGGCAATGGCTCTGTCGATCCGGGTAATGTCCTGATAGACAATTCTTCCGGCGCCAATATTGAGATGCCCCACTTCGGAGTTACCCATCTGGCCCTGCGGCAGGCCGACCGCCAGACCGGAGCTTTCGATGGCTACATGGGGGCAGGTTTCAAGCAATTTGTTGAAATTGGGTTTGCGGGCCCGATAAACGGCGTTGTGCTCGGTCTCCTCGCTCAAGCCGAATCCGTCGAGAATGCATAGCAGGAACATGGTCAATCCTTCAGAATCACTTCTCCGCTACCCTCGGTGATACTACCAATTAAATACGGTCTTTCACCTGAACTCTTTAACATTTCAACCATGCTCCCGGCAATATGCTCCTCAACAACAAGGACATAGCCGATTCCCATGTTGAAGGCCCGGTACATGTCCGAATCATCTATTTCACCCGTCTTCTGCAAATAAGAAAACAACGGCGGAATCAGCCAGCTGTCCTTCCCGATGACAGCCTGAGTGGTATCGGGAAGAATCCGGCTCAGGTTTCCGCGCAGGCCGCCGCCGGTTATATGGGCCATACCTTTAATGTCAAATTTATCAAGTGCGTCCATGACAGGCTTCAGATAAGAGCGATGAACCGTCAGAAGAGTATCGGCCGCGGTCTGGCCCACCGGCCCAATCATGTCCTCCGGCTTCAAGCCGGCAATCTCAAAAACTACCTTCCGGGCCAGGCTGTAACCGTTGGTATGAAGCCCGTCAGAGGCAAGCCCTATTACTGCATCTCCCGGCTTGATCGCGGAACCGTTTATGATCTTTCCCTGCTCTGCCATTCCCACAATGAATCCGGCCAGATCATATTCACCCGGCGCATAGAAATCGGGCATCTCGGCGGTCTCTCCGCCGATCAGCGCCATTCCCGCCTTCTTGCAGCCGTTTGACAATCCTTCGACGACATCTGCAACCACTTCCGGGCAAAGCACTCCCGTGGCAAAGTAATCCAGGAAAAAAAGCGGCCTGGCGCCATGAACGAGAATGTCGTTGATGCAATGATTGACAAGGTCCTCCCCAACAGTTTTATGCCGGCCCGTCATAAAGGCGACTTTGAGTTTGGTTCCAACTCCGTCAGCCGAGGATATCAGAACCGGATTGCTGACGGTGCCGAAATTTGGTTTATAAAAGCCGCCAAACTGCCCGATGCCGGACAGGACGGATTCATTGAAGGTTGCACTGGCCAGTTTTTTGATCTTTTCAACCGTGCGGTCGGCGGCCGCAATATCAACCCCTGCCTCCGCATAATCCAGTTTTTTCTTTCCCATATTTCACTGCCTCAGCCGCAGCCCGTTGGGTCCGCTCTTATTAAGCTGATGTGATAACGTAACATGAGTGGTATCGTATGTCAAGATAATTGGATGGTGATCGGAACGCCGTCCCCCTGTGTCATAGGGTGCGGATTCTTAACGTCCAGCCTGATCCAGAAATTGCAGTAACACCCGAAAATCATCCGGCAATGCCGATTCCAGCTCAAGCTGCTTACGTGTGACAGGATGGGTAAAAGCCAGGCGCGCGGCATGGAGCGCCTGGCGGTCAATCAGGTCGAGCGCCTGTTTTGCCATCTGCCGGTCAATTGAAAATATACCGCGATGCCATTTGTTGCGACCGCCATAATCCGGATCGCCGAATACAGGATGCCCCAGGTGGGAGAAATGAACTCGTATCTGGTGTGTTCGACCGGTCTGAAGGTATATCTCCAGCAAGTCATGTGCTCGAAACCGATCTACTAATTTGTATTTGGTAAGCGCGGCGCGCCCGCTTCGAGCTGTGACGGTCATCTTTTTCCGGTCTTTAAATGATCGGCCAATCGGCAGGTCAATGGCACCGGTTTCTTCTTTCACATGCCCGCACACCAGCGCCAGATAGCTCCGTCGGATTTGACGCTCGCGAAGTTGATCCTGCAATGCAAGATGGACTCGATCATTCTTGGCGACAATGATCAGACCGCTGGTATTCTTGTCCAGCCGGTGCACAATGCCGGGGCGCTCAAATCCGGATAATTTTGACAGCTTTCGGGCGTGATGCAACAAAGCATGCACCAGCGTTCCGGTGTAATTGCCCGCCGCCGGGTGCGTCACCATGCCGGCCGGTTTGTCCACCACCAGCAGGTGTTCATCCTCATATGCGATATTAAGCGGGATTGCCTCTGGTATTAGCTCCATTTTGGGCACGGGCGGAATTGATATAATCACCTTCTCACCACCATGGACAGTATGATTGTGCTCGGCGGGACGGTCATCGACGGTTACCAGCCCGGCCTCGATCAGCTTTTGAATCAGACTGCGGGTGACGTTGACGGCAGGGTCTTTCCCGATCAGCTTATCAAGCCGTACCTTACCGACACTATCGGGAACGGTAAATGTCACCACCTTATGGCGATCATTGTGTTTGGTGTCGATCATGCAATTATAATAATTATCACGTCCGGGGGATCGGTCATACCCTGATAATTCAGACCCATCGCGCGAAATCACTACCCGGCGTTAGAAGGATGAACGATGTCGACTATTTCTCTAACAGCGCGATCAAGGCCGACCAGCAGTCCGCGGCTGATAATGGCATGTCCAACCGTAAATTCATCGACAATACCGAATTTCACCAAGGGCCGGATGTTCTTGTAATCAAGATTATTACCGCAATGCGCCGATATCCCCAGTTTTAGCGCCAGTTGAGCAGTCTGCTCGATTCTCTCCAGCTCGGTTTCAGCGGCATCAACCGTTTCGGAACTGACATACGGGAAAGCATTTAGTTCAACGGCATCGACTTTGGCGCGAGCTGCGGCTTTGACGGCGTCGGCATCGGGATCAACGAAATAGCAGGCACAAATCCCGGCCTCCTTTAAACTCCCGGCAAACTCGGCATACAGGTCCCGGTTTTCCTCAAAGTCAATTCCATTCCTTACAGCGACTTGCTCGTCTGAAAACGGCATTAGCGTGACCATATACGGCTTGACCTCAATTGCGCGCTGATACAACTCGTCGACCGGCGCCATATATAGATTCAGTCTGGTTTTCACTATTTCCCTGAGCAGGTACACATCGCGGTCTCGTATATATTGCCGATCCTCTCTTAGCTGGCATGCGACACCGTCCGCCCCGGCCAGCTCGGCCAGAACCGCGGCCTGGACCGGATCCGGCTGCTTGCGCTGGCGCAGCGATCGCAGAGCGGCAACCTGGTCCAGTTTTATGGATATTAAAGCCATAACACCTCCCCGGCTTATGTGGGCAAAGCTATATGTTTTATCGGTTCAGTTCAACAATTATTTGCCGGTACAAATGCTTCGGCCAGACGGATAAAGCCCTCAATGGTAATCTGCTCTGCCCGAATATTCCGGTCCCAGCCAAGTGATTTAACAACTTTTTCAATGAGGCTTTTATCGCAGCCGGGAAGCTGTGCCAGATTATTGATCAATCGTTTGCGCCGCTGCGAGAAGGCCGCATGAACAATCCCTGCAAAATGTTCATAATTTCTAATATTATAATACCCGGTTAACGGCTCCAGTAAAAGGGTCGACGATCGGATTTTCGGCCGGGGATAAAATGCTTGCGGGGGAATCGATAGACATTTCTTAATCCTGAAAAACAGCTGTGTCAGAATCGAAATCGGCGCCCAGTTTTTGCTTCCCGGACCGGATGAAATTCGATCTGCAAGTTCTTTCTGTGTCGTGATCACCGCGCGCGAAATGGCGTCGCGGTGAGCGGTAATCCAATCCAGCAGCGGGGAAGTAATATCATATGGGATATTGCCGATCAGCTTGAATGCCCCGATAGTATGGTCGGACGGATTAGCCCGAAGAAAATCCTCGTTAAGCACCGTAACATTATCATATTTCTTGAATTTCGTTATCAAATCCGGCATCAGCGTTCGGTCGATCTCGAAGGTGATTAGCTTCGCTTCCGTGGTGGCGATGATTTCCGTTAAAATTCCACGACCGGTACCAATCTCCAGGATAGTATCCGATTTCTCAATCTCCAGCAGGGCCACAATTTTCTGCGCAAGATTCCTGTCGGTCAGGAAATTTTGGGAAAACCGCTTTTTGGGTCTGGCGAACGCCACTGGCCCTATCCTTCAAAGACATCTACCAGTTGATAGACTTTCCGACAACTGTGATCGGTGATCCGCTCTACTTCCGTAGCCGGAATCTTCCTCAATGCCGCCACCTTGTCCCGCACATACTTGACATAGGCCGGCTGATTGGTTCGCCCCCGGTACGGGACGGGAGCAAGATACGGGCAGTCAGTCTCAAGAAGCAGTGATTCCAAAGGAACGCTCGCAGCAACATCAGCCATCTTCGCCCGGGGAAATGTGATCACCCCCCCGACCGAAACATGAAAACCAAGATCAATCACATCAAGCGCCTCCCTTACGGTTCCCGGAAAGCAGTGAAATATGCCTCCCGTCAACCGGCTCGAATATTCCCGCACAATCCCGACCGTTTCCGCAAACGAACCGCGGGTATGAATCACCACCGGCAGTTTTTTCGCCACCGCCACTTCAAGTTGCGCGCGGAATACCCGCTGCTGCGCGTCACGGGGTGAAAGATCACGATAGTAATCCAGCCCGATCTCCCCGACTGCCTTTACCCGGCTGTTATCCGTCAGCGCAAGGAGTCGATCAGCGACATTTTTATCATAAGTTTTGGCATCGTGCGGATGTACACCGACAGTGGCATAAATGCAATCGAATTGCTCCGCCAGCTCGACCGATCGCAGCGATGTACCCAGGTCGGTTCCAATATTGATCATGGTATGAATCCCGGCCTGGAGAGCGGCCATGATGGTTTCATCTCGTCGCCCATCAAACTCGTCAAAATCGAGATGGCAATGAGAATCTATCATTAGCTGATTGCGGCTCCCGGGGGCAGATCGGCCTCCGGGATTACCAGGCACAGTTTCTTGCCGTTTATCGCGGCCAGCAGCATGCCGTTGGATTCCACGCCGCGGATTTTTACCGGCTTCAGGTTGGTGACAACCACGATCTTTTTGCCGACCATCTCTTCGGGAGTGTAATATTGCGCGATGCCAGCTACAATCTGCCGTTTCTCTGTACCAATATCAATCTGCATTTTCAGGAGTTTGTCGGCCCCCTCGACTCGTTCCGCTTTGAGAACTTCCGCCACCACCATCCTGACCCGGGCAAATTCCGAAATATCAAGGATTCCCGGCGCGTCACCGGGCTCTTTGACCGCTGCCGGTTTACCCGGTGAATCCTTCAAACGCGGAAAAACCGATCCTTTGATCTTGACGGCACTGCCGGGCTTCAGACAGTAAAACCGCATCGCGTTGTCAAGGGTCAGGTCGGATTCGCCGAGACCGAACACCGACAGAATCTCCAGTGCCTTGTTCGGCATAACCGGATAACTCAGGACGGCGACTATTCGCAATACTTCCGCACAGGTATACAGGACTCCGCCGGCCCTGTCCAGCTGTCCGTCTTTGATCAGTTTCCAGGGTGCATTGGTGTCAAAGAAACGGTTGCTCTGGCGAACAATGTCCATCACGGCATCAATGGCACCAAGTACGCGATAATGCCTGATATGTCCCATCACCGTTTCCGGCAACTTTTCCGCCTCGGAGACTAATTCCTCGGCTTCCTCAAGGCCCTCGGCAGGTGCTGGTAGCTTCCCGTTGAAACTGGCGGTAATCATCTTGGCGACCCGCGACACCAGATTACCCAGGTTATTCGCCAGATCGCTGTTGTATTTGGTGGTAAAGCGAGATCGCTGAATATCACCGTCGATGCCGAAGGGATACTGGGTCAGCAGCAGGTAGCGCGCGGCATCGGCCCCGTATTGTCGCACCAGGTCATTGGGATCGATCATGTTCCCCAGACTCTTGGACATCCGTTCGCCGTCAACCATAAAGAATCCGTGCAAATAGATGGTATCAGGAAGCGGCAGTCGCGCGGCCAGCAGCATCGCCGGCCAGAATATACAGTGAAACTTTAGAATGTCCTTGGCCATCAAGTGAACCACTTCCGCCTCGCACCACCACTTCTTAAATTGCGACTCATCATCGCCGAATCCGACTCCGGTGATATAGTTGGAGAGTGCTTCTATCCAGACATAGGTAACCTGCGACCGGTCAAACGGCAGCGGAATTCCCCATGTCACTTTCTCGCGAGAAATGGAGAAATCACTCAGGCCCTGCTCGAACAGCCCCAGGACCTCTCGCCGGCGCTCTTCGGGAAGAATCAGCAGTCCGCCGGTCTCGATCAGATTCTTGAGGCGGTCAAGATAGGCGCTCAGGCGGAAGAAATAATTCTTTTCGCTGACCGGCTGCGGGGCAACTTTGTGGTCAGGACAGACGCCGTTGACAAGCTCCTTGTCGGTCAGGAATTTCTCGCAGCCAGTGCAGTACAATCCTTCGTACTCACCGGAGTATATCACCGGTTCGCCGTCGTCAGTCCTGGCCTCATGAAGGATCATCAAAAGCTTTTCCACGGCATTGACATGACGGTCATCGGTCGTGCGTATGAAATTATCGACATGAATTGATAAGTTTTCCCACGCGGTTTTGAAATGCTGGACAACCTCGTCACAGAATTGCTGGGGCTGCCTGCCGGCTTTCTCGGCTGCCTCGGCTATCTTGGTCCCGTGCTCATCGGTCCCGGTTTGCAGCAAGGTGTCCCGACCGTTAAGGCGGTGATACCGGGCCAGAAGATCGGCCGCAATGGTGGTGTAGGAGTGACCGATATGAGGCCGGTCATTAACGTAATAAATCGGAGTCGTAATATAGAATGGTCTTTGCACCTTTACTTCTGCCATTATTCTTTCTTATCCTTCATAAGGGTTTCACGCAATTTTTTAAAGAACGAGCCCTGGCTTCGTTTCTGCTTTTCCAGTTCCCGGCCCGATACCTTTATTTCGGCTCCGTCGTCCATCTTGACCACCATAAAGTCTTCAAAAATATTAATGCGGTCGACAATCCCTTCCCCCGCATCGGTAACGTATTGCTCACCCATTTCGGGGTACTTGCTGCGAATCCGGCTGTACTGATCAACCTCATATTTCAGGCAACACAACAGACGGCCGCAATTACCCGATATTTTGGATGGATTGAGTGACAGATTCTGTTCGCGGGCGTCCTGTGTCGAGATTGGTTCAAAGCTCCTCAGGAAACGTGCGCAACACTGCTCATGGCCGCATACTCCGAAACCGCCGATTCGCTTGGCTTCATCACGCACCCCGATTTGCCTCAGCTCGATCCGGGTTTTGTATTCCGCGGCCAGATCACGCACCAGGGCTCGGAAATCTACCCTATGGTCGGCGGTGAAGTAAAAAGTCAGTTTATTGCGGTCAAATTGATACTCGATATCAACCAGCTTCATTTCAAGCTGATGTTCATTAATCAGGCGAACCGCGTTGTCCCAGGCCGCATTCTCATCAGCTCGGTTCTGAAGCAATTTCCGTCGGTCCGCATCGTTGGCGGGACGGAGAATCGACCGGGGTTTTTCCTTGTCCGAGAAATCAATATCTTTTCTGATCCGCAAGAGCAATGATCCCATATCCTCGCCACGTTCGGCCTGGACAATGACATGCTCGAGAAGGCTAAGTGAATGGTAAAATGTATTATAAAAGAATTCCCGGCGATTTCCCTTGAATTCAACCATGTATAAATCAGGCATATCGTCTCCTGTTAAACTATCAAAATTACAAAATCCGCCGTCAGTGTCAAGTGGATTGACTCAGATACCCGCGCATTCTCACCGCAAACGCCGCCAGGGCGGGTCGAATATGGACATTCCTTCTCAATGAAAGGCTGATCTGTTTAATATCATCGACGGCGGCGGCGATTTCGTTCGGCCCGCCTATCGCGCGCGACAGATTATCCAGTTCTGCCGTGAGATCGTTGTTGACAATCTCTGATTCGTCGTTGCCGTATTTCAGGAGGATAATGTCGCTCAGGAAAGACTGCCAGTGCGACAGGACCTGCTCGGCCTGTCCCCGATCGTAAGGATTGATAAACTCCATCAGGGCTCCGATGGCAGAGGAGGTGTCGTTGAGAATCAATTCCTTGAACATAAGAAATGATACCTGGCGCTTTGAGGACCGGTCGTCATCTTCGGCCAGTTCAATGGCCGCCCCCAGCGAGCCCTGCGCCAGGCGGGCACAGAAGGATGCCTTCTTCAATTCCACATCATAATGCTCAACCAGATAGCATGCAATCAGTTCCTCGCTTATCGGCCTGAAGCGAATTTTGTGGGCCCGCGATTGAATCGTCGGCAACAAATTATCCGGATCCTTGGCGGTCAGGACAATGATGGTGTGCGGTGGAGGTTCTTCAATCAGTTTCAGCAGGGAATCGGCGGAGGCCGGAAGCATCTTTTCCATCTGATAGAATAAAATAACCCGGGTGGTGCCCACATCTGGCTTGATCGCCGTCCGCCGCTTGATATTCCGGGCGAATTCGATTGGTATGGTCAGCTGGCGTTTTGAGGAGATTATGCGATACGGCTCTTCCCTTTTTTGATCCCGATATTCCTGATTCAGCGCAAGTGCCTCAGCTTCGTTCCTGTGAGGAGGAAGCGGCAGACCGAAGTGCAGTTCCGGGAAGTTGTGACTCAGAATCTGGTGACAGTTGCGGCACTGCCCGCAGGCGTCGATTGCTTCCCCGGAATCATTCTGAAGCGGTTTTTCGCAATTGACCAGCGCCGCCAGTGCAATCGCCACAGCCCACTTACCCTGACCGTCAATGCCATAAAAAAGGTACGCCGATGCCAGTCGATTCTTATTTATCGAATTGAGCAGAGTCTGTTTGACAGGCTCCTGGCCCGGTATGCTGTTAAAAGGAGTCAATTCGTATCCACTCCACCGGGTCCAGTGACTGGCGCCCCTGGCGCAGTTCGAATTTTATCAGGCCGGTTGACGCCGCCCCGAGCTTTTCACCCTTCGCAATTATCTGATTTTTCTCGCCAAGAATGTACTCGAGACCGGCATAGGTGCTGAAGTAGCCGTCTTCATGTTCAAGGATAATAAAGTTTCCATAACCCCTCAGACTGCCAGTGTATGCGATAACACCAGGTGCCGCCGCCACGACTGAGACTCCTTTCCTCCCCTGGATTTCAATTCCGGGCGAGAATGATTTCAGGTAGGTCACCTCATCGGTTTTCCAGCCATAACTTTTTGTGATTTTTCCCCGGATGGGAGCCTGCAGACCACCCTTATAAGTCGCAAAATTGCCAGTCCGGAAATCGAAATCAGTCGGCCGCTCAGCCAGTTCCCGATCCCGGCGCGCCCTCTCCAGGCGGGCGATCAATTCCTCCATCTGACGGGCCGCCTCGGACAGTGTTACCAGGCGGTCCGCCTCGGTTTCTTTTTTCCGGCGCACCTGATACAGGTCTTTCTCCCGCTGCTCCTTCTGAGACGTTATAATTGTATATTCCTGTTTTTTTCGCTTTTTGACGCTGCCGACTTTTTTCTCTTCGTCGACAAGCGACTGAAAATCATTTTCAGCATTCGCCAGCAGTACCGAAGCCTGCGTTACCTGATCCCTATCAGACGAGGCCAGCGCCCGAAGATATATCAGGCGTAAGATGGCTTCCTTTTCCCGCATCAATTCATCGTCAAAGCCGAACGATTTATTCCGCGTCCCCGAGTAGTAGTATTTCAGATTGTTGATGTATCTCCTGCGGGTGGTCGAATACAGGCCCTCACTTCTGGCGAGGTGGTCTTTCGATTCCGAGATGTTCACGCGCAACGTATTGAGCTGTTTGTTGAGACGGTTAAGTACCGTTTTGTTCAGCAGGGCGCGCTGTTCATAGTCGGAAATTTCCTTGAGGACGCCCCTTTCAACTTGTTTGAGTGAATCAAGATTCTCCCGGCTGCTTTCAATATCTTTTTTTATCCGTTCCAGTTCACCTTTTTGTTCGATGATATCGCGCGACTGCGCCTGACAAGATTGACCAGGCATGAAGACGCCCAGCAGCATGCCAGCGAGTGCCGTAAGCACTGTTACTCGGATATTCACAACGGCCTCCTCGCGCCCAGATACCCGCCCAGGAATCCGACCGCCGCAGCAATAATGCAGAAATATACAATATCGGTCAAAGGTGGTAGAACCACCTCGAAGCTCTGAAAGCTGTAACGATACTGGCCGTAATGGACAATTGCCCATCCCGCCACTGATGCCGCCAGCGCGTAGAATTTCCCTTCAAACATGTAAGGCAGGGACAGAAACAGCTTGCCGGCGCCCAGTAGCCGCATCTGGCGGATCTCCTCCTCATGAACCCTCACTGACAGGCGGATCGCATGGATTATATGCAGAGCAACCGTGAGAAAAATTACAATCCCAAGAAAGAGAACGATTCTGGAGACCCAGGATAGCGTTACCTCGGTTTTTTCAAGCCAGCCTCTGGGATAATAAATTTCGGATATGCCGGATATTCGCTCGATGCGGCCTTTAAACTGCTGTAATTGCTCGCTACCTAAGTAATTGTCCCAGAATGTGATTGTCAAAGATCGGGGCAGCGGGTTGTCATCGAAGCCCTCCAGAAGATCGGTCCCCATTAGATCCTGCAGCCGCTGGCGTGCGGCCTCCTTTGAAGTGTAGTCGATATTTTTAACTCCGTCAAGCGTCAGGACTGTTTCCCGTATTAGCGTGACAGTTGAATCCGGCAGGTCTTCGGCGAAAAACAGCTCCATTTCCAATGTTGAGAGCAGCTGCCGAAAATGCGCGTCCACCGTCTGCGCCGAAATCCATACCAGGTCAAAAAGCAAAAACAGCAAAAGCAGTGACAGAAGCGATGTCGCCGCGGCCAGAGGGCGACCGAACATATTACCGAAAAACTTCCTGACCGGATACCAGAGGCGGCTCATTGCAGAATCCCGTCCTTTATATATAGCACTTTTGCATTGGGGATCTCAAGACCGGTTCGGCCAGTCGACAGGATTACCATGGTATGGCCGGCGACGGAAAAACGCCTGAGCAATTCCAGTACCTCTCCGGCCATGGCAGCATCCAGACCGGCGAGCGGTTCATCAATAATCAAGAGCGGCTGGTCGGCAATAATTGCTCGGGCCAGCATGACCAGAATCTGCTGACCACGTGAAAGTTCGCGGGCTTTGTCGCACTTTTTGCTTTGAAGCCTGAAATCCATCAGGACTTGATTCACTCTGGTCTTTTGTACCGACGGCCGTTCTCCGCAAATAATCAAAGGTGCCAGCAGGTTTTCATACACGGTTTGATAAGAAATCAGTTTGAATATTCCGCCGACCCCGCCGATTTTCCGTCTGACTGCAGTCAGTGTATGTCCGTTGCCAATCTTCACAGGCTGACCGAAAATGATTACTGTCCCCGCGTCCTGCCTGCGGCAGCCGCACAGAAGCTCCACCAGAGAGGTTTTCCCGACTCCGGTCGGCCCGATAATAATAGCGGTCTCTCCCTGCGCCAGGCTGAGATTCAACCCCTCAAAAAGGCAGGCGCCGGCATCGTTGGAAAGTTTGATATCGACCAGTTCGACTGCTGTGTTTTGCTTGTCCATTATCGCAATCGGTTGTTGTTACAATATCACATGAACATATGTCAAAAAAGTCCGGAAT
>CP070796.1:1263794-1272722 GCA_020343475.1 Candidatus Zixiibacteriota bacterium
CATAATTGTTGGAATACCACCGCGCGTAACTGACTCTGGCCTCGCTGTTCTGAACATCGAAAACCGGCGAGATGAGATTGGTGGTGCCGTCGTCAACATCCGAATTGCCGTCTTCGTTGTCGGTCAAATAGCAGCTGCCCGAGCCGTCATAATCGGTCGGCGGATCGCCGCGATCGCCGCCCCCCGCGGGAATACCGCGATTCCACTGGCCATCGAGTGCATCGCCGGTCACGGTCCAGCCCTGATCGGTCTCGAAATCATCCTGGAGCACGATGTTGATCTGCGTGGCCGCGATTGCAGTATTTGGCTGGCCCGGATCCGGGTCGTAAAAAGTCGTACCGGATTCCTCGTCAACCGCGACATAGAACGCGATTTTGACATTGCAATTAATCGCGGGCAGAGTCGCATCGTACACCCCCGGGGAAGTCTCACTCATGGCCGTACTGTCGTACGGACCGTTGTCGATGGAATAATGAAGCATGCCGGAATTCGGTTCGGGGATGCCGCCCAGCAGGCCTGTTACCTCTACCGTAAACGTCTCAGGCTGATTCGGTGTCACAACCTCCGGGACACCGCCCGGGTAATCGAACACCAGCGATGGGCCGGGGGTCGACACTCCGACCGCATTCCAGGCATTGGCGACCTGAATGGCCCAGGCCCCTGATGGATTGAGATCGCCGGCCGCGGAAATGGTGCCGAGGGCGGCATTGTGATAATCGGTCAGCGACGTCCAGTAAAAAGCATTGGCCTGATAAGAAATTTTGATAGCATTCTCCACGCCAATGCCGGTGACCGTGATATCGTGATGAGTCCCGCCTTCAGAGAGAAGATAAAACCATTTGTTGCCGACGCCGCTGTTGGTGTGGACGCCACAATAATCGTTATAGTAACTGGGAGTGCAATTGACCACGTCGATCCAGTACGGGTCGGAGGTGCCATAGTAGTCAGGATCGCCGGCGGAATGGGGATCCGACATCGAACGGAAACCCTCGCCGGTCAGTCGCCCGTTTTCGCCCACATCCCAGTCCGGAACATCAAGTGAATCGTGCGCCCACTCGAAGGCGGCGCCCATCTGGTCCGAAAAGGATTCGTTGAGAGCGCCCGGTTCTTTCTCGTAAACCAGACCTGAAGTATATTCGGTGACGGCATGACCCCATTCATGTGCTATCACGTCGGGACTGCCCGCCAGGGAGCGCCACCCGGTGCTCCAGCTCCAGACGACAATGCGGCTGCCGTCCCAATAGGCGTTGTTGTCACCTTCACCACTATAATTTACAATTGTCAGCATGGAAGCGCCGGCGTCATCATATCCATTGCGATCTAATTCCAGCACCAGCCAGTCATATACCAGTCCAGTATAAGTGTGCCCGTCAACCGCAGGGGCCTGGACATTGGGATCGTCCCATATATTGTCGGCATCGGTCGCGACTGAACCGGGAAGCGTGGCTCCCGCGATATTGGTCTGGATATAATTGCCATCCGGCATATAGCCGCGGTGCCCGTGGACATTGTTATTTATCTGGCGGGTGTAGTCTATCATGTAGTACGTTCCACCCTCATAATAGATATCCAGGTAATTTCGCGGGTCTCCCATTACACCGATTCCGGAGCCCCAGACATCTTCTTCCATGATGCGGTTGGCTTTATAAACAATGTCCCCGGTCCCGGCATCAACAAAATACTCCCATCGGCCGGCCGGCCGGTCGGAATTCAGAAAGAAACGCCAACAGAGGTAGTTGCTGCCCTCCCAGGGAAATACCACAAGTTCCGCGTCGGTGGGTACTCCGGTTCCGAAAAAACTCTCAAGGTCTGACAGTGCCAGCCCAAGCGCTTCCCCGGAAGGCAGGGAAGGAGTGACATCAAGGTCGATGCGGGCGTGATAGTCTCCGTTTACCGTTTTCAACATCCCGTCAGATGAGAAGTGGGCGATCAGTTCCCCGCCGATAACCTTCACCCCCCGATGATATTGCTGAATGCGGACATGTCGCATCCCGATCCCGTCCTCGTCAAGACGCACCACTCTGAGCTCTTCAGCGGGATTGGACATCCGGTAAGCGGCTCTGTGTTTTTCGAAGTAGGAATACACGGCCGCAGTTTCATTTCCTCTGGCAGTCTTATCCCATAGCCGTCCTTCGACGTATTGCGGAATACCATTATCATTGTCCCGGTATGTGGAAATGTCGGGATTTTCCCGGAGAAGATTTGCCCCGACGAATCCGTCATCCTGCTGTTTCGCCATACTCGGTCCGAAGGCAAGTAAGATCAGCCCGAATAAAATAGCGTGTACTTTCATGACACCTCCTGCTGGTGCAATCTGTTTCCTATGTGCCTGCGACTATTACTGCAATTGTCATCGTATTTTATACGTAAGGAATGAGTGTTAAAAATTCGCTGTTCTGCTTCCTGCTGTAAAAAATGGCAAAGCAGCCAGCCGGTCAGTGGGATCCGCCTGAACACCATCATGGGCAAACCGGTTCCGGACCCTGAGGATTTCCATATATATAGCTTACGAGATACAGGATGTCCAGCAGGTTGGTTTCGCCGTCACCATTGTTCACGTCACCTGACTCGGGTGGATCAGGAGCTGGTCCGATCGGATTGCCGTAGATGTAATCGATCAGGTACAGGATGTCGAGCAGGTTGATATCTTCGTCGCGATTAACGTCGCCGCAGGTGAAAGCAGCATTTATCGAGAATGCAAAGAGTTTTTCGGCGGAACTGCCAGGTTCATCCGTTACCTGCGCTGTAAAACTGAATTCTCCGCCCGAGAGCGGGATTCCCGAAAGCAGGCCATCGGTTGAGAAAGCCAGTCCGGTGCCGGGCAAATCATCATATTTGTCGCTCCAGGTTCTTACTCCGGTTCCGCCACTTGCCTCCAGCTGATATGAGTAAGGTTCACCCCGCGTGCCCCCGGGGAGGCTCATGGTGAGTATTGCCACGGCCGGGTTAATCGTAAGCTCGAACGCCTGGTCATCGGTGCTTCCCGGCTGGTCGGAAACACTGGCGGTGAAACTAACTGTTCCGCTTGAGATCGGTGTCCCGGATAGAAGACCCGAACCCGAAAGAGTCAGGCCGGTCCCGACAAGATCACCGAACTTGTCGCTCCATGTCAGGACGCCGGTCCCTCCTGCGGCCTGAAGCTGCCGGGAGTAAGCCACTCCCTCGGTTGTCGGCGGCAGGGTGGCGGCTGTGATTGTAACGGGGGGATTGATAGTCAGGCTATACGGTCTTTCATCGGTACTGCCGGCGGTATCGCTCACCTGTGCGGTAAAGGAGATGGTTCCGGACGCCGACGGAATGCCTGAAAGTAAGCCGGATCCGGACAGCATGAGACCCGTTCCGGCCAGATCGCCGTTCTTATCGGACCAGGAAAGTGTTCCCTGGCCACCGATTGCCTCCAACTGCACCGAGTATGTACGGCCTTCGGTCCAGTCGGGAACGGATGGAGTCACAATTTGCACCGGGATGCCGGTGCTAACCGGCGGGAATGCGATTGCATCCACCCAGGCGCAGTCGTCGCCGCTGGACATTGAGCCGTCCTTGGAATATTTCCACCGGAAAGTGTGCGTGCCGGCGGCAACCTCAAATGCCGCCAATGTCCAGTCAATTCCGCCAGACCATTGATTCTTGAGCGTTCCGTCCACATAAAAACGGAAATAATCCCAGCCCGGTTCAGATGATACTTTATAATAGAAAGAAATTGTGCCCGGGTCGGTTATTTCCAGAGTGACAGACATTTCCGTGTTCTCCCCGTGCGTTATGGCGCCGGATTTTGCGCAATAGGCACCCTGATAGGGCTCCGCGGCGTCTACGGTCCAGGGTTGATCTCCCGACATTTCCCATTCAAAGAGGCTGAAATCGCCTGTTTCATAGGTTTCTACCTGCTGTCCGACAATTATGCTGAAATTTAGATTGTCGCTATAGCCCATGTCTCCGCTAAGTTCGAGAGCAAAATCGATGGTATGGTAAGCAGGGCAATCGGAGGCGACCACATATTGATAATTGTTCAGTGATGTTCCACTGCCACCTTCGGCAGGTATGGTCGGATAGGTCGATACCGCCTGTGTAATTGTGACATATGAATCGGTTGTCGACAAGGTTCCGATCAAACCGGTGGCATTGCCCATACCTTCGTTTACCAGGGTGATAGTTATATCAATGGTATCGCCCGGATCGGCGAAGTCGGCGGTATAGCTGTCAAAGGCCAAATCGGGAAGGATCGGCAGTGCTGTGAGGGCTGCATTAATTACAATGCAGCTAAAATCGGTTACCGTCACCGAGGCCAGGATTTCGTCATAGTAACCGGGGGCACTGAATTCAAAATCATAGGTACCGGCTTCAAGCATACGGTGAAAATCGCCAATATCCGGATCGGAGAGTACTTCGGAACTGTCAATATCATGGCCGAGCACTCGCATCTTCGCCATAATGGGATCGCCGGTGCCGGCGTCGGTTATAATGCCCCGAACACCGTACAGGGCATTTTCGAGGTAATTTAAAAAGGCTGCCTTGTTGTAATTCCAGTATGCCGGTAGGCTACTGGAATCAAGCAACTTAGTATGCGATAGCTCAAGTGTTACTTCACGGCAGTGGTGCCAGTAATTCATATAGTCCTGCCGCCCGCCGGTTATTCGATACCAATCGTAGCCGTTGGTGATACCGTTATTCAGGTCGGTGAAATAGCCACCGGGGCTGTTATACTGCGCCGAATCGGCATAGTCCCGGGCGATGTCAATAAACCAGGCATCATCGGCATGCCGCCGATACCAGGTGTCCCACGGATAGTTGAGCACCTCGGCGCCCCCGTGCAGGTTAGCGGAAATGACAAAGTTATGGGCCTCGGCAAGATCCATCATGGCCTCCGTTTCCGGCTGCCAGATATGGCCATCAGGATTATCGCCCGCTTCGGGATCAGGGAAATTCCGGTTGAGATCAACGTCGGCGGCGTTGTATCTGGTGGCGCCATACACGGTGTGATCGCCGGAATTATAAGTGCCATCGGGATTGGCCAGAGGATTAATCCAGATTTCGCAACTATCAACCAGCCGGGTTATCAGGGAGTCGCTGCCGTAGCTTACCAGGAGGGAATCGATCAGACGGAGCATCAATATGTAGCCGGTTGTCTCGTCACCGTGAATGCTGCTGGTATACATTACTTCCGGCTCGTCTTCTTCGATGTTGACATTATCGGAAATCACCGCAAAGAGAAGCTGACGCCCCTCAACGGAATATCCTATGTTTACAATTCGACAGAGCGCGGGGTAATCAGCGGCAAACTGATTCATCATGGCAACATAGGTGCCAAAAGTTGGATAAGAGTTCCACTGGCGCACCGCGTCCCGATCAGTAGCCATTTTGGGATCCTCAAGCAATGTCCCGGGATGGGGCAAAACGACATATTCATATCCCAGTTCCTGAAAGCGAGCCATCTGCTCGTCATTGGCATAGGCATAAACAGTCGCATCCCTGATGTTGTCGATCGATATTATCTTGGTCAGGAGTGCCAGCTCGGAGGGCGAATCGATTTTGAATTTGAAGTATGTTTCCGAAGCACTGGCCTGCATCCCGAGGCCCGCCACAATTAAGACCAGCGCGGTCAAATACGCGAGTTTCCTCATCATGGTATACCTATCGCACTCTTTGTCAAAAAGTTGATACCCGGAGCTAATCAATACCGCCTGTCAGTTATATTATATACGTATGGCAAAGATGCCGCATCCATTATGAGCGGCATCCGGCCGTATATAGTATCCATGCCAAATCCGGCCTTTCAAATGCAGTATTTATCGTTTTATGCATCACACGGCGGGTATCCAAACGCGAGGACAGGCAAGCTGCCCATCCCCGCATTTTCACGTTTCACATCCTTACGGGCAGATCAGAGCGGTTCCCTCGCCATAAAGGTTGTCTATCAATGCCAGAACATCCAGTAAATCATGAGCCCCTGAGTTGTCAACGTCGGCGGCGTTCGGCGCCGGCAGTGCCGGGCCGTCATCGTAGATAAAGGCAATCAGGTAGAGAATATCGAGAAGGTTGATGAGTTCTTCGCCGTCCTGGTCGACATCGCCGCACACATATGGCGCGGTGACTGCGAGGTTGACGGAAATATCCCAGACCGGTGTAACCGGATCATTTGAGGTAATCATAATCCGCCCGCCGTATTCACCGATATCCAGCTCGGCGGCATCGAGAGTCACTGTGATCGTGTCGCTCATCGACGGTTCTACCGTCCCTCCGCGGGGTTGAATCGACAGCCAGCCGCCTGCAGAGAAATTGATAGCCAGGTTGCTATGCATGTAAGCGGCGTTGTAAACGACCTCCAGGCCGTCGCTGCCGTCGATGTTTTCCAGGCCGATGGTGGCCTCGCTGAGACTGTCAACTCCGGGATCCATAGCGGCGTATTGAAGTGTTATCATGCCGTTCGGATACAAAATCGCCTGGAAGGTGAGCATGCCAGTGCCGTCAGGGTATTTATAGTTCCTGATTTCTATGAAGCTGACGATAAACCGCTCATTGGCTTCGTCGTAATAATAATAAATGTCGCCGCCTTTGCGCGGATCAAGGTCGTCCCACCACATTGCGATCATGTTGTTCGGATCAGCAGTATCGGGCAGGGCAGTGTTACCTCTTGCCCGGGATCCGCCGCCAAAGGTAAGGAGTCCATTGGAGCCGATGCTCAGCTCCGAGTAGGCATTTTCATAGAACGGAAAATCAAAACCGATCGGGATGGGCTTGCTGGTGTCATCGTCACCAAGCGTATCGGTATCCATAACGCTGGTGCCGACCATTGATATATCAATCCAGACGAATGCCGGGCCGTCAGGATCATCCGAGTCAATCCAGGAATGACCATACATGTCAGGGCCGCCGCCGGCCTTGGTCTGAGGGGCGAAATACGGCTCCAGCCCGCCGCCCTTATCGGGATCCATCATGCGATAGCCCAGTGGCTGCGGTTTTTCCGCTGCGGCGGTCTTGGCCACCGTTTTGGAATACATAATGCATCCGACCTGATAGCTTAGCATGCCGAGGCCCAAATTATCAATGATGATCGGTTGAGATGCCTGCTCGCCAATCGTAACTGATTCATCAACGGATAGATGATCGACACTGATTATCGGAGAGTAGATATTCAGGTCGACCGTAATAAAGCCCGTCTCATTTTCCGGATCGTTGGTCTCGTATGTGATGGAGCCGGGGTAGTCGCCCGGGACAAGCCCGGCGGCATTAATCGTTACGATGAAGTCCAGGCTGTCTTCCGGTGGAACCGCCAGCTCGTCGGTATCGAATTCCAGCCAGCCCTGTTCGGAAGAGCATTGGATCTTCAGCGTTCCCATCCCGTCATTATATATCCGGACAGGATGGTTGGCGATGTCGCCGGGATCAAGGCTGTCAACAATGGCGTCGATATCTGTGCTCATCGCCGGGGCGTAGACATGGATATTAGCCGGAATCGTGCCCGACGGATGAAGCGGGTCGTTGGTCGTGTACGTGACGGCTCCGACATAATCCCCCGCAACCAATCCATTGGTATTGACCCCGATCGGGAAATCCAGGCTTTCACCGGGATAAATATAGTTCTGGGCGGTGGAGAAATCCAGCCAATCCTGCTCGGAAGCGAACATGATCTTCAGCCGCCCGTCACCGTTATTTTCGATATGGACATAATGATTGACGATTAAATCGATATCAAGACTGTCGATAATCTCGGTTCCCGAGATCGTTATCTCCGGTGTCCCGGTCGCCTGGTTGTATCCTTTTACGGTGATATCATCAATATTCCAGCCACACCACTGGTATGAACCGTCGGTCAGACCGATCCCGAAGCGAATCTGGAAATTAAGATTATCGTCCGCGTATTCACTTATATCGTAAAACTCTTCGACCCAGCTCTGGTCATCAAGGTCCGAACTGCCGTTTTCAAATAGAGTCACCCAGCCGGCGCCGTCATACACCTGCAGGTAAACATGATCATAGTTATTCTTTTCAATGCCCAGCCAGCGATAGAAAGTCAACTGTATACTCGAATAATCCTCGCAGTTGATAACCGGTGAGGTTACCCATTGCGTGGTGCCGATACCGCTGTTATAATCGCCTCCGGTACCGGCGGTGAGGTCGTTGCCAAGCAGGTAGTTATCACCGCTCGGCGTGTGATCTTCAGACGGGTCCGGGCCGCCGTGAGTATCACTTCCTTCGCCGCCGACAGCAGGGCCGATAGTCCATTCCCCCGAACCGCCAAGACCGGTCCAGCCCTGATTGGTGGAGAAGTCGTCAGTATATAATGGTTCGCGATCACCGACCACGAAGTCGAAGTGAAGCACCCTGAAAAAGCTGTTGGCGCCCGTAATGGTCAAATCAAAGGTTAGCTCATAGCCCATCACGCAGGATGACAGGGCGCTGACCATAAAAACGTCGCCGGAATTATCACCGGTTCCGCCAAGGGAATCTATAAAACCGATATAACCGTAATCGTCCTCGACAGTTATATTGGCGTCCGTTTCCGAGAGACTGGCGACAATGTCAAAGGCCTGCCCGGAACCGCTGTTCTCTATTGTCACCACCAGTTCCGCGCTTTCTCCGGGATCGAGAATACCGTTATTATTGCCGGCGGGATCATTAACCAGCACGGAAACATAGGCGACTTCCGGAGCATGTGCGACAATTGAAAAATTGCTGGTCCAGGTCGTGTCAAGCTTGTCTGTGCCATGGATGTCAAGCTGGAACTGGATGCGGTGCAGGTCCGGCGTATTGGGGGACACTTTGAAAGAGAATGCGTCGGCAATGAAACTGGTGCCGAAGTCACCGGGGATAGTCGAATAGGATTCTGTGTTGTCCGTGATGGTGACAAAGGAATCAGCCGTTGAGAGAGTTGCGTCGACGTTATTCGCGGGGTCCGGACCGACATTCTTGAGTTGCACACCCAGCGAAATA
>CP070796.1:1272822-1275237 GCA_020343475.1 Candidatus Zixiibacteriota bacterium
GAACCTCCTCGTCCCAGATCATATCGTACTTGATATCAGCATATGTCAATGCCAGCATGACGGCGTCATCCCAGGGTTCGACGTTTTGCGGAGAGTATACCGCGATTGCGGGAGCCTTCTCGAGCATGACCCGTTCCATATTTTCAACCTCAATGACGCGGTAGATGTCGGCCAGGTCGGCGGAATTGATATGCTCGGCGTATACGCCGCGAATCAGACAAAGGTTGTCCAGTTCCGGATCGGCGTCGAAGACAAACGATCCGGCCCGGTAGTTCAGAAGCCACTCTACCGTTCTGCCCATCTCCAGCGCCTTAAATGCAATCCCGTATGCTTTGAGATGGTCGGTTTGGGTCTCATCCATCGGGATCAGCGTAATCTGCGCGGAAAGCGAGATGGGTAGTACCATTAACGTGAAAAGGCTGATTAATATCCTGCGCAACATCACTCTTTACTTCGGTTATGGTGTTAATTACTTAAACGGTTGACGGTTTGGTTTGTTCTTTCTTTTACCTGCCGGGCAGGCAAAAGTCGCGATTTTTTGCTATGGGGCGACTACTTATCCTTGTTTTTTTTGTTTCCGGCGTCGTCCATCAGTTGCTTGCGAAAGGCGCGGTATTTTTCGAGGTACTCACCCAGCTTGATCTCACGGCCAGCCGGCCCGGGCTGATAATATACCGATCCCGCCAGCTCGCCGGGGAAATATTCCTGGTCGGTTAGCGCATCTTCATAGTCGTGGGCATATTTGTAGTCCTTGCCATAGCCAAGGGCTTTCAGCAATGCTGTCGGAGCATTGCGTATCCAGAGCGGAACCGGAAGCGATCCCTTCTCTTCGGCATCAGCCATGGCTTTCTTGAAGGCCATATAGGCAGCATTTGATTTTGGCGCGCAGGCCAGATAAATTACGGTTTGCGCCAGCGCCTGTTCACCCTCCGGCGTTCCCAGGAAATGATATGTATCCCGCCCGTTAAGCGCGACCGTGAGGGCATTCGGATCGGCAAGGCCGATATCTTCCACCGCCATTCTGATCAGCCGGCGACAAATATACAGCCGATCCTCACCACTGACCAGCATCCGCGCCAGCCAGTAAAGCGAGGCGTCCGGATCACCACCCCGGATTGACTTGTGCAGGGCCGAGATCAGATTGTAATGCTCCTCCCCGGCCTTGTCGTATAGCATGGTTCCTTTTTGAGAGATTTCGGTAACCTGTTCAAGAGTAATGCGACCGTTCAGGCCGGTATGATCGGCAGCCGCTTCGAGAATATTCAGGGCCCGGCGCGCGTCACCATCGGCGGCGGAAGCAATGAATCCCAGCGCGCCGTCATCGATCGTAATTCCGGAATTACCCAGGCCACGCTCACTATCAGTCAGAGCACTCTGTATGATTTGGCTTATGTTCTCTTCGGACAAACGTTCCAGCACATATACCTTGACCCGCGAGAGCAGCGCGGAAATGACCTCGAACGACGGGTTTTCGGTGGTGGCGCCGATGAGTACAATATCTCCGCGCTCAACATAGGGCAGAAACGCATCCTGCTGGGCTTTGTTGAAGCGATGAATTTCGTCGATGAAGATATACGTCTTTTTTCCGGTCAGCTTCTTATAATTGCCGGCTCGTGAGATGACGGCTTTTACCTCTTTTATGCCGGAGGTTACCGCCGAAAACGGCACAAACTGCCCGCTGGTGGCGTGGGCGATCAACTCCGCCAGGGTGGTTTTGCCGGAGCCGGGCGGCCCCCAGAAAATGACCGAGCCGACCCGGTCTTCTTCAATCGATCGCCGGAACGGCGTGCCCGGGCCGACCAGTTTCTCCTGCCCGAAAAACTCGTCAAACGTCCGCGACCGCATCCGGTCGGCAAGGGGTGCTTTTGCGTCAAATTGGTCGCCCTGATTTGAGGAATTCGTGTCTTTATCAAACAGCTCCATTCAATAAATATAATAGAATCAGCCCGGCCCGGAATGATTATTTGAAAAAAGTGAGAAAGACCGAAATCTCCCCAGACGGGCCAGCAGGATTCCTGCCGGCCCGGGAAAAAGAATAAGCATCCGGCCTATTTTATTTTTTGTATCCCCCGCAATACAAATCCGGCCCGTCCTGATACAAATGTTGTATAATCGCCAGCAGATCAATCAGGTTGACCTTTCCATCGCCGGTTACATCTCCGCAGACCCAGTTATCGTCGCAGAGATCACCGATATTATCGCCGTCGGAATCAGCCTGGTCGGGATTGGGAATGGTCGGGCAGTTGTCGACATCGCCGCAGATACCGTCTTGGTCAATGTCGTCGTCCGGGTCGAACGGGCAGACGTCGCAGACGTCGCCGACCCCGTCTTCATCCGAGTCAAGCTGGCTGGGATTGTAATCGTCCGGGCAGTTGTCATCGGGACAGGTATTCTGGGTGTATTCCGGGTCGCCGG
>CP070796.1:1275337-1276682 GCA_020343475.1 Candidatus Zixiibacteriota bacterium
GAAGTGCTGTGCGACTGCACGATGTCCATGGCGGCAATGATCTCGCGTGGCCCCGCGGCGTACCCGATACGCCAGCCCGTCATCGAAAATGATTTTGAAACTCCGTTGACGATAATTGACTTCCGCTTTATCTCCTCTCCGAGCGATGCCACTGAACAAAACTGAAAACCGTCATAAATCACTTTTTCGTAGATTTCATCCGCCACGATTAACAATCCTTCGGCAACGGCCATCTCGCAGATTTCGAGTAACTGCTCCCGCGTGTATGCCGACCCCGTCGGATTACAGGGATTGTTGATTATGATTGCCCTGGTATTGAAGTTGAGATTGGCCTTCAGCTCATCGGGCGTGATGCGAAAACCGTTTTCCTCCCGGGTGGGCACAATCACCGGCTTGCCCTTGACCATCAGAACCTGCTGCGGATATGATACCCAGTACGGCGCCGGGATAATGACTTCTTCATCGCGATTAAGAATCGACACAAAGGCATTGAACAGACAGTGCTTTGCGCCTGCGGAAACAATAATTTCATTAAGCTGGTATTCCAGGCCATGATCTTCTCTATACCGAACGCGGATGGCCTCCTTCAATTCAGGAATGCCATCGTTGGCAGTATAGGTGGTAAAGTTGTCGTCAATAGCCTTTTTGCCGGCCTCTTTGATATCGGTCGGGGTTGGGAAATCCGGTTCGCCGACGGAAAAATCGATTACATCGATTCCTTCGGCCTTCATTACCCTGGCCTTGGCATTGATGCGCAGGGTGGGGGAGAGCTCAAGGCGGCCAATCCTGTCGGAAATCATCGGTTATTCCTTGCTTGAACGATCAGCTGATGATGGCTTTGACGGAATTGCGGCTTTTTCATCTTGGCTCTTTTCAGCCAGCCTCTTTATCCAATCCTCGAGATCCAACCCGGAGAGTGATTTTACAACCGTGGGCAGCTGGGCCAGCATCGATGCCAGTTCACCGGTTATTTTGGAGGTTCCCATTTTTCCATCGCTGGAGACCATGACGATCTTGTCCACTTTGGAGACAGGCGCCGCCATCTCGCGGGCGAGTTCGGGAAGCTTTTCGAATATCATCTGCAACAGGGCAGGCTGAGAGTAGGCATTCCAGGATTCCGCTTTTCTGCGGAGAGTCTCAGCCTCGGCCTGTCCGACTTTTTCGACGAGTTCGGCCTCAGTGATTCCCTGAATTCGCTTGGCCTCAGCCATCCCTCTGGCTTCCGCTTCCAGCCGGAACTGCTCGGCCTCAGCCGGCTTTCGCACTTTGGCTTCCAGTTCCTGTGAGACGCGCTCAATCTCCTTTTTCTCCAGCTGGACAGCCGAGTCCTTTTCGATCAGCTTGA
>CP070796.1:1276782-1282605 GCA_020343475.1 Candidatus Zixiibacteriota bacterium
GAAAGAATTCTTTGACGCGGTTACCGTCTCCGGAGAGGTGGGGATAAAAAAGCCCGACCCGTTAATATTCTCGCAGGCTCTACGGCAGACCGGGCTTCAACCGGACGAGGTGGCCTATGTTGGCGACACCCTCAATGATGTCAGGGCGGCCCGGGCTGCCGGATTGCATCCGATTTTAATTCGGCGCGACGATGCCGGCACGGCCATTATGGACTATGAATCCGGTCGACAACCGGCGGAAGGAGATCCGGCGGGGTCTTTGAAGAACCTCGAAGCCGGCATTATCTCAGGCCTGTCTTCTTTGATTGAGCTCCTTTGTTAACTGGTTGATGATTCGAATGCATAATGAAAAAGCTCTCCAATATTGAAGCGATATCATTTGACGCCGATGGGACACTCTGGGATTTTGAAAAGGTGATGCGGAACGCGCTGAATTTCGTTCTGCTGGAATTGAAAAAACTTGATCCGGTCGCCGCAACAAAGATCGATATCGACCAGATGATAACTATCCGGGAAGAGGTGGCCGAAAAACTCAAAGGAGTGGAAACCAACCTGGAGCGTCTCCGGCTGGAAGCCTTCTGCAACTCGCTGGCCGCTGTTGGTCGTCCAGATGATACAATTGCAGAACAACTTAACTCGGTCTACTTAAAGCATCGCTTTGAGGACATTGAACTCTATCCGGATATCCTGCCCACCCTGGAGATTCTTAAGAAGCGATATACGCTCGGAATAGTATCAAACGGCAACAGCTTTCCGGGGCGCTGCGGCCTTGACGGTGTGTTTGAGTTTATCGTTTTCTCTCAGGATTACGGAATTGAAAAGCCTGATCCCCGGCTATTTGAAATCGCCATCGAAAAGGCGGGTTGTCCCCGGGAGCAGATGCTCCATGTCGGCGACTCGCTGGAATGCGATATCCTGGGTTCCGCCCGCGCTGGCATCAAATCGGTCTGGCTTAATCGCAATCGAATCAATAATGACTCTTCTGTCAGGCCTGATTACGAAATTACATTCCTTAATGAAATACTTGATATATTATAGGTAACATGCTGTAATTCAATTAAATGAATCGCAGATAAGTCTGCCCGGGGTGTTTCCTGATTTTTTGCTGGACATGATTGATACCATGGTGTAATATAGTCATGACGGGTAACAGTCATCAATTGCGTCCTCCCTGAAGGACCATAACAGTTCAAATCAGCGGGGTAGGGCTGTGGGTGATTTTCTCCAGCAGGCTCCGGATCAACTTCAGCAAATACCTGAGTGGCTTACGGCGATTAAAGATATGATACAGGACAGACTGGGAACGCCCGGTCTGATTGCGGCGATTATTCTCGTTCTGACGGTCGCGGTGCAACTGACCCGCAAGCTTGTCATCCTTGCGCTCAATATCCTGCGTTATGTTATCCTGCCGTCGATGGTGGTTACCTTTCTTGCTGTCCTGCTGTTTTCAGCTTCGATTACGATTGTCCTGCCGGCATCCGTCTCGTTTTTTTCGCTGGTTTTGCTTTATAAGGGTTAATCTCGCCTTGTCTGATCGGCTGGTAATATCAGAAAATCATTGGAAAATCATTCGGTAATGTTTTAATATAGAAACAATTGAGGAATGTCTATGCCCCTGCAATTAGGTAATGTACCTTTGTCCTTATGCTGAAATTAAAAGTCCCGGTAGTGCTGCCGTGTTATAGGCTGACGCACCCGGCAAAAACAGACCTTTAATAGGAAACAAAATTATGGATATACTGATAAGACTTCTGGAAAACCTCAGGGACCTGATACCGACCGGCGTTGCCATCCTCGGGGCAATTCTGACACTTATGATCATTCGCTACATTATCAACCGAAGTTCGGCCGGATTGCCCGGGAAAAATTACAGACGACAGGCCGTTACTCTTCTGGTGTCTTTTATCGGTCTGCTGGTGATTATTCTGGTTCTGCCCATCACAGACAGCAAACGGGGTCAGCTGTTGAGCTTGATCGGGATATTGCTGACAGCGGCGATTGCGCTTTCATCGACCACACTTCTGGGAAATATCATGGCGGGCCTGATGCTGCGAGCTGTCCGCAATTTCCGCCCGGGCGATTTTATCAGGGTTGGCGAGCACTTCGGGCGGGTCTCCGAACAGGGGCTCTTTCACGTTGAGATTCAAACCGAAGATCGAGACTTAACGACAATGCCCAATCTGTATTTGGTCACCAATCCGGTTAAAGTGATCAGAGCATCCGGAACCATTATTACGGCAGAGGTCTCGCTTGGTTATAATGTGCCAAGGAGTCAGGTCGAGGACCTTCTGCTGAAGGCCGCCGGGGCCGCCGGACTGCAGGAGCCGTTTGTTCATATCACGGAATTGGGAGATTTCTCAATCACCTACCGCATTTCCGGTCTGCTTGCCGAAGTGAAACAGATTCTCTCCTCTCGATCACAGCTTCATGCTATGATGCTGGACGTTTTGCACCGGGGAGGAATTGAGATTGTCTCTCCGAATTTCATGAATACCCGCGCCCTTTCAAAAGAAGATGCCATGATTCCGAAATCTGCCGGAATGGTGAGTCCGCCATCCGGGATAGCGCCCGCCGCGAAACCGGAGAAGCTGGTTTTCGACAAGGCAGATCAGGCCGAATCGCTGGAAAAACTCAGACTGAATCATGAAACACTGGACAGGGAAATCGAAGAAATAAAAAACAGTATGAAACACATTGACGATGCCGAAGAGCAGGAGAAACAAAAAGCCAGGCTTAATGGTATGGAGGAAAGGCGAAAGCGGCTGGCTGACGCAATCAGGCGAAGAGAAGAACAGACAGGAGACAGCGACTCAATGACTTGAGTAATTTGTCAAGGAGTTATCATCATGGATTACACGATCAGCAATTCTCACAGGGGAAGAATGATTGGCAAGAGGATTTGCATTCCGGCTGCGGTAGCGGCTTTGGTGATTTTAACGCTCGCCATCCCGGTGTGCGCGTCTGCCCCGGACGCCGGGAGTGACTATACCTATCCGTCCGCGCCCGAAGGAGAAGTAACGTACCGCTACCATGGCATCGAAATAGCCGATCCCTACCGCTGGCTGGAAGATCCCAATGCTGAAGAAACGATGACCTGGGTGGCGGCTGAAAACAGACTTACAGCGAAATTTGTCAACACTCCGGAGCGGGAGGCCTTTAAAGGGCGGCTGACAGAGCTGTGGAATTATGCCGAATACTGGGCTCCGATAAAGGCCGGTGGTCGATATTTCTATATGAAAAATGACGGGCGTCAGGAGCAGGGAGTCTGGTACATGCAGGAAACGCCTGATGATACTGCCATCGTGGTTCTTGATCCGAATGTAATGAGTGATGATGGAACCATTTCCGTCAGCCATGTTCGGTGCAGCCGGAACGGCAGGCTGATGGCCTATGCGCTTTCCAAAAGCGGCAGCGACTGGCAGACTATCAAGATACGTGAGATTGACAGCGGCCGGGATTTCGAGGAATCAATCGAATGGTGCAAATTCACCGACATTGCCTGGAAACACGACAATTCCGGATTTTTCTACTGTCGCTTTCCCGATACTATAAACGTGGCGCAGGAAGATCGATCAAAAGATCATCGCGTCTTCTGGCACACCTTGAACACGCCGCAATCACAGGACCGGCTGGTTTACGAGCGTCCCGATGACCGTGAACTCGGTTTTGAACCGATCGTCACCGACGACGGCAAGTATCTGTTGCTGGATATCTGGCGGGGAACTAACCGATGCAATCGTGTCTATTATCGCGAGATTGATGGGGATGGCGAATTTGTCAGGCTTCTTGATGCCGAGGATGCCAGGTATGTTTTTATCGATAACATCGGAACACATTTTTATTTCAAGACCGACCTGAATGCTCCGCGCGGACGAATCATTGTCATTGATATTGATAATCCCCGCCGGAGCAACTGGAAGGTGATCGTTCCAGAGCAGGATGACGTTCTTACTTCCGCCGAAATGATTAACAACCAGCTGGTTCTGGCATACCTGCACGATGTTTCCCACCAGCTGAAAATATTCAACTTTGACGGCACTTTCGATCGTGAAATTGAACTGCCTACCCTGGGAGCGGTATACGGGCTGGACGGGGAACGACCTGACACCGAAATATTTTTCGGCTTTTATTCCTACTTGAACCCCAGAATCATATTCAAATATGATTTTGCTACCCATGAATTGACAACCTACCATCGTCCCGATATCGATTTTGATCCTTCCGAATTTGAAACGAGGCGGGTATTTTATTTTTCAAAGGACAGCACCAGAATTCCGATGTTTATCATGCACAGGAAGAATCTGATTCTTGATGGCAATAATCCCACCATCCTATGCGGATACGGCGGTTTTGCATACGCTATGACTCCCGGATTCTCCCGATCCAAGGCGGTCTGGATGGAAAACGGCGGCGTCTATGCTGTCGCCTGTATTCGGGGCGGTGACGAGTACGGAGAATCCTGGCACGAAGCGGGAATGCTTGAAAACAGGCAAAATGTTTTTGACGATTTTATCTCGGCGGCAGAGTGGCTCATTGCGAACAAATACACGCGATCTTCACGCCTGGCGATTGAAGGAGCCAGTAATGGCGGTCTGCTGGTGGCTGTCTGCATGACTCAGAGACCGGAATTATTCGGGGCCGTGATTTGCAGGGTCCCGCTGACCGATATGCTGCGGTATCACAAATTCACAATCGGTTATTACTGGACCGGAGAGTACGGCAATCCTGAGAAAGATCCCCAGGCGTTTGAATATATATCAGCATACTCCCCGTTGCATAATATCAGGGAGGGGGCTACGTTTCCGGCCACCCTGGTGACAACAGCCGATTCCGATAACCGCGTATTTCCGGCCCACGCCAAAAAATTCGTCGCGGCTTTGCAGGCTGCTGACAGCGGCGAAAACCCGATCCTGCTGCGGGCGGAAACCAGAGCCGGGCATGGAAGCGGAAAACCCACCACCAAGATACTTGACGAATATGCGGACATCTTTGGTTTCTTATTCCGAGTCTTCGGGATGTCCTTTTCGGGGGCAGAGTAAGTTGAGATATTTCGAATAAATTGCGCGTTGTTCGGGTATTCATAATGTTACTGGAGGATAAATCCGGACTGCCCGGGACAGGTGCCATCCGGGTGAAAGCGCAAGGAGAGCTGGCATAAATCGCTATAAGGCCATAAAACAGGTTGTCTTGACAGCCTTGTTTGTTGTCATGCTTATAGCCATTTTGATTGTAATATCCGTCTCGATTGCCTCAAGTGAACCGGTTGACTCGACAGTAGCCTCGGCGTATCCTTTAAATATCCATCAGGATAAAGGTGAATTCACACTTTATTTAAGCGAAAAGATTATTCTCCGCCAAAGCTTTGAGTGGGCCGAGAATGGTGATTTTGCCTCTGATTATACCATAACTGTCGCCGGACAGTCGTCTTCGAACAATCTGCGTATTCAGACCGACACTGCGGGGCTTTGGAATATAATGTCAATGGAAACCCCCCGGGGAAGAGTTGCAATAATCCGGATGGGCGATACCATTGTTATTCAGTCAGGGGATGACCGCAAAACGCTTGCGCTGCGTCCCGGGACGATGTTGTTTGAGGATTACAGCCCGGCTCTGATGAGCCAGGCCATTATTGCTTACGACCGCAAACTTGGTGGAAAGCAATCCTTTCCGCTTTTCATAATCCCGTCCGCAGTCATAGATGCTTCCCTGGAGCGATTGGAAACGGTGGAGAAATTCGTCATGGGAAAACTGCTGCAATTTACTCAATACCGTTACGGTCTCCCGGGGGTCGACGTCATTGTCTGGGTTGATGAGCAAAATCGG
>CP070796.1:1282705-1285161 GCA_020343475.1 Candidatus Zixiibacteriota bacterium
GACCGGGCGCGACAATTTCTGAGTCAGGACAACATGGAATAAAAAGAACATGAACAGAATAATCGAAGGCATATAAAAGGGAATTTCTCCCGAACGCGAGGAAAGAAAAAAGATGAGATATATCTCCGCCAGAAAAAACAGGCTCACTATCGCCCACTCCCGGGTTCCGGCATTTTTTTTGAGAATGAAATACAATCCCAGAACCGGGATCACAATAAATAATGTCAGGTGGATTCCTACACCCAGAATTCCAATATAGAGCGCCAGCAGCATTAATTTGCTGCCACGTGTTGTCTCCCGGCAGTCATAATATTTCAAAACCAGCCAGTAAATCAGCATCATTGCCAGCATCGCCGGGGCATAGACCTCTGCTTCCACCGAATTTCCCCAGTTGGTGTCGGAAAAAGCCATGAACAGCGCACCGGTAAAACCGCCGACGTAGGCAATGATACGGTTATAAGCGGTGCCGGGATCGTGAAACCAGTGGCGTATCAACCGTACCGCGACAAGATATGTGAACAGCGCCACAAAGGCCGAGGATATCACTGACAGCAAATTTACGCGCACCGCAATATCAGATGCCAGCGGCAAGGCGGCAAAAATCCGACCGATCAGAATATACAGTGGCGAGCCCGGCGGGTGAGGAATGCCGAGAATGTGCGAACAGGCGACAAACTCTCCGCAATCCCAGAAGGAAAAAGTAGGCGCCTTTGTCAGAAAATATACGACCAGGGCGATGAGAAAGACGATTGATGCTACTGTGGCATTGGCGCGGTCAAAGCCGGCTGTCTTAGCGTGGTTTCTATCGGCGCTTGTCACCTCTACCTCTTATCGTCGAATAGGCTAAATCTTTATACAAAATGAGGTTGGCAATATAAGCAATTTTTGAAATATGTCCATATGGAAAAATCAGTCGGGCGCCCTGTGCTCCGGCTCCGGCTCAGCCGTATTTGCGAGGTCTTTACTCCTCCGGCTCGCGCTCGCGCAAAACCCGGTCCAGGATACCATTGACAAAAGACGCCGATTCCATCGTACTGTATCGCTTGGCTAACTCAATAGCCTCATTGATGGCCACTTTGATCGGAATGTCCGGCATGAATTCCGCCTCGCCAATCGCAATCCGGAGAATGTTTTTGTCCACGACCGCTATCCGTTCCAGATTCCAGTTGGTTGCAAGTTGCTGGATATACAGGTCGATGTCCTTGAGGTTGTTCACGACACAGTCATAAAGAGCACGTGCAAAGGCCAGATCGTTCTCATCGAGACCGCTGCGCTCGGTGACACCGGCAAAAACATCCTCATCCATCCGGCTTTCTACCTCGTAGGCGTAGAGCGCCTTCAAGACGTATTCCCGGGCACGGTGGCGGCTGCTCATGTCCGTTCAATTTCGCGGTAGAGGTTAATCATCTCGATGCCGGCCAGGGCGGCATCCCAGCCTTTATTGCCCGCTTTGGTTCCCGCACGTTCAATGGCCTGGTCGAGGGTATCGGCGGTAATCAAGCCGTAAATAACCGGCCGGCCCGATTCCAGAGCAAGGCGGGCGATGCCTTTCGACGTCTCCGCCGCGATATAATCGAAATGAGGCGTATCGCCGCGGATGATGGTTCCCAGGCAGAGCACCGCATCATATTTCTTGGAATGTACCAGCTTGGAAGCAGCGTACGGGATTTCAAACGATCCGGGTACGCGGCAGATCGAAATATCCTCTTCTTTAGCATTGTGCCGAAACAGGCAGTCAATTGCCCCCTCCAGCAGTTTGGACGTCAGAAGTTCATTGAACCTGCTGACAACTATCCCAAATTTCAAGCCGGAGGCATCCAGCGTTCCAGCGATCTCTTTATAAGTCATGACGTCACCCTATAAAATATTGGATAATAGATGTCCCATTTTATCGCGCTTGGTTTTAAGATACTTGGTGTTGTACTCGGTCACATCACCCTGAATCGGAATCCTCTGAGTTACTTTCAAGCCGTGCCCTTCAAGGCCGACAATCTTTCTGGGATTATTGGTCATCAGTCGGATGCTTTTGAGCCCGAGGTCTGCCAGAATCTGTGCACCGATTCCGTAATCGCGCAAATCGGCCGGAAATCCGAGATCATGGTTGGCTTCAACCGTATCCCGGCCCTTGTCCTGAAGAGCATAGGCTTTGATTTTGTTGGACAGGCCGATTCCCCTTCCCTCCTGACGCATATACAGAAAAACCCCCAATTTTTCCTTCTCTATCATCGTCAGGGCACGCGCCAGTTGCCCGCCGCAGTCACACCGGGCCGATCCGAAGACGTCCCCGGTCAGACATTGCGAATGAACCCGCACCAGGACATTCTCCTTGCCTCTGATATCTCCTTTGACCAGCACCAGATGGCGTTTTTCGTCAAGATCGCTGCGGTAAAGATGCAGTACAAATTCCCCGTATTTCGTGGGAAAATCCGCCTCGGTAAGCTTTTTTACATGTTTTT
>CP070796.1:1285261-1286958 GCA_020343475.1 Candidatus Zixiibacteriota bacterium
CCTTGATTGCCACAGAAACCCGGACATGCATCTTCGGCCCCGCACGGAACTGACCGAGATGAATTGGAGACCTCTACCCCAACAGGAACAAACTGAATTTGCAGAGCAGACAAAAAAAGAAAAAAATATCAGCCCTCCGGTTGATTGCTCGGGATGCCACCGATGAAAAAGAAAACAGATCCAGACGAAAAAAAATACTGGCGAAGCCTCGGCGAACGTGAAAGGACGGCCGAGTATAGAAAGCACCTTCGGAATGAATACCGTGAAAACGAAACCGATGACATCCAATGGAGCCGGAGGAATTTTCTGGCGATAATGGGTGCTTCCATGGCGCTGGCGGGGCTCGCCGGTTGTCGTCGGCCAATTGAAAAAATCATACCGTACGTCGCCCAGCCGGAGGAAATCATCCCGGGAGTGCCCGAATATTATGCCACCAGTATGCCCTTCGGAACGTCGGTCTACGGACTGATTGTTGAAACACATGAGGGCCGCCCGACCAAGATTGAAGGCAATCCCGGGCACCCTTCGACTCTTGGTTCCACCGATTTTATGACCCAGGCTTCCATTCTCAACCTTTATGATCCCGACCGTTCGCGGGCGGTCAGGCACAAAGGGGTCGAAAAAAACTATGATGACTTTGTCACATTCTGGCGTGAACGACACAAGGAATTCGCAAAAATCAATGGTGCCGGACTGGCCGTCCTGTCGGAGTCGTTTTCATCACCCACACTTTTCCGCCTGAGGCAAGACCTCCTAAAACAGTTCCCCGAAGTTCGATGGGCAACATATGAACCCTTGAGCGATGAAAATATCTTCAGGGCGCTGAAGAACTTAACCGGTAAAATCCTGAGGCCTGTCTATTATTTCGATCAGGCTGACATTATCCTGTCAATTGATTCGGATTTCCTGCAGTTTGAGAGCGAAAGCATCTCAACTGCCCGCGGGTTTGCCAACGGCCGTCGAGACGTTGACCGCAATAGAAACATGAACCGTCTGTATGTGATTGAAAGCTCTTTCACGATTACGGGTGGCATGGCGGATCACCGCCTGCGAATGAGCAGTTCCCGGATTGGACATTTTCTGATCGCTCTGGCTGCCGAACTTGCGAAGAACGGCGTCGGAGTCGGCGACCTTCCTCCTGTGAATACCGGAGAATTTGACGAAGAATGGCTCTCCGCACTGGCTCGGGACCTGTTACACCATAAGGGTAACGGCCTTGTTGTTGCCGGGCGACGTCAGCCGGTGTGGGTTCACGAATTGGCCATGATTATCAATCAAGCTCTGGGAAATATCGGCCATACCGTCTTCTTCCGCGAAATAAGGGATACACTACTGCCAGATATATCCGAACTCCAAGAACTCGTTACCGATCTGGATAAGGGATCGATCGACACCCTTGTTATTATGGGCGGCAACCCGGTTTACAACGCCCCTGTTGATTTCGAATTCCAATCGGCCCTTGAAAAAGTAACTCATTCAGTTCATTTCAGTGAGTACTTTGACGAGACATCGCAGAGATCTGAATGGCATATACCCAGGGCCCATTTTCTGGAAAGCTGGGGCGACGTGCGGGCGGCGGACGGCACCTCCGGTGTCATTCAGCCGATGATTGAGCCTCTTTTCGGCGGTCACGCGGATGTCGAACTGCTTTCGCTGCTATCTACCGGCAGAATCATGAGGGGCCATGACATCGTGCG
>CP070796.1:1287058-1293416 GCA_020343475.1 Candidatus Zixiibacteriota bacterium
GTCACCACCGCCCCAGAACGATTTCGTGGAGTAGAATTGATTGTCGAAAAAAATGCTGGACCGTTCCTCGCCGCAGGTCGGGCCGTAGCCATCATCAAACACGACAGCCAGCGTGTCCCCTGGCCCGCTGGGGAGAATAGTGAATCCAACATGAAACTCATCACCGAAACGAAATACCCAGTTCTTGCCGGCGCCTGCCCAATCAACCTCAACCCATCCCAGACCGGGGGGCAATTGCTCATATGGGATATCAATCGAGTCGAGCCTGGCGCCGGGGAATCCGTATCCATCGGTTTCCCACAAATAAACGCGCATGGCGGGTGTCCCTGTGAAAGCAGAGCCGTACATCCCGATCCAGCTGGTTTTGAGAGTACAGACACGCATGCCATCCGGCGTGAAACGGGTGTTGAATAAATCATCATCGTACTGGTCAGGGATTGTCCAGTAATATGTGAGATCGCCGTAATAAGATAGATTATAGCAATCCTCCTTTGCGCCGGGCGGCGGAGGTATTGGATCTCTGACCTCGTGCATCAGGGAGTTCTCTCTCGGATTTGTATCCGGTTCCAAAGCGGCATCGGAAAGCATGACTGCAAGCGCGATTACGGATGCAAGGGACACCAAGAAACGCGTTTTTGTCATGATAGCACTCCCATTATCCGGAGCCTGTTATTTTCTATATCGCCATGACCGACAAAGAAGCCAATAAGGATAATTCATCCATTATTATTGAGCAGTCTGCTAATTATCTTAAGGCCAAAGACAGTTTCTGCAACGAAGACGCATTTGCGGGCAACTGCTATTGGAAGAGCAAGCGGCAAGGCTGCCTCCCTTCATAATCCTCCCGGTGCTTATATTATATAATGGATTGATCTATCTGTCAATGCTTTTTCAAAGCCCTATTGGTTCAACACGCAATAAATATTGCCGTCTCAGATTGGTCGCATCAGCAGGCGATAATCCGGTTACGGTACTGCACACGGGGCGGACCTGGCTGGATGACGAAATATAATTGACAAAAAGCACTGTTTATAGTATATTAATTATAAATATAAATATGGAATACATGCCGGGCTCGATTATTCCGTGAAATCAACAGGAGTATTCATCATGAAACGTGTGTCTCCCGGCCTCTTGATTTTGGTCACCCTGCTGTTCATTCCCGCAACGTTATTCGCATACCTGCGCGGAGATTTTCCCAATGTCGACAAGACCTTCTCGGGCAGCCGTCTCATTGTCAAAGTTGATGGAAGCCTGAACACCTCGCTGGCACTCAATAAATCGCAGGTGGTATCTATTGGTGTCCCTGCTTTTGATGCCATCAATCGGGAATTTGGCGTGGTCAGTCAGGATTATTTGTTTCCCCCCGTAAGCATCCGGCAGTATCCGGACCTATTGCGGAATATATTCATCGTTGAGGTCCCGGAAGCAGTGGATATTGACGATCTGGCAGATGCCTATGAGAATCTACCCGAAGTGGTATATGCCGAGCCCGACATAACGGCGGAATTATATGATGCGCCGAATGATCCTCTGTTTTTGCAGCAGTGGGGATTGCACAATACCGGACAGGAACACTATCACATTATTCGATACGATGGGTGTTATAACGACACACTGGGAACAGATTTCGGTGCTGATGATGCCGATATCGACGCCCTGGAGGTATTTGACAATCCCCCCGATCAAACCGTCACCGTGGTGGTGGCCATTATCGATTCCGGAGTGGATATGGATCACCCCGATCTTGACGGACGTATCTGGATCAATCCCGGAGAAATTGCCGATAACGGCATCGATGACGATCACAACGGTCATATTGACGATGTGAACGGGTGGGATTTCTGCAACAGGATTGATGGCATAAACCTGGGTGAAGATAATGATCCTACTGACGAGCATGGTCATGGTACTCACTGTTCCGGCATTGTAACTGCGGTTGCCGGCAACGGGGAGGGAATTGCTGGAATCGTCAGCGACTGCCGGATTATGCCTGTAAAATTCGCTCCGGTAATGCTGTCGTCACTGGCGGCAAAGGCAATTGTCTACGCCGCCGACAATGGGGCCGACGTCATAAGTATGAGCTGGGGATACCCCTGGCCGGTCCGGGCACTGGATAACGCGCTGGCGTATGCCCGGTCAAAAGGAGTCATTCTTATCGCGGCGGCCGGAAATGACGGCGCCGAAAAATCCAACTACCCGGCGGCTTCAGCCGGAGTGATTACCGTGGCGGCCAGCAATAGTGATGATCTGATCACCGATTTTTCCACCTTTGGCGAACATGTTGAAATCTCCGCGCCGGGACTTTCCATTGTCTCGCTTCGGGCTAATGCGACTGACATGTACAGCCCCTGTGAGGCCGGCATCCATCTGGTCGGACAGCGATATTTCCTGGCCTCCGGGACAAGCATGGCCTGCCCGCATGTGGCCGGGGTCGCCGCCTATATGCGGGCCGTATCTCCGGGACTTACCCCGGATGCTACGCAGGATCTTCTGGCATTTTCGGCCGACGATTTCGTTGATCCCTATGGTAAGGGCGAGAATTATCCGGGGTGGGACAAGTACAGCGGCCATGGACGAGTTAATCTGGCTGCTTCCCTGGCAGCGGTTCCCAATGTTCGTGCAAAAATACAGTCGCCGTCTGCTAACCAGATTGTAGGCGGGACGGTTGTGGTCTCGGGAATTGCCGACGGTAATGATTTCTCAGGCTGTGTCCTTGAATATGGCCCGGGCGCGAATCCAACCGACTGGATTGAGATTGCATCATTATCGCAGCCGGTGACCGAGGGCGTTCTGGCGCAATGGGCAACGGAAAACCTCAATGGGCAGTACACCCTGCGGTTACGTGTCGGCGCAGACAATATTTCCCGGGTGACGCTGTACGTGATCAATGCCACCGTAGCAAGTATCCAAATCCCGGGGCATGGCGATACGCTGGTATCATGGTCGCCGGTAATCGGCACTGCCTGCGCCGGAGATTTCGTGAATTATCAGCTGGAATGTGCGCGCCTGTCTGCTCCCGATAATTGGGAATTGATATGCGAGTCCAGCATCCCGATAGTCGACGGCGAGGTGGCGGTCTGGAATGTCAGTAAGCTCTCCGACGGCGATTATATGCTGCGCTTATCCGTCTATGCCTCCGGCGGACTTGCGGTAGCCGATACGAATCAGATTTTTGTGCAGTCTCTTTTTTCTACCGATAACGGATGGAAGGTGAATTTCGATGCCACGGTGACGATTGTACCCAATTACGGCGATTTTAATAGTGATGGCGAAAACGAGGTTGTGGTCGGTACCGCCGACAGCCTGTATTTCTTCCGGGCGGATGGGACGCCGCTGACTTCGGGAGTCCCCGCGGTTCCTGGGTATAATTTTGAAATGCCGGTGGCCGTCGGGAAACTCGATGATGACGATATTGATGATCTGGTTGCGGTTGGCTCATGGGGGTCGGATGCAACACTGTTCGGATTTCGCTCCGGCGCTCCAGATTTTGAGGTAATCATGCCGATGGCGCTGCTATCCAGTCCAGGCAGCAGCAATGAGGGAATGTTTTATCCCTCGCTGGTTCTCAAGGATATCGATAATGATAGCATTGATGAAATCCATTACTACACCGTGTCGCATCGCTATGTCTATAATTCGGACGGCACCCTGCGTTATGACCTGGACGGACAGGGACTGTCGTTTACACCAAGCCTGTTTGCCGATCTGGACGGGGACGGCCATGACGAGTTATATGTGACAGATGCTTATCATCTCTATCTGTGTGATGATTCAGGATTGATTGTGGCGAGTTATGAGTGGCCTCCCGTCGATGATGGCGATTTCCATGAGGAGAGTTTTTCGGGGATAGACATTGACGGAGACGGTCAGTTGGAATTGATCGTATCCGGATATTACAATGGCTATCTCGGCCGCTTCTGGGTATTTGCTTTCGATGAGGGATTGTCGCTCAAACCCGGCTGGCCGCATGATACCGGGATTGACAATTTTGTCATTGTTTCCCAGCCGGTGTTCGGTGATATCGACACCGACGGCGGTCACGAGTATTTTATGACCATGTGGGAATTGTCCTCTGCTCAAATTTTCGGCTGGCATGTTGACGGAACACCATACAGTGGTGATTCCAGCTCTGCCATTCTGGCGACCACCCCGAATCCCGCCATAATTCATGCTCCCCTGCTTGCCGACTTAAATGATGATGGTCTCACCGATATCGCAGCCAACCTCGGTTCTGATGTGTTTTATACATATGAAGTGGAACGGGTTATCGCATGGGACTATCTTGGCGAGGTACTCCCCGGCTGGCCGGTGGTGACTGTCCCGGATGCCACCCAGCCGGAGAACTCCGGCTGGCATTCTCCGGTGATAGGAGATATCAATAAGGACGGCTATGTTGATCTTATTGTAACCACCCTTTTGAATGATATTGTTTTTGTCAATTTTGAAGGGGTGTACTACCGTCCGCACGCAGCTCCCGTTACAACCTGGAGATACAACCGCCGGATGAATAACATCGGGCCGGTAAGCGGTGGTGAAATGACCTGCGGTGATGCCGACGGAGACCGGCATATTAATCTGCTGGATATCCTCTATCTGATAGACTACCTCTACGGAAGCCCTCAGGGTCCGGCGCCGAATCCGATGGAAGCCGGCGACGCCAATGGCGACGGCAATGTGGACCTTCTGGATATCCTTTGCCTGGTTTATTATCGGTATGGTTCGCCGCCGGGGCCGGACCCGCTTTGTCCGTGAGTATGATGAAGAAGCGGGTAAAGGCAAGATTGCCGCTGCCAGTCAATACTTGACAGAGCCGCAAAAATCAGTAGATTAGTACTGTGACATTGCATCCTTGCCTCGTCCTCAGGAGTCAATAACTTCGATCCGGAGGCCATGAAAATGAGGCGTAATAAATTTCTCTTGACAGTGGCACTGCTGGTGCTATCCAGCGCTGTTCTCCCCGCCGGGATTTCTGCCCCGGTTACGGTACGCATTGAGGCTTCGCCCCAGATAGCACTCGAAACTCTGCCCGTCGGATATCCCATTATGGTTGATATATATATGGAAAATGTCGGCGAGACGCCGCTGGCAGGCATTTTTGTATCGCTGCGATTCAGAGGTAATAATGGTGTTACCAGTGTTACACCGGTCAATCCCGGCACGGGATTGATATATCTCGGGAATGTCGGATTGCTTAACGGTTTTGGCGGTGATGAAATCTGGGACAAGATAAATGAAGTAACGGGATTCAGCTGGGACGGAACCTTGCCGGATACCCTGGGCCATTTTGGTGCTTCAATGTTTGGTGGCTGGCCGAACGGACTAGGTGAGATGTTGCATTATCGCTTTGGTTTTGAAATAGACCAGCCCGGGACGCTTTGCATTGAATGGATTGATCCCAATATTATTTGGGATGGTATTATCATTGATCCTCTTAATGTCGTTTATTTCTCCCCCAAATGCTGGGCAGTAATTGAGTCCTATCTGTGCGGGAATGCTTATCCAGACAGTCAGGTTGATCTGCTTGATATCATTCAGTTGATCTGGTATCTGTATGGCGATCCGCCCGGTCCGGCGCCTGAACCACTTGAAGCGGGGGACGCTAATGCCGACGGGGATTTAAATATTCTTGATATTTTATATCTGATTAGTTACATTTATGACGATCCGCCGGGTCCGGCACCGCTCTGCCCATAAGTGATCCGGGTTCCGGCATATTATGTGATAACAGGCCAGTCTGGCAGTATGCCATTCCTGCCGCAAAATTCCCGGGTAAATTGATGTGGCACAGACAGGTTGAGGCGCTTGCAGGTGGGCATGCTGTAAAGCACAGTTCTTAATGAACGTACTGTTTGGTGCATACATAGAAATACCCGCCGAATAACGGATCACGCTGATACTGACACTCTTTGCAAAGTGCAACAGATATTATCTCCGTCAATTCATCATAACGGCCCCAAATAACCTCATACGCAGGAGAAGAAATGAGAAAACTGCTATCGGCATTTTGTCTCCTCACTTTTCTGGCAGCCGCAGCGGGGGCCTCAAGCCAGCTTTTTAATGGCTGAGCGGCTTGGCCATTGCTTGTTGAGCCGGATGTGTATATCGCTGATTTTGACAATGACAGTGATCTGAATGTGGCGGCAATAAGCGCTGGCCCGGGAGTATGGTCATCCTGACCAATGATGGTACCAGCGAGTTGACCGGATTGGCACGGTACAAAATAAGCTATCATGTATGGTCTATTGCGCCCGCTGGTCTCACGGACGGTCTGGATGGCATAAATGGTAATGTCCTTGCTGCGGCTGATTGGAATTCGGCCCCGGTGTTTTTCAGCAATGGTAGCGGCAATTTCCCG
>CP070796.1:1293516-1296116 GCA_020343475.1 Candidatus Zixiibacteriota bacterium
CTATGAATTTATACATGACAGCCAGCCTTTTTCTACCGCAGCTCAAAGTCCAGCCGAAAAGTCCCGAGTTCTGCACGGTTCGGGGAGCTTTATTAATTGCCTGTATTGCAGCACGCTAAGAAAATACCGCCCGGCGTTTTTTATATGTCTTCTTATGCCGGCTAATATTGTTGGAAAAGTGTCGGAAGGATACTAAAATTAAAAAACTCCTTCCGCAATTCATTAAACAGAAGTCAATCTGAGATTAAACGAATTCTCTATTTTCTGTATACATCTGTACTAAGGTATTTTAGACCAGAATCTACCATCAATGTAGCTATTTTGGCATCCGGTCCTAACTGTTCTGCTACTCTGATTGCTGCAGCGACATTTGCTCCTGAAGATGTTCCGGCAAAAAGACCCTCTTCCCGTGCCAGGCGCCTGGTCATATCTTTCGCATCATCTGTATTAACCGCGATAATTTCATCCACCAGACTTGATTCCCAGAGCGGCGGAATATAACCAATTCCAACTCCTTCAATTTTGTGAGGTCCTGCTTGACCGCCCATTAATACTGCGGATTCTCCCGGTTCTACCACTATTATCTTAAGTTTGGGATTGTATCGTTTTAACACAGTTGCCACGCCTCGGGATGAAGCCGCGGTGCCGACACATTGAACAAATGCATCTAGTTTTCCATTTGTCTGGTTCCAGATTTCCTCGGCCAATGGATAATACCCTGAAATACTGTCGGAATTATTTAGTTGGTCGGTCCAGTAGGTGCGCGGTCTTTGACTTATTTCTTCGGCGGCGTCAATCATATCCAGGATCAATTTTTTTGTTGTCAGGCCCCCCTCACTGGGTATCAGCGTGAGTTCCGCGCCGAAAGCCGACATATGTTTCAACTTGTCCTGACTAAATGCATCGGATGTTACGATATGAAGATGATAACCCTTCGCAGCGCAGATCAATGCCAGGGCTATGCCCGTGCTGCCGCCGGTGTATTCAACTATGGTATCCCCGGGTTTCAATCGGCCATCTTCCTCGGCTCTTAAAATCATGGCCTGTGCCATTCGATCTTTCATACTACCAGTCGGGTTTTCCCATTCAAGCTTCACAAAAACTTTCGCACAACCGGGCGGAACGACATTATGTAGTTGTACTAACGATGTGTTCCCGATAGCCTGCAGAATATTAGTACCATTTTTCATTTATTTTTTCCCTTATGATTGAATAAATTGATTATCAACAAAATTACCATCTTAACAGCGGATTTGAACCGCCCACTATCGGATTGTGAGTCTGATAATTCTTGTAATATGTTCATTATATACAGTAGAAATTAATGAAAATCGACCGTTTTTTGTAGCGGTTCCCAATTCCGAAACGGATTTGCAGTGATTTTTATATTCTATTGATTATGCATAATCAATTCTTTTCCAACGAATTCCGTTATTTGCATCATGGCGTAGCGGGGCAAAAAAGCAAAGCTCGCAAAAGTCCGGGGAGAGTGAGGTCGGGGTCGACTTGTTTGTCTTAAGTTGGATATTAATCTTAACCTGCTCCCATATATTGATCCGTGAAGCTCTGATTTGTCAGTTTTCGCAAGAATGTTATTCTTCTTCGATTATGCAACCTTGACCTCCGGTCGTTTGGATTCGGCCATGAATTCTGACGGAGACCGGTAACCCGGGGCACGGTGTGGTCGTCCGGCTCGTATTCTGAGGTGTTTGATGAATATGCTCGGGAGTGCCTGGCTTTTGAAATCAACCGCAGGTTAATTTTGAATGATGCCTTACATTGTCCGGGTAATCTTTTTGTCCGAAGGGGGATTCCGGCATATGTTCGTTCCGATAACAGCTCGGAGTTTACCGCCAGGGCTGTCTGATACTGGCTAACAAGGCTTGATGATCAGACATTGTTCATCGAATCCGGTTGTCCGTGGGGAAACGGCTATATTGAATTTTTTATTGGCAGAATGCGGGATGGACTATTAAATTACGAAGTTTTTTACACCTGAGCGAAAACAGGGTCTTAATTGAAAACTTGGGGGCAATATTGTAATACTAAACATCCCCGCAGTTCGCCTGGCTACCGCCCGCCTGCACCTGAAACAATAAAACCAATAATGAACCTGATGGGTCCTTAAATGTCCTGATTTTTATTATGTGGTAATGACCAATTTCAGATTTGACTTGCCTTATTGAAACCGGGAATCTAAATTTTGTTTTTGACATGAATACTCATGCTTAATATGCGCTGTATATATGACTGATTCTGATGCCAAAAACGCCGATTTGTCCGCCCTGAAAATCGATCGCGAACGGAAATCAGGCGTTCCCCGACGCTGGAAGAGGTGGCTTCATCTCTTATGGTTGGCGCTTCCGATAATTCTCTATATTGTATATCAGATTGTCGTTCGCGAGGCGGCACCATCGGTGAAGGCTCGGACGGCGATCGCAAAATTAGTGACAGGTACAGACGCTGTCGCGGAATTGGTTGCGACCGGTTATGTGGTGGCGCAGGTAAAGGCGGCTGTTTCTTCAAAGGCGACGGGCCGGTTGCGGATTCTCAGGGTTGAGGAAGGCGACAGCATTGGCGCCGGAGATATTGTGGCGGAG
>CP070796.1:1296216-1309247 GCA_020343475.1 Candidatus Zixiibacteriota bacterium
GGTATAGCAGCGCCAGCAGGATTATTGCGTCAAGGAAGAAACTGAAAAAGCGCCATATATTTTTAAAGCGGGTGTAGGTTATCAGCTGATCCCTTCGTTCCGCCGACATGGGATAGACGGTATTGAATCCGGAAGCTGACTCGCCCGCAACAGCCGATGCCGCGGTGTCGATCGCCTCCTGCCGTCCCCTGTGCTCAGCCATATCAATGGAATCACCGGGATCAGCCAGGCTTGCGACAGAAGCGAACAGCACAACTATAACAGGCAACAGGCGCTTTATAGTCTTTCTCCGGGAATTCATGATCAACGGATAATAGTCAATCATCACCGCGATGTCAACCTGCCGGCACGCAGTCCACTGCAACCGACCCGATTTGCCGGCGGCAAAAGAGAGGAAGATATACCAGATCCCCCTTGATTGGCCAGAGTGGGTTGGTTATATTCAGACATGCCGTTTCTCGGAGAATTAGCAGCTTTGTGCACGGCTGTCCTCTGGTCTTTTACATCGATCTTTTTTACCTCGGCCAGCCGGAGAATTGGTTCATACTGGTTGAATAAGATTCGCCTGGTGCTAGCCGTTGCTTTCATAAGTACGACTCTCATGCTTTCTACTGGCCGTCTTCTGCCGGATGGGATTCCCGTTGAGTCCTTTTATTACCTGATTGCCAGCGGTATTGTCGGTCTCACGCTCGCCGATTCCTGCCTTTTTCGCTCTTTCGTGGTGATCGGGACCAGGCTGACCCTCCTGATCTTCGCCATATCACCCATTATCGCGGCGTTGTTCGCCTGGATCCTGCTTGATGAACGACTTGGCATCCTGGCTATCCTGGGAATCATGACAACGGTTTCTGGAGTGATATGGGTGACGGTCGAACGCCGGCACCCGAATAGCCGGATAGACGCCATCAACGGTAAGGCCAAGCGCATTGGTGTCCTGCTTGCCACCGGTGCCGCCACCTGCCAGGCCATAGGCCTGGTTCTGGCCAAAGCCGGTATGGGGGAAAGCCTTAATCCCCTTCCCGCCACTTTTATCCGTATGGTTGCGGCGGCGGTTAGCATCTGGTTATTCGGTATGTTGCGCGGCGACCTGCGGGAGATCGGGATCAAATTCAGCGACCGCAAAGCGCTGTTGCTTGCCCTCGGCGGCGCAATCTGCGGGCCATTTTTGGGAGTCTGGATGTCGCTAACCGCGGTCAAATATACCCAGACCGGGGTTGCGATGGCAATCATGGCGACTGTTCCGGTTTTGATCATTCCGCTGGTGGTGATCTTCTACAAGGAAAAGGCCAGTCTGCGAGCGGTGATAGGTGCAATTGTGGCCGTGGCGGGAGTTACAATGCTCTTTCTGGAATAATGGTCCTGACGCAAAAAGGCCACCCCTGCAGCTAATCTGCCAAAAGTGCGGCCTTTCAGATTTGAATAGCGCGGATCGCCTATTCAAGGATGGAGACGACCTTTTTGTCACGCCCCCGGCGATCAAATCTGACCACGCCGGTAATCCTGGCAAAAAGTGTGTCATCTTTGCCGATGCCGACATTGGCGCCCGGTAGAAATCTGGTTCCGCGCTGGCGGACTATAATCGATCCCGCCGACACTGCCTCACCGGCATACGCCTTCACCCCCAGGCGCTGCCCGTGACTGTCGCGTCCGTTGCGGGATGATCCTACACCTTTTTTATGAGCCATGGTTTACTCCGGTACGATTATTTTCCACATCAAAACTGCGGCCCGGTTATCCGGGCCGCAATAGTATAACATCATTTCAGGAAAAATCAAGCCTTATTTGGCAGCTTTTCCTGCTTTTCATCTGGAGCCGGCTGATCGTTAAAAGTGAAGGTCAGTTGCTCCTCGTTCGCGCCGATGGTAATGTTGCAGTCGCCGGCATATTGCCCCCTGAGCAACTCTTCAGCCAGCGGATCTTCCAGATACTTCTGGATCGACCGCTTCAACGGCCGCGCCCCCAGCATCGGATCATATCCCGAGCGGGCCAGAAAATCCTGGGCCTCCTCAGTAAGAGTAAAACTGATGCCCTTTTCCGCAAGACGAGTGGCCACTTCGGCAACCAGAATATCAACGATTTTCTTGATATGCTCGATATCCAGCGGGTGGAAAATAACCGTTTCATCAATCCGGTTGAGCAGCTCCGGATTAAACAGCTTCTTTAGTTCCTCGGTCACTTTCTTTTTCATCGCATCGTAGGACTCGTTGACGTTTTCGGAGTCAAATCCTACCGTCTTGCCGTCCCTGATACGCCGGGTCCCGACGTTTGAGGTCATAATGATGACGGTATTGCGGAAATCAACGCGGCGCCCGAAGGAATCGGTCAGTGAGCCATCATCCATAAGCTGCAGAAGAATATTGAATACGTCGGGATGAGCCTTCTCGATTTCATCGAGCAGAACCACCGAATAGGGTCGCCGCCGGACTTTTTCAGTCAGCTGGCCGCCTTCTTCATAGCCGACATATCCCGGAGGAGCGCCGACCAGACGGGAGACAGCGAATTTCTCCATGTATTCGGACATATCAATCCTAATCAGCGATTCGATATCCTCAAACAGGAAATCCGCCAGGACCCGCGCCAGCTCGGTTTTTCCGACCCCGGTGGGGCCGAGAAACATGAAGGATCCGATTGGACGGCGAGGATCACCCAATCCGGCCCGTGCCCTTCGAATCGCCCTCGTAATAGTGGTGATCGCCTCATCCTGACCGATAATGCGCTTCTTCAGCTCCTCTTCCATTCGAAGCAGGCGTTTTGACTCCTTTTCTTCCAGCCGGAAAAGCGGGATACCGGTGATCTTCGAAACTACCTGCGCGATATCCTCGGCATGCAGCACAATTTTCTGTTTTTCGCGCTGCTCTTCCCACTCCTTTTTCATTTCCTCGAACTTTTCTTTCTTGAACTTCAGTTCGTCGCGAAGCTGAGCCGCTGTCTCAAAAGCCTGATTCTTGACCGCCTTCTCCTTTTCCTCCTGAAGCTTGGCAATTTCATTCTCAATTTCACTGAATTCTTCCGGTTTTACAAAAGTCGCCAGATGAGCCCGGCTGCCCGCTTCGTCAACGACATCGAGTGATTTGTCGGGCTGGAATTTGCCGCTGATATAGCGATCCGACAGCTTAACCGCCGCATCGATCGCATCGTCGGATATAACCAGCTTGTGATGTTCCTCATATTTCTGGCGCAGTCCCTGCAGAATATGAATAGTATTTTCAAACGACGGTTGTTCGACCATAACCGTCTGGAACCGGCGGTCAAGCGCCCCGTCCTTCTCGATATACTTGCGGTACTCATTGAGCGTGGTGGCCCCAATGCATTGCAATTCACCGCGCGAAAGCGCGGGTTTGAAAATATTGCTGGCATCAAGCGAACCCTCGGCCCCTCCGGCACCGACAATCGTGTGCAGCTCATCGATAAATATAATCACATCTTTCGAATTGATAATTTCAGTCATGACCGCTTTCAGTCGTTCCTCGAACTGCCCGCGATACTTGGTTCCGGCCACCAGCGACGCCATGTCGAGGGTTACCAGCCGTTTGTTTTCGAGTGTCTGCGGGACCTTGCCTTCAACGATGCGCTGGGCCAGACCTTCAGCAATGGCGGTCTTGCCGACCCCCGGCTCACCAATCAGTACCGGATTGTTCTTCTTGCGGCGGGAGAGAATCTGACTGACACGCTCAATCTCATCCTCGCGCCCGATAATGGGGTCTAACCGGCCCCTGCGAGCCAGCTCGGTCAGATCACGCCCGTAATGATCCAGCGCAGGAGTCTTCGACTTTTTGCGTTTCTTCTTGAATGTGGACGGCTTACCCCCCTGAATGTTCTTTAACTCTTCGTAAATATCCTTATAGTCAATTTCATACATCGAGAGAACCTGAGCCGCCACCCCTTCTTCATCCTTGAGCAGGGCCAGCAGGATGTGCTCGGTATCTATATCTTTCGATTTCAGGGCCCGCGCTTCCTGGCCGGATACTTCCAGCGTCTTCTTCGCTCGCGCCGTCAGCGGCAGTTGCCCCATTGTCATAGTGCCGCCCGAAGGCTGCACAACTTCCTCTACCGACTTTTTCAAATCGGGTGGCTCTATCCCGAGATTGGTTACAATCTCGATCGCACGACCTTCTCCCAGGCGGATCAGGCCCAAGAGGAGATGCTCGGTCCCGATATAGTCATGGCGAAGCCGTGCCGCTTCGTCGCGGGCATATTCTATTGCTTTTCGGGCTAATTCCGTAAACATCTCATTCATGTCAATTCACCATCCTATTTATAAAACACTTCTTTTTCTATTTTGTTGTCTGCTAAGCCAATTTCTTTCGAATCATTTCGGCCCTGACAAAATCTCTTTCGTCCACGCTCAATTCCTTCTCGTGGAATTTCTGAAGATGCGCGGGCTGGGACAGAAGTAACATCTCGTTTATGGTGGAAATATCCAGAAAATCAATGATTTCCATGGCCACCCCGAGGCGAGTCGCAGACAGAAGATTCATCGCTTCATCCGAGGTCAACATCCGGGCATGTTTTAGTATCCCGAAAGCCCGCCAGATTTTATCCTCGATCTGGCTGGACGCCTCATTCCGCAATCGGTCTCTGGCCGCCGCTTCATCCTTTATAATTGAACGCGTAATCCGTTCGATCAGTTCGAGTATCTCCCTTTCAGAAACCCCCAGGGTCGTTTGATTTGATACCTGGAACAGATTTCCAATCACGTCGGTTCCTTCACCGTAAAAGCCGCGCACAACCACCCCCTGTTTGGAAATTCGGTTGATAACCCGGTCAATATCCTTTGTTATAACCAGGCCCGGCAAGTGAATCAACACCGAAGCCCGCATCCCGGTTCCAACATTGGTCGGACAGGCTGTCAGAAATCCGAAATCGGGGTCGTAGTCATATTCCAGAAAACGCCCGATTTCATTGTCATACCGGTTGGCCAGTTTCTGCGCCGCATGCGGATTCAATCCCGGCGCCAGCGCCTGAATACGGATATGATCTTCCTCATTGATCATGACCGAAACCATCTCATCCTTGCTGATATACAGGGCACGCTTGGCTTCATCCTGCATGAACGTCGGTGACATCAGATGACGCTCGACCAAAAAATCACGATCCAGGCGGGATAACTCCGTGGCTCTGAGCAGGCGGCCGCCAGACAGAGTGTCAGAGCGGCCCCGGGCCGACTCAAAGAAGCCGACAATCCTTTCCTGGGCTTCATCCCCGGCCGCGGTCGGATAGATGAACCCGGACAGATTCCGGGCCAGCCGCACTCTGGTGGACAACACCACCATGCTTTCTTCACCGTCGCCGGTCAGCCAACCGCTCAAAGTCTTGGCCATATCCTCAAACATAAGCATCAATAGTCACCCTTCGAGGCCAGATTACTCTCGCGCATTGCCTTCAGCTTATCACGTAAATCGGCGGCGCGTTCGAAATCTTCAGCATCGATCGCCTTTTTCAACTCGCTTTCCAGTCGTCCTTCCTCCTGTATGGAGTGCGCCTGGTCCTGATCGGCAACCGGCGGCTTGCCCTTATGCAATGACGAACCGTGCAACTTTCGCATGATCATATCCAGCCTCGGGCGAAATGCTTTATAACAGGAGCCGCAACCGAATCGTCCCTGCCGGGAGAAATTTTCAAACGTCAGTCCACAATTTTCGCACTCCAGATCGGGCATATCTTCCTTTTTCTCATGTGACAATTCCTGTTGTACCATCCCCGATAGAATTTCCGCCAGCGGAAAGGGAACATTATCAAGTGGTGAATGAAAACCCATCTCAGCTGCGCAATCCCCGCAAATAGACAGAGTGACCTTTTCGTTATCTACTATCTTTGTGAAGTGAATTGACGCCTGTTTCTTCTTGCATTTTTGACAGACCATTTAACTCACCGCCTTCCCGTTTGTTTCCTCGGAGGCGAGGCCGTTCACTAATTTTACAATCTTCCCGCAGCTTCGCGCCAAATCAATATTGTGAGTCGCTATCAGCAGGGTCGCCCCCCTTGTGGCGTTCAAATCCTTCAGCAACCGATGCAGTTTTTTGCCCGTCTTAACATCAAGATTGCCCGATGGTTCATCCGCGATAACAAAATCCGGTTCATTTATCAGGGCGCGAGCCACCGCGACACGTTGCTGTTCCCCGCCGGACAATTCCCGCGGCATATGTTTTGTTCTATCTGCTAAACCGACATCGCCGAGCAGTTGTTCCGCAATCCGCGCCGCCTCGCGCTTGCCCCGGCCCGCAACCAGCGCCGGAATCATAATGTTCTCCACGGCGGAGAAATCGTCCATCAGATAATGATGCTGAAATACAAAACCGATGTGATTAGTCCGGAATGTCGCCAGTTCCTTCTCGTTCATCCGGTGGAACTGACGCCCATTGAATTCAATATCTCCCCGGGTCGGTCGATCGAGACCGCCAAGTATATGCAGCAAGGTTGATTTTCCCACGCCCGATTCGCCAACCACGGCAACCATATCCCCCCTGCCGATTGTCAGATTTACCCCCTTGAGAACCTCAAGCGTCCCTTCCGCCGTGTCAAAGCTGCGGCATATCTCTCGGGCAATCAGAGAGTTATTGTCATTGTCAGAATCCAATTCCAAAAACTCCTTTAACTTCCCTGTACACCATAATATATAAGTATTTTCGCCATAATCGTCAAATAGTTTAGGAAGCAGCGCAATTTCCGCGAAATCATTGCCGGATTATCTCGATAACCGACTGCCCGGCTGCACGGTGTGCCGGATACAGGGCGGTCGCAAAACAGATCGCAATGGTGACCAATCCCGCCAACAGGAAGTCCAGCCAGTGGACGTCTATCGGCAGGTAATTGATAAAATACAACTCCGGCGGCAGCGATATCACGCCATATTCATTTTGTAACCATGCCGCTGCCAGGGCCAGTCCCCAGCCGCAGATAATTCCAATCGTTCCAATAGTAAGTCCGTTATATACAAAAATCCGGCGTATTGAGGCCGGCGTCGAACCAATCGCTTTGAGAATCCCGATATCGGAGCGCTTCTCCATGGCGAGCATTACCAGCGTAGATATAATGGAAAAGGCCGCAACCAGGACAATAAGAATAAAGCCAATAAATAGTATCTTCTTTTCCAGCGCAATCCAGCTAAATAGGTTACGGTGCAAAACGTTCCACGGAACAACATCATAGCTGTGCCCGATCACTCTCCGCAAAGCAGGAGCCACCTCATCGGCCAGATAAATATCCGTCAGTTTCAGGTGAACCGCTGTAACCTCATCGGCCATCTTAAAAAGCTTCTGGGCGGCAGGCAGGGGAATATAAGCCATTTCGGCGTCGAATTCATACATTCCAGTCTCAAAGATTCCGGTGATATAGAATTTCGCCACTCGCGGCCGCGAGCTTCGGCGAAGATCTTCTCCACTCAGCGAGTACAGCACGACCGGATCACCCAGCCCCACCCCGAGCCGGTCGGCCAGAGTCAATCCCATCAGCATTCCCGCGGCGGACTCGGCAGTGTCATGGCTCTCCAGGTCAAAACTGTAGTCTCCCAGGAGAATATCGTCGGCGATATTAGCAGTACGATGTTCATCCTCAAGATTGATTCCGCGCACCACTATTCCATCGCCGGCCGAGGCCGATGATATCGCCGCCTTGTAATAAATAAAGGGCGAAGCGGCAATCACATGATCAGCAATTTGAACCCTCGCAATTAAATCGCGGTAATCAGGGATAGTCATACTGTCGCGGGGGAATATGGTGATATGGGAAGTTGTGCCAAGAAGGCGCTCGCGCAGTTCCCGTTCAAAGCCGTTATGCATCGACATCACAAAGCAGACAACGGCAACCCCAAGAGTTACGCCGAGCATGGTAATCCAGGCGGAAACCGACGTAAAAAAGCGGCCGGAACGCAAATACCGGCCGGCTATGAAACGTTCGTAATACATACTTCCACGAGCGGGTACGGACTCAGCCGCCTTCTTCCGGACGCATCTGCGGGAAGAAGATCACGTCGCGGATTGAGTGGCTGTTGGTTAACAGCATGATCAGCCGGTCGACACCGAAGCCCAGGCCGCCGGCCGGCGGCATACCGTACGATAGCGCCCGGATGTAATCTTCATCGAACTGATGCGCTTCTTTGTCGCCGGCACGCCCGGCCTCAGCCTGCGCTTCAAAGCGTGCCCGCTGGTCATCAGGGTCGTTCAGCTCTGAAAAGGCATTGCCCATTTCAAGTCCGGCGATATACAGTTCAAACCGCTCCGTCAGCCTGACATTATCGCGGTGTATTTTGGCAAGAGGTGAGATTTCCAGCGGGTAGTCCTTTATAAAGGTCGGCTGGATCAGGTTGGGTTCAATAAATCTGTCAAACATCGCCTCCACCACCTTACCCCAGTTAATCAGACCGTCCTCCTCAAGTCCTGCTTCCTTCGCCTTTGCCTTCGCCGCCTTGAAATCCAGCGGCATCAAATCAATCCCGGTCGCCTCCCGAACCGTGTCAATCATTGAGAGCCGCCTGAATTCGGGTTCAAAATCGACCTCATGCTCTCCATATGTAATCTTGTAGGTACCGTATAGGTCAAAAACAGCTTTTTTCAGCATATCCTGAAAAAGAACCATAATATCGTTGTAGTCCGCATATGCCCAGTACAGTTCGACCTGGGAAAACTCCGGATTATGCAGACGGTCCATTCCTTCGTTACGAAAATCCTTGCAGTACTCCCACACTTTCTCAAATCCACCGACAATAAGCCGCTTGAGATACAGCTCGTCGGCAATACGCAGGTACAGATCAACATCAAGCGTGTTGTGGTGTGTTTTAAATGGCCTGGCCATGGCACCACCGTACAGCGGCTGCAGTATCGGGGTTTCCACCTCCAGAAAACCGCGATCGTCGAGAAACTCACGGATGGAGCGAATAATTCGGCTGCGCCGGACAAAGGTCTCGCGTACTTCCGGATTGACGATGAGGTCGACATAGCGGCGGCGGTACCGCATCTCCTTATCGGTCAGTCCGGAATGTTTGTCCGGCAACGGATACAGGGACTTGGCAAGAAGCTCGAATTTCTGCACCTGTAATGTCTTCTCGCCGGTTCGGGTAACAAAAAGGATTCCTTCGACTCCGAGGATATCGCCCAAATCAAGCCTATTAAAAAGCGTAAACTGCTCCTTGCCGACATTGTTTATTTTCACGTAAATCTGTATCCTGCCGGTGGCATCATGAATATCGGCGAATGTCGCCCTGCCCATCCGGCGCTGCAACATCATACGACCGGCCAGACGCACTGTGGCTTGGTCATTCGCCAACCTGTCAAAATCATCCCGAACCTGCTTGATATCGTGGCTCTGAGAATAACGGTAGGGATACGGATTAATTCCATCCGAACGCAGGTCGGCAATCTTCTCCCGCCTGGTTCTGATTATTTCTTCAAGGGTAAGCTGCGGTTCGCCCGGTTGCCGATTTTGTTCCGATTTGTCTGCCATAATACCTATCTGTTTTTCTTTGACTGCCTGGCCTTTCTCGCCATCATCGTGACAACTGAAGGCGGAACCAGAGTGCTGATATCACCGCCGTTGACGGCGATATCCTTAACGACAGTCGAGGAAAGATATACCCATGACAGCGACGGCATCAAAAAGACGGTTTCGACCTCGCGCGCCATCTTGCGGTTCATCAGCGCCATCTGGAATTCAAATTCAAAATCCGAAACGGCCCTGAGTCCTCTGATGATAACCCTGGCCTTCAGCGATCTTGCCAGCTCCGCCAGCAGGCCGTCAAACTTTATTACCTCGACTTTGGGTATCCCCTCCAGGCTTTTGCGAACCATCAGGTACCGCTGATTCCAGCTGAAAAGCGGGGCTTTCCCGGCGTTTTTGGAAACCGCAACAATAAGCTGGTCAAAAAGGTGAACGGCACGCTGCACCAGCGAGATATGTCCCCTGGTAATTGGATCGAAGGTCCCGGGATAAATTGCAATCTTCTGCTTATTGCCATTAATTCTCTTTGCTACCATAAAATGTCACCTCGGTTTGGCCGAATCGTCTCTGTTTCAGCACTGCCATTTTCTCTGTTGCTGTTTCCTGTCTGGATTTGTGCTCAATAATAAGAAAACCGCCGGGGGCAAGCAAGTCATAATGCGTCACCAGGTCAACTATCTGCAGTGGCGCATACTCGCGGTATGGCGGATCGGCGAAGATCAGATCGAACTTCCGCCCGACCTTTGCCAGATACCGGCAGGCCGATCGGCAATCCCGCTCGATAACCTCTGCGTCAAGTCCCAGCATGGTCAGATTCTCCCTGATGACATGTACCTGCGGTCGCCCCGATTCAACAAAGAGTGCCGATTCTGCCCCGCGCGAAAGGGCTTCAATTCCCAGCGAGCCGGAACCGGCGAAGAGATCAAGAACCATCTTGTTTTCGACATCTTTCATCAGGATATTGAAAATGGCCTGGCGCGTTTTGTCCGCAGTCGGGCGAGCCTGCAGGCCGGGGGATGTCTTTAGCAGGCGGCCTCGATATCTTCCTCCGGTTACACGCATCAATGATCGACCGTTAATCCTAAACTGACCAGGTACCTGCCGGCCTCCGGAACGACTGCGGATCGGAACAATGCGGTTTTGGGCGAAGGAAATCCGGTACTGACATTCAAGCGCTGTTCAATCTGCGTCAAGAGCTCCTCGGACACCGGGTTTCCGGAAACCAGGATTCTGGAAAGCGGCACGGAATGTCCCGATTTAAAGAGCGCTGATGCCTGAAACTGAAGCGTTGCCGCCAGATCAATGATAAATTTGCCGTGATAATTCGATTCTCCCCCCGATTCCACCTTCCGGCCACGAAGCGATCCGAGAAGGGCCGGCCGGTTGTCCCGGAGAAAACAGTACGATGCTCGGTTGGCGGTGATGTCCACTAGGCAGATCAGTTCTCCGCCTTCCGGATTACAGAAGTACCGATACCCGTCAGCAAGCGCCAGTGAGCGAAGCTTGAAACCGGCCGGCTTGATCAAGCGTTCGCTGAAAAACGAGACCTGCTGATCAATACAGTTCTGATGATAACCCACGACCAGTTTCTCTTTTCCCCCGATCAGGTCGTGCACTTCGATATAATAGCGGTCGGGGTCATCGAGCAGCATGGCAGAAAATTCAAAAACCGCCAGCTTGCGGGGATCGAGATATTTCTCATCAGGCAGAACCACGCGCTTGATAATGACGTCGGATTCCGGCACCGAAAAATAAAGATCGCTTTCGGCGTTAATCAGGCTGCGGCTGGCCGTGTCAAGCGGATGTTCCGCAACCGCATCAATGGTTACCAGTCCGACCGAGATATCCCCAGACACCAGCCGGATCGCTCCGTCGACTGCATCTCCGCCATACCGCTTGCGCATGAGTTCTACCACTGGCGGACCTCAAGGTACGGCTTGATCTTTTCATATGTTTTATACCCGATACCGTCGACTTCGATAACATCCCGGATATTTTCGAAGCGGCCGGCACTGTCGCGGTACGACACAATTCGAGACGCCAGCACCGGTCCGATCCCGGGCACCAGCTCCAGCGAATCGGCCGGCGAGAGATTCAGATCCACCTTGAAAATCGGGGCGTATCTGGTGTCACCGTCGCTGACCTGGACCACCAGCCGCAGGCTGTGCCGGTCGGCCTGGCTGAAACCTCGCAAAATTCGCAGGGCCGAAACAACCACCAGGAGGCATACCAGAAAGACCACCACCCTCAATTGCGAGGATGAGAAATCAAGATAGTGCTTCATGTAATTTCAGTGCATTCTGCAGGTCGTCAGCCCAATATACTGCTTCCCTGGGAAAATGCAACCGCCTTTGAGCAATTATTCCGGGTTCATGCGCCGGAACACCCAGGCCTCATTGGTATGATTATGCCGGGGATTCAAGAAGTGAAGCAGGCGATCCAGTGTCGAGGGAGTCGAGTGAAATACCGGTTCGAGTTGACCAAGATATGCCGTTAACGAATCCCGGTGCTCTTCCACCCTGTCATCGGAATAGACCACCGCGTAATTTATCTCATCAAGCCCGGGCGCACCGGCGCGCCGATTGGCCAGATCACTCCAGGCGTTGACGGTATCAAGAGGAGGTCTCTTCAACCCGGCATAGGCAATCGGTAAAAGGCGGTACCGTTCTGTGCGGTCAATCATCACGGCGCGCACGTCACCTTGCCGTGAAAGATACGCAAACGGCTCCACCATACCCTTGTGGGCGTAATTAAACATAAAGACCGGCAGAAGCACCAGGTTAAGCACTGCAGCCAGGGCCACGGAGCCCTTAAAGACTTTCAGCATCAGTCCGTTCTTCCGGTCGGACGAAAACCATGTCCAGAGCCCGATCGTGCCCATAATGATAAAAAGCGAAAAGACCGGTATGATAAAACGCTCTTCCTTGTGTGTTATCAGGCTGTGCACGACAAAAAACGAGGCTGTCGTCGTGAAAAGTATGAAATGCTCCCTGATAACGTGCCGCTTGAAAAAGGTGAGTAGAAAGAAAAGAGAAAAGGGCGGGAATAGCACTCCCAGGATTAGTATCGCAAAGGTCCAGACAGGTTGCGGTAGCGGGGGGTCACCGAGCGGGAAAATGAAACTGTGCAAAATGTTGAACGACGAACCGCCAAACCAGCCGAGATACACAACGTCCAGGCTCCCGCTGAAAACCAGCATCAAGAGCGCTCCGAAACAGAAGTAAAGCACCGGGCGCACGCTTCGGGTAAGATACCAGATTGCCGCCGGCATCAGCACCACCGCGGCGGCCACATTAAAACGAACCATCCAGCTCAGACCGCACAGGATTCCGGAGAGAAGCAGGTACTTAACATTATCCTCTCTGGTTCCGCGATAGGCGACATACACGGCCGGTACGAGAAATGCCTCGGAAACCTTCTCAATAAGGTTTCGAACTGATAGATACGGCATCAGAAAATGCGCTGCCAGAATCAGGCCCCCGATAAGGGCGTAGTTCTTATTCTTCGTCGCAGCATAAATATACGTATACCCGAACCAGACCGGCAGAAGCGAGATCAGGGCATGCACCAGGCGAATCAGATACATCATGGAATCAAGG
>CP070796.1:1309347-1312801 GCA_020343475.1 Candidatus Zixiibacteriota bacterium
ACCGGATCATCTTTGCCAAACAGCGCCATGACCGCTTGATCCAGCATTTCCCTAATGATTTCGCCGTTAATTTCACCTCCGGCCCCAACCGCATCCTTGTTTCTGATAAGAACCACTTTCGATACGGCAATTTCCCCGGAGTCTTCGCTCGCGGCCGCGGGCAGACCCATGGCAACACCCATGGCGGTACACCCGGCGGCCTTTATGAAATCACGACGGGTTAATCCTTTTGTACTATGCTTCACCGCGTTTCTCCCGCTTGACTTGTCCCGAATATGTTATCTAAAAAGGCATTTATGAGACGGTCCGCCGCTGCTTCCAACGGTGCTTCGAGACCGATAATTATATATTCCTGTTTTACCCTGGACACCACCCAGTTGCCGTCATCGGTCCTGGCCGAACCGGTTTTTGCCGCTTCCGGAATGTAACCTTCGATGAAACCTGAATAAGCCTCTTGCGCATCGGCCGGATCTTGGTATCGGATGCCCAGAATGTAAAGCGGCCCGGGATTGTACTGCGCGAGGACGGCCCTGGTATCAGGATTCAGGTTGAGAATATTTTCTCCTGAAAGAAAGTAATGATAATTCAAAGATGCATGCGTGTGAAAGTACCTGACGCTTTCCCGGATAAGATTATCTCCCGGCAGCATATCGACCAGTTCCGGTCGCCCGGCCGGATCGGGAAGGCGTTCCGTGATTCCAGAAGCCAGCGCAAAGACAGCTTCCTTCGTGGCGGCGGATTCCTTTTGCGCCAGGATGCAGAGATAGTATCTTGCCCTCCAGAAGCACAGGAGACCCCCTCGATATTCGTAGCCTTCACCGACGCCGGTTTGTTCCTTTTCACGAGCGTGACTGAAGACTCCGTAGGCGTCCTCGGGCGAACCCATATCGAACAGTTCGACGGTTATATCAGGTTCACCGGGCTTGGCAAAACGCAGAATCGACACTTCCTGAAAGTCGTACGAAAGGTAAACTTCACCGGCGCCATCAATGTAGTCATATATGGTTGCCCTATCGTAAGTCTCGACCGAATCCGTCAATTTCCAGCCGCTTATTTCTTCGGGGACAAGCCGTTGAAGTGACCCGATTGCCATTTTCTTCTCATCCTTTCCGCACCCTGGCGTAATCGACAGGCACAGCACGGCCAGCAGGAAACTTATGATGACACTGCGGCCGGCATATTGAAATTTCGTTCTGATCATTTCCTCTTTCCGGATACATTTACGACGACGGTAATTGTTCCTCCGGTATAACCATATTTAATTCTACGTTGTCAGTCAAGTATTTTCGTCGGAATGCAAAAAGTCCCCGAGGACTTTTGCGCGTCTCAGGGACTTTTATAAGGCGTCAGGCTGTCCTGAGGCATTTTCTCTTACTTAAGGAGTATCATCTTCTTCGTCAGGATAAAATCGCCGGCCTTTATCTGGTAGAAGTAGACACCGGTCGAGGCCGGTCTGCCGCTGTGATCGTGGCCGTCCCACTGGGCGTAATGCGTGCCCGCCGGCCTGTTTTCCTCAACGAGCGTCTTAATTTTCTGCCCCAGCAGGTTATATACTATCAGAGAGACGGGGGACTGTCTTTCGAGGGTGAAGCTGATCGTTGTCGAGAGATTGAACGGATTCGGATGATTCTGAGAAAGGCTGTATGATTTCGCCCCGGGCTCATTTTCGTCTTCGACGGACTGAGCCATCGGGTAACTGCCTCGAACGCGGATGGCGACGTCATCATCCTGATTCAGGCCGAGGTCGTACCACGTTCCCGGGCTGCCCGACGGGCTCATGTAGGTAATCCCGGTGACGCCTGCTCCCGTATCGCTAATGAGAGGATAGGTATAGGAAACATTGGTGATTATTACGACAGCGAAGATATCATTTGCAGCCGAAACTTCGACCGGGAGGTCAAGCTCAACAGAATGATACCCGGCTTCGGAATAGCTGTTGTCCAATTTACTGGCGAGCAGGCCGCTGGTGCTGGAGCCGTCGAAGCTGTCATATATATAGACGTCAATATCAGTTGTAGCGTCATTCGTCCAGAACTCGACCCGGGTGAGATCGATATCCTGAGAAGGAACAAATTTGCACAGGCCCCATACGGTGGTGCTGCCATAGCCCCACGAAGTAACCCAGCCGCCTTCGTCATGGTACATGATCTCGCCGTTCAGGTCATAATCCTGGTAATCGTTAGGAAACGAGGACCACATGCCGATATTGCCGGACCCGTAAGCAATGTAGAAATAGCCGGCTTCAGCGCCGTAACCGCACGTTCCTCCCCAGGCCGTCCCCCAGCTGTTTTTTACGATCCAGGCGCCGGTACCACCGGCGTGGGATAGGGTGTCATCCCACCCGACGATCAAGACGGCATGATTCGGCTCTTCCGCAGTAGGGTGATAAAGGACATAATCGCCGCTGTAGCTTTGAAACTCGGTTTCCCAGGCGGGATCGGCGGTGCCGCCGACGTAAAGCGTGGTGTAAGCCGGCCCATAAGTGTAGATATAGTCCTGCAACACGGTGGTCGCGGGAACGCTGTTAGCGGATATTATCCTCCAGTCCAGAAGGGTCTTTACATGGGAGCAGCCTGTGTTGCAGATAACGTCGCTGGGGACATAAGGGTCGCAGGACTCCAGAACAAATCCTTTCTGGGAAAAATGGCTGGCCAGATCATAGAATGTCCCTCCGCCGCAACTCCTGTCAAAGAAATTGCACTCCTTGGCGTTATTCTCGGAAAGGTCATAGGTGACAGAACTGTCTTTCAGAACCAGGGATTCAAAACTCGCGATCGATGCAAAAGCATAGCAGGAGCCGCAGGCCCCCTGGTTTTTGATGGGTGTTATCCAGCCCTGCTGGCGACAGTCAAATTGTTGCGGGGCCTGGGTTCCCTTGAGCTTGGCCGGTATTTCCCTCCCTGACAGGTGAGAAAGGTCCATCCGGGGCGGAATGAATCCGGTGCCCTCGGGGATCTCTCTCTCGACTTCCGAAAGACGGGGGGCTTCCGACGGTGTCTGGACGTCGGCAGGATACGCACCGACAACAATTCCCGTAGCCAGGACGATCCCTAAAATTAGCAATTTTGCTTTCATATTTTCTACCTCTTAGGGTCAATTTTTCAACAATTCTGACGGATGTACGCATTTTCGTCAATAGTGACACTGCTAATTAGGTTCAGGCATTAAAAAGTCCGCGTGATTCCTGTCAGGCCGGGTCCGAATCGAAAGATTGGGCAAAATTTGACCACATATTACGCCGGATGGCAGGCTTCAGGTTTTGCTTTGTATCGTTGAAAGAGGAATCTGTAGTACCCCGATTCGGCAAGAAGGGGACTCAGGGATATGACGGATTCAGAACGTGCAACACCGAATCCTGAAAGGTGGGAGAAAGCATCGGTTAGTGAAGTAATCGGCGTGCCTGGATTGAGACGTTCCGGTTTATGAGCGGTCTATTCATACGCGCTCATATCAA
>CP070796.1:1312901-1323487 GCA_020343475.1 Candidatus Zixiibacteriota bacterium
CGGGTCGGGCCGGCTTCGTCGCGCGAGAGTTATCTCAATCAGCAGCGAATTATTGAGGTCGCCGGAGTCACTGGCGCCGATGCGATTCATCCCGGTTACGGCTTCCTGGCCGAGAACGCGGAGTTTGCCGGGCGGTGCGAAAAGGCCGGGATTATCTTTATCGGCCCCAAATCGGAAACCATTGCCCTTCTGGGCGACAAGCTGGAAGCACGGCGTACGGCGCGCGGAGCGGGCCTGTCGGTGGTGCCGGGCACCGATTTCGATATCCGGGACATGAGCAAAGCCGCTGCGCTGGCGGATGAGATCGGTTACCCGATTCTGGTTAAGGCGGCCGCAGGCGGGGGTGGAAAAGGGATGCGGATTATTCGCGCCGGTGATCCCCTGATCGAGTCGGTTGAATCGGCGGTCCGGGAAGCGGGCTCGGCGTTCGGCGACGGGCGCGTGTATTTCGAGAAATATCTGGAGCGGCCGCGACATGTCGAGATGCAGATTCTGGCGGACAGGTACGGCAGGGCGGTCTACCTGGGTGAGCGTGAGTGCTCGATCCAGCGCCGGCACCAGAAAGTTATCGAGGAGTCGCCGTCACCGATCATGACCGGAGAGCTTCGTGCCCGGATGGGCAAGGCGGCGATTGATATCGTGCTGGCGTCGGGATATGTCGGCGCCGGGACGGTGGAATTTCTGGTGGATCAGGATCACAGTTTTTATTTCCTCGAGGTCAACACCCGCCTGCAGGTTGAACACCCGGTGACCGAAATGGTGACCGGGATCGACATTGTCCGTAATCAGATTCGCATCGCCGAGGGCCGGCCGCTGGATATCAAGCAGGAAGATATCCGGCCGAACGGGCATGCTATTGAATGCCGTATTTATGCCGAGGATCCGCATCACGACTTCATGCCATCCACCGGGACCGTCACCGAATGCCGCGAGCCGTCGGGGCCGGGGGTGCGGGTCGATTCCGGGATCGTGGCCGGTTCCGAAATACCGCTTTTTTACGACCCGATTATTGCCAAGCTGGTTGTCTGGGGACGAACGCGGGAGGAGGCGATCGCACGGTCGTTGCGGGCTATCCTGGAGTACCGCATTGCCGGGGTTCGTACCACCCTCGATTTTGCCTGTGCGGTGATGAACTCGCGGGGATTTATTCTGGGCGACTACGCGACCGATTTCATTGACCGGGAGTTCCCCGAGCGGCAGTTTGCCTGCCGCGATACCGGCGTCGAAGAACGCGCGGCAATTGCCGCAATCCTCTATGAGCATTTCAGCCGGCAGAGAGTCTCGGCCGGATCTGTCCGACGCGGACAAAGTTCGAGCGGGTGGTTGCAGTATCATCGCGGCCAGGGGATCAAGCGTTTGGGCGGAGGAAGGTAGCCATGCCGCATACCGGGGATCGATATATTGTAACCATCGACGGCAGGGAGTTTGATGTTACCGTTACGCTCGACGCCGAAGGGTACCTGCTCGAACACAGGGGAAGAAAACGGCGGGTTGCGGTGCGTCAGATTTCCTTTAAGAAGTTCCTGCTCAAGATTGATGCAGCATCCTGGGAAGTCGATATCAGCCGCAATGGTGACAATCTGGATGTTTTCCTGGAAGGAAAACAGCTGGGGGTGAAGGTCGAGCCGTACGATCTCGCAGAGCTGCGCAAACGAGCCGGAATTGCCGCCGGAGGCCCTGAGGAAAAGACCATCCGGGCTCCAATGCCCGGGCTGGTTCTCTCGACGGAGGTCAAGATGGGCGACAGGATTGAAAAAGAGAAAACTTTGGTTATTATAGAAGCGATGAAGATGGAGAATATGATTCGCGCGCCGTTTCCGGGGACAGTTAAGGAAGTGTTTGTGTCTCCGGGGCAGGCCGTGGAGAAAAACGACAAATTACTGGAGTTGGAATAAGTATAACCTGACCATCCGGCCGCCCGGCTGGCATATATTTGGAAAGAACCATGGCAGCGTACAGGACTCTTTTAATAGCAATCGCCGCGATACTGCTGGTTGGCTGCGCGGCGGAAAGAACGGCGGATACATCCGGGCAGCCCGCGGATGATAATTCCGATGAGGCCAAAATCAGAGCAAGCCTGACCGAGTTGTTTAACCGCATCAGGGAGGGAGATAAGACGGTGATGTACGAACAGGAGTTTGATTATTACCGCCAGGAGTATTCTCTTTCCCAGTATTATGAGTTTGATCGTGTCATGCAGTACAGGTATGACACGTTAAAGCGAATCGAAATCGACAGTGTCAAGCTTTTCGGCGATTCCGCGACGGCATATGTCCACATCATTTACGAATCCGAAATGGGCGGGGAAATTCGTACGCCGTACCCGGTCAGGATGTTCCGATCAGGTGATCGCTGGATCAAGCCTTCCATGTCGAATTCGAGAGACGAGTGGGAATATCGCGCCATCCACCGGGATTATGAGATTCCCGACGACGAGGAAACCGAGTAGATACGGGATTAACATACGATGAAACTGTCGCATATTGGTATTGCCGTACCGAATCTGGATGAAGCGATCAGGATTTTCTCTCACCTTTCGGGCGAAGAGCCAGAAGTTATAACCGAGATCAAAGATCAGAAAGTCAGAGCGGCAATGTTCCCGCTTGAAGGGGGCGGCGCGATTGAGCTTTTGATGCCGACCGACCGGTCCAGCCCCATCAACGGCTTCCTTGATAAAAAGGGACAGGGGCTGCACCACCTGGCGTTTCGCGTTCAAAACCTCGAAAGGACACTCGGCGAACTCAAAGAAAAAGGATATCGGCTCATCGACGAAACACCCCGGATCGGCGCCTCCGGGCGCAAAATTGCGTTCGTGCATCCAAAATCGATGTCAGGTGTGCTGGTGGAACTTGAAGAGGAGGCCGGTTAGGCTAGTCTTTTTTGGTTGCGATTATTACCCGCTCTGCTCCGCATCGTTGACAATGGGGGTGCTCAATATGATTGACCCGGCTGCATGTGCGGCAGCGCCAGAAACTGCTGGAATCCCGTCCCAGGGGATTTTTCGACCTTTGCACCCGGCGGTTACGGGCGAAAAAGAACGCCGTCAACAGGAGTATAATGAGAATGTACAAATACTTGCTGGCATTGTCGGCCGGGAAGACATCGTCCGCCAGATCAAGGGTAATCCGGAATGAAGAGACAGTCTGGTTGATATCCGACCGATATAAAACGGCGCTTTCGAAGGGAACACGGGTCTGGATCAAATACAGTGTCTGTCCTACATCGGGAACCCGACAGAGAACGCCTTTTACGATTTTCTCGTACTGCATCCGGCCGGATGCAGCGCTTTGATTGTAGCGCTTCTCAAAAACAATCATCGCATCTGCTTTCCGGTACGTAACCTCCTCCGGATCGACAGGCGGCATCCCCATTGCACTATACAGCCCCGCGATAGCCACATACAGCTCGTCTTCTGATCCAATCTGAAAGCCTTCTTCAAGGATATAGCGGGTCACGGTAACGGCGACCGAGTCACCGTCATCCTTTGAAAAGAGCACCTCATTGTCGCCGGTTGCAGAGTAGATCCAGCCGGCGGGATATTCAAACCGAAAGCCGAGATTGAAAGATTCATACACTTCCGCGACCGCGGCACCCGCCGCGATTGTCAGGCATGCCGCTATCAGGAATAACATTCTCATGGTACCAATATCGGGATAAAGCGCTCAATACTGAATAACCATTTGCGAGGATCGCTTTTAGAGAATGCCGGAGGAAATAAGACCGCTTATATCTTTCGCCCGGCTTTTTTGAATCGCCGGGCAAAAACCTCTCCGGTTTCCCCGGCAAAATCGTTTTGCAGCCCGGACATTATCTTCTCGATGGCGTAGTATAAAAATTCTTTCTTGCTGATCGCCGGAGTGTACAGGAAAGAATGGCCCTTTTTCTCACGTGTGAGAAGACGCTTTTCGACCAGCCGATTCATTACTGTCATGACAGTCGTATAGGCATACGGATGCTCCTCGCCCAGAAGATACCGGGCACGCTTGACCGTCATCGGGCCACTGGCCCACATAATCTCCATGATCGCCGCTTCCAGCCGCCCGAGAAATTTTTCCAGCCCGCGCTGCGACGGTTTGAAGAAGATGGTCGGTTCGACTACCGTGTTCACCTGTTAGAGACGCTTCTTCTGACTGAAAATTATTTTGGCACCCAGTGCCACCAGTAAAATCGGCAACCCGTAATCCCAGAAATCCCCGGGAAGGATGTGGCTTCGCGTCAGCAGCAATAATATCCCGGCCAGCAGCAGAGTAAATCCTAGAAACATTGTTGTCTCCCGTATAGTGCAAGAGCTTTCTGTTTCCGGTGTATCGTTTTCCGGCAGATTACAGGTTATTGGCCAGATATGCAACAACAAAAATCCGACTCTGATAACTGCGATAACACCGCGAACAAGGTGCTATTTTGATTGCATCTACCCATAAATAAGATATTGCCCTTCCTTATCGGGTATATCAGTAACGTACAATCTCCGCAACCCGGCTTCCCGGAATAGATGTAACTGGCGTCTATCGAGGCTATTCGATTTAAACACCACCCGCGAAAACCTCCATTCCTGTCTGAACCATTCGATAAGAGCGTCCAGCAGACGCTTCTCCAGTTCATCTTGATGCGACTTTCTTACCCAGAATGACACACATGCGGCATAATCTCCAAAAGTACTCACTTCATGATCGTCGACATGAAAATACTCGAGTACTAGACGTAACGGACGTATGTAGACACATCCCAAGCATACCGATTCCGACGGATTCATTATGGTATATGTAAAAACCTTTCTATCAATATGCTCCCTTTCATGTCGCTTTAAATCATGCAGATTGTCATCAAGCGTAAAATGATCCTCGGGCCAGTCGCTTTGTCCCCACACCCGAAGCATCTTTCGGCTCGACATCACCGCGTCATAATCCAGCTCGTTATCGGTTACCCGAAGAGGGCGCAGGACAAATTCCGGCGTTTTTAATCCGGCCGGAACCACGGCTTTGCGTGGGTAGAATTGCACTTAATAATCCCTTTTCTCCTGATAGACGAGTATTGCCTCGCCAGGTTTCGAATTGTATTAGATAGAAATGTGAGCGGTCGTTCACAATCCTGATCGCGCACAGGTGATTACAGTTTCTTGCGTACGGCGTCGAGGTTTTCCGGAGGAATTCGCGGATCAACGGTGCAGCCGGGGCCGAAAATAAATCGCTTCCCCGTCATGCGTTCCTTAATCCTCGCGATTTCGTGGGCGATTTCCCCGGGGCGGCTGTGCCGGAGCCAGCCACGGCCATCCAGACCCGCGATGGCGGTCTTCTCACCCAGGAAGGTGAAACTGTCGTCCAGATTGACGTTGGTCGGGTCGTGGGCTGCCCAGTTGACAAGCGGCACCGGATAATCGGAAAGCTCCCGTAAGTAGTTGTTGCTGGCACACACATGGAGTATATTCAGCGCGTCGTCACCGGCCGCCCTGATAATCCGGATGTCCCGGTCGCGACAGAGATCGGCGTACTGCTCATATGAGAGCAGATCAGATGACGCCCACTCAAGTGTGGCGTAAAAGATCCCGTCTGCTCCGGCGTCGCGCACCTCCCGGACGTAGTTTTCGAAAGTAATTGTAATATTCTCCAGCGCCGTTTTAACCTGATCGGGCTCCTGCTCGAGATGCGCCAGCAATTTTCCCGCACTTCCGACGAGGTTGCGGGCGATTCCGAGCGGATTGAAGATGGTCATCATCAGCGGCAGCTCCGGATCGGAGGCCTTTTTGATCAGGCTGATCGCCCTCAGGTGTTCAGACAGCACGGGTGCGGTCACCGGCAGCACTTCTATTTTATCCCAGTCGGCGACGCTTTTGACCGCGAGCTCGGTTTTTATATGATTGGCGAGTTCACTGGTAGACCAATCCAGCTTGTTGCCCCAGTCCTCAACATGGTAGCTGGCCCGCGGATTGATTTTCATAAAATCCCAGTCATACCGTTTCTGGAAATCCAGCATAGCTTCAACCAATCCATCCGTAGTGGCCTCCTTGTGATAAAAGTGCCTCCAGATGGAGCCCGCATAGCGGTCTGGTGTCTCTCCCTGCGTTATTGCCGTCAGGCGCTCACGGTGGGAGTACCGCTCATTCATTGTCTGATGTCTCTCCTTTCTCCCAAGCGTCGAACAGCTTGTAGTAGTGTTTCGGGTATTCGGGCTTGTAGCGCAGGAATGATGGCACCGGGTAGCGGATACCGCCCCGATGGGTCCCCTCGAACCCGGCGAGAAGATCTTCCTCAATGCCGACCGGCAGCGTCATCGCCATTTCGTGATCCTGAGTCTGGCCGAAGACGCGATCACCGTAACAGGGGAGAATAATCTGTGCCTGCCCGGTTTTCATGGTCTCGATGCAAATATCGGCACAATCCAGTCTTCCTGCGAACTTGCTCGTCAGATATCCACCCTTACGGTAAAGGACAGCGGTCATCAGCCTCATAATCTGGGCGGAATTCCCGTAAACCAGATAAAGATTCGGCTGGAAATCGGCGCGGGCAATCGGGGCTGTCAGGATATACTTGTATCTGTCAAATGAGAATTTTGGGACCGCAGCTTCGGTTCGCGCGCCGGCGCTTTTAGTCTCGGTATACATCCCCGCGCACATCTCGCCACAATTGAAAACCTCGGTCTCTTCCTTGAATCCAAATGCGGTCAGCGCCAGTGGGCAATTAATATCCTCCTCACCAACGGCAATCTGCCAGCCGTAGCGGCGTGACATTGATAAGGTCTGGCAGACCGCCACCTGAATCTGCATGTCCCGGCGCGGACGTCGGGTTCGCTCCGAAAGCTCTTCGCCCTCCTTTACCATGCGAATCGCCAGAGGGAAGGAGTCAGGCCGTATATACTTGGCCACCGCCTCGTCTACTTCTTTGAGCACATATCCTCCTGTGTTGTCGCAATATACTCTTATCTCTATTACATTGTCAACCATATTGGGAATTGCCGCCCTGTGTAATATCTGAACATTGCGATTTGCATGGGTGGAGATGGTATGCCGGCATGCCGAAGAGAGAAGAGAGATTCTGGTGTATGCAATCCGTCTTAGGGGGATGGTCAATGATGGCAAAGATACTGGTGGTTGACGACGAGCAATCAATGTGCGATTTCATGGAAATCATGCTGACCAAAGAAGGATACAGTGTTGATAAGGCGGGTTCGGGTCACGAAGCACTCGGGAAAACCGGATCCGAATCGTATGATTTGATTATCGCCGATTTGATGATGCCGGAGATGTCGGGCCTGGAACTGCTCTCCGAAGTCAAAAAGACCTGTCCCAACCAGGAATTCATTGTAATGACCGCCTTTGCGTCGGTGGATTCGGCCATTGATGCGATGAAGCAGGGGGCGCTTGATTATATCACCAAACCGTTCAAGGTTGATGAAATTAAGATGGTCATTGAAAAATCGGTCAATCGCCGCAAGCTGCGGACGGAAAATGAATTTCTCAAGAAACAATTGAAGCAGGATTTTTCATTCGATGATTTTATTGGGCGATCCGAGGAAATTATTAAACTCAAGGAACTGGCCAAACGGATTTCGCTGACCGACTCGACGATTCTGATCCGGGGCGAGTCGGGCACCGGAAAGGACCTGATTGCCAAGGCGATTCACGCCGCGTCGGAACGCTCAACCGGGCCGTTTGTGACAATCAACTGCGCCGCGCTGCCGGAAAGCCTGCTGGAATCGGAATTATTTGGCTACAAAAAGGGCGCATTTACGGGTGCCGTTAAAGATAAGGACGGTTTATTCAAGGTTGCCGACGGCGGCACTTTTTTCCTGGATGAAATCGGCAACACTTCACCGGGCATTCAGGTTAAGCTTCTGCGCGTGCTGGAGGACAAACAAATCACGCCGGTTGGCGGGATTAAACCGATCGGGGCGGATGTCCGCCTGATCGCCGCCACCAATGCCAACCTCGAGGAAGAGGTTAAAAACGGACGTTTTCGTTCTGATCTGTTTTACCGTCTCAATGTTATCCCGATCCAGATTCCCCCGCTGCGAGAAAGAATTGACGACATTCCGCTGCTGGCCAATTACTTTGTCGCCAAGTACTGTCAGCGGGCCGGCACCGAAACCAAAGCAATAAGCCCAGAGGCAATGCGGGTACTGCAGGATTATGAATGGGCCGGAAACGTTCGGGAACTGGAAAATTGTATTGAACGTGCGGTTCTTCTGGCGCGAAACGATACCATCGCTCTCTCCGACTTTCCGTCAAGAATCATCGAAAACCGCAAAGAGACCATTATCTCCAGGGATAAACCGGAGACTCCGACACTGGAATCAATCGAGAAGGCGTATATTTATTACATTATGAGCCAGACTCAGGGACAGAAAGCCAAAGCTGCGAAAATCCTGGGAATCGACAGCTCGACTCTGTATCGTAAACTGAAACGATATCGGCTGGATGACACGGATGCTCAGGCCTGAGGAATAGTAGTCTATTCGGGCATTCGCTGTCGTTTTTTTGAACATATATCGATAAACTGAATACGATCTGATTAAAGATGAGCTTTTTGATCAGATTCGCATTCCCGGAATATGATTTGCATTGATAAACAGGCAAGAACAGCCAATTATGGCCTTTAGCCGTTAGAGAGGTGTAGCGTGAAGGCAAGGAATACAAATGAGGGCTTTACTTTAATCGAGTTAATGATCGTTGTGGTTATTATCGGGCTGTTGGCGGCAATGGCAATACCTCGCTTTATGGCGGTATCTACCAAAAACAAGCAGTCGGAAGCAAAGCTGGTACTCAAGCAAATTTATGTCAATCAGCGCACTTATCGTCAGCAAGGCAACACCTATTTCATTCCTGCCGGGCCGGCCAATGCCGCCAATCCGCAGGCTTTTAAGGACATCTGGGTGGATATAATGTCTTCGGCCAACTATACCTATACGATCGCAGGCAATGTCAACACTTTTACGGCCACCGCGACTTCCAGTATCCTGGATGATGATCCTGCCCAAGATGTCTGGAGTATCGACCATACCGGTACTCTCGTATGTGTCTCGGATGACTCTCAATTATAGCAGTAAAGAAATGCCATTATAAGGGGCGCGCCGTTTCGCGCCCCTTTATTTTGGTCTGGAGAAATCCGATTTTCCCGGATCAGGGCAATTGCAGATTGCCAGATGTCTGGCAAAAATCTACTTGTCCGACTATGGGGGGTTGCCCAAACCTATTGGCAGAAAACTACATACAGGAAAATTACGATATCGTTATTCATTGCCAATCTTTCGCTTACAGTCGCCATTCCAGGGAATATTACCGTCGTACGGCTGATGGCATTTTATTTGCCTGATGATTTATGCAGGGAAAGAACCGAAGCACCAATCAATAAACCTGTAGGAGGTTATATGTTCACGAAATTCCACAATCGCCAGAAGGGTTTCACCCTTATCGAGTTGATGATCGTGGTCGTTATCATCGGTATTCTGGCCGCTCTGGCCATACCGCGTTTCATGACTGCGACCACCAAGTCAAAGCAGTCGGAAGCCAAGCAGCTTCTCAAGCAGATCTACACCATGCAGAGAACCTATCGCCAGCAGAACAACACCTACTGGGGTCAGGGCACCACAGCCAACGCCGGTGCGGGCAATGCCTTCCAGACGATTGGTATCGAGGTTATGCCGACCGCGCTCTATTCCTACACCATCACCACAGCTAATGCCACTCAGCTTCTTGTGACTGCAACCTGCTCGATACTTGATGACGATGCGACCGTTGATACCTGGACTATCAACGAGGCGGGACAGCTTGTCTGCACTTCGGATGACGCCACTGGTTAATCTGTTCCTGTCTGAAGATTTTGGGCGGCTGCCGGTGGGCAGCCGCTTTTTTTTTGCACGCATGGATACTAATGTCATGGCCCTGCGGTCGGAAAGAGGGGCCCGGCCAACTGATTTTTCTATCATATTTTTTCTGAATCGGCCGAAAATAGGAGTGAGTGCGGCTTAATTGTCTCTTGCCCAATATGTTTGGGCATGATAATTGTGCCATTTAATTTGGCTTGCAGACAGGAAATTGTAATGGTAAAACATGTCAGCGAGTATGGTTTATGGCGCCAGGGGAAAATTCAGCAGTATTCCAGACTGCTATTACCGCTGGCGATATTCGGAGGGGCGGTTGGAGTATATATCAAGACGATGGCGGTCTCGGTCTTCTGGGGTGATTCGGCGGCGTTTGCCACCAGTAATTACATCCTCGGTATTCCGCATTCACCATCATTCCCTCTGTATACTCTGATGGGCAGGCTGTTCAACCTGATACCCGGGCTGGAACCTGCCTTCTGCGCCAATTTGATGTCGGCCTTTTTTGCCGGACTGTCGGTGATGGTATTCTTCCTGCTGGTCAGGCGATTTGTCGAAGTCTCGACTATGCAGGAGGGCGACTATAGAAGGACCGCGGCCGAGAGCAAAGCCCTGTCGCCGGGCCCCGGGCTTGATCCTGAGCGCAGGGCACCCGACCTTGAAGCAATATCGCATCCGCCCTCTGCGGTGCTGCTGGCATGCCTCGGGGCAACCATGTTGTACGCTGTATCATTGCCGGTCTGGCTTTCGGCGGTGAGAGCAGAGGTTTACTC
>CP070796.1:1323587-1337414 GCA_020343475.1 Candidatus Zixiibacteriota bacterium
GACCTCGAATTGCGACTGGCCGGAATCGAGTCCGAAGCAAGGGCACTGATCAGCAGGATTCGCGATGAGTACGAATTGAACCTTGAAGAGCTTACCGCTGAAATTCCCGATGAATCAATTCCGCCCGAGGGACATCAAAAGCGAATGTTTGAACTTAAAGAAAGGATGAAGAGCCTTGGCGCGGTTAATTTACTTGCCCTTGAGGAGTATCGTTCTATCAAAGAGCGGCAGGAATTTCTTTCCGGGCAGATTGATGATTTGCGGAAGGCAAAAAACACGCTTCAGTCCACGATTACCAAGATCAATACCACTGCAAAGAATCTCTTCCTGGAAACCTTCCATAAGGTGCGGGATAATTTCCAGCAGGTATTCGAAGAGTTGTTTACCGGTGGTCAGGCCGATATCAAATTGACCCAGGAGGATGATCCACTGGAGTCGCCGATTGAGATTATTGCGCGTCCTCGAGGCAAAAAGCTGCTGTCGATCACGCAGATGTCCGGAGGGGAACGGGCCCTGACGGCAATCTCATTATTGTTCGCAATCTACCTCGCAAAGCCGTCCCCGTTCTGCATTCTGGATGAGATTGATGCGCCGCTCGATGACGCTAACATCCAGCGTTTTCTTAAGATGATCAAAAATTTCTCCGACCAGACCCAGTTCATTATTATCACGCATAATAAGATCACGATGGAGGCGACCGACAACCTGTATGGTATTACCATGGAGCAACCCGGAATCTCGAAGGTGGTTTCAGTACGTTTCCAGGAGGATCCGCAGAATGGGATCATCGATACTTCTATCGATCAAAGCGACTATACCGCCGATATTGAGTTGCCGGAGCCGATCAGGGAACGGGTATCCGCAAGGATCAACCTTGAGAGAACCGTCAATCGCGATAATGAATGAGGCGGCAGTCTCCCATGTTTTCCAGGATGAAGAAGTTGCGGGAATCACTTTCGGAAACCCGCGACAGCGTTTTTGGTAACATCGTCAGAGTGCTTACCGGTCGGAAGATCGACAATGACCTTATAGACGAACTGGAAGAAGTATTATTGAAATCAGATATCGGAGTGGCAGCAACCGACCGAATTATAGATAACCTGCGCGAAAGAAGTGCCAAAGAGAAGGTCTCCAAAAGTGACGAAGTCATTGAACTGCTGAAGGACGACATATCGGAAATCCTTGGCAAGAACCGGCGGATAAGCAGCTTTGATGGCTCGGCGCGACCGATGGTCTGGATGATTACGGGTGTCAACGGCAGCGGCAAGACGACCACCGTCGGCAAACTGGCGCATCATTTCAGAAACGAGGGTCGGAAAGTCATGATCGCCGCCTGCGACACCTTTCGGGCGGCCGCAGTGGAGCAACTGGCTATTTGGAGCGAGCGCTCCGGGGTGGATATCATTCGTGCTCAGTCCGGAGCCGATCCGGCGGCAGTGGCATTTGATGCCGCCACCGCGGCCAAATCCCGCGGGCTCGATCTGTTGCTTGTTGATACCGCCGGCCGGCTGCATACCAAGACAAATCTCATGGCCGAGCTGGAGAAAATGCGCCGGGTTACGGAAAAGGTGGTGCCATCGTCACAAATCCTCGCCAAACTGGTTATCGACGGCACCACCGGCCAGAATGCCGTATCACAGGTGAAGGTGTTTATGGATGCGGTCGGCTGCGATGGCTTGATAATCACCAAGTTGGACGGGACTGCCAAGGGCGGAGTGATTGTGGCAATTGCGGAAGAGTTTTCGGTGCCGGTGGAGTTTATCGGAATCGGCGAAAGGATCGAAGATTTGCAGGCATTTGACGCCGAGAGTTACGCGGAGGCGTTGTTTTATGCTTGAGGAAGTGCAGGTCAAAACCAACACGCGCGAGGAACTACTTGATATCACACCTATCGTCCGGGATTTCATTCGCAGGGCCAAACTTGAAGAGGGACTGATCACAGTTTTTGTTCCCCATACCACGGCAGCGGTGACGATTAACGAGAATGCCGATCCGGATGTCAAACACGATATCATCGACAAACTGCGGCGGGAATTTCCGGAGCATGACCGGTACCGTCACGCCGAGGGCAATTCGGACGCGCATATCAAGTCCTCGCTGACCGGCCCGTCATTGCCAATTATTGTGTCGGCCGGCCGGCCGGTGCTGGGAACCTGGCAGGGCGTCTATTTCTGTGAATTCGATGGCCCTCGCACCAGGCGCTTGTATCTCAAGGCAATCAGCGGGTAATGTTCAAAATTCATTTGATAGCCGTAGGCAAAAACAAGGAACGATGGGTCCGCGAGGGAGTTGCGCATTACGCGAAGTTACTTGGTAAATTCACCGATCTATCCATCATCTGCATCCCGGAGATCAGGAAAACCAAAAACATTAGTGAAACCGAGGTAATCAGGCGGGAAATCCCGTTAATTGAAAAACGTTTGAGCCTTCCGTACCGGATTGCACTGGCTCAAACCGGGAAAGCGTATGATTCGCATCGCCTTGCCAGGCAACTTTCAAAAATTCTGACGGGGCACGGCGGCGGCTGCGACGTGATTATCGGGGGAGCATATGGACTTCACCGGAACATCATTGAAGATTGCCACGAAGTCCTTTCCCTCTCCCCTATGACGATGTCACACCAGTTGATTCGGGTGGTGTTTCTCGAACAGCTTTATCGGGCATTTTCCATCCTTGCGGGCGGGAAATACCACAAATAAAAAAGAGCCGACCGAGCATTTGCCCGGCCGGCCTCTTTGAAGGAATAACATAGAAAGTCGGATTATTTTAGCATTATCATCTTTCTGGTGCAGGTATACCCCTCAAATTCGACCTTGTAGAAGTAAATCCCGGATGCCACCAGTCGGCCGTCCTCGTCGCTTCCATTCCAGTCAACGGTTACACGTCCGGGACCGGACTCTCCGGCAAAGCCGCGGACAACCTGGCCAACCACGTTATAGACGGTCATCTGCCAGGTGCCGGCGTGCGGCAGCGATATCTCGATTGTCGTTGACGGATTGAACGGATTGGGGTAATTCTGTGATACCGCGAATTCGCGCGGGACAAGCGTTGAATTCAACCGGCTCTCCAGGGGGAAGCCATTATAGGTGGCGAATTCGGTTTTTACCAGCGTCAGAGTTCCCGCACCCGAATATGGGATACTGAGCAGGTCGATATCGCCCTGGTCGATCTGCGCCCCCCGTTCCATGCCATAGACGAGGACTCTGACTTCCGTGTCAGTCGTTGCGTATTTCATCTCGATTCCTGCTCGAACCGCGCCCAGCATTGGTTCGCCGGGAATGACACCGTCGTGTTCAAAAACGAGCAATCCGGCACCCAGAGGATGCGTGGAATTGATATGCACCTGAAGCTCACCGTTATTCCCGGTAGTATTGATTCCGACCATGGCATTGCCGGGTGCCACCTTGGGAAGCGGATTGGCGTCACCGACAATGACGCGGACCAGATAGACCAGATCGGCAATGGTTGGGGCCAGCCCGTCGGCATTGACATCGGAAGCCGCTGTCTGTCCGGGAATGCTTACCACAAAGGCGTTATAGCCGTATATGAAGTAGTTGGTCAACACCACCACATCGGCAATCTCATATGGCAAACCATTGAGATTCACGTCCCCGCGGGTGTCAATGGAGTCTGGATGCTTCACACAGATTCCGCCATCATAGAACTCGACGCATCTAATCGGCGTAAACTGACCGCCCAGAACACAGCTATCCGGTGCACCGACACCCATTAAGCGCTCGGATTCGGGGAAGTGCACTTCATCATACTCATCCCATTTAAGATAGCCAAAGCTGTTATAAATCCTCAAATCGACATACAGGTCATTACCGCCTGGATCAGAGAAGCTGTTGTCACCGCAGTCAATCCAGTAGAAACTGATTGGCAGGAACAGCCCGCCAAGGGTCTGGTCGGTGGAAAGCTGCATGGTCATCTGGGCCAGGACTCCGTCCGGATTGAGCTGTTCCGGAGGCGGGTGCTGATTGCCGTTGTTGATATCGGCAATGCCCACCAAACGAATCAGACCGTCCGGGCAGGCGATACAGCTGCCGTCATTGCCCAGGCGATACGTAAAGTATTCCCACCCGCTGATAGCATCGCCCTTGCTGACGCCAACAAAGGACATGACCGTTTCATCATAATTAATCAAAACATCAAATCCGGCAATAGGATCATTGGTCTGCACGGTCAGATTGACCGGAACCCTCATCCCGACATTATAGCAGGAATCGGTCTCAATGGCCATCACCACACAGAGCGAACAGACCGCTGACGGGAACAGGGTCACTTGGAGGGTGTCTTCAACAATCCGGCAGCCGTCGTCAGCCGTAATGCAGAATTCGTAGGTGGTATCGAAGGCCTCCGGGCGGAAACAAAGCACCCCGCTGTCGGCTGTCACGAGAGTAAAGTCCCCAAGGCCGCAGGTCTGGGTGATGGTGACCGGATCACCCTCGGGATCGGAAGCAAAAATCCCGTCAACACATACTTTTCCAGTATCGTCTTCGCACCAGGGAACCAGGACTTCAACCGGAATAACCAGCTCCGGAGCAAAATTCTCAATTACGTCTATGTCCAGTTCACACGTATCACTGCCGCAAATGGAAGACGCTACAATCATGACGGAATAGGTTCCGGATCCCGAGATCGGAATACATGCCGTGGTACCGCTAAAGACTCCCTCTGGCAGAACCTCCACCGTAAAACTTTCGCCTACCACCTCGGCCGGAAAACAGATTTCGTCAATCTCGGCCAGGCATACGGTGGTATCAAAACTACCGGGGCAGGTTACCGCGGGTACACCTATGATGGAAACGATTACATCAATGACACAGGTATCTGCTCCGCAGGGCGCGTCGGCGATCACGGTTAAAGTATAGGTTCCGCCGGTGTCGGCGTCCATAGCAACCACGTGACGTTGGAAGTCATAGAAACCGGTCGGTGAAACGGAAACCCCGGCCGTAACGGGGGTTATGACCAGCGGAATAAAGACCGAATCCGGCTCGCACAAGTCTTTGGCAACCGGGAGGTCAGGGCAAATAATCTCCGCGTAATCATCAAAAGTAACCGAGACAATCACATCGCACGTATCCGAACCGCAGGATTCATCGGCAATAGCCCTGATCGTGTAGGTTCCCGCGGTATCGGCCTGGAAACACAATTCACCCTCGGCAAATTGGCCGAAGGAGACCGAGACCCCGGCCGTTTCGGGCGAAACTGCCAGTGGTACGCAGATCTCTTCAGGGGCACATAAATGACGCTCCAGAGGTTCCGGACAGGTTATTTCAGCCACTTCCCCGATAGTCAGGATAATGCACAGAGTATCGCTACTCATCTCCCCGCATTCATCATATGCCGTTGCCGCCAGACAAAAGGTGTCGGCTCGGGGAGGTACAAAACATATCTGGCCGTTTTCATAATCATATTCACCGAACGGTGAAATCGTAACGGAGTCGATATTGTCATCATCATCCAGAATCAAGACCGGGCAGCATATCGGGTCAAGCCCGCATTGGAAATGGACGGTGTCCGATCCCGCATCAACCGTTGGAACTGAATTAAAGACCACGTCCATGGAAAAATAGCCGGTATCACTGCCGCACGCCGTGGTGGCCACCACACCCATTTCATAATGACCGGCGGTGTCCGCAAAGAAACAGAGTATTCCATTTTCACAGGTTCCAATCGGCAAAGACGTCAGCTCGGCATACGGCGGATCAAATTCGATCTCTCTGCAAACGTCACCCGGCTCACAGATGATTACGGTGGTGTCGCTGGGGGTGGTTACCTGAGGTATAACATCGATATCGACATTGAAGATGAGCTCGCAGGTGTCACTGCCGCAGGCGGCAACGGCAATAACTTCAATCACGTAAGTGCCAGTGGTGTCAACATCGAAACACAACTGTCCGCTGCTGTAACTCCCGAATGACGTCGTAACCAGGGCATTGGCAGGATATATCGCAAGATCCTCGCAGTGCTGCTGGGGATCGCAGATGAGAAGCGGGATCGGATCGGCAGGACAGGTTATTTCCGCAAACACCCCGACGGAGACGGTCACAACAGTTGTTGCTGTGGCGATCTCGCCGCAGCTGTCGGTCGCAGTTGTCGTGACTGTATATACGCCGGTGCTGTCCGGCGTGAAGCACACCAGGCCGTTGTCGGAATCGTACGTGCCGAAATCAGGAACAACACTCATGAGGTTTGCATCCGGGTCAGTAGCCGCAACCGCAAAGCAAATCTGCTCAAACTCGCACTGGATTACTTCAAAGTCCTCCTCCGAAACCACCTCTGGAGGAGAATTCATGATTATCGTGATTACTGTAGTATCCGCGTCCGTTGCGCCGCACAGATCGGCAGCGACCGTAATTAGCTGGTAATCGCCCGGCTCAGGGGGAGTGAAACAGACGAAGCCTTCGGAATACGTGGCACCGGGCGGTGTAACCACAATCGACTCAATGTTGCCATCAGCATCGGCAATTGAAACCGGGAAGCAGACTTCGCCTGATTCGCAGGCGGTAATACTGCTGTCAGGAGCGGATACAACCACCGGCGCGCTGTTGAGCGAAACCTGCACCATGGTTGTGTCGCCGTTAAAGGTACCGCAATAATCGTAGGCAGTGGTGACAATCTCGAAGGTGCCGGTGCCGGGCGGTATGAAACAAACCTGCCCGGTCTGTTCGTTGTAGGTACCGTACGGTGACACTATGACACGAGACAAATTGCTGTCGGTAATTTCGACGTCAAAGCAAATTTCGCTCAGCTCACACAGGAACGCTTCAAAATCGGGCGCCGAAACCACCGCGGGCGGAGTATTCAAATTCACGGTAATATAGGCCGTGTCGTCGTCGTACGCCATACATTCGTCTATTGCCCGGAGAATTACGGGATAAATCCCGGCTTCACTCACTTCAAAATAAATTCGGGATTCAAATGCGCTGAAAACAGCGCCGTCTGAGACAATGATGGTTTCGATGTTATTATCAGCATCACCCACGGCAACCGATGTCCAGATGAAACCGGGGTAACAAATATTGAAGGTCGTATCGGGCGCCATGATGACCAGTGGACGCTGATTCAATGTCACGCTGGCGGTGAACATGCAGCTGTCCGTACTGCATTCGCCCTCAACCACCACTTTCAGATTCTTTTCAACCGAGCAGTCGGTATAGAAACAGACGGTATTGTTCAACTCATCAAACCAAGCCGATTGCGGGTAAACGGTAACGGTGGCGGATGGCGGGATATCGCCGATCGGAAAGCAAAATGTATCCGGTTCACAGATGAAGAACGAAGTATCGTTCGGACAAACCAGTGCCGGGGCGGCGCCTATATTAACGATAAACTCAATCTGACATTCGGCGTCACCGCATTCCGAAGAGGCGCTGATATAGACGGTATAGGTCCCCGAGGTGTCGGCGTCAAAGCAAATACCACCGTCGGCGAGATCGGCATTGGTCACTTCGACTGTGGCATCGGCCGGGGTGATTCCGAGTGGATAACAGATTCTCCCCGGACCGCATAGATCCTTGTAAATAGGCCCTTCAGGGCAGTCAATGGCTGCCGCGGCGCCGGTCTCGACCGCCACCACGACAGTATCCTTGTTCGACTCGTAGCAGGAGTCGGTTACCATAAATTCGAAATTATAGGTCCCCGCTTCAGGAGGAGTGAAACAGACCGTTCCGTTCACCTCATTATATATCCATGATACCTCCGATGACGGGACTATTGATATTATCTGAACATTATCATCTGCATCGAAAAAGTCGACGTCAAGACAGATCTCGGCGGGTTCACACTGGAAGACCGCGGTATCGGCGGGGGCGCTGATTTCGGGAGGCTGGTTTACAATCACGATGATTGCGGTGGTATCGGTACCCTGCGCGCCGCATTCGTCGGTCGCAACCGTAATAAACTCGTAAGTTCCCGGAGCGTAAGGCATAAAGCAGATATACCCGTTGCTGTATTCCCCGCCACCGAAGTCGATGACATCGACAGTCGCCAGATTGCCGTCGATATCCGTCACCGACACCGGGAAGCAGATATCGGCAAGTTCACAGAGAAAAACGGTACTGTCGGGTGAGGACAGCACTACCGGCGCCGTGTTCACGGTAACATCGGCCAGGAATTGGCAGCTGTCCCTTCCACATTCGGTTTCAACGACCAGCTTGATTTCCTGCTGGATGGTAGCGTCAGTGTAAAAACAGATGCTTTCGGTCTGTGCGTCATACCAGGCCGAAGCCGGACTAATTGATAATATTGTCGCGGTGGCCGGTATCCCGCCTACCGGGAAACAAAGCGTATTCGGCTCGCAAAGAAAGAGCGCGATATCACCCGGGCAGTCAAGGGTCACTTCATCTTTCAGAATGACAGTGATTATGACCGTATCAGTGGGAATCGGCGGGCAGGATTTACATTTATCATATTCGTTCCGCCGGCACGGATCAGTAACATCGTAGACAAAGACATAGTCTGCGGAATCAACATTTGCCGGAAGGAAGCAGGTCTGCCCGGTGGTATTACCGGTCTGAGTAAATACTCCCGGACCGGAGATCATATCAATCACCAGCGAGTCGTTTTCCGGATCGGAAGCTGTCACTTCAAAGCAGATCGTTTCCGGCGGGCCGCATAGAATGTATGTTTCATTGAAGCCGTTTATATATGGCAGGTAATTGGCTTCTACAGTGATACAGACAGTTGCCGTAACCGCTTCGCAGGGATCTTCGGCGACAACATCAAAGCAATACAATCCGGCGGTATCGGCAATAAATGATAGCACCCCGGTGTTCGGATCAATTGTTCCATAAGGGGAAATCAGGCTGAATGTGAGATCATCATTGTCCGGGTCAGAAGCTTCGACGGTATAATACAAACGCTGGCCACCCCAGCATTTATAAAGTGCGGTGTCTCCGGATACTATTTGAGGAGGCTGGTTGATCAATACCACATAGGTCTTAACCGCCATCGTTGAATCGCCGGCGCTGTCTTTCGCCTTATACGTGACTTCAAACTCTTCCGCGCCGCTCGGGGTATATTCAAAATAACCGTAGGCCGGAGAAGTCGTCGGTGTCGATGAAAAAACGCCGGGGCCGGATTCCTTGGTGATGGTTATGGTCTGATCAGTATCGGGATCGACAACGATAATGGTGTCGTAGACCGTGCCCCCCATGCATATGGGGATGGTATCAAAAGAGTCAAAAGGATCGAATTCAGGAGGCAAATCCGGGGGACAGTCCGGACAATCAGCCATGGTAGCGACATCGAAATCGTCGTCAGGATCATCAGTCCCCGGCGGAATTAATATATTCGCGGCATCAGACCTGGCGGCGTCGACAGCCTCCGGATCGGCGGAGAATGCCGCGCCGGATGCAGAATCGGTGAATTCGTTTTCCGCCAATGTCCGGGATAATTGTGGCGGGTTATCCAAAGCCCGGGCGGTAAAAGGCATTGCTATGAAAGTGAGGATCAGGGCAATCCTTATGGGATTCTTTGACCCACGCATTATTCCTCCAAAGATATTAATATATCCACGACGGCAATGAAATCGCAATATCAACCCTACTGATGTGCCTAAACGTCCCCCTTACCGACGCGGAAAAACTCTCATACATATTTATGCTTATGTTGCCCAGGGCTAGCCGGGCATAACAAGCAGTCATGCAAGTACTAAAGTGCAGTATATGTTTGCTTTCATTCGCCATTCTAATATACCTTCATCCGCCTGTATGTCAAGCGATATTTGGCCGGCTGTACCTTACAATCGATTGACAATCAAGCAATTAGATATCTCGTCGGGCCTAACGTAACCCTGACATCCAAGCCCAAGTATGCCGGATCAGCACACCCGGCTGTATTGTCCCCAAATCATAGTGCCATACCTCGCAATTTCCTTGCCCTTTATTTAGAATAGCGTTTTAATCGATTTTAGGCGCTTGGTTTCGGCTTTAGAGGGGTATCAATAGACTACTCAAATCCCCCTACTGCACTTAACATGTTGTTAAACTTATAATTACGGCACGACTTGGGCCATGTGAAATAGTCTCAAAGTAACCTTGGTGCACAGCCATTCATATGCTTAACCTTGATAATCCGGAAGTAGGCTGCGTCAAGTATGCAGCACTTTGCATTTTCAATGGAAACTTGAACTAATCGGTTGCCAAGACGTTTATCATATATAACGATATTGAATTGACTTATTGATTCTTTTCGGTATCTTATTGGTGGCCGGAAAAAGAGCTAGCATCCCCACCCAAAACCGGCGTCCGGAGGTTGCAATGTCAGGCGGAGGATTTTTTTCCGGGTTAGAGCACGATATTCAAGATATCTTGTGGCAGGCAAAATACTCTCAGGCATTGATTGTCCTGACTCTGCTTTTATTCCTGTATCCGCAAAGCAGTAACGCAAGGGGGGCCTGGTCCCCTGTCATCATGGACCCGCGTCAATCCAATCAATATTCTCAAGCGGCCACAGAAGACTTCGTTGAATGGCCCCAGCAAATCGGGATTCATAGTATCAGCAATGTCGGCCTGACTATCACTTGCCGGGGACTTCACGGGACGGGGCTGATTGGGTCCGGAATCGATCCCGAAGGCGGCGGGCCTGCGCCATCATTTATTTATCCCTACCCGGGAGATAAGCGATATTTATGGGGTTCGGCGATCTGGATAGGCGGAATAGTAAATGGAGATACGCTGGTGTCGCACGGCTCTGATTCTTACTCCTTATTTTCCAATGACTTTCAGCCGGTTGGTTCTCAGGGCTCGGTTTTCCTGATCGGCGGCCCCGCCGACAAGCAATTCCGGGCAGTCTATTCCGACACCAACACGTACCCCGCCTATTTTGAGGACAGTATGCGATTGAAGCGGCTGATGATCACCGAAACCAGTCATAGCTGGGCCTTCCCACCATATGATGATTTCGTATTGTTCAATACGTATATAAAGAACATCAGCAATGATACCATTTTTCAGACCTATGTCGGCGTTTATTTCGATGCCGACGTTTATTCTCTTCTGTCGACAGATGTTTCGGGACGTTATGCGGATGACATCGTTGGCTATCTGGACTCGGAGGGTATTGCCTACATTATGGATAATGATGGTGACCCTGACACCACTTATTCCTGGCATGGACACAGCATCCAGGGAGCGATTGGACTCAAATTGATCGAGACTGAACCGCCGGCTGCGGATACCAACTTTAACTGGTGGTGTGCGGGATATTCAAACATCGGGGACTGGGGGCCGCAGTTTCTGGGCATTCCTCCCGGGCAACCGCATTATTTCCAGGACGGTCTTCTTGGAACACCCCTTGGCAGGACTGACAAGTATTATTTTTTGGCACATGATGAAACCGATTACGATCTGATTCAGGCGGCCATAATGGATGAAAGCACCGGCTGGATGCCGCTGCCCCCACAATTCTTGAATTTTGTCTACGGACTGGATTCGCGTTTTCTTTATTCGTTCGGTCCCTTTGACATTAACCCGGGCGATTCTATACATATTGTATATGCGCTTGTCGGGGGCGAACAGGTGCACTATGATCCGGAGAATTTTATTAATAATTTCGACCCGTACAATCCTGACTTTTTCTATAACCAGCTCGATTTCAGTGATCTGATCACCAATGCGCAGGCCGCCCAGATACTATACGAGTCGAATTTTGCGCTCGGCCTGCAAATGGGGCCGGTCCAGGGTATCAGGGTATCGGAAATTACTCAGACCACCGCTGAGGTTCAATGGTTGCCCCGGGTGCACCCCGATGTTATTGGCTACAATGTGTACCTCAAACCGGTCCCGGACAGTCTGGTAATTTTCAGTGATACAATTGTCGGATTTCGCGACACCACCAATATGATTCTGCTCAATACTGATGGCCCCATCGGCGATACCGCGTATATTATTGATAATATCCAGGATGCCCGGACTTATTTTGTTACGGTGACAACCAGGACGTTTTTTTCAGAAGGGCCGAAAGCCCCGCCGAAGTACTTCACATTCGGAACGCCGTCCCCTCCGACAACGAACCCGGGACCGATCTTTCTGGACAACGTGACATCCGTCCAGATTCACTGGTCCCCGCCGCCGGATAACGATATCAGCCATTACAACGTATATCGTTTTGTGGGTTTGTTTGAATACTCGCAGCGGCATCATCCGCGGACGACCGTAAATATACCCATAGACGGTCGGGAATATGACAGCTCCGTTACCATCATCACGGATGGCGACACAATCATCCTGTACCACTATGTCATGGATCCGCACGCGACTGTTCCGGGGGTTGATACCACGTTCGTCGATTTTATTGAGAACGAAGAGGTCTTCTACATTATCACTGCCGTGGACAGCCTCGGCCAGGAATCGGATACTTCCCAGAGCATTCACATTTTTGCCCGCAGTCAGCCATCGAAGGATTTTCTGGTGTTTCTCGAAAATAACGGCAGCACACTCAATATAGAAAGCGCTGATTCAATCCGTGCTTTTTATGATGAAGTATTGTCGGGGTATGAATACGACTTTTTTATACTGTCGGACTCGTCGAGGGACATTATCTGCCCGAATGAGGGCTGTTATGCCCCCTGTCCCAACCGCACCTGTTTTTACTGGCCAACCCTGGTCCGCTATGCGTATATCCTTCTGGATGAAAACATGCTTAAACCCCCGCTCAATCGATACGATTTTCTGCAGCCCTTTTTTAAGACTGTTGCCGATTATGTAACTTCAGGAGGTCATATCATTTACTTTGGTCCCCTGCATGATAAACTGCTGATGTACGATGTGGAGTTTTACCGGAAAGAATACCAGGCGGGCGCAATGGAATATGACCTGCTGGGTCTTGATTCCTGTTTCACCGCCGGCCTCGGATTATACATGAATCAGACGATCGGCGATGTCGACACGGTGGGCGGCTTTATTCGAGCCGAGGCGGTGGCCGCCGATTTTCCAGAGCTTAATGTTGATACCGCCTTTTACTGGTGGAATAACGAAGCCAGGAGGATTCAATTCTGGCCGTATGTCACCCCTCCCCTGAGCGGCTCAGTTTATCCCAGAGAATCCGGTGAGATAATCTACCGGTATCGTTCCCTTTATCCGCAATTCTCCGCTTTTGAATCAATGCCGTGCGGAACCCACTATGGCACCCCGGCTGCCGGCGCATATGTATTCACTTTTCATCCCTGGCATCTTTATCAGGATGACATCCGGCTGCTCTTTAAAGCCATAACGGGCAATTACTCGACGGCGGTGTCAGATGAATCCGGAACGCTTCCGCGACAATTCACCCTGTGGCAGAACTATCCCAATCCGTTCAATCCGTCCACCATTATCAGGTATTATCTGCCAAGGGCGGCCGATGTCTCAGTTGAGATCTACAATATTCTCGGCCGCAAGACCAGAACCCTTGTCACCGCCCGTCAGAAAGGCGGCGATTACGTTGTGACCTGGGATGGAGCCGACTCCGACGGCAACGAAGTTGCCAGCGGCGTATATTTCTGCCGTGTTAAGGCCGGCGATGAAGTCCAAACAAGAAAAATGGTGGTTCTCAGGTAACCCGTTCAAAGGTGATGGAGAAGACCGCCGCCATTCGGTGGCGGTCTTCTCTTCAGTCATTACTTGCTGTCCCCTAAAATAATGGGCAGGCCGTCAGCGGCGCTGCCGATAATGACCACCTTGGAGTTGGGCGATTGAGCAAGTTTCTCGGTCGCCTCGATTCCCTTCCAGGTTAACAGCGACTTGGTGACACCAGAGGAGACGATTTTCTGAAAATCGGCTATCCCCTGAGCTTCAATCCGCTTTCGCTCTGCCTCCTGTGTTTCTTTAAGCAGAACAA
>CP070796.1:1337514-1349685 GCA_020343475.1 Candidatus Zixiibacteriota bacterium
GGTGAATCAGAGTGTAAGTATCTTCGAGTGCCATTAGTGGGGAATCCCGTGAGTTTTTCCGTTTGACTGTGGCCTGGAATTCAATCCTGCCGCCGAAATTGAAAAGATCGTGATAAAATTCCATAGCATATTCGGCTTCTTATTTTGAATGCACCGCCGTCCAGGCCTCAAAAATCTATAAATTCTGCAGTTCGCTGTGCGCTGACATTGACATATGCAGATAAAACAAATACAGCTTCTCCTTTACCCGATTATAATGCATCCTGCTCAATGTCTCGAGATGATATCAACAGGTGTTGGCTGTCCTCGAAAGACATATTCCCTGTATTAAAAAGTCAGTTTTCCTTCAGGATGTTTTCGTCATATTCGAGTTCGAAACGAAGCTTGTGTTTGGCTTCTTCCTGGGCCAATGATAAAAACAGGCTCTGCACATTTTCATCCCTGGCGGAATCTGCCAGATCGGTATAGAGCCTGAACGATTCTTTCTCACGCTTCATGGCCACCACCAGCGCCTCCTGGTAACTCAGGTTTTTTCCGGAGGCAGTGTCAACCGGTTCCAGATAATCTCCGATTTTAAGGTCAAGAATCTTTTTCTCGGAGGCCGCCAGGCGCTTGCCGGCCTTCACCGATTCGATTCGTTTCCTGTGTCCCATCTCTTCGCGGGAGAACTGCTCGAAAACCTCGCGCATGTACTGCTTGTCGGCTGTGCCCGCCAGGCCGGAATAGAAGTCGGCGGCTTCCTGTTCCCTTGCAATGGCATAATCTAAAATCTCTTCAACCGAATTGAAAATCATCGCATCCTCCAAAGTGTGTGTACCCGGTTTCAAACCTGCTTCCTGTTGTTGCTAAAACGACAATTTTACATAATACCTGAAAATACAATTCTGCGCAATATCCATGCGCGCATTTTTCGCCGCAATCACGTGCTCTTTTTCATATAAATGTGCCACCAGGGAGCTGCCGGGCAAAGATGCCCGCCGGCAGTTCATCCGCGATTATAGTCACAGCAGTTTCTTGACAGTCGCAATTACCTCGTTATAATCCGGCTCCTCACCGATTTCCCTGACATACTGCACATATTGCACGTCGCCGTCTTTGTCGACAACGAAGATGACTCGAGCCAGCAAACGGAGATCCTTAATCAGCACGCCATAAGCCATGCCGAAGGCGGCGTCACGATAATCGGAAAGCGTGATGACATTTTGGATCCCGGCTGCGCCACACCAGCGTTTTTGGGCAAATGGCAGATCCATGCTGATTGTTGCGATTGCCACATCCGGACCCAGCGCGGTAGCCTCCTTGTTAAACCGTCTGGTTTCGGTATCGCAAACGGAGGTGTCGAGTGACGAAACCGCCGAAAGGACCGTTACTTTCCCTTTGAATGACGAGAGCTTAAAGGGCTTCAAATCGTTGTCTGTTAAGACTACATCGGGCGCATCCTGCCCTGCCTTGATCTCGTCACCCAGCAGGATTACGGGATTCCCTTTCATGGTTACGATGCCGGTTCTCTCCTTCATTTTTCCATCCTCTCTGAGTAATTAATGATGTACAGCGATGGCCGTATTGGTTGCATAATCAATATAATGTTTCAGGACAGCCTTCCGGGGTGAAATGTTCCCGGAAAATGATCGGGAAGTTCGCTTGCGGTGTAATCACATAATTCACAACCGGTTAGCCATATTCCGGTTAGATGCTGAATGGCCGACGGTGCGGGATTCTTCTACCGCTTTTTCAAATCATCCGGGCCGCTTTTGTTTTTTTGTTGAGCAATTGTGTGAAACAACGCAAATTGGCTTTGGCAAAAGCATTTCGAGACCGGTGCTCGCGTAAAAGGTCAATGGCATGGAAGAATACCCCAAAATATCTGTTGTTGTTCCAATTCGTAACGAGGGATCGTATATAACCTCGACCCTTCGTTTTCTGCTGGAACAGGACTATCCTCCGGATAAGCTCGAAGTCCTGGTGGTTGACGGAGAGTCCGATGACCGGGGCCCCGCAGTTGTACGGGAGCTGGCCGCAGAGGACAACCGGATCAGGCTGTTATCAAATCCAAAACGACTTTCCTCGGCGGGACGAAATATCGGGGCCCGTAATGCATCTGGCCGGATCGTCATTTTCGTGGATGGACACACCTATATTGATAATGACCAGCTTTTAAAAAATACCGTTCGCCTGATGGATAAGCACCATCTTTCGGTTCTGAGCCGGCCGCAATTTCTGGAGACTCCCGAAAACACTTTTTTTCAAAATGCGGTGGCGCTGGCGCGCCGGTCAATAATCGGTCACGGACCGGATTCAACCATTTATACCAATCAGGAGAAAGCGGTTGATCCAACCAGCTCCGGGGCTTCTTACCGCAGGGAGGTCTTCGACCGGGTCGGTTTCTTTGACGAACGCTTTGACGCCTGCGAGGACGTCGAGTTTAATTATCGCCTCTCCAGAAGTGGGCTGCAGTCGTTCACCTCCCTGAAAACGGCCGTGTACTATTACCCAAGAGCATCTATTTCTGCCCTCTTTCGCCAGTTGAAGCGATATGGTATCGGCCGCTTCCGCCTGGCGTGCAAGCACCCTCAAACCCTGTCGTTCAGCACATTGATACCGTTTTTCTTTACGGCGGGGATACCAATTCTGGCAATTCTGTCTCTGTTTTTCCGTCCGGTGGCATACCTGTTCTTCGCGGTAATCGCGCTTTACCTGCTTCTGGTATTTCTGTTGTCGGCTGTGATCGCTGTGAGAAGGGGGCTTGTTTACCTGACAGTATTGCCTGCAATATTCCCTGTTATTCACATCGGGCTGGGCTGGGGATTTCTAACAGAATTGGTGCGGACCGCTGTCGGCAGGGGGATGGTCTTTGAGAAACCTGAAAATACTACCTGAGATTCTAAGACCTCGAAGCCGGGAGAATGCCGACCGTGCCATTTTCTCCGATAATTTCTGTTTTGTCCGCGGGAATTGAATACACTTTGCACTTGAACATGTGAAGTTCCTGTCCGATATTGAGTATAAAACTGATAATTACTCATCGGTTTCCCGACATGCTCATGAAAGTGAAAAAATTTCAACAGCGAATCAAGGAATGCGGCTTTGGCTATATTCTCTTTGCGATTTCTGAACGGCTGCCCGAATGGCTGTTCAGCTATTATCATTCCGTTCTGCTGACCTGTACCAATCCGAAATTACTGACTCGCCGGTACAAGGATTATGCGGTTCGGTTCGCAACCGAGGCGGACATGGACAACCTGGGCACCGTGGGAACGTCAAAGGAAAAGGCGCTGGAACGGTTTCACCGCGGAGACACCTGTGTCATTGTTGAAAAAGACGGGCGCATTGTTTCTATTAGCTGGGTTGCCATAGGCGAGGTCTTTATTCGGTATGGCGGGACTATTCTGGATACCGGTCCGGAGGGCCTTTATTTGTACGGAGTCTATACAATTCCCGAGGAAAGGATGAAGGGCTTTATCGGCCCAATGTTCAAGTCGCAGCTTGAATATCATGCCAGGCGAAACCGCAAACTTGCAATCGGCGCCGTTGACTTTTTTAACAAACCATCGCTCGCCCTTCATCGCCGAATGGGATTCAACACTGTTGGGGAGACATATGGCATAATTGCCGCCGGGATTAGTATTGTCCATTACAAGAAATGGCCATATAAAACCCGGAAACTGCATGTCTATTTCAAACGCCCGCCGCGAAATCTCCCGTGGGTCTAACCTCTTACCGGTTCAATTCGTGCCCGTCAGGCGCGAATCGCAACGATATTATTTATTGACACGGTACGTCCTTGCCGCTATTATTAAAGTTTGCATGGTTTGCCGGCAATATAGGATTTCAGGGGAGAGGTATGGTCGGGAATTGGGAAAAACGGATTGCGATAACCGGCGGCGCGGGCTTTGTCGGTTCTAATCTCTTGCTGTATATGGTGCCCCGGTATTCCCGCTATCTCTTTGTCAATATCGACTGCCTTACTTACGCCGGAAATCTGAGCAATCTTGCGTCAATTGAACATGCTCCCAATTATCGTTTCGTGAAGCTGACCGTCAACGATTATAAATCGCTTGCCCGGTGCTTTGCTGAATTTGATATCAATGCCGTAATTCATTTCGCCGCCGAAACGCATGTTGACCGCTCGATTTTTGGCCCGGCGGATTTTATCAGTACCAATATTGCGGGCACATTTAACCTCCTGGAACTGGCCCGGCAGAGATTTGACGACGGCGTTGATTTTCGTTTCCATCATATCTCCACTGATGAGGTTTTCGGGTCGCTCGGTGAAGACGGGGCCTTTACCGAAGAGTCGCCGTACCGTCCCAATTCACCATATTCCGCCTCAAAGGCCGGCAGCGATCACCTGGTGCGAGCTTATCACCGGACGTACCGGCTGGATACTGTTATCTCGCACTGCTGCAATAACTTCGGGCCGTACCAGTTCCCTGAAAAGCTTGTTCCGCTGGTAATTAACAATGCGCTGGAGGGCAAGCCAATACCGATATACGGCAATGGCAGAAACATTCGAGACTGGTTGTATATCGAAGATCATTGCCGGGCACTGGATGTCATTTTTCATCGCGGGGTGGCGGGTCGCGCCTATGCTGTCAGTGCCCGCAACGAGTACAGAAACATTGACTTGGTGCGGCGGATTTGCCGTTTGGTAGATGAAATAAAGGGCGGAGGGCCGCGCGAGCGGTTAATCGAGTTTGTCTCCGACCGTCCCGGGCATGATCAGCGTTATGCAATCGATCCGAGCCGAATTGAAAATGAATTGGGGTGGAAGGCGGTGCATCAATTTCCCGAAGCATTGCGGAAAACGGCGGAGTGGTATATCAGTCACCGCGAATGGCTGGACCGGTGTGTCAGCGGAGAATATCTCAAATATTATGAACAGGTGTATACAAACAGGTGAACACGAACAATGACTGACAACAACGTTAAAAAGGGCATCATCCTGGCCGGCGGGAGCGGGTCGCGTCTTTTCCCGGTGACTGCTGTCACCTGCAAGCAACTGCTACCCGTGTATGATAAACCCATGATTTATTATCCCCTGTCGACATTGATGCTTTTTGGCATAACCGATATTCTCCTGATTTCGACCCCGACCGATCTTCCGCATTTTCAGGATTTGTTCGGTGACGGACGGCAGCTGGGATTAAATATATCGTACGCTACTCAGGAACGCCCCGAGGGAATCGCGCAGGCCTTTATTATTGCCGAACAATTTATTGGCCGCGATCCGGTGGCGCTGATATTGGGCGACAATATCTTCTACGGGGATTATGATTTCCTGCGCGGCGTAAAGAATTTCCATGAAGGAGCACTGGTTTTCGGGTATTATGTGAAGTCCCCGGAACGGTACGGAGTGATCGAATATGCCGATGGTAACCGGGTGGTTTCAATTGAAGAAAAACCGAAGCACCCCAGGTCGAACTATGTTGTCACCGGGCTGTACATGTACGATTCCGACGTGGTAAGAATCGCCAAGGGACTGCGGCTGTCCCCTCGCGGCGAGCTTGAAATTACCGATGTCAATAAGGCCTATCTGGAACAGAACAAACTGCATGTCATCAAGCTCGGACGAGGCTTCGCCTGGCTCGACACCGGCACACATGAGAGCATGCTGGATGCCGGCAATTTCATTTCGACCATTGAGAAGCGGCAGGGGCTGAAGATTGCCTGCGTCGAGGAAATCGCCTACCGGATGAAATTCATTACCGCCGCGCAGTTTTGCCGGCTGGTTGAGTGCATGGCCCACAACGATTACAAAAACTATCTGCTGCGGGTGCTCAGAGAGGTCAATGGTGGCTGAGAGGATGATGATTACCGGGGCTTCCGGCCTTCTGGGTGCGGACCTGGTATCATATTTTTCTGGCAGATATGAGGTTATTCCGGTCAGCAGCAAAGATTTCAATGTCACCGATCGCCATCGCACCATAACATTCATCGAGCAGTCAGATCCCGACATCATCCTCCATGCGGCCGCACTGGCCGACGTGGATGCCTGCGAGCAAAATGAAGAACTGACCATGGCGACCAATGCGGTCGGATCGGAAACCATTGCTCTGGCCTCTCGCGAAGTTCGTGCAAAGCTGGTTTATTATTCAACTGATTACGTGTTTGACGGTACGAAAGATATGCCGTATGTTGAAGATGATACCCCTAATCCCATTAACATTTATGGAAAAAGTAAACTGGCCGGGGAGGAACTGGTGGCAAATGCGCTGACTGATGCGGTGATTCTCAGGGTGGCCTGGCTGTACGGATACGGGGCAAAATCGTTTGTGACCAGGCTGATTCGGCGCGGGCAGAAGCAGCTTGAAAAGGTTAGGGCGGGACAGTCCTTCCCGGCGATCAGGATGGTCTCGGATCAGATCGGTACCCCTACCTGGACAATCGAAGTGGCCGCGCAGACCGGGGAAATCCTGAAACGTAACCTGAAAGGGCTTTACCATTGTACTGCGGGGGGCGCGTGCTCGCGTTATGACCTGGCTCTTACTGTGTACCGGGTGCTGGAAATGGAGATCAACGTGGAAGCCTGTCGTCGTGGCGACTTTGCCCCCGATCGGGCGCCGCGGCCCGGATATACCGTGCTGGCCAACGAGCGTCTGGCAGCGGCAGGATGCGATCTGATGCGCGATTATGGTACGGCGCTTCTTGATTATCTAAGACGCAGGAAAAATATCAATGACGACCGATTGTAACATTGCCGGAGTCATAATTGCCCCTTTGAGAAGACACGTCGATGCGCGCGGCTGGCTGGCCGAACTCTTTCGAGAGGATAGCCTGCCCGACGGTTTTAGACCGGCGATGAGTTATATTTCAATCACCAGACCGGGTGTGGCGCGTGGCCCGCATGAGCACCGGGAGCAAACCGACTACTTCTTTTTTGCCGGCTCCTCGCTTTTCCGCGTTTACCTGTGGGATAATCGATCCGCCTCACCCACCTATGGTCGCCATTGCTGTCTGGAAGTCGGTGAAAACTGCCCCACAACCATCCTCATTCCGCCGGGGGTGGTACATGCCTATAAGAATATCGGGCCGGTCGACGGTCTCACCATTAATACCCCGGACAGGCTGTTTGGCGGTGTGGGGAAACGGGAACCGGTGGATGAGATTCGATATGAGGATGATCCTGAATCCCCGTTTAGGCTCTCAGAATGACAGGGCTCCGGCGCCATAGCGGCCGGTTGTCACAGGGGTGGTTTCCGAAAAGTCGTTGATTTGATATCCGAAAGTCCGATAAATTGTAAAAAAGCAGGGAAGCCGCAATCAATGGTGCGAAAATTAGCCACAATTCAATGATATAAGGGCAGATTGATGGCGACCGTAATAGGGCAATTCTTCAAGAATATCCTTACCTCATGGACCGGAATGGTGATCGGCGTCGCAATCACATTCTTCTTTACGCCGTATCTCATCTCAATGCTGGGTAAAGATCAGTATGGCATCTGGACCCTGGCCTTCTCCATTATCGCCTACATGGGACTGGCAGATATGGGGATGAAGCAGGCTATCGTGCGTTACATCTCCAAATTCTACGCCGTCAAAGACTGGGTTCAGCTTAATCAGGTATTCAGTTCATCGGTGAGAATCTACGCCGTCATCGCGGTGATACTCGCAATCGCAACACTGATAATTGTCTTCGGTCTTCTGGATTTATTTAAAATCCCTGCGGAATATATGCGAATAACCAGGATTGCTTTTCTTGTCCTTGGATTCAATCACGCCATCGGATATGCGTTGCTGCCTTTTACAGCTCTGGGAGCCTATCATCGCTTTGACATCACAACCTGTTTCAACGTGGGAGCGCGAATCGCTCAGACCCTGGCGATTGTCGTCATGCTGGAACTTGGATACGGCCTGGTGGCGATGGCGGTCATGGTGGCAGCCATGACCCTGCTCAGCAAGCTTTCCATCAATTATATCCGGATGAAGAAATATCCTGAAAACCGCTTCTCGTTTGCTGCCATAAACAGGGAAAAAACCAGGATGCTGCTGGGATATGGCTGGTTTTCGTTCCTGATTGTCGCCACGTGGATAGTGATTTTTCAAACCGACAATATTGTCATCGGGGCTTTTCTGTCAATGAAGGCGGTTGCAGTCTATTCCATTGCAGCGGCAATAGTGACACAGTTGCGAAGTTCGATCAATATCATTTCCGTCCCTTTGGTACCGGCCATCAGCCATTTTGAGGCTGAAAAGGATTTCGCCAGAATCATGACCATCTATCGCAAGTCGACCCGATATCTGTATTTTATTTCAACTTATCTCTGTATCTCGATCCTGTTTTACGGCGGGCCGTTCATCCAGCTCTGGGTAGGACCCGACTTCATCCCCGCCATTCTGATCCTGCATATTCTCATTATCGCCGGAGCGGTTTATTTTCCGCAGATGACCGCCAATTCGGTGCTGCTTGGCATTTCAAAACATAAGGTTGCCTTCTATATTCTGGCCGCTGAGGCGATTGCCAATATTGGTCTGTCGCTCATGCTGGTGAGGCCGTACGGTACTGTTGGGGTCGCGCTGGGGACGGCTATTCCGCAGCTTGCCATATATTTGTTTGTTTATCCGTATGTTTTTTACAGGGTAATGGCTTCGGACGTCAAGGTGTTTTATCTGACCGCGGCACGGTCAATTGTCTATGCGATATTGCTTGTTCTTCCGCCGGCATTTGTAATGGCAGAACTGGTAACTCCTGATTCCTGGGGACGTTTAATCACAGACTGCCTGGTTGTGACCGCGGTAATGCTCACCGGGCTGGGCTTTTTCATCCTTGAGCCGATCGACCGGGATCGATTGCTGGGGAAAGTCCGCAGGGCATTGACTCGAAAACAATCCTCCGTAAGTGAGCGTACCAGGGAGGAGCTCAGGTAGCATGCACGAACAGGAGCGACAATTCATACAGCCGGCACATCTCTGGTGGTTGCTGTTGATTGTGGTGTCGCTGGGGGCAGGGATAACGATGCTGTTTGTCAATCCGCTGCTTCTGTTTGCTGTGGTTATTCTCATCGCCAACGTCGTTATAATTATCAAGTATCCGATGTGGGGATTGCTGTCGTATCTGATCATCTTTCTGCTGCGTCCGGGAGAACTGTACCCGGCCCTGGCACCGCTGCGCCTGGAATTGCTGACGGGGGCATTTGTTTTGATGACAATTGTCATCCGTGAGAAAGTCCTGACCGGCAGAGTCACCCTCCCGTCGGACAAGATCACGCTGTCGCTGGTGGCGTTTTTAGTCGTGATGGCGTTGACGATTTTTACCTCGTATGAGAAGACCTTTACCAAAGAAACCTGTGTCAATTTTGTGAAACTGCTGATATTTTATTACCTGATTATATCGCTCCTGACCGACCGGAGAAAGTTTATCATTTTCATGTCGGTCTTTTATTTACTGATTGCGTACATTGCATTTGATGCCTTTAAGGTGTACCTGGGGGGAGGCTTTGTGCATGCCATGGGGGTTGACCGCATGCGGGGCAGTACCTCGGCCGGAGGTGATCCCAATACCCTGGCAAATACCCTTGCGACCACCATTCCGATCGTGGTTGCCTCGGCGTTCTATTTCCGGAACCGGATAATCAAAATCGGGCTTCTGACGTTGATCCTCGGCATGTCATCGCTGATCGTGATTACGGCATCACGAGGAGGTATGATTGCATTTTTGGGAATCCTGATCGGCGCCTTCATCTTTTCAAATCGAAAGGCCGTGATGCTGGCTGTCATCATCATCCTTTTGCCTCTGGGGTGGATGCTGCTGCCGGACCAGTACAAAGCTCGCTATGAGACGTTGACTGATATTGAAGACATTGATCAAACCTCGTCCGGCCGGTGGGAAATCTGGAGTGCAGGCTTAAAAATGATATATTCCCGGCCGATTCTGGGAGTCGGGGCGGGGGCTTTCTCCGCGGCAAACGGGTCGGGAGATTTCGGACGATCGCAATATATGCGGGCTCACAACCTGTATATCCAGCTCATGGCTACAACCGGTGTCGTTGGCTTTGTGGTCTGGCTGGGATTTTTTATCGGAGGGCTGTTGAAAAAGCTGCGCTGGCTTGCCCGAAAAGCCCGCGATTCAGATGATCATCACTGGATAATAATATTCAGCAAGAGCTTCGTAATTTCAATGATCGCTCTGTTTATTTCCGGGGTGTTTGGTCACAGCCTGTACCGATACACCTGGTACATGATAGCAGGTCTGACGGTTACGATGGCCATGGTTTTTCAGCGGGAGCTTGAGGAAAGACGCGGTCACCGGGAAACCGGCAAAGGAGTCAAGGCAGTGTGATTATGCGGTTGAGGTGCAGGGCATATGAGTAGTATGTACGGAAGAGTCTATACCGGATGGCTGCGAGCACGAGCGAAAATGAAGCGAGAACGCCAGTATGCCATTTTGAGGATGCTGAAAAAAGAACAGTGGTTCGCCCTTGATAAAATAGCGAAATTGCAGGTGTCACGCCTGCACGCCCTGCTCGACCACGCCCGCCAGCATTCTCCTTATTACCGGGACAGACTACCCGCGAGTCTGGATATCAGGCGGGACATCGCCGATATTCATGATTTGGCACGTCTGCCGCTGCTGACGAGAAGCGACTTACAGCAGAACTACCGGAGGATTCTATGCCCCGGCGATAAGGGTGTATATCAGGACGCCTCCGGAGGATCTACCGGCAATCCCGTCATTTTTTATCACGATGACCAATATAAGGCCTTTGCAGCAGCTCTGGAACACCTTTTTCTTTCCTGGATACACATTTCACGGGGGGATCGGACCGGGGTATTTTGGGGGGCGGACCGCGATTTCAAGGAATGGTCGTTAAAGGAAAGACTTTTCTTTAAACTGGAACGCTTCCGGTTGCTTAATTCCTTCAATGTCACCGAAACGGCGCTTGACGAGTATTTGCAGGAGTTGCAGAAATTCCAGCCGCATTATATTTTCGGTTACGCTTCCTCGTTGCACCTGGCAGCGAAATATATCAACCGGACCGGCAAATATACGATCCGGCCCCGGGCCGTCAGGTCTTCCGCTGAGATGCTCTATGATAGCATGCGCCGTGACATAGAGAAAGCCTTCGGGACTGATCCATACAACTACTATGGTTCGCGCGAAATCAACAATCTCGGTGCGGAATGTCCCGAACATCAGGGTTTGCACGTGATGGCCTCCGGGAGAATCGCCGAAGTGGTGGACAAAGAGGGAAATCGGCTTCCCGACGGACAAATGGGGTATCTGGCGGTTACTGACCTGACCAATTTTTGTTTCCCCTTTATCCGCTACCTGAACGGCGATATGGCAATTATGAAGCCGACTCCGTGCACATGCGACAGGGGATACCCCCTGCTTGAAAAAATAACCGGGCGGTCCTCTGATATCCTGGTTGTGAACGGCAAGTTTATCCACGGTGAATATTTCACTCATCTTTTCTACGGGCAGCCCGATGTCAGGCAGTTTCAGGTTGTTCAGGAGAAACCGGATTATCTGGTGATAAAGATTGTCGCTGTCACAAAGAAGTTCGATACGTCGACCCTCATCGAAACGATAAAACACAAAGTCGGGGAAAACATAACAATAAAGGCGGAATTTGTTGACTCCATTCCGCTGCTCAATTCAGGCAAATACCGTTTTACGATAAACAAGACCCAACAGTAATGAAAATTGCAGGTTTCCAGCTTAAATCGGCAGGTCGGACAGCAGAGGCAAAGCGATGTTTTTGATAAAGGCCGAGGCCGCCACAGGTCGAATGCATAGCGCGGGTGTCGCAGAATTGGGGGAATGCCGGTTTCTTGAGAAGAACGGCATCCGCTTTACGATTATTCTTGGGCCGCTATATGCATTCAGCTTTGAAATCGGCAGTCAAATTCTCGTCGGCGAATCAATGGTTCCCATTTCATCTGACGACATGAATAACGTTCTGACGGGTGCCGCAAATCTTGATGATTATCGCAGGAAGATGGGAAATTATATTCAGTTGCTTGTCATTTTCGATCCGGCGGCGAGAACGGCGACAATTATTAACAGCATTGCATCCTCGCGGCCATACTATTACTGCCTTCGGGGCGGAACATCCTGGTTTTCGACATCTCTGAAAGCTCTTAAAATTTCCGGCGTTCCGCTGGAAATCGACGAAGCACGCCTTCCGGAATTCTATACATACCGTCTTATAGTCCCACCGCGGACTCTGT
>CP070796.1:1349785-1354707 GCA_020343475.1 Candidatus Zixiibacteriota bacterium
GGATCATACGGCTGGCAGGACACAATTGTCAAACAGCTAAATGAAACCATGCGAGAGATGAAGATTGAGGTGATTGACGAAGGTGTCAGTGTCAGGTATATTCCGACGTCTGATGATTTGAAACGCTGCATCGCTCTGGGAGAAAAAATCCGCGAGGCCATCAGGCAGAGCTAACATGCAATTCAGGTAAAAAGCCGCTCACATGGCGGCCAGAACGGCATTTTCTATGCAAATTGCCCCGGAAGCCTTATTTCAGGAATATTTGCAGGGCGTTAAGCCCCGTAATCGTCGCGATGCTGACAATCACTCCGGCAATGACCACGCCCAGTGCGAGATACCAGAAGGAACGCTTCCTGTTTAGCTTCAACAGCCAGGCCGCCACCGTCCCGGTATACGCGCCGGTCACCGGCAACGGGACTGCAACAAACAGCATCACTCCCCAATACCCATATCTGGCAACATTTCTCTCCGCCTTGCGGCGGGTCCGCTCAACGTAGCGGTCGAAGATTCTCTGATAGATGGTGACCTTATAGAAAGTCCTGTGCACGGTTTCCAGAAAAAGATAGACAATGGGGATAACCAGAATATTGGAAAAAACGCAGAGAAGATAGGCTTCAGCCAGAGGCACGTCATTGGCAACCGCATATGGAATTCCGCCTCGCAGCTCCGAAATCGGCAGCAGCGAGAGTATAAAAGCATGGATCATCGGGTTACCCATAGCGGCGACAACTTTCCTCAGTCGTTTCGATTCACCGCATTTTCCTCTCCGGCACTTGCGGCCTTTTATAATACGGCGGCTGGCCCGCGGAAACAATCAAATTCTGAGCACGACTGCGCCGCCCGCAATGCGGCCCGGACATTTATACATAGAATCGAGAATATGTCGCAATCGGCAGGGTAAAAAGGCGCGGCCACTTGATTTTGCCGAAATTATTTCATTTATTGTCCGAACATGGTAAATACCAATAATGAAGGAATTATATGACAACCGTGCTCCAGAACGAGGCAAAAGCCATTCCGCAACGAGCGGACATTAAAGACAGGTTCAAATGGGACCTGACCGATATCTATAAAACCGAAAAGGATTGGGAATCCGATTTCAAAAAGGCTCGACTGCTGCTTGAAAAAGCCGGTGAGTTTTCCGGCAAGCTGGCCGACTCACCCCGGATGCTCTATGACTGCCTTGAAGCCAGAAGCGCCCTTTCAATTATATGCGATAACCTCAATCAGTACGCCCGGCGCAGCCGGGATCTTGATCACCGTGTTTCAAAATACCAGGTAATGACCGAGCGGGCGGCCATGCTTTCATCACAGGTCCTGGCGGCCTTTTCCTTTATCGAACCGGAGTTACTGCAGATCGACGATGACCGGTTGACTGAAATGGCCTCGCAGTTCCCGCAAACTGACATTTACGATTTCTATATCAGGGAGCTTATTCGCTCCCGCGCGCACATTCGTTCAACCGAGGTCGAGGAAGTGCTTGCCCAGTCGGCGATGATCGCCCGCGGCCCGGAGACCGCCTTCACCATGCTCAACGACGCCGACCTGAAATACCCGGCGATCAAGGATGAGCAGGGCAATGAAGTTCAGCTGACCAAGCAGCGCTATATGAAATTCATGCAATCGGCCGATCAGCGGGTTCGCCACGACGCCCACCACGGCTTCATGTCAGTTTATGAAAAGCATATCAACACAATCAGCGCCACGCTTTCGTCGGCAATCAACTGCGACATATTCTATGCCGGCGCCCGCAATTATAAAGACTGCCTGCATTGCGCGCTTGATGCCGGCAATATTCCGGTCTCGGTGTTCCATTCATTGATTGAGACCACTGAAGCCGACCTGGCGGCGATGCATAAATGGATCGAGCTGCGCCGGAAACTTCTCAAGCTGGATAAGATTCACACCTACGATATCATTTGTCCCCTTTTCCCGGAAGAAGACTACGACGTTCCATATGATGAAGCGGTGCAGGAGATAATTAAGGCGGTAGAACCGCTGGGCAAGGACTACGGAATAATTCTCAAAGGCGCCTTTGACAGTCGCTGGGTGGACGTATACGAAACCGAGGGCAAGGCCAGCGGTGCATACAGTTCGTCGAATTACACATCTCACCCGCTGGTACTGATGAACTACAACGACACCGTCGATAACATGTTCACGCTGGCGCATGAAATGGGACACTGCTTGCACAGTTATTTCGCCAACAAAATTCAGCCGTACCAGAAGGCGCAGTATCCCATTTTTGTCGCAGAGGTAGCCGCGACTTTGAATGAGGGACTCATGCTGCAGCATCTGCTCAAGAAAGTAACCGATAAGAAGAAAAAACTTTTTCTGCTGAACCGGCATATCGACAACACCTTCGGCACCTTCTTTCATCAGGTGTTCTACGCGCACTTCGAATTGAAGATTCACGAACTGGTCGAAAACGGCGAAGCGCTCTCTCCGGATATCATGAACCGGATGTGGACAGAACTCACGAAGAAGTACTATGGCCCGGCGATCACGCTTGATGATTACGCCAAATACAAATGGGCACGGATTCCACACTTCTATGTTACGTACTATGTGTACCAGTACGCCACGTCGTACGCCGCGTCGCAGGCGATTCTGGATAAATTCATCGCACATGAGGATGGGATCATCGAGAAATACCTGGAACTGCTTCGTTCCGGCGGCAGTGACTACCCGATCGAACAGCTTAAAAAGTGCGGAGTTGACATGACCACCGCCGAACCGGTGAAGGCAACACTCAGGCTCTTCGCCGAGCAGGTGGATGAGGTGGAAAAGCTGACGGGTGTCTAAGAGATTATCGCGAGTGCGCTTGGGTCGATACCCTCGCTGGATTCAATAGGGTCTTTGCGAGCGAAGCGAAGCAATCTCCAGTCAGAAGGATGCGGATTGCTTCGTCGCTAACGCTCCTCGCAATGACAGCAGATCGGCCTTCCTGAACCTGCAAATAAGAAGGCAGGAGACCGGGACTCTGCCCTTACTTCACTCGCGCGAACTCGCCGATAACCGTCAACTGATAACGGAAATTTGTGTTTAGGGTGATAAGAAGTCGGAAAGCTGTTAGTTCCGGAAGATAGTGATATCTAGTACTCTCGCATCCCTGATCATGCGCACCGCACTGGTAAAGAGACTCTCCTTCCGGTGAATCATGGCCCCGAGTCACTGCTGCAAGTGGGAATCACCGGCACGGCTTTCTCGGCAGTCAGTTCAGTCGTATCTCCTTTGCCCAGACAATATTATACGTTGTATCGCAATCGCTGTCTTTCTGACCCCGCACAGCATAATGCTTACGGTAACAATACTCTATTCCCATTGAATGCATCACGGATTACAACCTGCAAAACGGGGCGTCAATCTCGTTATTGCGTTCCATACGGTACAGAAGCAGCGGATTCAACGATGCCACGATGCAAGAAATTATAAAACAGTAGAAAACCAAAACACAAAAAGCGATTTCTTCGGTCACCAGCTTTTTTTCTTCATAATCTCCGAGATGGAATCCTCAAGTCGCTTTTCAAATAGCTCGTCCCTTTTCAACTGCGCTTCCTTGATTTTGCCCACCAAGGCATCGATGTCCGCGGGTTTCTCGAGAAAATCGACCGCGCCCAGTTTGACCGCCTCGATTCCCTTCTGCAATGTCGCACGACCGGTGAGCAGGATAATCTGCAAATCAGGATTTATTTTCAGCAGCGCCTTGAGGGTTTCGATTCCATCCATTTCAGGCATGGCCAGATCCAGCACGATGGCGTCATATGCTTTACCCTTGACCAGTTCGACCGCTTCCATCCCGCTTTGCGCCGTTTCCACTTGAAATCCCCGGTTCTCCATGCGTTCTGCCAAGACCGTGCAGAAATCCACCTCGTCATCAACCAAAAGCACTTTGGCAGCAGCCATCAGTCATCTCCCCGTATCTTGAAGCTAACGCTTGATTAACGGTTTCCTTATTGCCGTCAGGGACCGCCGGGCCGGATAGTCAGTTCGAAGACGACCTGATCATCATCGAGCTGCGTCTCAATTCTTCCGCCGATGCGGTTCATCAGAATGGCAAGGTATGACAGATCGAGGCCTTCCCCCGAGCCGGAGTTTTTTCCTGCAATCACGAGGCGCGCCGCCGATTCGCCGGCGGCAGCCGTGATGGTCACGGTATCACCTGCAGCGGCGGCGGCAAGCACCTGTCGGAAAGAAAGAAACATTGCCTGCTGAACCAAAAACGGATTTCCCGTCAGCGCAATCGGTTCGTCGGAATAGACCACCTCCAGCGTGACCTTTTTAAGGGTCGCCAGGCGGCATATCAGGGCGGTCAGATTCTCGACCAGCTCGTTGAGTTCAAACTCGCACTTCTGATCGTCAACGCTGTGCGAGAAAGTATTGAGGCGTTTGATAATCTCGATACCGCGCCGCGTCTGCTGGCCGACGCGTTCCGAGATTTTTTCCAGGCGTTCATTACTGATCGGATTTCCCTGCCCGGCATTGCTGAGTAAATCCTCCAGCAGCCCGGCACTCTGATCGATTATGGAAATCACGTTGTTAAGTTCATGGGAAACCGAGGCAGTTATCGCGCCAAAAAAAGCCAGCCCGTTTTCGTTCAGCTTTCGTTCCTGATCACCGGACATCTCGATACTCATATCCCCCGGATCGCCTCCTGCATCTTCTTCATCAGGTCTTCCAGATTTATCGGCTTCGCCAGAAAGTCGAATGCTCCCTCGGGCATTTTTCCCGGTTCATTTGCCGGCGAACCGTGGCCTGTAATCATCAGCACCGGTACCTGCGGGTGCTCCCTTTTTATATGGTTCAAAACATCTTCGCCAGCCATACCCGGCAGTTTCAAATCGAGGACAATCACGTCAAACGTCTTTTCGCGCATCCTTACCAGAGCATCGGCACCATTGGTGACATATTCCGCCTCCACT
>CP070796.1:1354807-1374069 GCA_020343475.1 Candidatus Zixiibacteriota bacterium
CGATGGGGGAAAGTTTATCCTGCTTGACAGCGGGGCCTTTTTGGAAGCGGCCTGCCGGCTGAAGATTCGATATCTTCCGGCACAGGTTTCCACCCTGTCCAGATCGCTCAAGATTGAAGCGAAAATGCTCGTTAACGATTGGAAGTCATCGCTGGTGCAGCAGTTCGAAAGAATGTTTCCCCGCGCGGTGACATTTAGTGAAAGCCCGAAGCTGACAGAAGACTGCCGCAATTTCACGGCGGTATCACTGGCAGCCGAAGGCTGCCCCGAGTTATATGGCTATTTCAGGAAGGGCAAAAGCGGCTGTCTATCCGGCCAGATATTTACTTTCTTTGACTTTCTTGGAGAAAAATGCACTTTTTCGCGATACTACTATCCGGGCCGATTAAGTGGAAAAACAATCAAGCAGGCAAACAACGGGTGTCGATTGGAGGTTGTGCATTTAAACCATAATGATCTGCTTTTTGCCGTCAATCAAAAATATCGTTTTCCGGCATGCCTTCTCAAATTCGAGGCCGGATGTCGAATTCTGGGCATCAATTATCCTGTCAGCGTCCTTAACGAGAATGTTTCCATACGGGAAAAAAAGCAATTTTTGCACGAATTGATCAGTCTTCGCCTGAATATGGGCCAGTCCGAGTTCATCAAAAGCGGAGTCTATATTCTCAATTATTGATATCAGCCAAAAAATGGTTGTCTCGTGGTCGTCCCGGGTATACATTACCCGCACAATGCTGGAAATAGACCAGGACGCCTGTTTGGACTGCGGCGGTTGTGTTCCTCTTTGTCCCGAGGAAGCACTTTTTCTTTCATTTAACAGGCTGGAATGCGACCACAACGCGTGCACCATGTGCTTAATCTGTATTCAATTCTGCCCGGTGGGGGCGCTCGGAGAAAGCCGTGCGGTCGAAGTATGACGCTGTTGTTGTCGGTGCCGGGCCGGCTGGCGCTATGGCGGCTTATGAAATTGCCTCGGCCGGTTATTCCATTCTCTTGCTTGAAAAACATAAGCGTCCCGGAATGCCTCTGTGCTGCGCGGAGGCGGTCTCACGGGCCCAACTCGAATCATTAATAGAGCCTAAAGAGGAGTGGATCTCCAGCCGCATTGAACGTGCCCGGGTAACGGCTCCGGACGGGTGTCAGGCGACGGTGTTTCGTAAGCGGGCAGGATATATCCTCGAGCGCAAGTTATTTGACCATGCTCTGGTCCGCCGGGCCGAGGAGGCCGGTGCAGTTCTGGAGTGTGAGGCGATTGGACATGATCTGAAAAAAGTCGATGGTATTTTTCGGTCGATAATTATCCTCAGGCCGGACGGCTCACAGTGTTTGGTAGAAGCGCGCATTTTTATCGCCGCGGACGGGGTTGAATCGCAGGCCGCCAGGCGGGCCGGGATCAATAATCTCTTTGAAAGAAAAGAGGTTCTCTCCGCTCTTCAATACCGGATGGAAGACATTGAAGTGGAAGATGACATGATTCAGTTTTTTGTCGGCAGTAAGGTTGCCCCGCAGGGATATATCTGGGTCTTTCCCAAATCTCCCCGTTCGGCCAATGTGGGAGTGGGCATTGCCGGGACCGAGCGGCGGGGTGCAAAGACTGCGGTTTATCTTGATCGCTTCATATCGGAACATTTTTGCTCAGGCCGGATTGCCGAGCGGTATTGCGGAATGATTCCCCGGTATCAGGGCGGAGCAAACTTTCGTGCTGGCAACCTGCTGGTAGTCGGAGATGCTGCCCGGACTGTCGATTCGTTTTCGGGTGCCGGGATCGTTAACGGCATGCTTTCGGGGAAATATGCCGGTCTGGCCGCCGCCGAGTATCTTTCGGGACGGCTGGGCGATATTGATGAGATAGAGCGATTTTACCCGGGCAGGTTCCTTGATGAAAAAGGCGAGGAGTTGAGCCTTTACGCCCGTCTGCGTCGGGCCTATGAGAATTTTGGTGATGCTGATTTTACCGATATTGTCCTGGGATTACGGGAATATTTCAGCAATCATAGCACTGATGGGGTGCATGTCGGGAAATTGATAATTGGAATAATCAGGGCAAGGCCCCGCCTTATCCGGCTGGTAAGGCATTTGATATGAATTTTAAAAGCCTATCTTGAAAGGTTATTGAAATAGGACATCAACTGCGATTTAATATGAGCCGCTTTGTTCCTGTGAATCACCCGGTTCTGCGAGGCCCTGTCAATGACGCTGATTGCCACTTTCAGCTTCTCTTCGGCATCAGCGCGGGTCTTGCTTTCTTTAAGCTCCTTAATCAAGTTCTTCATGGTCGACCGGGTTGCGCGGTTAGTCAATCTGTCATTCGCCGAGGTCCGCATTCTTTTTTTGCACGACTTGTGATGTGGCAATATATTGCCCTTTCCGGTTTACTGAAATTAAACACACAATATACGCATAATCCTCTGCTTGTCAATGGATAAAAATCACGATCAATCAATGACAGCTTCTGCCGGCACCGTTTCCGCGGCGACCGCTCTTTCTCGCGTGCTGGGGCTGGTACGCGAGCAGGTCGTGGCCTATTTCTTTGGTGCCGGGATGCTTACCGACAGCTTTGTGGCGGCCTTTCGCATCCCTAACCTCCTTCGCGATTTGTTTGCCGAGGGCGCCCTGTCCTCGGCCTTTGTTCCGGTGTTCAAGGATAAACTGGTCAGGCAGGGATCTCGCGAGGCGTTTTACCTTGCCAATCTGACCATTTCCAGCCTGATTGTCATTGTCGGCTGCGTTGTTGCTCTCGGGATCATTTTGTCGCCCGTGTTTGTCTATATCTCAGCCAAGGGATTTACCGCCGACCCGGTCAAATTCGGGTTGACTGTCAAGCTGACCCGCCTGATGTTTGTCTATCTGCTGTTGGTTTCGGTGTCGGCGGTCTTCATGGGGATGTTAAATTCCCATCGGCGCTTTGGTGTTCCGGCGCTCTCACCGGCGCTGTTCAATATCGGGATGATTTTGACGCCCGGGTTGCTTTATGAGCATTTTAATCCTCCAATCTATACCCTGGCCTTCGGCGTGCTGGTGGGCGGACTTGGCCAGCTGGTTTTTCAAATTCCTTCCCTGTGGCATATCGGCTATCGCTTTCGGTTCGTGCTCAATTTTGCCGACGAGGGTATCCGAAGAATCGCCCGCTTGATTTCGCCGATGATCCTGGGATTGTCGGCATCGCGAATTAACATTCTGGTTAACACCTTGCTGGCCTCACTTCTGATTGAGGGGGCGCTGTCCTATCTGAATTTTGCATACCGCCTGATGCATTTTCCGCTCGGCGTCTTTGCAGTAGCGCTGGGGACCGTAATATTGCCACGAGTATCCGAGGAAGTGGCCCGGGATCAGACAGAGCGGCTGGCCGGGACATTTCACGAGGCAATCGGGCTGACAATGTTCCTGGTTATCCCATCAGCCTTTTACCTGGCCGGATTCGGCGAGGATCTGGTGCGGCTGATCTTCCAGCGCGGGGCTTTCGGCCCCGAGGCGACCGCCCAGACCGGCCGCGCCCTGTTGTTCTATTCCTTCGGGTTGGTCGGCTTCGCCGGAGTGCGGGTCGCGGCCCCGATATATTATGCCTTGGGTGATGCCCGTCGGCCCATGAATTATTCAATTATCTCGGTCGTCCTCAATGTTGTCCTTAACTTTGCCTTTATCCCGTTGCTCGGATTTGCCGGGCTGGCCGCGGCGACCTCGGCGGCAGGGCTGATAAATTTCCTGCTGCTGTCAATAAATCTTCGCAAGAAAATTGACGGCATTCGGTATTTTTCACTTATATTGCATATACTGAAGATGATTCTGGCCGCATTGGCCGCCTATCTCATTGTCAGCAGTGTAAACCTGATGGTGCTTATCGAACGTGTCGACCTGATCGGCAAAGCGCTTGTTGTCGCAATTCAAATTGCCGTGATGGGGGGAATCTATCTGCTGATGCTCTGGTTGATGCGGGTCGAGGAAGTCAAGAAAATTCTGTTGCTCCTGCGACGCAAGAAATAACAGTCTGTTAACTTAATCGGTACGAGGCTCTTTGGCACGAAGATATCCTGCCATATTTGCTTTGGGAGCGGTGGTGTTCGGGATTGTTGCTGCCGACTCGTGCAACCTCGCCTCCTGGCTCTGGTTTTTCCTTTCTCTGGTAACGGCGCTTGGCATGCTGATCGTGCGAGGCAAAGCCGGGATCGGCCCGGTCGGCCTTCTGTGTTTGCTTTCACTGGCAATGGCTTCGGCGTTCGGTTATTCTTTTCGCTATAAGACCTCACCGCCAGGGCATATCGCGCATTATGTCGATGACGATCAGACGTACACGTTATTCGGTACCATTGATAGCTGGCCAATCCTGAAAGATCATCGCACCGAAGTCTATCTTCAGGTCGACTCTCTCTGCAACGGAAAATTGACCCGACCCGCCCAGGGGCGGATGCTGCTTCATATTCAAACCGAAACGACCCGCCTTCAGTATGGTGATCGGATTTTCTTTACCACCAGACTGTATTCGATTCGGGGCGGTAAAAATCCGTCGGGATTCGACTACCGCCGCTATTTAAACCTCAAGGGGATTGTTGCGTTAGCGTACCAGCCCCACCCAAACGCAATTCAAATAGACCCGGCCAGCCGCGGCCATTTCCGCCATCTGATTGACCGGCTGCGTTCCGCCATTGTCAGCACCTTCCGTAACACCCTCGATCCCGATGCCGCTGCACTGGCCTCCGGTTTTTTAATTGGCGAGACCAAAGATATTCCGCCGCACGTGTACGACCATTTCCGCGACACCGGGACTTTGCACCTTCTTGCCGTTTCCGGGTCCAACGTGGCCTTGGTGGTGATGGTCTTTGCCTTTCTTTTGAAAGCATCGCGGGTAAAACCGCTCGGCCGGACTTTATTGCTGCTGGGAGTGATCTTTATCTTTTCATTTCTGGCATACAACCAGCCATCGGTGGTGCGAGCAGCGGTCATGGCATCCCTGGTATTGCTCGGTAAAGTGTTTCAGCGGCGCATTGACCTGAACAATGTAATTGCATCGGCGGCTCTGGTTATCCTGCTTTACAGACCGACCGAGTTGTTCGATGTAGGTTTTCAGTTGTCGTTTACCACCGCCTGGGCTCTCATTTTTCTGGTTCCCATTGCGGGCAAAGTGTTCAGGCTGGTTTCGCGCCGCTTCTATTATCGATTTGTGATCTTTCCGCTTCTGGTCTGCATCATTGCGCAGCTGGCTTCGTTGCCGATGTCGGCGTACTATTTTCAGCGGATGCCGCTCATCTCTTTTGTGTCGAACCTGGTTATTGTGCCGTTGGTCGGAATAACCGTAATCGGCGAAATAGTCGTTCTTCTGGTCTCGTTGATCTTGCCCGTTGTCGGGCAGTTCATCGGGGCGTGGTTGAATCCCGTTTTAAAATTGATCATATCCCTTCTGGAGTTTTTCGGCTCCGGCAGGATGACCATGCTTCTCACCTGCCGCGTCACTACCGCGGCTCTGATAGTGTATTACGTTCTTCTTGGTCTGGGATTTTTATCAATAATCTCAATTCGGGCGCGGCGCGCGCTTGTCATAGCGGTTTTGCTTGCGGCCAATCTTTTTGTGATAGAATCGTTGCGCTCAGATCGCTTTCAGTTGCTGGCGACCGTGTTTTCCATCCCCCGTGGTTACATTGCGATCAGTCAGGAGGAGCAGACTCGGCTGATTCTGTGTCGTCTTCCGCTCAGGGACTATTTATTGTCTGAAAAGATCATTGAGCCATACCTGAACAACACGGGGATATCGCCGGATAATATCATCATTTTGACCTCGGAATATCAGACAGTCCGGGAAGCAGTCCACCTGCTCGGTCGCTATCCTGTAGCGGCCGCTTATCTTCCCGGGAGTGTCCGCCATCTTTTCTCCGACATTTGCCTGGCTGGTGGAATATACCCGGATACGAACAGGGTGATCTTCATTGAAGAATCCCGTGCCGACGATAACCGTTGGCCCGGTGATCTATTGCTGGAACCGGGTCGGATGTCGTATCTTCTGGATTCGAGCGCGATCATATTCGGCAGCGGCTCAATGTTAGATCTAATTACCTTGCCGCCAAGAGGTTATGAAGACCTGGCGGTTGTTTTGCCGGAGTTGACCGAACACGATTTGCACCATCTTGGCAAATCGTCTGCCACCCGGTCCCGGCTGGTTGTGTGCCATCGGCTTACCAAGAAGGCGCGGTGGGAGTTGGGGATGGCGGAGTCCGACCGAGCTGATTTTATTGAGATTCGCGAGACATCACAATTCGGTGCTGTGCAAATAGTTGCCAGCGACGGTCGGCTAATGCTCCGGTAACGCAAAAATCGCACACCTGCAGAAGTTAAGATTAGCCCCGGATTTCCCGATAAGATAAAAGAAATAATAGAATTATGGGCATTTTCCCGGATCACTTAATCCGGATGATACTATTAACGCCATGAGCCTGAATGGGAATTTAAAGACTGTTTCATTCCCGGATATCTTGCAGCTGCTGGCAACCGGTAAGAAGACGGGAGTTCTGCAGGTTTCGACCGCAACGAGGCAGAAAGAAATTGCCTTCCGTAACGGAAATATCATTCACGCCTCCTCGATTAACTCGTCGGAGGATTTGCTGGGGAATCTGCTTTTGAAGCTGGGTAAAATATCAAAAGCTGATCTTGAACGGGCAATTGTCCTGCACAAGCAAACCGGGCGTCAACTGGGAACGACGCTGGTTGATATGAACCTGTTTGAGAAAGATGAAGTTGTCGAATGCCTGCGCATACAGATCGAGGAAATCGTCTATAACCTTTTCTCATGGAACGAGGGCAATTTCAAGTTCATAGAGAATGCTGAGCCGAAGAAAGTCACCTTCCCGGTGGAACTGAATACTATGAACGTTATCATGGAGGGAACGCGACGCATCGACGAATGGGTAGAGATTCAGAAAGTTCTGCCGCCCGATGATATTCTCCTGAGGCTATCGCCAGTGAACAAAACGAAACGCGACGAGATTACGCTGTCGATGGATGAATTCAGAATTCTGCCCCTGATTAATGGTGAACGGACAATTCCAGATTTGATCGAAGCTTCGCCGATTGGCGAGTTTGTCACCTACCGGGCCGTTTACAAATTGATCATTACCGGACTGGTGCAGGCCGCAGGGCGGGCCACCGTCCGTGATGAGGTTATCGATAACGAAGAGGAAGTCATCCTATCGATTCTCTTTACCCTTTACAACAATTGCTTCTACCGCCTACGAACCCTTGTGGAGGAAATAGTAGGAGATCAGAATCCGATGTTCGGCAGGTTCCTGGCGAGTTTCCGCAATGGTTTTCTGATATACTTCCCCGGTTTTGATCCCGGAGCCGATACCGGGCCTACCTTCGACAAATTCTTTATGGAAATTATGAAATTGCCGGCGCCAGTGCGGCTGCATACTGTTATGAACGCGCTGGAAAATATGTTGAGCAATCAGCTTGAGTATACCTTCTGTTTTCTTGGCGACGGCGTGTTTCGCCAGGCGGTCGGCAAAGTGCGAAAAGAAATATCCGAGCCCCTGGCTTTGCGCAGGGAATTGGTAAAGCGATACCAGATTGACGACAATCTGCTTGGTTCCATGAAAAAGGCGGATCGAGTCGTAAGATTGGTAAGAGGTGCATCATAATGAACAAGCCATTGCATATGATCGTCAGCATGCTGCTGGCGGGATTTTTCGTGGTTCAGCCGGCCCGGGCAAGTATCGATGCAGCACAATTGTATTCCACCGCGTCGATCTTCAACCTGGTATTGTTGTTATGTGCCATTGTGTGCCTGGCGTGGTCGTTGAAGATCCTATCATTGGTTCGAGGAGGGGTGCTGTCGCGCAGCTGGCAGATGTTTGTACTCGGTTTTGGATTCCTCCTTCTGGCGCAAGTTCTGATTCTGAGCGAGCGGGCTGAGTTACTGCAGGTACCAGGCTTTGTTGCGACGGCATTCTACTTGATGATGGCAATAACATGGCTGGTGGGGTTATACCAAACAAGAAAAATCCTGGGTTGACGGTTAATCTATTGACATAAGTTTTACTGGCTATTATATTTAGAAATACATGAAAAATGGTCATTCGTAACTTATTTTCATCGATTAACTTGGCGACCTTTTAGGAGCGAATTGTATGCCCGATATGACCGAACTGGACGATAGGATTGCCAAGTGCAATAAGATTCTCGACGAGAATCCCAATTCGCAGATTTTTGCTGCCCTGGCGGAAGCATATCGAAAGAAGGGGGAACTCGACAAGGCCTTCAGGGTATGCCAGAATGGGCTACGAATCCATGACGGTTATGGCTCGGCTCATATGGTCATGGCCAAGATCAATCTGGACAAGGGATTGTATGACTGGGCGCAAATGGAAATCGAAAAGGCGGCTGAGCTTGACGGACGCAATCATGCCAGCGACCTCCTGCTGGCAGAAATCCATATCTACAAAGGCGAGTTCGCCAAGGCCACCCGCCTGCTGGATAAACTGCATCGCATTGACAGCAGCAACCAGCATGTAAACAGACTTCTTGAAATCGCCAAAAAGTTGCCGATGGAATCGGCCAAGATCATTGAGCCGCAAACACCGCCTGAGGACGTTCAGGCACCGCTGGAAGAGCAGCCGACACAAGAACAGGCTCCCGCCGGGATTTCTGTGAAGGAGTTGCTGGACTCGATGGCGAATCTGCCGGGAATCGAAGGGGTTCTGTTGATAAACGGGGAGGGTCTGGTGGCCGAAGCGACCTGGAACTCATCGCAGGAATCCGATCTGTACGGCGCTCTGGCAAAGGATATTGAACGAGTAGTGCAGTCGCAGATTGAAATGTCGCGTTTCGGAACATATCGCAATATTCTGCTTGAAGCCGAAGATCTGGTTGTTAACTTCATTCCTATCGGCGACAATCTACTGCTGATTAAAGCCAATAAGCAGGTAAACCTGGGAACGATGCGTCTGAAGCTCGCGTCGCTTCTGGACAAAGTTGATATACACCTTTGATACACATATTTTATTAGCAGGAATACGAAATGGGTCTTTTTAGTAGAGATAGCAGCCAGGTGCTGTTATGGTCAATTCTTCTGATGGTATGGTCATTGATCCTGTTTCCGTCACGACTCGGATTTTCGATCGGAACCGGCTTCTTTGTCTATATCATCTTTGAGGTTGGCTATTATGCCCTGGTGTTTTATCTCTTGCATCTGGGCTCGTCCTGGCTGGATATTTTCAGGGGGGCTGGCCTGACTCTGGTCTACCGGGTAGCTCTTGGAAGCGTTTTCGGGGTCATTGTCGCGATACTCTATTCAATGAACCTGTCGGTGGCCGTTACGCTGGGCATTTCGCGTTATTTCCCGGCCATTCTGATGCAGGTTCTTGTCGCACCGTTTGTCACCAGGGCTCTTTTCGCGTCCAAATCTGAAGGCTCCCGGACACGGAGTCGGCGTCCAGTTTCCGCATATCGTCCAGCGATAGCACCGGATAAAGAGATAACACAGCCATTTGTGCGGCCGGCTAGGCCAGAACGCGCTGTTAGCAGTAATAATAAGGTCCCTGAGAGTAAGCCGGATACGTCCGTTAGCCATGATACCAACGGCTTTGAACGGGCGGTTAGATATCTGGGAGAACACCATGCGGTGATCCTGGCGGCAGTGATTGACCATGAGGGGCTGACCATGGCGACGTTCCGTCGTGGCGAGGTCGATCCTGACGAATGGGCACCGTTGAGTCTAATGCTGCAGGAGGCAAACGCCGGTTTGCTCCGCTGCGGCCGTGATGACGGCGGACCGGTGCGGATTGACCTGGTTTTCGGCCAGAAAAAACTAACGGTAACCAGAGTCGAGCAATTCAACCTGCTGATATTGTCAAACCAGGAGGTGGATGATCTTCTTGGCATCAGAATCACGCAGGCAATCGAAATAGTGAAAAGATTTATATCCGAACGGTATGGCAGATCACTGTCATCACGCCCGGAGGAGAAATATGTATCAAATACTTGATGAATTGAACAAAACCAGCGGGATAACCGGCTCAATGGTGGTCGGTAACGATGGTATTGTTATTGCGTCTGATCTTGACACCTCGCTGGAAGAAGAAGCGGTGGGGGCCCTGGCGGCTTCGATCACAGGCAATATTCAGAAGTCTCTGGACCGCATGCAGCAAACACCGCTCAAGCAAATAACCATTGAAGCGGACACCGGCAAACTGTTTCTTACGGATGCCGGGATCGGTATCCTGGTAGTAACGGCTGAGCGCGATGTTAACATTGGGCTCATCCGGCTGGAAATAAAAAACGCGATTTCCAGAATAGGCAATAATAATTGAGTGAGAAGTTGTAGGCAGTAAAGGATACTATGGTCTCCATAAATTACGCAACGAGAGAAGTCACCTGCAAGATTGTTTATTACGGGCCGGGTTTGTCGGGTAAAACAACGAACCTGATATATGTGCATAAAAAGGTGCCGGCCACGAGCAAGGGGAAGATGATCTCGCTGGCAACGGAAGCCGACCGAACGCTTTATTTCGATTTCCTGCCGATCAATATTGGCACGATCAACGGCTTTGCAGCCAAATTCCAGTTATATACCGTCCCGGGCCAGGTGTACTATAACGCCACGCGTAAGCTGGTTCTTCGGGGTGCGGATGGACTGGTTTTTGTTGCCGACAGCCAAGTCGAGAAGATGGATGAAAATATTGAGTCGCTGACCAATCTTCGAGAGAATCTTGAAGAGTATGGATATAATATCGATGAGATACCGATTGTGATTCAGTACAACAAGCGCGATCTCCCCGGAGCGCTGCCGCTGGAGGAACTGAACGCCAAGCTGAATACGCGGGGATGGAAATCATTTGAAGCGGAGGCAGTCAATGGTGGCGGCGTTTTCGATACTCTGAAGATGATAATCAAACTGGTTCTGGAAAAGGCGAAGAACACTCGAACGACGACTACCTCGGCCGCCCGCACCGCGGCATCGCCGCAGACGGCGGCGTCCGCCGCCGGTGCCAGCGTGCCCCCGGCGGCAGGAACCCCGGTATCTCCGCCGGCCAGTGTTGGCACCCGGCAGGAGGCCGGCGCCCCGGCAGAGCCCGCCCCGATCCGGGAGCCGGCGTATCAGGCCAAACCGAAGCCCCGGCCCGACGACACGTCGGCAAAGGTCGCCGCACCATCGTTCGAGCAAAATGTACCGCCTGATGAAGCGCCTGTGACAGCGCCATTGCAACCGGCAAGCATGGCCGACATTTCCGACTCCGGTGCGGCCGCGCCGGAGCGGCCGGTCGCAGAAGAGGTCGAAAAGCCGGACAGCTCAATGCCGCGGCCGTTCCCGGGTTCAACCGGAAGAATCGCGCGCCGAGAGCGCCGGATTACTGTCTCAGATTTTCAACCGGCGGCCAGGGATGAGGATCTTTCGGCGTTGCGGAGCCGGCTGAGCAATGATACCGATCAATTGGATAACGCAGCAATTTCCAGCCTACCGTCGCCAAGCATGGCCCCGTCAGAGCGGGTAGTCAAAAAGAAACGCAATTTCTTCAAGCGGCTGTTAGGCATCAAATAATAGAGGAGGTGCCGTCTGTGACTGAAGACAACCTGGTTATATACGAAGAAGAGATCGAAAAGATCGATACGAATTTGGCCCGAATGCTCAAGGGAGCGGAGGCCAAATGCGCGTTGTTGGTGGATAAGGACGGCCATCTGATCACTCGCCAGGGATTTACTCACTCCCTTGATACAACCGCGCTGGCGGCGCTGTTGGCTGGTTCGTTTGCCTCAACCAAGGAAATCGCCCGTCTGGTCGGGGAATCGGAGTTTTCCGTCCTGTTTCATCAGGGCAAAAAGGATCATATCCATATGTCGCTGGTCGGTGATCGCTCGATTTTGGCGGTCATTTTTGATGATCGAACGACAATCGGAATGGTGCGCCTTTACGCGAAAGAATCGGCGACCGAACTGGGGAAGATTTTTGCCATGCTGAAAGATCGATCCAGCGCAGGAAGCCCGGGACTGACTGACGAATTTGCCGCCTCCGCCGGTGACAAGCTGGATGACATTTTTCAGGACTGACCAGCAGACTGAAAATTCCATCATAATGAGGGGGATGGTAGTATACCGAAACGCGTGGTGAGATGTAACTGATGTCTTCAGAGTTAGGTACGATGCTGGTCAAGGCCGGCATGATATCCGAGGAGCAACTGGGAAATGCGCTGGCCTTGATGGAAGAGAAAAAGGGAAAGCTTGAGGAAATCCTCGTTTCCATCGGAGCCGTTGAATCAGAGGACCAGATCTCACGCTTTGTCGGAAAACAGCTCAATATGGGCACTCTCCGTCTCGCCGATATCGAGCTTAATCCTGAAGTTGTTAAACTGATTCCCCTTGATATCGCCAGAAAATTCAACGTTATTGCCGTCTCCAAGCTGGGCAAAAGTCTCATCGTTGCGATTTCTGATCCTAATAATGTTTATGTCCTTGACGCCGTCAAATTCATCACCGGCTGCTCCATCCAGCCGGTAATCTCGCCGGAAAAATCGATCAAGAAAGCGATTGACACCTATTACAAGGATGAAGGCGCCATCAATGAAATCATCAGGGGACTTGAGGGCGACAGTGATCTGGAAGTCCTGTCAACAGAGGACGAAGGGCCGTCTGATGCCGATCTCCAGTCTGCCATACAGGACAAACCGCTGGTCAAGTTAGTTGATTCTCTTATAGCTGACGCAATCCGTATGGGCGCCTCGGACCTTCACTTTGAGACATATGAGAAGCGAATTCGGGTTCGTTTCCGGGTCGACGGAGATTTGCAGGAACAGGCGCCGCTGCCGTTTAAATACCGGGCGGCGATTATCTCCCGATTAAAGGTCATGGCTGATCTGGATATATCCGAACGCCGCCTGCCGCAGGATGGCCGGATCAAGATTAAGATCGACGATCGCACTGTCGATTTGCGTGTTTCGGCTCTACCGACGATCTTCGGCGAAAAAGTCGTAATGCGTATTCTTGATCCGAGGGCCTTAATGGTTGATATGACCAAGCTGGGATTCACCGATGATTCGTTGAAGAAATTCGATAAAGCGATTCACATCCCCTACGGGATTATCCTGGTAACCGGGCCGACCGGTTCCGGTAAGACGACGACGCTGTATTCCGCGCTCAAGCAGATTAACACCGTGGACGTCAATATAATGACAGCCGAGGACCCGGTTGAGTTCAATTTTGACGGCATTAATCAGGTGCTGGTCAGATCTGACATCGGTCTGACTTTTGCCGCCTCGCTGCGGTCGTTTCTGCGCCAGGACCCCGATATCATCATGGTCGGTGAGATTCGTGATGGCGAAACCGCTGAAATCGCCATCCGAGCGGCACTCACCGGGCACCTGGTATTTTCGACGCTGCATACCAACGACGCACCCTCCTCAATTAATCGTCTGATTGATATGGGTATTCCCAGCTATCTGGTTTCATCGGCGACGCGGTTAATTATGGCCCAGCGAATGGTGCGGAAAATCTGCCGGAATTGCAAGCACGAGATCGCCCTGAACGAAGAGCAGGTGACCGCGCTGGGGATTCCTCTCGACTTCCTGGGAGAAGAAATCAAGGCATATAAGGCGGACGGTTGCAACGATTGCGGTGGAACAGGTCTCTCCGGACGAACCGGAATTTATGAAGTAATGCCAGTCTCCCCCGAGATTGAGCGGCTGATTCTGGCACAAGCCAGCGATTCGGAAATAAGACAGCAGGCGATTGCCGAAGGAATGCTCACCCTTCGCATGGCTGCCGTGGAAAAGATGCATCGGGGTTTGATCTCGCTTGATGAGGTCCACGCCATAACCTCTTAGAAGACCAGCAGCGGCTGCCGGCACTCCTTAAAATTCCTTATAACTCATATACTTATGGGCCCGTATAAGGAATTTACCTGTCAAGAATCACTTGAATTTACCGATATAAGGAAAAAACCCATCTTTATAATCGACAGGAATATGTCAGGAGAGAGCGAATGGTTAGTCTTCGTGAATTACTCGAAGAAATGGTAAAAATGGAAGCCTCCGACCTGCATCTCACCGTCGGCACACCACCGGTGGTTCGGGTGGACGGCAAGTTGGTCAGGACGCAGCATGACATGTTGACTGCTGATGACACCAAGAAACTTGCATACTCAATTATGAACGAAAAGCAACGGCTGAAGTTTGAAACCAGCTCCGAGCTTGATCTCTCTTTCGGCATAGAGCAATTGAGCCGCTTTCGCTGCAACGTCTTCATGCAGCGCGGCAATGTGGCGGTGGCCCTGCGCCAGATTCCCTACAAGGTCAAGAGCTTTGAGGAACTCGGCCTGCCCAAGGTGATCTCAGAATTTGCGACTCTTCCCCGGGGGCTGGTCCTGGTTACCGGTCCGACCGGTTCGGGCAAGTCGACCACCCTGGCTGCTGTCATCGACAAAGTCAATCGGGAGCGTCAGAGCCATATTATCACGGTTGAAGATCCGATTGAGTATCTCCATCGCCATCAATCCTCCATTGTCAATCAGCGCGAGGTTTACAGTGATACCTCCTCGTTTGCAGCCGCTCTGAAATACGCTCTGCGCGAGGATCCGGACGTCGTTCTGGTGGGCGAGATGCGCGACCTGGAAACGATTGAAGCAGCCATCAACATTTCTGAGACCGGACATCTGGCTTTTGCGACCCTTCACACCAATTCGACCGCGGAATCGATCAACCGGATTGTCGATGTGTTTCCGACCAATCAGCAGGAACAGATTCGCGTCTCGTTGTCCTTTACGCTTCAGGCGATTGTCTCACAATGTTTGATTCCCAGGATCGGCGGCGGCCGTGTAATCGCGCTTGAGATTATGGTCTGCACACCGGCGATCAGGGCATTGATACGTGATGATAAAGTGCATCAAATCTACAGCATGATACAGTCCGGACAGAAATACGGCATGAAGACCATGAATCAGTCGCTGGCCGAATTGTACAATGGCGGAAAGATTACTGTCGGTGATGCGATGAGTTTCAGCAGTAACATTCAAGAGTTGAACGAAATGCTTACGAGAGGCAAGTCGCCGGCCATGGTGTAGCAGCATCTGGTCGGGAGAAGGAAGAAGGTTATGCCTGTATTTGAATACAAAGGCAAGACATTGGCGGGAGCTCAGGTTCAAGGCGAGCTTACGGCCAAGAGCCGGGAAGAGCTGGAGAGAATTCTCCGGCAGAACCGTATTCTGATCTCGTCGATTAGGAAGAAGCCGGCTGAAATCAGGATTAAATTCGGGACCGGGATCAAGAAAATTGAAATCTCTCGTTTTACACGGCAGTTTGCGACCATGATCGGGGCCGGCCTGCCAATGGTGCAGTGTCTCGATATTCTCGGGAGTCAGCTCGAGAACAAAGAATTGAGCCGCGTGGTCAACGATGTTAAGGAGGGCGTTCAGGGCGGTTCCACCCTTTCCGACGCCATGGCGCGCCATCCCAAGGTATTTGACCAGCTGTACACCAATATGGTGGAAGCGGGGGAAATGGGAGGTGCGCTTGACACTATTCTGGTCCGGCTTTCGATCTACCGCGAGAAAGCTGACGCCCTGGTGCGCAAAGTTAAAGGGGCCATGATGTATCCGTCGGTAATCGTGGTGGTTGCGATCGGTGTGACCGTAGGTATGCTGACCTTCATTATACCGGTGTTCGCAAAAATGTTCGGCAGCCTCGGGGCAGAATTGCCCGGGCCGACGGCGATCGTGCTGGACATAAGTAATTTTCTCAGGAGTAATTTCCTGCTTCTGTTCGGCGGGCTGGCTGTCGGTATAATTGTATTTATCTACTGGGTGAAAACCGATTCCGGGCGCGCCATCTTTGACTCCGGATTGCTGAAGGCACCGATTTTCGGCAATCTGGTGCGCAAGTCAGCAGTGGCCCGTTTCACCAGGACATTGGGAACTCTGCTTTCTTCAGGAGTGTCGATCCTTGATGCCCTGGAAATTACCGCCAAGACCGCCGGCAATGTGGTTATCGCCAAGGCCATCAGAAAATCGGTAATGTCTATTGCAGAGGGCGACACCATTACCGGTCCGCTGAGGGAATCAGGGGTGTTTCCACCGATGGTGACGCAAATGATTTCGGTCGGTGAGAAGACCGGCGGACTTGACGAGATGCTGGCGAAGATTGCCGATTTTTATGACGAAGAGGTCGATGCCGCGGTCAGCGCTTTGACTTCCATTATCGAGCCGCTGATCATCGTCTTCATGGGTATCGTCATCGGCGCCATTCTGGTTGCGATGTATCTGCCGATGTTTGATATCATTGGAAAAATCTAACGTTGACTGTCGGGGCGCGCTGTCGCGCCCCATTTATTGCCATGCTGGATGATGTGTTCATGATCAGGGCCCGCTGGCTGCTTTCACTGAGATTAATAACCTACATCCTGATTTCCGGAATAGTAATATTTCGACTTCGTTACCCGGGCTTTCTGGGCTTTCCGTATTTTGCCTATTCATTTCTGACGTTACTGTTACCGGTCCTGCTGGTGGTACGCCGCTGGCTGAATGTTACGTTTGTAATCAGAAGCACCTCGTATCTTCAGAGTCTGGTCGAGATTTTTATCATTGTCTGCATCGTTTACATGACCGGAAATGTCAATTCGTCCTATTCGGGGCTTTTCATCCTGACCATCATTTCGGCCGCTCTGGTGAGCCGCCTGGCCGGGACGCTGGGGATTGCATCCGTTGTTTCGTTAAGTTACGCCTTTGTGATCTGGTTCGGATTGGGCCTGGGCCGGAGCGAAGGTTCCGCCACCAGGGCCCTGGAGACGATATTCTCGTCCCAGGATGCCGCCTTTTACAGCATATTTCTTCATATCCTGACATTCTTTCTGGTGGCCTTTGTCTCCGGTTACCTGGTCGAACACCTCAGACGAAAAGATCGTCTGCTGGCTGATACCTCGCAGGCGCTGCGCCAGGCGAAACTGGAAACTGATGATATTCTCCGTCATCTCAGCTCCGGGTTGCTGACGATTGATTCCGGGGGACGGGTCATTTTCTTTAACCGGGCTGCCGAGGAAATCCTTGATATCAGCGAGAGTGATATGAAAGGAAGGGACTTTCGTGACGCTCTGGCCGGTCGAATGTCCCGGCTCGCGGACAATCTCAATGATGTTCTGCAATCACAGCGGCATTCGCGGCGCGGCGAGGTGGAGATAAGAAAACGGGATGGAACCGTGGTTGCCATTGGTGTATCCACCTCCCTGCTGGCTGATGACCAGGAGGGTATCAGGGGCGTTATTGTCATCTTTCAGGACCTTACTGAAACTAAACGTCTTGAGGAAAAAATCCGCATTGCCGACCGTATGGCCGCCGTAGGGGAATTATCCGCCGCCATTTCTCACGAGATTCGTAATCCGCTTGCCGCCATCTCCGGATCGGTGGAAGTGCTCAAGGCGGAGCTCAACCTGGTCGGAGAGAATAAACGCCTTCTGGAACTGATTATTAAAGAGTCCTGCCGGCTCAACCAGATTCTGGCAGATTTTCTGATGTATGCGCGCAGCAGGCGATCGAATTTCAACCGGATTGAATTGTGCCGGCTGGTCAGTGATGTGATTGAAGTTATCAGAAAGCTCCCGTCGTACCGGCCATCCATCTCGTTGAGGCTTCTGGCGGTCGAATCATTCGTCTATGTTTATGGAGACGAAGACCAAATCAAACAGATTTTGATTAATTTGATCGTCAATGCTTGTGAGGCCATTAACATACCGCAGGGTGAAATCATCGTAACTATCGAGACCGGAGCCGCCGGCGAAGAGGAAGTCGTATTTCTTAAGGTTACTGACAATGGCCCGGGGATCGAAGAAGAAATCCACGACCGGGTGTTTGACCCTTTCTTTTCCACCAAGCGGGACGGTACAGGTTTGGGGCTGGCGATTGTCCAGCGGCTGTCCGAAGGCATGGGGATCGACCTGTTTCTTCACACCGGGGAAGAAGGCGGAACCACGTTTATCCTCCAGTTTAACAAGATCCCGGGGGCGTCGCATGCTCCCGAAACATCGGTTTCCGCGGTCGTCGACAAAAAACCGTGACGCTAAGTAGATACTTCTGCAGCCGTTTTTAGGCCTTGCTTTTCCGCTCAAACTGTATAAACTATGTAATCACAAATAGCCTGAAAGGAATACACATATGAGTGATCCGCAACGTGCAATTACGGTTTTGCTATTGGTAATGGTAGTCATTCTGGTGCAGACATGCAGGCCTCCCGAATCCGGCCGTGAAACCGAGGATGAATTTGACTTTCCGGTCGCCGTCATCGACGGAAAGATGACAATTATGTATACCGATCTTTACAGTCGGATTGCTGCCAGTGACATGCTCAAAGAGGGGGGGATTCTTGACTCGACCACCTATTTTGACACCCTGATAGCTATTGTCGTGGATTCGCTGGTTTCACTTGATGCCCTGCATGCCGACCTTCGTGAAGATTTGACACTCTATCGGGAGTATTCCATTCGTTTTTATGATTTTTATACCAAGTATCTGTTTCAGCGGCTGATTCTTGATTCCGTCGAAGTTGACTCAGCGGTGGTGGACAGCTACTTTCATGCCCATGAGGATCGGTACTATTACGAGGAACAAGTTCGGGCAAAACAGCTTACGATTGCGCCGAGGGGATTTCGTTTCGGCGAGGATTCTGCCGAATACAAGGATTACTCCGACGAACAGCTTGATTCGGTGGCCAGAGAACGGATCATTGAACTGAAAAAACGTTCTGATGCCGGCGAAGATTTCGGTGTGCTGGCGTATGAATTCTCCATGAACCGGGCAACCGGTGATAGGGGTGGGGATCTGGGTTATTTCTTGCGCAATACCTTTAATGAAGTTGTCGACAGCGTCGCCTTTTCTCTTCCTCCCGGTACCGTTTCGGAGCCTTTCCGGTCGCCGGACGGCTGGCACCTGCTTTATGTTATGGATCATGTCGATTCCGGTCTTGCGACTCTTGAGGGCGAAGTCTATCAGTTGGTGCAGAATGACTTTATCCGTGAAACAGCCATGAAGCGCAGCGGTTATTTCATCGATTCCCTAATGAATATCGCCAATTATGTTTACAATGATTCTGCCCTGATGCTGCAGGCTCATACTGTTCCGGACACCGTCTGGTCAGTCATTGTCAACGAGGTCGACACGGTCGATTTTCATCGCCTGCCGGACGTATTCGCGCGGCACATGACGCGGCTCGGCAAGAGTTCATTAAGCCTGCAGGAGAAACATGATGCGCTCATGGACTGGACGCAGAAATATCTTATAGCCCGAGCCGGAGACTTGCTCGGATTTGATA
>CP070796.1:1374169-1386270 GCA_020343475.1 Candidatus Zixiibacteriota bacterium
ATTGCGACACGAAAAACTGGGATATTACAACAGGCACCAGCTACGGCATATATGCAACAGGATTTGACGGCGCTACGGCATATGGTATTTATGCCTCCGGCGGTTCAGCCACACCCAACTGGGCGGGTTATTTCAGTGGGAATGTGCGCGTCACCGGGACATTCACGAATCCAAAGAGTTCTTACATTATTGACCACCCCGATTATCCGCAGGACAAGTATCTAAGTCATTCTTATGTGGGAAGCACGGAAATGATGAACGTCTATAGCGGCAATGTCGTCACCGACGGCAACGGCGACGCGGTCGTGCAACTGCCGGATTATTTCGAGGCCCTCAACAAGGACTTCCGATATCAATTGACCGTGATCGGCGAGTTCGCTCAGGCGATAATAGCCGAGGAAATCAGCGGCAATCAGTTTGCCATAAGAACCGACAAGCCGTCGGTCAAGGTCTCCTGGCAGGTGACCGGAATCCGCAACGACGCGTATGCAAAAGCCAATCCCAACCTCGTGGAAATTGAAAAACCTGCCGAGGAACAGGGCCTGTACATGCACCCGGAGGCCTTCGGACTGAGCCAGGAAAAATTCATTCATTACGAACAGAACAAGCGAATGGAAGAGGAGCAGACAGAAAGGAGCGAAAGGTAACCATGATGAAGCAAACGTTCCTCCATTTTACAGGTGATGCGCGCTGTCGGGTTGCTGATAACGCTCCGATAAAGGAGGCCAATTATGGGTAAAATCATTAACCTGGCCCTTTTGTTCTGTCTCCTGATTCTTGTCTCGCAGGCGATGGGCCAGGCAAACAGCATCAATTATAGACTTACCAACGGCGGTGCCGTCGGCGGCGGCGGCAGTGTCGCATCGGCCAACAACAAGATGGTCTGGACACTCGGCTTTGGCCCGATGGGGGTCAGCAGTGCGGGAAGCAATATCCTTGCCGGCGGGGTTGTCGCAGGCATGCCATCCGGCGATATTTTCTTTATTGACTTCGATCATACCGCGTTCGACACCATTCCGATCCAGAACCAGCTTTTGACAGTTGCGTACGGAAACCAGACCGGTGCCGTAACCGCGAATTTTTATCACCGGCCGTGCGGGGGAAACACCTTTCAGGAAGTCGCCATGACCCCCGGCGCAGGTGATTTTTTCAACTACACGCTCCCCGCAGCCCTGCTGACGGCGCGCGGACTTGACTATTACATCGAGGTCACCGATGCCGGAAAAGATATTGTCAGGCGCGTCGGGACCCTGGCCGATCCTTTTGTTTTTATCTGCGATATGAGCAATGCCACTGGTCAGCGGCCGGCGGCGCTGCCTGACGCGCAGTACCGCATTATCGGTGTGCCGATTGACATTATCGGCGGTCGCCTGCCCCTGCTTGTCTTCGGCGATGATCTGGGCGATACCAATTCGCGGCAGTGGCGAATGGGCCGCTACGATCCGAGCGAGGTCGACAGCATCCAGACCTATCCCATGATCGATCATCTGGTTTATCCGGAACGGGGGTACTGGATGATTGCCCGGGGAGCACGACGATACGGAGCCGAGGGCTACTCGATGCAGCCCAATTTCGTTGATAATGACATAAGATATTACCGCTCTGAAGAGCTGGCACTGGACTGGAACCAGCTCGCCAATCCCTTCGCGTTCGCGGTCGATTGGACCGCGGTTCGTTTCGAGGATAATGGTGTCGTTGTTGCAGGACATCCAGTCGACGTGCTCGATGACGCCGCGTACTCCTATAACGGTATCGATTACGACGTAGCCACCGCGCTGACGCGCTGGGAGGGTTTCTTCCTCAATATCAAGAAGACCGGCGTCAGAATCCTTTTCCCGTTCTCGGAATACTCGGTCAAAGAAGCCCCGGCCAAACTGGTTGCAGAGCAGGAAAGTGCCGGCAACTGGTCGGTCAATCTCGCGCTTGCCGCCGGCGGCCTCAGCGACCGCCTGAATTCACTGGGGGTGCGCCCCGATGCCGCTATCGGCGGTGACCGGTACGACTTCGCCGAGCCGCCGCCCGCGCCGGGCGGGCCATATCTGGCGTTTGCTCTGCCGGACGAAAAGGGCCTCTTCCGGACCGACTATCGGCCAGTTTTCGACAACGGCGCTCAGTGGCGGATCGTGCTCTCACCGGCCAACGGCCGGAGTGTGAAAGTCACCGATCTTGACCCACTCCCCGACGGCATGCAGGCCTGGCTGTTTTATGGCAGAAACAGCAGGATTCAGCTTACCGAAGGGGCGAATATTGCATTGCCGGACGATGCCACCGGGGCCCTGCTGATTATCGGGACCGACGAGTATCTGGCAGAAGAGCTGGGCACGCTGATTCCCGAGGATTTTGTCCTGCATCAGAATTATCCCAATCCATTTAATCCGACCACGATCGTTCGCTTTGCCCTGCCGGAACCGGCAAATGTGACTCTCGACGTTTACAACATTCTCGGGCAGAAAGTGATCTCACTGGTTGACCGCCAGCTCCAGGCCGGATACCATTCGGTCACGTGGGATGGCCGGGACAACAGCGGTCGCTCTGTCGCCAGCGGTGTTTACTTCTATCAGATGTCCGCCGGAAACCAGACCGATCGGAAAAAGATGCTCTTGCTCAAGTAGCCGCAGAGACTTTTGTGATTGCCCGGGCCGAACGGCCCGGGTTTTTTTTGCCGCACGATAAACCGGATCGGGCAACCGGGCTGGTGATTCGGCCATACTGCCGGAAAAGATAAAACTGCCAGTACGACAACAGCGAGCAAATAACCGAAATCGCGCCGTCGGACTGAAATGCAAAATCAGAAAGATATCAAAGTAGTGATATGTATCTGGCAAAGGCATCCCTGCTGAAATATTTGCTGGCTGCAATTCTGATTACAGGCGGTATCGAGTCGACACCGCATAGGCGATTCCGCCGACCGACCTATTTGCTGATGTGACCTGTTCGATCTGACGGACTCTGCAGACAGCTTTCAATCATTGCCGAAATCGGTCTATTTGACTATGTTAGAATTACATGCGGGCATCCACGGTCAAAGAATACGCGCGAAGTCTCGGCGCCAGCGCAGTCGGCATTGCACCGGCCGGGCCGGTGGAAAAGAGACAGCAATACCTGGACTGGCTCGCCCGCGGCTACGCCGGCGAGATGACTTATCTCAAGCGTTACCGGAACGAACGGTTAAATCCCGAGGAACTTTTCCCGGGCGCACGTTCTATTATAGTCGTCGGACTCAATTACTACCCGGCCGCCAACCGGCAGCGGCAATCTGATGTGCAGCACCGGGTTGCCCTGTACGCCCGGGGTGAAGACTACCACCGGGTCCTGCGTCGCATGCTCAAGCGTCTGCGCACCCGGCTGCATCGGGAACATCCTGATTTGCGCGGGCGTATTTGTGTTGATACCGCACCTTTCATGGATAAGTACTGGGCCGGGATGGCCGGGATCGGCTGGCAGGGAAAACATACCAACCTGGTTTCCCGCGAATTCGGCAGCTGGCTGGTTATCGGCAGCCTGGTGATCAACGGCGAAATGGATTGCCACGACCGGCCTCATCTTGACCGGTGCGGCAACTGCCGCCGCTGTCTCGAGGCTTGCCCGACCAGGGCATTCCCTGAACCGTATCAACTTGACGCCACCAGGTGTATCAGCTACTGGACAATCGAATCAAAACAGGACAAAATTCCCGCTGACATCGCAGCCGGAATGGACAATGAGGTGTTCGGCTGTGATCGCTGCATTTCAGTGTGTCCGTTTAACCGTTTCAGCAAGCCCGAAAGGACCCAGGCGTTGAAACGCACGTGTCAGAGTGAATTGATAGAATCCGGAGAGGTTCTCAGGCTCACCGAAGAGCAGTTTGATTTAGAATTCGCCGGTTCGGCGATAAGACGTGCCGGATTAAGGGGTATCAAACGAAATATCGACGCAATACGGCATAAGATACCACCAGGATAAAACGACGCTTAGCGTTATTTCAGAACATCGGGGCTGATCGTCCAGCACACCGTCCACCGGCGGGCGTCATCGCTCTCAAGGCATATAATCCCGGCATTCCGCACTGCGACATGATCCCCGGTAACGGCGCCGGTGACAAGAAACGAGACCAGTTTCCCGATATGCGGCAGATGCCCTACCAGCATTACGTCTTCATGTATCTGCGTCAGCCTCTCCGCCCAGACGGCCGGATCGGCCAGCGGTTCCAGCCCGTTCGCAGAGGCAACGACGCCATCCGGCATGACCTCCTGCGCAAACAATTCCGCGGTCTGCCGGGCACGGGTCTTGCCGCTGTGATAGATTATTGTCGGTATATGGGCAATCCGGTCTTTCACGAATGATGCCATATCATCAATTTGCAGTCGTCCTTTTTCCGAGAGTGCCCGTTCCGGATCTTCTTCCTTGGTCAGGGCTTCGGCGTGTTGCATCAGATACACCTTCATGTTATTCCCTCCTCTTATTTACCATGACACCGATTAAATATAATGATCGTTAATACGGTTGCCAAGACAATCGGCGCAAGGCATGAAACATCTCCCTGTTACCATCGTCTAAAAGGCTGATAATCACCGGCATCAGTGCAGTAACACAGGCGAAAACGCTCAAAATCCTTGTGGATTAGATGCTGTTTGTTTACGTTATGCCTGATTTTTATGACTGTACCTGAGAGAAAGGAGTACGGACATTTCCATGGACACCCCATGGATACAAACGCATGATCTCTGCCGCTACTATCGGCGTGGCCCGCAGCAGGTGCGCGCGGTTGATGGGGTCAATCTCAGCATTGATCGGGGCGAATTTCTGGGGATTGTTGGCGCCTCCGGCTCGGGTAAATCGACCATCCTGAATCTGCTGGCGGGACTTGACTCGCCGACCTCCGGGAGTATCGACTTCGAAGGGGTTCCGCTTGGTTCTCTGAACCGCCGCCAGCTGGCCGCATACCGCGCCCACCGGGTCGGCATGATTTTCCAGTCATTCAATCTCCTGGGACATCACACTGCCCTGGGCAATGTCGAACTGGCTCTGTATTTCAATGACACTCCGCATCGGGAGCGCACCAGGCTGGCCGCTGAAACGCTGAAACGTCTCGGCCTCGGCGACCGCCTGGACCATCGTCCGGGCGATCTCTCCGGCGGCGAGCAGCAGCGGGTGGCTATCGCCCGTGCCCTGGTGAAGAGACCGGAAATACTTTTCGCCGATGAACCGACCGGAAACCTCGATCACGAAAACACCCGCCAGATAGCCGAATTGCTGACCGATCTGAATCGGCAGGGATTGACCGTCGTTATGGTCACTCATGATCTTGACTTGGCCCGGCAATGCACGCAACGGATGATCCGAATGCACTATGGGCGTTTGGCTGCACCGAAAGACCCCGCATTCGGCGGAGGAACGGCATCATGATTATTCGCGATTTACTGGCTGTTGCCACCGGGAATTTATGGCGCATGAAACTGCGGGCGTTTTTAACCATTTCCGGCGTGGTCATTGCCATTGCAGCTTTCGTTGCGATGCTATCATTCGGTGCCGGCATGCAGAAAAACATCGCCGAGCAATTCAATGAACTGGGCTTATTCTCAACCATACAGATTTACCCCCGGGGGGCACGCGCCGCGAACCATACCGATAAAGCGGCCGTCCTTGATGACCACGCGGTGGCAGCAATTGCCGCTCTGCCCGGCGTGCAACTGGCATATCCTTTCGATGAATTCTCGGTAACCGTGACCGTGGCCGATACTCAGATTACCACCGAAGCCCAGCCGCTTCCGACTGTCGCCACTCGGACTAAGGCGTTTTCCCGACTGCTGGCCGGCAAGTCCCTTTCCAGCGACAGCACTCATGAGGCGCTCGTCACGGAGGAATTCATGCAGATGCTGAAGATAAATGATCCCGATTCGCTTCTCGGAAGGCAATTGATCGTGTCAGTTAAGGTCTCGAGCCTGGACAGTGCCGTTGCCAGGGTTCCGCAGAGCATGGTTGAAACGATAGATGAGCGCGCGAGAGAAATACGTTTTGATTCCCTGAGAAACAAGCACTACCTGGAGCGTATTGTCAGGCGCGAACTGCAAATCGCGATGTCCGGTTTTGTCGACGGCTTTATGAACGCACGGGCTACAGTAAGCGACACGCTGAACATTTGCGGAGTCCTGGAGGGGCGGCATGGCGGCCCGCTTCGAATCAAACCGGTCGTCTTTCCTATCCGCACCGGGAAGCGATTCAGCTCGGCCGGATACAGCGGCGACCCGATCGATATGTTTACGTCGCTGAACAGCGGTACACTCTTTGCTTCCTCCGGTGACACCACCGGTAAAAGCTATCCCAAAGTCACTCTCAACCTTGACCAGTACGCCGACTACGAATCTGTCAGCGATACCATTGAAGCCCTTGGTTATCGGACCTTTAGTTTTGCAAAGGAATTCAAGGAAATTCGCCGATTCTTCATCTATTTCGATCTGGCCCTGGCGGTGATAGGACTGATTGCGCTGATTACCGCGTCGCTGGGAATTGTCAACACCATGATCATGTCGATTATCGAACGCACCCGGGAAATCGGCGTGCTGAAATCTCTGGGCGCCGACGAGCGCGACATCCGGGTGCTGTTTCTCGTGGAATCCGGCCTGATAGGTGCGATCGGGGCGATTTTCGGAATTCTATTAGGATGGACGATCTCGCGGGTGGCCTCGGCAATAGCGCGGATCATCATGGAAAGACGGGAAATTCCGGATATGGACTTGTTCACAATGCCGCCCTGGCTGGTTTTGACCGCCTTCCTTTTTGCGGTCGCGGTCAGTCTGGCGGCAGGATACTACCCTGCCTCCCGGGCCGCTCGCGTTGATCCGGTGGAAGCGCTGCACACGGAATAATATGCAAGGCGGGCAATTCAGTGAGGGAAATCAAGCCAAATTGAAGAACTTTAATCCATTCTTGACAAATATCCGACTCTCCGTATATTTCCAATAACAGAAGTCAGCCAGCCGATAAACTGAATACATGCCAACCTGATTCCATGGGAGGGGTGACTATGAATAAATCTACAGCTACCCTTATGTGGGCACTATTCTTACTTTCGGTTCCCATTACCACTTCGGCCTTTATAATCCATGTGCCGAGCGACTCGGCCACCATTCAGCTGGGAATATTGGGGGCCATGAGCGGCGACACCGTCCTGGTGGCCGCCGACACATATTCCGGCGAAGGCAACCGGGACCTGGAATTTTTCGGCAGAAGCATTGTTCTGCTTTCCGAATCGGGTTCGGAGATGACAATCATTGACTGCGGGGGAAGTGATATCGATCCCCACCGCGCCTTTTACATTCATGAAAATGAGGATTCGACGACTGTCATTGACGGCTTTACCATTACCAATGCCTATGACGATTACGGTGCGATTTACGTGTATGATGCGTCCCTGATTGTCCAAAATTGCGTCGTTACCGAAAACACCGCGACAGCCATTGTCGGGACCAATTATTACGGCCGAATCATCGTCGATAACTGCACCATCTCGCATAACACGGGCAATGGCGTGAACATCTGGGACAGAGGGAATATCACCAATTCGCGAATTGTTTTCAATGATGGTGATGGCGTATTAACCATGTCACCCAGTACGTTCTTTATGATCGGCTGCCTGGTATACGGCAACGGGCAGGATGGTCTGGATCTCTCTTATGGTTACTTCGGCACGCTCGGAGTATCCAGTTGCACCTTTGTCGGCAATCAAACCGGTTTCAGGTACAGTGTGGATCCTCCGAAAGACGAAGCCCGGGGCAAAGCTCTGGCCGTATTTGACTGTATCTTCGCCTTCAATCGGGACTACGGCGTTCATTATGAATGGGATTTGCCGCCAATCACCTGCTGCAACTCTTACGGAAATCCCGGCGGGGATTGGTACGGTAATGAGCAACCGGGGCCTGCCCAGTCTGTTATCTCCCTTAATCCGTATTTTTGTGATACGGCGGCGGGCGACTTTCATCTTGATGAGTTGTCACCATGTGTTCCCGGCCATGCTTACAATCCATGCGGAACCCTGATCGGCGCCTTTGGAACGAATTGCCAGTATGTAACCGATACTGATTTCGATGGCGTTCCCGATGAAATCGACAACTGCCCTGAGGTATTCAATCCTCAGCAGGAAGACCATGACGGCGATGGCATTGGCGACAGCTGTGACGTCCTGCCGCGATCGTGGTACGTCAGGAATGACGGCACCGGCGACGCCCCGACCATCCAGGCGGCGGTGGATTCCGCATCAGCCTGGGACACCGTTCTGGTTGCGGCCGGAACCTACACCGGCGACGGCAATCGAGATATTGACTTCCACGGCAAAAACATCATTCTCATATCGGAAAGCGGGGCGGAAGTAACCACCATCGACTGCGAGGGCTCAGATCCTGACCAGCATAGGGCTTTTTATATTCATACCGGCGAGGATACGATAGCTGTTATCGATGGTTTCACCATCACCGGTGCATTCTGGGATGACGGCACTTATGTCGGCCGGGCCGCCATTTACCTTGATGGAGCCGGCATAACATTGCGTAACTGCGATATTTACGGCAACTCGCAAACAGGTTTAGTGTGCAATAATGCAGATACTATGCCCGTTCTGGTGTACAATTGCAGATTTGCGCTCAATGGAAATATGGGCATAATGATTAGCGAAGCCTCGGCCATCATCACAAACTCGATTATCGATGGAAATGGCAGCGCAGGTATCTTTGTCAGTGGCTGGGATCATACATTCAATATGTCGTGGTGCACGGTGATGAATCATGGCTGGGAAGGACTTTTCGTTCTCTGGCCGGTGGAGTTTCATGTTAGCAACTGCACCTTCTTCAATAATAACACCGGATTCTATTTCGAGTGGACACCGCCAAAAGACGGAGAAAGCATTGCCAGGGGGACATCCACCTTATCCTATTGCCTGTCTGCGCTTAACCGCGAAAACGGCATTGAAAACGCGTTTGGTTACTCCGATTACGAGATTCTCTGCTGTAATTCCTTCGGAAATGGCGCAGGCGACTGGATTGGTGTTGACTACGGGGCCGGCGATGAAAATGGGAATCTGTCGCTGGATCCCTTGTTTTGCGATACCACCGAAATCAACTTACACATAAACGACCTCTCCCCGTGCGCCCCCGGTCATCCTTTAAATCAATGCGGGATTCTGATCGGGGCGTATGACGTCGCATGCAGTCAGTATACCGACAGTGATGGTGACGGCATTGCCGATGACTTTGACAATTGCCCGGATGTCTATAATCCTCTGCAGGAAGACACCGACCAGGATGGAACCGGCGATAGTTGCGAGGTTGCCGCAGTCTGGTATGTTAAGGCCGATGGAACCGGCGACATGCCCACCATCCAGGCGGCCATTAATGTCGCCATAGACTTCGACACGGTCCTGGTCGCGGCCGGAACCTACACCGGCGACGGCAATCGTGAACTGGATTTTCTTGGCAAGCGGGTTGTCGTGCTGTCCGAATCCGGGCCTGAGGCGACCATTATTGACTGCGAGGCAGGCATAGCCACCCCGCGCCTCGGTGTCGGTTTCTACGGAGGGGAAGATGAGCATACTATCTTTGAGGGCTTTACGGTCACCGGGGCGTATTCCGGAACGACCGCCGACAGTGCCGGCGTTTTTTGCAACAACGCCGCCCCGATTATCCGCAACTGCATTATTACCAACAACGACGGCAACGGCGTCCGCTGTATCGACGGCGGTGCACTGCGAATGTATGATTGCATCATCTCGCACAATACGGGGCACGGGCTAGTTACCAAAGGCGGCTGGGAGTATATGGCCCGCCCGGAATTATTTAATTGCGAGATCTCATACAATGACAGCAACGGTATCCTGGTCTGGTGGGGAGCGGACGTTGCCGTCTGCAGCACTCTCATTCGAGGCAACGGAGCAACCGGTATTTTGATTGAGGCTCTCGCGCCGGGCAGCCTGGCAGTGTTCAACAACACGGTGGTGGAAAACTGGCGCGGAATGTTTTACGACTATGAACCGCCAAAGGAAGGAACACCGTTCAACAGGCAGCACAGTTCCTATATTTCGGGAAACATTTTTGCGTTCAATCAGACCACGGGATTTGAGTGGTCCTTCATTGTAAACGCCGAGTGCGCCTGCAACGACGCCTACGGCAATCCCGACGGCGACTGGTATCCCGAGGCTCCCTATGCTCCCCATGCCGGTGATGAATTCGGCAATATCTCGGCCGATCCGCTGTTTTGTGATCGTACCGGCGGGAATTTCCGTATCAGTTCTCAATCCCCCTGTGCGCCGCAGAACAACAGTTGCAATACCATTATGGGCGCTTACTTGGTGGGATGTGACTTTACCTGCGGTGATATCAACAACGACGGCCCGGTTGACCTGCTTGATATCCTGCTCTTGATTGATCTTCTTTATAGTCTCCCCGACGAGTATCCGCCCGGCTGGCCCGAAACAGCTGATGTCAACAACGACGCCAATGTTAATCTTTTGGATATCCTGTACCTGATTGACTATCTGTACGGTGACCCGCAGGGGCCCACACCTGATTGCGGCTAATGAAATAATACAAAGAATCCGGGGGCGATTGCAGTCGTCCCCCCCCTTTGTATGTTATTATTTTTCCTCTACCTTCAGGAAATAGATATCCGATCCGCCGGCGCCGTATGACTTTGTGACACCGGCAACAAAAAAGCCGCCGTCGGAAGCGTTCACTATATCGTAACCGAATTCATGCTGATCCCCGCCAAACGCCTGTTTCCATTGCAGCTCGCCGTCACTGTCAATTTTCACCAGATAAATGTCAAGATTGTACTGCACTTCGGGATTGAAAGGTGTCAGAGTCTCGCCAACGAGAATAAAACCTCCGTCAGTCGATTGCGTCACCTTCCGCGCCCACTGTCCGCCGTAGGTCTTCTCCCATTGCTGGTTGCCGTCGGCATCGATTTTCACCAGATAAGTCTCACCACCCGTGACACCGGTGGAATGGGTTGACCCGCATATCACAAATCCGCGATCCAATGTGGGTGCAATACCGAAGGCTCGCTCGTATGCGACCTTGCCGTATGTTTCCGCCCAGATTGAATCCCCCGAGGCATTGAGTTTAATTGCATACATATCCTTATCGCCGGAGCCAAAGGAATATGTGGAACCGACGACAACAAAACCCCCATCGGCAACAGTCACAACCGAGCGCGCGTAATCCTCCACCACTCCCCCGAATGCCCTGGTCCACAGCGTATCGCCGTCGGAATCAGTCCTGATGACATAGACATCCTTGTCTCCGGCACCGAATGAATAAGTGCTTCCGGCGATGATAAAACCACTGTCGGCGGTAACTGCCACCGCCCAGGCTTCGTCGGTCAAGGCTCCTCCATAGGTTCTGGCCCAGAGTGAATCGCCGTTCCGATCAAGCCTGACAAGATACACATCCGATTGCCCCGCCCCGAGAGAACTGGTTGCCCCGGCAATTACATACCCTCCATCCGGGGTCGCAGCAACACCATATCCAAAGTCATTATTCGACCCGCCAAACGTGGTCTGTCCCAAAACATCGCCGAGTCGATCGGTCTTGATGACGTATACATCCGTCATTCCGGATCCGTGCGACCGCGTTGAACCGGCAATCACATATCCGCCGTCAGGAGATAAGGCCACCGCACTGCCGAAATCGTCCTTTTCTCCCCCAAATGCTTTTTCAAAGATAAGCGTCGGCTCAATTTTGCCTTTGCCGACACACGAAAGCATAATAAACAGCAACACCGTCAATATTATAACAGCAAGGAATGCAGATTTTGTGGAATACATGTTCAACCTTTCAATTGTCCGTACAGAACGATTAAATATAAAATGCAGATATATTCAGTATCATGCAAGCGATATTACAGGACACATATCATATTATAGATATTTGCCGATACTGACCATGAAACAACAACGCCGGGATAGCGGTCAATTTGGCGGATCAAAAAAAGGCAGGCAGGTTGTCTATTTGTTTATATCAATCCGGTACAACTATTACTTGACCATATCAATCTTTTTGACCAGTGCGGCAAGTCTCCGAATATGCTCCGGAGTCGTTCCGCAACACCCCCCGATCAGGCGAACCCCGAGGTTC
>CP070796.1:1386370-1389300 GCA_020343475.1 Candidatus Zixiibacteriota bacterium
ATACAAACCGATAACTCACCCCGGTAGGGTCGGATTGATTGCGCTCAAGCCTGGCTGGCCATCGATGTTCCGCAGTTACTGGAACAACCGGGCCGTCTATGAAAGCAAATTCAAGAACGGCTGGTATATATGCGGCGACAGGGCCAGCATTGACAGCGATGGATATTTCTGGTTTGTCGGGCGCGATGATGATGTTATCAATACCGGTGGTCATCTTATCGGTCCGTTTGAAATAGAATCGGCCTTGCTTGAACATCCTGCCGTCGCGGAGTCTGCGGCGGTTGGCAAACCTGACCCAATCAATATGGAGGTTGTCAAGGTATTTGTGGCGCTCAAGGCAGGATATGAATCCGACGATGATATGGAACTGGAAATCATGAATTTTGTTCGCAAAAAACTATCGCCATTGGCAATGCCTCAGGAAATTGAATTTGTCAGGTCATTGCCGAAGACCCGCAGCGGCAAGATCATGCGCCGCGTGCTCCGTGCCAGAGAATGGAATGAGCCTGTCGGCGATATTTCCACGCTTGAAGATGAGTGAAGTCAAGAAAAACCGATTACAGTAAATGCAAAAAGGAGTCCCATCATGGATGACATGAAACAGGTCATTCTGGATTATGTGAAGCGGGAATATCTTGAAGAGGACGACGACACCGAGATTGATGAGAGCACGCCTCTGATCACGGGCGGTATTGTTGATTCCTTCTCGATGGTATCGCTTAAGCGCTTTCTGGAAAAGAAATATGGCATTCAGATACCGGATGCCGATGCCTCACCACAGGTTTTTGACACGGTCAATAATATTGTGGTGCTGGTTAATCGATATCTGGAAAAATAGCAGAGCATTGAAAGCGTCATTTTTTGGCAAGGACAGTCTTAAAAGGAGTTTATCGTGGCATATAGCAATTTGGCCCGCGAGGTGTTTCAGCAGGAGGTGAATAATCTGCGCGAGGCCGGTCTTTTTAAGGAAGAGCGTCATATCCACGCCCCTCAGGATGCTGAAATCGAGGTTGAATTTCCGGCCGGCTCTTCGTTAAAACGGGTGATAAACATGTGCGCCAATAATTACCTCGGCCTTTCCAACAATCCCGAGGTAATCGGTGCCGCAAAAGATGGACTGAACCAATATGGCTACGGCATGTCATCCGTGCGCTTTATCTGCGGCACCCAGAATATCCACCGCGAGCTGGAAAAAAGGTTGACGGAATTTCTCGGAACCGAGGATACCTTGCTGTTCCCATCATGCATGGACGCGAATGCCGGTGTATTTGAAGCGATTCTCAATGACCAGGATGTTATGATTGCTGATCGTCTCGTTCACGCCTCCATTGTTGACGGGATGCGACTGTGCAACGCCATGCGGGATACTTTCAAGCACTCAGACATGGGGCATCTCGAAGAAAAACTTCAGGATCATCAGGATAAGCGATACCGGATTATCATCACCGATGGTGTTTTTTCAATGGATGGCGATCTGGCCAGACTTGATGAGATCGTCGAGCTTGCAGAGAAATACGATTCAATGGTATTCGTTGACGATTCCCATGCCAGTGGATTCATCGGAAAGACCGGAAGGGGGACACATGAACATTGCGGCGTTCTGGGAAAAATCGACCTGATCACCACCACCCTCGGAAAGGCCCTCGGCGGTGCATCCGGCGGCTGTGTTTCCGGGCGCACCGAACTGGTGGAACTGTGTCGCCAGCGGGCAAGACCGTACCTTTTCTCGAATGCGGTGGCACCGATGATAATAACGGGCGCCCTGAAGGTATTCGAACTGATTTCCGGGTCAACCGAACGCCGCGACAAGCTGGAGGAGAATACGATCTACTGGCGCAGGTTGCTGACCGAGGTCGGATTTGACCTCAAAAAAGGCGAAAGCCCGATCGTGCCGGTCATGCTGTATAACGCCAAACTTGCTCAGGATATGGCGCGTGATCTGTACGCCGAAGGGATTTACGCCATAGGATTTTTCTTCCCGGTTGTGCCGAGGGGTCAGGCGCGGATTCGAACCCAGCTCTCAGCAGCACACGAGAAACACCATCTTGATAAGGCGCTGGAGGCTTTTGTCAAGGTCGGCAAGAAATTCGATATTCTCGGTAAAAGCAAAAAAGAGATTATTGCAAAGTACGGCATGTAATGCGCTCAAGTTGATTAATGCAGATTCGGGTTTGGCTGTGTCCGATCCCTTCTTTACGCGTTGAATTGAGCCGGCAGGTAAGCACCCTGGCCACACTTTCCCATTCTTTAGAACATTCGAATCCGGATAAAAGCGAAATATTATTTGACAATTAAGGTCTTTGTGCTATTTTTATTTTGACTGCATTTTTTTGACTTACCGACTGAAGAAATATATGAGTCATGCCGGGGTTATTAGTACCAGCTACAATAAATTTAATCGGCATTGAGCACGACCCGTAAATCAGGACGATTTGATACATTTTTATTCAGGAGGAGGCTATGCGGCTCATCAAAACCATCTCGACTGTAATAGCTTTTTCGGCATTGGCATTTGTTTCCTTTGCCGGGGTGCCGAAGTACATCAACTACCAGGGCTATCTGACCGATGGCGACGGCAATCCGGTTACGGACGGCGGTTATACGATGACATTCACCATATATGATGCGGAGGCTTCCGGAAATTCAAAATGGTCAGAGCAACAGGTGATAACGGTAACCGACGGGAAATTTACCGCTTGTCTGGGTGCTGTTAATCCTATTAAGGATTCTGTATTTGCCGACACCTCCCGGTACCTTGGCATCAAGGTTGGAGGTGATCCCGAAATTGAACCCCGGGCACAGCTGGCCTCGGTGCCCTGGGCGCACCGTGTAATGACAGTTGATAGCGCTGCCGGCGGTCATATCCTTGACGACATTGGCATCGGGGGTAGCATCGGCATCGGGACCGACAGTGCCCTTGGTGATATTCA
>CP070796.1:1389400-1402316 GCA_020343475.1 Candidatus Zixiibacteriota bacterium
ACTCGAAGATGCTTACACTCTGATTCACCGGTTTATTGACGGGAAGGTTGAAGAGGAAGCCTCAACCGGCGGGATCCTAGAAAAGCTGAAAATGATCGGAGATCTCCCCCATGGTCTTTTTATGACGGATGGCATTTTCAGCAAGCGTGAATAGACGTTTTTCATTTACAAACCGGCCTCCCGCTGGTCGCGGCAGGAGGCCGGTTGCATTTTGGCGAAATATTATTTACAATGAACCATCGCGATCCGGACCCAATAAGAAGGCGTAGGAGGAAATGGAAAAGGACAAGATCAGTGCGTTCCGAACGGAGCGAGAAAAACTTAACGAGCTGGTGATGAGATATGCCGGCACCAATACCAAACGATTGTTCAATATCGATTGGCAGGTATATCATCCCGGGGCATTACCCGCCGCAACCAAAGAGCTGCTGGGATTGGTGGCGTCGCTGGTTCTGCGCTGCGACGAATGCGTCCTTTATCACCTTATCCGTTGTCATGAGGAAGGAATAGGCAGCGCGGAATTGGATGAGGCAATGGCGATCGGCCAGACCGTGGGCGGCTCAATCACGGTTCCTCATCTCAGGCGGGCCTGGCGGGCCTGGGACGAGATAAAGCGGAAAGCACCAGCGAAAAAAAGACGGGAAAATGAGCAAGCATGACAGGAACAATTTATTTGAGCGGTTACTCAGGCAGATACATGCAATAATTGGCGGAAACAGATCACGGAATGAGAAGCTGGAATCAGTTTGTCGACTCCTCAGGGAGACTGTTTCCTATTATGACTGGGTTGGTTTTTATCTGGTTGACCCGGAGCGCGACCGGGAGCTGATTCTCGGCCCATTTGCCGGAGAACCGACTGAACATACCAGAATCCGCTTTGGAGTCGGTATCTGCGGCCAGGCAGCGGCAACAGGAAAAACTCATCTTGTTGATGATGTTTCAAAAGAGAGCAATTATTTGGCCTGCAACATTAATGTTAAATCCGAGATTGTGGTCCCAATGGTGAAAGAGGGCGTCATGATCGGCCAGATTGACATTGATTCGCACACCATTGGCGCTTTCAGCAGTGATGATGAAGCGTTTTTGAAGCAGGTGTGTCAACTCGTCACGGAGATTATGTAGGCGCGGCCCCCTAAGTCATCGTTTCATTGGAGGAGAACAAGTATGTCTGGGTCAAACGGATCTATCAATCGTGCCGCCTTCAGAACGATGGAGTGCGGTTTATACATTGTAACCTCACGGTCGGGAGATAGACTTAACGGCCAGATCGCCAACACGGTATTTCAGGTAACCTCTCAACCCCCTCGAATAGCGACTTCGCTCAGCAAGAGCAATCTCACTCACGAATACATTGCCGAAAGCGGCGTTTTTACCGTCTGCGTGATGGCCGAGGAAGCCCCGTTTGCTTTTATCGGGCCATTCGGATTTCGATCGGGGCGGGTGATCAATAAACTCGAAGGAATCTCATACGTGATTGGAATCAATGGATGTCCTGTCATCACCGATCACGTGGTGGCGTCGATCGAAGCCAGAGTGACAGACTCTGTTGACGTTGGGACACACACTCTATTCATCGGGGATGTCGTTAGCGCGAGGCTGTTGCATGATGCCCGGCCGATGACTTATGCCTTCTATCAACAAAACCTCAAGGGGAAAACTCCGGTCGACTCACCGACATACATTCCTGAAGAATAGCGGAGCGGGATCGGACGGCGGCCTTATTTCAATTCCGGATTGAGGGTCTTTTCAGAATCGGGGTCGGTGAACAACGGGTGTTCTGTCCGCCACTTGCTTTTTTCTTTCTTATCCTTGATATCCTGAATCTGCTGCTTCAGAAACGCCACCCGTTCCGAATCAGCAGGTGAAGCCATCTGGATATATCTCTCGTACTGAGCAATGGCGTCGTCGTGCCGCTTGAGCCATTCATATGTCGCGCCCAGACTGTAATAAGCGTTTATAAAATTGGGATCTAGCTCAATCACTTTCAAGTAATCAGCAACGGCTTCGTCAAGATTATCCAGATCATAATTGACGCGGCCGCGATTGAAGTAGGCCTCAATAAAGCGGGGATTCAACTCGATAGCGCTGGAATAGCTGTCGAGAGCCATTTCATCCGCCCCCTTCTGGCGGTAAGCCAGACCCAGGTTATAGAATGATTTGGCATAATCGGGCTTGAGATTGATTGCGTCGACAAAATCATTGATTGCTTTTTCCGTCTCTTCATTTGCATAGTGGAGTATCCCCCGGTTATAATAGGCCTGGTAGTAGTCCGGGTCGACTTCTATTGTGCGGGTGTAGTCCTGGATAGCTTTCCGGCTGTCACCTGTTCTCTCATGCAGCAGGGCCCGGCTGTAATATGCCGCTGCCAGCCTGGGATCAAGTTCAATAGTGGTGTTGAAATCTTTTATGGCTCGTTCATAATTGCCCATTCTGGCGTAAGCTATGCCACGCTGCAGGTGCGCCGGAATATTCTTCGGGTCGGCGTCGATTGCCTTGTCGTATTGAGTGATCGCTTGCTCCAACTTGCCTTGATCGGCAAAGGAATTTCCTATTTCAATATATGTGTCGACTGAGGTTCCCTGAGCGCCGATATCGGCCGCAAACACCATAAGCAAACCGGCGAATACAATCATCGGCAGCAGCTGTTTCAGCACCGGGGGGGCTGTATTGGCAGTATAACCATGGCTCATATTACACTATCTCCCATCCACGGATCTTTTCCCGTATTCAATTCTCCAAGGCTCTCTGATTCTATGTCTTTTTATAATTGGTATGATAATTGGCCGATTTTGTTCCCGATTCCGTTGCATCAGCCGAAAATCTCCCTGGCAATCGCCGCGGTCCGCCCGACAAACTGCGCCACCGGCTCTTCAAGTCTTTCCCCGGTCCCGACTTCAAACAGGAGCCGGTCGAGATGTCCGATTCTGTCCAGGTAAGAGCGCAGCGCCCGCCAGTCAATGGTCCCGTCCCCGGGAACCAGGTGCTCGTCATAGTCGCCATGATTGTCGGAGAGGTGGGTGGTGACCACGCGGCCGCTGTGCCGGTTCAGCAAATGAAAGGGAGGACCGCTGATATTTTCGTGCGAGCTGTCGTAGCAGAAGCCCAGGCGGGATTCATCGAAGATTTCCAGCAGCTGGCTGCAAATCCAGGATCCTTCTTCCCGGGGGAGATTTTCTATTGCGAGCTCCACCCCATCCGGCTTCGAAAGCAGGATAACCTCCAAAGATCGCGCCGCCCGCTCCATACATGATTGCACACTGTCGAGAAAGAAGTAATGGGGATGGAGGATTACCAGGGGAATCCCGTATTGAGCCGCGTATTGCAGGTATTTCAGTGTATATTCAACCGCCTGTTCCCGAATACTGTGTTCGGCTGAGGCAATATCGAAACGCCCTCCAAAAGGGGCATGAGCGGACATAATCTTCAGGTTTCGTTCGGAAGCGTAAGCCAGCAGGGCCGCAATTCCCTCGATGTTCAAAAAGTCGACATGTTCCTGGCTTGCGCTGAGGGAGACAAAATCGAAATTATGTCGGGCAAAAAGATCCAGAAGAGCCCGACAATCATGGGTCAGGTCGACCGTGGTTGAAATTCCATACATATATGTCTTGGCATCATCCATTGACTTAACATACAAATTTCTCCCGCTCAGGCCACAAAAAAATTATCGCAATGCGGTCTCCACGCTGATTTCGGAAATATTCAAATCTGAATGGGCGATTTTTAACCGCACCGGATTTCTGAACAGCCAGGTATAATGAGGGTTGCCCCGGTCTGCTATAAAGACGCCAGATCGGTTTCGGGGTTGCTAAAACTCCATATATGTCGGAGTCGACAAATATCGTTCACCCGTATCACAGATAATCGTGACAATCATCTTGCCCTCGTTTTCAGGCAATGCGGCCAGGCGCAACGAAACGGCAACATTGGCTCCGGCGGAAATTCCAAGAAGAATCCCCTCGTCGCGCACCATTCTGCGGGTCGCAGTAATAGCTTCATTGTTCGATACTGTCAGCACGTCATCGATACAGTCAAGATCCAGCACATCCGGCTTGAAACCGGCACCTATGCCCTGGATGGGGTGTGGCCCCTTGATGCCCTTAGTGAGAAACGGTGATGCTTCCGGTTCAACCGCGTAAACCTTAACCGACGGCTTTTTGCTTTTTAAGAATCTGCCGGCCCCGGTAACCGATCCACCGGTACCTACTGCCGCAACGAAAATATCCACCATGCCCTCGGTATCGTCCCAGATCTCCGGCCCGGTGGTATTGAAGTGAGAGGCAGGGTTGGCCGGATTCTTAAATTGCTGTGGCATAAACGCTCGAGGCGTCGCTGCGACCAATTCCTCGGCCCGTGCAACCGCCCCGGGCATTCCTTCTTCACCCGGCGTTAATATCAATTCGGCGCCAAACGCCTTGAGGAGATTGCGCCTTTCCACGGACATTGTCTCAGGCATTGTCAAAATCAGCTTGTATCCACGCGACGCGGCAATAAACGCCAGAGCGATTCCAGTATTGCCGGAGGTTGGTTCAATTATTACGGTATCGGGAGTTATCAATCCTTTTTCCTCGGCGTCATTGATCATGGCAAGCGCAATCCGGTCCTTCACCGAAGAACAAGGATTAAAAGATTCCAATTTGCCCACGACGATTCCCGGCAGTCCCTTACCAATGCGTCCCAGCCTCACCAACGGCGTTCGGCCGACCAATTCAGAGATGTCAGATGCAATCCCCGGCATGCTTTACCTCAACTCAGACAATGGTTTAAATAAAATACATCTGCTTGCCGGACTGCGCCGCTTCCAACAGATCAGAGACTTTGACCGATTGCAGGTAGTCCACCACCCGCTTTTCTGCCTCTGACCAGACAAAGGAGATTTCATCTTTGCCAGCTACACCCCTCTTCATTTCGGGTGGCTGGGAAAAAATGACTTTTCCCTCAAAGGTGGCAACAATATCCCAGACGGTGACTTTGGCGGGGTCTTTCACAAGAATATAGCCGCCATTTTTGCCCCTGGTGGCATTGACCAGTCGGGCACGCCTTAGCTGGGAGAGCAAAAGCTCCAGATACCGCACCGGTATCGTTTGACTGCTGGCTATCTCCTTTGCCTGCAACGGACCTTTGCCTTGGTGCATGGCCAGCGAGACAATCGCCTTCAAGCCATATTGAGCTTTTAATGAAATCATAATTCTGCTGTTTCCCTAACTAAAAAGTGTCCAAATTTACAAACAATACGGTATCCTCATGGATTTGTTGAGATTTTAATCTTTTGTTCAGCCCCCTTTTTTAAATGGTTTTCATTCTCATATATATGTATGTTTTCCCTGATCATAAGCTGGCATTAGCCTCCCGTATTGGCCCACGCGGGAAATTCATGCAGGCTGATGTTGAAAACAAGCGCGCCTACTAAAAAGACCGACAATGTCACCAGCAATATTCCCGCCAAATTGAACACCACGCCGGTTTTCGCCAGACCACTCATGGAAACCCGATTGGTTCCGAAGATTATCGCGTTCGGCGGGGTAGCCACCGGCAACATGAAGGCGCAGGAAGCCGACAGGGTCGCCGGAATCATCAACAGCAGCGGATTTAGCCGGATCGCCACCGCCAGCGAGCCGAGGATTGGCAAAATCATTTCGGTCGTGGCAGTATTTGAGGTCAGCTCGGTCAAAAACGTCATCATAAAGCAAATCAGCGATATCATTAAAGGTGCCGGCATTCCTTCCAGCCCGGTCAATTGCCCGCCCAGCCAGAGCGACAGGCCGGACTCTTTAAAACCGCTTGCCAGGGCAAATCCCCCTCCGAACAGAAGGACTATGCCCCAGGGCAGCTCCCGCACCGATTTCCAATCCATCAGGCGCCCCGGCCGGGATCGCGAAGGAATCAAGAATAACAGAAGTGCTACCATGATGGCGATGGTCCCGTCATCAATGAAGTCAGGGACGGGCAGCAGACGGATCCAACCCGGTATGATGAAACTACCGAGAGGGATGTCGTTTCTGAACATCCATAAAAGCGCCATTAAAATAAACGCGACCAACACTGCGATTTCTTCATATGGCATTTTCCCCAGGCGGCTCAGTTCCGCCCTGAAGACTGTTTCATCGACGTCGAATTTTTCACGTCGCGGCGCAAAGAGAAGCGAAAGCAACCACCAGGAGACGGCCAGAAACAGCACGGCGAACGGCAGGCCAAACAGAAACCAGGAGGCAAAGGTAATATCGGGGGCCTGGGGAAAGCTGATTGACAGCACCTGGACAAAAAGGGGATTGGGCGGCGTGCCAATCAGGGTTGCTGTCCCGCCGATCGAGGCCGCGTAGGCAATACCGATTAAGAGCCCCATGGAAAACCGTCCCACTCTTTCACAACCGTAGCTTTCCTCAAGTTTGACGATGATCGCCAGTGCAATCGGCACCATCATCATGGTCGTTGCCGTGTTCGAAATCCACATTGACAAAAACGCCGTTGCCGCCATGAATCCCAGCATTATTCTTCGCTGACCGGCACCGATCAGGAGAATAATCCGCAATGCAATCCGGCGATGCAGCTCCCATTTCTGCATGGCCAGGGCGACAATAAAGCCCCCGATAAAAAGGAAAATAACGTGGTTGAAATATATCGGGGCTACTATTTTGCCTTTCATAATCCCGGCCAGCGGAAACAGCACCACCGGGAGCAGGGCCGTGGCCGCGATTGGAATGGCCTCGGTAATCCACCAGACCGCCATTAATACCGCCACCGCGGCGGTGCGAGCGACCAGCGGATTTGCCGGATCCATTTTAACAGCATACAGCAAAATCAACGCCAGCGCCGGGCCCAGGATAAGACCAATGCGACACTTGACGCTGCTTGCGTATTCTACCCTGTCAATAGATTTCATCTCACAGAAGCCTTATATAATAAAGCGATCCTGTTTTTTAATGCAAGAAAAAAATCTTCTTGACAGATGTTATCAGGATGTCCCCTGCGCTGTCACTGCCGATTCAGCGTTCATAAACCCGGCGGCATTTCAAATATGACAGCATGAAAGCTGCGATATACAACACCAATCCAGCACCAAACAGCAGATATTGAAAATCCCCCGGGGGTGACTGCATGTACAGCGTCCCGGAATCGCGAATAAAGGTGTACAATATCAGCCCGGTTGCAATAATTGCCAGTAGCCAGGTGATACCGGTTGCTTTGAAGCGGTACCCTTTCGCGTATATACTTATTATGAGTATCCCGAATACAATCATCAGGAGCGCCACCAGCGCGGGAGCGATAACGGGACTGAGCCAGGGCACCGGCAGGAGAAACAACACGTCCCACTCGAATAGTGATGACGGCCAATCAATGGTCGCTTTCAGCCAGACATAGTAAAAGATGTCCCACAGCCCCATAAGAAAAATAAAGGAGCCAAATCGTTCCCAGGCTGCCCGGCTCACGGTAAGGGCTACTGTCAACAACATGATTATGGTGGCGGCCTCGCGAAACAACTCAATTGCGATGATATTGGCCGGGATACCAAACATCTGAAGGGAAAAGCCATTCGGATAATACAGCTCGCGCAGATATACCACCACCGCCGCTTCTACGTATGCCATTGCAATCGCGAACAACGACAGGCATATCAGCCGCTCAGTATACCCCCGCCGGTTTCCGAAATCTGTCGGCCGCGTGTCGATTAAGCCCCCGTTCATGCACCCACCTGATAGCCGGGAAACAAACACCATCCCTGCCCTCCGGAAGTTCCGCATTCCGGCTCAACACGATACCGGATGGACAGGGGAATTATCTCAGATCTGATTGGCCAGTTCGACAAATCGTTTGTACGGTATCGCCAGCCAGCTTTCGGCCTGCATTGCGCCGTTGGCCAGGCTGATCATTGACACCTTGGCGGCCACCTCTTCGTCGGGCGCTTCATAAAGAGTCACAAAATCATAAGCACCAAGCAGGGCATAGTGCGCGATAAATTTAACATCGGGACATTTTTCGCGCACCTGACTGAGCCATTCCTGCCCCAGTCTCGCGCGTTCCTTCACCTGGCGTGATTCCTCAGGCGATAGCTTGGTCATCAGCATAAAGGTTTTCATGGTCTTCCTCCCCCAAGTTTATCTCATTAGTCTCTCAATCTGTCGTCAGGTCGGATCGACAATTTTGCCCATAAACAAAATGGTTCCGGTTTCGCTATCATGGATGACAAGGATAAAGGGCCGGTTGATTTCAAGCCAGGGCGGCAAGGAATCAACGATTATCACCACCGTCACCGCCGCCGCTTCTGTCCCTTCTTCATTGACTTCGACAAAGGTCTTGTGTTTGACCTCATCAATCCAGAGCGCGTGATCTTTGACCATGCCGGAAAAATCCGCTCCCGGGGCAAACGCCTCCGTCATCCCGAGGATTTTCAGCACGTCCACCAGCGAAATTTCATATTCCAGCTTAAACTTAGGCAATCCCAGCGTTATTTCCTGTTTATGAAGGCTACCCAGCCAGTCGGCCCAGGTGTCGTTGTTGAACTCGCCGATGATGGCGTCGATATCGACGCCCTCGGCAGGAAAGATGATGGTCATGCTGAAGGCAGAATCACCATATGGTAAATCAATAATCTGGAATTGCGGCTGCCAGGCATAATTAAAAGCGGTGTGTTTCCGCATCATCTGGCATTCTTTCTGGGTGTCATCCGCAAGCGTGAAAACCGCGGTTTGAGTGGAATCCGGATTGAACTGGTCTGACCAGTTCCCCTTAAAATAGATGGCATCAATCAGCATCATTGCGACGTTGCCGGGAATCTGTGGACCGACAATCTCGGTGATTTTGCCGTTGGTTTTTTCATCAACCCAGCCATTAATAATGCCGGGTGACTCCGGGGCGGTGAAATCCAGCGCGGTTACCTCGGCGTCAAAATAAGTTTGATTCAAATCAAGAAAGGTCTGTTCAACCGGCAAACCCAGCCGGTACCAGATGGAATTGGCGATCCTGAAATCAACCTGATCATCCAGATTTGTCAGCACGTCGATGACATTGCGGTATGCCTGGTTGACTTCTTCGACCGTCATCCCTTTCAGCTCCAGCACCTGCTGCATCTGCTCGCGGGTGGTGCCGGCGGCGCCGTTATAGGTCATGCCCAGCGCCATGGCGACGGACAGTGGTGAGACAAAGACATTTTCATCCTTGTCCTCGCGAACGACTTCCTTGAACAGTTTGAAACCAAAGGTATTATCGGCCTTAATCAGCCCCTTGTCAGTGTCGGTCAGATCCGCCGGAGTCAGGTGCGGGTCATCGCCTGACAGGTCCTTTGACTTGATCGAATCGTCCGAGCACCGGATTAAACATAGAAGACACAGCACAAATGCGAAGAGCAGTATTTTTTTCATCATGACACTTCCTCCCCTGGTCTGAGGGAAAAATCCCTCGTTTACCCTCGTCTATAGTAATAATCGGATATAAGCACCGGTTTGCGCAATCAAAATTTCCTATGATAATACTCCGTGAAACCGGGCATTCTAACAAAATATAAGGATTTCAATGATTGAGGACAAGAATATTGAGCCATCGCCAAAGACTTGAAAATCGATTTAGCTCAATTAGGCGTCATTGCGAGAAGCACCAGTGATGAGGCAATCTCGGCGAGATTGCTTCGCTTCGCTCGCAATGACACGTCTATTTTAAAAGGGCATCGCGGAGGATATCCTTATGATCAAAGGCAATCGGCAGGCTTTCATATTCGCCGATTTTGAGAACATCAACCGCATCGGTATCGGCTTTCAACTCCCCTCCAACCGGACTGGCGAGGAAGGCCACTGAAACTGTATGCCCGCGCGGATCACGATTGGGATCGGAATAGACGCCAACCAATTTCTCAAGCCTGACATCCAGCCCTGTTTCTTCCCTGGCCTCGCGGACGGCGGCCTGCTCGACTGTCTCCCCTATCTCGACAAACCCGCCGGGTATTGCCCATTGTCCTTTGAACGGCTCATTGCGGCGCTTAATCAGGATGAAATCGCCATCGGGATAAATGATTATGATATCGACGGTCAAAAGCGGGGTTTTCATTTTCCGGTCAATTTCCCCTTGTCATTTTTCGCCGGTTTATTGCGTGCAATTGAAATTGCCTTGTTGGCCCAGGATCGCAGAAGGTCGTTGTCTTCAAGCACGTCGGCGGGAACTTCATAATACGACATGGCGTACCCCTCGTCGCCATATGGCCGAAACGGCATTGCGCCGGACTCTTCATAATCCGGGCGGTTGGAATCATCGACCTTGAAATAAAGCATGTTGCTGTCGATCACGGCAAAGAACACCCCGTCGCAGTACACCCCTGCCCCGCCGAACATTTTGCGAATGGTGATCTGGCCGAGTGGTTCGAGCCGCTCACGCACATACTGCAAATATTCGTCACTGATCGACATATTCCAAGCCTTCGGTCAATACAGGCCGATTGAGCTAAGTATTCTTAATCATCGTCAGGATTTGCTGGGCCTGCAACTGATTGTATTGCAGAGTCAGGTCCCGATAATTAACAAGATCAATAATCGTCCCGATAAAGCAAATCCCCGCGGTGAAGAAATACAGAACCCCCATCCCGATCTGGTTAAGATAAAAGCGATGGATACCCGCAAAGCCGATAAATCCAACCAGCGCCATCAAAAGGATTGTCTGCGGGTCCTTGCGGCGGGCGCGGTAGACCATCGAGAATTTCTCGGCGGCGGTGTTGTCCATGTCTTTGAGCAAACCGCCGATAAACATCAACTCATCGCCTTCGATTTCCGGCAAATATTTGAACACTTCAGCCATGGTTGCCTCCAGTCACTGCTATTTTTGATATTGCACGAGTTCTGTATGTTATAGTCACAATTCGACTTAGCAGGATAATCAGGGCCGGAATTCCCAGCGGGTGGGCCGCCAGCGAGCCGCTGAGATCGCCTTGGAAAATCAGCGAAATCGACCGGCCCAGCCCGCATCCGGGACAGAAATCAAGGCCCAGGTTATCCAGCGGGCAAAATGAGAAATGACCGGCGGAAAACGGATCAATTGCGGCCAGGTAAGCCAGACCCAGAAACCAGAAAACTGCTTCAAGCCTGATATATCCCAGAATTCGACTATATTTGCTGATTCTATCCATTAACCCTATCTTACGTTCTGCGGCCGTCGAGGTTATGCATTTACTGCGACACATTTCAGACTCAATCAACATTATATACCGGGGGAATCAAAGGTTTATTCAAGTATGCGGCAAGGTAAAAAGTCAAAATCCTGCCGGTTTTTCCGCTACAGAGCTCGCGGCGGAAGTGTGTTGGCGCGGTTTTTTTCTCAGACGGCAAATGGTGCAGAAAGAAGATGGGATCCGCCGATTAGAATGATAAACACCCGATTTCTCTCCGGGGATTTATCATCGGCTCGAACGGGACGGCGAAAACCGGGTGTAATCGCTTAACAATCAGGTAATTAGACTATGGCAATTGATCATTGCCCAATTATACGACAAGAAAACTTGTTGACAAAATTCGTCTTTATTATATTTTTAGTAATAGATGACTGCCAGCCGTAGCGCTTTTTATGGCAATGTATCAAATTCTTACCAAAGAGCACAAATTTAAAGCGCCCGGGATATTTAGCGGCAGTATATACGAGGTGACGCTTCTATTTACCCGGAATTGAAACAGATCGCCCTGCTGTGACTGATGCATCGATTTTGACATCAACAATTTAACCTTAAACCATAACTCTTGAAGGAGTGACTATGGTCAAAAAAGTTCTAACCGTATCAACGGTGCTGGCTATCCTTCTGGCTTCGCTGCCGACGGCAGCTGTCGCGGAACGGCCGACCGCGATGCGCATCCCGGATGTGCAGCCGGCGCAGCCTCCCGATTTCAGGGACGCCAAGGCTGCCTGCACCATGACAGAATTCATTGGCCCTGAGACCTGGGTACCTTACTGCAATAGCGGCGATTGGCTGGTACAGTATTTTGACCCCGTCGAGCAGTGCACAGCACCTATCTATCCGTTTGAAATCACTGCATTAGAATTTACTCTTTATGATGTGGCGGAAGAGCCGTTTCCGGTTCCACTCGATGTTGTGGTTTATGATCTGGCCCCCTCCGGCTTGTTATGCGACGGTCCGGGTCCGGAATTGTGCCGAGTTTCGGCAGTTGCCGATCAAGCCACCTTCGAGTATCCAAACCTGGGGACGGTTACATTTCCCACTCCATGCTGTGTCAATCGCCCATTCTTTATCGGCATTGAGTTTACCGGCACAGGCTCTGGAATGTACCCGGCACCGATCACCGATGAAGATCTGGCAATGGATACCTGCGAGCAATGGTTTTATGTATCCGGCACTTCATCCCTGGAGGAGTGGTATGAACGCTTTGGCGGCTCTACTGGTTACTTGTGGTGGTATGTGCACGGCGAAACCAATTCCCCGAACTGCGCGGCAGTGTGCGACTGGAATCCCGGCGATCCGGTCAAGATGCATTTCCCGCAGTATCCCGATGAGACGGGCTGGGATGTCAACGCCACCGCCCCGGTGGTTCTGGCGGAAGACTGGACATGCACCGAAACCGGCTGGATCAAGGATTTCCATCTCTGGGGTTCGTGGAAACACGACATCGAGGGCCAAATCCTCTATTTTATTCTGAGTATCCACCGCGATATTCCGGCGGATCAGAATCCCGACGGCTACAGCAAGCCGGGTGAGCAGTTATGGATGTATGAGGTAGCCGACTTCGAACTCGTCCCGATTGATCCCCCGGCTCTGGAAGGCTGGTATGATCCCAGTACCGGGGAAGTGATCTATGACGATCACGGGTCGTATTTCCAGTACAATATCTGCCTGGACGAGTGGGCCTGGTTCTGGCAGGAGCAAGACTCAATCTACTGGCTTAATGTTTCAGCCGTTGTTCTTGATCCGGGCCAGACCCAGTGGGGATGGAAATCG
>CP070796.1:1402416-1420216 GCA_020343475.1 Candidatus Zixiibacteriota bacterium
GCAGGCGATTTTGGCGGCATTTGCTGGCCTTGCGGCTGGTTTTTGCAGAAATTTGACAGATATCAAAGATATTTGCGACATTAGAATGAGAATTGCGTATTAGAAATGAGAGTAAGGATATAATTGACTGGGAGGTTAACCATGTCATTAATAAGAAAGCATATCGCCGACAAAGGCTGGCTGGGTTGGATTACAGGCTTTCTGGCATTGTCCTGGCTGCTTTTAAGAAGCGGCACTAATCCGAAACGGCTGAATTATCCATGTCAGAGAGCTGCGATGCAGGTGACATCCGGCTGGATTGTGGCTGTAATCGCCTATCTTATCGGCAGCGTTTTACTTAGGCGGACGCTGAAGTTTTCTATGGCCCCGGTGGTATTGGTTGGAGCCGTCTGGTTCGCGACCGCCTTTACTGATAACTCATATTCCGCAAGGCGAAACGTTGACATTCCATTGCCGAAGTGGGAGGTTGAGAGTCCTACCTCCCTGGTTTTCGTGCTTGATTCCGTCCCGCCGACAACCGGATCACTGGCGGCGGGCAACGCCTCGGTGCCGGATGCTCATTTGTCGGATTATGCCATGGATACTCTGTTAAGCATGATGGAAACAAAGGATATCCATTTGTATCGGAGTGCTGAGTATCCTTCGGGGATTGTCGGCGCCGACAACATCGTTATCATTAAAGGAAACTTCCAATGGACCAGCTATAATACAACACATACCGATCGGGTGAAGGGCTTAATATGGCAAATATTGCAGCACCCTGACGGATTCAGCGGCGAGATCATAGTCTGTGATAATACACAGGATCTCGGAACCGGAATTGCCGAAAATGACAATAATTCTGATGACCCGGACCAGTCAATAATTGATGTTGTCGCGACCTTTTACGCGAAAGGATATCCCGTTTATTGTCTTAACTGGTACACCATGTGGGCGACGGTTGCCTGGGAATATTCAATGGGCGACTATTATGATGGGTACGTATATGAGAGTGAATCAAAGATTTCCTACCCTAAATTCCAAACCCCATCTGGAGATTATTATGTTTCATTAAGGTATGGTATATGGAACACCGAAACGAGTACATATGACAGCAGCCAGCTTTGCATCATAGATTTCCCGGTTTTGAAATCGCATGCTCTGGCCGGAGCAACCATAGCAATTAAGAACTGGATCGGTGTGATGACTACGGCTTATTCCCTTGGGCGTTATGGCGGCTTTATGGAAATGCATTATGACTATCTATTTGGACCGTATGCCCTTACCGCAAAGATATTTGCGGCGACCTATCCGCGCCTGACCATCATTGATGCCGCCTGGACGACAACCAACGGCCCCAATGACCTGATATGGGTTGAAAACACAAAGATGCTTCTGGCCTCAACCGATCCGGTCGCGGCTTCCTGGTACAGCGCAAAATACATGCTGACGCCGATTGCAGCCCTGCCTCATCACACCAATCCGGATAATCCGGGAGGAAATTACAATTTAAATCTGGGTTACTGGACGGATTTTCTGGTCGACTCCGCCGGATATGACATCACCAAAGACTCGACAGCCATCTCGGTTTATGGCCGGGAACTGGTCGCTTCAGAATATGTCTGCGGTGATGCCACCAGAGATGGCAGTGTCAATCTGCTGGATATACTATATGTGATAGATTACCTGTATAACGATCCTCCGGGGCCTCCTCCGACTCCTATGGAAGCTGGTGACCCTAATGCTGACGGAGATGTGAATTTGCTTGATGTTTTATATCTGATTGATAACCTGTATAACGAACCACCCGGGCCTGATCCGTTGTGCCCATGATTGATACATTGCAGGATTACTGACGCATCAGTGGAATTTCAATTTATGCAGCCCCGGTTACTTTCGGGTCTTTATCCCATCATGGATAATTGGATGACAGCAGGTCCCGCCTGATATTGGTGCCGTCCATACCGACAATTCGATCGACCCTTTGGGATTTTTATCCTATTGAATCTCTTTGAGTTACACCTCGCGAGCCGGGATTATTGTGGCCCTGAGAGTTGTTCAAGGTCGGGATAATACGGCATCTCTCTCACGCCATAAAACCTCCGGAATGAGTCTTCAACCGGGTCAAGGGCCTTAGGCGGCATTTTTTGATGCAAGTTAATCTATTGTCCTGAGATTCATGGCAGGCCTGATAAAATTAGTGATAAATTTCACATATCTCCTTGACTTTACCACAACCACGCGTAATATATATGAGTGATGTTGGCAGCTTTGGCAACAAAGGATGACGCATTCATGGCTGGTACCGCAGGGGATTGCTATCCCTCTTTCTCTAAACGAATTATCGCACTGGTGGGGGGATTTGGCAGCGGTAAAACCGAGGTTTCTATTAACCTTGCGAAGTACCTGGTCCGTTCTCATAATTTCCCGGTAACGCTGGTTGATCTGGACCTGGTTAACCCGTATTTCCGGAGCCGTGAAGCAATCACGGAGATGGAAACCCTGGGAGTTGAATTGATCGCGCCGCGCGGGGGTAAGTTTTACGCTGATCTTCCGATCCTCTTGCCCCAGGTCAGGGGGCTGATTGAGGGACATGAGGGAATGCTTATTCTCGATGTCGGCGGCGACGCCCAGGGGACGCGGGCGCTCGGATCAATGTCGGGAATCTTCCCCCAGGGGAAATATGAGATGCTGATGGTTCTTAACAGCCGTCGCCCTCAGACATTCGATGTTGTTGGCTGTATCAAGACTATGGACCGGATCGCACATTCATCAAAATTGCGGTTCACCGGTCTGATTTCCAACACGCATTTGATTGATGAAACCGACGAGGAGATTTTACTCGAAGGATTCCATCTGGCGCGGGAGGTAAGCCGCGAAAGCGGTCTGCCGGTGGTGTTTGTCAGCGCTAAACGGGGTATTCTGGACCGCATGGATACCGCGATTTTTGGCTGCCCGGTGCTTCCCCTGGACCGGTCGTTGCTCAAACCGTGGGAACTGAAAGAAAACCAGGACAGGAATCAGCCCAATAATCGAAAGGGATGATATATGCCCGGCATTCGCATCGATAAAAATTTCTGTAAGGGATGTGAGCTGTGTGTTCATGCCTGCCCGATGCAAATCATCTCCATGTCGAAAGATATAAATTTAAAGGGATACTTCTACGCCCGGGTGCATGAGCCGACCAGATGCATTGGCTGCCGAATTTGTGCTATTACCTGCCCGGATGTGGCTATACAGGTGCTAAATCATGGGACGCAGTTTACTCTTTTTCAGTATTGACCGGGAGATGAGCGATGGCTAAACGATTGATGAAGGGCAACGAGGCGATCGGAGAGGCGGCGATCTGCGCCGGCGCCCGAAATTATTTTGCCTATCCGATTACTCCCCAGAGTGAAGTCGCGGAATACCTTTGCTGGCGGCTTCCGGAAGTCGGCGGGATTTTTGTCCAGGCCGAATCCGAGGTGGCGGTGGGGAATATGCTGTTCGGCGCGGCGGCCTCCGGCAAGCGGGTTTTCACGACTTCATCAAGTCCGGGTATCAGTCTGATGCAGGAAGCCATCTCCTACATGGCGGGAGCTCACCTGCCGGCAGTGATTCTCAATATCATGCGCGGCGGCCCGGGATTGGGCGGTATCCTCCCGTCGCAGTCGGATTATTTTCAGGCGACCAAAACCGGCGGTCACGGCGACTACCGCGTCATCGTGCTCGCGCCATCCTCGGTGCAGGAAGCGGTCGATTTGATGATTTTGGCGTTTGACCTTGCCGACAAGTATCGCAATCCGGTCATGATGATCGGGGACGGTATGATCGGACAGATGATGGAATCGGTCGAATTTCCGGAGAAGTACCGTGAACCGAACAAGCCGGAGGAATCCGGCTGGGCCCTGACCGGTGCAAAAGGGCGCGATTCGCGCATCATCAAGTCCCTCTTTCTTGATCCGGAAAAGCTCGAAGAAAATAATCTACTGCTGGCCGAAAAGTGCAAGAAATTCATGGCAAATGAAATCCGTCATGAATTGTACAAGGTTTCCGATAGGAATCGCATTTTGATAGCGGCTTATGGCACCATGGCGCGCATCTGTCAGACTGCCATCGATGAATTGGAGGCCGAAGGGGTAAGTGTCGGGCTTTTCCGGCCAATCTCGCTCTTCCCGTTTCCTGAAAAAGTCATCCACGACGAGGCGGTCAAGAAAAATATCGAAAAGGTCCTTACAGTGGAGATGAGTGTCGGCCAGATGGTTGAGGATATTGAACGGTGCGTGCAGGGAAGGAAGCCGGTGGAATTCTACGGGCGTACCGGAGGGATCGTTCCGACTCCCAACGAAGTCAAGGGCAAGGTCCGCGAACTGTTGAAGCTGACAGCGTGATCTTCGAAATTAAACGAGGATAACATGGCAAACGAAGCAAATATGATTTTCGCCCGCCCGGAGTCTTTAAGGGAAACCATTACGCACTATTGTCCCGGATGTACTCATGGTATAATTCATCGCCTGGTGGCCGAATCACTCGATGAGCTTGGACTCCGGGAACGCACCGTGGGGGTGGCGCCGGTCGGTTGCTCGGTACTGATGTACAATTATTTCAACTGTGATTTTCTCGAAGCACCGCACGGACGAGCTCCGGCACTGGCAACCGGTTTCAAGCGCTGTCGCCCGGACATGATAGTCTTCACATATCAGGGCGACGGCGATCTTGCTTCAATCGGCATGGGGGAGATCATACATGCCGCCAATCGCGGGGAGAAATTCACCACGATTTTTGTCAATAACGCCATATACGGCATGACCGGCGGCCAGATGGCGCCGACCACGATGCCGGAACAGAAAACCACCACGACCCCGGCCGGGCGAGATGTCTCTCTGGCCGGATATCCCATCCGCATCGCCGAACTGCTGGCCACCTTGCGAACACCGGCTTTTGTCGCGCGGACAGCGGTACATAATCCGATGCGCGTGGTGCAGGCCAAGCAGATTATCAAGAAAGCTTTCCGCCTGCAAAAGGAAGATAGATGCTTCTCGCTGGTCGAAGTACTGTCTACCTGTCCCACCAACTGGGGAATGTCACCCGCCGACTCAATCGAGTGGCTTAAGGAAACCATGCAGCCGTACTATCCACTGGGGATTTATAAAGATCCCGAAAAGGAGAAGGCCTGAATATGGCAGACCAGAAGGAGGTCGTTTTTGCTGGATTCGGTGGCCAGGGCGTCATGACTGCTGGTCAGCTTCTGGCGTACACCGCCATGGAGGAAGGAAAGCAGGTTGTTTGGATTCCGTCGTACGGTCCGGAAATGCGAGGCGGTACTGCTAACTGCACCGTGGTGGTATCCGACAGCAGGATCGGTTCGCCGATCATTAACAATCCAATGTCAGCCTGCGTGTTTAACCGCCCATCGCTGGACAAGTTCGGTTCGATGATTCGCAAGGGAGGCCTGTTATTGATCAACAGCTCGCTGATCGATGTCACTTCGGGGCGCGATGATATCACGGAGATGCTGGTTCCTGTAAATGACATTGCTATCAAGGCGGGCAATGCCAAAGCTGCCAATATGGTAATGCTGGCGGCATATGTCGCGACGACCGGCATTGTTACTTTCGAAACGCTGAAGCGAATGCTTAGGGAGAAACTGGGCACCAGGAAAGAGGAACTGCTGGAAATTAATCTGAAGGCCTTTGAAGAAGGTCGCAAGCTGGCCAAAAAGGTGAGGATGCAAGGGTGATACCATGACTCAGCAGGACGTGACACGACTTCAGGGAATATTCGGCCGCAATCCCAGGGAACCCGGTTCCCTGATAGCAGTCCTTCAGGATATACAGCGGGAATTTCATTATCTGCCCCGGGAGGCTTTGTCGGAAACCGCCAAAGCGCTTGAGGTCCCGCTCAGCAAAGTCTACAGTGCTGCGACCTTTTATAGCGCGTTCAGCCTGACGCCTCGCGGAGAGAACATCATTCGCGTTTGCAAAGGAACCGCCTGCCATATCAAGGGGGCAGATCTGCTGCTTGACCAGCTCGAATCCGGTCTCGGAATAAAACCCGGAGAAACCACGCCGGATTTGAAATACACCATCGAGGTCGTCAATTGTGTCGGAGCCTGCGCCATGGCGCCGGTGATGATTGTCAACGCCAAGTATCACGGTAACGTCCCGTGCAACCGGGCATTGAGACTGGTGAAGAAGGCTTAAAATGCGTATCGATAGTGTTGACAAATTAAACCACTGGCGGGAAAAATGCCTTAAGAAACGTGCGGCTCAGAAAAGAAAGGTGCTGGTCTGTCTCGGCCCGGGATGTCTCGCCAGTGGCTCCGATGAGATTCTCGGGGAGTTAAAAAAGATTCTTTCCGAAAAAAAGATCAAGGGTGTCTCGGTTGAATCGATCAAGAAGACCGGGTGTCATGGCCTTTGCGCTCGCGGCCCGCTGGTGGTGATAGAACCCGAAGGCATTTTTTATTCCAGGGTCAAGAAGTCCAATGTTGCCGAAATTGTGGAAACCACTCTGGAAAAGGGCGAACTGGTCGAGAAGCTGCTCTATAAAGACCCCTCTGATGAACAAACCATCGTCGATTATAAAAAGATACCATTTTATGCTCGCCAGCAGAGGATTTCGTTGCGCAACGTCGGTCAGATTGACCCGGACGATATCGACGATTATATCGCAAGCGGCGGGTATTCTGCGCTGGCGAGGGCGCTGAACGGAATGAAGCCGCAGGAGGTCATTGACGAGATATCCAGGTCCGGCCTGCGCGGCCGCGGTGGCGGCGGTTTTCCTACCGGGCGCAAGTGGGCCACCTGCGCCGGGATCGATTCCGATATTCGCTATGTGCTGTGCAACGGGGATGAGGGCGATCCCGGAGCCTTTATGGATCGCTGCATCATGGAGGGTGATCCGCATTCGGTGCTGGAAGGGATGATAATCTGCGCCTATGCGGTCGGCTCGCGCGAAGGATATATCTACGTTCGGGAGGAGTATCCACTGGCAGTGGTCAATCTGCAAAAGGCTATCGACGCCGCTCACGAGCGCGGTCTTCTGGGCGAGAATATCATGGGAAGCGGTTTTACCTATGACGCTAGAATCAGCCGCGGCGGCGGCGCGTTTGTGTGCGGCGAATCATCAGCGTTGATGAAGTCGGTCGCCGGTGAAATCGGTGAGCCGCGCGCGAAGTACATCCGGTCCGTCGTCCGGGGGCTTCATGATAAGCCGACTGTCTTGAATAACGTCGAAACGTTTGCCACCGTTCCGGTCATTATCAATAAGGGGGGCGATTGGTTTGCGTCAATCGGGACTGAAACAAGCACTGGCACCAAGGCCTTCTCGCTGGCCGGCAAGGTGTGCAACACCGGCCTGATCGAGGTTCCCATGGGCATCAGCCTGCGCGAGATCATTTACGATATTGGCGGCGGGATCCCGGAAGGGCGCGAATTCAAAGCGGTCCAGACCGGAGGCCCGTCGGGCGGCTGCCTTCCGGCCGATAAGCTGAATCTCCCGGTTGATTTTGACACCCTGACCGAAGCCGGATCGATGATGGGCTCCGGCGGTATGATTGTTATGGACAATCGAACCTGTATGGTGGATGTGGCCCGATACTTCCTGAATTTTCTGGTGTCCGAATCGTGCGGCAAGTGCGTGCCCTGTCGGGAAGGCCTCTATCAGCTGCATGGACTCTGTGTTAAGATTTGTGAAGGAAAAGCAGTGGAGGAAAGTCTGGCCCTGATGGAACGATTATCGAAGGTGATTCAAACCGCATCGCTGTGCGGCCTCGGGCAGTCCGGTCCCAATCCGTTCGTCAGCACCGTGAGTTATTTCCGTGATGAGTATCTGGCTCATATCCGGGATGAGAAGTGCCCGGCGGGAATCTGCCGTGATCTCATCACTTATACCATTAATGACAAATGCACCGGCTGCCTGGCCTGCATCGAGGTTTGCCCGGTGGATGCCATTACCGGGGAGAAAAAAATAAAACATGTCTTGGATCAGGAAAAATGCACGCAGTGCGGTTCATGTTACGCGGTGTGCAAATTTGAAGCCGTTGATATAGAGTGATTGGGTAAAATATGGTACACATTACTATAAATGGGAAGGTCATTAAGGCCACCGAAGGGGAGATGCTTTTGTCGGTCATCCGCCGGCACGGGATAGAAATCCCGGCACTGTGCCACCATGAAGCGATTGAGCCGACCGGCAACTGCCGCCTCTGCATGGTGGAGATCACCCGCGAGGAGTGGGACGGCTGGAAAAAGCATGTCACCTCCTGTCTCTACCCGGTCGAGGAGGGGCTGATTGTCAGCACTCACACCCCGGATGTAATCGAAATCCGGAAGACCATCCTCGACCTGCAGCTGGCCAATTGCCCCGACTCCGAGGTCATCCAGAAGATGGCGGAGGAATACGGCATTTACAAGACCAGCTACGAGGTTGTGCCTGAGGGTGACAATTGCATCATGTGTTATGCCTGCACCCGCATTTGCGAGGTGCTCGGCCGAAGCGCCATCTCTGCCGTCGGGCGCGGGCATCGAAAGGAAATTGCGCCGCCATTCGGCGCGGAACCGCCTGATTGTATCGGCTGTCTGGCCTGTGCACAGATTTGTCCCACCGACGTTATCCCGTGGACAGACCGGGACAACACCCGGACCATCTGGGACAGAAAATTCGAGCTGATTTCCTGCAAGGAGTGCGGAAGACAGACCATTGCCAGGGAGTTTGCTGACTATCTGATTGAAAAGCGCAATATCCCGCGGGAATACTTCGAGATTTGTGATAATTGCAAACGGTCAGAGCTGGCCAGGAAAATGGGCGAGATCGTCGCCAGGGCGCAGGAGGTGGCGATTTGAAATTCCGGTTTGAGGTGAACCCGTCGCTGTGTACCGGCTGCCGAACCTGCGAGCTGGCCTGCGCCTTTGCCCACGCGCAAAATCAGAAGCCGGGGAGAAGCCGGATTTATCCGCTTGCGTATGAACCGGACAAGTATGTACCGGTGGCGTGCCTGCAGTGCGATGACGCCGCCTGCGTGAAGTCATGCATGTTTGATGCTCTCAAGCGGAATGAAGTAACCGGAGCGGTGGAACTGGACAGGGAACGCTGCATCAAGTGCATGGCCTGCGTGGCGGCCTGCCCCTTTGGGTGCGCGCTGCTGGATGACGTTCAGGATGAAATCGTCAAATGCGACCTCTGCGGCGGTAATCCCGCTTGCGCCACGTTCTGCCCGACCAAGGCGCTGGCTTATAAAAAAATCTGAGATGATTTCCCGCGTTCCGGGTGGAAGATGGTTTACCGAAATGTGTGCGGCCGGTTGCACGGCAACCGGCTTTTTAATTGCCGCAATTTCCGGGCACAAGAGCCGTTCGGGCTATTCTATTTGACTTCACCGCGAGGGCGTGATATATTCCGGAACGCCGCTACATGAGAGCGGTCATGGTGCTGTAATTGGATGTAACCGGCAACAGAAGACCATTAAAGGACAACGAAGGCTATGAATAATTTCAGAACAGACGTCAAAAAAGGTGCGCTGCTTCTTGCGGTCGGACTTGTGCTGTGCGGACTGGCCGGTTGCGGAGAGAAGAAAGTCGAGCCGCCGCGGCAGTATTCCGGGTGGCAGAAATACAGTTACAAACATTTCGTCTACCACTTTCCGGCCGATTCATACTGGGGGAAGAATATCGAGCGTCTGTCGAGCGCTTATGAACGGTATCTGAGCGAGATGTGTAGTTTTCTCGCAATTGAAATACCGAAAGACACCATTCACTTTTATATTCACGACAATCCATCTTCTGGCAAAGAACTGACCGGCCACGATCCCCCGTATGTTACCGATAACCAGATTCACTGGGGAAGGCGATCCGCATTCGGCGTACCGCTGGCCATGTTTCTGGTCAATAAGATGAGAATCCGAATGACGGATTTCCAGGTGCTTTATGACGGCCTGATCACCCTTCTGGATTATTCCCAGAGTGATTATCATCATCTGACCAGCTCCCTGTTTGAAATTGAGCGGTACATCCCGCTTGATACCCTGATCGACAACGAAAGCTTTGCGCGCGCCGGTGAGAAATATCGCTCGTGGGAAGCGGCCTCGATGGTTGCCTATATTGCGTACACATACGGTATCAACCGGTTTAAAATGCTCTGGCAGTCGACGGCGTCCTTCGATCGATCGGTGCAGGAACTGTTCGGCGCCGATCAGGAAACATTTGAAAAAGAATGGCACGAGTTTGCCCTGCAATATTACAAGGGGATCAATATCCGCACGGATGTTGTTCCTCCCGATACCACCAATTCAGACGACTGATGTTACTATGGGTAACAGGGAGGCGTCATGGGTGACCAACAATGGCATAGCAGTATAACCGAGATCGGCCCCGGAAAGATCCGGGTCCGCGGCTATCATATTACCGATATCATGGAAAAATTGAATTTCGCCGAGGCCGTGTTTCTGATTCTCAAGGGAGAACTGCCGAACCGGGCGGAGTCCGAGATGATGCGGGCGATTCTGGTATCGTCGATCGACCACGGCTGTTCGCCGCCGTCGGTGCTTGGCGCCCGCAATGTCATCGCCGGCGGCAATCCGCTCAATGCCGCAATCGCCGGCGGGGTGCTGGTGATCGGCGACAGCCACGGCGGCGCGATCGAAAACGCCGCAAAGATCATGCAGCGCTGGGCGAAAAAAGAAGGCGCGATCAAAAAACTGGCCGACGACCTGGTTGACTATATTCTGGAGAATAAAATTCGCATGCCCGGTTTCGGCCATCGCCTGCACAACGTAGACCCCCGCACCATCAAGCTTTTTGAGATCGCCAAACGGTGCGGATTTTCCGGACGGCATATCGAATTGTGCATAGCGATCGAGAAAGCGCTGGAAGAAAAGCTGGGCAGGAAACTGCCGATCAATGTGGACGGCGGAATTGCCGCGGTAATATCCGACATGGGCTTTGACTGGCGGCTTGGCAAAGGATTTTTTATCATCTCCCGTGTTCCCGGCCTGGTTGCTCAAGCTTACGAAGAAATGACTCGCGAGAAGCCGATGCGCGAGCTTGGCAACCGCAATTTCAGCTACGATGGCCCGGCCGAGCGCGAGATCGGTAAGCACTCCGACCCCGGCGATTCTTGATTAAAGTCTGTACCTGAACGGGGTGTGCATCTTGCAATTAGTTCTAGCAACGCAGAACAAAGACAAAATCCGGGAGATTAAAAATCTCCTGCAGGATCTTCCGGTAACGATATTGACGTGCGATGATTTTCTTGATTTCCCGGATATCGAGGAAACAGGGGAAACGCTCGAGGAAAACGCTGTCCTCAAGGCCGGCGGAATTGCCAAATTCACCGGTCTTGCCACACTGGCGGATGATTCCGGGCTGGAGGTGGAGGCACTGGGCGGCGCGCCGGGGGTGTTTTCGTCGCGCTACGCCGGCCCCGGCTGCACTTATGCCGACAACAATCGCAAGCTTCTCAGGGAAATGAAAGATATCCCCGAGGGAAAGAGGGCCGCCCGGTTCCGAGCGGTAATTGCGATTGTGTGGGATGCCGATAAGGTCGAGACGGTGGAGGGGAGAGCCGAGGGAAAAATAATCACCGAGAACCGGGGAGTGGACGGTTTCGGCTATGACCCGGTGTTCTTTTATCCTCCGGCCGGAAAGACCTTTGCCGAGATGACACTCGATGAAAAAAACAGCGTTTCGCATCGCGGCAAGGCCCTTCTTGCCGCAAGAGAGTTGATAATCAAACATCTCTCACAAAAGGTGTAGATAAAAATTGCCGAATGCAATCAGCGGCGGAACTGAGAACCTCCCGGATACAATGTACTTATAATCGTTGCTGCAGATAGCAAGCAGCCGGGCAGTCATTGCTATAGATGTCAGGTAGTTGGGACAGTCATTGCGAGCGAAGCGAAATAGTCTCCATTGTCAATATGAATAAAATCTAAAGCAGTTCGAGACAATCGGATAGCTTCGTCGCATTCGCTCCTCGCAATGACAATCGGGCAGGGCGGTCATTGCGAGCGAAGCGAAGCAATCTCCATCGCCAATATGAATAAAATCTAAAGCAGTTCGAGACAACCGGATTGCTTCGTCGCATTCGCTCCTCGCAATGACAGTCAGACAAAGCGGCCCCGCAATGGCATTCGGAACAAACGGTCTTTGCAATAACGGATTTGAAGATCGAAACTCTGGTGATGATCCCGAATAAATTGAATATTTGTTCTGGCTGTTCATAAAAACATCAGCACTCTTCATTGCATTCATGTATTTCAACAGAACTCCTGCCCCGCTGACTTTTCTTCCGCTTGACTTATCGTTTAAACGATGTATATATTTCATCATCCGGTATCGGGGTGTAGCGCAGCCTGGTTAGCGCGCTTGCTTTGGGAGCAAGATGTCGGAGGTTCAAATCCTCTCACCCCGATTTTTATTTCAACGTCAGAACCGCCCTTCAGATTATTCAGTGCCTTTGAAGGCGACATCGACCTGCGGAGCCCGACCTCTGGCTTATGCAGATGTGTTTTTCCCCGGACAGGGGCCGTTAATGGCCAACCAGTAATTGCTTCAGTTCGGATCGCAGTTCTTGAAGAAGCAACCGCAATTCGCGATTGTCCGCGCCTGGTTCCCTGACAGCTTCAACCAGAACCAATACCATCCTGCCATAAAGAAGAAGGAGGTAATGCTACCCGGCCTTCCTGCCATCTACTCATCCGCCCAGGCGGGCATGGCTTTCATGAACAGCTCAGCCCGGATTATGGCGGTCTGCTCGTCAAGATTTGGCTGCCAGCCTTTAAACCACTGAGCGATGCCTTGTCTGATTTCCTGCCGGGATTTGAGATTGCCGGATTCATCAGTGCAATACTTGCAGTAATCCTCAGCCGGGCCCCTGAAATCCGACATATTCAGCGGGGCCGAACATGAATGACAAAACTTGTCCATCGTTCCTCCCTGTTTTCCGGAATGATCGGGATAGCTTCCTGTATTGTGAATTTACATATTGGAATTGAGTCTGACAATCACATAATTATGCCAGATATTAAAAAGGGGCGGATATCGATGATATCCACCCCAAGCCCCTGGTGAAAAGTAAGGCCTCTCACGAGGCCAGAGCTATTTGTATCTTGGGCTGAACCTGCAGCTCCAGTTTCGGTTCCCGAATCGGTTTGACCGCGCGCACAATAACCGTCATTTCCCTGACAATATTTCGGTAGTGATTCACCTCGTACATAATCTCTTCAATCTTCTTTCCCTCGAATCTATTGCCGTCAACGGTGAGAATGACCTGCTCCATCTGCCAGTCACCGCGATAGCCGTAGTCGGCCCGCCAGTAGAACGGCTGCGAAAAATACCCAAAGGAATTAATGTAATATTGTCGGATATGGGTCGGGTCTTCATATGCGGCATCGCTTGACCCGTAGGGAATTTTGAATTCCGCTCGAGCATCGGGGATGGCAATACGGTGCAGCTCCTGCATGAAGGGCAGGGGATTGCGAAGGTGTTCAATAAGATGGTGGGCCCGGAATTCCTCGATACTGTTATCTTTTAGCGGAAGCGAGGTGCCGGCACAGTCATCCAGGTCAGCAACAACATCGACTCCTTCCAGCGCGGTGCAATCCAGATTGATCCATCCCGGCAGGATATTCCTCCCGCATCCCAGATGCAGCTTGCCGGCTTTCGCCGCCGTCTGCGCTTTTCCCTGAGACTCCTGCATAACATGCACATCAGAGGCGGCCCGAGACTGCTCGCAATATGAATCTTTCGACGTTTTCAGGGTCAATCGCTTGTGAGACGGAATTCCCGGTTTATTTCCGGCTTCCTTGCGAAATCCGCTGAAAATATAAATGGTTACATTTTGGTTATTTCGAGGAATTTGACAACTGTAAGATGTGATATCATCGATCCTTAGATAGGGTTCGAAACGCTCAATAATATCCGGCTTCGGCTGCTGATAAAGCCGCAGATGTGAAGGTTCGTCGAAGTCAGGAACGGATGCGATCAGAATTGCCCCCGGCGGGATATTCTGGATGAGCCGGATATCATCCACGTGTTCAAGAACCTCCAGAGCAACCACAATATTGTAATCATAGGGCTGGTAGTTTTTTTTGTCGTAGGCATTGCCGAGGAAAAAATTCCCGGCTGGACAGATTCGCCTGCACGATTTGATTCCTTCCTCGCTGAAATCAAAACCCCGATACGGAATTTTTTTATCGACAATCATTTTCCCCAGATGTCCGGTTCCGCAACCCACTTCCAGCACGCTGGGAAGGTCGTAATGCACAATCAAATCCAGCACTTTTTCATAGAGAAACCGCCTTTTTTCAGGGGCATAGACGGTCGTAAATACCTCATCGTAATATGCGCTGCCTTTTTCCGGGTTCCCGGTCAGATACATTGTGGCGCCGCCTGTTTTTGAATATCCGATTTGCTCATGACCTGTCCTGTCATTTGGTATATTCGGCATGCTGTTCAAAAATTTAACAATATAAGGGGAAAAATCTATGGACAAAAAGAGAACTCAAGCGGGATAGCCGGATTGAAGGGATTCCCGGCCGGTGGTGTTGTTGGCTGATTACCGGCCGCCGATTTGAAATTACCCCGGATATTTACCGATAATGAAATCCTTGAGATACCTGTTTTCGATGGAAAGGTTTTGAGCCTGAGCTTTGACCACGTCTCCGATTGATATAATTCCAACCACCGTTTTACCTTCCATAATCGGCAGATGGCGGAAACGGTTATTTGTCATCAGGGCGCTGACTTCCTCAATCGCGTCATCCAGAATACCGATCACAATATTGACCGTCATCACATCCCTGACTTTGACATTGAATCCTTCCGTGCCGCGCTCGAGAATCACCCGAAACATGTCACGCTCGGTAATAATTCCGATTAGTTCCTCTTCCTGCATGACCAGCAGGGAGCCGATTCTTTTTTGAGTAATCCGCGTCATCGCCTGCTTGATGGTCGTATCGGGATCAATTGATTCAAATTCCCGGCCCTTAGCATTCAGCAAATCGCGTACGGTCATGCCGCCTCCTTGGACTTTACAGGGATTTATTCATTGTTTTCACAGGTATTACGCACATACGGGCCCCCTTTTTTGCCGTTCCGGCCTATTAAAAGCTGCTTTCAAAGCGAAGCAGTGAGTAAAGCAGGTCGTCATAAAGGTCACCGTTATAGTAATGGTGCTGCCGAAGGGTTCCGTCGAGTTTGAAGTCGAGCGATTCCAGCAGGGCGATGGATGCTTTGTTGAACGATGCAGTCTGGGCATAAACCTTGTTCAGATTCAATTGTTTGAACAGGTACCGTATAAGAAGCCACATTCCTTCCTTGGCATACCCCCTTGAGCGATCCCCGGGGGCGACAATATAACCCAGTTCTGCCGAGCGATTAAGCATGTTAAGATGAAAATAACTGAGTTTGCCGACCATTTTATGATCTTCCTTCTGGGCCATGATAAAATCCCCGCGATCACTGGATTGCTCCCGCTTCTTATTGCGGGCGGCCATCTCCTCGGGCGTGGTCAGAGTCACCTGGTGACATGTCTGGATTTGCGGGTCGGACACAAGGAACCAGCCATAGGTTGTTTTCAAATCGTCAGATTCCATCGGCCGCAAGTATACTTCCTTGCCGACCAGTGTGGCAATGGTCGGGAATTGGCTGGTATCATCCTTCATCATGACTTCCTCATCATTCAAAGAGTTACGTGACGGCTATCGCCGTTTCCCGGTTGCATGTGGCGATTAAAAGCATCGCCCTACTGGCGTTACAATAAGATGATAATTCTATCTCCGTGTCAAGCCTAAACTTCCTGGCGTCGTGCCCCGGAATATCGGTCGCCGGGCGGTGTTCCATTTTTTCCCTTGCCTGTTGCCTTTAAATCCTGTAGCGTAGCACGTATTGTGTTTTGACGAAAATGAGAAACGCCATCAAATATCATATTCCGGCAGCGGCTTATGCCGTGTTGATAATTATCCTTTCTTCACTGCCCAGCCTGAATCCACCCCAGGTCAACATTGCGGGTATTGATAAAGTCGCGCATTTTCTGGAATATGCCATCCTGGCGGTATTGGTATTCCGATCGTTTTCGCATATTTCCCCCCGTCTGCAAATCAGACTCACTTTTGTGCTGTCGCTTTTGTTCGTGTTTGTCTTCGCGGCGCTTGACGAATTCTATCAGTCATATATTCCGGGCCGTCAATCAGATGTTTATGATATGCTCTTTGATGTGCTGGGCTCGTCGATAATTCTGTTCTATCTGTGGTACCGGCGCAGAGCGCATTCCAATGAGAAATAACTCGATCTGCCGATTATGTGCAATTGTTTGCGTATCTCGTTGCTGCTAATTGGCTTGACAACTTCGTTGTATTACCTTTATATTGTAAATAACCAGCAGAAGGTTACTTACTGCAAATACGCTTTTAAAGGCTCTCTGGTATTAACTTTGCTGCCATCATGTGAGGTTATATGGGGATAATGATCGTTATGAGGGGAATGGTATGGCATCCCGTGAGTCTTTCTTGTCGTTTAACGGTCAACCTGTAAGTTTCTAATTAATGGCATGTTGCTATTACATACCATAGACGATGTTTTCGAGATTGGCTAAGTACGAATGAGAAGATATTTAAACGAAACGAAATAGGAGTACAAAATGCGACGTACGCATGTTACACTGGCACTTGCCTTTCTGACGCTTTTTGCGTTCGGGCAGGCAAATGCCGGGAATGTGAACATCAGGGCAGAGGCTTCACCGGAGCTGGCTCCCGGTTATATTGAGTTGGGCTCCAATTTTACAATTGATTTCTACATGACCCAGAATTCCGGCTCGAATATCTGCGGTCTGAGCGCAACCTGGGAACTCAACTGCCCCGACGGTCCGCTTAACGTGACGCACCGCGACATTGGCGGTCATACTACACAGGGCGGCGACGGGACCTTTGTGTTTCTCAACGGATTTGAGATAGGCGGTGCCTACTGGAATGCCATGAATGCTCTCCGGTTGGACAGCTGGGACGGGGCGTTGCCTGATACCTTCAACTATACCACGATCGCCATACCGTTAATGCCTCCGTATCCGTGCTGGCCTTCGGATAATACCGAGAACATGTACATACAGGTGGGTTTTACAGCAATTGAAGAAGGAACTTTGTGCATCGACTCGATCTCGCATTCGGTTACTACCTATGACTGGCTCTGGTCCGATCCCGCTGATCCGGATTTCAACGGGCCGTATTGCTGGGACATTGTATCCGAGGTCCCGCCCGAAAATGAGCCGCCCGTCGTGACGGACATTCCCGACCAGACAATTTCAGAGGGCGATGTTTTTGCAACCATCAATCTTGATGATTATGTTTCTGATCCGGATAATTCCGATGCCGAGATGACCTGGACCGCTACCGGCAATACTGACCTTACGGTTGATATCACTGACCGCGTCGCGACCATCGGTATTCCCGATCCGGAGTGGAGCGGTTCCGAAATAATCACTTTCCGGGCCACCGATCCCGGTGATCTGTTTGATGAAGACGCTGCCACGTTCACGGTCACTGCGGTCAATGATGCCCCGGTCGTGACAGATATTCCCGATCAAATGATTCTCGAGGGCGAGACCTTTGCCACGATCAATCTCGATGATTATGTCAGCGATGCGGACAACGCCGATGCTGAAATGATCTGGACCGCTACCGGAAATACTGACCTGACTGTTGATATCGTCGACCGGGTCGCAACGATAATCATTCCGGATGAAAACTGGTACGGCTTCGAAACGATAACCTTCCGTGCCACCGATCCGGGGGATCTCTTTGACGAGGATGCCGCGACTTTCACGGTGACCGCGGTCAATGACGCCCCGG
>CP070796.1:1420316-1424977 GCA_020343475.1 Candidatus Zixiibacteriota bacterium
GGTTGTCTTTCTGATCATCGAGATCGGCACCCCCACCTTAGTCTTTGCCTGCTTTGTTATCGGGGCGATCGGCGCCGCGATTACATCGACCATGACACCGTCGTACTTGATTCAGATCGGGGTGTTTGCCGGGATTTCCATCATCCTGATACCACTGACCCGTCCTCTTGCCAGGAAAATAACCAAGCCATCGCCGCAAAAGACCAATGTTGACGCCATGGTAGACCGGCCCGGGCTGGTGGTCAAAGCGATTGACCCCGCGCTGGATGCCGGCCAGGTGCGGGTCGACGGGCAGGTCTGGCAGGCGACCGCGGACGGCAAAATCGAGGAAGGGATTAAAATCAGGGTAGTAAAAGTCCTCGGCGCCCGGCTCCATGTTTCGAAACTTGAAGAAGAATAGTCGACGATGCCTGGCATCGAGAAAGGATGGAAGCTATGGAAGCTTATATATTCGTCGCAGTAGTTGTCGTGTTCGCCTTTATCATCGGCGGAATGTCGATCCGGGTCATCCGCCCGTATGAGAAGGGACTGGTTGAAAGACTGGGAAGATATCAGCGAACGCTGGATTCGGGGCTTAACCTGATTATGCCGTTCTTCGATACGGCACAGAAGGTGGACATGCGGGAAATCGTCCTGGACGTGCCGCCGCAGCTGGTAATCACCAAGGACAACGTCAATGTCGAAGTTGACTGTATTGTCTACTGCCAGATAACCGACCCGGTTCGGGCCAAGTATGAGATCGCCAATTATATCCTTGCCTCCTCCAAGCTGGCCCAGACCAATCTCCGTAATGTTATCGGTGAAATGGAACTGGATCAATCGCTGTCTTCGCGTGACCTGATCAATTCCCAGCTCCGTGACGTGCTTGATACCGCAACCGACAAGTGGGGAGTGAAAGTCAACCGGGTTGAGATCCAGCGAATCGATCCGCCCGCCGATATTACCGAGGCGATGAGCCGTCAGATGAAAGCGGAGCGTGATAAGCGCGCGGCCATTCTGGAAGCAGAAGGTAAAAAGCAGGCGGCCATTACGGTGGCGGAAGGTACCAAACAATCAGCCATTCTCGAGGCGGAGGGCCAGGCTGAAGCTGTCCGGAAGAAAGCGGATGCCGAGAAATACCGCCAGATTGCGGTGGCGGAAGGCCAGGCGCAGGCGATTCTTGATGTCTTTTCGGCCATCCATGAGGGTAAGCCGGACAAAGAATTGATTACGCTGAAATATCTGGAAATGCTCCCCAAATTGGCCGAAGGGGACGCCAACAAACTGTTCCTGCCTTATGAAGCCAGCGGCATTATCAGCGCTCTCTCGGCAATGGTCGAGGGAATTAAAGGCGGTGACAAAGCCGGGGCGCCGTCTCCGGAGCCGTCGACACCGGCGGCATAAAAAGACCACAAATTGCAGCAGGAAGCAGAGGACCTGACACCTCTGCTTTTTTAATTATGCTTGATTTGACAAGCGGCCATATTTTAGTTAGATTTCCGGCAAGAAAGGATTTTTTCAGGAAGTGGATGAGCAAAGCAACATGAGAAGTCCGGCCGTGGCCGGTACTTTTTATCCCGGTGATCCGGCCGAGCTCTCCAAAGCGCTGGCCGGACTGTACAGCGAGGCCAAAAAACAGCCGCTGCCGGGCCGCCCAATAGGGATTATCGCTCCGCATGCCGGATACATGTATTCCGGCAAAACGGCTTCCATTGCCTACAAGCATCTGGAGGGCGAGTGTTATGACGTCGTGGTGGTCATTTCGCCGTCGCACACCGTTTTCTTCCAGGGAGCATCGGTCTATAACGGCGCGGCATATCAAACCCCAATTGGCGTTGTCGAGATCGATACTGCAATATCGCGAGAAATCGCCGGCATTCATCCCTCCGTATTCCTGTCCAATAAAGGGCATACCGGCGGATCGATTCGGGGCGAACATGCTCTGGAAGTCCAGCTTCCATTTTTGCAGCAGGTACTGGGAAGTTTCAAACTGGTTGCAATTGTTATGGGTGAGCAGGAGGAATCCACCTCGCGCATTCTGGGAGAAGTGCTGGCATCGGTGCTTGCCGGTAAGAACTGCCTGATTGTCGCGTCCACCGATCTGTCGCACTTTTATACGGAAAAAGAAGCTCGCCGTCTTGACGGCAATATTCAGAAGGCGGTTGAGGAGTATGCTCCCGACCGCCTGCAGTCGGTGCTGATATCAGGTAAGGGCGAGGCCTGCGGTGGAGGTCCTATGGTCGCGATGCTGATTGCAACCAGGCGACTCGGCGGCGAGAATGCAGTAATCACCGATTATTCCACCTCGGGGGCGACCACCGGTGATTTCAATGAGGTGGTCGGGTATCTTTCGGCACTGATTGTATCTTCCAAAAAGGTCAAGTCCGCCGATCCTGCGGCGGGAATCGCACCCGGAAAATCTGCGGAAAGGCTCACTGAAGAGAACAAAGGATATCTTCTGGACCTTGCCAGGCGCGCTATCGCGGCCCATCTGAAAAAGTCCAAATTGACGGAAGAAGCGCCGGAGTCACGTATTTTGAGGGATAATCGCGGGGTATTTGTCACCATAAAGATTGGCGGGATGCTTCGGGGGTGTATCGGAATGATTCGTGCCGCCAAGCCGCTTTACCTGGCGGTAGCCGAAATGGCGCAGGCGGCGGCATTCGACGATCCCCGTTTCTCCAAGCTGACTGAAAGCGAATTCGAAAAGCTCGAAATTGAAATATCGGTGCTCTCGCCGCTGGTGAGGGTGAGGGATCTCGATGAAATCGAAGTGGGGCGCGACGGATTGCTGATTCGCATGGCGATGCATTCCGGACTGCTGCTTCCGCAGGTTGCCACCGAGTATGACTGGGATTGTACCACCTTTCTGGAACAGACCTGTCTGAAAGCCGGGCTTCCCAAAAACAGTTATAAAGACAGTTCTGCCGAAATCTACCGTTTTTCAGCCGAAGTGTTCTGATATCATTCAATTACTTCGAATTTTATTGCATTACAGAGGGATAAAATCACCATCGCTCGATTGAAGACGGAAGAGGCTTGAATTTTTAGCCGTGAGCATTTACATTGAGCCAATGCAGAACAGCAATAACGATACAGTCTTAGTTACCGGCGCCAATGGATTTGTCGGAAGTCGTCTTTGCCGTTGGCTGCATTCCGAGGGCTACCGTGTCATCGCCGGGGTACGCGAGGGATGCGATACCAGCCGCCTTTCCGGGATCGACCTTGAATTCCGGACGGGTGACATAACGAAGCCGGAAACACTGCCGGCAATGGTGGGCGAGGTCGATTATGTCGTTCACAATGCCGGAGTGGTTAAGGCCAACCATCCGGATCATTTTTTCAAAATAAATCAGGAAGGGACAGGGAATATCATCGAGGCGGCGCGCTGTAACAGCAAATTGAAGAAGTTTGTTTATATTTCTTCGCTGGCGGCGGTGGGGCCGTCGGAAAAGAACCGGCCGCTTGACGAAGATGATCCGGCTCACCCCATAACCGTTTATGGTCGCTCCAAACTGGCAGGTGAGCGGGCGGTTCTGTCGGCGACCGAGCAGATTAAGTCGGTAATCATTCGTCCGCCCGGCATCTATGGACCGGGAGACCGGGAGATGTTTGCGTTTTTTCAAATAATCGACAACCGTATCAAACCATATATTGGAAGTCTGAACCGTCGCATACAATTGGTGCATGTCGACGATTTATGTCACGGGGTGATGCTGGCGTTGAGGGCAGACACAGAACCGGGTTCGAGATATTTCATTGCCGAGACGAGAAGCTACAGTTACCGGGAGTTGATTGCACATCTTCGCCGGGCGGTTGATCGGTGGTGTATCCCGGTTTACCTGCCGGGTGCCGCGGTCAAATTTACGGCGCGGATTTCGGAGACAGTTCTAAGGCTGTTCGACAGAACCCCGATGTTTACAGTCGAGAAAGCCAAAGAAATTCTTGAGAACTGGGAGATGTGCACCGACAGGGCGCGCAAAGAACTGGGTTTTGAATCCCGGATTCCCTTCCCCGAGGGTGCGAGGAAAACGGTCCACTGGTATCGTGAAGAGGCCTGGTTATGATTATCAGTTTCAAGCTTTTGACGTACTGTTTGATTATTGGCGGTATCTACCTGCTTATCATGGATGTTCTCTGGAATCTGCTCGAAAAACGCATTCCTGTTTTTGACCATTTCCCTCCAAAGCTGCTTGAATCCAAAGGCCTGTCCTGGTTTGTCTCGTCATTTATCATCGAGTTTGTCTTTTTTGTTTTTATGCCGGCGGTTATCTACGGTTGGTTTTATACCGTCATTCCCTTTTACGGCATTCGTGGCGGCGTGGCGACCGGGCTGTACCTGTTTTTATTCGGCATGGTACCGCTGACAATTCTAACCATGTTCCGCGTGAAAATCCCGGGGCTGTATATGCTGTATCTGCTCCTGGGCCTTATGATAAAATTAATCGGAGCGATGGCCATTATCGGATATCTATACTCACTGTAAATCCTTCGTTCGGGTACAACCATGAGAAAGCCAGAAGACGATATTTTCAGTAAGGTGCGCCGCCTGTTTCCGATAACCGGAACGCAATGCGGCATAACGTATCTCAATTCCGCTTCCACCGGCCCGCTTTGCCGCCCGGTGAAAAAGGCGCTTGATCATTATTATGAACTGGCCCTTTATGCCAATAATGACATCG
>CP070796.1:1425077-1435568 GCA_020343475.1 Candidatus Zixiibacteriota bacterium
GCATAATATCCCGCCGCCGAGGCAGAAGCCAGGCCCGGCTCGGAGCCGGTATATAGAATTTCAATGAGATCCACCATGCCGGTATCGATGGTGGCCGAGTCAATGTCCGGGGGATCGTCAAAGGATTGCCGACATTGAATCAGGATATTCAGGCTGTCGCCGCTTATGTTGCCTGCCACATCCATGTGTTCTGCTGCGGGAAAGACAATTAAGGAATAATCATCATTCGATTGCAAATCCTGCGCATGAAAGCAAAGACGCAGGCCGCCGGCCCGGCGCTCGAAATCGGATCTGATAATGATTGAAGAATCGGTGCCGACTACACCCAGCAGGCCGATGAAATCGCCGTCGGTAATTACCGGGCAGTGTGGCCAAACACTGAGTGTGTTTTCCATCACACGAATCATGTATACCAGATCGTCGATCCTTAAGGGATAGCCATCACCTTTGACATCGGACGCGGCGATCTGTGCTTCCTCATCGATCGTAAAGACGGAGGGGCCGTGCAGGAAGTAATTATCGAAAAGCACCAGATCGGCAAGTTCGTAACTTACCCCGTTGACATTGAGATCACCTCTGCCGGTAAACGGCTCAGGGCAGTGAACATCCAGGCCACCGTTGACAAAGTCAATCAAGCGGATCGGTTCATTGGTGCTGCTGGTATCGAAGCAATTGTTCGGAAATCCCAGGTAACCGGGGAATTCCATAACCGGATCGAAAATATCGATTCCGTTGTCAAGAATGGAACGGGAAACCGCCAGGCTAATGTCAAATGGGTTGGGATTTCCGGGCTCCCGGCATGCCATCGCATTATCACCACATTCGGTCCAGAAAAATCTAAGCGGGACAAATTCGCAGGCGAATATTGGATCGATTTCGAGGGTAAAGTTGAGGTAAAACAGCACCGTGCCATCGGGGACTTCATAAGTCAGGGGATGATGCGAACCATTGTTGATGTCGGCCATGGCAACCACCCGAACCAGGGAGGAGGGGCAGGTGCTGTCGCAACCATCTGGCGGGCCGGAGCGATATGTAAAGTATTCCCACTCGTAATCGCCCGGCTCGTCGAAGAGGATCCCGGGTATGACGTTCTCAAGACTGAGTACAATGGAGTCATACCCGATCAGGAAATCAAAGCCGTGGATTTCTTCCGATCCAGCGGTTTTAGTTATTGGCAGGGATATTTCGGCGCCAAGGCTGACATCGGGCTGGAAGTCGATCTCGATAGTGAATGGCACAGGATCGTCGGCAGCCGCACTGGCGGGGCTCGGGCATATAATCGCCAGGGATAGCGAAACAGCCGCGGAAAAAAGCAAATCCTGCTTCAAAGCATTGAAGCGGAGACGCATTTCATTCTCCTAACGCAGAGATGTCAGGCTCACTTAATTCCTTAGCGACTGGACGTAATTATACCCTTTCAAAAATGGAAAATAGTAGAATTGTAAACATATTTAGCAGTAGTTCATTGTAAAAATACACGACACCTGGCGTTTGTCAAGCACAAAATTCTCCCGCGGTCAATTTTTAGAAGCCAATATATGCCCGAAAATGCCGGCCTGATTTCGCCACAGGCTGTCCGCTAACCATTGAGCAATAAGATCCAGCGCCCGTAAGTAGCAGTCTTCTAAGGGATTTCGCAAGATCCTGCCGGCTGTGAACATGTGTAAGGTAGAGTGGAAACGTGGATGCTGCTTAGTTGTGCACTGCCCGGGAATGTGACAAATTCGAAAAAAAATAATGGACACCCCTGATATTTTCGGCGTCAGCGCAGTATATTTCTTGCGAGTGCCGGGAGAAATGCTTTTTGTCCGGCAAGGAGGGCCCAAGTGGACCAAGCGATATATCAGTCGGCCGCCAAAGCAACGAATCATCAGGCACTCGTCTTCACACATTCTTTTTCAGTATTTTCTTTTCTTTTTTCGCATATACTTTCGCTTTTTCTGTTCTTTCGCGGTTACGCTTCCCCGATATTGCCGATTGTTCTGCTAGGTATTGTCATTGCAGGGTGGTATCTTCCCGGTTTTCTGGTAAGGCGGCATATAGATGTCAGGTGGGTGCTGAGCCTGGCGGTATTGAATCTAATCATAGTGGTGCCGGAGCTGGCATTGCGCGTGTCCGGCTTCAGCTATCAAAGTGGCATCCAGTATGGCAACCTGCGGCCGGCATTTTTTTCATTATTCGTTCCGGACAAAGATCTTTACTGGAAACTGCCGCCATCGGCTTCCGGTGTGAACTCCCTGGGTTTCTGGGGTGAAGAAATCGAAACGCCGAAGCCGCATGGAGTTTTTCGCATTCTCTTCTTCGGCGATTCATGCACCGAGCAGGATTTCGCGCGATACACCCAGCAATGCATTCGGAGCAAATACCTCTGGGACATGACCCGTTACGAATGTATTCCCGTTGCTGTTTCGGGGTACAGCTCATATCAGGGGCGCGTGATGGCACAGAAGTACGGAGCGATGCTGGAGCCTGATGCGGTCGTTGTTTATTTCGGATGGAATGACCACTGGCTGGCCTACCGGGCAACGGACGCCGAGTTCAAGTCCGGCAGGGTCGGATATCTGCTCCAATTGCTGCGCCATCATTGTCGCCTTGTTCAGCTGGGAGCCAGGCTGCTGGGGCCGCGAACAAGGGCGGAATCGAATGAAATTCTCGACGCAGTGCGAGTTCCGCCCGACCGGTACCGGGAAAATCTGGTCAAGATAAAGCAGATATTTGATGCCGGAGGGATTCCGGTGGTTTTTATTACGGCGCCGACATCGCACTATCGGCTCGGGGTTCCCGACTACCTGGTTGATTGCAAATATGTCCCCGATAAAAAATTTGCCGCTGATGTGCATCGTCGCTATAACCGGATTGTCCGCGAGGTCGCCGGGCATACGGGAGCGTATTTGCTTGACCTGGAAGCTGAAATTGATGCAATTGAGGATATTGACAAGGTTTTTCAGAAAGACGGTATTCACTTCAGCCCGGAAGGACTCAAGAATATCGGCAAGCGAATTTGCGACTTTATGGATAAAAATATATTAGCGCGATACCAGGATCGATTATCCACAAGGTAATAAGCGAAACACATTAACTGCCAAAAAGATATCTTGTCTTGCCGGAATAATTTTGTATCTTTGTGTAAACAGACTGATTTAAACATTCGTCCCCTTTACGGTGAGATATACCCTTCACTTGAGCGCCCTCTTGTTGCGGAGCTGCATGATTTAATATGATCGACTTGAATTTGATGAAGTGTGTACGGTTTGCGGTTGGCTGGTCAATTCGCCTTCTAAGTGTCGTCCTGCTTGCCGGCTTAAACAGCTACGCCGGTTCCCTGGATGGGGATTATGACAGGGTCGCCCGCCTGGAATCATGCGGTTTAATTGTGAAGTTCTCGCCAGAAACTGCCCCTCGCATGCTGGCGACGGAAAAGGGGCGGGTCATGACCGGGATTTCGACTCTGGATCAACTGGGTGATAAATATCAGGCCCGGTCAATCAGCAGGCTCTTCTCTGCCGGAAAGGGTACACAGGCATCGGAACCGCTTGCGCACGTATATCTTATTACAACCGAACCGGGTGTGGATCTGGAAGCAATGGGTCATGATTATGAAAAACTGCCAGGAGTTGTCTACGCTGAACCGGATTACCGGGTTGAGTTATACACGCGGCCGGATGACGAGTTTTACCAGCACCAATGGGGTCTGCACAATACGGGGCAGGGGCATTACCATATCGTCCGCCAGCCGGGAGCGGAAAATGACAAAATGATTATCACCTGCGGTATCAGCGACGCCGATATCGACGCTGATGAAATTCTGAAGAATCCGCCTGACAACACAGTCATCGCCGTGGTAGCCGTTCTGGACAGCGGGATTGACATCACCCATCCCGATCTGGCCGGTCAAATCTGGACTAATCCGCGTGAAGTGCCTGATAACGGTATCGACGACGATCATAATGGGTATGTCGATGATGTTATCGGCTGGGATTTTTCCTCCAATCCGAATTCCCCCATCCCCGAAGACAATGACCCTGCTGATATCCTCGGTCATGGAACCCATATTGCCGGGATTATCGCGGCGGCGCCAGACAACGGAATTGGTGTTGTCGGCGTAGCACCGGACAGTCGCATTATGGCGCTGAAGATTCTACCGTGGGCCCTGTTGTCCAAGATTTCCCGGGCTATTGTGTATGCTGCTGAAAACGGGGCGGATGTCGTCAACATGAGCTTCGGCCTGCCGTTCCGCAGTCGCCTTCTGGAGGAAACGCTTGTTTTTGCCCGATCCCGGGGAGTAGTCTTTTGTGCCGCCATCGGCAATTCCGGCGTTGAGGAATTGGTTTTTCCGGCCGGATATCCCTCCGCCATGGCTATCGGTGCGACCAATGACTCCGACCGGGTGGCTTCTTTTTCAACTTACGGGGATCATATCAATCTCTGTGCGCCGGGTCGGTCAATTCTATCGTTGCGCGCGGTTAATACTGATTCATATGCCGCCTTTCCGTCGCTGGAACCGCGCGTGCATATTATTGACAGTCTCTATTACCTTTCCTCAGGAACCAGCATGGCATGTCCTTTTGTAGTCGGTGCCGTGGCATACCTGCGGGCGATATCGCCGGGACTGTCCCCTGATAAAATTCAGGATATCCTCCAGAGCACCAGCGATGACTATCTTGATCCGTTTGGCGACGGGCAGGAACTGCCGGGATGGGATACGTACAGCGGATACGGGCGATTGAACCTGCGGAATGCCCTGGAGGCAGCACCCGCGGTACGGGCGCGAATCGAGTCTCCCATGTCGAATGAAATCCTTGCTGGTTCGGTACCTGTCAGCGGGATTGCCGACGGCGCAGATTTCGAGGATTATGTATTGGATTACGGTGCCGGGTTTAATCCCGAAAGCTGGAGTACCATTGCGGGTTCGGATATGCCGGTCACCGGAGGATTCCTGGCGCAATGGCATACCGGAACATTGCCGTCGGGACGGTACACTCTTCGGCTTCGGGTCGGTGCGGATAATGTGTCCTGTGTCAGTGTGCATGTCGCTGGTGCCTGCGAAAGCCGGATTGCCACTCCGGCGGCAAACGACACCATTTCGCAGTTTGCAACGGTTTTCGGAAGTGCCTACTGTCCGGATTTCAGCCACGCCGTCCTCGAATATGGGGAAGGTGATATGCCCGAACACTGGGAGCCGGTGCGTGAGATTACCATTCCGCTATATGATGAATTTATAACCAGCTGGTATTTTGCGGGCAGGGACGACGGCCTCTACAGCCTGCGCTGGTCGGTTTATTCCGATGCCGGCCTGGAAACGGCGGATACGGTCGCTGTTTATGTGCAATCGGTTTTTTCCACGGACCGTGCCTGGAAAGTTCCTATAGGTGCAAGCGCCTCAGTTATTACCAATTACGGTGATTTTGACGGTGATGGTACCGCGGAAATACTCGTCGGGACAAGATTCGGCATTCTCGCGTTCAATCCTGATGGGACTCTTAAGACAGAAGGATTGCCAGGATTTCCCGAAAATGACTTTCTGGTTCCGCTGGCAGTGGGGCATCTTGACAACGATGGCATCGATGACATTGTCGCACTGGGTTATGAACCGATGACTGTCTATGGTTTTCCCAGTAGCGGGACACCATTCGAATATCAGCTGGAAGATGAGCTGCCGACCGGACAGCAGTTTCTTGCCGAGCATACCTCGTCGAAAATCTTTCTCAAGGATATCAATCACGACGGCCTCGATGAGATTCATGTTTTCCTGTTTAAAGGAGTCTATTCCAAGGCCTATCTCTTTACGCCGAGTGGATATATGATAACGACCCTCAAAAATACGGTCGATTATCTTCCAATCGATATGAATCATGATGCCTGGGATGAACTGTATATATACAATCAACTGAAGGGCATATTAAAGGCGGTGGATTACAGCGGCTACACCCGCGACAGTGTTTTCATTGAAAGGGACGGCGTGATGCTGAGCCTATTGGGGATGACGGCGCAGGATATCAATTCCGACGGCCGGCATGAATTAATTGTCTACGGGAATTTCCCTTACAGCGGTTTCTGGATTTATGCTTTTAAGGATGGATTCATTCCGGTGGCAGGATGGCCCCGGGAAATGGAGATCGATGAGTACCTGGTGCCGACGGTGCCGATTTTCGGTGATTTCGACGGAGACGGCCAGCTGGAATATTTCACGACATATTACGACTTCAGCGAAAGCTACATCATGGCCTGGGAAATTGACGGGACTCCTATCATTTCCGACCATGGCTCAGGCCATTTTATACATGTTCCGTATCCCTCCATCCTGAGCATGCTGCTGCTGGCTGACATGGATAATGATACCCGGCCCGATATTGTCGCCTGCGCCAATAATGATGTTTTTGGCTCATTTCTTGTCCAGCGGCCGTATGCCTGGAGCAGCAGCGCGGAAGTTCTCGATGATTTTCCATTTATCGCATCCCAGGGAACCGCGAGCAGTTACCGCTACACTCCGACCGTCGGCGATATTAACGGCGACGGCTACGTTGATCTGACGATGACGACCCCGGACAGCAACCTGATCTTCGTCAGTTTTCCGGGCAACGACTTTTCGCCACAGACCAGCCCGGCGCCGATGTGGCGGTACAATCGTCGCTTGAACGGTATCGGCCATATTCAGGTCCCCGCCCCCCCGACCGGGATTGATGACAATCCTGCCCTGGTGCCGGAAACGTTTTCGCTGGCACAGAATCGACCTAATCCATTTAATCCCTCAACCGAAATACGCTATTCGCTACCGTCCCGCATCCACGTGACGCTTGAGGTCTTTAACGTGCTCGGGCAGAGGGTACGGACCCTGGTTGATGAGATAAGATCGGCAGGCGCACACCATGTTGTCTGGAACGGTAATGATGATCGCGGTGCGCCGGTGGCCTCCGGATTGTATCTGTACAGAATTTCAGCGGGCAATTTTGTTGACGTGAAAAAGATGGTGTTGTTGAAGTGATATGAATTATTGGCGATCATACGGGACAAGATTGCTCCCGGCGGGGGTGGTGATGCTGGCGACGGTGCTGCTGGAGGCGGCAGTATTGCGAGCGGCGCCACCGATGCAACACATGTATCATAACATGTCGCTCAGCGACGAACAGTACGATCTTACCACATACATTGATGTCAATAATCTGCTCTGTTTTATCACGAATTCCGGATCGCTCGGCATGGATCACGCCCGGCTGTTCGATCGCCCCGACGGTTTTTACTATCCGTATACCGGCGACACCGCCGATATCCGCAACGGTATCGAAGATCGAACGCTGGTTTATGCCGCGGGGCTGACGCTGGCGGGAAAAGTCAGCGGTGAACTCAGGACTGCGGTGGCCGCCTACGACATGCCGGAATTCGTTCCTGGACCGCTGACGGCGACGCAGGCCCCGCCCGATCCGGCGGAGTTCAGAGTGTATAAACTGAATCAGGACAGCGGCCCTGGCGATCCCGATTATGACAGCTGGCCGGTTCAGTATGGAGCGCCGGCGGACGAGCAGGGAGCGCCGATGAAGTTAGGTGATCAGACGCTCTGGGCGGTGTTTAACGATGCCGACAGTACCGTGCATCACAATTACTACGGGGGCGGTACAAAACCGCTGGGAATTGAGGTCCAGCTGACCGCCTGGGGATGGCAGGAACCTGACGAGGAAGAAAATGTCTTTTACCTGCGGTACAAGCTGTATAACAGGGGGAACAATCAAATTGACAGCTTTTACATTACATTCTGGGCCGACCCGGACCTGGGGGGACCCAACGACGATCTGGTCGGTTGTGACACGCTGCACGATCTTTTCTTTGCGTATAATGGTGATGACGACGACGCCTATTATGACGATATAATCCCGGCCTGGGGCGGGAGGGTCATCTCCGGGCCGGTCGTGCCGTCGCCCGGCGACACCGCCGATTTCGCCGGAAGTCCTCTTCCGGACCACCGGAATATCGGCATAACCGCCTTTGCCCGGTATATCAACGGAACCGAACCGGACTCCCCGGAGCAGTTGTTCCAGTATATGCAGGGCCGCGACGCCGGTAGCGATCAGCCGTATGTTGATCCGGTGTCCGGCGACACCATCGCCTTTTACGCCCCCGGTGACGCGGTGGCCAGGATCGGCTGGGTCGACCAGGTCATTTGGGATCAGCGGATTCTGACCAGCTTTGGCCCGATGTCCTTTAATCCCGGCGACAGCCAGCAGGTAAGCCTTAAAATCGGAGCATACGCCGAGGGCAACCGGATGTTTTCGCTGTCGGTTCTGAGAAACATTCTCGATCCGAATATCCCTATTGATTCCACGCCGGATACCATAAATTATGTCGCCGCCGATTCCGCCGTGGTTTCGGTTACGGATTTTGGCCTGGATAATGTCTTCTTCTTCCCGATCAAGGAACGCTGGCTGACCGGTGTCAACTGGGGTGGAGCCTACTTTTACGGCGGTGTCGATTACGCCAAGAACTTTACTGGCAGCGCCCTTGATCCGGTGACGCACGCCGATTCGTTTCATGCCGTCGAAATCCGGTTTTCCCACTTGCACCAGCAGAATGCCTACCGCTACGTTCGCGAAGAAAGCGGGGAGTACAATTACGGCGGATATTATCCGATTCCCTTTACAGTCTGGGATGTCAGCAATGGTCGTCAGTTGAACGCGGCATTCGTGGAATGGGTGGGAACGCAGGTTTTTGATTCCACCTGGTGGCCGGATTTTGAAGTAAACCTGGGCGGAAGGGAATTCCTGCTTATCTTTAATTCCGATTACAGCGGCACTGATCCTGCCGGCAGTGCGATTGATTATACCGACATTGAGCTTTTCGATGCTGCCGATTCGATTGATCTTCTCTATTTCTGCTGGCTGGCACTGACCCCGGGGGCGGATGCCGCCTCTTTGAAAGAAGGGCAGAAGCTGATTTTCGAAGGTCAATTCCTCAATCCCAACGGGCCGGTGGATTCGTTGCTGTTCCGCCCGACGAAAGTTGGTCAGACCTCGCAGCAGGCGGTGATAGTCAAGACGTTCGCTGACGGTCCTTCATCCCTGGCGATTTTTAGCAGTGCCCCGGAGGCCTTCTCTCCTTCGTCCGATTTATTGCAGTTTATCGAACTCCGGGAGCAGCGAATCGGGATTACGTTCAGCCCCTCGTACAATGGATATTTCAGTGAATTATTGTATATCACTGACCGAGTCTCCGGAATAATTCTCGACACGGTCAGACTGGTGGCAAAGACGCCGGAAATAACCGATGTTCCGGACGCCCCGCGAACCCTGCCGATCGATTTTATGCTGACACAGAATTATCCCAATCCTTTCAATCCCTCCACAACCATCGAGTACACCATACCGGTGCGGACACACGTTTCGCTTGCAATTTTCAATATTCTCGGCAGGAGAGTCGAAACCCTGGTTAATGACTTCCGGGGGGTGGGGCGATACTCGGTTGAGTGGGACGGCACTGATGTCTCCGGTCGGCGGGTTTCTTCAGGTATTTACTTTTATCAGATCCGGACCGATTCCCGCACGGAAACGAAGAAGATGTTGTTGTTGAAGTGATCTTTCAGAGATACTGTTTTCCTGCTGCTCACCCGGCTCAGGCACGGAAGAACAGTACTTGTCAGATCGCGGATTTATTCGTAAATTAAGAAAAGAAAACTGCCGGATTGAATTCCGTTACAGGGAAGGTAACGATTTCGCCCCGGCATTTATGACATGTATCGGGCTTCTTACCCCGGATCACTCTTTGTGAATGACAGGAGGAAAAACATGAAGGCCGGAAAAATCCTGATTATCTTGTTGATCTTATTCTTTTTTACCGCGAATGCTGTTTTTGCCTTCTACCCGAATAAGGGGGATACCGGGTCCGTATACGAACTGACCCGGATTATTGTGAAGTTCAAGGCGGAGGCCGCCTTGAAAGCTCGGCAGGTGATGGGCGGGCCGCGGGCTACCGGCCTTGAGGCCGTGGACCGGCTCAATGCCGGCTATGGGGTGCAGGCCCTGTCTCCGCTCATGCCGGCTGCTGCCTCCAGAACTTCTTTACGGGATTTTGGCAATGTTTTCGTTCTTACCTTGCCAGGTGGTCTCGATATTGAGACCGCGGCGAAGGAATATTCTTTATTGTCTGAGGTTGAATACGCTGAGCCGGACTATCCGGTGAAGCTGTACAATCTGCCGAATGACGACCTGTTTTCGTTCCAGTGGAATCTGCATAATGTCGGGCAGGAGCATTACCATGTTGTCAGACATCCCGGGTACTATAATGACACCCTGGTCATGGATAAGGGAATTGCAGACAGCGACATCGATGCCGGCGAGGTGTTTATCAATCCGCCGGATAATACCGTCACGGCGGTAGTGGCCATCCTTGATACCGGCGTGGATTTCAACCATGCTGATCTGGCCGATAATATGTGGGTCAACCCGCGTGAAGTTCCTGAGAACGGTGTGGATGACGACAACAATGGATATATCGATGATGTACACG
>CP070796.1:1435668-1442165 GCA_020343475.1 Candidatus Zixiibacteriota bacterium
TTGCAATGTCGGGCGCTCCGAATTCCGGGAAAATTGGCCACCCTGCTTTGCCCGCTTGTGGGGCGCGTATTCTTTTACCTCAGGGATCTGATTTAACGAAAATTGAGATCAACGCCGGCAAGAAAATTCCAATCGGTACCGGATATTTTGTCGAACCGGTTGAAAGACCCTTTATATTGTCCTCACTTTCCGATGCTTTCGATCGCCTCGATTTTGATTCGACCGTATATTCTATGCGCAAGGTTACCCCGGAGAGCAAATTCGAGAAAATCGGAATCCAATATTTTCGCGGGTACCAAATTCTAATTCTGAAACTCAGCCCGGTGGGATATATACCCGCCTCGGGCACGTTGTTCTATCATCCGGAAATGTCGGTCAGAATAGAAATTAAGCCATCCGGCAAATCCCTTCCTGCGCAGCGCGGTTTGCCTGCAGACAGAAGCCAGGTTGCTGCATGGATAGACAATCCCACGGAATTATCGACCTACGCTTCGGCAGAAAAGATCGGGCGGGAAAGTTATGACATGTTGATTCTGACACCATCGGCGTTCGCGGATGCCTTCCAGCCGTTGAAACAATATCACGATTCGACAGGAATACTCACTGAAATTCATACTCTGGATCAAATAGGCGGTACCGATCCGCACCTGGTCCGACAATATATCAAACAGGAATATCTCAATAATGGCATTCAATATGTACTGATCGGCGGAGATGATGATTTAATTCCGGCGCTGGATATATTTGTTGTTTCGTGGGAGGGCGACGGCGCAATTGCGGAATATAATATGCCGGCTGATTTCTACTTTTCCTGTCTTGACGGCACCTTCAACTATGATAATGATGGCCTCTGGGGAGAGCCAACTGATGGTGAGGGAGGAGGAGATATTGACCTGTTTCCCGAAGTTCACATCGGGCGTTATTCGGCAAGTTCGCCGCAGGAAGTCTCCCGATTAGTGGAAAAGACCCTCGCTTACCTTGCCAGCGAATCGCCGTACTTGCAGAAGATATTGCTGGCAGGAGAGCAGCTGGGATTCGGGGGTATGGGTGAATACGGGGGGTATGCCATGGACGAGATGGTTGACTATTCTGGCGCTCACGGATTTACGACGTATGGCTTTCCCGCGAATGAATATAATATAGAAAAACTCTATGATGTATTGAGCCAGCCCTGGAACTACTGGTCGGGAAGTGAAATGATTGCGGGCATTAACGCGGGAATTCATATCATAGATCATCTGGGACACAGCAATACCGGCTATGCAATGCGGACTGATACCTCAATGATAAAGCAACAACTTGGCAATACGGAGTATTGCTTTGTATATGCTGAGGGATGCAATGCCGGTCAATTCGACTTTACCGATTGCTGGGCGGAATACATGACCACCAAGCTGACGCACGGGGCATTTGGCTGCATTGCAAATTCGCGGGTGGGCCTGGGATCGCGCAGCACTGCCCATCCGGTGCATGTTTTTAACCGGGAGTTCTGGGATGCCATTTACAATGCAAACGAGGCCGGACCGCAACTCGGGCGTGCGATAACGGACGCCAGGGCGGATCATGCGTATCATATTGATGATCCCGGCATACGGTGGACATTTTATGAAATAAATCTGTTTGGTGATCCGGCCGTAGCTATCAAATCGGTCCGGGCTGTGGCGATCAGCTACCCTGACGGTATCCCTGAGAATATCCGCCCCTACCGGGAAACCTCCTTTAATGTGCTGGCAACCGGTATCGGCACAGGATCCCCGATCCCCGGAAGCGGACAATTGCATTATACGATCGACAGCGGCGAACCGGTAACGGTGAATATGGCTGAAGTCTCTCCGAATTTGTACGAAGCAACCCTGCCATCTCTGGAATGTGGCAGCACCATTGAATTTCATGTCAGTGTCGAAGAAGGCGCCGGGGAAAGATTTTATGCACCTGACCCTGCGACTCCTTTACAATTATCCCCGATATCAGATTCAGTTGTGCTTTTTGAAGATGATTTTGAAACGGATAAGGGCTGGACAATATCCGGAGGATTGTGGCAGAGAGGTATTCCTTCCGGCCAGGGAGGATCAGAACAGGCTTATCCGGTTCCGGATCCGACCGAGGGATGTAATGGGCCGCAGGTATTTGGCTATAATCTGAACGGTGATTATGAGAACAACCTCCCGGAAACATATATTACGAGTCCGGCTATTGATTGTACAGGCAGAAATAACATTTTCCTCAGGTTTTGCCGCTGGCTTGGTGTTGAACAACCAATCTACGATAAGGCCCGCATTCTGGTGAGCAATGACAGCACGAACTGGACCGAGATATGGGCCAACTATGCTGCCATTGCAGATCTGGATTGGGTAAATGCGGAGTACGATATTTCAAATGTCGCCGCCGACCGGAAGACTGTTTATCTGCGGTGGGTAATGGGGCCAACCGACCAGGGACTGGTATATATTGGCTGGAATATTGATGATGTGCAGGTTGTATCATATAATTGCAATGCGATTCTCTGCGGCGATGCGACCGGCGACGGAGACGTAAACCTGCTTGATATCTTGCACTTGATTGATTACCTGTATGGCAATCCTACCGGTCCCGCCCCGGAACCGATTGAAGCTGGTGACGCCAACGCCGACGGTGATGTTAACCTGCTGGATATATTGTATCTGATTGACTATCTCTATGATGATCCTCCAGGCCCGGATCCATTGTGTCCCTGACAGATAATTCGACCTGGAGACTATATACAGGATCAGTTATTCAGTCAGCCGGCAGCTTTTGTTGTATCAAGCGGGAATCATTGCGCAAAACGGCAACTGCTTCTTCGCGTTGGCCGGGTGATCCGGAGCAAGGCGAGCGTGGATCGGTGTGGTCTGGATGCGGGCATATACTGCAGGTCTGTGAATTGCCGGAAAAATGATACATGCATCCGGGCAGGATAGGGCATTATCCTGTCTTTGATTGCGCTGCATTTGTAATGAAATAGATTCCAATGGATCAGGCCGCACTTGCAAATTTCGGCGACCCGGCTTAATTGTATTCTTCTGTCTGTTTTTGACCGGCTTCAGGCGATTTGGTTACCCATCGATTCAAAATGGAAACACCGCTTGGGACGGTTGAACTATCGGCCGCAGGACAGCTTTTCGAAGATTTATCCGGTACCAACTGCGGCCAGGAGGCAATATGAGTCGAACAGGCATGAACCAGAATAAGAATCCGGTACGGAGTTTGAATATATTGACTCATCACGTTGATTTGAATATATATATTGACTATATTTGCCGGCGGTAATGGATACATTCATAGAAAAGCGCTTTAAAAAGGATATCGGGGCTCTTGAAAGCATATATGTATATGTCCAAAATTACATTGATGCCAATGGCATCGATAATCGCTCCTCCTATGCGATTCAACTGGCTATAGAAGAAATATTCTCCAACTGCGTTAAATACAGCCGGGGAGGAGAATCCACGATTTCGATCAATCTTTCGCGAAAAAAAGACTCAATAATAATCGTGCTGACCGAATTCAATGCAGAACCGTTCGATGTGACGTCACACCCGGATGCTGACATCACAGTGCCGCTTGAAAAGCGGGAGGTCGGCGGTTTAGGACTTCACCTGGTCAGGCATATGATTGACGAAATAAAATACGAGTATAAAAATAAGAATAGCATTATAACTCTGATAAAGCACTTGGAGGAGCCGGATGTTTGATATTAGAATTGCAGAAAACGGACATGTGCTGCTTTCCGGGCGGCTTGATGCCTCCCAGATAAATAAGGCCCAGGAAGGATTCAATCATATTACTGAATCATGCACGGTCGATTTTTCCAATCTGGAATATATTTCCAGCGCCGGTCTTGGGGTATTGCTGGCCGTTCGCAAACGACTTGGCGACAAGGGCCATAAGATGAGACTTATCGGTATGAACAAACATATCCACGAAGTTTTCCGTTATTCAGGCATGAATCAGATATTCGAAATAGAGTAAAAACCTTCCATCCTAAGCCAAAGAATCACTTGATCTTCAATTCTTTTGATTCTCTTGACAACTGCATCTGTTATTCATAATTTAATATTTGAATATACAGCTGAGGCGGCAAGGGGTTTTTCTGGGAGAGTATGAGCTGATGGGTTTTCCATATCCGCACAGTTTTACAGCATTGAAAAAACCGAGAATTTTTACCAACTTAGACCGGTCCTGATTGTATTTATGTCGGATGCTGAAGACAGAAAGTTGATTCGCACTTGCCTGAAAGGCGACAAGGCAATCTACGAGCGGCTTATCGAGAAATATCAAAAGCCGCTGTTTAACGTCGCGCTCAGAATAACGGGCGACTATGAGGATGCCAGAGATATAACACAGACCGTATTTGTTAACGCTTACGACCGCCTGCGGTCGTATAGCCCCAAATTCAAGTTCTTTAGCTGGATTTATCGGATGGCAGTTAATGAGTCCTTAAATGTAGTCAACAGAAAGAAATTAACCGTCGGCATGGACAGGGAATGTGTCTCCGGCGAATCTACACCGGAGGATGATTTCAGATCAAATCAATCCCGTCAGCGTGTCGAGGATGCAGTCGGGGCGTTACCTCTTGACTATCGAGTAGCAGTCATTCTCCGCTACTGGATTGATTTGCCTTATCGAGATATCGCCTATATCCTTGATATCCAGGAAAAAACCGTTAAATCCCGCCTATATACGGCTCGCCGCATGTTGGCGGAAGTCTTTGTAAAACAAGGTATTACAACAAATGAGTAGCGACAGCAAATATATGGAATTCATGCAACGCCGCATTGATGGCGAATTGAATGAGACCGAAAGCGCGGAACTTGATCGGTATCTGCAATCTAATCCTGCTGCTCAGAAAACATTCAAATCCCTTCTGCTGGTTTCCGATAAGCTGGCCCAGGTCGGGCAGGTCGAGCCGCCGGAAGATATCAGGCCAAAAGTGCTTGCTACAATTCAGGCCAAAACGCCGGTACATCCGCGAAGCGAATCTTATATCACTGCACTACAAATGCTATGGCGCAGGGGTGGGGTGCGGCATGCTGCGAGTTTTGCCTGCGGTGCGTTGTTGGGTCTTATCCTTTTTACCCTCTATTCCCATGATTTCACAGCATCACCTCCCGATAAATCACTTCTGACCGGAACCATCCTCTTCAACCAAGATTCAGCGGAATTCTCTTTGGTTAATCAGGCGGAGTTCTCGTTGGCGACTACTGAAGGCGAAATGCGGATTAAGCGCAGCGGTAACATGATATTGGCTGAAATTGCGGTACAATCCAGCCATGCCTCTGATCTCATACTAAAAAGTGACAGTAATTATATTACCATATTGGGTCTCAAGCAATCCGGACATCCCGCAACGGGAATCACCATGGCTTCCGGACGGATTCATATCACTCAACAGGGCCAAAGCAATTACTCTATCGCCTATCGGGAAATTGAGCCGGGTCTATCCAAGATTGACCTGGCGATTTATGTCGACTCCCTTGTATTCACGAAAAGCATGAGTATCGCAAATAGCGGAAATGTGCCGGACTAAATGCATGATATTAGTGAAACCATGTCAACCTTTGACCGCCCAGTCGGTATTTCAAACAGAGTCAATAGAAAGAAAAATATAATAACCATTAACCTCACCAAAAATTAGGAGGTGGCTATGGAACAGCGAATGCGAAGCTCCAAAGGCCGCGGTAAAGCGTGGATATTCCTGGCAGGAGCGCTTGTTATTGTTGTTGCCATCATTGCCATCAGCTATATCGGTTATCCGCCGGATGAGAAAGATGCCCTGGGGACGATTGGTGCCGCTGATAGGTTTCGGGCCGAACAGATGACAGATGCCAGTGTCATCCTGGATGATCCCGAAGTGCAGGCACTGCTTCAGGACGACGAGTTTTTGGCCCTGCTGGAAAATAAGGACTTCCAAGCACTGGTAGCCAGCGAGGAATTTGCTGCCATGGTGAAGATGCCGGAATTCGCCACGATGGCGGCAATACCGGAATTTGTGAAGGTGGCTGCCATACCGGAATTTGTGAAGATGGCCGCCATACCGGAATTTGCCAGGATGGCAGCCATACCTGACTTCGCCAGAATGGCCGCGCATCCTGAATTCGCCACCATGGTCAGGATGGCTGCAATTCCAGATTTCGCCAGAATGGCCGCGATACCCGATTTTGCCAGAATGGCCGCGCATCCTGAGTTTGCGACAATGGCCAGGATGGCCGCAATACCGCAACTTGCCAAAATGGCCGCCATACCGGAATTCGCCAAAATGGCCGCAATACCTGATTTCGCCAGGATGGCGGCGCATCCTGAATTTGCCACAATGGCCAGAATGGCGGCAATTCCGGAATTTGCCAGAATGGCCGCAATACCCGATTTTGCCAGAATGGCCGCGCATCCTGAGTTTGCAACGATGGCCAGGATGGCCGCAATTCCGGAACTTGCCAGAATGGCCGCCATACCGGAATTCGCCAAAATGGCCGCAATACCTG
>CP070796.1:1442265-1452218 GCA_020343475.1 Candidatus Zixiibacteriota bacterium
CATTGCATCCTCCTTTAAGATCGTCAAAGTTAGTCAAGAATTGTGACTATTTTAGTCCCGTATTAGTCCCTGTAACATTTCAAATGAATTAAAGGTTTCGCGTAACCGAGAAAAATTGGATTTATCCCCTTTCGCACCTGCAATTTGTTGGAAGAAATTGAGGTTCGGCGGAAGCTGGATAGGAAGTCTCAAATGCTTTGCAGGGTACTCCCCCATTATGCCTCAAGAGCGTCCCTCATTTTGTTCAGGGCTTTCAGCAGGGATCCTGACTTACTTGTTTTCGAAGGATTCCAAGCATTTATTTGTCATTGCGAGCGAAGCGAAGCATTCTCTGCGGCATTTGAGATTGCTTCGTCGCTTTGCTCCTCGCAAAGACAGAATGGTAAGAAAAGTCCGGAGCTTTCCCGAACAAACCCCCAATAAAAAAGCGGCGGGGCCAGAATCCTGCCGCCCGGAAATATATCATAATGGCCGAAAGCCTTACGCTCCGGGAATGCTTATTCCTCTTTCGCCACGCGGGCGACGTCTTTTACCTTGTCGTCCTTGCCAAGGGCTATCAGTCTTACCCCCTGGGTGTTGCGGCTGATTACCTTGATCTGGTTCACCCGCTGGCGATTGGTGATCCCTTTCCTGGTTATCAGGATCAACTCATCCCCGTCCACCACCTCTTTTATCGCCACCACCCTGCCATTGCGTTCGCTGGCCTTGATGTTGATTATTCCTTTTCCTCCGCGATTGGTGATACGATAATCGGCGACATTGGTGCGCTTGCCATAGCCGTTTTCCGTCACCGAAAGCAGGGTGCTTTCGCGCCTGATCACCACCATGCCGATCACATAATCACCCCTGCCCAGCGCAATCCCTTTCACCCCGTAGGCGCTCCGGCCCATCTGCCGGACTTTGTCCTCCGGGAAACGGATCGCCTGACCTTCACGAGTGGCAAGGATGATGTCGTTGGTGCCGTCGGTTATTGCCGCCTCAATCAGCTCGTCGGCGGCAGGCAGGTTGACGACGTTGATGCCGGCCTTGCGGGGATTGGAAAAACTGCTCAGGGAGGTTTTCTTGATCATGCCGTTGCGCGTCGCCATCACCACGAAATGCTCGGTTTCAAACGAACGCACCTTGCAGAACGCAGTGATACTCTCCCCGGGGCTGATATCGACCATATTGACTATCGGCTTGCCCTTGGCCAGCCGCCCGCCGGTCGGAATCCCGTGCACTTTGACCCAGTAACAGCGTCCCTTGTTGGAGAAAAAGAGGATGTAGTCGTGAGTCGAGGCGATAAAGAGGTGCTCGGCAAAGTCGGTCTCTTTGGTTTCGATCCCGATTACCCCTCGTCCACCGCGATTCTGCCGCCGGTATGAGGATACCGAAAGCCGCTTGCAATAACCGGCATGGGAGATTGTAATCACCATGTCCTCTTCGGCGATAAGATCCTCAAGCGTGAAATCCTCGGCTTCATCCTGGATTTCGGTGCGGCGCTCGTCGGCGTACTTTTTCTTCAGCTCCAGGAGTTCATTCTTGATAATCGCCATCCGGCGCGGCTTCGATTCCAGAATACCGCGCAACTCCTCAATCAGCTTGATGGTCGTCAGGTACTCATCCTCGATCTTTTGCCGCTCCAGCCCGGTCAGGCGGGCCAGGCGCATCTCCAGAATGGCGTTGGCCTGTTTCTCCGAGAGCTTGAATTTCGTCATCAGGCCCTCGCGGGCGGTCGGAGTATCCTTCGATTTCTTGATCAACTCAATCACCGCGTCGATATTGTCCAGCGCGATCTTATACCCTTCCAGGATATGCGCGCGCTCCTCGGCCTTGTTAAGGTCAAACCGGGTGCGGCGAACCACCACCTCATGGCGATGCCCGATAAATTCCAAAAGCATTTGCTTGAGTGACAGTACGTGCGGGACCCCGTCAACAAGGGTGAGCATGATGATGCTGAAGGTGGACTGCATCTGGGTGTGCTTGAAAAGTTGATTGAGCACCACCTCGGCCTGGGCATCGCGTTTGAGTTCGACCACGATTCGCATGCCGTCGCGGTCGGATTCGTCGCGCAGATCGTAAATTCCCTCGATCCGTTTATCACGCACCAGCTCGGCGATTTTTTCCAGCAGGTTGGATTTATTGACCTGGAATGGAATTTCGGTAACAATTATACAGTCCTTGCCGCTTTTTTGTTTTTCGATCGCAGCCCGGGCGCGGACCATGATCCGCCCCTTACCGGTTTGATACGCCTGCCGGATGCCCGCCCGGCCGTTGATAATACCGCCGGTCGGGAAATCCGGCCCGGGGATGTATTCCATTAAATCGTCATTGGTGATTTCTTTGTCGTCAATCAACGCCGCCAGCGCATCGACCGTTTCGGCCAGGTTGTGTGACGGGATATTTGACGCCATTCCAACCGCAATACCTGATGTGCCGTTGCAGATCAAATTCGGGAATTTTCCCGGCAGCATTTTTGGTTCGGTGCGTGTTTCGTCATAATTGGGCATTATGCCGACCGTGTCTTTTTCCATGTCGGCCAGTATTTCCATCGCGATCGGAGTCAGTCGTGCCTCGGTGTACCGCATCGCGGCCGCGCCGTCGCCATCGATCGATCCGAAATTCCCCTGCCCGTCCACCAGCGGGTAGCGCATGTTAAAATCTTGCGCCATGCGCACCAGGGTCGGATAAACTACCTGCTCGCCGTGGGGATGATAATTACCGGAAGTATCGCCGGCAATCTTGGCGCATTTCCGATGCGGCCGACCCGGCGAGAGATTGAGATCGTTCATTGCAACCAGAATACGCCGGTTGGATGGCTTGAGTCCGTCACGGACATCGGGCAGGGCGCGGTTGGTGATAACTGACATGGAGTAATCGAGGTAGGAATTTTTCATCTCCTCCTCGAGGTAAATCGGGACTATTTTCTCGCGTTCCAATGGCATTTTTTATTCCCTAAGGCTCTTTATTCCTGACTTTCGACGACAATTAAATATAATAATTTTCAATACATAACGCAATCAAATGCCCCGCGGCCCGGGCAACTTTCCGCAATCTGAATTCAAAGGGATAAAATAACTTGCGGAATCCTTACTCTGCCGGTGCACCGAAAATTGGATCATTTTTAGCACTCGCCCTCTTGACAGAAACTCGATAACAACATCCTTTTTTAAAGACGGGCGTCAATTGGAATTTCTTTCATAAGATCGTTACCCGTCTCCTCTGGCTTCGTTCAAATATCCCGGGGGAGTGACGTCTGTACTTCAGGTGTTTTAGTGCCGGATTTTCGGCATTTGTCTTCAGAGCAGCAATTCGACTACCATATTCCTTGACACAAAAAAGCCATACAGATGCGGCACCATTTTCGGGAATTTGCCGGGGCATTTCGCTGGCACGAGTTCCGAGGACGTTTGCCGCATCCTTTTTACAGCAAGCGCATGGTGCCTTTTATCGCTGCCACGATCGGGGGGATGAGAATCAACTGGATGGCAATTCCCGGCAGGCCCGTTACAACTGCCCCTCCGGCGGCAAAAAACTGCAGAGGCCCGTACGGCAACTCAATAAAGAGCCCTAATATTACCAGTCCCAGCGCGAACGCCAGCCGCCCGACAATCATCGCCGCAATCAGCGACACATAGACATTCAATTTCATCCTGCGGTATGTCAATCCCGCTACTAACCCATAGAGCGGCAGCTCCAGCGTCATTAGCGGCACCGCGTAGCCGGGAGGCATCGAGGTCAGCAAATGCGACAAAAGCGGCGCCATCAGGCCAACAATCATGCCGGGCAGCGCCCCCACCACAAAGCCACAGATAAGCACCGGGATATGCATCGGCAGAAAAAGCCGTCCCCCGAGGCCGAACTGGTGGAACGCGATCGGCAGCACCAGCGCGATAGCCAGATACAGGGCGGTATGAGCAATGCGCCTGGGGCCCAAAATGGATTTTATTCTTTGACGGCCTCGGCGAGGTAGAGACCGGGGTGATCGGTTATCTTGACGTCGGTAAAGCGGCCCTCTTCAAATAGCCTCATCATTTCCTCCCGGTTTGGCAGATGATCGTCGGCGACCGGGCCGCCGACCTGATGATGATGTTCTTCAAGCTCTTCACTGCTAAGAAGGTGAACGATATAGAACCGCCCCTTCTGCTTGAGAATCCGCGACACTTCCTGCATCACCTTCTTCTGATCAATGAAATGAGCGAAGGCGGCAAACGTGATGGCAATGTCAAATGAATCCTTTTTGAGCGGCAAACATTCAACATCGGCATCCACGGTGTAAACGTTTGCAAAGGGAAAGTTAAGCTTGGCCTTCTGCACCATTGGCGTGCAAAAGTCTATCCCGATCAGCATTCCCCCCGGGCCGATCCGCCGCCTGATGATATCAAAAAGAACCCCGGTTCCGCAGCCGAGATCAGCCACTCTGGCGCCTTCCGGAAGATTGAATGAGTCAATGAGGAAATCCAGAAGCTCCAATTCCTCTGCCGTGAACATCTTGTCCCATTCTTCGGCAAAGGATTCAAAATAGCGCTTACGATCATTCTCCATAGAAATACCAAGTTAAGTTGTGCCACCAATTTGTCAAGTACTTATTCGCCGCCGACCGTAATCCGCTCGCCGGCCACCTGAAAATAATGCGGGTCAATTTCAAATCCGACAAACCGCACACCCAGTTTCCGGCAGGCCAGGGCGGTGTTACCTATTCCGAGAAACGGGTCGAGAACCAGCATCCTTCCCCTGAGTCCATGAAGCCTGATGCATTGTTCCGCCAGCAGTGGCGGGTACGAGGCCGGGTGGGGTCTGTCGGCCGACCGATTCTGTATAGTCTGATACGGAATAAACCAGCAGTTGCCCCGGCAGCGTATTCTACTTTTCCCCGCTTTCCACCGCGATATGTTTGTCCGATCCTTGTACGGAATCCCCAGCGCCAGCCGATCCAGCTTCACCCGGCCGGTTTTGGTCAGATGAAAGATATATTCGTGCGTATCGTTGAGAAAACGTTCGCTGTTGATCGGTTTATAATGCCCAACATTGATCTCGGTGCACCGGCCGTAGCTACCAGCCTCAATGTAAATTGATTTGATCCAATGAATTACATTCTGGAGGTGAAATTCGCTAATGAGTGTATCAAGAACCTGAAACGGGACCAGTGGCGCGCTCGGCCGTGAACCGACGTTGAGAAACAGAGATCCGTCATCTTTCAGCACTCGCCTGACCGCTTTCCCCCATTGTCCGAGCCAGCCCAGATACTCCTGCAGCGGCATGCGGTCATGGTAACTGCCATATTTAACACCGATATTATATGGAGGTGAGGTCACCACCACATCGACGCTGGCAGGAGTCAGCCGGGCCGCCATCCCCGTCAGGCAATCCTCATTATAGAGTTGAGTCTTTTCAGCCGAAATCTCTGCCATCTTTGCTGTAACCTCCTGCAGGCAGCATCAATCCAATATACAAAATATTCTACTGATGCAAAATATGCGATTCCTCTCCGGGAAAAACCTTTAAAAATACCGAGAAATAATTCTCGAATCGGATCAAAAAGCAGTATATTTCAGTTTGTCCCGAATTTCGGGAACCGAGCGAAACAGATACAAATTTGGAGTGATATGACCGAAAGCAAATATCTTATCATAAAAGGAGCACGGCAGCATAACCTGAGAAATATCGACCTGAAGTTGCCGCGCCACAACCTGGTTGTTATCACCGGCCTGTCAGGATCGGGGAAATCCTCCCTGGCCTTCGACACGATTTACGCCGAAGGTCAGCGCCGCTTTGTCGAGTCGCTATCGGCCTACGCCCGGCAGTTTCTAAGCCTGATGGACAAACCGGATGTTGACCTGATCGACGGGCTATCCCCGGCGATTTCCATAGAACAGAAGGGGGCATCCAAAAATCCCCGCTCGACGGTGGGCACGGTGACGGAAGTGTACGATTATCTGCGCTTGCTTTTCGCCCGGATCGGCGTTCGGCACTGCGTTGAATGCGGTAAACCGATTACCCGCCAGACCGTCCAGGACATTGTTGACTCGGTGCTGTCCTTTGACGAGGGGACACGTCTGATGGTGCTTGCTCCGCTGGTCAGGGGACGCAAGGGTGAACACAGGGACACCATTGAACAGGCCAAACGTGAGGGCTTCGTCCGGCTACGAATCGACGGAGACATTGTCGAAACCGATAGTGAAATCAGCCTCAATAAAAATGTCAAGCATACAATTGACGTGGTTGTTGACCGTCTGGTGGTCAAGAAAAAATCCATGCAGCGGCTGACCGATTCGGTCGAGACCGCAATCAAGATCTCCGGCGGCCGGGTTCTGATCAATATAAAGGGCGATGATCTGCTTTTTTCGGAACAGTTCGCCTGCGCCGACTGCAATATCAGCTATGATGAACTTTCGCCGCGGATATTCTCTTTCAACTCCCCGTACGGAGCCTGTCCCACTTGCTCCGGATTGGGACAGATCATGGAGATAGATCCTGATCTGGTTGTTCCGGATCCCTCGAAATCCATCAATCAGGGCGCCATTCGGCCCTGGGGCGCCGACATGGCTAACTGGTACCGTCAAATGCTTCGCAGTCTGGCACGGCATTATGGATTCAGGTTTTCCACACCGTTTGACGAATTACCCCCAAGCATACAAAAGATCATACTCCATGGATCAGGCGGCGAGGAAATTAATTTCGAATATGAACGCTCCGACGGCCGCGGTTCAGGCGCCTATACCGGATCCTTTGAGGGAGTCATTCCGCACCTGGAACGGCGTCACCGGCAGACCGGCTCCTCAGGGGTGCGGCAATGGATTGAGCAGTACATGTCGATTTCGTCCTGTCCCGATTGCGGCGGCGCGCGCCTGCGCCCTGAGGCCCTTTCAGTCATCATAAACCGCGAAACCATCGACAGTGTCACGGCCATGCCGATCACCCGGGCGCGCAATTTCTTCGAGAATCTTAAATTGACCGCCAGGCAGGAACTGATCGCCCGGCAGGTGCTCAAGGAAATTCGCAGCCGTCTTACTTTCATGGAAAACGTCGGCCTCGGCTATCTGACCCTCAATCGTGCCACCGCATCCCTTTCCGGGGGCGAGTCACAACGCATTCGGCTTGCTACCCAGATCGGCTCGCGGCTGGTGGGTGTTATGTATATTCTTGACGAACCCTCGGTCGGACTACACCAGCGTGACAACCGCAGGCTGCTTAAGACTCTGACCGACCTTCGCGACCTGGGCAATACCGTCATCGTCGTTGAGCATGATCGTGAAACCATCGAACGTGCTGATTTCGTGGTTGATCTCGGCCCGGGGGCGGGCAGGGACGGCGGCAGGGTGGTTGTCGCCGGCACTCCGGCCCAGATCAAGCGCTGCCGTGCCTCCATTACCGGAGCGTACTTGGCAAACAAAAAAAGCATTCCCGTCCCGCAGAACCGAAGATCGTGGAACGATCAATTCCTTACGCTGAAAGGGGCCCGAGGAAATAACCTCAAGAATGTCACCGTTGCGATTCCGCTTGGGATTTTCAACGTCGTGACCGGCGTTTCCGGTTCGGGAAAATCAAGCCTGATCAATGAGACGCTGTATCGGTTGCTGGCTCGAACATTCTACAATTCCCGCCAGGTACCGCTGCCATATGACGAGCTCGACGGACTCGACCAGATTAACAAGGTTGTTGATATCGACCAGTCCCCCATCGGGCGCACTCCGCGTTCCAACCCGGCCACCTATACCGGCGTCTTTACCTATATTCGAGACCTATTCGCAAGACTGCCGGAATCGCGCATGCGCGGGTATCGGCCGGGGCGTTTCTCCTTTAATGTGAAGGGAGGGCGGTGCGAGGCGTGCGAGGGCGACGGTATCATCAAAATCGAGATGCATTTTCTCCCCGACGTATATGTTCCCTGCGAGGTCTGCAAGGGGAAACGCTTCAATCGCGAGACGCTGGAGATTAAATACAGGGGGAAATCGATCGCCGATGTTCTCGATATGACGGTTGATGAAGCGCTGTCATTTTTTGAGAATATCCCCTCCATCAAGCGCAAGCTACTCACGCTGAAAAATGTCGGGCTGGGCTACATTCATCTGGGACAGCAGGCGACCACCCTTTCCGGGGGCGAGGCGCAGCGGGTGAAACTGTCGTCGGAACTGTCCAAAACCGCCACCGGTTCAACCCTGTACATTCTCGACGAGCCGACCACCGGATTGCATTTTGAAGATATTCGCATGCTTCTCAACGTCCTGAATGAGCTGGTCGATCGGGGAAATACCATACTGGTGATCGAGCACAATCTCGATGTCATTAAAACCGCCGACCACGTGATTGATATCGGTCCGGAGGGCGGTGACGCCGGTGGTGAAATAATCGCAACCGGCACTCCCGAAACAGTCGCCGGCATCGAACGGTCATACACCGGGCAGTACCTGGCCCGGGAATTAAACAGCTCTCGCTGATACACACATTACTTTCCCCCTTTTCCGGATTACCATACATCTGCTTCGGCAGTTGTATAATTTCTTCATTTCTGCACCAACCGTGCAGACGACAATTTTTTATTTTTTTTATTTTTGTATGTTTTTTTTCTTGCATGGAAGTTTTAACATCTTTATTCTTTTATCAACAGGATGCAAAAATCAGTAAACAGGATATGTTCACGAGCGGCCTATTATCAACATATGTACTTAACATGGAATGCGACAGATTATGATTGATGCAAAAGGATATTTTATTTGATTATAAAATTAATCCGTCATTAACACCCAACGAAAGGAGCCAAGATGGCTGCCAGAAAGAAAGCCAGAACAAAGACCAAGACGAAAGCAAAAGCACGGCCAAAAGCTAAAACAAAGGCCAAAAAGACCAAACGGGCCAAAAGGCCGGTCGGCAAGGCCTGGACCGCTGCCGAGATCAAGAAGCTGCGTGAAGGGTACAAAAAGAAATCAGCTTCGATGATCGCAAAAGAACTCAAACGATCCCTGGCTTCGGTGCGCGGGAAAGTCAGTGCTCTTGGGTTGAAAAAGGGAGCGGTGAAAAAGGCAAAGCCGAAAGTCAAAGCCAGAAAGAAGGCCAAGGCAAGGAAGAAAGCCAAAGCCAGGCCGAAAGCCATGGCAAAAGCTCGGCCGAAAGCGAGAAAGAGAAGACGCAAATAAGTGTTATCCTTTTCGCTCCCAGGGATGGGAAGAAATTCTTACGTCTTTTTCGCATATCCCTCCCGGAAAGAAACCCGTCCGAATGTCGGACGGGTTTCTCATTCTTGCGAAGTCGGCGCCGGATGCCGAGCGGAAGCCATGATGATTCAGCTTTCAGGCCAGATTATAAAAAACCTCCCGGCCAGGATACCGGGCCGCCGGCCCGATCGATTCCTCAATTCGCAGTAATTGATTGTATTTGCAGATTCGGTCGGTGCGGCACATTGATCCGGTTTTGATCTGGCCTGCGCTGGTGGCAACGACCACGTCGGCGATTGTACTGTCTTCAGTTTCACCGCTGCGATGCGAGACTACTGCCGTGAATCCTGCCTTCCTGGCCATCTCGATTGTATCCAGGGTTTCGGTTAGCGTGCCAATCTGATTGAGCTTGATAAGAATTGAATTTGACGCTTTCTCCTTTATCCCGCGGGCCAACCGCCTGGGATTGGTCACATATAGATCATCGCCGACAATTTGTATTTTATTGCCCAGTCGTTCCGTCATTGCATGCCATCCATCCCAATCATCCTCCGCCAGGCCATCCTCGATGGAAATTATGGGGTACTTGGCGACAAGGTTCTCGTAGAAGTTCACCATCTCTCCCGAACGAAGCTTCTTTCCTTCTCCCTTGAGATGATAGGTCTTCTTCTTGTCGTCGTAAAACTCGGTCGAGGCCGGATCCAGCGCCAGCAGGATATCACTCCCCGCTTTGTATCCGGACTTCTCAATAGCTTCCATGATGACCTGTAATGCTTCCTCATTCGATTTCAGATCCGGTGCAAATCCACCTTCGTCACCGAC
>CP070796.1:1452318-1456463 GCA_020343475.1 Candidatus Zixiibacteriota bacterium
GGACACGCCACTTTTTTAATTCACATTTTTTCTTGACTTGCTCACGACAATAGCTTAAAAATGGATTGATTTGATCGAAATAGGTAACTCTGCATTGTGAATGCCTGCCGGGAGACAGTCGAATCATGAACCTGGAAATTCTATCGCGACTCCAGTTTGGCATAACAATTGGCTTCCACTATATCTTTCCTCCGATGAGCATCGGGCTGGCGCTGATATTGGTAATTATGGAGGGGCTCTATCTTAAGACCGGGAAGACCCTCTATCATGAGATGACCCGTTTCTGGGTTAGAATTTTCGGCCTGATTTTCGTGCTGGGTGTTGCCAGCGGGATTGTAATGGAGTTTCAATTCGGCACCAACTGGGCGACCTATTCCCGTTTTGTCGGCGACGTGTTCGGCAGCGCGTTGGCCGCCGAGGGGGTGTTCGCCTTTTTCCTCGAATCGGGATTTCTGGCAATCCTGCTTTTTGGCTGGAATAAGGTAAAACCACGAACCCACTTCATATCAACCATTCTGGTCGCCTTTGGAGCGCATTTTTCAGCGATCTGGATTGTCGTCGCCAACTCCTGGCAGCAGACTCCGACCGGGCATCATATTGTCAACACCGGCGGGACGGCCCGCGCCGAAATTGTGGATTTCTGGCAGGTGGTGTTCAACCCGTCGTTTCTCGACCGTATCAGCCATGTCTATATGGGAGCCTGGCAGGCCGGAGCCTTTTTTGTTCTGAGCGTGGGCGCCTTCTATGTGCTGAAGAAAAAGCACCTCGATTTTGCAAAAGCATCAATGAAGATTGCGCTGGCGGTAGCAGTGGTGGCTTCCATTCTCCAGCTGGTAACCGGTCACAGCAGTGCGGCAACACTGGCGGAAACCCAGCCGGCCAAATTGGCCGCCTTTGAAGGTCACTACCCGGCCAGCGCCCCGGCCGGCTTGTACCTGTTCGGCTGGGTCGACGAAGAGGATGAGACGACTACCGGAGTCCGAATCCCGGGTTTGTTAAGCTTCATGATCGATTTTGACACCGAGACGCCGGTGACCGGGCTGAAGGCGTTCCCCCCTGAGGATCGCCCGCCGGTCAACCTGGTTTTTCAGAGCTATCATATTATGGTTGCAATTGGTTTCCTTCTTATTTTGCTGGCCCTGCTCGGAGCCATCGGCTGGTGGCGCGGTCGGCTGTTTGATACGCGGTGGCTGCTGAAAATATTTGTATTCGCGGTGCTTTTGCCGCATATCGCCAATCAACTGGGGTGGTTTTCCGCCGAGGTTGGCCGGCAGCCATGGATTGTATACGGGTTGTTGCGGACTTCGGAGGCCCTGTCAGTAAGCGTCGGCCCCGGACAGGTAATAACCTCGCTGATACTGTTTGCGATAATTTATCTGCTGCTTTTCGCGCTGTTTATATACTTGCTCAATGAAAAAATCCGGCACGGCCCGATCATCGACACGGCAATAGAAAAGGGGATCGCGGCATGAGCTTCACATTCGATCTCAACACCATCTGGTTTATGCTGGTCGGGGTGCTTTTCACCGGATATGCCATCCTGGACGGCTTTGACCTGGGGGTGGGGGCTCTGCATCTCCTGACAAAATCCGACACGGAACGGCGGATCATGATCAATGCTATCGGACCGGTCTGGGATGGCAACGAAGTCTGGCTGATTACCGGCGGCGGGGCGCTTTTTGCCGCCTTTCCTGAAGTCTACGCAACCGCTTTTTCCGGATTTTACATGGCCATGATACTCCTGCTGATCGGGCTGATCTTCCGCGCGGTGGCGATTGACTTCCGCTCAAAGCAGCCGATGCGATGGTGGCGTCAGTTCTGGGATATCAGCTTCAGCGTCTCAAGCGTCATTTCCGGTCTATTAATCGGTGTGGCGCTCGGTAATATTGCCTGGGGGATTCCATTGGACGCGGACTGGGAATTCGTCGGAAACTTCCGGGGACTCCTGCATCCCTATGCGCTGCTGGTCGGAGTCACAACCGTTGCGCTGTTTATAATGCACGGCGCCATCTATATGGTTATGAAAACCGACGGCGCTCTGCATGACAAAATCCGCGGCTGGATCAACAATACAATAATCTTTTTTGTCATCTGTTATGTCACCACCACCCTGGTGACCCTGGTCTACGTGCCGCACATGACCGTCAACCTCAAGGCATACCCACTCCTGATTGTTCTGCCGATCCTTAACATGCTGGCAGTTGCCAATATTCCCAGGGAAATCCATCGCGGTCGTGACTTCCGGGCATTTCTGTCATCATGCGCGTCAATAGCGGCATTACTGACACTGTTCGGGATCGGGATGTATCCCAATCTCATTCTCTCGAATCCGATTGCCGCCAACAGTCTTACTGTATACAACGCCGCTTCTTCCGCCAAAACGCTCGGGATTATGCTGGTTATTGCAGTTCTGGGCATGCCGCTGGTCATAGCCTACACGATCAACATCTACTGGATTTTCCGCGGTAAGGTCAAGCTTGATTCGAGCAGCTATTAATGCCCCCACTGCAGGCACAAAGAGCCCGGAATCGGCATTCTGTAGTGCCGGCCGGGTGCTGCAATGTAATCTTTTTGCGGCAAATTTGAGGCTTCATGGAAATTCTTAGTCCATGATAGATATTCCCGCCGATTTCAGCAATTAAAGCTGAAAAAAGTGGGTGCATATTTGACCGAGTCATATATGCACCCCTTCAGACGACCATACAGGTTATTGGCGTGTGTATATCCGGCAGGTCGCCGTGTATTTTATTCTCAAGCCATTAAGGGCGGCGTCCGAGGCTACTCTCATAACATGAAGCCCCTTGCCGACGCCCCCCCTTTTTGTCTCGAGGGCAAAGGCTGTCTCTTCGGGACGCCGTCTTTAATTATTTATGTTGCACACCGATTGGGGTAGGATCAAAGCCCACATTAACCCGGCAAAAAGCGAGAAGTCTGGCGGGATAAATATGCACTGCCGAGGTCTCTCAGGTGACATCTGCCCATTGGCGAATGCCCCAATCTGTTCAAATTTACAAAATCCATTGTTGCTTGTCAATATAGAAAATGCGATTCGCTCCTGAATTTTGATTCAGATTACCCGAAACCATGCCCTGCAAGCGGTTTTACGATTTTGCCCACTTCACCGCGAACCCGTGAGACCACTTGCGGCTACCCGCCACTGTTTCTACTTCTCCCCATTCGCTTTCAGGCTGCGGCCAGCGCAAGATATGACTGGTGACCCGAATGCCGCCGGGCGACCGTGGAACGCAACACGCGGCGCCATGCTAACCTCCGTCTCCGCTGGTGCCAAAATGCTCATTTCCTTTTTCTCTTTTTTGTTAAAGTGAAAATTAACAGTCCCAGCACTGAGCCGACCAGCAGGGTCAGCGGAAACAACAGCGCCTGAGACATACTCAGGTGCCAGAAAAGGAAATGAAGGGTAACCACCTGAGTATTCTGCAGCAGAATGATCACTGCAAGGATTGCCAGCACGGCAATAATAATCTTTTTAAGGCCGGTCAGTTCTTTTATCTTCTCATTATTGGTCATATGTACCCTCCTATTCGCAGCTGCTTCCTCAGGATTATCGATCCCTGGTCCATGTCATAGCTTTGCAACATAATACCGAGGCCTGAACAATGCTACATTTTTCACGGCCGGTGAAAAACACCCTTTACGGTCGGCTGTCCAACGGGACCCATCCATTACTGCACCTTTAGCCTGAAAATTCGGTACGGCTGATCAGGTTCCGAGGCAAGCTGAATCTGCGAGACCGATATGTAGCAGCAAACAAATATCTACTCCTGATCCGTGGCCCTCGCGGCGGACCAGAACAATACTGGATCAAATGTCACCATTTCCCAATCCCGCGATAATTCTCTACATAATAGTACTTTTTCGTCAACATACTAACCATCCACAACTTAAGCGAGACAGGGCCCTCGGGTGTTTGGAATGATACTTGAGAATGGGGGAATTCGGCGTTACCATAAAAGACTTTTTGTACCCGTTTTTACTATGATTACAAGAAAATGGTTGCAACCTCAAGCCTATTTCTGTATAAAAGAGTACAACGAGAAATGAAAAATGGATAATTGTAATACCGGTTGCACAAGTTAGGAGGAGATATGGCAAGAAAATGGGCGGTAATCATGGCACTGGTCTGC
>CP070796.1:1456563-1463579 GCA_020343475.1 Candidatus Zixiibacteriota bacterium
AATTACTCCACTCTGGAACATCCGACTCACACGTACAAGTTTCCCGGTACTTACAGTATTACTCTGACCGTTACCGGTCCCGGCGGGACTGCCTCGATAACCAAAGACCATTATGTGATAATCAAGACTTCTCCCACCGCAGATTTCACCTCCGATATCACTGAGGGCTGTGTGGAGCTGACGGTTAAGTTCAAAGACCTGTCAATTGATGCCGATGAGTGGCTGTGGGATTTCGGTGACGGGCAGATATCACATGTCCAGAATCCCGTCCATACTTACACTGCCGTCGGCACATACACGGTCTCACTGGTAGCTACAAATGAATGCGGTCCTGATGTCAAGACCCGCGTGGATTATATAACCGTTTATGGAGGCCCGACGGCGGATTTTACTTCCGATGTCACTGAGGGCTGCGCTCCGTTAAAGGTGTCATTCATCGATCTGTCGAAGGACGCTGATTCCTGGTCCTGGGAGTTCGGTGACGGCGCCAGTTCAATCGATCAGAACCCGTCCCACACATATGCGAATCCGGGCGTTTACACGGTTACATTAACGGTCTCCAATAAGTGTGGCGACGATACCGAAGAGAAGATCGAATATATCACCGTATATGGCGGTCCGACCGCCGCTTTTATTGGATCCCCAAGAACCGGGGCGGCACCGCTTACGGTCGATTTTACCGATCGGTCTAAGAGTGAGGTCGGTTTGGATACGTGGTTTTGGGATTTTGGCGATCCCGCCAGCGGAAGCGACAACTTCTCCTCACTTCAGGATCCGACTCACGTCTATACTGATCCCGGGTACTATACGGTCTATTTGAAAGTGACCGATGCCTGCGGTGAGGATGACACCACAAGGGTGGAATATATATATGTGCCCGAAACCTGCGAGGTTGACTTCACCGGTAAGCCCCGCAGCGGCTGTGCTCCGCTGAAAGTTGATTTTGAAGGAACTGCCACCGATGCCTGCGATATCAGTTCCTGGACCTGGAATTTCGGTGATCCCGCCAGTGGCAGTGACAACACCGGTTTCGGTCAGAATGTAACTCATACCTATGAAAATGCGGGAATATACACGGTTATGCTCGTAGCGGCTGACGTGAGCGGCACCAAGGTTGTCATCAAGACCGATTATATTACCGTTTTTGAAGGGCCGACCGCTGAGTTCACGGCTGATTTCACCGAGGGGTGTGCGGAACTGACGGTAACATTCACCGATCAATCCACCGGTGCCGAGTCCTGGTCATGGAATTTTGGCGATCCTGCCAGCGGCAGTGAAAACGTTTCAACGCTGCAAAATCCGACCCACAAATTCAGCGATCCCGGGAAATATACAATCACCCTGACGGTCACCAATGATAATCCCGAGGAATGCAATAGCGATACTGAAAAGAAAGAGGAATATATTACTGTCTTTGGCGGACCAACTGCTGATTTCAGCGGCACTCCGAGATCCGGTGAGGCTCCCCTGACAGTCGATTTTAAAGATCTCTCAACAAGTGAAGTCGGCATTGATTCCTGGTCGTGGGACTTCGGCGATCCCGCCAGCGGTAGCGCCAATGTCTCGGATTTGCAGAATCCGACCCATACTTATAACGATCCCGGTTGGTATACGGTGAAACTGACCGTGGTCGATGCCTGCGGCGACGATGATGAAATCAAACTGGAATATATTCACGTAATTGATACCTGTAAGGTTGACTTTTCTGGCACTCCAAGAGACGGCTGCGCCCCGCTGGATGTCGACTTTGAGGGTACCACCAGAGGCCCGTGCGAAATCGTCTCCTGGACCTGGGATTTCGGCGATCCCGCAAGTGGCAGTAACAACATTGGCTCCGGTCAAAATGTTTCGCATACATATAATGACCCCGGAACCTATACGGTTACTCTCACGGCCGAGGATGTAAGCGGCACCAAGATTGTCACTAAGGAGGACTATATCACAGCCTATGGCGGCCCGACGGCTGCCTTCAGCGCCTCCCTGACAAGCGGGACTGCTCCTCTGTACGTCGATTTCACCGATCAATCAACAAGTGAAGTCGGCATTGACACCTGGTCGTGGGATTTTGGCGATCCCGCCAGCGGTAGTGACAATGTCTCGGACGAGACGGATCCAAGCCATGTCTATGAAGCCGAGGGCGTTTATACGGTCACGCTGATTGTCACCGACGCATGCGGCGCCGATACCACTACCGAGGATATTACAGTTATTCCCATGCTTTCAATAACAAAAGAGGTTGATGAGTTAACGGCTTTTCCCAATGATACCCTTGAGTATACACTGACCATAGTCAATAACAGTGAGGATGTCGCTACTAACATCATTGTTGTTGATAGCATACCGGATTCCTCTGGATTTATTACCGGCAGTATTACCGGCGGAGGCACCTATGATCCGATGCAGGATCAGGTAACCTGGTCAATTGCATCTATTAAGTCCGGGGAACAGATTGAAGTGTCGTTCAAGGTTGTTCTTGACGGCCCCTTTATCATATTCCCCACAGCGGTTTCCAATTACGCAACCGGGACAGTCTGGGGACCGAGAGTTAAAAACGACTATCCCCTGGTATTTGTCAGCAATATTGTTACAACCGTAGTTTATAATAAGCCCACCGATCTTCTGGAAATCAGCAAGGATGTGGATGTCACGCTGGCGACGCCGGGTGATCTGCTGACATACACCATCACCATATTTAATAACAGCCCGGAGGCCGCTGAAAATGTGACTGTTGCGGATACGATCCCCGATTCCACCACATTTACCGGCTGGGTCACTGGCGGTGGTGTTTATGATCAGGCTTCCAATAGCCTGACCTGGGATCTGGGGACAATGAATCCCTTTGATCAGCAGGTGCTTTATTTCCAGGTTACCATTGATACCGATGTTCGCGACGGCCAGCAAATTATCAACAGCGCTGCCATCCTCACTCCCCAGTACTCGCCGAGTAATCAGGTTATAACCGACGTCAGCCTGGTGCCGCTGGTGATTACCAAGACTGCCAACAGACCCAGCGCCATGATAGGCGAATTCGTCCAGTTTACAATTAGTATCAAGAACTACTCCAATGAAACGTATACTGACGTCCAACTTATTGACACTATGCCCGGCGGTATATTCTATGTTGATGGTACCTCGCTTCTCAACGGTTCTACTGTTGCCGATCCCACAGGCGATATACCGTACCGGTGGTTACTGGGCAGCCTGCAAGCCAGCGAAACCTTTACAGTGGAGTTTACCGCTCTGGTCGGCGCCTCGGCGCGGCCCGGAATAAACGAGAACATCGCCTGGGCGGTCGGATACCATGATGAAATACCGGATACCTCAAATCGAGCCGTTGCCCGGATTTATGTGCTGGCGCACACCCTGACGGGATCAATACGCGGGAAGGTCATTGTCGATTGCGACGGTGACGGAATTCCGGATATCGATACCGTTCCTTCCGGAATGGATGTTTATCTCGATGATGGTTCACAGTCGCGGGTAAACGAGGAAGGCATGTTCTACTTCAGCACCGTCAGGCCCGGGGAACGAGTCGTGGCGCTCGACGAAAGGGATCTGGAAGGCTTCTACATTCCTGAAGATGCCGAGGCGTCGGTATTCGTGCACGTGCATGAAACCGGCGAGTCATACATCATCTTCCGGATTTGCCCTGAATACCCCCGCCTTGATATTCAAAAGAAGGCGTCGATTGTCCCTACCGTCAAGGTAACCAAGGCTGCGAAACTGGATCCCGACCAGCCTGCCGACAGCCTTGGCGTGAAAATCGATTATGAGATAGACATTAAATCCAATGGACTTGCTGATCCGACACAGGTTCGGGTGGTTGACTCATTCCCGGCAAACACGCGGCTCATACTTGCAGAACAACAGCCGCTGGTGCCGGAACAGCGCGGTAATCAGCTGGTGTACGAAGTCACGGCGGCACAGGAAAGACTGCAGAAGTCGGTGTATTATTCACTTCGGGATCTGACACCCGGCATCCGGCGTTTCCTGACCAACAAGGTGTATCTTGAAGGTGACCTGGCGAAGGCAGGGGAAGCGGCCAGACCGGTTCTTTCCGATCCGGTGGAAGTGGCCGCCGGTCCGTTCCTGCTCGCTCCGCCGCGTGACGTCAAGATCACGCTTACCCCGGCCCTGTTCGTTTCCGGTAAGGCGTATCTCCAGCCCCCGGCTATCCCGCAACTGGAGGCGACGGCGGATTCGATTGATAAGTATTCCGACGCCGAAATCAGGGTCGAAGGTCACTGCGATTACCGGCCGATTCACACCGAAGAGTTCCCCTCCAACTGGGAGCTTGGTGAAGGCCGCGCGAGGGCAGTAGTCGACTGGCTGGTGGAAAACCGGGCAATCGACCGCGCGCGGCTGGCTTATGAAAGCTTTGCCGCCACCCGCCCGGTTGATCCCGGCCGGACGCCCGAGGCCTGGCAGAAAAACCGCCGGACCGAAGTGATCATTCAGGCCAGAGTCGGCGTGTCGGTAGAGCCAAGTGCTCTTCCTGCAGAGAAGTGGGAAAGCTCGACCGCGCTGGCCCTCAATCCGACAAAGTTTGATACGCTCTTTGAAACGGCTCAAACACCGCTGGAAATAGACCTGGATGACTCATGGGAAGTCCTGCTGACGATTGAGAATACGAGTGCCATTGCTGCGGAGGATGTTGGTCTGACCGATATTCTCCCTGACGACGCCGCGTATATTGACAACAGCGCCACCGTTGACGGCAAGAGTATCACGGCCACCGTCAGCGGCAGCACCCTGAGTATGAAGCTCGATCGAATCGAAGCGATGCAGAAACTGGTGCTGCGGTACCGTATTCGTGCCCTGCAGGGTCGGACACCGACCGGCGGGGGAGCGGCCTCGGTTGAACTGAAAACCGCGACCGATCTAACTGTGGTACAGAAGTCTAACGAAGTCCGCTTTAAGTAGACAATAAAGGCCAGCAATAAAACTCCCCTCACGACAATCTCGTGAGGGGAGTTTCCATTTTGGCTTTCCCGAATATGATAAATGCCGGAGGTCGGACTCGAACCGACATGATGTTGCCATCGGGGGATTTTGAGTCCCCTGCGTCTACCAGTTTCACCACTCCGGCATCGCATCAATAATAATTTCACCCCTGACCGGTGTCAAGATTATTCTCCCGGGGCCCGGATGAGGAGCCATGCGGCGATGGTGAATGTTGCTATCAGATCAGAAATGGATGACGTCTGAAGTGTCTTCCGGGGAGAGCAGCCGGTCATCGACCGTTCCCGGGCTGACATAAAGCCCCTTTGACGGGTGCAGGGGACAGGTTTCCTGCGGGATTTCTTCAATCCGGAAAATCTCCTTGGCGACCTCGACACACCGGTCGGTTGCTAACTTTCCCGATTCCAGGCAAACGTCGATGTGCTCAATGCCCTCAGGTATCTCAAAATCCAGAATCGGCAGGGTATCGTGGGCCGCTTTCATGATATTGGTCCAGATCGGCAGGGCGTTGGTGGAACCGGTCTGGTTTTTGCCGATTGATGTCTTGTCATCGAAGCCGACCCAGACTCCGGTGGTAATCTGCGGAGTAAAGCCCAAGAACCAGTTGTCGCAGAAGTTATCCGAGGTTCCGGTCTTGCCGCCGGCAGGGCGGCTGAAACCCATCCAGCGCGCCCGCCTTCCGGTGCCGCCGTCGATAACCGATTGCAGCATGCTGACCATGACATAGGCAGTCTGCGCAGAAAGGACTTCTTCTTTCTGAATCGCCGAATTGTCCTCAAGAACGTTGCCATAGCGATCGACAATTTTAAGAATATAGCGATACGGGACCCGGATACCGCCGTTGGGGAAAACGGTGTAGGCCGAAACCATGTCGACCGGGCGTACCAGCTCTGTCCCGATGGCCAGCGATGCGACCGGACTGAGCCTGGTGGTAATTCCCATCTTATTGGCGTAAAAAATCGCCTGTTCCGGGTGAATTTTCAGCAGCAGTTTGATCGCAACCAGGTTGCGGGACAGTTGCAGTCCCCGGCGGAGAGTCATCCGCCCCATGAATTCATTATCGAAGTTGTGCGGTCGCCAGTCTCTGGTGCCGGGTATTTCCAGCTTGATCGAGTTGTCATAAAAGATGTCCGAGGGGTGATAACCGTTGTCCATGGCAGCAGTATAGATGAAAGGTTTAAAAGCTGATCCCGGTTGCAGCGTGGCCTGGACCGCCCGGTTCCACTCGCTTTCCTCGAATGATTTGCCGCCGACCAGGACCAGGATGTCGCCGTTTTCATTGTTGATAGATATCGCCGCACCCTGAATCTGCTTATAGACCATGATTGAATCACCGAGGCTGTCGGTGGTGTCCGGGACTGTCGAGGTATAAGCCGGGGTGCCGAGGGGGTAGGTTCGTTCAATACGAGCCTGAATGGAATCCAGGCGTTCTGCGATCTCTGCTTCGGCCACCTGCTGCAATCCCCAATCAAGGGTGGTGAGGACTTTCAGGCCACCCGAGTATAACTTTTTTTCACCGTACTTGTCGAGCAGGTAGCGCCTGACCATCTCAGTAAAATACGGAGCCCGACCAATCTCAACGATCGGTGCGTTCAGTTCCATCGGCAGAGCTTTCAGAGAATCATATTCAGGTCTGGAAATTACTCCCCAGTCATAATATGAATAAAGGGCGCGATTTCGGATACCTATGACTTCATCGGCAGATTCGAAGACTGAGTAGCGGCCCGGTCCCTTCAGCAGGGCCACCAGAAAGGCGCAGTCGTTTACCGACAGCTCTTCAGCCCGCTTATTGAAATAGGTTTTCGCGGCAGCCGCAATACCGTACGCTCCCCGCCCGAAATAGTACTCATTGAGGTACATCTGGACAATTTCTTCTTTGGAATAAGTCCGCTCCAGCTTGATTGCCGTTAACGCCTCTTTAATCTTCCGCTCCAGGGTTTGCTTGCGGTTCAGGAAGAGCATCCGGGCCAGTTGCTGCGTTATAGTCGATGCCCCCTGGGCAATTCGCCCGCGGGTGATATTGACCAGGAAAGCCTTGACAATGCGTTTTGGAT
>CP070796.1:1463679-1466995 GCA_020343475.1 Candidatus Zixiibacteriota bacterium
TTTCAATCCTGTTATTCCGAATCAGTCTGATATCCCGCATTGATCCCCGTATATTCGGACCGCCTGCCAGATACAAGGCATTAAAAAGGGTCGTCAGCGAACTGACCGTATAGGCGCCGGGACGTTTTATTTCTCCGGTCAAATACACCCGAATGGATCGAATCTTTCCCAGAGAAACCGACATTTTGAAACCGGAATATACCTGTGACAGTTTCTCTTTAATCCTGACCGTAAACTCCGCCACCGAAAGTCCCCAGACCGTGGTTTCACCTATTTTTGGGATGAACACCTTGCCGTGGCGGTCAACCATCAGGTCGTATTCCCTTTCCACTTTGCCCCAGAGATATATGATGATGTTGTCGCCCGGGCCAAGAAGGTATTCGGAAGCGTCGGCTACTTCCGACGGCGGGGTCAGTTCCGACGGCGCCCGGAAAAGGCCATAGCCGAATGGCTCCAGCGCCGTCGCCTTCCGGGCAGATTCCCCGGGGGCCGGCGAGATACTGTCATTGCTTGTTCCCGGGGCAGCCATTGGGGGAGTTTCTCCAAATATGTCGGGACTGATGTAGGTCTGGTCCGGATTCGTAATATTCTGATTGAGATTCTCTTTTTGCGAATATTGCCTCGGCAGACTGTCCCGCACCGTCTTGCCACAAAAGGCAGGCCGGAACCAGCTGACGGCTATCAGGAGTAAAATAAACGCAAGCAGTAATAGTTTCTTGCTCACAATTACCTTCCATGGTTTTTGTTTCCCAATTCTCTGTCCGATGCCATGGCAAAGTCGGTGCCAAGCCGCCTTAACGCTATATCATATTGTTTTACAAAAGGTTATTACGATTCAATGAGGAACGGCCGAGCTTGAAGAGAAAAAATCTTCTCTGCTATACGGAAATCTTTTCAGGACTGTCAGTGTAGCTGACCTGCAGTCGTCACAGGAACTGAGATGTCATATCAGAAGGGCTTCTGATTAGATCGATACAGCGAAAAATGTCCTTTCAAATACTGCCGATTTTGTTATAATAACGTGATGAAAAGCGATCCTATCTACCTTTCAAAGAAGGGCCGGCTCAAACTTGAAGGGGAACTTAAGAGATTGAAGACCGTCGACCGGCCGCAGATTATAAAAGAAATAAAGCGTGCGAGAGAACTGGGCGATCTTGCCGAAAATGCCGAATATCACGCTGCCAAAGAGACCCAGACTCACATTGAACGCAAAATTGCCGAACTGGAGGATAAACTAAGCCGCGTTCGTTCAATTGACACGGATAAGATACCATCCGACAAGGCTTATCTGTTCGCCAGGGTGCTGATAAAAGACATGAATCGCGACGACCAGATTGAATACCAATTGGTTCCGCCGGAGGAAGTCGACGTCGATAACAATAAAATCTCCATAAAATCACCGGTAGGGGCAGGACTGCTCGGCAAGTCGGTCGGGGACAAAGTCGAGATCAAGGTCCCCGCCGGGACTCTGCGATACGAAATCGTCAAGATCTCCCGTAATGAATAAAAAAATTCCCGTGCCAACGAGGCCGGGAATTAAAATCATGCCTGCCTGGAACAGCCTATTTACTCATCTTCAAGAGGTTCATAATCCAGGGCACCTTCTTCGTAATACCCACCTTCTTCGCCCATAAGTTCCGCGGCCATATCTGCACACTCAATAGAGCAATAGACCTCGCCGCCCTGATTGATCGGGTTACCCGTGAACGTTACACCACAAAATGCGCACCGCACGACAACCTCCTTACATATGCATTTGATGACTACTGCAACAAAATAAACGAACCAAGCCTTAACTCGTGCAGGAAAAAAGGCGACCAGCTTTCAGCCTGCGAAAATAAAATTTAACACTCCTAATTTCGTCTTTTCATTAAAAAAATAAACGAAAAAAACGCCGTTTGGCGCGTTTTTTTCGACAAAAATACTATTTCCGGGAAAATCAACCCAGGAGCCATTCTCAAATCTCCGGAGCTTCCATCCCATACTGAGCCCATTCCTCCTGCGACGGCCCGTAAAGACCCGGGACTTTAAGGCCCGCCTGACGCATGAGAATCGTCATCTGCCCGGCATGGTGTATTTCATGGTTGAGGAGTATTCTTAACGTCAGGCCTCTCTTCCACTGTTCGCCGTACATATCATCTTCGATCATAAGGGCTTCATCGCTCCAGCTATTTTCAATTTGTCGTGCCAGAGACCCCGCGACTGCGCGATATCCTTCGGCAATCTCCCCTGCGGTTTTGGGCAACGGTGTGTTCTCGGCCGGCCCCTCAAGCTTCAGCCCGACCCGCCCGCTCATCTCCGGAATCGTGGTAATAATGTGCCAGCCGAGCCGACCCAGAGTCCGGTGACCCGCCACAACCTCCTGAGCCAGTGACTGATCCGTCAGGCTGTCAAAAAGCTTCTGCATTCGGTCCGAATGGCTCTTCCATGTTTTAAGAAAATCTGATACTGCTACAAACATACTGCGTCCTTTTCAGCTCTATTTTGTCTTTGACCGTTTTACGTGTTGATCGGAAGAACATAATACCGGCGCCGGATATACAATCATTTTCTGCCGCAAACGACTGCCAATCCGACAAACCCCTTATGTGAAGTCCCCCGGCCACTTAATCGGCATCCTGATTGTGGCGGCGGGGTGAAACCATCCTGTCAAACGCAAGCCCGGACACCCGATAAGGCATTACCCCGGCGTCTGGTAAGGCGTGTCGGCTGCTTGCATGCCGCCCGGCGGGGTATGCCGACTCATTTAACCAAATCGAAAAGGTCGACAATCTTTATCGGTTCGACATTATAAAATCCCTGCCCGTAGCGGCAGCCCGCCTGCTGTCCGAATGAGCGGGCCATTGATTCCAGCGACCATATATAATCCCTGGATTTCTCCGGATTGAGAAACTGGGATTTGTGACACTTAAGCGCTTCAATCCAGCGGTCGAAATGCTCTGAAATATCAATGACAAAATTCGGTGTCATCCCGGGCGGCAGAAAATAGTGAAAAATCCGCCTGACCCGATGTGTTTCCCCTTCGATCGGCATTTTCTTCAGCGTGGCATAATTCGCGGCATTGATCGCAATCTGTCCCGCGGCAGCATGATCGGCATGCGATTGGCGTTTCCCGTGGCCGGTACCCGGGTACGGCGCCAGAATAATCTCCGGCCGGTGCTTTCGGATCAATGTCGCCAGTTCAACGCGCCTGTCATACGTATCAAACAGCCGGCAATCCCCCCAATCGAAGGTCTCAAGCAGATCGGAGCCCATCATAAGGGCGGCGTTTTTTGCCTCCTGGACCCGAATCTCGGCAGTCCCGCCGGTTCCCATT
>CP070796.1:1467095-1473133 GCA_020343475.1 Candidatus Zixiibacteriota bacterium
CCCGGTGGCAATAACAGCGTCAGTCTTCTTATGGAGTTCTGTTATGATCCGGTTCTCCAGTTTTCTGAAGTATTCTTCACCGAGCTTTTCAAAAATCTCAGTTACGCTCATTCGTGCCCGATCCTGAAGAATCTGGTCGGTGTCAAAAAACGCCCTGTTCATGACCCGGGCTACTTCTTTGCCGACGGTGGTCTTGCCGGTTCCCATGAATCCGGTTATGACGATATTCTTACTCATGTTATAAATAGGCACCGGGGGGTGTCAGATTACCACGTTCAGATTCCAATTGCCTCGTGAAGTTGCGGTAATTGGTTTTTGTCTCATGTATGGAATCGCCACCGAATTTTTCAACAAACGCTTCGGCAAGAACCCAGGCCAACATAGCTTCGGCAATAACGCAGATCGCTGGCACAACACAGACATCGGATCGAACATACGGTGCATTCGTCGCCTGTCCGGTTTTGATATTCACCGAAGGCAGGGGATTTTTCAGACTGGAAATCGGCTTGGCATAACCTCTGACCGTTAATAATTCGCCGTTGGTAACACCGCCTTCAATACCGCCGGCACGGTTACTAGTCCGGCGTATCCCGCGACCACTGCTTGTAATATGGTCGTGAGCCTGAGAACCCTTGCGAGACGCATTGGAAAATCCCTCACCGATCTCGATGGCCTTGACACTGGGGATACTCAGTATTGCCTGAGACAGGCGACCGTCTATTTTTCGATCCCAGTGAACATAACTGCCCAGTCCCGGGGGGACATTAACCGCAATGACCTCAAAGGTCCCCCCCAGCGTTTCCCCTCTTTCCCTGGCGGCGTCTATTTCTTCACACATCTGTCTTGATTTTTGGGGATCGGCACAATAAACCATCGACCGCATGGATAGCTCCTTTATCTCTGACGGCGATTGGCTGTTGCCGGAGAATTTTACATCCCCGATTGATACGGTATGACCGATAATGTCAACGCCGAATTCGGCAAGAAATATTCTGGCGACCGCGCCAATCGCTGTTCTCATGGCCGTTTCTCTGGCGCTGGAACGCTCGATGACGTTCTGGATGTCATTGAAGCCGTATTTCATTACCCCGGCCAGATCGGCATGACCGGGACGCGGAACATTTTTCACGCTGCTTTTCTTGTCTTTGCAATTTGCCCAGTCTCTGTTTTCAATCTGCAGCGCCAGGGGACTTCCAATTGTTACTCCCCTGCGAACGCCACCAATGATGGTAACGCTGTCATTCTCGATCTTCTTCATCCGGACCCCGCGACCGTAGCAGCGTTGCCGTCTCTGAAGAAACTCATTAATGGCTTTCACATCCAATTTCAATCCCGCGGGAAGTCCTTCAATGATGCCTGTTAGGGCCATGCCATGTGATTCACCGGCGGTCAGAAATCTCAACATAACTTAAATACCTCATTGTTATCTTTTCATGATTTTATAGATTTCGCTGATATTCGCTTTCCTCCCATGCCATATTTGAAAGCTCCTCACCGCCTGGGCAACCAGCATGAAGAGACCGTCTTCATATCGGGCAATGCCTTTCGGCAGCGTTTTCGAGAAAGCTCTGTTACCGTAATTCAAATCAAAGAATCCGGTGCTTTCCAGGACACCGGCCCGTTCCATGGAATGCATGATCTTGCCCGTCAGAACGGCACCGGCCGAGGTGGCATTTATAATAAGGTCAAACGTGACCGACTGACCCAGACCGGGAATACGATGCAGGCTCTTTACGGCAATTTCGGTTTTGCCGATCGCAGCATTGAAAGACCGAATCATTTTCCCGGCCTTTCTTGTACTTCTGTTAAGAACCAGTATCGAAGCCGGCCTGTTTTTCAAAAGCACACTCACGCAGGCTCTGGCGGCACCTCCAGCTCCCACAAGACAGATTTTTTTGTTCCTGATCTGCATCTTCAGCTGATCTGAGAGTACCATTTTTATTCCATAGGGATCTGTATTAAAGCCGATCAAAACACCTTTTACATTTTTAATGGTATTTACGGCACCGGTTTCCAGTGCTGATCTGTCAATTCTGTCTATATATTTGATGACCGACTCCTTGAACGGAAAGGTCACATTCAGGCCGTCGATACCCAGCGTTCGTATGCCTGATATCGCCTTGGCCAGACCCGGTTTCTTAACATCAAACCTGGTGTAAATGCCGTCAAGGGCATACATTCTTAACAGGTGATTATGAATCTCCGGTGATAGGGAGTGATCCAGGTTATTCCCGAGAATGCCGAAAATCTTCTGGCGTTTACTGGTTTTCACAAATACCCCCGATTAGCTTCAGCATATCATAAAATTCAGGAAAGGAAATCGTGACCGATTCGGCATTTCTTACGACTGTTTCACCGTCGGCAATCAAACCGGCTATCGACAGGGTCATCGCCAGCCGGTGGTCCGCGAATGACTCTACGGCAGCGCCTGATAGCGGAAATTTGCCGTCTATTTCAAGCCCGTCCGGACTTTCTCTTATTGACGCCCCCATCAACCTGAGCTGCGAAGCAATGCCCGCCAGACGATCGGATTCCTTAAAACGCAGCTCCCCGGCTCCGGAGATGACAGTAGTCCCTTCCGCCTGCGTTGCAACAAGGGCCAGTATCGGGATTTCATCCACAAGTGACGGAATTCTCTCAAGCCCGATCTGAACCGCCCTGAGTCGTGAATAACCGGCAATGATATCGCCGACCGGTTCTCCGTTTCTGATTCCTGTTTTCGCAATTTCGACGTTTGCTCCCATTTCCATCAGCACGTCAAGGGCTCCTGTTCGCGTTTCATTGAGTCCCACATTCTTTATTTCAATTCGGGAATCCGGCAGGAGAATACCGGCGGCAACAAAATAGACTGCCGACGAAATATCACCCGGGACAAAAATTTCGCGCGGTTTTAAGTCGCTTCCCGCAACCGTGATTTCATTCTGCGATAATGTTATATCAGCTCCGAAATAATCTAACATGCGTTCGGTATGATCCCGGGTCGGGAATTCTTCAAATACCGTGGTGGAATCGGCACAGTACAGAGCTGCGATCAGAACGGCTGATTTGACCTGCGCACTGGCAACCGGCATGGAATAATATATTGAACACAAGTTGCCGCCAAGAACAGTTATTGGAGGGTCATTATTGTTGTTTCGGGCAAGAATGTGTGCACCCATTTGCCGTAATGGCGCAATAACTCTTTTCATCGGACGCCTTCTCAGGGAATTATCCCCCGTCAATACCGAATAAAACGGCTGTCCGGCCGCAAGCCCTGTCAGCAATCGCATGGTGGTGCCGGAGTTTTGCGCATCGAGGATATCAGACGATTCTTTGAAACCATGCAGCCCTTTCCCTCGGACTATTGTCATATCTTTTGTAGCTGTAATATTAATGCCCAGATTCCGAAGGCAGGAAACGGTGGCGGCACAATCGGCCGCTGAGGATAAGTTGCTTATCGGCACGTCCCCCTCGCACAGAGAACCCAGAATCAATGCTCTGTGTGATATCGACTTGTCTCCGGGAACCTCAATCGTACCTGATAATTTTGCCGCCGGTTGAATCTTTCTATTCATTATGCCCGACACCCTCAGTGGCCTTTGCCAGTTCTATAAGTTCGATAAGTTTTTTCTCATTGCGACCCTTGATGAACTGCTGCATGCTTTTCAATTCCGATAAAAACCTTTCAATTGCCGATGAGACATTTTCACTATTGGTTAAAAACATATCAAGGATCAGCTCCGATGACGAAAACGCCACTCTGCTGGCGCTTTTAAAGCTACCTCCTATCATATGCCGAATATTCGGATTTAACCGTGCTTGCTCGTTAGCGAGTTTTGTAAGGCACAACGCCAGGGCATGGGGAAGATTGCTTGTCAGGGCAATCAGCCGATCATGCTCTCCAGGTTTCATTATTATTGGCCAGGAGCCTATTGATTTTGCAAGAAAAGCGACCGGTCTGACAGCGGCAACGTCTTTGTCACGCAACGGAATAATTATGAACCTTGCAGCCTTGAATAATCCCTTCCGGGCACCCTCGATACCGGTCCTTTCAGTCCCGGCCACAGGATGGCAACTGAGATAATTCGCAGGAAAGTCAAGCGTTTTCAATGTCTTGAAAACTCCCGTTTTGACACCGGTTACATCGAGTATGATCTGTCCCTTGCCGGCAATCTTGCAGACTGACGGCAGTATTTTCCCGGTTTCTCGTATTGGCGTCGATAGGAAGATAATGTCGGCCTGCCTTATGCCTTTTGCAACAGTTCTTACCGTCCTGTTCACGGCTTTGTTCCGCCGGGCATAATTGCAGACGGAAATGACATTATCGTAGCCGATGACATCAGTTGCAAAACTGCCGGTGACCAGATCATAACCCAATGACCCGCCAATCTGTCCCAGCCCGATGATAAACACTTTATATTTGCCGCTTCTTAACATATCCGTCGTCCAACCGCCTCGGCCACTTTTCCGATATCAACCATTAACATCTCAAAATCCCCGGGCAAAAGACTCTGGGCACCGTCGGACAGAGCTTCTTCCGGTTTCGGATGGACTTCGATGATCAAACCATCAGCCCCGGCCGCAATTGCACATCTTGACATTGCATTAATTAGATCTCTTTTGCCGGTGGCATGACTCGGATCCACAATGATCGGTAAGTGACTCAATTTTTTTACGATAGGTACCGCCGCAATATCAAGCGTATTGCGTGTGTATTTTTCGAAACTCCTGATCCCTCGCTCACAGAGAATGACATTGGGATTTCCGTTGGAGAGGATGTACTCGGCCGACATCAGCAATTCTTCAATTGTCGACATCAAGCCCCGCTTCAGTAATACCGGTTTCGAGGTTTTGCCAACCGCCTCCAGCAGGGTGTAATTCTGCATATTCCTGGCGCCGATCTGGAGGATATCGGAATATTCGCCTACCAGCTCAACCAGCTGCGGCGACATAACTTCGGTTACAACGGCCAGTCCGCTGGCGTCGGCAGCCTGCCGCAGAAATTTCAGTCCTTGCTCGCCGAGACCCTGAAAACTGTATGGCGAGGTTCTCGGTTTAAAAGCGCCACCTCTTAAAATTCTGGCGCCTGCCTTTGCGACTGCTTCGGCGGCCTGATGAATTTGATCCCGGTTTTCGACAGAACAGGGCCCCGCCATTACGACTACTTCGCGGGCCCCGATGCTGGTTCCGTTAACTGATATCACGGACGATTCCGCTTTGAATTCTCTTCCGGCAAGCTTAAAAGGGTGCAAAATTGGAACCACGTTTTCCACACCCGGCATAACCAGAAATGTCTCCGGATCGACTTTCTTGCCGTTTCCGACCAGGCCAATAATTGTCTTCTTTTCGCCTTTTGACAGATGCGGCTGGAATCCCAGCGATTCTATCTTTCTTATGACATTACTGGTCTCTTTGATGGTTGAGTCAGTTTTCATTATGACAATCATCATTATTGCCTCCCGTTGAAATATCCGGCCTTAGGCGACTGGTTTCGCCCAGATATTGATGTTTGATCTCATCCTTTGATCTGTTCGTATTGACATGTATTAAAATTCGAATCAGCCTTTTCATACTCCCCGGGACATTCATTTCCCGGGCACATAACAGCGGAACCGAGCTGAGTCCCATCTCCCGGGCGGCATAGGCAGGGTACTCCGCATTCAGATCATCGGTCGCCGTAAAAAAGATGCTGGCGATATCATCGGGACTGATTTTGTTCTCCAGAAGCATTTTTCTGAGGAGCTCGGTCGTGGCCGAAAGCATACTGCCCCGCGTATTTTCATTAACGCGAATGGCTCCCCTGATCCCTCGTACTTCACTCATGATCCAGACCTTCTCTCAATTGTTTTATAAAATGTCCCGTTTCCTTTATTATCTGGATTTTGGTTGATGCCCCGGATATCCTGTCAATAATGGCACTGCCGACAATTACTCCGTCAGCCGTGCGGGACACCTCTCGAGCCTGCCGGGCACTTGATATTCCAAACCCGACGCAGACAGGTAGCCGCGATTTTCTTTTAATGCTCGTTGTCCAAGATGAGAGGTACCCGGGTAATGCC
>CP070796.1:1473233-1479854 GCA_020343475.1 Candidatus Zixiibacteriota bacterium
AACCGGAGGAGACCATGAAAAAATCAATGACAATCGCGGCCTCAGTGGCCATGATTTTCTGGCTGGCGAATGTATTCGCCGAATCTCCACCACTGGTTACTGCTTCCCAGGCACAGAATGATCCGGATGTCGCGGTGTCCGGCGAAAAGGCCTTTCTGTGCGGTGATGTCTATGTCGATGACGTCGTTAATGTTCTCGATATCGGGTATTTGATCGAGAACATTTTCAAGGGAGGGCCGCTGCCCGATCCGTTTGAGGCAGGCGATGTCAACAGCGACGGCAAAATTAATGTCGTAGACATCATCATTCTGATCGAATACAAATTCATGGAAGGGCCCGATCCCGTATGTCTGCAGAAATGATTCCAGGCGTATAACGCAGTCCCTCAATAATAACCATAGAATATTATGGGAGGATGAAGTGAGACCGAAAACGATTTTGACAATAATGGCATTTCTGCTCTTTGCTATCCCCGGAATCACATACGGCGACGTTATAGTCAGAGCAGAATCCCCGGACGCCGTCGGAGGTGTTATCGGCGGTGGAACCGATTTCACAATAGACCTCTGGATGGACCACACCGATCCATCTGAAATGGTTTGCGGCAGCTATTCTTTTAAATTGTACAGTCCGGATCAAAGCATCAGTGACATAATTCATCTCGATTACGGATCGTTCAATAAGCCGATGGGGGTTGAAGTTACGGACAGTTTCTCATTTTATTTCAACTTCAATGTTCTCGGAATAGAAAACGGCTGGGACGGCGCCCTGCCGGACTCGATCAATTTCACGCTCATGGGTTATTTCGGATTACCCGGCAGTCTTCCCGATATGCGCGGTATCAGGCTGCATCTGCGGGTGGATGAGTTGGGTACCCTGTGCATAGATTCATGCACCAATGACGCTGATCCTGACTGGGACTGGCTGTTTATGTCCCGTTATGAACCGGTGACCTTTAGCGGACCGTACTGCTGGACTTTTGAATTGCCGAATCCGACGGTTGTATCAACGTCACCGGAAGCCAACGAGGTCGATGTGCCGGTTTCGACGATTATTACGGCCACGTTCGACGTCGATATGGATGAGACAACTATCAACGCCTCCACTTTTCTGGTTAGCGGCAGTTCGTCCGGCACTAAAAACGGAATGATTACTTATGACAATCCGACCAGAACCGCCTCTTTTCAGCCGCTGTCGGATTTCGATGAGAATGAAGTGGTGACGGTGGAATTGACCACCGGGGTGGCGTCAGCTCTCGGAATGCCGCTGGCTGAGAGTTATATCTGGTCATTCACTACCGAATACACGCCCACTTACGATGATGAACTTTATATCCCGTCGATGAATTCCTGTCTTGAAGCGCGGGTCCCGGTGATGTTCAATTGCGCGACACCGACCGCGGGCATGACCATACCGCTCAAATGGGATGATGACAGGTTGATTCTCGAGTCGGTATCATTTGAAGGGACCGGCGTAGAAAATTGGGATGTTACGGGGGCCTATATCTACCCCGACACACAGATTGTCCTGCTCGGTATGCTTGCGGTTGAAGCCGAAGCGCTTACGGATGACTGGAACGGGCCGATAGCGTTTCTCAATTTTAAGGGAGAGATTCGCGATGAATTTGGCGCCTGTTTGTACGATTCCACCTTTACCGAAGAGACATTCGTCGTGCACTTCGACACCGCCCTTATGGGCGTTGAAGGCAATGAGCTCTTGTTCGGCGATATATCCCAGCCGCCGGTCGGCTTTGTACCGATCACCTCGTTCGGTGCCATTTCGATTCAGAAATATCGCCCCGGCGAGATTAGTATCAACTTTGACTGCAACCGGAACTTGCTTGATATTCTTGCGCTGATACAAAATCTCTATTCGGATGGTGCTGACCCCTGGCCTTTCGAGGCCGGTGATGTGACCGCCGACTGTTTCGTCAACCTGCTCGACCTTCTGGCCTTTATCGATTTTGTTTACCAGTCCGGTGACAGGCTTCAGTGCGGTTGTGTCGCCGACAGTATTCCGCCCCGGCGCCTTCTTGCGGATTACGGCGGGTATTCCGGGACAGTCAGCAGTGTAATCACCGAGGGAAAAACCGCCATCAAGGTAAACACATCCCGCGCCATTGACGGAATCGAGATGACGCTGCGGTCGCTCGATGGATCGCCGGTGAAACTTGTGAACAGGACCGATGCATTCCAGCTGCATTATTATCAGGAGGGTGATGAGATCAGGCTGGGCATGTTTGACCTTGAAGGTATGCACAGCTTGGCGGCGGGTGAAAACACCATTCTTGAAGCAGATGGCAAGGTTGAGATAGTCTCTGTACTTGCGGGAGATGCCGCGTCCGAGCCGGTTTATCTCGAAATAGCAGGTGACATGGTGACTGATTTGGTGCCGGTTTCGCTGATTCTTGATCAGAACCGCCCTAATCCATTTAACCCGATTACCGAAATTGGCTTCATCCTGCCGTACGATTCGGACGTCAGGCTCGAAGTGTATAACCTTGTCGGGCAAAAAATATCAACGCTTGTTGAGGGGCGGCTCAAGGCCGGGAATCACACCGTGCTGTGGGACGGCAGCAATTCCGCCAGCGGCATTTATTTCTATCGCATCAAGGCCTGTGAATCGGTCGCAACCCGAAAAATGATTTTGCTGAAGTAAGAAACGGTATTTTTCAATTATCAGGGGCCGGGTTATCCGGCCCCCTTTATTTGGATAGTCCCGGGAGTGCCGGGCGGAATTCCCGCAAAAGACGATTCCATCATTCCGCAGAAAAATGCATTATATCCGCCAGCCGCGATACCGCATAAAAATGCTTGCCAATTTATCATTGCCGGCATTGTTTGTCAGGTAAGATCCCGGCGATAATTTTTCAGGGTTATGAAGAAAAAGAAAAATGAAACCCGCAGCCCGCTTCTCCGATTGACCGGCGGCATACTGGTTGTCCTGCTGATTTGCCGATTCATTTCCTCATTCTTTCCGGAATCGCGATTATGGGGCGTTAATCATGCGGGATTTATCGATGGCATGGTGCTGATTTATCCGGTGTTGTTACTGACGGCGCTCCTGATTGTTTTGCATTCAAAAAGACGCGCCGTATTCTTCCCCGCCATGACAGAAACGGCCGGGTATCGGGCCCGGTCGCACTACCTGCACATTTTAGTCATTCTGGCAGGCTCAACAGCCTGCTTTGTTGTGTTCTCTGCAAAAACATATTTTCTTGGCGACGGGTATCAGGTGATTTCCTGGCTGTCATCGCCGAACCTCGGTCTGAAGTCCCGCGCCTATGGCGAAATGCTTATACATCAACTGGCCGCGCAATTGCTGGGAGGAACGGATGAAGGACATGTTATTCAATCTTTTCGATACCTGTCGATCATATCAGGGATGATCTATGTTTCATCGATAGTACACTATGGCCGGCAAATAACGGAAGATCGCTTTTCGTATCACGCCTTTATTCTTCTTAACCTCTTGGTGTCGTCTGCGATCCTGTTTTTTGGGTATGTTGAGTTATACTCTCTAACGTTAGCTGCCATTTCTATCTTTCTGCTCTCGGGATTATCGGCTTTGAAGAATTCCAGGAAATCGGTTGTACCGGTTGTTGCCTTTGCAGTTGCCCTTTTTCTTCACCGATTGAGTTTAATCTTTACCCCGGGATTGTTGCTGTACCTTTTTCTCACCTATGCCCCTCTCAGGTACCGGGAGAAGCTCTGCCACAATCGCCGGGTGGTTTCACTCGTCCTTCTGGCAGGTTTTTTATGTTTGTACGTACTGGCTCTAACGACTGGCCCGCTCTACTGGCGACAGGCATTTCTGCCGCCATTCGGCGGCCGTTTCACCACCGACAATTACTATCTGCTCTCAATGAACCACCTTATTGATTATGTCAATCTTTTGCTTTTAATGATACCCATCACTCTTGCGGTCTGGTTTTGCAGGTGGGCTGTTCCACAACGGCAGAAGGTGGAACCACCGGCCGGAATTTTTTTGACGTCGGTGGTCATTTATGGAATGCTTGCTGCCTTTATAATCGAGCCGCAACTGGGCATGGCTCGTGACTGGGATATTATGGCAATTGCTCTTATCGGGACACAGTTGGCCGGGGCATATTATTGGGTGACTTATTACGGTCGCAATCGCTATTTCCAGCCCGCCAGCATATTGACCATACTGCTTTGTCTGGCGGTCTTTATTCCGTGGTTAAGTCTGCATAACTCCGGTGATGCGCTGTATTCTTATGCGCGGTCGCTGGTGCTGCTCGATTCAAAACACGGGCGGACCGGACTGGAATTTCTTATTTTATACAACATCAGGCGGGGAAACAAGGTCGAAGCACAGCAGCTGCAGGCGATTTTCCATCGTCAATTTCCTGAAAAACAGAACTTCATGCGCGGGACAATGATGCTGGAACAAAAGAAGTACATGCAGGCGGAGCAACTGTATTTGATGGTACTTAAGGAAAATCCGGCTATTTACATGCCTTATGTCGGCCTCGGCCGTGTGTATCTTGAAACCGGGCAGTATCGGAGAGCCCTTGATTATTTCTCTATTGCCGATGGATTGAATCCGTACAATGCGGAAAACAGCTATTACCTCGGCCTGGTCCATGAGCGAATAGGGGAACACGAGAAGGCGGTTTGGTACTGGCGGCGCAGTCTTCGGTACGATCGAAATAATGCCCTATCAAATAAAGCGATTGGAAAACTCTTCCATAAAAATCGGCAGTATGATTCAGCGGTGTCGTACCTGAATATGTCAGTACATTTCGACAGTACAGGCGATGCATGGTATTATCTTGGAATGTCCGAGCTGCAACGCGGTGACACCATAAAGGCACTGGAGAATTTCAGAAAATACCTACCGGCCGGACAGACAGATTCCTTATTTAAAAAAATCCAATCAGTGCGCAGGAATCTCGGTGCAACAGATTCGACCGCGGTAATGCCGGGCAGGCCGAAGTCGGGGGAGACGAAATAAAGTCCTCTTCGTCAGAACGTGACTGCCCATTAAAAAACCCTCCCGGCGGGAGGGTTCCGATATCAACGTGATGCTCGGCTGCCCGGTTACAAGCCGTACAGCTCGCCGTATTTTGTTTTCAAATAGTTTACAGCGGGCTGGTGACTGAGCCTCCTGCCGGTGACAACCTCCACCAATTTTTCGGCGCGGTAGCGTTTGCCGTGCAGGTGAATATTTTTCACCAGCCAGTTTTTCAATTCGGAGAAGTCGCCGGCGGCGAACTGCTCGTCGAGATCGGGCATGTCTTCACGGGCTTTGGCGAAGAACTGCGCGCCGTAGAGGTTACCCAGCGCATAGGTTGGGAAGTATCCGATCACGGCGGACGACCAGTGCATATCCTGCAAGCAGCCCTGCGCGTCATCGGGCGGAGTAATCCCGAGGTAGTCTTTGAATTTATCGTTCCAGGCGCCGGGGATGTCTTTCGGGGCGAGTTCTCCTCTGAGAAAAGCAAGCTCTATTTCGAAGCGGAGCATGATATGCAGGTTGTAGGTTACCTCATCGGCCTCAACCCGGATGAACGACGGGCGGACGTTATTGATGGCGAAGAAGAAATCGTCGAACGCCACGCCAGCCAGCGCTTCCGGGAATACCTGCCGGGCGCGGGGAAAGAAATGCCTCCAGAACGGTCTGGAGCGCCCGACCATGTTCTCCCACATCAATGACTGTGATTCGTGGATGCCCAGCGACACAAATTCGCCGCGAGGGGTGCCAAAGTGTTTCGAGTCGAGATTCTGATCGTAAATGGCGTGGCCGCCTTCATGCATGGTGCCAAAGAATGCCTGGCCCAGATGTTTAGGATTATAACGGGTCGTGATTCGCGTGTCATGCGGGCCAAGCCCTGCTGTGAAAGGATGCGTCGAAATATCGAGGCGGCCGTCATGAAAATTGTAGCCGATTGCGGCGGCGGCTTCCTGTCCGAATATTTTCTGCCGGTGGACGTCAAAGTCCTGCTCGACAATCGCCATATTCGGCTTTTTGCCGGACGCGGTGATTGCCGCTACCAGTTTGACCAGCTCATCACGCAGGTCGGCGAAGGTTTTCGAGACCAATTCACATGTCATACCCGGCTCATAGTTGTCCAGGAGGGCGTCATACGCCTCTTTTTCGTATCCGAGATGATCCGCCAATTCGCGATCCAGTTTGATGATTTTCTCAAGGTTGGGCAGGAACAGAGAAAAGTCGGATTTCTGGCGGGCCTCGACCCAGACCTGTTGAGAAATAGTACGGGTGCGGGCGATTTCTTCAACCAGTTTCTGCGGGACTTTTACCGATTTGTCGTAATCGCGCCGAATCTCGCGGATATTGACAGCTTCGTCGGAGAATTCATCCTTGACCAGGTCGGAATTCTCTGTCTGAGATAGGAGTTCGCCAATTTCGGGATCGGTCGACTTCTTGTGCGCGAGTCCGGAGAGGTATGCCATCTGCTCGCCGCGATACTGCCCCCCGCCCTTGGGCATGTTGGTCTCCTGGTCCCAGTGCAGGACGGCGGCACATCTGGCAATAAGATTGACTTCTCTGGTTCGTTTGATCAGCTCAGCATAAGCATCATTAGCGCTCATCATATGTCCTTTCGTTTGATGTGGGCGAATGTATTGCCCGGTAATA
>CP070796.1:1479954-1492613 GCA_020343475.1 Candidatus Zixiibacteriota bacterium
ATGGGACCGGTCGTAAAATTGATAGCCCGGTCAGCCTTGATTGATTTTACCGGAATGATCAGTTTTATTGATGATGTAATGAAAATTTCATCGGCCCGCAGGAGATTGGACAGCCTGATATTTCGTTCAAAAGCTGGAATCCCTTCGGCTGCGGCCACTCCAAGAATGTGTTTGCGGGTTATTCCCTCCAGGCAGCCCGACGTAAGGGGAGAGGTGAACAGCCGGTGGTCTTTGACCCAAAAGACATTGGCCGAGGTTGTCTCTGCAACGTAGCCGGCCCGGTTCAGCATTATGGCATCATCGAAGCGGAGCATATAGGCCTCTTTGCGTGAAGTCATTTCAATTACAAAGGACAGGGTTTTAACATTGCGGAAAGGAGAATCCTGATCAACCCGAAATGGTGCCACCATCAGCCGAAATGGTTTTGAAGGCAGATGATGGTCGGTCACAATCACCGTGACCCGGGGAGCTGTTTTTCTTCCGGCCCAGAAGGCCGAATCTCCGGCCGTGACAGTCAGACGAATTTTTTTCACCCGGGCTCGGTTGAGGCTGGTGGTTTTTCTGATCCAGGCCGCGATTCTTGATCGGCTTGCGGGAAGTCTGAGGTTGATCAGGTCAGCACCCTTTTCCAAACGGTCCAGATGGTCTTCGAGAAACACCACCCGGTCACCAAGCGCCAGCATGGTTTCAAACAGCCCGTCCGCATAAAATAGAGAGTTGTCAAAAATCGAGATCTTCGCGGCACCTCTGGGAACCACTTTTCCATTGATGGAGCAGTTGACTTTCATGAGTGATTTGTAATATATGCATTGTATCGCGATTTCACAACAATTCGGCGGTTGCGGTTGACAGGAATTTTAAAAGTGGTATATATTGAGCGCCCATGTATGACATCCTGAAACTAACTGTTGTCTTCATCGGCATTGTGGTCGCGATCCGCAGGAGGGTTTTTGTTGGCTACACGCTGTTTTTCGCCGGGTTGATGATCGCCCTGTTTTTTCAGCTTGGAGTTGCAAAGATCTTTAACGCATACCGAGAAGCGCTCTTATCCGAGCGATTTATTGCCCTTTATCTGATTATTGTACTGATTACCTTTCTCGGTCGGCTATTGCGGGAGATCGGGTATCTCAACCGGCTGGTCGCAGCCAGCCGCGAATTATCAGGAGGTGCCAGAACTGCCTCGGCGGTTATTCCGTCGCTGGTGGGGCTGATGCCGATGCCGGGTGGTTCTCTTCTGTCGGCGCCGCTGGTTGCCGAGGTCCTGCCGAAGAACAGGTACCGACCGGAGTTCGTGACTGCTGTCAATTATTGGTCCCGGCATGTGGTGGAATTCTGCTGGCCCGTATATCCCGGCATCATTCTCAGCGCCACCCTCGCCGCCATTCCGGTCGGCCAGGTATCGCTTTTGCAGTTGCCGATGACAGTCCTGATGATTCCAATCGGGATCATCTTCCTGATAAGAAAAATCAAAGAACGAAACCAGCATGGCGGGCATATTCTGAGACCGGCCGCAAAGATACTGCTCACCGTATGGCCGATACTCCTGGCGATCATCCTTTACGCCGCCCTCCCGATCAGGCTTCTCTGGGCAGTTGCATCAGCGGTGCTATTATTGATAATTCTGGAAAGGCCTTCTTTTGAAAAGATCAGGTCCGTGGCCCGAGAAGCATTTTCAGTGCGGTTATTTATTTTGTTGTATGGAATAATCTCCTTTCAGGCCATGCTGGAGGCAACCGGCGCTGTCGGCGCGATTCCCCAATTGACCACAGATGTGGGTCTGCCGGCCGGCGTGATGATCATTGCGGTCTGCTTTGTCTCAGGACTCCTGACCGGAATGGTGGCAGCCTTTGTGGGGCTTTCCTACCCGATTCTGGCGGGATATTTATACCAGCCCGATATAAACCTTCCCAACATTTTTCTGGCCTATATTTCCGGATATTTCGGTATGATGTTGTCTCCCACACACTTCTGTCTGGTTTTGACCGCCGAATATTTCAGGGCTGATCTGGGCATGGTTTATCGAGTGCTGGCGGTACCACTTTCCGTTTTGTTTTTCGCCGGCCTTGTCTTATATTTATGCGGCTATCCGGGCAGTCTCCGGTAAGAAGACCTAATTGATTGTATATTATAAAGTTAAGCTGATAAACAGCCGAAGAAATAATGGAACTTTTATTTGGGCGGACTGTATCAGTAGTAAATGCTGAAAGGCAAAGGGTAACTGGTTGAAAGGCGAAACGGAAAAGCAGGCAGACTACAATCTTTTTGAACGTGTTCAGAACGGCGATATGGTGGCCTTTAACGAGCTGGTTGAAAAGTATAAGCAACGGCTTATGAACGTCATAACTCGTATGATTCAGAGCAATGAAGAGGCCGAAGACATCGTTCAGGAAACCTTCGTTCGGGTCTATCAGCATCGTGCGTCATTTGACTTCAAACACTGCTTTTCGACCTGGCTGTACACCATCGCTCTGAATCTGGCTCGAAATGAGCTGCGTAAGAGAAAAAGATTCAAGTTCTTTGACATATTTGACCTGAAGGGCAATGAGGCGGAAATTGCGGTGGAAATGGACATGCCGTCAAACCTCCCGCAGATCCTGCAGAAGGCGGTTGACACGCTGCCAGAGAAGTACAAGACGGCGTTTATCCTGAGGGATATTGAGGAGTTGCCTTATGAGGAAGTGGCCAAGGTCATGAATATACCGCTCGGAACCGTAAAATCACGGGTTAACCGGGCGCGGGCATTGCTTCGAGAAAAGTTGAAACCAAGAATGGAGGAATATAATGCGTTGTCGAAAGGTACGCTCCTTCCTGTCAGCTTACTCTAAGAGTGAGTTGACGGAAGCGCGACACCGGGCCATCTTTGAACATCTGGAGAGTTGTCCCGAGTGTCGTCGCATGGAGGCAGGCTTTCGTGAGGTAAATGGCGCGCTGAAAAAAATCCCCGCCGCCCAGATCTCGGCGGATTTCAACAGCAGGCTACTCAGTCGTATCACCGATGAACGGTACCGGGAGGTTCGGACCAAAGCCTTCCTGCCGAAACAGGCGCCGGTTATCGGGATGCGGCGGATGGCTCCGGTTCTTGCCACATTTTGCCTGATGCTGGCATTTGTTTTGACTGGCGGCATCGAAAAATTGCTTGTCCCTGACCAGGAATATATGGTGGCACAACAGGATGCTCCGTTGAATGAATTGGATAACCGTTACATGACCGTTACGCCCGATGCGGGACGGACGTTGTCTCAACACGAGAGTAAACATTGGAGGTTTGACCGGCAGGTGGCCCGTGCAAATCGAGTTAGAGGTTATATGAATCAGCTGGCCGGTGCCAACACCTTCGGTGGGACTGCTCCCTGGTCGCCTGATAGAAAGACTTTGCTTGACCGTTTGGGTTTGGGTTTTAATACCACATATCGGCACCAGCCGATTATAAGGACATATATCGCCCCCCAGACAGATGGGGTTAAGGAGGTGCAACAGATTTATTGAGCAAGGTGGTGTTCTTCAAATTGACCGCCGGGAACGTGATCCTGTTTACAATCCTGGCGGTATTTTTATGGCGGGTTCAGCCGGCTCACGGCCAGTCCCTGGACAGCTTGGAAAGTTATTTAAGATCGGTCGTTGATTCGGCCATACAATCCATTGTTACGATCGAGGCCGGGGGACTTCCGACGACAGGCCGTCAATCCGGTTACCGGCAGAAACCGGCCCGATATCTCATCTCGACAGGTGTAATTGTCGACAGTGCCGGCCATATCATTACCGCCGCCAGAGCGGTTGCAGGTTTTCCACATCTGGTTGTGTGGTACAACGCCAAACCACTTCCGGCCAGGCTAATCGGAATCGACTACCGAAACGGATTAGCATTGCTGGCAGCGGAACAAGCATTCGGTACTCCGGCAGTGATTTCCGAAGAGCAGTTGTTACGAGGTAAACTGGTTGTCACAATCGGCAATTCCTACGGTCTGTCGGCACCCGGGCTGGGATTCTGCGTCGGGTACCGTGAGAACGGAACATTGCAGTTTACCGCGCCGGTTTCCTCCGGTTCGGTCGGCGGGGGATTATTCGGAATGGACGGGCGATTGGTGGGGGTGGTAATTTCCGGCATCGGAGGCAGCACCGAATCTCAAACCGGGGCGGCCATTCCGGCCTACAAGCTTCCCGAGATAATCGCCGATGTTCTGGAATATGGTGATCGCCGGGCCGGCTATCTCGGTATAAAACCGGCAAATACAGAAGGTTATGGAAGTAATGCTTTAGATCAGGCCGGTGTTTATGTGGCCGAAATCGTCGATAAATCGCCGGCCCATCTCTCAGGCCTCAAGGTCGGGGATATTATCATAGGCTTCAATTCGCAGCCGATCATGACCCCCAACGAATTAATGCGCCAGGTTCTCAAATCACTTCCCGGAACCACCGTCAATATGAAAATCGTACGTAATGACGTGTTCAAAACCCTGAGAGTCACTCTGGGAACTGCCACCATAAATCCGCCTGCCGTGTTTCAGGCGCAGCAACGGTATCCTTCCAATCGTGAGGCCGTTATTGATTCCCTCGAAAGCCGCATGATTCGCCTTCGCGAAGAACTTCAGCAGCTCGAACGAGAATTGCACCGAATTAAGTAATGACGAGAATGCGGTTGCCAATTCGTACTTAATCCGCTTATAATAAGGCCTGTGATTGCTCAGAAGGAATTACGAGAGTATTTGGAATCACTGGAGTCAGGGAATGAATTTCGGCAGATCCGCTTGATCGCGGTGCTTTCCGCCGCGATAGCCGTCGGCACGAATGATCTGACGACGACAGTGCTTTCTCATCTGAAGAAAATCGGCATTGCGGACGACGTCATATATGAGGCGGTACTTCAGAGTTATCTTTTTCTTGGATTTCCGCGAATGATCGAGGCCGCACTGGCTTTCAATGAGGTTTTTGGGGATCGCGGCAACGGTGATGATATTGAGCGGATATCGGCTCAGGAGGCTGAAAACTGGTTTCGCCGCGGAGGTGAGCTTTGCAGGCGTATCTACGGAAAAAACTACGAGCGGCTTAAGGCGCGATTTCTCTCTATCTCACCGGAGATGTTCCGCTGGATGGTTCTGGAGGGATACGGTAAAGTGCTCAGCCGCCCCGGCCTGAGTCAAATCGAACGCGAGCTGGCCGAGGTTGCCGCGCTGATTGTTGATGGTCGGGAACGTCAGCTGGTTTCTCACGTAATGGGAAGTATCAATGTCGGCGCGCCGCTTTTTCTGATTCGTCAGGTCAACGTCGACATTATGCCGCTGGCCGGAGCCGATAAACACGCCCGGGCAGAAAAGATAATCGATCGGATTGAGAAGAAGTATGCGTCTCGTTCATAGAATAATCCTGTCCCTTGTCATTTCCGCGCTGGTGTTTGTGGTGACGTTCTATCTTGCTCTCTTTCAGTTCGGTCTGATTGAGGATCTTGCCAATCGGGCGCTTCGCGACATAATCGGAGACAAACTTCCGCTGGTTGTATATGTTGAATCGCTTGAAGGTGATCTGTTTTCCCGCCTTATCCTGAAAAACACCAACGTCATTTACAGTGACGGGGAAGAGAAATATATACTGGCATCGGTGCCGGAACTCACACTGGAATATTCCTTCAAGGACTTATGGTATGGTAATCTCATTTTTTCGAACATATATATCGACTCGGCAACATTCTCACTCAAGCAATCGGCTGACGGCGACTGGCTTTTTCCCAAACCGGAACATCCGTCCGATATAGAAAGAAGCCCACTCGATTTTCAGATTAATGATCTGGGGCTGAATAACCTGACCCTCGCGCTCATCCGTCCCAAAGACACGCTGGTTTTCAGTAACATTATTCTCAAGACGCGCGTTCAGGGGCAGGACGGAACTTATGCCGTGGACATCGACGGTCTCCGGTATACCTCCTCGGAAAAAAAATTCAACCTCGTGACGTCCGGCGGTAAACTGACACTTACAGGCAGGGATCTGCTCTTTCAGGATGTCTTCATCATCACGGATTCATCTCAGATGGCCCTTGACGGGCACCTGGTTCTGGGTCCTGATCTGAGCGGCCAGATTCTGCTGGAGAACAGCAGATTGAATATAGCCGAGGTCTCCGCGCTTATTAACGCGCACGTGCAAGGGCAGCTTTCGGTCGCAGGCCGGCTGAACCTCGATTCAAGCCGAGTCTCGGGCATGCTTACCGTTGCCGGCGATTTTATGGAACGATACTTCGACTCGCTGATCTCAGGATTTCATTTTTACGACAACCGTCTTGTATTTGATACACTCTACGGAGTTATCCTCAACGGGTGCGGCATCAATGCGCAAGGCAATCTTGATTTCACGCCTGATCCGGACACGTACAATCTGGTCGGCAGCCTTGAGAATTTTAACCTGAACCATGCCGTCGCCAACACCTTCGAGTCCAGGTTAAGCGGTGAGATAGCGTTGTCCGGTCGCGGGCTTCGGGGCCGCGATCTGCTGCTTGATATCCGGGCAAATCTGGGTGAATCGTGGTTCGATGAGTACCACGCGCATTCAATAGCCGGTGACATTTCAATCACCACCGACAGCGTTATTTTCGGTGACGGTTTTCAGGTTGCATATCATAATAATTTGTTCAAGGCCTCCGGGCGCATCAACTATCTCGAGGACCTGTATATTGATGGTGTTGCTCGGTTCAATGATCTGTCCGTGTTCAATGGCCAGACTTTTATTGAACGAATGGGCGGGCGCGGAGAAGCCGCCTTCACCTTCACCGGCAAAACGGCCAATCCCGATATTATGGCGTCTTTTAGCTCGGATTCGCTGTGGCTTTATGAGATTCTGTCGACCGATGCGAATATCGACTGCAGAATAGATCGTTTTGTCTATGATCGGGAGGGAGAGGTTATTGTCATTCTTCGTGATGGTTTGGCGTATGATGTCCCGTATGATACGGTCAGGCTGGCCATGGATATCGACACACAATTCGCCGATTTCAGGTCGGCCGTCCTGACAAATCAATTTGCGTCGCTTGCCGGGACCGGCCGCCTAGACTACCTGTCTTACCCCCAGCGCCTTTTACTGGACACCGCCGTAATCGATCTGCTTGGCCGGCCTTTTGTAAACGACAGCCTTATTGTTGTTGATATCGATTCTTCCGGCTATCAGTTCGTGGGATGTCGCCTGCTACCCCCGATCGGCTATCTGGAAGGAACGGGGCGGATCAACTACGATGAATCCCTCGATTTTCAGATCGGTATGGACCGGATTGATATCGCCCCCTGGCTGCAATTGCTGACCGACGAATTTGACATTGCCGGGCTCATATCGGGAAACATCGTTCTTAATCAGACTTTTTCGCGCCCGGTTATCGATTTTCAGGGCAGAGTCGATTCGCTCTCGTACAGAGAGCTTTTTCTGGGCAATCTGGAGGCCGACATTCACTATGCCAATCGAAAGGCCCGAATCGATTCCGTTTACCTTCGCAGCCGCGGCGGGTATTACATAGCCCGGGGGATGTTTCCCATCGATCTGTCTCTTGCTGAAACCGAAAATCGTTTTCCGGAAGGAGAACAGAACATAGATATCGTAGCCCACGATACCCGCTTCGACTTCATCACCCTGATTATCCCGCAAGTTGAAAACCTGCAGGGTGACTTTAACGCTTCATTTAAGCTTTCCGGAGAGCCCTTGTCTCCGACGATTTTCGGCCGGGCCCAGCTTCGCGACGGGACTCTCAAACCCTTTGACCTGGTTCTCCCGCTTGACGACTTGAATATTGATCTGACCATGGAGAACAAGACGATTACCATCGATTCCGCCGCTGCATTTTGCCGGAACGGTCGCAGGACGATGGGAAGCGTTATCGCACGGGGACAAATCGTAATCAGTACGATCGAAGAATTCGGCTATAATGTCAGTATAACCGCCAAGGATTTTCCGGTGAAGTATGAACTGGGCGATATCTCGGCGCTGGTCGACGCCGACCTGGTTGTTCTTGGGGCAACTCCGCCTACCATATTCGGTGAGGTTGACATAAAATCTGGACTGTACCGCGAAAATTTCGCCGAGGAGGACGAAGGCTGGGTGCTGCTTTCCGCGCTGGAGGGCGAAGAAAGCTGGAATCTCAATCTCAATGCTGAAATCGTCTCAAACCTCTGGATTAAAAACGATGATGTCGATGCCGAGCTTGCGGGTACGATCAATTTAATCAGGGAGCAAAGTCAATATCGATATATCGGCTCGATGGAAATCCTGAGGGGAAAGGGGTATCTTGCGGACCGGACCTTTCGTATCGTACCCGGCGGCACCATCACCTACAACGACATCGAATACCCTGACCCGGAGCTGGATATCTATGCAACCACCAAGGTCCGAGGGGTTTCCAATGAGGTTGATCAGTTTGGGCAACCTCGGAGCACCTCCTACGAGTTATGCGTTCATATCACCAATACCCTGGACGAGCCGACCATCGGCGCCTGTGAGGGTTCACCATTCAGCACCGAGGAGATTATCCCTCTTATCTTCACCAACTATTACGCCGACGGGGCGGCGAACACCGATGCTACCGAGCGATTCGAAGACCGCCTGACCGCTGCCGCCTCAGGATACCTGAGTACCCAGTTTACGCAGATTGGTTCCCGATCGCTGGGCGTGGAAACATTTGAAATCGATCCGGTATATGGAGACAAATTTGACCCGCTCGGAACCAGATTAACGGTGGGATTCTATACGCATCCCAATTTGTATGTCTACGGCCGCTCCGCAATATCCGGAGTGGCCGGTAAAGAGGTAGGATTCGAGTACCGCCTGAAACGCTTTCTTTTGATGGAGGGGAGACTTGACGAGAACAATCTCTATCACTTAATCTTGAATTTCTATTGGGACTACTGAGGTGAAACGATTGCTCAGGGCATTTTTCTCTTTATTGATGCTGCTGTTTGCAGCTCAGGTTGCCGTCGGCCAATCGGTCGACGATCCCCTCTACAAACGCTGGTTAAGAAAGAAACCACAAATTGATTCCATCGCCATTGAGGGAAACATCCACTTCTCCGGGTCGAAGGTTCGCTCCTGTCTTTTTTCCCGTACCAGCGACATTTTTCGCGGCGTAAAATCCGACCGGCGAATCAGAGTCCAGCGAGAGACAATCATGCGGGACACCTCGGAAGTAAAATACCTGTACCTTTCGGCCGGTTTTCTCGGAGTTCAGGTTTCCGAGAGGTTTGAGCCGATGCTTCCGGATTCAAATGCCCTGGTCAGAATTATCATCAATGAAGGCAGGCAGTTTGTTTACAGTCGGATTGTAGTCAGCGGCAATTTCGAGGATCATTTCCGGGGAGAATTCAACAAGATATCGAATCGGTTCAAGAGCGGCATGCCGGTGGATCCTTTCAGGCTTAAGCAGGCCGCCTATGACTTCAAATCAATCCTGGCCAATAACGGCTATCCGTATGCAACCACTGAATACGCCATGGACACGAATTTGACCGACAACCTAACCGACATAGTCTTTTTCATCCAGGCCGATTCACTGGTGCATTTCGGCAATATTAAAATCCTCGGCGCGGACCATTTCGACGAATCGGTGGCCAGGCGAGAGACCACTTTCAGGCCGGGGGATGTGTACCGACGGAAAGATATTATCGAATCACAAAAACGCCTGCTTGGAACTGGATACTACCTAACCCTCCAGCTGTTCAGTGCAGCCAAAGACTCGATTGAAGGTACTGATCGGTTGAATCCGGATTTTATCCTGAACTTAAAAGAGAAAAATCCACACTACATGTCGATCAAGACCGGTGCCGCCCAGGACTCCATTAAGGATCTCACCTGGACACTCTCAGCCGCCTGGGGAAAACGAAATATCCTGCGTTCGCGGTGGCTGGAGCTGTCCGCGAAGGTTTCATCGGTTATTTTTACCGAATGGCGAATCCTGAATCATAGTTATCAGATTCGCTTTACCGAACCGTGGTTTATGGGAATACGAATGCCGCTTACCCTGACCGGTGAGATTTCGCCTGAAGTCAAAGACCGGGTTGAATCATATCGAATCGGCTCCTGGAGAGTGGCGGCCACCACGACCCGTGAGATCGGTGATAAGATTCGTCTGCTGACCGGTTTCGAGTACAGGTCAGTCAGAATTACCGGGCTAAGTCCGGAGGACCAGATTCTGCTGAGACAGAAAGAAGAACTTTCCAATCGCCGAAAGCTTTACCTCTCGGTGGTTCGCGACAGTCGCAATAACCTGTTTACCCCTTCGGTCGGTTCCCTGACCAAAGCGAACCTTGAATACGTGGGGGGATTCCTTGGCGGCGATGACTCGTATACTTACTGGGAAGCAAGCTGGGCGCGGTACCGAAGAGTTTGGCCGGGATGGATTCAGGCGACCCGCATAAAAGCCGGCTATGTCAAGGAATTCGGGACATCCGAGACGGTGCCGGTGGATGCCCGTTTTTATATCGGGGGAGCCAATACCGTGCGCGGCTTTAAAGAGAACCGGCTCGGCCCGCTGCTTGCCGAGGACAAGCCGGAAGGCGCCAATATTATTCTCATAGCAAACCACGAATACCGTTACCCGCTGGTCGGCAAGCTCTGGGGCTCGGTTTTCGGCGATATCGGGAATGGCTATCGGGAATCTGCTGAAATCACATGGGACAATCTGGCGCTGTCTTACGGTATCGGCCTGCAGTTCATTTCGCCGGCCGGCCCGGTGCGCGTCGATTACGCCCGACGGATCAAAACCAGGTATATTTCAGCCGGCTACCGGTTTCACTTCACAATCCTTTATGCCTTTTAATCGTATCATGTTATGGAAAGCATTGTGAAAATCGCCTCAGGTATTGACAAGGAGCAATAATTGACTAATATACTCCCAAATCAATACCGGTAATAAGGATAGGGAATTGAAGCAGGTTTACCTGGATTATAACAGCACTACCCCAATGGACGAGCGTGTCCTTGAAGCGATGAAGCCATATTTTACCGAAAAGTACGGGAACGCCAGTTCCGTTCATCATTTCGGTCGCGAGGCAAAAACCGCCCTTGAGGAAACTCGCGAGAAAGTCGCCGATTTCATCGGCGCCGATCCTTCCGAAATCTACTTCACTTCAGGGGGCACTGAATCGGATAATATCGCCCTGAAGGGAACTGCGTCCTACCGCCGGAAAAAGAAAGACCATATTATAGTCTCTGCAATAGAGCATCATGCCGTTCTTGAAGCGGCCAAATTTCTTGAAAAGAACGGCTTTGCAGTCGACTACCTGGGGACCGATCTGGAGGGCTTTGTCTCACCCGATGAACTGCGCGAAAAGATTACCGACCGAACCTCCATGGTCTCAATCATGCATGCCAACAACGAAGTCGGGACCATTCAGGATATCCCGGCACTGGCTGAAATTACCAGAGGCAAGGATGCGGTGTTTCACACTGATGCCGTGCAGACGGTCGGCAAGATCGAAGTTGATGTCGAGCAATTAAAGGTCGACATGCTGGCAATGTCAGCGCACAAGTTTTATGGTCCCAAGGGAGTCGGCGCACTGTACATCAGGAAAGGTCTGAAAGTCACTCCGCTAATTCACGGCGGGCATCATGAGAAAAAACGCCGGCCGGGAACCGAGAATATTCCCGGGATCGTTGGATTTGGCAAGGCTCTGGAACTGGCTGAAGAAAACCGCGAACAGGAGCATCACCGCCTGTCCGATCTGGCGGACTTCTTTATCGACCAAATTCAGGCAAAGATTTCCAACGTCTATTTGAACGGGCCGAGACATGAAGGACGAATACCCTCCACGGTAAATCTTTCCTTCGAGTTCATCGAAGGCGAATCGATTATCCTTTCGCTCGATATGAAGGGTATCGCGGTGGCCTCCGGGTCGGCATGCACGTCCGGCTCACTGGAGCCATCGCACGTCCTGCGGGCCATGGGGGTCTCAGCGGAGCTTGCCCAGGGCTCAATCCGCTTCTCAATGGGGCGTTTTACGACCAAGGAGGATCTGGAGTACACGGTGTCAGTTCTGCCGGAAATCATCGAACGCCTGCGCTCCATGTCGCCGTTGTATCATCAATCCGATTAGCGTCGATGCTCGACAGGGAAACGCGGGATCGGTTTTTCGGCCTCTTTAGATTCATGTCATGAACAACAAGGCACTAGTAGCAGTCTCTGGCGGGGTTGATTCCTCGACCGCACTTCTGCTTCTCAAGAAGCAGGGATATGAGGTTGTTGCCGTCCATATGAAACTGTGGGATTTCACCGAGGTTGGCGGTGACAGCCATCGCGACGGGCGCTGTTGTTCGGTGGAGTCAATTAACGATCTGCACTCGATATGCAACGCTCACAGGATTCCGTTTTATGTCCTGGACTTTACCCGGCGCTTTAAAGAAAAGATCATTAATAACTTCGTTGCCGAATACAGAGTCGGACGCACCCCGAATCCCTGCATTCGGTGCAATACGTACCTTAAGTGGTCGGGTTTTTTGAAAAAGGCAATGGAAGTGGGATGTGATCACATCGCCACCGGTCATTACGCGACGGTCGCTTTTGACAAACGAAGATCCCGGTATGTTATCCGCAGGGGTGTCGATGCCACCCGCGATCAGTCGTACGCGTTGTGGGGACTGTCCCAGGATGCGCTTTCGCGAACGCTGATGCCGCTTGGTCAATATACCAAGCGGGAAGTTCGCGA
>CP070796.1:1492713-1494871 GCA_020343475.1 Candidatus Zixiibacteriota bacterium
CCGGGGGGCAGACTCATTCAGGAAGGAATCGGTGAAGACCCCGATCGCGAGGGACTTAAGCGAACACCGGAACGACTACGTGAGTTTTCCAGGGATGTTTTTTGCGGAATAAAAGTCAAACCGGAAAAAAATCTCCGGCTTTATACCACTCCCGATAAAGATGAATTGATCATTGCTCGCAATCCTGCTTTCTATTCCATGTGCGAACATCGCCTGGTTCCATTTGTCGGAAAAGTGCATATCGCCTATATTCCTCATTATCGACGCCAGGGGAGTTCTGGTCATCATTGATGCGGAAAGCCTCTGAATGACCATGACAGGCATTAAAAAGCCCGGTTGCCGGACGGTCACTTCTGCAGTTCGGGCAATCCTCGCAAGGAAGCCACCCGCGCCGAAGCGATTGCGTTGATCAAATAATAATACCTCCGCCAGTCCCCAATTAAATCTTGCTGATCGGAAGCATGATTTGCTATATTGCAACGGCAAGTGCCAATACCGGAACATATCAAAATGAACGAAACGACCACGCAAACCGGCAGGATTCTGCTGCCTGACGACCGTTACCTGAACCTTGATCGCACTCTGGTTATGGGGATTCTGAATGTCACGCCCGATTCATTTTCGGACGGCGGAATGTTTTTTGAACCAGACCAGGCCGTGCAGTACGCCCTTGAAATGATCGCACAGGGCGCTGATATCATTGATATCGGCGGGGAGTCTTCCCGCCCCGGATCGGAGCCGGTTGAGATGGAAGAAGAACTGAAACGGGTCCTGCCTGTTATACGGGCGGTGCGGGAATCGACCCGGATACCGATCTCAATTGATACCACAAAGGGCGAGGTGGCCAGAGAAGCACTCCGGGCCGGCGCAAATATCATCAATGATATCTCCGCACTGCGCTCTGATCCCGAGATGGCCGAGGTAGCCGCCACCTACAAAGCTCCCGTGGTTTTAATGCATATGCTGGGAACCCCCCGGACCATGCAGCTGGAGCCGCGCTACCAGGATTGCATCAAGGAGATCAGGCAGTTTTTCTCCGAGCGAATTCACCATTGCCATAATTACGGCATTGACAAGGCGCAAATCATCATTGATCCCGGTATCGGCTTCGGCAAGCGGTTGGAAGACAATCTGGAGATCATCAGGCGCCTGGAGGATTTTGCAATGTTTGATTGTCCGTTGATGCTGGGGACATCGAGAAAATCCTTTATCAGCATGATAACCAAAGACAAGCAAAATCCTGAAAATCGGATCGGCGGTTCCCTGGCCTCAGCTGTTTTGGCCATCCTCAAGGGAATTAATATTTTAAGGGTTCACGATGTCGCGGCCACGGTAGAGGCCATCAAAGTCGTCAGAGCGATTGAAGGAACGGGATAGAATGGAATTATTTCAGATCGATTTCATTACCTTTCGCCTGATAGACCTGATCGATATTTTGATAGTGTCTTTCATCATTTACCAGCTTCTGGCACTTATGAAAGGGACGCGCGCGGCCCAGATGGTTACCGGTCTGGTTTTGATTTTTATTGTCGCATTTATTTCTTTCTGGTTTCAACTGGAGGGATTATCATGGCTTTTCAGCAATCTGGCGACGGTCGGCTTTATCGTTCTTGCAATCGTTTTTCAGCCGGAACTTCGGGCGGTATTGGCTCGCATGGGGCATTCGCGTATTTTCCAGTATTTTATCCGCGTTGAAGAGCGCAAATCTGTCGCGGAAATTGCCCGGGCGGTGCTTCGTTTGTCGGAGTTGAGGTATGGAGGGCTGATGGTAATTGAGCGCGCGGTCGGCCTGAAAAACTACATAGAAACCGGAAAGACGCTTAATGCTCAGCTCTCGGCGGAAATGATAACCACCCTTTTTACCCCGTATACTCCGCTGCACGACGGCGCGACGGTCGTTTCCGGCGAGATTGTCGCCGCCGCCGCCTGCACCCTCCCACTTTCTCAGAATCCCCGCTACCGGAAATTGTACGGGATGCGTCATAAGGCCGCAATCGGCGTAACCGAAGTCTCTGACGCTGTGGCGGTAGTCGTGTCCGAAGAAACCGGCGGAATATCCATTGCTTTCAAAGGATATCTTGAGAAAAATATTGATCGTGCTGAATTCAAGCAACGTCTTGCCGAGTATTTAAGCAAATAACCGAAAATAGTCAGACGC
>CP070796.1:1494971-1496395 GCA_020343475.1 Candidatus Zixiibacteriota bacterium
GTTATAACAGTCGGCAATGAGCGTCAGATCATTGACATTTTCGATTTCCCCGCGGTACGGTGCCAGGGTATAGGTCAGATTCTCGAGTTCATCGGCGGAGAGGTCAATTCCCAGTACCTGGCAGGTTGTATAAGCTCCCAGCATATTGTACACCTGGTGGTTGCCGAACAATTTCAACGTGACACCCCGCCCACCGATGCTGACAAGCGAATAGCCATCCTCCGTGATTCCCAGCCTTGAGGCGATGAAATCATTTTCTTCGCCCAGCCCGTACCTTATGAACTTCCTGTCTCGCATGTCCGCCTGCGCGATCAGTTCCCTGTCATCCCCATTAATGATGACCGGCTGATCGGATTTCATCCGGTCAACAAGAGTAAATTTCTCTTCGGCGACTTTGCCGACCGAATCAAGCATTTCCAGGTGGGTCGGCCCGACATTAGTAATCAGGGCCAGATCGGGCTCGACAATCTCAGCCAGCTGTGTCATCTCGCCAGGTACTGAAATGCCGAGTTCGAAAATGCCAAAGGCGGTACCGGGAGGCATGGCAAGCAGCGTCAGCGGCAGACCATACAGATTATTCAGGTTACCCTCCGACCGGTAAGCCTTCTTGCGTCTGGCGCGGATCATGGCATAGATCATCTCCTTGGTGGTGGTCTTACCGTTAGAGCCGGTGACGGCAATACATTCGGGATCCACCAGGCGGCGATATTCCGCGGCCAGTGTTATCAAAGCTCGGTGTGTATCATCCACAGTTACAATCGGGACCTGTTCCGGCAGCGCCGACAATCCAGCATAGTTCTCCGCAATCACCAGTCCGGCACCTCCTTTTTGCAGGGCGTCATCGATATAACTATGCCCGTCCGCGTTGCTTCCGGCGATGGCGACAAACAGTTGCTCCTTCACAATCGTCCGCGAATCAATCGAAACGCCCGCGAAACGATCATTTCCGAATTGCTCGTTTATCAGCTTCCCCTGTACTTTCTCGGCCAGCGTTTGAAAATCCAACCTTATCACCCGGTGGTTTCCTTTACATAGCCTAACTCAGCCAAAGCCGAGCGGACTTCTTCAAGGTCGTTAAAGGGCTCGCGCCTGGTTCCGATCTCCTGGTAATCCTCAGCACCCTTGCCGGCGATCAGCAGGGTGTCATCCGGTCCGGCCAGCCTGACCAGCTCCCGGATGGCTTCCTGTCGATCCGGAATAACCAGCTTGTCAACGCCTTGAACGCCGGGAAGGATATCTATTATTATCCGGCTCGGGTCTTCGGTCCGCGGATTATCAGAAGTCACCACGACAAAATCGGCGTTCTCGGCGGCTGCCTTGCCCATAAGCGACCGCTTTCCGCGATCCCGGTCACCGCCGCAGCCAAACAGGATCAACAGGCGACCGTCTGTGATTTCCCGGGCCGACTGGCAGAGCCGGGCGAT
>CP070796.1:1496495-1505659 GCA_020343475.1 Candidatus Zixiibacteriota bacterium
GAGGACAGAATGTCAGGAAAATATCACGCCATGATTGTTTTTGCCATGCTTATAATTGTTTTTGTTCCGGCCCCGGCGCTGGCGCAGGAACAGAACCGGCCGGTGCAGTTTTCATTGTTTACGCCGGTTCAGATTTTCCCGGAAGACTACACTATTGCAGGCGTCCGGCTCAATCTCATTTATGGAAGAAATGTATCTGTCACTGGCCTGGATTTGGGCCTGGTCAATCATACTACGTCAGGCGTATCCAGGGGAGTGCAGTTTGGTTTTGTAGGATTGGCGGATACCGATTTTATGGGCTGGCAGAATAACACGGTCAACGTGGTACTGCGCGACTTCGAGGGATTCCAGTGGGGACTGGTGAACTATGCCCATCACGCCAGCGGTTTCCAGCTTGGCTTTGTAAACTACGCCGTAAGCATAAGAGGCCTGCAGATCGGGCTGGTGAATATTATCAAGCAGGGGGGCCAGTTCCCGGTTTTCCCCATCGTCAACTGGTCATTTTAGGCAAAGCCGGTTTAGACGCCAGGACCGCAAATCGAAGTCAAGCGATTCCTTCCTATGTTTGTAACAGCACCGCAGTCTGATGAGTCTGCAATTGTCAGTTCGATAAATATAATAACACGACGTTATTGGACGGCAGGAATGACTGATAATCAAATTCCGATTCAATAATGCATTCAATTACCTGTTTTCCGAATCGCATTCGAGGCCTTTATTTGATTCGGTGACCTCGATTTCCCGCCTTTGAATCGCCCATAACTCAAATAAACCATTGACTTTTCAGGGCGGTGTGTTTTCTTAATAGATTCTGGATAAATTTGCATTAAAGGAGTAATCATATGGGTATGAACTTAGCGGAAAAAATCCTGTCCGAACATCTCACCGCCGGCAAAATGATTCCCGGCGAGGATATCGCCATAAAGATCGACCAGACTCTCACCCAGGACGCCACCGGAACGATGGCGTACCTGCAGTTTGAGGCACTCGGATTGAAAAAGGTCAAGACCGAGCTTTCGGTTTCCTATGTTGATCACAATATGCTCCAGGCCAGCTTTGAAAACGCCGACGACCACCAGTATCTGCAATCGGTGGCGGCCAAATACGGCATCTATTTTTCCCGCCCCGGCAACGGTATCTGCCACCAGGTTCACCTGGAACGGTTCGGGGTGCCCGGCAAGACCATGCTTGGCTCCGATTCGCACACCCCCACCAGCGGTGGAATCGGGATGATTGCAATCGGCGCGGGCGGTCTTGATGTCGCGGTTGCCATGGGCGGCGGGCCCTTTTACATGAAGATGCCGGAAATCATCAACGTTCGCCTCACCGGCAAGCTCAAACCGTTTGTCACCGCGAAGGACATTATTCTGGAAGTGCTGCGAATTCTCACCGTCAAGGGTGGCGTAGGCAAAATCATCGAATACGGCGGCCCCGGCGTGGCCTCGCTGTCCATCCCGGAACGCGCCACTATTACCAATATGGGCGCCGAACTGGGCGCGACCACCTCGGTATTTCCGACCGACGAACGCACCAGGGAATATTTAAGCTTTCAGAAGCGAGTCAAGGCATACCGCAAACTGGAAGCCGACCCCGATGCCAGGTATTCCCGGATTGTCGAAATTGATCTGAACAAGCTGGAGCCGCTAATTGCCCGGCCGCACTCGCCGGACAACGTCATCGAGGTCAGGAAGCTCAAGAATGTCGCGGTCAACCAGGTTTGTGTCGGCAGCTGCACCAATTCGTCGCTGTCAGATCTGCTGGTCACGGCCAAGTTGCTCAAAGGCAAAAGAGTCCATCCGGGTGTTTCGATGACTGTCACCCCCGGCTCAAAACAGGTTTTTGAGGCAATTGCAGCGAGCGGCGCCCTGACCGAGATCATCGCCGCGGGCGCGAGGATTATCGAGTCGGCCTGCGGCCCGTGTATCGGGATGGGCCAGGCACCCGGTTCCGGCGGGGTTTCCGTTCGTTCCTTCAACCGCAATTTTCCCGGACGTTCCGGGACCAAGGACGCCAATGTCTACCTGGCCAGCCCGGAAACCTGTGTCGCTGCGGCACTGGCCGGAAAGATTGCCGATCCCCGAAAGCTCGGCAAATATCCCCGAATCGTTTTGCCGAAGACCATTAAAATCGACGATTCCGGCATTTTGCCGCCTTCAAAGACTCCCGCCAAAGTCGAAATTAAACGCGGGCCGAACATCGCCCCGCTTCCGCTGAACAAACCGATGGCGGACTCAATAACGGGCGAGGTACTATTAAAAGTCGGCGACAATATTACCACCGATCATATCATGCCGGCCGGGGCTAAAGTGCTTCCGCTTCGCTCCAACATTCCAAAGATATCCGAGTTTGTGTACTACCTGGTCGATGCCGATTTCTCAAAACGCGCCAAAGAAAAAGGCGGCGGATTTATTGTCGGCGGCGATAATTACGGGCAGGGCTCATCCCGTGAACACGCGGCACTGGCGCCAATGTACCTCGGAATCAAATTGGTTGCGGTTAAATCCTTTGCGCGAATCCACCTGGCCAACCTGATCAATTTCGGAATTCTGCCGGCGATATTCGCCGATCCGGGCGACTACGATAAAATCGGGCAGGGTGACCGGCTTGAACTGCCGGATATCAAGGTCGCGATTGCGAAAAAGAAAACCGTTGAGGTTTTCAATAAAACCGGTAACCAGAAGTACATTCTCAAGATTGATCATCTCACCGAGCGCCAGCGCACTATTATTATTGCCGGTGGGCTGCTCAACTACACCCGTTCCGGAGGCAATTGAAATGGAGGAGCAAGAACCGGCATCCGAACTAAAAAAAACCCCGTTTTACAAATATAATGTTGAGGCCGGGGCCAAAATGGTCCCGTTTGCCGGATATATCATGCCGATCCAATACACCGGGATCACCGAGGAGCATCTTACGGTTCGCAAAAATGTCGGCATGTTTGACCTTTCACATATGGGGGAGCTTTTTATCGCTGGCCCCGGGGCATTGGAATACATTCAGAAGATGACCACCAATGACGCCTCGCTGCTTGAGATTGGCCAGATTCAATACTCGTCCATGTGCTACGACAACGGTGGCATGGTTGATGACCTGCTGGTATACCATCTGGAAGATCAGTACATGATGATTGTCAACGCCGCCAATATCGAAAAGGATTATGAGTGGCTGAAATCGCATCTGTGCGACGGCGTTGAATTGTATAATCGCTCCGATGAGTATGGCCTGCTGGCCATCCAGGGGCCGAATGCACAGAAGGTGCTGGAAAAGATGTCAGATTATGACTTCGAATCGCTCCCATACTATCACTCGGCGGTGGTCGAAATCGGCGGCCATTCAGTTTTGCTGTCGCGGACAGGATATACCGGGGAGGACGGTTTCGAAATCTACATACCCGGTGACCTGGCGCATGATCTCTGGCGGATATCTTTCGATGCAGGTCGGAAATATGATATGAAACTGATTGGCCTTGGCGCCCGGGATTCCCTTCGGCTTGAAATGAAAATGTCGCTGTACGGCAATGATATTGATCAGACCACTACTCCAATTGAGGCGGGGCTGGCCTGGATTGTCAAGCTTGACAAGGGTGATTTTATTGCCCGCGACGTACTTGCCAGACAGAAAGAGGAAAAGCCGTCGCGGCGGCTGGTCTGCCTGGAAATCGACGGTAGGGCATTCCCGCGGACTGGCTATGAGCTTATCTCCAATGGTGATGTGGTTGGCAAGATCACGTCGGGAACCTTTTCGCCATCGTTGAACAAACCGATCGCAATGGGCTACCTGCCGAGACACCTGACCCGGATCGGCAATCGGGTGGAAGTAATGATACGTGGCAAAACCTTCCCGGCGACCGTGGTCAAACCGCCGTTTTACAAGGAAGGATCGCACCGCTGATGCGCATCGATTTATTTCTTCTTCCCGGCTCGGTCGGTGAACATCGACTGGCAGGCAAGACGCTGGTTTTGATTGATGTTCTCAGGGCATCCACCACCATCTGCCAGGCCCTAAAGGCCGGGGCCAGGGCGATTATCCCGGTTGAAGAACCGGATCAGGCCGCCGAGATGCGGCAAAAAATCGGCGCGGAGAATTCCCTGCTGGCAGGCGAACGCCAAGGTATCAAAATCGAGAATTTTAAACTGGGTAACTCGCCCAAAGAATACACCGAAGAGGTGGTCAGGGACAAGACGATAATTTTGACCACCACCAACGGAACCCGGGCGTATACCAAAGCGCCGCCCTCCAGACTAATTATCACCGGCGCCCTGGTGAATATTTCGGCAATCGCCCATCAGGTTGCACAAACCGGCAAAGACGCCGTAATTTTGTGCGCCGGTTCAGAAGGAGATTTTTCAATCGAGGATGCCCTGTGTGGCGGAATGCTGGTTCACAAACTGGAGTCCGACCACCAGCTTTCCCTCCAGCTCAATGACGCCGCGTCGCTGGCGCTGCTGCTGTACCGCAGCAACAGCAGGGCGCTTGCTGAAACAATCGCGCGGGGAGAACACGGCCGCTGCCTGATAGAATTGGGATTTGCCGAGGATGTGGCGCTGGCCTCGCAGGCCGACGCGATTCCGGTTGTGCCGATTCTCAGGGATCAGCGTATAATTCTTGAAGATAATTCATAGACACAGGATAGCAAAACGGACCGACTTTGATATGATAAGGTTTCTCATAGCTGCGCTTCTTGTTTTTTTCACGCCGGGGTTGCTTTCAGCAGACGTACGGGGCAATGATTATAATGGTGTTGAGTTCGAACTCATCATTCGCCAGAAACCGGCCTTGCTTGATAAATATTTCGAAGTCATGCGCAGCACCGTCGAAGCAGTGGTTGGCAAACGTCTGAGCACGTTTCAGGTAAATTTCAGCCTGGAGCTTAATGTCAGCGTCATTGACTCGCCTTTCGCTGTCTTTGACTGTCATCTGGCAACCATCGGGCAGAAACCATACACTATCGCCAGGCGAAACCGGATTGAATTCAACCTCCCCGCTCGCATTGAGAATATACCGGGAAAGAACAGATCGGTCTATCAGCTTCTGATCAGTCCGCGCCGGCCGATCACAATCGATACCATCGCTTGCCCGTATGATCCCATGGTACCGGAGCAGTTTAAAACGGAACCCTCGGCCAATTTTGATCTGTTCTTTGTTGAAGGCTCACTGGCCGATCATAAGCTCAGCCTTGTTAAAAACTACCTTGAAGCCGAGTATGTTCGATTTCGCAATGCGCTTGATCTCAATATCCCCGGGAAGGTCAACTTTTACTTATGCCCCTGCCCGGTAACGGCTGTCCGGTGGGACTCCCGCTTCGGCTACGCAATTGAGCCGGGACGATCTTCCATCTACGCCCTCTACGGTCACCACTTCATCTCCAGCGACGCGATTCTGACCAATATGCTCAAGCTGCTGCGTCAGTGGGGATATGCACCACCCTTTATTGTCGAGGGGCTGGCCGGGTATTTTGAATTTTCACAATACGAAATGAATAAAATCATTAATGATGATCGCCTTCCCGAAATCAAAAAAATCCTGACCACGGCCGGCTATTACGCGGCGGATCCGCAGGCCGCCGAGCTGTCGGCGGCATCTTTTGTCAAGTATCTGGCTGATACGTACGGTATTAACAAGGTAAGGCAATGGTATGAAGAAGCGGACGATCTGAGTATCCTCAGAAGCCTTGAAGCGATTTTCAAGCGGCCGCTTGACTCGCTTGAGTCAGGCTGGCGATACTATGTCGACACCACCTCTCTTTCGCGGACGATGTTTGATTTTTATGCGGCCCGCTCGGGGGCACTCTTCAGGTGGAACGAGCAGCTGGAATACCTGAACAAGATGAGGGAATACGACGAGAATCGATTTGACTCCGTAGATACCTGGAAAAAGCTTTCGATGACTTATTATCAGTCCGGCGATTACTACAAAGCCGCTGATGGATATCGTCTGCTGCTTGAAATCGACTCGGTGCAACCGATATACTGGCAAATTCTTGGTAACCTGCATATGGCGAATGGCGAGTATGATTCGGCCTGGCAAGCTTTTGACCGTGTTTGTGAGGTCAATTCAACCTATGTTTCGGCGAGACTCCTGCAGGCGAAAATCCTTTCAATCAAAGGCGATACGGCCGGGGCGATTTCACTGGCCGAAGAATATCACGGTACAGAAAAAACACTTCAGGAGAAAATCGCCTTCCAGCTGCTGTTGGGTCAGTTGAAGGCGGCTGCGGGTACCTATCATGACTCCGCCGCGGCCGAGGCGTATTTCTCAGATGCGCTTTACTGGTCGAATGAGGTGCTGTCACAAAGCCAGGACGACCCGGCCACCACCCTTCGCGCCGGGCTGGCTGCATTCGGACTCAAAGATTATCAGGAGGCCGGGAAATATCTGGAGCTGGCCCAGTTTATTGAAACGCGCGCCATCTTTCTCGGTGAGATTCTGCTGGCGCTGGGAAAACTTCATGATGTATTGGGCAATCGCGAGCTGGCCATCGAGTACTACCGTGAAGGTCTGAACCGTCAGATAGCGGCCTATCATCGAGACCTCTGCCTGAAATACATCAATCAACCTTACAACGACTAACGGCACGAAACGCATGTTCAATTTCCTTAATTCAGCGGTCTTAATAGCGGCTGCCGCCGCGTTGATCCCTCTTCTCATTCATCTTTTCTCCCGGCGGCGGGTTAAAGTCATTGAGTTTTCATCAGTTCGGCATCTCAGGCAGATGCAAAAGCGTCAGGTCCGCCGCATCAGGATCCGCCAGCTGCTGCTGCTTTTGCTGCGCATGTTAATCATCCTGGTGGCGGTTCTGGCGTTTGCGCGACCCGCTTCAAAAGGCGGCTATCTCGGTTCGCATGCCGGAGTCTCATCGGTGATTCTGCTGGACCGCTCAGCCTCAATGCAAAGGCAGGTCAAGGACGGCCGGCTTTTTGACCTTGCCAAAAAGAAGGTTTCCGATATTCTCAGCAATTTTGGCGAGGCGGATGAGCTGATATTGATTCCGTTTGACCGCCGGACATACTTCCCAGCCGGAGAACGTTTCTTCAGTCGTGACATTGCCAAAAATATTCTTTCCGATCTAACCGCCGGGTACGAGGAGGGGAATCTGGGTGAAGCATATAACAAGGCAATTGAACTGCTAATAAAGGCTCAAAATCTGAATAAAGAACTGTACATCGTCAGCGATCGCCAGCTCAATGCACTGCCCGAAAATGTCGATTCTCTACCATCCGGAATATCAGCGTACTTCGTCGATCTGCCGGTTGAAGTCGACGGCAATTGCGGCGTTGTCAACGTAAACCTTGGCGGGCAACTGATTGAGGTCGGAACCGATTTTGCCATAAGGGCGGGAGTCAAGAATTATGATGACCGGCCCAAAACCGAGCTTCTGGCATCGTTGTTTGTCGACGGAATCAGAGTCATGCAGACCGAATTCAGGCTTGAAGCATCCGGCACGGAGATGGTGCAGTTCAAACACGCGGTTTACACGCCGGGTTATCATAGCGGGTGGATTGAAATTGGTGACGACGGATTTTCGCCGGATAATCGCCGCTTTTTTTCATTTCATATTCCGGAGCAATTCACCGTGTTGATTGTGGACGGCGATGGCGGCGGCGAGCTGATCAAACTGGCATTGATGCCGTCGGAAAAACTGGCACGATACTGGTCGGTTAAATCGGTAAACGTCGAACTGCTGGCGTCCTCGCGCATTAATGACTATGATGTTGTCATTCTCTCCGGAATCGGATCCCTGGGGGCGGCGGAGACATCCCGGCTCCTTCACTATGTCGATGGCGGGGGCGGGCTGTTTTATATTCTCGGAGGAGCAATTGACGCCCATTATTTCAACCGGCATTTCAGTAATAAGCTCGGAGTCCGGGTTCTCGCGGCTCCGCCGGCGTCCTTCAGCCGGGCGGGTTACTATAATCTGGAGCGGTTTGACTTTACGCACCCGATTTTCAACGCCTTTACCCCGTTTGACGCCGAGGACGGCCCAATGCTGCGATTTTACACGCTGCCGAAAATCCAGGATAGTCCCGGAAATCGCGATCTCTCCTATTTTTCCAATGGCGCTCCAGCGCTGGTTGAAGTCGGAATCGGGCTGGGCAGGATCATCATGATGACCGCACCGCTTATTCCCCGGTACTCTGATATCGCCGGGCATTCCTTTTTCGTTCCCTTTATCATTCGCACTATCGAATACCTGTCCGGTGATGCTTCGGCGTACGAGATGAATAATATCGTTGGCAGGAATGTGCTCCGTTCGCTGGAAGGGCGCAAGATGGGATTCGGGCCGGTGGAAATGATCACTCCCGACAATCAGGTGTACACCATTGCCGGGGCGGAGCAATCGGGCCAGGTGGTGTACGATTGCCGCCCGGTTGAGCAGCCGGGCATTTTTCTGCTGAAATATGATGGCCGACGCGTTGATATGTTTCCGGTTAATCTGGCGGCGGACGAAAGCGATCTGGCGGCGGCGGATTTTGACTATCTGGCCGGGGCGCTGCGAGTGAAAGGGGCCAGGGTTATCCCGTACGGTTCCCCTTCTTCGGGTGTAATAACCGAAGCCCGTTTCGGCCGCGAATTGTGGAAGGTCTTCCTCTGGGCGGTGGCGATCCTGATGACAGTTGAAATACTCCTTGCCCGGGAAGGTGCAGTTGAGCCGGTAGAATCATGACGCTCATTTCCGGTGAAAATATAACCAGACAATTTGAAGATCGCCTGCTCTTCGAGAATTTATCTTTCTCGCTCAATGAGAATGACCGGATTGGGCTGGTCGGGCCCAACGGCATCGGGAAAACCACTCTGTTAGATATCATGGCCGGACGGGGGCAAATCGATTCCGGCACCATTGTCCGCGCCAAAAACTGCGCCATCGACAGTATTGAGCAGGAATTGGACGAGAAGAACCGGATTACCCTGTTCGATTATGTGGCCTCGGCCCGGCAGGATCTTTTGGAACTGCGGGCGGCTATCGAACAGGTTGAACGGGAACTGGAGCAGGATCCCCACGCCGAAAAGCATATTGAGAAATTGGGCGATTTGCAGCATCGCTTTGAAGCCGACGGCGGTTATGATTTTGAAGCTGAAGTCAAGCTGATTCTCATCGGCCTGGGTTTTCCGGAAAACCGTTTCCATGACCGCCTGTCGGCATTTTCGGGGGGAGAAAAAAACCG
>CP070796.1:1505759-1507870 GCA_020343475.1 Candidatus Zixiibacteriota bacterium
GTGACAATCGTTCGGTTTTCAACAGAGGCCACATAGGCAGCGTCGTCATCAAGAATCAGTGTCTCCCGCGATCCTTTGGTCGCCGCCTTGTCAATGGCCTGGGATAACTGCATCAGTTTGTTGTCGGACAATTCAATCCCCCGGGAATACAGGCGAGCCCGGGCGTGTTTGGAAATGGCGAGGTCCCCGATTCTGGCAATTTCCCTTGAAAACGTGTCCTTGAATGACTCGGTCTGTTTCCGGCCAGCTGAACGCGATGCGGTCTGATTACGGCTGGCGATCTCGATCAGATTGACCGGTCGGTTAAAGTCATTGATTTTCATCTTATTCATCATCCTCCATATCGGGTTCCATGATGGCCTCAACATTGGCAAGCCCGATCTCAAGCCCGTTGACTTTCAGATATGCGGCTCCCTGCCGATAGACAACGCCCTCGACCCGGCCCGTGACATAGGTTGCCGGGGTAAAACGCCGGCCATTGGCATCATACGCGCTTATTTCAATGCTGTACAGCCCGCTCTCCAATCGATTCGAGTTGCCGTCCCGACCATCCCATTTAAGTGATAAATCACCGGGGGGGACATCATCAAGCGTGAGTGTTCGCACCACAAAGCCTTCGGCGTTCTTGATATCGACCCGGACGCTCTGGGCAAATCGGTCGGTAGCAAAACTGATTTGCGGTTCATTAGTTTCGGCCAGATACACATTGTTGTACGACGCTTTCACGTCTTTGCCGATCAGGCTGGTCGCCATAGTGTTATTAATGGTCTGCATTTGCAGATAATCCCATTGCACCGATTCACCAAGCACGGAGTTCATATTCTGCAGTTGTTCCAGAGATGAAAACTGCGCCAGCTGGGCAATGAACTCCTGGTCCTCCATTGGCTCCAGCGGATCCTGATGAGTCAGCTGGGTCACCAGAAGCCGGAGAAAATCCTCCTTGCCGAGTATATTGTCCGGCACCGAGTTGGGCGATTTGCTGTATACGTCATATGAGACTGGTGCTACTGTCGTCATGCTGTCCTCCTACACTATCCAGTCAACTCCCGTGGAGCCGACATACATGTGGCTCGCGGAGTGCGAATTTCCCGTGCCTTTTATTTTCTGAGCTGTTTCACGTTCGCGGCGCCATCCGGACTGGCCCCGCATTCCCTGAGTCGCGCGGCGCTGAGTGAATCGCGGCCCGGTTTCCCCTCCGCCGACTGTAACCTGAAAGGCGTCCATCCTGATTCCCTCCCGCGATAACTGGTCATACAGGATATGCAGATTTGACTCCACCAGGGATCGCGCGGCGGAACTGTCGACAACCAAACGGCCGACCACGGTCTCATTCCGTGACGACAGCGTCAGCCTGACACTCCCCAGATGTGCCGGTTCCATCTTTATCGTGACAGTGTGACCAGATCTGATCGAATTCGGTTTGATTTCAATCGGCAGGATAAATCTTACCGCCGGCGCGTCCGTCTTTGACGAAGCACTCTTAGTCACTGCCGAGGTCATCGCGGAGGTCGGCAACATCCGTTCCGCAATACTTTTGAAATCAATGCCGCTGGCGTTTTCGGAGGGGAGCCTGCGGGGAAATTGTGTCAGCTCGATAACTTCTGCTGGTGCTTTCTCCGGTGAAGTCGACGGAGATCGTTCGACATCCCCTGCCGATACCATTTGATCCGGCGGAATCCCGTCCAGACCGCCAGCCCGGGCGGCATGAACTCTGACCGGCACTGGCCGGTCTTCCTGCGGCAGGGCCGCAAGGGGCAGTCTTGAGCTTTCCTGAAATCTGGCTGGCAGCGGTGTATCTTCGCGGGAGCCGGCATATTCAGTCGCATACTTGGCAACACCTGACCTGACCTGAGCTTTTCTGATGTTTAATCCCGATTCAATATCCTCGGCTGAAAACACCGTCTGCGCCGCCTGAAAAACGGGGCTCAGATCGGTATCAAAAACAAATCCATTCCCCTGCATCGGCTCGACCCCGGCAGACGGCTCATTGCCCGGCGATGATGCAGTCAATAACATTGGATTTTCTTTGATCGGGATTAATGATTCCGGCAAAGCCAATGATCGTTGCACGGGCCGCGGTATGTGTAATTCGTGGATTGCAGTTAGCGGTC
>CP070796.1:1507970-1517979 GCA_020343475.1 Candidatus Zixiibacteriota bacterium
AAGGTGGACGGTGTCATATCCAGCGAACTGGTGCTGGCAGAGCGCACCTATCAGACCGGTGACGAACTTGCCGGCGAAATCCAGAAACGGATCGACGCCGATGACAATATTGGCAACAGAAACGTCACCGTGGAATGGGTCGATCAGGGCGATACCGGTTATCTGAAATTCACCAGCGGTACATACGGCTCCCGCTCTACGGTCGATATTGACACTACCATCGACAACGCTGCCTATACGGCTCTTGGCCTTACAGCCGGGCTATCGTCCGCCGGGGCCGACGTGGCCGGAACCATCAACGGTGAAAGCGCCACCGGACACGGGCAGCTTCTCACCGGTGATAAGGACAATCCAACCACCGCCGGATTAAAGTTGAGAATCACTCTCAATGACGAGGACATGGTCCCGGGGGTGGACGGGACGGTTACGGTCAGGCGGGGATTGGGATTTATCGTTGATAAAACGCTGGACAATATTACCAAAAGTATTGACGGCTCAATTGCACGCCGAACCAGCGCGTTGGAGGCGCAGATCGATGATATTGATGACCGGATCGTGTTTTACGAAGAGAGGCTGGCCCGCAAAAGGGAACAGCTTTATCAAGAATTCCTGGAGATGGAAGAAATCTTGTCCCAGTTCCAATCTCAGGGGACATATCTTCAGGCACAGCTTGCAGGCCTTCAGAACAACTGGAATCAGATACTGGGAAACAAATGATAAACAGCAAGCTGGGCGATTATCAGGCAATTGATACCCTTGGTAAATCGGGGGCAGAGCTGGTGGTCAAAGTATACGACGGAGCCATAAGCAACCTGCAAAAAGCCGCAGATTCGTATTCATCGAATAATCTCCAGAGCGGATACGAGGCCATGGAAAAGGTCAAAAAATTCACGGTTCATCTCTACACCACACTTGATATGGATAAGGGGGGTGAAATCGCGCTGAACCTGTCGAAATTGTACGCATTTATCGTCGAGCAAATAAACCTGATTCAGGCAACCAAGAACATCTCCGCAATTGAAGATTTGATCAGGATTCTGGAAAATATTCGAGAAAGCTGGTCACAACTTGCCAAACAAACCAGAAACAGACAGGAGAACAAATCTGCCGGGAATTCCGGCCCCCAACCGGTCAAGAGTCTTTCGGTATCCGTATAAGAGGTCCTGAAAAATGGAATTCAATCAAATAACCAAGCTTGAACGAGAACTGGTTTTTCTCTTGAAGGAGGAATATTCATTTTACCAGTCGCTCTATATTCTGATCGACAAGCAAAAAGACATGGTGAAATATGAGCGGGACGACAAGCTGCTCGATCTGTTTACAGAAATAGAGCGCTGCCACCGACGGATTCAGAAGTCGGAAAAGAAAATTGCCGAGTTGAAAGAGAAAAATCCGAAAATGTTCCCGGTGGCTTCGGCAGCGCCCGAAGTGCGAAAGCTGGTAAATAGTATCATGACGCTGGTCAAAAAGAACATTGGTTTGGTCAGGGAGAACGAGCACTATCTTAAGAACCGTCATGATCGGATTCAAACTGAATTGAAAGAACTGCAAAACAGCCATAAAATAATGAAATATATTCGGGAAGCCGACCCGGCACCGTTATTCGTTGACGGCAAAAATTAGGCGAGACGGATTCTAATAAACTGTCTGCGAAACGCCGATAAAAATAATAGGAGTGTTTGCGAATGGAGATCGGACCTTTACATAATGCCGGGCATTTCCCTGAACGGAAGGCACGCGCGATCGCAGGCGATAACGAAGACGACAGCTGTAAAAGCGAACAAATCAAACAGATCGATCATGCGGTTGCTTCCGGGGAGACACGTGCTGACAGGCTGGAAGTCATTAAAAAACGGGTGAAAAATGGCTTTTATGCCAGACCGGAGATAATTGAAATCATAGCGGGAATACTTGTTGATAGAATAGACCTGAGAGGGGTGGCTGGCTCCTCCGGTGGCGGTCAGCTACGTTATTCCACCCATGATGCAGCGGCAACCGGGAACCATCTTTCGAGCGATCTCAAGGAGCCGGGGAGAACTGAATCATCGGCGGGTTTTTGCGGGTAGAACCATAAAACCCGCGGGCAAGAAGAAGGGTGAAATATGACCACGACAGTAGCAGGATTATCTGTTGAAAACAAAATCGATCAATTAATTGGCAATATCAGGAATTTGCCGACACCACCAATTGTATTTGAACAGATTCAGAAGGTCATCCAGAATCCAAGTACTTCTGTGGCACACATTGCCGCCATTATTTCGGAAGATCCGGCCATGTCGGTCAAGGTGCTTAAACTCACCAATTCCGCATTCTATGGTCTTTCTCGGGAGGTGGAATCGATCAAACATGCGATTATGATTATCGGCATGGAGGCCGTTAAAAACCTCGTTCTTTCGGCGTCGGTGCTTAACATGTTTAAGGCCGACAACTCCAACAAGGAATTTCATGAGGATTTCTGGAGACATTCTCTGGCGGCCGCATTTGCGTCACGCTTGCTTGCCCAAAAACACCAGAACGGAAAAATATTCAATCCGGACCCGGCCTTTACCGGCGGGCTTATACACGATCTCGGCAAGATGATCATTTGCTGCTTTATGCCCAAGGAGCATCAACAGATTGTCCGGCTGCTGGCGGAAACTCCGGGGATGCTGGTTGTCGACGCCGAGGAACAGGTGCTGGGATTTGACCACGCTCAGCTGGGTCGCCAGCTGGCGAAACAATGGAGGCTGCCGACCCGGACGGCTGATTCCATCGGCTTTCACCATCGACCTGGCCTTGAAAACGCCAGTGACAATTACGCTTATCTTATCGCCTTGTCGGACCACATCGCGCAGTTATGTTTTCCCTCTCAGGATATTGACGAATCCCATCATAAGCTTGCTGACGGCGTCCTGGACTACTTTGATATTAACGCCTCGAAGCTTGAAGAATTCAAGGTGGATCTTTTTGAAGAGTACATGAAGGCTCAAACCTTTATGCAAATCGCCGGTACTGAGCAATAGAGAATATATCTGCCTGCTGAACATCGAGCCGAGAATCCCGGCTTTATTTTTGCCTGCCGCCCTGCTCGGGAATTCCTTACCTGAGAAAAGGGCGTTGGCTTTTTCTGCCGATCTGTCATCTTTCTCCAAGCCTGATAACAAACCATCTACGTTTAATCCGGATGGTCAGCGGCCGTTTTAAGAAACGCCGCCGCACTGTCTGGCAGCGACATGCAGCTTATTGCGCGAGAGATGGGGTATCCTGAGACGACTTTTATCCTTTCGGACAAACCGGAAAGGATGCATTTCGCGTCCGCGTATTTACACCGGATGAGGAAGTCCCGTTCGCGGGGCGGCCTACTTTGGGGACAGCCCTTATAATTCAGCGTGAAATTATCAGACAGCAGGCCGACGAGGTGATTCTGAAAGAGCCTGGTGACGCGATTCCGGTTGACATGACTTATGAGAATAATCATACGGGCATCATGGCCATGAAACAGATTGAGCCGATTTTTGGCACAGGTCGGATTGACATAAAAGTCGAGCAGGGATATGAAATTAAACGTCCTTCTCTACTCTATCTCAAAGCGGACGAAAAGGATGGGTCAATCGATATAAGAGTGGGCGGCCGGGCGAGCGTGACCGCGCGGGGTACGCTGGTATAAACATTGCCCGGCCGGGTTATGACCGTTACGGGCGTATTGAGTTTTGCCACTTGACTTTCCTCAAGATTTTTACATTATACGCCGATTTGAAAGAAAAACCGGAGTCCTATGGATATATCATATTTCGATTACGAATTGCCTGACGGGTACGTCGCTTACCATCCCACCCGGCAACGAGACGGCTCGAAATTAATGGTGCTTGACCGTTCCTCCGGCGGATTGACACATTTGAAATTTTCTCAAATTGTGGATTATCTGAATCCCGGGGATGGTCTGGTCATCAACAATACACGGGTTTTCAGGGCCCGGCTTTTCGCCCGCCGTGCTTCCGGTGGCAAAGTGGAGTTGTTCCTGCTGGAGAGGATCAAATACGACGGCAGGAATTGCTGGGAAGTGCTGACCCACCCATCCCGCAGGGTCAAAGAGAATGAATGGCTGTTTTTCGATGAAAAATCAAAGGTGGAAATCATTAAGAAACTGCCCACCGGGCGGACAGTCATACGCTTTCCCACCATCAAAGAGGGCGAGCGCATTATTGAGAAATTCGGCCACGTGCCGCTGCCAATTTACATTCATCGCCCCGACGAAAAACGAGATGAAGCACGGTATCAGACGGTCTATGCTCATTTGAAAAAAGCCCACGCGGTGGCGGCCCCCACCGCCGGATTGCATTTTACCGAGCGGATTCTGGAGAAAATAAGAGCACGCGGCGTGAAAATTATTCCGGTGACTCTGCACGTCGGCTACGGAACGTTCAAAAAGGTGCGAGTTCAGGAAATTGAAGAGCACACTGTTGATCCTGAATACGCCGAAATTTCAAAATCGGCCGCCAATGCCATTAATCGCATACGGCAGAACGGGTGCAAAATCTTTGCTGTCGGGACCACCGTGGTCCGTGCCCTGGAGTCCGCGTCGATCGTGAGCGGTGAAGTGCAGCCCCTTTCCAAAAAGGTTGGCCTATATATCAAACCCGGACATGAATTCCGGCTGGTGGATCACTTGATAACGAATTTTCACCTTCCAAAATCCTCACTGGTGATTCTCGCGTCGGCCTTTGCCGGACGCGAAAAAGTCCTTGATGCCTATCAAGTCGCCATAAAGCACAACTATCGCTTCTACAGCTATGGCGATTGTATGTTGATTCTCTAAATCAAGCCCCGGCAAAATCTGCTTTTCTAACCTGACGCAATAGAATATATTACTCTCCATGAAAACTGTGGCATTAATTGTCGCCGCCGGCAGGGGAGAACGATTCGGCGGCGACATTCCCAAGCAGTTCCGGCTTGTGCATGATCGACCCCTATTGTCATGGACGATTCAGCAGTTCCAGCAGGCTACACTGGTCGATGAGATTGTGCCGGTGGTTGCGGAGGAATTCCTGCTTTTCGCGAATGAGCAGGTGGTTAATCCATACTCGTTCACGAAAGTACGCGAGATTGTTCGGGGCGGAGACACCAGGGAAGAATCGGCTTTTAACGGTTTGAAATCCCTGCCGATATCATGCGGGTACGTGGCCATTCATGATGGCGCCCGCCCGATTGTTGATCCGGTTGATATTGATCGCGTGATTGAAACTGCGCAACGAGACCGCGCGGCTGTCCTGGCCCGCCCGGCGACAGATACTGTCAAGCGGGTAGAGGGAGATTATATCCTGGCCACGCTGGACAGAAGCAAAATCTATCTTGCCGAGACCCCTCAGGTGTTTCAATATGACCTGATAATGTCGGCGCATTCAAAATTCAAAGGCTCGATAAGCGTCACCGATGATGCCGCCATGGTCGAACAGCTGGGTTTTAAGGTTCGCACCGTTATTCCGGAGCGACCCAATATAAAAGTAACGACAGAAGATGATCTGAAACTTGTCCGGGGTATCCTTGCAGAAACATTCCGAACCACATTTTAAAATTGGATTTGGCTACGACTCCCATCGCTTTGTGGCCGGTCGCCCGCTGATTGTCGGGGGCGTTATTATACCCTTTAATTATGGTCTGGAAGGGCACAGCGATGCCGATGTCCTGCTCCACGCCATTGCCGACTCGCTTCTTGGAGCCGCCGGACTGGGTGATATCGGCCAGCACTTTCCCGACACCGATCCCGCATATAAGGATGTGAAATCGACGTATCTGCTGGCCGAGGTCTTTAAAATGATCGTCACCAGGGGATACCGGGTCGGCAACATTGATGCCGTTGTCATCGCCGAAAAACCGAAAATGGCTCCCCATGCCCCGATAATGAAAAAGAAAATCGCCAAAATCCTGCTTGTATCGGAGCACGATATTTCCATAAAAGCCTCAACAAATGAAGGAATGGGATTTATCGGCCGGGGCGAGGGAATCGCCGTAGTCGCCACCGCATTAATTTATAAAGACGATGGAACAATTACTGCAGCTGATTGAACAGGTCATGGACAAGCTGTTTGCTTATGGCCCGGTGTGGATCTATGTGGTATTGCTTCTCTCATCATTTATCGAAAACATTTTCCCCCCCTTTCCCGGAGACTTTATCACCATTGCCGGAGGTGCTCTGGCGGCAGCCGGGCGATTGAACATATCGGTTGTTTTTGTCCTGGTCTACCTTGGGGGAATCGCCTCGGTCATGCTGCTGTACTATCTCGGTCTCCGGTTCGGGCGCGATTTCTTTATAAGAAAGAATTATAAGTACTTTTCTGTGAAAGACATCATATACCTGGAGGGCTGGTTTGCCAGGCGCGGTGTCATTTTGCTTGTGTTCAGCCGGTTCATTGTCGGGGCGCGTGCGGCGATCGCACTGGTTGCCGGTATCGGCGGCTATGCTGCGGTGCCAATGTGCCTTTTTGCCTCAATATCCTTTTGGCTGTTTAACGGATTGCTGCTATTCAGCAGTTATGTTTTTGTTGTCAATTTTGAGACAATTACGCATTATTACAGGTTATATGAAAAGATAGCCTGGCCGGTTATCATAGGAGCAATGATAGTCCTGATTGCGTGGAAGTTGTCAAAATCGAGAAAGAATGCTGGAAGCGCTTAATATTCTGATTCTGGCAGGCGGCTGCTCAGAGGAACGGGAAGTCTCCCTGGCTTCGGCCCGGGCGGTGACCGCCACACTGCAAAAACTGGGGCACCGGGTGAAAGCGATCGATCCGGCTTCCGGGTGTTCGCTGCTTGATGAGCGCGGCCGATATCTTTTGGAAGAAGACCTTGAGTCGGATTCCAGAATCTCCTTAAAACGCCTCGATTCAGTTGCATTGACGACGTCAATCGGCCTGGCCGACCATCAGGATATTGACCTTGTTTTCCTTGCGCTTCACGGCGGCTCGGGCGAGGACGGCACAATTCAGGCGATTCTGGATATAGCCGGCATGAAATATACCGGATCAGGTATGCTCGCTTCGGCCATCTCCATGAACAAGGCCTTTGCCAAAAGAATCCTGCGGCGGGAAAAGATTCCCACTCCGGATTGGCTGCTGGTTAAGATTACAGACCGCGAAGATATCGCTGGGCACATTCCCGAAATCATGAAACGTTTTGCCTTCCCGCTTATTGTCAAGCCGAACAACTCCGGTTCTACGATCGGGCTGACCCTGGTTAAAAAGGAAATCCAGCTTCCCGGGGCCCTCGCCGATGCGGCGGATATCAATGCTGAAGTGCTGATTGAGCAATACATCAAGGGGCGTGAGATAACCGGATCGGTGCTGGAGGGCGATGCGCTACCACTGGTTGAAATTATTCCGAGCGGTGACCTGTATGACTATCAATGTAAATATACAAAGGGTAAATCTCAGTATGTTTGTCCGGCGGATATCGCCGCCGATTTGACGGCAGAAATCCAGCACCTGGCCCGCCGCGCCTACCGGCTGATCGGCTGTTCCGGTCTGGTTCGGATAGATTTTATCCTCGATCAGCGGAACCGACCGTTTTTTTTGGAGGTTAATACACTGCCGGGGATGACCGAGCTTTCGCTTGCTCCGATGGCGGCTGGAGAGGCCGGAATTGATTTTGATGAACTCGTACAGCGAATGTGCGAGGCAGCTCTCGAAAAATGACCGGTTCGGGGAAATTAAATATCGATGGTCTGCTTTTTGACCTTGGTTCCACGCTGCTGGAATATGAGACTATTCCCTGGGATGAATTAAGCCTTCAGTGCGTCGAGGCCGGCTATGAGTTTCTCCGGGAAAGCGGGCACTCCGTCCCGCCTCTGGACGAATTTACCGGATTCTATCTTGCCCTTCGGACTGAGTACCGCCGGACGGCGGCGGAAAGTCTTGAGGAATGGAATGTCACTGACCTTGCCGCGCGGCTTTTGCGGGCATGCGGACTAAATGAGGGAAAGAAACTTGCCGAAACCTACTTTGAAGCCTACGCTCTGCGGCTATCACAGCAGGTGGTTATGTTTGAGGACACCCCCCGGGTATTGCAGAAATTGAAGGCGGCGAAAAAGAAAATCGGTCTGGTGTCGAATACGATATTCCCTGAGCAGTTTCATCGAAATGATCTGGAGACATTCGGCATCCTGCGCCATTTTGATTTTACTATTTTTTCCTCCTCGTTTGGTTATCGCAAGCCGCATCCGCTGATTTATCAGCACGCGATAGAGCTGATGGGGATTGACCCCCAACGATTGTTGTTTATTGGCGATAGGTTTCAGGAAGATTATGTGGGACCGACGGAGAACGGATTGCATGCGATGATAAAATATCGGAAGGACAGGGAGTATCCCAATCCGATGCCCGAAGAGGTGGTTGTATTGAGATCCCTTTCGGAATTGCTGAATTATCTTCCTGAAGAATTTGACGATATGAGATAAAAAGCGTATATTTTATTCTTGACGGTGAATTTTCGATTTGCTGACCGGTGCCGGACAGGAAATCGCCGGGGGAGGAATTAACCTCAGAATAAGGGAGATGCTCAATGGCGCTGCGCTTCACCAATACCCTGACAAGAACCAAGGACGAATTTAAACCCCTTGAGGAAGATCATGTCCGTATGTATACCTGCGGCCCCACCGTCTACGATTTTGCCCACATCGGCAATTTCCGTACCTACATGTTCGAGGATCTATTGCGGAGATATCTCAGGTACAAGGGGTACCGGGTTACTCACGTGATGAATGTGACCGACGTCGACGACAAGACCATTAAAGGATCAATGGCGCAGAACATTTCACTGAATGAGTACACCGACCGTTATAAGAAAGCGTTTTTTGAAGACCTGGATGCGCTTGGCATTGAGCGCGCGGAGATATACCCGGAGGCGACGACACATATTCCGGAAATGGTGAAGCTGGTTAAGGCATTGTTGGATAAGGGAATAGCATATGCGGTTGACGGCAATTACTATTTCTCGATTGCGAAATTTCCCGCTTACGGCAAACTGTCTCATATCGATCTTTCCGGATTAAAGGCCGGGGCGAGAATATCAACGGACGAATATGAAAAAGAATCCGCCTCCGATTTTGCGCTCTGGAAAGCATGGGATACTGCGGACGGCGATGTGTTCTGGGAGACCGAGCTGGGCAAGGGAAGACCCGGCTGGCATATCGAATGTTCGGCAATGTCTATGAAGTATCTCGGGGATTCTTTCGATATTCACTGTGGTGGGGTGGATAATATATTTCCCCATCATGAGAACGAAATCGCGCAATCAGAAGGCGCAACCGGCAAACGATTCGTCAATTTCTGGCTGCACTCGGAGCATTTGATTGTTGAGGGAAGGAAGATGTCGAAATCCTTCAACAACTTCTACACCCTGCGGGAAATCCTCGGTAAGGGATACTCGCCGCTGGTGGTTCGAAGTGTTTTGCTGACCACGCATTACCGCCAGCAGCTGAATTTCACCTTTGACGGTCTTGACGCCGCCCGCAATGCGCTGGAACGCTATAACGACTTTTATAAAAACCTTGGCGATTACCCGGGCGGTGATTCGTCCGGCGAAGCCGATATTGTCATCAACAGGATGCTGGCCGGATTCGAAGATAATCTGGATGATGATTTGAATATCTCAGGGGCTCTGGGCGAGGTATTCGATTTTATTCGTGATATCAACCGTCTTAAGGCGGAAGACAACCTCTCCGCCGAAGAGCGGGACCGGGCGATCGCGGCAGTGTCTAAAATTGAAACGGTGCTCCACTTTCTTAAAAAGGAGGACGGTGTTCTGGAAAGCGAAATTGCGGAGTTGATTCAAAAGCGCAATGGCGCCAGGAAAAACCGCGATTTTGCCACCGCCGACAAAGTCCGTGACCTGCTGCTGGAAAGGGGAATTATCCTGGAGGATACCCCGTCCGGCACCAAGTGGAAAAGAAAAATATAATTCTGCGTTTTTAACGGTGGAGGTCTGCTACAGGACGGCATTGGCTCTTGACATGCCATACGAAATTGATATTTTGGTG
>CP070796.1:1518079-1526774 GCA_020343475.1 Candidatus Zixiibacteriota bacterium
ATGTCCTTGAGCATTTTTGCAGTCATTTTGGACAGATTTTACTGCTGAAGCATCTAATGCGTGAAAAAGGAGTGCTTAAGAAACGGAATAAGAAAAGCAAATAAGCTTGCCAGATATATTCAATATTCATCACAGCGAGCAGGTCAGAAACGGCGGCGGAAATTTAAATCTCTTGGATATTCTTTTTCCCGCCGACCAGGCATTGTCAGGACGATTGTCCGGTTATACTGCGATTCGCCGCTGTTGACAGGGGTCTTTATTATTGCCGGTAATTCTCTTAACAGGCCGCATTCCGGGAGACCGGTTTAGCGTTGATTCTATGCTTTGAAGCCGCGGTGACCAGATGCTGAAGGATTTTATCGGTTGGCTTCAGATATTTGAAACAAACCTGCAACTTCTGCATAAATAGACATATATAGATAATTTGATAAGGTAGGAGAAATAGCCGTATGGTGAAGCGGGAGTTAAAGGGAAATTTATTGAGCCCACTGCCGGTGGTTCTGGTCGGGGCGATGGTGAAGAAACGTCCAAATTACCTGGTAATCGGGTATATTTCGCCTTTTGATTTTGGCAGATATATTTTCTTCAGTTTGTACAAGAAACGTTATACTTCGGTCGGAATTCATGAGAATAAAACGTTCAGTGTTAACGTGCCATCTGAATCGCTTCTGGCCAAGACAAACATATGCGGAACCAAATCCGGGCGGGATTTCGACAAGGGATCACTCTTTGATACATTTTTCGGTGATCTAAAAACTGCTCCAATGATTCGAGAGTGTCCTATCAATGTGGAGTGTGAGGTGACAGAAATCCTCGATTATGATCCCAACGAGGGAATTATCGGCCGGGTCGTGAAATCATATGTCAATCCCGAGTGTCTCACCGATGAAAAACTCGATATGAGAAAGGTCCGGCCGATTATCTGGGCCACCGGCGGAGACTTCAACTACTACCGGCTTGGTGAGCGGATTAGCCAGGACGGTGGTGAACAGGATGCCGATTCGAATTAGGACAGCAGAAGAATTATTGTGAATAATTCTGAAGGGATCGGTTTCGGGATAAGGCCGGGAGTGAACGACCAAGATCCGAGGGTAACTTTCCTGTGTGTCGACAACGGGCAGGGTTCGGATATCGCACCGGAGTGTTATCTGGCTCTCTTTTGGTTGCGAGCGTGTTCAGTGCCGCCATCTCATGTTTTCCTTGTTTTCCGAGACTGAGTCGGCCGGGACGGCGTCGGAATGAGACAATCCCTATTGTGCCCTTACCGGTTATGTGCGGCCCACCCGGCGGCTGTGGCAGGCATGGACCTTAAGGGAAGTTAGCAAAAACAGTTGGGCAGTGAAGACAAGGGCCGGTCCGCAGCCTGCCTGCGAATCGGCTTGCCGGGGCAAGAAAGGAGTTTTCCATGTCGTGTTTAATATTTCTGATGACGCTTATGATGGGGGCATTTGCTGTCGCAAGCGCATATCCGCAAGAGAGTTCAGTGTTTGACGTTACACAACTCACCGACCGAATCTACAAATTGTCCACCGACGGTGGCGGATATACCGTCAAGATCATTGTGTCGGTAGGCGAGGATGGTATCCTGCTGGTTGACGCCGGTCAGAAGGCTACGGCAGAGGATTTGAAGAAGCAGGTACTGGAGTTCGGGAAAGGCATCCCGAAATATATCATCTCAACCCATGCCCATGTCGAGCACACCGGTGGAAACTCAATTTTCGGAGCGGCGCCGGTTGTCATCGGTCACAAGAATCTCAGAACCACCCTCAGAAGCGGGTTATATTTGTTCGATGAATTCCCCGACGAATCCCTTCCGGAAATAACTTTCTCCGATTCCATGTCACTGTTCTTCAACAATGAGGAGATAAAGCTCATCGCATATCCGGGAGCTCATGATAATAGTGATATAATTATCTGGTTCACCGAATCAAAAATTGTCTGTGTGGGAGCCCTGTCAAACGGATCGCATTTTCCGTCGGTGGACGGAGGGACCGGTGATATCCGAAAATACCCGGGCATTGTTGGAGAAGTTATCAGCATCCTGCCCGATGATGTAACCATCATTCCCGGCCACGGCGAGGATGGTACCATTGATGATTTTCGGGCTTTCCATGATATGCTGGTAGAAACGACCAATATCGTTCGCACCGAAATGGCCAGAGGCAAAGATGCCGCCACCCTTCAGGAGGAGGATGTGCTGGCGGACTGGGCTTCTTTCGAGGGGAGTTATGTTAACAGAAACCAGTGGATCCAATACCTCGCCAGGGGTTTCACCAATCCCGATTATAAAAAGACCATATTCGAACCAATGTATTACGCTATAAAGGAGAAAGGTGTCGAAGAATCGATTACGCATTATCATGACCTGAAAAACAACCACCGGGAAGAATATGAGTTCGATGGAAACGAACTTTTCTACATTGGCTACAAACTCTATCTGATTGATAAACTCCGCGAGGCCGTGAAGTTCTTTGAACTGAGTACCAATGAATACCCTGAAGGGAAAACAACGTGGATGTGTTATCATTTTGCAGGCAAGATATATAGGGAAATGGGCGACAAGGAAACTGCGAAAGCATTCTTGAAGAAATCGCTGGAGCTTAATCCCGACGACACTGAGGCTGACGAGATATTGAAAGAGCTTGATCGGGAGTAGTCCATTGAATCGCTTTGCGTAGGGGTGCGGCCCCCGCTGGTGTAGATTTGAAGTCTTCGAATCCTCGCGGATTACGATGAAAAGGCCGGCTTGGCAGCCAAAATCTTCGGCGGATTCCGCCGTTTCATGTTCAGAAGAGCCTTTGAGGTGCGGTCATGTCCCGGTGAACGATGACGGTGTTTCCTTTCTTTTGAATGGCTGATCCAGAGCACCGGGGCTGGAAACACCGTTTGCCGTACGTTCTGACTTATGACCGGTTCACATCCGGGTTGCCGCATTTACAGCTCATTGAACCAGATTTCATTTGAGCCTTCGGCAAAAGCGGCAACAAAGACATCGAGATCCCCGTCGCCGTCGAGATCCGCAAGTGAACAGGAAGCATTCAACGCGGGCCCGCCAAGTCTTAAGCCACTGTCATAGAGACCACCGGCGCCGTCATTTAACCATACGTAATTGGGTAATCCATGGTTGCTGACAAAAACGTCCAGATACCCGTCGTTATTTATATCTCCAGTATCCAGACGAGACCAGCGGGTTACAGGTAATCTCATGCCCCCGTCTTCAAAACGACCCGTTCCATCGTTGAACCAGACGACCGAATGACGGCTATCCAGATTCCCGCCGCTGGTCACAATAGCATCGGGATCCCCATCGCCGTCAAGATCGCCAAAGCCAATCCGCCCCCTGATTGTCGTGCTATCAGCCAGATGCCAGTGTTCGGTGAAATTCATTTTGCCGTCGTTCAGCATCGTTCTGAAACCTGTTCCGATTTCGCGTACCAGATAGTCAATATCGCCATCCGAATCGAGGTCGATCCAGCTGCAGCCACCGGAAAAAGCGATATTTGAGGCGGTAAAGTTGCCGTTTCCGTCATTTAAATATATCAGGTTGGAATCCGGGTAATAATATACCAGGGCATCGAGATCACCATCACCGTCAAGATCATGAAGTGTCGCTGCGTTGCCGCTCAAAAGAGAATCTCCCAGGTCCTGACCCGAATCATGGAAGCCGGCTTTGCCATCGTTGAGATAAATCTTGCTCGGTCGGTGATACCAAATATTGTTTTCTCCGTACCCCGCGCAGGTCAGGAATATATCCAGGTCACCGTCACCGTCCAGGTCGCCCAGGTCAACCCCGTGCCCTTGCTGAGTCAACGATTGCCTGGTGAAGGTGAAGTGTCCCTTTCCGTCATTCAGGAGCACCCGGGAATGGTTGAATGCCATGTTCGAAAAGACGGCATCGGGGTCACCGTCTCCGTCCAGATCCCCCAATTTAATATTGCTCGTTCTTGCCGGTTCAAAATACTGATCGCTCTTTCTGAAAGACAATTTTACGGCAGATTGGCCAATCCGAGGTTTTGTCCCGATCATGGCTTCCTTCAATTCCTCAATCACCTGCGCGGAAAACCAGTAATATTGGTCATTCCGCAAATAGAAAACATATTCACCATCAAAAGATATAAAGGGATGCCAGCCGTTTTCGGAAATGGCTCTTCCCAGATCAACAGCTTCCGTCCATGAACCATCGTCGCGCCTAAAACTGGCATACAGGTTCAGACTGCTATTGTAGAATATGGGGCGATCGGAAGCGAAAATAAGATAGCTTTCATCAGGGGCTATGGCCGGAGATAGTTCGTGATATTCGCTGTTGACAGCGCTTCCCAGATTTTTGGGGGGTGTATATCTGCCGTTTATGAACTCTGATACATAAATGTCGCCGGTTCCAAGACTGTTTTCATACTCCGAACCGATAAAATAGAGATTTTCCGACCTGCCGACCGTGGGAGCGAGTTCCAGCTTGTCAGTATTAACCGGCGAATCCAGATGAATCGGTGTACTCCATTGACTTCCCTGCTTCTCAACAAACCATATATCAGAATCCTCTTTTCGTTCACCGCCTTCAATGAGTGGTCGGTGGGAATGGAAAAAGAGGCGCTTCCCGTCATGCGAAAAGGAAGGGCTGCCGTCATGGTAATCAGTGTCAGGATTGGTAAAGGGGGCTATTTTCGGAAGACTCCAGGTGCCGTTTTCCTGTTTCATATACCACATCGCCTGTATCGGCATAGCGTGGTGGCACCAGAAAAGCTCCTGCCCGTCAGGGGAGATGGCAATGGACCCGTGGGGAGCAAACGGAGTCAAAAAAGCATTTTCTGCGAAGACTTCAGGCACTCTGCCCGGAATTTTTCGGCCGAGATAATCACCCTCAAATTGATTGATCCGTCCTGCCGTTTCGTCGGCACCATGCGCTTTGAGGTATTCAACCACTGCCTCATGTTTCCAGAGTGAAGCATAATACAAGGGAGTCCCGCCGTTGATACATCTTGCGTTGACATCGGCACCTTTGTTTAACATTTTTTTGACCTGTTCTTCATGTCCACGAGCGGCGGCGTAGTGCAGCATTGTCAACTGGAAATCATTTCATATGTCAAAGTCGGTCCCTTTATCAATGAGAAGATCGGAAATATCACTGCTGCGGTAAGCAACGGCAAAGTACAGCAGGGAAATACCCTGATTGGTCAGAATGTCCACGTCGGCGCCATTGTTTACCAGCAATTCCACCATCTGTTTACGGTCATTCCACAGGGCGCGATGGAGGGCTGTCTCGCCATTAGCGGCTCTGGCATTTACATTAACGCCCTTTTCCATCAACAGCCGAACGACGTCTTCATTGCCGCCGATTACGGCATACATTAATGCCGTCCAGTCCGAATTTCCTTTGACATGAACGTTTGCCCCGTGAGAAATCAATAATCTCACCAGCTCGATTCTACCCCCGGCGCAGGCGCTGAGGAGAGGAGTGAATCCGCCCGTGTTTTGTATCTCTATTCCGGCACCGTGATCAAGCAGGAGACGTGCCGTCTCCAGATGGCCGCCATAGGCTGCCCCGTGCAGAGGGGTGCTGCCGCCGTTAGATACCGCATTGATATCAGCGCCCTGTGAAATCAGGTAATCTGCAATTTCCGTGCGATTGTTGTATGCCGCCTTATGCAGGAGGGTATAGCCTCTTTCGTCGGTTACACCGATCAGTCGGGGATTTTCCTGAAGAAGGGCTTTTACCTGTTCGATATTTCCCTGTTCTGCCGCCGACAGGATCTCACTGGCAGAGCCGCTGATTGCGGGCGACAGGAATGTCATGGTGAGCAATAGCGTGGTTTTGAGGATATGCATTTTTCACCTCATTGCTTGCTGATAGCATTGCAATACACTAATCCTTTGGACCTGTTATGATAATGTCCATGTTTCATTTAGACGCAAAAAAAATCCTGTTGTTCAGTTAATCTCATTTGTGGTGAGCCTTATTTTCTACGAAAAGGCCGAGGAGCTGCTCCGGCAGGAACGGTAAGTGAATTCTCTTTTATGTAAAAATAGGGCCAATATAAAAAGGGGAAGAAGCTGTCGAGTCGCTTCCCTTTAATCGTATAATTGATGCAATTACGTCTGGAATAGATACTGCAATTTCATGAAGAACTTGCGGGATGACAGCTTCCAGTTCGGAGACAGCGAAGGGTTTGGTTTAGAGCTGCGAAATGGATACGGGTCATCCGGGAGCCTTTTGTAATCGTAGGTCGTGCCAATGTAGAATACGGAGAAGGGGCTTATTCTGAATGTGATCAGCGGATCAACATTCCAGTGCTTATCCGTCAGAGTTACGTATTCAATACTTGTTCCGTTCCATATCGGTTGAAGCTCGTAGCGGTAGGTGTGCTGAACTACCAATCGCAATGAAAGAGCCCTGGTTGCCTGAAGGCGAAGCCTGGTTCTGATAACATAATTTTCAAACAGTTTCTCACCGGTTTTGGTATGAGAGCTGTGTACATAGTCGAAATTCGGCTCGATCAATAATCTGTCGATAGGCTTGAAATCAAGTCCTGTAGAGAAGGAGATTTCGTTGCCCTTGGCCATAACATATCGCGCCGGACCGATCCCTCTTTCGGCCGACAGGTAATACCCAAACTGATCGCTGAACCTGCTGTTGGTGTTAAAACTGATATGCCAGAGGTCGTTATAGCGGATTCCACTCCACACTTCCATGCCGGTCCCGTATGTCACACTGAAATTTGTCTGGGCTAATCGTAATCTGCCGCTCCAGGATGCGTTGTAGTGCGACCATTTTCTTTCGTCTTCAAAATTCCACCTGCTGTTGGTTGAGACCTGCGGCGTCATGCGTTCGAAAATCCCCTCGTCAAAATAGAGAGTATACCCTGTCCAGCCAGTGAGATTCCTGTAATTGACCCAGGGATCGTACCCCACCTGGGTTCGATAGGCACGACCGACCTGGTTGTAATCGATAAACAATCCCCAATGCCGGGCGATTCTCCTGAATCTGGAAATGAAGGCGTAGCCGGTGTATGATTCGCCGTCAAATCCCAAAGTGTATTTATCCTGATCAAAAGTATACCGATTATAGAACAGGGCGCTGTCATTGGGCTCCTTTGTATAGGTAATCAGGTACTGACCGTCGATTATGTAATTTCGGGAAAGCCTGACGTTTTGATCCAGCCCAAAGACTGAGTTATGACCTCCGGCTTCAAAGCGGCGATCATTAATAATGAAACCCAGCTGAGAACTCCCGCCGAAAGAGCGCATTCCCCGTAAGACATTCACATAGCTTTTGCCGACATTAAATGGTCTCAGGCTGCTTTCCTCAAGGGGGATTACATAAAAAGTATTCTCATCGACCGCCGAGAAAAATCCGAAACGGTAGCTGTCTGCCCGTCCTGTGAGCTTCAGGGCCAGCTGCGGATCATGGATGGAACGGGTGTAAAAGGAGTTAAACAAGGTTCTGAAAATATCCTGCCCTTCCTGGAAAAATGGCCGCCTTTCGGGATAGTAAAGTGCAACAAAAGTGTTCACGTCAATCTGGGCCGCATCGGCTTCAATCTGGCTGAAATCCGGGTTGAATGATGCCTCCACCGTCACGTCGGAAGTAATGGCGTATTTCGCCCCGACAGAGAGTTCACCGTCAATCTTTTCATTGTCAAAGGGCACCTTGGGATCATAGGCATCGGTGACGGACCCGGATTGATCGGCGATAACTGCCGGCAGAATTTCTATTCCGCGGCCCGGATGAACGTCCCGGATTCCATTCACCGTACCCCACTGACATGGCCAGCACTGCTCATTACGATCGTAAGCCGCCCACGAGTACTGGTGATAGCTTTCTCTCGGATGGATTCGCCAGAAATCCATCCTCCACGACTGGCTGTCTGTATTCGGAAAGCGAATGCTGGCGAAGGGGATGGCCATCTCCACCTGATAACCGGAATTGGTGATTTTGGCGGCCGAGTTCCAGATAACATCGAATCCGCTATCCTCACCGATTATATTGGTCCACAGGTTATCCTTCTGAATACCGTGCGGATTAACAAAAAACTCGTAGGCCCAGGAGGCGTTACCGTACGTATCGAGCAATACGCAGACAGCATCATCTCCGAAATACTGATCCCGCTGGCACATGGTTGCCCGAATGGCTGATCGCTCATCGTAACAGAGAAAGCCAACATACAGATAGTCATCATTGTATGTAACCAGTACCTTGGTCTCGACCAGGGGCGCAATGTTGTCGCCGGGATGTCTTTCGACGAAATTATCGGACCATGCGGCCGCTTTCCATCCGGGGTCATTCAGGTCCCCGTCGATGTTGATGGCGTTTGATGTTTTGGTAATCTCCAGGGTTGGATGAAATACCGGATCAGACGTTGCCGACACCGGTGCGGGAGCGGATGCCAGCATTATTCCCGCGAGGATCAGGGCAGTGCAGTGTAATGACCTGTGGAAAGCCAAAGATATCATTTCATACCCCTCTCGGTTGTCAGCCAGGTGGATTGCTGCTTATTGCCGCTACATTTTGCATCAAAGGATGCACATGTTTCTGCCTAAAATCCCAGCCAGAAGGGCTAATGCCGCACATGCTTATATACGGAGCATCCGGAAAATAGTTCTGAAAATGATTCGGTTTTTTGCAGTTTCGGGCGGTTTTGGAGGAATATGCGGGGATGCACATCACGGTTTTTTGGTATCGAGCATGGATTTTCAATAA
>CP070796.1:1526874-1534886 GCA_020343475.1 Candidatus Zixiibacteriota bacterium
CCGGTTTCAATCCTGGGCGACGCATCCAGCCCAAAGCGGAAAAAAGAAGGTGACAAAGGTGAGTAAAGGAATAAATGCGTATGACCAGGAATAGTCGCAAGGTCAGAACAGGAATGGTAGTTTCCCACAAAATGGATAAGACCATTGTCGTCAAAATCGAACGTACCATGAAGCATCCGCTCTACGATCGGATCGTCAAGCAGTACAATAAATTTTATGCTCACGACGAGTCGAATGAGGCCCGCGCGGGGGATCTGGTGCGCATCATGGAAACCAGGCCGCTCTCGGCGCTTAAGCGCTGGCGATTGCTGGAAATTGTGGAAAAGGCTAAATAAGGATCGTGTTGCCGCATTAATTCGGGAGTAATACCATGATTCAGGAGTCCACGCAGTTAACGGTAGCCGACAATTCCGGCGCGAAACGGGCGATGTGTTTTCGTATTCTTGGCGGCTCAAAAAGACGATATGCCAGGATTGGAGACATTATTGTCGTAACGGTAAAGGATGCTATTCCCGGCGGCACGGTTAAAAAGTCTGAAATCTGCAAGGCGGTCGTGGTACGGACCAAGGCCAATACCCGGCGGCGGGACGGTTCGGTTATCAGGTTCTCGGATAATGCCGCGGTAATCATTAACGAGCAGAAGGAGCCGCGGGGGACACGTATTTTTGGCCCGGTGGCGCGCGAGCTACGGGAAAGACAATTCATGAAAATAATCTCTCTTGCTCCGGAGGTTTTGTAAAGGAGCTGCTATGAATATAAAGAAGGGTGATATCGTCTATGTCAGGCGCGGCAAAGACCGGGGTAAGACGGGCAAAATCCTGCATGTGTTTACCAAGACCAACCGCGTAATTGTCGAGGGAATCAATCTTATCAGCCGTCACACACGGCCGACCCGGACCAATCCCAAGGGCGGTATTGTCAGAAAAGAAGCCCCAATTCATCGCTCGAATGTCGCCTTTTACAGCAAGTCGATTTCTTCTCCGACCAAAGTCAGTTACCGGTTTATTACCGACGGCGGTCGGAAAGCCAAGATTCGGATTTGCCGCAAGACGGGTGAACAAATTTAGTGGGTAATGCGATATGGCCAGGTTGAAAGAATTTTATTTAAAGACAATCGTTCCCAAGCTGATGAAGGCGAATGAATATGCCAGCGTAATGGAAGTCTCCAGGGTCTCCAAGGTCACGGTTAATGTCGGACTGGGCGAGGCGATCGCCAATCCCAAGGCCCTTGACGCCGCCATGGATGATCTTACCCGCATCACCGGGCAAAGACCGGTGGCGACCGCGGCGCGGAAATCGATCTCCAATTTCAAACTGCGCCAGGGGGCTAAAATTGGCCTTAAAGTCACCCTCCGGCGCGAGCGTATGTACGAATTTCTGGATCGCCTGATGAATGTCGCCATCCCGCGTATCAGAGACTTCAGGGGAGTCTCAGCAAAATCGTTCGACGGCCGGGGCAATTTCAATCTGGGGATACGGGAGCAGATCATCTTTCCGGAAATTGATTATGATAAAATAGATAAAATTCGCGGTATGAACATCAGCATCACGACGACCGCCAAAACTGATGAGGAGTGTCGCCAGCTTCTTACGGAGCTGGGCATGCCGTTCGCCAAGTAGGAGAAGATGTGGCAAAGAAGTGCTTGATAGAAAAACAGCAGCGAAAGCCGAGATTCAAGGTGCGCTCATACAACCGGTGTCGGCGTTGTGGGCGTCCGAGAGCCTATCTCAGGCGATTCGGGCTGTGTCGAATTTGTTTTCGTGAACTGGCCCTGGCTGGTGAAATTCCGGGTGTCGTGAAGGCCAGTTGGTGAGATTTATAAGTGATAGAGGCTAACAATGTCGATGACTGATCCTATTGCAGATATGCTAACCAGAATACGCAATGGCTCCAAGGCCAAAAAGACGGCAGTGGACATTCCCGCTTCCAGGATGAAGCGTGAGCTGGCGCGGGTATTACTCGATGAGAAATTCATACGTGACATGGTGGAGCTCCCTGACCGGAAACAGGGGATACTGCGGCTTTATCTCAAGTACAGCCGGGACGATGAACCGATTATAAAAGGGATTCAGCGGGTCTCCCGCCCCGGTCTGAGGAAATACTACGGCGTGGATGAAATCCGGCGCATCGGCCGCAGCCAGGTCGGTGTCACCATCCTGTCAACTTCTCAGGGAATAATGACCAACATGAAAGCCCGTGAGAAACGTGTTGGCGGCGAAGCCATCTGCATCGTCTGGTAAGTGGAGTAGAAGGTTATGTCGAAGATTGGTAAACTGCCGGTGGTAATACCCGACGGCGTAAAGGTTGCGTATCAGGATAGCCAAATAACCGTAACCGGGCCGAAAGGCACCCTCTCCCTTAACGTTCATCCGGATATGGTCATAGAGATCCGTGACAGCCAGGTTGTGGTTACGCGACCGTCCGACCATCGCGAGCACCGGTCGTTGCACGGGCTGACGCGTTCGCTGATTCAGAATATGGTGACGGGCGTGACAGACGGGTACAAAATAACGCTGGAATTGGTCGGGATCGGATACCGGGCGGAGCTGAAAGGTCCATTGCTTGAAGTCAACGTCGGTTATTCTCACCCGCTTCTTATGCGTCCTCCGGACGATATTTCGCTGGAAGTGCTGCCGAAGGAGGGCAAGATCATTGTCTCCGGAATTGACAAACAGCTGGTCGGTATGACGGCGGCGAAAATCCGCTCCTTCAGACCGCCGGAGCCTTACAAGGGCAAGGGAATCAAGTACAGTGATGAGGTTATTCACCGCAAAGCCGGCAAGACGGCCGGTAAGTAAAGGCTGGTGATGCACGATGGCGAAGGACCTTAAATTATTTCGAGCAGAGAAAAGACGGCGTCGCGTGCGAAGCAAGGTGCACGGCACGGCGGACCGCCCGCGCCTGACCGTGGCGAAGTCTTTAAAGAACATATTTGCTCAGATCGTTGACGATGAGAAAATGGTTACCCTGGCGGCCTGTTCCACTCTTTCGAGAGAAATCAGCGGGAAAGTTGCCGGCAAGAAAAAAACCGAAGCGGCGGCGGTGGTCGGCGAGGAATTGGCGAGGCTGGCCCTGGCTAAGGGAATCAAGCGGGTTGCGTTTGATCGAAATCGCAATCTGTACCAGGGGCGCGTTAAGGCCTTCGCGGAAGCGGTCCGAGGCGCCGGTCTGGAATTTTAGACAATATTGGTGAGGTAAAATTTGGCAAAAATCGAAATGGACAGCCTTGATTACGAGGAGAGAGTAATTCGCGTCAATCGAGTTGCCAAGGTGGTCAAGGGCGGCCGTCGTTTCAGCTTTACGGCTCTGGTTGCGGTTGGCCAGAAAAACGGCAGAGTGGGCGTTGGTCTGGGCAAGGCTTCCGAGGTATCCGAGGCGATCCGCAAAGGCACCGATGCCGCCCGGAAGAGCATGACAGAAGTTGCCATGACTCAGGAAGGGACGATCCCGCATCAGGTGCTGGGGAAATTTGGCGCTTCCACCGTGCTTTTGAAGCCGGCCTCTCCGGGAACCGGGGTGATTGCCGGCGGTGCGGTCCGTGCCGTGCTGGAATCGGCCGGCTTTCAGGACGTGTTGACCAAGGCTCTGGGCAGTCGCAACCCGCACAATGTCGTTAAGGCGACAATGAATGGATTGCGCTCGCTTCGTTCTCAGGAAGAACAAATTAGATACCGCACGGAAGGTTGATCCACCGATTGTGGTGAGGTTACTGATGGCAAAATTGAAAATAACACAGATTCATAGCACCATTGACCGCGATAAGAAGCAGAAGCGGACCATTATTGCGCTTGGCCTGGGGAAATTGCACCGCACCGTCATTCATGCCGACACCCCCCAGATCCGCGGTATGGTAAAGGCGGTTGCGCATCTTGTAACGTGTGAAAAGGTGGATGAATAATGAATCCGTTAGATCTTTCCCGGTTACAGCCCGCTCCCAGGTCGAGGAGGAAACGTAAACGAATCGGCCGCGGGCCCGGCAGCGGCATCGGCAAGACCTCGGGCAGAGGACACAAGGGTCAGCGAGCACGCTCCGGCGGCGTCTCTAATATCCACACCTGGTCCGAGGGCGGTCAGATGCCGATTTACAGAAGAGTTCCTAAGCGTGGCTTTACCAATAGATTCAGGGAAGAATTTCAGACGGTCAATATCGCCTCGCTGGCCAAATGCCAGTCCGGCGACGTCGATCCGAATACTCTGAAGGAATTGGGGATAATCAAATCAACGCGCCGGCCGGTCAAAATACTCGGCGTGGGGACGCTCGAAACCGCCCTGACTGTCAAGGCTTCGGCTTTCTCAAAAAGTGCCAGGGAAAAGATTGAAGCAGCCGGCGGAAAAACTGAGGTGATCTAAGTGCTTGGTACATTTCAGTCGGTTTTCAAGATAGAAGAGCTTCGCAAGAGAATCTTCTTTACGTTTGCACTGCTTGTGGTCTATCGCATCGGGGGACATATCCCCACGCCGGGCGTTGACGGGTCGATGCTATCGCAGGCGCTTACCGGAGACAGTATTTTCGGGCTGCTGGACCTTTTCGCAGGCGGTTCCTTCCGTAAAGCAACCATTTTTGCCCTGGGGATTATGCCGTACATCTCCGCCTCGATTATGCTGCAGCTTCTGGGCGCAGTCGTTCCCTACTTGCAGCGGCTCCAGAAAGAAGGAGAAGAGGGCCGAAGAAAGATTACGCAGTACACGCGATATCTGACCGTGCTGATCGCCGCCCTGCAGGCATTCGGAACCGCGCAGTTTCTTACTTCAATCGAATTGAACGGATTTCCGATTGTTCACATGCCGTACTCCCAGTTTGTTCCGCTCACAATCCTCACCTTTACCTGCGGTACCATCTTTATCATGTGGCTGGGTGAGCAGATCACCGAACGGGGGATAGGTAACGGAATCTCGCTGATAATCTTTATCGGGATCGTGGCCAGATTTCCCGACGCCGTGATCGAAGAGGTGCAATATCTGTGGTATGGAACCCGCTCGATCTTTATTGAAGTGGTCATGGTTGCCATGATGATTGCCGTAATCGCCGCCGTGATTCTGGTTACCAGGGCCCAGCGGAAAGTCCCGGTCCAGTATCCGAAGCGGATAATCGGTCGCAAGATTTACGGCGGTGCCACCACCCACCTGCCGCTGTCGGTCAACTCCGCAGGTGTCATCCCGATTATCTTTGCGCAGTCGATCATGTTCCTGCCGGCGACGGTGCAGCAACTGTTCCCCAATACGGAATGGATTGCCAATGTCGTCGCAAACTGGCTGGCTCCCGGCGGCCTGAGCTATTCGATCATCTACGGTCTGATTATTGTCTTCTTCGGGTACTTCTATACCGCGATTGTTTTTAATCCGATCGACATTGCTGATAACATGCGCAAGAACGGGGGATTTATTCCCGGGATCAGACCCGGAAAACGGACGGCCGAACATATCGAACGGATTCTCACCCGGATCACTCTGCCGGGCGCGCTGTTCTTTGCAGGAATCGCGATTCTGCCGTGGGTGCTGATCGGACAGGTAAATGTAAATTATTTCTTCGGCGGCACGGGACTGCTGATCGTAGTTGGCGTGGCGCTGGATACCTTGCAGCAGATAGAATCGCATCTGGTGATGCGGCATTATGACGGATTTATGAAAAAAGGCCGAATTCGCGGGAGGTCGTACTGATGAATTTTATCTTCCTGGGCCCGCCGGGATCGGGCAAAGGGACGCAGGCGAAACGGGTGTGCGAACAGCTTCGCCTTCTGCATCTTTCGACCGGTGACGTCCTCCGCGACGCGGTCAAAAACGGCACCGAACTGGGCAGAAAGGCGCAACAGTTCATGGAAGCAGGGGAGCTGGTTTCCGATGAGTTGATCGTCGGTATCATTGAAGAAAAGCTGCAGGCGGGCCAGCTTGACAGGGGATTTGTACTTGACGGATTTCCGCGTACCGTGCCGCAAGCTGAAGCCCTTAAGGAGATGATGGATAAGAACGGCAAGGAAATCGACAGCGCCATTCTGCTGGACGTTTCCGACGAGGAGGTTATCAAACGCCTCTCCGGCCGGTTTACCTGTCCGACCTGTGGAGAGATGTATAACTATCCCAATAAAATGCCCCGCAATGAGGGAGTGTGCGATAAGGACGGGACGCAGCTGGTGCGGCGGCCGGATGACGAAGAAGCGGTGGTGCGGAATCGCCTGGAGGTATATCAAAGACAGACTGCGCCAATCGTAGATTTTTATCGAAGTGAGTCGCTGCTTCGGGAAATCCCTGCCGAAGGGAAGCTGGATGAGATCACGAAAATGGTTCTTGAGGTAATGAAAGTAGCTCAAAGGCGTGATTATTATTAAAACTGATGCACAAATTGCCGTTATGAGAAAAGCAGGGAAGGTAGTGGCGGAAACGCTGAATATGCTTGAGAAGGAAATTAAGCCCGGAGTAACTACCGCGGAACTGGATCAGATGGCCGAGGCATATATTCTCTCCAAAGGCGCCAGCCCCGGCTTCAAGGGCTATCATGGTTTTCCGGCGACGGCGTGCATTTCGATTGACGAAGAGGTTGTTCACGGTATCCCCGGCGAACGACGGCTGGTTGAGGGGCAGGTGGTCTCGATTGATCTGGGTGCCGTTATCGACGGATATTACGGGGACGCCGCGCGCACCTTCGCGGTCGGCAATATTTCTGATGAAAAGCGGAAACTTTTGGATGTGGCCAAACGTTCTCTGGAAGCAGGTGTCGCCAGGGCCAGGGCCGGCAATAAGCTGGGAGAGGTCTCGGCGGCGATTCAGAAAGTAGTCGAGGCGGCCGGCTTTTCAGTGGTACGGGAAATGGTCGGACATGGTATCGGCAAAACCATGCACGAAGACCCGCAGATACCGAATTTCGGCTCCTCTGAAGAGGGGCCGGTGCTGGAAAAAGGGATGACCCTGGCAATAGAACCGATGGTCAATATCGGCGAGTATAAAATCAAGCAGAAGCCGGACGGCTGGACGATCGTTACGGCGGACGGCTCTCCGTCGGCGCACTTTGAAAACTGCGTCGCGATAACCGCCGGTGATGCAATGATCTTAACTGCGGTATAAAGGCTGATGGCGAAGGAAGAAACCATACAGGTCGAAGGAAAGGTTTTGGAACCGTTGCCAAACGCCATGTTCAAAGTTGAACTTGATAATGGACACGTCGTCCTGGCGCATATCTCGGGGAAGATGCGGATGCATTTCATCAAGATTCTTCCCGGGGATCGGGTAACGCTGGAATTGTCACCGTACGATCTGTCGCGGGGAAGAATCATTTATCGCTATAAATGAGAGGGGAATCCCGCAGAGGTAGTATATTATGAAAGTCCGTTCATCGGTAAAAAAGCGCTGCGAACATTGCAAGATCATCAGACGTAAAGGTGTCATTCGGGTGATTTGCAGCAAGAATCCGAATCATAAGCAGCGCCAGGGATAAGAAAATAGATCTGGTAACAATAGGAGGTTAACTTGGCACGAATTGCTGGTGTCGATTTACCCAAAGACAAGAGAATCGAAATCGGCCTGACGTATATTTACGGGATCGGTCTGACGTCATCACAAAAAATTCTGACGGTTACCGGCGTAAATCCGGACACGCGGGTCAACAAGCTGACTGAAGAGGACGTCGCCAAGCTTCGTAACGTGATTGAAAGTGATTACAAAGTCGAGGGTGCCCTGCGAGGCGAAGTCCAGATGAATATCAAGCGTCTGATTGATATCGGGTCGTACCGGGGCTTGCGTCACCGGCGCGGGTTGCCCGTTCGCGGTCAAAGAACCAAGACCAATGCCAGAACCCGAAAGGGCCCCAAGAAGACGGTGGCCGGTAAGAAAAAAGCGCCGGGCAAGAAGTAAGTCTAGCATGAGGTAAAAACGTGGCTGATCCGAAAAAAAAGGCAAAACCCAAGAAAAAACTCGGCAAAATAGACTCCAGCGGTATCGCCCATATTAAGGCAACCTTCAACAATACGATTGTAACCATCACCGACCTGTCCGGGCGAACCATATCATGGGCGTCGGCCGG
>CP070796.1:1534986-1537232 GCA_020343475.1 Candidatus Zixiibacteriota bacterium
TTCAGATTACCATAAAAAACGAGGAAAACATGAAAGCCATAAACCCTGCCACAAATGAAGTAATCAAGGAATACAAAGAGTATTCACCGGAAGAGATCAGGGAGATAATCGGCCGGGCCGATGAAGATTTCCGAAAATGGCGGACGACATCTTTTCAGCATCGAAGTGCCCTGATGCACAAGGCCGGGGGTATCCTTCGGAAGAATATCGAGAAGTATGCCAGATTGAGTACCGTCGAAATGGGCAAGACAATTAAAGAGTCCCGCGCCGAGGTGGAAAAATGCGCCTGGGTGTGCGACTATTACGCCGATAACGCCAAAAAATTTCTTGCCGATGAGATTATCGAAACCGACGCCAGCCGCAGTTTTGTCGCCTTCGAGCCGCTGGGCATGGTTCTGGCGGTTATGCCCTGGAATTTCCCTTTCTGGCAAGTGTTCCGATTCGCCGCTCCCGCCCTCATGGCAGGCAATGCGGGCGTTTTAAAGCATGCTTCCAATGTCCCGGGATGCGCTCTGGCCATCGAAGAAGTTTTCCGGGAGGCTGACTTTCCGCCAAACATTTTTCGGACCCTTTTAATATCAGCTCGTCTCGTCGAAGTCATTATTAGAGATAAAAGAGTTAGGGCCGTCACGCTGACCGGCAGCGAGCCGGCCGGGATGTCGGTTGCCTCCATAGCTGGTGACGAATTGAAGAAGACGGTTCTGGAACTGGGTGGTTCGGACCCGTTTGTCGTCCTTGAGGACGCCGATCTGCGCGCCTGCGTGGCGACTTCAGCGACAGCCCGAATGATTAATACCGGCCAGAGTTGTATTGCGGCCAAGAGATTTATCGTGGTTGAGCCGATGGTCAGGCAATTCGAAGAACAGCAGACAGCGATCATGCAATCAATGCAAGTCGGTGATCCTCTCAATGAGGAAACAAAAGTCGGGCCACTGGCTCGGATGGATCTTGTTGATGACCTCGACCGGCAGGTGCAGGAATCAATCAGGCAAGGGGCTCGACTCCTGTGCGGCGGGAAAAGGGCCGATCGGCCCGGTGCTTTTTATCTGCCGACGGTTCTCACCGATGTAAAAAAAGGGATGCCGGTTTACGAGCAGGAGACATTCGGCCCGGTCTCAGCCATAATTCCGGTCAAGGACACCGAAGAGGCCATAACCGTAGCCAATGATTCGGATTTTGGACTGGGCGGTTCGGTCTGGACGCGCGATCCGAAGAAAGGCGAAGAGGTCGCTAGAAAAATCGAGTCCGGCGCGGTTTTCGTCAACGGTATGACCAAATCGGACCCCCGTTTGCCCTTTGGCGGCATAAAACGCTCAGGGTACGGACGCGAATTGTCACATTATGGAATCAAAGAATTCGTCAATATTAAGACTGTCTGGATAGCCTGAATAGCCGATTGACAAGAAAATCACCGGATGGATATAGTCTCTTGAATATTCCCCCCATTCAATTGCGGACAAGAGTGGAACAATCGGCCTTGTCCATATGGGCGGAATGCCGGATATAAATCTGATTTCAATAAAATCATTCAGAAAATATAGCCCGAAGGCAAATTTACAATAATCCACTACATCGGCACAACTTATTTATACTACGTAGCTTAGGTCACCATTAAAAATTTCTATTTGCCCCCTTGACAACCAAATCGGATTCCGCCAAATTTATCACGGGCATTGCTTCACAGCCTGTGAACTTGCGGTTTTATTAAGCTCTTCAAAGGGGGTGATAGGGGGAAAATTAAGACAAAATAATCTTTAGGGTTCAAAAACGGAATTCTCTTCACCAATTCATGGAGGATTTTATGAAAAGGTTAGCCCTCACACTATTTCTAGCCCTGCTTATAATTTCGAGCAGTGCCCTGGCAAATAAAGCCATAAAAGTGGAGCGCGAATTCGGGCCGTCCTTTGTCGGCTATGCACCGAACAAATGTATCGTAATCTTTGAAAAGGGTTTCTCACCGGGCCAGGGAAAACAGGCACTGGCCGACATCGCTGCCAGATTCCAGGTCAGCCGCTTTGCCAGGCAATTCCCGACGGCTGCGGCATCACATCCCGTCGATGAACCTCTGACCCGCTATTACAAGGCACATTTTCCGGAAGGCAGGCTCGAGGCTGTAATGGAGGCCTATCGGCGGCTTCCGTTTGTTGAAAGAGTGGAGCCGGTCGGCCTGTACCGTATGACCGCAACGCCGAACGACTTCTATTATGACAGCTCTACGACGAGCTTCCCCTACATGCAATGGCATT
>CP070796.1:1537332-1539767 GCA_020343475.1 Candidatus Zixiibacteriota bacterium
AAACGCCTGCCGGATATCATCCTCCTCCCGTGGATGGACATTCACCTTTTTCCCCGTTCGCTCCGCCGCCCATATCGTCTCCTCCACTGGGTACAAAAACCGTTTCCATGAATCCTGGGGGACGACATACGCAAACAGCATTTTTTTCTTGTGGCGGGCCAAACGATACCGGCCGTTCTTCTGGCGATCGATCCAACCGATCGGAAGATCGTCGACGCCGCAGATATCGTCATAAACGATGCCGTCGCCTCGAATGGTCGGGCCGATGATTCTGTATCCATGAGATGAAAGGGAATCGAAGAGAGCCTGGAAGTCGTCCCGCTCCAAAATCACCCGCGGGATTCCGTCACTTTTCAAAGACATAGCGACCGCCTTGCGGCTATATTGTGAATATTTTCACAATCTCAATTTCAAAATATGCCCGGCCGCCCGGTATGTCAAGCGAAAAATACGGTTTTTTTGCCCGGGGAGCCAGATGAAGATATAAACTCAGGTCTGTTCCACCTGATTCTTGATCTGTTGCTCGGCCCCCTCCTCGATCTCCCGCAGCGACAGATGCTCCCGCCGCAGATAATAGAAACCGACGAGCGTAACGACCAAGAATTGAGTCGCGTGCATCACCAATGCGCACGAAAGCGCTTCCTCGCGCGGGATACCGTAGAAAGCAAGCGACAACACCGTCCCGTAATGATAGACCCCTATAAAACCGGGCGATGCCGGTACCATGATCAAAATCGATACTACCACCAGAATGACAAACGAGGCGGCGATGGGCAGATCGTACCAACCGAAGGCAAGCAGTATGAAGTAGTTGGAAAGCCCCATGATCACCCAGATCATAAACGTATGAAATGTCACCCAGAAAATCCGTCGCCAATTCTGCAGAAACTCCAGCCCGGTGGCGAATTTGGAAACGGTATTTTCTATTGTCGGCCTGATGCCCCGGGGAAAAATACCCAGTATTTTCGCGAGTATATGGCTGTCACGCCGGCTTCGGCTGCTCAGATATATGGCAAAAGCCAGTCCCAGCAGACCGGTACAGACGGTAATGATGGCGCCGATTTTCAACTCCTCAAAGACGATCAAAGGCGAGATCAGCAGCACGATACCGAAAATTATCAGCAGGGCCAGCAGGTCGAAAACGATCCGTTCCACGAATATGGTCGCCAGCGCCGCAGATTTTGACACTCGCTCCTTGCTGGACAGCGAATATGCCCGAACGAACTCACCCAGGCGGAACGGCAGAACGTTATTGGCCATGAAACCGATCATGGTTATTGAAAACAGGCGCGACATCCCGATATCGCGGATCGGACGCACCATGTGCCGCCAGCGATAGGCCCGGAACACCATCGTCACCATAATCAATACGACATTCGGAATCAGCCACCAATAATTGGCGCCCTTCAGGGCGGCGGCAAGTTCGGCGAAGTCAACCTTATAGAATAGAAACGCCAGCAACCCGACCGATATGACCAGACCGGCGATTTGGGTGATGATTTTTTTGTTTCTCTTGGTCATCCCGTCTTGGCCACCATCTCGCATAGCCCGAGAAACTCCTCGGCAGCCGCGTCCCAGTTGAACCGGGCCGCCCATTCCAGGGCGCCCGTTTCCAGCTTCCCTCTGAGCTTCCTGTCGGTTAAAATGAGTTCCACTTTTTCGGCCAGTTGTTCGATGTCGCCGTATTCGTACAATAATCCGCTGAATCCGTCCCTGACGGAATCTCTCAATCCCGGGGTATTTGCCGCAACCACCGTGGTGCCACAACTGTTGGCTTCGATATTGGTCAATCCCCACCCCTCTTTAAGCGATGGATATACCGCAACATGCGAACGGCAGAGATATTCCACTTTCTTCTCTTTCGACACGAACCCGGGAAATTCCACCGAGCCTGAAAGCCCCAGCTGCCCCGCGTGCGCCTGCAGCTGCGAAAGGTAATCCCCGGCGCCCACAATCCGCAAACGCGCTTCGGGAATCTTATCGAGTATCAGTCGAAACGCCTCCACAAGATGGTGGATCGATTTATATTTCTTTATTCTCCCCAGGTAGAGAATCGACGGATGATCGAACTTCTCATATCCCTTGTCGTTGTTGTATAATCCCGCATCAATACCGCAGTGGATCACGGTAATATTCTCCTCCGGTATGCCCCGGGCAACCATATCTGCCTTGGTCGATTCGGAAATAACGCAATACCTCTTTCTCCGGTAGACCGTGGTCAAGGGCTTTTCGGAGATGTAAATATAGCTTCCGAGAACGAAATTGATTTCGCTGAATACGGTTGTCGAGAAAAGGTGCGGTATGATTACGAGTGTCGGCAGCTTTTGATACAAAGGCGTATAAAACGGAATTTTATTGATATCCTCCAGAAACAGATCGTATTTCTCCGTCCGGATCAGCTTTCGTATATGTCGCGGCGCGATCCAGTTAAAGTT
>CP070796.1:1539867-1555342 GCA_020343475.1 Candidatus Zixiibacteriota bacterium
GCGTAAGGCAGTAGGACTATTAGATATAATACGAAACGCATATCGCCTGCCCTCGCTTTCTGGTTTATTGAAATTCAATCCTTGATTTTCCTGAACAAAAGCTCTACTTTCAGCAAAACCTGTTGGTAATATACATGAATGTTCCCTTGATTACAAGCCCGCTCGGAATTCTGATGGTTCTGGCCGGGGTGACCTCGTTTTTCTTCTATCTGGAGAAACGAACCGGCTGGAGGCTTTTCAATTATTTTCCGCCACTGCTTTTCATCTATCTGATTCCGCTGGTAATGTCGAACACCGGTCTGATTTCCAACCAGTCGCCGCTGTATTCCTGGATGAGCGGTACCATTCTGCCGATGTTTCTGGTTATTATGCTGCTGGACGTTGATATTCTTCCTGCGGTGAGGATCATGGGGCGGGGAATCTTCGTCATGTTTCTGGGAACGGCAGGAGTAATTATTGGTGCACCGGTGGCCTATTTTCTGGTGAAGGGGCACCTGGGCCCGGAATCCTGGAAGGGATTTGGCGCCCTTGCCGGCAGCTGGATTGGCGGGACCGGCAATATGGCGGCGGTGAGCGAAGCCATCGGGACCTCACCTGCGGATTTCGGGCTGGCGGCGATTTCGGATAATTTCGTCTATATCATCTGGCTGCCGATCATGCTCGGATCAAAAAATATCGCGGGGTGGTTTCACAGGTTTTCAAAGGTCGATCCAAAACGGATTGAGATGCTTAAAAAAGCCTCCGGGGAGTTATCCAATGATAAAGGCCGCATAGAAATGCGGCACCTGCTGTATCTTATTTTCTTCGGTCTGTTTTTCGCATGGATTTCGGGACAGCTGTCAGTGCATTTGCCGGAGGTTCCACCAATCCTGATGGCCAGCGGCTGGAAAATTCTGCTGATTACAACTTTCGGCCTGATTCTGTCGACGACGCGGGCTCGGAAAATCCCGGGCTCACATCCCCTGGCAATGGCGCTGATATATCTCTTTGTGGCCAATATGGGTGCCCGTGCCAATGTCCAGGATCTTGCGGGGCAGGCCCCCTGGTTTTTACTGGGGGCATATATCTGGATTTTTATTCACGGGGCGTTCTGCCTGCTGGGGGCACGCTTATTTCGCGTCGATGTGCATTCTACCGCAATTGCATCGGCGGCCAATATCGGCGGCGCGGCCAGTGCTCCGATTGTGGCCGCCTACCATAATGAAAGTCTGGTACCGATTAGTATTCTTATGGCCCTGATCGGTTATGCCATCGGCACGTATGGCGCCCTTTTCACCGCCTGGCTATGCCATCTGGTTTCCTGATTAGGAAAATTAATCTTTGAGTAGGGAAAAATGGGGGTCAAGGCGAACCTCTTTTTCGGTCACCCCGGCATGGGTTCTGATGGCGCGGTCCAGCATTTCCCGGGCACGTGCGGCGTCGCCCATGTGGGCATAAGCCCTCCCCACGTCGCACAGGACTTCGCCGTTCAAGTCGTCTTTTGCAAGCAATTCCTCCAGAAGCGGAATGGCTTCATCGGCGTTGCCCTGTGCCGCCAGAGACATGGCGCGGTAGGATTTCACATACGGGTTCTCCGGATCATGCTGCTCATAATCCTTGCCTGCCGCGATTGAGGCCTCGAAATGCACCCGGGCTCGTTCGGCATTGCCACAAGCTCCCTCCAAATAACCCAGATAGTATTCTGCGATGAATTTGAGGTATTCCCGTTTTACTGATTCCTGAAAATACTCACGCGCACGATCCTGCTCGCCGTTAATCATATGGCAATAGCCGGCGGCAATGTAGCAATTCGTATCACCCTTATATTTGATTGCAAGATGAAAGTTCTCTATTGCCAGATCGACGACTCCCAGTTTGAAATAAACGGTTCCGAGATTGTAGTAGGCGCGGCCGTAATCTGGCCCGAGTTCAATAGCCCGCTGGAGAGTTGCCATTGCGAGTGTATACTTGCGCTGATCCATATTTATCAAGCTGATCAGCAACAGAGTTTCCAGGTCAGTAGGAGCAAGCTGTAGCGCCCTGCGAGCCCAGGACATTGCCTTATCCTGATTGCCCTGAACATCCTGCAGCCAGGCCAGAGTGCGGTAACCGATAGCATATTTGGGATTGATTTCAACCGCCTTGAGAAAAGCCTGCTCGGCCTTGTCAAAAAGCCCGGTGGACATATAGCAGCGGCCAAGCGCACGATGGGCTTCTGGAAGCCTGGGATCGGTTTCAATGGCCCGAAGGGCAGATTGCTGTGCGGAGTTGATCTTTTCCGTGCTACGATCATAATACATCATATACTGGAAAGCGTAGACATCGGCCAGGCCGGAATACGCCAGCGCCAGACTGGGATCAATGTGGATCGCCCTTTTGAACATATCGGCAGCGAATTCCAGATCATCGGGCTTGCTGGTTTGATAATAGCTCTTGCCCTTGAGGTAGAATTCGTAGGCTGAGACATCGGTTTCCAGAATATCGTCAACCGCGATCGACGCGAATCCGGTAGCCTTGGCAAGTGCGGTTGATGTCTCTCTGGCCGCTTTTGAAAGAAGATCGAAAAGCTCTTCAGTGTTCTCCTCATAATTTTCCGATGAAACCAGCTTATCTCCACCATCTCCGTAAATGCTGAGATTGAGCTTGATGGTGTTCTGCCATTTCATCAGGGAGCCGACGACGACAAAATCAGAGCGGCAGTGCTTGAATATCTCTCGCACATTTCGAGGGACCGATGTTGATGGTTCGGCGGTGATGATCAGATCGGTTCGACGTGACAGTTCATTGATGACGTCCTCAGTGAAACCAACGCAGAAATAGTCCCAGCTTTCGTCCCCGGATAGATTTTTCAGGTCGACCACCGTGACGGTCTGACGGGCTCGGCATACCCGCTCGGCTGCCACTCCCGGACCCTGAGCCAGGCCGTCTTTAATGGCCGCAATGACCTCTGCGGCATTCTGATACCTTTCCAAGGGATTCTTCATCAGTAGTTTTGTAATCAGGACACTCAGCCAGTCGGGCAAATCGCGATTTATCTCACAGGGGGGATCGGGCTCCTCGTGAAGGATAGAGTAAATGATGCTGGCCGTGTATTCGCCCTCAAACGGCCTGACACCGGTAAAGAGCTCATAGAGAATTGTGCCAAGGCTGAACAGATCGGAACTGAAAGCCAGGGTTTCTCCTGAGAGTTGCTCCGGGGAAAGGTAATACAGTGAGCCCTCGATATTACCGTGGGCGTCAACGCTGTCGGTCTGGACGATTTTCGCCAGGCCGAAATCCAGAATTTTGATTTTGCCGTTCGGGGCCAGCTTGATGTTTTCCGGCTTCAGGTCGCGGTGGATTAATCCGGCGTCGTGAGCGGCCTTGATTCCGTCGGCAATCTGAAGGGTCAGGTCGATCTTCTCATTGAGTTCAAGCTTCACCGCGGCGAATCGGAGTTCTTCACCCGAAACGTATTCCAGCGAAATAAACGGCGATCCCTCAAGTTCGGAATGCTCCCAGACTTTAACAACATGGGGGGAATCAATTCGGGCGGCGATTTTGGCCTCTTCCGCCAGGCGGGCCCGGTATTCCGCGGACTCCGCCAGAGATTCATTAATCAATTTCAGTGCCACCGTGCGGTCAAGGCGGGTATCAAGCGCCTTGTAGACCACCCCCATTGCTCCCTTGCCAAGGATTTCATCAATCTTAAAGCTGCCAAATGTCGAGCCGGGTGAAATCATTTTTTATATCCGCCTGAAATTTTCTGCCCGTGGGCGCATTTAAACGTTGATTGCACACCCCTCAATATATATTATTAAATTGATCTGCGTATACAAAAAATGTAGTGGGCTTTTTAACTTATGCCAAGTATTTCTGAAAAAGAATTTTTCCGGCTGAAACACGCTGTCGACGAACTGTCGGCGCTGAACCAGATCGCCAACGCGATCAATGTCTCAATGTCCATCGATAAAATCACTCGTGTCATTGTGGATCGCTGCCTTAATCGGGTTAAAGCTGCCCAGGGCGCGATCTTTCTGCTCGGCGAGGACGAGGCCGATCCTGATAAGTTTAAGACCTTCGTTCGAAAAATTGATCCCGGGGCCGAGCAGATTCCTTACCGACTCAATGTCAGTCTGACCGGCTGGATGATTAAAAACAAGCAGATTCTTCTCAGCAATGACCCTCAGTCCGATGAGCGATTCAGCAGACTGGATTTTTCTGAGATGGGTATACGCTCCATTCTCTCGGCACCACTGCTCTCGCGAAGCGGCATGATCGGCGTGCTGGCATTGTTCAACAAGAGCGACAGCGGCGGATTCACCGATACCGACAAACGCTTTGCCGGTATTGTGGCCACGCAGACGGCCAAAGTGATTGAAAACGCCCGTCTCTTTGAGAAAGAGCAGCGGCTTATGGCGATTGAGGAGGAAATCGCGGTTGCCAAATCAATCCAGCAGGGCTTTCTGCCGGACGGGAGCATTTCTATTCCGTCCTGCCAGATCTGTGGATTTAATCTTCCCGCCAAAGAGATAGGCGGCGATTACTTCGATATTGTTGAGGTGGGCGATAACACGTATTTCCTGTCACTGGGTGACGTTTCCGGAAAAGGCGTGCCGGCGGCGCTGTTGATGGCCAATGCCCAGGCGGTGCTGCGTGCCCAGCTGCGAGGAGCGAATGAGACTATGCTGCCCGGTATGGCGCGTAGTCTCAACCATTTGATCTGCCAGTTCACTTCCCCGGCTCAATATATCACCGCGATTTTCGGCCTGTACAACGCTGAAGAAAACGAATTCAAATATATCAATGCCGGTCATCTTCCGCCGGTTGTAGTCCGGCGCGACGGGACCACTGAAAAACCCGAGAAATCAAACCTGGTGATCGGAGTGATGCCGGAAGTCCCGTACTTAATTCACGAAATTAAACTCATGCCGGGTGAACTGCTATATATTTGCACTGATGGCGTGACCGAGGCAGAAGATACAAAGGGACAGCAGTTTGAATATCAGCGCCTTGAAAAGGTCCTGTGTGAATGCCGGGGCGAGGACACGGCAAACATCGGCAATCGTATTCTGGGGGAACTGGGCGCGTTTCGTGGTGACGCGGTTCAATCCGATGATATCACCATGCTGATCGTCAAGGCCCGGTAGTACCCTCAATCGCAGCTTCCAATGGCATCAACCAGGACTGACATTCAGCCTGCGGGATGGAAAGAGAAAGCCGGCTATTATACGGCCGCAGCGGTGATACTGGCGGGGATTGTGGTGCGGTTTTTGTTTCTCTCCGCAGATCCCCCGCTGTTCTTCAAGGGCACCACCCAGGCGCTGCTGACCGACCCGTACAACCTTACATATTTCGCGCGCAATAAGGTTCTTTTTGGAACATGGGATATATTCGATTATCCCCGCTGGGAGGTATTCAAGTACTCGCTTTCTTCCGCGGCAGGTTACCTTTATTTCACACTCGGAGGCGTCTCGAGAACATCGGCAAATCTGTCGGCAATATCCCTCAGCCTTGGAGGGATTTTATTTTATTTGTTTGGTCTGGCCTGCCGTTCCCGCAGGGCGGCCGGTTTTGCCGGGGTACTGCTGCTATCGAATATGACACTTATCGTCTACGGTCGTTATCCTTTTCTTGAGAACGGATTGATTTTCCTTGGCGGTTTGCTGTTTTTTCTGGTAGTGCGGTTTTATCCGAGCCGACCGGTAATTGTGGCGACGGGAATGCTGGCGGCGTTATGTATGCTGTCGGGCAAAGCGTTCGGGATTATCATGGTGGTCCCGGCTGCGCTGGTTATCTGGCTTGAAAATCGTTCCCGGAGAGCGCATGAGGTGTTTTTTCTGGGGCTGATTACTGTCCTGTCCGGAGCACTGCTGACAATCATCTTCTACGGGGAAAACCTGACGACCGTATATCACTATATGTCTGAGCAATCAACCGGGATGTATGGTTTCCCCCGGGCGCTGACCTCGCCATTGACATTCCTGGTGCAACTGGTGACCCTGGGCGGACAGTCAAAGCTGTTTTGCTATTCGCCGTTTCTGCTGCCGCTGGGTTTTGTGTCAGCCCTGATTTTGCTGTTGTATGCCGGGGGTAAACAGAAGGCCGCAAGCCCGGACCGAACGCTGACCTTTAATGTCGGCTGGTTTTTCTCCGGATTTGTCCTGCTGATGATTTTCAATCACCGACCACTGCGGTATCAGCTGTTTCTGATGCTTCCACTGGCCGGCATAATCGGGACGGTATGGGCGGAGTACTGTGGAAAACAGTTGAAAGTGCTGTCAAAGAAATGGAAACTGCTGTTTTTGTTATTGCTCTGCTGGTATTTCGCGACCCAGTTATTCTTTATTGGATATTGGGGAAATGTAGATCCGGAAAATTTGAATCGGCTTGTTGTGTATTCGTGCCTTCCGGCGATCGCGCTGACATCTCTGATATACTTGAGCCGGAAGCTTATTGCACGGAGTTCCCGGTATTGGGCATCGGTTCTTACCGTTTTGCTGGTCGCGGCGGTGGTATTTCAGGCGATGTGGATATATGAGTGGATGGGCAGAAGGACATATACCCTGAAAGAGGCCGGCGAGGATTTACGGCAGATTCTCGGGCATGACGCTGTGGTGATCGGGCCATATGCTCAGGCCCTGACAATCGACAATGACCTCAGGTCGTTTATTTACATGTTCGGTCTGGCCAATAAGGAACCAGATCTTTTTGAGCGTTTTCCATTGACGCACCTGGCTGTCGATTTGAGCAATTATGGTCTCGCGGTCAGGGATTATCCCTTCCTTGCAAGTGCGCCGCTTATCGCGCGGTACTGGTTTCGTGATGTCACCATTAATATCGTGCGACAAAATGATTATCTGACAGGATTTGAAGGCCGACCGTACCTGCTGTCCGGATACGAACGCGCCAAAGCGTTTTTGAATACCCCGTTGCGCGACAGCACAATGTATTATCTTCCCACCTTTCTGCAGCGATATCCAAGAAGCATCTCGGGCCTGGTCTTGCTGTCGGATCATTATCTCAGCACAGGGGCGATTGATAAGGGACTGGAAGCCATGAACCGGTTGAGCATGTTCTATCCGGAGAATTTCTCATTCTATTTCGATCACGGATTCAAGCAGTATAAACTTTACAAGCTTACCGGAAACGAAGATTTTCTGAATAGAGCGAATCGCCTGTTTGATCAGGCGGTTGAGCTTAATCCGTATATCGTCGGGGACGTTGCCAGGGCCAAAAGCCAGGTCGACAGCCTGCTTTAGTCCCTGGCCGAGGTTCCGATTATTGCACTATTCGCTTCCTGCCGGTTCTGCCAGCGGCGACCATTCCCCAATATGCTCGACAAAGATTTTACATTTACCTGTTGACTGCCAGAATTCGTTGGAGTTGTATCCCCATTCCAGGTATTCAGACCTCCCGCCGCCAATAGTGGTGATTAAAAAGCGGTTGGTCAGGTATCCGATGGCACTGGCCTGCCGCGCCGGGGAATCTTCATCACCTCCCGAAGGATCAACCGGAATCCAGCCATAATTCGGCAGAAAGACTTCAACCCAGCGATGGAATACATTGTCAGTGGATGCATCATCACCCCTGATTACCACCGAGCCGGCATAACGGGCGGGAAGTCCGGCCGCGCGGCACAGCGCGATGTAGACAAAGCTGTACTCCGAACATGAGCCGCTGCCGCGCTTGAGCACGGTCGGTGCGACGTTCCACCCGCCGACCCGCTCGTAGTGCATATTGTCGATCAGATAATTGAACAACTTGCGGGCAATCCAGTAACAATTGTCTTCATCGCCGACCACATTTTGCGAGGTTTCCCGGATAAAGGGATCGTCCACCCAGTACTTGGTGTCGTCGATCAAGTATTTCGCCGCAGTGTCTTCTGGAATATCGCCCAGCTCACCGGCCTTTTCCGGAAAAACAAAAAAGCGGGTTTTGAATAGCTCCGCTGTCACCTGCATTGAGACAGTTGCCACCCCTCCCGCCGGCACACCGTCGAAATGGTAATGTGCTATTTTTTGATCCCAGCGGTCGGTGACAAAATCGGTCGGAACCGGATAATACCGGATGGTGTCCAGAAGTTGCTGGAACGGCAGGTTATGAGGTACAGCCAGGTAGATATCGAGGGATGTGATTCGTCCGGGCCCGTAATTCCGAAACTGGTGCGTGTATTCCAGTTGCTGTTTTTTCCCTTCGCCCCGGCTATATGTCACGTTATCGTGGACCAGCAGCTGGTAAAGACTGTCGGTCTGATAGTCGACGTTCCACAAAGAAGTTCCGTCCCAGGCCAGCCCGCGCGGGAATTCCGAGGGGGATGCGAAGGCGACTATTACATTTCCGTTTTCGGGGTGGACCATGTAAATCATGTTGTCGATGCGGTCCGAAACCCAGAGATACTTCCCGTCAAAACAAAGGCCGTGGGGATTGCCGGCCGGCGACGGCAGTTGCGTGATGGTGGTGCCGTCCTCGGTGGAGATCTGGAAAAGCATATCCTGCCGGTAGTCGGCGACCCAGAGATACTTCCCGTCCCAGGCCAGCCCATTGGGATTGTCGCACGGCACGTACAGGGTTTTTTCAATGATTTCGGTTTTCAGGTTAAGCTTCAAAATGACGTTTTCCTCAACGTCGAGCGCCCAGAGGAATTCGTCTTCCATGGCGAGCCCTTCAACCTGATAACCGGGGGCTTCAAGTGATCGTCTTACCGCCCCGTTATCCGGATCAATCCGGTAAAGCAGGTCGCTTTTGCGGTCGGCCAGCCAGAGCATTTTGCCATCAAAGGTTAACCCGGTCGGGCAGCTCCCCGGTGCCGGGTACTGCGCGATCACGTCGCCCGTAGTCGCTTTGACAAGCGGGGCAAGCACGAAAAAAGATATTAATATCAGGCAGAGAGAGTTCTTGTGTACCATCATACAGTCCTCCAGAAAACGAGTTGCCGTCAGGGTAGCAGCCGAGAAAACTCATCATACGGAATAACCGGCCAGGTTTCGGTTTCCAGAATCCCGAGAGAGTTAATCTCAGAAGCGACTCTGAACGCAGTGGTCTGGTCATCGGCTTCGAATAACGCCAGGTAATCGTATCGGCCCAGAGTGGCGAAGATATTTTGCATTTTTGCGCCATGCTTGTGAAACAGTTCAAGCGAGTTGTTAACCTGATGAGGCAGGTCGGCATGCTGTTTCTTGGCGCTGGGATTAATCGACATTGCCATGATAAAAAGAGCCATGACGATCCCTCCATGGAAAAGGTTATGAGGCAGTATAGTAAATCACAATCAGGTCGGCAATGAAAATATCAGGACAAAAAATCAGGGCAGAAATGATGAGAACTCGGCTGCCAGAACGTCGTAAACACTGCTGTAAATGACATAAACGTCAGTTCCCTGGTCGAGACGGCAGTAATGTCTGTGGGCGTCCTCCGCGACCCGGGCGAATGCCAGCGATTGCGAGGTTCCGTCGGTCAGGGTCGCTTTCAATGTAAAGGCAATGTTGCTGAAGTCAACCTTGCCGCTGTCGGTAGCGTTGACAAAGTCGTTTGCGCGCAGTCCTCCCGAAAGATTAATCACCACCCGGGCCTTGGCGGAATCGGCCTGGATTTTGTCCTGATGCGGGCTTTTAGATACAAGCCATATCGAATCGGCGCGCTCGATCCGGAATTCCTTATCGGGGTAAATAAAATCGATGGCTGCAATCCGGGAAGTATCAAATGGGAAAATCGTCTTGTCAAGCCACTGCGTCCGCTGACGCGAGAAAGTGTATGTCACCATTCCGGAGGCGGAGTAGACACCATTTTCGCCGCGCAGCCTGATATAGGTATGGGCGTAATCACTGGCCGGCTTACCGATAATAACCGCATTGAGCAATTTCTGGTCGCCGTAAAAATTAACCAGAATGCCGCTGGCGTCATCAACCTGAAACTCTGTTTGCTTTTCCGGATTCTCGGAAATAATGTCTCCGACTCTCAAGGTCGAGGCCGTGGTCAGAACATTGGCGACAACCAGCGAATCAGCCTTGCGGGGAGTGGCGTTGTCAAGGTACCAGCGGCCTCCCTCCAGAAAAAGACAGAAGGTGTCTGACGGGGCAAAAATCTCGACCTTGTCGATCTGCGCGGGGTCGATGCCGAGAAAGTTTTCAACCGTCCGCCCGGCGGTTTGTCTTGCCTCATGGCTTCTCTGGATCAGCCAGGCCGCCACCACGATCAGCAGGATGACTGCCGGTATGGCCAGGCGCTTCATACAGATCTTGCCCTTCTGGTCGACCGCTTAAACTGCCAGCGAATCAGCCCGAGTAACACCACCACCAGCGGCATGCCGAGCATATTAGTGTACTTAACCAGCCTTTTGGAGCCATCCGAAATAACCTTCAGGGTCCGGGCGGTCACCTGTTTCGATCTGATTGATATCAGGCCTTTATCCTGAGTCATCCAGTCGGCGATATTGAGCATTACCACAAAACTGCCCGCATTGCGACGGTAATCATCGGTTACAAAAGCGCCATTGCCGATTACAACGATTCTGGAATCAAGAGTGGAATCGATTTTCGCCGGAATCGGTGTCTCGCTAAGCGTGTCTGGGCCGACATATTCCGGCAATTTTTCATGGTTTTTATAAAAACTGGTGAATTTGCCGGTCAAAACAGCGCCAAGCGGAAGATTCTTGTCCGTAAAATCGGATGCCTCGTACCGTTTCTCGGGTGAGATATCTACCGGGAGACCGCGCTTTCCCGACTGTTCCGAACTGGAGAACAGAACCTGGCGATCGGTTTCCGGCAGGGTCGGGTAGTCAAGATCGAGCGGGCTGATGAAGAGGACATCGAGCCGCTTGATATCTTTGACAATGGATATGTCTGGATTAAAGCTGGAAATGGCCAGATAGAATGGATATCGCACCATGCTCTGCATCTGGAATTGCCCCATGTCGCGGGTCACGGGAATCATGTTGCACTGGGGGTCAACCACAATTTGCTCTTTAAGGCCGATCCCGTAGGAATTAAGCAGTTTATCCAGGCCGTTGTCGATTGGCGTGACCAAACCCTGTCTGATATCAATGGCAAAGCGATTCAAAAGAAAGGCCACTCGTCCGCCGCGCATAATGAATTGGTCAATCAGATATAACTCCCAGTCGTTCAACTCTGATTCGGGAGCGACCACAAACAGAGCCTGAATATCCTCCGGAATGTACTTCAGGTTTTCAAGATTCATAAACTGAACCCGGAATTCCTTTTGCAGGATTTGATACGCTGTTTGCAGCCCCTCCGACATGTCAGGCTCGCCGTTCCCCATTGTAAAACCGATTTTCGGGATTTCGGCCGATGTCAGTTTCATGATGGCGCGCGACAGATCATATTCCAGGTTATTGGTGTTCTCGATGAATGGCAGAACCTCCTGCTTATCACCATATATTAGAACAACGCCTTTATATCCCTTGATAAATTCCGTCTTATCGTTACGAAAGACGTTAAATTGGAGCGGAGGGATACGATACCCCATCGCTTCTTCTTCCTTGTTCTCCTTGGCCGGATCTATGAATTCATAGTGAATGTAACCATGGGAATAGGCCCGGTAATCATCGAGAAGATCCTTAAGGTATCGCGCGTCACCGTTGTGCGGGGCTGGAAGGTCGTCGGTAATATATGCCTTCACCGTCAGTCGGTCGTTTAGTGCTGCGACGATTTCCCTGGAGGATTCGGCCAGCGAATAAATATTGTCATCGGTCAAATCGGCCCGAGAAAAGAGATTGATCGAGATCAGGTTAAGAATGACTACAGTTGCAAGGACGATCAGAATCAACATACCCGCGGCAGATTTGGTCTTAACATCTTTTGGCATTATTTCCACTTCCTGCTTTCAAGGGTTTGTACGGTAAGGAATAAGAAGAAAAACATCATTGACAGATAATAAATAACGTCGCGGCTATCGACCACTCCCCGGGCGATATTGTTGAAATGGTAGTCAATCGAAAGGTATTCCAGGATATTCGCGATGAAGCCTGGAAAGAGGAAGATGATCTTGTCAATAATATAAAAAGCAAAAATAATTACAAAAGAGAGAATAAAAGCGACAATCTGATTCTGCGTCAGCGCCGATGTAAAGATTCCGATTGAAAGGTAAACGCCGACAATGAAAAACAGGCCGATATATCCGCCAAGGGTGGCGCCAAAATCCGGCTCGCCCAGGAGGGAAATGGTAATATAGTGAATCAGGGTCAAAAGTAGCGTAATGAATATCAGCAGGTAGGCCGAAATAAACTTACCCAGAACCAGCTGCCAGTCTTTTATCGGAAGCGTCATCAACAGTTCAATGGTGCCCAACCGCTTTTCTTCGGAGAGCAGGCGCATTGAAACCGCCGGGATGAAAAACAGGAGAATGAAACGAACAATCCCGAAGAGACCTCGTAAATCCGGCGTGTTGGATAAAAACAAGCCGGTTGAGTACTGCCAGCCCGCAATCAGCAGGAACAGTGTTATGACTACATACGCCACCGGCGAATCGAAATATGATCGGATTTCTTTTCTGGCCAGGACCGCAATCTGACGCATCTTAGTGTTCCTTCGCGGTTAGTTGCCGGAAAACGTCCTCCAGCGAGGTTTCTTCACGTTTCATTTCCATCAGGATCGATTCATTATCTCTGCATAAATTGAAAATATCTTCACGCGGATCGGTCCCCTTAACCGTCTCCAGGTCAAGATCATATAGCCCCGGAGTAATCTGATCACTCTTGGCCACGCGTTCAATCCCCGGCACCGAAACGATTTTCTCCATGAAGGTTTCGCAGTTATTCTTTACCTGCAACGAAATCTTGCCTTTTCCTTCGAAGGAAGCCTGCAATTCCGCGGGCGTCCCGTCAGCGACAATCTCACCCTCGCTGATGATTAACACCCGGTTACAGGTAGCTTCAACCTCAGGCAGAATATGCGAGCAAAGGATAATGGTTTTATCCCGGCCCAGTTCTTTGATTAGATTTCTAATCTCAATAATCTGGTTGGGATCCAGGCCGACCGTGGGCTCATCAAAGATGAGGATTTCCGGATTGTGCACCAGCGCCTGGGCCAATCCCACGCGCTGCCGGTAGCCCTTGGAGAGTTCACCGATGGTCTTGTGAAGCACCTCTTCCAGCCCGCACCTGGCAATAACCTCCTTAATCTGGCGGCCGTTTGCGGCCGCGCCGTCAGCGCGCATGTTTTGCATGAACCTGATGTAATCGACCACGTTCATGTCAAGATATAGCGGGGCGTTTTCGGGGAGGTATCCGATTCTCTTGCGAACTTCCAGCGATTCGGTGAGGATGCTTTTATCGTCAACGGTGACAGTCCCGGCTGTGGGGGAGAGGTAGCAGGTTATAATTCTGACGGTGGTGGTTTTTCCGGCCCCGTTTGGGCCCAGAAAGCCCAGAACCGTCCCCTTTTCAACCTCAAAAGAAATGTTGTTAACGGCTAATGCGGTGCCGTAATATTTCGTCAGATTCTGTACTGCAATCATTGTAGACTTCTTAACAGATTAGTATCATATCAAGCGGTTAAAATATGCAAAATCTGCCAAATGTCAATTCGTAATTAAATTTTTACAGGATTGAACCTCAAAGGTTCCAGAAATGTGGAAAGGCGTTAGATTTCTTCAGTATGCCATCAGAGTCTCGGCCTGTCTGACGATTTTCTCGGTGCCGGGCAGGCAGTGCTCGTCGCCGTCGATTCCATAGGCCACCCGGCTGTCAAGGGCATGCAGGATCTGCACCGGGCCGTCAAGATAATCAAACAGGGTTCTGCCGATATGGGCGGCGATGGTGGGGCCGACCCCGCCGTGGAATCGATCTTCTGCCACTACCAGGACTCTGGCACAGTCTTTGACGGCCTTTTCAATCCCGTCCCAATCGATTGGCTTGACTGTCCGCAGGTCAACGACGCGCGCGTTGATCCCTTTTTCGGCCAGAATATCGGCCGCCTTCAATGAAATCGGCAGGGTGATTCCATAGCTGATAATCACCATATCCGCCGCGCTTTTATTGTAGATTTCGGCCCTGCCGAACGGGATCAGCCAGTCGAGAGGAGGGTATTTTGCCATAATGTTATGCCCCTCCCAGTCTCGTCGGTTGTACAGGGCAACCGCCTCGCAAAAAATGCACGGATCGCCGCTGACCAGGGCCGTGCGCAGGAGACCGACGGCATCGGCGGCGTTCGACGGTATTATTACATGAAGGCCGGGGATATTGATAAATGAGCCCAGGTTGGCCTCGGAGTGCCACATCGCGCCCGCTCCCTGCTTGTAGCCGCCGTATGACGTGCGAATCACCATAGGCATGCGGAAACTGGTGTTGGATCGCTGATAACAGGTCGCGATACGGTCTTTAAGTTGCTGGTACCCGGGGCTGAAATAGTCAATGAATTGAATTTCCGGAATCGGGATCCGCCCCTGAAAGGCATGGCCGACAGCACGGCCAAGAATGCCGGCTTCGTCGAGTGGAGTATTAAAAACTCGATCCGCGCCAAAGGCCCGCTGAAGATGCCGGGTGACAAGGAACACCCCGCCTTTGCCCTTGAGTTCTTTTATAACCCGTTCACCCTTTGCAAAGATTTCTCGCGGGAAATCGGCAACGTCCTCACCAAACAAAATAACGTCGTCGGAAAGCATCATTAGATCAAAAAGACAGTAATTAATGGCCTTTCGCATCAGCATTGGCGGCTGATTTTCGGGCAGATCGGGTGTGTCAAAAAAGCCTCGCTCGCAAAACTGGCGATACATTTCGATTCGTCTACCGCCCTGGTTGGCGATCAGTTTTGCCCACCGCTCCTCAGCGCTCTTGTGACTATAACTGTATACTTTGCCAAGAATATTCTCGATGTTTTTATACTGCACGTCGGCGGTTGTTGCAGCCGAAATCTCCTTTACTTCTTCATCTATTTCTTTAAACATGTGCAGTATGTCTTTGATCGTAAGCACGTTATCGTTGATTAAGTCGAGCGCGACTTTGTGCAGAGGGTCGTTTTCGAAGTGCCGCTGTTGTTCGCCGGGTTCCATGTAATGGGTTTGATCGTCGGAGCCGGAATGCGACTCCATTCGCACCACCTTGATATTGGCAATTGCCGGCCCGCCCCCGGAGCGGACATAATCAAGCATTTCTTCGAACGACCTGATTGATTCCTTGATATCAGTGCCGTCGAAGTTGGAAATCTTTAGTCCAAAACGCTTAAAACCTTCAAATGAAGTGGTCGGATTGCCTTCCGGGAACTGTTCGTCAACACTGGTTGCTATGGCCCAGCCGCAGTTATAAATGCCGAAAATATTGGGGGTTTTGCCGAAAACGCTGTAAAAAACCGCGCGATGAAACTCCGGTGATGACGAAGCCCCTTCACCGATGGCGCAGAAAACAACTGCATCCTTCCTGAATCGTCCGCCCGGGTCGCCCATCAATCCGCTTATAGGCGAGGGATTTTTAATTGCCTCGCCGAGACCGGCGGCTTCAAGGCCATGGGAGCCGGTCGGAGACGCCTGCGGCAGAATCGCCTTGTCAGGATAGCATGAATGGGCC
>CP070796.1:1555442-1557355 GCA_020343475.1 Candidatus Zixiibacteriota bacterium
GGTCATCGAAGGCGAGGAGCTCAAAGCTTTGTCGGATGCCGTTTCAAAGCAAACCATGATAAACGAGAAACCCGATGCTTCAGAAAATCGTCATGCACTTGCAGCGTAAGTGATTATGTTTAAGAATTGGTCTACAGTTTTTCCGGCAGTGGGAAGGGGGTCCCTTTCTACATTTGAGATGTCGATGATTTGAAGTTATGCAACTTTTGTTTGTGGAATCGCGATGAAAACAAAATCGATAATTTGGTGGTTTATTACTACAGCGATTGCGATTTTAATAGTTGTCTATTCGTGCGCCGCGACCTATCTTTGGGCGCGGCAGTCACATTTTATTTTTCGTCCTGAGCGTAACGTCGTCAACTCGCCTGCCGATTATGGGATACCCTACGAAGATTTGTATATCGCCGTAAGTGACGTGGATGGTGAGGGGGAGCGCATTCACGCCTGGTTGATGCCGGCTGAACAATCCTCAGGCAAATACCTGCTGTATCTGCATGGGAGTGCATTAAATATCGGGGCAAATATTAATCACGCACAGCGCTTTCTTGACATGGGGCTATCTGTCCTGTTGGTTTCCTATCGCGGTTACGGCAAGAGTGATGGCACATTTCCTGAAGAGGCTAAACTCTACGCAGACGCGGAAGCCGCTTGGAACTATCTGACAGTGCAGAAAAATGTTAAACCGGGTTCTATTTTCATATACGGACATTCGCTCGGTGGCGCAGTGGCCATTAACCTGGCGGTGGATCATCCGGAGGCCGGTGGTTTAATCGTAGAATCGGCCTTTACTTCAATCGTCGACATGGCAAAATTAACGCCCGTATATCGAATATTTCCCCTCAACCTGATGGTCAATCAGCGCTTTGATTCCAGAAAAAAAGTACGCCACCTGCAAGTCCCCGCCATATATATCCATGGCACACAGGATAGCCTGGTTCCCTATGGAATGTCCCGTGTTCTATATAAGCTTACCGCATCGGCGAAACAAATGGAATTAATTCAAGGGGGTCGCCATAACAACAGCGCGCTGGTGGGCGGTAAAAAGTATCTACAGGCCGTTAAAAGGTTCTTTGATTTTGCGGATAGAGTGAACAGGTGTCTATCCACACCAACTCGCGCCACTTTCAGATAGCATCAATGCGGAGAAGGCAGCAGTGCTTTCAACGTTTCGATGGTATCTGCCTCTTCGGCTTTCTTGTCACGACGCCAGCGCAGGATCCGGGGAAACCGAACCGCAACACCGGACTTGTGCCGGGGGGATTTTTGGATGCCCTCGAAAGCGACTTCAAAGACCAGCTCCGGTTGCACCGATCTGACCGGTCCGTATCGCTCCAGAGTGTTGCGCTGGATAAAGCGGTCCACCTCTCTGATTTCTTCATCGCTCAGGCCGGAATAAGCTTTGGCAAAAGGCACCAGGGAGTCGTCCCGCCAGACTGCGAAGGTATAATCGGTGAAGAGACCGGCCCGTCTTCCGTGGCCTCTCTGGGCGTAAATTAGAACCGCATCCGCGGTCAGAGGATCGATTTTCCATTTCCACCAGCTTCCACGCCGGCGTCCGACCTGATAAACGGAATCTTTGTGCTTGAGCATGAATCCCTCAACGCCTCGGTGCCGTGACTCCTCACGCAGAATGGTAAGATCTTCCCAATTCTGGGCCGCGGCCACCGGGGAGATGATCAAACGGGTGGCCGGAAGTTTGGATAGCACCCGGTAGAGTATCTCTCTGCGCTGTGATAGCACCTCAGCGCGTATATCGTTTCCACCGAATTCCAAGACATCATAGGCGATAAAGGCCGTCGGCACCTCCTTTAGCAACTTTTTCCCCACGGTCTTCCGGCCGATACGGCGCTGAAGTTCCGAAAACGGGAGAGGCCGACCTTCCTTCCAGGGCAGAATTTCACCGTCGAGCACGG
>CP070796.1:1557455-1558799 GCA_020343475.1 Candidatus Zixiibacteriota bacterium
GTCACGCACCTCCGCCAGGCGCACCATCTCAAGCGCTTCCTCGGCGGCCCTGAGGTCGTTGCGGCCGAAACGGCCGAACTTAAACCCGCTGCCGAGGCGTCCCATCAAAACAACCTCCCGGGCGCTGATCGGAAAACGCGGATCAAACCGGGTGTACTGCGGCATATAGCCAATTCGGGATCGCGCCGATTCGGGCGTTCCTCCAAACACCCGGATGATCCCTTTCGACGGGTGGAGCAGGCCGAGAATCAACTTGATCAGAGTTGTTTTGCCGCCTCCGTTGGGCCCGACAATCCATGTCAATTCTTTCTCGGCAATCGCCAAGTTGACATCCTCAAGAACCGGGGCGCTGTCATAGGAAAATCTCACGTGCTCCATAAATATGACAGGATCATCGGTCATACTCATATGCCTCGACAATTTTGTCCGCAATATATTCCAGATTTGCCGGATAATCGTATGCCAGTGGATCAATCTTTTCCACAATTCCTCCGATGGCGCGCGCAATTGTCCGGGCGCCGGCGGTGGAGAATTGCTGCTGCACGAAAATCACTCTGACACCTTCTGCCTTAGCCCACTCGACTATTTCAGCCAGCTGCCGTGTGCCCGGCTCCTTGCCTTCGACCTCAATAGCAACCTGCCGAAGACCGTAGGCTTCGGCAAAATAGCCGAAGGCCGGATGAAAAACAAGGAACTTCCTGCCGGCCAGTGGAGCAAGTTTTTTCGATATGTGAGCATGGGTTGTCTCCAGATCGGCAGTTAGTCTCTCCAGATTGGATTGATATTCCTTTTCATGCACCGGATCGATTCGGATCAACTCGTCACATACGGTCTTTGCCTGAATCATTACCAATGCCGGATCAAGCCAGAAATGCGGGTCTTCCCCGCCCTCATGATCATGTTCATTGCCGTGTCGTCCCGGCATTCCGCGAAGGGCTATTCCCTGCCTGGTGTCAACGATATGCAGATCCCTGATACCGGCTTCGAGTTTTCTGATCAGCGCCGTTTCAAACGGCACACCGATTCGAAAATACGCGTCAGCATCCGCAAGAGCAGCCATCTGTTTGGGCGTCGGCTCGTATGTCGCGGGGGATTGCCCCGGCCCGACAAGCACCTCGACATCAACCAGTCCGTCGCCGATCCGCTCCACGAAATATTGCTGCGGCAGGATGCTCACCACTAACCGGAGCCGGCCACCCGGATTATTGTCGGCGGGTGAGCACCCGGCAAGTGCGGAGAACAACACCGCCAGGACACCCGATATGACGGCAATCCAAGATTGCCCCCCAAATGTCGTACTGCCATTTCGATGCATCTACCATATGCCCTGCAAAAAAGCGTTCT
>CP070796.1:1558899-1564197 GCA_020343475.1 Candidatus Zixiibacteriota bacterium
ATGGCGTTCTGGGGGTTCTCCTCTGGAGAAGGGGTGATTACACCGGTTCAGAAAAATATCTTCTGGCAGGGCTCAAGTTGTCGAAGCAATATAAGCTGACCGAGGAGGCGCTCCCGCTTTACACCAATCTCTGTCTGCTGTACTTTGACCTGGCTGAATACCGGAAGGCTGTTAAGTTCGGCAAGCTTGCGCTCAAGACAAAAGGTGGCCCGGGTGACTCGTATCGCATGCCGGCGTTATACATAAACATCATGATCAGCTTTGCCAGACTTGGAGAATACGAGAAAGCCGAATATTGGATTCAAAAATACTTGACCGGCAGGTCGATTCGGTATGACCGGGTGCATTTCAGAAATTTCTACCGGCACCAGGGTGACCTGGAATTCAAGAAGGGGGAGTATAGAAACGCACGCGCAACGCTGCACAAGGCGCTGGCTCTCTTCGATCAAAATGAACCGGATGTAAACCTTGGCAAGCTTTTTCAGAATCTGGCGTTGCTGGCCGCGTGCCGGGGAAGACAGGATGAATGCCGGCAGCACCTCAAACAGGCTCGCAATATCTTCGATAAATTCGGCGACCACGCCTCAATCGCAGAAACCGAATTGATCAAAAAAATAAATTCTCTTAAATTTCTGGATACCGGAGGGGATAATGATTTAACCATACTGCTCGGGGAATTGGTTCAAAGAAATCGTCGGTATTATGCTGTCAGGTGCCTGTTTTTCATTATGGTATTCGGCTCTCAAAAAGCAAAGGACAGAGCCCGTGAAATTGCGGCACCGTTGACGACTTTGATCAATAAATCGGCCGTTCCGCTTTTCAGGGCAGTCATTTCCCTGATTGACGCCGAACCACAGCGAGAAGAGTCGAATTTGGAAAAGGTGGTATACCACAAGGAGGCGTACCGCCTGCTTCACGGTTCAGGCGATAAATTCCTGGCTCTGCTCCTGTGCCTTCGTATTGGGGAATATTACTCGGCCACGTCCAAGATCAAGCTGGCCGGCAAATTCCTTTTCCAGGCGCGCAAGCTGGCGGAAAGCATCGAAAATCAGGTGCTGTCCAGGGCAATTACGGAAAAAATCAAATCGCTGCCAAAGGATCATTATGAAAACCAGAAGGGTATGATCGAATCTGTCCATTACATATCGAAAATCCTGCAGAATATCGATAATTACGAACTGGCATTGAGGCAACTGGTAGAATACGCGGTACGCCTGACCGGAGCGGAACGCGGGGTGCTGCTTCTCAAATCAAAATCATCCGCCGAGTTGCAGGTCAAGTCATTTGTCAACTGCGATGAACAGAGTCTTAAAGATATTCGGGATTTCTCCGGCACGGTCCCGCGTGATGTCGCGGAAGGTCTGGTTCCGGTGGTGGTTGATAACGCTCTGGAAGATGGGCGGACCAAAAAATATAAAAGCATTATTCTTCACAACATTCTATCGGTTATCTGTGTCCCCATTCAAACCGGCGAGACTGCTTACGGGGTACTTTACCTTGACCATCATACTATTCCCGCCCTGTTTGACAAGGACGATGTTGTCTTCGTCTCCTCGATGGCCAATTTCATGTCCGTTCTGCTGGGAACGATACAGGAATTTCATGACATTGACCATACCAAGGAACAGCTGGAAAAAGACCTGATCAGCCTGGGAGCAAAGCAGCCGCTTATCACCCGGAACCGGGCCATGCAAGACCTGCTATCCAGGCTTCCGGTCCTTGCCCGCAGTAACGCCAGCGTTCTACTGTACGGCGAAAGCGGAACGGGGAAAGAAATCCTGGCCCAGATGATACATGAACTGAGCTCGCGTGCTGACGGCCCGCTATTAAAACTTAATTGCGCCGCCATTCCGGCTTCGCTTATGGAAAGTGAATTGTTCGGTGTTGCCAAGAATACGGCTACGGGTGTCGATGAACGGGAGGGAAAGTTTTCGGCAGCGGACGGCGGGACTCTTATTCTGGATGAGATCGGCGATATGCCGCTGGAGCTTCAGAGTAAGGTGCTCCGGGTACTTGAATATCAAGAATTTGAACGGGTTGGCAGTAACCGCACGATTTCCACCGATATCCGATTCATTTACGCCACTAACAAGGATTTGAAGAAATTGATCAGGCAGGGAAAATTCCGGGAGGATTTATACTACCGCATTAATACCGTGGCAATCGAGATTCCGCCGCTTACGGAGCGCTCCGATGATATTCCTCTGCTGATTGATCATTTTGTGAAGCTTTTTTCATCGGACCTGAAACATTGTCCGCGTTTCACACCCGACGCGTTAAAAGCCCTGGTTGTCTACCGGTGGCCGGGAAATGTCAGGGAACTGAGGAATTTTGTCGAACGATGCTGTATTCTTCACCCCGGACGGACAATCAGCCCTGCAAACCTGCCGGGTGAGATATCAGAAAGCCTACCTGCCGATGCGAAATCCAGGGAAGCGGCGCAGGCAATCGAAAAAGCAAGAATCCGGGAATTGCTCATCGAGCACAACTGGAACCAGTCTCAGGTGGCCAGAGTGCTGAGCTTATCGCTGAGTACACTGCGCCGCAGAATAAAAAAATACGGTCTTTCGGATTCAATTTAACTCTCTAGTTTGCCAACCTACCGTACAGACTGCTTAAAGGTGGCTGTTAAGTTTTTGAACAGCATGGAGTAACAATGCTGGGCAACAAGCGGCAACAAAACGGCAAATAATCCGGCAAGTTCGCCTCCCCCCTCAACTCCCCGAAATCCCGGCTAATCTGTTGTATTGCAATATAATGTTGCCATTTTACCGCGAATAGGCCGGATCGGCAGGCATCTTGCACTTCCTCCCGCAATAAAACCCGAATGAATCAATTTCACCTGATTAAGGAGGCTTTTATGCGAAAAAGCAAGAATGGCACCCGGATTCTCGGTTGCGTTTTCATCATTCTGCTGGGCTTAGTGCTGGTCAGTTCAACTGTGACAGTCTCGACAGTGATGGCAGATGACAATACCGGCATACCTGTCCCGCCGTTCCAATCCGTTGGTGATTCGACAGGCAGCGACGAAAACACAGACAGTGCCGGACCTGACCAATCACCGGATTGGGACATGGTGGACATGTTAATTGAGACAATGCAAACTCTCTACTAAAAGGGGATAGTGAGGGGCGGCCCTTGAGGGGGTGCTGCCCCTCACCTATTATAGATTATGGCGAATATAACAAAAATAGTCCAGGTTATTAACCTCTTGCTTCATCGTAAGAGTGTCAGCGTGGATATGATCTGTGATATGTGCAAGGTTTCCCGGCGAACCGCATCCCGGTATATAAGTTATATCTCAAAGGCCGGGATTCCTGTGCGTTACGACAGATCCCTCCACGGATTTAGCCTGCCGAACCGGAACCGGCTGGATACCGGCTCATTAAATATTGATGATGCCATCCTGATTGCAATTGCACTGGCGTTGCTTTCCAAGAAGGCCAATGGATATTACAAACAGGATACGGATTTGCTTCTTAAGCGCGTCCTTTCCTGTCAGGGCCTGCCGCTGGCAGATCTCTGGAAAGCATTCGAATACCGAGTTGATCTGGAATCCGAGTCAAAGGACATCTCCGACTTGATAACCACCGTTATTATTCACTCGGCGGCAATGTTCAATCAGAAAGTCAACGTCAGCCTGGATGATTCATCAAGCGAGATCAGGGAGATTGAAATCGACAGCCCGGCGCTCTGCTTCAAGGACACCTGGAGACTGGCTGCGCGGAAGGCGGAATACCCGAATTCGGTCTCCGTATCTCAGATAAAAAGAGCTCGGATCGTCTAACAACATACCGCCGGCAATGAGATTTCCGGAGTTGCCGCAGACGGCCGTTGGGATTTGCCTTGTCGGCAGTACCGAAGCTTCGGGAGGATGACCTCAGGTTTATCCGGTAGAAACATTATGGCAAATCGCCAGGCTCTTCGAGCACGGTCGGGATTGGCTATGCGAGACCGATAAGGGCCTAGCGATAATTAATTCCTGAAGTCAAGGCAATAGACGGAGGAGCGAGACAAGCAACAATAGAAAGGAAGCGCAATGCTTAAAGGACTGAAGACATCCCGCTATAACATCAGCTTTCAACATCCCGATGGTGCCAATTTGATATTCAATGCCATGACCGGAGCAATGGTGCAAGTCGGCAAAGACAGTGTTGCTGCCGCTGAACGCCTGCTTTATGATCCCCGGCAGTTTGTTGTTGAAACCGATGCGGATCGGGCACTCATGGATGCAGTAAAACAAGCAAGAATCTTGATTGATGGCGACATTGATGAAATGAAGCTTCTCAGACTGCGGGCCAATGCCATGAAATTCGGAACGGATCATTTTTACCTGAGTGTGAGACCAACCGAGGACTGCAATCTTGCCTGTACGTACTGCCGGGAGACACTGACTAAAGGCAAGATGAGCCCTGAAAATCAGGAGGCTTTGGCTAAATGGGTGGCCGGCAAGGTCAGCGGCCTGAAGGGCATGACGGTTGCCTGGACCGGACCCGAACCGCTCATGGCCTTTGATGTCATAGGTAATCTTACCACGGAATTTAGGAAGGCCTGTGGGGACCATAAAACCGAGTATAACGCCCTTTTGACAACCAACGGTTACTTTATGATCCCGCGGGTGATAGATAAATTCCGCGATTTGCGCATAAACGCCATCCATATCACTCTTGACGGCCCTCCGGAGACACATAACCGGCAACGGCCGCTCAAGAATGGCAAGGGCAATTTCGACAGGATATTGGATAATCTCATCCATCTGAGCGAAACCCTGGAGGAGATAAAGATTGTTATCTGTGTCAATTGTGATGAGAGCGCGGTCAGCAGCGTTCCCGATTTGTTTCCGCTCATTCCAGAGGTGGTCAGGAAGAAATCATGGGTCTTTTTTGGAAGCACGCCTGTCGACTGTTGCGGTGAATCCCGGGACACATTTATCGAGCCAGAGTTGGCCGGTGAGAAGGAAAGACGTTCGGATTTAATGGAGCTCTGCAGAATTGCCGCTTCGTACGGCTTCAGGATTTTTCTCCCGCGATATGCTCCATTGGATAATCATCGCAACAAAGGTCATTTTAATCGTTACGCCGTGGATATGAATTGCGGCCTGTCCAAGTGCCTGGTGCCATTCGACAATATGCGCCAAATCGGCCGGATTTTTCAGGACGGGATCGTGGAAATCAATATGCCGGTTCTAACCGAATGGGTGGTGCCCGATCCGCTTGACCATGAGATATGTAAAGACTGCAAAATTCTTCCCCTCTGTCTCGATAGTTGCATTCGCTGCAAATCCCTTGACGAAGCAAG
>CP070796.1:1564297-1567821 GCA_020343475.1 Candidatus Zixiibacteriota bacterium
AGCACGATCCCGAACACGACCGCAATGGCTATTGGCGAAATATTGTTGACGATAATTCCAAGGTAATCGGAGAAAGGCCGTTTAATGTCGTTTTTCCTCACCGTACAGAGAAACGGATTGAAGATTGAGCTATGCGACCTGAGAAGAGTAACCGTTTCAATAAAGCCATCCTTCGTATCCATATTCTGAAGCAGTACCCTGGCTGCGCGGTAACACTGCAGGTATACCGCCAGCAGCAGAATTACACAGAAGAAGGCCGCATGATTCGCGGAAAGCGTAAAAGACAGTATTTCCATCCGATCGGCGCTGGCTATCAGGGCGATGGTGATCGAGGAGAAGATCGGGACCGGAATAGCCAGAGTTTTGATCAGGGAACTGAAGGTGGCTTTAGCTCGCTCCATGAGTACCTCCTCTGCAATTTCTGCCAAATTACAGTTTGCAATGTCTAAAAGGCAACTTAAAATTTATATCAGTCGCTTTTCTGCTGTCATTGCGAGCGAAGCGATACAATCTCAGGCATCTGGCATTGCGTCGTCGTATGCACTTCACGTGATTACTATCTGAGGCACCGGGCCATGTGGGGGACCGCTCATGGTGGATTTTTTATCTGATTGACATTCTCCCATTCCCTGCGTAACCTGAGAGCACAACCAGAAGAACAGGATTGCCTGAAGTTTTGAATCAAATAGGAGAATAAAATGAATACCGAATTGCCACCAGATAATATATACATCGCGGATTTGCACTGCGATACGATAATGCAGATGCAGCGAGGCTATGATATCTCGAAGCGGCACGACACGTACCATATTGATATTCCCCGCATGATTCAGGGCGGAATTAACCTTGAGGTATTCGCCTGTTCCGCCGACCCGCACGAAAAAGATCCGCACCCGTTTGAAACCGTTGACGCCCAGCTGGACGTGTTGCTTTCGGAAATTGAAAAAAACAGCGATACCGTGGGGTTATGCCGTAATTTAACAGATGCATACGAATTGAAAGCCGCAAATAAAATCAGCGTGCTGCTCGCAATCGAGGGCGGGGAACCGCTTAGTGGTGACCTCAAGAATCTTGAGTACTTTCATTCCAGGGGAGTGCGTATGATAACCATTGCCCACGAGCGTTCCCCGGGATGGTGCACCTGCTGCCAGGAGAAAGATCCAGAACTCGAAGGTCTCACCGGGCTGGGCTGTGAGATGATTGCGGAAATGAACCGCCTTGGAATTATCATTGATCTCTCCCACAGCTCGATCGAAACCTTCCGGAAAGTACTGGAGGTTTCCGGCGCACCGGTTATCGCGTCCCATTCCTGCGCCTATTCCTTATGCTCACACGCGCGCAACCTGACCGATGAACAAATTAAGGCCATAGCGGCCGGCGGCGGATTGATCGGGGTGGGATTTATACATATTCTGCTGTCGCCCGACTATTCCAAAAAGACTCACGCCTTCTGGAATAGTCACCTGGTCGAAATCAATGCAATAACGCGCCTGTTTACTTCGAATATTCCGGAAAAAGAAAAAGAACGGCAAATGGAAAAGTATCAGGAGATCATTGCCGAGCATGACAGATTTGTGGCGGACGTCCGGCCGTCGATCACGGATATCGCCGATCACATAGATTACATCGTCGATCTGGCGGGCATGGATCACGTCGCGATCGGTTCCGACTTCGACGGCGTCTCTACCCTGCCGGTCGGCCTTGAGGACTGCTCCTGCATGCCGAATCTTATTGCTGAATTGCTCACGCGCGGTTATAGTACCACCGACACCGGCAATATCATGGGGAGCAATTTTCTGAGAGTCTTCGAACTCATTCAGAATTCATAAAAGATAGGCCGGATTGTTCGCCTTTCGATCTCTCAGTTTTTTTCAGTGTACCCGGCGAAACTGGATCCCTTGAAATCCTCACGAACCGGATGAAAGACGTCAACAACGCGACAATCTGTCACGGCCCGGCCTGAGTGCACCGCGTTGGGAGCAAGCACCATTACCTTCCCCGGTATTAGGCTGTAGGTCGACCCGTCAACCGTCAGTTCCAGTTCCCCTTCGATAACATTGACAACCTGCTCATGATGGTGGGCATGTTCCGGAAGCGGTGCCCCGGCGGCAAGTTTCACATGAAGAACTGTTATTGTTCCGGCAGTGACCGCGCGCCCCATGATACCTTCCGCTATTTGCAGCTCCGGCAGCTCATCCAGTTTTACAAGTCCCATATGCTTCTCCTAAAACCAAGGTGAAATACTCACTCTTCCATACGAAATAATCGCCCCAATGTTCAAATGCGGTCGCCGATAGAAGATACTCAGCTGATGCAATCGGCGTACCCGGAGGATTTCTGACTTAGAGAAATGACAGAAGCACCCCCCCATTTCATTCACGATATTCAGCCGGTGACGCTGACGATCTCCGCCGAGATTGATGAAAACCATCTTTTACCCTTTTTCCCCAACAGCAGTGACTGCAGTCTTGATGCTCGTTTCTACGAGGATATCTACAGCCTGACTTTCCCCCTGAATAAGGCCGGAGAGCCTGAAGAATGCCCGATTGACGGAAGCAGTGAAATCAGAGCCGGTCCTGACATGCTGTGCACAAGCGATTCCAGCCCACTTGATACCATGATGATCGCAGGCCGCTGGACATATCAGGCTGAGGTTCTTGATAATGGAAATATCAGGCTCTTGTATTCCGACAATACGGTCACTTTCATTACTACCAGCCCGTGTGGTGAGGCAAACTCGTCGACCTCATCGAGCCCGTGGGAATTCCGGCCGCGGCTTGATTCCCATTACTTGCGGAATTAATTGTGGTGTCGCAGCGGCTGGCCGGTAACCTTCTGCCGCCCTGGCCCGACAAAAAACCGTTGAATAAAAACACCGATAAACTGTATTTAAAATAAAGAAGTTAAATGCCAATTTGAGGGATAAAATGCAGGAACATACACTCAAGATCGGCGAGTCTTTTTATCTCAAAAAAGGAATATTCGTCAGCCATGGGATTGGCTATGCTGGAATGCCGACTGACAGCACATATTCCTTGCTGATTACCTATCACCGGGGACATAACTCAATGGCCTACAATCTGTTTTTTCGGCTGTCACAGCGGGAGATTGCGCTGCCAAAAGGACACCTGACAATCTTGAGAGTAACACCTCAGGAAATCCTCCTCAGGACTGTCCGGTAAATCGACCACCTGTCGTTGATAATTATCCTCGTGCTCAAAAGGCAGCCTGTAGCGGGAATAAAGCCAGAGATGTCCTATTTTGACAAAACAAAAACCGGTTGCTTTTACGTATAAATATATATAAATTTAACGATATATAGACAACGGTTGAGTTTTCTATGGCTGATCTGAAGAAAATGCTGGTTATTTGCGGATTGGACGACCGGAAATACAGCAAGTATTTTAAGGCGTTCGGCGACACCACCCGGCAGAAAATACTGGTTTTTCTCTCCGCGGGCGAGAAGACCGTTAACGAGATCGCAGCAGCGATCGGCGTTTCCCAGCCAACCACCAGCCGGCATT
>CP070796.1:1567921-1574669 GCA_020343475.1 Candidatus Zixiibacteriota bacterium
GGCCGGAGATAAGATTACAATCTACAACGATTGAGGAAAATAATGGCAAGAAAGCGAGATGTTGTCATTGGCGCCATCATTGCGGTTTCTTTTGTTATCGTTATTGGTTTTTTCGGATTGCTTTTTTACAGCTTCTTTGTGGGGGAAGGCGATGTCAGCCTTGGCGGATTCGGCGCCCGGGTGGCTGTGGTAGAGGTCTTTGGAGTCATTGAATACTCGGAAGACATTGTACGGCAGCTTAAGAGGTGGGGCGAAACCGACAATGTCAAGGCCATTGTGCTGCATATTAATTCACCCGGGGGAGCAGTGGCCCCTTCCCAGGAAATATACGATGAGATTCTTCGAATCCGCTATGACGACGGAAAAATAGTCGTGGCCTCAATGTCGTCGGTTGCGGCCTCGGGGGGCTATTATATCTCGTGCGCAGCCGACCAGATTATGGCCAATCCGGGAACCATTACTGGCTCGATCGGGGTTATTATGCAGATTTTAACCGCCGAGAAACTCATGAAAACCATTGGTATCTCCTACGAGGTGGTGAAGTCGGGGCAGTTGAAAGATGTCGGCATCTTGGACCGCGCCATGTCAGAGCATGAGCGCAGGATGCTTACCTCAATGGTCATGGATACCCATGAGCAGTTCGTGGAAGCAGTCGCGGAGGGGCGCAGTCTGGAAAAGGAGGAAATATATCCGCTGGCCGACGGCTCCGTATTCAGCGGCCGGCAGGCTGTTGAAATCGGCCTGATAGACACGCTTGGGGGGTTTGAAGATGCCGTCCGCTATGCCGCGGAGCTGGCCGGAATCAAGGGGGAGCCGAAAACAGTAAAGGTAGTAAAGCCGAAGCCCTCGTTTTTTGATTTACTGGGATCGCTGCTGGGTAAGGCTGACAATGCTGTGTCGGGATTGCAGTCGACCGGCCCGCGAATTTTGTATCTGTATTAAATGATAAAAATCCTTGCATAATCGGTCGGAATTTTTTACTTTATGTAACGATTTTTCATAGGCTTAGGAGAATCCGGACGATTCCCGGCAGTTCCGGTATAGATTGAATGTGAATGTTAATAATGAAAGTTATAAACCAGCAAGTTACCGAGGGAGGATGAGATGACAAAGGCGGATCTGGTCGAAAAGGTGGCGGAAAGGACTGGTCTGACCAGAACTGATGTTGCCGTTGTCGTAGATGCCTTTTTGGACACCGTTAAGCAGTCAATGGAGGCTGGTAACAATATCGAAATCCGCGGCTTTGGCACCTTCAAGGTGAAGATCAGAAAAGAACGAAAAGCCCGGAACCCCCGGACCGGTGACGTGGTTCCTGTTCCCGGCCGAAAAGTTCCGGTTTTCAAACCCTCCAACGAGTTTAAAAACATGATAACCAAGCTGCCGATATAGGAATACGGAAGGCTTTGGACGGAGGTTGAATGCCCAGCGGAAAGAAGAGAAAGCGACAGAAAATCAAGACTCACAAACGGAAGAAAAGAAGAAGAGCTGATCGGCACAAAAAGAAGAAACGTTAGGAACCAATTACAGACAAAAACGACAAATCTCAATGGGAAAACCATTCTTTAATTTCGGGAACGGTTTTCCGGTAATTTTACCTGCCTTGGCTAATCCGCGCAGCCAGCTCCTGCAAATCTTTGCAATCCATTGTCCTGTATTGTATTGTCGCAGGCCCATGAGGGTGTCGTTAGGGTAGACACCGGGCACTGCTCTTGCTATACCCGACTGCGATGAGAGATAGCCTGCGGACTATAGGATGGTGCGCTGCACTGTGTTTGGGCCTTTTTGTCCGGGAAGGATTGTATGCGGCGGATACCTACGATATACACGTCAATGATGACCACTCAATATATGACCAGACCCACCCTCGCATAACTGTCGATCGGAGCGGCAATTCTGTTGTCGTCTGGACGGATACGCGAAGCGGTCAGAAAGACATTTACCTCCAGTTCTTTGACAGTTCCGGGATTCTAATAGGGTATAACCGAAAATTGAACGATGATGCCGGAAGCTCACCCCAGATGGAACCGGCTTTGGCCGGAACTGACCTCAATCAACTTGCGGCGGTCTGGCGTGATTATCGCAACGGCAGTTATCCCTTCAGGCCCGATATCTATTTCGCCCGGGCTGATACGCTCGGTTCGTTGAGCAATATCGATATTACCGCGGCCGCGCCGGACTCCACTCGTGAATCGCCGGATATTGCGGTTTTATCAGACGGATCATTTATCGTGGTTTGGTCGGACTATCGCAATCGTAACTGGGATATTTACGGTCGGCGGCTCACCTCGGCAGGGGATTTTGTGGGTGATGATTTTGTAATCAGCCATGATACGGAAACCGATCAGCAGCATTCTCCCCGTGTGACAGCCCTCCATGATGGGGGATTTGTCGTGGTGTGGTATGACAATCGTAACGGTCACGACGATATTTACTTTCAGCGTTTTGATCAGCAGGCAATAATAATCGGCTCCAATACCCTTGTCAATGACGACGGAGGTAGCACGCGGCAGGCATTTCCGGCGGTTGCCGCAGACGGCAGCGGGCGTTTTTTCATTGCCTGGGTAGACTGGCGCAATGGCGTCTATCCATCTAATCCCGATATTTACCTTCGCCGTTACAGCGCCGCAGGAACTCCGCTGGGAGCATCGATCAGGATAAGCGGCAATGATGGCGGAAGCCCGCAACGCGATGTCGCCCTTTGTTCGGACCCGATGGGCAACCTCGGCTCAGTCTGGGCTGATTCGTCATCCGGGCAATGGGATGTTCGCGCCCAAATTATCGACCATACCGGACAGCTCAATGGGCCCAGCTTTCTGGTTCACGAGCAGACGTCAGGGAAGCAACTGCAGCCCGATATCACCTCCGATGGCTACAGATTATATTTTGCGTGGGCTGACCGGCGTTCCGGCAATTTCGATATTTATGCCTCGGTGATTCGCTACAATGATCCGACCTTAATTCCTGATCCGCCACAGCTTGAATTCACAATGGAGCAGGGGGGCATGCTGCCTTCGGCCCAGACAGTAGGCTTGAGCAACGCCGGATATGGTGAACTTCATTGGCTGGCGATTCCCAGTGTCAACTGGATTGCAGTGAGTCCTGATTCCGGTCGCACACCACAATCAATTGCAGTATCCATTTCGGTCGATACCTTGCCCTTTGGAACACATTTCGGACAGCTCCGTCTTGTTAACATAGACCATAATGATTCTTCCGTCATAATTCCAGTCAGACTGACCATAACCGCGCCCCTGATTGAAATCTCTCCGGACACCCTTCATTTCAGCGCTCTGGTCGAAGTGGGTGATCCTGCCCCGCAGTGCTTTGAGATTGCAAATTCTGGCACCGGTAATTTTGAATATGCGGCACTGGCAGAGGCAATATGGTTTAGTATCAATCGAGCGAGCGGTTCCGCTCCAGATGAAATTTCGGTCCAGGTCAATATTGCGGGATTGGATACTGGCCATCACTTTGGACAGATGGTAATTTCGTCGGATGCCGCCGCTAATTCCCCGGAAACCGCCTGGGTTCATCTGGAACTCGCCGAAGATCTGCCATACCTGGCTGCTGAACCGGATTCCGTGGTGCTGGCCGGGGTGGTCGGCGATCCTCTTGAGACTACGATTACCGTAACCAATCCCGGGGCGGGTACACTGGACTGGACCTCGGAAGCCAGCGATACCTGGTTTACGATGGATATAACCTCCGGCATGGACAATGATGTTATCACGGTTGGTGTAGAAACCGGGATGCTGGCTTCAGGGTATTATTGCTCGGAGATCAAAATAATCGACAGCGCTTCTTTCAATCAGTCTATCGCTGTCCCCGTGGAGCTTTTTCTATCGTCCGGTGACTCGATCAGCTTTCTCAATAATAGTGCCCTGCCCGGCAGCATTGCACTGATGCCGCTGTTTGCCAGGCTTGTCCGGCCGGCCAAAGCGGTCTATTTGCCATTTGCGTGCGATTCAGCAGTTGTTTCCCTGGACTCGGTTGTTTTGAACCAGCTGGCAATGCCGGCCTATGTCGATTTCTATGAGTCGGTTATATCTCTCGGACGCGGGGAGATCAGTCTTAGGGTCTCTGATGAGATGTTGGGCGACAGCTGCATCCCACCGGGATACCATTATATTGCCAATGTTTTTTTTACCGCCCGCGATACCAACGCCATCTGCCTGGTTGATACTGTATATACCGACAGCTCCGGTTCTTACTTGTTGGATACCATGTTGCAAAAGACAGTGCCCGCAATCAAACCCGGTAGCCTGATAGTGGGGACTACTACTGGAACAGGTCATACTGCGGAAAACTATCTGCCCGGGTCGATTGACCTGAAACAGAATTTCCCCAATCCGTTTAATGCCGCAACCACGATTGAGTTCCATCTCCCATCGGCAATGACCGTGACGCTTGAAATCTTCAATGTCCTTGGCCAGACCGTCCGGCGCACCCACACCGGCCGACTTCCAAGGGGGATCCATCGGATAACCTGGGATGGTATGTTGAGCAAGGTCGGGTCAGCCCCCAGCGGCGTTTATTTTTATCGTCTTTCGGGTGATGGTTTCAGGTTGGTTCGCAAAATGGTTCTGTTGAAATAACTGCTTGCCCTTCAGATCAACTGCCTGTGGGGATTTCCCTTGATTACCTTTAACATTGCAACTTTTAGGCCGAAATTTCGTCAGTTTAAGGAAAGGATTACTATATTTGTAAAGGAGGCCGTGATGAAAACACTATGTTTTACGCTCGGATCTCTGATCACCTTGCTGTTTATGGCGATGCCGGCGCCTGCAGCTTCGGGGGAGCTTTACGGAAAAGTTTATACTGTGGACGACGAGGTGTATGAGGGATTTATTCGCTGGGACCACAATGAAGGGTCATGGCAGGACATTCTTGACGGAACCAAACTTCTTGAGCGCCGACATCGCGGGCGGTATCGCGATCGGGATCGCGACCGACGCGACAGAAGAATACAGATTTTCGGGATAACGGTTTACAGTGAGGACGACCATGGTTTTATCTGGGGGGGCAGTTCGGCTCAGTCCGGAATACGGATGGGGCACATTAAGTCGTTGATCCCGGATGGCAGTGACGATGTGATTCTGGTTCTGAAATCGGGTGAAGAGATTTATCTGGAAAAGGGATCGACCGATATCGGTGATGACGTGCGGGAAATCTTGGTTGACGATATCAAAGAAGGAACTTTCGAGCTTTACTGGGATGACATTGACAGGATTGATTTTGAGTCCGGGCGCCGCACGGAGTCCACCTTCGGAAAACGCCTCTACGGTACGGTCACAACTCGCCGCGGCCATGAATTTACCGGTTTCATCTGCTGGGATATGGACGAAATATATGACAAAGATATTCTTGATGGTCGTGAAAGACGCCGCAAACGCGAAATCGCTTTTGAGAAAATTGAAAAAATTGAACGGCGCTCGTCGAATTCATCCGAGGTAACCCTTAAGGATGGAAAACAATTACGACTTGATGATTCCAACGACGTCGACAGTGGGAATCGCGGCATAGTCATCTCCGATTTTTCCCTTGGACGAATTATTGTCGATTGGGATGAATTTGATTTTGTCGTGTTCGATGATCCGCCGACCCTGGGGGATTATGACGATTTTGATGGCGGTAAGGAGCTTTACGGAACCGTCTATGCTGAAGATGGCGATGAGTATACCGGCCGCATCCAGTGGGACGACGACGAGGAGTATACCTGGGAACTGCTTGATGGCGAGTATCAGGACATTGATTTTGACGTGGAGTTCGGGCTTATCGACTCGATTGAAAAGATCTCCTATCATAGCAGCCGGGTGACTCTGAAAGACGGCCGCACCTTCAAACTGCGTGGGTCCAATGACGTTGATAGCGACAACAAAGGGATCATCATATTCACCGAAGATGACGAGATCGTCATTGACTGGGAGGATTTTGACCGCATAAAGTTTTCAGATTGATTTTGGTTCCCTTTCACCGCGATTGCGATGCCCCACCTTAAATCCCCCCTTAGGCGACCTCCCCCCAGGGCGCCGAGGGGGGAGTTTTTTATGCGCTAGAGATATACCTGCGGGCAGCGATATCCTTACCGGCCAAAAAAAGAGAGTTTTCTTTGGTTGAGCAAGAGGGGATAGGAGACATGCCCATGAGCCCAAAGAGAAACTCTCTAATCTAATTTAAAATAGGATTATGGCAAGGATTGTCAAGCTTAAAGGATGGAGAATTCGCCGGGCATGGGCTTTGATTCCGAAATTATTCGGGACTCCCGTTAGAGCCGTATGGCTGATAAAAAAAGAACCGGCTGGACAGCCGGTTCCCTGATAATTTTCGATATTTGTTTCTTACAGCTCTTCCTGCTGGTACTCTTTTAGCTCCTGCAAATCCTTGATATGCTCTTCGGTTTCAGAAATCAGGCGTTTTGCCCTGGGATTGTTCTTGGCAACCTTGAGAAATTTATTCCAGTTGGCAATAACCTGGTCAATGTCATCAATATTACCCTGAGCGCTCAGATTCATATGCTCAAAGGAAATTGCAAGGTTGCGGTGGGCCAGGTAATTGTCAGGCTTAATCCTAATCGCAGTCCTGAACATCTGGTAAGCCTTCATGTAGTTTTCCTGTGCCTGGTAGATTTGCCCCAGGCTGTTGAAAGAATTGAAATAATCGTTCTTCAGCTCAGTAGATTTGCTCAGTGCGGCAATTGCCTCAGGAAGTTTTTTCAGCTTCTGATAGCCTCTCCCGAGTCTATAAAAAC
>CP070796.1:1574769-1578782 GCA_020343475.1 Candidatus Zixiibacteriota bacterium
GATCCCAACTGCGACTGCGCGGTCAACCTGCTTGACATTCTGCACCTGATAGCTCACATCTACCAGGATCCGATCGGCGATCCGCCGAACTGCTCCTGTGAAGACTGGGTTACCGCGTGCGGTTGGCCCTTGAGAGAATAACCTCTCGTTCGAATCGATTAAAAGGCCCGCTTTACAGCGGGCCTTTCTTTATGGTATTAATATCCGGTTCGCCGCGAGAGGGCAAATAAATTGAATTTTTATTATAGCTCGATTCAAGATTTTTCAATATATTATCCTAAAGCGATGGCAGGCGGGAGCCGTTTATATTTCCTCACATGCGGCAGCCTTGCTGGCGAGGGAGCTATAATTCACACCCGGGGCTTTTCCATCTTCGACCGGTTTCCATCTCCTGTTGGTCAACACAACTGAAAGGAGCAGGCAATGACACATCCGTCACGCGTCACCCGATATTGGATCATCGGCGATTATTGTCGGTCGGGCACCGGGATAGTGCTGGCACTATTGCTGATCGCGGCATCTTCCCTTTTTGCATCGGCGGAACCGGTGGCAATGCAGTACACCTTTGAACCGCCGGAAATCGAACCGGTCATTCTGGGCGGCGAGCGCTTTGATCGGGTAATCATGAAAGGGGTTCCCAACGGCGGGAATGCCGGGCAGCCGGCCTTGCCGGCAGCGGGAGCAAGCATCTTGCTTCCTTACGGATGTGAAGTCGTTGGCATCGAGATCATCCCGGGCGAGAAAATCGCCCTTGGAAGCGGCTTTTATGTTGAGCCGGTTTCGCTGCCAATCAGATTATCGTCGCAGCCTCTCAAACCGGAAGCACCCATTCCCGACGCCGCCATTTACGGCTCGGACCAACCTTTCCCGGCGGCGTTGTTCAAAAACATCGGGACACAGAGCTTTCGCGGCTATCAAATTCTAACCCTGCGACTGCAACCGGTTCAGTATGTTCCTGCCACCGGAGAGCTTTACTACTTTACTGATTTTACCGTGACGGTTAATACCGCGGAATCCGGCAAATCATCCCCCCTGTTCCGCGGCCTGCCCGAAGATGAAAACGAGGTAATGGCAAAGGTCGACAATCCCGAATTGGCCTACAGCTACGGGGTGTCCGGAAAGCATGGTGCCAAGGCTTATGATCTGCTCATCATCACCACGCCCGCGCTGGCAGGCGCTTTTGAACCATTGAAAGACTATCATGACACGACCGGTATGCCAACTGAAATCCACACCACCGATGATGTCGGCAGCAGCAATCCTGATGATATTCGTTCCTACATTACCGACCGGTATCTTAATGACGGCATCAGTTACGCGATAATCGGCGCGGACGATGATATCATCCCGGCCAAGGACTTATATGTCGTCACCGGTGTGGGTTACGGGCATTATACCGAATACAACATGCCCAGCGACGTCTTTTTCGGCTGTCTCGATGGACCCTATAATTACGACGGCGACTCATACTGGGGAGAGCCGAACGACGGTGAAGGAGGGGGCGATGTCGACCTGGTCGCGGAAGTGTTTATCGGCCGATGCGCCGCCGGTAACACGACCGAAGTGGATCGCTTCGTGAGTAAGACCATCGAGTATCTTACCGTATCGGGAACATACCTGCAGAAGGTCCTCATGGTCGGCGAATACCTCGGGTTCGGCGGCCCGGCGGAATATGCGGCGGAAACGCTCGATGAGCTTATCGACGGTTCGGATGCTCACGGGTACACCACGGTCGGGATTCCCTCGGACATATTCGATGTCGATCGCCTGTATGAACGCGACTGGCCGGGCAATGACTGGCCGCAGTCGGAACTGACAAGCCGGATTAACGCCGGTGTGCATATTCTTGACCATCTCGGCCACGGCAGTGAAGATTACGCAATGAAGCTGTATAACAGCGACATTCTGGCTCTGATTTCCAACACCGAACTCTGTCTGGTCTATTCTCAGACCTGCCTGGCGGGGCATCTGGATGGGACCGACTGCTGGGCCGAATATATGAACATAAAAATCGACGAAGGCGCATTTGCCGTCATTATGAACGCGCGCTACGGCTTCGGCGAAAGTTACAGCACCGACGGTCCTTCCCAGCGTTTCAATCGTGAATTCTGGGATGCCGTGTTCAATACATCCGAGGGGAAACCGGAGTTGGGCCGGGCCAACCACGATTCCAAGGAAGACAATTTGTATCGTATCGGCGATGACTGTATGCGCTGGTGTTACTATGAATTGAATCTGTTCGGCGATCCGACTGTTTCGATCAGGGGGGTAACCGGCATTTCCTTCGAATTCCCGACAGGCATACCGGAAATAGTGCCGCCCAACACTCCGGTCTCGTTTGAGGTGGTGGTAAATCCTGCCGGCGAGGGCGTCCCGGTTCCGGGCAGCGGGCAGCTTCATTATACCATCGACGACAGCCCTCTCCAGACAGTCTGGATGACGGAGACTTCGCCCAATCATTATACCGCCACCCTTCCGGAGGTGGGCTGCTTTGAAAGCCTGAAGTTTTATGTCAGTGCCGAAGAGGCCACCAACGGAAGGTTTTACAGCCCCGGTCCCGGTAATCCAAATGAGATTATTGTAGCATCTGAAGTTATCACAGCGTTTACGGATGATTTCGAAACAGATATGGGCTGGACGGTATCAGGAGGCTTATGGGCGCGCGGCATCCCGACCGGCGGCGGCGGTCAATACGGAAATCCTGACCCTGCAAGCGGCCACAACGACCCCAATGTATTTGGATACAACCTCAACGGTGATTATGAAAACAGCATGCCGGAAAGGCATCTCACCAGTCCCCCGATCGACTGCTCCGAACTGTCCGGGGCACGCCTAAAGTTCTGGCGCTGGCTCGGAGTCGAGCAACCCATATACGATCATGCCTATATCAGAATCAGTACCGATGGTTCCGGATGGACCACCGTGTGGGAAAACGGCGGAACAATCAGCGACGCTCAATGGACGGAAATCAATCTGGATATCTCAGACTACGCCGACGGTCAGGCGACGGTATATCTGCGCTGGACTATGGGTATCACCGATGGGGCCTGGCAATACTGCGGCTGGAATATTGACGAAGTTGAGGTCATCGGTTACGCCTGCTATGAGAACCGGCCTTACATTTCCACCCATTCGATTCCGGACTGGACGGTGGGTCAGGCGCTTTCATTCCAGCTGGAAGCATTTGGCGGCACCGGCGGACACACCTGGTCTGATAAATTCGGCGACCTGGCAGGAACCGGGCTGACGCTCTCACCTGAGGGCTTATTATCGGGCACGCCGACTTCGAGCGGTACTATCACCTTCACAGCTATTGTCCACGACGAAGCGTTTGAGAGTGACGAGGAATTATACAGCTTTACCATCAATGACGTAGTAGCAATCATACCCCCGGCTCTGCCGGACTGGACCGCAGGAATTGCATATGTTCAGGAATTGTCCTGTACCGGCGGAACGGAACCGCTTGTCTGGACCGATAAAAACGGAGATCTCTCCGCAACCGGCCTGACCCTGGCCGAGGACGGACTTCTTTCGGGATCGCCAAATGCTGGCCCGGTTTCATTCACGGCAGCGGTTTCCGATTATGCCGGCGCAACTGATGAGCATGTGTGCAGCTTCACAATCAATCCGGCGGTGTCTATCGATACTGATTCCCTGTTCGACTGGACGGTCGGCAGCAGCTTCTCGATAATGCTCTCGTGCACCGGCGGAACCGGGGAACTGATATGGGCCGACAAAAATAATGACCTGTATGCTACCGGAATGGTATTGCGAAATGACGGCACTTTCTGGGGTATCCCGGATACCGTTGGAGCCATTAGCTTCACCGCCACGGTGACCGACCAGCTAAATTCCACTGATGAAAAGGAATTAAGTATTACAATAAATCCCGCGCTCATAATCCAGACCGCATCTCTGGGCGGCTGGACGGTGGACATGCCATATTCCTCGCAGTTGACGGCAACCGGCGGGACCGGTGACAAGACATGGGCGGACAAAGACAACAATCTGGA
>CP070796.1:1578882-1583013 GCA_020343475.1 Candidatus Zixiibacteriota bacterium
GTCCCTCGCTATGCCGATTTAATTGAAAAAGAAATCGTCAGGGTCTTCCCCGACGGTTCCATCCATCTGAACATGAAATACTTCAACTTCCACTACGGCCTGACAATGACCGGCCGGCATTTCGAAAAGCTTTTCGACCGCCCGAGGCGTCTTCCCGAAAACAAATTGACCGACTCCGACCGGGATATCGCGGCCTCCATCCAGCAGGTCACCGAGAAAATAATTTTCAATATGGCTGAACAGACCCGCGCGATAGTCGACGCCGACAGTCTTTGTCTCTCCGGAGGAGTAGCGCTGAACTGCGCTGCCGCCGGAAAGCTTCTCAGGGCGGGGCGGTATGAAGAGATATTCATCCAGCCCGCTTCATCCGACAGCGGTGGAGCAGTCGGATCAGCGTTATATGCCCATTATTCCCTCACCGATCAGCCGAAATCGGCCGGCCAGCCGTATTTCAGGATCGGACCGGCATACACATGGCATGAAGTGAGCGAATTTCTCAGCAGTATCAGCGTTCCGTTTACCAATATGGCTGGCGAAGATCTGGCATCCTATCTTGCAGAGCAGCTTGCGCGCGGGAGAATTGCGGGATTGTTTCATGGTTCGATGGAATTCGGCCCGCGCGCTCTGGGTTTCCGATCAATCCTGGCTGATCCGCGCCACACGGAAATGAAAGCCCGCATAAATCAGGCGGTCAAGTTTCGTGAACCATTCCGCCCCTTCGCGCCCGCCGTCATTGAAGAAAAGACCTCCGAGTATTTTGACTGCGACCGCCCCTCGCCATACATGCTGTTCAATTTTATGGTCAATGACGATAGGCGACGGGAACTACAGGCGATAACCCATATCGACGGAACTGCCCGTATACAGACTGTAAATGTAAATGATAATCGCCTGCTCTACAGCGTCCTGAGGGAGTTTGAAAGAAGAACCGGTGTGGCGGTCTTGTTGAACACCTCATTCAACCTGCGCGGTTATCCAATTGTCCGGACTCCGCACGATGCCTTTGCCACTTTCATTTCATCCGGAATCGATGTTCTGGCCATGGAAAGCTGCGTGCTGGACAAGGAAAAACTCGACACGACGCAATTCGAGTCATTCAAAATTGTCCCCGGCCGCGATTAGAAAATATCGGTTGATGAATTCCTCGATAAGACTATATTGTTCATATGAATATCCTGAAATCGGCAAAAGACCGGGTGAAAATACTGAGTGAATTCTGGTATTTTCTTAAGACCTCAAAACGATGGTGGCTTGGCCCGATTTTGATTTTCCTGATCTTGCTGTCGCTTCTGGTCGTGTGTACCGAGTCATCCGCGCTGGCACCATTTATTTACTCACTTTTCTAATGTCCATGAATAAGGCCAACTCAGGTTCGGGCATCGGCTGTAAACTTGTCATTCTTATCTTATCCATTCCAGCACTTATTCTTCTTTCGGAAATAATCCTGACCATCATCCCCCTCAACACCTTTTTCGAAAACCGCTTCTTTTTGGTCAATCGGGCCCTGGACTATCCCGAGATTTTCCGGAAAGATCCCAGACTTTTCTGGCGATTCCGCCCATCGCAGGACATTACCTCGCGGTTCTTTGAAGGTGAGACAATTCGGATAAATTCTCATGGCCTGCGCGGCGAGGAGATTCCGCTCAAATCCGACAAAATCCGCATTGCGGCCCTTGGCAACTCCTGTACGTTTGGTTGGGGAGTGACCGAAGACCAAACCTATGTAAGGCTGCTGGAGAAAATGATCAACAACGATGATTCCCTGCCCCGGGTTGAAGTCATAAACGCCGGCATTCCGGGATACAGCACATTTCAGGGACGGCGTTTTTTTGTTTCCGATATTGCTCGATTGCAGCCGGATATTGTCATGATGATGTTTGGATGGAATGATCAGTGGGCGGCAGCCGAGAATATTGCGGACAAAGACCAGAAGCTTCCTTCCGAGAGTATTATCAAGCTGCAGAACAGTGTGTCGCGCCTGAAGATATACCGCTTGCTCAGAAAGGTAATTCTCTGGATCACTGAAAAACCCCTCGAGAAAGCCCTTGTCAGGACGGAACGCCCCGTTTACCGAGTCGCCTTTGTTGATTTTTACCAGAATCTCATGGTTATATTCAAGTTCGCTCATGCCGAGGGTATGCGATTGATGATTTTAACCTCGCCGATTCCGTCACTCGAAGTCTATTACCCTGCTGGATTTCAATCTCCAATGCATGAGTATCATGAAACCTATAATATGCAGGCTCGCCTTCTGGCCCGAAACTCCAAAAGCCCGTTGATTAATCTGACCAGCATTTTTGACCAGCACAACGACCTGTTCGATGATGCCATCCGGGACCCGATCCATTTTAATGCCAAAGGCCATCATGTCATTGCCGAGGCGATTTATCGCCATTTTAAGGAGCACCCGGAGCTGCTGGTCTCCGGAGATGAAATCGAACCGGAGCCTAGCCCGCTCAGACCAGGACCGAAAAGAAACTAAAAAGGCGGGTCCGCGTCAGACCCGCCTTACTGCGTCCTGCGAAAATCGTTACTCCGTCTCTTCTCCCTCATCGCTCGCTATAGCCGGACTGACGGTAAAGGGAATTGTCTTCAACACGATGTCATTCTCGTCGAGAATTTTCACTTCCCATTGTCCCGTCCATCCGGGCAGGATCTTTTTGGAGCTCCAGGTTCGCCATGAAGGGCTTTTCACCGGCAATTCCACCGTCGCCATTTCTTCCCCGTCGTAATAATACACATGCTTCACCAGCGTCGTGTCGGTGGCACCCTGGACGCGGCACCACAGCCACACCTGGCCGACGTCGGCGTGAAACGAATTGGCCATGCCAATTGGCATCCGTTCCTCAACACCGGTGCATAGCTCGGTTTCGACCGTCAACACCGATTTGGGCTGCTCGGTTTCCTGTGCCAGTCCAACCGCAAATGCGGCCAAGGCAACAAGGCCTGCAACCATCAGAAGTTTCGCCATATCCTCCTCCTTTCCCAAGGGATACAACTACGCCAAATTGTAAAGTCAATAACATCGGAAAGCAACAACAATAAGCTACTGTTTCTTATATCGATCCAACATGCCAATAAGTTTATCAATATCAGACTTGTTATTAAACAGATGAACGGATACCCGGATCACTCCTTCCCGGAAAGCGGTCATGATTTTTGCTCCGGTTAGCCTCTTGTGAAGCTCCGCGGCGCCGGGGCAGGTAAACGAGAGTATCGAGGACCGGCGTTTCTTCTCAAGGGATGAAACTACCTGATAATGGGTACTCCCTCCGAGATAGGCCAGCAGCCGATCCATGAGCCCATGATTGTGGGCCTGGATTTTCCTGACACCTATCGAGCCGATAAGCTCAAGTGCCGCCGACATACCAAAAACATGCGCGTACGGATAAGTCCCCAGCTCAAACTGGCGGGCGGAATCAAAGAATGGCAGATCGTAATGGAACAGGTCGCTGAAATTCATCTTCCAGTCAACTGACAACCAGCTGGCAAATGGCTTGATCAGTTGATCCTGCAGGTCCCGACGGACATAAAATAGCCCCGTTCCCAAAGGGGAAAGAAGCCATTTTTGACCTCCGGCGGAAAATATGTCAATTCCGCAGGCATGCACATCGATCGGTTCCACCCCGCACCCCTGAATACCGTCGACAACAAAATACAACCCGTTTTCACGACATATCTTTCCGACCTGCTTTAGATCATTCTTGTAACCGTTAAAAAATTGCACATATGACAGCGACAGCACCTTGCTTTTGCCACGGATTGCCTTTGTGAAATTGTCGATATCAAAGCGATCTTCGACTGACCTTATGAAACGGACCTTAATCCCCCGCTGCCGAAGTGCCAGCCAGGGATAAACATTGGACGGGAACTCAATATCGGACAGAAGCACCTCATCGCCTTTCTTCAGCGGCAGCCCGAAGGCGGCAATATTGAGCCCGTACCCTGTGTGGAAACCGAAACCGACCTCATCCTTGCGGGCATGCAGCATTTTTGCGCCAAGCCTACGGATTTTATCCAGATGCGCAAACGCGTCGGCATCGATGTCATTATTGGCATAAAGGGCCAGTTCATAATAATGATCAAGCGCCTTTTTCACCGGGCGGCAAAGCGGGCCGGTGGAAGCGGAAT
>CP070796.1:1583113-1585166 GCA_020343475.1 Candidatus Zixiibacteriota bacterium
GATCGTACAGGGACGTATTATACAGCGAATCGGACATACTACTTCATTTCCTTCGGCAGAATCTCGTTCTCTTTGAAGAAAAACGCAATTTCAGTCCTGGCCGTCGTTTCGTCATCCGAGCCGTGCACCACGTTTTTCTCCACCGAGGTTCCGAACTCCCGCCGGATAGTATTATACTTGGCTTTGGCCGGATCGGTTGCGCCCATCAACTCGCGCCAGCGCTCGATTGACCCGTGCCCGCCGATAACCAGCACCACGATCGGCCCGGAGCTCATGAAATCTACGAGCGATCTGAAAAACGGTTTGTCTTCGTGCACCGCGTAAAACTCTTCGGCCTGCTCCTTTGTCAGCTTCAGGGCCTTCATACCTCTTAATATCAATCCGGCCTTTTCTATTCTGCTGATTATTTGTCCGGCCAGTTTTCGTCTGACGCCGTCCGGTTTTATGATCCCCAGTGTATTCGCCATTTTGATCTCCTACCCGGTCAGTTCCCTGATTCGCGATTTCAGCGTTTCCGGCGGGACTGCCGCAATGTTGACCTTATACGCTTTTGCCACGCGGAACAGTTGGTGGAAGTTGCGCCGCTGCAGGTCCTGCTGGTCGTCCGACCGGTCCAGCATATACGGGTTGAAAAACGGTTGTTCCTTATAGGGCGTTACGCCGGCTTCGCTTGGGGGACGGTATTTACCCGCCGTTATATAATCAAGAGCCTCCGCATCCGACAGTTTCTCCACCGCCGGGACACCGGGTTCGTGGTGGAGGAAAGCCACCGTTTTCAAATTTGACCTTTTGACATATTTATGCGGCCCGCCGATCCATGCCGGATCCACCATAGCGCGTGATTCTTCCGACCCCCAGTAGCAATAAGGTTCGCCGAAGTCTAGAGGAGTCTCGTCGCCAAGTTCTTTCATATTGGTCCACTCGGCCCGGTTCGTTACTACATTTTCGCACTTGCTGCGATCAAAAATTCTGGAATAGCGGGGAAAGGTCCTGGCGATGCCGGTTTTGAAGTAGAACTTCCTCTCAGGAGCATCAACTATAGCTTCATTGCCCCGGTATCGTGCAAAAACCCAGTCATTGGTCAAGAAGCAAGCGTCCTCGTCTTCCAGAAGCCTGAAAAACGTCGAACCTCGTTTCATACCTTTCGGGCCGATCAGAGCCAGACCTTTGCCCTTGTAATCAACACAAGCCGCGCGGATTCCATGAATATCCAGGAGCCGTTCGCTGGCCTGCGCCGCCATCGCCAAAGCCCAGCTTCTTACCTGACCGTAATAAGTGGTGTTAAATAGAATTGCCGTCTTGGTGTCGGGATTGTAATAGGCATACGGTGTTCGGCCCGGGACTTCATCGATAGCGTAGATAATCGCATGCGGTTCCAGATCGGCCTCGAGTTGCGCTGGATACCAGTTTTCCACCCAGAAATCATACAGGTGCGGCACATTCGTGCGAAGCTGTATGATAATACCGTTTATGTTGGCGTTCCATTCGAAGTAACGGTCGTAGGGTAGAGCCGCCTCGGCCTCCTGAACAAGGGCGTCACGTTCCTCAATAGAGATCGCCATATCTGCTTCGGTCATCTTTTGCGGGTGTGTTATTACATTCTGCAGCGCCACCCGCTTATATTTTGGCGACTCTCTCAATCGGGCTATCGCCTCTATAGCTCGGTTGATCCCCTCCTCGATATTTTCCACGGAGGTCGCGTACGAAAATCTGATATTGTCATCGGAGCCGAAAGCGCTTCCGGGGACAACAGCCACCGCCGCTTCTTTCAGAAGATAGTACGCCAGGCCATAAGAATTGCGGATTTTCATTCCCCCGTATTCGGTGTTGTAGTATGCCGAGAAATTGGGGAAAAGATAGAAGGCGCCCTGGGGTTCATAACATGAAATGTTCGGGATGCGCTTAAGTTTATTCAACATATAATTCCGGCGGGCCTGGAATTCGGCCACCATATGATTGATCTCCGTCTGGCGGCCCGCCAAAGCCTCCACCGCCGCCTTCTGCGCGATTGAGTTGGCGTTGGAAGTGCTGTGCGACTGCACGATCCCCATGG
>CP070796.1:1585266-1598884 GCA_020343475.1 Candidatus Zixiibacteriota bacterium
CCAACGACGTAGTACCCGAGCCGATGACGATTTTGCTCCTCGGCATGGGAAGCCTCGGGATGGGTTTGTACCGCAAGCTGCGTAAGTAACGCAGATCGTCTACAACTAAGTATTGGGGCAGTGTGACACAAAGTCCGTAAGGGCTGCCTTTGGATTTTTAGGGCATTACTGTGAAGTCGCCTGACCAGCCGGCTTCGGTTGTTTATCTTTGCCTTACCTTGATTCTAAACGCCACTCCCTCTAATATGTATTTTTCGCGCAGCCTATTTTCCAAATACCTCAGATAGCTTTTCTGAAGCAGTTTCGGATAGTTGCAAAAAAAGACAAAAGTCGGGGGCTTCGTGCTTGCCTGAGTCATGTAATACAGTTTGATATGTTTCCCGCGAATTGCAGCCGGGGGCTGCCTTGCGACGATTTCTTCAAGAAACGAATTCAACTCCGCGGTCGGAATCCGGCGGCCCCAGTTGTCGTGGACAGTATCGATAAGTGAAATCGTTTTAATCACTCGTTTGCCCGTCAGTGCGGAAACATAGATAATCGGGATGTACGACAGGCTTCTTGCATATTGTTTGATCTGTTCCGTAAAGATGTCAGCCGTCCTGTCGTCCTTTTCCACCATATCCCACTTGTTGACCGCCATGACAATACCGCGCCGGGCATCGGCGGCGTCCTCGATTATCTTCAGATCCTGGACCGACAGCCCATCGGCGGCGTCAACCAGAACCAGGGCGACATGGCAATTCTCAATGGCCCGAAGGGTGCGCAGAGTGGTATAGAATTCCACATCTTCTTTAACCTTGGCCTTGCGACGCAATCCAGCGGTATCAATCAGAATATATTGCCTGCCCTGGTATTCGAATGGAGTATCGACGGCGTCGCGGGTGGTCCCGGGAGTCGGTGAGACAATCACCCGTTCTTCCCCGATCAGGCGGTTAATAAAAGAAGATTTGCCGACATTCGGGCGACCGATCACCGCGATTCTTATCGCATCGGACGGCATTTCCTCTGCCGCAACCGTCGGCAACAGCGTGATAATCTGATCGAGAGCTTCCCCTATGCCTCGCCCCACCGTCGCCGATACCGGCAACGGCTCGCCGAGGCCGAGCCGGGCGAATTGAAAACACTCGTGCTCGAGCGGTTCGCTGTCCGCCTTGTTAGCCAACACCAAAACTTTAACATCCGATTTGAGCAGCCGTTCGGCAATCCGCTGGTCAGTGCTGTCAATACCTGTCTGGCAATCGACCGCCAGCACCGCGAGATCGGCCTGGCTAATAGCCGCTTCGACCTGTCGCAGAACCCGGCTTTCCATCTCATGCCGCGTATCTGGCATCATGCCCCCGGTGTCAATCAGGTAGAACTGCCGCCCGGTCCATTCGCAGAGTGAGTAATTCCGATCGCGGGTGACGCCCGGGGTATCATCGACAATGGCAATTCGTTTTTTGAGGAAGCGGTTAAACAGCGACGACTTTCCCACATTGGGTCGGCCTATTATGGCCACCAGCGGCAGGCTCATGACAACACCTCACGAACAGTATCGGCAATTTGGTAACTGCCGACCCTGACATCCATCCGCGCCAAACGCCGGAATTGTTGCAACGACATATCATCCAGGAATAGCCGGTCATTATTCAGGCAGTTGGGCGGGATGATGGCCAGGTCGAATTCCTTATATATGTTACGGAGAGCTTTCAGCAAATCCTGCCCGGTGAGAAGCCCGCTTACCGTAACCGTTGAACCCCAGAAGCTATTTTCAATCCCAACAAGGTGCACAGCCACATTTGTTTCTTCCCGGAGGTATTCGACCACATGCGTGTTGAGGATGTTATATGCTGCTTTGCCGGTAAGCATGATAATTCGCCTCTTCGCTGCCAGACCCTTCAGGTAACGGCGCCTGCGGTTAAACTGAGTGATTGTCCAGCGCAACATGCCAATACCGTTTTCGAACTGGGCCATATCTTCATATTCGTGCAATTTCGGCAGGTTGCGCCCGGCCATCAGATAAAACTCGTCCGACGCGAAAACAAAACGGGTTCCGTGAGATTCACGGCATTTTTTCTGTTTGCCATGCAGGAAGGAAAGGATTCGGCGGGAAGCGGCCGGATCATAAGACGCGATTTCCGGAAGTCTGCGGCGGTATCTGGTCAGGCCCACCGGCACCACGCCCAGCGTTCTTACTCCGGGATACAGCGCAAACAAATCATTGATGGTCCGATCCAGCTGCTCACCATCGTTGACGCCCGGACAGACCACAACCTGGGTATGAAAGGCAATTCCGCCCGCGATCAGGCGCTCCAGAAGCGGCAGGACTGGCGGGAGTTTCTCATTCTGAAAGATACATCGTCGCAAGGTTTCATCGGTCGCGTGAATCGAAACATACAGCGGTGAAAGTCGCTGATGGATAATGCGTGCAAGATCACGCTCGGCCAGATTTGAAAGCGAAATGAAATTGCCGTGAGTAAACGAAAGCCGATAGTCATCGTCTTTGATATACAGCGAACGCCGCATACCTTTGGGCTGCTGGTGGACAAAGCAGAAAAGGCAGTTGTTGTCGCAGCGAAAAACCCGGTCATCCTCAAAGGTCAGCCCCAGATCTAACAAAGGGTCGGCCCGGAACCGGAATATGCGGCTTGCACCTGCGGAATCTTCGATTTCCAGCCGGACAACATCCTCCGCCATCTTGAACTGATAGTCAAGGCTGTCGGCAACCGGTTCGCCGTTGATGCCGACCAACCGATGGCCGCGGCGCACATGTCCGTAAAGCGGCGAGTTCGGATTTACTTTCATTATTTTCATACGCGCAATAAAAAAAGCGGGTGATGGGAGTCGAACCCACGACGTCAAGCTTGGGAAGCTTGCATTCTACCGCTGAATTACACCCGCTTATTCTAACCGATATAAAATCTATCCTGCGGGCCGGAATATGTCAAGCGATTTGTCTTATCCCTCCAACAACGCTCCTGCGATACAACCGGCAGACATCAATAGCCCCACCAGAAGATGAATCTGTATGGTTCCGGCCTGTGCCGGAATGATCTCCCTTACCCGCTCGTACTGCCGGGTGAAAATTATCGCCGTCTTCAGCGCCACCGGCAACGATAGAAGCGCCGCCAGTGTATACGGCGTGAGATGCTCAAAGGCTACGGCCAGGATGACTCCCAGGTAGCTGCCAAAAACCAAGACATAATAACCGGTCCGTGCTCCTGATCTGCCGAAAATGACCACCAGATGATTTTTGCGCACCGCGCGATCGGCGTCATAATCGGGATACTGATTGATATACAGGATGGCGGTGATCAGGAAGCCGATCGGGAATGAACCCCAGAACGCTGACCAGCTGAAATGGCCGACCTGTACATAATAAGCTCCAAGGACCGGCAAGATGCCGAAATTGACCAGAATGGCCAGTTCGCCCAGACCATTATAGGAGAATGCATAACGGGTGGCGGTATAAAAAAAGCCCCCAATAAAGCCTGCCCCGGCCAGCACCAGCACCCAGTACCCGGGTGTCACCCCGGTCAGATAAACTGCGGCAGCCAGCGCCAGCCCCCAGCAAACAAAGGCAACGGTGAGGACAGCCCGGGGTGTGAGGATTTTGTTTTGAATCATGCGACTGCCGCCTGAAAAAGGAGTGAAATTCGGATTGATATCATCATCCGTGGTTCGGTGGTCATAATAGTCATTAGCCAGATTGGCCCCGGCCTGAGCAAAGATTCCCCCCAGCAGGGTAATTACAAATATTGCCCAGTTGAAATCCCCGGCTTCGTAATAGGCCAGCGCCCCGCCGAAAATAATCGGCACCGCAATCCCGCTAAAAAACGGCGCCCGAACCGCCATAATCCATTTCTTGACAGGGTTCACCGTAATCCTCCATCTTTCTGCTCGGATTCTAAAGCAAGATACGCAATAATAATGTGCTTTAGCAGAAGATCAAGCATGATCTTGCTTTTTCCTACCCGTCATTTTGACGATTATGATTGTGATTTCATAGAGCAAAATCAGCGGAACCGCGAGAAGAACCTGGGTGAAAATATCGGGCGGCGATAAGACGGCTCCCGCAATCAGCATAACCACAATAGCATAAGCCCTCCCCTTACTCATAAACCTCGGCGTTACCAGCCCGATCCTGCCCAAAAAATAGCCCACCACCGGCAATTCGAAAGCCACCCCGAAGGCGAGAATCATCAATCCCGCAAAAGAAATATAACTTGAAACGGTGATAATCGGTGTCAGCACCCCTTCTCCATAGCCCAGCAAAAACTGTATTGCAATCGGCAGAACGATGAAAAAACAGAATGATGCGCCAATCAAAAAGAGCAGGAAGGAAAAAAAGACCATCGGAATGACAGCCCGCTTTTCACTTTCATATAAGCCGGGTCCGACAAAGCTCCAGAGCTGGTACAACACAATCGGCGCGGCGGCGATGATACCCACAAAAAAGGCCAGCTTCAGATAGGCGTAAAATGATCCGGTCACCTCGGTAAAATGCAGCCTGGTATCACCCAGAGGCACGGTGACAAAGGAATAGAGCCGATCGGCAAAAATAAAGGCGATGATGCCCATCACCGCGACGGCGATAATCGATTTTATCAGCCGCCAGCGCAATTCCTCGACATGGTCGAGAAATGGCATATCACCTTCAGGTTTGGAATCAAAATCCTGCGTGTAGTCGGAATCAGGCATATCTCATTTGAATTAGGGGCATACCGAATGAGATGTCAATCGGAAAGTGCTCCGGGATAGAGACTTCAGCTCAGCAGTTTCTTGAGTTCTTCGAAAAATTCCGCTTTGTCCTGGAATTTGCGGTAGACCGAAGCAAACCGCACATAGGCCACCTCGTCAACTCCCTTGAGCTTTTCCATCACCGTCTCCCCGATCTTCTGGCTGGTGACTTCACTTTTGGAAAGCTCCTGCACGACCGATTCAACCTCGTTGGCCATGGCTTCGATTTTCTTTACCGATACCGGACGTTTCTTGCATGCCAGACGGATGCCATCGATCAGCTTCTGCCGCTCAAACGGTTCCCGGCGCTGATCTGATTTGACCACCGTCAATGCCACATTTTCAATATATTCATAAGTAGTAAAACGCTTGCTGCAACTCAGGCACTCCCGCCGGCGGCGCACCGCGCGACCGTCCTGAGCGGAACGGGAATCAATGACTTTATCCTCTTCGGAACCGCAAAATGGGCACTTCATTTCTCCAGGTCCTTGACTTTCTCCGGATCGGGATCAAGCGCCAGCCGGTTGACCACCACGCCCGCTTCCTCAAACAACTCGCGCGACAATTCGTCCGGATAACCTTCGGTTACAAAGATTTCTCTGATCCCGGCGTTGATCAACATTTTGGCGCAAAGCACGCAGGGAAAGGTGGTCGCGTAGAGCACTCCGCCCTTAATTGAAACGCCTGACGTTGCAGCCTGGATTATGGCATTTTGCTCGGCGTGAATCGCCCGACAAAGCTCATGGCGTTCACCGGATGGGATCTGCATCTTTTCACGCAGGCATCCGATCTCAAGGCAGTGTTTCAGCCCGGACGGAGAGCCGTTATACCCGGTGGCCAGCACTTTCTTGTTACGGACAACAACTGCCCCCACCTGGCGGCGCAGACAGGTCGAGCGGGTTGCAGCAAGCATTGCAATACGCATGAAGTACTCGTGCCAGGATGGCCTGGAATTGCGGTTGCTGGTCGTCACGAGTCGAATTTAATAGCCATTCTAGAGCGGCGCAATTAAAATCTGGGCTTTTGAATCATAGTCCACACCGAAATGCCGCGCTGCCGATCCCTCCCGAACCGCGATTTCCACGTAGCCGAAGGAATTGACGTAGCAGACCGGGCGCCCGACCGGAACCGAACCGAATGTTTTCCGCAGCCGCCCGACCTGAATGTCATTGACGAAAACCAGGAGATCGGCTGCCGGCAGGAGTTCCCCCTGCAGGGAAGTCACCAAATTACCGAAGTGGTCGATGTAAATCACGCCCCCGATGAAGTCGCCGTTTTTCATCCGGGTTCTTGCAGAGGGCAGATCGACCAGTGACTTCCGGGGCGGGCCGAATTCGGCAGGCGCGATACCGAGCGTAAGAAATCCCGCCACCGGCGCAAAGATATCCCGGCCGTGAAAGGTCGGGGTTATCTCCCGGGCAAGGTATTTTCTCCTGGTAATGGCGGTCACGCCTGAGATATCGCCTTTGGCTAAAAACGAAAAAAGACCGTTATCGGGGCCGACGAAAAAATAATCGTCGGTTTCAATCACCACCGCGTCTCTGGCAGTCCCGACACCGGGATCGACCACCGCGACATGAACCGTCCCGGGCGGGAACGAGCGGTACGCCGTTTCAAGCAGATAACGTCCAGCTGTCACGGCAAAGGGCGGAACAGTATGCGAGATGTCGATAATGTGAGCACGGTGGTTCAGCGCTGTAATGACTCCCTTGACTATGCCGACATAATTGTCTTCCAATCCAAGGTCAGTCGTCAGAGTGACATTCGGGCGAGCGGTATTTACAACTGCCAATGGTTAAATCCTACCTCCTGATTTCTGTGTCGCATTAATTTTTCTTTCAACGGGCGGATAAATATCTCTACGGTAACAAGGACAATTGCTTCAAAGAGATGTCCCGTGTACGAATTAAGAGAACTGTCGCCCACCGTCACATGGCAGTGGATAAACGGATCGCCGGTTTCTTCAAGATAGGTGATATTGCCATTTAGATTGCCGACCTCCAGGCGGTCACGATATGTTTTGGTTATATAGCTCCGGTTCTCATAATCATAGAAGCCGATCGTTACCCGTTCAACCGCACCCATTCCGGTAATAAATCCGCCCGGAATCTGCTCGGCCTTGACAAAATCGACCAGCTTGCTGAGAACTTCTTCTCCAGGATCAAGGCGAATAAGATAACCCTCTTCAACCTTTTTGTACCGCATGCCAAGTTTCCTTGTGAACCCAATTCAGGTAATCCGGGTTCCCCTCCGCAATATCCAGGGAAATGACTTCGGGGATGTCGTGGGGATGGTTTTCCTTTACAAATTTGATCATGCTCTCGATTTTATTGGCGGCGGTCTTGATAATCATCAGTGATTCGTTATCTTTCGTGACCTCCCCGTCCCAGCGGTAAACAGAACAAATATCTTTGACGATATTCACGCAGGCGGCAAGCTGGTTTTCCACCAGCCGTTCGGAAAGCTCCTCCGCCTTATCCGCGGCAATTGTCACAAACGCTACACGAAAAGCCGACATAATTCTCCCCCGATTTACGATTTAATTTTTTTGTTTAATTTCTTCTCTAACGATTCGACCTTTCCGAACAGCCGGTTCCGGGCATCCTTGCGGTCATCCATGGTCATAACCATATATACCCGGCGGTTGTTCTCACGCAATTTTAATCGGCATTTATTGATCAATTCCGTAATCTCGTCCCACTCACCCTCAATCACAGTTGACATGGCGGATGTCCGATAGGGCAGGCCAGATTTATCTATAATGTCAATAATCTGAGATACCTCGCCCGAGACCGATTCGGAACCTGCCGTAGGAAACATCGCAAATTGTATCAGCATCTTCAATCCTCCTCCGAAAATATACGTTTTATTCCTCCGGCACAAACAGAAAAATATCGCCGATAGTGTCTGCCGGAAGATAATTCTCGGTGACATGGCGGTCCAGGGGGTAATACCTGCCCGCTTCGCCGAAGGAAAGGCGTTCGCCCGCGCGTCGATAATCCCCCTCCTCGAACGTCTGGATATAGACAATTCTTGGTCGGTTTTCCTCCAGATGTTCAACCGCCTCCCTCATCATCTCCGCTGTAAATCCGGTTTGGTAATACCACCCGATTCGAGTCGCATTTTTCCGGTCGGTCAGAAAATATAAAACCGGAAAATCAGGGTAGGCCAGAATAAAATCTCCCGGCTTGCTGTATTGATCGGTCGCCTGAAGCATTGCGGAAATTTGCCGAACATTGCGAGGAGTTGACTTGATTCCGCGGAGTCTGCCGGATTCAAATTCGGCGGTCAAATTTCGCCTGACATCGTCGCGATACATGTAGGTGAACTTATAATATGAGCCCAGCGCGAGTATTACAAGCAGAATACCGGCGGGCACAAATCTCCGCAGCGGCAAGGGACCGGCCTCTCTCAACAAAACATAGGTTAGCGGAAACATAACGCCCGCTCCGACATAGCTGTATAAAATCCCCGCGTAGGTAAAGCCGGAGAGATACTGAACCACGGCAAGTGCGATCAGGATTGGCAGCAGGTCCATGGCAGTGCCGGGGACCGGTTTCTCCCGGCCGCGATACAGCCGCAACACAACCAGAATCAACACCGCGTAATTAAGAAAAACAAGGGTGTAAACGAAATATGCTTCCCTGATAAGGACGATATAGAATACCAACGGAGCCAATAGCATTGCGGCAATCAGCCAACTACGGTTTTTCGCGAAAAACCAGGCCAGCAACATAAGAACAAGAGGAAGGGATATTACAAATGCGACGTGGTTATTCTGAAACAGGGCAAACCATGTCGAAATCCCGCTGCATCTCGGCGGGAGAATAAAGACATTGATGAAAAAATCGTCGAGCGCCCCGATTGCCAGCAGATATGCGAGATAACCCGACAACGCAACGCCAAATCCTGCCCCCGTTCTGATTATAGCTCGTCCGGCGGTAACCTCAATTCCAATTTTCAACCATTTCGACAGCATAATCGCACCGAAGAACAGCGGCAACAGCAACAGGAAGTTCTGCTTTGCCATAAAGGCGAGAAAAGCGAAAAATCCCGCCGTTATAAAACGCCTGCGGGAAAGAAGCAAAACCGCCAGCGCGGCCAAAAAAGCGGCATCGTAATTGTACCAGGGGAAGGCAACGAGCATTGAAGATATTACGTAGGTCGTCAGAAGGAGGGCTGCCAATTCCAGGGGGCGAACCTGCCGGCGGTACAGAAGCGATACCGCCACTGCCAGCCCCCACATCTGAATCGTCCAGTAAATCCGCGAGACCAGTATGGTGTAATCGGTGCCAAGCAATTCGATCAGCGCAGCCTGGATATAGATGGAAAGCGGAGTTTTCAAAAAATAGAAGTCCAGGTAGGGTTGTTCGCCCTCGGCAATTCGCTTGCCCAGGGAAAGCAGCCACCCCTCATCGGTGGCGTTGAAACCGTACCTGAGAAAAAAAAAGTTATATGCCGCCACCGCGGCGGTACAGGCAAGATATGGTGCGAGCGCCTGTATCACGGGCGCTCCATCGTGATTCGCTTTGGCCGTCATGGTCTTGGCGTCAGCATAAAAACGTCACCGACCTGTCCCGCCAGGTCATACTCTGAAGCCACAAAGCTGAATAGCAGGGCATGTTTGCTGTTCCCTATATATGGGATTGGAGAGCTTTTTCGTTTGAAATCTTCCTCGGCATACTTTTGAATAAAGACAACTTCCGGCATATTTTTCGCAAGCGCCTGAATGGCATCCACCATAATTTCCTTATTGATTCCCCGCCAGTAATACCAATCAACCGGAGTCGGATTTTTCCGCTCGGTTAGATAATATAAAACCGGGAAGTCCGGGAAAACGAGAATAAAATCTCCCCTGTCGGTGTTTGCCCTGGTCGCTTCGATTAAACCTTCAATCTGTCCGACATTCCGTGGGGTCGATCTGATTCCACGCAATTTCCCGCTGGTAAACTTCGCTATCAGATCCGGCCGGCCTGCATCACGATAGATATAATTGAATTTTTGATACGAACCGACGGCCAGAATCGCGATGAACAACAACACGGCGGCCTGAACGCGATAAGGAGACGGACTGAGTTTCTTAAACATGAGATAGGAAAGCGGCAGGACCACTCCGGAGCAGGCATAGGTGAAAGTTATCCCGACAAATGTATTGCCTGCCAGGTATAACACCGTTATTGCAAACAACTGCGTCGGCAAAAATCCGAGAACAAAATCACGATCGATCTGTTCATCCTTACCTTTTAACCTCAGTAGCACCAAAAGCAGCACGGTATAGTTGAGAAATGCAATCGAAAAAATGAAGTATGCAACCTTGGGGATAATCATGTAAAGCGTAAGCGGAATCAGGACGATCAATCCCAGCAGCCAAATCTTTGACCTGCAGAAAAACAGCAATATCGCCAGAGCCAGCATCGGCAGGGCAATCGGCAGAACCGAGAAGTTGTTTTGAAACAGGGCAAACCAGATAGACATATTACTGGTTTCCGGTGGGTAAACCATGACATTTTTGATGAAGTGCCCAAGAGTCCCGGCGACCGTAAGATAGAGCAGATACGCCAGCGCTGGAACGCAAAAACCAATCGCCATCTTGCCGACAGAGCGTGCGTCTACCTGACGAGTCTCTATTCTTAGCAGTCTCACGAAATAGCAGAACGCAAGAAAAAGCGGCAGCAGGACAATATAATTCTGCTTGGATAGAAACGCCAGGAAAGCGGCCATTCCCACCGGTATGTATCGCTTGCGGTAAAAACAGATGACGGCAAGCGTTCCCCAGAAAACACCGTCATAGCTATACCATGGAAAGGATATAAGCATGGATGAAATGACATAGGTTGTGAGAAGAAGAAACAAAAGCTCCATTCTGTTAACATATTTCCGATACAATGTCGAAGCCGCCACCGACAGGATATACATTTGAACTGTCCAGTAAATCCGCGATGCCAGCACCGTGTAATTGTCCCCGAATACTCTTATCAGTGCGGCCTGTATGTAAATGGAAAGCGGGGTTATCAGAAAATAGAAGTCGCGGTATGGCTGCTCTCCGTCGGCAATCCGGTTGCCCAAAGACAGCAGCCACCCCTCATCGGTCGCGTTGAATCCGTACTTGAGAAAGAACGCATTGTAGCCTGTTACTGCCAGGGTGAAAAAAAGATAAGGCCAGATCCAGTTCAGATCCGGCCTTTCAGAAATGTCTGCGTTCGTTTCAACACCGGTCAGACGCATTGCCGTCTGCTCCCAGCCTATCCCTTCCGCTCGGGATACAGCGGAAACCGATCACAAAGCGCCCTGACGTCTTTCATCACTTCCTCGTAGACTTCTTCATTGCCGAGATTCTGGATTACCCGGTCAATGAATACTGCAATAATCCTCATTTCCTCAGTCCCCATTCCGCGGGTTGTGAGGGCGGGAGTCCCGATTCTGATCCCGGACGTGACAAACGGCTTCCTGGTGTCGAACGGCACAGTATTCTTGTTGACCGTGATACCGGATTTGTCAAGAGCCTTCTCAACTTTTTTGCCTGAGTACTCCTGGTCTATAAATGACATCAGGAACAGGTGAGTATCGGTGCCACCCGACACAATATGGTAACCCTTGCTTTTGAGTTCGTTGGCCATTGTCGAGGCATTGGCGACGATTTGCTTCTGGTACACTTTGAACTCATCTGTCAGCGCTTCCTTCAACGCTACCGCTTTGGCGGCGATGATATGCATCAGGGGGCCGCCCTGGATTCCCGGCATAACGGTGCGATCGAGATCAGCGGCGTATTTTTCCCTGCAAAACACCATCCCCCCGCGCGGGCCACGCAGGGTCTTATGGGTTGTCGTGGTCACAAAATCGGCGTATGGTACCGGCGACGGATGCAATCCTGCTGCGATCAGCCCTGCAATATGCGCCATGTCAACCATCAAATACGCCCCGCAGGCATCGGCCGCCTCGCGAAACCTTGCAAAATCAAGGATTCGCGGGTAGGCCGAAGCCCCGGCCACGATCAATTTCGGCTGAATCTCTTTCGCCTGCACGATCAATTTATCGTAGTCGATGACTTCGGAATCCTTTTCGACCTGATAGCCGTGAAACTCATAAAGCGTGCCCGAAAAATTGACAGGATGGCCGTGGGTAAGATGCCCACCGTGGGACAGATCCATCCCCATCACCCGGTCCCCGGGCTTGAGGATTGTAAAATAGACCGCCATGTTTGCCTGAGAGCCGGAATGAGGCTGAACATTGACATGCTCGGCGCCGTAGATCTGTTTCGCCCGCTCCCGCGCCAGATCCTCGGCAACGTCGACAAATTCGCAACCACCGTAGTACCGCTTGCCGGGATACCCCTCGGCGTACTTATTGGTCATGACGCCGCCGGCTGCTTCCAGCACCGCTTCGGACACGAAATTCTCAGATGCAATCAATTCCAGCTTGTTCGACTCGCGAAGGGTCTCGTGGACAATGGCATCATAGATTTCAGGGTCGATTATTCGCAAATAAGACATATATACCTGCCCGTCTTTATTCCATTTCATCGGCGGCAAACCTGCGTCTACCGCCGTTTAATTTTTCATTACAGCGCATTCGTCAGCTTTTTTCAGCCTCTTCGATCTTCTTTATTCGCCTCTCATGGCGGCCGCCGTCGAAATCGGTCTCAAGCCACGTTCTAACAATCTCCTCCACCTCGTTTTCCGAAATGTATTTCGACGCCAGCGTAAGGACGTTCCCGTTGTTATGCGCCCGCGCCAATTGCGCCATGTCTTTATTCAAACAAAGCGTTGCGCGAATCCCGGCGATCTTGTTGGCCGCAATCGTCATTCCGTTTCCTGTCCAGCAGACGGCAATCCCACGTTCCGACTCGCCGTTCGCCACCGAATGCGCAACCTTGATTCCGAAATCAGGATAGTCGACCGACTCCGGGCCGTTCGTCCCGAAATCAATGATCTCATGACCGAGCGAGCGAAGGATTTCTTTGACCTTTTCTTTGAGATTGTACCCGGCGTGATCCGCTCCGATGGCGACTTTCATAGCCTTCTCTACTCCACTGTCACCGTCTCGGGAGCCGGGACAAAGGTCAGCCATCCGTGCGTATCCTCCTCCCGTCCTTCAACGATGCTGAACAGCTTGGACTGTAGCTTTTCGGTAACCGGGCCGCGGCACCCCATTCCGACCGGAAGGTCGTCGATATGAGAAATCGCGGAGATTTCCGCCGCGGAACCGGTGAAGAAAACCTCCTCGGCGATATATAGCATCTCCCGCGGAATTTGCTGCTCGATTACCTCGATACCCATTTCCCCGGCAATGACTATTACGGTGTCACGAGTTATCCCTGGAAGGATTGAAGCGGAAAACGGCGGTGTATACAGCTTTCCTTTGTAAACAAGAAAGACGTTTTCACCGGAGCCTTCCGAAACATGGCCGTACGAATCAAGTGCAATCCCTTCAACATAACCGCGCGAGAGCGCTTCCAATTTGATCAACTGACCGCCCATGTAATTGGCGCCGGATTTGGCCATCATCGGCATTGTATCCGGCGCGTTGCGCCGCCACGATGAAACGCATACCTTTACGCCCTTTTCCATGGCCTCCGGCCCGAGATATTTTCCCCACGGCCAGGCGGCTATGGCAATTTCAACCGGGCAGCTGCTGGGATCAACGCCCAGTGAGTCATAGCCGCGATAAACCACCGGGCGAATATAGCACTCTTCCAGGTTGTTGACCGCCACAATGTTAAGACCAGCGTCGAAGACTTCCTGCTTGGTGAACGGGATCTCCATGCGGTAAATTTTGCAGGAATTCCAGAGACGGTCAACGTGGTCCTGATGGCGAAAACAGGCCGGGCCTTTCGGTGTCTTGTAACATCGTTGCCCCTCGAAAAGCGACGAGCCATAGTGCACAACATGTGAAAGGACAT
>CP070796.1:1598984-1603956 GCA_020343475.1 Candidatus Zixiibacteriota bacterium
GTTTCCGATACTGGACATCGGGGATACCGTTGGAAACGACACCGAGGTAAAAGGTGTCGGCAAGTTGCTGCACCGCTGCTTTGGCGCCATCGACGGGCGCGTCAACCAGCGGATATGCCCGCACATATGCCCGGTTGATCTGTTCCGCATAATCCTGATTTAGTCCGAGGATTGCAAGGAATCGCCGGCTTCTGCCGGTGCGAGACGTTTCAATACCGCCGCCTGCCGCAAAAAGCCGCGTTGCTTCCTCATCCGACAGAAGGAACGCCTTGGTAATTCTATCCCTGTCCATCCCGGAGAATAAATCGTTAAATTCGCTGATAATCAGGGAACATACTTCACGCTGGGCCCGATCCCGGTCAAAGAGAGTATTATCGACGTCGAAAAGAACCGCTTTTACGTCATCGGGCATGGGTGCTATTGTGAGCTCACCATTTTTTTCGTTTTAAAGGCCAGCAGATACGGCACGGCCGGTTTGCCCCGGACGTCTTTGAAATTCAGGTTCTTATCGCTATTCAGCCAGATTGCGTAGGCTTTGCCTGGTTTAAGCTTGACCGGTAAAATGCAGGTTCGGTTATCATCAAGATACTTGATCTCACCGGTAATATCGGGAAAAGTATTATCATTTACCTGCACCCAGGACCATATATCGGTCCGCATATCCTTGCTGAATGAAACGCAGATTTCGGTTGTATTTGGATCAACCGTCAGATCTCCGGCGATCGGAATGGTCTCAATCACTACCGGAGGCATGCTGTCAATAAGCGCCCGCTCGGCATCCTGCGCGAACGCCAACGCGCCGGCTGTCATCAGACCGATCAGCATGAGCAGTACCGGACCTTTTCGTATCATCCTTACCTCCTTTCCGTAAAGCCGCATGCAATATATTTTTTATGCAGCCGCCTGCCGGAAGTTTCATTACGCGAACATGGCGCTTATGCTTTCGCGTTTGTGAATGCGTTTAATCGCCTCTCCGAAAAGCGGCGCCACCGACACAATTTTAATTTTCTCCGAAAGCGTCACCGGCTGGTTTTCAACCGTATCAGTAATGAGCAACTCCTTGATCGGGCTGCGGTCGAGCCGTTGAACCGATCCATCGGCCAGAACCCCATGCGCAACCATGGCATACACTGCCGTGGCACCCTGCTCGATAAGTTTGCGAGAGACGTTGGCAAGGGTTCCGCCCGAAATTGTGAAATCATCGACTACCACCGCGATCTTGCCTTCCACATGCCCGATAACCTCCAGAACCTCTGCCCGTTCGTCGTGCGCGACGCGTTCCTTATCCGCGATGGCGACCGAAGAACCCAGGTATGAGGCATATCTGCGGGCCTGCGCGGCATAGCCGGAATCCGGCGAGACAACGATGATATCCCGGAGTCTTCTGGCACGAATTTCATCGCAGAGGACAGGCAGGGCATATAGGTTGTCGACCGGCTTGCGGAAAAAACCCTGAATTTGAGGGGCATGCAAGTCCATGGTTACTACCCGGTCAGCCCCGGCCGCTTCAATTGCATCGGCGCAGACCCGGGCTCGAATCGAAACCCGGGGTTCGTCTTTTTTGTCTCCTTTGGCGTAACTGAAATACGGGATAATCGCCGTCACCGAGGCGGCACTGGCCCGCTTGAAGGCATCAATCCAGAAAAGCAACTCCATGAAATTGTCGTTGGCGGGGAATACCGTTGACTGCACAAGGTAAACCTGGCGTCCCCTGACATTCTCAAGTACCCGAACAAATGTGTTACCTTCGGAAAAATGCATGGTTTCGTTCTGCCCCGGTTTTACGCCCAGATAGTCGCATATCCGGGCGGTAAGACGCCGGCTACCACTGCCGGCAAATATCATCATATCGTCAGATTTCATCACCTTGCCGCCTCCAATATCGAGTTTTCAAAAGTGGCGATCATGTGACGCCCTGCCGAACGGGATTTTTCAATTTAAATCCGGCACAGTTGTTGAGCTTAACAGGTGTCCTAATCTGCAGGATTTTCATAAAAGTGTCTACCGGCTGTTCAGCGAATTATACAAAAAATGCCGGAGTCAAACAAATATTAGTTTTGCCGATCGATTTTCCTGTTCCGCATTCTCCCGGGGGCCGTTGATTCCGGAAGTCAATTATTGTTGACTTTTGGCCGACCCTACAATATAAATGCTGGGGATTCTTACGCTTAAATGCGAATCGAGAAAACCGGGATAGTCGTTCGATGAGAATTGTCATTGTTGGCGGCGGCATTGTCGGATTCAGCTTGGCCGAGCACCTGCGTTATGAGAATCATGATATCGTGCTTATCGAGAAGGAACGCGCGGCCTACGAGCGAATCCGCGACAAAACTGACATCCAGATATTGCTGGGAAATGGCAGCTCGCCGCGTCTTCTGGAGGCGGCGGGTATCAAAAAGGCCGATATGGTAATCGCCGTTACCCCCAATGACGAACTTAATATTCTGATTTGCGGAATCGCTCGTCAATACGAGGTGGATACCCGGATTGCGCGTATTCGAAGCAGTGAGTTCCGCGACGGTGACGCCTCCATTGATCTTGTCAATATGGGGGTTACCCGGATTATCGATCCCGAAAGCGTCGTCGTCGATTCCATTATCCAATTTGTCGAGACACCCGGGGCCAGTGATGCAGTCAATTTCCAAGAGGGTGATGTCCTGATGCGCGGATACCGGGTCAGGGCCGGGATGCCGCTGGTGGACAAATCCCTGATAGAGATCCGCCGGGAAGCAGGGGAACATCCATTGCTCTTTATCGCCGCGATCCGTGACGGGGAGGCCATCATTCCGGATGGAAGGTATGTCATCCGGGAAGGTGACGATATTTTCGGCATCTTTCACCGATCCTCTCTTGAGACTTACTTGAAGCTATTCAATCATTCCAGCAAAGAATCGAAAAATATCATAATCGCCGGCGACAGCCTTACGGCGCTTTTGCTGGCTGATGCTTTGCAGAGCAGTGCCGACAGGGTGGTGCTGATTGATCCTGACGCCGAACACGCCGCTGAGGCGGCTGATATCTTAAACAACGTGGAAATTGTCAACGGGGAAGCAACGGATTCCACCATTCTCAATGAGGTGTACGTACGCAATGCCGATTTCTTTATCGCCGCTTCCAAAGAGAATGAATATAACGTCCTTTCGACATTGCTGGCGAAAACGGAGGGAGCGCGCGAAGTGATTGCGGTCATAACCGATATTAAACATGATCGGCTTTATTCCTCGATCGGCATCGATCATATCATTCACCCCCGTCTTGCAATTGCCCGGGAGATTCTCGAGTCCATCCACCGGGTTCAAATTGGTCGGGTGGTAAGAATTCGTAATCTGGACATTGAGGCCATACGAATTACGGCCGCCGAAAACAGCCCGATCACCGGTAAGCCGCTCCAGCATGTGCGCAGCAGAATTCAGAAAGGCTCAATTATCGGGACAGTGCTTCGTGGCGACGAGATGATTATCCCTGACGGCAACACCGTTATTGAACCGGGCGATCAGATGATTATTATTACTTACAGCAGAAATGTGGCCCGTGTCCGGAAACTCTTCAAATCCAGATAAGTGGTTATCCCCCAATGGATAAAAAAATAGTCTTCTACGTTGCGGGACGATTGATGATCATCATGGCCGGGGTTTTAGCCATTCCCCTGATTATCGCTTTTGTCTACCGATTCCCGGCAGCGATATCAGAGATTCCGAGCGACGCCGAGAAAATGGGCTTTTTGGCGGCCATCGTATTCTCCGCAGGGTGCGGATTTCTGCTGACGACAATTTTCCGCTCTGATAAAATGCTCGAAGGGATTCGAGAGGGATTTGCCATTGTCGCCACGGGCTGGATTACCCTGGGTTTTTTGGGCGCCATCCCCTTTTTCATATATTTCCTCGCCAATTCAGCCGATTACTCACTCGCAAGTATCCTGGGAACCTTCACCGACGCGTACTTTGAAATCTGCAGCGGTTTTACCACCACCGGGGCCAGCATACTCTCAGATATTGAATCAGTTCCCAGAGGGCTTTTATTCTGGCGAAGCCTGACTCACTGGCTGGGCGGCATGGGAATAATTACGCTGGCCATTGCCATTTTCCCGGCAATGGGGATTTCAGGATACCATATGTTTCGGGGCGAGGTGCCGGGGCCGACCACGGAGCGGATTCAGCCGCGACTGGCGCAAACGGCAGCTATCCTGTGGGGGGTGTACGCCCTGCTTTCGCTGATTGAGACGATTCTGCTGATGCTGGGCGGGATGGACTGGTACGATTCTCTCTGCCATACCTTCGGCACCATGGCCACCGGTGGATTCTCGACCAGAAACGGATCAATCGGTCATTACAACAGCAACTATATCGATTGGGTCGTATGCATCTTCATGTACCTGGCCGGGGTCAATTTCCTGATTCACTACCAAGTTCTCAGGGGCAAGTTCTCGGACATCTTTCAAAACCGGGAATTGCATTTTTACACCGGAACAATTGTTGCCTCCATCATCGTATTTACCGGAATTCTGTATCTTGCGGGAATAAAACCGCCTTATCTGGCTCAAGAACATTATCGGTATGATCCCCCATCGACTGAACAGCTGCAGGAACATATTGGCAGGGAAAGTGCGAAAGTATCGACGCTCTATGGAGCCTTCCGGCGATCCGCCTTTCAGGTTCTGGCAATTGTTACCACCACCGGCTATGGAACCGCGGACTTCGATCTCTGGCCCGATTTGATCCGGCTGGCGCTGCTCTGCCTGATGTTTTGGGGCGGCTGTGCCGGATCAACCGGCGGAGGAATGAAAATGATTCGGATCATGGTGGTACTCAAGGTCGGCTGGCGCGAACTTCAAAAAATCACTAGGCCGCACCTGGTGGCACCGCTGAAAATCAGCGGAAGCAGCATGGAAGAAAGCAGGGTAATCAACATCGGCGCCTTTTTTATGCTGTTCGTCCTGACCTTCGTGATCGGATCGCTGTTGATGACTCTCTTT
>CP070796.1:1604056-1615521 GCA_020343475.1 Candidatus Zixiibacteriota bacterium
GCCGCTTCCTGGAACGACGCGGCGATGTCGGCCTTTTTCTCTCTCACCTCGGTTTCGGACAGATTTCGCACGTGCAGCGCCACCGCCGTCTTCAAGCCCGAATAAGAAAAATCGAAGCTGTCTTCTGTGATAATCCCGCGCGGGAATCGGAAATAGTCGCGGTCGCCGATTTCCCCCAGCCGGTCGATTTCATGCCCGCCGGGATAACCCAGCCCCAGAAGCTTGGCCACCTTGTCATAGGCCTCCCCGACCGCGTCGTCCTTGGTCTGTCCCAGAACCTTATAGTCACCGAACGAATTGACCAGCACCAGTGAGGTGTGTCCTCCTGAGATAATCAGGGTGAGGTGCCTTTCGGGCAGTTCGGGATGCATCAGGATGTTCGAGGCAATATGCCCTTCGAGATGATTGACCGCAATAAACGGTCTATCATGGCCGAACGCCAGACCCTTACCGAAATTAAGCCCCACCAGAAGCGCCCCCACCAATCCCGGCCCATAGGTGGCCGCCACCAGATCGATATCCTCCGCCCGCATCTCGGCGACCGCCAGCGCTTCATTATAGACCGCCATGATCGCCTTGAGATGCTCCCGGCTGGCCAGTTCCGGAACCACTCCGCCATACCCGCTGTGAACCAGTTGGCTGAGAATTATATTGGACAGAATCCGGGCACTGTTTTCGACAACCGCGACCGAGGTTTCGTCGCACGAGGTTTCAATACCGAGAGTAATCATGGCTATTTGATTATACGAACAGAATCAACCGACGAGCGCACCAGAATAACCGAGGGGGGCAGGGAAAGCTCGACCGGTATCAGACTGTCGATGCCCAAGAGTCGGTAATCGGCAGTGGCCTCGATACCGAAAGATGACATGCCGTCCACCACCTCCATCGGCCCCCGCACCAGGATATCCACACTTCTGGGGGTGAAGTTGACGGTCTGACGAAAGGGGAGATTTTTCAGCCGTAATGCAACTCCGGCAAACTCCCTGGTTTTTAGCGGGACAAGATTGACGTAAAGCTTAACCGAATCGGGAGTTATAGTCAGATTATAGATGTCGGGATGCGCCAGCGCGACTTTGAGCTCGAAATTATTTCGCACTCCCTCCAGATGCTCAGAAATGGTCTCGATTGACTCCACCCCGTTCAATGATCCCCTGGGGCCGGCAATCGTAACGGCGGCGGGAATAATTGAATCCGCGTTGCCGATCGCAAAGCCGTCATCCGGCTCAATAACGACCCGCGATCTGACCGGGACCGCCTTTTCGATCAGCCGATCGCAGTTAAAAAAATATTCCCGGGGAGCCGCAACCTCGACCAGGTTCACTCGCTGCGGCTCGACCAGGCTTAGATTCTCGGTGCCGATTTCCTGCTTGAAGCGACCGGGACGCGCGCCGGTAATAACCAGCCGCGCGCCGCTGCGCTTCCAGTCACTGCGCAAAAGAGCCTTGCCGATAGCCGTCACCGATACCAGCACTGATTCCGGAGGAGGCTCGACCAGCACCAGCCCACCCGGCAGCTCAACCTGGGCTATGGGCAAGGTGATCTGATTCTGATACACTTTTTCGGTTGCAACGTGTAACCAGAGAAGAAATGCCAGAAGAAGGGCGGCTATCTTTACCCAGAGGTTATCGAATAACTTCGGCATGCTGCCTATTTGTCCGTGTACGATATTGGTTTACCGTAACTTATTTCACCATTATCGATCCGCAACGAAAAGCCACAATCGGGATTGGAACATGTCCAGGCTTTGTACATAATGGTCGCCCCGTTACGGCCATAATCCGAAAGTGGCAGCAGCTGTCCCTTGCCGCATTTCAGGCATTGCGGAAATTCTCTTTCAGCCATACAAACATCCCTTCAATCACATCTTGTTGTTGCGGTTTTTCAAAACGGTCAAACGATCAAATTTGCCGGTCAGATTGTGCTCAATGATGATATCCGACAGCCGTCCATTATTGAGATGAATCGGCAGCATTACCGCCGGATGATCCAGGGTAATCTCCACGTCCGGTTTCTTCGAAAGATAATCCGATTCACTTCCCCAGTAAAATTGCAGGTGGCCGTTACCGTCACAAAAAACCAGGTCGCGAAGATTGTCTCCATTGTAATCAGCCATCCAATTTAGAGTTACTTCACGGGTCGGATAGGGATTATCAAAGTCAAACTTGAATTCAAACTTCTTTCGCTTCGTCGGTTCTTCGTCCGGGAATCCGCCGACGATCGGGTAGATCAGCAGGTGCAGGTCGGCCTTCTTCATTAGAAACATCTTCGTGGCGGCAATCGCACCCAGTTCCACCGCCGGAACTACCAGCTCCGGCTGATTATTATTGTCGAAATCATTCACGATCATGTTACAATGCGAATCTGACAGCCGGATTTCCTTAGAGAAAGCGGACTTAAGATGGCCGTCGGGATTGCATATAAAAAAGCGCACTTTAGTTTCAGTATTGGTTATGCCACCGGAGGAATGAGACACCACCACATCCGGTCGCCCGTCGCCATTGAAATCGGCCAGCCGGCTCTGAAAATATCCGGCGGTGCTGCCGGGATAGAAAACCAGTTCCACATCCGGGGTCTGCGCGAAGTTGCCTGTATTGTCCTGAATAAAGCAACTGACTTTTCTGTCCCAAAGAAAATACAGGTCAGCGCGCCCGTCGAGATTGCAATCGCCGACATGCAGTGACGCCAGCGTTACGTTATAGGTCGGAATACGCGGCCGGGCAAAATCAGATAGACCTTTTTCCCTGCTGTTGGAAAGCAGGGTAACCGACAATTGATTCAGCATTTCATAATTGCCATCGTCGCCCAGCTGAAATATAGCATACCCTTTGGCGTTCGGTATCACGATTTCCAGCCCCGCTTTGCCGTTAATCTCAAGCATAAACGATTCGACAATAATGCCCTGAAAAAGCGGCATGGCATAAATTGTCTTGTGGCGGATGATTCTCACCGGTTTTGACAATCCGGTCGCCTGCAAATACCGGAGAGTGCTGACGCCCTCCGAGTCAACGATAAAAATCTCATCCGTCCCATCATTGTCGCTGTCGCCTGCATCCACCTGGACCGCAGTCTGAGGCAGTCGCATCAAATAATCCGGGCGCAGCCCGAAACCGCTGCCCGCTGACTGCATGTACAGGCCGATATAGCGCGTGGTCGGGTCATCGCCGGGAGAATAGACAACTATAACATCGGTTAAAGCATCGCCATTAACATCGCCGGTTACATATCCGTATATTTTCCCCTCCACCTCAAGGGCGTAGATGGCAAACACGTCCTGATCCGCCGCAAACGCCGCCGTGGTCAGCGCCAGAGTAAAAAGCCCGACCAATAAGGTCGATTTGATATAGCCGATTATCGCGTACGTCATCTCTCCACCGATTACCCGGTTCCGCCGAAGCATCTCTGGACTAAGATATATAATTCTAAAACGTTCTTCAACCGGTAATTTGTTTTGATGAAAAGCGGGCTTTATTGCGGCAGACGCGGGTTTTTATACCAGAATCTCGTCAGGCCGTGATCAGTAGCGATCCAGAGATACTCGCCATCAAAGACCAGATCGTTTATCTGATTTGAAATCAGACCATCATTAGCGGTATAGAAATAATGGCGAGGCTTTATTCCGGTATAAAGCAACATCAAGCCATCGCCTGTGCCAACCGCAATTAATGTATCGGCCACGGCAATCGCGTTTATCCTGCCGTAACCGTTCACTTCCGGATACTGTTCGATAGCAGCGGTTTCCATGTCAATGGAAACCAGGTTATCCTCGGTTGCCACCCACATCTTCTGTCCCGACAATTCAATATCGTGGACATTTCCGGTGGGGCTGACCTCAGGCGCCGTCAGCCGCCCGAGTTTGCCGGAACCGAAATGCAGCCGGAAGACCCCTCGTGAAGTGCCGATCCACACCGCGTCAGTCGTCATCTCGATACAGAAAATCGACAGCGAGGGAAGAAAACTCTGAACACTGATTTCCACCGAATCGGGAAAACGTTTCAATAATCCCAGCCCATAATCAGTCCCGGCAAAAAGAGTGTCGCCTCGCGCCGCGACCGACAGGACACGATCATCAGGCAGCCCCGATCTGCGGTTAAGACGGTCGCCGATTTCCCGGGTCCTCTTGTCAACCACCATTATCCCATGGTCAGTGGCGACAAAAACATCCCACCCGTTGGCATAGATGTCATTGATTCGTTCCGTGATAAACACCTCACTCGCCCCGACATTCACATAATCAAACTGGTTTTCACGCCAGTTGAATACGGTCATGCCGGGACGATAGGCGTCGGCGAGATTTCCGCTCATCCATAGCATACCACTGTCAAGATGGATAGAGCTGATATCCTGCTGGAGCAGGCCGTATGGCAGCAATTCAATCCGATAATTTGAATTATCGGCTCGCGCTGCCCCCAATCCCCAGATTCCGATCCAGAGATTGCCCCAGCCGTCATCAACAATATCAGTCAGAGAAAATCGCCTGCCGTCGAAATCTACCAGGACCCCGGTGGACATATAATTATACCCGATTGGAGCGAAAAATATTGGGTCAGGAGCAAGATGCCGGGACTGCGAATTGACCGGGGGAATCTGGTCGACCTGAACCCAGTAATCCACGGTGTGACTGTATTCGTATATGCCAAAGTCGGTCCGTACCCAGAGATACTCATCATCGGTGGATACCTGAATTTCGTAAATGTCGGTTCCCTCCAACCCACCAATACCTGTCATCGGCTCATCCCATTTTTTGGTATTGATGTTGTATCGAACAATCCCTTCGGTGGTCCCGAAATACGCGTATTCAAAACCGACGGCAATTGACCGAACATATGAGAAATCGGAATAGTTGACAACCAGGTCCTGGATAAGACGAAAGGCGTGGCAGGGAACGGGCCGGGGCAGCCAGATAAGGCCCGCCAAAAGCAGACCGGAAAGAATGAATTTAAAACTTCTCACCACACTTTAAAACAGCCAGACTTAGAAGCGATGTTCCGTAAAATATAGCCTCTTCGTCAACCATGAAATCAGGGGTATGCCACGATTTGTCGGCGCCGATTCCAGTATTTCTTACGCCGAGTCGGAACATCGCACCCGGAATACTTGCAATATAATATGAAAAATCCTCCCCGCCCATAGTCTGCGGGGTTTTTTCAACCTTATTTTTGCCAAACAATTCGCAATAGCACTCCCGCAGGATCTTGTTGGCTGATTTATGGTTAACCAAAACCGGGTATCTGGCCAGAATGTCAAAAGTATATCGAGCACCACGCGCCCGGCAGATGCCGTCTAGCGTCCGCTTGAGTAGCTGCGGGATTTTCTTCGCATTTGCGCCAGAGAGAGTTCGGGCCGTTCCGCTTAGAACAACCTGATCGGCGATAATGTTACGGGCCGTCCCACCCTCGATTGTCCCGATGGTGATTAACGCCGGATTGAGCGGGTCGATTTCGCGCGAGACGATTTTTTGCAGCGATTCGATCACTTCTGCGGCAACCGCAATTCCATCCACCGCGGCGTGCGGACGCGCCGCGTGCCCCCCCTTGCCGTGAATGACAATATTAAAATCAAGCACTGATGCCATCGTGGCTTCATCCCGGAGGCCGATCCTGCCGGTGGCAACATTTGGATCAACGTGGAGTGCAAAAATCATCTCGACCCGGGGATTTCTCAAGACACCGGCCCGTATTAACTTGCTAGCTCCGCCCGGGGGCTTCTCCTCGGCCGGCTGAAAAATGCACTTAACGGCACAGGGGAGTTGTTTTTTGAGACGGTTCAAGAGAATCATCGTTCCCAGAACCACAGCCATATGCAGATCATGTCCACAGGCATGCATGATTCCCGGGCGCTTTGACTGAAATGGGAGGTCAGTTCTTTCAGCGATCGGTAACGCGTCAAGCTCGCTTCGAATGGCTATTGCACGTTTGAAATGGGGATTGATTACGGCGACCACACCCGTCTTCAGATCGAGCGGCTGGAGCTTGATCTTATGGCAGCGAAGCTGTGCTTTGATATATTTGGTAGTCTCATACTCCTCGAAAGCAAGTTCCGGATTCTGGTGAATGTGCCGGCGGAATGCGACCTGCATGGGATACAGTTCACGCGCCGGGCGCAAAATATCATCTTCAAGTTTCATCTGGCCGGCACCATTTGACCGCCAGACCGAAAGGCAAGCGGTGACCAGGCATTATTTATGTCGCGTTCCTATCTCTGACGTTTCGGTTTGCGCAGCCCCAGTTTTCTTTCCGCCGACTGCTTGTACTTGCTGGCAAAAAGATGCGCCAATCGAAGCGGCTCGGGCATTCGGTACTCGGTCAGGCATTTCTTGACAACTGCGAGGGCGTCCGGAATGGAGCATAAGTGCCCGGGTGAAATAAACATCGGCTTCACATTGGATTTGGTGCGATAAACATAACCACATTTGACATTGGCGACATACAGCGGTGAACAGGCCCCCTGCTCCTGATCGGGCATATTGAATTCGCCCGAAAGCAACTTGCGGGCGCATCCAATCGACGGCATATCCACCAATAAACCCATATGTGATGCTAATCCAAAAGAACGAGGATGCGCAAGGCCATGCCCGGCAAAAATAACCACATCGGGCCTAATCTGCAAGCGGGAGAGTACTTTCAGAATAACAGGCCCTTCTCTGAAACTCAGGAGCGCGGGGATATAGTCGAATTTTGCCTCCATTTCCGCAACTGATCTTTCAATGTCATTCATTTCCGGAAGCCTGACCGTAACCGCGGCTGCGTAAAGACGGTTAATCTTATCATTATAGGCAGTATCGACGGCGGCAACTAACTCCGCTCTGTCAAATCTGCTTTCCAGAATCAGCTGTTTTCTTAACGTCTCTTGTACTCTTACAGCATCGTTGGCATTGTCCGGCCACTCATGCAATTTTACATATTCCAAAGCCGTGCCCTTTTGCCTAAATCCGACAGTATTCCATGCCTGTCGGATAACCCCAATCTTACCCTTCAGCGGAATACATACCCGTGCTCGACGCCCCTCAGGAAGAGGCAGCAGTCTCCGGTGAAGCCAACAGTTACATAATATATGATTGTGCCATAAAGTCAAATCGAATATGAAAATCATCCGGTTTTTTTTATCGGGACGAAATAGGGACGTCGGGCGCGAAAGCATCTTTTTTATTGCATTCTCAGGTGCTTCGTACCAAATTGACCACATGCGACTTACTGTGATGTTGGTAGCCCTTTTGTTGTTGCCCCTGCCTGCAACGGCACAGGATAATCAGTCCTTTTCATTCGGCGCAGGACTGGGTGGAGTAACGCTCGGCGGCGGGAAGCCCCCCAGATTCACTGCCGGCCCGGCCTATCATCTCAACTTCGCAGTTCATTTTTCACAACGCTGGCGTGCCGAAATGGGATTTTACGGATATAAGCTCTACGATGATTTAAATGCAGAATCGTCGCTGCAAATTGGTTCGGACAAGAAAGACCGCACCAGAGGCCGCAAGGCATACGATTTATCCTTTCTGGTCAAGCTCCGGCTTTTCTCGCCGGCCGATAACCTGGGTGTAGTCGGAGGTCTTGGGGGCGGAGTGTCAATCTGGGAAATAACCGACCCGCAATCCGACCGGATCCTGCTCACATCCGGCGCATGGGGTGAACCGCTGGAGCTTACCGCCACGGAAATAATGTTATCATCGGCGCTGGCTCTGGAATACGCTTTTTCAGAAAAATGGATCGCGGCGATCACATTCGACGCCGACTACCTTACCGGGGCGGGCCTTGAGTTTGCAAACACCATTGAAGACAGTCTGAGCCGCTGGGGCCTAAGGGCCGGCCTGTCACTGGCATACGCGTTCGGCGGCGGACGAAAAATATCGGATTGGGATCGCCGGGAGGCAGCGTGGAGCAAAGCAGGCGAATCGTCTGCCAAGCCAACCCCAAAAATCTCATCCCCTCCCCCGAAGACCGGTAAAGCAGGCAAAAGTAAAACTGATAAGGACGGCGACGGAGTCCCCGACGGGCTGGATGCCTGCCCGAATACCGACCGCAAGGCGTATGGTTTTGTCGATGTATACGGATGCCCGGTTGATTCCGATTTTGACGGGATTCCTGACTATAATGATGACTGCCCCGATAATCAGATCGGCGCCACGGTAGATGAGAATGGTTGTCCTCGCGACAGCGACAGCGACGGCGTTCCGGATGGAATCGATGACTGTCCGAACAGCGAATCGGGATTTGCTGTTGACAAATACGGCTGCTTGGATTTGAGTGTGCTGGAAAAGCGAATGATCCTGCATATCAAATATGATCCCGGCTCGTTTGAAATTGACAGGGCTTCGAAAGGTAAACTCAAGGACCTGGCCACAATCCTCCGCAAGGCTTATGGGGTTCGCGTAGAGATTCTCGGTTTCACCGACAATATCGGCCTGCCGGAAGACAATCGCAATCTTTCTCAAAAGCGGGCGAATAGAGTCAGGGATTATTTGGTAAGTCTGGGTATAGAATCCAATCGTCTAACTCCAGTCGGAAAGGGTGAAATTAACTTTATCGCATCCAACGCAACCCGGGAAGGCCGCCAGAAAAACCGACGGGTTGAGCTGATATTCCTGAAATAAAAGGCGCGGAAATGAAGAAATTCAGGACACTTCATGAAAATTCTCAGTGGCTTTTCCCGGTGATGACGGAATTGCCTTTTTTCAAAATCCATTGTTGACATTCTCAAATCAAAATCTTACTTTTGAGCAATTCGAACTGAGGTTTGCAAGCTTTGAGTATGAGAATAGAGGGATTGAAATAGCGGCAGGAAGCCGATCACAAGGCAAGTGAGTCGCTTTTTTACCTTGCAATTATGAATAGCCTGTCATGGATGACATTGAATTATCGAAAAGGCCTTTCCTCAAAGAGTCATCGCACGTCGTTTTCAAATGGCTCCCGTTTGGCATACGGGCAGCGGAAATTCAGAACAGCCATTTTTATGTTTTTATATTGCTTTTTTGGATCGGCTTAAGTAAATTGGATCACTTATTGCGAAAGCTATGAGAATATTACTCGTTACACAGCACTTTCCTCCTGAAAAGGGCGCGGTACGTCGGCTCTTTGAGTTCGCGCGTTATTTTCGCAATTGCGGACACCACGTCACTGTTCTAACCGCTATGCCCAATTATCCCGACGGCATTATTCCGAAGGAGTATCGCGGCAAGCTGTTCTGTAAAGAATTCATAAATGGGATTGACATCTATCGATCATATGTCCTGCCGGCATCAAATGCCCAGCCCAAGAAACGCATGCTCGGCTTTTTGACCTTCATGATCTCATCGCTGATCAACAGCCTGCGATTAAAAGGCAAATTCGATGTGGTTCTGGCGTCTTCTCCGCCGGTCACATCCGCGGCCCTGGGATACATTTTCTGCAAGATACGTCGCGCCAAACTGATTCTCGAGATACGGGATTTGCAACCTGAAATGGGTGAGCAATATGGCAGCCTGCACAAGTCGCTCTTTACAGAAGCAATTCGCGGCATGATGAAATTCATCTATAAGCGCGCCTGGAAGATCGTATGCGTTACGGAGGGTCTAACCAGCTGGATGCGCACCCGTGGCATCCCGGAGAATCGGATTTCGACCATCAAATCGGGTGTCGGCGAGGATTTTATAAACAGTCACTCGAACGGTATTCGCAAGAAATACGGCTGGGAGGAAAAATACCTGATTCTCTTCTGCGGCACCATGGGTACCGTGCGAACTCTTGAGCCGGTGATCGAATCGGCGCGTATCCTGGCCGATGAAAAGCAGTACCATTTTGTCTTCGTTGGCGACGGGCAGAAGAAGGAAACGTACAGACAACTGGCCAAGCAGTACAACCTGACTAACATTTCCTTCATCGGCCTGCAGCCGCTGGAGCAGATACCGTATTTTCTCCATGCTGGCGATGTGCTGGTGGATTGCCTTAAGGATGTTCCGTTTGCCCAATCGGTTTTGCCGGTAAAAATGTTCGAATATATGGCCGCGGGAAAACCGATTATTTTCGGATCAACCGCTGAAGAAGCAACGCGCTTTCTCGACCAAGCCGGGGGAGCGCTTACATTCTCGGACAAGCGGCCCGAAGAACTTGTGCATCTGATACGCGATTTGTACCGCAATAGAATTGATGGCAGCAACCTTGGAAGACGGTATCACGAGTACGTCCGGTCACACCATTCAACTGAGAAATGGGCCAGGCGATACCTTAAGATTATTGAGGGGGTAACCGATTCCTGATCGAGTCCCCCGTTGCTCCTTCACAAACCGCACATCCAGTCAACCCGGCACGGCAATCAATGCCGATAAACAGTTACCACCCGACCATTAAAAATGCCACGCACCGCCTGGATGTCATCACCCTTCCACACGATAACTGCCAGGGCATCCGACGGAATAAGGGACAGGTCAAGATCTCCTATATGTCGGTATTCCCGCTCCGGCATCCAGTACCCTTTGATACCAATACTCTGAAAGTATGGACGGTTTTCCTCTTCAAGATACGGGTACATTTCCGGGCTGCCGTAAAAGACCTTGCGGATGCCGACTTGCCTCGCCATGTCACGTCGGACTGCAATTCCATATGGTTCGAACGTCATCTCACGATACCGCGCCCGCCACTTCATCAAATCCACCGCCTGGGATGGAGGCAATCCTGAAAACGATACGGCTGGTACGCCTCGTCGATAATGACGATCTGAAGAACGAAGCTTTTTCTCTAAGAGCACCCGTACCAGGGTGTCCAGCGCAGAGCGGGGATTGCGTGTCGCAGAACTGGTCAGGGCATCATACCACTGATATATTGTCTCTCCTGGCCACGGCCCGTGACATGATCGAGTCCAGTGAATCAGGTAATCCCGAAGAAGACAATCCAGGTCTGGATTCATAAATTCCGGATCAATCCTGATCCTGCATGTGCGCCGGGCCGCGGAGGTCGTCGCCAGGTACGCATAATCAATGACGGCACCTCGGGCGCGGGCATCATTAAGCAGGGATTCAAGATTTCCGCCGGGACGCACCGCGACAGGGACGACAACATCGGCTTCGTTTATGATCAACCGATCCCGCTCGGATTGGAATTTCTGATGGCTGCTTTTTCGGCTGCTTGTTCCAATCAACCGCCATTCAATTGGTGCGCCCTCAAGATGAAACTGAGTGATGAGCCCCCTTTTAACACCGTCGGGAGTATCTCTGACGTCCCACGGAATAAAAATTGTCTGACGGGCACGGTATTTGGAAGCGAAGAACAGGGTTATCTCCCAGGAATTCATACCGACCGATGTCAGAATGGTGTGGCCTTTTCCGGCACTATCCTCCACCGCCTGACCGGTATTTATAATCCACTCATCGCCTCCCACCGGCTGCAATTCCTGCCGTGAATTTAGTATGACAACCCTTTTGTTCATACCAGCTGCCCGGGATTCAAATGCCGTAACCTCAGCTTGGGCAAAACTGATTGCACCCTAAAGAAACATAA
>CP070796.1:1615621-1621732 GCA_020343475.1 Candidatus Zixiibacteriota bacterium
AACAACACCCCGGATTTCTTGTAAGTGGTTGATATTACTGCAGATTGGTTTCCGGACCCAAATGTTGTCCGGACCGTCCGCAGGTCGCTCATGCGGCCACGGCAGCACAAATAATAATCTTTATTATGCTATTTAAACTCTGCCGGAATTCGGGCAATCGGAAGGCTAATAATAAACGTTGTGCCTGTACCGACCTCGCTTTCTACGGTGATATTGCCGCCGTGCTCTTCTATAATGCCCTTGGAAACCGATAATCCAAGCCCGGTTCCCCTACGGGTCGGCTTGGTGGTAAAGAAAGGATCGAATATTGACGGCAGTATATGATGGGGAATGCCGCTGCCGTTATCGGTGAATTTAATTGTGATGAAATCAAACATGGAGGTGGTTTCTGCGGTGATATTCAGTTTTCCGTTCTTATCGATTGCATCGAGCGCGTTGAGAATCAGATTCAGAAAAACCTGGTTCAATTGCTGGCGGTCGCCATGAATTTTGGGGAGATTGACGGGGATTGATGTCGTCACTTTTACCCCCTTCAAATTCACCTGGTTTTGGGCCAATTTGAGCGTTTCCGCTATCAGATCAGATATATCAAGATGTTTGGTTTCAATTTCGCTTTTGCGTGCAAAGCCCAGTAAATTTCGGACTATGCGTTCTGAACGTTGAGCTTCTTTGACAAGATCCCGAACCAGCTCCAGCCGCTGTTCGTCACTGATATTTTCATAGTCTTCCTCCAGTACCGCTGCAGTCAGCGTAATGTTATTGAGAGGATTATTGAGTTCATGGGCAATACCGGCCGTAAGAGTGCCGATAGCCCTCAATTTGTGAGATTCAATCATCAGTTCCTGTCGCCGCTTCAGTTCATGTATCATATGATTTAAGGCCATATTGACATTGGAAAATTCATCCCGGTATTTTCGGAAAGGTGTAATCGGCGTCAGATCGCCCTCGGCGATTCTCTCAGTCAACTCCATCAGGCGGCTGAGGGGTCGATTTATCTGCCGGAACAGAAAATTGGCCATATAGATAACCAGAATCAAAAAAAATACCAAAAATATCAGAGGAAGAAGCTTGGCCCACCTGAACATTGATCTGACCGTATCAAGTTCTCTTTCAGAAAGCTGTAGTGCAAAAGTTATCATCTGTGATCCATACTGGCGGAGCTCGTTTTCAATCTCTGACATCCTAGTTTCAGCATTTTCCGGAAGAACCGTATCAATAGCTGCAAGCTGGAACAGGAGCTCCTTGTATTTTTCCAGATGCGCGTTCAAAACGATATAATTATCATCTCCCAGAACCGATCGCAACTCCTGACTATTGGAATTCATAAGACTCTCGGCCGGCCCGACATGGTCGAAAACGTATTGAAGGTCGGTTTGATAGAGGAAGAAATTCTTTTCAAATCTTCGAGCCTGCTGAATCTCATAGGTATATCTGTCGGCAATTACAAGAAAGCGCGTTTTTTCTTCAAGACGATGGAGCGTAATGATTGCGGTCAATTCTGCCGCCGCGCTGAGAATGAAAAAAAGCATGAAACCCAATAGCAACCTTGAACGGATGCTGAAACGGGGGCGTTCCTTCAGCGCCTTTTCCGCCTGATATTCTGCATCCTCTATATGGTTTTCCTGAGTCATATTGATTCTACAGACTGCTTATCTGTCGGATATCCGCCTTTGCGATATGTTGCAGATTGTAAAAAATCTATGGTAGTTTCCCACGGTACGCCTGTTTCGGCAGACTTACCGCCCGGTCAATTAGCATTAAATCATTATTTGTCCGAATCAAGCTCACGAGCCTTGACAGCTCTCTCCAAAACCTCCCTGAGATCGTCCGGCTGAAACGGCTTGGCGATAAAATCATATGCCCCCTTGACCAACGCTTCGCGGGCCAATTCAATGGTGGCATAGCCGGTTATAATAATCACTTTTGTTCTGGGAGATGTTTCGGTCACTTTGTTTAGGATGTCGATGCCGTCGACATTGTCCATTCTAACATCCGTGACTACAAAATCGAATTGCTTTTCACCGATCCTCTCCAAAGCAGCTGGACCGGAATCGAATACTTCGACATCGTAACCGGTTTTTTCCAGCGCTACTTTAAGTCGTTTGCCAACGATTGGCTCATCGTCCACGACCAGCACTTCAAATCTTTTAGACAAGTTTACCTCCTAAGTGAAAGCCATCGAAGGTCTTTAAAGCCCCATAACCGGAGTCTTCCAATTTAATTGTATTTCCGATTGCTTTGTGTTTTTGTTTTCGGACATGCTGTTTCTTGCGGGCAAATTGTCATTGACTTGCGCAATTAATATAGCTATGTTTTATAAGCAAATCAAGTATTTTGAGATCGCCCCATAAGAGTAGGTTGTTGACAATTGAATGATTGGCCCGTTTGAAAAATGGCGATAATAACTATTTCACGGGGTACTTTCAGCGGCGGGCGGGAGCTCGCCGGAAGGCTTTCGGAAAAGCTCGGATACAGCTATATCAGCCGGGAAGACCTGTCCGAAAAGGCCATAAAAATGGGGGTTCCGGTCGGCAAGCTCCAGATGGCAATGGTCAGACCACCCGGCGTATATAAACGGATGGCCCGGGAGCGTGACCAATATCTGGCCTGCATGACAATGTTATTATGCGAACAGATTCTCGAGAGAAACGTGGTTTACCAGGGACATACCGGCCACATGCTCCTCCCGGGGGTACCGAATATTCTCAGGATCAGAGTCCTGGCTGACCTCGAATTCCGAATCCGGCGCATCATGCAGGATATGAAGCTCAATCGCAAGAAAGCCAAGAAATATATTACAAATGTTGACGCTGATCGTGATAAATGGGTAAGATTTCTGTACGGCGTCGACTGGCATGATCCCTTCAATTATGATTTTGTCATCAATCTTGATCAGGCCAGCGTTGGCAATGTTGCCAGCGGTTTATGTGCGATGGCCGAACTTCCGGATTTTCAGCTCACACCCGCCGCCAAGAAAGCAATCAATAATCTTCATCTGGCCAGCAGGGCGCATTTTACTTTGATGGCGGACAGCCGCACCAATTTTGCCGATGTAAAGGTGACGGCCAATGACGGAGTGGTGCAGGTTACATATCTCCCGCAGCAATCCGACGTGGCCCCTTATGTTCAGGAAGTGCTTTCCGCTGTCAAGGAGATAAAGGCAGTACACACTACCATAGCTCAGAGCAGTATTCTTTATGTCCAGGATAAATTTGATTATGATTCCACCGGATTTAGCGACGTTATCAAGGTGGCCCGGAAATGGGATGCGGCGGTGGAGTTAATGTCTATGGCCGGCGGCGAAGGATATGACGGGGAGGCCAAGTATATTGCCGAACAAGCGCCGCGCGATTCCGCTACGGCCGATAAGGATGATGCATACGACGGAGGTATTAAAGATGACGCTCCACCTGTCGAGAGCGTCGACCAGAATATTGCCCGCTGCCTGGACGAGTTGATGAAGCATGGCTGCTCGGGCGGAAGTTCCATATTTTACGGAAAACCCGATGCCCTTCTGTCAGCCCTGCAGCGCAGGACATCATATTCGATGATAGTGCTGGGTGATCTTTTCCTGGATAAAGGTGCATCGATTCGAATCAGGCTTAGAAGAGAAATGAAAAGCCTGCTGGCAGACAACTTAACAGTACCGGTCATCGAAGAAACCGAAATACATGAAAAGCTCGAATTTGGATGGAAACAGATTTTGAAATTGGCGATTTTTCTTGTGATCGCCACCGCTATCTTTGCCGGCTGCTTTATATATGAGGGACCGCTGATTAGTTTCCTTACCGGCGAAGAATATAAACATTTGCGGATTCTCGCGGTTTTGTTTGTGGTCGGCCTGACCCCGTTGTTCGCATATACATATGGTTCGTTTGCCCGGCAGATTTTAAGGCTTTTCAATATAGACTAGTAACCATGGCCATTAAAAAGATCAGATGTTGAGATGGTACCATGCTGGGAATTGAAGGATTTGCAGAACTAAACTTCCTTAACGCCGTTCAAGTAGTCGCGCTGGGACTTATAGGCGGCATATTAAGCGGTTTCATTGGCTCCGGAGGAGCGTTTTTTATGACGCCAGGCATGATGAATCTTGGCGTACCCGGAGTCATTGCAGTTGGCTCCAACATCACTCATAAGTTTGGCAAAGCCTTGATGGGATCTAAAAAGCATGGCGAAATGGGACATGTCGACAAGAAACTCGGACTATTCATGCTTATTACAGCCCTGGTCGGTATCCGTCTGGCAGTATGGCTGAATGCAACAATGTTTCATCTCCAAAAAGGAAGTCATGGTGAAGGTTCGGGTAGTGCGGCGGGTGACCTCTACATCAGCTGCATATTCATCTTATTCCTCTCTGTCGTATCTGTCTCTATCCTCCGCGACGTTTCCCGCACAGAAGAAAAGGGCGAAGGACCCTCTACAAAGCTGGCCGGATTTTTTTCAAAAATCAAAATTCCCCCGATAATCACTTTTAAGACGGCCGACGTGCGAATCTCTTTCTGGACGGTCGCAATTATCGGCCTATTTACCGGATATATGGCGGGCACGATCGGAGTAGGCGGTTTCGTTGGTGTTCCGGCGATGATCTATATCTTTGGTGTGCCGACCGCTGTGGCAGCCGGTACCGAGCTTTATTTGGCCATGTTTATGGGAGCCTGGGGGGCTATCAATTATGCATGGGGAGGATTTGTCGATTTGCGCCTGACCTTGCTTCTCTATCTGGGATCACTGAACGGCATCTATATCGGGGCCTACGGAACCAAAGTGGTTAAAGAAAAATTGATAAGACTGGTTACCGGTATTATTATTCTGCTGTGTGTTATTAGTCGGACTGTGAATGTGCCGGTATATCTTGATAGGCTTGATTTTATAAATCTTCCCGGTGCAACGGACGAGGTGCTTAATCTGTGCAGCAAGGCTTTATTATTTGCCAGCGGCATATCCGGTGTCGGCGTTATTATTACTTCGGTCGCTGGTGCTTATAAGCGCCGCAGGAAAGTACAGCAATTGCTCCGGCAAATTAACGCGTAATAATGGGCACTATTGATTAACATCTCTCGGGTTTTCTGAATCTGCAGTGGTCAAAAATGGAGGAATAAAATGCAGGGGATTCGTGTTAGCGAAATTATGATCCCGCTTGACAAATACCCTCACATTCTCCTTACATCGTCTCTGCGGGAAGCTATGAAATTATTTGAAGTGTCAATTCTCGATATTGACGGGCAGAAATCTCTTCCGCGCGGAATTCTTGTCTTTGACGAGGAATACAGACTTGTCGGCATTGCCGGAAGGCGTGATATTCTCCGTGGTCTGGAACCTGACTTCCTGGCCGAAAAGCCGCTTGAATTCCGGATGGAACTTTTCAATATAGAGATTGATACTGATCAACATGCGCCGTTTTACAAAAGAATTATGGAGGCGGCCTTGGAGCAAACCAGGCGGTCGGTAAAAGATGTAATGAGGCCGGTTGGAATTACAGTCGACTATAATGACCATATTTTCAAGGCAATTTATCTTATGAACAGCCACCACATGAATCTGCTTCCGGTTTTAAAGGACAATGAAGTCATTGGTGTCGTCCGCACCGTGGATGTATTTCATAAGGTCGTGGATCTCTTACTTAAATAAACCTTTTACATAAGAGAATCCTGACAGCTCAGATGCAGGCCTTTATAAGAAGAGATGTCCCCGACTGTTTTGATTACTCGGATTCCTGGGCGTTTAAAATCCTGAAGTCTAATCCTCGAAATCACGGCCTCGGGATTTCCCCGTTACCGAGCGCAAACGTGGTGATACAACAGCAGAGCCGCTGAAGGATTCTGCTTTTTGCCGGCTATGAAACTTCTTGCCTTCAGCTGCGCATGGATTTTCCGGAATAGATTTGGGACGTTGCACATGCTTCTTGGTGCCATCAAGGTTTTTGCCGCTTTATTCTTCATTCGGATCGTCTGCCTCGCTACACCTGCTGCTCCAACCGCTCAATTTTCGGATCTGGAATATACCATAAGTATCGATTGGCGCGAAGAATTCCGACAACTCGTGATGACTCTTTCATTCAATGGCGAGACAGACGGGACAACCATTATTAAACTACCTCACGCGTGGGCC
>CP070796.1:1621832-1631737 GCA_020343475.1 Candidatus Zixiibacteriota bacterium
CTGTCCGATCCGGTCTTGTCGGCGAAAACCGTGGCGATTGCAAAGGCTCCCATATTGGCGAACAGGTAGATGAACATGTAAAATGAGGCCGAGGTCACTCCCATCTCGGAGGCGGCCACGACGCCAACCATTACGTAGCCAATCTGCGCAATCGAGGAAAACGCCAGCATGCGCTTGATATTCTGCTGCCTGAGTGCCGCAATGTTGCCCAGAATCATGCCGGCGGCCGCCAGCACCGCAAGGATAATTCCCCAGTCAAGAGGCCTCATTACTTCCGTCGCAAACGCCAGCAAACCGTTGACGAAAATGCGCAGTAACGCCACCAGTCCGGCCGCCTTGGAGCCGACCGACAGAAATGCCGTTATCGGTGTCGGCGCCCCCTGGTAAACATCGGGTGCCCACATATGGAACGGCACCAGGGCCAGCTTGAAGCCAATCCCGGCTACAATCATAATCATCGCAAGGATCAGCCCCGGCCCGATCTTCCCGAACTTGAGAAACAGCAGGGAGAGATTGATCTTCATTGTAATAATATCAGTAGTGTTCGTCAGACCGTACAATAGGGAGAGACCATACAGCAGAATCGCCGATGAAAAGGCCCCTACCACGAAGTACTTCATGCCTGCTTCCACGGAAAGCCGGTCGTCCTTTAAAAATGCCGCCAGAACGAATAACGGGATGGTTGTCAGCTCCAGCCCGATGTACAGCGAGATGAGTTCTCCTGCTGATGCCAGGAACATCATCCCCACCGTGGAAAAGAGAATCAGCCCGTAATACTCACCGCGATGATTTTTGATTTTTTCGGAGGCAATTTCAAATGAGGAGCCGACCGCCATAAAGGCCGAACCGAGAAAGACAATTTTGAAAAAGACCGCCAGCTGATCCGACAGAAACATGCTGTTAAACGAAATACCCCCCCTGAAAAAATAAAGTAAAACGGCGGTGACCGCGATGCCGAGCATGGTCAGATAGCCGATCAACCTGGGATTTCTGCGGCGGGTTCCCAGATCGGAGAGAATGATCACAACCGCCCAGCAAAAGAGAAACAACTCCGGTATGATCATGCGAAGATTGTAGTCCGGCATATCCATCGATCTATCGCGCCACCAGGTTTACAAGGTTTTCCAGCGTTGCTTTCATGACATTCGACAGCGGTGACGGGTAAACGCCGATGGCGACAGTCAGCGCCGCCAGCGGCGCTACCATCAGAATTTCCCTGGCGTTCATTTCGGCCAGCCCGCCCCATTTGGCCATGTTAAACTCGCCCAGAAATATCCGCTGGACCATACGGAGCATATATCCGGCGGTCAGTACCACTCCGAGAACCGCCAGGGCGGTTATCAGCTTGAAGCTGGAGAAGGAGCCAATAAAGACCATGAATTCGGAAATGAACCCCGACATTCCCGGAAGCCCCAGCGAGGCCATCGAAAACAGCACCATCAAACCGGTAAAGATCGGCAACTTCACCCCGAGCCCGCCGAATGCGGCAATTTCACGGGTATGCGCCCGATCATAAAGCACCCCCACCATAAGGAACAATGCGCCGGTAATCAAACCGTGGCTGACCATCTGGAACATACAGCCCGCCAGAGCGGTCACCGAACCCCAGGCGCCCAGCGCCAGCATACAGTACCCCATGTGCGAAACCGAGGAATACGCCACCAGCTTCTTGAGGTCTTTCTGGGCCATCGAAACCAGTGCTCCGTAAATAATCGCAATCAGGCCCAGCAGGGCAACCGGGATGGCAAAGAATCTGGTTGCCTCCGGGAACATCGGCCACGAGATTCGCAGCATACCGTACGTTCCCATCTTCAGCAGAACCCCGGCCAGAATCACCGAAACCGCGGTAGGCGCTTCCACATGAGCATCGGGCAACCAGGTATGGAATGGCCAGACCGGAACCTTGATTGCGAACGCGACAAACAGGAAAGCAAAGCAAAACAGCTGCAGGGAATGTCCCAAACCCGGCGCAGTCTGTATCAGGGTCAGCATATTCAGGGTATGCGGTTCGCTGGTGAAATACAGAACCAGGATGGCAACCAGCATGAAAATCGAGCCGAAGAGCGTATAGAGAAAGAACTTGATTGCGGCATATTCCTTGCGCGGCCCGCCCCAGACACCGATCAGGAAGTACATCGGCACCAGCATAACTTCCCAGAAAACATAAAAGAGGAAGAAATCGAGCGCACAAAAGACACCCATCATACCCGTTTCCAGGAGTAAAAAGAACGCGAAGTATTCTTTCACACGATTGACAATATTAAAGGACGCAATAATGGAAAGAAAACTCAGCAGCCCCGTCAGGGCCAGAAGTGGCACCGATATGCCGTCGGCGCCGAGAAAATATTCGGCGTTGATCACGCTTATCCACTTGAACGGGCCTTCAATATAGACCATGTCGGCCGATCCCGAATAGACGATGAAATAATCATAGATCAGGTAAAAGGATATAACCATGGGCACAAAAGAGAATATCGATGCTACCCAGCGGATCAGGTTGAAGTTGTTCTTCGGCAAAAACAGAATCACCAAAAATCCCGCAAGCGGAAGAAATATTATTGAACTCAATACATAGTCATACATATCCTACTCTATCCTCCTACCCTTCGATATTCGGTTCCGTGCCGACCCGATCCGGCCGGGTCATTTTCACCAGCAGGCTTAACAGGGCCACAATAATCAGCCCGATCAGATAGAAATAAAACCCGACTTCGGTGACTCTATATAATACAGCACCGATCGCGCCGCCAATCACCACCAGGGTATAGAACTGCACCGAACCACTCTGAATAAATTTAACCATCCAGGAACCCGCCATGCAGAGGTACCCGAGACCGTTAACGGTACCGTCAATGATGTACCTGTCAAACCACATCTTGAGGTCGGCCCATTTCACGGTCAGCCATCCAATGAGGTTAACCAATCCGTCGACAACGTTGGCGTCAAACCACCAGAGAACCCTGGTTGAACCCAGGATCGGCCTGATAATGATTGCGTCGTAGATTTCGTCAAAGTACCATTTATTGAATGACAGCTTATACAGCACTTTGAACCGCCTGGCGAGTGCGTCCGCGGAGATTACTTTCTTATAGTAAATCGTGTACGCCAGACCGATTCCGGAAACCGCGACCATCGTGGAAATGATCATCAATATATAATGCGGCCCGGCATGATGCACCTGATCGTGATACACGAATGACGAGAAGCCGCGGTGCAACCAGGGCAATCCGACCCACCCGGCGAACACCGAAAGAAAAGCCAGGACTGTCAGCGGCCCCGTCATCGATTTCGGGGACTCATGGGCATGCTCGAAGCGCTCCTTATCTCGTGGCTCACCGGTGAAAGTCAAAAAGCACAGTCGGAACATATAGAAAGCTGTCATAAAGGCGATCAGCAACGTTACCACCATAAATACCGGATGCCCCGCGGTCGATGCGACAATTTCGTCTTTGGACCAGAATCCCGACAACGGGAAAATACCGGCGATCGATAATGATGCTATAAAGAAGGTGATGGTGGTGGTTTTCATCTTGCGCGAAAGGCCGCCCATATCGTTGATGTCGTTGGTGTGCACGGCATGGATAACCGAGCCGGCGCCCAAAAAGAGCAGGGCTTTGAAAAAGGCATGTGTCATCAGGTGGAAAGTCCCGGCGACATATCCGGCCGAGTGATGCCCGTGTGCATAATCGACCCCGTAGAGCCCGAGCGCCATAATCATATATCCCAACTGACTGACGGTTGAATACGCCAGAATCCGCTTGATATCGTTTTGCGTCAGGGCGATCGAGGCTGCCAGAAACGAGGTGATCAGTCCAATTACCGCCACAACCATCGAGGCGGTCGCCGACCCGGCAAAAAGAGTCATCGCCCGGGCCACCAGGTAGACCCCGGCGGCGACCATGGTGGCCGCATGAATCAGGGCCGATACCGGCGTAGGACCTTCCATGGCATCGGGCAACCAGACGTGAAGCGGGAACTGCGCCGACTTGCCGATCGCGCCGCAGAAGATGAAGATGCCGGCGGCGGCAAGAATGCCCCCGGAAAGCGTTCCGGAAGTGACCTTTTCAAAAATCTCCTGGTAGTTCAGCGTTCCGACGTAAAAAGTCAATATCAGAATCCCGACAATAAAGCCCAGATCGCCGATCCGTGTGGTAATAAAGGCCTTCTTTCCGGCATCGGAGGCGGTTTTCTTCTCGAACCAGAAACCGATCAAAAGATAACTGGTCAGCCCGACTAATTCCCAGAAGATGAATATCATAAAGAAATTATTGGCAATCACCAGACCAAGCATGGAGAAGGTGAACAGACTGAGATAGGCGAAATACCGGCTCCAGCGCGGATCATTGTGCATGTAGCCAAGAGAATAGATCTGCACGCAACTGCTGACAATGGTCACCACGAGCAGCATCACCGCCGTCAGTGCGTCGATCCACATCCCGAGTTCCAGCTTGATTATGAGATGATCAATAAAAGGCGTTGATAATTCCACCGGCGCGCCGTGACGGCCAAGCATCGCGACCAGTACGAAAACCGAGTGCACAAAAGCCAGTAGTACCAGCAGGATTGCGATCGCAGAGGAAAGCCTTTCTTTCCAGCGGGTGAAAAAGATTATCAGCACAAAGGCTAACAGCGGATAGAGCGGTATCAGATAAGCATACTCAAGCATATCACCACTTCATAATGTTTATCCGGTCGATATCAATGCCGCGCCAGTTACGATACAAAAGCAGCACAATAGCCAGCCCGACCACCGCCTCCGCAGCGGCAACCACCACGACGAACAGGGCAAAGATCTGACCGGTGAGATTGTCAGGTCCTACAAATCTATTAAAGACCACCAGGTTAATATTTGCAGCATTGAACATCAATTCCAACGACATCAGGATACCGACGGCATTACGCCGAGTCAGCACCCCGAAAATCCCGATGGCAAATAAAATTGCCGACAGCGCCAGATACTGCAACATTTACGCTTTCTCCTCTCTGGCCAGGACTACGGCGCCAATGAGGGCCGCCAGCAACACCACCGACACGACTTCAAACGGCAGGACATACCGGGTCATCAAGAGCTTTCCGATGGTTAGAATATTGTGCTCGATCATTGGCAGGTCGACCGTATTCCAGGCGGTATATGTCAGTGATCCGACGCTCGCAAGCAAAAAGAGAACGCAGATAAACAGGCCCAGCGTTACCTGCTCATTGCTTTGTTCGATCTTCTTCGAGGCTAGCCGCGAGGTAAGCATGATCGCGAAGATGATCAGAACCGATACCGCTCCGACATAAATCAGCACCTGTACGACCGCCAAGAATTCGGCGTGAAGCAAAATGTAGATGCCGGCGACGGCAAACAGTGTCAAAATCAGGAAAAGCGCCGAATGAAAGATATTCTTAAGTGAGACGACACACATTGCCGAGGCGATGATGACAAAAGAAAATAAATAAAATAGCGGCTGAGTGCTGATGTCGCTGATCAGCTGGGAAAGATTCTCAAGAATCATTTCTGATCCTCCGCGCTTTTTCCATCGTCCCCTTCAATCGGATTCTCGTCGGGGCGGGCAGGCGGTTCCGGTGCCGGTCTGCTTTCCGCCGGCTGGCCGGGTTTTGTAATAACCGCATCACCCGGGGGATTGGCAACGGCTGTAACCTCCGGCTGTGCCGACTCAGCGGCGGCCGGCCCATCACCGGCATTCGGGGGCTCGGCAGCCGGTTTGGCGGCCGGTTTCTTTCTTACCGGCTTCTCATAAGGAACACCACGGCCGATTTCCTGCAGTCTATCCTGGTGCCAGATCAGGGTTTCCCTGTCCTCGGTGGAAAACTCATATTTGCCCGCCATCTTGATTGCCGCGAAATTGCAGGCTTCTTCGCACAATCCACAAAAACAGCAAATGCCATTATCAACGATGAAATCTTTAAGGATGCGTTTGCCCTTTTCGTCTTTTTCGAATTCAATCGTAATGGCACCGGTCGGGCAGGCTCGCATGCAGAGCATGCAAACAGTGCAGTTGAGCTCGCCGCTCTCCTTATCGGAGAGCAGCACGACAATGCCGCGCGAACGCTCCGGCATTTCCCACTTCTGAGTTGGATACTGGAGCGTAACCGCATGCCGACCGAGATGTTTGCCGGTTGTAAACAGCCCCACGACCAGATTTCTTATTGCATCCACCAACTTTTTCACCAGTTAAACCACCCCGAGTATTTCATCAATCCCGCAAGAATCAGATTGGCAAACGATATCGGAAGCAGAAACTTCCACGAGAATTCCATCAGCTGGTCGACCCTCAGTCGCGGGTACGTCCAGCGAAACCACATCAGGACAAATACCAGAAACAAGGTCTTGCCCAGGAACCACATCCACGACGGCAGAAACGGCCCCTGCCAGCCGCCAAGAAAAAGTGTTGTCCCGATCGCCGACACGGTGAACATATTGATAAATTCCGCCAGGAAAAACATGGCGAATTTCATACCGGAATACTCAATGTTAAACCCGGCCACCAGTTCCTGTTCCGCCTCGGGCAGGTCGAATGGGGTGCGGTTGGTCTCCGCGGTGCCAGCGATAATGTAAATGATAAAGGCTATCGGACCGAATGGTAGCCGGAAAAGATACCACTGGTATATCATGGCCTGCGACTGCACGATGTCAACCATTGACAGCGATCCGGCAAAGAGCACGATCGAACAGATCGCCACCACCATCGGAACTTCGTAGCTGACAACCTGGGCCGCGGATCGCATACCTCCCAGAAGCGCGTACTTGTTGTTGGATCCCCAGCCCGCCATCAGCAGCGATATGACGGTGAAGCTGGTGATGGCGACGATGAACAGAATACCGATGTTGAGATCGGCCACAATCAATCCGTCACCGAACGGGATGGTGATATACGCCATGAAGGCGGCAACAAAGGCGATCACTGGAGCCCAGAAGAAGACCGGACGGTCGGCCAGCGTGGGGATGATATCCTCTTTCTGCAACAGCTTGATGGCATCGGCAATGGTCTGCCGCCACCCGTGCCAGCCAGTGCGCATCGGCCCAAAGCGCTGCTGGATATGGGCGGAGACTTTTCTTTCCCACCAGACCAGAAAGAGTGCCACAACTGCAAGAAATCCAAAAACGATCACGCCCGCACACGCCAGCGCAACGATATCAACCCATACCTGCGGAAGGCCGCTTGCGGCCAGTTGTTCATAGAGGTATTTGAATATTTCGGTTATTTCCATTATCTATCCACGTCAGGCATAATAATGTCCATTGAAGCCATAATCGCGACCAGGTCGGCGATCTTGTGACCCACGCAGAGAACCGGCATAACCTGCAGCTGGTTATAGGAACCGCCGCGCATTTTCACACGAAGCGGCATCTTCTCCCCGACCGATTGAATGTAAAAGCCCATTTCACCACGGGAGTTTTCAACGCGGCAATACACTTCGCCGGCAGGCGGCTTGAAATTCATCTTCACTTTCGATCGGATCGGCCCTTCGGGAATCTGTTCGATCGCCTGCCTCACGATCTTTGCCGATTCGCGCATTTCACGAATCCGAACGATATACCGGTCATAGCAGTCACCGTTCTCGCGGGTCGGTATTTCAAAATCGAAACGATCATAAATGGAGTAAGGATCATCGCGGCGAAGGTCATATTTTACGCCAGAGGCACGCAGTGACGGGCCGGAAACGGAATAGGCAATCGCTGTCTCGGGTTTAAGAATACCGACATCTTTGTTGCGGGCGATAAAGATCGGATTCTCGGTCAGAACCCGTTCGTAATCATCCACCTTGGCGCTGAATGCATCAAGGAATTTCTTACACACTGGGATGAACGCTTTCGGGATATCTTTCGAGACTCCCCCGGGGCGGATATAATTGAAAGTCAGCCGCTGGCCGCAGGTCATTTCGAACATATCCAGGATATCTTCCCGCTCCCGGAATCCATACAGAAAAGGAGTAATGGCACCAAGGTCAAGCGAGGTGGTCCCGAACCAGATCAGGTGACTGGCGATCCGGTTGAGTTCCAGCATGATCACTCGAAGATATTCGGCTCGTTCCGGCACTTCCAGACCGGCCAATTTTTCCGTCGCCAGGGAGAATCCCATATTGCAGGACATGGCGGTGCAGTATTCAAAGCGGTCCGTAATAGGGATAATTTGCTCATAGGTTCGGTTTTCGCAGATTTTTTCGAGGGCACGATGCAGATAACCAATCACCGGGGTGACGCTGGTTATGACCTCACCCTCCATCTGCAGAACAAAGCGGCAGACACCATGTGTTGACGGGTGGTGCGGTCCGACGTTAAGAGTGAATTCCTTGGTATGCAGCCCTTGCGCTTCGCTCACTTCTCAGGCATCCTCTTGAAATCAGGCGCGTCCCAGTCTTTGCGCAGGGGATGACCCTGGTCCCAGTTGTCGGGCAACAGGAAGCGGGTCAGATTGCCATGGTTGTTAACGTTGATTCCATACAACTCCCACAGCTCGCGTTCATGCCAGTTGGCTCCGGGCCAGATTTTCTGCACCGATTCAATCTCGGCTTTGTCGTAGTCGAGCACCAGTTTGTAGTTGAAGCGAATCCGATTCACCACCGACGCCACGGAATAGACCACCTCGAAACGCTCGCCGGTGTCGACCCCGGATATGCAGCTGAGCCAATCCATGCCAAGCCGCTCATCATCCCTAATGGCACGGGAAAACACAAGCAGATCTTCCGGTTTAATCTGGAAAAACGATTCACCCTTTCCGGATTCCAGAAGGGTGACGGTATCCTGGAATTTATTCTTTATATATGAAACCAGTTGGTTGCGTTCCATTGGAGTTTAACTCCAATCCCTTATTTTCATTCGTTTGACGCGTTTCTGCAGCGTCAGGCATCCTTCAAGAAGCGATTCCGGCCGGGGCGGGCAACCGGGAATATACACATCGACCGGTACGATGTGATCGATTCCCTTCTCGACCGCGTAGCTGTCATAGTAAAACGGACCGCCACTGACAGTGCAGCCTCCCATCGCGATAACATATCGAGGTTCAGCCATTTGATCGTAAAGCAGTTTCAACCGTGGCGCCATCTTCTTGGTGATGGTGCCTGCGGCGATAATCAGGTCCGACTGCCGCGGCGAGGCGCGAAAGATCATTCCGAGGCGGTCAAAATCATAGCGAGAGGCGCCGGTTGCCATCAGCTCTATTGCGCAGCAGGCGGTCCCGAACAGCAAATACCATAAGGAACTGGCCCGGGACTGGCTGAACACATAATCCAGCGTAGTCGTCACGATATTGCCGCCGGGGATTTTCTCCAGGTACACCGGAAGCTTCTTGATCACACCCACTTTAGAACCCCTTTCTTCCAGGCGTAGATCAAGCCGATGACAAGTATGAAAATGAAAATAACCATCTCAATCAAGGCAAACAGACCCAGCTGGCCAAAGGCTACCGCCCATGGAAACAGGAAAACCGCCTCAACGTCAAAGATTACAAAAAGCAGCGCGAAAATATAGAAGCGGTTATTGAACTGCACCCAGGAATCGCCAACCGGCTGCTCAGCACATTCATAGGTTTGGTTCTTGGCCTTGTAAGGATTAGCAGGGCGAATCAATCGGGCCACGAAAAAGGTTACCAACACCAACCCGATCCCCAGAAGGAGGAAAATCAAGACTGCCGCATATTGGGCCATCCAAGTTACCTCGCTGCTGTCAAGTCCGCTTGTGACATAAATCACAAAACAATTGCACAAAGAAACTTCCTTTTAACGATTTGTCAAGACCTTTGTAAAAATAATTCGCTTTTTATGCAGGAGGGTGACGATACCGTTTTTCCCCCACCAGGAGAATTATGTGATAGACTGCCAGTACCGCCAGAGCGCCGATTGCCGCAAAGAAAAAGATATAAATCACACCATAATGAGCCGCAAGTATCCCGACACAAATC
>CP070796.1:1631837-1638685 GCA_020343475.1 Candidatus Zixiibacteriota bacterium
GGTGTAATCAAATTCGCCCACCTGAATGATACGATAGTGACCTTCCCGCTCCGGGATTTTACGAACCGGCAGATGTTTCAACTTTTCGCGCTCGCAGTAGGCGATCTTCACGGGAAGGTTCTGCCAGACGATCTCATTCGCCAGGGATTCGGCATCTTCAATCTCATTGGGGCCGATGGCTTCCGCCGAAAGCTCAATTGTCGATTCACTCTGTCCCAGGTGCGCGCTGACCGTATCGGCGCAGGCAGTTTCAATAAACGCCCGGGAGAGAATATGCTGGCCGGTGTGTTTGCGCATGTTATCAAGACGGCGCACGTGATCGATCTCACCCCGAACCGTCTGCCCGATTGCGGCATCCCAGCGATCAACCAGATGAATGACTTCACCCCGGTCGTTCTCAACCACGTTAAAGACGGCCGCGCCATCCAGAGTCCCCAAATCAAATAACTGCCCTCCCGATTCGGGGTAAAAGGCGGTTGTATCAAGAATAACCTCAAATCCTGATTCGGATTCGTGGACGGCAATCACACCTGATTCAAAGCTGAACCGGTACGCGTTATCGAGATACAGTTTCCTGGTCATAGTCCGGTTTCTCTCTCATATGGATCAGATGCCCTGAACAACTACAATCCGATGAGCCGAATCTGCTGACAATCACTGCGCCTTCAAGCAGTTCGGCACATCGTTTATTGATTATACACTCATCAAGCCGCCCCGGAAAGTAAAGAACCCTTATAATCCGGGCTCGATCGAGAAGATAATCAACGTGCCATCGACATTTCTTTGCGTGTCGTCGATGCCTTGCTATCCGTTTTTGCAGCCCCTGCTTTGCCCGCCCGGTGTAGATATAGTATCCGGCCGCAAAGCGGATTGGACCCAGCGCGCCCACGGTAATTTCGGCGGCCCTGTCAAGACGGAGGTGTAGTTGATAGCAGCCGGAATCAATGTCAGTTAGTCTCAAAATTCATCTCAACCTGTTTCGGCAAAAACCTTCCCCGGTTACTTGCCCTGAAATCCCGTCCCAGGAAGATCAAATACCACAATTTCTGGCCGGTGCGGGCAGAGGCTGAAAGTTGAAATAGAAGGAATTCAACCAGAATACCGATCATTCCGGCAAGAACCCCGACCGCCTGGAGCGCCAGCCATTCAGCAAGCGCCCAGACGACGAGAAAAGGAACGCAGGTGATCAGGTAGGCTCCGGCCAGACGGGTGAAATTCAGCTTGAAATAGCCTGATGCGATTTTCAAAACCTCCTTGAATGGTCGGTCCGGATACGCGGCGATTGCGGCCCGCGCCGCATCGGAGAATACTGACGCGGCCAGCATTATGAGCAAAACGATGGCGACCTTCCCGAAAAGCAAAACCAGCGCGCCTATTCCGATCAGGCTCTGGCCGGCCAAGCCGAAGACATTAACGACGAACAATCCCGAAGTCAAAAGAAGAAAGTATACGAATACCATTAAAAGGGTCACTTTGAGATGCGACCAGAAATTACTCCCGCACTCGGCAAAAAACTCTTTCCAGTCGGGCGGTTTTAATTCACCCGACACCACCGTGTAATACAGGCCTCCATTAACAAATTGCATTACAAAGACGTAAATCAGCGATCCCATCATTACGTAAAGCACAAAAAACGGGACAATCCCGGCTTTTTCGGACAGCAGTTCCACCAGTACTGACGCATCCCAAGAATTCATCAACGATCGAGAAAAAGCAGATGTTGAAAGCTCGGCGTTCAGCACCAGGAAAAGCGGCACAATCATCAAAAATGAAAAAAAGACCTTTAATAAAAAAAGATACAGCCAGAGAGCCCTGGCATGATACAATTCTCGAATCCGAAAGAGCACTCCAAACATCTACCATCCCCCGAGGAGACTGAGCAGCGACTCGACCAGAAACATGACGCCGGAAGCCAGGCGGGCGCCGGGTCGGCCGTCGGAACTGATACTCAGCGAGTTGTTCAGCAAATTGACATCGACGGCAATCTTATTTTCAGGATCAATTATCGCTTCCACCGCCGGTGATTGAACCTGCAGGCTGATCCGTTCGGCATACTGCGCCGGTTCCCACCGGTACTGCAGGGTATCCCCGTTATACAGAACCAGGATATAGTCAGCCGGTGCGGACAGCGGACCTTTCCTGGTCAGGGTGAAAGTCGTCTCTATGGCACCGGAGTCAGTCGACCTGTTTGACAGCTCCTCGACGGCATAATCGACTTGCCCGGAACCGGAAAACAGCTCCTCAGCATGCTGCCGAATCGCCGCTCCGCCGACTTCCTCGACCAGGCCGACAAAGTCATCCGATGCCCCCCGCTTGAAGCAATAGCGTTCGAAATAGGTTTGCCAGAAGATCCCGGATAGCGAATCCCCCAGCAAATTATCAAGGGTTTCAACCGCCAGCGCCCCCCGAAAGTAGACCACGCCGAAATAATCGCCCTCATTCATAAACATGCTGGCCGGACGATTGATACTCCCTTTATCGGAAGCATGTCGAAGAGAGATTCGAAGATAATCGGTACCGGAGAATTCGAATCCCGCAAGGTTAAAAAGATTGGCCCTGCCGCCGCGGTAATGCAAAAATATCCGGTTAGTGAAGAAGGTGGCAATCGCCTCATCCATCCACGGTTCCAGAACCTGATCCGAAGCAACCATGCCATAGAACCATTGATGCACAGCCTCATGAGTAACCATATAGTCGTAAAAACGGGAAGCCATTATTCCTCCCTTCGGAGAGGACAGTCCCGCCATCGCGGGAAATTCCACACCGCCCGACATGGCGGTACCGGCAAAAGCAAAGCTGAGGTGTGAGTACCGGTACGGCCCTACTTTTTCACTCATATACTGGTATGCTTGATGAACTGCCGTCTTGATCCGTTCAAGGATCGGTTCTTCATATTCGCGATAGTAATACCGGAATTTTGTCCCCCCGATTACAACCGAATCGGTCAGATAATGGGGGGAAAGCGCCAGCGCGAAGTCATGCGCCGGCCCGAAGGTATACCGGCAGGTTTTCATGCCATCTTTTGACGCGATCAATTCCGGCGGCACGGGTGCGACAGTAACATAAGTCTCAGGAGCGGTGAAGTAAATATCATATATATGGAAGTCGCCAACGAGTTCAGCAAAAGGCCCATAATCGGGATTGTACCACTCCCCTTCAGCAGAGAGGATGGCCGGCGCCGGAAACCAGCCATCCAGGAGGAATTCCCCATCAAACGACGACAGCCGATCGCCTATTTCCGGAATTGCAGTCGTGAAATACGCCGTCAGGAGTCTGCCGCCGACTGCGACTTCGACACCCGGATCAAGGACGCCTCTGGTCAACGCAACGGAAAACTTGTTGGAGAGATTTTTTTCATCGAGGAAAATTGAGTCAATGTGCATGCCCCCCCAGCCGCCAGAATTCCTCAAGCGTTCCAGATAGTGTGGCCGTGCTCTCAGGTACGGGGAATCCTCGGAAGCGTACAAATTGGCAAAAAGCTGCAGTTCAACCGTGGCTAACCTGGAATTATCGGGCAGCCGGTACAAGACCTTCCCGATGATTTCTCGTGCCAGGGTGTCAAGAGAGGCTTCAACATGCAGGGTATCATAAGAAACCGCGTAAGTACAAAACAGCAACTGGCAGACAACCGTCCCGGCAAATATCCTAGATAACATCATTAACCAGAGAACCGATTCCTTCGATTCGAATTTCCACCCTGTCGCCGGCTTGCATGGGATTGATTCCTGACGGCGTGCCGGTGCAGATAAGATCGCCCGGGTACAGGGTCATCACTTTTGAGATAAAACTGACCAGCCTCGGGATCCGGAAAATCATCATCGACGTCCGGGCCGACTGCTTCAACTCGCCGTTAAGGTAGGTTTCAATCAACAGGTCTTCATAATTGAGACGGCCTGTCACCCAGGGACCGACCGGGCAGAACGTGTCAAATCCCTTGGCGCGCGTCCACTGTCCGTCCTTTCGCTGCAAGTCCCGGGCGGTTACATCGTTGACACAGGTAAAACCGAAGATGTAGTCCTCGGATTCGATTTCGGCAACGTTCTTGCACTGCCTCCCGATAACGACTCCCAATTCACCTTCATAGTCGACTCGCTCGGCCATCGGCGGACGCACAATCCGGCCCCCCGGGCCAAGCACTGCCGACGGTGGTTTGGAAAAAAGCAACGGTTCCTCAGGCGCTTTATCAGCGGACTGCGATTCCTTGACATGCTCTTTATAATTCAATCCGATACAGATTATTTTGCTTGGCTGCACCGGAGCCAGTAGCCGTACCCCAGAGGGCTCATAATATCTATTAGTTTCTTCAGATTGGACGGCCGGATTGCCGGACAAACCGACGATCTTTCCATCTTTGAAAATCCCCCATCCTTCGCCTTCCGGGGCCTCGAATCGTATATACCTTTCCATCAGTTCGGCCAAGGCTCCTTCCGTAAAACGTATGACCTTACATATAAAGGGGAGACGCGGTAAAGTCAAGGGTTATAGATCACAGCTTTTTCTTTTTCCAGTTCCCCTTCTTAAACCAGAAAAGCAGGATTACGGCCTTGAAAAACGATGTAATGGTCAGCGACCACCAGATACCATTTATACCAATGTCCATCCCGAAGCAGAAAAAGTACGCAAGGGGCAGTCGCAGAACCGACCAGGTGGCGGATACCACCATTGGAGGCAAGGTGTTGCCGGCGCCGGAAAAGGCCCCCTCAAGTACAATCTCGATGCCCATGAAAATCTGCGAAAGACCCAGGATTATCAGATAATCCACCGCGATCTTATGAGCTTCGGGATCAGACGTAAAAATCGAGGCGATTATGCCAGGGATGGTGATAAAGAAAACTGAAACCAGGAAGGTTTCCAGTGCCACGATTCCGACCGTACCCCAGGCGCATCGTTCGGCTCGTTCCGGTTTTTTTGCACCGAGGTTCTGCCCCACCAGGGTAGATGCCGCCACCGAGAACGCGACCGCGATCAAATAGGAAAGGGCTTCCATACGATTGCCGATTCCCATCCCGGCCCCGGCAGCGTCGCCATAATGATGAACGATCTGGATAATGAACCAGTAAATAAACACAAAAACCAGATTCTGCATTGATATCGGTGTTCCGATCTTGAGGATCTTGCCGATCATGCGGAAATCGGGCCTGGTACGGTGCCAGCCCCCCAGTGAAAATTCCAGCCGACCTCTGAGAACCAGCGCCAAGAAGATAACAAAGCAGGCCAGTACCGACAGTACTGTCGCCAATGCAGCCCCGGTGACTCCCATGCGGGGAATTGGACCCCAGCCGAATATCAGCAGCGGATCCAAGATAATGTTCAACACTGTACCGGCGGCGAAGGCTATGGTCGGGGATTTGGTATCGCCGGAAGCCCTGAATATAGCACCAAGGGCGTCATTGATAAAAAACACTCCCATCGCCAGAAAATATATGCGCAGGTACGGCACCCCCAGGTTGACCACATGCGGACTGGCTTTCATGAATCGAAGTAAATGCGGTGTCAGGGATAGCCCGGCGATGCAGAAAATCAGTCCGATCCCGATGGCCATCTGTATGCCCTGTTTCGATATGTAGGAGGCCCTGGCCTCCTCTTTCGCGCCTACGGCTCGGGAAACCAGAGCGGTCAGACCTGTTATTATGATAGCAATGGTGGCAAAGACCGTCCAGGAAACAACCATTGAGGTGGTAACAGCATCCTGCTCCGGAGTTCCCAGGTAGCCGACCCAGAAGTAATCGGTGATTGAAAGGGCGAACTCAAGAAACATTGAAGCAACCACCGGCCAGGCAAGATGGAAAATGGTGGATATAATTGGCCCTTCAGTTATCGTCTTTACACGTGCCATAAGGCTGTTGTAGAAAATGGAAACGCTGTATCTTAGGGCGTTTGTAATAAGGTGATCTGATTAAGATAATAGTCCGCAATCAGCTCCTCCCCGGTAGCCCATTCCAGAATATGCCGCCAGTCATGGCGGCGACCAAAACGATAACAATTCTGCACCAGAAAGTACTTTGTCGCGGGATTATCAACGACGTTTTCATTATTTTTCTTAAGATAATGATAAATTTGCGCCGCAATCAATTCGCCCAGCAAACGGTTGTGAGCGTAGATCCCGCGCCCAACGTTATCCTCCGATGCGGCCCAGACCTGGGCGTTATCGCCGGACGGGATTTCCATAATCTTCTCAAATAATTCCTCATAAAGCTCATTCGGGTCACGATTCGTCCTGAGATAAAGATCCCGTTCAAACATGGTTTGCATAAGGAGAAATCTCAGATTAACGACTGCAATTTGCATAAAATAATCCTGCCACCTCGTTGCTAGATCCTCGGGCATCTTCAGATATTCCTGCTGCCACAATTTTTCCTTAATCACCAGCGAATAAACATCTGCCATGGCTTCGCTCCAGCAATCGGCCGGAGAATGTCGGAACAGGTATTCTTCCTGATCAACGGACACCGCGTAAACGGCAAGGCCGCCGCTTCGGATCATATTTTCCATGGCAACATAACCGTTACCAGGATTCGCCAGCACACGGATATCATCTGGATAATGAATAACGTGTACCTGCACCTGCCCGGAAACGCCCGGGGACTCTTTAAAGAAGTAATATATCGGCAGGTTGGCAAGATCAAACCCGATACTGCTCATGGTTTTATTAAGCAGGTCAAACTGATTTTCGCTGCCCAGCAGAGAGTCGCATAAAGGTGGTACGGCAGGTGTGCCGGCCCACAAATCCCATATGGCCAGGGTTTTGATTTCGAGTCGATCCCTGATTTCATCCAAGACCCGGCGATATGCATCACGCGAGGACACCTCCAGAAAAGTACACAGTGAATCCATGTAATCCGGTTCCA
>CP070796.1:1638785-1644879 GCA_020343475.1 Candidatus Zixiibacteriota bacterium
CTCATGAACGGTATCGTCGCTGAATATTGCAGCCAGATTCGATTTTGAATATGTGCTGACATCCCTGGAATCAATCTTCAGAATCTCGTCGTTAACCAGTATTCCTGCCCGGTGGGCAGGCGCATCTGCCCAGAGACCCCTTACAATCAATTTTCCTTCATCATCCCTTTTGCACCGCAATCCGAATGAAAACAGGTTGTTCTGAAATCGGGATTCTTTATTTGGGATTATCAGCATCTGGTCGGTCGGATAATTGATGACGGATACAAACTGCTCCAGAATTTCCCGGCCGATAAGAATATCATCCACGTCGGCAAAAACCACCGGGACATTTTCAATTTCAAGACTGCCGATGGTCAGGCTTTTGAGTCTCCCCAGGTAATTTCTCATATCTTTGCTTTGCGGCCACCTCGCCATCTCCCCGTTTGCGGCGATCAGCTGCGATAAACGATACCCGTATATCCGGTCTACGTACGACAGCGGTAGAACCACGCCGTGCGGAGAACCGACATCAACCATGCCCTGCCCCCCGATGTGCCCGTTGACCAGGCACTCTATCATTGGCGCGCCAATCATGGCATGTTTGCCGAATCCGACCAGGTAAGTTCCTTCTGCGGCGCTGAGGGAATCAGTATTGTGGGAGAGGGTCATCTTCCGCTTTTGATAATCAATGGTGACATTAAAGAAACTCAGAAAATCAGAGCCAATCATGCCGTCCAGGTCACGAAAGCCCGCCCGTGCAAGGAAATCAAATATCACGCCTACCAGGTCGGTCACTTTTGCCCCGCCCACGCTGATCGTATCAAAGGCTGTTGAATACGCTTTAACTTCCGGATCGTAAGTCGGCACCGGCATGCCGGTCTCAAGCTCCAGTTCGGTCGCGGTCGATTCGCTGACAAAAGTCAGTCCGCCGGTGTCAAACACGAAGCGGTATTCTTTATCGGAGCCGTTAATCCGGACCGGAACGATTATAGTATGTCCCTCCAGAAGAAATGGAACAACATATTCCGCACCCGGCTGCACCACGACCTCCCCGGTGAATCGAATGCCCGAGGCAGATGCGTGCAGGGTGACCAGAATCGCAGAAACATTGAAAAGCAACGCCAATGTTTTGTGCCAGCTACTCATGGTTCGATTCCCGTCGGGGCAACGGCAGCTGACAATTTCGGAAAGGTATGGACAACATAAGGAGCATCAGTTGAACACCTCATGAATTGGCTTCTAAACACCAAGTTTCTTAAGGATTTTCGGTATCTCCAGAAAAGTCCTGGCCGGATGCGCGCCGGCAGCAGTAAGCGCGTCCAGCTTCTCTTTGGCCGTGCCCATTTTGCCCTCGACAATGGCCCCGGCATGACCCATCCGCTTGCCCGGCGGCGCGAAGATCCCGCCGACCATGGCAATGACGGGGGTCTTCATCCTTGAAATCAGCTCACAGGCGCACTCTTCATAAACCCCGCCGATCTCACCGATCATCACCACCGCCTTGCTCTTCTCGTCCTCCTCGAATTTCGCCAGGATTTCATCAAATGTTGAACCCAGAATCGGGTCACCGCCAAGACCGACACAGGTGCTTTCGCCGAAGCCGGAGTCCGTCAGAGTATTGGCAATGTAGTATGTAATCGAACCGGAGCGGCTGACGGTGCCGACCCGTCCCGGGGCAAAGGCGATATCAGGCATTATCCCGATATTGGCCTCACCAGGAGTAATGATGCCTGCGGTGTTGCCGCCGATGACCGTGCAGCCGTACTTGACCGCCTCCTTGCGCACCAGCAGCATATCATGAATCGGGATATGTTCGGGAATCACCACAACCAACTTTAATCCGGCCCGAATCGCCGCAATCGCCGCCTCCTTGACAAAGGCCGCCGGAAGGAAGATGACCGAGGTGTTGGCCCCGGTTTGGTGCACGCATTCCCTGACAGTGTCGAAAACCGGCCGTCCCTCGACCGTCTGCCCGCCCTTGCCCGGGGTCGTTCCGCCGACAATATTGGTTCCGTACTCGATCATTCGCCCGGTATGAAAACTCCCGGCGCGACCGGTTATCCCCTGCACCATCACACGGGAATTCTCATCAACCAGGATAGCCATCACTCTAACGCTTCCTGCCGTCTGGCAAGTGTCACTGCCCGCCGGGCAATCTCTTCAATCGGGGTCTCGATGCCATGGAATTCAAAATTTCTGAACAATTCGGGATTTTCTTTCTTGGCCTGATCAAACAGCCTGACTCCCTCTCGCCACATATTGCCTGTCATGCGGGTTACCATTGGCTTGGACAATCCATGCTCCCTGAGAAACATGATGACCCCTCTGGCGAAATCATCGCAGCGCGAGATGCCGCCGAAACGGGCGCCGAAAATTGCCTTCACATTGGGATTCTCGTTTAGCAGCACCAGCATTCTGGCCAGCCGCTCCGGTGTGGGGCCGCCACCGGAATCCATAAAATTGGCCGGTCTGCCGCCGTAGTAGTGGATAAAATCATTCCCCATGATTCCGAATCCGGCTCCACCGGGAAACATCCCGACATCGCCATCCAGGTCGAGATACGGGATTTCCCATTCATTGGCCTGCTGTTCGCGCGGGGTCATCTCACCTTCTTCGTGACGCTTCTTAATGCCCGTCTCGGTCAGTTCCGGGTGACGAAACAAGGCATCATCATCAAGCGAAATCCGGCTGTCGGCGGCAATCAGTGTATTTGTACCGGTAAGCACCAGCGGGTTTATCTCGACCAGCTTGGCATCATAGGTTTTAAACAACTCAAAAACGGCCATAATTATCTGCGCGGCATCTTTAAGGTGCCGGGACTGAAGCCCGATATCCTTTGCCAGCTCGACTGCATCGAAGCGATAAAGATCTTCATCGATATCAAATGATCTGCGAACGATTTTCTCCGGGGACTTCTCGGCAGTTTCCTCGATATCGACACCTCCTTCTGCCGAGGCAATCAACACCACTTTGTAATTGATCCGATCAATGGTCACACCCAGGTACATCTCTTTTATAACATCAAGCTTCGGCTCCACCAGCAGCCTCTCAACTGGAAATCCTCTGATCTTCAGCTCGAACAGTTGCTTTGCAACTGCTCCGGCATCATGCGGATTGTCAACCGGTCTTATCCCCCCGACCTTGCCTCTCCCGCCAGTGAGAACCTGTGATTTTAGCACAATCGGTTCACTCCACTCGGCTGCGATTTTTTCAACCTCCGACGACGACGATGCAAGTCTGCCCTCGGGCACAGGAATTTTGAACTTACGGAACAGCTCTTTTCCCTCAAATTCATACAGTCTCATGCCAGCGCAGTACCTCTTTTCCAAACGCCCTTTTTTAGGCGGCAATTTCACCCAATGTAATGCCCGGCGCCCGAAAGTCAACAGGATTCGCGCCCGGCTAATTTTATGACATGCAATGTGATAGGAGGCGATAGTGAAAACGGCGAAGAGATTTCCCGCGCCGCAGCATATTCGATACCGCTCCGATTGTTTATCCGGTGCGGCGTAACTTCCCGGTGAATTTCGCCCAGAGCGATTTCATCTTCAAATCGCCGATGGCTCCGGTCGGATCAAGATCCTTGGGACAAACCTGCTGACAGTTGAAAATGGTATGACATCGGAATACCCCGTTTTCTGTTGCGATATAGGCCAGACGTTCACCGGTGGCGCCATCGCGTGAATCATTGACAAACCGCAGCGCCTTTAACAGTGCATGGGGGCCGATATAATTCTCGTTGGTGCCCACCACCGGGCAGGAGCCGTAGCAGGCTGCGCAGAGGATGCAATCAACATGGTGATCGATCCGGGCGCGCTCTCCTGGAGACTGCCGGTATTCACGCGCTCCGGCCTCCGCCGCCGGAATCAGATACGGTTTGATGGCCTCATACTGGGCGAAGAAGGGATCAAGATCAACAACAAGATCTCGGATGATTCTCATGTGCGCCAGCGGCCGGACGGTCACTGTGTCGCCCATGATAGCGATTTGAGTCTCACAGGCAAGCCGGTACTGCCCGTTGATGTGCATTGCACAGGAGCCACAAATCCCCTGACGGCACGACGATCGAAACGCGAGGGTCGGGTCCTGATTTTCCAGTATATGGTACAATCCTTCGAGAACCGTCATCCCCGGCAGGTCGGGGATTTCATACTCCTGAAATATGGCGGCCGCCTCGCCGCCATCTCGCGGATTGTATCTGAAAACCTTGAAGATCGGCATTCAGTACTTCCTTTCTTCAGGCGGGTATTTGCCCGGGTTCACCTTCGCATAAGAGATCTGCGGCCCTTCCGGGGAGTAAGCATACAGGGTGTGCTTTAACCACTGCTCGTCAAGTCGTTTGGGAAAACCAAGATGGAAATGTGCACCCCGCGATTCGGTCCGATTCAGCGCCCCGGCCGCCACGGTCAGCGCCGTATCCAGATTCCCTGCAATTTCGGTAACCCAGAGAAAATCATAGTTGAATTTGCCGGTGTCCGGTATCGGACGGATCTTCCTAAAGCGGTCCTTAAGAACTGCTATTTCGTCCACGGCCTTCCGCATGTCGGTTTCGTTGCGGAAAATACCGGCCTTGTCGACCATAATTGCGGACAGTTCGTCTTTGATTTCATATGGATTTTCTCTTCCGTCTGAAGTGCGCAATTGCCGGTAGCGATCCTCTTCCACCTTCTTTGCCCTATTCAGCGTATCGCTGTCCCCGGTTTGCGCTTCACCTTTCGCTTTTTCGGCGGCATACTTGCCGACACGGGCGCCGAATACAATCGTTTCCAAAAGCGAATTCCCGCCCAGCCGGTTGGCGCCGTGCACCGATACGCAGGCGCATTCCCCGGCGGCGTAAAAGCCCTCGCAGGCCGTAACGCCGTCCTTGTCGCAGTCAATTCCGCCCATGGTATAATGCATTGCCGGCTGAATCGGAATTGGCTCCTTGATGGGATCAATGTTCCTGAATTTCAGGCAGATCTCCCTGATTCCCGGCAGGCGCTCCATAATTCTCTCGGCCCCAAGATGCCGCAGATCAAGGTGTACATATCGGTCCTCGAAACCGCGCCCCTCATTGATCTCCGTTCGAATGGACCGTGCCACGATATCACGGGGAGCCAGTTCCATGACCTTTTCTGAGACATAATTCTTCATGAACCGCTCACCGGAGTTGTTAATCAAGTAGCCGCCTTCGCCACGACAACCTTCGGTCATCAGAATCGACGAACCGTCGAGACCGGTCGGATGAAACTGAATAAATTCCATATCTTTCAGAGGTACTCCCGCCCAGTACGGGATGGCCACCCCCAGGCCGGTGGAAGCGTGGGCGTTGGTGGTGTTGGTGGAGTATATTCTGCCGGAACCGCCGGTGGCAAATATAACGGCGTTGCCGGCGATCGTCTCAAATTCGCCGCTATGCAGATTCATCACCACCACCCCGGCGCACCGTTCGTCCCTGACAGCCAGCCTGGTGACAAAACGTTCATAGAGAACACCAATCCCGCGCTTGACGACCTGTTCGTAAAGCGTATGCAGCAGATACAGCCCGGTTCGATCAGCACCGTAACAGGTGCGCGGAAAACCAGCACCACCGAACGGACGCTGGGCAATAGAACCGTCTTCAAAACGCGAAAACGGGCAGCCCCAGTGTTCCATCTCGATAATGATACCGGGTGCCGCCGCGGTCATAATCTCGACCGCATCCTGATCTGCCAGGAAGTCCGACCCCTTGATCGTATCGTAGGCGTGCCGATCAGGGCTGTCATCATGCCCCTCGGGATGATTCCCCAGGGCCGCGTTAACTCCCCCCTGCGCCGCCCCGGAATGAGACCGGACCGGGTGAATCTTGGATATCAGGCCGACCTTGACACCGGCGTCGTGCGCCGCGATGGCGGCTCGCATCCCGGCCAAACCTCCTCCGACAACCACTACATCGTAAAACATAGGCCTCATCCCCCCACGCTGTAGTTATCAAAGCTGAATTTGGGCCACTGCAGAATTACCGCAAGCACGATCAGGACCGCGAAAATAACCACAGCAACCCAGAAGAGTGCCTTATGCGCGCGGGACCTGGCAAAGAAATCGGCAACCGTGATTCTTAGCCCGTTGAGCATGTGGGCAAAAACCCCGGCGA
>CP070796.1:1644979-1648246 GCA_020343475.1 Candidatus Zixiibacteriota bacterium
CTTTACCCGTACCGGTCTGACCAAGCGCCTGGCCTACAAAATGCTGGTTCTGGTCGGCGAGAAAACCAGCATGATTTACTTTGGCTGTTTTGTCATGACCGCGGCATTAACCCTGATAATGGCTCATACCGCGGTGGCGGCGGCGGTGTATCCCCTGCTGATGGCAATCTATTCGCTGTATGAGGAGGAAGGAAAACCAACCAGATTCGGCAAGGGATTGTTTATCGGAATGGCCTTTGTCGCCGGCGCCGGCAGTATCATCACCCTGTTGGGGGCGGCGCGGGGTGCTGTTGCCATCGGTTTCTTCCGGGACATCACCGGGCGCGAGATTTCTTTCTTTGAACTGTCATATTACATGTTCCCGGTGGGTTTCTCGATGGTGTTGCTGCTCTGGGTGTTTTTCATGATTTATTGTCGGCCGGAACATAAGAGCATCCCGGGTTTACGGGAACGTGCCACGGCACTGTATAAAAATCTGGGCCCGATTACCAGGAGAGAAAAACTCACCATCGTAATCGTCTTTCTCGCCATCTCCGCCATGAGTCTCAGGTCCTTTGTGCCGGGGCTCGGTCAGCTGGACAAAAGCGCCATTATTCTGGTGTCGACTATCCTGTTTTTCTTATTCAAGATTTTGACCATTGAAGATCTTGAAGAGGTCCCATGGAATATAGTCCTGTTATTTGGCGGCGCTATGAGTATCGGCTTTTGCCTCTGGCAAACCGGGGCCGCCAGCTGGATCGCGATTGTCTGGCTGGATTTGCTGAAAAACGCCAGCTGGTTTATTTTTGTGCTGGGGATTGCCTTCTTTGTCCTGATAATGACTAATTTGATCATGAATGTCGCTGCGATTGCCATATCATTGCCGGTGGCGCTGGTCATTGCCCCTTATCTTGGCGTGGCGCCCGAGGTGGTCATCTTTGCCTCCCTGGTAACTGCGGGGATGCCGTTTTTGTTTCTGGTGGGCGCCGCTCCGAATGCCATCGCCTATGAAAGCAAGCAGTTCACCAGCGGGCAGTTCTTTGTCGCGGGGATACCGACCAGCGTGCTATTGATGGTAGTGCTGGCCGTATTCGTGCGGATTATCTGGCCTCTGATGGGAATGCCGGTAATTTTGCCGTAAGGGTTGGATATATGGGAGAATGCTCCAGATCGGATCACGATGCTGCCGGTTTGCGGCTGTCAGCAGGGTGCCGATATCTCCAATATTGGTACTTGCTCTGAGATGATCGCAGCGTTATAATAAAACAGTAAGTTTTTTGTCTTAAATTGTATGGGAGTCAGTGGTGGCTATTGTTACCATATACAGCGGCTCATTTTGTCATGGCGATGAGGTCGCGCGGGGGGTGGCGGAACGTCTTCAATATGGCAGGATGGAAGAAAAACTGATTGCGGAGACCGCCAGGCGCTTTGGGGCATCACCTGAAAGACTCCTCAAAATAATGTCCGGCCCCAGTCCTTTCTTCAATAAATTCACTCGTGAGCGTGAGAAACTGGTTGCGCAGCTAAAAGTGATCCTGGCCGAATTAATTTTGCCGGACAATCAACTGTTATATGGCCCCGCCGGGCACCTGTTGCCAAGAACCATTGCCCATGTGTTCAAAGTGTGTGTTATTGCCAACCATGTTTATCGTGTTTCAGAGCTGGTTCGGAAAGGGGCCAAATCAGAGAAAGAGGCGCATAAAATCGTCCATAGGGATGATCAGGAGCGGCTGGAGTGGGTTCGGTACCTGTTTGGTAAAACGCCGTACGATGAAAGCCTGTATGATGTTGTCATACCAATGCACAACACGCCCGCAGAGGATGCCGTCAAAATCATTTGTGATCATACTGTCCGCGAGCAGGTTCGGACCACCGAACGATCGCGGCGGGCCGCTGAGGATTTTGTGCTGGCCGCAACGGTCAACCTGGCTATGGTTGAAGCCGGGCATGATGTTGATGTCTCCTCGGAAAACGGCCTGGTAATCCTCGCAATCAGTCAGGATGTTGTTCGGATGAAGCAATATCAGGACGAACTGCGGCGGATTGCCCTGAAGGTCAGCGGAGTAAAGGATGTGCAGACTCGAATCGGCCCCAAATTCCGTGCGGCCTCGGTAATTCCATGGAGTAATATTGAGGTGCCGCCAAAAATCCTGCTGGTAGACGATGAAAAGGAGTTCGTGCACACGCTTTCCGAGCGATTGCAGACGAGAAACCTTGAATCCTCGGTTGTCTACGATGGTGAACAGGCGCTCGACTTTGTGAAGAAGGATGAGCCGGATGTAATGGTGCTGGATCTGATGATGCCGGGTATCGATGGAATTGAGGTGTTGCGCCGGGTGAAAAGCGAGCATCCGGATGTCGAAATCATCATCCTTACCGGTCACGGTTCTGAGCGGGAAAAGGCACTGGCCACGGAACTGGGAGCATTTGCATATCTGCAGAAGCCGGTGAGCATTGACGTTCTGGCCCAGGTGATGAAGGAAGCGTATCAGCGGGTCAATAAAGCAAAAACCTCGGGTCATGGCGGCCCCGGGACAGGTAACACTGTTGACTGATAGCTCAAGAAGCCTCGGGGCGCGACACCTGCCGGGGCAATAAGAAATATGGGGACGATATGAAATCGTCGAGCAAGGATCTGGTTGATTCCAGCCAGGCCACTGAAATCGCCCAGGCACGATTTCCCAGATATCGCAGATTGCGGCGGAATACCGTTGTCATAACCTCTCTGGTGGCGCTGATACCTCTGGTAATTCTGACCACGATCAATTACCTCCAGGACCAGGAGGCATATCGTGCGGAAAACCGCTTTGCCATCTCCCGCATGCTATCCAACACCAAGCGCACGCTCGAATTTGTCATCGAGGAACGGCGCTCGGTGCTTTCGCTGATAATTAATGAACATCCCCATGAAGAACTCTCAAGCGATGAGGCGTTGGCGGCAACCCTCCGCAACCTTAAAAATTCTTTCGGAGGATTTGTCGACCTTGGCCTGATCGATTCCTCCGGTTACCAATCGCACTATGTTGGGCCGTACGAATTGAAGGGAAGAAATTATAGAGATCAGGCCTCCTTCCATGAGGTATATCTGCGCGGGGCATATGTCAGTGATGTTTTTATGGGGTACCGCAATTTCCCGCACTTCGTCATTGCCTTCAAGCGCGAAAAAGAGGGAGAGAATTTTTATATCCTTCGGGCAACTCTCGACATGGAGCTGCTTAATCAGCAAATCTACTCGCTGGATCTGGATCGTCAGACCGACGCCTTTATCGTCAACCAGAACGGTATCCT
>CP070796.1:1648346-1659088 GCA_020343475.1 Candidatus Zixiibacteriota bacterium
GGAACCCATACCATGGGCGTTATGGTCGGAAGTACTCCTTCCGACAGCTTTGGTGTCGCCCCCGATGCTGAGTGGATTGCCGCGGCGGTGATCGACCAGGGGTATACACTCAGCCGCACCATCTCAGATATTCTCAGCGCCTACCAGTGGGCGGTCGATCCCGACGGTGATCCCAATACCAGTTTTGACGTTCCGGACGTCATTCTCAATAGCTGGGGAATTCCGCAGTCAATTTTCCCGCCGTGTGATCAGACTTTCAACCAGGCTATCGACAACGTAGAAGCGGCCGGAGTCGTGGCAATCTTTTCCGCAGGGAATGAAGGGCCCGATCCTGCTTCCCTCCGTATTCCCGGGGATCGCGCGACATCCCCGCTTAACAGCTTTGCAGTCGGCGCTATTAATGATGTAACCAATACTATCGCAGATTTCTCCGCCCGTGGCCCCTCGGCATGCGTTTCGACGGAAATGAAACCGGAAGTTGTCGCCCCGGGTGTTTCGATATATTCTTCATACAAGGACGGATCTTATCGTCTGATGACGGGAACCTCTATGGCCGCTCCGTATATTGCTGGTCTGGTAGCGCTGATGAGGCAGTACAATCCCGATGCGACTGTGGAACAGATCAAGATCGCTATCATACAATCCGCTCGTGACATGGGGCCGGTCGGAGAAGATAATACTTATGGTCACGGCCTCCCGGATGCCGAAGTCGCGATATCCCTGTTACCTCCCCCGCCGGTTCCGCCTGTTTATGTCGAGGACTGCATCATTAGCGATGATGATATTGCCGATCCGGGCGAAATGATTGACCTGTTTTTGCGCCTGTCGATTCCGGCCGGCGCGGTCGACTCACTGACTTGCCGGATCGAGACCACCGCTGAGGGAATTGATATTCTCAGTGACGAGGCCATCTTTATTTTTCCGCAGAACATCAGCCAGGCCATCAACGTCAGCCCGTATGTAATTCAAATTGGCGAAAATCTATACCATGGGCAACTAATCAACCTTACACTTATTCTCACCTTCCCGTTCGGCATGGGAAGTGACACAACCTATACGCAGATAACAGTCGGTCGGGCTCCCAAAGGTAATCTTCTGACTCATAGCACGTCGCGGCTGGAATTCACCGTTACTGATTTCGGGCCATTCGGCCTGGGCGAGCACTCCGTCTATCCCGCCGGAGGAAGCGGTTTTACCTTTGACGGTTCGGAGAACCTTCTGTATGAGGCCGGTATTATTGTGGGGCGCAATCCATTACAGCTGTCTGTCTCGGTTCGCGATAGCATCGGCAGAGCCGACCAGAGTGATTTCAGTCCAACCGTTTCTCTGTCAACCAGTTATCCAGATATTGACGGCGGTTTCCGTAGCGAGGCCACTTTTGTGGACACCGAATCGGCAATCCCGATTCCGATTTCAATCCGGCAGATTGTATCAAGTTACAATGAACCCGGCGATGATGGGTATATCATTCTGCGGTATTTCCTGCTCAATGAATCGAATGAGTATATCTCCAACCTGTCTTTCGGCTTTCTGACCGACTTTGATCTCAGCCAGGCCGACCAACTTGCCAGGGATGCGGTCAGCGGCTTGGTGTATCAGACAGGAAGTTCGGTTGTTGCGGGGATAATGCCGCTACGGGGATCCACCGGTCTGGTGTCGCTTGATAATGGCGGCGGAAAGCGCACCTTGACGGGACAGGAGAAATTTGATTATATTAGCATGACAGGTATCAACATTGATGATTCAACGTCCGCTGACTTCATGACGATTCTCTCTTTTGGCCCCTATCTGATAGCCCCGGGAGATTCAGTGGAATTGGCGCTGGCGTTGGCCGCGGGAAACGGTGTGGATGAGATGTATGGTGCAGCGCAGAAAGCAGTTCAACGCTACAACATTATGACCTCGGTCGAGGAGATGCTCAGCAATCTTCCTGAAACTTTTGAATTGCACCAGAATTACCCGAATCCCTTCAATCCCCGAACCACCATCTCCTTTACCCTTCCTCGCAGCATGTCGGTGAAATTGTCGGTCGTCAACATTCTCGGGCAGGAAGTAGTAACGCTCGTCGATGAAACCGCCAGCCTCGGCAGGCATACGGTCACCTGGGAAGGCACCGATAACAGGGGCCGTAAGGTTGCATCGGGCGTATATTTTTACCGGTTGATGACGGAAGCCGGTTCACAGGCCAGAAAGATGTTGATGCTCAAGTGAGCGGGAAGGGCAGCGCACGGATGGTTATTACCGGATGATGAAATACAATGGTGAAAGGTCAGGGAAGATGGAAAATTTCGGGATATGCAGGATTCTTGGAACGTTGCTGACACTGCTGTTGTTTTTATCAGCTTCTGCATCGGCAGTGACGCTTACACCGGAAGTATGGGAGAAACTTAAAGCGGACGGAAAGCTGGATAGTTATATCCAGGCCATGCAGGACGCCAGAGAGCGCGGGGTTGATACCCCGCAGCGGCGCCAGACAAGCAGAAGTCTGGCGGCAGGTTTTGACGACGAAACCGTTGACACTGTCCGGGTGTTGGTGTTGCTGGTCGATTTCATCGACAATCCATATACCGGCGGGCCTGTCGCCGCTATCCCGGAGAATTTTGATTCAGTGCTCTTTTCCACCGGCGGTTTCAATCCGACGGGCTCCATGACTGAATTCTTCCTGGAAAATTCGTATGGAAAATTCTTTATTATCGGCGATGTATATGGCTGGTTCCGGATGCCGCAGACGTATGCCTACTACGTTGGCATTGATCACGGGAAGGGCCCCTACCCGTGGAATTCCCAGGGATTAACGGTCGACGCGGTTGCGGCCGCCGACCCGACTGTTGATTTTTCTTTATATGATTACAGCGGTCCGGACGGTTATCCGGACGATAATGTCGACGGATTGTTTGTCGTGCACGCTGGCCCGGGTTATGAGGAATCGGGAAACGATGATCAGATACACTCGCACATGTGGATTCTGGGTCCTAACCAGGTCGTCAAAGACGGGGTTATAATTAACCGGTATACCTGCGTGCCGGAGGAATCGTTCAGTTCGCAGTCAATCTCACCGATCGGTGTTTTCTGCCACGAATATGGCCATTTCCTCGGTCTTCCTGATCTATACGATGTTGCCGACACCACCTGGACATCCTTGGGATTGGGCAAATGGTCTTTGATGGCCAGCGGCAACTATAACGGCGGGTCACTCAGGCCGGCCCACCTTGATGCCTGGTGCAAAATTGCACTCGGCTTTGCTGTACCGACCGAGATTGGCGCTAATATGCTTGAAGTCGAAATTCCCCAGGTTGAGTCCGTTCCGACCATCTATAAATTATGGTCAGATGGAGATTATTCGGGAACAGAGTACTTCCTGATCGAGAATCGTCAACAGGTCGGATTCGATAACGCCTTGCCCGGCCGGGGGCTGCTCATATACCACGTTGATGACCTCGCCGGTGACGAATTCGGCAACAATAATGATCCGGCCCATTATCATGTTGCTCTGGAGCAGGCCGACGGTCTCTTTCAGCTGGAATATGCCCAGAATAACGCCGGCGACGGAGCTGATCCGTTCCCCGGTCTGCTGCAGAAAACTTCATTTGACGACAAGACGACGCCGAACACCAGGGGGTACGGCGACGTGACTACCCGGACCGCCGTATGGAACATCTCCGTTCCGGGATCGCTAATGACCGCCAATCTTGATGTCACATGGTCGCGCCCTTACTTCACCTTCCTGTCGATGCAATTTGTCGATGAAAATCTTAACGATGTCTTTGAAGCAGGGGAAACCATTAAGTTTTTCTTTGAACTTCGGAACGACTGGCTGGAAGCCTCTGATGCGGTCGTGACGCTTACCTGTAATGACTCCGCGATTGAATTCTTGACGCCGTCAGTAACGTTTTCGACACTGCCCGGTGAGGGCTTTGTTGCCGACAATAATTCGCTTCCAATTGTCTTTACCGTGCCTGATACCATTACCCCCAGATTCGATTCGTTCTTCGTGACGATAACCTCCGACGGGGACGCAAATCAGCTTACGCATGGGATGGAGATGATTATCGGGCGCCCCCAGGTTCTTATTGTCGATGCCGACCGCGACGGCAGCTATGAGGATCTCTATGCCGACGATTTATATCGCCAGCGCATTCCGGCGGTCGTCTGGGATCGTGCTGTCAAAGGAACTCCATCGACCGATACGCTGAGCAGTTATAATATTGTGGTGTGGTTTACCGGCGATACGGCCTCAAATGTGATAACACCCCCGGATGTCGCGGCTATTGAGGGCTATCTGAATAATAACGGAAACCTCTTTTTGAGCGGGCAGACGATTGCAGCGGAACTACATGCCGAGGATTCGGCCTTCCTGGAAAACTATCTTCACGCACGCTATGATGGTCTGTATTTTGCCCTGATTCACACCGGTTTTGAAGGGTCGCCAGTTGGGGACGGCCTTACAATCCGTTACCTCGGATACGGCAATCAGGATTATCTGCAATCGGCCCAGATTCAGCCGGTCGGCGGGGCAGTGCCGACCTTCAGTTTTCTCGGCGGCGGTTATTCCTCCCTCAGTTTCAGCGGTGGTTACAAGCTGGTCTATTTCAATTTCCCGTATGAGGCAGTTTCCAACTCCTATGCGGCGTACGATAAGCGCGATGCCGTTCTGACGCGAATCCTGAGATTTTTCAACGGATTTACCACCGAGGTCTACGACGGTTCGGAGTTCACGCCGATCCCGAAAAGCTTCACTCTTGGCCAGAACTATCCAAATCCGTTCAATCCGCGCACGACCATTGAGTACGCACTTCAGAATACCGGCCACAGGACGATACCCAGAACCAGGTTGATGGTGCTTAACATCCTCGGTCAGCACATTCGTACTCTTGTAGATCAGGTGCAATCTCCCGGGCGCTATACGGCCGAATGGGACGGTACCGATGACTCCGGCAGGAAAATCGCCAGCGGCGTTTATTTCTACCGTCTACAGCGCGGCCCGGAAGTGGAATCGAAAAAGATGATCTTCCTTAAATAAAACCAACAGGGCATCTCGCATTTCTGCCGCCCGTATTCCGGGCGGTTTTTTTTCGGCATTAACTAGCAATTGACAGACGCAGCCTTACCCGGTAGATTGACTGCATTAGAAAGTGAGGTCAGGGTGATAAAACGTTTTATCATTGGTCAATACCGACCGTCCGATTCCTTCGGTCACAGGCTTGACCCCCGAGGTAAAATCCTCTTCGCGGTGCTCGTAATGATCGCATCACTTTTTACCACCGCTATCGGCTTTTATCTGATCCTGGTTGCCGGGCTGCTGGTGCTCATGCGGCTGTCCGACATATCATTCGGTTTGATTCTGCAAAACATGAAACCGTTTCTCATTCTGGTTTCCATTACCGCGGTGTATCATGTGCTGTTCTCAGCCCGCGACACCGCACCGCTGATAACGATTCTGGGCTTTCATCTAACCGAAGGCGGGGTGTATCTGGCCGCGAGTTTTTCGCTGCGGGTGCTGGTCTTCATTTTTATTGCTTTTTTTCTGTCCCTGACAGTGATGCCGGCGGATATGGCGGAGGTCCTGGTAAACTGGCTGGGACCGCTTAAGAAACTGCGGGTTCCGGTCAATGATATCGCCCTGATACTGTTTATTGCAATGCGTCTGATTCCGGTGCTTGCAGAAGAAATGGATATGATCCGCAAGGCCCAGATAGTCCGGGGGGTCGATTTCTCCGGGGGGGTGATAACCCGGGCCCGGAAATTGGTCTATTTGCTTATCCCGGTTTTTCAGTCGGCTATCCGGCGGGCCGACGATCTGGCGCTGGCAATTGAATCGCGGGGATATATCAGCGGGGCCGAGCGCAGTTCGTACCGAATTTTCGCTTCGTCTGCCACGGACTGGCTGTTTTTTTCCGCTTCAGCCGCAGTCGTGATGGCACTGTTTATATTGATGGGGTAAAGAAGCTTGAGCGAAAAAAACATCAGGCTGGATATTCAGTACAACGGCGTGCCCTACGCCGGCTGGCAGTACCAACCGGACGCTACCACAATTCAGGGAGAGATTATTGGTGCGATAGAAAAGGTCACGGGGAAAAAAGTGACCCTGCACGCGGCGGGCCGAACCGATGCCGGGGTCCATGCTCTGGGACAGGTGGCCAATTTTCATATCGATCACCATCTGCCGGTGGAGAAATATAAGGATGCAATTAACTACTTTCTCTCCAGGACGATTCTGATCACCGCCGCGCGGGAAGTCCCCGATGATTTTAACGCCCGGCGATCGGCGAAATGGCGCCACTACCGGTATATTATCGATCTGAAGAAATCGGCACACTATTTCGATTATCGCTGGGAATATCCGTATCGGCTTGAAATTAGGCGAATGGAGGAAATTGCCCGGGACATTCTGGGCAGGCACGATTTTTCAGCTTTCTGCCGGGTCAGTTCGCAAAAAGAATACAATGACTGTGAAGTCATTTCGTCGGGCTGGAGGACGGAAGGATCGGCAATGATCTACGATATCAAAGCTGATCGGTTTCTTCACACCATGGTCAGGTCACTGGTAGGGGTCATGACCCTGGCCGGACGCGAGAAGGACTGCTTGACTTTAGGTGAGTTTAAGGATATTATGGCTTCGGGCGACCACACCCGAGTCAAATCGGTTGCCCCTGCCAGAGGATTATATCTGGTTGAAGTGGGTTATTAGCTGCGAGGATTCATACAATGAAGTTTTTTATCGACACCGCCAATCTGGATGAGATTAAGGAAGCAGCGGCTTTGGGTATTCTGGACGGGGTCACAACCAATCCCTCATTGCTGTCCAAGGAGAGTATGCCGTACCGCAAACTTCTAACTGAAATCTGTAAAGTCGTAGAGGGCCCGGTCTCGGCAGAGGTCGTTGCTACTGATACCGAGGGAATGATCAGGGAAGCAGAAGATCTGGCCGAAATCGCCGGCAATATTACGGTCAAGATCCCCTGCATCAAAGAGGGCATTAAAGCGATCAAACGGCTGTCGGAAAAGGACATCATGACCAACGCGACGCTTTGTTTTTCGCCGATGCAAGCGCTGATGGTTGCCAAGGCCGGCGGAACCTTCGTTTCGCCCTTTGTGGGGCGCCTTGACGACGTCTCGCATGTGGGGATGGACCTCATCCGCCAGGTGGTTACCATCTATGAAAATTACGGTTTCAAAACCGAAGTGCTGGTCGCTTCAATTCGCAATCCGCTGCACGCTGTGGATGCCGCCCTGATGGGCGCTCATGTGGCAACGATGCCATTCAAGGTCATCACGCAGCTTATCAAACATCCGCTGACAGATGTCGGTCTGAAGAGATTCCTCGACGACTGGGAAAAGGTGAATAAAGGATGATTCCGCGCTATACCCTGCCTGAAATGGGCGAGCTCTGGTCCGAGCCGTCAAAGTTCCGGCACTGGCTGAAGGTGGAGCTGGCAGTCTGCCGCGCCATGGCGGACATGAAGCTGATCCCGCAGAAGGCCTGGCGCAATATCAGCCGGAAGGCCGATTTTAATATCAAGCATATTATCAAAGAAGAGGCAAAGACCAATCACGACGTGATCGCCTTTCTCACCTCGGTGAAAAAGTTTGTCGGGCCGGATGCGAAGTATATCCATTTCGGCATGACCTCGTCGGATATGCTTGACACCGCACTGTCGCTTCAGATGAAAAAAGCCGCAAAACTCATCGACAGGCGCGTCGTAACCGCGCTGTCCAAAATCAGGCGGCTTGCCAAGAAATATAAAATGACCCCGATAATCGGCCGAACCCACGGGGTAGCGGCGGAACCGACCACCTTCGGGCTGAAGATCGCGGTATGGTATACCGAGCTTCAGCGCGGAAGAGAACGGTTTCGAATTGCCGCCGAAGAGGCCGCGGTAGGTGCGATTTCCGGCGCAGTCGGAAATTTCGCCAATATTGACCCGAAAATCGAGGCGCGGGCGTGCCGGTATCTCGGATTGGAGGTCGATAAAGTCTCGAGCCAGGTTATTCAGCGCGACCGCCACGCGGCTTATGTCGGGGCCCTCGCAATTCTGGCGTCCTCCCTGGAAAGATTTGGCACCGAAATCCGTAACCTGCACCGAACTGAAATCGGTGAGGTTATGGAGGGTTTCGCAAAAGGACAAAAAGGTTCGTCGGCAATGCCGCACAAGATAAATCCTATTACGGCCGAACGTCTGGCCGGGCTGGCGCGATTGGTGCGGGGTTACGCGATTACCGCGATGGAAAACATGCCGCTCTGGCACGAGCGCGATATCGCACACAGTTCGGCCGAACGGATCATTATTCCCGATAGTGCCACTGCCGTCGATTACGCCCTCAAGATCTTCTGTGACCTGCTCGATCACCTTTCGATCAATCCGAAGCGGATGCAGGAAAACATCTTCATATACGGCGGCATCGTTTTTTCACAACGGCTGCTGCTGAAGCTGACTGACGCTATCGGTGACCGTGACAAGGCATATCCCATGGTGCAGCGCAACGCAATGAGAGCATATAAGGAAGGAACCGGTTTTTACGAGCTGGTCAGGGCAGACCGGGAAATCCGAAAGTATCTCGATGAAGCCGAGATCGAAGCCTGTTTTGATCTTTCTTACTATCTCAAGAATGTTGACAAGATATTCACGAGGACGTTTGCGAAATGATCACCTCGTACGGGCACAAATTCATTATAACCAGCCTTGCACTTACCGTTCTCTGCTGTCTGTGGGCGGCTTTCAGAGGCTCGCGTTTGTTTTTTGTTTTGGCCGTGCTTTTTGCCGTGGTGACGGCGTTTCTGACATATTTTTACCGCAACCCGGCAAGGCAGCCAAATGCCGATAGCGGTGCTGTATTGTCAACGGCCGACGGCAGGGTGCTTTCAGTCGAAGAGGTCGATCACAAGTTCATCGGGGGAAAAGGCAGGAAAGTGTCGATCTTCCTTTCCATATTTGACGCGCATGTCAACCGTATTCCGATAAACGGCCGGGTCGATTACGTCCGTTACAATCCGGGCAAGTTCTTCCGGGCATTTGAGGACAAGGCCTCGACCGACAATGAAAACGTCGAGGTGGGTTTGACCTTTCAATCGGGCAAAATGGTTTTTAAAATCATTGCGGGCATTCTGGCTCGGCGGATTGAGTATGAGCTGAAAGACGCTCAAACGGTCACCGCGGGTGAGATTTTCGGCATGATCCATTTCGGTTCCCGGGCTGAGCTGTTCCTGCCGGATAATGTAGAAATTCTGGTAACGAAAGGAGACCGGGTTAAGGCGGGCATCTCGCTAATCGGGCGGATCACCGATTGAGACCCCGGTTTTAAAATAATCCAATCATGCCGGTAACAAATATAAAAGGAATATTCCCCGGTACTTTCACCATGGGGAATGCCGTGTGCGGTTTTCTGGCGCTCCTGTCGGCATATGATGTTGAGGTTACTAACGCCTGCTGGCTGGTGGTTCTGGCCGGTTTTCTCGACCTGCTTGACGGTAAGGTTGCCAGGCTTTCGGGGTCGGCGTCAGGTATCGGTATCGAACTTGACTCCCTGGCCGATTTTCTCTCGTTCGGGGTGGCGCCGGCTTTTATTGTCTACACGCTGAAGCTTCACGACATGGGCAAATGGGGCTGGGTGATCGGCATTGTGTATATCATGGCGTCCAGTTATCGTCTGGCCCGCTTTAATCTGCTGGCCGATACCGACGAGAAAAAGGAATTTCTCGGATTGCCGGTACCCATGGCGGCGCTGACGCTGGTGGCGTATGTCATTTTCAGCTATCATCTCTGGGACGGCCTTGAATATACGCAGTATCTGGTAACCATGATCATTCTTTTCGCGGCACTGATGGTTTCGCAGGTGGAATACGATACCATGCCGGACCGCTTCAATACTCGAAGAAACCGCATCAAACTGCTATTTGCTCTGATCGGCGCAGCCTTTGTCCTGTTCCGGCCGAGACTTTTCTTGTTTCCTATCATGGCGGCATATATTATAATTGGCCTTGTCCGCGAGGCGTACAGGTTCTTCTACCTGGGAATGGGGCTGGTGCGCCGGCGGCAGACCGGAAACCGTATTCTAACGGAGAATACTGATGAGCAATAAAAAAGCGACTGTTCATATTCGTCTAAAGGACGGCGTTCTTGATCCTCAGGGTATCACCATTCAACGGGCAATTCTTAACATGGGATATGACATCGTTGACTCGGTGCGGTCGGGACGCTTTTTTGAACTGGAGCTGTCCGGCGATAACGGCAAAGTCGGTACCAAGGTTGATGAAATTTGCCGCAGGTTGCTTGCGAATCCAGTAATTGAAGATTTCAGCGTTGAGTATGAATGATGAAATTCGGGATCGTCACGTTTCCCGGCTCCAACTGCGACTATGACGCCTACGCCGCAGCGAAACTTATTGGAGAAAAGGTGGAATTCCTCTGGCACCAGTCGCCCAATTTGCGGAACGCCGATGTGGTGATCCTTCCGGGCGGGTTTTCATATGGAGACTACCTCCGCTCCGGGGCCATTGCGCGGTTTTCCCCGATCATGCAGTCGGTCATGGAATTTGCCGCTTCCGGGGGGTTGGTTCTGGGTATCTGCAACGGATTCCAGGTTCTGGTTGAATCCGGGCTGCTGCCGGGAGCTTTGATGCGAAACGATCATCTGCGATTCTCATGCAAGTTCGTTTATCTTCGTGTGGAGCGAAATGATACACCGTTTACCGTCGGCAGCAGGATCGGCGACGTTTTGAAAATCCCCATTGCACACAAGGATGG
>CP070796.1:1659188-1682153 GCA_020343475.1 Candidatus Zixiibacteriota bacterium
ACCTGACACTATGTCAGAACAGATTGCAGCCGCGCCTTACTCCATCCTTAAGATTAAAATGGGATTTGACGGTGATGAGGCGCTGCTTCCGGTGCTGAAGAAGTTCCCGGGGAAGGTCTTTCGGGTCGATGCCAACGGTGGCTGGGCTCTTGAAAAGGCCGAACGGATGATATCTGATCTGGCTCGTGCCAGAGTCCAGCTGATTGAACAACCGACGCCGGTGGAACATATAAAGGAATGGCCACACCTGAAGGGCCGTGCACCGGTCAACGTGTTTGTTGACGAGGGATTGCATACCTTTGAGGATTATCAACGATTTATGGATTACGTTGACGGCATTAATATCAAGATGGCAAAATCGGGCGGAATCATTGAAGCGGTTCGTATCGCTCGCCGGGCCCGAAGAGATCGCTGCAAGGTGATGCTGGGTTGCATGGTGGAATCCTCGGTGGCAATAGCCCCCGCGGTTTATATGTCTTCGCTCGCCGATTACTTAGACCTCGACGGGCCGCTGCTCCTGGAAGACGACACCGCTACTGGTATCACGTATATCGACGATAACATTATTATTGACGACACGATCATTGGAGGCCCAAAACTGAAAGACGAATATGCGCATGGTATGGGCGAGGATTAACGACAAGTTTGTGTTGATTCTGTTGTTTCTCGCGGCCGCGGTTAATGCTGCTGCCCCGGATATTCAGGTGGTTTATCCCAAAAGGTTTGATCCGATTGGAGCTGCTGACTCGACCTTTATTCTGGGATCGGTGACTCCTGGCTCCAGCCTCACCATTAACGGCGAACGTGTCGAAGTCCATCCCGACGGCGGATTTATTGCGTTCCTGCCGCTAACGCCTGGAAACTTCCTTTTCAAGCTTTTAGCGGTTAATGATGCCGATTCCGCCCGGCTGAACTGGCCGGTGGTAGCCCCATTGCCGCGTCGATCCTTCGCCTACGATTCTCTGCGCCTGGTTGATCTCACCGGCATTTCACAGAGCGCACTGCTGGCCGCTGGTGACCGACTGGTGGTTGAGTGCCAGGGCACACCCGGCTGCGCCGCATATTTTTCCATACCGGGATACGCTGATTCCATTCCGATGGCGGAGCTGTTACCGCGGCTGCAGCCATATTGGGGAGAAACCGTTTTCGGGGTTGGAGCGGTTCCGGAATCGCTAAAAATCCGCGGATATTATCAGGGCTTTCTGAATATCGGAGACAAACGCCTTCAGGATTCCAGCCGGATCTATTATCACCTGCAGCCGCCAGGCATCCAGAATATTATCGATTATCTCAAAGTTACCCGGGCCGACCTGATCGATTATGATTGCCTCAAATTGCTAAGGTTTGATGAATACAAGACCATTGATAGCAGTGACTTCCATGTGTGGATCAATTCGGAGATTTATCCCCGCATGGTGGAATTTGTCGACTCGGTGCAGATAATGCGGGTGGGACCGCGGAAGGGGTATTTGTCAATTTTCCAGCCGGAAGGTGTTACTGCGCTCGCGGTCGGAGCACAGGACGACTGGATAAAACTCAGCCTCTCACAAACGCAAGTTGGATGGGTAAAACGGGAGTCGGTAAAATTCATGTCTTCTGGTTACCCCCCGAATATTTCATACCTGAAGGCGGTGCGCACAATGTCGTCGCCGGATCATCTTACTGTCGAGCTGCCGCTGGAGCGGAAACATCCTTTTCGGGTGGAAGAAGAAGATGCTCAGACGATTTCAATTTTTCTTTACGGGGTCATCTCGGATACCGATTGGATCAGATATGATTTTAACGACAAAGATCTTTCGCTGGTAACCTGGAAACAGGTGGAGCCGGAGTTATACCAATTGAAGTTGCATTTCGGCCGCCCGTTCTGGGGATATGACGCTTTTTATGAAGGGTCGACCCTGAGGTGGCGGATCGAAAAAATGCCGGAAAATATTAAAAGTCTGAAAGAGAAGATTGTGATAATAGACCCGGGCCATTCGCCCGATCCCGGTGCGATCGGACCGACCGGCCTGACCGAGGCTGAGGCCAATTTGAATATCGCGCTGGCTCTGAGAAAAGAGCTGGCGAAAAAGGGTGCGGTGGCCGTAATGACTCGCGACGATATGTCGCCGCTGCCGCTATATGACCGGCCTGAAATCGCGCGGACCAATGATGCCGATCTTTTCATTTCTATACACAACAATGCCCTGCCCGATGGTGTCAATCCGTTTGAAAATAATGGAGTCTCAACATATTATTACCACCCGCATTCAATCGCGCTGGCCCGCGCCATCCAGGAGGAGCTGGTTAAACGACTTGATTTACCGGATCACGGCCTCTATCACGGAAACCTGGCAGTGAACCGCCCCACTCAATATCCATCAGTGCTTGTTGAATGCGCCTTCATCATTTTGCCTGATCAGGAAGCTCTGTTAAAGACGAAAAGGTTCCAGAAAAAAGTTGCCATGGCTGTCCGAAAAGGTGTGGAGCAATTTCTGAAGGAATCCGGCCGATATCGATAGCCATTTGTCACTTTCTATTTGCCCGGCCCCCATTCTATTCACCTATGAAATATCTTAAGTCATTTTGCCGGAAATGATGTATATTAGATTCCTCATACCATGGCTATAACAAACTCCAAGGTGGCGCGGAAGAAGCCGGCTGATTACACCGAAGGTTCGATCATCAGGTCGATCCTGAAAATGGGCGTACCTTCAATGATCGGATTTCTTTCCGGTCATATTTATTATCTCGTTGATATGTGGTGGCTGGCTCGTCTGCCGGAGAAAGAAACAGCAGTCGCGGCAGTTACAATTTTTTCAAATATTATGTGGTTTTTCTTTTCCTTCAACCACCTGGTGGGAACCGGGTCGGTCGCGGTGATATCAAGAAGGTATGGCGAGAAGCAGTATGATCATTCCGAGACAGCGATCAAGGAAACCTTCCTGTTGAAATGGGTGCTGGGTATGAGCTTAGGGATTGTCGGCTTTTTCTTTGTTCCTGAGATGCTGTACCTTGCCGGGGCGCGGGGCGAGGCAATTGCGCTTGGGACATCGTACGGACGGGTGGTTTTTCTTGGGATGGGATTCTCATATTGTACTTATTCGATTTACACGGCGATGCGGGGAGTGGCCAATCCAAATATGGCCATGGGGATCATGCTGGGATCGACGGCGTTAAATATGCTGCTTGATCCTCTTTTTATTTTTGGATACTTCGGCTTCCCCGGGCTGGGTATCGTGGGAGCGGCGGTGGCGTCGGTGGTCTCTTACGTTCTCGCTTTCCTGACCGGCCTGGTGCTATTCTACTGCGGCGTCACCAATGTACGATTGCACCTTAAAGGATCCGTGCCGATGGCGTTATCGTCGATGTATAAAATCCTCAGAATAGGAGTCCCGGCCTGGATTTCATCAATGTCGTTTTCCGGCTCCCGCCTTATTGTAATGCCGATGATTGCAACCTTCGGCAATTCCGTGGTCGCCGCCTATGGTGTCGGGATACAAATTTCGTTGCTGGGAGTCGGTATCCTGGTCGGAATCGGACTTGGACTGGCAGCCCTGATCGGGCACAACCTGGGCGGGAAGAAGAAACAACGGGCAAAAAGAACTGCAGACCAGGCTCTGATGGTGGCAATCGGGATTATGACGGCGTGCGGTATTATCATCTTTTTCGGAGCTGGCCTGATTATGCGCCTGTATTTTGACTCGTCGGATACCATACAACACGGTATCACTTTGCTGCGTATTCTGGCCTATGGTTTTCCGTTTATCGGAATCTATATCATGCTTGAGCAGGTTTATACGGGAGTGGGATTGAACACCCCGGCGATGGTGGTTACAATTGGCCATGCCTGGGTGCTGGAAATCCCCTCGATTCTTATTCTCACCCAGGTAATGAATTTAAATCAGGATGCTGTCTGGTGGGCGATTACAGCCGCGACCTTTATATCTTCGCTGGCCTTCTACTGGTATTACCGGAGAGGACAGTGGCTGCATGTAACAATCTAAAGAAACCATTCCATTTTTGACCGGTTTTTCGCCCTTCCGGGCTTCCGGCCGAGCAGTGCCTGCCGCAGACCGGATTTCGCCGTCATATCGATAAGCAATTTGCCAAAAACTCCGATTATATTTTATAGGGGAGGCAATGTTTCTTTACCCGATGTTAGGCTTCAGATCTCCCGTTTTGGATTAGCATTACTGAAGTCCTGATTGCAGATTTTGAGATGGCTCCCGGGAGAATGCCGTGCGCGCACGGCATTCCGGCAGGCCCGGCTTTATGTGTCCTGCTCCCCTGGGATAATGCGCCCGGTTATTACCGTAGCGCAAAAAAGGACGGAGAACCCGGGCGGCGAATTATGCCGGTCTGGTTATCGCTGTAAGGGTGCAGGGACTTAAGGGTCGGATAATAATGCCTTATGCCGGCTGTTTGCCGGTCGCTGTATAAAATTGCACGTGGCCGGGAGACCGGCAATTCCCGGGATTTTGTTTTATATTGCGCAATGCTGGCAGGCGGAATAATGAAGGGATATAACAAACAGGCCGTCCTGCCCGCATTAGTACTCGGTTTGCTGGTGGGGCTGGTTGCCTGCAGCGAAACCCGCATTACAGGCGCGAATTCGAAGATTGCTGTAGGTCCGCGTCTCGGTATTCCGCATGATGCTTTTGATTTTGGCCTTTCTCCGCAGATTTCGAACATCAGCCATGTTTTCCAATTGTACTCGGTCGGAACCGATACTGTTCGAATTCTGGATATTCAGCCCGGCTGAGGCTGTATTGCTGTTCCTTTGGACAAGGACATTATCCCGCCCGGCGACAGCGCCGGAATTGAAGTCGTGTTTAATACCTTCCGATATGAAGGCCCGATTGTCAAACATCCGCTGATCATTACCAATGCCGAGCCTGTCGACGGCGATTTTTACCTGGAGATTTCCTCGCACGTGCTCTTTTTCCCCGATTCCGCATATCCGCTGGTAATATCGCCGTTCCGGCTTGATCTGTCCGACCTTAACAATCCTCTGACCGACAGCCTGGTATTCGAAATCAAAAATGTCTCACCTTTGTGGGTTCACCTCGAAATCGTGGAGTTCCCGCAGGAGCTGGTTGCGCTCAGCCTGCCGGCGTTCATCCGGCCCGGCAGGTCGGCCGGGGGAGTGGTTCGCCTCACCGAAAGCGGGGTCGGGCAGGTTTTCGAGAAATCAATGACAATTGAACTCCGTGACGAAAATCATACCAGATATACAATTCCTCTGAAAAGAACCCTGCTTTGAAGCGGTGGTGGTTTTTTCGGTCTCACGCCGGGATCAAATCTGTCGGAGTTCGATCAATGCCTGACGACCTGCAGGGCATCGACCATAAGCCGGTAGAGGGATTTTTCGGAATTGGCCCGGATTGCGGTGAAACACTGCTCGCAGCGGTTGTTCGCCGAGAATGCGTTGACCAGTTCCTTCGGGGAATCAAAAGTGTCGCGGACCATCCCACAGGGAGTCAACTGTGCGGTCGGCCCGACAATCATAAAACGTTTCCCGGCCTGGCAGTCCGGCTGCCGGCCGGTGCGGAAAAAGTGTATCATCTGGCGCATGGTCCATTCCGAGGTCAGAATCGGGTAGCCGTCCTTTTGCATCTCAACCAGCCGGTCGACGATATTTGTCAGGGTCGCCAGATCCTCTTCAGAACTGACCATGTAATAATCTTTGCCGGTCCGCAGGGCGTTATAGGTGCTGAAATTCACTGCCACGCCCCATTCGCTGGCCAGCTCGGCCATTCGGGGCAGGTCGTGCATGTTGTCACGCTGCACCACGCAGGCCAGGACAATGTCGTCGTTGTCGTATTTTGACAGCTTCCGGCAAAGGTCGCGAATATGCTCGAAGTTTTTATGCAGGTGGCGATACTCATTGTGCCGCTCATCCGGGTAATCCAGCGAAAATGACCATTGATCAACGCCCGCCTCGCGGTACATATGATACCGCTTCTCATTGAGGATGGTGACATTGGTTGTGAGCACGAAAACCGGAAGCGGATCGCGGGCCCGCATGGCGCGTATGATATCAACCAGGTCTTTGCGGATCAGCGGTTCTCCGCCGGAAATCTGGGCCACGACCGGCCGCAGTTCGGTAATCCAGCGGGCAAACGCTTCGGGCGGGCTCTTGGGCTCCCCCCGGATATACCCCCCGAGATCGCAATGCTCGCAGTTGGCGTTGCAGCTGTAAGTGACCTCGTAAGAAACCGTGATCGGTTTTCCCGTTACTATATTTCTAACCGTTCGTGCGGCGATTTTTGCTTTTCGAGATGTGCTTAGCTTCGGCATTGACTGCTCCTCGCGCAGGCCTGTTCGGCGCTTGCCGCAATTTCTGCTTTCCTGCCTTCCCCGGGTTCCAATGCCGTTGATCATTCCCGATCATTTGGTTGGCGTTTTCGAAGAATCCTGCCCCGAATGCCAAATTCATCCGTGAACCCATCTTTCATTCCGAATACAGGCAGGAATAAGGAGCGCAATATACAGCCTGTCCAAACAACTGTCAAAGATAATTTGGATACGGGAAAAGACGACTTCCGAGGTTATGATTGTCCGGATCCTGAACAGAATTCCCGCCTGGTCAGGCTTTCCTGGATTTTCTGGAAATCCTGATATGAAAATGTGGTTACCTTTCGGCCTTTATATCCCGCAGAAATCGGGCGGCCTCCTCCGGCGCCAGGGTGTTGATATATATGCCTGACCCGATTTCAAAGCCGGCCGGGATGGTGATTTTGGGAATGATTACAATATACCAGTGAAGATGCCGCGTATCCTCGTCGCCGATCGGCGAGGATCTGATTACATAGTTATAATCCGGATTGCCCAGGCCGTGGTATAATTTGCCCAGGATTTCGCGCAACACCCAGGCCAGCTCGACAATCTCCTCATTGTCGTTCAGCAAGGTAAAGCTGGCCTGGTGTTTCTTGGGATAAATCCGGCATTCAAAGGGCGAACGAGCGGCGAAGGGGCAGACGGCGATAAAATTGTCCGATTCAACCAAAATCCGCTCCCCCTGGCGGAGTTCTTCGCCCACCATGTCGCAATAGACGCAGGTCCCGTATTTGTCATAGTGCATCACCGCCTGTTCCATCGGAAAGCGCACGTGGGGTGGAACGATGGGAGTGGCAATAATCTGCGAATGTGGATGCACCAGGGAAGTCCCCGCCTGGACGCCGTGGTTCCGGAAAATCGTCACCAGGTTGATTTTTTCATTTTTGCTGATTTCGACCTGACGCTGCCGGTAGGCCCGCAGCATATTGGCGACCTCCTCCAGCTCCATGAGTGCCGGAGTGGTGTTGTGCCGGGGATGCTCAACCACCACCTCGGCAATTCCAAAACCCTTCGCCGCAAGAAAGGTTCCGACCCACGTTCGGGTCGTTGCCAGATGCGGCTGCAAGGCGGCATACTTATTGGGCACGACCCGCACCTGCCAATCACCGTCCCGCTGGCAGGTCAGCACCGGTTCCTCGGTCTGACCTTCGTTGCCCGGGCAGAAGGGACAGTCATCCTGAAACTGAGGGTACGCCGACAAGGACGCCCGGTTTTGTATCATATCCGAAGGACGCTTTCCGCGTTCGGGGGCCAGAATAATCCATTCTTTGGTAGCGAGATTTTGGCGAAACTCCGGCATAGTCGCTCCAGGAAGAAAGGCACATGTTTATTGCCAAACATAACATTTTTAAGTAATTGGGTCAATTATTGAACACACTCGGGAACAAAATCATTAAATAAATGCAAATCCACTATCGGATCGTCCGGCATTTTCACGGGGGGCTTTTCCGCCCGACATTCATTTAACGCCGGCCTCCAGGCGTGAATCAGGTCTAAGAGGTTGCAGGTCAAGGGATTAACCTTCGTCGGACGCGTGCCGAAAAATCCGCCACAACAGGTAATTTTTTCCATTTTTCGCTTGACAATTAAGCGTTTAGGCGTATTTTTACTATTGAGCGTGTGAATGTGTAGCATCTGCGCAAGACTTCCCGATTTACTGCAGTTTTAAATTCTTTGAGTTTAGCATCTTGATAATGCAACTTGACTTACGTTGAGTTTTCACCGTGAAGAGAGCCACATTATTTAAAGCGGTGATAACTTAATCGACAGATTGCTTCTTACCAGGCATCCGACTGCTAAAGGAATTAGACCCTGATTGTCGGGGTTCTTTGCTTTCGCATTCCTACCTTTATTGCTAACCGGTCGTTATTTGATATATGGCTGCGTTTGCGCCGCAAAGTTTCCTTCGCCGTCCGGATCAAATTTCGCCTCATTTCTTCATATGACAGTACGAAAACGTAACTTTTTATGAATTTCAGGAGGTGAACATATATTAGCCAATAAGGCTTTTAATAAGAGTTCAGAAGCTTATGAAAGTAAAACAACACAACATTTCGGAGTTGAATTTTCAACTTATCAGTTGTAATTTAATTCCTTACTCCAATAGGAATAATTATGAACCTGTTAACCAGAGCATATACTCACATTTCCCTGGACAGAGGTGAGTTATGAAAAGGCGCCGCATGACCGGGTTTGATCATAATATGTGGGCAAAGAATTCTCAAATTCTGCCGACAATATTATATCTTCTTGGTTTGGCATCTTTTCAGGCTTCAGTTAACAAGTGTATCATAGTTCCTAATTTTAAGGAGGAAATAAATGTTGCTTAACAAAAAGCTGACAATTGCGGTACTTACTTTTGGGTTGTTGTTAACCTTGGGTAGTGCGGCATTTAGTTCCGATGCCCCCAAGCAACCGACTCCTGACTATCCGCTGAAATACGAAACCTTCAATCCGAACGCTCCCAAGCTGCATGACCTGAAGATGGTTGGCTCACAGATCGAGGCTTTCGACAGGCCGATCAGTGGGAAACTGCTTGCGACTCCGACTACGGTTCTTCCTCCCGATGCCTTCTGCGACTTTATCGACTACTCCGGCGGTATGGCGTACTACTACTGGACGCTTCCAGACCCGGATTATCCCATTGAGAACTATTTGATGCGGATATCTCCGGAGCCGGGATACACCTGCACACTCCTGACGGTCTGTATCGGCGTATATGGCACGGCAATAGTGGGAACCCCCTCGATGTGGGTTCTGCTGTATGACGCGGGCCGGAATCCGGTGGATTCGATACTGGTTCCGTTTGCTCAGCTTCCGCCTGCCGGCAGTATGGGCTACGTATGTGCCGACTTCTCTACGCTCAACGGCGGAGGCCCGTTTATCTACGTTGACGGCGAGGAGTTCTGGATCGGCTGCGCGGTTAGTCAATCAGATCCCGGCGACGTTTTGGCGTTTCTGTCTGACGACGGCTCGTCGGCAACAGGTCGTCATTGTTTTGCCCTGTGGGGCGGCTGGTATGCCTGGACTGGTGACTATGCCTTCCTGTTCGGAGCGGATGTGTGCTGCGCCAGAATTCCGTTTACCGATTGCTACCGCCAGGATTATGACTGTAATGCATACTACTACTGGCCGCAGCCGGATCCCTACGGTGACGACTTCTTCAACATGAGGTTCACCGCGTCCGGTCCGGAAACCCTGATGGCTGTCGGCGTTTGCATGTACAACGCTCCTGGCACCTTTGAGCCGATCGGTGACCCGGATCTTGACATTTTTGTCTGGGGTGATGACGGCGCTGGTTTCCCGGATTTAAGTAACGTGATCTATTCGACCACGATTCCGTACGCCAGTATAGTCTACTACCCAGCTTACAACCATGTCGACGTTTCGGCCCTTAATATCGTTCTGCCCCCGGGCGACTTCCATGTGGGGTGGTCGACCAACGACGTCACCGGTGGTGTCCTTGCAGGAATCTCCGATGATGGTTCGTGCGGAACCGGTCGCAGCTCCGAACTGTATATCGACACCTGGGGCACGATACTCAACGACTGGGGTGTCGACGTGAACTTCTGGATATATGCCGACCTGTGCCGGGACGAATTCGCCGATTGCCGGAATATTAATTACTACGGCAGTCCGGCGATAGCGTTCTACGCTCCTGACCGGTATGGTGATATCGGCTACTACGTGAAGTTCACCCCGTTCGGCGAAGGTTGCCGTCTTGAGAATTTCTGGTATGCGCTCTACTGGCCGGGCTCACATGCTGGCCCGCCGTGGGACCACTACAGTCAGAACTCTCAGTTGCAGGTGTTCGACATCGACGGCGGCAATGATCTGCCGGGGACCCTGCTGGGTTCCATCGACCTGACAGCTCCGGGCGATTACTTCGCGGTCCCGGGCTATTACGCCTGGAACTACCGGAGCTTCCACGACCAGAATATCCGCTTTGACACCGATGTCTGGTGCGGTATTGAGTCCTTTGCGACCGACACCCTCCAGGGTATTAGGGTGCTTGCGGACGCATGGGATTCCAACCCGCTGATGCGCTCCTGTGAGAACTGGGTCGGTTTCTTCGGCTATATGATCGATGACTGGGCCCACGACTGTAACTTCCTCATGAATATTGACGTCTGCTGCGTCCCATTTCCCGAATTTGCCTGTGTGCCAGGTGAAGATTGGCCGACCTACGCGCTGAACTTCTCCCGCACCAACCACACCGGCAATAGCATTGGCGATGCGCAGTGCGATTTAACCAAGGACTGGGAACAGGATCTCGGTCAGGTAATGGCATATTGCTCGCCGGTTATTTGGAAAGACACCATTGTGGGCGTCTGGCTCGACCGTATAGCGGCGCTGGACATCAACACCGGTAATATCATGTGGACAAAGTATGCCGGTGATTGGGGCGGCTTTGTTCTTGCCTCCGGCCTGCTTGTGACACCCACCGTGTACAACTTCGACGACTACGGTGTCTTCAAGACGTACGTTTATGTCAGTGGCGGCGGCTCGCGGGCCATGTCGGCGTTCGACATTGCCACCGGTGACACGGTCTGGTCCCGCGGCTTCTTTGTCCACGGCACCAATACCTTCAGCTTTGGTATTACGGTCATTCTCGACATCGAAGGAACCCCGGTTCTGTACTACGCGTCCGATGACGGGGATGTCTATGCCGTTAACGCTCTGACCGGTGCCGAAATCTGGACAGTCAACGTCGGCGGCAACGTCGGTAGAGGAGTCAGCACCACCACCAGTGGTGATATCCTCATTGTTGGCCGCGACCTCAACGTTACAAACGGCGACGTGATCGCTCTCGATCCCGCTAATGGAGCGCAGATCTGGTCATTATACGACGCCAACGGCGGTCTTCCCGGTGCGACAATCGTGCCGGCGAAAGACTACCCCGGCGGCGAGTACTTTACCGGCGGTATCTCCTATGATGCCGCATCCAATCAGATCCTCGCCCCGTCATATTATGATATCGCCGACAATACCACTCCGGTAGCCGACGGAGGTGTCATTTATGCCATCGATGCTTCCAGCGGCGTTGTCAACTGGGTGAATCTTGCTACCGGTGGTTTCGGAAACGGAACCGCTGCTCCGGCACTTGACGCTTCCACTGTAATTACCATTGCCTGGTGTCCGTGGATTGCTACCGGTCAGCGCCGCGGCCCGCAGGCTTTTTCCATTAGCAGCGGTGCGGAGCTGTGGTATAACACCACTGACAACCCGGGCGTTTTCGTGGCAAATGAAGGCGGCTACAGACACAACTGGTACATGGACGGCATCCTCAGCTGCGAACCTGAAGGGGCTCCTGACATCTACATCGCCACGAACCGGGATAACTACCTTAACTTCTTCGATGCCGACAACGGTGAACAGCTCTGGCACCGTCGTTTCGATGGTGGAGGTGTTTACTCACAAGGCCACCGGGTCGGTGTGGTTATTGACGACGGCCACGTACTGGTTCCATGGCGTTCGACTCTGGTCTGCCTGACCAATCAGAGTGATCGTCAGCGTCTTGAAATCAATGACTATAATGCTGTTCAATCGGTCGAATTCGGCATGACCTCAAGTGAGAATTTAACCTATGAGGAGATGTTCTCAAATAGTGGTTGTGCCCCGCTGACCGTCAATAACATCTATCTTGATGATATCGAAAACGGCACCTGGCCGGAGGTTCCAGTAAATTCCATTGGCAGGGATCGTGTCGAGAGAATGGAGAAGGAGCTTACCAAGATGGGCGACGAGGCTAACAACCTGGTCAGATCAATCAGCGAACTGTCTGATATCGCGACTTCGGATATGCGGCTTTCCCGCAGCCTTGCGACATACGCGCCTCCGTCCTGGATCAACTCCATTGTTTCTCCGACTCCCGGGACGGTTATCAATCCCGGTTCTCCGCCGGTGGACATCGTCATCAATGTTGACGCTACCTCGGTTACCAGAGGTCTGCACGAGTTCTATGCCTACATTGATACCGACGACCCGGATTACTTCCTGAATTATGCCTATATGGATGATCCCGGTGATTATCAAATTCCGGTAGTCAAGCTGGCAGTCCAGGGTGGCTGTCTGTATGCTACGATTGACATGGAGTTTGGTGATGTTGCCGGTGGTAATCCGAATATTGCCCGTATATGGAACTCCGGTAAGCTCGGCGACGGCGATGAACTCAGCCTGCAAGTTGACGGTGACGGCGGCAGCTTCTGGCAAGCTGGCGTGGTGATAGGTGTTTCCAAACGTCGGGTGGCTTTCCACAGTGATAACTGGCATGGTGACCCTTACGAATTCCGTGGTCTGTTGGGTGATACCCAGTGCGACGATCCTGATGACTGCGAGATGGAGCATGAGATTAACGCTCTGCTCGGATACATCTCCACCGATCAGGGCGCCAGCTACGATCCGGTATATGGTGAGGTGGTTACCTACTCGTTTGTCGATTCGATACCGAACTACTTCGATTCCCTGAGCCAGGATCCTGCGAAGTGGAACTGGGAATACGAAAAAGACAACGGCTTCCCGCCGCCCTACGATGACACCCTGTCTCTGGGCCTCAAGGCCTGCGCGAAGGCCATCGGTGTTTACGACGTTCCAAGGTTGTCCAACTTCGTCCTTTTCCGCTATGCCTTATTCAGCCGCTACGGCGCGGAACACCCGAATATGCATGCCGGAGCCTTCATCGACTATGACGTTAAGCCGGGCAACGCCTACAACATGATGGGCTATGATAGTGCGCATTCACTTGCCTTCTGCTACGACTGCGCTACTCCTGACCGTGGCTTCGGGATGGTGAAGATTCCGTTCGGAGGCGGTTATGAACCGTTGTACAACGCCCGAACGCTGGCTGCCATTCAGGCTGCGTGGAACGATTCGGACATCTGGTTCGATTCACTCTGGCACTTTATGTCCAACGATAAGTTCCAGCTCATTCATCACGCTAGCACAATACCGTGTAATCCGGATCCAAACGACCGCGACGCCTTCATTGCTTTCGGTAAATTCCCGCTTACTGCATCGGATTCGACCATCATCTGCTTCGCCAACTTCGGTAAAGTCGATGGAGTGGTCGACGGATCTGATGCGTCCGAATACTTCGATATTGCCACGTCTGCAAACAGGTGGTGCGGTTTTGACCGTGGTGATGTCAATGATGACGGTGTGATTGACCTGGTGGATATTATCTTCCTGGCCAATTACATCGGCGGCGGAAACGGACCCTACCCATTCGAGCACCTCGGCGACGTCAATGCTGACGGCACAATCGACGGTCTCGATGTCGATTACCTGATCGCCTATTACTTCTCTGGCGGTCCCGATCCGCTCGGTGACTGGACACTGTAAGCAGTCATCTGTTGATACAAAAGGAGTAAGGTTAACGCCTTGCTCCTTTTTTTATCTGCGGAATCAGGCCGGCAACAATACCATTGACATAAATGAACCAATGCGGTTTATATAGCGTTTAATACTGAAACGGCGGCCGCGAAATGCGACGACGCCGGCAGTGCGGACACGAGATGAAAAATCCGGAACAGATGTCCAAGTCGGTTTATTACCAGATCGCCGACCAGTTCGAGGTGTCGGCCATCTATCACCATAACGGCCGGCTTATTTTTCGGGCCCGGCCCTACCGCGACCCGGAGCAGGCAGTTGCCACGGTTCGCAAACGCCTTGATTCGGCCGGCTTTGAAGGCCGATTCAAGGAAGACGTGCATGGAATGCTGATCAGCGTGAAGGAACTGCCGCTGGCACGGCGAATACCGAGACTCAACATCATCCTCTTTTTCGCGACCCTGCTCACGATGTTTTTTGCTCCGGTTCTGCTCAGCCTTGACTTCAGCTATTTCCGGCTGCCGGGTGCGGCGGCAGAGCGCCTGGAGTTCACGGTTGCGCTGATGGCGATTTTACTCTTCCACGAGTTTGGTCATTACCTGGCGGGCAGAAGGCGCGGGGTGCTGATGTCGCTGCCGTATTTTATTCCCGCTCCCAATATCGTAGGGACCTTCGGCGCCATCATCAAATCCCGCTCTCCGTTCGCCAACCGCCGGGATTTAATCGAAGTCGGCGCCGCCGGGCCGCTGGCCGGTTTTATTATCTCGGTGATTGCGCTCTCGCTCGGTTTGCAGCAAACCGAGGTCATCCTTACCGAAAGCGGTGCCGGCCTGACGCTGGGGGATTCGCTGCTGATACGACTTTTGACCTGGCTGTTTGTCGGCCCTATACCGGAAGGGTATGACTACGTTTTGTCACCGGCCGCGTTCGCCGGCTGGGTCGGCCTGCTGATTACAATGATCAACCTCCTCCCGCTCGGGCAGCTTGACGGGGGGCATATCGTATACGGCCTGATCGGTCGACATCAGCACCGGCTCAGCAGACTGTTTTTTGCCGCGATGATCGTGCTGGGATTCTGGTGGCCCGGATGGTGGCTTTTCGGAGTGCTGGTGTTTCTGTTCGGGATGAGGCATCCTCCAACCATCAATGACGCCCGGGTACCATCTTTGGCCGCGCGGCTCATGGGAATCGCAGCCCTGATAATCTTTGTGATCAGTTTCGTGCCGGTGCCGTTTAAGATGTAACGATCAGAGTCGCATCCACCACCGGCTCCTCGAGAAAATCGGAAGTAATCAGGCCTTCCTCGAAGGCTTCGATAAATAAATCCACCATGACCGGATCAAACTGGGAGCCTTTGTTTTTTGCCAGTTCTTCAACTGCCATCTCAGGAGATCTTCCCAGCCGGTACGGCCGATCGGAAGTGATCGCGTCAAAGGTATCGGCGACGGCCAGCAGACGCCCTTCCACGGGAATCTCCTCCCCGACAAGCCGCTGCGGGTATCCGGTACCGTCGTAGCGCTCGTGATGAGTCAGAATGAACGGAATAATCGGCTTAAAGAACGGCACGCCGCCCAGTATCTTTGCACCCAATTCGGGATGCCGTTGCATGATATTGCGCTCTTCGTCGGTCAGAATTCCCGGCTTATTGAGGACGCTGTCCGGGATCCCGATTTTGCCGATATCATGCAGCAGGCAGCCATTGCGAAGCAGCTTCATCATATCTTCGTTCCAGCCGAGTTTGCGCGCCAAAATCGTTGCCAGATGAAAGACCCGGTCGGTATGCCCGGCGGTGTATCGATCACGGGCTTCAATCGCATTGGCCAGCGCCGCAATCGTCTGCATGTATGACCGCTCCAGATCCCGTTTAAGAATGCTTGATTCAATTGCCGAGGCCGCCTTCGATGCCAACAGCGACACCAGTCTTGTCTGCCCCGTGGCGATATGGGTGAAGCGGTCGTCATAGACAATATTCAACAGACCCAGTAGAACCTTCTTGGATATCAGGGGAAATGAAACTAATGATCGGAGGTATAACTCGGCATTGTGCGTCACTTCCTGATCGCCGTAATACGGCTGCATGGTTTCTATGACCGTCGCGCAGTGAGGATTTTCTCCCTGGAGAAACCGGTCGACATCGGCCTCTTCGCGTTTTCCGCATATGGAAGCGAGCTGTTGCACTCCAGTCTTCCTGTCAAACAGAATAATGGAGGCTGCCACAGCCGGCAGCTCTTTAACGGCCGCCTCGGTGATCAGGTTCAGTAGCGGCTGAAGCTGCATGCCCTCGGCCATGGCATCTGCCACCTTCATCAGTTTGATCTGGCTGCGCAGCTCAACATTTTCCCGTTTCAGACGCTGATGCTCGAGACCACGCACAATGGTGGATTTCAAATCCTCAAGCTTAAAGGGCTTGATCAGATAATCATAGCCACCCTTTTTCAAAACTGAGATTGCCGTTTTGACCGTCGGATACCCGGTCATCAGGATAACGACCGCATCCGGATGATTTGCCAGCGTGGTTTCCAGAATCTCCACGCCGGAGTGGCTGCCCATAACCAGGTCGGTTAGAACCAGGTCGACGTCATTTTGTGAAATGAACTCAGCGGCCCTGACAGGATTGGTAAACCTGTGCACCTTGAAGTCGCTGAAACAGTCAAGTGTTTCTATAATGATATTGCAGATGTAGACTTCATCATCAATGACGACAATGTTTTTCATGGCTTACTCACCCGTTGCTGCTTCGAGGCCCTGAGAAATACACCATAATTTATTTCTATCCCTGTCTTAAATATCGGTATGAATATTGGGCCTGAAAGGGATCACGGGATGAATGTATCAAAATTACCCGATATGTGGGGATTCCCCTATGCGGGATGATACTGCTCCTCAGCATGGTAGGAGGAGCGTACCAGCGGCCCGGCAAGCACCCGGGGAATACCTGCCTCCCGGGCCTGCCTGGCAAGCAGGTTGAACTCGTCGGGGTGATAATACCTTGCGACAGGATAATGCCGCGCGGAGGGGGGTAGATATTGCCCGACAGTTAATAAGGTGACCCCGGAGACCTTAAGATCCCGGAAAACCAGCCGGAGTTCCTCAGCGCTCTCCCCAAGCCCGACCATAATCCCGGATTTCACCAGCAGGTCGCCATGATCCGCGGCCATTCCGAGGATTTTTAAGGATCGCCTGTAATTGGCTGCCGGCCGGACTTTCGGGTACAGGCGAGGGACGGTTTCGACATTGTGATTAAAGACTTCGGGAGCGACAGCCAGGACTTTGCGGAGCGCTTCGGGGTCACCCTGAAAATCCGGCGTCAGCACTTCAACGGTCACTCCCCGTTCAAGGCCGCGGATGGCCTTCACGACGCGCACGAAATGGCCGGCGCCGCCATCCGGCAAATCGTCGCGGGTTACCGAAGTAATTACAGCGTGCTTAATTCCCAGCAGTGCCACCGTCCTGGCGATATGCGCCGGCTCGGCGGCGTCCGGCTCTGCGGTAGCGCCGTGAGCGACATTACAGAACCGGCAGTTACGGGTGCAATTCGGGCCCATAATCAGAAACGTCGCGGTTCCCTTAGAGAAGCATTCGGCACGGTTGGGGCAGTTGGCTTCCTGGCAGACGGTATGCAGATCGTGCTGCTTGAGCAGAGACTGCACCTCAAGATATTCGGGACTGCCGCAGACGCGAACCTTCAGCCATTCCGGCCTGGAGGCGTTATGCGAGTTTGTTTGTGTCATCCCCGATATGTTTGTTTTTTGCACACCTGCCGCAAAAAAGACGACATATCGTCTCCGTTGCGATGGCGCACATTAAGTTATCAATAATACGCTCGATATCAAGAGAAAGGGATAATTTTTTTGCCGTAAGGAGACATAAATGATCCCCGGGAAGTCCGTGCTTTTCTTTATATGTTTAATCCTTGCCATCTCGACATGGGGCACCGAAACAAAAAAGACCGCGACCGTTGTTCAACCTGCCGAAATTCCCGCTCCCCATCCCCTGAACACATATCCCCGATTGGCCAGCGGCGACACTTGTACCGTCGGGCATCATGTCAATCTGAGCTATTATATTCAGAACTGGGTTACTGGAGGGGAGCTGTATAAATCGTATCAGGATCCGGGCCTTTCGTGCCCAAATGCATATCCGTTCAGCGTTGAAGAGGTGCTCATTGTCCTTCATATTCACCAGCCCTGCATTCTGAATGTTTCGGTCGATGTTGAATCGGTTGACCTGACGCAACCTTCCTGTCCTTTTCCCGGCGAGTTATTATCCATATCGCAGTCATATGCATACCAGGTACCTGATTCCAACCTCTACCTGCTTTCGGTACCGCTTGATTCAGCGGTAACGATCAACGAACCGTACTTCGTCGGCTTCTATCTCGATTACCTGGACATACTTACCAAAGTCGACCTTGTAACCGATAATATTCCGGTCTTGTGCACCGGATATAATATCTGGGACGACCAGCTGGGTTATGTTGATGTCACCAACAACGATTATTTCAATTTCCCGGGTCGCATGGTGCTATATTCGGCCGGGACTGCGGGTGGCGGGGCCGCCGAACCGGAACCTGCAATAACCCTGCTGGCCCCGGGGGGCAATACGCTGGTGCCGGGCGATGTGATTGTCTGGGGCGCAGAGATCTCCGGCAGTTCCATAATTGACTACGTTATTTTTGACTATCGCGGTGCCGGCGGATGGACGCAGATCGGCTACGATTATGATGCTTCGCGGCCCGTCCGGAACGGCGTCGATCCCTCTGGCAGCGGCACCGGGTTCAGCCTGACATGGAATTATGCCGATCTGATCGAGGGAACATACTGGTTGAAAGCAACCGTCTTCGACACCTTGAACCGGTCCGATTCTGACTCACTCCCGGTGCTGGTTGACCCGACGCCCCCGGAGCTCACTTTTGACGGCACCCCGTTTCTTGGGCCGATCTGCCCGCAACATCTTCTTGCCGTAACCTCCGATGACGAAAATATTACCCAAATCAAATTTGAGAATAAAACCGCTGCCATGAACTACCAGCCGGGAGTGGCGACATTCAGCCAGTCCGTCTTTGGTGCTGACGGTGCCAATTTCTGCGGCCCGGTGGCCGGTGCCATAGGTATCAAATACTGGTACGATCGAGGTTACAGCTATTGCATGAGCGAGGGGACAACCGTGCTTCCGCTGGATACCGTGGTCGAACGCCTGGCGGCTGTTATGCTGACCCGCGAAAACGGCGGCACGTACGATGAGCAGTTTTATCTGGGATTGAACCAATACATTCTCGCTCACGGAAATGAATTAAGACTGGGCATTCACCGCCGGCCTGACTACCGGCAATTCCGCGCGCTCTTTCAGGAGCAGGAGTTATGCGTAATCCTCGCGCTCTCCGGAATACCCGGTTTGTACCTGGTGGCGGCCGGCGTCTCCGGGACGGGAGACGCCGCCGATCAATATGACATTGCGATTTCCGATCCGATCAGCGGTCAATTGCTGAGCACTTTTGTGCGAAACAGCGGCGATGGCGCCCAGGTCTATTACAATAACAGCTGGCATGACCTTGACATGATTTTTACCCTTAAAGGATACGCCCTCAGTGTCACCCGCGATTTAATCGGCATTGACAATGACGGCGGGGACGGGTGGTCCCGGGAATGGGACGGCGACCTGATGCAGGATTCCCTGTATTTCGTTGTCGCAACCGCGACCGACGCAACCGGCAATACGGGCACCCGGACGACTCTGGTCCGGTATGACTGTGTGCTGGAAAACGGTGATTACAACGGTGACGGTCTCGTAAATCTGGGAGATGCATTGTATCTGATCGAATTCATATTCAAAGGCGGAGAGCCCCCGTCAGGCGGGGCAGGACGAGCCGATGCCAACTGCGATACATTTATCGACATCAGTGATGTCCTCTATGTCATCAAGTTTATTTACGGTACTGCACCACAACCGTGCTATTGAGTATCTTTTCCGTCTTTGCGAAGGAGCCACAGGGACGTGGCTCCTTTTTATTTGCGCGCCAGTGATGCGTTGGCGGCCCGCCGGGCAACTTCGGTATCCACCCGGCAAATTTCAATGATCCTGTCGACCGCTTCATCGAGGTACTGCAGCCAGACGCGGTCCGGGTAGCGCTGAATAAGATCATCAGTAACATCATCGGCAATCACCGCAATGTAGCTGGCATAGCGACGACGCCTCTCGATATTGAGAAGCGGGAGCACATATTTTCTCGTGATGGCGATCAGAAGGGCCATAATTCCGGCGGCAAAGCCGCCGGCCAGACCAACCAGGTTGTCGACCAGAAAGCCGCCGACGGAACCCAAAACTGATATGACTGTTATTATCATCGTGTTCTTTTCTCCGTTACCAGGTCAACTGCCAGTAACTCTGCTCCGGGACAATGAACCGATCGCGCAGGACGGTGCCGTTGTTGAGTGTAATGGTTATCTCATACTTGCTGGTGTCCGGAGTCAGGCACGAATTTGGCAGTAGATCAAGGCTAAAATATCCGGCGCTGTCGGTAGTGGTTTCCTTTTCGAACGGAGATATGATCCCGCTTGAGTACCGGATGACTCCGCCCGGCAGGCGGGCGGAAATGACTGCATCGACTTCGGGCTGACCCATGAAATCAAGTAGAAAGCCGAAAACACGGCACAACAGCGGATTCTCAGGCATCCCGGGGTCAAAGCTACAGCCATAGACGGTATCGGTTCCGGCCCCGCCAATAAATATGGTGTCAAAGCTGTCAAACAGATAGCCGGGGGCGAATGGAACCAGAAGGGCCGCGCCGGAATCAAGGTTGAAGGTGCTTATCCCCTGGGCATCCCCGATATCGAAGGCAATAAGCGAAGACTGATCCAGGGTTCGCACCGAAATCCTGACTCCCGGGATCACCTGGTCGACGCTGGAGTCCACAACCGTCACGGTGCGGGAGTAAAGCCCCGTCCCGGCACTGACCCGGGACACTTCAGTATCAAGATAATCACCAAAGGTCCCGGAAACGACATGGTTACCCTGGGGAGTATTCCATATCCAGCGTGCGATCGAGGTTGAATCGCCGGAACCGCCTTGCTCGTTCTTATTGGAGTCGACCCAGCCTCCGGTAATCTCGCGGCTGGAATAACTCCAGATATCACCGGCGGCGAGGCCAGAGGCAGAACCCTGAGCCGAATCAAAATATGATTCGCTGAACAGGCGTGGCAGGAAGGTCAAATCCGAAAAATTAGCGGAATCAAAGGTTGCCAGGACGTCACGGCCGTCAAGCGCCGCGATTTTTATTCCATCCGCTTTCTCTGAAAGAAGATAAAGGCCATCACCACCGTCGCCCCCACCCATGATTTCCAATCCTCTGCCGGTTCCGAAGGCGCCGTCGCACTCAACCCGCATTCCCGGGTAATTCCCGTAGCCGACAACCTGCACTCCCATTCCCCCGTCAAGGCCGCTTCGAATCATCGCCCCCGGAGCTGTTCCGTAACCCTGTGCAACCAGCGCTGTGTCTCCACTTATCGTACCTTTCAAATGCAATCCCCGCAGTCGCAGAACCGAATCTGGCGCGGAATACCTCAGGTTCCCGACCCAATCGTCCTGGCTCTGCAGACTGTCCAAAACGGCCGTCAGCGAGTCTATTATTAGATGCAGGCTATCCATGGCTTTACGCGCATAACTGGCCGAATCGAGTGAGCTTTCGAGGGTGGAATTTACCACTTGAAAAGTCCCCGTGTAGGTCGAGGTTAGATCAGCGGAGGTATTGTCATCGACGGTCAGGACATAGCCATAGACCCCCATAACTGGACTGGAACCGTCCAGGGTCGACACCTTTTCGGTATAGACATAATTCTGCCCACCGTCGAAATCCTCCCAATCATAACTTTTGATACTGGCATCATTGTATGCCATCGAATCTTTGAAGGCAACACCGCCGCCGGGATAGAAGACGACGATATAAACGGAGTCACCATTGACCAGATCAATGGCATTCCCGGCAGAATCCAGAACCGTGAAAGGAATGGAAAGAGTATCCCGGGTGACAGAGTTGTCGACAATTGCGTAGCCCCAGCCCGTACTGAAGGGTAGGACTGTAAGCAGAATTATATATGCAATTTTACCTTTCATAAAATATCCCTCCAGATCATTATCGAGCATGGCCAGCAGGCGCAACCAGCGGTAAACAGGGCATCGCGGATCGGTCCGACGGCCCCGGAGAGTAATTCTCGCCTCCGCGACACGGGCTTTATGCCGGCGGTTCCGGGAGTATATGCGATAAAAAGACTGGGGCGCCGAGTCTCAACACTGGCTTCAGTGGAATTGATGGTGTTCCCGCCTGAAGCCTGAATAAAGAGGCCGTAATTGGCATTATCAATCCAATCCTGAATGATTTCGACCAGACCGCCACCATCGCCGGAATAGATATATATATCGCTATCATATTCGGCTTCGGTGGCAGTAGATGTGTCGCACCAGTCAGAACTGCATGAATCAAAGTCACCTCCGGCGATGCTCCAGACTATACCCGACTGGGCCGAATCCCAGGACACCTCAGACTCGACAAACCCCCTCGAAAGAGGAGCAATATAAATATACTGCCCTCCGATATTCCCATGAATATTCAATGTCAGTCTGGCGGAATCGATTGTCCCGCTGACACCGCTGAGGTCAAAATGCATCATGCTGTTGCGATGGCCATCGACCGCCAGCAGCGTGGAGCCCCCGTAGTTGGTTGTCGGCGACCAGCGATACACGTGAGAATCGACGATGTCCTCATAGGTAATGGTCACATTCGCGCCATGAGCGGCAATCGCCAGAACCAATAAAGCAATCCCGATCATTGCGATCCCGACTGCAGCGCCACCCCGCTCTCCCCAAACGAAGACAACCATGCTATTTCGCCTTTTCACGTTTCTTCTCCGACTTGCTTTCCATAACTCCGGAAAGTTCTCCCTTGCGGATTGAATTGATCATATCCCAGAATTTCTTTTCCGCTTTGCCGGAGACGGTCAGTTTTCGTTTCAATTCAATAACTTTCACCAGATCTCCCACCTTTGCGTTTGGTTCATTGTCCATTATTGCCTGATACAAGTCGTCGCGGAGTCGTTCGAGTATTTCAATATCGTCAAGAGACCGCTCCTTTGCCATCCACCTAATCCTTACCAGCCCAGCTCGAAAACGAACAGATCCACGTTGACCGGCCCGACCGCAGACTTGTCGCGTGCAATCCGAAAACCGTTGTCCGATTCTTCTCCGATGATATAAACCTGGTGCGGTGAACGGCAACGGAAAAGAACGCGCGGAGCATTAATTACTTCCGGCAGGCTGTTGCCG
>CP070796.1:1682253-1685825 GCA_020343475.1 Candidatus Zixiibacteriota bacterium
AGCGAGACAACAATCACCGTTTCCCCCGCCGGAACCACCTGAACGAACTGCGGATTGGTTTCAAACGATTTTTGTTCGATTGTCACCGGCACCATGTTCTTCCAAGCGTCTTCCAGGTCGTTGAATATCCGTCCGGCGATTCTTGTCATCACCGATCGCTCGATCCCGGTCAATTCCCGTTCAATCTCAAGAACCTTTTCGCCCCCGCCGAACATGCGGTCGATAAAGGCAAAAACCAGGGTCGGGCTGTAGTCGATCACGCACAGGCCTTCGAGCGGCTTGGCCGAGAAGGTATAAGTACTGGACGGTGAAACCAGCGACATGATATACTCCGAATAGTTGATCTGATCAACCGAAATCAGATCCACGTCAACCATTGTTCTCAACATGGCAGAAAGCGTGGAGCCGATATGCCCGGCGAAGTTATCATGCATGTTTTCCAGGGTCCGCAATTGATCCTTCGAGACCCGGTTAGGATGCTTGAAGTCATATGTTACCACCGAGCGAACGTGCTCGGATTTGCCGGGTTCATCGACCGGTTCCGGTTCACTGGAAGATACCGTGCTCAGCAGAGCATCAATTTCGTCCTGTGACAGTATCTTGGCCAAATCACTTTCTCCTGCTGCTTTACTGTAGTATAAACTCCGTAAAATAAACCGCTGCCAGATCATCTACCCTAAGCAACTGCTCGGTCCGCTTCTTGATCTGAAACCTGATAATTTCCTTTTGCTTCGGGTCCGAAAGCTGTTGGATGGTCTTGGAACCGAGAATGGTGATTAGAGCGTCCCTGACAAGATGTTCACGGCTTTCCAGGCGCGTCACCGTCTTTGACGAGTACGCCTCGAATCCGATTGAAACTGAAAGGAACCTGGTCCCGGCGGTTCCAGCCGGGTTGACAATAATGTCGCTGATCATGAACAGCTCGGCGGGCTCGTCATGCTCGACCTGTCTCGCTTTCACTTCTCTGGCGTCATCCCGGTCGTCGCTCGCCGTCATAAGGAAATGGCTTCCCACAAGCAGGCCGGCCGCGATCATGACCACGGCAATAGCCGAATACAGAAGAACCGGGGAGAGCCAGCGTTTCTTCGGGGGAGTACTCCCCTCTTCTTCGACCATCATCGTCTCATCGGAGTCAGTATTTATTTTTTCGGGCGACATTTCTATCCCCCCTATTCCTTATCTTCTGCGTGCAGCTCCCGCAGGTCGAGCCCGAGGGCCAACCTGCGGTATGCAGCAGCACGTTTGATGATTTCTTCAGGCGTTTCCCTGACCATGATCTTCTTGCCATTGACCAGACTGATAATCGTATCAGGGCTTGATTCGACAAACTCGATCAATTCCGCATTCACGACAATCTGGTCATTATTGAGTTTCGTCACTTTAATCATGTGACCGCCAATTCATTACCTCTTGAGATTTACCAGTTCATCAAGCATGTTATCGGAGGTCGTAATAACCCGGGCGTTCGCCTGGAATCCCCGCTGCGCCGTTATCATCCCCGTGAATTCTTCGGCGATATCGACCGAAGACGATTCCAGGGCGCCGGCTGATATTATGCCTGATATTGTCTCACCGGCAATGCCTTCAATTGCCTCGCCGGAGTTGGCCGAGGTCGTATACAGCGACCGTCCGGCCTTCAGCAAGCCGGAGTGGTTGTTGAAATCGGCCAGGATGATCTGAGCCAGGACACGGCTGATGCCATTGGTGAAAATGCCGTTGATGTTCCCGGCCTTGTCAATCTCGATGTTGTCCAGAATTCCAAGGCCATAACCGTTCTGCTGAAGGATCGAAGCGGTGTGCGCCGATGAAAATCCGGTCAGACCGTCAAAGTTCCCGATTGTACCGGCGTCCATCTCGATACTCATCACTTCTGAGCCATTGTTGGGATCAAAAACCAGAGCATCCCCGGTTCCGGCATACTCAAACGACAGCAGTGATCCGTCCGAATTGAAAGTGACTACCCCCTCGGTGCCACTTTGCAGGATTTCATTGCCGGCGAATTCCGCTTCCCAACGCCAGACATTGTGCGTGGCGGTCTTGATGAAATTCAGGGTCAACGTGTGATTACCGCCCTGAGAGTCATAGACGGTGACCGACATGGCGTGCGTGGTGTCCTCCGTTTCGATTGTGCATACTCCGGCGGCAAGGGGACCGGCGGTGTTCTTGACCGTAACACCCCCTTCACCCAGTCCGGTTATCTCATAGGCCAGCCCGTCTTCATCGTTAATGACAATATCAAGCGCCTTTGCGGCAGAGACAGTTCCATCGGAGGCGGTAAAAACATCGCTGCAGGCCAGCGAGCTGGCCGTGCCGTTGTTAATCGCCTGGGTGGTGCCATCAGCAATGCCGAAAACCACCCCGGCAATGTTCCCGCCCGTCGCGACTCCGTTGATGTCAACCGTGAGAGACGACGCCGACGTCACGATATTGTATACTCCGCCGGATCCGGCTTTGGTCCGGGTCAGTTTGACCTGGCCGCCGTCCAGCTCAGCATATATGCCGTCAATCTGATTGATGGCGTTGATGAGATCATTGATCGTGGAATCCAGAGTCAGTCCGGTAATTTCCTGCGCAAGTCCGCCGTCAACCGCCAGCGCGAATGGTATTGTGGTTATATCATCCACACCGAGACTGGTCAGCGTTTCGGCTCCGGTGAGTATCGCCCCCGGATTGCCGGTGCCGTCATCAGCGACATTACTGCCGGTGAAGGTTGACTGGGTGGCTTGTGCCCCGGTAATTGTCAGCACATGAGTGCCGCCGGCACCGTTAACGGCCTTTCCCTGAACGGCATCAATACCGGTGGTCCCGGCGGATATCAGCAAAGCGTCGGCCTCGGTGGCAGTGACATTGATATTATTTCCCAGCGTGATGATGGTCGTCTGTCGGGCAGGATCCTGTTGTCCAAATGGCAGGGTGATATTGCCCACGGTGGCCGAGGCGGGAATCTCGCCGTCGGCGTTGGCCATACGGCCCTGGACATACAGTCCGGTTGACGGGTCGACCAGGCTGGAATCGGCGTCAAAACCGAACGAACCCGCCCGGGTATAGAATTTCCCGGACCCGTCGGAGAGCACAAAGAATCCCGAACCCTGGATCGCCAAATCGGTAATCTGACCGGTCAGTTCCAATCCGCCCTGTTTGAAGATGTTATCAATGGTGGCGACGGTCACACCCAGACCGAGCTGCACCGGATTGGTGCCTCCGGATACGGCCGACGGGCGTCCCGCTCCCTTGACGGTTTGGACCAGCGCTTCCTGGAAAGTGGTGCGTCCGGCCTTGAAACCGACGGTATTGACGTTAGCGATGTTATTACCGATAACGTTCATCTTGATCTGATGATTTCTCAGACCCGATACCCCTGCATAGAGTGAACCCATCATAATAGTTTTTCCTCCTTACCGGATTGGTAAGGCCTCCCCGTCATCAAACGGGGTCCAGCCTTCGTTATTATTTTGTTGGTTTCTTTCATTTTCTGTTCACAGTATTATGGCCGAGTCGATCGACGTAACGATGCCTTCACGGAGATTATCACGATGCAACGCGGTAACAATCGTCCGGTTTTCAACAGAGGC
>CP070796.1:1685925-1690248 GCA_020343475.1 Candidatus Zixiibacteriota bacterium
GAATATGCAGCGCCGAGGGTGACGGTGGCGCAATACTTGCTTCTGTTCGGTCACAACGCTATATTCTGGAGTGTTACCGCCGATCCCCTAACCTACGGCGGCGGCGTGGATGTGACTCGCTCTCGAATGATGCTGACGTATGCCGTATCGCACCATCCGACGCTGGGTTTCACCCATGCGATTTCGCTTGGTTTGACGATGGACAGCAGGTGATGAGGCAGGTATGGATTGCTTGACGGCACGCGAACGAGTCGAACGGTATGAGCATAAAATCCTGGCGCCCTATGCCTGTTTTTCATCGGGGTCACGCGGGCGGCAATATCTTCAACCCGAGCATCCCATCCGCACCGCCTTCCAGCGTGATCGCGACCGGGTGATTCATTCCGCCGCGTTTCGCCGACTCGAATACAAAACACAGGTTTTTGTCAACCATGAAGGGGATCATTACCGCACCCGCCTGACGCACAGCATCGAAGTGGCGCAGATCAGCCGTACCATTGCGCGGGCACTTGGAGTGAATGAGGATCTGGCCGAAGCGATTGCGCTGGCGCATGACCTGGGGCACACCCCGTTCGGGCATTCCGGCGAAGAGGTGCTTGATGAATTGATGGCGGACTTCGGCGGATTCAATCACAATCGTCAATCCCTGCGAGTGGTCGATATTCTTGAACGGCGCTATCCCCAGCATCCCGGATTGAATCTGACGTATGAAGTACGGGCGGGGATCGCCAAACATGAAATGCTTGCGGAACCGATCAGCCCGGAGAAGTTCCCGACCGGTGAACGTCCAAGCCTGGAAGCGGCCCTGGTGGATGTCGCGGATGCAATCGCATACAATAGCCACGACATTGACGACGGCCTTTCATCGGGAATTTTGGACTGGAACACGCTCGACGAGACTGAAATCTGGAAGGAGGCGCGGGTGAGATCGGAAGAACTATCACCCGGACTTGAGGGGAAATACCGGCGGTATTCAATCGTGCGGTTGCTGGTTAACCGCCAGGTGAGTGATCTTGTAGAACGCACCGCGCGTAATATCGTGGTCCATAATATCAGGACTCTTGATGACGTCCGCCAAGCCGGAGAACGGCTGGTTGCATTCTCGCCGGAAGTTCACCAGCAGGTTGCAGCATTGAAAAAGTTCCTTAATGAGCGGATGTATTGCCATCCTCATCTGATTGCGATGGCAGATCAAGCGAGGGAAATTATTGAAACGCTTTTTGCCGCCTATAAGGACGATCCCTCAAAATTGCACGGCAAATTTAAACTGCGTCTTAATGATAAACCGGTTGAGACTATCATCGCCGATTTTATCGCCGGAATGACCGATCGCTACGCCTATCAAGTATACAGACAGTTATATTAGAAAGCAGCGGAACGCGGATTGCGCTGTCCCCGAAGCGGGGCATCCGCAAACAACGATGGCAGTAATTACGCCAAGTCTGTGAATGTCATTTCATTGCAAAACGCAACAGGGAATTTTAGCGATTCTCTAAGTAGTTGCATTTAAAGAGGATAGCAATCGATCAGGGAGGCCTGTCAGCCGGGCACAGGGTTTGCCGCGAACAGGGGCATGGACTGTTATTTCGGCTCTTATGGTCAGGAATCCGGGAGAAAGATCAAAAGGCAGCTGGTTTGTTTTGCTATTCCTGAGGCGGGAATCTCGTTTAAGGCCCCATTTTCCGGAGAAAAACTGCATACTGAATACGCCTCACTGCTGACCCTGCTGGAATTCGTGGAACTCAACCGCAAGCTGTTTGAAGGCCAGCGGCTGGAAATTTACTGCGACAATCTCGAATTGATCAACCAGATCAATATGGAAACCGAATGCCGCTACGAATACAGCGAACTTCTGCGCAAGACCCTGGATTATAAGGATAAATTCTCATTTACGATCGGCTGGATCCCCAGCGAGAGCAATCCGGCGACCCGCTACCTTTTTGATTGACGCCTTTTCAGGTCCTCTATATTATGAGGATATGAAACCATCGGAACTGATCAGGGAGCTGGAGGTGGGGCGCTTTCGGCCGGCGTATTATTTTTTCGGCAGCGAAGAATACCGGATTAAGGAGGCCGAAAAGACCCTGGTAAAAATGTTTCTCGGCGGTCAATCCCCGACAACCAACCACACCGTGCTTTCCGCCGCCAAGGTGAAGATTTCGGATATCCTGACCGAATTGTCGATTATTCCCATGATCGGGGAGCGCCAGATTTTTACTATTTCGGATATCCAAACCGTATCCCCGGGGGATGCGGACAAGATCGTCTCGCTGCTTGATCCCCCGGACCCAAATCGAGTGGTCATTTTCACGAGCCCCCCATCCAGAACTTCCCGAAAAAAATCAAAGGTGGTTACCCTGCTTTCCGGCAAGACTGCCGCGGTGGAATTCGGTAAACTGACCGGGAGCATGTCAGAACGGAAGATTCGCTTTATGCTCGGGGAGCACGATGTCGAAATTGACCCCGACGCCATGCAGATTTTGATTGAACTTGGCGGTGGAGATATGGGAGGATTGATAGCCGAGGTCAACAAGCTGATAGATTATGTCGGCGAAGGCGGGCGAGTTACCCGGGATGATATCGCCAGGGTCAGTTCTGATTATCAGGCCTTTCAGACCTTTGAGCTGGCTGAAAAAGTCGCCTCTCTGGAAATAGACCATGCTCTGGAAATCATGGACTTTCTGCTTCGCAAGGGGGAGAAGGCTTCATCCCTTCTTTTCTGGCTGGGCGAACATTTTATTGGAATATACCTGACCAAAAACGGCAAGCCGGTGAGACAGGGCAACCGGGATCAAAGCTGGAAATATCGAAAGCATGTTAATCTATACGAAAACAAGCAGTTGGAGCGGGTAATAGAGCTCATTGCCGAGGCTGACAGGGAACTTCGTAGCAATATTAAGCCTGAACGCCTGATTCTTGAAAAACTCTTAATCAATATTCTGGTTGAAAACAGAAATAAATCGCCGAATGAACGAGCGGATTGGGGAAGAAAAAGCAATTTCTGATGTAGACAGACTGGAAACTGGCACCGAGGATCGTCCGCTGCTGCTGGCTGCCCAAAAAGGCGACAAGCAGGCTTACGGGCGATTGGTGCTGAAATATCAGAAGCGACTTTTCAGGTTTGTGCTTATGATGCTGGGTCGTGCGGATGCGGCAGAAGATATAGTCCAGGAGGCAATGGTGAAAGCGTATCTGGCGCTGGATAATTTTGAGCCGGACCGGCTTTTTTACCCGTGGGTGGCGACAATTGCCCGGAATCTCGCTGTCAATCAGATTAGGAAAGTCGAGCGGGAGCAACCGGCTACAGAGATCAATCACGATCTTGACAAGATTCCGCAGGAGGGGCCCAATCCTCTGGATGAGCTGGTTGACCGTGAGAATGACCGACAGTTTGCACGGGCCGTAATGAACCTTTCTCCTCAGTACCGTTCAGTATTTGTCCTGCGAATGTTCGAAAAACTCAGTTATGAGGAGATCGCCGAAAAACTGGGCATCTCCTTGGGCACGGTCGATTCGCGCTTGTTTCGGGCCAGGCAAAAACTGGTGGAAATGCTAAGGGAATACCTGTAAGGTTACGGTATGAAAGACGAAAAAATCAGACAGCTCATTTCCCGGTATGTCGATGGCCTGCTCAATGAAGCGGAGCAGAAGGATGTCGAGCGACTGATTGCGGAATCCAAGGAATACGCAGCCTTCTATAGCCAACTGCAGGCTCTTGCGGGGCAGGCAGACCGGTTTGAAATAGGGGGCGATGAAGAGTACTGGCAGGCCCGGAAGGATGCGGTCCTGGAACGTATCTCCCGGATTGAGCCGGAAAAAGTCGTCGATATTACTGAAAGGCGTCCATTTAATACTGTGTACAAGCTTCTGGCGGTGGCGGCCTCGGTTGTCCTAGTGGCGTTGATCTCTATCCACGAGTCAGAAAATATCCCCTGGATTAAAGGGCTATTTGAAGGGGACCGCGAAACGCCGCGGGCGGTCTCGAAATCGGAATCTCCTCTGGTGGATTCAAGTGAGTATCGCCCCCCCGTGGAAAGAAGCAAAGCGGGCACTGAACGCGGGGATATTACCGGACAGGAGACAGCAGCAGAATGGCCGGTGCCGACCGGGGATGAAACAGCCGACGCTTTTTCCTCCCAAGATGAATATATTGCCGAAGCAGATCGCAGTGATTTTGCGAAAAAAGCGCGTAGCGAAGCAGAGTCGTTTGCCAAACTGGATGGCTATGGAGAAAAAGCCGCAGTCAGACAACTCTCGCCGGCTGAACCGGAAGTCGCGGAAGAAAAGGGGGGTGTTACGGAAGAGGAAGATGTCCCGATTGCA
>CP070796.1:1690348-1696957 GCA_020343475.1 Candidatus Zixiibacteriota bacterium
AAAGTCATATTGAGGCGTGGCAAAACCAAGATACATATTTATTGCATAGAATATTAACGCTACGGTTAATGTTTTGATGAGATAAGCCAAAGCTTTATGTTGCGGAGGTATACCCTCAGGTTCACCGGGTCTATCAGAATCACCTGGCACTGCAATATCTGATAAGGATACATTTCCCTCGCTTTGACTTCCCGGGACTACGTTATTTGCACCACAATGGCGGCATTTTGCCACGTCTCCCGGCTTAAGGTAGTTTAAGGTTATTTTATTTTCGCAGTTTGCACAGTTGAATTCTATTGCCATATTGGGTGTCCTTATATAAACATATTATCGATACCTAAATGAGCAAAAAACGCAAGATTAATAAAAGCAGTTCGAATATAATTATGATGCCTGATAAAATCAAAAATGGAATGAATACCCCTGGATTTGGAAGCTTATAGGAAAAATTGGGAATAATATAATGATACCACTTCCTTATGATTAAAGTACTAGAATATCCTCCGAGAATGATGCCAATGCAAAATATAAGCATTGAAATAGTAAACGTGAAGTCGTATAGAGGTCCAGAAAATATTAATGACAGGATTATGGCAGGAAAGCCACCATATTTGCCTCTAGCAATCAAATAGGCCAATAAAAAGGTAAATGATATACATGTGAAGGAATACAATAGGCGCTTATCTGCCAATTGTTCACGTTCAACTTGTGTCATCTTCTTGGCCTGGTGTACCTTCGTATTGCCAGGGACAGTATTATAAGTCCCGCAATTCCTGCATTTGGCTATTTCGCCTGGCTTCAAGAACTTAATAGTGATTTTTGATGAACAATTTTCACATAAGAATTCCAAGGAGCACTCCAAAATAATATATAAGCAAAAATGAAAAGAAAAACACAGCAATCATGGAGCAGGAGGATTTGACACCTGCTAATTCATTCCGGCAGGCCCCAGAGGGACCTACCCAGACTGGTTCTGCAAATAGATGAGTATTTTCGAACAAAAGACAATCAACCCTTTGAGAAATAGCATTTGAGCTATGACAGTGATAATATTCATTGCAAATGTCAATTTGTCAATCTAATTTTGCGAAATCACTCAGATGCCGTCTCTAAAGCCATAATAATGAAGCAGGATTGCCCGCCGAGACTGTTGCTTCATGTTGACAATAGATCGTGAAGATATTATGCTGTATATATGAGCAGTATTATAGACTGCACTGATCGTTGTTGTGACAGGAAAAGCCGAGACGAAGTAAGTAAGCTTAATCATGAGCGATTCCAAGAAACATGATGCCGAATCCGGGACTCCACCGTGCTGTCAGCCAATAGTACAACCGACAGACCAGGCTTCCGGCTCAGCAGGGCCCCGCAGCACCTCATCGCCGGAATCGCCCTGGATCACCGGAAAAATCCGGACAGCGGTTGGCAAAATTCCGGTTGTTGACACCGAATTACGGTTTGCCGACCGGTTTGGTTCGTGGAAGGCACGCTGGGGTATCAGGCGGATGGGTTACCGCATTGTACCGGGATTGTATGCCACAGGCCGTCCCACGGAAAAATCCCCGGTTTTTGTGACGGCGAACTACAAGATGAGTTTCGACCGCCTTCGTTCGCAGCTTGGCCGTATCGATAGCTGGATACTTGTCCTCGACACCAAGGGTATCAATGTCTGGTGTGCTGCGGGTAAGGGCACCTTCGGGACCGATGAAATAGTACGACGGGTGGAGCTTCATGGTCTGCGCGAGATTGTCGAACACCGCCGGTTGATTCTCCCGCAGCTGGGGGCACCCGGGGTCGCCGCCCATAAGGTAAAAGAACTCAGCGGCTTCCGCGTTGTGTACGGGCCGGTTCGTGCGCGGGATATCCCGGCATTTCTGGCAGCGGGCAGGAAAGCGACCCCGGAAATGCGGCGGGTCACTTTCACTTTTAGTGAACGAGTGGTGTTGATCCCGGTTGATCTGGTCGGGTCGGCAAAATACGCATTTCTGGCGGCGGCCTGTTTTCTGCTTCTCTCAGGTCTGGGGCCCGGAATTTACTCACTGGATCGTGTCGCTGCCTATGGTATCATCAGCGCCGTTTTTCTATTGGCGGCGGCCGTTGCGGGGGCAATCCTGCCCGCGGCACTCCTGCCGTGGCTGCCGGGACGCCCGTTTTCCCTGAAGGGAGCCTGGGCGGGTTTGATACCATTGCTGGGTATTACGTGGCTGGCGTTGCAACATCCGGAAATATTCCGCAATTGGCCCACATTTGCGGCCTGGTTCTGCTTTATCCCGGCCGTAACCAGCTTTATGGGGATGAACTTCACCGGCAGTTCAACATATACTTCGCTGTCCGGAGTTCGAAAAGAAATGCGGATCGCCATCCCGCTTCAGATAGTGGGTGCCGTATCAGGATTGGGGCTGTGGATGACAGGGTTATTCGTATGATAAGCAGTTGTTGCGGAAATACCGGTCCAAGGTGTTATGTGGTGTGCTGCCTGAGGTTCATTATCTGCCCGGGAGGAGTGCGGCTATGAAACTTCGGTATCTACCTGATGTCACCACACTTGAGTTAGACGCCGGGAAATGCAACGGCTGCGGGATATGCCTGCTGGTCTGCCCGCATGCCGTTTTTGTCCTTGAAAATAAAAAGGCCGAAATAGTCGACCGGGATGCCTGCATGGAATGCGGAGCGTGCGCATCAAATTGTCCCGAAGAGGCGTTAATGGTCCGGCCCGGCGTCGGGTGCGCCTGCGCCGTTCTGAACGGGGCGCTTCGCGGTACCGAGCCGACCTGTGATTGTGGCGAGGATTCGACCTGCTGCGATTAACACCGCGTCCTTATTTTGCATCTAAAATTATAGTACTATGTGCGGAAGATATAAATATCCGCCGAAACCAGAGTTCACCTTTTTATCGGGGGAATGACCGGATGAAGACAAAAGCAGTTGTCGGAATTGTGTTACTGCTTGGCCTTCTGGCGACCAATGTCCCTGCGGAGGAGCAACAGGCTGAGCAAATGCCGCCGATGGGCGCGCCCGAGCAGATGAAGAAAATTGCGTTTCTGGAAGGAACCTGGGACGTTGCCATGGAATGGCGCAACGACGAGGACACCAGTGTCTGGGACAAATCAACCGCGGAATGCACGTACAAAAGCATCTTGGATGGCTGCGCCATGCAGATGATATTTACGGGCGCCATGATGGATATGCCGTTTCAGGGGTACATGCTTCAGAGCTTTGACCGTGAAAAAAACGAATGGCAGGCGCTCTGGATTGACAACATGGGCGGCAGGATGACACTGTACACCGGGTCGGAAGAGAAAGACGGAACCGTGCTGACTGCCAAAGATGTCTGGCAGGGGCAGAAGTTTCTTTCACGCATGACCACTTTGAACGAAAGCCCGGGGAGCTTTGACTGGACGATGGAAACATCGTTTGACAACGGCCAGAACTGGTTACTGGTCGGCACGGCCAGATACGTCAAGCGGCAGTGAAACTCAGCGCTTGCAGGACGGTTATTGACGGGCAGGTATCTTCGGATACCTGCCTTTAATGCATTTAAGAACCGCCCTCGTTTTTTCAGGGCATCCGGCAAGAATTTCGGCCTGTCGGCTAACCTTATGTTGACATGGTGGCCGGCTTTTTGTATTTAGGGCAAAATCCAATTGCACCGGAAAGGAGAGCAGCATGGCTTCGGGAACCTTTGTTACCGCCGTTAACTGCATGGACGGGCGAACGCAGCTTCCTGTCATTGAATATCTGTCAGAACGATATGCCGCCGATTATGTCGATATGGTCACCGAGCCGGGGCCGATCAAGTTCCTGGCCGAAAATGACGACGCCGCGATTGTTGAATCCATCAGGAATCGGGTTGCAATCTCGGTAAATGCACACGGTTCGGGGATTGTGGCAATTGTCGGCCACGATGACTGCGCTGGTAACCCGGTACCTCGTGAAACACAGGAATCCCAGATTAAAAAGGCGATTGTGCTCGTCAGGCCCTGGTTTCCCGGGACGGAGTTTATCGGGCTTTTTGTGAAGGATAATACGATTGTCGAAGAAGTAAAATAGCTCAAAGCAGGATGCGGTATTATCAGGACTTTTCTTCTTAACCCGTCATGGGCCCGTGCGGCGTTCGAAACCTTATGCCTGATAGATTTTTACATCGCCGAAGATTGTTCTGGCAGTGATAAACAATCTGGCTGAAGCGGCATCAAAGCCCTCGGTCTTGGTGGTCAGACTGTTTGAAATGCCGCCGGCTGTTTTCCCGAGAATAAACAAATCGCCAAAGGTATTGGCCCCATAAGCGAATATTTGCGTATCGCGCGGTGCAATCACGGTAATATCGCCGAATGTGGTTGAGAAATCGGCATTGTTGTTGCCAGATTTCAAACGCCCACCTCGAAGATTGGCTCGCGTGTCGCCAAAGACTGTCGACAGGCGAAGTCCGTCAAGATCGATATTGGCCGTGTCAATGCTTATGTCGCCGAAAACCTTATTAATACTGCGATGTATTTGGTAGGCTCCGGCCGATACGGTTTCACCCGATTCGTGGTGCGGGGCGCGTCGGCGGGCCCTGTGAACGATCATGATGATGCCGAGGATAATCAGGGCCAGCGGCAGGAGGTTTCTAAATACAAATCTCGCCGGATAGTCGATATAATGAGTTTTAAGCAGGATAAAAACGACCCCCACCACGATTAGCGTCGCACCCCAGAAGAATCTGCTGCTGGACATTCTGTACTCCTCCGGTTTCTTTGAGTTACGCTGATAAAAGCGGAATGTTTCGCCGCCGGCCGTAAGCTCGCTAAAGCCCTGCCCGGGAGCAAGTCTTTTATTGTCTCAGGCGATTGTCATCGCCGGTCAATCGGCTTGACATAATGCGGCATAATACCTTATTTTCGACGATTTTCTTTAACTGGTACAGAAAAGGAGCAAAGATGGCACGTTCGTTCACCGAAATCACCGATTTGACCCGGAATGAGGTTTTCGCGGTTTTTGATGTCTGCGCGAAAATGAAGAAAGGGGAAATCGCCCCAAAGCCGCTGGCAGGGAAATCGGCCGCCTGCATTTTCACCAAGGAATCGCTTCGAACCCGGGTTTCATTCGAAGTCGGGATTCGTGAGCTGGGTGGTAACTCGTTGTATATTACCGACAAAGAGATCAAGCTGGGGAAGCGGGAGTCGATTCATGATGTCGCCAGAGTGCTCTCGCGGTATGTCGGTCTGATTATAATCCGGACATTAGCGCACGGCAATGTCACCGGCCTGGCCCGACATGCCACCATTCCGGTTGTTAACGGGCTGACTGATCTTGTCCACCCCTGTCAGGTTATGGGGGATTACTTCACGATCCTGGAGCATCTCAAGCGGGATAGATACAAAATCGCGTTTCTCGGCGACGGCAATAATGTGGCCAACAGCTGGCTGAATCTGGCGTCATTGATTCCAATTGATCTTCGGATCGGAACCAGTAAGCAGACGCCGCCGGATGAGGCCATATTGGGGCGGGCCATGGAAAATTCCGACAGCTCAATCCTGATTACCGGCGATCCTAAAGAAGCGGTTAAGGATGCCGATGTTATCTATACAGACGTATGGGCCTCCATGGGCCAGAAAGACAAAGCTGAAGAGAAAGCAAAGTTACTAGGTAAATTTCAGGTAAACACGGCACTGTTGGCCGGTGCTAGTTCGGACTGCCTGGTAATGCACTGTCTGCCCGCTGAGAGAGGACGTGAAATCACCGATGAAGTTATGGACGGCCCTCACTCCGTCGTTTTCGATGAAGCGGAAAACAGACTGCATATCCAGAAGGCGATAATGGTGTTTTTGCTGGGGCAGTAGCTTTCAGCAGGCCTCGTCCCGGTCGGCAATGTCACGAAAGGAGATCCAGAATGCGCGCGAAACACTTTGTCCCGGGCTTGGGCCTGTTTGCTCTGGCCGCTGTCATGCTCTTCGCGTTTGGCTGCTCGGACGATCCGACCTCATCCAGGACTGCTGGTTCTGATACCGATCCTGACTATATTATGGTTCAGGATCAGGTCAACACATTTATTGATTCAACCATCCAGTTCTTCGCGAACAGCTTTGACAACTATAATGTCATGCCGGACAATGACGATGACGTGCAAAATCATTACTCGCCGATGTACCCAGCCGACATCGCTACCTACGACTACTCTACCGGATGGCATGTCATTTATGTAACCCGCAGCAACGACTTCTTCACCGACCATATCACAGACTCTATCCAGTTCAGAGTCGATAACGAAGTCGTGGAGGAATCGCTTGGAGCCGATTACATGCATTTTATCCGGAATTGGGATTTCGTCACCGGCGAGGCCTATACCATCTATACTCACACTAATATGGAAGGGGTCACTGATCTGGTGTTCACTAATCTTGACCAGGATCGGGCTTTCATCAATGGCGAGAGTTCTTACCTGGTGGAATGGAATTATATTTCCAATGATACCACCATTGCAGCCCAATTTGAAGCGAACATCGAGGTCGATAATGTCGGTATTGATCCGGTTCCAACATATGGCTGGGCCTCCGGATGTCCGTCTGTCGGGCGCATTGATATGGATATCACACAGACCTATACGATTGAGACCGATGTTGTGTCCGA
>CP070796.1:1697057-1699669 GCA_020343475.1 Candidatus Zixiibacteriota bacterium
GGCCTGTCAGAAAAAACCGGCACCCCTCTTCCCCGCAGCATGCCCGCAAAAATCCAACCGTAATTAAGGCCGGAGAGAACCAGCAGGACAGCCGTTATCGGAAGAAACAGCATCTGGCCGAACTCAAAGCGGAGTATAAAGCTCCCCATCAACATTACCACCGAAAAGAAATAATATTTGCCGGTCAGATTGGACTGCAAATCGGCTTTTTTTCCTCTAAGCAACAAGCTTCCCAAAATGACAATCACCAGATCACGGACAATAATGGCTGCCGCCAGCCAGACCGGAAACAGACGGAAATAAACCAATTCAATTATCAAGACAACCGTGAAAATCTTGTCTGCGAGCGGGTCCATGATCTTGCCAAGAGCTGTTACCTGATCCAGCCGCCGCGCCAGGAAACCGTCAAGCAGATCGGTCAGCCCGGCAACCGCCAGCAGAAAAACAGCCAGCAAGGTGCCGCTATCATCTCCCCTCCACAGGAGGTAACCAACCGGCGGTGTCAGCGCGATTCTGAAAACTGACAGCAGGTTGGGGAGTAAAGCAATGTCTCGAAACACGATATTTTCAGATCTGTTCATGATCAATAAGCCCACCAGTGTGGCAACATCAGCAATAAACGCCCGGTTCCGGGTTCTTTCCTGTCGCTTTTCATATCTATAACCGTTTTTAAGATAACAACTTCAGAGTCGACCGCCACTTTTTTTATTGCCATCACAGGAAGAATTTCTAATCGTCACAGTATAACTTATGAACGAAAACGATCAGAAAATGGTCTCTAAAGGAGGAGCAATGAATAAAAGAATTATCGCTCTCATTTTACTTCTGAACTCTCTGGGCCTGGCCGGTGCGGCCGCGGCTGAGGATGTTTCCGTCACCATTTACAATACCAATCTCGGCGTGGTTCGCGAAACTCGGGATTTGACCTTCAAGCAAGGATCGGGTCGGGTATCATTTATCGACGTACCCACCCTGATCGACCCAACCTCGGTCGGTTTCGAACTCACTGACAAAACGAAATCGGTCGCGATTCTTGAGCAGAATTATGCGTACGATCTGGTTTCGCCCGAAAAAATATATGCCAAATATATTGACCTTGAAATCGACGTTTTCAATAAGGACGGCCAGTTTTTCAGCGGTACCCTGTTATCACATGCCGGCGGTGCGCTGGTACTGCGGGACACATCAGGCAAAATACAGATAATCCGTATGGACCAGGTGGTCAATGTCAACTTCCCGGAATTACCAGAGGGGCTGATTACCCGACCGACCTTATTCTGGCTGTACCGGTCAGACTTTTCCGGGACGGCGAAATGCCATGTCAGCTATCAAACAGGCGGGATGTCATGGTCGGCCGAGTATGTCGGTATTTTGTCGGAGGATGAAGAAGATATGGATCTGACCGGCTGGTCGTCGATCAGCAATAGTTCCGGGGCGACATACAGGGATGCCACTTTAAAATTGATAGCGGGCGACATCCACCGGGCCCCGCCCCCTCGGCAGCGCGGGCGGTATGAGCTGTTTGAAAAAGCGGCCCCCAGCCTCGATACCGGAATGGGATTCGAGGAAAAGGAATTTTTCGAATATCATCTCTATACCCTCCCAAGAAAAGCGACCATAGCCAACAATGAGATAAAGCAGATCGCACTGTTTGAACCGGCCTTCACTCCGGTGGACAAAGAATACTACTTTGAACCAGAGAAGAATCCCAAAAAAGTCCGGGTTTCGGTTAAATTCGCCAATAAGAAAGAGGAGGGCCTTGGTATTCCGCTGCCGGCGGGGCGGGTCAGAGTTTTCAAGGCCGACACTGACGGTTCAATGGTCCTGCTGGGCGAAGATCGCATCGACCATACCCCGAAGGATGAGGAAGTGAAACTGACGGTGGGATACGCGTTTGACATTGCCGCTGAGGAAAAACTGGTCATTTATGACAAGATATCAGCGCGCGTGGAGGAACGCACCTATGAAATCATGCTGCGCAACCATAAGAATGAAGCGATAACGGTATTTATCGAGAAAAAACTCTACGGCGACTGGCAGATCATTGATACTACACATGAATATAAAAAGATCGACGCCGGCACAATCAGGTTCGAGCTCCCAGTGGACGCCAACGGCAAGGCGACTATAACGTTTAAGGTAAGGACTTCATGATGTACCGTCTTTCAGGTTGACACCGAGAATAAAAGATATTACATTTGAGATTTATTATGTGGTTTACTGTGAATTGTACCAGCCAATCGGGAGGAGGCAATGCGATTTTTTAAATTCTCTGTTGTTTTTGTCCTTGCGGTAATTCTGATCCTGCCTGCCTTCGCACGGCCACCAAAAGGAATAAAACCGGCTGACGCTTATATGAAGGCGACCAAAATCGCGGTCCTGGCCAATCCACCAAGGCATAACGAGGCATTGGCTTTCATTGATACCATCCTGACTTACCACGGTGCTTACCCGGAAGCGTACTTCTATCAGGGAAACATCTATGCCGAATTCGTCAATCGCGCCTACGATCTGAATGAGAGACTCAAGTATGCCAGGACAATGGCCGCAAGTTATGATTCAATGTTGATCAGCTGCGACAATAAGGACCTGAAGAAAAAACATCGAAAGGA
>CP070796.1:1699769-1708000 GCA_020343475.1 Candidatus Zixiibacteriota bacterium
TGGTATGGGTTCCATGGCCCGATATATCGGTCGGCGTAAGACTGGTGGAATGGGGTGCAAACCAGGTAGCCATGGTAGTGGCGTGATTGCCGCGCCATTTGCTTTGCAGCGCTGGGTGGCTGCTTTCGACTCCGGTGTCAAAATTGCATACCAGGCGGCCGGTTCCCTTGAGACCGCGGCTCCACACTGCCGGAATATTCAGCGCTTCCAGATGGCTGGAAATGACCTCGGAGGCGGCAGCGACGGGCCTGGTTTCGACCGGTTCGATATATTCCAGACGCGCGTCCTGAATGATCGAGGCGACTCCCGGAAGTTCGGCAAGTTTGTCGATCGCGGAAAGGGGAACACTGACAGCCAGCGCCGGAGCGATCCAGAATTCGCGAATTTCAGCACCGGGGTATATTTCATGAACACTCTTTTTTATCGGGGTAAGGATATCGGCATTCCCCAATTTAAGCTTTTTTATTACAGATGCGTGCCTGGCCTTGAAATTGGAATGTGGGCTGATTGCCATTTCCTGTACGGACCGGGTGACACTAAAACTCTCAGCAAACAAAACCACCGAAACCAGAGAATCGGTACCGCTTTGAGCTTTGCGTATTAATGCTTCTTCCAGCGAGGGTGATAATTCCGCCCCGGCAATTGGCAGCGCCAGGGTGACAAATCCGGCCAGCAGTACCACGAAGTTGAAAATGTGCCTAAATCCGAAAGCCATTCTTCCTCCTCAAACAAAACCGCACTCTATTCGAGCAACGACTGTGCCACCGGCCTGCAACAAAATATCCGCGTTTTCTACTGAAAAGGTTTGCGTACACATCGCTCTAGCGCGAACTTCATTTAATTGCATGATAATGACTTACAGGCTTATGGCAAGATTGATCGAATTATGCACGAGCCTGCTGATGGCCGGTCCGGCCCTGCAGAGGTATGCGGTCGTCTGCAAACAGGAATATTCTTGCATATTGATTGCGTTGTTGTAAAAACCGCATGGACGGCATATCTTGGAAAGCAAGGATGGCCTGGATTTTCAGCATATTCAGGGAAAAACCGTATTTCCCGGTCCTGATTCTTGCCTTATTGGTGAGGGTGATTTACCTGCTTGCCTATTATGCGACCCCCGAATGGGACCAGCTTCTGGTCGATTCTCTCTTCCACCACCGCTGGGCAGTCTCGATCGCATCCGGCGATGTTCTCGGTCACGAGCCGTTCTTTCGCGCTCCTCTTTATATTTATGTGCTGGGGGGCCTGTACGCAATCTTTGGCCAATCGCTTTTGGCAGGACGAATTTTTGGCCACCTGATCGGTGTGATTTCAGTCTTGCTGACTTTTCGTATCGGCCTGAGATTGTTCTCCAAGCCGGCGGCAATTATCGCGGCCGTTATCCATGCCCTCTATCCAATTGCTGTTTATTTCGAGAGTGAATTGCTGGTCGACAGTCTTTTCACGATGCTGATCGAATTGTCGATTTTCTGCCTGCTTATTGCAGTCGAACGCAAAACACCGGCCTGGTATTTCCTGACCGGCCTGGTGGTCGGCGCGGCGGCGATAACCCGTCCGATTCTGCTGGCTCTGGTGCCGCTGTATTTGATCTGGCTGATTATCGCTCAGCGCCGTATCGGGCGGGGATCGATGTCAGCGGCGGTAATGCTGCTGGCAATTTCCCTTGCGATTGTTCCGGTTGCCCTGCGGAACCGGCTGGTAGGGGACGATCTTGTGCTAATTTCGTCGTCCGGGGGCGTCAACTTTTATATCGGCAATAATCCGGATGCCGACGGTCTCTCGGCAGCAATGCCGCCTCCGCTCGGGGCCGGCTGGCGGATGCGCGATATAAAACATCTGGCGGAACAGGAAACCGGCTTGAAAATGAAACCATCGGAGATTTCCGCGTTCTGGACCGGAAAAGGGCGGGATTGGATTATCCGCAATGTCGGCGACTTTTTCAGGCTTTATGTAAAGAAGCTATATTATTGCATTAATAATTTTGAAGTATCAAACAACCGCAACCTGAGGTTGTTTTTCAGCAATAACGCGGTTTTGCGTATCATTCCACTGAATTTCGGCCTGTTGCTTGCCCTGGCGGTTCCGGGCATTATATTGACGCTGGCAAACCACAAAAACCGTCTTCATTTGAGCTTTCTGGTGCTGCTGGTTGTCCTGTATTTTCTGACAATATCCTTTTTCTTCATCAACGCTCGCTTTCGCCTTCCGATAATTCCAGTCATTATCATTTTTGCCGCACAGGGTGCGGTCATGCTAATAGATCTTGTCAGGACCGGTAGGTACAGAGTACATCTTCCCACCGCGGTAATTCCGGGAATCCTTATCCTGCTGCTGTCACATTCCAATTACTATCGGTACGAACGGGATAATATAATCGATGGACTCTTCAATCAGGCCAACTTCTACCTCGCCCATAATGAGCTGGATCGGGCTATCAGTCTATATGGCCGCATTCTGTCCGCCCAAAGGGGCTACCCTGAAGCCAGTCTGAACCTTGGAGTTGCGTATATGAAGAAGGGGCTGGGAGATTCGGCAGAGTTTTATTTTCGGGACGAGCTTGCCGGAAATCCTTCGAGCGCCCACGCCCTCAGCAATATCGCCTCATTGCACTATTTGCGCGGGCAGTATGACTCGGCGGCAATTCTGGCCGACCGGGCGATTCATCTGAAGCCGTATTTGACGGATCCATACCTGGTCAAGATTCGCGCGCTCGCTGCCCTTGGCGACTCGGCGGGCGTGAACGACCTGATTGCACGGGCTGAAAAAAGCCTTGACGACAATGCCCGTTTATGGCTTGATGCAGGATTGGTCTATTCCCAATGGTCACGGCTGGAAGTTGCGGAAGACTACCTGAAAAAGACAATTAACAGCAACCCGGCGCCTGCCGAAACCGACGATGAGGCGTTCGGCTGGGCTGCCGATGCCAGCGGCGATTCCTTTCCGGTGATCAGAGCTAAGGCCGCCTATCAGCTGGGATATATCTACGGCATCCAGAACAGGCTGGCACAGTCGATTGCCATGAGCAATCTGGCAATTGCGCTGGATTCAGCTCTATCGGATGCATATGTCAACCTTGCCAGCGGTTATCTGGCTTCCAACCGCCCGGAACTGGCCCGGCAGGTGATTGAGCTGGCCCGGGCAAAATTCCCCGGCAATGAGGTCATTGAGGCATTGTCCAACCGGCTGCAATAAAAAAGCCGGAAACGTGAGCATGTTTCCGGCCTCGAAATTATTTCAAAAGTCTAATATTCCTGAACCATTGGCGCCATAAGCCCCATGCGTCTGAGCTCTTCCGTTTCGCGCTCCATATCGCGCAGTTTCTGAATGCTGACCTGGGCTCTGGCATTCGATGCCACCCGGCCGGTTTCAAGCAACGGCTGATCGGACAGCCAGTCCATCATTTCATTGAAGACCTGCTGTGCGGTAACCGAATCCATCGCAATCAGTCCAAACGAACAATGGGCAGTCCGAAATACCTGCGTTTCATACCGGCTGGCAACAACTCTCCCCTGGTATCTGGGGAGGTAGGAAGGAGGAGAATTGCCGTACTTGGACTCGTAAAGATATAGCGCCACAGCATTTCCGTTCTTTTCAATGAAGCCGACTTCAGGATAACAGGGCAGAGTGTCAATGAACGGATACGGCAGATACTTCTGGTACGGTGTATTGGGCTCCCACAGGAACCGGTCGACCAGAAATGCCGAATCGACCTTGATGTTTGGCAGCCCGGTGCCCGGCAGGGCGGCCGCGCCGACAAAGTCCTCGAGCCGCGGAATTAACGTTCCGGGCGGAAGGGTGGCCTGCAGGCCGATGAACCCGGTCCATCCGGTATGCCACATCTGTTCGATTCCAAAATATTCCTTGTAGGCTTCGGGAACCGGCTGGGTAAATGGAAAAGTGAAGTTGATGGCACCCGACTGGAACGGGCTGCGCAACATCGCCCAGGCGCTCATACCGGCACTGAGTCCCTTCTTGACATGTCCCGCCTCGTATGCCGTGGGGCCAAAATTCATGGCAGATGTTACATCATCCTTTGCCATTATGACGATCTTATGTCGCATGACATCGGTCAACTGGATTGAGCCGACTCCGATAGCCGGGAAGCTCTTGAGCAAGGCAATCGGATAGTAGTCCTGAGTCGCTTGAAATCCCTGATAATTGACTCTATCAACGGTTCCGAGATCGTCTGTAATAACTGTGATATTTGGTAGAACATTCTCCGCATCAAACGAATTCGGCTTCCAGTTGTTAACGAATTCGCTGTAAACCCTCCTGACCATCAGGGTCTGATCAGGCTCAAAGCCGTTGGCAAAATCAGTGGGGCGATAGAATGGATCAACGGGATAATGCGGCCAGTTCATAAAGAAGGTGAAGCGCTTGTATGAGGTCAGATCCAGCAGAATAACATCCCGTTCGAATTTCGGCTCAATAATGCTTATCCACCGGAAATCCGGGGCGACATCAGGAACCTTCGAATCGTCCCGTGCCTGGCAACTGAAGAAGAAGTACCGCTTGCGCGTTATCGCCAGGGTTTCGGGGGGCGACGTATCCTTTCTAAAAACATCAAATACATTGGCTCTCTCCTGACCGTAAAGCCAGCCCTGAGACGCTTCCACCAGGAACGGGGGATCGACCAGATCCAGTTCGCTGAGAATCGGAAGGCTGTCCTCAGGCAGCATCGCCGAGTCAATCTCCGGAAAGACACCCAGAAGCACGGTATCCCAGCTGCCATAGGGATTGGAAAAGGGCAGGGTATCAACGTCAATGTATTCGTAGATCGGTGTTATTGTCGTCTCTGGCGGCGTCACGGTATTGTCAATGGCGGTATCGGCCGAGATAATCCTCTGAAGAATATCACCGTGCAGGTAATAATCCCCAAAACCATCCACGAACACTTCCTTTTGATACCGGTCTCTGATCTCTGACATCTGAAGGGTGTCATACGGCCCGTAAAGCCGCCAGCGATATTCAAAAGGCGGTGCATCGCGAGGATAATCAATGGGATCCTCGGCCGACCAGGTCATTCGCACACCTTCAAGAACGCCCCCGCTTGTCTTGGCGTTGATAAATGGATCGAAAATATCCCTATAATGTATGGCGGTGACCGGAAAATGATTGTTCTTCCGGAACAGGCGGTACACGATCTCCGACTCCGCACCGAGATTGTCGATGGCTTGCAGGAAGACGTATGAGGCGACAAATTTCCGCACCGGATCTTTGATATCAGCCGACATCTTTATCTCGGATTTGGAGTTGGGATTATTCAGCGTAACCTCAAGCACCACCCAGTCTACCCCGCTTTTATTGTCAGTAATGAACTGCTTCGGATTGCTCCCGACAACGGTGCTCTCGATAACGGCATACCGGAAATACCTGATAAATCCGTCAACATCGGTGCCGTACCAATAAATCGTCGTATCAGATGAGAACTTGGCACCCGTTACCGGAATGTTGACAAAATCCACTATCGGAGGCTGGTTAATCCGCTCCGGACCCTCAATTTCCCTTGTGCATCCCCAGAATCCAATACTGTATATTGCCAACAGCAGCGCGCAAAGCAATAAAACGCCACGTTTCATGAATTTCCTCCAATATCTTTTATCATATCCTGCATACTAAAATGACAATCCAATCGAAAAACGATGGATTTCATTCAGCCAACCAAAATCCTGATAGGCATAGTCGACCGACAGATCCACCTCCTCGGCGATCGGCAACCGCAATCCACCACCAGCAGTAAGTCCGTCCGAGTCATAATTGAATCGCTCGCCAATCCGCAGGCTAAACTTCTCAAGGTACCGATACTCCATGCCGACATTGTATTTCTCAAGATTGTCAGCCGGGTGACCGCCTTCCGCAGCCAGCATAACCACATGATCCTCGGCATCAATGAAGTTGATTGAGCCGCCGAACTTGAAGTTGATCGGAAGAGGAAACTCCTTCTGCAGGTGCTTCATATCCGGACCGAAATTCGAAATCAACATGGCAATCTTGAAATCCCGGTAGCCGGAATCGTAGCAGGTGCCGACATCGGCGGCCCAGCCGGTGGCATTGACATTGGAAAGGTCTTCCCGAATGTATTTCACGGTAAAACCAAGGGAAAACTTGTCGGTCAAATACCGGCCGTAACTTAACGAAACCGCCACGTCACCCGCGCTGAAAAACTGCTTGTTGCCCCACTCATCCTCGTAGGAGTAGGGGTAGGAGTAATCCGTGTACAGAATATCCCCGGTATTCAGGGAATAAATCCCCACGCCAATCACCCCGCCGACAGCGTCGACCGGAAGCACCATCGACAGAAACTCGTAATTGATATCCGCGGGGAGCCTAATATGAGTAAACATCATTTCGAGTCCGTAGATATAAGTTAGAGCAGCGGGATTGTAGAACACGGCAGACGCGTCATCGACACCCGCCGTGAAAGCCTCAGCCATACCCATGGCCCGCGCCGAAACACCCAGCTCCAGGAAGTTTACACCGGTCGTCCCTACCTTCGCCTGCGAAAACGCCAGCGAAGGAAGGAGAAGCAGGATAATCCCCAGCAGCAGGCCAATGTGTTTCTTATATATTCGCATCAGCAGCATCTCCCAAAGTATATGCCAAATTTCTCTCATTATTTCTTATATACTCACTTGCAGACCGAACTTGACCTGACGCCCGTACTGCCAGTTGGACGGGTCGCGATCAAAAGCGGTTCCGCCGGTAACATTATAGCCGTCATTTTGGCTGGTGTCGGCACGACCGGTATTCCTATATACACCCGCCACGTTCCTGTTATCAAGCAGGTTATCCACCCAGACGATGGCACGCCAGTTCAGCTCAAACAGCTTGAAATACTTTTCAAAGCGGACATCGAAATTCAGAGTCGACGGCCGGCGCAGTGAATTCTCCTGAATGTCCAAACCGGATTCCACGTTAAGATTGGGGTAGCTATCGCCCGGGGTGAAGGGACGCCCTGTTTCAAAAGCACCCTGAACCGAGAAGGTCCAGCCGTTGGGAATCCTGAGTCCAAACAGTCGCGGCTTCATCGTTTCCGGGATAACCAGCTGAATGCCGCATTTGAGTGAGTGCCGGATATCGTTGTCAAGTGGCTTTTCGGAGAGCGATTCACTGCTGAGATAGAAATCCTGGAAATATGTCTCCCGGGTCTGCGACTGCTTGCCATAAGCAAAGGCATACGTGTAATTGACTTCACCGTTGATCAATCGGCCACCCCGCTTATCGATTGTGATTTCAAAGCCGCGGCTCCGGCCATAATCCCGGTTTTCATACCGCTGCACCACCAGGGCACCGCCGCCCAGTCTGGTGTTGGTGCTGTTTATCTTGTCGAACTCGTCTTTAAAATAACCGGAAATGTCAATGGAATAGTCTTCCGAAACAGCGTACTTCACGCCGAATGAATACTGCACGGTCTTGACATAATCCAGATTGTAGTTGCCGACTACATCATTGGCGGATGCCGATGCGGTGTTTCTGCTGTACATATATGTATATGCGGGTAGCTGGTAGAAGTGGCCGTAGTTGAAATGAATCTTGGCCTTGTCCGAGATCGGATACGAGAACCCGATACGCGGTGAAATCCGGGTGCGGTCGCCATAAATAACCCCGCTGCCCAGGTCATCCTGCCTGGCCACTTCCTCAAGGCCCGACGACTGAATGAAGTAGTCATAGCGAAAACCAAGACTGGCAATCATTGATCCGTACTCGAGGTTGTCTCTGATATAGAAGGTTCCGTTGAGCGGTGCGTAATCATAGAAATCTCGCAGTTCGCCAATTCCGGGATACAGGCCCCCATCATCACGCCCGTTATATTCCATCTCAAGATTCCGGATATCCTGCATAACCAGATGTTCCTTGCGAACTTCAAGACCGGCCTTAATCTCGTGGTTGCCCATCTGACGATAGACACGTCCCTCCAAAACTCTCTGCTGGATTTCGCGGTGATGCCAGACGGTTTCGGCGTATGTTCCGTTGTTCAAGAAGCTGTTGGTGCCGCCATAGTCGTAAATACCATTGCCATTGACATCAGTGTATGGTTCGCCGGGATCGTATACGAAATTCCGCGCGTCATAAATGCCGTTGCCGTTTCGATCAATAAACGGGATTCCCTGCACCCATTCTTCAAAAGGCCAGGTGTAGCGTGAATTCCGGTCAAGATCCTGGTTTGTGCTGTCAATGGACATGATAAATCCATCAATGCCCTCGTCATAGGTTCCGTTACCGTTGACATC
>CP070796.1:1708100-1715373 GCA_020343475.1 Candidatus Zixiibacteriota bacterium
CGGTCGGGATCAAGACGTTCCAAACAGGCAAGACCGAGTGAATCCAGTTTCCACCCTATCTCGGCCGGATGGTAGTGCTGCCAATCGGTTGAAGCAATCATTACCGTTGTGGAGTCTGTTTCGAGCGCACCCAGGGCATTCGCCAGCAGATCAACAGTGCCCTGGTCAGGCTGCCCCATGGCAACCGGGACTATGGTAAAATCCTTCAATACCGTCTGAAGATACGGTAGCTGAACCTCCAGGCAATGCTCCTGCCGATGCGCTTCCGGGATTACGTTTACGCTTTTACTGTAATCCAGCAGACTCTGGCAGATCCGATCATTGCAGGAAACTGCACCAAGCGGATTCTTCCAACTCACTCCGGGTCCATAAACAGACAGCCCGCTAAAGCGGTACCGGTGCGAGGGACCACAAAGGATCACCTTATCGATTCCGGAATCCTCAAGCAGTCTGTAGCCATGCGCCGCAATCTGTCCGGAATAAACCAAACCCGCATGCGGCACAATCAGGGCGATTATTTGTCCATCGATCGGGACCGGATCGCCGGCGCTCCGCAGATGGCCCCGCACCATATTCTGCAAAGTCGCAGGATTGTCGGGATAGAAAGTCCCGGCCACGGCGGAAGCCCTCTCTTCCGCATAAGGTGCTGACCCGTAGCACATTATAAGTGACAGAAAAGCACCGAATAGAATCGTTTTTTGTGCCATAGAAAACCTCATCGCAGGATACCACTCTTTGTGCATCGGGTCAAGGAAAAAAGTATTGACACTACCGGCCAAAACCGTTGTATATAAACTAGATGAGTAAAGTTGTCGTCGTCAAAAACGCTGGAATTCGCCCGGTCAAAAAGCTCGCTGTTGATCAATACAGGTTGCTCTTGGAGACCGGGCTTGGGGCCCTGTTTGACCGGAAGCCTGCCAGTGCGGCCCTGTCAACAATGTTTCCCGGCGGGGTGGTGGGGATGAAGACCAATTGCCTGACCCGCAAGCTCAACTCAACCCCGAAATCCCTGACGGATGCAATTTCGGAAATGCTTGAGGATAGCGGAATCAAGGCAAACAATGTTGTTGTCTGGGAGCGGACCAACCGGGAACTGGCTGACGCAGGGTTTGAACTGAATGCGTCATCATTCGGCAGACGCTGCATGGGAACTGACACCAACGGATTGGGGTACGGGCGAACCTTTTACAATTCCGGTGAGGTCAATTCCCTGATCAGTCGGATTCTGACAGATGTGATCGATCGCAATATCAATATCCCGGTTCTCAAAGATCATTCGATAGCCGGGCTCTCCGGCGGTTTGAAAAATATGTACGGGGCCATTCACAATCCGAATAAATACCATATTCCCAACTGCAATCCGCACGCTGCCCACATTTCCAATCTGGAACCGATCCGCAAAAAAAACCGACTGACGATTATTGATGCAATCCGGGTTCAGTATAACAGCGGTCCGGGGTTTGACAGTAGGTACCTGGAGTATTTTGGCGGCATTTTGCTGTCAACCGATCCGGTGGCGGTGGACCGGGTCGGACTGGAGATTCTGGAACACTGCCGCCTTATGAACAAGCTGCCTGCTCTGGAGCAGGTCGGCCGACCGGTAAAATACCTGAAGTCAGCCGATGCTATCGGATTGGGAATGGAAAGATTCGAGGAAATTGATCTGCAGGTTCTGGCGGTCGATGAAAACGGGGCCGCCCGTCCCGGGGAGTTATTCTGATGGAAAGGCGTTTGTTCCTGCGTTGTCTCGGCTGCGGCGCGACAGCGACGCTTCTTGCGCAGACGGAGCTTTTGCCGCGGGCGCTGGGCGGCGTCCAGAATGCCTGTGCTTTTGACTATACCAAGAAACTCTCCTCGGTTGAAGCTTGGTATTACGTTAAGCGTGAGGGTGGCGGAATCGAATGCCGGCTCTGTCCGCGGCGCTGCGTGGTGACCGATCTGGAGCGTGGCTACTGCGGGGTTCGGGAAACCCGCGGCGACATCTATTATACCTTAGTTTACGGTCTTCCCTGTTCCCTGAACATTGACCCAATTGAGAAGAAACCGCTGTACCATTTTTATCCGGGCACCACTGCATTTTCGCTGGCAACCGCCGGATGCAACGCCAACTGCAAATTTTGCCAGAACTGGGAAATTTCACAAACTCGCCCGGAGCAAACCGACAATATTGACCTTCCGCCGCAAACTATCGTCGATATCTGCAATCATCGGAAGGTCCCTTCAATCGCCTACACTTATTCCGAGCCAATCATTTTTTTTGAGTACATGTACGATACCGCCAAGCTGGGGCATGAAAAGGGCATCAGGTCGGTCATGATAACCGGGGGGTATATCGAGAAGGAACCGCTGAAGGATTTGCTGCAACACCTTGACGCGGTTAAGGTGGATCTCAAAGCCATCAGAGAGCAGTACTACAAAGATATCGTTAATGCCGAGTTGAAACCGGTTCTGGATGCGCTGGTAGAAATCAAGAGGACCGGTGTATGGCTGGAAATAGTCTACCTGGTTGTCCCGACCCTCAACGACAGCGAGGAGGAATTTGTCGAGCTGGCCCGATGGATTAAAACAAATCTTGGAACCGATACACCGGTGCATTTCTCCAAGTTTTATCCCCAGTATTTGCTGAAAAACCTCCCCCCCACACCCACCGGGACTCTGGAGATGGCCCGGAACATCTGCCGGGCCGAGGGCCTGGAATATGTTTACCTGGGGAATGTTCCAGGCCACCCCGCAGAATCAACCTATTGTCCGAAATGTAATGAGGTCGTTATCGCACGACGTGGATATACAATTTTACAGGTGAATCTCAATAATTGCCGTTGTTCTAATTGCAATAATGAAATCCCTGGATTGTTCTGATGACAAGAAAAGCTTTTCTGCTGGGATTTTATTCGATCGGCGGCCAGGTCCTGCTTATCCGGGAGCTGATCTCAGCTTTCGGTGGTGACGAACTTTTTATTGGCACGTCCCTTTTCGGATGGTTGCTGGCAGTTGCCCTGGGATCATATCTGGGCGGGCGGAAACGGGCACTCCTCGGTTCAGAGATGCTCTTCATCGCCGGAGCGATATTCCTTCCGCTAACCATCATTGCATCCCGGTTTTCCCCTTTTCTTTACAGCGATGTTATCGGTGAAAGCGTTCCGTTTACGACCGCGGCGTTGATCTCAATGGTGCTCATGTTTCCGGTCGGCCTGATCTCCGGATGGCTTTTTCCAGCAATCAACCGCGAAGGATACCGACCGTCCGCGTCAATTGTAAAAACGTACCTCTTTGAGGGTATTGGGGCTTTTGTCGGCGGGCTTGCTATCATGGCCCTGGTCGGCTGGGTGTTCTCCACGCTCGCAATGGCCGTCGCGCTTGGCGTAGTCGTCATGGGATTTCTCTTTTTCGCGCCGACAAAACGCAATGCTGTCATAATTTCCCTTGGCGTTCTGGCAGTTCTGGTTGGCGTAAAAATCCTGTCTCCGGTAATCGACGGTTACCTGGATGCGGTAAAATATGCATCATATCGGGTGGAGGCGTCATTTGACACTCATTACAGCCGTCAGGCGGTGCTCAGCAGGGAAAACGCCCGTGTCCTGATTACCGACAACGTAATCGAGGCGGTTTATCCCGAAGCTCGGATCACCGAATACGATTTGCTCCCTCCGCTCCTGTATCAGCCGGACGCACGGCATATTTTGTATCTGGGTCGGGCTGAATTCGGGGCAATGCAACTTGCCGACAGCTTACCGCACCTGACACTTTCATCACTTGATCCCCGCCGGATCCTTTCGATGACTCTCGATGATATATTACCCCGGAGCGGTTCCATTATTCGCATCGACGCCGATCCGATCTCGTATCTATCGCAAATAAACGCTGTAACCAAATATGATATTGTCGTGCTCAATGCCGGAGCGCCGGACACATACAAAATCAGCCGCTATTTCACACCGTGGTTCTTCTCAAAGCTTAAAGTGATTATGGCGGAAAATGGAATCCTATACGTTCCGACTCGCTATGATACCGACCGCCACATTTCCCGGGAAAAACAGAGATTGCTGTCAATATTGCACGCGACACTGCGTCGTTCGTTCCGGTATGTAGCGGTCTGGCCGGGTGAAACGACGTTGTTTTTTGCCTGCGATGATTCGCTGATCAATCTTCCATTCGATTCGATTCCGGGAAGAATCCCAGCGCTGGCAATCGCCCCGGCGTATATTACCAGTTATTTTCTCGGGGACCGTTTCAGTGAGTTTAAGATTGCCAGGTTGCGTGATGCCCTTGACTCATTGCACTCGGTCAATAATGTCAACCGGCCGATCCTTCCCCATTACCAGGCACTTTTCCGGGCGAAAGCGCGGGGTTTGGATACCGCGGCGATACCGTTTATCCTGGAAAAGCCGTGGTGGCTGTTGATGCTTCCGATTTTTATTGCGGTTTTTTTTGTATTCGCCGTTTTCCGGAGGGACCGGAGGCGGCATTACGGGTTGTTTCTGTATTTTGTGGCCGGAGCGGCGTCACTGACCCTGGAGTTGATTTCATTCTATGTTTACCAATCTTTCGCGGGAGCGTTGTATTCCGAGATGGGGGCGCTGATCGGCTCCTTTATGCTGGGGCTGGCGGTCGGAACCTTTTACTCGCAGAAGATCGATTCGGACAATATCGAATTCCCGGCGCTGCTGCTTCTGCTGACGGCAACCGTCATCTTTCTTGCCACTTTTAAGCGCGTCGACACAAATTTGCTTTTGTATTATAACCTGTTGTTTCTTTTCACTTCAGCTGCTGCCACCGGATCTCTGTTCGTTGCGGCGACCAGACGCTATTACTTCGGGAAGCCCGAGGTCAACCGGGGTGCGGGGTATGCGTTGGAATTGGTCGGCTCGTCGCTGGGGGCACTTCTGGCAATGACCATCCTGCTGCCGGTTATCGGTCTGCAGTGGCTTCTGGGAGGAGTCGCGCTTTTTGTCGGGATCGCGCTTGCGGGCGCGATGGTAACATCATAATTTCGGAACCGTGAGAAAAAAAGCAAAAAAGAAATACATTCTCTTTTTACACTGCGCGTACGCCCGCGGTGAAAATGTTTTTTACTTAAAACGACTGCGCGGCAGAATTACAGTCGCCGTCGACGGTGGCATCCGGTTTTTTCGAAAGAACGGTCTGACACCCGATATCCTGATCGGCGATTTCGACTCCGCTCCCAGACTGCCGCGGAAATACCTGTCCGCAATCGAAGTTCTGATTTACCCGACAGACAAGGACAAAACCGACAGCCAGCTGGCCCTGGAGCTTGCCCTCAGGCGAGGCGCGTCCGAGATCGAAATCTGCGGGGCAGCGGGAAGGTCGGAGATAGACCATACTATCGGCAATGTCATGCTTCTGGAATTGGTTAATCAGCATAACCGGAAACACGGCACATCAGTGGCGGCCCAGCTCATAAGTCCGCGGTGGCTGGCCCGGCTGGTGGAGAATGAAAAGATCGAACTTGCGGGGGCGCGGGGGGACTATCTGTCCATCATTCCCCTGTCCCGGGATTGCCGGGTGCAATACACCGGCCTTCAGTACCCTGCGCCGAAGGGAGTATTGAGGACAGGCGACAGCCTGACCCTTCGCAACCGATTCATTGCAAACCGGGTAAAGCTGACTGTTTCCGGGAAGGCGATGGTGGCGGTTATCTTTCGGGGAAATAACAGGCGGTCGCTAATCCAAAAGCTTGACAAATCCGACAAGTAATATATATTGGCCGCGTCGTGAGGCTCTGTTTTCGTACAAGAATGAGAGTCTTATCACAGTCTTATAACTGGGGTATCGTCCAACGGCAGGACATGCGGCTCTGGACCGTAGAATCGGGGTTCGAATCCCTGTACCCCAGCTTATTTATGTATTTAATTGAATCGAAAGCGCCCCTTGTCTAATTCGGGCTTGGCGACCCCCGATATAAGTGAAAGTCTTTGAAGAGATTCCTGTCCTGTGTTTGCTTGATTTCCTCATTGATAGTGCGAGGGCGTCAGGGCCGGACGGTCGGCGCTGGCAAAAAATAGGCGGGCGGTCAAAATGACCGCCCGCCATTCCTGGGAACACTGTAAAACCCTTACGGGGACACAGTGGTTTGGGACCAGGTGGAGAACCGTGTTGGAAGTCTCCAGAGAGATATATGTAAAAGGCCAAGCGATCTGCTTCGTTGGGGATAACTGCTGCGAAAAAACTCGGTGGATGCGATGCCGGCATGTTCAGAATCGATCATCGGAAGACTTTTCCGCCCGGGAGAAACTGTCGCTTCTCCAAACGCCTCTTCCGCGCTCGATTGGAAATAAATCGGCGAATGATAGCAGCAATTTGTCCTCTCGGACTCTGCCGGGGATTGCGGCGGAGTGGCGGAAAGCGCTATTGATGCCGCATATATCAACCATGCTATTATGGCATATATCAGCCACTTAGACATTTTTTGCTCCGCACGACACAAATGGGCATTTGATTTTGATTTCACTATAAAGGTGACTTGGGTATGAAAAATCTTTCATTAACGCTGCGAATTTTTCGCGAAATTCCACCACAATTTCAAAAAAAACATTATTCCCGATCGGAAAATTGAAGTAGGAATGAGGGCACATTAATAAAAACAACTATAAATGAGTATTTGTTTTTTCTCTTTCGAACACATATATTTATATGGGACCCAGTGAGGATCAGTGTGAAAGAATCTAGTATTGCAGCTTTGTACAAATACTCCTGTGGTGGCGATCAAGTATCGGAAGACCGGTTGTTCGAAAGATTATCCGAAAGATTCCGTGAATTTGTGCGCCACAGAATATGGGATGAACACGACGCTGAGGAGATTGTACAAGATGCCCTGATGGTGATATATAAGAGTTACAAAGACATCACGTTCACAACCAGTTTCACGGCTTGGGCTTACAAGGTTCTGGACAACAGGATTCTGGCCTACATCAAGGCAAAAAAACGGGAGGCCGGCAGGCCGGTCCAGAGAGGGTTGACTGATGGCATCGTAGCAACGGCAATCGAATGCGAGGATTCCGAACTGAGACGCAGACTGCTGGAATGTCTGAAAAAAACTGCCGAAGCCAATACTCGTTACGCCCGTGTTCTCAATCTCCATTATCAGGGTTACTCGACAGGTGAGATATGCGATAGGCTGATTCTGACCCGAAATAGCTTTTATATATTGCTTTCTCGGGCCAGGTCGGTGCTTAGAGCATGTCTGAAGAAAGGGGAGGCTTAGTGATGGATAGCTGCACAGACAAGAGATTTCAAGAGCTTCTGCATGCGTACG
>CP070796.1:1715473-1733322 GCA_020343475.1 Candidatus Zixiibacteriota bacterium
CAGTCGCCGCTGACACCGCCGTTGGTCCGCGACCAGTGCAGGGCAGATGATCCCGGCAGGGTTGGGCCGTTGTCGGAGGCCTGACTTATTACGGAAGTCTCATTCGGGCTTGTTTCGAATTTGGTCCAGCCGTTAGGTATATTATCGCCGGTTCCGTCTGGAGTGAAGCCGCCTTCGAAGTTCCCGTTGACGACAATATTGGTATTGGCATCACAATCGTCGCAGGCATCGCCGAGACCGTCGTTGTCCACGTCGGACTGATCGGGATTATGGACATCGGGGCAATTGTCACAGACATCGCCGTAACCATCCATGTCGGCATCCTCCTGGCCCGGATTATAGATATCGGGGCAGTTGTCCTCGTCGTCCGGAACGCCGTCGTCATCACGGTCTTCTTCCACAATGGGAACTCTGGTGACGCTGATATCAGTACCCCAGCCGTCTACATGGAAATCGATAACCAGGCCGGAGTCATTACCTTCCATTGCCTCCAGGGTAAGGTAATCGCAGGAATCGAGGACCCCGTTGCCGTTATCGGTCCAGCCCAGGCAAACCCAGCGGGTACACAGCATGGGATAAATTTCGTACCAGTACGTGCCGACCGGATTCAGAATCGGTTCTATATCCGGATTGCCGCACAGATAGTCGAAATAATAAACTGTATCGTTATGCAGGCCGTATATTGTCGGAGTAACCCATTCGATGTGGAGAACCCAGGTCGTATCCTGTTTGCCCTTGGTCACCATGACAACTGTGTCGCAGTAGCTGAGTTTGCCGTCGCCGTTATCATACCATTCGGCCATTGAATAGGTGATGTCATAGTCGGGATAGAGCATGTTCCAGGGATGTCCCGTGGGATCGCCGTCACTGGGGATATAGTCGTCCAGATTATGATAATACTCGTCCACATCATAATTCGGTATAGGAATGGTGATGACATCGGTTTCAACCGCCTCAATATGATATGTATACTCTACCGGCATCGTGGGAGGCATAACGCCAATCTCATCGCAGTAGTCGAGGTATCCATTTCCGTTGTCCAGCCACCAGACTACCTGATACACCACGCAGTAATTCGGGTAAACCTCATGCCAGAATGTCCCGACCGGATCATAAATCATGAGATCATGCGGGGGATAGGGATCAAGCAGATCGAGGTAAATGGTGTCATCCGGGAATTGCGGATCGGTAACCACGATAGTCGGGCCGACCCACTGGACATGCTCCGAGGATGTCCACCCGGTGTTCGGATCGGTGAAGTCGAGGGTGTCGCAGTAGTTCAGGATGTCGTCACCGTTATCGCCCCAGCGGGTGACCTCCCACTCATTGCAATAAGTGGGCCACAATTCGTGCCAGAAAGATCCGGTAGGATCATGACCGTAGTCAGGCGTATATCCGTCCAGATTGTGCTTGACCTTGCCGGGGATCGGTTCGGGCTGTTGCGGACAGATGACAACCGCGGCTTCGACCTCGGTTACCACCGCCCATGGATAGACCCAGGGCGGCAGGGGCCCCCACCACTCGATTATCACTTTGTCGCTCTCCCCGGGGTATGGGTTGGTATTTTTCTTGTACTCAATGAGGTCTTTTTTCCAGTCGGCATAGTATGGGAGCTCCCATAAACCGCCCGGGCTGATCCCGAGTGTCGAGACCTCATAGATATCATGAGAAACACTTATGCCGTCGTTGTGGCCGGTGGGATGACTGTGATTCGGTCCCAGGACCCGGCCCGGCCCACCAGTCTCGGCGTTATCCCGATCGGGATCGGAAAGTCCTACCGCATAGCCGACAGGATCGACGCCGGCCATGGTAACAAAGTGGCCGAACTGCCGCTCCCAATCAATCAGGTAATACTCCCCCGGAATCATCTCGATGATCTGGACAACCTCCCAGAAACCCATCAGCAATATGACGTCCTGGCAGGCCATCAGTTGTTCGCGACAGTATTCATAGGTTGGTTCATACACGGTCGTTTCGACCAGGGCATGCTCCAGACCATATATTTCCAGATATTGTCGTACGCCGCTTTGCAAGCTGTCAACGTGCGTTCCATAGGCCGGGGCGACATTGGTACTCATCAGAAAAGCCAGTTCTTCGATGAAATCGGCCGGATCAGTACCTTCCGGCACCAGATCCCAGTTGGGGAATCTCTGGTCAAACCACCACAGGCAGTTGGCAGTCGCGGTCGGTCCGCAGAAGGCGTACCAATCACGCTGGTTCTGGTCGAAATCGGGCATGTAGATGCCATCCGGTTCCTTCCACCACAACTGGTCGGTTAAGTCATAGCAGCAAACCTCACACTCGATCAGGAATGTAAAATCATCACCATAGAGGAACTCCATCGAGTACCACGAGCCGCCATAGTAAGCGCTTGAACGCTCCTGACCCGAATTCGGCCCGTAGCCATCGTCGGATAAACCCGCAAGGTAGTCGCCGGCGGCATTTGCAAGGATTGTCCAGCCGACGTGGAATTCGGCTCCATTGCTGAATATCCAGTATTTTCCTGCCCCGACCCAATCGGCAATCGCCCAGCCTAAACCGGATGATGGAAGCTGGGCATTGGGGATATCCAGCGAGTCCAGTTTGTTGCCGGGGAGTCCTCCGTTGTCATCCCAGAGATAGACCCTCATGTCCGGAGATCCCACCATGGCCTCGCCATACATCCCAATCCAGCTGGTCATCAGGGTACAGACCTTCCCGGAATCAATCGTAAAGCGGTTATTATATAAATCGAGGTCGTCGACATCATCCGGGATCATCCAGTAGTAATACTCGGGGCCGGAGTAAGCCAGGGTGTCGCACTCGTAACGATCATATGGATGATCGGCGAGCTGAAGATCCGGGTCAATTGGGTGCAGCTCGGGGAGCAGCAACGGTCTCTGTGCCCGCTCGGGGACCGCATACAACAGCGCTGCAATCATGAAGACAAGTCCGAAGGTGCACAATAACATTTTTTTATGCATAGTACCTCCGCCAAAATTAAGTGTGAAAAGTGTGAAAAGTGTGAAATTCTACCTTGTAATGTTCCTTAGCTAAAAGACCAAGACAGTAGCCATTTTATATTTATGATTCGTTGATTCGATATTTTATGGTGCGCATGTAACCGGGCCCGCCTGCACAAGCAACAGTCTTCTAAATGCTGAAAAAGCAGTAGCAATACGAGAAAAACTGTCTGGTTTAGATTCTGAACTTAAGATAAAGACATTCAATAAGTTTGTCAACTGATTTCTGACAGGGGTGATGCTGAAGGTCGCGGGGAAACAGTGTAAGATATTGATTGAGTGGGGATTGTCGGGCCATGCCGGGAGTACGGTGACCCACCCGTGCAGTGATCGGACGACTCCGGGCCGACCGATGTGATTTGACTTACATCAGGCAAAAAAGCCGGGCGAAGAACCCGGCTTATAATCAGATCAGTTTGTCGCTTATTCCATGAATGGGTATCGATAATCCCGGGGCGGGACAAAGGTTTCTTTGATAGTGCGGGGGGAAGTCCAGCGAATCATATTCAGTAACGATCCGGCCTTGTCGTTGGTCCCTGAGGCTCGCGCGCCGCCGAATGGCTGCTGTGCAACGACCGCGCCAGTCGGCTTGTCGTTGATATAGAAGTTGCCGGCCGCGTTGCGCAGGACCGTGTTAGCCTGCTGCACGGCGATTCGGTCAACCGCAAAAATCGAACCGGTCAACGCGTAGGGAGATGTCCGGTCGCATAATTCAAGCGTTTCGAAATACCGGTCGTCATTGTACACAAAAACCGTCAGCACCGGGCCGAAGATTTCTTCCTCGAGCAGTCTGAAATGAGGATCGCCGGTGAGAATGATGGTTGGTTCGATGAAATACCCCTTTGAGTCAGCATAATTTCCGCCGCACAGAAATTCCGCGTCGGGGGATTCTTCGGCATATCTGATATACTCCACGATGGTATCGTAGGCATTCCTGTCAATAATGGCATTCATGAAATTGCCGAATTCAACAACATCGCCCATCCTGATTGATTTCACATCGGCCAGTATCCGTTCCTTCAGCTGCGGCCAGATTGACCTGGGAATGTAGGCCCGGGACGCCGCCGAGCATTTCTGCCCCTGGTACTCGAAAGCACCACGTGTGATAGCGGTTGCGACCTCGTCGATAACGGCGGAATTGTGGACGAAGATAAAATCCTTGCCGCCGGTTTCCCCGACGATGCGCGGGTACGATCTGTAATTGGCTATATTGCCGCCAACCGTCCGCCACATTGTCTGAAAGGTTCCGGTACTGCCGGTGAAATGAATTCCAGCCAGGTGTTCGTTCTTCAAGACATACTCGCCAACATCGGCTCCGCGTGCCGTCACCATGTTGATGACGCCGTCGGGAAGCCCCGCTTCCCTGAAGATTTTCATGATGAAATGCGCGGTGTAGGTCACCGATGAAGCCGGTTTCCAGAGGCAGGTGTTGCCCATGATCGCCGGAGCGGAAGGCAGATTGCCGGCGATTGACACGAAGTTGAAAGGGGTGACGGCAAAGACGAATCCTTCCAGCGGACGGTAGTCGATGCGATCCCAGATGCCGGGAGCGTTGTCCGGCTGCATATTGTAGATCTGCTCGGCATAATAGACGTTAAAACGGAAGAAATCGGCCAACTCGCATACCGCGTCAATCTCAGCCTGAAAAATATTCTTGCTGTGGCCCAGCATGGTCGCGGCATTAATCAGATAACGGTAGGGGCCGGTTAAGAGATCGGCCGCTTTGAGAAAAATCGCGGCCCGTTCTTCCCAGGGAAAAGCCTCCCACAGCTTTTTGGTCTCCAGCGCCGATTCGATTGCCTGGTTAATCTCATTTTTGCCGCCCTGGTAGTATTGCCCCAACTCAAGAGTATGATCGTGGGGTGCGGTGATTTTGTGGGGGCCGCCGACACGGATTTCCCTGCCGCCGATGATCATCGGGATATCATATTTTTCTCTTTTCAAATCGGCCAGCGCCTGAACGAGTTTGTCGCGCTCGGGCGTGCCGGGGGCATACGAATAAATCGGTTCATTGGTCGGAACCGGGACTTTAAAATTGCCCATATTTTCCTCCACTGAAAATAAAGCCCGGAGAGTCTCCGTCATTAATATTGATCAAGGTTATTCCATTCGGCGTCTTCAAGCCACTGCCTTGGACGATCGAGGAATTGCAGGACGTTTTCGATTAAGACCCAGTGTTTATGTTCTTCGTCGGCTATAATATGAAGGGTCCTTTTGACGTCGGCATCGGATTCCATATCGGCTTTTTCCCGGTAGAAATCTTCGGATTTCTTCTCGACTTTCTGTGCTTCCCGCCAGGTGGAGACGACATCGACAGCAAAAGCGAGATCCTGATGCTTGTCGCTGAGCTGCTGAAAGACGTTCCTGGCATTCTGCAGAACGGTTGTTCGGGGGGCGGTAATTTCACCTACCGCGGAAAAATCGCCGTCCTTAAACTGCCTGAAGATATTGTAATGCTTGACCTCATCGTCGGCCAGCTCCAGCAGGATATTTTTCATGACGGCGTTTTCGGCCTGCCCGGCCATTTTGCGGTAATATTTTTCACCGTCCTTTTCCATCTGCATGGCAAATTCAAATACGTCCATCGTCAACTCCTTTTATGCTAAAATCCATCCTTTTTTCAGCGTTCGGCTTGCGGCATTGGTGGTAATGTAATATTCTGGATGGATTCCGCAAGTCCTGAAATGTTTATTGTTTATCAGAAATACATGGTTTTGGTTTGGAAATATTGGCTCTTATATTTATAATCAACTTTTAGCTACTGCTGGCCGGGCGCGGGAAAGGGGGGGGGCAGACGCCGGGCTTTCAAGAATGCAAAATAATTCTTTTCAGGAGCTTTCAGGATGAGTTCTCACAATACCAACACGAAAGGCTCTGGGTCAGAACACATAACCTGGGATCTGGAGTCAGTTTTTCCGGGCGGAAGCGATTCCGTTGAGTACGAGAAATTCCGGGCCGATATCAAAAAAGACCTGGAATCGGCAAAGGTGGAAATTTCTCAGCTTCCCAAGCGTCTAAGCAGCGCCAATCGGCATAGCTGGGCGGACTTTATCGTCAAAATGCAGGAAATGATGAGTCGAATTCGCCACGCATACGGTTTTGCCGAATGCCTGATCAGTCAGAATGTCAATGATGCCAGAGGGCATCAAATCAACGGTGAAATGAGTTTTTATCTGGCTGAATATCAAAACCTGATGGTCGGGGTGGAGGCGTTTGCCAAAGCGCAGACGGATGAAGAGTGGCAGAAGCTGCTGGCGGATGAAAAACTCCAGGATGCAGAATATTATCTCAATGAGATGCGCCGTATCGCCCGGATGAAAATGTTGCCGGAATACGAATCGCTGGCGACGGAACTTGCGGTGAACGGGTATCACGCGTGGAACCGGCTTTATGACAAAGTCTACGGCGACTTGCGCGTGCAATTCGACGAGAAGGGGGAATCTAGAGAGCTTTCATTGGGTCAGCTTGCAATCAAAATGTCCAGTCCGGACCGGGCCATCAGAAGGCAGGCCTTCGAGAAACTGGAAGAAGCCTGGAATCGGGTCGCTGACTGGATGGCAATGGTACTCAACAGCCAGGCCGGCTTCCGACTGACTCTCTATAAGCGCCGTGAGTGGGATTCGGTCCTGCTGGAACCGATCTTAAAGTCGCGCATGAAAGAGGAGACACTTGAGGCGATGTGGGGGGCAGTCTGCCGGGGGCTCCCCCGGCTGAAGGAATATATTGCCGCCAAAAAGAAGCTTCTCGGGATCGATCAATTCAAGTGGTATGACCAGGTTGCGCCAGTCGGCCAGGTTGACCGCAAAATTTCATTTGCCGAAGCCGGTGATTTAATAGTTGAACGGATCAACACGTTTAGCAGGAAGCAGGCCGAGTTCAGCCGGATGGCGCTGGATCGGCGCTGGATTGAGGCCGAGGACCGGCCCGGCAAAGCCGGCGGCGGTTACTGCACAACGCTGGATATGGTCAAGGAAAGCAGGATTTTTATGACCTATGGCGATACCTTCACAGATCTGAGCACTCTCGCGCATGAACTTGGTCACGCCTATCATCAGCACTTGATTCGGGATAATTCCCCGTTTGCGAAGGCATACCCGATGACACTGGCCGAAACCGCATCGCTTTTCAACGAGCTTCTGATTGTCGATGGTGCACTCGGGTCTGCAGAAGGCGACGATGAGAAGTTGATGATGATGGATTTGAAACTGCGAAACGCACTTATAAAATTCTGCAACCTGCACGCCCGCTTTATCTTTGATAAGAGCTTCTATGAGGAACGCAAAACCGGAATAATCGGCAGGACACGGCTTGACGAGCTGATGGTCAATGCCCAGAAAGAAGCCTTCGGCGGAATGCTGGAAGGGGATGACGCTTATCACCCTTTGTTCTGGGCATCAAAGCTTCATTTCTACCTGACCGGGACTCCGTTTTATAATTACCCGTACACCTTTGGCTTTCTTTTCGCGACCGGTGTTTACAATCTGGCGCGTCGCGAAGGCCCGGAGTTTGCCATGAAATATGAGGCACTATTGGCCGATACCGGCAGGATGTCCTGTGAAGATCTCGCTATGAAGCATCTCGGGACTGACCTTACCGGGGATGATTTCTGGAATAGGGCGGTCAATATGGCTCTGGAGGATGTTGACGAATTTGTGAAGCTTGCCGGATAAAAAGCCATTTTTACCGAGTTCAGCAGCCGGAAGAGTTTTTGGCTCGCCCGTTTATACTTAAATGCGCGCCAGGCCGAGGCAGGCCGCATGAAGGGATACTGCCAGAACGATGAATATTGCTCGCGCGGTCTTTGGCTTCAGCCCCCGGAAGCGGTACTCTATCCAGCCGTCGCTGCAACAGGCGATGCAGTCGCCGCAGAGGCTACAGGAACTGTTCGGTTTACGCTTCTTGATATCGGACATGTTCAGGGCGTCATACCGGCATGACAGGCGGCAGATACCGCATTCAGTACAGTCATCTTTTATGCGAATGCGAAACGGCGATAGTTTTCCCAACCAGTTTGCCAGGATACTGATCGGGCAGTAGGCCACACAATGGGTCATAACACCCGTCTTTCGTGATCGGAAGATCATCACCGCCATACCCCCCAGACCATATGCAAGACCAAGGATTGTCGCCGCCGACGAGGATATGCCGGCCAGCCTGAGGGTGATTGCGGAGATAATGATGAGTATCAGGATGATAACGCGCACCGGCTGACGCCAGGAGGGCAGTTTTCGCGGTTTGCGAACGCTCCGGGATGCGGCGTTATCCCATGCCCCGATATAGCAAAGATGACTGCACCAGGCCGGACCAACCAGGACCACGGTGGCGCTAAAGAGAACCAACATGAAGAAGCTTTCGCCCCTGAAAATCGGGCCCGCGATGATCATTGCCGGGACAGGCAGATGCAGTCTGCCGGTCATCAGGAAGTGATCAAATCCCATCAGGCCGAGAGACAGCTGTAAGAAGAAAACGATTGAGAAGGCCAACCAGATTCGTTGCCGCCACCGAGCTGTCTGTGCCGGGTCAAGCATTTTTTCGGTCACCCAGGCGGCGTATGTCGCCAGCAGCAGAATCTCAATCCACCCCATTCCGGGTGCAATACGCTCAAACATCAGAATCGGCAGAGTCACCCGGTACTGCACAAATGCCAGCAGAAATCCTGTCAGGAGAAAGGCCGATAGACTGGCAAGGGCACTCTGATGGGCTTCCCTGTAATATCGGCGCAGTTCGCCAAGGTTGAATGACAGGGAGGCCGCCGCGGTGAGGGCGGTGATACTGCCGAGAATCAGAACCAGGCGCAGCCAGGGCTGGCCGTTGGCATTTCGAGCAGCAACGATTGAGATGGTGGTGGAAATCCAGACCAGCACGGCGGCAGCCAGGAGAACCTGCAAGGCCAAGGCTATCCACCTGCGGCGAGCAAGCAGGAGCAGAGGAAGTGTTGCGCAGGTTACGACCAGCCCGATATTGGAGGCACGCAGGAAATGAGCGCTTAAAAGCACAAATGAGATAATGACCGGAAGCAGGCGAACCAGATTCATCAAGCAAGCCCTTTTCGATCAGTCTCTTATCATTGTCAGCAACATCTTAAACCGTTTCGCAGCATGCACCGCATGCGGGATGTTAGCGGGCATTACCACGGTATCACCAGCCCCGGCAACCACCCGCTTACCGCCGATGATCAATTCCGCTTCGCCGTCGAGAACCTGAACGAAGGCATCATAAGGAGCGGAATGTTCGCTCAACTCCTGCCCGGTGTCAAAGGCAAAAAGGGTGATTGTCCCGGATTTGCTATTCAACAGCGTGCGGCTGACCACTGATCCTTCCGCATATTCGATAATTGACACCAGTCGATGCGGCTGGGCCGGTGTCAGTGCACCGGATTTTTGACTGTTGCGGTTCGATTCCATTTTAAAACCTCTTTTTGCTCATTACGCGGTCATCCCTTCTGCTCTGATTGTCTCGAGAACCTCGCCCCGAATCCCAATCTTTACAAGCGAAAGGGGAATATCTTTGCCGGAATCCTTAAGTGCGATCTGAACCAGTCGCACCAGACCATAACAGCAGGGGACTTCCATGAAGGCCAACTCCACTGACAATATCTCGTTATGAGAAAAGATGGCGGTCAGTTTCTGCAGGTATCGTTCGGTATCGTCCAGTTTGGGGCATCCAATAAGAAGAATCCGCCCGGCCAGCATACTGCTATGGAAGTCAGGCATGGCAAACGGGGCACAGTCGGCGGCAATCAGCAGCCGGGCGTTCTCAAAATAAGGTGCGTAAGTCGGAACCAGATGAAGCTGAATCGGCCAGTTGCCCAGTTGCGGTGAAGTTGGCACCGAACCGGAGGTTACAGGTTCACTTGCCGCCCGGTTCGGCCGAAGTTCCCGCGCCATCGCCCCGGGGCAGCCGCGAAAGGGCTGAGGTGAATCGGGCGCAACCGGAAGGGATTGAATGCCCGGTTCGGTTTTTTTGTCCTCCAGATGCCTCTTAACCGCGTCGGGATCGAATGCCGGAGCCTCACGTTCCTCAATGGTGATGGCTCCCTGCGGACACTCGCCAAGACAATTGCCCAATCCATCACAATATGTTTCGCTAACCAGCCGGGCTTTGCCATTGACGATTTGAATGGCTCCTTCAGCGCAGGCCGGGACGCACAGCCCGCACCCGTCGCATTTGTCGTCGTCTATCCGAATCACTTTTCTGATCGGCATAATAACCTCCTGGTAGAAGTGTTTCGTTTTACTGATATGAAAATCGGGAAAAGGGGAAGAAACGGCTTTGATTCAGGTCAAAAAATCAGATTTTTTCGCCGTTTGCGATAGCGGATAAACGTTCTTTGTCAAGGATGGTGATTTTTTTGTGGTCGACCTCGATAACGCCGTTTTCCTTGAGCCTTCGCAGGTTACGCGAAAGCGTTTCGCTGATAGTCCCAAGCCGATTGGCAAGTTCGGATTTTGAGGTATCCAGAGAAACGACGTTTTTTTTGCTTTTCTCATGCTCGCTGAGTAGAAATGAGGCAATTCGGGCAGGAACTTCTTTAAGGGATAATTCCTCCAGCTGGCGGTTGAAATCGCGCAGAAATCCGGATAAAGAAGCGATAATCTTTAAAGAGATTTGAGGGGAGGCCTGCAGAAGCTCAAGAAATCGTTCCTTGGGAAAGAAAGCGATCAGCGATTCTTCCTGGGCAATACAGTTGGCGGGAAAATGCCCCACCTTGAAAATTGCCACCTCTGCAAATAATTGTCCCGGCCGGATCTGGTGTAGAGTATATTCTTTGCCGTCGGGTGAGGCTTTATACAGCCGGACCCGACCACCCAGAAGCGCATAGAATCCGGTAGCCGGATCTCCCTCGAAAAAAAGCATTTCACCTCTGGCCAGACCTTTCGGAACAGCAATGTCAGCGAGCGCCTTTAATTCACCCGGGTCAAGATCATGACAGAAATAACAATTCTTCAGGTTGGAAAGGATATCCATGAAAGAAGTATACATTCGCACCAGAGCATAATGCAATAATGATTTTGTGTTTGAAGTTTCTCACGTGAATTCACACAAATAAGGAGCACGATTCTCCAATTTCCCGTGTTTTTGTTCTGATTCTGCCGATTATTTGTTATAATAGGCGTAATACATAAAACCGTGGAACGCGAGTGAAGCATGAGTGATTCTGACACGACGGCACAACAGCCGGGTTGTTCCTGCAGCAAAGATGTCTGTGCGGGAGAGACAGCTGGATTCTGGATGCGGCGCGGCCGAGAAATTATGTGTGCCGCAGGCGGCCTGTTTCTCCTGATTGGTTTCATATTCCATACCGTGCGAGCGGGATTTATAAATGCACTCGCCGGAGAGGAAATATCCGGCCAGATTGAGATTGCCGCCTATCTGGTTGCGGTGGCAGTTAGCTGGTGGTATGTCGCCCCGAACGCCTACCGGTCCCTTCGGCGGATGCAGGCGGATATCAATCTCCTGATGACGATTGCGGTGATCGGCGCCATCGCCATCGGGGAATTTCTCGAGGCGGCGACCGTTTCGTTTCTTTATGCGCTTTCACTTCTGATGGAATCATGGTCGGTGGGTCGGGCGCGTAAAGCCATTGGTGCCCTTCTCGATCTCAAACCTCCATCGGCCCGGATTGTCGCAGACGAGGGCTCTGATATCAGAGAAATTCCGGCGGAACAGGTTGCCCTTCAGGCAACGGTGCAGGTCCGTCCTGGCGAAAAAATACCGCTGGACGGGATCGTCACCAAAGGCACCACCTCTATTGACCAGTCGCCAATCACGGGCGAATCGGTGCCGGTATCAAAGAAGGCGGGCGATCAGGTATATGCCGGGACGATCAACAATGAAGGAGCTTTTGAGTTCCTTGTTACCCGCACCGCATACGATACTGCTCTGGCACGCATTATCAGGATGGTCGAGGAAGCCCAGTCGCGCCGGGCACCGGTGGAACAATGGATCCAAAAATTCGCGCGGTTTTATACTCCGTTGATGTTGCTGGGAGCAGTGCTGGTGGCGACCGTTCCGCCTTTGCTTTTTTCCGCCAGCTGGAATATATGGATTTACAATGCGCTGGTAATGCTGGTGATATCATGCCCCTGTGCGATGCTGGTATCCACATCGGTCAGTGTCATGGCCGCGTTAACGTCGGCCGCCCGCGTCGGGGTGCTGATCAAGGGAGGCATCTACCTTGAGATTCCGGCGCATCTCCGGGCGCTGGCCATTGACAAGACCGGGACATTGACGCACGGTCGGCCCGAGGTAATTACGGTGGAGCCGTTTAATGACCATACCCCGGAAGAGATTCTGACCCGCGCCGCATCTCTGGAGGCGCTGAGCGAGCATCCCCTGGCACAGGCCGTGGTCCGCACGGCGCGGGATGCGGGAGTCAGCCTTGAACCTGTCGATGACTTTCGAATTATCCGGGGCAAGGGTGCCGAAGCGATTCTTGACGGACGGCTGTTCTGGATTGGCAGTCACCGTTTCCTGCATGAACGGGCAGTGGAAGAAGAAGCGTTCCATCTGAAAGCACTCGACTTTGAGGCTGCGGGCCAGTCAGTGGTGGCAGTTGGCAACGATAATCACATCTGTGGACTGATCAGCATTGGTGATCGGGTCAGGGAGAATTCGGCGGAAATAGTCGCCGGTTTGAGAGAATCAGGTATCGACAAAGTGGTTATGTTGACCGGCGATAATGAGGGTACCGCCCGGGCGGTTGCCGGAGCCTCGGGGATAGATGAATACCAGGCCGAGTTATTGCCCGAAGACAAAGTCGCCGCGGTAAGAAAGCTGGTCGAAAGATACCGGGCGGTTGCAATGGTGGGCGATGGAGTCAATGACGCACCGGCGCTGGCGGCGGCGACAATCGGGATTGCCATGGGGGCGGCCGGAGCTGATGCCGCAATTGAGACCGCCGATGTTGCGTTGATGTCGGATGATTTGACCCGCCTGCCGTGGCTCATCCATCACTCCCGGCGGACCCTGAGAATGGTCAAGGAAAATGTGCTTTTTGCACTTGGGGTCAAGGCGCTTTTTATGACGCTGGCTTTTTTCAATCTGGCAACGCTGTGGATGGCGATTTTTGCCGATATGGGTGTGACGTTGCTGGTAGTTTTCAATAGCCTGCGCCTGCTCAATCCGAAATTGAATTCCTGAATTGATGTGCCTGCCGATAAATTCTTCCAAACCGGATATTTTGTGTGAAGCTGTATGTACCATGTCGCCGACATCACCAGCAGATTTAAGCAATTTGCAGATAATCAGGTGTTATCGCGAATTGAATCTACGCTGATTAAAAAACTCACGACTGACGTTTTCCTCAAATAGATGCGGAAGCAAATGAGGTGGTGTCGGTTTGGCAAAATTCCGCCGATTTTCGGCGCGGGCGGGGATTCTTGTTGAGGCGATTCCCGACCAGGCAGACAATCACTTTCAGATTTTGACCGGAGCATGTTTGGTGGAAATGGCCAAATCCGGCGGAACTGGTGTATAGCGGGCAGGAGCAAAGACGGCAAAAAGATGAGGAGGGGGGTCCGAAGGCACATGATATTGAGTCTATCAATGTAGGATGTTTGGGTTGCCTGCCGAACTCCCCTCCTGAGATATAAGCTGAGAGTACTGTTGCTATGCTTTAGCTATCTCAAGGATCCGCACCTTCTTTCACGCCTGAGAAAAGGCCCCACGCCGGGCAGACCAATGCAAAATGCGATATGTGATTAAAGCGAGTAGGCAACATGTATCCCTACATTTAACATATACCCTATTTATATGTAGCTTAAGAGTCGCAAATCTTCCACCTTGCCATAAGAATTGGCAAAAAAATGTGTGTGAATCGATCGTTTTGGGCATTTCGAGTGCCCGTATCAACTCCGTGCTGAAAAAAGAGGTTCCCCCGCGAGTCAATCCACACAGTGTCCCCGGCTGTCACATTTGGTGTCAGACAGAGACTTGTAACCATATCAAAGACGGCATCTTCCGGATTAGAGGAGCAATTCCGCGAAAGGAGCCTAAAAGAAGGGAAATAGCAGAAGGCTGCACAGAATCGAAGCAAGCTGTGACACAGGAACTCCAAGTCTGCTGTCAGTCCGGGCATGTTCAGGTTAAGGTGAAAATAGCCGCCGTTTCCTATATAATCAGGTCCTGGATTGCCCGTCGGGGCGGAATTCCCGGTTTGCTTTGTAAAAATGGCAGGCTTTGATTCCATTATCGCTTTTGCGATCCGAACAACCTCCATTATCTGCTTTTTCAGTTGAAACTTATTGCCGAGCGTGTTATTATGACATTTCAGAGGAAAAGTGGCCCGACGCCTGAATATAGCTTGACCGGAATCGGCCAAAAGATATGAAACATCCGTCCGATCATGTAGCAAATGAGCTAACTCTAACGGCGAAAGAGAGATGAGTAAAAGCAAGGCACCCAAGACGGCGATTTCACCCCGCCGGGAAGAGGATTACCCGGAGTGGTATCAGCAGGTGATAAAGGAAGCGGATATGGCAGAAATGTCCCATGTGCGGGGATGTATGGTTATCAAACCCTGGGGATACGGCATCTGGGAAAATTTCAAGGCGGCGCTGGACGGCAAAATCAAGGAAACCGGGCACGAGAATGCTTATTTCCCGCTGTTTATTCCGCTGAGTTTTCTTGAGAAAGAAGCCAGTCACGTTGAGGGATTCGCCAAGGAATGCGCCGTGGTTACCCATCATCGGTTGGTGCAAAAGGATGGGGCGCTGATTCCAACCGGCGAGCTGGAGGAACCGCTGGTGGTCAGACCGACCTCGGAAACCATTATCGGCCGTTCCTTTGCCAGGTGGGTGCAGTCTTATCGAGATCTGCCGCTTCTGATTAACCAGTGGGCCAATGTCGTGCGCTGGGAAATGCGACCGAGAATATTTTTGCGAACAACTGAATTTCTATGGCAGGAGGGTCACACCGCCCATGCATCCCGGAAAGAAGCCATGGAGGAGACACTGACAATGCTGGAAGCATACCGCTGGTTCGCGGAGGAGATCCTGGCAATTCCGGTAATTATCGGAGAAAAGACTCCGGCCGAACGGTTCCCGGGGGCGGAGAATACTTATTGTATCGAGGCAATGATGCAGGACCGCAAGGCGCTTCAGGCGGGAACGTCTCATTATCTTGGCCAAAATTTCGCCAAAGCCTTTGATATAAAGTTTCTCAATAAAGACGGCATCCTTGAAAACGCCTACACCACCTCATGGGGGGTTTCCAGTCGGATGGTCGGCGCAATGGTCATGGTTCACGGGGACGACGACGGCTTGCGTCTGCCGCCGCGGGTTGCACCCAAGCAAGTTATGATAATTCCCGTGCTGAATAAGCCGGAGCATGAAGCGGAAGTGCTTGCGTATGCCGACGCTGTTGCCGGAGATATCGGCAGGCAAATGTATGGCGGCTTGCCGGTGAGGGTACAGGTCGACAGGCGCGACCTGCGCTCAGTTGAGAAGAAGTGGCAATGGGTGAAAAAAGGCGTTCCGATCCGGATGGAACTGGGGTATCGTGATTTCAGTTCCAATTCAGTTTTCATGCAACGTCGCGACAGGACAAATGACAGGCTAACGCCGGGCCGTGACGAGGTGGCCGGGATGATCCCGGAAATTCTGGCCAATATGCAGCAGAATTATTTCGACCAGTCCAAGGCATACATGGAAGCGCATACCCATTACGATATCGATACTTTCAAGGAATTCACGAGATTCTTTACGCCGAAGGATCCCGAAAAGCCGGAAATCCATGGGGGATTCGCGGCCTGCAAATGGTGCGAAGATGCCCGGTGCGAAGAGCAGGCCGCCGAGATGAATGTCACTATTCGGTGTATTCCGAACCGGCAGAGCGGGACCGAAGGGCGGTGCGTCATTTGCGGTCAGCCGGCAAGAATCGACGTGATCTTTGCCAAGGCATATTAGTGCCTTCAACCGGGTATATCACGGATAAGGCTCTAAAACCAGTGAGAGTCGGAAACTGCCCTATATTTAATGATTCCCGGCTGCCTTCGCGGATAAAAGGCATTTTCCGGAATTTTCAGTCAACCGTTATGGCGTATGGTCGGTCGGATCGGGCAAAGTCGTTTCTTCGGCGTCAGTACCGATCACGGTAAGTTCAACCTGGCCAAAAGATATCCGGTCGCCCGGAAGTACCTTGGTGCGGACCTGAATCCGTATCCCGTTCACCCACGTTCCGTTACTGCTTTCAAGGTCGCTTAGGTAAAGACAGTCATCGCCGGGTAAAACGAGTATCTTGGCATGCCGACGGGAGACAGTTTTATTGTCGATGAAGAGGTCGCAATCCGCCGTCCGGCCGGCAATATATCTGCCCGGCGGCAGTTCCCGGCAATAGGATTCCGCCCCGATAGTCCCGGCAAGTTTCAGCATAAATCCACAGGCCTCTGTTTTGAAGTCTATCTTAAAGCCAGGTTACAAACCTCGCATAACCGTATTGTCTCAGTAATTATTTTCGGCAAATTATCATAATCCTGCGCAAAGGACAAGGGTGTCTGTTGTAACAAAAGACGGCCAAATGACTTAGGGGAACAGGGCTGCTGCCTGTGCCGCTTAATTTATCACCGCAACTTCCGATATATTATATAAATATTCGAAAGTCACGGTTAATGAACCATATCATTTGCGGAGACAGTTATGCCTTTCAATCGTGCGAAAACGAGCAGGGGATTTACCCTGATTGAATTGGTGGTCATCATTATCATTCTCGGCATTCTGGCTGCTGTCGCAATCCCCAAGCTATTTTCAGTAACTCAGGAGGCCGAGGCGGCGGCAGTGGCGAACATGGTTTCCAGCCTTGAGTCGGCCCTGTCGATGTATGCCGCCAAACAGTATCTGGACGGACTGCCACTGAGCGTTCACAATCCCTTTGATGATCTTTCCAATATTCCCAGCAACTACAATGGTGTCAACGACCCGATCAATTCGACCAATACTCCCAATGGAACTTGGTCCTGGCGTCCTACCGGAGGCTGGATTATGTACAATCCGCGCGCTGACATTAACGGGGGGTGGACGGCCGGAGGCGAGGAGTTCATTGCTTATCAGGTTCAGCCAGTGGTTGATGGAGCCGACACGGTAGGCCTGAAATTGACCACCACCGACGCGTATATTTACAGCTGGTAAAAAACTTTTTGACTTCATTCCGGGCGGGCGGTCTGCAAGCCGAAACCATTCGGTAAGCAAGCCGCCTTTTCTTTCCCGGTGGCAGTATTCTATTCTGCATTTCCGTTACGCCTCCCGGCACAAAACGCCGGGATTGTTGTTTACTGGAAAAAGTGCAACCGAATTTCGAATTAAATTATCCATATCGGTTAGCCACAGAAAGGGTATTATATGAAAAGCGAAGCCGTTTTGACTTTGATGTTTCTTGCCGCATTGGTGATGTTTCTCCCGGTATCATCCCGTTCGCATTGTGAAATCCCCTGCGGCATATATGACGATGAAATGCGGTACGATATGCTTGAAGAGCATATCGCCACAATTGAGAAGTCAATGGTGATGACCAATACGCTGTCTGAAGATGGGGACAAAAACTACAATCAGCTGGTCAGGTGGATTCTTAACAAGGAGGAACACGCGGTCAAGTTCATGAACATTATCACTCAGTACTTCCTGACCCAGCGGATCAAGCCGACTGCACCGGATACAGGCGAAATCCACGGCGATTACATGAAGCAGCTGACGCTCATGCATGAAATGCTGATTTACGCCATGAAATGCAAGCAGACCACCGACAGAGCGAATGCAGAAAAACTGCGCGAGCTGGTTGCGGAGTCCCGGAAACTGTATTTCAAAAGGCATGGCCGCGAACGCTGATAGATCGGGATTAAAAAAAACACGCCGG
>CP070796.1:1733422-1737322 GCA_020343475.1 Candidatus Zixiibacteriota bacterium
TTTATGCCTTTATTAAATATAACCCAATATTACCATTTTGCAAGCACAAATACTGACTCCATTTACAGCTTGTTGCGTAGCATAGAATTTAGCCATTCGCAGCACGCTGAGATGACAGGCCGAGAACCCGGTTCCGATTAGAATCGGGACGAATCGACCCTGACTGCTAGCCATGATTCTTACAAAAAATCAAGCGGAGAGGCTGGGATTCGCGATCTGCAAATTCTTGTAACGTTTTAAATGCTAATAGATTCGGCGTAATTCTATGGCTATTTTAACGTTAAGTTACGCCTGGTTCCGTTAAGTAGCGTTAATTTCCGTCGACTTCAGTTAAGTTCGTTGTTAGAAAATTGTCAGAAATTATTTTTATCAAAACAGATACTTACTTCAGCGCGGTGAAGGTCACAGGATTATTGAGGAGTGATTTATAGATTAATACAATTCTATTGATTCAGCAGTACAGATTTGCGGAATATAAGAACACCTTTAATCATTTGACGTATATATATTTTCAATTTATTTTGATCCAATAAATGATTAATGAACGATATAGCGCATCAGATGGAAAAATATCTTCATAACTTTTAGAAAATACTGTTTAGAAGGAAGGCATGAGTAAATCTGCCTTGCCAATCATAATTAACTTTCCTGACCAATTCTATTTAGAATAAGTATATCCTTTAAATTTTATCCGGAATAAGACCGAATATAGAACCGGTACGACCCCCAGCGTCAGGGTCGTAGCGAATAAAAGTCCGAATATAATGGCAATCGCCATTGGCTTGAACATGCTCGAACCCCCAAACCAGAGCGGAAGCAGACCCAGCATGGTCGTCATCGTTGTCAACAAAATCGGTCGCATACGCCTCTGAGCCGCCTCGACAATGGCCCGCCGCGGTTCAAAACCATTTTGCTCGATTTCAATTTTAATTCGCTCAAGTAGTACAATGGCATTGTTGATAACAATTCCGGCTAGCGACACGACCCCCAATAGCGTCATAAAACCAAAATACGACTGCGCTACAATTAAGCCGATAACGACGCCGATTAATCCCAATGGAATGGTCAGGAGGATAATAGCCGGTTTTCTGATGGAATTAAATTGTGTAACAAGAAGAAGGACAATTATCAATCCGGCGACCGGAAGTTTATCCGCGATCGATTGATTGGCCTCGCCGGAAGTTTCCATCTCGCCGCCGATTTCATAACTATAACCAATCGGCCATTCATTCGAGAATTTATTCATCCACTGTTCCATCTGCTGGGAAAGGGCGATGGCATTTGTGTTTTCATCAAGCATGGCGCGGACCGCAATTTGTCTTAGTCGATCGCGCCGGACGATACTTGACGATTCCCAAACAACCTCGATATCCGCAACCTGTTTTAGCGGCACCGACCGGCCGGTTGAAGAAGAAAAGATGTTATGACTTTCCAATTTGCCGACATCATTTCTTTCGGCCGCGACTGAACGCAGGGTAATTGGGATGACTTTATCTTCCTCGTAATAATTGGATGATTCGATCCCGGATAAAACCGCCTGCAGCGAAACAGCAACGTCATAATTGGTCAAACCGGCGCGGCGTGCCCGTGCCTCGTTAACATTAACCATTATTTTCTTGGCGCGTGTACCCCAATTGTCGGAGATTTCGGTAACTCCGGATGTTGAAGACAGTTCACCTTTGACTTCTTCGGCCATGGCAAACAATTGATTCTGGTCCTTGCCGTAAATTCTGACCTCGATCGGATATTTGATCGGCGGGCCGTAGTTCATCAGGCTGTTACTAAACGTAACATCAGGATAATTTTCGATATAGAATGAATCCAGTTGAGGAATGATTACATTTTTGATAACCTCAACCGATGTCCCGTTTAACAGAATGTACGCGTACCGCGCACCGACCGGCTCGGGATTGATGCCGAGCTCATATCGGGGCGGACCTACGCCGATAAAACTGGCCCAGTTGATTATACCTTCTTTTCCTGTCAACGTATCACCCATAAACTCTCGGGCCATAAATGCTTCGACATCTTTGACGGCCGCGTCGGTTTTGCTGAGCGGTGTTCCGATAGGAAATTTGATTTCGGAATAGAACGTCGGTTTGTCGTTTTCGGGGAAAAATATATTGGGGACAAGACCGAAACCCATCATTCCCGACACAAAAACAATAAGCACGACGACTAGTGAAATCACCGGATGACGTAACATCATAATCAGAAAATTGCGATACTTTTTATAAAATCTGGTATCGTATGATTTTCCTATTTCGCCTTTTTTGACTTTCAGGAATTTTACGCACAACGTTGGGGTCATGGTCAGGGCCAGGACCCATGAAGATAATAATGTAATCGTGACGACCTTGAAAATCGAGGCGGTGTACTCGCCGACCATCGATTCCGCCAAAAAGATCGGTAAAAAAGCAGCGGCGGTGGTCAGCGATGATGTCAGAAGCGGGACCTGCAGCTCTCTGGCCGAGTCCACAGCCGCTTCAATACGCGGTTTACCATCGCGCATTTGTACCATTATGGATTCCGACATAACAATGGCATTATCCACGAGCAGGCCGAGAGCGATAATCAAAGACGCCAGTGAGACCATATCGAGACCGATGTCGAAAATCCGCATAAGGAAAATACCCATTATCATCGCCATCGGTATCAGTGTTGCCACCACCAACCCGGTTCGAATTCCCAGCGCCACCAGCATGACGAGCATTACCAGACATACCGCCTGCAACAGCGACATGAGAAACTCATCAATGCGTTTATCAACATTACGCGGCAGAAAATACACGAAATCAAAATCAACTCCTATAGGATAACCGGTTTTGAATCGGTTTACCTGCTCCTTAACTTTTTCACCGAGTTCGATAATATTTCCGCCCTCGCGAAGATTAACCGCTAAAACCAGACAGGGCTGCCCATTGCTGCGAATTTTCGTTTCCGAAGGATCGACATAACCGCGATATACACTGGCGATATCTTGAAGATAAACCAGTTCGGTACTTCCCGGTATTTGTACTACTGTCCGACGTAAATCCTCGACCGACAGGACATTTCCGGTTGGCTCCAGGACAATTTGTTCATCTCGGGTGTATACTTTTCCACCGGGAATGATAATATTGCGCTGCTCGATAATCTGTTTAAGCTGCCCCGGTGAAAGGTTGGCTTCAGCCAGGCGAGCATTATTGTATTCGACAAAGATGCGTTCATCCTGGGCGCCGTATATCTCGACCTTGGCCGCTTCGTCGATTAGCAGTAACTCGTTACGGCAGTCGTCGGCGATTTCTTTTAATTCCGAATAAGAATATCCCTCGCCGGTAATGGCGATGACGATACCAAACACGTCGCCGAATTCATCGTCAACAATCGGTCCGATGACTTCGCGGGGGAGATCTGGCGCGGCCCGTTCAACTTTACGCCGTAAATCATCCCAGATAGGACGCATTTTCGTATAACGTTCCTGAATATTTACATAAATAATGGATAATCCAGTTTTTGATTCACTTGAAATAAAATCGATTTCCGGCATTTCCTGGATGGCCTTTTCGAGCCGATCGGTCACGAGCTGCTCGACTCGTTCAGGACTGGCGCCCGGGAATGCGGTGGTTACGACGGCAGTTCGAATGGTGAAGCCGGGATCTTCATTGCGGGGCATATTGGTATAAGCGATATACCCGGCGGCGATAATTATTATCAGCGCGACGATTGTGATACGGTCTTTTTCGATGGCGAAGCGGGTGACACTCACGGCCGGCTCCCTTCCGTTTTCGGCAGTTTTACTTCCTGCCCGTCGACAATTTGTGTAACACCGGCGGTCACCAGTAGATCACCGTCAAACAAGCCTTCCAGTATTTCCAGACCTTCATCGGATAACTCGCCGACCGTTACATTGCGACGGTG
>CP070796.1:1737422-1749954 GCA_020343475.1 Candidatus Zixiibacteriota bacterium
ATCTTCGTGTGGAGCGAAATGATACACCGTTTACCGTCGGCAGCAGGGTGGGCGACGTTTTGAAAATCCCCATTGCACACAAGGATGGCAATTATTATAATTTCCAGATGGATCTTGAGCGACTGCTGAAAAACCGTCAGGTCGTCTTTCGCTATTGTGATCGTGACGGTAATATCACTCCGGAAAGCAATCCCAACGGCTCCGCGGACAATATCGCCGGGATTGTCAATCGTGAGGGCAACGTGCTGGGGATGATGCCGCATCCGGAACGGGCAACTGAGAGTATTCTTGGATCCAGTGACGGGTTAAGTGTATTTCGATCGATGCAAAAATCATTAACACGGGGCGTGAACGTTGAAAGGGCGTGACCGTTGAAAGGGCGCGAGCTGACTTTTATTATTGTCGCCCTGCTGCTGGGCGCGATTATCGGCGGTTTTTTGGGAGAGCTGATCGGATCGTACCTTCCGCCGGGAGCGGCGAAGACGCTGTTCACCAAATCGATAACAATTGGATTTGAAACGATTAAGGTCGAGCTGTATTCGATTTCTTTCACCGTCGGAATCACCTTTAAGATAAACTTCATGTCGGCTTTGGCGGTGTTGCTGGTTATTGTCTATTTCAGATGGTGGTACATCTAGCCCCGGAAAATGAATGTTAATGAAAACTTTGGCAGTCGTTTCGCGTTGTTATAGATGAAAGCGAGTGGACCTGCCGGATCACCAGTCGATTGCGGTGAAGCGGCAGGGCGATTTGAAATCGAAAAGAGGTTCTTATGTTTGGATTGGGTCCGTGGGAAATAGCCCTGATATTTCTGGTAATTCTTTTGCTGTTCGGCGCCAAACGACTTCCCGAAATAGCCCAGGGTTTGGGAAAAGGAATCAGGGACTTCAAAAGCGCCGTAAAGGACACTCAAAAAGAGTTTAAATCCAGCATGGAGGAGCCTGACAAAAACGACTCAGGTTCGGACAGCAAGAAAGATGACTAGAATTTCAGAACAGGATATTAAGAGAATTGCCGCCGTTCTCAATCCTGAAAAGATGATTTCGGAGAAGGATCATTACCGCCTGAAGATATCAAATCGGGCCGAGAAGCGAGTCCTGGTTCTGGAAATATATCCCGAGGTTCTTTTGGGGCGAGCCAGAGGGATGTTGGTAGTGGTCTATACCGGCAATTCTCACCTTCAGCTTCATAATTGCACCGGATTTGTTATTTCGGAGGAACTGGGCGAAATAACCTTTGTCGCCGAGCGCGACGATCAGCTCTCCGGCCTGGTTGTGGAACGCGGGGCGTCTTGTTCCCTCTACGCTTCGCTGGACCGAGCATTGATTTCCAGTGATTTTACCAAGCTGGGGGTGGAAGTTATGCTTTCCGGCGTGGCCCTGTCACTTGCCGAAGGCTTGATTATTCCCGAGGATAAGGCGGATTCTGAATAGGGCCATTCAGCCGGCTATACCACGGTGCTACGCTTGGCGCTGAACGAATCAATGAAGTCTGCCAGCGATGCGGCGATTTCCGACGCCTTCTGATATCTCTCTTCAGGATTCTTCTGCAGCGCTTTTTCAACAACCCGATCGAACAGGTGGGGAACCGAATTATCTATTGTCGACGGGGGAAGCGGTGCCGCGTTCACAATGTTGTAAATCAAGGTCGTCAGGTTCTCTCCCCGGAACGGCCTGCGGTAAACCAGCATCTCATACATCATAACCCCGAGACTGAAAATATCAGTCCGGTTGTCGACGGGCTTGCCCTGCAACTGTTCGGGGGAGATGTAATTCGGGGTTCCCATTGCGATGCCGGTGCGGGTCATCGATGAGGAATCAAGGCGCGCAATGCCGAAGTCCATGACTTTCACGGTGTAGTCGCTCAGTACCATGATATTGGCCGGCTTGATATCACGGTGGACAATTCCCTGGCTGTGGGCATAAGTAAGGGCCTGACAGATCTGGGTTATGATCTGGGCGATGATCCGGTAGTTGAATTTCACCTTGCGTCGAATCATATCTTCCAGCGTCTGCCCTTCGAGAAACTCCATTGCGATATACTGCAGGTTTTGCTCGGTGCCGACATCGTAAATGGTAACGATATTCGGGTGCGACAATTTGCCGGCTGCCTGGGCTTCTCGGAAGAGGCGTTCCTTGAGTTCCTCCAGTTCCTCGGTATCATTGACAAAATCGAGCCTGATCGTTTTCAGCGCGACGTTGCGGTCAATGGCCGGATCGACTCCTTTGTACACAGTGCCCATCGCTCCTTTCCCCAGCACGTCAAGAACCTGGTAACGGCCCAGATTCTTGACCAGGATGCCGTCGCTGCCGGAAAGGGTTTTTCCGCTGTCCTGGAGGGGGGATTGCGGTTCGGCCGGTTTGTCTTCTTCAAACAGCACCTGATTATATTCAACCGATTGTGATGATGCCCTTGATTGCGTGTCGGGGGGGGCAGGCCCGGCTTCCGCCGGAATCTCATCACTCATTGCTTTGGTCTTTTCGGAATCCATGCTCGTTTTTTCCCGCGCCATAACCACGGTCGGCTGTTCAGCGACCGCCTCCGATGCGGGCGTTTGCCTGAGCGGGCTGGATTCGACCCCGAGCGGCTGCCGCTCCATTTCGGTCGTTTCCGGAACGGCTGAAGGGGGCTGCAAGATTTTTCTGGGGCGGGCGGCCAAAGATTCATCATCGCTGATTTTGGGTAGCCCGGCCGATTTGCTCCTGCCGATATTCATTTCGGTGAATCGAGACAGGATTTTGTCGTCCAGGATGGGGCTGGCCATCAACAGCAACAGCAATTCCAGGCCGATATACAGGAAACGGATCTGTATGCTGTAGGAGTTGAACAGCACAAATGTCAAATTCGCCAGGATAAAGAGGCTGACCGTCAGAATTATCATGCGGTAGGAAAGCGACACCCGGGGGAGGATGAAAGCGAAGATGGCGCCCAGGGCGAACAGAATCAACATATCCGTTCCGGACGAAGAGTCATATCGTTTTATAAAACTCGAATGAATGATGTTTTCGATGACGTTAGCGGTTTTCAATGAGGAACGCAGTCTCGGCGATACCGGAGTCCGATAAGACTCGCAGAGTTGCTCAGATGCAAGTGAGATAAGGACCAGCTTATTTTTGAAATGATCGAAATCAAGCGCCTCGCTGAGAACATCAGCCGCCGAAACCTGTTGGAATGCCCCGGTCGGCTGGTTGAAATTGATGAAAAGTTGGGTTTCTTTATTGATCGGGATTTCCCTGGCCCCCAGCCCGATTTTTTTGCCGCCATAAACGGTAATGGCGTCCGGCGAGACATCAAGATAATCGGCGGCGGCCATAAGTGCGATTGACGGGTAATAATATCCTTCGAAATATATGGCAAGCGGCTGCCATCGCAGCTGACGGTCGATATCGAAGGTTGCGTACTTGAAGCCCAGTCCCCGGGAGTACTCGCACAATTCACGGGGTGGGAGGAAGACCCTATGGGCCAGCAGACTGCCGCGCTCGTCGAGAATACCCAGGTCGGCGTCCACCTGAATGGAGAAGGGGTACAGATATTTGGGAATGGAGATGCGCGACGTTCGGAATTCAGCCCGGCTTATTTCATACGGCAGGATAACACTGTTGATCCACGACATCTGGTCTGCCAGAATCTGCGTATAACCGGCAGTATCTTCATCAATATCGGGGACAAAAACAATGTCAAGTACCACCGTTTTCGGCTCGGCGCTTCCAATGGCCGCAAGCAAATCGGCGATTTTATCCCGCTTCCAGGGCCACGCTCCGTACTCCTTGAGCGATCGATCATCTATATTAACCAGGACAATATCGGAGTGGTATGCCTGTTCGCCGCGAAAAGAGTACAGCATGTCCTGCAGTTTCCATTCCAGCGCAACCAGCGGCGAAAAGTCATTAACGTACAGCGTCACCACCAGGATGGCGATCAGTAAACAAAGGACGTAGGATGAAAACTTACGCATCATATTTGCTCATACTCCCGCAGCAAGCCTTTCGATCAGAAACTCCGGTAACCGCGCTTTTCTCATCTTCTTCTGAGTTTTGTCTATGTCATATTGGACCCGCCGAAACCGCACCTCGCGGCTGTCACTGTCAGCAATCACATAGCAGGCGCGATTGTCCTTGTCACGCGGCTGACCGACTGATCCGACGTTGATAATGTATCGCTTCTCCTGCCGCCAGACCAGTTTGTTCTTGAAATGCATTGACACTATTCCGTCGTTGCCAAGCACGAAGATAGCCGGAAAATGCGAGTGACCGACAAAGCAGACTGACTGTGAGAAATGTTCAAATTGTTCCTGCGCCTGTCCCGCATCAAAAAGATACTGCCACCTATCTGGTTCCTCCGGGGTGGCATGAACCAGGTAGTAATCAAGGTATGACGCCGTGATTTCAAAATCAGACATGGTTTCAACCGTCCGCTGCTTGATCCTGGCCTGAGTCCAGTTCAAGGAATCCTGCGCCGCCTGGTTGAACGACTCGGTTGATTCCAGACCGAGCGCGACATAGTCGTGATTCCCGAGCAGCTTAATATCGCAGTGCTTCGCAATTAACGACACGCATTCGTCCGGATTGCACCCGTAGCCGACCGCATCACCCAGAAAGTGGATCGCTTCCGCCCCCTGTTGTTCAATATCCCGTAAAACCTTCTCCAGCGCCTCCTGGTTTGCGTGGACATCGGATATTATGGCAATCCGCATTTAGGATTGACCCTCTACGTAACGGTAAACAGATTTCCCAACCTGTATTATATCACCGTTTTTCAGCAAATGCTTGTCGATTTCTTCTCCGTTAAGTTTGGTTTTTCCTTTGCGGCCCAGGTTGACGATCGCGCATTGATCATTTTCCTTGACAATCTTTGCCTGGATGCCCGACAGCATAAAACCGCGGGCGTGAACGTGCACGAACTTGGCCTTACCGATGGTCGTGATGTTGCGCTCGATGCGATATTCTGAAAAATCGGTATTTTCCTCGCCAACCAGGACCGAACCGCCCATGCGCGAGACAATCTCCCGGTCGACCTTGTCCCGTTGCAGCATTTCTTTCTGCTTTTTGGTCTTAAGAACCATGGTGCCGTCCATACTTGAATTTGACGGAACATGGGTGACTTCGGTATGGTAGTCAAGGCTGTATTTCCCGATGGTTATTGTGTCGCCGTCTCGCAAGACCTCCTCAGATATTTTACGATTGTTGATGAAGGTCCCGTTGAGAGACTCGTTGTCAATAATCACTGCGGCGTTGTCGTTGAACTCGATCTGGGCATGTTTTCGCGAGACCCCACGATTGTCCAGAACGATATCGTTATCGTGGGTTCGCCCGATACTGATTCGCTTCTTTTCGGAAACCACCCGTTCGATAACTTTGTTTTCAAATTTTACAACGATTTCGGGCATACGCGACTCCTTTCGCCTTTCTCCTGTCGTCGCCTGCTGGTATAATTAGTAATTTTCAAAAATATATGGAAGCTGTTATTGCTCTCTCAGTAAGCCCATCTTGCCATATATGATCAAGTTAGTTATATTGTCGGCATGCGGATTGGAAACTTGAACATTGACGGTATTCTGTTTCTGGCTCCACTGGCGGGTATTTCAAAGCGCCCCTTCAGGTTATTGGCCCGGCGGTATGGTGCGTCAGTCTGCTACAGCGAGATGGTTTCGGCCGATGGAATGGTCTTTGAACAGCCCCGGACGATTCAATTGCTGGACCATCAACCTAACGAGCATCCCATTGGTATTCAAGTATTTGGCGCCAATCCGGAAAATATGGCAGTGGCGATGAAGAGGCTTGAGGTATTTAAGCCTGATCTGCTTGATCTCAACTTTGGTTGCCCGGTCAAGAAGGTCATCAAAAAGAACGGCGGGGCGGCAGTCCTTAAAGATGTAAACCTTGCCGGGGAGCTAATGGCCGCAGCCGTGGAAAGCGCCTCGGTGCCGGTTACCATGAAGATGCGCAGCGGCTGGTCGGCCGATGCCGAGGTTTATCTTGAATTGGGACGCATGGCCGAAAAAATCGGCGTGGCGGCGGTCACCCTGCACCCGCGTTTTCGCAGCGACGGCTTTTCAAGCAGGTCCGACTGGTCCAAAATCCGTCGCCTTAAAGAAGAGATCACGATTCCGGTAATCGGCAACGGGGATATTGAAACCCCGCATGATGCCCGTGATATGCTTGATCAAACCGGTTGCGACGGTGTCATGATTGGCCGCGCGGCGATGCGCGATCCGTACATCTTCAGGCGAGTGCGGCGCTTTCTGGACGATGGCACATTGTTGCCCGAAATGAGTAGCCGGGAGAAGATTGAGATGGCGCTGGAGCACGCCCGAGAAACGATTACGCAATACGGGGAGCGTATCGGCACCCTCATGATGCGCAAGCATCTGGCCTGGTATACCAGGGGCTTTCCCGAAGGGGCAGGCCTGCGCCGACGACTTATGACCGTCGAATCATACCACGATATGGTATTGTGTTTGAACGATTACCTGGACAAAGTAATGGTCGGCAGTGATGGATAGAGCGTACCTTTATGATCTTCTTGAGAAAATAAGCAGAGGAGACCTGTCCGCCCGGAAGGCTGTTGAATTGCTCAAGAATTTCCCTTCGGAAAACCTGGGCTTCGCCCGCGTCGACCACCATCGCTCGTTGCGGAGGGGACAGCCTGAGGTCATCTACGCGCCCGGCAAAACCGGCCGCCAGATAGTTGCGGTCGCTCAAAGCATTCGGAAAAGCGGCTGTGATGTCATTATCAGTCGTCTTGATGAAAAGACGTTTAAGACCTTCAAACGGCAGCTTGGGTCGGCTGTCTATTACGCCGATGCCCGTCTGGCAGTTGTTTTCGGCGGACGCAGGAAAAAGCCAAAACCTGTAACAAGCACTCTCGTTCTGGTTTGTTGTGCCGGAACCTCGGACATACCGGTGGCCGAGGAGGCGGCGCTGACGGCGTGGATGATGGGTTGTCCGGTGGAGCGACTGTATGATGTCGGCGTGGCCGGCCTGCATCGTCTTTTTGATGGCAAAGAACTGCTGGCGGCGGCAGGCGTTATTGTTGCGGTGGCCGGCATGGAAGGAGCGCTGCCGTCGGTAATTGGCGGTCTGGTTGACAAACCGGTTATTGCCGTTCCAACTTCTGTCGGTTACGGCGCATCGCTTCAAGGTCTCGCAGCACTTCTGGCAATGCTGAATTCCTGCGCGTCCGGGGTGACCGTGGTTAATATTGACAATGGTTTCGGCGCCGGTGTCGCGGCCGCCACAATTGCCCGAAAGATAAAGGGGTAGAGCCTTTATTATGAAGATCTTATACTTCGACTGTTTTGCCGGAATCTCCGGAGATATGACACTGGGAGCACTGGTGGATCTGGGCTTGCCCTTTGTCTATCTTCAGAAACAGCTTGGCAGACTGAACCTGACCGATTACCGTATGACGCACCTGAAAACCGAAAGACATAAAATTGCTGCGACCAAAGTCAATGTCGAAGTAACTGATGATAAAACGCATCGTCATCTCAGCGACATACTTGCTCTGATAAACGAAGCCGACCTTTCGCCGAGAGTCGGGGAAATCGCCCGTATGGTATTTGAAAAACTGGCACATGCCGAGGCCAGGGTGCATCAATCAACTCCTGAGAAAATTCATTTTCACGAGGTCGGCGGGACTGATGCCATTGTTGACATTGTGGGCAGTGCCATCGGAGTGGAGTATTTTAAACCGGATCGGATATACAGCTCCCCGGTAACGCTGGGGACAGGGACTGTTAAGGCTGCTCATGGAGTAATCCCGATACCTGCCCCGGCAACCGTTGAAATCCTTAAGGATTTTCCCGTCAATATAACCAATCTTCCGGGGGAACGGGTAACTCCAACCGGCGCCGCAATATTGGTCACGCTGGTAGAAATGTATGGCGGTTTTTCTGCCAGGCCGACCCTTTCAGTAGTGGACACCGGTTACGGTGCGGGAACCTGCGACTTCGAGGACCGGCCCAATTTCCTGCGACTTTTCCTGGGAAAAGCAGCCCGGGGTGCTTATCCGGCACGGGATGAGATCGAGGTGCTGGAAACCAATATCGACGATATGAATCCGCAGATATACGGTTTCTTGTTTGAAAAATTGTACCGGGCAGGGGCACACGAAGTATTTCTTACCCCGGTAATCATGAAAAAAAACCGCCCCGGCAATCTCCTTACCGTTCTGTGCAAAAAGGACTTGGTTGAGTCAATCAGCGACATTATATTCTCGGAAACCACCACTGCCGGAATTAGATTCCGGGCGATGGAACGAACGGTCTTGGAGCGCCGTGAGTTGTTACTTGAAACCGACTACGGCCCTATCAGGATTAAAATATTGGAGTTGAAAGACGGAGTTAAGATCCAGCCCGAATATGATGATTGTCTCCAGGCGGCAGTCCGGCATCAGATACCGCTGGCACAACTGATGGAAACGGTCAGAAAACTGGCTGAAATAAAGGAAGGGCTTTCGTAATGAGCATCAGGATCCTCGCGATTGCGGAACAGAAAGACGGCAAGTTATCCAATGTCAGCTATGAATTGCCTACCGTAGCGCAGAAAGTCGGGGGTGAGTTGATGACCGCCTGTCTGGCTGAGAATGCCGACGCGCTGGCAGCGGAACTGGTATCTCGCGGCGGAGGCAAAGTATTGGCCATCTCGAATCCGGCTCTGAAGTATTATAATGATGAGGTTTATACCCGGGTTATCACGGAACTTATCAAAAAATACCAGCCGCAGCTGGTCATCGCTTCGGCAACCTTTTATGGAAAGGCCCTAATGAGCCGGCTGGCGGCGCTTAACGAAGGCGCCATGGTGTCTGATATTACAGGCGTCTCTGCCGACGGGGATAGAGTGACCATCAGCCGGCCGGCATACGGTGGCAATGTCACCATGGACGTTATCGGCAGTGATGACAAAATCCTCTTCGCAACGGTCCGCCCGAAGGTTTTCAACGAAGCGAGTGGGGATACCGGGGAAGTTGTTGCGGAAACGGTGGATTCTTCGCTTTTTGATACCCGTACCACTGTAAAGGAAATGGTGGTGGAATCAGGACAGTCGGTTAACCTGATGGAGGCAGATATTATCGTATCTGCAGGGCGTGGTGTTCGGGCTCCGGAAAATGTCGAGATGGTGAAAAAGCTCGCTGACGCGCTTGGAGCTGCCTTCGGTGCATCGCGCGCGATTGTCGACGCGGATTGGACTGAGTATCGCCATCAGGTGGGGCAGACTGGAAAGACCGTTAATCCTAAACTGTATTTTGCGATTGGAATATCCGGCGCGATTCAGCATCTGGTGGGAATGCAATCTTCCAAGGCCATTGTCGCCATTAACCGTGACAAGGATGCCCCGATATTCAAGGTTGCCACTTACGGGATAGTCGGTGACCTCTTTGAGATTGTTCCGGCTCTGATCGGCAAGTTTGAAGCAAACAAGTAATGCTGTGATCAGGCGCAAAAGGACCGCCCGCCCGGGCGGTCCTTTTGCGCTTTCCGATTTTATGGTGTAGGATTAAGGCTGGTTGCGGTATCAATATAGGTTAATGACTCTCTTATCAGGCCCAGCGCATATTGCAAATTGTGAATGCCGTTGCTTCGGTCCTGCGTGATGAATAGATAATTGTATAAGGCCCCTGCCAGCCCCGGATCTTTGATGTAGGAGATTGTATTCAAGATGCCGAAACCGTTCAGGGTATCGGCCAGAAGTATCAGGCTGTCCTGGAAATATATCAGGTTGTCGTTTCCGCTGTAAAGGCTGAAATCGGTTATATTGTCAGCGCTATGACAGCCGAATACGTTGCACGCGGCGACCAGCTGATCATTACCGTCGCGCATGTTGAGACTATGGCCGCCAAGCGTGAATCCTTCCGTTATATCCTGGTGACATTTTAGACAGCTTGAGCCGGAAGCATTAGTGTGTGAAGAGTTCCCGATTGTCGCGCCGTATTCATAGCCTCCTGTCCCGAGGAGCATATCAGCCTGCTGGGAACCATGCGGTCCCCATAAGGGATAAACCAAAATGGAATCATCCGGATTGACAAAATTGTCATCTATTTCCGCCGTCGGCGTGGTTATCGCCTGGTGACAGAGCGCACAAATATTCGATTTTCCTCTATTAAAGGATGTGGTGGCATCAGCCAGAGTAACCGGATCGTAATAACGCAGCGAGTCCAGTTTCCAGGTGGTATGCGGAGCGTGACATGTGAAACAGCCAATTTCAAGCGGGTATTCGGTGCTGCCGGGCTGCGACGACAAGGACTGCACAAAACCTTGAGAGTTATGGCACTGTGGACCGCAGGATTTCGTGAAGAGGATTTCAATACCGCTGATCGATGTGTCGGTCAATATCCCGGAGGCATGACGGGAGTTTTCCCATTGTCGGACCGCGACTGCCATCGTGGTATTCACATCGGAATGACACACCGCCACGCAGGTGCTGTCCCTTATGATGGTGGTATCGTAATAAGAATTTTCCTGAGTGACAAGTTCATCACAACCGGGAATAATTGTCATTACCGCTGTCAGTGCAATGAACGCAAGCAGTATAACCGGCATTAATCTCTTCATACAAAAACACCTCTGTTTTTCAAAATGATATTTACCTAAGTAACGGCGGGAGTTGACAATTGTCAAATATTTTACTCGCCTCTTTTCCTGTCTGCTGGTATGGTCGGGATACCCTGCCAATTTGATAACAATCCGTTAACGCCCTGATTGAGCCGACGATTTTTGGGCATGAAAAGCGGAACTAATTGGCAACTGACGGGTTAAAAAAGAGAGAAAAGACGCAGGGTTAATTGCTTGACTTGATATGAAGAAATAGCTATGTTAGCCGAAACTGGAGGTGTAATAAGAATCCTTAGCTATCAATAAGTTAATGTCGAGATTGGTAAATTAATTGTTCTGGATAAGCTTCAACTTATAGCCGGGCTTTGCTCTGAAGTTTGGGCTATTTTTTTTGGATGAAAATGATAAAAAAAGCAAGCATTCTGACCTTGATCCTGCTGGTTCCGACACTGCAGGCAACCGTTCTTTTGAAGTCGTTTGACGAACCGTACGAAGATGTGGGGATTTCAGACAATGCCGTTACCGATATCATTTCCCACAAGGGAGCGATCTGGCTTACGACCGGCGCGGGGCTCAGTTTTACAATTGACGGCGGTCTTACATGGAATATCTATAATAGCACCAACGGGCTGGTTTCGGACGGCATTTCCGCCATTTATTCCGAGGGTGACCAGGTGGGGGATCGCCTATGGCTGGCGACCGGTCATGGAGAGGAAGTGAACGGAGATGTTGTCTCATTTGCCGACGGTCTGACATTCACGGCCGATGCGGGTTTCACATTTGAAAACATAACGCCTCAGGGTTCTTATGGTTTTCAAAAGACGGTCTTTGACCTCAATGGCGCCGACAGTGTCATTTTTGCGGCCTCCCTTGCAGGCGGGCTTTTCGGCAGCTTTGACAAAGGGGAAAACTGGCGGACCTATTATTACAGCTTGCAGGATTCGATCGAAGTGCCGCCGCGTCTGACCAACCGCTATTTTGCAGCCGTCGTGGATACATATCATACTGATTCGGTGGTGGTCTGGGCCGGAACAGCCGGCGGCCTGATGCGCTATATTTGGGCTCCGGCCTATGCAAAGCCCTCGTCCAATAACATCTTTGACTTGCTGACAGTCAGTGATACCGTTTTGGTTTGCGGCGATCGCGGGCTGACGCGGCTGACGCATGAAGATACACGTGAAGTATTTTATTCTGCTTTTGAATCCAGCGGACTGCCCGGCAACACGATTTCATCGGCCCATTATCTGGGAGGCCGTCTTTTTGTCGGGACGCTTGAATCATTGGGGGGCAGCGGCACCGGGCTGGCAGTTTCCGAGGATCTTGGCCTTACCTTTGAAAAGGTGATTTCTCCGATTCTGGATTTGGAGGAGCCGGAAAAATATCCCAGGGAATTTGTCGAGCTGGGCAATTATCTCTATATGGCTGCTGCTGAAGGCGGGCTATATCGGACGGCGGACATCGGGCAAAGCTGGGAGAAGGTGACCCTTGATACTCTTGAGGCGTCGACCGCCAGCGGTAGAAACATCGCCAATTCGCTGGCGGCGGACACGATTTTCAATCGACTTCTGGTAGGGACCGATTCGGGTCTAGTGACATTGTACCCCGACGGTTTGGGTGAATTCGATTCGCTCACATATTATGTCTTCCCCGATAATGATTCATCCGGGGCCCGCAGCTATCGGGTTCGGGCTCAGGTGATAACTGACACAATCCTTGGCCTGGTGGAAAACGTGCGCTACTGGTCTGTCAATCATCCTATCGACCCGGCCACCGGCAACTACTCGGTCTATGTTTCGCTCGATTCCGGCCTATCCTGGGTAACCCAGGTGGAGGTCGGCAGCAATCTGTTCTTTGCCGTCACCCCGCCCGATACTCCGTATTATGATATCGATTTTTTGAACAGTTTCGTGGTGCTGGTCGGAAGAAACATTTACAACCAATGGCTTGACGAATTCGCCTGGGGGTATCAATCGGGGCGTG
>CP070796.1:1750054-1757201 GCA_020343475.1 Candidatus Zixiibacteriota bacterium
TTCCGGTATCAAAAACCGAGAGCCTTATTTCGCTCCCGACTTCTTTAAGGACTACCGATATTATGCCCCCGGTCTTATCGCAGGCTTCGATTGCATTTTTCACCAGATTAATGGTCAACTGCTTGACGCGATCCTGGGAGGCGCGCAGACCGATATTGGGGTCAATGTCGGTGCTGATGGTAATGTCGTCGCGCTGCAGGCCAAGCCGCAAAAGGGAAACCGCGTCTTCAACAATCGATCCGAGATTGATCCGGGTACCCTCCCCCTGCCTGCCGCGAGCCAGGGCCAGAAAGCGAGTCACAATTTCGTTGAGCCGGGAGGCCTCGGATTTTATTTGAGCGGCAAAGGAATGAAACTCCTCGACATTCTCACGCGGCTCAAACTCGGCCAGCAGACGCTGGGCGGCAATCGAGATAGCGTTGAGCGGGTTGCGAATTTCGTGTGCCACCCCGGCCGCCAAATCCCCCAACTCGGTCAGACGTTCCTTTCTGCGGGCGGTTTCCTCCAATTCCCGAATCCGGGTGTAGTCATAGATTACCGCCACCGCACCGGTGACCTGCTGGCGATGGTCATACAGGCGAGCCATATTTATCAGAAGATACTTATTGCCGGCCGGCCCGGAGTAAACTGCCTCAAGTTCCCCGGTCGACTCCTTCCCGCTGAGAATTCTTTCGATCGGGATGACATCCTGAAAAGTAAATCCGCTCCAGGGCTGCCCGGTTAAATTGTCCTTGTCAATTGAGAAGGTTCGGCAGAATTCGGGATTGGCCAGCTCCACCATCCCGTCCTTTCCCACCACCACCAGGCCGGAATTCATGCTGTCAAAGACCTTCTCCGAAAGTGACTGAATCCGTTTGATCGATCGGTCGAGAAACAGCCGCTTCTGCTTGCCCTGAACATATCTCACAAACAGCACCAGAACGGCAAAAATGACGACGCTCAGGGCTATCATTTGTCGGTCGTAGGCCGTAACGATCTCATAGTACTTTTCGAGCGAGATGCCAAGCCTGAAAACACCGGTCCCGTACTCATCCGACGAAAACGCCTTCACCAATTCCAGCACTTTACGGTCGTTGAGAATGTGTTCCCGCGAAACAATCGTATCGGTACTCAGGGCCTGCACCAGAAATGAATCTCTCTCGATCTTAAGCACCGGCCCGATCTTGCGCGAGGAGAAGACGATGCCTTCCGGGATTTGAAAGAATATATACTCGATGCCAACCTCCCGGCCGATGTTCTGCACCAGGTAGCCGATTCCGATCGCCTTCTTTGCCTCGGCATAAAACAGGGCGTCAGAGACGATGACAACAATATAATCGCGGTCAATTGTCTTCTCGAAATAATAGATGGAAACCTCGCCAGGCAAATCGCCAAAAACGGTCTTCTGGCTTCTGAAATTGGCCGAATCCCGCTGAAATGCCTCCAGGTCGGTGAAAATCTTGCCGAGGATTTCATCCGGGTCGATGAATACCCCGCGCACGCCGTAGGTTTGGAGAACAAGCTCGGCATCGAATACAAAAATGCCATCGACGCCGTATGCGGAGGCGAAATCTGCCAGTTCCTCATACGAGAAATCCAGCTGCTCCCGCGACGTAAGAAATCCGGCCAGGTCGGAAAACTTCTCCTGGACCAGCAGATCAAAAAAGGAATTAGCCTTAATGGCATTGTCAGCGGACTGGGTCAGGCTCGCAGTCAGCGCGATCCCTTGTTTTCGAAGCAGTTCAAGGCTGTCACTCCGGCTTTTTTGAATTCCCAGGTAGGTTAAGACAAACAGCAGAATACCCAGCACCGCCAGAATCGGCAGGCTATAACGCAACCTTCCGCCGAAAGCGGAATTACCGTACTTACGATCGAACATAACCGCAAAGTAGAGCTTTTGTCCAAGGGGGTCAACGATTTATTTACAGATGCATAAGGCCTACAGAAGTTTAATATCGGCGGCATGATCAGGCTGCAGCTCCGACGACCGGGCGACCTCCCGCCTGACCGGAATCTTGATGACAAAAGATGGTATGGAGCTCTCGGTCAGGTGGTAGGCGATCTCACCACGGTGGTTATCGACAACATTCTTGCAGGTGATCAGTCCCAGGCCGGTTCCCTTGCGCTTGGTGCTGAACCTCTGGACAAACAACTTCGGCAGCCATTCCCTGGAAATATCGGGGCCGCTGTTGGTGACCGTTATAAAGAAATATTCGCCGTCCTCGTCGACCGAGGTATGAATTCTGATGATGCGGTCGCCATCGGCTTCAGCCAGCGCTTCCGATGCGTTATAAAGAAGGTTGACCAGCAGCACCTGCAACTGGCCGGCATCGATTTCCACCAGTGGGATATTGTCGGCGAGGATCGACTCGATTTTAACGCCGTCAAATTTATTCTGGGGTTTGACAAACGCGATCAGATTTTCAACCAGCTGATTGAGATCCTCTTTTCTAAAATCGCTGTCTTCATCGCTGAATCTGCTCAATCCCTCGGTGAACTTGGTGATATTGGCGACGGTTCCTTTCATAACATCGATTTTCTCGCCCAATTTGTCGCGGTCGTTCCGCGAGATTAAAGACGGCAACAATTCCAGATTACCGTGCAGAATTGCAAGGTAGTTGTTTATTTCGTGTGCAATATCGCGGGCCATGCGGCCGCGCGTGGCAAACCGGTCAAGCTGCACAACCATGTTCTGGTAGTTTCTGCTTTCGGATATATCTTTGACAAAATACAGCCTTGCCACCGGTGCACATCCGCTGACGCCCAGCGGACTGTAGACCAGCATGGACGGGAATTTCCCGCCCATTCTGTTGCGGCAGATGATTTCCTGGATTTCGGCAGTTGGCACATTGCTGTCAAATGCCGAAAGCGCCTCCGCCGAAAACAGCAGCAGGTCAGTTATCTCCATCCCCACCATATCCGTACTGGTGTATCCAAAGTTCTCGGCCGCGGTCTGGTTATAGATTATTACCTTGTTGTTCAGATCAGTCACTATGATGGCGTCGGGGGAATAATCAATCAGAGCCGTCAAAAATGATTCCGACTCTTTGAGAGATTTATTGGTCTTGACCAGTTTTCGGTTGGCATTGGTCAGCTGCCTTTGTTTTTCGGCAAGGCTTTTTGACATATTGTTGAATGCCGCTATCAGCAATCGCATGTCCGGGTCACGACACGTCTGTTTGACGCAGTACTCTTTACCCTCAGCCGTCGCGGCAAATCCTTCAGCCAGCAGCGCCAGCGGCTGTTTGATCCCTTTTTGAATCAGGTAGACCAGAAGAAGCGAAATCAAAGCGGAAATCAGGAACAGCAACAGCAGAAGATAAGCCAGATCATTGCGATTGCCGGATTCAATGATATTGGGTGATACAATCAGAATGGCATATTTGCCGTCGGCCTGATCCGGCTCAATCAGATGGCTGATGTATTTGCTATCTGCGGAGAAATACACGCTGCGGTTTCCCGGGCGCGGCACCGACAGACCCTGGCCGCCATCCGCCTCTCTGGATTGAAGCCTCGAAAATTCGGAACCCGGTGGATATGGCAATTCTCGGGCCTGTCGATTACGGGGAATTCCCGTTGCTTCACCCGGGATCAATTCGATATGGCATATAAAGTCGTTTTCGGATTCGAGCATTGTAATGGCTGCGGTTATCGCGGGATCATCCGCAGCAGCGTTCGGATTTGCACCGATTACTTCATTCAGATAGGACGCGGCCGACATGATTTTCTGCTCAAGGGCTGCGTAGTGCCTGCTCAGCAGATTTTCATCGTCCTGATAAAACAGGACCAGAGCCAGGGCAATGAATACGAACAGAATGTGAATGAGGATGAATCGTGAGACCCGGTTTAAAAGAGCCGGTGATTTTATCTCAGGCATGATCGCGCCCCGGTGTGTTAAAGGTCGGTATACGTTGGATATCGGCAGGTGAAATTGGAATTTTAGACGAGACGGCCGGAGGGTATAATTACAGGGAGTGGTGGAGGGGGGATGCCCGACTCTAACGTCAGGTGGCTGGGTAACCAGCGCACACCACTCCCTATATCTCTATATCTCTAACAACTCAGATCCTGCATTTGTTCAACGCATAATGGACGTTGAGCAATCGGCGTACCAAACGCGTTGAACCCAAAGATCTTTAATGCACGACAATCGTTATCTTCATCTAAATTAGCGCCAATCAATCCGCAACAACAAAAACCGCTCACGCAGATATTACGATGTGGTCATGCGACTATGCAAACCGATTCACATAAGCTGCAATGAGCCGGGGGATTTTTCTATAATGGCTATATCCCCATCTAAGAAATGAAATAGCATGCGAATGAGACTGTGATACTTACGGAGCCTAATTCCGTTCAGCCCTTCAATTCTTCAATACGTTTCTCGGCGGCAACCGCGGCGGTGGTTCCGTCGCCGACGGCATTAGTAATTTGACGCACCAGTTGAGCCCGGACATCTCCGCAGGCATAAATGCCCTTTATTGAAGTTTCCATCTTTTCGTCGGTGATGATATAGCCGTTAGGGTCCTTTCTGATCGGTTCCCGGACAATGTTTGAATTGGGCACAAAGCCAATGAAGACAAAAATCGCGCCGACCTCAAGAGTGGATTTCTCGCCGTTTTTAACATTTTTCAAACTGAGCGACCGGACCCTGGTGTCGCCATTGATGGATTCGACCACCGTGTCCCAGATGAACTCCATTTTTGGATTCTTGAACGCTCTCTCCTGGATGATTTTCTGAGCGCGTAGCCGGTCTCGCCGATGAATGAGGATGACCTTACTGCCGAACCTGGTGAGAAACATGGCTTCTTCAACAGCCGCGTCTCCACCGCCGACAACTGATATAACCTGGTCCTTGAAAAAATTACCGTCGCAAATGGCGCAGTATGACACGCCCTTTCCGCTGAATTCCATCTCTCCGGGAACCTTCAGTAAATTCGGGGAACCGCCCGTTGACAGGATGACCGCTTTACCCCGGTAGACATCGCCGGAGGCGGTTGCCACAAGACGATCCTCACCGTCGCAGAACACTTCCCTAACCTCGTCGGAGACGATTTCGAGGCCGAACCGCTTCGCGTGCTCGGTCATCTTCATCGCCAGCTCAGCGCCGGAGATCAGATCAAAACCGGGATAATCCTCGATCTCATGGGTATTGGTGATCTGTCCTCCCGGCATATATTTTTCAATCATGACGGTTTTCACATTTGCCCTGGCGCCATACATGCCGGCGGTCAAACCGCCCGGGCCGCCGCCAACTACGATTATATCATATTCCCTTTCAGCCATTTTCTCACTCCCGAAGAAAAAAATGTATAAGCAACGGCTGAATCAACCTGACTATTGTCTCAAGCTTCAGGATTCGCAATTAATAATTGATAATTCAATGCGAAATCATTATAAGATATGGACCCGCTTTCATAATTTGATCCACTGGCATAGAGAATACGGCAAAATACATGGATGTAATTATTCCTTTCTCAACAATTGTCTTTCTGTTGAGGTTGACAAGGCCGGTCAGGCGAGTATGGCGGATTATGTCTTAACCGCCGGTTTTTGTACTGGATCGACTTAGAAGCAAAGATCAAATAAATTTGGGAATTATAGAAACTGCAATAGAAACGGCTATCAGGATAATGATAATCCATTCTAATAGCTCTAATCGCCGAGTGGAATGATTACTCGATATTTTTTCGTATATACTCTCAATAGTTTGCAGTTTTCGCATGATGTTCGTATCCCACTCGTTTAAGTGAAGACGATCGGAAACCAAACGATACACCCTTGCTAGATACTGGTCGCCGAGTAATTTGATAGCATTATTGACCCCTTCAAACAGCAAAGCGCTGTCAACTTGCAGCTCGGCAATATGACGTAAATCATCCGCCGGGGAGCGGAACAATACCTTTCTTTCCCATCTTCGCTTGGTTAGCGCTTTATATGATTCGTCCAGAGCATTATCAAGCTGGTCATCAAGGTAACGCATTTCCAAAAGCTCAACATTTGCATATTCCAGCACCGCCAGGACATCGTCGGCATCGGTATCGAATAGAAGGGTTGCATTCCAGTCAACAATCAACATATCGTCATCGCTAAACGAAATACAACACGCCAACGCCTTCTCGACTTCCTGATCTGAGAGGCTACTGGATTCCGCACGCAATATTTGGGCTAACAAATGACTGTTGTCGGCAAGTATATGGCTGATACCGGTAACTGGTTTTAAAGTCTCGATTTGATAGATAATATAATCCTCAACAATAGATGAAATCTTGGGTTTGGTTATCGCATGCTCTATCATGGCCACAAGCTGTTCGATCCGATTCCGCGAATCGCTTATCAACTGATTGTTATCATATAACTTGTTACTTAAGGACAATAATTCAAAGATCGATCCGGAGAGGGGGATACTGTAAGTTACCAATATGGCTCCAAAATCGTAGATGGTTGCGTCAATATTGGTTGTGGCACAGTAGCCGGCAAATAAGGATTGCGACTTAACATTCTCAGTGATTCGTAGAGGCGGCGGATCATATTCAAAGTAATGCGGAGCACGACGCTTGTGTTTGATGGTTTGCCGATACTTGGTTGATGTGATGCGCCTTTCAGCGTCGTCAAGATTGATCGATAGACCCACGTCGTAGGCAAACAGTATATAACATGTACCTCGCTCGATTTTGAACTGTGTCGCCCCATTTTTCAAAGATGCCGTACGACTCGACTCCGCATCATCGTTATTCTGACAAGATTCTGAAGCGTCCATAATTGACATCCACCGGATTGCACCCTTTCCTTATTCCATTTATAACCTCTTATAATATATGATCCTGCCCTTTTTAACCAGGGTTCTGAAAATCTTATATCAGATTGATATTACTCCGGGTAACAGGCCACCCAATCATTTAGGCCGAATACCCAGCCAACCCACCGAAGAAAATGGATACTGAATTAGCGTTCCCATTTTTTAACTTCCATCGGAACACCGACTGTGTTATTACTATGTGGGAAATCATAACTGCCCCATACGATTAATTGACGGAGGTACCATGATAATGACAATAAAAATATGCAAAAAGTCGACGCGAAACGAAGTTGAGCAAACATCCACCGAAGGCGGAAACCCAAATTGCCAAACGAAGCCAAAATTTATAAAAACAACTATAAATCCTGC
>CP070796.1:1757301-1761432 GCA_020343475.1 Candidatus Zixiibacteriota bacterium
CATGCCACTCAACCAATCATTTTTTCAAGAATTGACAAAAAAGATACAAACCTTGAACAAATTACTGAGGGACAACCAACTATCTAATTAATTATATCGTCAAATTTGCAAATGTCAATAGCAAATCTCTCAATTTTCGGGTCGGGCACTTCATACGAAAGACAGCCATAGTCAGCCAAAACATCAATCATCAGCCACCAATTCCACCTTTATTCTGTCAGGATCCTCAAAATAGACCGCATAATGGTCTACACCGCCCGCATAGGGATGGCAGTCTTCATATAAAATCGTGACATTTCTCTTTCTCAACTCATCGGTGACATAGTCGACATTCTGCTTGCTTCCGGCATGGAAGGCCAAATGATTCAATCCGACTCGACACCTGTGATACGGTGGCTCCAGGTATTTTTTTTGCGCCTGTACAAAAACAATATATGAGTCGCCCTGGATATAGCTGAATCCCTGGCGCCAATCCTGGAATTTTTCATATCCCAGCCTTTCCAGAATCCAACCCCAGAATTCGCGGGATCGTTCCAAATTGCCCACATAAATTTCGATATGATGAAATCTTCCGGTTTTTTTGCCGCTATTCTCAACCATAGCTGGTCCACTTGCATTGGTCGTTTCGATTATCCCTTCAGATCGGGATCAGAAGTCGGGATTTTGATATCCTGAAATTATTATCGTCCGAAACGCGATTTGACTTTGTCCCAGGAGGGGGTAATCAGGAAACTTTCTTCGATGCTGTCCAGCATGCGCACGAACTTCGGCCAGGTAACGGCAAAAGAAAGAACTCCGGGCGGAACGTACACTCTGGCGGAGATGTCAAGCATTCCGAGGATTGCCCGATGGCGATCAGTTGACAGTTCCTGATAGGGGTACCTGACAATTGTACCACAGCCCGCTGCAAACGGGGTGATGACAGTGTCCGGGGCCGATTCATCAAAGCCAGCGAGGGTATAAAGCCCGGCCAGGATATCAGGACGCGCGAAGAATATCACCACTTCAGGCTGGTCGGCTTCATCAAGGAGATCCCATCGTTTAAAGACGATATTGCGGCCCGGAGCGTCAAAACGGGGTTGATTCGAATACTGGGCCCTCACCAGTTCCGGCGTTTTTTTATAGCGGATTCCTTCCAGTTTGCCCGGAATGCCGCAGGACAGAAAATACTCGAAATCCGGCCCCGTCTCGTATTCGAAGCCGAGATTGCGTTTTCCGCCACCGCAGCCAACCGCATCGGCGCTGAAGCTGATCGGCCTGCCGTTGCGCACTTTCCCGAGGTCGCAGATAAAACAACGCCATTCGTTCGCGACCGCGGCCGCCTCGCCGTGCCCGGCCTCATCGGTATAATAAAACGTTATTGGCAATTCCTGCCCGGGAAAATATTTATTCCATTTTTCCAGAAACCCCGCCTTCAAATTTGATTCCATAATTGACCTCCCGAAAGCCGATTTTCACTATTGTTCAGTGCGTGTATTCTCACATAAACCATTTTCTGGTGTGATGCACAACCTTGCCGAATTCTCGCATGAAACTCATATCCTCATCGTCCAGCGGACCCTCTTCAAGCGCCGCCAGATTCTCCTTGAGCTGCGCCGCATTTCGGGGCGCTGTCAGACAGACATGAACATTCGGATTTGACAGCACAAAGCGGTAGCAATCACCGGCGGTGGGGATACGGCCATCCACAGGCCAGCCCCGGGGCCGGCGCAGAAGACGGCCCCAGCGGGTGGCGGTATAGCTGATTACACCGGGGCGGTGCGCCTTCAAGTGGGGAAATATGTCCTGCTCGGCCCCGGTGTGAGCGGCATTGTAACGCATCATGATGGCGTCCAGCGCTCCCTCGGCGCATAACCTTCCGGCAAATTTGCGGTTATGGCATGACATCCCAATCGCTCGCACCTTGCCGGTTTCGCGAAGACGATGGAATTCCTCCCGGAGGTGTCCCGGGAAATGTTTTTCCTTTGTTACTCCCAGGAATAGAAAAACGTCGATATAATCTGTACCAAACTGGCGGAGACGTTTTTCCAGCGTTCGGGAAATGTCAGGGTGTCCCACAATTAGATTATATGCCCCGGTAATAATGACATAGTCCTCCCGATCACGCCTGAGGACGTCGCGCATAACGCATGTCAGATGAGAGTCAAACCCGTAACCGAAAAAGCAGTTAATGCCGGCATCCAGAGCCTTGTAAATGGTCTTCCTGCCGGGTCGGTAGGTTGCAGACAATCCCAGCCGACGTACCCGAGGGCCGATTTTGCCAAAGGTTGTATAAGTGAATTCTTCAGGCATTGATCATGGTACTGCATTATTGGGAGCGCTGTATATCCGGTACCAAGGTCACACATTATGCCTATCAAGTCAACAGTAAAGAGAATGAATCCGGGGCTGGAGGGGAGTGCCCGGCCTTGAATACACTGCGCATCGGGCCGGACCTCTCGACTATCTATCCAGACCGGGTATCGGCAGGGGCGGTTCCAGATCACCGAATATTTCAACGATGAAGCCGCGTGAACCCTCAAGTGCTTTCATTACGCAATCGATTTCCGCCGCTCCGGCTACCCAGGCCTGCGGGCACTCATCTTCCTCTTTTCCTTCCTTTTCGCAATTAGCCAGGGCGCTGGCATAGGCGATGGATTCATCGAGACAGGCGCCGTGAATTGACGCTCTGCCAGCCGTGTAAGCCAGTGAGGGGGAAACAACTACGAGCTGACTATTGACTGCTTTCACAAAACCATCCTTCAGTTCCGTATCCATCGCCTGCATGCTGGCCATGTTTTCCCGCATAACCAATAACGCGGCCACCGCCGCCATTTCTTTCTCGTCCAGGCCCTGTAACGGCGCCATAATTTCTTTTGTTGCCTGCGCAAAAACCTGCAATTCATGTTCAAGCCTGGTGCTGGCGTCCTGGTAGGCAGCCTTGGCTTTTTCCAGTTCGGCCTGATCCACCTTTGTTCCGGTGCAGCCAAGCACAAGCACGCCAATCGCGCATGTTGTCAGGATTAATGCCTTTCTCATTTTTTTACCTCCTCATATTTAAGAATGGCAGCAAATCATTCATGGATTTAGCCAGTCAATATCTGCCCGCCGGACATTGAGACTTGCATTATATTCCGAGCTGATTGCATAGAATGCCGGTCTAATATACCCCGCAAGACAATTCCCTCTTTGGATTAAGGGTGATAAACCAGAGCACATTTGTCAACATAAATATTCATACCGGTGGCAAATATTTTCGCCTGCCGGTCTTCTCATATGATATTTCTGCTGCACCGTTCCACCATATTTTTCAGGAGCAACTATCAAATAGGACTATGCGGTTCTATCAAGTTGCCTTTGATTCTTTTGCAATAATCCAAAATAGGAAGCAACGCCGTTTTGTTTATTACAAGCGGCGTCATTGTCGCATAAGCGATGACTATAACACTGATTGAATTTTCCGGTATGCATAAGCTCGGTTATATTCAGATTTTATCCGCGGGGACGGCAAAATCTGACCCCGTATGCCGGGGAAAGGAACCTGTCCGTTTTTAATGAGAATCCCGGAACTTTTTTGTTATTTTTTCGGTTTTACCGCGTATTTCAAGCCGTCAATCATCGTTGCTATACCTGGTATCTCCCTATGAGCACTCGGCATGATTATTTCCTTGGCCGCAAATCCGATATTTAGTATGTTGCGATCAGGTCACCTGAAGAAACCAGCATATGAAGGCAAGCAGGAGCAGGAAATAATATTGGAGAACGCCGTCGATACCAGGGCTGTAAGGAATAAACGCCGAACACGTGAGATACAGCGGGTAACGGTATGGGGGCTGGTGACGAATCTCGGCTTATCGGCTATGAAGTTTGTTTTTGGAGCGATCGGCAACAGCCAGGCTCTGGTGGCTGATGCGGTCCATAGCCTGTCCGATTCGGTTACCGACGTCGCAGTTATTGTCGGTGCCCGGTTCTGGTCCGCTCCTGCCGATATAGATCATCCCCATGGTCACGGGCGCATTGAAACTGTAATCACGTTTCTGATCGGGGTGGTGCTGGCCGCAGTGGGAGCTGCTCTGGTTTATCGGGCTCTGGCAACAATGGCGAAACCACATCTAACCTCCCCCGGATGGATTGCCTTTATTGTGGCTTGTA
>CP070796.1:1761532-1767744 GCA_020343475.1 Candidatus Zixiibacteriota bacterium
GAAATATTGGGGAGGCGTCGCAATTCCAGGCAATGCCAGCCCGGAAATACCGCGTTCAGCTTTCCCAAAAACATCGGGATAATCGTAGTCTCCCAGCCGGGAGCACTGAGGAAGTCCGCTGACACCGTGTGCCAGTCGGCCGGGGTACTTAAATGGATGCGCCTGATTCCCATCAGGCGAATCGGCTGCGCCACAACCGGCAATACCCCCCTTAATTGATCTCCGTCATAGGCAAACAGGCAGATCCAATCGGAGTCGGGCTTCAGTCGGTGTTCCAGATATGACACAATCCATGAGTAGGACAATACTGGCAGACGTTGGGGTGTGGTCAGTGCCAGATTATTCCAGGCGTCGGCGTGCCGCTCTAGTTCTTTGATGGTCCGTGCCGTCACAATCTTGGGAACTGATTCGCTTTTCCCGACCTTCGGTGGAGAGGCGATGTCATTCCGAGTATTGGGACTGTTGTTTTTTCTTGCCAAGGTGCCCAACCGAGTAATTTCCTCACTTGTAGCAGTCACGTAGTTGCCGGACCCGATGGAAAATCCAGCGTCCCTGCACTAGTCACTGTTGACCCAACCGGTTTCCCGCGTCGGCTTTTCAGCCTTTACAAACAACGATATGAAAGCCTGGTTCCGCAGAACAATTAAAAATATTTTTTCAGGCGGTTTAAAGGGCCTGAGTGCTTCCAGGAAGGCCGCGACTCTGTGGTTGTATGGGTCTTATTGCCTGCAAATGATTTGACAATACATGTCAGGTGCTTATTCAATATTTCCTTGATACTCCCCAATTAGTAAATATGGCCACTGGAGTCTGCAGAGACAATATAAAATACGACAGATCGCTCTCTTTATATTGTCTTTTTGATATTGATACATATCTTTGAATTTTAGGGAGAAGACCATTGGCAGAACATATGTTCATAGGATTGGCGAGCGTTATCGTTCTGGGAATTGCCGCCCAGTGGTTGGCGTGGCGCTTGCACTTGCCATCAATACTGCTCCTTCTGATATTCGGGATCATTGCGGGGCCTGTCACCGGAATCCTCAGTCCCGACGCTCTTTTCGGAGAATTGCTCTTCCCGCTGGTATCGGTTTCAGTGGCGATTATTCTTTTTGAAGGGGGGTTGAGTCTGCGCCTGGATGAACTCCGACAGGTCGGAGGGGTGGTCGTGAAGTTGACCACGGTCGGTATCTTTTGCACCTGGATTATGGTTTTCGGGGCGGCCGGTATCATTATTGGCATCGATCCTGCGCCCGCAATACTTTTGGGAGCGGTTCTGGTTGTATCGGGCCCGACCGTCATCATCCCGCTTCTGCGGTATGTTCGCCCGATCGGGAAGGTGGGTTCCATTGTCAAATGGGAGGGAATTGTCAACGATCCAATCGGCGCCATCCTGGCGGTTCTGGTTTTTGAGGTTATTCTGGCGGGCGGCATGGAACAGGGAACCTTGGTGGCGATTCTGGGAGTAATCAAGGCGGCTGTGTTCGGGACAGTCATCGGCCTGCTGGGCGCACTTGCTATTGTGCTTCTTTTGAAGCGATACCTCATTCCCGATTTCCTTCAGAATCCGATGTCATTGATGCTGGTTGTCGTCAGCTACGCGGCCGCCAACGGCATCCAGCCTGAATCGGGGCTTCTGGCCGTGACCGTCATGGGGATCGCGCTGGCAAACCAGAAATATGTTTCAATTCGCCATATCACCGAATTCAAGGAAAACCTGCGGGTTTTGTTGATTTCAAGCCTCTTTGTCATTCTGGCGGCCCGGCTGACCATCGAGCAATTGTCTCTGTTTGACGCCGCCAATTGGATTTTTGTCGCGGCCCTGATTTTTATAGTCCGGCCGGCGGCGACATTTATTTCAACGTTTGGTTCTTCGCTAGTCTGGCGGGAGAGGCTGTTTCTGGCCTGGATGGCCCCCCGTGGTATTGTCGCTGCGGCGGTTGTGTCGGTGTTTTCAATCCGGCTGGCAGAAATCGGCTTTCCGGAGTTCGAACGCCTGGTACCAATAACATTTCAGGTGATCATCGGGACGGTCGCCGTCTATGGTCTTACGGCCGTACCGGCAGCGCGGTGGCTGAAACTTGCCAGGCCCAATCCGCAGGGAATCCTTTTTGCGGGAGCACATCCCTGGGCGCAGATTATTGCTCGCATTATTAAGGACGAAGGATTTCAATGTGTGTTGATTGACACTAACTGGGCCAATGTCACCGCCGCCCGAAAAGCTGGCTGCACGGCATACTATGCCAACATCCTATCTGAAAATCTTCTGCATGATGTCCAGCTGGATGGAATTGGCCGTCTGCTGGCGCTGACTCCGAATGAGGAAGTCAATTCGCTGGCAGCTTTGCACTTCATTGATCTTTTCGGACGCTCAGAGGTTTACCAGCTTCCGCCCCGGAACGCAGCTCGGAACGGTAAGCAGTCTATGCCGCGTCACTTGCACGGACGATACCTTTTCAAACCTGAGGCCACCTTTGAATATCTGGAGGCGCGGTTTCAGTCCGGCGCGATCGTGAAAAAAACCGATATAACCGAGGAGTTCACCTACGAATCCTTCGTTGGTATGTATGGTAACACCGCCATACCGATGCTGGCCGTTACCGAGTCCCGCTCCCTGCGGATTTACACCGCCGAGGCCTTTTCGCCTCCGAAGCCAGGTGAAATACTGATCGGCATCGTCAATCCCCCGACTGAGCCGGGTCCGGAAGCAGGGGGCGAAAAGGGATCAAGTAATCTTGTACAATAATTTATTCGGCGTTTAGTATATTCGGAAATGTTTCCCGATAAATCGGGATTATTTTGAACCTTGACAACATCTATTGTGTGTGAGTATAATCGTCTGTGTGATTCCGTCTTGGACGAACATTAGAATTTGCTGGTTTGACGTTTGGCATAACCGATCTGAATAGATGGAGGTTGCGTGTAAAAGTAAAGGAGGAGGATGAGTATATGTGAGCTTTCAGGCGGGTGTGGTTCAACCGGATCGGTCTTAACAGCAAATCCGCCCCGCTTTCCGAGAACTGTCAAATAAGCTTTTTTAGATAGGAGGAGAGATGAAACCGGTACGGATTTTGTTAACCGTAGTAATGATGATCAGCTTGGCGGGAATAGCTGAAGCAGATATCATTGTAAAAAGCAAGATCGTCACAGATATCATGGGTGCCGGCAAAACAGAAATGTCGCATGCCAATTATATTAAGCCGGACCGCAGTTGTGGTGAGAGCTCTACCAAATTTACCGGCGGTCTGATGGCGATGATGGGAGCCGGAAAGGAAAAGAAGTCAATCGACATCACGCGTCTGGATAAGGCCGTCATGTGGATGCTCAATCCGGAAAAAAAGAGCTACCGTGAAACGAGTTTTGAAACGTTGAAGAAAGCCTATGCTGCGCAATCAAAGGGCCGGCCTGGTCAGAATCCCATGGCCGCCGGTACTGATCCCGAGCAGTATACGTGGGCGATCGATGTTGCAGAAATGAAAGAAACCGGAAAAGTCGGAGGATATACCTGCAAAGGGATGGCTGCCAAGGCAACTGGTGTTAATAAGGAAGACCCGGAAGATAAAGTGGTAGTTACATACAAGCAATGGTACTCCGACAAGTTTCCCGGCTATTCGACTTATAAGGCGTACGAAGACAATTTCGGTAAGCAGCTCGGATCGCAGCAATTCGGAGAGCAGAGGCGTCTGGCTACCATGCTGAGCATGTTCGGGGACAAACTGGACGTGCTCATGGACAAAATGAACGAGATCGAAGGCATGCCGATGAAATCCTCAATGCTGGTCGAAAGGACCAAAGGTCCCTATGAAATGGACGAGCAGGCCGGCGAGGAGGAAGTGGATTCGATGCGCGCCAAAATGCGGGAAATAATGGGTAAACCGGAGAAAACAGAAAGCGGAATGTATAAAATCTTTTCGATTGAATCTGAAGTGCTCAGCGTTGAAGAATCTCAAATTGACGGCAGTAAATTCAGTATTCCCGAAGGTTACACGGCACAATAGAAGACTGCCGGGCCAATTACCAATAGAGGCGATCTGCCCGTCATCTGTGCATCAGAATGGCGGGCAGCTGTCCTCCCGTCTATTCCTGGTCGGCAACCTTCACAGCCGCGAAAAGTTCCTCTACGAGTTTATTTTCGGTGCCTTCTCCGCAACATGATGACTATTATTTGTCACGATTCTGGCTGCTGCTCGGACGTCGTACTTAAGTCCCGGGTGAGGGAATTCTGATACCTCCACCATGTCGGCAGTGATACATTCGCATTCCATTGGCATGGCATGAGCCAGCCGCACCGCGGCCGGGCAATACGGTCACGTCGGTGCAGCAAATACCCACATCATTTTTCGCCCGAATGACGGTTGCGGGGTATTGCCATAGGCTGAGACTTTTTCTTTGTCTGGCCGGAAATCAAACCCTTCCAGATCCAGCTTGTCGGACAGGTTCGAGACTGTTTTGGGTAATTCGCGCTTCTCCCGGTCGAACTGACACTCCGATTTTTGGGTGAAGTTGGTGATTTTCAGCTAAGCATCCATTCTGCGGAGCTGTTTCAAAATCACCTGCCGGTATTTTCCTCGAGAATCAAATCTCCATCCCACTATCAGGTAGGCGTCGAACAAGCAAACGTGGTCTATAATTCATCAAGAAATTGCAGTACCACCCGGGCCGAATTGTGCGCGGCCACCTTAAAGAACTGGTCGATCTCATCCCGGGCCGACTCCGAACCGGAACCGCCCGCCAGATCGGAGGCCGATCGAAAAATCACAAACGGGATTCCGTTTGCCGTGCAAACCTGCGCCACCGCCGCCGATTCCATATCGGTGACCAGTGCCTGAAAATTGCCGGACAGCCACATCCTTTTTTCCCTGCTGTCGATAAAACTGTTACCGCTGACTCCATTTCCATCGACGACAACCTTCGGCGTCCGCTCGCCAATCGGATCGAGAGCAAGATTCCTGCCGGAGATCGCGGTCACTTCGGCGCGCATGGCGCTGTCGATATGGAAGTACCGTGTCGTCACAATACTGTCAGCGGCAGCATGGTATGAGCTGATATCACCCGGGACAAGTCCTTCGGATCCGATATATCCAAAATCGTGAGTCACCCAGCTGGTGCAGATGACAATGTCGCCGATGTGAACTGAACTGTCGACGGCACCGGCTATCCCCGAAAAAACTATTTTCACCGGGTGATATCGGTCAATCAGGCGCTGAGCCGTCATGGCGGCATTTGTCATACCGATTCCGGATTCCGCCAGGATGATTTCCCTATCGTGAATTTCGCCGATTTTGACCTGCCGGCCCAGCATGCGGTGCGTTCGGTCAACGGCCATGTTTTTCGCAAGCAATTCCCCCTCAGCGGGAAACGCATATAGGATAAGAATCAAATCCGCGGAGTCTGTGTCTCTGGCACAACCTGCCGTCAGCATCATGCAACATGCCAGGATCGGTAAAAGCAACAGCCACTGAGGTCGCCGCTTTTGACATATACCTCTCATATGATTTCTCTGTAGATGAACGTGAAAGGACTTTCGCTCTGAACAATATGCCCCCGCCAGGAATCGAACCTGGATTACCGGCTCCGGAGGCCGATGCGTTATCCATTACACCACGGGGGCGAATTATCTCGAAGCGTTATTCATCTATTATTGCACTGCAAACTTACGATGAATTTCCGGCCTTGTCAATCAATCTTTTGGCGGTAGTATTTGCATGGTGGCCCGATATTTCCGTCTTGACCTGAATAATCAATATGAGTAGCTTGAGATTTTCAAGGAGAAGGTGTGTTAGATTGGTTCGGGGAACAGATTGTTCTTTATTGGGATATCTTCAAGTATCTTATTCCGGCAATCCCCTGGACAGTGTTGATTACAATTACATCATTCGCGCTGGCTCTGGTTTTGGGGATGATAATCGGGGTCTTGCGCATTATCAGACTCCGGATCATTTCGTACCTGGCGGGAGTGTATGTCAATGTCATCCGCGGGGTGCCGCTTCTGGTCCACATTTTTTTCATCTATTTTGGCCTGGGTCAATATCTCAACCTGGACCGGTTTACCGCCGGCGTGCTGGCCGTCGGCATCTGTTACTCGGCTTATCTGGCGGAGATTTTTCGCGCCGGAATCGAGGCGATCGCCCATGGCCAGTATGAAGCGGCAATGTCGCTGGGAATGACCCGGTTTCAGACTTTGCGCCATGTTATTATTCCTCAGTCACTGC
>CP070796.1:1767844-1773210 GCA_020343475.1 Candidatus Zixiibacteriota bacterium
GGCGACCTCACCGCGGCGGCGGCCTTTTTTGCCGATTACATTGCCGCCTTCCCGTTCGACACGCTTCGCGCCGATGCTATGGCAGTCGGTTACGGCCAGGGATCACCCGGCGTGGTCCATTTGTCGGAGTCCACCTTTGATCGGTCGCGGAAGGGAGAGGATGACAAATTTCGAGCGCACGAAGTGGCGCATCAATGGTGGGGGCACCTGGTCGGGCCGGCAACCTACCGGGATATCTGGCTTTCCGAAGGACTGGCGGAGTATTCGGCCGCACTGTATCTGCTTTTGGGCAAAAATGACGATAAGGCCTTTCAGCATGTGCTTCGGGAATGGAGAAAGAAGATTGTCCAGCGGGGGATGATGGGCGGCAGGAAATCGGTCGGTTTTCGGGCCGGTTCAATCTGGCTGGGGTATCGCTTGAAATCCGAGCTGTCACCCGGAGACTACGAAGCGATCATCTATTATAAGGCGGCTTACATGCTGCATATGCTTCGTTATGAACTCCGACAGCAGGCCGGAGGCAACGATAGTTTTCGGCAACTGTTATCGGAGTTTGCACACAAGTATGCCAACCGACTGGTCACCACCGGGGACTTTATTGCGACGGCCGGACAGTTTCTGCACGAAAGAACAGACCAATTTTTTAAGCAATGGCTTTATGACTGGCGCGTGCCGAAAATCAAAAAACGGTGGAGACGATCGGATAACGGCTATATTGATGTATTGATACGTGTGGAAGGCGTCGGGGATGACTTTTTCACTCCGTATCCGGTGGAAATTATCGGTGATGACGATGCGGTCATTGCCCGTGAAGTCTATATGATTAAAAACGGTGAGAACCATTTTAAATTTGATGCCATAATAAACGGGACACGCATTGCCAAGGTCAACTTCAATCCGCGCCTGGACATCCTGGAGCAGTGACCGCCGCAATGCACGCGATATAATTTTGGCCGGCATATGCCAGCTTTGACAGCAGGAATCCCTGAATCAATTGTGCGGTATTAGCTGATATGGAATTGCTGTCACTGTTTATAACGTCGTTTATTGTCGGTTTCTCCGGAGCCATGATGCCGGGGCCGCTTCTGGCGGTGACAGTGGCCGAGACACCCCGGAAGGGTGCGGGCACAGGGCCGATTGTCACCGGTGGCCATGCCGTGGCTGAAATAGCCGTGGTGGCGCTTCTTTCGCTGGGGCTGGCCGCGGTGGTAAACAACACCACGGTCAGCAGTGCGATAGGAATTGTTGGCGGGACAATGCTGATTCTGATGGGGCTGAGTATGCTGTACAGTCTTCTCAGGCGCAGGATTCAGGAAACTGAAACCTCATTGCGGCCAAAAAAATCAGCTCGTCTGGTGCTTGATGGGATTATCACCTCAATTTCCAATCCGTACTGGTTTGTCTGGTGGGCGACAACCGGTTCGGCTTTTTTGGTCAAATCGCTTAAATTCGGGGTGATCGGCCCGGCGGTCTTCTATGTCGGCCATATCTTCTCTGATCTGGTCTGGTACAGCTTTGTCAGCTTTCTGATATGGAGGGGAAGAAAACTTGTTGTGGGAATGGGTTACCGGATTCTTATGACAGCCTGCGCATTGTTCCTGCTGTATCTTGGGGGATTGTTCATTTATGACGGATATACCGGCGCCATCTAATCGTCTTACCTGTAAGGGAATGGCCTGAATTTAATTGCAATGTTTTTTCGGCGGAATCGGGACAGGCTTATTTTTGGCTTTTGAAAAAGCCTTGAATATATTACCATATTCGCTGCCTCGAATACTAACGCGCATTGGATGAGATAGGAACCATGAAATTCGCCAACTTTGTTCACCTGCATACGCACAGCCAGTACTCTCTTCTTGACGGTGCCTGCAAGCTCGACGAAGTGATTGAGCTTGCCAGAGAGTATAAAATGCCCGCCCTGGCTATAACCGACCACGGCAATATGTTTGGTGCTGCCGAGTTTTATAAGAAGGCCACCCGGGCGGGAATCAAGCCAATTATCGGTATCGAAGCGTATGTGGCGGGTGGTTCCCGATTTGACAAACGCCCCTCATCGACAAGTCCTGACGGCGGTTTTCATCTGGTGCTTCTGGCCCGCAACCAAACCGGCTACAAGAACCTGGTGATGCTGTCGTCGGCCGGCTACCTGGAAGGATTCTACCATCGGCCCCGCATCGACAGGGAACTGCTGAAACGGCATGCCGAAGGGCTGATCGCCCTGTCGGCGTGCCTGAAGGGCGAAGTCAACTGGCACCTGTTGCGGGGCGATCCTGACAAAGCCCTGCTGGCCGCACGCGAGCTGAACGACATTTTCGGCGACGGCAACTTCTTCCTTGAAATGCAGAATCACGGCATGGATAAGGAGCAATTGCTTATTCCGATGATTCACACCATCCATCGCGAAACCGGTGTCCCCGTCGTTGCAACCAATGACTGTCATTACCTCAAACAGACTGATTCCGAGGCGCATGATGCCCTTTTGTGCATCCAGACCGGTAAATTTGTCTCAGACCAGGACCGGATGCGTTATGACACTGACCAGATCTATTTTAAATCACCCGATGAGATGCAGGAAATGTTTGCCGATTTCCCGGAGGCAATTGAAAACACGGTGCGGATCGCCGAGCGGTGCAACCTCGAGATCAAAATGGATAAACTCTACCTGCCTCATTTCCCCATTCCGGAAGAGTATGTCGATGCTGACGATTATCTGCGTAAGCTTGCCGAAAGAGGTCTCGAGGAGCGCTATCCCCGGGTGACGGCAGAGATTAGAGAACGGCTTGATTATGAGCTGGGAGTTATCCGGCAGATGGGGTATGCCGGGTATTTCCTGATTGTCAAAGATTTCATTGATCACGCCCGCAAAATCGATGTACCGGTGGGCCCCGGACGCGGCTCCGCCGCCGGATCGCTGGTATCATATTGCACCAGGATAACCAATATCGATCCAATCAAATACTCATTGCTTTTCGAGCGGTTTCTTAATCCGGAGCGTATTTCCATGCCGGATATCGACATCGATTTCGCCGACCGCGGCCGGGAAAAAATCATCGACTATGTTGTTGAAAAATACGGCAAAGACAATGTTACCCAGATTATCACTTTCGGGCGCATGGCCGCCCGGGCGGTGGTGCGGGATGTCGGACGGGTGCTGGGGATGGCATATGCCGAGGTCGACAGGATTGCCAAAATGGTGCCCTTTGCGACTGATATGACCCTTAACAAGGCTCTGACCCTAAACAGAGAGCTCAGGGAGCTCTATGAAAATGATGTTCGTGTCCGCAAGTTGATCGACCTGTCCCGGACCCTGGAGGGGCTGACTCGCCACGCCTCGACGCATGCCGCCGGGGTGGTGATTGCCCCGACAGCGCTGACCGATTATGTTCCCCTTTTTAAAGGATCACGTGATGAAGTCACGACCCAGTTCGATATGAAGATGATCGAAGAAATCGGCCTGTTGAAAATGGATTTTCTCGGTTTACGGACGCTGACGGTGATCAAGGACTGCCTGGATATGGTCGAGGAAAACCACGGCAAGCGAATTGATATCGACAATGTTGATTTAAAAGACAAGAAGATTTTCCGGCTTTTCTCACGGGGCGACACCATCGGGATTTTCCAGTTTGAATCAAGCGGTATGCGCGATTACCTGCGTAAGCTGAAACCGGAGCGATTTACCGATCTGATTGCCATGAATGCGCTGTATCGTCCCGGGCCACTGGATTCCGGCATGATCGACACGTATGTCAAGCGGAAAAATGGCCGGGAGACGATCTCCTACGAGCATCCCAAGATGGAAAGAATTCTCGAGGATTCCTACGGAGTAATTGTTTTTCAGGAGCAGGTGCTCCAGATCGCAAACGCGCTCGCCGGATACACCATGGGTAAAGCCGATATCCTGCGCAAGGCGATGGGGAAAAAACAGGCGGAGCTGATGGCCGAGCAGAAAAAAGCGTTTCTGAAAGGATGTGAAAACAACAGGATTGACTCCAAAATTGCCGGCTCGGTTTTCGATCAGATAGAGACTTTTGCCCGTTACGGATTCAATAAAGCACATTCCACCGGTTACGCCTTTGTGGCGTACCAGTGCGCCTATCTCAAGACACATTACCCGCTCGAATTCATGGCCGCGAACATGACATCCGAAATCGATTCCTCCGATCGTATATATGTCCTTATGGAAGAGTGCCGCCGCATGAATATTACGGTCCTCCCTCCTGACGTGAATGAATCAAGCAAAGCCTTCAGGGTCAGAGACGGTAAGATCCGATTCGGTCTTCTCGGCGTGAAAAATGTCGGTTCCGGTGCGGTGGAAGCGATTATTGAGGCACGCGGAGAAGGCGACGATTTTCATAGTTTTGCCGACCTGGTCAGCCGCGTCAATCTCAAACAGCTCAATCGCCGGACCCTGGAATCATTGATTGCCGCTGGTGCGCTGGATTCGCTTCCAGGCAGCCGCGCACAGAAGACGGCCATGGTGGAAGAGATGCTGGAATTTGGCCAGAAAGTATCCGCCTTCGCCAACACCAACGACTTGTTTGCCCCGGATGGAGGAGAGATTGAACGGGTCGAACCGGCTTTGCCGGATATCCCGGAATGGTCGGTATCCAGACGGCTCGCCGGAGAGAAGGATATGCTCGGGTTCTATGTTTCCGGGCATCCGCTTGACAGGTTCCGCTCGGAGCTTGGGGCGTTCGGGACGGTTGACACGGAAAGACTGGCAGAAGTGCGCGATGGCCGTGAGGTGCGGCTGGGGGGTATCATCTCCAGCCTCAGCCTTAAGACCGACAAGCGGGGCAACCAGATGGCATTCGCCACGGTCGAGGATTTTAAGGGGAAGGTGGACCTGATTATCTTTTCCGATTGTTTTGAGAAAGGCAAACCGTTTCTTGCGGAAGATAATATTATTATGCTTTCCGGCCGGGTTTCAACACGAGAGAATGAAAATCCCAAGATCGTGGTTTCCGATCTTTTCCCTCTTGATGCACTTTCTGAACGCTTTAAATGCCAGCTGGTTATAAGAATTGACGAGGAGATATCGGAAAAGAAGCTTACGGCCATTCAGAATGCGCTTACCAAAAATCAGGGGGAAACTCCGGTAATTGTTGCCGCCAGAAAGAACGGTGAGGAGTACCTCATTCGATCGCAGAAATTCTCGGTTGAACCCAAGGGCAAGCTGCTTGTGAAGCTGAAAGAGATTCTCGGAGACTCTTCGGTTTACCTGCAACCGCCGAATTAGGCAAAAAAATAGAACAATTTCAGCCGAAATATGTTATAATATAAACTAAATAGGCAACTCGCGAAAACAAGGCGACATGCTATGAGATTGATTCCGCTCGGTGTTTTATGTATTGTGCTGGTGTTAT
>CP070796.1:1773310-1775691 GCA_020343475.1 Candidatus Zixiibacteriota bacterium
AGCTTGTTGGCGGTTTTCATCATTTTTGCGGCAGCTGTCATATATCTCATTATTGAAGTTAGCCACAAGCCGGAAAGGCTCGATATTGTGGCACATTTCGAAAGCTTTTCAGATAGAGAATTTGCACTTCAGGGGAGAGTGTTATCTGATGGCAAGTCTGTAGATAGTGCTCTTGTCTGGGCGGTCTTGAAGGACACTATGCGCAATAAATGTTCTCCGGAAGGTGTCTGGACCACTCAAAAGGGTGAGTTTAAAATTCTCTCAGATTCAGTCCTTCTCGATACTGTAAAGGAAGTTACGGTTTATGCCCGAAAGGATAGCAAGGCTTCCGGGGACGCGGTTGAAGGAAATGAGCTTCTGCGAGGCTCCCGGAGAATTAAACTCAATGTATTAATATTCATAGTCTTTCCCGTAATATTCATTATTAGCTTCCTGGTTCCCTTTCTGACACTGAACTGGCGCTGGAAATACGGAATCTCCATTGTCTCCGGGATCCTATTTGCGTTCGGTATGATAGTTTTGATTGGTGCAGGTCTTTACCACATAAATATGAATTATTCTCCCGAAGAGGATGAAACATTATCCCTGGGATTCGCATCGGTTATTCATAATACATACGTGCCAGACGTGGCCAAAGACTGGATATTTACTCTATCCTCGCCACTGCAACTCTCACTTGGACAGGGGGGCGCCGAGACCGAACAACCCGGTATTGAGGGCGGACACATTATCAAGAGTTTTGGTGCTCCTTTATGGGTGTTGCTTCTGGCAGTCGTCGGCTCGGCGGTACTTACAGTCTCAATTGTCGTATCCGAAATAAAAAACCGCCCCAATTTCTCGTTGTTATACTCTTTATATGACAATGAGGGAAATCCCGGTGAAACCGAGTATAAGGAACTAGAGGAATTCCGCAGCAGACTTGACAGGGTAATCAGGCATCAATTCAATATCCTGTTTTCCCCGATCGGTGCCATATTCGTCTATCAATCGCTCGTTCTGACAGACGCCGCCAATAATTTGATCTTCGTAGCGTTTGCCGCTTTTGGAGCCGGCGCGGCTTTAAGCATAATCCTTGATAAGGCAATTGGCTATGCTCAGGAAAAGGTAGTGTTGACCATAAGCAAATAGTTTGTGTAGTGCAGGATCACTTGGGACTTCGTTCCCGAGTGATCCTGCCTGTTCTCGTAGTCTCCAATTCGAGAGGAATAGGCATAACCGGGCTTCCTCGTATCTGAATATTCTGGAACCTGATCTTAGATTTCTGCGTCAATAAAAGAAAAGCAATCATCCAGACATTGGAGAAATATAATGGCACTTGTAAAGCTCGAGGAGCTGCCGGAACTGCAGATCGCGGAGGGCATCCTGGGTCGCGCCGTTACGGCAGGGTCGGTGACTGTCTTTTATGCCCAGTTGGCTGGCGGGGCATTACTGCCGGAACACTCACATCACAACGAACAGGTTGTCAATGTCATTGAGGGCGAACTTGAACTGACCGTCGATGGTGCAACATTTAATCTCGTGCCGGGAAAGGTCATGGTGCTTCCGCCCAATGCCGTTCACTCGGGCCGGGCTGTGTCTGACTGCCGCGTTCTGGATGTTTTTCATCCGGTACGGGAGGATTTCCGCGGCGGCAGTTTCGGCGGATATACGGAGAAATAACAGGTCGGCACGGAGCGGAACCTGAAGTCCGCCGTAGGCGGTTAGTGGGTTTGCCTCTTCGAGCCCCTACTCACCGAAATTTCCACCAACATTTGAGTCATCCAATAAAATCGTATCAGCTTGGATATGTTTTAATGTATGTGCTGGGTTGGTGGAATGTCAGGGGATCCAACAATATGATAGGTGGAACATCTTCTCCGCCGTTGGCAAAGCTAAGTTCGGCAATGTGCAGGATATCCCATTGCCGGAGTGAACGTTGCGGCGCAGCCGCTGACCAATCTTCCCCATCCGCCCCCAAATAACGCAACCCCGTTATTCATAAATCGTAAAGAATCAGGTAGCGAAGGGTATTCGCCGGCAAAGAAAAGTCAGGTATCGCAGACGGTACGGCCTTGGTTGATAACAACAGCTCGCATGAGATAAACTGGCCTATCCGGAAGCGATCGGGCAGTCCGGGTAATCCGGACTGCCGCCTGGCGTGAACCGATGGGAACCTGGCATCGGTATGGATGGTACAGAATCGATGAGTGAGTCATATCGTCCGTCCACCGGCCTTCCGGAAATGCAGATACCGCGAAGACCGGTCTGGATGCTCCTGTGTCTTGCAGTAATTCGAAAGGAGAGACATAAATGATTGTCGAGCTGTACTGTTTGATGTGTACGGCCATGCCAACCTCTTTACCATCAAGTTTCGGCAGGATGCCGGTCTGGATTGCAGTAAT
>CP070796.1:1775791-1780614 GCA_020343475.1 Candidatus Zixiibacteriota bacterium
CGGGACTTCCGTAAGCAACGCAAACGGATGCTGTTGACCCTGGTTGCCATCCTCTGGGGAACGCTCTCGATTATGCTGCTGCTGGCGTTTGGTGAGGGACTCAAGGTGCAATTCATGCGAGGCAGCAGCGGCATGGGTGAAGGGATTGTGATTCTCTGGGGCGGGCAAACTTCAATTCCATACAAGGGTTTTGGCAGGGGACGACGGATTCCTCTGGTGGAAAGCGATATTGAATACCTGCGCAAGAACATACCGGAGATCCGGGAAATCGCCGGCGAGTATATTCGCTGGGGTGTTGAAGTTCGTTATAAGGACAAAGTGCTTTCTGAGCGAATAAACGGTGTCTTCCCGGTCTATAGGGAATTGCGAAATATGATTCCCCAAATGGGCGGACGAATGATTAATGATTTCGATATAGAGCAGAAGCGGCGTGTTGCGTTTATTGGCGATGCCGCCAAGGAACGTCTGTTCGGAGCAGAAGATGCCGTCGGAAAAATCTTTTATATTCAGTCATTACCATTCAGCGTGATCGGCGTTATGAAGCACAAGACCCAGATGAGCAACTACCAGGGTCAGGATGAAGACGTCATAGTCATGCCGGCCTCAACCTTTGTCGCCATATTTGGCGATCCCTGGCTGGACAATATCGTTTATGCTCCGACGGAACCGAATCGCTCCGAGGCTGTTGAAAAACGTGTTTTAAAAGCAATGGGCGCAAAGCATAAGTTCCATCCGGATGACGAAAGCGCACTGGGATTCTGGGATGTCATTCAATCGCTGAGAACCACGATGGATATCATGCTCGGAATCGAAATCTTCCTCGGCATCATTGGAGCACTGACCCTGTTAATTGCCAGTGTCGGAGTCGCCAATATCATGTATGTCAGTATCAAGGAACGGACGCGTGAAATCGGTGTCAAAATGGCCATGGGTGCGCGCAGATCCTATATTGTAACGCAATTTCTGATTGAAGCCCTGGGAATAACATTTCTCGGCGGATTTATGGGGATGTCCATTTCCTATATCCTGACGGAACTGTTTCAGCGGGCTCCGATCGAGTCGGAAATTTTTGATATAATGGGGAGGCCGACGGTATCTCTTGAAATTGGCATGATCGTGGTTATTATTCTGGGTATTATGGGATTATTATCGGGGCTATTTCCGGCATTGCGAGCGGCATCGGTTAATCCGGTCGATGCCCTGAGGTATGAATAAACAGGAAAAGGCAGGTCCCAATATGATTGAAATGGCGGAAATTAAAAAGGTTTACAACACCGGAAACGTGGCCTTTGAAGCCCTCCGCGACATTGACCTTGAGATCAAGGATAATGAGTTCATCGGGATTGTTGGCCCATCCGGGTCCGGCAAGTCAACATTGATGAATCTGATGGGGTGTCTTGATACGCCCACCGAAGGCGAATACCGACTTGAAGGTATACGCGTGGATAGCCTTACGCCAAATCAGCTGGCCGAAATACGCAATACCAAGGTGGGATTTGTCTTCCAGGCGTTCAACCTTCTGCCGTACGCCAGTACCTTTGAGAATGTTGAGCTGCCGCTGCTGTTTGCCGGAATGCGCGGCAGGCAACGCAAAAGCCGCGTAATCGAGCTTCTCAATCGGATCGGGCTGGGAGATAAGCTGGCCAACAAGCCGACTGAGCTCTCCGGCGGCGAAATGCAACGGGTTGCCATTGCCCGCGCGTTGGCAAACAAGCCCAAATTGATCCTGGCAGATGAGCCAACCGGAAACCTGGACACCAAATCGGGAGCCGAGATTATAAAGATATTCGATGAACTCTGGCAGACAGGGCATACTGTCGTTGTAATCACTCATGATCAAAACATTGCCAGCCACTGCCAGCGTATTATTAGACTGAAGGACGGCATGATTCACAACGGGAACGGGCATCCGCTGGCATGATTTTGCCAGCCCTTTTAGACTGTTGAAGGCATATTTCAAACTTGCATTGAGCGCGGCATCCTTATAAGTTGCACATAATTATGGACTACGGCAAGCTGGTAAATCAATCTTTCGAGATATCCTGGAAGTATAAATCTCTCTGGATACTCGGCTTCTTTGCCTCCGTTTCTTTTTTCACCGGCGGGCTGGAGAATCATCTGAAGGACAGAACCTGGCCAACGTTGTCCGATATTCACATTGCTATCATTATCCTGGCGGTTCTCACAATGGCGATTATTGCACTTTTTTTGTTCATCATGCACTTGATCTCAGTCGCCGGGCTTATTGACGGCGTATTTCGTGTTGAACGAGGCGATGGATATCGACTCAGGCAGCTCTTCAAAACCGGGGCAACCCATTTCTGGCGATTTCTTGGATTGTTTTTCATTTTCTTTCTCATAACCGGCTCGTGTATCGTCTTCCTTGTGGGGGGAGTGGTTCTGGCATTTGTTTTCCTTGAATTGGTTGGATTCCTCGTGCTGCTGGTGGCTATACCGGTGGGACTGGGAGTAATTTTCTTTTTCGGAAATATGTATTCCCTTACCCAGCGGGAGATTGTAGCTTCGAAGATTTCTCTCTTTGACGCCATAAGCGAAGCATACCAACTGCTTACAAAGAACCTCGGTAGCAATATCTTAATTTTCCTGATCACGGCCTTTCTCGGGATTGCGATCTTTCTGATCAGCGTGTTGTTGATGGCGGCCTTTGCCATTCCGACTCTGATTATCGCAACCATGTCACTCACCGCCCTGATCATCATGCTGTTCGTGTCGATTCCGGTTTTTATTGGGATTATGGTTGTCGTTGAAGGGCTATTGGGAACATTTCTCAATTCGTTGTTTACGCTGTTCTACCTGGAATTGCGAAAGCTGACACCCCGGCAGCCGCTCCCAGCTCCGGGTACTGGTCCTGTTCCCGGTCAGAGTTGATTCCCCATTATTCTGCTTGCTTTTAGTGCACTTTCTTCGCAGATTGTGCGGCGATGAGGATATGCCTGGTAATATTAATACTCTGCGGTCTGCCGCTGGTGACGGCATCTTCCCAGGACGAGGCTGAAGAATCTGAACCGTTTGAACTGTATTCCGACAGCCTGAGCTGGCTCGACACGCTTGCCATTGATCCTGACCAACCGACCGTTTCGTTCAAAACGGACAATTTCTATCTATTGCGCTCCATCTTCCCCGACCATTATGACAGTGAATATCGAATCAGACGGGATATTCGATCGGTGGTCGAGAATGACACACTGCTGGCAACATGGTGGGATAGCCTCGGCGTTTCCGTGCTGGGATTGACAGAGCTATTCTCCGGAATCGAGTGGATAGAGAACACCTTTGACATTCATCTGGTAAAATACCTGCCGGTAGATGGCATGTTTGAGCCGATAGTCCTGCCATATGAGGGGATCAGACGCCGCGGATTCATTGAGGCCGCACCGGGCGGCATGCATCGGCAACTGAATCTTCTCAAATTGGTCGCGAGCAGAAACCTAAGGCAGCTCTTACTTGCGACATATCAGGATCATTATATCACAGGCCATCCGTTTCTTGAGGACGGCAGTTACCGTTTTGACATCATGTCTCTTGCGCTTGCGGTAGAGTGTGCGGAGTATTTGCTGCCCGGGGACAGCCTGAAGGCTATCTTCAAGTCCGAAACCTGGCTTCGGTACAATCCCGGATGGGAGCTGTTCAACTCCCATTTCAGATATGCGTGGGAGCTGACACCTGAGACGCCGTTGCTGTTTTATATCGCTCGTGAGCCGTACAATTCTCCCCTGGTGGCGCTGACGGTACCGCCGCGGGTGCGCCGTTCCACCAGCCAGAAAAGGCCGTCAGGGGAACCGGCCAAGCTATCTGCGGGAAGCGGAAGGCTTGGCTTCTCGGTAATGAGGACCCCGCGAGGATATCTGGAAGTCGTGGACATTGACACCCTTGGTCTGGCCTTCGCCAACGGTCTGATGATCGGTGATAAGATCAAAAGGGTAAACGGCGAATATGCCAGAAACGCTCGCGAGTTGATGGCACGGATCCTTGACAAGCTGGACACCGAAGGCGTATACCTGATTGCGGTCAGAGACGACGAGGAAATTGGCCTGCTGTTGCTGCCTGCCTCCGACAATGAATAAAGGCACTCTACTTCTGCAAATCACCGGCAACATTCTTGAAAGACCAACTGTTTCAAGCCATTAGAAATGATTCGCGTGAGGGCGAAGTGCATCTTTCGGCGCTGTTTGAATAGCTCCGGCACTCATTAACAGAACGAGAATGCGATTATGCACAGGATAAGAGGCCGAGCGTTCGGAAGGGCGGAAGTCCCCGGTTCCGGCAGCGATCGGCATGGCTATTTTACGGATTTCCGCACTTGACAACCTCACATGCTCCAAATATATTGGCCGCAATCTGCATGTCCGAAATCGGGGAAGGCATTGATTAAGAGAGAAGCTGGCGGAGATTCGGCATTTTCTGAATTGTTTCCCCGCCGAGCGCGTCGTGAGATGCTATTGGCTGTACTAAAGCCAATTGGCCTGATTTTTTTCCTGTACCTGTTTATTCTTTCCATAACCCTGCTGGGCGACTCCTTTAAACTGTTCGGGAAGGAATTCGCTCAATCGTTACTGGTGTCGACCTCACATCCAATTGTCGGGCTTTTTATCGGAATTCTGGCCACGTCAATTATCCAATCCTCTTCGACAACAACATCCATCGTGGTCGGCATGGTTGCGGGGGGCCTGCTTTCAATTGACGGCGCTATTCCGATTGTGATGGGTGCCAATATCGGAACCACCGTCACCAACACCATCGTTTCGCTGACGCATATAACGAAAAGCCGGGAATTCCAGCGGGCTTTTTCCGGAGCGATAGTA
>CP070796.1:1780714-1788772 GCA_020343475.1 Candidatus Zixiibacteriota bacterium
ACACGGGAATGCACCTGCTCGATAAATGACCGCCCCTCGGCGATTCCGGCAAAAAGATAGACACCGCTGTCACCGATATCCTTCCAATTGATTCTGGTATCCGCCGCGACAATGGCACCATTGCTGAATTCGGCCTCGGCAACCACCCGATTACCATGATGCTGACGAACATAGCGAACGAAACCGGGATTATTACCCGGCAGGTTGGTTTTGGTCAAAATGATCGCATCCGCGCGACCGGATGCTGACAGCGGTTCGCGAAGTTTTCCGAGCGGAAACAGACACTCCCTTCGCAGATCAAGCCGCGCGTCGATCAGAAGGATATTACAATCCCGGTGCAGTCTCCGGTGCTGGTAGCCATCGTCGACAAGAATCACGTCCGGATTTTTCACATCAAGCTTCCGGGCCGCCTTACTTTTGCTTGATTCCAGGGCAAAATACGCATCGGGGAGGCATTCCGCCATCATCATTACTTCGTCGCCGATTTCCTCGACGGTATATTTTTGCAGCTCCTTGCCAATCCCGACAATCGCCTTTCTGCCGGTGCGCCCGTAACCGGAGGAGACAATTCCCACCTTTCTGCCGCTGGCCAGCAGGCGCCGGGCCAGTTCAATCGTCACGGGGGTTTTGCCTGCGCCGCCGACCGTCAGGTTTCCAATTGACACCGTCGGGGCGCGCGGCCTGACCGTTGAATGAACGAAAACGACCCGCAGAAGCAGACCCGCCCTGTAACACAAAGAAGCCAGCCACAGGAGAGCACGCAGAGGCCAGTTGACCGGATTGGCTTTATTTTCGATTATTTTCAGCCAGAGCTTTTCCATCGGATTTTAAGCTATCCATGATAATTCTGGCAGTCGCCGGCGCGGCGCCGGAATTGATGTCGTTGTCTCCCTTGCGGCGGAAAGTGGCCTCCCCGGCAAAGAAACCATGCAACGACTGATACAATTCATCCCGATTTTGCATCATTGCACCATAATGGTGATCCTGAATATAATCGGAGCTGTCACGAACATTGCCTATAGACGGACCGTACAGGACCGGAATCCCGCACCAGACAGGCTCAAGAATGTTGTGACCACCGATATCGATTAGAGTCCCCCCGACAAAGGCAATATCCGAAACGGAATATAAGTCGTTGAGTATTCCCATACGATCGACAATCAAAACCTGTACGTCGTTTTCCGGGCAGGATAACTCGGAGTAAAGCCGGCAGGTCAGCCCGCGTTCCACCGCCAGCTTTCTGATATCGCCAATCCGATCAAGATGACGGGGAACCAGAATCAGTCGAACCTGATCATGCTGTTCGACCAGGCCCTTATATACATCGAGCATAATATCATATTCGCCATTGCGGATTGATCCGGCAATCATAATACGCTTCCCTTCACTGAAAGGCAGAGAATTTCTAAGCCCGCATTTCTTTTCCGGCGTCATCCGAACCATCGGCGCATCGAACTTAAGACTGCCCAGCACCTCGATACGGGCTGCCGGGGCACCAATCCCGATGTACCGCTCCCGGTCGCTTTTGGACTGAACCATGATGCGGTTATACCGGAGGAATATTTCCTTCAGTCCCGATTTGAAGAGGCGGTAATTGCGATGCGATTTCCTGGATAAGCGCCCGTTTGCCAGAAAGACCGGGATATTTCTCCTGCCCAGCTCAACAACCATATTGGGCCAGATTTCGGTTTCGATAAAAACCGCCGCCCGGGGATTTACAGCATCAAGAAAACGCCTGATCGGCGTGCGGTAGTCAAGTGGCAGGAAGCCGACTTGATTGCAATCGCCGAAAGCCTCACATGCCCGGGCGTATCCGGTGTCGGTCATGACAGTGGCAAACAGCTCAATCGACGTGTCGTGCCGACGCAGATGATCCGCCAGAATCACCAGCACCTGCACCTCACCCATTGATGAGGCATGTAGCCATATCAGATTTGCGCCACAGTTTTCATCGCGGTCAAGGCCGACATGATCAAAAAAGCCCATCCGGTTGTGCCATTTCCGCGAGCCGGACAGCCTTGTCCAGAAGGTAACCGGCAGCGAAAGGTAATAGACCAGAAGAGTGAAGATTTTATAAAGCGTCAGCAATTAATATACTCCCTGATCGCTTCGGCGGCACGCCTGGCCGCCCCGGGCCCGCCGAGACAATCGGTTATCGCATTAAGCTTGCCTGCAACCTCTAAAGATAAGTTTTCGTCGTCAAGAAAGCGAATGGCTTCATCCGCGATTTTCGCCGGAACTGCCTCGCGCTGGATCAGTTCCGGCACGATTTTCTCCCCGGCGGCAATATTAATCAGCCCGATCATATCGATTGTAATCAGGCCCCGCGTGATCAGATAGGTTAAGAGGCCGGTTTTGTAAATTACAACCATTGGTCGCCCGATAATCCCGGTTTCAAGGGTTGCCGTGCCCGATGACGCGATAACCAGTCGGCCGGCCGCGATCAACTCGCGGGCTCTGTCATAGGCAATTTCGACCGGAACCAGACAGCCGGAAAGATACTTCCGGTAGTCTATGTCCCCTTTAACAGCCGCCACGGTGAATCGCCACTGCCCTTTGCGGGCCAGTATGGCAGCAGCGTCCAGCATTGTGGGCAACATCCAGTCAACTTCCTGTGGACGCGATCCCGGCATGAGTATAACAAGATCAGAGCGGTTATTGTACGGTGATTTTATAAGGGCCGGGGCAATGTCGTCCAGCAAATAATGTCCGACGAATTCATTTTTAATCCCCGCGCCGTCATAGATTTTTTTCTCAAATGGCAATATCAACAGCATTAAATCGACCAGCTGTCCGATTCGTTTAATTCGTCGCCCTCCCCAGGCCCAGATTTGCGGAGAAATATAATAGACCACGGGAATGTTGAGATGTCTTATTTTTGCAGCAAGTCGCATATTAAAACCAGGGTAATCAATCAAAATGACCGCCCTTGGTTTTTTCTTTTCTATCAGCGCAACGCTGTCAGCCATCAACTTCTTGAAAAACAGGAATTTTTTTGCAACTTCCCAGAATCCCAGGACCGCGAGTTTTTCTCCTTTGATAAGCTGCTCCTGTCCGGCGGCAGCCATGCGGCTCCCGCCTAATCCCAGGAATGCAAGCTGCCTGTCCGGAGAGCGAAGATGCCCGATCAGGTGAGAGCCGGCAATGTCACCCGAGGGATCACCGGCAGAGATAAAGACGGGCAATCGGTCGACCATTTCACTCCACGACCCCGTTGACGCCGATGGCCTCTATTGCCGCAGCCACACGTAGCGCCTCGGCTGCGTCTTCCGCCGTCACTTCCGGGGCGGTTCCATGTTGAACCGCGTTGAGAAACGAACTTAATTCCGCGGCCAGCGCGTCATCATCTTTTGCGCCCGCCTTGGAATAAAGAATCTCATGCCCGGATTTTCCCAGCGGAATGCGCATTCCGGCCTCCTCGCCGGAAGCGCAATCGGCCAGGCGATAGATATCAGCACGCTTTTCGGCCAGATCGAGAGAGAAATAGCCTGATTTCTGGAAGATGCGCAGCTTGCGCATCGGCCGCAGCGAAATCCGGCTGGCGGTGAGATTGGCAACCGCGCCATTATCAAAGGTCAGGCGAGCGTTGGCAATATCAACGGTCCCGGAGATAACCGCCACTGCCGCTGCTTCGATGCGCTTCACCCTGGAATCAACCATGTGCAACGAAAGTTCAATATCGTGAATCATCAAATCAAAGACAACGGCCACATCGGCCCCTCTGGGATCGAAGGCTGCCAGACGATGCGCCTCAATAAAACGGGGTGAAATTTCGTAATCCTTCAACGCCTGCACAGCCGGATTAAACCGCTCAATATGACCCACCGTTCGTATAACCCCCTGTTTTCCGGCAAGGGCGATCAACTCACGCGCCTCCGCTTCGGTCGCGGTGATCGGTTTTTCCACCAGGCAGTGAATTCCCCGCTTGATAAACTCCGCGGCCACCTTAAAATGGCTGCCGGTCGGCACCGCCACAGAAACCGCGTTTATTTTAGCATAGGCCTGAGACTGACTTTCAAACGGTATCACGCCGAATTCTTCGGCCACCCGGCAACATTTATCGCGATCGCTGTCATACACCCCGATCAGTTCGGATTCTTTGAGACTGCTGTACCACCCGGCGTGGTGGCGGCCCAGGTGCCCGACCCCGATTACTGCCGTTTTGATTCTGTTCATGACTGCAGTGTTGCTCCGTGCTTTACCGACCCGCACCGTAATGAGTACTATTTAATCATTCCGCGATTGGAATTCTTGATAAAGTCCAGAATGGTCGTGACTTCTTTAATCGGCTCAACTTCTTGTTTGATTTTTTCAACCGCCTGCGACGTGTTGAGATTGGAGAAAAAGAGAATTTTGAATGTCTGTTCCAGAATCTGCAGGGTTTCCGATCTGAAGCCCCGGCGCTTGAGGCCGATTGCATTCAGCCCGGCCACCCGAAGCGGGTATCCGCCCACCAGGGCATACGGACAGATATCCTGCTGAACCCGAAATCCCCCGCCGATCATCGAATGCGCACCGATCTTGACAAACTGATGCACGGGTACGACTCCCCCGATAATGGCATAATCACCGATTGACACGTGGCCGGCGAGATTGACCGCGTTGGCCATAATGACATGATTCCCCACATCACAGTCATGGGCGACATGCGAATACGCCATCAGAAGACAATTCCTGCCAATTGTCGTTTCACCGCGTTCAGATGTGCCCCGATTCAGCATCGCGTATTCCCGAATGGTAGTGTTCTCCCCAATTACCAGCCGCGTTTTTTCTCCGCTGAACTTTAAATCCTGGGGGATCGTCCCGACCACGGCGCCATGGAACAGTCTGACAGTGCTTTTCAATTCAGTGTTGGCAGCAACCAGGCAGTTGGCGCCAATAGTCGCATTATCGCCGATGATGGTATCACCCTCGATTATGGTATGAGGCCCGACGGTAACTTCCGAACCTATCTGCGCGGATGGATCAACAATGGCGGTGGGATGAATCTTGGTCATCGATCAATTACCTTCGCCATCAATTCTGCCTCCGCAACCACGGTATCCCCGACAAAGGTTTTGCCTTTCATACGGCAAACATTGCGGCGGAAAGTAACCATCTCCAGTTCAAAACGCAGGGTATCGCCGGGTATAACGGGGCGCCGGAATTTGACATTATCGATGGCAAGAAAGTAAACCAATTTTGTTTCCGGTTCCTCCACGGCATTCAGCAACAGCACTCCCCCCGCCTGCGCCATAGCTTCAATGACCAGCACCCCCGGCATAATCGGGTGTCCGGGGAAATGCCCCTGGAAAAACGGCTCATTGATGGTGACATTCTTTATGGCAACCACCCGCTTTTCCGGCTCCAGATCGAGCACCTTATCCACCAGCAAAAAAGGATACCGGTGCGGCATAATTTTCATGATGCCGGTAATATCCAGAATCCCGGCTGCGCCCGCTTTCTGATATTTCCCGATAATCTTCTTCTTTTCGTACAGGGCACGGATTTTTTTTACGAGGGCAACGTTGGCTTTATGGCCGGAGCGAGCCGCAAGAATATGACCCTTGATGGGAACTCCGATTAAGAACAGATCACCAATCAAATCGAGCGCCTTGTGCCGGACCGGTTCGTTATAAAAACGCAGTGGAATATCATTGATAATGCCGGTTTCCCCGACAAACGCCTGCTCCCTGAGATCAAGGGCATTTCTAATCCGGTCGACTTCCACCTGCCCTTTGTCGGAATCATAAATAACCACCGCGTTGTCCAGACCCCCTCCTTTGATCAGCCCCTGGCTTTTGAGCATCTCGACTTCGGAGAGAAAGCAGAATGTTCGCGCGGGAGCGAATTCCTCGACAAATTCCGTGTCAAGATCGATCAGGGTGGTATATTGCGTTCCCAGTGCAGGATTCTTGTAATCGATCATGAAAGTAATGCGAAAGGTGTCCGAAGGAGTTACCACAATATCCACCGACCGGTCCGGTTCGGAATATGACAGGGTGGTATCGATATCGAGGTATTGACGGTCGGCGTCCTGATTTTCAATTCCGGCTTCGAGCAGTTTTTCGACAAACGGCCGCGCCGAACCGTCCCCGACCGGCGGCTCGTTCGAGTCAAGTTCGATTACCAGATTATCAATCTGCAGGCCCGCAACCGCAGCCAGAACATGTTCCACCGTATACACTTTGGCTTTCCCATTGGCCAGTGTGGTGCCGCGCGCGATATCGACCACGTGATCGATATCAGCAATAACCGAGGGGCTGTCCGGCTTATCCACTCGCACAAATCTCACGCCACTGTCAATGGGCGCCGGTCTAAAAGTTATCCGCGAGGAGTTGCCGGTATGCAGACCGATACCTTCAAGGGAAATAGGTCTTTTAATTGTCCGCTGTTTTTCAAACATAATTTTCCTGTGGCGGTGATTATACTAAGAATCAGTCTTCATTTCAAGCTAAAAATGCCCCGGCCGGTTTCTCATATTTCTTTTAAGTTTTTTATTTTCCGGAACTTACGAAAGAGCTCAATATACTCTTTGACCATTGTTTCTTCCGCTTCAGAAATCCCCTCCATCATCGGAATGCCGATTCTCAACACTGCCCGGACCACATCTGCCAGAGTCCGATCATAGCGTTCGGCCAGGCGTTTCAGCTTCTCCTTCAGTTCGTACGAAACGAAAATGTTCAGGCAATGTTCGCCACGTACTTTGGCTCTCATCCTATCCTTCATCTTTCACCTCATCGGTCATATGATATTTCTGGTGGCCAATCAGGACTTGCGGGGTTTTAACAGCTATGCCGAATTCTTTTTTCAGCTTGCGGATTATCGGCCGCCAGGTAGAGTCCATCTGCCTGGTCGCAATCAGTTGATTTATTTTATCGACAAAAGGAGAATTGCAGAGCGGGCAATCGCCGCCAATGGTGACTTCAAGCCCGAATTCCTCTGCCACAAATGGCGCCAGGTATTTTCTAAGTCTGGCCAGGATCCTGCGATGGAATCCGTCAATGCCGCTTACCCGCTTGCGCATGGCTCCCGCGATAGCGGCATATGATTCACCCTGAAAATAGTATCTTCGGACAAACTCCTGTTCCGTCGGGCTCAGCCGACTGAGTGCCTTACGGACTGTCTCCACCACCCGTTCGTTGACCGGGACAGATTCCACAGCCGGCCATCGGCTCCCGCCTTCGGCCGGATTGATCCCAATTTCGACGATCCAATTCTGATAGACCAATCTTGGCCCGGACATTCCATCCTCCCTTTTTTGACAAAAGGAAGGGCATCCCCGAGCGCCTGTCTACAATCTGTCCATCATATTAAGACAGGTGATCTTGCCCCCGGAAATATCACACAATTCACCTGCTTGCGGGGCAACGGCTAGAAGACCCCGACAGGGATCCCGGTTCGCCTTTCGGCCAGAGACTTGATTGCGATCAGTTCGTCTTTATCGAGCAGCGTGAGCTGTTTATCCGGTGCAAAGCGATCTATGGAATAGATGTGGCAAGCAATCGGCTTGATTTCGCCAATTGCCCGTATCCAGAAATCAATTGCCTCATCACTGCCATTTCCCGATTTACCACCCGTAAAGAGAGCCTGGATCGCAATCCGATCAAGTTTCTTTAAGCCATCTACAACGGCGTCAAATGTGACATCTTTGTGAGGCCGGTTGTATTGCCTGAAAGTCTGCTCATGACCGGCATCCAGCTTCATAAAACGATCATCCAGCTCCGCCAGGGCGATGCGGACACATTCCTTATGAACGAGCGCAGAATTTGATAGAATCGCCACCCGAGCATGCGGAAGAAGAATGTCCCGGAGCTTTTTTATTTCCCGGACAATTGCGCCAAATTCGGGATGAAGGGTCGGTTCGCCATTGCCGGAGAATGTGATGTAGCTGACTGACGGAAATTGGGTGAGCGCTCTGGAAACGGCGTCGGCAATCCGATCTATACTCGGCATGCCGCAGCCGTCCGATTCCGCTAGGTATCCGCGTTTATCGGTAAAGCCATACTGGCAGTATCTGCAGTTAAAGGGGCAGGCCTTGTACCCCGCAGGAAGGATATTTATCCCCAGCGACAGCCC
>CP070796.1:1788872-1798506 GCA_020343475.1 Candidatus Zixiibacteriota bacterium
GGATTCCTCCTGCCGGTCCTGTCTGATCGTCTCAGTCGGACTTGCCTATGGATTTCCCGCCCCGCGCTTTTCAATGGATTGCCAGAGCAGCAGACGGTACAATGCGCCTATCCCGACCAGGATATAGATGATACGACTGAGGACGCTCATGTAGCCGAATACAGCGGCCACCAGATCGAATTTAAAAATTGCGACCAAGCCCCAGTTTAAACCGCCGATAATCAGCAGGATCAGGAAGATGACATCCAGCGTTTTCATCGTTTCCTCCCTCGTTTCTGATTATAGTTTTGCCGCGATGATTTGCACGAGCGTGTGGGCAAATTGTAGCGAATTTTTTTATTTTTTCGCAAGCGTAATTTTTCGTTTTATACATATAATATTTCCGCGTTTCACGTGTTGTTTAGCAGTTTAAATTACCGGTAAGTGGATGATAAGAAAGCAGAAAACGATACCGTGAGTCTTCTGGCACAGACATTTACTTATGCTTTTCTGCTTATCCCGCTCGGCGCGGTCGGTTACTTTGGGTTTGGGCGTGCCAGCGTAACGGCAATGATTCCTGCATTCTCTGGATTGCTGGTTTTGGCGGCGAGCCTTACAGCATTGCGGCCATAGCTGCCCCGGCACGCCGTTCACGTCGCCTCGTTTCCGGGTTTGCTGGGTTTTCTGGGTACGACGCGGGGATTGATCGCACTTGCCACCATGCTGGAAGGTGGGGAAGCGGCGCAACCGGTCGCAACCATCAGTCAAGCTATCATGGCAATCCTGTCACTGCTTTTTTCTGATGTGTTTTCGGTCATTTATTGATGCCCGCCGGAAACGGATGTGATAATGTCTTTATCGGGCACTTGTCTTTGATCAGTTGCGATAGTCTTTCGGAGACAGGAAAGTGGTGGTGTCGGTAGCGGAGGATCGGCGGAATGGTGCGTAACACAAGTATCTCCGCAAATCTCCGCCGGACCCTGCAGGGCATTGCCGGAATTGGCGACGGTTTTGATTTGTGCAAGGCCGGCTGATTGAGGATTCATCTCTAATATGCCCCCCAGGCCACTGAGACAGAATAGAGGGGCAGTCACATTGGCTGCCCCATAAAGACTAGTATCAGGATGCGTGCGACATTTTCAGGTTAATTGTCAGGGACACAATGGCTCCGGCCCCGGCGGTGAACCATACAGATAATCAATTAGATACAGTATATCGAGGAGATTTACCGCTCCATCAGCATTGGCATCGCCCGATTCCATTGGATCGGGAGGCAAACCCGGTGGGTTTCCGTAGAGATGAGATATCAAATGCAGGACATCGAGAAGGTTGATATCGCTGTCACCGTTAGCATCACCGCAGGCATAAACCGAATCCGGATCAATGACGGCAAAACAGTATGGACCGGCCCAGATCGGTTCAAAGGCAGACCATATTCCATTGGTTACCCATCCCCAGTACTGAAATCCATCCCACCAGGAGCTCCGGTCAATACAGAGAGTGTCCCCGTGGTTGAGGGGAGCTGTCTCGATCCACCAGACAGGTTGATCAAAATCGTCCGGAATACCGCTTGCAAAAACAATGAAGCCGCTAAAGCTAACAGTGTCCTCACCATTGCCATCGACTCCGGATGAATTTATAAAAAAGCCGCCGTCGAACATGCTTACCCAGTTATTGGGTAATGTATCATAGATAATCGGCGTGAAGGCATCAGTTAGCGAACCGTTGTTTTTGGTCCACACCCGGAAAAAATTCTGGATACTTCGGACGGTGCTGCCGTCGCCGGGATGATAAACCAGCTGAAACGTGAATCTGACAGGCGAGCCGGAAAGAACGGTATCCCCGGAATACAGACCGCTCGTTTCGGCAAGGAAAATTGCGCCGGCATGAACATTTTGATCACAGAGATAGCCTGTCCCATCGTCATCCAGGTCAAGCTGATCGGCATTATAATCAAGGGGACAATTATCACAGGCATCGCCAATACCGTCGTTATCATTATCTTCCTGATTCCAATTTGATACCAGCTGGCAGTTGTCGGCATTATCCGGGACACCATCGCCATCGTCATCGTCGTCGCAAATATCGCCGCTGCCGTTTCCGTCGGTGTCTTTCTGTTCCGGATTGCTTATCGTCGGGCAGTTGTCACAGCCATCGGGTATATCATCCTGATCAGTATTAATGTCGTCGTCATGCCCCGGGCACTGGTCGCAGAGATCTCCATACCCGTCGCCGTCACTGTCATCCTGATCGGGATTATAAACAAACCGGCAATTGTCATCTCCGAAACAAACCGAATCGTTATCGATGTCGCTACAGACGGTGGTAAAACTCCAGACCGGACTCCATTCACTCCATCCGACACACTCCTCATAAGCCATGAGCCGCCAGTAAAAGGTTATCGAGTTTTCCAGCGTTGTCGTTGAGAAATCAGTACTGTAATTGGGAAGGATCTCATCAATTTCAGGACTTCCAAAAGCAGGGTCATCATCCAGTTGCAGATGATACTCAGTCAGGTAGGAATAGTATTCGTGCTGCCATTCCAGAAGCGTCGGATTGTTGCTTATGTTGCTGTCACCGTCCTGCGGTGCAATCTGCGCAGGTGGTAATGCGACGCAGACAAAAAAATGTCGCATGGCAGACCAATCTCCCCAGCAAAAGCCATTAAAAGCTCGCACCCTCCAGTAATAATCTTCGAAATTATCGACACCGTATATCCAATAATGCGAGGGGCCGGTTGTGGCATCAAGAATTGGATCGACAAAATTCGAAGTCGTGCTGACCTGCAATTGATACTGCTGGGCGTTCCCGAGGTTTTCCCAGTCCAGCAGCAGCGGCCCGCCGACATCAGAGATGGTGCTGTCATCTGCAGGGGACAGTAACGCCGGGATTTGAATGTCGCAAACGGGAGTAAACAACCAGCTGTTGCTCCAGTTTCCCCAGCCACAGCCGGAAGCAGATTCCGCCCGCACCCGCCAGTAATGAGTCGATCCCCAGTTAAACTCCGAGACATTCAAGAATGTATCCACGACTGTCTCGTCAACCAGCGTAATACCGGGGCTAGTAATCTCAATGTTATAATTTGCGGCCTCTGTAGCTGAATGCCAGGTAAACGTTACACTTCCGTCCAGAATTATCGTTGAGCCGGCATCCGGGTAAATATGTTGAGGTGATTGTGGTGTCGGGCACATTGTTGTAAATGTCCATGGCGGCGTCCAGTCACTGACAAAAGGAGGCGTCGCATAAAAGCTTCGGACCCGCCAGTAGTACAGCGTTAAGTAGGCCAGGCCGGAAGCAGGGTAATAGTCTTCAACAGTGAGAACATCTATTGCCGGGCTGGAAAAATCGGCATTATTATCGACCTGTAGCTGAAAATTGATTGCGCTGCCGTCCCACCAGTTTAGAGCGACGGGCTGAGACACATTGGCGGCTCCGTCAATGGGGGATTGCAGAATCGGTTGAGCGGCAATTCCTCCGGGCAGAAGTATTACAGCCATGATAAACACGCAAAAACTCAGAGATCTTATCAGCATTTCCCGGGCCCTCCTTCGGTCTTTATAATGGGATATTATGGGTCATAAAACTCCATTTACCCTCAAATATATCGCGGGTCGTGAAAATGTCAATATATTATTTTCCGGAAATCCGCGGAAGGCGGAAACCTGCTTCACGCAAGGATTCTGCGCTAATTTATCTTTGAAACAGGTTGTTAACCAGTGAAACTCACCGATATATTTACCGGTTCGATTCTGTTGCTCCGGCGCTGGCAGCCTCATTATGATTGACAAAATAAAACAACTATTTACTTTGAGTCATGGCGGTTGCAGGAAATGTCTCAGCTACTGCCGGGATTGAATAACAGGAGATCGGCAACATGAAATCAAAAGCGGATAAGGTGTCGCAGAGCATCTCCTTTTCCGAGAAAGTGAAAGAGATTATCAAAAAAATACCCCGGGGAAAGGTCGCTGCGTACGGCCAGGTGGCGTTATATGCCGGCAATCCTCGCGGCGCCCGCCAGGTGGTTCGAATTCTCCACTCATCATCGCGTAAAGACAGACTGCCCTGGCACCGGGTGGTCAACCGTGAAGGGCGGATCTCTCTGAAGCCGAATTACGGTTACGAGATGCAAAAGGCAATGCTGGAAGACGAGGGTGTAACGTTCGGCGCGGACGATGTCATTGATATGAAGCGGTACTGTTGGTCTCCGATTGCCGGTAAATGAAGGCCACGGAAAAGGTCTCCTGCTTTGTCATTCTGTAATGGCGGTATCTTTCGAAGCTTTTTCCATGATCACAAACAGAAAACTCCCGCACGATTTTCTTTTGCGCCTGAAGGCCCTTGAGCGATCCTACCTGGCGGAGACCGACCCGATTCGCCAGTCCGGTTTCGCGGGCGGGGTCAATCGCTGGCGTGCCGAACGGGAGCCGATCCTGGATGCAATTTTAACCGACGGCGACCTTCTTGATGTCGGCTGTGCCAATGGATATCTTCTGGATTGCCTGGTCAGGTGGGGGGGCGAACGCGCGCTGGAGTTGACGCCGTACGGACTTGACTGCGGCGCAGGATTGATTGCACTGGCGAAAAGACGGTTTCCGCAGTACCGGGATAATTTTCACATAGGAAATGCCTGGGACTGGATGCCAACTCGGAAATTTCATTATGTGTATTCGCTGTATGACTGCGTTCCCCCGCCATTCCTGGAAGAATACGTTCACCGATTACTTTCCCGGATGGTTGCACCGGGCGGGCGTCTGATCATCGGGGCATACGGAAGTCTGTCACGTGGTGAAGCACCTTTTGCTCTTCGCGATTTTCTTGAGTCGAAAAATTTAGCGATTGCCGGGACGACGGCCGGTGGCAATCCTCCCATAGCCGCGTTTGCCTGGCTGGACCTGCCGCGGGTCGGACAAAACCATTTATGAGATTCCGGCTTCAGGGTTTTTTATATTGCCGGCAGATTGCACCGGTCGTTTTGGTATCAGTATCGGATTGCGGCTGATCAGTTGAAGCAGGCATTTGGTGTCTTTGCCCTCAGATTGTCATAATTCGAAAAGGTAACTGTCGCCGAAATTCGGGACCTCGACATGCCAGCCGAATCGTTCCCGGATTTTCTCAGCGAGCGAAGCCGAGGCCTGCGTCTCACCGTGAATGATAAAAGTTGTCCTGGGTTCACGGTTGAATCCCATGAGCCAGGCGAGAGTCTCGTTATAATCGGCGTGACCGGAGAATCCCGAAATATTTTCAATTTCAGCTCTGACGGGGACGTCCTCGCCGTAAATTTTGACTGAAGGGTGGCGTTCCAAGATTTTTCTCCCTCTGGTTCCTTCGGCCTGATGACCGATAAAGAGAACAGTATTACGAGGGTCGGGAAGGCGTTGCCGGAGGTGATGGAGTATGCGCCCGCCGGTCACCATCCCGCTGGCGGAGATTATAATGGCGCCGCTTTGCCGCTCATTGATTGCTTTTGATTTTTTCTTTGATTCGCACAGGTGAAGGTTTTTGGGGCGGAAAATCCGTTTCCCCAGGATGGTAAGCACGCGGCTGGTGAGATTCTGGCTGGCTATGCGTTTCTCGTAAACGGAAGTGGCCTCAAGTGCCATCGGAGAATCCACGTATACCTGCAGCGGCGGTATGATCCCCCTTTCCTCCAGTTCTCTGATGACAAACAAAAGCGCTTGGGTTCTGCCCACTGCAAACGAAGGAACGACCAGTACCCCGCCCCGATCGATACTCTCATGCACGATCCTGGTAAATTCGTCGTAGAAGTCAGCATCGTCATGAAGACGACCGCCGTAGGTCGATTCCAGCACCAGATAATCGACATTGTAAACCTGAACCGGGTCTCTCAAAACCACCCGGGCTGGTCTTCCCAGGTCGCCGCAAAAGAGAATCTTTTTGCCGTCGCGTGAATCGGTTCTCTTGATATCAATGAAAGATGAGCCGAGAATATGCCCGGAATCCCTGAATTTGAGTCGAAAATCCCTGCCAAGATATATCTCATCCCCGTAATGCGCGGGAGAGAAAAGCTCCAGTGCCCGTTTGGCATCTTCAACCGTGAAGAGCGGAAGGGCCGGTTTATGTTTCGAAAATCCTTTCTTATTTGCCCAGTGAGCATCTTCTTCCTGAAGATGTGCCGTATCGCGCAGCAGAATTTGACATAAATCGGACGTGGAGTGCGTGCAACGAACCTGTCCGGCGAATCCTTCGCTGCAAAGCCGGGGCAGGTAGCCGACATGATCGATATGTGCATGGGTCAGCATCACCGCATCTATTTCCGACGGGGACACGGGAAATGGGTCCCAGTTTCTCAAACGATTTTCCTTGGGGCCCTGAAAGAGACCGCAATCGATCAGGAATTTTGCGTTTCCGGCTTCAAGCAAAAACCGTGAGCCGGTGACCGTGCCGGTCGCGCCGTAAAATGTCAGTTTTGCCACTGCTTACTTTCACAAAAAGTCAGGGTTTGACTGCCGCTAGTACCTCAGCTGTGGTCTTCATACATAATAGCAGGATTGCCTTGTCCTGATCCAGTATGATTTGCTTTTGCTACTGCAATGTGATATAGGTCGAATTAATAATCCGGCCAGCCATAAAACCTCTGGGATCGTATCCGGCGGAAGAAATGTTTTCCCGGTTGTAGTGGTTAAGGACCAGGCTATATTGTCCGGGATCCAGGTCGGTCAGATGCGACGATTCGATAAAGTGACTGCCGTTGTTGTTAACCTCCACCATGAATGCCGAATCACCCGATAATGTGGTTAGAATCAGTTCCACCGTCCCCCCATCGCTGTTGGTCCAGTTAACCTGCATCCCCGACGAGCGCATAATCGTTGACATATAGGTCGGGCTGGTGACATAAGGGGCATATGACGGGAAGTCGATCGAAACGACCAGCGCCGGGACGACGGGTGTCGCGGTTATGCTGAACTGATAGCTTCCTGCCAGTTGAATAAACGGGGGCTGCGGATCGGCGATCTCAGGATAGATATGCATTTTTAAATTGGCATCCCAGGTCAGCGTGTATGATTCGCAGGTGACCGGAACATTTTCAATCGGCCAAAACGGATTGCACGGCGCATAGGAGCTGTCAAAGCTGGCCGAAATCATGTCATTGTATACTGCGTCCCCCGAGCCGTAGTAGTATATGTTTCTCGCGACTACCAGTTTTGCATAGATGTTCCCTCCGAGGGAGTGGGAAGTGTCCACCATGGCGCAGAAGTCCGACAGATCTGATATCATGGCCGATGCCTTATTCTCATAGGTATCAACCGAAGTGAGCAGGCTCAGCCAATCCATCCCGTCATGAGTATAGATGGTGATTTCGCTTTCGTCGCCTCCTCCCAGGCGCGATTGATTATAATCGATCGTCACGGTAGCAGGAATGCTAAACGATGTTCCAGAAGGTTCCACGGTGTATGCCGGCGAAACCGGTCCCAGGACGCCATCCGGCGGGGCAGGGGAATCATTCCTGGTAATAACGAAATCGACCATGCCGGACAGCGCTCCGGCCGGAATGTCGAGCACAATATTGCCGGGAATCTCAACAGTGCCGCCCCCGGCACCGATACTGGCTGATGCCGATGGCGGCGGTTCTGGTGGATTGTCCGTCCCGGAATCTGAACAGGCCAGCATCGTCAAGATAGCTGTAAGGATCAAAAAACGTGCGGTCGTGGTCGATTTACGCACAGGGCCTCCTTCCTGTCGGCAGGGATTTGTCCCGTATTGATAGCATATGCCTCCCATATATGCAAGCATATATGCAATCCGCCAATTGCAAATTGACCCGGGAGCAGCTGTGGAGGGGTTTATCGGCAAACCGCCCGAAACTGCAAAATCATCAACAGCCGGCAAATATAGCAGATGCGCCGGAAATAAAGACAGAGCTGTAGCATCAATTATGAATCGCGGGCCACCCGATTGCCAGGCACAGATTTTTATCTGCCTGCTTACACCTCTGTTTCGGTCCAGGCAAGAACCGACGATGGCAGCGTATGTGCAAGATAAATAAGAGCACCGATAATCGGCATCAGCGGTGTCCTGCCATAACCTGCCCCATACTCTCTTAGAAATTCGTTGACAATAAGTAGCGCTAGGCAAATGACGGTAAACAGGCCGTATGAAAATCTGAGAGAATGATGCGCGATCTGAATTTCTCTTTCATCAAGCATATCACTGTGGGCATGCGTGAGATGCCACAATCGCGTGCGCATGTGAACGACGATGAAACTGGCAATTATCGCTCCCAGGGCGCCAAGGCCAATCAGAACGACAGGTAAGTTAAAGCCGTTGCTTTTACCCAGGTAAAAGCAGAACAGCAGCACCAGCAGGGAAAAGTAATTCAGGACCACTCCGGCCCGCCTGCTGCCCTTCAGAACTTCCCGCCTCTGTATTTTAACAAAGAAGTGCATGAAACTGATTATTGCCGCCAGCACCGCGGCAATTTCACCCGAGGCAATATATTCCGACCAGCCGTATGTTTCTCCCAGGTAGATAAAAAAGGCAACCAGCACTATCGTAATTGACAGGGCCAGTATCCCGGCCTTTTTATTCGGCTTTGAAACCCGCACTGTCATCTTAACCTCCCGTTTTTCTGATTTGGTCAAACAACTCCTGGCTCAGAGGCTTCAGCGGCTCGGTTGAAAAGATCATTTCCACCGGCAGACTGAAAAACTCACTTATTCTAAAAGCGAGGTCCAGGCTCGGGTTGTATTCTTCTCGCTCAAGGTATCCGACAGTCTGAAAATTGACGCCGATCTCCCCGGCCAACTCCTTGCGGGAAATCCCTCGCTCCTGCCTGAGAATTGATATTCTGTTGTAAATTCTCCTGGCTTTCATAATATCACCTTTATAATTATACTTAATATATAATAAAATGTTGCAAATATATAACATTATTTTTAAAATATATAGCATTTTATTTAGCCAACAATTCCTCTTTTCTTATTCGCTATGCCCGGCCTGCGGGCCACATTCATTCAATAACCCAAGTGACCGCGAACATCAGACATCAATCCCCAATAACCCCAATTATCAAGAGAAACAGAGATCGACTCTCATCCCCAATGTTCTTCTGATCTTGCTGAAAGGCTTCGGAAGGTGACGGTTATGAAGATGGACTTATTGAGGCTATTATTCTTGACAGCCCGGTATCAGCCACCTTATACTGCTTCGGGAGAAAACGGATCGAAAGGACTCAGAGGTTTCACAATGAGAGGTGTTAAATGAAAAAATGGGAATTGAAAATCGCACGGGGGTATGATCCAAAAAGCCAGAGCAAGGTCGGGCTTTTCGCGGCGCAGCTTGATGATCAGCTGGCTCGTCTGAGAAAAGAGATTAAGGGCTTGACTGTCAGACAACTTGAGTGGCAGCAACATCCGGGAATGAACACTATTGGCATGCTGCTGGCGCATATGGCACTCGCAGAAGTCTGGTGGATAAGGATAGCTCCGGCGGAGATCGCCTGGGAAACAGAGGGAAAAAATCTCGTTCGCAAAATATGTGGTTTCGATGATGATGGTATTCCGCTGCCTGATAAAGGTAAGCATCCTTCATATCTAAAGGGATTGACCGCCGATAAATACCTTAAAATCCTTTCGAACGGGCGACGAACCGCACACGCCGAGATGAAGAAATGGAAGGATAGGGATCTCGATAAATA
>CP070796.1:1798606-1805941 GCA_020343475.1 Candidatus Zixiibacteriota bacterium
GAGGCGGTCGCCATTAATCTGACCGATTCGTTCCCACTTTCGCAGCTGTAAATGAATGCCAGCAGAACATAATCCTCACCCCCAGGCATACGCTTAGGAACCGCCATCTTGAAGCAGAAATAGGCATTGGGAACGTTAGACACAATCTCTTTGGATACTAAGGGTGCCGGATTTTCCGCAATGGCTGTATTATTCCAGGAATATTCCAACGGGGGTCGGAGCGTGTCGCCCGGGACACCGAATCGGATCGTTTTCTCGTTAATGCGGGCATGGGCCTCGCCGCGACTTTTCGGGACCAGCAGCAAATCGACAAAACCGCGATAGGCGCTCCCATCCGAAGGCTCCAGCAATCCCGTGATTGGCAGCCAGACATTAATGCTGTCGCCTCTGCGGACGGTAGCGCCGGGCAAGAACGACAGAATATCTGCAAACGGATCAAAATGGCGGCGCTGGCTGATCTGGCTTCTGTCGGCCAGCATGAGATCGTAGTCGGGTATCTGCACTGTGTCATTGGGCAGCGTAACGGCGAAGCTTTCGGTCGCGGCCCGCTTGGCGTGCTCGCCGGACTTTGCGCGTTGCGAAATATCTATGACAGCGATATCGAGCAAATAGGTTGAATTTCCCGGGGAGCTTTCTTCTTGAATCGTGTGAAATGGCTCGGAAATCACCCGTACCTGAAAATTTCGCCAGGTGTCGCCGGGCATGATGTCCCGGTAGTATCTAAGTGAATCGGACGCCACCACATCAAGCGATACCGGATCAGATATGGCATATTTCAGAATCAGATCCAAACTGATACGCCCGTCGTCGCTCCTAGTGCCGACGGCGGGCAGGCTGCCGAAGACGTCGATCCCGGCTCTCATGCAGTACCATGGGACCGCTCCATACGGGCTTACCCCGTCCCAATCGTGCTGACACCGCGAGGGGAAAGTGAACGGCTGTATCAAAATCCCATCAAGTGCTTCGCATTGTGTCTGAACGTATACCTTCCCCGCAATGCTTTCCAATTCTTCCCTGCGCAATTCATGCGCCTCGCGATCAAATAGGGCATCAGCCTGAAGCGGCAGTCCGCTGATGTCATATTCCAGCGGAGGAGGGCTGGCTTGATATTCGTTTAGGCTGGGATTGTCAATATTGTAATGGCGCGCTAGATCAACACTCGGGAAATAGACGGCGATGCTAAATTCAGCAAAACGAAGTACATCTGGCACGCCCAGGCGAATGACATCCTTCGCCAACTGGTCTAACGGCTGTGAGCTTCCGGCATGGAAGCAGCGCCACGACAGGACAAAATCCACCCGCTTTTCAATCTCGGTTGTTAGAAATTCATTGGGCGGCCCGGGATCGGGATCATGATTCCTGAATGCAATAGCGAACACGGCATTCACTGAATCCGGCTGACGATGAACGTCAAGCATGTTCAATCTGGCAAGCAGGTCTAACTCGTCGGCATGATTTCCCGGTCCCTTTGTCATCTCATGAAGAAGGTAATGCAGGGCATAGTACTTTACCCGCAGCGGATCACGAGGGTCTTCGAAAAACCTCAGGCTGTTTAAGAAAAGCGGCAATCCGGCATCCGCCAATTGAGTCGCATCTTTTTTTTCATGGCGATGCGGTGCTACATAAGATCCGGGCGGCAGGCATGACTGCCCCGCCAGAAACACCAAGATAACAAAAGAAGCCGCCCGCAGTTGTGGTGGTATTGATTTCATCCGCATACTGTGCTGACGGGCCAATCGCACCGACGTTCAGTTTTCGACGGTGCGGATGATGTTATTGTCTAAAACGAATACCCGGCCGATACCCGAAAGGTCTCATCGAGATAATCGTTGTGAAGGTAGGCCAGGTCGACCTTGATGCGGTTGATATCGACCCCGACTCCACCCGTGAAATTGCCGATATCGAATCCGGCGCGACCGAAAATCATCTCGCGAAAAGAAACCTCCAATCCGAAATGGGAATCCAGCGAGACCTCGCCGGTCCAGAACTGCGCCGCGCTCCGGATACCTTCGAATTTGATATCGCCCGAGGCCGCCAGTCGGCCGGTAAAATCACTGATAGTATGAAAAAGCAAGAGTCCCGGCTTGACTGTCGGCAGAACCGACTCGGTATTGCCGCCCGAATACCGAATAAAGCCCGAAAACAAATCGGTAATCGCCAGCCCAAAACGAACATTTTGATGCACATCATATAATGCTCCGGCATCAGCGGTCAGGCCGTAACCTCTGATTGTCGGCATATCGCGATAGATAACGCGCACCGTGACGCCGACATCAATCCGGTCATTAAATCTCCCGGCGGCCGACGCTCCCAGCATGAAATCGCCGTGGGATTCTTCCCGAACCACGTAAAAGCGGCGCGAAACCGGGTCGATATCAGTAATTTTGATTCCGCCACCACCCAGATAGTAAAAATAAAGGCCGTAGGAGCGGATAATATACCTGTCATCGGACCGCCGCCGGGAATAGCCGACAAAATCATGGTTGAGAAGTGACCCGAATGTCTCGGCATGCATGGCAATCAGGTTATGTCCGGTCAGGTGGTTCAGACCGGCCGGATTCCAATAACCGGCGGCACCGTCGGACGGCCCGGCAATCGTTGCACCACCCATTGCCAGCGCCCGGGCGCCGACTCCAAGCGAAAACGGTTCGCCTGCATATTTGGCCGAATAGGCTCCTGCGGCCATCAGCATGATACACAATACAAAAATTCTGATACGCATCATCCAATTATATATACGTTTCTGCGGTTGTGCAATTCAAAGTGTCTCACCCCAATAAAAAAAGCGGGATGCAATCCCGCTCCTTTTGACAGTTTTTATCCGGTATGGCCTATTTGGCGTCCTTTTGATCGCCCTCAGGCCATTTGATGCCACAGGTTTTGCCGGCAGCGACACATTTTGCGGCCGAGAGACAGGAATGCCCTTTGTGCTCCCCGGCACGGCAGGCAACTGAGGATTTCACTTCGGCTTCGTAGCCAGCATCGGTCACAAATGAGGCCAGTTGATTCGATTCGGTTTTTTCGGGATCAAAACAAATAGTGGCGATACCACTTACATGATCGACCGAGCAGACCTTAATGACACCGTCTTTGCCCTCAAGGGCTTTCCTGACAGCCTTTTCGGCTTCGGCGTCCGTCATTCCGGCAATCGTCAAGGTCAAATCTTCGCATTTACCTTTGTAATCGCCGCATTGGCTGGCGGTTTCGGCCTTGGTACCGCCGATTTTATGCATCGGGCAGGGATTTGCACTGCTGGATGCGCAGGCCGCTGGATTCTTCCTGGCGCAATTAGCCCCGGCCAAAGCAACGGGGGCAGACAGCAAGGCCAGGCCCGACAGAAATATCAATCCGAAAATAGCGGCTTTCTTCACCGGGGAATCCTCCATTATGGTAAGATTGTGGCATGTATCAATGAGATATTGTACTCAAAAAACCCATTTTGTCAAGATATTTCAGGGCAAACCGCAATTTTACCGCGAAAAAAAAGGGCGGGTCATTACCCGCCCGGGGAGAGTTGTTCTATGATTAATTGTTAACGTGAACCATCATCAGTCTCGACCGTTTTCCGTTCGGCGCTGCAGGCCGCCGGCTTACCGGTCTTGCTCGTGGAAGTCTTGGCCACAGTGCCCTCGGTCTTTTCCGAAGTTGCCACTGCAGGAACCAGTTCCGCTGCGTATCCGGCATTGGTGATTACCTTCGCGATTTTCATCGGGCTGTCGAGCTTGGACGGATCATAGTGAACCATGGCGGTGCCGGAAACATGGCAGACCTTGTCGACACTCGTAATCGCGTCATGTGACTGCAACACCTTGGTCAAGTGCCCTTCGCAGCCGGTGCAGGTCATGCCCTTGACGTTGAATGACGCCGACACGAATTTGGTTTCAGTTTCATCGGCCTTTTTGGATACGGCTGTCTCAACAGCCTTTTTAGAATAATTCTCGGGATCAGACGAGGCGGAAGATTCGACTTCCTGGACATAATTCTTGCTCGCCCCGACAGCGGCATCGGCCGAAGAGGTACCGCCGGCCCCGCAGGCCATAGTATTAACCGGCGCGCCAATAAGTGCAAAACCAAACACAATCGCGAAACCTAAAACGGTTAGTTTTTTCATCGATAAATCCTCCATAAGAACAGCGTCACATTGTTTAACTCAAAATACCCATTTAATAAAAAGACAATACCGATTTTGTCCTGTATAGATTTTTAAACATATGTGACGGTCGGAAAGTTCCTTTTTCGCTGATATTGTGCCGACTCCGGTCCGAAAGTTTCTTCAGGATTATTCGCTGGGCTTATGTAAGTTTATAACATATAATGGATTAAGGAGAGCAGTAGCGTCAAAAAAACGGATTGCGCGGCCCTAATAAGCCTTTATTATTATGGGCAAACCGGGGCCGGGCCAGCGGGAATCCCGTATACATGGCTTATCAGATACAGGATATCCAGCAGGTTTATATTGGTGTCGCCATTGGCATCGAGCAGGGAGTCGCATCCGTCCGGATTATGCGGATCACCGATAGGAGGCTGATAGACAAAATCAATAATCAGCAGAATATCCAGTAAGTTTATGTCGTTATCGCTGTTAGCATCACCTGCCAGACCATGCGCCTGGCAGCAATTGAAAACAGTGATGCAGTACGGCCCACCGAAGGGGCCGGAGGACGGACTCCATAACCAGTCAAAGGTCGGGTTGGCGTGTCCAATCGAATCAATGCAGATCTCACCGGCTTTCAATCCGGTGTTCAAATGCAGGACATAAACCAACTGCTCACCAAGCGTATCCGGCCAACCGCAATCTTCCTTTTCTTCAAGGACGGGATTGGGCCAGCAGATGGCAGTGTGATTAAAGGTATCCGGAAGAACGCCATCCCAGGATTCCTCGCTGAAAATGTATATCCCGGACATACCAAACGGGAAAAACGCACCACCGGGACCGAAATCACCGACAATTTCAAGAGCACCGCCGGTTCCGAAGCCTCCGCCGAAGAAATCGGGATGGGTGTCCATAGTCGGTCCCCCTCTATTCAGCCACTCGATTTGCGCTTCGCCGGATATCTCCAGCGGCAGACTGTACCCATCACGCTTGCCTTCACCAAAAGTATTGTGCATGTAGATTTCAATTTCAATCTCGGTATTGGGCGCAACTGTTCCGGGAACCGACTGATTCGTAAATTCGACCCGGAATTCAACGGCGAGGGAGGGATTCCCGGACAGGAGGATAATTAGCAAAACCGCGATTGTTATCTTATGATATTTTATCATGGCACCTTATTCAGATCATTACTCCTATAATATATCGGCATCAGGCCAATTAAATTTCCGTTCCGGGGGGCCGTGACCTCACATCTGCGAGATGGTGGCCAGCTACATCCGCATACAAAGATCAGACGGACTAATTATAATAGATTGCAAAAAAAACGCAATTGCATGGGTATTGGGCGGTGGCGAAAGCGTGCTCATGCCCGATTAGCCTACCCGCTGGCGGGCGACCATTTCGTCGGCGGCAGGATCAGACTCTTTTTTTTTATGGTTGAAATCCACCGCTGCCGCGATGAAATCTCGAAACAGCGGATGCGCGCGGGTTGGGCGGCTTTTCAGTTCCGGGTGGAACTGCACCCCGACAAACCAGGGATGACTGCAGTCTTCGACAACCTCCACCAGACGGCCATCGGGAGAGAGTCCTGCCAGAATCAGGGTTGTATTTGCAAACAACTCTCTATAAGCATTGTTGAATTCATAGCGATGGCGGTGCCGTTCGGAGATATTTTCGATCCCATAGGCTTGATAACTCTTTGTATTTTTATCCAGAATACACGGATACGCTCCCAGCCGCATTGTGGCCCCGAGATTGGTTACCCCTTCCTGGTCAGCCATCAGGTGAATCACCGGATGCTTCAATTCGGCGTAAAATTCGTAACTGTGCGCGTCCTTAAGACCGCAGACATTGCGGGCATATTCAATGACAGCACATTGCATACCCAGGCATATTCCCAGAAACGGTATTCTGTTCTCGCGCACGTAGCGGATTGACTCGATTTTTCCTTCAACCCCGCGTTCGCCGAATCCTCCGGGAATAAGCAATCCGTCAATACCGGCGAGGAGACTCTCGGCCCCGCTTTGCTTGATATCCTCCGAGGAAACCCAGATAAGATCGACCCGGGCGTCGTTGGCCACCCCGGCATGCACGAAGGCTTCAATAATTGATTTATATGCATCCTTGAGATGAACATACTTGCCGCAAATAGCGATTTTGACCCGGCTTGAAGGGTGTTTCGCCCGGGAAACCATCTCCTCCCAATCGGACAGATCCGGCTCGGCGGCCTTCAGGCGCAGATGCTGGCATACCTCTTGACCCACTCCCTCGGCATTGAATTGCAGGGGAACTTCATAGATCGTTTCCACGTCAATTGCCGAAATAACCCGCTTGGCCGGAACATTACAGAACAGGCCAATCTTATTGCGGATTGATTCATCCAGAATCTTGGCTGTCCGGCAAACCAGAATCGCTGGCTGGATGCCGATTTCGCGCAGGGATTTGACCGAGTGCTGGGTCGGCTTGGTTTTCATCTCGCCGGCGGTGGCAACATAAGGAACCAGGGTTAAATGCACAAAGACCGTGGCCTCCGGTTCATTTTCCAGCGCCATCTGACGAATCGCCTCCAAAAACGGCTGGGACTCGATATCACCCACCGTGCCGCCGATTTCGACAATGACAATATCGGTCTCCGGGCGAACCCGGGCCGCCCTTCGGATCAGGGCTTTGATTTCCTCGGTGATATGCGGAATTACCTGGACGGTAGCGCCAAGGTAATCTCCCCGCCGCTCGCGGGAAATAACTGTATGATAGACCTGCCCGGTGGTGACATTGTTGTCTTTGCTCATACTCTGATCGAGAAAACGCTCGTAGTGGCCCAGATCAAGATCGGTCTCAGAGCCATCATCAAGTACAAACACCTCGCCGTGCTGAAACGGGTTCATTGTCCCGGGGTCAACATTGATGTATGGATCACACTTGATGATATTAACATTCAGCCCTCGTCTTTTCAACAAGAGCGCGATCGAGGCCGAGGCGATACCCTTTCCCAGTGCGGAAACCACGCCGCCTGTTACAAAAATGTATTTGGTCTTTTTCTCGGACACGGTACTCTCCAGAAATCTCTACATTATTTAATCCACTCGGTGCAAATCATCAGGGGAGTCGATCGACCACACCCTGCCTTTTATTTTGAACAGCCTGATTTTCTCATGGTTTTCCAGAATGCGCAACTGCTCCAGCGACTCCGCCTTCTCATGGGGAGAACGCGGCCAGGCGTGAAATTGCTGCAGGGCGGCTCT
>CP070796.1:1806041-1810575 GCA_020343475.1 Candidatus Zixiibacteriota bacterium
AGGAAAAAGGCCGAACACCCGCGGGCGGTGACGGTGCAGAAATGCATGCGCGCCGGGGGCAAACACAACGACCTGGAAAACGTCGGCCGCACCGGGCGGCATCATACGTTTTTCGAGATGCTGGGCAATTTTTCGTTCGGGGATTATTTCAAGGAAGAGGCGATCAAGTACTGCTGGGACTGGGTGACGGAATGGATCAAGCTCCCCGGAGACCGGCTGTATGCGACAGTGTACGAGGAGGACGACGAGGCCTTTGCGCTCTGGGAGAAAATCGCCCCGGAACTGAAAAACGGCAGGATTTTGCGCTTTGATAAAAAGGAAAATTACTGGTCAATGGGCGATGTCGGCCCCTGCGGACCCTGCAGCGAGATGCATTTCGACCGGGGAGAACGCTTCGGGACCGGCCCGGAAGCGGTGGTCAACGGCGAATCCGAGCGCTTTGTGGAAATCTGGAACCTGGTTTTCATGCAGTTTGACCAGAAGCCTGACGGTACCGTCGTACCGTTGCCGAAGCCGTCGGTTGATACCGGCGCCGGGCTGGAACGTATCGCCTGCGTCATGCAGGATGCGGAAAGCAATTACGAAACCGATCTGTTCACCCGTATCATTGATACCGTTTCCGAACTGAGCGGGAAGAGATATTATACCGACGGGCGCGGCGTTTCCCACCGGGTGATCGCCGACCACGTTCGCGCGCTGACATTCTGTATCGCCGACGGCGGCGGTTTGTCCAATGAAAAGCAGGGGTATGTCCTGCGGCGCATTCTTCGCAGGGCCGCCCGTCACGGACGTCTGCTCGAGATCGACGGTCCGTTTATATACAAGCTGGTTCCGACCCTGGTTGACCTGATGGGTGATGTGTATCCTGAAATCAAAGACCGACGGGAGCACATTGAAAACGTCATCCGCATCGAGGAAGAGTCCTTTGGCCGGACGCTGGACGGCGGCCTGCAACTGTTCGACGGCATCGTCGGCAAACTGGAAGAATCAGGCAAGAAGCAAATTCCGGGCGAGGACATATTCAGGCTGTATGATACGTACGGATTTCCGGTAGATTTGACACGGGTAATGGCGGAGGAGAGGGATTTAACGATTGACATGCCTGGCTTTGATCAAGCCATGGTGCGGCATCAGGAATTGTCCCGCACTGGAGTCGGTTTTCAGGACAATCGAGTCCAGGAGCACGCCCGGTTTATTGACGCCCTCAAAGAGCAGGGTTTTGATCAGCCGACTGAATTCCACCGTCATAATCTGTCCCTCACGGCGCGCGTAGTATCGGTATCGGCGATGCCGTTGCCTGATGTGGCTTTGGTGCTGGATCGCACTACTTTTTATGTCGAGGCCGGTGGTCAGGTAAGCGATAAAGGCAGAATAGTCGTTAACGGGCACATAATCATTGTTGATGAGGTCTTCAATCATCAGGGTGTGATTATTCACGCCGGCCGCTTCGAATCTGAGTTGGGTGCTTCCAAGGCCTTTGAAAAATTGAGACCGGGTGCTGAGGTGCAGGTAACTATTGATAGCGGATATCGTTGGGATATTATGCGCAATCATACGGCAACGCACCTCCTGCACGCGTCGCTGCGCACGGTTCTCGGCGAGCACGTTTACCAGTCCGGTTCCTATGTGGGCCCGGATAAACTCCGCTTCGACTTTTCCCATTTCAAGCCGATGGCCCCGGAGGAAATCACCGAAGTCGAGCGCATGGTGAACGAGAAAATACTCGAGGGAGAAGATGTTCACATTGCCGAAGACAGTCTTGAGAATGCCCGGAAGTCCGGCGCGATGGCGATTTTCGGCGAGAAGTACGAGAGCAAGGTGCGCGTGGTGTCGATCGGCGATTTCTCAAAGGAACTTTGCGGCGGTACGCATGTGCAGAATATATCCCAGATCGGGCCGTTTCTCATAACGCTGGAAACCGGAATTGCCTCCGGGATCAGACGGATTGAAGCCATTACCGGCCGCAAAGCGCTGAAGATGATGCTTTCGCATAAACATTTGCTGGAACAGATTGAAGACCATTTGAATCGCCCTGTGGATGAACTGGTCGATGCGGTACGCGAGAACAGCAGGAAGCTTTTGGAACTGCAAAAAGAAATAAAAAAGCTGAAGGCCGAGCGCTTCACGGGCAATGCGGTGTCTGTCGGACAGGAGAAAAAGATAGGTCCGATCACGCTTCGCTTTCATGATTTCGGCGAGGTGGAACCGGATGAAATGAGCGGTTGGGTGGACAGTGTTAAAGGAGTTAGTTACCCCATGGTCTGCATTGCACTGGGGGCGATCAACGGCAAGAAAACGTGCATGTCAGCCGCCAGCTCCACCGTTAAGGCTCATATCGGCAACCTTTCGCAGGAGGTGTTGCAGAATCTCGGTGGCCAGGGCGGCGGCAGGCCGAACTTTGCCCGCGGCAGCGTGCCGTCCGAGGTGGACTCTGAAGCGGTTTTCAGTGCATTTGAAGAGAAACTCAAGGAATATGTTGCATAGGACCGGGCATGTCGGTTTTTGACACACTGATGCAAATCAGGACGAGGAAAGGAGGCGGCTTTCTGCTCTTGCTTGATCCCGACCGGACCAGCGAGGCCGGGATCGTGGAATTAGCCGGATCCGCCGAGGAATACGGTGTCGATGCACTGCTGGTGGGAACCAGCCTGGCCATTAATGACAATTTCCATGCGGTGGTCAGTCAGGTCAAATCCCTGACCGCCCTGCCGGTGATTATTTTCCCCGGCGCTCATAGCCAGATCTCACCCGATGCCGATGCCGTTTTGTTTACCTCGCTTTTGTCCGGCCGTAATCCGCAGTATCTGATCGAAGAGCAAGTCAGAGGTGCGCCGATCGTAAAAGCCTACGGAGTAGAGCCGATTGCAACCGGTTATCTGTTGATTGAATCGGGCAAGTATACCTCGGTGCAATATATGTCAAATTCCTTTCCGATACCGGCCGGCAAGAAGGATATTGCCTGTGCCCACGCCCTGGCAGCGCAATATCTCGGTATGCAGACAGTTTTTCTTGATGCCGGCTCGGGCGCCGAGCGGTCGGTGCCGGAAGCAATGGTTGAAGCGGTTGCAGGCTATGTTGACCTGCCTTTGATTATCGGGGGCGGTATCCGTACTCCCCGGGAGGTCGAGCAAAAAATCACGGCCGGCGCATCATTTGTGGTAGTCGGCGACCATTTCGAGAAAACCGGGGACCGTTCAAGACTGCGAGAATTCGCTTCGGCGGCTCACCTGGCGGAAAGTGTGCGCGTATGACCGACGAAGAACGTATCCAGCTGGTTATGAATGCGGCTGAACAGTCCAGCCTTCTGCGGCGAATGGTGGCGCAGGAGTTGGCCAGGCCGCTGGTGGAAATCTCCAATCTGGTTGCGGGAGTTCTCGGCGCCGGGGGGAAACTGCTGATTTGCGGTAACGGCGGTTCGGCCGCGGATAGTTCGCATATGGCGGCGGAGATGATTGTCCGGTTGACCGCAGAGAAGAACCGTCAGTCGCTTCCCGCGATCGCGCTCAATGCCGACGCGTCAGTGCTGACCGCTGCCGGTAATGATTTCGGGATGGATCGAATTTTCTCCCGGCAGGTTGAGGGACTGGGGAACTCCGGCGATATGCTGTTTCTCATTTCAACCTCTGGCAATTCCGCCAACCTCCTGCGCGCTGCCAAGACCGCGCGGGAGAAAAAATTACTTACAGCCGCGCTGCTCGGCAGGGATGGTGGCAAGCTGGCCAGGATGGTTGATAAGAAACTTATCGTTCCGCATCAGTCTGTCCAGCGAATCCAGGAAGAGCATATTTTCCTGATTCATATCCTGGTGGAACTGATCGAAAGCGATCTCTTTGGATAGATGACACGCTACCGGAAATTTCTGGAATATGCCGGTTTTGCCTTCGTCGGCGGTTTCTTTGTCTCGACAACTTTCTCCAAGGCACTGGCGCAAAGCTTCCTGGGGCTGACGCTGTTGAGTGCGCTGCTGATTTTAATCTTCACAAAGCAGTTTCGTCGGCCGTTGCCCCGCGATGGTTTCGTATTGTTCGTGATTCTCTTTCTGGCCTGGTCGTTTCTTGGGGCCTTTTTTGGTACCGACACCTCACGATCGCTCAGCGCAATGAAGGAAGAGTGGATGTTTCTCGTGATCCCGGCGGTTGCGATTCTGATAAGGGATGAACGGAAACTTCTGATATGGCTGAAGATGTTTGCCGTGTCGGCGGCGGTTGTGTCCCTTTATGCTGTCTGGCAGCACTTCAGCGGAATCGACCTTTATCGCGGTGGCACCCTGGTGCCGGCGCCATCCAGTGGCTATCGTGCTTTGGGAACCTTTTCGAATGTGATGACGTTCGGCAACTACTTTGCCGTGACGGCGTTCTTTCTTCTGGGCGCCGCGCTGTTTCTGCAGAAATTATGGCACAGAGCATTATTTTACGGCGGCTTTTTCCTGTCAGCTCTGGCCTCTCTTCTTTCATACGGTCGGGGGCCGTTTGGCGCTATCGTGGCGGGGCTGATTGTTTATTTCTTCTTCATCCCCAAGCAGCTCTCCAAGTAT
>CP070796.1:1810675-1812226 GCA_020343475.1 Candidatus Zixiibacteriota bacterium
GGTTGACGGGAAAACATTGATAATCAGAGCCGCCATCAGGAAACCCAGAGCCCCGCCGATGCCGGTAAGAATGATTGTCTCGATTAAAAATTGAAGCATAATGGTCGCCTTTTTGGCGCCGACCGCCATTTTAATGCCGATTTCCTTGGTGCGTTCCTCCAGGACGACATTCATGATGTTGGTCACCCCTATTCCGCCCGTAATCAATGTCATACAGCCTATGCCGACCAAAAAGGCAGTGAACGCCTTAAAAAATAGCGTTATAAAACGCAGCCCCTCGGTCGTGTCCCAGATTGTCAGGGCCTCGGAATCATGCGGGTCAAAGGCATATTTGGCTGCCATGTACCCATAGATGTCCTCTTTGATCCGTTCCATCGAGTACGGATCAGGCGACTGCACCACCATATTTTGTGGATAGCGGTGTGACCACATAGTTCTGAAAGTGGTTGATGGAATCCAGGCCTGCCGGCTGTCGCGCCCGCCGTATGAACTATTCTGATCTTTATCATTCATAATTCCGATAACCGTAAACGGGACGCTGTTCACCATTACGGTTTTCCCCACGGGATCCTCCTGGCCGAACAAATCCTCTGCCCTGCGATTTCCAAGAAATATAACGCGTCGCTTTTCGGCGATATCAAGCGCGTTGATGAATCGTCCCCCCAGACGGGGCAGCAGATTGCGCATCTGCCCAAATTCCGTCCAAACCCCCGATACCCGCGTGATTTTGTTGGCCAGTTTCGTTTTCAGGGGTACACTGTAGCGTGTATATTCCGGTGAAATATATTCAATTGAGGAAATCGACGCCTTCATCCGTGCCACGTCGTCTTCGGTGAACCAGATTCTGCGGCCACGCGGTAAACCCTTCCAGGGCTGGGAGGTAATTCCGCCCCAGATAATCGATATATTTTCCCCCAGGCCTTTCATTTGACGCAGCTGGTGAAGGCGAATGCCGTCGCCGAAGCCCATCAGCAGAATAATTGCCACCGTTCCCCAGAGAATGCCAAACATGGTCATCAGCGTGCGCATTTTCTGGTTGCGCATATCACGCAAGAATTGCTTTAATGAAAGCAGTGGAATCATGCTATTGGATCTCCCGGGGCGGACGTTCAATCACCATATCACCCTCAGAGAGACCTGACGCCACCTCAATATTGATGCCGTCGGAGAGACCGGTCTCAATGGCCACTTTGCTGATTATACCCAGGCTGTCCTGAGTTTCTACATAGGCGGTATCATTGAGAAATTCGATCAGTCGTTCCGGGATAAGCAGGATATCTTCCTTTTTGCTGATAATGATATCGGCATTGGCCGAGTAACCGGCCCGCAACAGCCTGGTCCCGAGATCGATAAGCTCGATCTCGATATCGAATACCGTTGAACCCTGGTCCTGATGTGCCTTCGGGGATATATTTTGCACCATCCCCTTTACCGTGTCCTTTGGCAGCGCGCCAACCTTGATTTCAGCCTCCATGTTGGCAGAGAGTTTGCCAACGTCGATTTCATCGACGGTACCCTTGAAAATCAGGTCTTCCATATAAGCCAGCGTCA
>CP070796.1:1812326-1817416 GCA_020343475.1 Candidatus Zixiibacteriota bacterium
GTTATGCCCACCAGGGGGAGGAACCACCTGAGGTTTGCCCGGTCTGCGGCGCTGCCGCAGACAAATTTGTTCGCGTTGAGGATTAATAGAGATTCGGATTAATTATGGCAGGGATTGATGTTTTCCCGTAAAGCCAGGATCGGAGCCAGAGCGTCTGATTTTTCTCTGCCGTCACATTTGGGCGGGAGAGTCCGGCTTTTGGATTATCGGGGCAAGAAACAAGTCCTGATTGCATTTTATCCGCTTGACTGGACGCCGATCTGAGGTGCCCAGATGCCGGCCTACGAGCGTGATCTGGAGCGCTTCGCAGGCTATGATACCCAGGTTCTGGGTATTTCGGTCGATTCCATTCCTTCGCATCAGGCCTGGACCAGGTCTCTGGGGGGAATCACCTATCCAATTCTTTCCGATTTCTGGCCACACGGGGCGGTTTGCAAAAAATATGGCGTTCTGCTTGACCTCGGCTACGCCGATCGCGTCATTGTAATCGTCGATAAAACGGGCATTATTCGCTACGTCGAACATGTTGGCCTTCAGCACAGCCCGGACAATGAAAAAGCTCTTGAATTTCTCGAAAGCCTGACATAATCGACGCAAAGGAGAAAGCCGCTCCGTCTCGATGCGGGGTGTAGCAATTTATCTTCATATCGAATTGATTTTTTCGCGAATTGTTATTATTTATAATTATCCCGGCGTATATTTAGGGACCGGGTGAATTTTGAGGTTTTATGTATTTCGCGCTTCCAAAGGAATACCGCGAGGCCGATGTCGAAGAGTTAAAGGGACGTATCCGCGAAGCCAAAGCAAAGCTTGGCAAACGGGCGATTATCCTGACACATCATTATCAGCGTCACGAGGTGGTTAATTTGGGGGACGCGGTCGGCGACTCGTACGGCCTTTCCAAAATTGCGGCGTCACGAAAGGACGTTGAATACATCTTTTTCTGCGGCGTTCATTTTATGGCCGAGTCGGCGGACATCCTTTCGGAGGATCATCAGACCGTTTTCCTGCCGAACCCACTGGCAGGATGTCCCATGGCGGATATGGCTGACATGGCGGACGTGATGGAAGCCTGGAATGTTCTTGAAAAATTCGGCGGCGACAAAAGAATTATGCCGGTTTCCTACATGAACTGCGCCGCCAGCCTCAAGGCCTTTACCGGGGAGCACGGTGGCCTGATCTGCACTTCTTCCAATGCCGATGCCGCGTATCGATACGGTTTCAAGCGCCGCGAGAAGCTCTTTTTCTTTCCCGACCAGCACCTCGGCTACAACACCGGCCTGAGATTCGGCCTGGAGCCGAATGAGATGGTCATCTGGGATTTTTCCCGGACTGACGGCGGCCTGACCGAAGAACATCTTGATCGGGCCAGGGTTATTCTATGGAAGGGGCATTGCCATGTTCATGTCAATTTTAAGGCTGATCATATTGAAGAGACGCGCCGGAAGTACCCCGGCGTCAAGATTGTGGTTCATCCGGAATGTTCGCCTGAGGTGGTGCAGCAGGCCGATGCTAACGGCTCAACCAGCTTTATAGTGAAGTATATCGAGGATCAGCCGCCGGGTTCGGCCATCGCAGTCGGCACGGAAATCAATATGATTCACCGAATGGCGGTGACCTATCCTGACAAAACCATCTTTGAGTTATCCGGTAAAACCTGCCCGGCCTGCGCCAATATGTACCGAACGACTCTCAACGATCTGGCGTACTGCCTTGAGAATTACATGGATATGAAACCAATCAGGGTCCGCGAAAATGTAAAAGCCAATGCTCGTCTGGCCCTGCAGCGCATGCTTGAAGTGCATTAGGGTCGGTTTTCCCAACATCCTTCCGTTTTCTCTCTCTGACAAAAACGTTTTGGATAAACAGCAGCTTTGTATATCTTGACGACATGCGAAAACTGGTCAGAGGATATGTCCACGTTTATACTGGCAAGGGTAAAGGGAAAACGACCGCGGCTCTCGGACTGGCTCTCAGGGCTGCCGGCGCCGGATTGACCGTCTATATCGCGCAGTTTGTAAAGGGCATGAAGTATGCCGAATTGAACGCACTGAAGCGGTTTGCCGACAGTATCAGGGTTGTTCAGTTCGGCCGCGACTGTTTTATCCGCCACGAGCCGGCCGCAGAGGATTTTGAATGCGCACGCCGGGGCTTCGAAGAAGTCAAGAAGGTAATCTCCTCCGGAGCGTATCAGGTTGTCATCCTGGACGAAGTCAATATCGCAACCCATTACGGGTTGATAACGATCGACGAATTACTAGAGCTGATGGAATCCAGGCCGGATGACCTGGAATTGGTGCTTACCGGGCGAAAAGCCGACCCCAGGATTATTGAAAAAGCCGACCTGGTGACTGAAATGCGGGAGGTGAAACATTACTATGTCCGCGGGGTGAAGGCACGTGAGGGCATCGAGATGTGATGTCCTATCTCACCGGACTCCGGTCAGTCGGCCTTTTCTGTTTGTCAGTATTCGCTCTGACAATTTCACAATTACAACGCCGGCGATAATCAGACCGCCTCCGAACCATTCGATCAAGGTTGGCAGAGATCTCAACACAACCAAGGCAAAGAATGCGGTGAAAAGCGGAATGGCCTGGGTAATAAGCGCAGCGCGTGAAATATTGATATGCTTCAGTGCTTTCATGAACGTGGCACGACCCAGAATGGGGAGCATTAGCGCCGCTGCCGCCGCCAGAATCAGGGTTTTCATTGGCGGAAGATACATCTGTTGACCCTGCATTCTCAGCAGCAGATAAAAAAGACCAATGGCAAAGAGATTTCTGTAAAATACAAAGCGTACTATTCCAAGCTGATGGATAAATTTTTTCACAAGAATTTCCGCCGTTCCGAAGAAAAAGGAGGACAGGATCATCAGTGTGGCCGCCTCGGAAATAATAAGAGTCGTTTTGAATTTCAGCACCAGGACACCGGCTACGGCAATAACGCCGCCGAGAATCTCAGCCGAATGCAGGCGTTCTTTGAGAACCACATACGCCAGCACGATGGTAATGATAACTTCGAATCGTGACAGGAATGAAACCGTGGCGGGCTCAATAAGCCGCAGGGCCCAGAAAAAAGTGTAAATGCCGAGCGAAAACAGGACAGATAGAAGGGCGATCAGCCCGAAAACCCAGGCCCTGGTATGTATTATGTCTTTCCGGCTCCGGCGCGAAAAAAGCATTGTAAGTGAAATTAAAAAGGCAAAAACAAAGAAATAAAAATTGAACAGCTCGGTGGAGATGTCAACAAGCCCCAATTTGAGCAGGATATTGCCGAAGCCGCATACTACGGCGCACACCAGGGCGTACAGGTCGCCGGCACGCCCGGATTTCATTGACGGCGAACTGCAGATGAACCGGTTAATCGGCGGCTCTGTACGATATAGATAATCACGCCGAGCAGAAACAGAATGATCGAAATGACTTGATTCCAGGTCGGAAACATGCCCAGAATATGAAAGTGCATGGCATTTTCATAATAGCGAACATATTCGATTGCATATCGGAAAATCGCTTCGACCATAAACAACAGGGCCACTATCTCCCCATCAAAGCGCTTGCGCTTCGACCTCCAGTGCAGGAAGATAAAAAGAATCAGGCCATATAACGAGCTGTAGAGTTGTGACGGATGAATCCATGCTCCCGGAAAGGCGTAGTCTGGTATTGAACCGGCTGGGAATTGAACGGACCATGGCAGATCAGACGGCGTCCCGAAGCAGCAACCATTGAGATAGCAGCCGATCCGGGTAAAAATCAGCCCCAATCCAATTGTCGGCGCGAAGAGATCAAATGTTGCCAGCACGGGCATTTTCCTCAGGCTCAGGTATATGCAGGTGCAGATGACCGCAAGCATCACGCCGCCATAGAGATTCAGTCCGGCGATCCCGAACTGATCGGACTGAAAAGGATTGATGGTGTCCAGCCAGTCCCCGGAAAATTCGTTGAGGTGAAAAAGCACATAGAAAAGCCGCGCACCCAACACCCCCGCAATAATCATGATATAGGCAACGGTCAACAGCTCGGCAAAATCATACTTTTTTCGCCGTGAGATCCTGTAGACGTAGAAGACCCCCATGATAAATGACACTGCCAGCATCACTCCGTAGCTGCGGATGGCGAGCGGGCCAATTCTAATCAGTTCCGGATACATGTTTCACCTTCCTGCGCTCCCGCCGGACCGATCAAACCGCGGCCGGTAATGTAATGTCAAAATCGTAACGCCGATGCCAATAATCGCTCCCACCACTACATCGGACACGTAATGAAAGCGGCCGTAGACCGTGCTCAGGGCCAGACCGATATTTATCGGCACCAGCACTATACCAATTTTCCGGAAATATTTCAAACAAAATATCATGATAACCAGTGCCACCGCGACATGGGACGACGGCATACAGCCGCCATGAACGGCACTGGAAACCATGATGTAATTTACCAGAGATCGGAAAACCGGCCCGGCGGCTTCCCGGCCGAACCGGGTGGCGAAATAATACCGGGGGCCTTCAATCGGATAAAGAAAAAATAACAGGTAAGAGAGAGAAAATGTCAGGCAGATCGCGGTCAGCGATTTTTTAATAAGGTCGAATCGACGCAGTACAAAGAGCATAATCAAATATGAGGGAATCATCGGGTAATAAAGCACATAAGTCAGCATAAGGATTTCGGTCAGCCAGACATTAATCAGGTTGCGATCCAGCCAGAGGGTGGGATTAACGCCGAGAATCGACTTCTCGAAAGAAGTCAACTGATAATCGAGAAAATCGGGGAAAAACAGCTTCATCAATCCGCCGGTTTGCTCATAAAAAAACAGGAATAGTATGACCGGATAAAGCAGACGAATAAAAAGTGCCACACGGCTCCGGCCCGCCGGAAGAAAGTACACGATGCCGAGTACTACTGCCGCCAGAAGAGCATTCATCAGCAATTCGTCTACATAATCTCCAAGGGGGCGACCAAAGACCAGCACCAGAATCGCAACCAGCGCCAGGTAACTCAGAATTATAATATCAAAGAGATAAAACGCGGTGCGATCGACTACTGCTTTGTCTTCCTCGCGCGTGCCCCGGATAAAACGAGCACTATCTCGCCTTT
>CP070796.1:1817516-1819678 GCA_020343475.1 Candidatus Zixiibacteriota bacterium
TCATAACGACCGCTTTTCTTTGTGAATTTGACGCCGACCTCGACAAGTTTTCCAATCGCCTCCGGCCCGGAACGAATGACTCTTTCGACGACTTTTTTATTACAGAGTCCGGCTCCGGCTTTCAGCGTATCCGCCACGTGCGATTTGAAGCTATCTTCGGGATCAACTACCGTAGCGATACCGCCCTGTGCATAGTTGGTGTTGGAGGCGGTTTCACTTTTCTTGGTAATTACAGCCACCCGGCATTCCGGCAGGAGATCGGCTACTTTCTGGGCGAAAAACAATCCCGCGATGCCGGAACCGATTACTATGAAATCGTACTTCCTCTCCATTTTTTCTTGCTTGCGATATTCTCTATCGCTCCCAATAACTCCTTCTCGCCGGACACAAACCGGAGCTGCAGATCAAGATAATAAATAGGCTGCCCAAAATCAAAGTTTCTCGTTTTGACATAATCCTTGTGAGTTGTCAGAATATAATCCGGCCTTAGCTTTTCTATATCAGCATTAATTCGGGTTGCCTCCGAAGCCCGGTAAGGGCAATGGTCTGGAAATCGCCGGTGGCCGACCAGATGCCTGAATCGTTTCTTGAGACGGGAAACCAGAGAGTTAAAGTCTCCGATACCGGCGTAAAAGTAGATTGATCTGTCGGCTATACTATTAATCTGAAGGCGCTCGCTGCTCGATATAACCATCTCGTTTATAAACTCGACCTCCGCGACTATTTTTTCGCGGAAACGATCGCCTATCCACCTGCGGAAGGAAGACTCCATTTCAACCATATTACTCTTTGTTATAATTACGGCGTCAGCCCTCCTCAGGGCCGCCAGCGGCTCCCGCCTTCGACCCAGAGGAAACAGAGACTCTTTTCTCAAGTCAATCCCGGCATCAATCAACAGGATATTGAAATCGCGATGCAGCTTTAGGTGCTGATAACCATCATCGACAATTACCATATCGGGCGTGTATTTCTCATCCGCAAGCAGCGCGGCACGGCCTTTCGATTCTGAAACGGCAAAACAGGCATCAGGCAGACACTCAGCCATCATCATGACCTCGTCACCCACATTATCAATTGCATGCGGGAAAAAATCGGCACCCTTTTCGAGGCTATCAACTGAATTTTTTCGCCCATAGCCTGACGATACAATACACGTCTTTTTGCCCTTCGACAGGAAATGATGCGACAGGTAAATGGCTGTCGGTGTTTTCCCGGAACCCCCGACGGTCAGGTTGCCGACCGATACAACGGGGGCGTGAATTTTGACACCGCCTCTTATGAAAAGCAGGCGCAACCACAGGCCCACCCGGTACAATAGCGAGGCAACCCACAAAACAAAAAGACCCGACCAGTAAAGCGGATTGCCTTTATTCTCTATTACTCTTAGCCACAAAATCCGCATCTGCTTGCACGCAATTCAGTATAATTTCAGCGGTCTTACGCGCCCGAGAGGGTCCGCCTGAGCTGGTGTCCCTTTTTTTATAGTGCAACTCTCCGCCAAAGAATTTTCTGAGTTTTTCGCACAGTTCATCCAGATTCTGCACCATATCCCCGTGACCGCCCTCCAGAATGTAATTGGAGCTGTCTCGGACATTATAAATTGAGGGACCATAAAGAACCGGGATCCCGGCCCAGACCGGTTCAAGGATATTCTGCCCGCCGATATCAACCAAGGTCCCGCCGACAAAGGCAATATCCGAAACCGAATAGAGATCATTCAGGACACCCATCCTGTCCACAATGAGAACGTCTTTATCGTCGGAACACCTGCCAAGCCTGCTATAAAGGGTGTAACGAAATCCGTATCGCTCGGAAATTTCCTTCACTTCGCCGACTCTCTCAAGGTGCCGAGGCACCAGAACAAGCCTTATGTCTCTAAATTCGTCCACCAGCTTTCGGTACGTATCAAGGATGTATTCATTTTCCTTATTGCGGGTTGACCCCGCGACGAGAATTCTCGAATTTTTTGCAAAAGGCAGTGATGCTTTCAGAGCCGATTTTTTTTCCGGCAGGGTTTGATAATGAGGGGCATCGAATTTCAGGCTGCCGAGCACCTTGATTTTGCTTTCATCAGCGCCGATGCCGACAAATCTATCCCGGTCATCCGAAGTCTGGACCATCATTACTCTGTATCCCTTCAAGACCGGCCTTAACATCGAACG
>CP070796.1:1819778-1837315 GCA_020343475.1 Candidatus Zixiibacteriota bacterium
TCCCCGATTACCTGCTCAAGGGAATCATCATCCTGACCGAAGATGAATTTTCCAACCACCTCTCTCAGCGCGGCGGCGATTTTTTCAGCGTTTTCATCGGCAACCTCCTTGCTGGGGCCGGTCGAGATAATCCGCAGATCGACGCCGCTATAAGATGGAAGATAGGCGAATCGCACCGATTCGGGGAGTTTTAAATGCGGAGTGATTTTCTCGGCAAGTTCCGACTCAATAATACCGGTCGTGCGAAGTTTGATCACCCGGATTGCCTCCTGCCTGACGCGGGCCTGAAGATATGGTATCAGTTCCTCATCGACAATCATTGCCATTTCTCTGGGTACCCCGGGAAGCGAAGCGAAGATCTTGCCTTCCTCGGCAATCACAATTCCGACCGCAGAGCCGGTTTTATTCGGCAAATAGGTCGCCCCCTGAGGCAGCAGGGCCTGATTCTGGTTAATCGCCGGCATGTCGATACCGCGCGCGGCATAGCGACGCTTGATATCTTCAAGGACATTTTCATGAAAAACCAGATTGCGCTTGAACACTCTGACAATCGCACGCTTGGTGATATCATCATCCGTCGGCCCCAGTCCGCCGGTGGCAATGACAATATCGGCACGCTTGAGCGCCTGACAGAAGACCTCCTCCATACAGTGCAAATCATCCCCTACCGCCGTCTTGTACTGCACCGAAAGCCCGATATCCGCCAGCTTCCGTGCGATATAAACCGAGTTGGTGTCAACCGTGTGTCCGGTAATAATTTCATCGCCAATCGAAATCAATTCAACATTCATGATATTTCTTACGACTCCGCCGTCACCAATTTCATCCAACGGTTTTTGTAATATATACCGTCACCTGCGTCAAAAGATTGGCCTGTATCCCCGCCACCATATCGTCGGCGGTCACCCCCCAGCCGCCGGGGAGTTTCTCAACGATCCCGGCAGGGAATATTTTTATCGCGTCAAAGCCACGAAAGGCAACAAACGCAATAATATAATTGGTTAATGAATACGGCACAAACAGCAATGCGATAAACATGCCGGCCCATTCATCAACCACGATCTTCTTTGAGTCATGTCCCAGCACTGGTTCCGCCACGGTTGCCAGAAAGACTGACAGAGCAATCATCGCCGCCGCCACAATCCCCAGGGTGGGCATATTCCCCTTCAGCAGGAAATAGGCCAACAGCCAGGCCGGAACGGTGCCGGTGGTGCCGGGAATTAAGGAGCTGTAGCCGGTATAAAAACCGGACGCCAGGAACTTTATAAGGGCGTTTTTCTTCATCGAAGGGTGTTCCTGATCATGGAATAATACTTGACGGTGTAGTCAAGCCCGGTGTACAGGGTAAGAAAAGTAGTGGCCCCGATGAGTGCATCGTATACCAATTGCCGATTGAATATAAGCAATTCCGCCAGCGGGCTGTTTAATTGTAAGAAAATTACATCCAGAGTAATCAGAAGAAGAATAAATGTGATCGTGGTCATCTGCATTACGGTCTTGGTCCTGGCCAGAAAAGTCGGCGCAATCATCAGCCCCTTATACGCGGCGATGGTTCGCAGACCTGTCACAAAGAATTCCCGGGCGATAATCAGCATCACCATCCAGGGCCGGGCGTGGTGCAAATAGACCAGCGCGATAAAGGCGGTCGCCACCAGGATCTTGTCCGCGAGGGGATCCATGAATTTACCAAATCCGGTAACAATCCCATATTTGCGGGCATAATGGCCGTCGGCGATATCGGTAAGCGCCGCAACCAGATACAAAAAAAATCCGAAGGCGCGGCTATAGACGTTTTCGGCGATAAAAAAAGACATGAATATCGGCGCCAAGATAATCCGCGACAGCGTAAGTTTATTGGGCATATTCATAGGTCGTGCCAATGTACGAACTATTGGCGAAACTGTCAAATGTAAAGAGCAGAGCTGCCATTCGAAGATGACGGCAACAATAATTTTTCAAAAAGCAATCCATCGAATGCAGGGAATGCTTAATTTCGTATTGATTGAGCTGAAAGGCGGAATCGATGTGATCCCGGCGGTTTCGCTATGATGCCTTAATATTCCTGAACATTCACATTCCGTTTCCGTATATTTATAAAACGTCATACCACGAAGCGTTGCATCTCCGGGGCGTATTCTCGACTTTTTTGGATGGTAAATGTTTTCATATAATTACATCCTTTGAAGGGTACGCAAAACAGAAACTCCTGGGGGAACACCATGAAAGCCAACCACAGACGAGTATTAAACAAGGAAAACCTTGGCTGGCTTGCCGGCTTCCTGGCCATTCTGTGGCTTCTTGTCAGAAGCGGTTTAAATCCGAAAAGACTGAATTATCCCTGCCAGCGCGCGGCGCTTCAAATTTCGGCGGGTTGGATTTCCGCCATTTTGGCCCTGTTTGCTGGCAGTATTGTATTAAAGCGAATTCTGAAATTTTCATCGGCTGCTTTTGTAACCTTCGGCGCCGTCTGGTTTACACTGACGCTTTTCGAACCTTCGCTGTCAAACCAGAAAAATGACATTACCTTACCTGTCTGGGAGTCCGACAGCCCGACTTCCACGATTTTTGTCCTCGACTCGATTCCCCCCACCCCTGGTTCGCTCGCCGCCGGTGATGCATCGGTGCCCGACGAACATCTTTCCGATTTCGCCCTGGACACGCTGATCAATATGATGGAGGAAAAAGGCATCTACCTGCACAAAACCGCGGGAAATCCCGACGGTATTGTCGCAGCCGATGATATCGTCATCATCAAGGGCAATTTTCAGTGGACCAGCTATAATACCACCAACACCGATCGGATCAAGGGATTGATCTGGAGAATTCTGCTGCACCCTGATGGTTTCACCGGAGAGATAGTCGTCTGCGACAATACACATATATACGGCACCGGAATCAATGCCGATGACAACAATTCCGATGATCCCGCACAGTGTATCATAGATGTTGTAAATACATTTTACGCGAAGGGTTATCCGGTCTATTTGAAGGACTGGAACGATTTCTATAACACCGTGGCCTGGGAATACTCAGTAGGAGATCCCTACGACGGATTTGTTTATGAAATCGACACCAAAGTGACCTACCCCAAGTTTCAGACTCCTTCAGGGCAATACTATATCTCGCTCAAATATGGAATCTGGAATCAGGAAGCGTCAAGTTATGATGATTCACGACTCTGCATAATAGACTTTCCGGTGCTTAAGGCACATTTCAACGCCGGAGCGACCATTGCTGTAAAAAACTGGGTGGGGGTATTGACGACCGCCTATAGTCTCGGTCGTTACGGCGGAATTGACCCGATGCATGACGATTTCCTTTTTGGACCTTATGCGCTGGTGGCCCGGGTAATGGCTGTTACCTTTCCCCGGCTTTCTATTATCGACGCCACATGGACCACGACAGAAGGACCGATAAGCCTGAGCTGGGTGGTCAATACCGGGATTCTTCTGGCCTCAACCGATCCGGTGGCTTCCTCATGGTATGCCGCCAAATATATCCTCACCCCGATCGCCAATTTTCCGCATGAAACCGATCCGGAAAATGAGAGCGTCGAGTTCTACGGTTATAATTTGAGATATTGGACGGAATTCCTGGTGGATTCGGCCGGTTATGATTTAACCAGGGATTCGGCTCAAATCTCCGTGTTCAACAGGGAAATCGTTGCACCTGATTATTTCTGCGGAGACGCCAACGGCGACGGTGACGTCAACCTGCTCGACATTCTCTATCTCATTGACCACCTCTACGGGGATCCACCCGGCCCGGTGCCTTATCCCGTAGAATCTGGAGACGCTAATGGCGACGGTGACATCAACCTGCTTGATATTCTCTACCTGATCGACTACCTGTACGGCGATCCTTCGGGGCCTGATCCGTTGTGCCCGTAGATTGCCCGGATGAGAACAGAGGTTACGTGCCGGATTCGCAGCTGCTTTGCCCTGAACCCAATCAGCATGAACATTATTTAAAGGCGGATTAGATGCGATCCCGCCTTTCGTCATCTTTATCGGATAATCGCAATAAATTACATACCGACCGACAAATTCTATCTTTTCTCGGCGCGCATTTTCTCTGCCAATTCCCTGATTTCCACAAGGTCTTTTTTCATCTTGGCATAACCGTACCAGGTCGAGTAATCGTAATTCATATGAAATGCTCCCTGAAAGGTCTTCATCCGGTGATCCATGAACATTTCATATAAAACCTCTTCAATTTTCGTATCGACTTCATAAAATGTCAGGAGGTCGGGATAGGCATGATAATCTTCCCGCTTTTTAATTAATCCGTCGCGGTACAGCCCGGCGACAATTTCAATAGCCTCGGCAAATAGGACATCAGATTCCTTTATCATCAGATCGGCGTTTTTCATGTTCTCGCTTACGAAAAACGGGGTATGACACTGCGTGCACACCTCTACCATGCGTTGCCGCTCCGCCCAAAACGATTCCTCATCGAGCCGGGCGACTTTTGCTGCCTTGACCACATCGAGCCGGGCGGTGGGATTCCCATCCGGGTCCAGTACACCAAGCCCTTTAAGAATGGTGGTGCGGTATCGTACCCACTCTTTGTCCGGTTCGGGCAGCCGCACCGCCAGAAATCCCCAGGCCGTGAAGACGCGATGGTCCCCACCGGGCATATGGCAGGTCTGGCAGACCGGGGCACGATCCTTGTTTTCAGGGTCAATGGCCCGGTTCATCAGATAGGTGACACCGTGTTTGGATGACGACCACATTTCCCACTGGGCATGGTCAAATCCCATATGGCACGTTTGGCAGGCTTCCGGTTCGGAGGCCTCGGCCTTGGAGAAGGCGTGCCGGGTATGGCAGTTCTGGCAATCCATGCCGTAGCGATAGTACCGGCGGCCATCGCTTTTCCTGGCCTCCTGGTTCATCAGTCCCAGGGTGTGGCAACCGCCGCAACCTTTCTGACCTTCCACAAATGACCGCGGCTGCATATGGGTGTAGGGCATGGCGTTCATTGCAGCAAGTCCCAAAGCATGTTTCCCCGACAGGTACTGCGCCGCCTGCTGTTCATGACATTCCTGGCAGGTGGCAATAGTGGGAAGCCGGGTGTTGGCGACATCTTCCGCGCTGGTATGACTTTCTCCGTGACAATCGATACATGTCATAGTCTCGGACATCACCCCGCGATTAAAATCCTTCACCTGCATGGGACTGATTGCGACATGACACTCTTCGCATTTGGAAGGCACCGCCGCACCGTCTTGCCCCAGCAGAAAGATGCCGGCCGCAAGGCACCGGCCACCGATTAAAAAGAGCCGTTTTTTCATTTCTTCTCTCCGTGTTATGAAATAAATAATGTTATCAAATTCCAGAGAACAGTATCAGTCACCTGTCTGCCGGAGCATTGAATGTCATGTCGGGTATATCAGTCGCCCGCCGATGAGATTACAACATATATTCCGGAGGTCGACTGTCAAAGAAAAAAATAACGACGGCGAAAATGATGGGGGCGGTTTTTTCTGAATTATGTCAGGAGACAATGCCAGCCATTATTCCCGTTTCACCGTACACATCGTCAGCAGGCCGGCACTATTTCAGCCATGCACTTATTCCGAACAGTGCCGGTATTCACCAGCCAGCATTGACATGACACGCAAAGAAAGGAAAGTATCCCCCTGCTTCAGGCTCTCGCGGTGGACGCCTTCAGATACAAATCCCTCGGACTTGTACAGACGGTAGGCCCGGTAATTGTTCTCGATGACTTCCAGCCATAGACGATGTGCGCCCCTGATTTCAAAAGCATATTTCTTGACAAGTCGCACCGCCTCCCGGCCGAACCCTTCACCTTTTTCACCAATTACAATGCGTTTAAATTCGATACTCTCATCAGGGTTTTCCAGCCCAATCAGGATGACATATCCAATGATTCTGCTGTCTGATATCGCCTGAATAATCAGATGAGCTATGTCAGCATTTGCAATAGCAGCACGATGTTTCTGTTCCGACCACTGCCTGATAAACGGAATATTATTGCTGTCCCGTTCCATCTTGATTACAATTCCGAGATTATCTTCGGTCGTCGTACAAAGCGCGATTCGATCCAGCCTTGCGATTTCCTTCTTTGGCATAGCTGCACTTCCAATGGTCATATACAAAAGTATTATACGATGACCTTTATTTTCTCGTTCCGTAACCGCATCGTGCAGAAGTTGTCACCCCGCCGGCCATACAAAAACCCGCCGTAATGCGGGTTTTTGTATGGCATATGGTAACTATGTTATTTTTCAGTCTTTTCCCCGGCTTTGACTTCTTCCTTGATTTCGACTTCAGGTTCTTCTTTGGTTTTCGGTTTAGCCTTGGCCGCGGTTTTTTTCCTGGATTCAGTCTTGGTTTCTTTCCGGGACGCCTTTTTGGTCTTCTTTTCGGGGCTGGTTTTCTTCTTCTCTATGCTATTGTCCTCAAGCTTCTCCTCGATACGCGCCGACTTGCCGGTCAGATCGCGCAGATAGAACAGCTTCGCCTGGCGGACCTTACCCTTGCGGACCCGCTGGATTCTCGAAATATTCGGCGAGTGCAAGGCGAAGATTCTCTCGACACCCACTCCGTAGGTGGTTTTGCGAACCGTAAAGGTCTCCCCGGTACCGCTGCCCCGGCGGCCGATTACGGTCCCCTGGAACACCTGAACGCGCTCCTTATCACCTTCTTTGATTTTCACATGAACCTTGACCGTATCGCCTGACTTAAACACAGGAATCTTATCCTTCATTTGGCCTTGTTCAATTTGAGTTACCCGCTTCATCGGTCAAACCTCTCATTTATTCTCATTATCGTTGTTTTTCAGACTTGTTATATATGCTCTTTCGGTATCATCCAAATCCAGCCTCTCAAGAAGTTCCGGTCGATTCCGGTACGTCTTCTTAAGCGCTTCAAATCGTCGGAACCGTTCGATCTCCTTATGGTTCCCGCTAATCAATTCTTCGGGCACCCGCAATCCCCGGTACTCTTCCGGCCTGGTATACACGGGTGCACCAAGAATAGTCTCGACATGTGAGTCGGTCAGGGCTGATTCAAAATTGCCCAGCACCCCCGGAATCAGCCGGGTTACAGCGTCAAGAACCACCGCCGCCGCCGGCTCACCGCCGGTAAGAACATAATCGCCGATTGCTATTTCGTCGACTTCGTACAGCGACAGCAACCGCTCGTCGACTCCCAGGTAGTGCCCGCAGATGATTGTCAGGCGCCTGAGCAGCGAATATTCTACCGCCAGGGATTGTGTCAATATCCTTCCCGCCGCTGATGTCAGGACAATTCGCTCTTTTGGCCCGGTCGGGAAACCATATCCCAAATCCTTCAGGCATCTGTCGAGAGGATCAATCTTGAGCACCATCCCGCCGCCGCCGCCGAATGGTTTATCGTCGGCGGTCTTATGCCTGCCAACAGTGTAGTCGCGCAGGTCGATTATTTTTATTTCAAAGAACTCTCTGGCTTGTCCCCGTGCCGTTATTGACTGATCCATCACCGAGTCAAAAAAAGCCGGGAATAGCGTTACAACTTCAATTTTCATCCGGGGAGTCAAAAATCCCCTCCGGAGGAACAGCCTTTATGACCTGTCTCTTGATATCGACATCCCTGATAAAGGCTGCAACCATCGGTAACAGGTGCCTTTTACCGTTTTTATCTTCAATTACCAGCACGTCGTTGGCCGGGTACTCCTCTACCGCAATCACACGTCCGAGTTCGCCACTGTCTTTTCCCACAACCCGGCAACCCAGAAGGTCGAAGTGGTAATATTTTCCTTTGGGCAATTCCCCCAGATCCGTGCCTTTGATAAATACCAGCTTATTGGTGAACCGCTTTGCTTCCTCCGGGTTGCTTACGCCTTCAATCTGAACGGCCGGTTTCCCCGAGACATATCGCGAGGAGATAATCCTGACTTCCTCCCAGCCCCCGCCTGACTCGATCCAGAACGTCCCTTGTCCCTGGAAGCGTTCCGGATTGTCGCTCAATGGCTGGACGTAAATTTCTCCGGAAACACCGCGGGTCCGGCCGAAGCGTCCCACCACGACATATTCCGGTCTTTGTACCAACTACTCAAGAATCTCCAAGACCGCGCGTTTTCCCTTTTTTGCCGAAATGGCGGCAATCAGGGTTCGAATTGATTTTGCCGTTTGTCCATGTTTACCGATGACCTTTCCCAAATCACCAGGTCCGACTCGGAGTTCGTACACCGTAGTCCGTGCGCCCTGCACCTCAGTCAGGTCAACCTCATCAGGATTATCCACCAATGCCTTGACGATGGTTTCAATAAATTCTTTCACAACAATCTCCTTTAGTCGCAGCGGTTTCGAACCGTAGTTCTCTGTCAGAAATGAACACGTTCAGCATTATTACTCAGGCTTGGTCTCCTTTTTCTTTTTGCGCTTCTTGGAACGTTCGGCAATTGTCTCAGCCAGGGTGATATCTGACACATCCTCACCCTTTTTCATCATTTCGAATTTTTTCAGAAATCCCACCTGCTTCAGAAGTGCTACAACGGTTTCACTCGGTACGGCACCTTGCTTGAGCCAGTGGGCCACCTTGTCTTCAAAGATCTTGACTCGCGCCGGTTTCTCAATCGGATTATAGTACCCTAGAGTCTCGATGAACCGTCCGTCACGGGGCATCCGGGAGTCGGTTGCAACAAATCTATACGTCGGTCTCTTTTTTGCGCCCATCCGTTTAAGTCTGATCCGTACTGCCAATTCTCGTTTCCTCCATCTAGTAAGATATCACACCTGGAAAGGGAAAGACCCCTTCGGCATATCCTTAAACTTGAATTTACTTACGTTCTTAATCATTTTTCGCATGGCAGAAAATTGCTTGAGTAGATTATTGACGTGCTGGACGGAGTTTCCTGATCCGGTTGCGATTCTTTTCTTGCGGCTGCCGTCAATAATCATGGGATTCTGTCTTTCCTGCGGCGTCATCGACTGGATAATCGCCTCGACGCGCACCAGACCCCGCTCATCAATCTGGATGCCCTTTAGGGCCTTGCCCATGCCGGGAATCATCCCCAAAAGCGACTCCAGCGGCCCCATTTTTTTGAGCTGCTGCATTTGATCGTAAAAATCCTCCAGGGTGAAGGCGTTTTTGCGAATCCGTTCAGCCAGCTCTTCAGCCTGCTTTTCATCTACCACGGATTGGGCCTTTTCGACCAGGGTAACCACATCGCCCATCCCGAGGATTCGTGACGCCATGCGATCCGGGTGAAATGATTCAAGAGCGGACAGCTTTTCACCAATCGAGACTACCTTGATCGGGCAGCCGGTCACCGCCCGGATTGAAATGGCCGCGCCGCCGCGCGCGTCGCCATCGAGCTTAGTCAGTGCCACCCCGGTCAGATTAAGCCGGCTGTGGAACTGCTCGGCCAGATTAACAGCATCCTGACCCGTCATGGAATCTGCAACCAGAAGTAGTTCATCAGGTTTAATCAGCGCTTTGATCTCGTCAAGCTCCCGCATCAGTGCTTCGTCGATATGCAGCCGCCCGGCAGTATCCAGAATAACCAGATCATAGAAATTTCTCTCGGCGTATTTTATTGCCTCAACGCAGATTTCCGACGGTTTTTTCTTGTTGAGGTGAAATATCTCCGCGTCGATTGACCTGCCCAGAACTTTCAGTTGTTCGACGGCGGCAGGACGGTAGATATCGGCGGCGACCAGAAGCGGCTTTTTGTTCTTTCGCTTCGCCTGCAGCGCCAGTTTCCCTGCCAGCGTGGTTTTGCCCGAACCCTGCAGGCCGCAAAGCATATAGATGGTTGGCGATTTGTCGATAGGCGCAAGAGGTTCGGCCTTCTCCCCGAGAAAAGCCACCAGTTTATTATGAACGATCTTGATAACCTGCTGGCCCGGCTCGATGGACCTAAGCACCTTCTCGCCTATGGCGGATTGCTCGACATCATTGATAAAATTTTTGACTACCTTATAGTTGACGTCGGCTTCCAGCAGTGCCCGGCGGACTTCTCGGAGAGCATCACGGATGTTTTTTTGGCTGAGTTTGCCGGCCCCCCGCAGCTTTTTGAAGATGTCGTCAAATTTGTCTACTAAATCGCCAAACATATCAGCAAGTTTCCGTCCGCATGCTTAAAAGGTATTCTCCATCCCTGCCGGAGCACAGAAATATACAAAAACCCCATTAAATCGCAAGCGATTTTCTACGACTTTGCCTGCCGAATGAACTCCGCATAATCTGTTGATTTGAAAAAAGATGAGCCGCTGACCAAGATGTCGGCACCAGCGGCATGAAGCTCGGCGGCGTTGTCGGAATCCACGCCACCGTCCACCATGATTTCAAATTGAAGCCCGTTTTCCCGGCGAATATCATCAGCGGCCGCAATCTTGTCAAAAACGCCGGGAATAAACTGCTGACCGGCAAAACCGGGATGGACAGCCATAAGCAACAATAAATCAATGTCCTTGAGAAATGGCAGAACCCGGGTGATTTCGGTGGGTGGATTCAGGGTCAGCCCGACTTTGCACCCGACTGATCTGATACGACCGATAATCTCAAAGATGCGCTTGACATTCAAATCCTCTGCGATTACATAAACCCATCGCCGCTCGCCCAGATGCTTCTTGATACCATCTATTTCGAGATGAAAAGTGATGTATTCAGCTCCGATTCGCGCGAAGTTGTCAATGTAATCTTCCGGATCAGTTACCATCAGATGCGCGTCGTGCGGAAGGGAGCAGGATTGTATCGACGCCTGTGCGACATCGGCGCCGAACGAGATATTGGGCACAAAGTGCCCATCCATAATGTCAAGATGGATCATATCGGCTCCTGCCGCCTTGGCGGCACGCACCTGTTCACCAAGACGAGCAAAATCGGCGGCCAGTATAGACGGCGCTATTTTTACCATGACGGCATCTCTATTCCGTTGTTGACACAATCAGGTCAATTTCCTCGCCGACCTCAAGCTCGGTGGCTTCTTCCACCGATTGCTCCAGCACCGTTCCGGGAAGATAATTTTCGTTGCGTATATGCGATACCAGCCCGATTACCAATCCCAGTTCCTGCAGCAGACTGTCGGCTTCATTGAATGGCCGGCCGACCAGCCGGGGCATGTAGACGATGCCTGAAAGCCGGCCCCGGTTAACCATCAGATTAACTTGCGCCCCGATCGGGATTTCGGTTCCGGAGGGCGGATATGAAAATACCACTACCCGTTCCGGCAGGGAATCAGAAAAAGTCCATGCAATATCGCCGAGAATCAGGCCGGCCGCCTCAATATTGAGCTTGGCCTGCCGCACCGAAAAACCGGCCAGCGCAGGAATCGCAACCAGTTTCTGGCCGAATGAAATCATCACTTTGATAATTCGTCCCGACTTCACCCTGGTCCCGGCCGCCGGATATTGTGTCAGGACAGTTCCCTCGGCCTTATCGGGATGATACTCTTCAGAAGTTACTTCGAGCCGCAGGCCCAGCTTGGAGAGCAGGTATTCGGCATCTTGCTGCTGATAGTCGGTGATACCAGGGAGTTCGAATTCGGCACCATGACGGGTGATCAGCGGCATGACGATATTATTGATGATAGTGTACAGGCAAAATAACGCCAGAATCGGCGTAATGACATAATACAGCAAGCGGCGTTGCAGGCTCTTATTCGGGAAGAGTCGGGCAAAGGATGATTCTATCTTTTTCTTTCGCCGTGAAGCTGAAATTGTCATTTACCTATTTTACGTACTTGGTCTTCAATGCGCATCAATTATTTTCAGGTTTTCAGGATTTTCTTAAGGCGCGCCGCGAAGGCTCCCGAGAGCCCCGGCTTATTGGGGTAAGTTTTCAAAAAGCCGCGTTCGGAAACAACCTCGCCGTCAAAATACTCAAGTGCCGACTCGAGTTTAAAATCGTTTCTGCGAATCAGGAATTCCTCGACAACCTGGTCATTTTCTCTGCGGATTATGGTACAGGTGGAATATACCAGAATTCCTCCCGGCTTTACCAGTTTGGCCGCCCTGTCAAGCATCATACTCTGGACCCGGTGTAACCGATCGACGTCCTCTGCAGCTTTCGTCCAGCGCAGATCGCTATGTTTCCCGGCATTTCCCCAACCGGTGCAGGGGGCGTCGAGAATAACCCTCTCAAAAGGCTCGGCCTTGAATTCAAGGTTGTCCGCGTGCACCGGGTAGACGATTTTAATCCCCATCCGCTTGCAATTCCGGGCAAGTAGCTCGAGGCGCGGGCGGGAGCGGTCGACCGCAGTAACCATACCTTTATTGCGCATTCTGACCGCTGCATAGCAGGCTTTGCCGCCCGGTGCGGCTGCCAGATCGAGAACATTAAGACCGGGCTTGGGATTGAGCAGCCGTACCGCCATGCCTGCCGACTCGTCCATAATATAGATTTTGCCTTCCTGCACCAGCTGCTCGACCAGTGGGACATTGCCCTCCTCAAGGTGAAAAAACTCGGGCAGGTGCTTGCCCCGCGTAAATGGCGTGCCAGCTTTCTGCAGGGTCCTGGCCACCTCCTCAGGTTTGGCTTTAAGGTGATTTGCCCGGAAGTTCAGATGCGGCGGCTGATTCATGCTCTGCAGCAGTTTTTCCGTTCCATCAGACTTAAATTCCTCAAGACAGTAAGTGATAAACCAATCCGGATACGAGTAGTAGTTGGCAAGGTAACTGACTGGATCGTCCTTTTTGTCAACAAACACGATTCGTTCCGGATGCCGCAGGGCGGCTCGCATTACCGCGTTGACCAGCCTGGCACGGGCGGAGTCGCAAAAGTGACGGGCCAGATTGACCGATTCCGAAACCGCAGCCGCCTCGGGAATCTTATCGGTGAAAAAGAGCTGAAAAAATCCCAGACGGAGAATATCAATCAGCCGCCGCGGAAGTTTCTCGGAAGGACGACTGAGAAAGAAGCGGATATCATGGTCAAGGCGCCGTTTCAACTTGACGGTGCCGTTGACCAGTTGCCGGAGAAAACGAATATCACGGGCGTCAAAACTATTCTCCTCAATAACAGCGTGCACTGCTTCCTCAATCTGCTGCTTGCCGGTTTCAACCAGGCCGATTATTTCAACAGCCGCCGCGCGGACCGGATCATATTTTTGCTCCGCCGAACTCAAGGCTTAAAACTCCATCGGGGTTAAACGATTGCCGTCGGGATCAATATATAAAAACTCCTTGCGATGGATCCGGAGAGCCGGGAGGTCTTCCTCCTTGGTGATACCGGCCGCCAGAACCACTTCCGTTGGGCGAACATAGCCGGCCTGACCAACCCCCAGTTCCATTGTGATAAGCGCTTTACCGGGATATTGCACATTCTCATCGCGATACTCCAGCATATACACCGCGGGTCTGATATCGACAGTTTTGACGTCATCTTTGGTAATTCGTTGCACCTCCACCGATTCCCGGGAAAGCAGAGCGTCTATTTTTGCCGCGTGGCTGAATTCCCTGTCGACTGCCAGCTCATAAACCGCCCGATTGAGCTTTCCGGACAGCGAGGTCCTGGTATTGATAACCGCCTGGCCTCTAATTATAAAAAATCCGTCGGGGAGCGTCTCGTTTAACTTTGCCACCAGATCGATCTGTACCGGCTGCTCCAGGGTCAGATCCAGGTACTCTGCCTCGGACGTGTAGCCCAGAGCCAGTGGTGGTCCGAAGGATATTTTCATATGCGGGTGAAAGCCCTGGGTGAATGCCACTGGCAGGCCTGATCGCCGCAGTGCTCGCTCAAAAACCCGGACATTGTCAAGATGCGATAAAAAGCGACGTAATCCCTTCCGCCCCCACCGAATCCTGAGCTGTGATTTTGTCGGTGCGACCATTGCGGTGCGGGCTCCTCTCTTTGGCGAACGCCCGAATCCAAAAGCATCATTGGCGTCAACCTGGGGAGCAGTTGTATCTGCGGCCTTCTTCCGGGTTTCCTTTAAGGTCATCGCGGATGCGGTGCGCTGTTTAATCAGATGTGCGGCGGAGATTCCCAGGTCGATATGTGACCAGGGCAACTTTTCCGAATATGCGCGTTCTCTCAGATAATCCGCCGGATTTAGGCCACATTCTTCGAATGCTGCTTTCCAGAGACTGAAGTCAAAGCTCTCCGTCCAGCCGTCAAAACGGGCACCGCTGCGGAACGCGGATTCAATAACCCGGCCCATTTCGCGCCCTCCCCGACCAAGGATTCCCTCCAGAAAGGCTAATGAGGGATCATGCAGCTTGAAGTTCACGAAGTGACTGCGGGCCTGTCGTCTGATATAGCCCGCCTTCTCCTGAATTATCTCCGGAGGGGGCTGCGCATCCCACTGAAAAGAGGTATGCGGTTTGGGCGAAAAGGGTGACAGCGTAATGTTAATGGCCTTTTTGCCCCTATGCTCTCTGGCGATCAGACACACCCTGCGGATCATCCGGACAATGCCCTCAACATCCTCATCGGTCTCGGTCGGCAATCCGAACATAAAATACAACTTGACAAGATTCCAGCCGTTGCGAAAGGCAAGATGAATAGTGTCATAGAAATCCTTATCGGTAATATCCTTGCCGATAAACGACCGTAGTCGTTCCGTTCCGGATTCGGGAGCAAAGGTCAAACCCGTCTTGCGCGTCGCCTTAACCGCATCTGCCAGCTCTTGAGTAAAGGTTCCCGGGCGCATCGAGGGCAGCGCCAGCGCAATTCGTTTCTGCTGCAGCTCGCGGGTCAGCTGGACTGTCAGTGGAACAATACCGGGGTAGTCGCTCGACGAAAGCGAAAGGAGCGAGACTTCATCATAGCCGGTCTGAGTCAGCATTGAATGAACATGCGAGACAACCTCGGACGGCGGCCGCAAGCGAACCGGCCGATAGATGGCGCGGGCCTGGCAGAACCGACATCCCCGGGGGCAGCCGCGCATGATTTCTACTGTCAGACGATCATGAGTAGCCTCGATAAACGGAACCAGCTGCCTTGTGGGGTAAAAACTTCTTTGCAGCCTGTCGACCCGACAGCTTTTAATTTTCTCGGGGGCGAATGAAACCCGGGGGGTGCGCGTCCCGGCATCGTAAAATTCCGGCACATACACCGACGGCACCTTTCTGACGACCCGCTCCAGTTTCTCGGATCGATGGAGCCCTTTCGCATCGCGCAGCACCTCGAGGATCCTGAGGATATTCTCTTCGGCGTCTCCGATATAGTACATATCGATGAAATCCGCGGTCGTTTCGGGATTGTGGACTGTTGGTCCGCCGGCGATGACGAGGGGGTGCTGGTCGGAGCGTTCGCTCGACCGCAAAGGTATCCCTGCCAAGTCAAGGGCATTCAGGAGGTTGGTATAGACCATCTCATAGGCAAGGGTAAAGCCGATCACGTCGAAATCCTTAAGAGGCCGGTATGACTCCAGGCTGAACAGCGGGATAGCCTTACGGCGCATTACCTCCTCGGCATCACGGTCAGGGGCGAAGAAGCGCTCACAGAGGAAGCGTTCGTCGGAGTTTATGATGTGATAAAGTATCTGAAGTCCCAGGTACGACATCCCGATTTCGTACATATCAGGATAGCCGATCGCCACTTTTAATCTGTCGCCGCCTGCTTTGACGATTTGCCCCAGTTCACCCCCGGTATATCGCCCGGGTTTGTTTACATAGGGGAAGAATTTTTCTTCGAGGAGGTGCTGCATATTCCACAAGCATATAAAAAAAGCCCGCCTGGAGCAAGCGGGATTATCCGGCGCTAATGAGCAACGCTAGGCATAAATCTCCTTGCGATTGCAATCGCACACGCCCACATTGGTGGTTCGAAATTTCCAGCCTCCGTCGGTCTTTTCCGCCTTCACATATTTCACGTAGGAAATCGGGCCTTCACACACGGGACAGGTCATGGTATGCTTCTTTTTAGAAACTTTGTCAGCGAAGCTCTGTTTCTTAGCCATTACAAATCAACTCCGTTGTTTCTTTCCGAGTTTTCCAGTTCCAGTATTTCGTTTTTGACCGCCACTAATAACGCGGTGGCCTCTTTTAATATACGCAAATCATCGTCCTCCGCAATCAGATTTTCGGCACTCCGGAAATATCCTGAAGCGGTCACATAATCCCTGTTCTGAAGGGCCACCAGAGCCTTGTAATATGTTTTTTCAGTATCAGGCAACATCGCGGGAATTCAACTTGAGCCGCTCGATTTCTTTCAACCTTTTCACATACGGGCCGATTTTGTACCCGTTCATCTTCAAATAGTAGATTATTGCCCCGGCGAGGTGGATATACATCCTGTCCTCTTTTGCCGCCGCCGATTTAAGAGCCTCGTCGAGAACGGAAAGCAGATGGGGGCTTCTCTGGCTTTCCAGGGCAAAATACTCGTTTTCCTTTTTCAGCAGTTCGGCAAAACGATCTGCGATACTCGTCGTCTGAACAGGCAGTTTCATTTTTAGAATCAGCTTCCGTTTTGGGACAAAGCCCCGGGCGCGCCAGCGATCAATCTCATCAGACAGTTTTTTTGATTCCGGATCGGCGGTGTCAAGTCCGTTCTGAATGTCATTAAACAGGCTCCCGATTCGGGAAATATCCTCATGTTTAAGTCGCTCCTTGTGAACTGTTAGACTATTTCTTGCCAGCCAGTCACCAAGCCGGCTGTAAACATGGCGACCCCGCCGCGAATCCCGGGCGATCTCGTCGAGAGTATTAATATTCTTATATGTCTCGATCCGCGAGGCTTCCGTATCCAGCATCCGGGCAATGAAATGCTCCAGTGTTGCTTCCAGTTTTCTCAAGACCTGCAAACGATTCAATGATTATCTCCAATCACCTCAGTCGAAGTTCTCTCGGCCAGCCCGGATTTCGCCTTGCCCGCGAGATATTCCTCAATCAGGTTTGAAACCCTCTCGGCCATGGCCACCAGGCGGTCGGTTCGATAATCCCCGGCGTCGACAACGGTAACCAGTCCGGCCAGTTTCAGGGCCGCCAGCTTACCAAGCGCCTCCATTCGCGGCAGCTCGGACAGGTCGGCGATCTCACCGACAGTACGCTGCCCATTAACCAGTACCAGCAGGTTCCATTCGTTCGATTGCAGGGAGATGTCTTTGGTTCGTTCCGCAGGGGCAGGAACAATGTCGAGGACTTTGCCGAAATCTGGCAGGGCCTCGCGGATGCGGTTGAGTTCGTCAACACGCCGCAGACTCTCCAGAATGACATTTTCAACCGAGAGAGAGACGGTCACCTCTTCCTCGGTGGGAAATTGATTCTCATAAAACTTAAAATTGCCGGATTCCCACGACAAAAGTGAGTAGATCAACTCTTCAATCTGAAGCCGCACGACCTCCTGAAGATCGGCCCGGTCGATGTATTGCTTTTCCACGAGGATTCTGCCCAGTCGCTTGGACGTCTCGACTTCGGACTGGGTTTTCACCGCGTCATCGAGCTGATCATTAGTAATTCTCCTCCGTTCCCTGAGAAGCTGACCAAGATGATATGTCTGCCTGGGGCCATAAGCATAGATAATCTGCCCCTTTTTGAAATACACCATTACAATATCATCGTCCCGCTGAATCCCCAGGGTTCCGGTCTTGCCGCTGTTGGCCACCAGCTGGAATATCTCGGGAAGGGTAAAGCGGCCAATCTTTCC
>CP070796.1:1837415-1851665 GCA_020343475.1 Candidatus Zixiibacteriota bacterium
GAATTAATCAGATGGGAACGCTCGGATCGGGAAATCACTACCTCGAGGTTGAAATTGCTGAACCCGAGAGTATTTTTGATAAAGAGGTCGCCCAGCAGTATGGAATTGACCGGGATAATCAGGCTCTGGTTTCTATTCATTGCGGGTCGCGAGGATTCGGGCACCAGATCGCAACCGACTACCTTCAGGTATTTGCAAAGTGCGCTAAGAAATACGGCCTTGTGGTCAGAGACCGGGAATTGATGTCGGCGCCTATTAAGTCCGAGGAAGGACAGCAATATTTCAGGGCTATGGCCTGCGCTGCCAACGCTGCTTTTGTAAATCGCCAGCTTATTACGCATGGAGTTCGCAAGGTTTTCAGCAAGGTGTTCGGACGCAATATCGCCGAGCTTGGCATTGAAACCATTTACGATGTGGCTCACAATATTGCCAAAGTCGAAACGTATGCCATAAAAGACCGCCAGGAGACTGTCCTGGTTCACCGTAAGGGCGCGACCCGGTCTTTTGGACCGGGCAGTATGGAGATTCCTGCCCGTTACCGTTCGGTGGGGCAGCCGGTTATTGTCGGGGGCTCCATGGAAACCGGCTCGGCGCTTCTCTGCGGAACCGAGACGGCCGACCGAGAAACGTTTGGTTCATCACTTCATGGCGCCGGAAGGACGATGTCGCGTATAAAGGCCAAGAGAACAATGCGCGGCGATGCCATAAAACGCCGGATGAAAGAAAGCGGGATTTTGGTAAAGACCGGCTATATGCCCGGTTTGGCGGAAGAAGCGGCGTATGCCTATAAAAATATTGATGCCGTTATTGACGCCGTCGATTCGGTTGGCATTTCCAAAAAAGTCGCCCGATTTTACCCGGTTTTGAATGTGAAGGGCTGATCTATAGGCTGGCATATTACTGTGGCAAAGCCTGCGAGGAACACCCTTTGTAGCAACACTCAGGCAGTTACTGACAGTGTAACATTCATCCGTGAGACTAGATAGCCCTTCCTTAAAAAAAGAGGGTGCTACTCTGGTTGGGTAGAGGGGGCTAGGAAACTACCCAGGGACAGCAGAGAGTCACCCTCGAGACTTATTTAATTATGAGGAACTTTTGATATTTGTCAAGCTGTTTTTTAGCATTTTCGGCAAATAGAATATAATCCTTAGATGGATGTCCGCATTTTTTAACGTTCCAGAAACGTCTGCCAACAAATCGCTTGCTAAATTCGGTCTGACTGTGCATTTTTTAACAGAAGTGGTTGATATGGAAAACCATAACCACATGGGATTGTGAACCTTATTTCATTCCGCGTATGATGGAAAGCCAGCACGATAATCAGAAAGAACTGCTTAACAAAATCGGTCAGTTGCACCGGCGCATCACCGAATCGGATCAGACGCCACCAGCTGCCGGATCGGCAGAACAACAGTTCCACCAACTGGCTGAACTTCTACCCCAGGCCTATTTTGAGCTGGATCTGGAGGGTAATCTGAGATTTGCTAACGGGCATGCGCTGCAATTGTCCGGCTATTCGCAGGAAGAGATCAACCGGGGCATCAGCGGCTTTGATATGATTGTGCCGGAAGACCGGGAGCGAATACGAGCAAACCTGCCGCGGATTTTAAATGGAGAGAAATACGATGATCATGAATATCGATTCCTTTGCAAAGACGGCAGGATTATCCCGGTTTTGATATATTCGACTCCAATCCTGCACAATGGCGAGGCAATCGGTATTCGAGGTATTCTGATTGATATCTCTGACGCTAAGAGCTTCGAGCGGAAATTACGCGAAAGCGAGGAACGCTATTCGCTGGCGACAGCTGCCGCAAATGTCGGAGTCTGGGACTGGAATGTTAAAACCGGGTAGTTTTATCTTGATCCGAGAGTTTAAGCAATCCTTGGATATCGAGATGACGAAATTCCCAACGATCTTGAGGTTTGGAGTCAGTATATTTACCCGGATGATCGAGAGGCAGCCCTGGAAGCTGCGCGGGCACATATTGAAGGCCGGACGCAGGAATATGTCTTTGAGCACCGAATGATGCACAAGGACGGGTCCATCCGGTGGATTCTGGCTCGCGGAAAGACGATCCGCGATCCCGATGGCCAGGTGATTCGGATGGTCGGGACCGATACCGACATCACCAGGCTCAAGCTGATCGAGGGGGAGCTGCGGAAGAGTGAAGAAAAGTACCGTACCCTTGCCGAAAACACCAATGACGTGGTTTATTCGGTCGACTCCACGGGCGTTGTGCAATACATCAGTCCTCAGGTGAGCCGTTATGGTCTTACCCCGAATGCGATTATTGGCAGAAGCTTTCTGGAGTTTATTTATCCTCCCGACCGGGATGCGCTGCGGGACCATTTTGGGGGGGATTTTTCAGGCGGGACAGTTAGAGACGTCAGTGAATTCAGAATAGAGGATACAGATGGCAATATTCACTGGCTTGAAGAACGAGGCGAGCTTCAACGGGACGCAGGCGGGGACATTATCGGCCTGGCCGGTGTGATTCGCGACATCACCATACGCAAAAAGGCTGAACAGGAACTCTGCGCCCGCGAGGAACACCTGCGCCTACTATTAAATACTGCCAACAGCCTGATTATCTGTCTGGATAAAAACGCCAATATCACGGTGTTCAATAAAGAATGTGAAAAGGTGACCGGCTATACATGCGATGAGGTTATCGGCAAAAACTGGCCGGAGATTTTTCTCCCCGAAGATCACTATGCACGAGGCGTGGACGATTTTGACGAATGGGTAAGGCAGCATCCCCAGGACAAGTACGAAGGACCACTCATAACCAAATCAGGTGAAATAAGAACAATTCTGTGGTCTAATTCCGCCATATTTCCGTCTGATTCGGGCGAGCTGACCGCCATTGCAGTCGGTCAGGATATCACCGAGCATAAGCGTGCTGAAGAAGCGCTCGAGAAAAGCGAAGAGCGATATCGGATGCTGGTGGAAGATATGCCGGCACTGATGTGTCAATTCAGCGTGAGCGGAGTCTTGACATTTGTGAACAGCGCTTACCGCCGTTACTTCAACAAGACTTCGAGCGAATTAATCGGTAAGGACTTTTTCCGTCTCATTCCCGTAAATTATCGTGATGCGGTCCGGAATCATCTTCGCTCGCTATCGATAGAACATCCGATTGACAGCATCGAGCACCAGGTGATTGCGCCCGACGGAGACATCCGCTGGCAGAAATGGATCAATCGGGCGCTTTTTAACGATGAAGGCCAGGTGACCGCGTATCAGGCGATTGGCTATGATATCACCGATAGAAAACAGGCTGAGAAAATTCTGCAGGAAAGTGAAAAACGGTACCGGGGAATCTGGGAAAAATCGCCGTTCGGCATCTGCCTGACCGATCAGCACGGTCGGTATCAGTATGTGAATAAGGCCTATTGCCGGATGTATGAATTTGAAGAACATGAATTAATCGGCAAATCCGCTTTAGAGATTGTTCTGCCCCGAGAAGCAAGAGAGGAATTCCAGCGGACATACTCGTCGCATTACCGGTCCGGCACACCGATATCCAGGATTGAAATGGAAACGGTGAAAAAAAGTGGTGAGCGCCTGTGGATTGGATACAGTACAGATTTTATCAGGCTGGGCAGCGGCCGCGATTATATGGTTGCCATGGTGGTGGATATAACCAAACGCAAGTTGAGCGAATTTGCGCTTCGCAAAAGCGAGGAGAAATACCGGCTGCTGGTTGAAAATGCAGCCCGGGCAATTTTCACCATCGATTTTAACGGCACCTATTTGTACCTCAATAGTATAGCAGCTCGCTACCTGGGCGGCAATCCCGGCGATTTTGTGGGCAAACCAATGCCGGATTTTTTCCCGGGGGATGAAGCACGAAGCCATATGCAGCACCTTCGAGAGGCTATCAGATCCGGCAAACGGCTGGTAAGCGAAACCCACGACACTTTTTATGACGGCAGACGGTGGTTCAGAACAGTCATCCAGCCGCTTGCCGATAGCAGTTCCGAGGTGCCAAGCGCACTTCTTATTGCCGAGGACATAACCGAACGCAAGATCAACGAGATTCGTAACCTGGCAAGGCTGCGTTTGCTGGACAATCTGCGGGCCGAAAAAAACATAAATAATCTGCTTGCTATGGCATGTTCTGTCATTCGAGATTCCGGTCTGTATCGACGCATTGTCTTTATTATGCTGGATAAAAACGAAAAGATTTCTCATCGTGGCGATATCGGCCACGATGGCAGCCCGGATCATATTGCTCAGAAGGCACTTACGACCATTAAAAACGCTATTGGCTCACCCCTGAGTGAGAATTATCGCATTGGCAACTCCTTCCTTATCCCGTCGCCCACGCGTATTATGCCCGCTGAGGGAGCAAATTCGCTGGCGATAAACAAGCAGCAGGTACATTATACCGCATCCTGGGAAAAGGGATACCGTTTATATGTTCCGGTCGTAAATGAAAACAATCGCTATGACGGCTGGCTGATTGTCGAAGAACCATTGAGCGAAGAGCGTCCGACCGAAGATGATGTCTTTTTTCTCGAGGAAATCGCCGAGATTGTTGCAAAAGACGTCAGACGGATTGAGTGGGTGGAACAATTGCGCAAAGAACGAATCGCGCTGCACGAGAAAAATGTCGCGCTTCGGGAAGTCCTGGAGCATATTGAAGAAGAAAAATTCGTGATTAAACAGGAGGTGGCAAAAAACGTCGATCAGAATTTGCTGCCGGCTCTGAAGAAAATAGTCAGAAGCGACGGAACTGTGAATAAAAGCCTCTACGACCTCGTGGTCCAGGAACTGGAGAATTTGGCGACCGCCTCAGGCGGCCTCCTCCGTCTCCATTCCCGCCTATCGCCGCGAGAAGTGGACATCTGCAATTTAATTAAGGCAGGCCTGTCGTCGCAGGAGATAGCCGATACTCTGTATATTACTCTGGCGACGGTGAAAAAACATCGCGAGACAATTCGAAAGAAATTCGGAATCGCCAATAAAAAGATTAATCTAACCTCCTTTCTCAAAGAATTATAATACGTATATTTCTATACGTCTTTTATGCGCTATTTAATAGTCTTGCGCTAATATGTATACAGGTGTAAACTTATAACGGTATATGCATCTACTCTCTTGACACTGGGTGTCCTGCGGGTCTGAGGCTACCGCGGGATTGACCCAAAATGGGGGGAAGCTTCAAGTGTGGGTGTTGACGGCCTTAACAGGGTGTCACCACCCACCGCCTTTTATACCGGGATCAATTCATTCCTGCCGCAAACAATCGTATCTCCTGATAACAGACGTCCAGATCGCCGCTGGATCAAATCTTGCCGCAAAGCCGACGGCCGTAAGCTCGCGCAAAGGATGTTAGTAGCGGACGATTTTGACCGGAACGGTAATGCGCGCCCCGGGATTCGAGGTGGCGTTTATCACAACGGTAAAGTTGCAGTAAAAGGTCCCCAGGCCCAGGCCCTCCACCGGCTTAACCTGAAGGGCAGCTGATTTCCCCGGCTTGATTTCATCACTGTCGAAGCTGATGGTAAGCAGGGAATCCTCAGACAGTTCAAGAGAAAATGTAATCCTGTCTTCAGAATAATTAAATATGTTGACTTCTTTAGCACCGGGGCCCGGCAGGAAAAACAAGGACTTGGGATCGATCTTAAACGCCTTGGGAAACATTCCGATATTTGCCGAATACTCCACCTCAAATATTGAGTCTTTGGGATCATCCGAATGGATCGCTACGATTCTTCTGGTCTGGCCGTAATAGTCACGGGTGTGAAAAAGGATTTTCAATTTGGTGGAGTCATTTGGAGACAGAACAGTATCTTTGATATGCGCCGAGGTGCAGTCGCAATTGGGAACGACCTTGCTGATGTGCAAATCACCGGGACCGGTATTTGTGATGGTGTATATGTGCACCAGGCGATAGTCAAACGGCACAAATCCGAAATCATATGAATCGCCAACGACGGAAATGGTTCCACCCGCGCCTACCACGGCCAACGCCGGGGAAAACGCCAATAAAGATATCAGAAGTACAGCCGCAATAGCATGAGTCAATCCGTTCATATTACGTCACCTCCAGTTGTTCCTTCTCACGCAGATCCAATTCGAAGCCATTTCTCCTCATCCAATCATCATTAAAACATTTGCTGAGGTATTTGGTGCCGGAATCCGGAATAATGACAACCACAACCGCATCCTCATCGAGTTTTTCCGCGATTTTGCGCGCCGCCCAGACCGCAGCGCCGGAGGATCCTCCTCCCAGAATACCTTCCTCACGCGCCAGCAGACGGGTCGTTCGAAAGGAAACCTCATCAGAAACGCTGATAACTTCGTCGACCATTTCCGGCAACAACGCCTTGGTTTCGATATCGGAGCCAATCCCTTCCACCTCATATGCTTCGGGGTGCGGACATTTTCCCGTTTTAATGAAGTCCGCAAAGATCGATCCGATTGGGTCAACCGCCACCGCTTTTATATTTGGATTTCGCTCTTTAAGAAATTTCGCCGCGCCTGATAGAGTCCCGCCGGTACCGATGCCTGCTACCAGATGTGTTATCCTGCCGTCGGTATCCTCCCAGATTTCAGGCCCGGTAGTCTCATAGTGTGCCTGGATATTATCCAGACTGTGATATTGATTCATGTGAAAATAGCCATGCTCTTTGGCCAGGTTTATTGCTTTCATGACGCATCCTTCCGGGTGATCATGTTCCAGGTCGGACGGCGTGATAATAACCTCAGCTCCATAGGCGCGAATCTGGTCGACCTTCTCCTTACTGGTTTTTTCGGGTGTCGTCAGGATTGCTTTCAGGCCAAGCACCGTGGCGGCCATAGCCAGGGCCACGCCGGCATTTCCGGAAGTGTTGTCAATTACAGTCCCCCCCGGTTTGATTCGACCGTCCTGCAGGGCCTTGTTGAGGATGTAATAGGCCATCCGGTCTTTGACCGAGCCGCCGGGGTTGACGAATTCAATCTTCGCCAGCAGGAGAGGGCCGCCGGAGGGTAATCCATTGCTGATCTTTACCAGCGGCGTTTTTCCAATAAGGTCAAGTATGCTGTTGCTGCAGTCCATTCCTTCTCCTGTAGGTTTATAACATTTTAGTCGATAATTGTTTCATACGCAACAGAATTGTTGGGATGGCCGTCGGCGGTCAGCCGGCTCTTTTATCTTGACAAATATTCGACGGCAGTCATTAATTGTGGAAGAAAAATCGCTGAGCATATTCAAGGAGGACTTATGAAGAAGGTAATTGCACCTTTTCTGCTGGTTATATTCGGGGCTTTTGTTATTATCGGTAATTTCGGCTGCAGCAAGGATAAGGATGAGATCGCGGAACTGGAACAGGAAGTCTTGGAAGAACAGAGCGCCGACTACCTGCCTGATACCGTCAGTGCCGAGGCTCCTGCTGAACAGGCCGGAACCGAATCGACCGAAGAATACACCATGACCCCGGAAGTGGTCCCCGAGGAGGAAGAACAGGTGCCCACACCACCGCGCCCCTCGGGAGAAGGATATACGGTGCAAGTTGCGGCAGGCACGAACCCGACATATGCCCATGATCTGGCCGACCGGTTTATCATGAGAGGCTACGAAGCGTTTGTCACGGAAGCCGTAATTGACGGGCAGACCTTTTATCGTATCAGAATTGGAGATTTCGAAACGGTGACAGAGGCTAAGAATTTTGGAGCCGAACTGCGGGACAAATATTCAACCGATTTTTGGATTGACAACAATATTTGATGAGAAGCTATACCGAATATCTGACCTTTAGCACCCGCAAGAAGCGCGAATATATCAATATCACCGGCGACATTGAAACCGCACTGGAAAAAAGCGGTATCCGGGAAGGCCTGATGATGGTCGGGGCGATGCATATTACGGCGGCAGTGTATATCAATGACGCTGAATCCGGTCTGCTTGAGGATATTGATGAATGGCTCCAAAAGCTGGCCCCGGATGGTGTGGACTACCGGCATCACCGGACCGGTGAGGTGAACGGCGACGCGCACCTGAAAAATCTTCTGGTCGGGCACCAGGTGGTAATTCCGATTACCGATGGCAGGTTTGATTTTGGCCCCTGGCAGCAGGTCTATTACGCCGAATTCGACGGGCGGCGCAAAAAAAGGGCGATTGTCAAAATTATCGGTGAATAAAAAAGCCCCGCCGTCAGGCGGAGCTTTCAGGCTTTCATGGTTAATCAGTTATTCTGTAGATGGGTATGGAAAAACTCCATCATCCGACGGTATACTTTCAGGTTGTTTTCACGTTTGGCTACCCCATGGCCTTCATCGGGAAAGATCAGTGAATCGACCACTCCGCCATTATCCTGAATTGCCTTGATTATTTGCCTGGCCTCGCCGACCGGCACCCGGGGATCATTCTCTCCGTGAATGACCAGCAGCGGGGTTTTGATGCTTTTGGCTTTATGGATCGGCGAGACGGATTCCAGGAACTCTCTGTCGGTCAGCGGGCCGTATTCCGCCTCACGAAGATGGCGTCGATAGTCCTTGGTATTCTCGAGAAAAGTCACGAAATTGGCAATTCCAACCTCATCCACGCCCGCCGAAAAGAGATCGGGATATTCCGTGATTGCGGCCAGAACCGCATAACCGCCATAGCTGGCCCCCTTGATGCCGATCATGCCCTTGCGGGTGTAGTCATTTTTGATTAAATAATCCACCCCGGCCTTGATATCCTTGATTGATTGCAGACGATTCCTGTAATTATCAAGGTTCATATATTCCTTGCCATAGCCGGAGGAGCCGCGCACATTCGGTGCAAGCACGCCGTATCCGTGCAGTACCAGGTATTGAAAATTGCGCTGAAAATACGGGCGAAACTGCCCTTCCGGCCCTCCGTGGATATGCAAAATAAAGGGGATGGGTTCACCGTTATAATTCGGCGGAAGATAGAGAAAGGCCGGTATTTCCAAGCCATCAAACGACTTATATTTAACCAGTGTCGGCTCCACGAAAATATCCGGATTGATGCCAGCATACTTGGCATGCGTCAGCTTTTTCAGCTCCGGAGTCTGCCAGTCCCATATCCAGACATCAGGTGCCCGCGACGGACTTGAAAATGAGAAAAGCGCTCTGCCGTCGTCAAGGACGATTGCAGACCCAACATAACCCCGTACCGGCGGTCCGGGAATCGGCTTATTTCTTATCATATCCCACAGATGTACCATCGAATATCCGTCTTCATTAATTCGCCAAATCATGTAGCGGCGGTCGTGCGAGAAATTCAAGCCTTCAATTGTCCAGTTTGATTCCGGATCAAGGTATTCGATTTTTTTCGTCGCAACATCCAGCCGCGCCCGCTTGAAAATTCCGAGTTTGTTGTCATTGCAGGTGAGGTACAGTGTCTTATTGTCGGGCATAATGGTGGGGTAATCGTAAAAGACCTCGCCTTTGTGCGGTGTTAATAGCTCGTACTCGCCGGATTGAAGGTCTATCATGTATAGATCATCGTTGACATTGGAAACAAGATGAAAGACGATTAGGTAGCGTTCGTCGTGGGACAGGTCGGCGAGATAATTGGCACCTTCCATGTCAAAGACAATAGAATATGAGCGCTCGGCCAGATTATAAAAGTATATTTTGAAATCCTTCAGGTTTTCCTCATTGGAGCGAAAATAAAAACCGCTTCCATCCTTTTTCCACAGCGGGGTACCGTGTTGAACCTCCGGGTTGTCGGTTAATTTTTCAATGCGGCCGGTGATCGCATTCATGAGATACAACTGCGATTGTTCCGAGCCGCCGACCGACGCTCTGATACCCGCGTAATCGCCCGCGTGGCTGAGCGAGTAACCGTCAATGCCGTCGTCAAAAAGCGTCAGCTGATACGGCCATCCCTTTTCGGTAATGCGATATAACTGGTTCGCGCCGCTCATGAGGCTGGTGAAGTAGAATTCACCCGTGCATCTGCTGTACCCGGGACTACTGGAGCCGCCGATTTTCATGAAAGTTCCGATATCGGGTATATATGGCTCCTCTGGCGGCTTTTTAGCCTGTTCGGCCCAGACACCGGTGGCAAGCAGTAACATCATCGCCATTGTTATGAGTGTGGTCGTCCAGTCCTTGTGTCTGAGAATCATTTTTCCTCCTTAGACATTCAGGTATCTCCATAAACTTGTTATTTTCGGCTGACGGGAATATACATAATTTTTCCCGGTTCTGCAATCCACTTGAATAGACGAATGAAAGCGGGAAAGGTTCTGAGTTTCCGGGAGACACGCGTGGCAATCGACAGGAATTTCAGGCCGGCGCCCCCTGCGATTCGAAGATTTCGATGTTTTCCTCGTTATGGACCCTGCGGTAAAACTGGCACTCCTGGCAGGAGATTCGGCCGAAGCGGCAGGCCGTGTGAATGTTTCTGGATTTGTTCTGCAGGAATCGCCAGCACATTCTGCCGGCACCCCTGCCATCATTGACGCCGTCATATTTCATGGAATTTGCAGCAACCGGGCATGGCCCTTGGAGCCTTGCGAAAATTCCGCCCGGTTCAAGGCCGCAGTTCCTGAATTCCCAGCAGTTGAGCCTTTTGGCCGATGACATCAGCGTTCTTCCTCCTTGATAAGGCGGATAACAGGGGCAAAGCGCGAGGAGGATTTTATCTCCGCCAGCTCGGCCGGGCTGGCGATGATTTTATATTCAGCGTAGGTATTTCTGACTTTGCCGATATTGTCGAGTGCCAGGTAATTCAGCATCATGTATTGATACAGGTATGGATCGTCCGTCTTGATCTTGTAGGCCATGCTGAAATGCTTTTCGGCCTTCTTGTTATTCCCCAGCTTGAACTGGCATACTCCGGCTCCGTAAAGGGCGGGGTAAAAGCTATTGTCGATTCTAAGGGCATCCTCATAATCGGTCAGAGCGGGGCGGTAATTCCCTTTGTCCAGCTTTGTCCCGGCGCGGCCAACCATTGCACTCAGGTTTCGCGGGTCATAAGTCAGCGCCGAGGTGAAAGCACGAATGGCCTGGCTGGACATATTTTGCATTCTGCTTATTTCACCAAGGCGAATAAGGTCCGAAACCGCAGGACTGGTTTGGTTGGTATTCAGGTATGCCTGAGAACGCTTCGCATAGGCTTCAGGCATTCCCGGAGAGAGGTTAATGGCCTTTGAGTAATCGTCAATGGCGGTTTCATAATCGCGGCTTGCGGCGGCGTCATCACCAAGACTGAGCCATTCTTCCGCACTCAGCTGCTGCGAAGTCTTCTCAACTCTGGCAAGAGTCGCCTTAAGCGTGAAGGTTTCGTTCGGCTCTAGATTGATTCGCTTGGTATAATCCTCATAGCCGGCTTTGGATACCGTGACGGTTCGCATTCCCGATTTTATCCTGCTGTACGTGTTGTTTCCCGCACCCAGAACCTGGTTGTCAACCAGAAGTCGCGCGTCGGGAACATTTGATTGCAGTTTTATCTTGGCGTATTCGGAGGATGTCTTCTTATTTGAAGCCGGGTCGTCGCTCTTTGTCGAGCTCGGTGTTTGGGAAGAGCCCGTTCTCTTTGCCCCAGCGGTCCGGTTCGAAGAAGTGTTATTGCCTACCTTCTTTTTTTTTTCCGCGACCACCGGCTCTAGATCTCCAAAGCTCATCAGGGTGGTCTGGCCTCCGGTGACAGTTACGTTGCCGTGGCCGAAATATGCGCCACCGAGATCGTATTCAATTTCATATGTCCCGGTCGGAACGAGCTCAAAACGGAAAAATCCCTGCGGATTGGACAAGACTGTTTTTTGCAGACCGGGGATCGTCACTCTGGCGCCTTCCAGATAGGGATATCCATATTCGTCGAGAATAAGGCCGACTATCTCTCCCTTGCCGGATATCGTCGGGCCGATAAACTGGGCTCCGATAATGATCAGAATCGCCACCAGGATTACGGCAAAGGCCCCAATAGCCACTTTTTTGCTGATCTTCTTGGGACGCAACAGGTAAGCCCGACCGCTGATATTGATTTCATCCCCCGGATGGAGGTGGGGATTGCCAGCTACCTGGATAAAGTTTTTCCTGAAATAGGCCACTCCTCTGACTCGGGGGGCCTTTTCCACCGGCGGTAACTCGGCAGGGTCTTTAATCGATCGCACTTCATTTGCACCCGGTAATGCTGCGGCGCCCCCCGTCTTCAACGGCGGACCGCTTGAATCGACCTGATTACTTTCGGGCGGTCGACCGGGTTTCGGCAATTGGGATTTATTGGATTCAGCGTATTCTGAAGTGCCGTAGAGTTGCTTCCTGATGTCGACAACTTCCTTTTTAGACAGCCGTTTGAAATTGCCGCCGTGAGATTCATGTTCCGGCTGCTTTTCGTCACCGGCCGGGGACTCGCTTTCTGCTGGGGGCTCCGGTTGGGAGATCAAATGGGGCGCGGAATCGCCGATTGGCCCGGATTGAGAATCACCGGATGAGGCCAAATGCTTTTCTCCCGCTTCATCCTCCAAAAGATTGGCATTGGGTGTAATCTCAAGTGTGTCCTCAGGCTCCCGTGACGACGAAGAACAGCTTTCCGTTCGTTTTAATTCGTCTTCTTCCATTCCCAATATCGACGGGGCAGTGCCGTCCGCCGCTTCCGTTACGACGAAATCGAGCTCGTCGTCCTGAGGTTGAATGTTGTGATTATCTGGGAGGTCATTAGTATCGACCAGCGAGCTGCCGCAATTGTGGCAGAACTGACCGCTGTCGATTACATTTTCCGCCTTACACTTTGGACAGATTTTCAAACCACTGCTCCAGGCAAAATATTGAAGATTTTTTATGATATTTATCGACGTTCTGCGTCTTTTCTTTAGGGTGGCCCGAACCCGGAGAGTTCCAGCAACTTGTTTGGATTCTCCAATTTAGGGCTTGACAGTGAATGAGCGATGACGTATACTCGTATATTAATTTAAAATATACTATTGAGGAGGAATAAAAGAGTATGAACGGGCGATCCAACCGCTTGTTTTTCACCGCCTTATTCGCCATACTGCTTTCACTTATTTTTGGCTGCACTCAGCCGGAAGATATTATGGCGCCGGCTTCAACCACTGATATTACTCTGAATCCGGAACGCCTTCCATCTCCGCCGCCCGGCTATGCGTATGCTCTATGGATCGTGGATACTGACGGTGAGCCAATATTTATCGATATTTTTGACTGGGACAGCGAATTGTACCTTTTTCGGGATACCGCGGATACCGCCGGAAACCGGATCGATCCAATCTGGACAATCGATTTTGATATCCTCCAGACTGATAAGGACGGAAACCTCATATATGATTACCTGTCGATGACCGTGGAAGAATTGGCCGCATTTGATGACACCACTAAAATGGGGCCCGTAATGTTGCAGACGGACATACATGATCCTGCGGAATCCCCGATTAGAATGGCCTTCCCGATGGACCTCTGGCTGGGCAACGGGACATTCTGCGTGGAAACGCCGACTGACAAAGAGTCCGATTCATTTGAAGACGGCGGTATCTGGTTTGCGATATATATCTACGATTCCATACTGGTAAATGATACTCTCGACTTTCGGACCTCCACGCTGCAATTCAGTGACCGCGAACTCGAAATCGACACGATTGCTTACTGGAAATGCCTGGCATATGACCTCGAGCAAAACTGTATCGATTCTGAGCTGGTGCCCGAGGATCAGGTAACCGGTCCTGATGATTATGACTGGGTGGTGACCGATACCCTTAATCTCGAGGAGCTTGCCAATACGCTCGATACCATCGGTTATGCCAATCTGGATACCACCGGCGTGGGTTATGTGTATGTGGGTATATTGGATACGCTCGTTGACGCCTTCGGGCAGGATTCTATCGTCGCGATGGATACCTTGGCTTATGAGTATATTACCTTTGATTATGTCGCGACACCGGTCAACGTGGGCACGGAGACCCGCGTCGATACCGTTCGACTTGAGATCGAAGGGGTCGAAACAACCGCGGTCACCGTGGACGTGGATCCGTTTCAGGATATCACCTGGTTCTTTTCGTACCAGATAACAACAAATGTGATTTTCAATGACTATTTTGTGCCGGCTTTCGATGACATGCCGGATCTTGACGGGACCGGATGGCATTACAAGGGCTGGATTCTGTCGCCTTACATAGATACCATTGACTACGGCAAATTGACCAAACCCGTCTGGGAACAGACCGCCTATAACCTGTTTCTCAATCCTGTTCATGGTGGAATGATTACAACCGGTTCGTTCAGGGATTTTGAGGGGCCGGATGACGGTAATCCGTATTCGATGACGGGAACTGTGCCTCCGT
>CP070796.1:1851765-1858042 GCA_020343475.1 Candidatus Zixiibacteriota bacterium
GCCGTAGGAATTGCCGATGCGGTGGATGGTACTGTCCGGGAAGATCGGCCAGGGATAGGCGGCAAGGCTGGCCGCCGCAAGGGTCAAACCTCCTGATAAAACCAAAAACAGCACCATTCTTTGCATTGTCTCTCCAATTTGGTTATAATGCGACCCGACACTGGCGTGATATTATTTGTCCGATCATGCAATAATACGGCGGGAAGCTCGCAAAAGCCGCCGGCACACATGCAGGATGCTCAATTGCGCTCAATTAAATATAATATAAATGATTCATCTGTCAATGGTCAATTTTCTCCTGGATATTCAATCGAAGGAGGTAAACGGTTTCTCGCCGCAACGGTTTTTTCACTCCATCGAAATACAGCGAAAAATCTGCTGGCTGGTCCCGTCCCGCAGTGGAATCGGAGCCTCCATGATGGCCCGGATGCTGTCACGTGTGATAAGGCCCGGATCATACATTATCACCGCCTTATGCTCGCTCGCGAAAGTCGTGATACCGGTAATCCCGGAGACACCGTCATAAAGGCTGGTAAAAAAGGCGGCCGTTCCTTTACATCTTACGCCCTCAACAATACATACCAGCCTTTTACCTTCACCGCTGCCGAAACTCACTTCCGTGGACGGCTGAGTAAAGGCTGATCGCAGAAAAAATCCCCCGAACAGCGCAATGATAACCAGCATGGGTATGATATATTTCGGGATAGTCATAATCACTCCTAAAGGGTTGCCGTCAATTTAAGGACCCCCTGCTCCGGGCAGGAATCGAGGCATTCCAGGCAGTTGGTGCAGTCGCGGTGACGCACCAGAGGCATTTCATGCACCCGGATATCATGCGGGCAGGCCTTCTCACACTCGGCGCATTCGGTGCAGGCCTCTTTGTTGCGGGCAATCTTAACAATCCCCAGGCGGCTGAACGGGTCAAACACCGCTCCCAGCGGGCACAGATAACGGCAAAAAAACATCGGGACAATCAACGCCCCGAGCCCGATCACAACCAGCACCGCAGCGGAGATTGTGCCGAGTGTCCCATGGCCGAAACCGGAAAAAATAACATAGAACGGATCATAGCCGCGGAGAATCAGTTCCCCGGTTTTATACGTGAACACCAGCGCAAGAGCCAGAACCGCATAACGCAAAAGCTTCAAGGCACCGTTGAGCCGCCGACCCGGACGGGGTCGCCTCTCCCAGGCCAGCCCTCCGACTCGGCCGAACAGTTCGCCCAGAAAGCCGATCGGGCAGGCCCACCCGCAAAAGGATTTCTTGGACAGAATCACCAGAACCAGTAGCGCGATCATAAGCGACAGGTTCAGCGGTCCCAGGGCGCAACTAAATTCCCCGTAGCTAAACAGTCCCCACAGGCTTTCAACACCACCGAAGGGACAGTACGCCTCAAATGAACGGCTTCCGTATCCCAGGGCCAGGTATATCACCAGCCCGGTAATAGCGACCAGCATTGTGTAACGGAGATACCTGCTTTTCATTACCGATTCATACCTCTGTCTTAAATTTCGATGCGATGCCTCAGCGTTTTCATCTCAAAAGGCAAGTACATGACCTCACATGTTAATCTCCGGCTGCCGGAATACATGAAGAAAATACACAATATCGCCTTTTCGTCAAGCTTAATTCGAACTGGCCGCGCTATTTTCCCGACAAAAAAGGGACAGCAGTGTTAGCTGTCCCGTTCGGCAGTCGCAGTTTTTATGACTAAGGGCACACCGGTTCTGGACCCTGCGGCGTTCCGTACAAGAATTCGATCAAATATAGAATATCCAGCAGATTCGGTGTTCCGTCACCATTGGCATCACCCGACATCAGCGGTGCGGGCGCCGGACCCGGCGGCTGGTTATACAGGAATGCAATCAGGTATAGGATATCAATAAGACTGATACTTTCGTCGCCGTCGGCGTCACCGCAGACATAGGAAAAAGACACAATCCCGCCGATATCAAGCGGGCAATACGTAATCACCGGCCCGTCAAATGTCGGCGCATGGGATAAAAAGCCGTCGAGAATAATAGCTGCCGTCTGATCGGGAGTCGCCGATGCCGGAATTGTAAAATATAGCAGCAAAATCGGGCCGGAACCGGGTTCCAGGTTCATGGTAGAGCTTTCGACATTATACAGCGAAAAAACCGAACGTTTATTATAAGGATCGAGCAGCAACTGCGATGTGTGGTCGAAATAATCCGTCCGACATCCTGCCGTCGAAAAAGAATCCAAGGTAATATTCAAATTGCCGCCATACTCGACCGGGATCTTTATGGTGCGCAAGGGAACAGTATTGCTGGCGTTGATGACAACCTCTACCGTTGAACCCGGCTCACCTGCTGCATTCACCGCAATAAGCGAGTCGGCCAGCGCGCTGATATAACCGGTGGTCTCATAACTGTGCGTCTCCCCTCCGGCGGTAACCTCCAGCGTAACATCATAGCGGCCGGCATGAATGTACGTGTGTTGCGGCGACTGAACAAATGCCGAGTCGCCGTCACCGAAATCCCATAACCATGAATCAACATCCAGCGTACTGACACCGGTAAACTCCACTTCAAGGGGAACCTGTCCCCAGGTGGTATCAACGGTGAAGTAGACGCCCCGGTCAGGGACAATATTGGTCAGCATGTACTCCACCTGCGGGTCGCAGCCATCCCACGTGCAGTACAAATCATCAATAGTGAACCAGGAATTGTAGGAACCTCCCCACCCATAGTTCATGTGAAACTGATGCAGAGTTTCTACCATGCGCCAGCCGTCGCAGACAATTGAATGACGACTGATGCGATAGTGAATCGGTCGACTCGCCTCGATTTCCGCCTGAATTAAATCCGACCAGTACTGCAGTGGGAAAGCGCTCCGGTCGAGTTTCTCAATCCAGTTATGGTAGCGAAAGTAGAAGGGATAAAGGTCCTGGCCGTCGTAAGTATAGGCCCCCGATCCGCAGCGGCCATAATCCATGAGGAATGCCACACCGATCTCGTAACACAATTCCGCAAGCGCTGCCTGCTGTTCGGGGGTGCAGCCGCCGATGCAATTATCCGGAATGTTTTCCCAGTCGTACGGGTCGGAAAAATCCGCCGAGAGAACCGCTCCGGGCGTACTGCCGTTACAGGAATTGTCCCCGTCCCACCAGTAGTTGCGGCTCGAAGTTCCCGCCGGGGGCCACTGATGGTAGGCCATAATCTGCGCTGCGGCGGTTGCTACACAGCCGACCAGAGTTCGCCCGCCGTCGCCCATGGGGCAATCGTTGTTGTATGGATAATTTTGGTGCCAGGCGGTCGTCAGCAGCGGACCGACTTCGGCTAAATTGAGGTTGCCCTTTTGTGAGAGAGCCGCTTCAAATTCCTCATCACTTTTTGAGAAGAAATCCCACTGGTTGCGATGCTCTTTCCCCAGCAGGCGATCGGCCTTGTCCGGCGGAATGACTGCAAGGCTGCCGTACGCTTCGACAAAAAGCCGAACACGATGTATGAGCACCTCCTTCAGCATGGCGGGCATGCCGTCGGGATCATCCAGATTCAAACGATCCTTTTCCGAGTATGCCTTGACCGGAGGCAGGTCACGCAGAATCGGAACCAGCACGTAGCCGGACGGATCGACTTCAAAGTAGCGGGCAATAATTGTATCGTCCACCGTAATCTCCCGCACCTCCGCAATCTTCGGATCGGCGGAACCGGCCCAATCGCCTTTCTGGTGCACCATGCAGGTGAGCCAGTTGCGGCAAACCTGTGCCATTTCATCAACGGAAGCGATTTCCGCTGAGGAAAGTAATGGCATGAAAATAAAAGCAATTATACAGAGAGCCGCCAGTCGCGCGCAGGTCAAACGTGGTGTTTGCATATCATCCTTTCCCAAACGGATCGACTTTTAAACGCGGGCGGTTTGAGGCATCACTGGCTATAATATAGCACCAATTTGCTCAAAGTCAAGGCTGAATTTAATCCTGTCAGCCGGACTCCAATCTTCGCAAACCGCAAATCACAGAAATAAGTTGTTTCATCACGGACATACCGGCTCCGGGCCCTGCGGTGTGCCGTATAGATAATCGATTAAGTACAAAACATCCAGCAGATTTATCGCTCCGTCACCATTGACATCACCAGCTTCAGGAGGATCGGGAGCCGGGCCCGGGGGGTCATCATAAAGGTGGGCAATCAGGAAAAGAACATCAAGCAGATTAATATCGGTATCACCGTTGGCATCACCGCAAATGTAATCGACGGGAATAAACACATCACCGGATACAGGCACCGGCGCAAAGTCCATCACCGGTCCGCTGAACAACGGCATATGCTGCTGGTATCCATCAAGCTCAATCGGGGTGCTCTGGCCGGGTTCAGCGGAGCCCGGAATCGAGAAGTACAACTTCAGCATCGGACCTCCACCGGCCTCCAGATCAGGAGTTTCGGGATTAGTATTATAGATGTTGAAAGCCATGCGTTTGTTCCACGTATCAAGATGAATTTGCGAGATGACATCAAAATAATCGATCCGACAACCGTCGGTGGAATACGACTGGAAGTTGAGACTCAGGGTGCCGGCATACTCGACGGTTATCTTTATGTTGTTAACGGGAAGCGTATTGCAGCCATAAATGACCACCTCAACAACGGTGCCGGATGCTCCTTCGCAACCTGGCCCGATCAGTGAATCGGCCAGAATGGTCATGTAATCGGTAGTGGCGTAATATCCGTATCCCGATCCGGCAAGTACACTCAGACTCACGTCATATCGACCGGGCGCGGTATAGGTATGTATCGGTGACTGAATGAACGCGGAATCACCATCCCCGAATACCCAGGTCCAGTCGCTTACATCCGGCAGGCTGCTGTTTCCGGTGAATTGCACCTCAAGCGGAGCCTGGCCCCAGGTGGTATCGGCATCAACAATAGCACGTTTGTCCGGTTCGATCCTGGTGAGCATCAACTCATTCATGTAATCGCACCCTTCCCAGTCACAGTGCAATTGATCGATCGTATACCAGAGATTCTGGCTGCCCCCCCAGCCGTAATTCATATGGACCTGCAGGATGCCGTCGAGATCACGCCAGCCGTCACAGACGATAGCGTGTTTGTAAATCTGGTAGTGAATTACCCGGCCAGCCTCAATCTCGGCCTGGATCAGATCAGACCAGGTCTGCTGCGAAACCGAACCGCGATTGTGCAATTCTATCTGATCGAGATAACGGAAATACATTGGAAAAATGTACTGAGTATTGGACGTGTAGGCGCCCGATCCGCAGTAGCCGTAATCCATGTTATAAGCGACACCAACCTCGTAGCACAACTCGGCAAGGGCATCTTCTTCCGCCATCGTACAACCGCCATAGCAGTCGTCCGGAATATTGCCCCAGTCATACGGATCATTATAAAATGCCGAAAGAACTGCACCGGGGGAACTCCCTTCGCAGGAGTAATCGCCCGCCCACCAGTAGTCGTGGCTGCCGATCCCTTCAGGAGGCCATTCATAATAATCCATAATCTGTGACGCCGACGTGGCCACGCATCCGACCAGAGTTCTGCCTCCATCGCCCGTCGGGCAGTAATTATTGTACGGCTCGTATTGATGCCAGACCGACGTCAACAGCGGTCCGGCATCCCTGAATTCGGACGCGTCCTTTTGAGTCAGCCCGGCAAGAAATTCGTCGTCCGGCAGCAGAAATCGATCCCACCGGGTCCGATTCACATCACCAAAGAGTGCAACTTCCTTATCAGAAGGAACAGCCTCGGTACTGCCGTATTTTTCGACAAATAATCTGACCCGATGATTCAGGACATCTTTCAGCAAAACCGGAACGCCGTCTTTATCATTCCAGTCCAGGTGGTACATGTCTGAGTACGCTTCCACCGGCGCCAAGTCCTTAAGAATCGGAACAATAACGTACCCCGACGGCTCAATTTCAAAATAATGCCCTACCACGGTATCATTAACCACTATGTCCTGGAAAGCGGCAATGCGCGGTTCGGTTGTTTCGCTCCACCCCTTGCCGCAAAAGACAATGTACGACAACCAGTTGCGGCACACCTGCCGCATTTCCAATGAGGTGGCCACTTCAGCCAGTGATGCCGGCGAAATGACAATACCGATCGAAATTACCATGACCAAAAAAGTCGCCAGTGTTTTGAACTGCTTTCTCATTTTTTTTCCCTCAAGCCATACAGTTAGAGGCAGGCATATTATAGCCCCACCATAATGCAAACATTGATCAAATTCGATTGTCGTCAGGCCACAGATTCACTTATCTGAAAGTCGCCTACGACTTCCAGAGTCAAGTAGC
>CP070796.1:1858142-1869114 GCA_020343475.1 Candidatus Zixiibacteriota bacterium
TATTTGCAAGATGGATTTCTTGTCAAGGACGTTGATGTACTGGTCAACAATGCGGTACGCGATGGTGTTCTCGTATCCCTTTTCTTTCAGCTGAATCAACAGCGATTCCCTCAGGTCACGCGCCCCGACACCCGGAGGATCAAAGCCCCGGATAATTTTGACTATATTATCCACTTTTTCCGGCGGCAGTTTTAACTCCCCTGCCATGTCTTCAACCGAAACCACCAGGTATCCCCGGGGCGAAATGTTGCCGATGATGTATTCTCCGATAAGATGATCTTCATCGGACAGCTTCAAATATGAGAGCTGTTCCAGCAGGTGGTCATACAAGGTCTTCTGGAGCAGCGGGATTTTCTCGAAAGTCTCTACCGGGTTTTCAAAAGTGCTTCTGGTCTTATAATCCAGTTCCTCGGCAAAATAACTTTCCCAGTCAATCTTTTCAAAGCGGGGATCAATCTCCTTTTCATTTTCCAGAATGTCGATTTCGCCATCATTGTCAGTCTGCTCGGTCGGTTCCGGCTGGTCAACTTCCTCCAGGAGCGGGTTGACGGACAGTTCATGGCGTAAGGTCTGCTCAAGCTGCAAAATGGGCATCTGGAGCATCTTCAACGACTGGATTAACTGGGGAGCCAGCGTTTGCTTAAGTTTAAGCTGCAGACCGAGTTTCATAGTAATCCCTTCAGCTATCGAATCTTGACCGGCGAGTCTCTATCTAATTTTACGCCTTATAACCTATATCGGATGCCACGAAATTCCAATTTATAGGTCGTCTCGCGAGGGTCATTGTTTCGTGCTTTTCCGGGCGAAACTGTTCAGAAATTAGTATCAGTTCAGTCTAAATTTCTCCCCCAGATATATCTTCCTGGCCTCAGGATCTTCTGCAAGGAACTGCGCAGTCCCCGATTTAAGAATTTTCCCGTCACACATAATATACGCACGATCGCAGATTGATAAAGTCTCTCTGACATTATGATCAGTAATTAAAACCCCCAGCCCCTGTTCGGTCAGGCGGGCGATGATTTTCTGAATATCCTCCACGGCAATCGGGTCGATACCTGCGAATGGCTCGTCGAGCAGAATGAACTGTGGTTGGGTAACCAGTGCCCGGGTGATCTCCACCCGCCGCCTCTCGCCGCCGGAGAGGGAATACGCTTTTCGCTTTCGTAAGTGATTGATATCCAGCTCGTTAAGAAGAAACTCGAGCTGTTCCTTTCGCTTTTTTCGGGACATCGATTGCATTTGAAGGATCGCCTTAATATTTTCCTCAACCGTCAGTTTTCGAAAGACTGATGTTTCCTGAGCAAGATATCCAATTCCCATCCGGGCTCGCCGGTACATCGGCAGGGCGGTTATATCACGATTACCGATGAAGACTCTGCCGGAATTGGGCCGGATAAAACCGATAATCATATAAAAAGTAGTGGTCTTACCGGCGCCGTTCGGTCCCAGCAAGCCGACAACTTCACCGGGATTCACGGCGATTGAAACCCCGTCTACAACAGCCCTCTTTCGATACTTTTTAATAAGGTTTGCAGAACTAAGCTGAATGACCTCCATATAATATATATATGCAAAAGAATCAAGAAAACACAACCCAAATCTGCGGACCGGCATAACATTTGCAAAACCCGCCAATAATAGTTATCTTGGGTGCCAAACTTTAAGAAAAAAACCTGTTTAAAACTCGGGAACAACGATATGAGAAAACTGCTGACATTAGCCGTCGTTCTACTTGCGCTTTTTGCTGCCTGTTCAAAACCGGGCCCCGGCGGAAAGCATTTTGACGAAGGAGTAAGACAACTCCGAGCCGGCGATCCGATCACCGCCTTCAGGACTTTTACTGCCCTTGATTCCCTTGAGTCGGATTCCCCATATGGATCTTACGGAAAGGCACTTTATTATGAGAAAGAGCAGATGAATCTTAATGCCGTCAGGGCCTATGAAAAGACACTTGAACTCTTTCCCGAATTCTTTCCCGCCCTGATCTCATACGCCCGTCTGTCGCTGGATATCGGCCGCCCGATGCGGGCACGAATCATGGCTGAGCGGGCCTATCGATTGGAGAAATATAATCCTGAAACGATGGCAGTTCTGGTTGATGCGTTGTCGGCGGCTGGAGAGATGCCTAAAGCGCGCCGCGGGATTAAGGAAGCACTCATACAAAATCCGGAAGATCCCCTTTTGCTGCTTGCTGACGCGAGATTCCGGCTTCATTCCGGGGAGTTTGATCGTGCCATGGAAAATTGCCGTCAGGCTGTTAAAAGCAAGCCGACAGCGGCTACCCTGAAGCAGGCTGGTGATATTTACCGGATGCTGGGATTAAGCGATTCAGCTTCGGTAAGGTATAGACAGGCGCTCGACAGGGACAAGAAGGATTTTTATCTCAGAGCCGATATCGCGGATATCTTCATTGATATGGGATATTTGTTCGAAGCCAGAAGGCTGATTGAATCCCTATCCGCTTCACCATCCAGGTCACATCGATATTACCAGTCTTTTAAGAAGTTGTATGAAGCGCTGGATCAACCATTTGCCGCATTTTCCATATATCTCGATGCTTATATGCATTTCGCCAACTCACCATCGGTGCTTATTCAGTTGGCGCACCTGCGTTTCGTCATCAACCAGGATCCTGCCGCGGTTTCTCACTATGAGCAGGCCCTGTTATGGGCGGAATCGAATCTATACTCCGTGCAGGACATTCTCTCCATAAAGATGGATCGTGCCGAGCAACTATTCGATCGTGGCCACGAGGTGGCCGCCTCCGCGGAAATAAAGGACATACTGGATGATCCCCCGAATGAATATCCGATCATTCGTGTCGTTTCACTATACTATTCCAGGCTGGCCACGGTGGAGCAGTTAACAGAAATGCTGAAAACGCTGGATGGATTCACTGAGGGCAACACCAACCGAATGCTTCAAACGGGTGATGTTTATCGACGGATTGACTCTCTTCAGCGGGCCTTATCATGGTATGACCGGGTTTTGGAACTGGACAAACTCAGCCATGGCGCGGCTATCGGCAAGATGCTGGTTTTTAAGCAGATGGGCAAACCACAGAAGGCCCTCGCGGTTCTTGACGGTCTTGATGAATATGTATCGCTGTATAAGACAGTAGCAGTTGAGAAATACAATCTCCTGATGGATCTCACGGAATATAATCAAGCCCTGGCGTACGCGAGAGATCTCATTGACGCGGGGCCTCATGATATCGGCCGGTATCAGATGGCAATCCGAGCTGCTGAAGCATTAGGCGCCGACGACGAAGTGGCCGGATTGTATCGGATGTGCCTCGACCGAAATCCTGACAACGCTTATGCGCACTCCTTTGCAGCCGAACACTATCTGACACTCGGTGAACGAGAGCAAGCCAAGCAGCATATTGCCCGATCCACTGCACTGGATTCCACCTATCTGCCGGCCCATATAATGCGTGCCCGCCTGCTCCTTGCCAACGGAAAGACCGACTCGGTCAAGGCCATTTACAAATGGGTTCTTACCAAGAACGAATACGTGGATGAGGCTCTGACGGGCCTGGTCCGGCTCACGCTGGAACACGGCGGAGATTACCGCGAGGCGTATAATTTTGCCAGCAAGGCTTGTCAGGTTGACAATAGGAATCCGCTTTACATGGTTCTGCTGGGACGCGTGCAGGGTGCCATGGAGCGCTACGATCTTGCCCGCAGCACATATAAATATGCCCTGACAGTCTTTCCTGACAATGCCGAGCTCAATTTCTACGCCGGGGCGAATTATATCAAAGACAAAAAACCTGACAAGGCGAAGGAGCATTTGAAAAGAGCTTTGAATCTTGGCCTTGCGGAAGAGCAAAGGCGTGAAGCGGAAGAGCTTTTAGGGACCCTGTGATATACGGAGAGACCTGGTGAAAATTGTGGCGGCTGATCCCGCCGCAATTTTTTTTTGTGTCGCCGCCTCTGTTTCTGTTCCGGCACGCCAGCATCAGGGGGCGATTGAAAAGCGGTCTACCGTTTTTCCTGTACTTCGCCCGTCATGGGCACAAAACGGACCGGAAAGATTGACTGCTTGATGACGCCTTCTTCTTTTTTGGTGATCAGAATCAGATCCTGGCTGAAGTCACCCACCGGGACTACCATTCGTCCCCCGATCTTAAGCTGGTCGACCAGTGGTTCGGGGATGCGCGGGGGTGCGGCAGTGACTATAATGGCGTCGAACGGTGCCTTTTCGGGCCAGCCCCGGTAACCGTCCCCGGCGCGAACCTGCACCGCGGTGTAACCCAGTGAATCCAGCAGGCTGTCGGCCCCGACGGCAAGAGCTTCGATAATCTCGATAGTGTACACCGAGTCTGATATCTCAGCCAGAATCGCAGCCTGGTATCCTGATCCGGTACCGATTTCAAGTACTTTGGACGATGAATCAAGCCGGAGGAGTTCGGTCATGACCGCCACGATGTATGGCTGGGAGATGGTCTGGTCGTGCCCGATCGGCAGGGGGCCATCCCGGTATGCTTCACGGCGATATTTTTCCGGCACGAAGACATGCCTGGGAACCCGGCGCATCGCCGTCAGCACCGCCTCGTCGGTGACATCGCGCCTGGAGATCTGTTGTTCGACCATTTGCTGCCGCAGTTCTGCGTACCTTGATTCGACTGAATCGCCGGAATCCGACTGTCCCGAACATGAGAACAACGAAAGCATTGATAACGAATAGACCGATATATTTTTCGCTAAGCGACGGATCTTCATCAACAGGTAATATAGGCCGATTTCAACGCGTCTGTCAAATGCTAATAGAACTTCCTGTTAATCTCTTTTAGCCAGAGCCTGACCAGTCCGGCGATCTTTTCATCAAGTTCCTCCGGGAAGCTTTCCGACTCCAGAACGGAATTGTAGATTTCGACCGCCTTTCTGGCTTCGGCAACTGTCAGGATTTCGTCATGATTCGCCTTCCATTGATCGCGGTAGGCGATAGTCAGGCGGATCAGCCGGCCCATAACGCGCATCGACTCGCTGGGAAGATAGCCGTAATCCTTGAGCATGTTGGCGAAGAAACGCCGCAGGTCATCCTGTTTCATTCTGCCGTTTTTTTGTTGCACTTCTATTCCCATAATATTACATAAACGCCAATGGATCAAATACTAAGTGTTGTGAAATCCCTGCAGGATGCGGTCTGGGGGGTTCCGCTTATCGCAATTTTGGTCGGCACCGGCATCTTTGTCACCATTCGCAATCGGCTGGTCCAGATACGCGGTTTCAAACATAGCTTCGAACTGATCTCCGGCCGGTATGACAAGCCCGAGCACAAGGGTGAGATCACTCATTTTCAGGCACTTTCGGCCGCGCTCTCGGCGACCATCGGCACCGGCAATATCACCGGGGTAGCTACGGCGGTTGCGATCGGCGGGCCGGGGGCATTGTTCTGGATGTGGGTTACGGCGGTGTTCGGGATGGCGGTGAAATTCACATCATGCACGCTGGCGGTAATGTATCGCCGGATCGATCCTGACGGCTACGTGCGCGGCGGTCCGATGTATTTTATCGAGCTGGGTATGCGTGGTAAGTGGCGGTTTGTCCTGTCGTATATGTTCGCCATCTGCACCGCGGTGGCCGCGCTGGGAATCGGCAATATGGTGCAGGCCAACTCGGTTGCCGACGGGCTGTCATCGCTGGCAGGAACCTCCGGAACCGAATGGGATGCATACCTGCGCTGGGGCATCGGTCTGGTCATCGCCTTTATGGTCGGGCTGGTGATTGTCGGAGGAATCAAGCGAATCGGCCAGGTAGCCAGCAAGCTGGTGCCGTTTATGAGCATTATTTATGTCGTCTCGGCGCTGGTGGTGCTGGGCATATCATATCAGCATATTATTCCGGCATTCGAAATGATCTTCAAATATGCCTTCACGCCGCTGTCCGCGACCGGCGGATTTGTCGGGTCGACAATCTGGATAACACTGCAACAGGGGGTAAGGCGTGGGGTTTTTTCAAACGAATCCGGTCTCGGCTCGGCCCCGATGGCGCACGCCGCCGCAAAAGTGAATGAGCCGGTCCGTGAAGGCCTGGTGGCATCGATCGGACCGTTTGTCGATACCCTGGTTATCTGCACCATGACCGGCCTGGTGATTATTGTCTCTGGCCAGTGGAACAGCGGTCTCAACGGAACGCCGCTGACTGCCTCCTCCTTCGAGGTGGTTTTGCCAAAATGGGGCAGCCGCATGGTCTCGGTGGGGCTGGTACTGTTTGCGTATTCAACCATTATCAGCTGGTCATATTACGGGGAGAAAGGGGTCGAGTATATCCTGGGCCGCCCGGCGGTGAAACCGTATCGCTGGGTATACCTGGTTTTCCTTCCGATCGGCGCCGCCATGAAACTCGATCTGGTGTGGGGTGTCGCGGATATTCTTAACGGCCTGATGGCACTGCCGAACCTGATTGCTCTTCTGGCGCTCTCGGGGGTGGTCGCCGCCGCAACCAGAAAGTACTTCGGCGAACTCCGCTCCGGCATGCACCGGGATTAAACGGAACCGGGACTGGACAATTTTCGATAACCGAAAAAATGCCCCGGGCACCATTTCAAATACTGGTTTTTCCGTATCGCATCACGTTGGATGATATCATCCTTTATGCGGTATTCAAGCGTGCTGACACCGATAATGATCTCTGGCAGGCGATTGCCGGCGGCGGGGAGGATGATGAAACCCCGCTGAAGGCGGCCAAACGCGAAGCCCGCGAAGAAGCCGGAATACCTGAGGATAGCGAATTTATTCAACTCGATTCCTGCAATACCGTTCCGGTGATGGAAGTCTGTGGCGCCCTGTGGGGCGATGATATCCTGGTGTTGCCGGAATACTGCTTCGGAGTGCGGGTTACCGGCGAGGGATTGCGGCTCTCGAGAGAACATGGCGAATACCGCTGGCTTTCGTATGACGAAGCGCGGGCCGTTCTGCGCTGGGACAGCAACCGGAACGCTCTCTGGGAGCTGGATTACCGGCTTAAAAAGAATCTTGGCTAGCGTGTTTCAGCCATTTACTGAACGACTGAATTATCGTCTGATTCAGTGTCTTCTTATCTCATGCCGGTCGGAGAAAAACCTTGCCAAAATAGTCAAATTGGCTATATTTTGTCAGGATTGGGCACGGTCCGCAGATATCTGGAGTAAAGTGATAGTAATAAATCGAGGGGTCAAACGATATTGCCTCGGGGTAAGTCGCAGCCGGATTACACCTTAAGCCAAAGTACCTATCCCCTTTGTCCTCACCTTAATAAGGGAAACAAATCATGAGATACCGTCAATTAATCGCAATGAGCGTAGCCGTTCTGGCGCTGTTTGTGAACGCACAATCCATGACGATTCGGGCCGATGCCATTCCAAAGGTGGGGCTTGATTCCGTTCAGATGGGCGATATTTATATCGACATCTATATGAATAATGACGACCTGACCCGAATTGTGTCTATCACCGCTTTTTCTATTTACAGTCCCGACACCAGCATCACGGAAATAATCCATCGCGATATCGGCGGCCATGCTCACGACGGTTCGATTCTTTTGCAGAACGGCTACCAACCAGGCGGTTTCTGGAACCTCATCGACACTTTGAACATATTCAGCTGGGAGGGAACCCTGCCGGATACCTTTTCGATGGTTGGGCTTGCCGTGACTGGCGGGTTCCCGCCGGGCCTTGGCGAACGCGTAACCATGCGGATAGGTTTGACGGTTGAAACGGAAGGAATTCTCTGCATCGATTCGATCGGGCACGCCGATCCCAATTATGACTGGTATTTCGATGAACCGTTTCCGACTTTCAACGGGCCGTATTGTTGGGAGGTGGTGGATTATACCGGGGATAGTGACGGTGACGGATACGACAATACTGTTGACAACTGCCCGATAGTATATAACCCGGGTCAGGAAGATGCTGATCTTGACGGCGTCGGCGACAGTTGCGATGCATGTACTGACACCGATAATGACGGATTCGGGAATCCCGGATTCCCGTATAATACCTGCGCCGACGACAATTGTCCTGACGACTATAATCCCGGTCAAGCCGACAACGATGGCGACGGCCTCGGCGATGTCTGCGATAATTTCGATGTGGAATTCTACGGAAGCCCGCGGATTGGCCTGGATGAACTGGAGGTGCAGTTTACCGATTATACCATCTCCGAGGAGCCCATTTCAAGCTGGCTCTGGCTGTTTGGCGACGGGGAAACAAGCTCGGAGCAGAATCCGCTTCATTTTTACGACTCCCCCGGCCATTATGATGTCTCGCTTATTGTATCTGTGGGTAAAATAACGACGGATACTCTGACCAAGCCAGAGTACATACATGTATACAACAGCGCCGATACCATAATCTTCGACGTTAACTGGGCCTATGATGGAGAAGTCTATAGCATGAAAGCGGTCGATCTTGATCGCGACAATAATACCGACATCGTGTTTTCATCCTATTGCATGGATTCAAGCGGGATATATGCCGCCTTCGGCAGAGGTGACGGCACGTTTGAGCCCGCGGTGAGAATCGTCTCCGGGCTTGAATTCGCATCGTTTGATTTCGCCTTTATTGACGCGGATACCCTGCTGGACCTGGCCGTCGTCAATGAATATAATCTAACAGTCGCCCTGAACCTGGGCAACCGGACCTTTTCTTCAAGCACACAGTCCTATTCCGGGATGATTCTCAACGACATCGCCCTCGGGTATTTCAATGATGATTCGTATATTGATGCCGCGGTAACACCGAACGATCTCTTTTATGGGGATGGTTTTGGCGGTCTTTCCAGCGCCGGTTCCCTTCCGGCTTCATTCCAATCAGTTGATATTGCTGATTTCAATGAAGACGGCTTTGACGATCTGGTGGTGGGAGGTACCGATGGCTATGCCAGGATTTTACTGAATAACGGCTTTGGCAGTTTTTCCCAATCCGGGTCGGTATATGTTACCTATAGCTCCTGGAGTATTACCACAGCAAACGCCATGGCTGATTTCAACCGTGACGGTCACAGCGATTTTGCGATGATTATTCCACATTTCGGGGTGCAAAGCAACAGTATGGTTTTTGTGATTCTGGGCGACGGAACCGGCGATACTCTTGCAGTTGATACAACCAGGGTTTTTGGCACCTCCTACAATCTTGCCGCGACCGACGTGAATCGGGACGGTTTGCTTGACGTGGCGGCGTCCAATGCAACGGACCACACGCTCGATGTTTTCTTCGGCGATGGAACCGGAGGCTTCTCCGACACGGCAGTTGTCGATCAGGAAACCACCGAAATTACTCATGCCATGACATCCGGCGATTTCGACCGTGACGGAAATCCGGATTTCGCCTACGGATCTCCTTTCGGGAGCAGCCTGTGCCATCCCGGGCCGGTTTTTGTGGCCCTTAACCTGCTTCCTGATACCGATGTGCTGGATGATGAAATGGTGACGACCGGGTATCAGAGCATCTCGATTGACGTCATCAATCCCCTGTCATTCAGAATTTCGAGAAGCTATATAACTGTTGCCGGTTCGGAATACTGGCGGTACGATGTTGATCAGGATGCCGCTCTTGACGAGGAGGCGGTTGACTACAATCTTTTGTATGGAGAGTATACTATCGTTGTAAGGCCCCACCCCAATGTCCCTAAGTCAGATATGTCGTTCGGGGTTGGCATCCGGCTGAACGGCTCGATACAGGCGATTGTGGCCGATGATTACACCCCGACCGGCACCAAGGATGGAAAGCAGGATGACAGCCTGTTGTTCTATTACCCGGTGGAGGAAACCCCGTCCTATCTTCCCGAGGTGGGGATGCCCACTAATGATGATACGCCGCTGTTTGACTGGAGTGTTGCGGTCAGCGGCATCGCGGCCGACAGCTACCATTTCCAGCTGGACAAATACCACGACGTGCGTTCGCCAATCTACGACGTAACCGGCCTGGTTGAACCGCAGTATCAGGTTCCTTCGCCGCTGGGAGTTGATTCGGTGTTTTACTGGCGTTACCGGTATTATGAGGGTGGGATGTGGTCGGAATTTTCACATCCGTATGCCGTCTATGTAACCTTTGCCTATGTATGTGGGGATGCCAATGGAGACAGCGACATCAACCTGCTTGACATCCTGTATCTTATTGATCATCTGTACGGCGTTCCCCTGGGGCCGGCTCCTGATCCGGTTGATGCCGGCGACGCCAACGCCGATGGGAATGTCAACCTGCTTGATATATTGTATTTGATTGACAATCTGTACGGTACGCCTCTCGGCCCGGACCCCCTGTGCCCGTAGGGGGATGCATGATAAGCCTGATTTCGGTTTAATTATTAATGCATAAAGAAACGGCGGGTCATATGATCCGCCGTTTTCGTTTATTTTGCGTGAAGTCTTCCCTTAAGATTATTTGACCGCCGAGATAATGTCCAGGATCGCCTTCTTGCCGTCGGAAAAAAGCATCAGCGAATTGTCCAGCGCGAAAAGCGGATTCGGGATACCCGCAAATCCCGGTGAAAGCGACCGCTTGATGATCACCGCGGTGCGGGCTTTGTCGACGTCGATGATCGGCATTCCGGCAATTGGTGATTTCGGGTCGGTGCGGGCGACCGGATTGACCACGTCATTGGCTCCCAGCACAATGGCGATGTCAACGGTGTCCATCTGCGGATTAATCTGGTCCATCTCCAGAAGCTTGTCGTAGGGGATGTTGGCCTCGGCCAGAAGCACGTTCATATGTCCGGGCATGCGTCCCGCGACCGGGTGAATCGCGAAGTCAACATCCACTCCCCGCGAGTTGAGCAGGTTGGTTAAATCCCGAACGGCATGCTGGGCCTGCGCTACCGCCATTCCATAACCGGGCACGATCGCCACTCGCCGCGCGCCGTCGATCAGCATTGCCACTTCCTCCGGTGAGGTGGCCTTAATCCGTCCGGCGTAGACATCGTCAGCGGACGGGCCGCCGGCAGCCGGGCCGAGCACGCCGAAAAGTACGTTGGTCAGCGAGCGGTTCA
>CP070796.1:1869214-1873055 GCA_020343475.1 Candidatus Zixiibacteriota bacterium
CTATCATCGGCATATCAATATCATTCGGCGGCAGCGACCAGTCGCCGAATTCCCCTGCCAGGATGCCGGTCCTTTGATCCGTGAGATCAACAAATGTCCCCTGGAATATGCCGTGACCCTTACCGCACACCGGACACATACGCGGGTCGTCATAATGCCATGTCCCTTCGAATTCCAATAAGACAACATCCGTATATAGCCCGGAAACTGATCCGGAAAAATAACCGCCACCATAGTCGTTGCTGTCAGGCTGGAAAATCCCGGTCATAATGCCGACGGTATCACCCTCCAGGTCAAACCAGAAGCCGGTAAAGCAGCCCGATCCGGTATTGCTGCCGCTCTTAATCCACCGGCCTGAAACTAATCCACCCGGGCAGGAATTCTGCCATATGCGGTGCGCATGAACAGCCACACCACTATTAGGGCCGGTCTGGTAAAAGGCGTCCAGATACTCCAATTGACCGAAGTAAAAACTCAGAGTTATGACATCTGTCTCAAAGGTCAAATACGGCGCCGCGAAATATTGGATGTCGTTTCTGATCGCCACCACAAAATTGAGGCCATCGCGATCCGCCGCCGTATAAGATATCCAACCTACCGAGGTTGAGGCGCTTACCGGCAGGAGCGAATCCTCTCCCGGTTCAAAGTCAATAATGAATCGTACCTGGATATCGCCAACCGCATTCATAAATAATGTGCCGGACCAGTCAGTCTCATCCAGCGACATATCGGCGGCGTTGAATAAATCACCCCAGAGGAATATTACAGAATAAATATCATACTTGCCGGTGTCGTCAGCAGCATCAGGGCCAAGATTCGAAAGCCATTCCTGGTAGGCCGTTTCATCGAATTCATAATCATACTGAGACATTAACTCTTTTACATTATCCGGCATCGCTGATGAATCAATGGAGCCAGTCTCGGGCAAATCCGGTCTGACGACCTTTTCGCCACAGCCGATCAAGAGGCCGAGCAGACCGAGAGTGAGGATTGCGAATAAGACACGCTTTAACATTGGACTCCTCCTCTTTTATGCCTAATGTTTACTTCTTTGCTTCATACAATATTACACAAACTATGTGCCAAAACGCCGTATCGAAGTTAATTGCAACATTCTCAACAACTTATAACGCGAATCGGCTAATCCGGATAGAGATGCCGCGTACCTTCAGGTACAGAATCAAAAAAGTCGACCCTGCGGGGACGGCTCTGACCGGGAGCAAAAGGATTTGAAAACGGATCTAGTCTTCCGTGGTGATATAAAATGGCTCTAAAAGAGGAATCACACCAAAGGTTGATGGACATTACCAGACGGTTTGTTCCAAACATTCTTCGACCCTGTCAATTCTGACGTTCGCCCCGGACGCGAGGTTGTTTCTCAAGATCCTGCAGTCTTGGCGCCCTTTCATTCATCATATGATTCTATCAACCGGAAAGCCTCCGGTAAGAAATCAATTAAATCCCCTGCAATCATTGACCGGTACCCGTATTCGGCCGCCGCGATATCACCGGCCAGGCCGTGAATATAGGTCCCACATACGGCGCTGTCAAGAGGGCTCATCCTCTGCGCCAGAAATGAGCCGATAATACCCGAAAGGACGTCACCCGTCCCGCCCGTCGCCATGCCATGATTGCCCGTCGGATTCAAAAAAAGCTGGCCGTCTGTATCAACCACTATTGACGGCGAACCTTTCAGGACAATAACTGAATTGAACTTCCCGGCGTACTTTCTGACAAGATCATACTTATCATATATTCCTTCCGGGACACCATCCTCATCGATCAATCTCTTAAATTCCCCGGGGTGAGGAGTTAACACCAGTCCGACGTGCGGCCCTTCCAGAGCGCTTCGGTCCTTTTCGAATGCATTCAATCCGTCGGCGTCAATAATGGCTGGTTTCTCCAGTGAGGCTGCCAGTCGCCGGAGTAAATCTTGCGTCTCAAAATGTCTGCCGATACCCGGCCCGATAATGACGGCGTCGTTTTCCCGTACTTTCTGCCGGACCTCGCCCAGGCCCCGCTTGGCCAGGGCTCCCTTTTTGGCAACGTCAGGCAACGGATAGGTCATCGCCTCGGTCAGTTTCATTTCAAGAACGGGATTCAGGGCCTTCGGACAACCGACCGTTACCAGCCCCAGACCGGAGCGCGCAGCGGAATTAGCCGCCATCGTCGCCGCTCCGGTCAGACCGGACGATCCCGCCAGAATAAAAAGCCTGCCGAAATCACCTTTGTGGCCGTTCGGCCTTCTCACCGGAAGAAGTGAAGCAGCCAATTCCGGCGTCGTGAGATTTTCCTTTATATCGAAGGAGTCTATTGCATCATCGGGAATACCGATCGGAACCACCTCAACAATACCCGATAGCTCTCTCCCCGGAGAATAGTACAGACCAATCTTGGGTTGAGCCAGAGTATACGTGTACTCCGCCCTGACCACTTCGCCTTCGTGCCCGCCGGTATCTACATTTAATCCGGATGGACAATCAATGGCAATTACAGGTATGCCCTGACCGTTAATATACTTGATGAATTCGCACAGCAGCCCCTTCGGAGCCCCGGTGAAACCTGTCCCGAATACGGCATCAACGATATATTCCGCTTTTATTGAAGCCGGTAATTGCTCGCAGTTTTCGATGGGAAAGAGCCTTATGTCAAGGTCCTTGGCTCGGCCGTAGTTCAATCCGGCGTCGTTAGAAAGTCCTTCCGCTGGAGACGGAAAATAAATGGAGACATCCGCACCCCACTGATGAAGATACCTCCCGACCACAAATCCGTCGCCGCCGTTGTTTCCTTTGCCGCAAAATACGGCCACCTTTTTCCCGCGTGGTTCATCAAGAATCTGGTCCTTAATACGTTCGGCGATTCCCCGCCCGGCGTTTTCCATCAATTCCGGCCCGGGAATGCCCCTGTTGTCAATCGCCTCCCGGTCGATCGCGCGCATCCTGTCGGCGGTTACCAGCTTCATGCTTCTTTCTTTCTGGCCGTTTTTTTCCTTTCTCCTTTTCCTCCGGCGCGAACCGGCTTTTTCTCGAGCGCCAGTCTTAAAACCTCGCCGACGTCCGCAATAAATCGGAATTTAACCCCTTTCTTTATCTCTGGCGGTATTTCGGACATGTCCTTCTTATTTTCCCTGGGAAGCAAAACCATTTTGATGCCGGCGCGATGCGCCGCCAGGAGTTTTTCCTTCAATCCTCCAATCGGCAGAACCTCCCCTCGCAACGTAATCTCTCCCGTCATTGCCGTTAACGGCTTCACTGCCCGACCGGAAAAGAGCGATGCCAGCGCCGTCGCCATGGTAATTCCGGCCGAGGGGCCATCCTTCGGGGTGGCCCCGGAGGGGACATGAATGTGAATCTCCCGCTCCTCGCAGAAACCGGGATCTATACCCAGTGCTTCACAATTGGTGCGAACGTAAGAAAGGGCCGCCATCGCCGATTCTTTCATAACATCGCCCAGTTGACCCGTAAGAGTAAGTTCTTTCTTTCCCCGCATGGCCGTGGCCTCGACAAAGAGGATTTCACCGCCGACCGATGTCCAAGCCAGCCCGGGAACCACGCCGATCTGCCCGCTGCGTGAGACGATTTCTCTCGTGTACCTCTGAGGACCGAGATATTTTCTCACCTCTGTCTCCGTAATGACATATTTTTTCTTCGCGCCGGCGGCAATTCGTCTGGCAACCTTGCGACATATCGAGGCAATCTCCCGTTCCAGATTTCGCAGACCCGCCTCACGCGTATAACCGTTAACCAATTCCAGTATCGCCGAATCCATGAAACGCAACCGTCTTTTTTCTATGCCGTGATTTTCCAGCTGCTTCGGAATCAGGTGCCGCTTGGCGATTTCC
>CP070796.1:1873155-1886649 GCA_020343475.1 Candidatus Zixiibacteriota bacterium
AAAAATCTCGAATAAAAACCTGCGCAAGCATATTCTGGCGGTGGAAGCTGGTATGGTCAGGTTAGCGGAGCACTTCGGGGAGGATGCCGGACTCTGGGGGCTGACCGGATTGCTGCATGATCTGGATTATGATGTTACTGCCGATGCACAGGAGAAACATACCTTTATTACCGAGGAATGGCTGACAGAGTTTAGCCTGCCGTCTGAGATGATTTACGCTATTCGCTGCCACCCGGGCCACGCTGAATGCAAAACGCGGCTTGATTGGGCGCTGTATACGGTCGATCCAACAACCGGTTTTATTGTCGCCTGCGCCCTGATGCACCCCTCGAAGAAGTTGATCAATGTCGATGCCGATTTCATGCTTCGGCGGTTCAAGGAAAAGCGGTTCGCGGCGGGCGCCGAACGGGAAAATATGGCGGCCTGTTCCAATCTCGGTCTCGAACTGAAAGATTTTCTGGTTATGGTTCGTGACGGAATGTTAACCATTTCTGATGTTCTTGAGCTTTGAACAAGTCCCCGTCCATCTTTCGCAAAGACATTATCGGCTGGTCGCTCTACGACTTTGCCAACACCATATATTCAATGAACATCCTTTCGCTTTATTTCAAGCGGTGGGTGGTGGAGGATCTGGGACGTGACGGATTGTATTATGATCTCGCTTACGCCGGGTCAATGCTGCTGGTTGCCCTGCTGATGCCGGCTTTGGGGGCGTTGTCGGATCATTCTCAGAAAAAGAAATTGTTTCTTTTTCTATTCACCATTACGTGCTGTCTGGGAATCGGGCTGATCCCGCTGATTCCGGCGGGCCTTGTGGTTGCCGCGATGATGTTATTTGCGTTTGCCACCTTCTGCTATGAGGGTGGTATGGTCTTTTACAACGCCCTCCTGTATTCCGTTTCAAGCGGCAACGAGGCGCGTTATGTCTCCGGTTTCGGGGTGGCGGTGGGATATGCCGGGTCAATTATCGGTATGATTCTGGTCTTGCCCGCAGTAACCGGCGGTTTATTCGGACTTGATCTGCCGTGGTTCGACGCCGGGGGCAAAATTGCAGCTTTCATTCCGTCGGGAATATTGTTTTTTCTTTTTGCACTGCCGCTGTTTATCTGGGTGCGGGAAAGAAAAGAATTGAGCAAAGGGGATAAAATTAACTTTCGCAGGTCTTATACCGAGGTCTGGGAGGGCATCAAAGATACCAGAAAATATCCCGGCGTTCTTCGTTTTTTGATTGCCGATTATTTTTTTGAAGATGCGGTCGCCACCGTGATACTGAACATAGGAATATTCTCATCGCTGGTGATCGGCTTTTCGGATTCCGATATGACAATTTTTTTGATTATTTCCACTATTTCCGCTATGATTGGCTCGATGATAATAGGAAAGGTCTCCCGTAAGATCCGCCTGAAAAAGGCAATGGCTGCAATCATTGTCGGGTGGCTGGTTGTTCTGCTTTTGTTTATTTTCACCTAGAACCCATTTCTTGTGTATTTTCTGGGGTCCGCGATCGGGATTCTCCTGGGCGGATTGTGGACCGTTTCGCGACCACTGCTGGCGGAAATGGTTCCGAAAGACGAGCTGGGGCGTTTTTTCGGCCTGTATTCTCTTTCGGGACGGGCTGCCGCGGTTGTCGGACCGATTGTCTGGGGGGGGATTGTCTACCTGTTTGGCCCGACGCGATTGCTGGGCCGGGCAGCGGTCGAATATCTGGATTTATCTGAAAGTGATGCGGTCAAACTGCCGTACCGCCTGGCCGTATTATCATTGATAATTATGATGGCGATCGGCCTTTTTATATTCAGAAAAGTGCCCGGGCAAAGCATCGATGGATAATAAAGTATGATTAAAATCGGGAATTACTTCGAATACACTGGTTGCATACATCTGCATACTACGTATTCTGACGGAACCAAGAGCATCAGGGAGGTGACCGATATCGCTTCGTCACTCGGTCTTGATTATATTATGATATGCGATCATATGACGCTTGAGTCCCGCAAGGATGGCAATGAATGCTTCTCCAACGGCACCCTGGTCCTGATCGGGTATGAACACAACGACATGGAGGATTGCAATCATTACCTTCTTTTTGAAACCGATGATGTTTTGCCGGTGCAACTGACAGCGAAAGAATATGTCGCGGCAGGCAGGCAGCAAGGGGCCCTAGGGATTATCGCGCATCCGGATGAAATCAGGCCCAGGCTGGGCAGATATCCGTCTTATCCCTGGCTGGACTGGAATGTTGATGGTTATGACGGCATTGAAATCTGGAATCAGATGTCGGAGTGGATGGAGAACCTCAAGCCATACAATCAGATTAAGATGGTCTTTTCACCCCGAAGAATTCTGCAGTCGCCGACCGATCGCATCCTGATGAAATGGGATGAGTTGAATGTCAGACGTAAGGTAGCCGGCATCGGCGCGATTGATGCTCATGGTTATCCGTATCGAATCGGACCCCTCACAATTACTATTTTCCCATATAAGGTACAGTTTCAGTCGATTCGCACTCACCTGCTGCTGGCCGATGAGCTTTCCACCGATATATCGAAGGCCAAACGGCAGCTCTACAACGCCATCAGAGATTGTCGAGCTTATGTTTCGAATTACCGCAGGGGAGATGCATCAGGCTTTGAGTTTACCGCACAGCAGGGCAGCCGAACTGTGATCGGTGGCGGCCGGCTTGATTCGTGCGATGATTCCCGCCTTATTGTCCGCGTCCCACAAAAGGCGGATATCAGCCTGATAGGAAACGGCCAGAAGCTTCTCGAAAGCCGCGGTGATTACCTGGAGTACCGACCTCAGCAAAGAGGGTTGTATCGAGTGGAAGTGAGAAAAAGGCAAAGAGGGTGGATTTTTTCAAACCACATCAGAATTGGTATGTAATTGGGGGGCAATTAAATGAAATCGGCGATCGGGGTTTGCCACTTGTTATTTTATTCACAAAATCTTATTGACTTGACTTATGATAATCTCTATTATTGACAATTAATTTGTTGTCAGATTTTTGAGATGGAACAGTTTAAAACTCTCTTCCCAATTTTCTTTCTGGTTTTGTTCGCCGCCGCGCTGGCGTTATTCTTCTTTTTATTATCAATTCTGCTTGGTCGGAAATCAAGGTCAGCATCTAAGGGAATCCCATATGAAAGCGGGATCACTCCACTGGGAACAACCAAAGAGCGCTTTCCGGTGAAATTCTATTTAATCGCCATTCTCTTTATCATTTTTGACATCGAGGTGGTTTTTCTGTATCCGTGGGCGGTCATATATGACAAGCTGGGGATGTTCGGTTTTGTTGAGATGCTGGTTTTTGTCGTAATTCTTCTAGTTGGTTACTTTTACATACTCGGCAAAGGAGCGTTGAAATGGGACTAGAAGAGAAGATCCCCGACTCAATTGCGCTGACGACTCTTGAGAAAATGGTGGGCTGGGCCCGTAAGCGTTCGATGTGGCCGCTTGGCTTCGGGCTGGCCTGTTGTGCCATAGAAATGATGTCGACCTTCATGTCACATTACGACCTTGCCCGATTCGGCATGGAGGTCATGCGCGCTTCGCCGCGCCAGGCGGATTTGATGATTGTCTCGGGGCGGGTTTCGGCAAAGATGGGCCCGGTGCTTAAGCGGCTTTACGACCAGATGCCGAATCCGAAATGGGTGATTTCAATGGGGGCATGCGCTTCCTGCGGCGGGGTATTTAATAATTACGCCATTGTTCAGGGGGTTGATAGAATTGTACCGGTAGATATGTACATTCCCGGCTGCCCTCCGCGGCCGGAGCAGTTGATTGAGGGTATCCTCAAGCTGCAGGCCAAAGCTGAAAAAGAGAAGCTGGCTGACCGCAAGGATGCGAAATCCAAAAAATGAAAACATCGCGGTTTGCTGTTTGTGATTTTTGCAGGTTTTGATTTGTGATGGTTGACACCGGCGGCGTTATGGAAGATAAGGTTAGAGAATTCCTTGAGAACAATTTTGCGGACGCGGTTATCCGAACGGAAATTTTCCGCAACCAGCTGTCCGTCTATATTCGCAAAGAATATCTTTTCGATATTTGTCAGGCTTTATTGCATGACGAGGCGCTGGGATTCAAATTCCTTTCCGATATTTGCAGTCTGGACTGGTTAGGTCAATCCGAAGAAGCTGAGGGGCGTTTCGAGGTTATATACAACTTATTCTCATTGAAATACCGTTACCGCTTCTTCATACGGGTCAAACTTGCCGGCGAAAATCCGGAAATCGATTCGCTCACGCCGCTATGGAATACCGCCGATTGGCTGGAACGGGAAGTGTATGACCTGATGGGAATCACCTTTTCGGGGCATCCCGATCTCAGAAAAATAGTCACGCCGGATGATCTCGAGGGTCATCCGCTACGCAAGGATTTTCCATTGACCTATGAAACGCCGCAATTCTCTCATAACAAAACAGAACCGCCCGAGGTGATCATATGACCGGGCAGGCCGAGGAAAGACGGACGCTAAATCTCAATATGGGGCCACAGCATCCGGCGACTCACGGTGTCCTTCGGGTGGAGCTGGAACTGGAAGGCGAATCCGTTGTCAAGGCCACGCCTCATATCGGCTACTTGCATACCGGTATTGAAAAAACCGGGGAATCCAAATTGTATTACAAGGTTATCCCGATGACGGATCGCATGGATTACCTCGCGCCGATGTCGAATAATCTCGGCTACTGCCTGGCGGTGGAGAAATTGCTCGGGATCCAGGTCCCCGAGAAAGTTAAATATGCTAGGGTTTGCCTGACGGAATTGACGCGGCTGAAATCGCACCTGGTATGGGTGGGAACGCATCCATTTGACCTCGGGGCGATGTCGATGGGCCTGTACGCTTTTCGGGAGCGGGAATCCATCATCGACGTTTATGAGGCGGTTGCCGGGCAGCGGATGATGTCAACCTATTTCCGTATCGGTGGCCTGGCGGAGGATCTTCCGGGCAATTTCGACAAAGTCGTTAAAAAGGCGATCTCGGACATCCGGCAAGGATTAATCGATTATAATCGCCTGCTTACTGACAACAAAATATTCCGCAACCGCACCATCGGGGTCGCCAAAATATCCGCCGAGGACGCCATCAATTGCGGGCTCACCGGACCCAGTCTGCGTGCCTGCGGAGTGAATTATGACGTTCGGAAAGCCAACCCGTACACCGGCTATGAGAATTTCGATTTTGAAATTCCACTGGGCCAAAACGGTGATGTGTATGATCGATATCTGGTCCGCATGGAGGAAATGCGTCAGTCGCTTCGAATAGTGGAGCAGGCTCTCGATGGTATGCCGGAGGGACCGTATCGGGCGCATGTTCCGGGAGTGGTGCTCCCACCCAAAGAGGACGTGTTGAGTAAGATGGAATCACTGATATTCCATTTCAAAATCATTACGGAAGGTTTCAGGCCGCCCAGGGGTGCGGTTTACCAGGCAATTGAATCGCCAAAAGGGGAACTGGGCTTTTTCATTTCCTCTGACGGCACCGGCAAGCCACACCGAATGCGAGTGAGGCCACCGAGTTTTGTCAATCTTTCAGCGCTGCCGAAGCTAATTGAAGGCGCTCTGGTCGCCGACGTGGTCGCCGCGATTGGATCAATTGATATTGTGCTGGGTGAGGTAGATAGATGATACTCAACGAACAATCGATCGCTGAGATCAGGGAAAAGATGGTCAAATATCCCAGGCGCAAGTCGGCCATCCTGCCAGCGCTGACGGTCGCCTACCGCCAGATCGGCCACCTCAACGAGGATTTGTATGGTGAGATTTCAAAGATAATCGAAATACCCGTGGTGGAGATTGCCGAAGCAGCCAGCTTTTATACCATGTTCCCGAAGCATCCGGTGGGGAAATATCTCATCCAGGTCTGCCACAATATCAGCTGTGCTCTTCTTGGAGCCGATGGCCTGGTGCGCTACCTGGAAAAGAAGCTGGAAATAAGAAAGGGTGAGACAACCCCGGACAATCTCTTCACATTGATAACCGTCGAGTGCCTCGGAAGTTGCTCAACCGCACCCATGATGCAGATAAACGACAGGTATTACGAGAATTTAACGCGCGAGAAGGTGGACACCATTTTGGACGAACTCAGGAAACAGGCGTGAAATGGAAAAGCGAGTACTTTTCAAACATATCGACGATCCCGAGCAGGTAACGGTCAAGGGGTATGTTTCGAATGGCGGTTACCGGGCGTGGGAGAAGGCGCTAAAAAGCATGAAGCCTGCGGACGTGATTGACGAGGTCAAACGATCCGGTCTTCGCGGTCGGGGAGGGGCAGGCTTCCCGGCAGGATTAAAGTGGAGTTTTGTCCCCAAGGGCAGCCCCAGGCCGAGCTACCTTATCTGCAATGCTGATGAATCGGAGCCCGGAACCTGCAAGGACCGCGAGCTGATGGAATGTGATCCGCACGGTGTCATTGAAGGCATTGCAATCGCGGCCTATGCTATTGGCAGTCATATATCCTTCATCTATATCCGAGGAGAGTTCGGGGGACCGATCAGGGCGATGGAGAGGGCTATTGAGGAAGCCTATGCCAAAGGATATCTCGGCAGAAACATCTTCGGAAGCGGCTACGATCTGGAGCTTATCGCTCACACGGGCGGCGGGGCATATATCTGCGGTGAGGAGACCGCGCTTCTCAATTCGCTGGAAGGAGAACGCGGGATGTCCCGCATTCGGCCGCCGTTTCCGGCGGTTGAGGGATTATATGCCTGTCCGACGGTTGTAAACAACGTTGAAACGCTGTCCACGGTGCCACATATTATCAATAACGGAGCCGCTTGGTACACCTCAATGGGCACCGAGAAATCTCCCGGGACGAAAATCTTCTCGCTTTCCGGCCATGTGAATAAGCCGGCCAATTATGAGCTGGAACTGGGCACCCCGCTGTCATATTTAATCAACGATCTTGGCGGCGGCATTTCGGGGGGGCACCGGCTCAAGGCGATTATTCCGGGAGGATCATCCACGCCATTTTTATTGCCGGGCCAGATTGAAACCCCGCTGGATTACGAATCCCTGACGGAGGCGGGTTCAATGCTCGGTTCGGGCGGGGTTATTGTCGTTCATGATAAGACCTGTATTGTCTGGGTCATCGAGCGGCTGATCCATTTCTACCGGCACGAATCGTGCGGGAAGTGTACCCCGTGCCGGGAGGGCACCGGCTGGCTGGAGCAGCTGATTTCCCGGATCGAACGCGGCGAGGGCACACCGGGCGACCTGGAGAAGATCGACAGTATCTGTGACAACATCATGGGAAGGACCATCTGTCCTCTTGGTGACGCCGCGGTAATGCCGATCCAGTCGACACTGAGGTTGTTCCGGGATGAGTGGCAATATCATATTGATCACAAGAGCTGTCTGGTGAAATCGGAGTTTGAATTCGCATGAGTTCAAAAAACGGTGATAAGGTTACCCTGACCATAGACGGCCGGGAAGTCACGGTTCCGAAGGGAATTACCGTTCTGGAGGCGGCCCGGTCGATCGGAATTGACATTCCGACTTTCTGCTGGCATCCCAAACTCAAGTCGGTCGGTGCCTGCCGTATCTGCTATGTCGAAATTGCAAAAATGCCCAAATTGGCAGTATCGTGCGCGACAGAAGTCATGCCGGGCATGGTGGTGCACACCGAATCGGAAAAGGTCAGGCAAGGTCGTCGGGCGGTACTGGAGTTTATCCTGCTTAATCATCCGCTTGATTGCCCGACGTGCGACAAGGGTGGGGAGTGCGATCTGCAGGATCATACCTTCGCACACGGTATCGACGACTCGCGATTCGATTTTGCCAAGTATCGTTTTATACGGGACAAGAAGTCGACTTTTGATGACTTCCGATTAGGTCCCGAAATTATCAGGAATCAAAATCGCTGCATACTCTGTTATAAATGCGTTCGTGCCAACAAGGAAGTGTTCGGTGAGTACGACATAGGTGCCTTTCAGCGGGGCAATAGCACCGAAATCGATGCTGCCCCGGGCCAGGAGATCGATTCCATCTATTCCGGCAACCTGGTCGAGATCTGCCCGGTCGGGGCACTGACCAATACCGATTGGCGATATAAAATCCGGGTATGGAAAACTCAGACTGCCAACTCGGTATGTCAGTTCTGCGCCGATGGCTGTAACCTGATGCTCTGGAAAGATCGGGATAGAATATACCGTGCAACCTCCCGCTGCAATGACGGCATCGATGAGGGCTGGATTTGCGATCGCGGCCGCTATGGATACCAGGTAACCGATGCCGGGGGCAGACTGACCACTCCCCTGATCAAGAGAGGTGAACGGCAGGAGCCGGCTACCTGGGACGAGGCTGTAGCCCTGATTGCCCGGCGGTTCAAGGAAATCAAGGACAAAAAGGGCGGCGTCTGTATCGGCGGCCTGGTCTATCCCGGACTGGACAGCGCCTCGCTGTATGCCTTTTCCAAGCTCTTCCGAACAGTCCTCAGTTCCAATAACGTTGATTTTCGCACGGATTACAAAATGCTGCCGGAGAAAAAGGATGACCTGTATACCCTAATGACCTTACAGAAGTTCAGTATTGCCGACATTGAAAAAGCTGATCTGGTGCTGGTTATCGGGTCCGATCTTATCAACGAACATCCTATCACCAATCTCCGGGTACGCAAGGCAGTCACCCGTAACGGTGCAAAGCTGTATACGCTCAATCCCTTTGCAACCAAGTCGGGTGACATCTCTGTCGATGAGATGATCCACGAGGTCGGAACGATTGAGGCGCTGATCAATGGTATTTGCATCAGTATTATCGAGCAAAAACTGGCACCGTCCGGACCGGATACATCGCGGTTCACTGCAATGATTGAGCCGAATCGGCTGGAGGATGCCTCAAGGCTGTCAGGTATTGAGGATAAACGAATCATATCACTTGCGAAAGCGCTGGGCGCGGCCAACAATATCTCGCTCATCACCGGTGAATTGCTGACGACCGCCATCGCGCGGGAAAATATCGCTGCGGCAATTCTCAATCTTGCCATTCTCGCCGGCATTCCGGGCCAGGGGCAGATCGGTTTTCTGTCCAAATATGCCAACAGCAAGGGGGCCGAGAGACTGGGAGTCATGCCGCATCTCGACTCCAGGAAAATTTCCAGGCTGAAAGATCTCTGGGGCGAATATCCTGAACATGAGGGGATGGGCGCTGACCGATTGATCCTATCGGCCAAGAAGGAGGAAATCGACTCGATTCTTGTGATTGGATGCGATCCCCTGTCATGCTACCCGGACGGGCAATTCGTCCGCGAAGGCATTGAAAAACTGGACTTCCTGGTGGTTGCCGATTTATTTGAAACAAGGACGACGCAAGCCGCCGATGTGGTCCTGCCGCTGTCAAGCGTTGCTGAGTCTGCCGGATCATTTGTCAATCTTGAGGGTAAAGTCCAGCAATTTGACCGGGCAATAAAACCGATTGGCCAGACGCTTCCCGGTTATGAAATCTGCAACCTGATCGCCTCCGAATTGAAGGGTCCACTGTACGATAGCATGAAGGCACTTCAGGAAGAAACGGTAAAGCTGCTGGAGGCCGGAGATACACCTGAACTTGATCCGGTCTTTCATGAGGTCAAGCTGGCGGTGGAGAAGCCGGATGGAGATTACAATGTCCCGCTGTATGTTGTCGATCAGCTTCACCACTTCGGGCACCTGACCGAGAAATCCCAGTCTCTTTCCGCATTCTGTAATGAAGCGCGGCTGGAAATATCGCCATCCCTTGCCGAAAGGCTCCATGCCACGAACGGCACCCTGATTCGTATCGAATCGGAGGTCGGCAAGGTTATTTTGCCGGTCTTCATCTCGGAGAATGTGGACAATGAAGTTGCTTTGGTGTATCGCAATTTCTCGGCCACCCCGGTTAACGTCCTGCAGATGCGGAAACGCCGGGTGGATTATGTGAAACTCACCAGGGTAGAAGAAAAATGAGCCTGACGACGATTGCCGTTATCGCGGCTTTAAAGGTTATTGTGTTTCTCGGCGCCGTTTTGACCGGGTGTGCCTGGGCCACCTGGCTGGAAAGAAAGCTGGTCGGGCACTTCCAGCACCGGATGGGACCCTCATATGCCGGGCCGTATGGCTTACTTCAACCGATTGCTGATGCAATCAAGTTGATTTTTAAAGAGGATTTCATGCCCGATGGCGCGGAGAAGATAATGTATACTCTTGCTCCAATGATCGCTTTTATTCCGGCGCTGCTGTCTTTTGCGGTAATCCCATTCGGCGATGAGGTTACCATTATGGGTCAACAGATTGATCTGGTCATCTCCGATTTGAATATCGGCATTCTATTCATATTCGCGGTGACATCGCTGGGTGTGTACGGGATTGTGCTGGCGGGATGGTCGTCCGGATCGAAATATTCGCTGCTCGGGGGCATCCGTTCGTCGGCGCAGATGATATCATACGAGATTGCCTACGGCCTGTCGATTATCGGCGTAATTCTGGTTGCCGGGACACTTTCGATGAAAGAGCTGGTCGTCCAGCAGGCCTCCTTTTTTGACTGGTTTATATTCCGCCAGCCGGTGGGATTTGTGCTGTTCGTGATTTGCGCGATTGCGGAAACCAATCGGGCCCCCTTCGACCTGCCCGAAGCGGAATCAGAGCTCGTGGCCGGGTATCATACGGAATATTCCTCGATGAAATTTGCAATGTTTTTTATCGGCGAGTATGCCAATATGATTGCTGTCGCCTGCATCGCGACAACCATTTTTCTTGGCGGCTGGCAAGGCCCCCTGTTTCCGCCAGTGGTATGGTTTGCTATCAAGGTCTTTTTGTTCATGTGTTTTTATGTCTGGCTGCGCGCCACTCTGCCGCGATTCAGGTACGACCAGCTGATGAATTTCGGCTGGAAAGCCCTTTTCCCGCTGGCACTTCTCAATACAATGGTGACCGCGCTGCTTAAAACGATTGGATAGGTGTAACGGTTTTGGACATCATACGCACAGTATTCATAGCGTTTCCCAAGGGATTTTACACGACCCTGAAGCACCTGTTTAAGAAACCGGTGACCCGGAAATATCCCTATGAGCGGCGCGAGATGGCCCCTCGATATCGCGGCAAGCATTACCTGGAAATGTACGAAGACGGTACTGAACGTTGTGTCTGCTGTGGTCTGTGCGCCGCCGCCTGTCCGGCCGATGCGATCTTCATGGAAGGAGCCGAGAATGAGAAAGGGGAGCGATACGCCAGAATATATGAGATAAACCTGTTACGCTGCATCTTCTGCGGTTTTTGCGAGGAGGCCTGTCCCGAAGAGGCGATCTTTCTGGGGCATGAGTACGAGTTTTCAGATGACAACCGCGATTCGTTCATATATACTAAGGAGCAAATGCTGGAGAATCGCCCGAAGGAAAAACCATTCAAGACGATCATCAGACGAGTGAGAAGAATTTTTTAAGGTATGCTGGAAGTCCTGATATTTTATTTTTCGGCCCTGGTGGCAATCGCGGGTGCGGTCCTGATGATCGTCCAGCGCAATCCGGTGGCATCGGTGCTGTATCTAATTCTGTCGCTGGCGGCCCAGGCGGTGCTGTATATTCAGCTGAGTGCCCTGTTTATAGGAGCGCTGCTGATCATAGTATATGCCGGTGCAATTCTGGTTTTGTTCCTGTTTGTGATCATGCTGCTCAACCTGCGCGGTGAGCACTTCGAGGATAAAGGACCCAGGCTCGGCCGGGCGACCAAGTATGCACTTTCAGTTCTCTTTTTTGCGGAATTCGTGGTAATTATCAAGGAACTGGCATTTACCGAACGGGCCGGGATGCTGGCGGCGGAAACGGCGGCCGACTTTGGTGGGGTCGAACCGGTGGCGGAACTGCTGTACACCAAGTACCTGTATCCGTTCGAGCTGACTTCCGTCCTGCTCCTGGTCGCGGTGGTCGGTGCGGTGTTAATGGCGAAACGCGAGAAAACCGCTCGCCAGGAGGATATCTGATGATACCGATTGCTCATTATCTGATATTAAGCGCACTGCTGTTTGCCATCGGTACCGCTGGGGTAATTGTCACGCGAAACCTGATAATAATCTTCATGTCGATAGAACTCATGCTCAATGCCGCCAACCTGGCGATTGTTGCGTTTTCACGGCAATTGAATCTGATGGACGGTCACGTCTATGTCTTTTTGATAATGGCGGTGGCAGCGGCGGAAGCGGCTGTGGGATTGGCAATTATTATTGCGATATTCAGAAATCGTGAATCGATTAACGCTGACAGGTTCAATTTACTGAAACGGTAGGGCTGAAACAGATGGACCATTCTTTATACCTGATTATATTGTTCCCGCTTGTCGGATTTCTCATAAACGGTCTTTTCCTTGGGCGTCTGAGCAGGGGATTTATTTCCTTTATAGCCTGTGGCTCGGTCGGGCTGTCATTTCTCTGGGGCGCAATAGCGTTTTTCGATCTGCTGGCCATGCCAGAAGGCGCCCGGACAATCCAGGAAACGCTGTTCACATGGATTCCGTCGGGACAATTCCAGGCCAATTTCAGCTTGCTTTTTGACCCGCTTTCTGCGGTCATGGTACTGGTCGTTGCCGGTGTCAGCTTTATCATTCACGTGTACTCGATCGGCTACATGAAAAATGACCCCGGTTACGGACGGTATTTTGCCTATTTGAACCTGTTCGTTTTTTCGATGCTGATTCTGGTTCTGGCCGACAATTACCTGTTCATGTTTGTCGGCTGGGAAGGTGTTGGGCTTTGCAGCTATTTGCTGATTGGATTCTGGTTTGAGAGGAAATCTGCAAGCGACGCGGGCAAAAAAGCGTTCATTGTCAACCGCATCGGGGATTTCGGATTTCTCATCGGGCTTTTCATCATTTTCTGGCAGATCGGCTCGCTGGATTATGCCGCCGTTTTTGAACGTGCCCCGCTGGCATTTGCCGCCGGGAGCGGAGTGATTACGGCGGCCACCCTATTGCTGTTCCTCGGCGCGGTCGGCAAATCGGCGCAGATTCCGCTGTTTGTCTGGCTGCCTGACGCCATGGAAGGTCCAACCCCGGTTTCCGCCCTGATTCATGCCGCCACGATGGTCACCGCCGGCGTTTACATGATAGCCCGTTCCAATATTCTGTTTTTAATGGCACCTGCAACCATGGCGGTGGTGGCGATTGTGGGTTTGGCGACGGCGGTAGTGGCGGCGACCATTGCTCTGGCGCAAAATGATATCAAGCGGGTTCTGGCGTACAGTACAATCAGTCAACTGGGATACATGTTTACCGCCTGCGGTGTGGCCGCCTTTGCCGCGGGTATTTTTCACCTGATGACACACGCCTTTTTCAAAGCGTTACTCTTTCTTGGCGCCGGTTCGGTGATCCACGCCATGGCTGGGCAACAGGACATGCGGTTTATGGGCGGTCTTAAAAAGCAGCAGCCAATCACCTTTATTACGTTTCTGATCGCCACGCTCGCCATTGCGGGCATTCCGGGATTGTCCGGATTCTTCTCGAAAGATGAGATTCTCTGGAGATCCTTCTCATCGGATTATGGCTCGCCGATTCTCTG
>CP070796.1:1886749-1890520 GCA_020343475.1 Candidatus Zixiibacteriota bacterium
CATGGATTATTACAGTCAAATATTTGGTACTGATCTGCCCGTAATAAGTTTTTCCTGAAGAAAAATCAGCCCACAATACCACGACCACCATCGACCACAATAAACTGCCCGCATATCATATTCGCTTCGTTGGAAGTCAGAAACGTAACCACCCGTGCAATATCCTCGGGCTCGACTAACCTTCCCATAGGGGTGTGATGTCTGGCATGCTTAATGACTTCATCGGCCCCGGGAATGGAACCGGCCGCCCTGGTCTCCGCCAGGCCGGCGAGGACGCCATTTACCAGAATTCCTTTTGGAGCCAGTTCGAAAGCCAGGCCGCGAGTGATTGATTCCAGCGCCGCCTTGGCCGGGCCAACCACGCCGTAGCCGGGAATAACCTTCTGTCCCCCGTCGCTGGTAATGCTTATAATGCGTCCATATCCTTTGGTCATAAGCGGCACGGCCCGCCTGGTCATATCAAGAAGCGAGCGCGCCGAGGCGGCCAGGGTAACCTCCCAGTATTTGGAGGTGGCTTTCATAAGCTCACCAGGAACGCCATAAGCGGCATTGGCAACGACAATATCAAGATGACCCAGCTCGGTTTTGATCTTTTCAAAGAGACGGTCAAGGCTCTCTTCTTTGCCTACATCGGCTCGTATGGCGACCGCCTCTCCGCCTTCCGACTTTATTTCACTAACGACCTTCTCTGCATCCGACATGCTCCTCCGATAATTAACCACAACCCTGGTACCTTCCCGGGCCAGGCGGACCGCGATAGCCCGTCCGAAGCCCCGGGCGGCACCGGTGACAAGGGCATGTTTCTCTTTCAATTCGGGGTACATAATAAAGTATCCTTCTACAATCCTCGCTTCGTTAACCCGTCAAGCCACTGCAAATCTCCACTGCCTACATTATTTGCTATATGACCTCAAATATGATTAATTTGTTCCGGCCTTTTTATATGACCTGAAGATGCTGTACCCGCACGAATTGAGGAAACCGGCATAATATTTCAGGTGTGCAGATGTAGCGGCGGAATTATGGGAGATTCCGTAACAACACCCAAATGCCGTTGAGATTCGGCAATATCCCCAGAACCGCTTGACGCCGGATATTGTTATTATAATAATTGGTCAATGTTTGCAATAATTACGTATGGAGTGTGTCTGCCGTGGGAAAGAAAGGTCCGGGAAAGCTGTTTCTTTTAAATCTGGGAATGACAAAATACAAAGTCACCTGGAATCTGCAGAAAAAACTGGTCGCACTGCGAGCCCGGTCAGTCATCCCGGATTGCCTTATAGTCACCGAGCATGAGCCGGTTATAACAATGGGAAGAGGGACCGATCCCGGTAATCTGCTGGAGCCCCCCGAAGAAATCACAAGAAAAGGGATTGACCTCTTTAAAGTCGAACGCGGCGGAGATATCACTTTTCACGGGCCCGGACAGACAATCCTTTATCCCATCATTGACCTGCGCAGGCGAGGACGCGATGTCCACAAGTACCTGCGCGACCTCGAGTCCGTCGCAATCGCCGCCCTGAATGAAATCGGGCTTGACGCTAACACCAAGGACGGTCTGACCGGTATCTGGGTGCATAATCATAAGCTCGGCGCCATCGGAGTGGCGGTTTCACGGTGGATTGCTTATCACGGTCTAGCACTCAATGTTGCCGATGAACTTGACCACTTTCGGCTAATCCGTCCCTGCGGCATCATCGAATACCCGGTCGGCTCAATCTCCGGCATGCTTGGCCGAAGAGTAGCCATGAATCAGATCAATAACCTGCTAATTGCCAGCTTTGCCAATACTTTCAGGTGCTTCCCGGAAGCGGTAGAAGATATCACAGCGCTTACCAATATCCGGACCGAACAGGACTCCCTTCCGGAGTCTATATGACGCCAAGCAGCCAGCGATCGGGCTCTTCCAGGTATTCAATCATCCGGCGCAGGAAACGCACGGCATAGGCACCGTCAACAACACGATGATCAAAGGAAAGACCGAAATTCAGTATCGGTCGAATGACTATCTCGCCGTCACGGACCACAGGTTTATCCACAATCTTGTGAACGCCAAGGATTGCCACCTGCGGCTTGGCAATAATCGGAGTCGATGACAGCGCCCCCATGCCGCCGGCATTGGTTATGGAAATGGTTCCACCCGTGATTTCGTCCATCTGAAGTGTGTCCGCGTTCGCCTTTTCCGCCAGTTCGTGCATATCCCGGGCAATTTGCAGAAGGGATTTTTGCTCACAATGCTTGATTACCGGGACGATCAGGGAATTCTCACGGGCGACCGCCATACCGATATTAAAGTATTTTTTAACACGAAGCACATCATCTTCCAGCGTCGCGTTTATCCACGGAAACTCCTTCGCGGCGAAGATTATGGCCTTGGCAATAAATGGCATGAAAGTTATGCGAATGCCGTCTTCCTTTTCAATTCTGTCTACGTACTGTCTGCGCCAGGCAATAACACGCGACATGTCACACTCATCGAATGTCGTAACATGCGGGATTGTGAACGCCGCTTTGACCATATGCTCGGAGATTACCTTGCGAACGCCGGTAACGGGGATGACTTCCTCCGGTTCCAGATCCGGAAACTGAAAATCAGGTTTGACAACGTCAACCCGGTGGCGTGCGTCGATGTACTTAATCACATCCTGCTTGCTGACGCGCCCGCCTTTGCCGGTGCCGGAGACTTTACGGAGGTCAATGAAGTGCTCGCGGGCCAGGCGCCTGACCACAGGCGACGACTGCACCGCCTTAATACCGGTCTCAATCGCTTCCTCATCGGCATGGATACCTTCTTGCCGGTGATGCGCGGCGGAGTCTATAAACTCCCCGGCCGGCTCGGGGGCCTTCTGCTCCTGGGGAATTCTCTCCTCGCCTGATTCCGGCTTGGTGTCAAATGTCCTGGCGGCGGTGACTTCCCCCTCCACCTCCATAAGTGCGATTTCCCGGCCGATTTCGACAACCGTATCGGGAGGGACAAGATGCTTTTTCATAACACCGTTGTGCGGAGACGGAATCTCAACGTTGATCTTATCCGTCATGATCTCCACCAGGGGATCATCGGCCTTGACCGAATCACCCTCGTTTTTCAACCACTTGACAATGGTTCCCTCGACAACCGATTCACCAAGAGGCGGAACAACTACTTTGTACTCCATCTCTCCTCCCTCAATATTCCAGCACTTTTTTGACTGTTCGTGCAATTTTATCGGCATTTGGCAGGAAAAAATGCTCCATCGGCGGAGCAAAAGGGATGGCCGGGACATCGAGACCGCAAACACGGGTGACCGGCGCATCCAGATAATCGAACATTTCTTCTGTTATCGCGGCGCTGACTTCCGCCATGACTCCACCGGTTTTTGAACTTTCCTGCACCAGGACTACCCGTGATGTTTTCCTGACGGACTCAAATATGATTTCGCGATCCCACGGCGAAAGGGTACGCATATCAATCAACTCCGCCGAAATACCCTCTTTTTCCAGGGCGCTGACGGCCTCAAGTGATCTGTGATACATCAGGCCGTATGACACCACTGTAATATCGGACCCTTCTTTTCTCATGGCCGCCCTGCCGATTGGAACCGTGAAATCTTCCTCCGGCAAATCTTCCTTTATCCAGCGATACAGCCGCTTGTGTTCATAATATATTACCGGGTCATCGCCTCTGATGGCGGACTTTAACAATCCCTTGGCATCATATGCGGTGGCCGGCATGACCACGATCAGACCTGGCTGGGAAAAGAACCACTGCTCGTTTATCTGCGAATGATACAG
>CP070796.1:1890620-1910154 GCA_020343475.1 Candidatus Zixiibacteriota bacterium
ATTTGGCCTTGCTCCGGGTGGGGTTTACCCCTGCAGATGTCGCCACCTGCAGGCGGGGTCTCTTACACCTCGTTTTCACCATTGCCGCCGCCTGCTGCACGGCAGACGGGTGGGCTGTCTGGTTTCTGCGGCACTTTCCGTCGGATTGCTCCGCCCCGGTGTTACCGGGCACCCCGGCTCTGGGAGCTCGGACTTTCCTCGCTTTACATCATGCTATTAAAGCGCGACCGTGTTTCCTCTTTCTGTGCACTTGTTTTATTCTATAGTTAACTATCGTCGTCTTTTCTAACGCATTCGCTGGTAATTGGGCGCCTCCTTTGAAATGGCGACCGAATGCGGATGCGATTCCATTACTCCGGCCTGGGATACCCGGATGAACCTGGCCTTGGTCCTCAAGTCCTTGAGACTAGCCACGCCGCAAATGCCCATGCCCGATCGAAGCCCACCTATCAACTGATAAACCGTATCAGCCAGTTCTCCTTTGTAGGGAACCCGGCCTTCAATTCCCTCCGGAACGAATTTGACGGCCTCTTCTTTATGTTCCTGAAAATAGCGATCCTTGCTGCCGGTTTTCATCGCTTCAATTGAGCCCATTCCGCGGTACACTTTAAAAGTTCGTCCTTCGTACAGAATCGTCTCACCGGGAGATTCTTTGGTTCCGGCAAACAGAGAACCGATCATAACCGCCCGCGCTCCGGCCGCCAAGGCCTTGGTAATATCCCCGGAATACCGAATGCCGCCATCGGCTATCACCGCGATGTCGTGATTCGATGCCACCGCAACACCCTCCAGTATAGCCGTCACCTGCGGCACTCCGCAACCGGTGACCACCCGCGTGGTGCATATGGAACCGGGACCAATGCCTATTTTCACCGCGTCCGCACCGGCGTCAATAATCGCCCGGGTCCCCTCCGCGGTGGCAACATTGCCAGCAATGACGGGAATGGCGGGAAACGTCTTTTTCAGCCATTCCACCGTCCTTAACACCCCCACCGAATGACCGTGCGATGAATCAACCACCAGGATATCAACCGCCGCTGCCGCCAGTTTTCGGGCACGAACTTCCAGGTCATCGGCAATTCCAACCGCCGCACCGACCCGCAGCCGGCCGCCCTGATCTTTGCAGGCGTGAGGGTACTGGATTTTTTTCATGATATCCTTAACCGTGATCATACCCCGCAGACGATTTTGTTCATCAACGATCAATAGTTTTTCAATGCGGTTTTTGTGCAGCAATTCCTGAGCCTGCTCAAGACTGGTTCCCTCAGGAGCAGTGATAAGATTTTTTCTCGTCATCACCTCGCCGATTGGCAGATTGTGCTCTTTGTGAAAGCGAAGGTCACGATTGGTCAGGATGCCGACGAGCCTGCCGCTCTCGGTAATGGGGATGCCAGAAATGGAAAACCGCTTCATTACTTTCAGCGCCTCACCAATCGGCTGATCGGGAGGCAAAGTGATCGGATCAGTAATCATGCCCGATTCTGACCGCTTGACCTTATCCACCTCCGCCGCCTGTACATCCGGCGCCAGATTTTTGTGAATAATGCCGATGCCGCCCTCACGGGCAAGTGCCACCGCCAGTTTGCTTTCCGTCACAGTATCCATTGCCGCCGCAATAATCGGGATATTCATGCCAATACCGGCCGTCAATAGCGTGGAAATGTCCACGTCGCGGGGCAACACCTCGGACCGAGCGGGCATTAACAGAACATCATCAAAGGTCAGACCTTCTTTATCGAAAAACTGTTTCATTTTCTATTCGCTCACGCCGTTCTGCCAGATAAGAATACGGCCGCAGTTGTCACAAGTAATAAGCTGATTGTGCCGCTTTATCTCCTGAATGACATGCGGGGAAAGAGCCTTATAGCAACCACCGCAGGCCCGTTTGCGGACCGGCACCACCGCCGCTCCCCCGCGATTCTTTCGAACGCGTTCATAGGTCGACATAATCGGCCGGGGAATCCTGACGGTGATATTGGAGCGTTCATCTTCCTTCATTCTCACCTTCGTCCCGACTGAATCCATTTTTTCTTTCAGGATGGTAAGTTGTTTTTCGTTCTGGTCCTGGATTTCTTTGGCCTTCTTCTCAAAATCGCTTATTTCAAGCTCAAGCTTTTCAATCTTCTCAATTAGCTCCAGTAATCTGGTTTCACCTTCATTGATCGCCTCCTTAACATTATCAATCTGGGAAACCAAAGCGTCATATTCCTTGTTGGTCTTGATGGCCATCATCTGGTTCTGCAGCTTCTTAAGCTCTTCCTGTTTCGAGTTCACATCCAGTTCCAGACCCTTCAGAGCCACTCTGGAATCGGCAAGACTCTGCCGGGTGTTCTCAAACTGCCGGGCGATTTCCTCCATTTCCCGCTTGAGATTTTCCATCATATCCGGGATATATTCTTTGGAGCGCTCCAGTTCGCCAAGGTCGTAATCTATCACCTGCAGCTGCAAAAGCATCTCAAGATCTTCCTGCATCTATTCTCCTCGCGCTATTAAAAGAAAAACGCAGTCTCAAATTTCGCCTGAGACTGCGCTATTTTTTCTTTCCGAGTTATCGTATGATCACCCGGACCCTTATCCCCCAATTTACCGGGCCGGACCGAGTCACATAATCGCGTCATATTCACCTTAGTCTTATGGGCAATACTGGATTCGAACCAGTGACCTCTCGGATGTGAACCGAACGCTCTAACCAGCTGAGCTAATTGCCCAAAACCCATATCAAGCTTTCAAACATCATCTCTGGGCCCACCAGGACTCGAACCTGGGACCCGCTGATTATGAGTCAGCTGCTCTAACCAACTGAGCTATGGGCCCGAAAGTTAAAGATCTAAATTATAACAAAATCTCTCCGAGCCGTCAAGCCCTTTATATTGGAACAATAAAGTCCCCGGCTTGTTTCCTGAATTCCAGAAAGGCTTTTACATCTCTCGGCCCCATGTCCTGCTAAATATGAAACTCTACAATATCTCCATCGGAAAGAACAAAATTATTCTTGACTCGCTGACCTTCAAACTTCCCCTTTCCCCATACTTTGGCATACTGGAGTCGGCGAACAAAATCCTTATGCAGCGTCAGACCCGCATCCTCAACTGTTCCCCCCATTGGCAAAATGATGGGATCTGTAAAATCAGGCTCCTTGCCCACCGGCTTGGTATAAATCCGGATAATCTCCAGGGCGCGAAAGATGGTCGCCCGAAATGCCGCCATCACCTCGTCGTCGAGAATAGAGGTTGGCGCAATTGTGAAATCAGGATATTGCTCGCGCAACCACGCCAGTCCCACGTCACCATTTTCGTCAAGGAACTTATGCGCGGCAATAATGGTCTTCTTGTATATAAAAATCGGTTCTTTGAGCTCTTCCAGAACCTTTGGAACCAGTCGGATTCGCTTTTCTTCAAGCCGGTCACGCACCACTTTCAGCCGATTATCAAGGCCCGGGGTTGAAACGTCGACCACCAGGACCGCCAGATCGGCCTGGCGGATCAAATTCAATACAAAACTTTCGAGAACCTCCTCCGATATGGGAGGAGTGTCAATAAGCTGGATCTGAATAGTCTCGAAATCCATCATCCCGGTCAGCGGCTCCCGCGTGGTATAAGGATAATCGCCGATCAGCGGGCTGGCGTTGGTCAGGCTATCAAGCAACGATGATTTGCCGGAATTGGGAGGGCCGATAAATATTACCTGCGCCGCCCCCTCCCGGTCAATATGGTCGAAAGTCTCGGCGGTACGGGCACCGTGCCTGCGTTCTTTCCCCTCGGTTTGCCGCCGAAGCCTGGCGATTTTTGCCTTGAGGTCGGCCTGGAGCTTTTCGGTACCCTTGTGCTTGGGCATCAGCGCCAGCAATTCCCTGGCCAGACGCAGTTTCTCCTGCGGATTTTTCTCCCGCTTGAATTCCCGCTCCAGTTCGTAGTAATTCGGTGGTAAGTTAGCCGGCATAGTCTATCACCATCATAATTTAAGCAAAAGAAGCCGATTTTTCAAGCAGAACCCGAGCGTGGGCGTGAATTACATACCGTTTTCGCCCTCCGGCCGCCATCAACCGGTCTTGCAATCGTCGTCCCTCTATCTTATACCTGGCACTCTATTAATTATATGCATCGTTCTTTGAATAAAATCCCACCTTTGCAGTTAATTTACTTGCAACAGGGAACAAACCGTCCGGGATAGTCCGCCCTATCACTCAGCTCATTTCCGATAATAACTGACGAAAACGGTGTCAATCACCTTTTGTCAGAAGCCCGATTTCCGTGAGAGGACACCGCAATGAGGATGATGATCCGATACCCGACACCTTGCTTTCTGACGTTCCCATGATGGAACGGCATTACACCACCCTGTCAACTGAATTCAGGCCGTATCCAAATTCTCCTGCGGCGTGTAGCTGTTACTTCAGATAAGCCAGCCGGATAACAGACGTCCCGCCGTCGGTTTTCATCCTGCAAAAGTATACTCCCGACGGCAGGTTTCCTGATTGCACGCTTGCGGCATTCCAGTCCAGCACGTAGGTGCCGGGAGCGGTGATACCGTCATGCAAAACGGCGACTTTTTCTCCCAGAAGATTAAAAATGGCTATTTCCACCGGTTGCCTGCGGTTGACGGTGCAGAAAAAGGTAGTCGTGCCATTAAACGGATTTGGGTAGTTCTGCTCAAGACCCCAGCCGTTCGAATTTTCAGCTTCCGACAATTCTACGGCAGACGGAAACTTGTACACCAGCTTCAAATATGGTTCGTTATATTCGCATCGCTCGCTTAAAAAGTCGCAGAATATGCCCGGCGACGGTAGATTCTCGGTCTGAAATTTCAAGACAAAACCGTTGGAGACAACCTCATTCCAGGCCTGATTCAGAAGGTCGGTTACTTCCCATGTGGCCCAGTTATCGGAGCCATAATTGACCTCAGAAACGGCAGCGGGGTGAATCTTAAAATCACCCCCGGGCTCCGTCCATGGCGCACTCCAGGTCACTTCGACGGCTTCAAATGGAGCAATCAGCGGTATCACCTCGCTGACCGGTGACAAGGTGATTCCCGCCCCGCGGAAGAGATAGATACCCAGTATGGCGGAATCAAGAATGCCGCCGGGCGGCGGAACGAAATCGCCAAAATCAAAACGAAATACTGCCCTGGCATTCCTGCCATCCAGGGAGCGGATCAAGAGCATTGGCTCATCATAAAAATTCGAATCAGGAAAGGCCTGATCGAGATATGTCGATACCTGTTCAGGCGGAAGATAATAAACCTGCCCTGCAACGCTCCCTTTTGACATCAATAGCATCAAAAATAGCACACAGAATAAAGGGTTTCCCATTTTTGACATAATACCTGCCCTTTTGTTGAAATATTTTCGGAAATAGGCAAACAGATTAATGCCAAACATACAGATATTCGAGGCGATGTCAAGATAAACGGGGGGATTTTTTATCTGCCGTATCGTTTTACCAGAGCTTCGAGGTTATCGCAGACATAATCGACCTCGGCAAAGGCCAGATCCGGGAACAGCGGCAGACTGATAACCCGCTTAAAACTATCCTCACTTGCCGGAAAATCCGCGGCTTGGATACCCAGCGACCTTTTGAAATAGGAGAATCGATACACCGGGACAAAATGCACGCCGCACCCCACTCCCCGCTTTTCCAGCTCAGTAATGAGCCGGTCGCGGCCAATTCGCCAGCGCCCCGGAGTCATCTTCACTATAAGTAGGTGCCAGGCATGCGACAAGCCACCGCCACTAGCGGGAGTCTCAATATAATCTGCCAGCTTTTTCAGGCGACGAAGATACCTCACCGCAAGGCGGCTCCGCTTCCGCTGCATCTTTTCAAACCGGGCCAGTTGTCCCAGGCCCATTGCCGCGGCCAGGTCGGAGAGGTTGTACTTGAATCCCAGCTCTGCGATATCGTATCGCCAGCTTCCGCCGGAATGCCGTTTCCAACCGGACGAGGTCATACCGTGAAGCGACAGCAGCCGCACTGTGTCGGCCAAGCGCCTTGAATCTGTCACCACCATCCCGCCTTCACCGGTAGTGATATTCTTGGTGGAGTAAAATGAAAATACGGTGGCATCAGCCAACGAACCGACCGGCTTTCCACGGTACTGTGCCCCGATGGAGTGCGCGGCATCGGCAATAAGTGTGATTTTGAGATCTTTCACCGCCTCGTGCAGCCGGTCATAATCGCAGGGATAACCGGCTATATCGACCGGCATAATTGCCCGGGTGCGGCCGGTGATCTTCTTTTTAACCTGAGCAGGATCAATAGTAAGCGTGGCCGGATCAATATCGGCAAAAACCGGCATTGCCCCGGAGTACAGGATCGCCTCAGCGGTTGCGGCCATAGTATACGGGGTGGTAATCACCTGATCCCCCTTCTTCAGCCGCAAAGATTCCAGGGTCAGATGCAAACCGGCCGTTCCGGAAGATACTCCCACCGCGTAACGAGTCCCGACCAATTTCCTTATTTTCTCCTCGAACTCCCGCACCCTGGGTCCGGTTGTCACCCAGCCTGACCTGAGCACTCCGGTGATTTCCTTCTGTTCCGACCGGGAAAATTTCAATCTGAAGAATGGGACTTTCATCCTTTTTCTCCCCCGTCAAGCAATTCGCGATACAGGTTCATCATTTGTTTGACACTTTTGTCCCACTGTAAATGCTCCGACACATATTCCCGGCCAGCTTCCCCGAATTTTCTGCGCATATCCACATCCTCTGCCAGCCGGCGGATCGCATCTGCAAGCCGATGGGGATCTTCGGGGGGGACCAGCAGTCCGGTCTCACCATCCAGGACGACCTCCGGCACACCTCCGACGGCCGTGGCGACCACCGGCAGGCCCGCCGCCGAGGCCTCCGCGGCGGCGACGCCGAATGATTCGGATCGTGACGGCATCACCATAATATCGCAGTCAAGATAGCGTGCCATGACCTGTTCCTGGTCAATCCACCCCTGGAAGGTCACGACTGATTCCAGACCCAGTTTCTTTGTGAGCTTCTTCAGGCCTGCGGTTTCCCGGCCGTAGCCGTACATATCCAGCCGAACCGGAACGCGGTCGGCTTTCAGTTGCACCAGGGCGTGCAGAAGAACATCGGGTCCGTAAATCGATCGCAGCAACTTCATGTAAACCAGTCTGACCGGAGTAACGGCATGGTGTTCTTTGTATCGGTCAGGCACTTCCACGCCAAACGTCACAACCTCAATCCTGCCGCGGACAGCGGGATAGATGGCCTCCATAGTATTCCTGAGAAAGATGCTGGGAGAGGTAAAACGGTCATATTTTTTTACAATCGAGCCAACATACCAGCGATGCCAGAGACTCTTCCGGGCGGTGATCATGATGTCCGAGCCCAGAGCGGTTAGAAGTTTCGGGCAGAGTCCCCTGATTGCCCCCCAGTGGCCGTAGCCGGTCGCCTGAAAGGCATGAATAAGATCCGGCTTGAGCTGCCGAAGCCTAATCTGGACCCGCTGGAGATATCTAAAATAGTCTCCGGCACTGCCAGGCCCCTTGCCGTAAATTATCGTTTCGACTCCGTCGATTGGCTGACCGCTGCAGGAAATTACGGTGACATCGTACCCCTCGTCGCGAATAGCCCGCGCCCACCGGGAGGTATGCCGCGAATAGGAATAGCCCAGTATGACAACCTTATGCGCCATCAGCTTTCGGTCATGTCTCCATCGGAGGTTGTTTTATGCCAGCGTGCCAGAATTGCCAGATTGAAGGCCAGAATGAATCCTTCCTGGCCCCAAGTCCATACCCGCATATAAAAGATGGTGATACAGAAAATAAACGAAAAAACGAACACTGAAAGTGATAGCGTCATATCCTCAAAGTCCGTAACCCGAACCAGAATCCGTCGGCCCGCCGAAAAAACGCTCCCGGCAAGAAACAACAGGGCCGAAACGCCAAGGATACCGGTCTCGGATAAATATTGAAGAAAAACATTATGAAATGACAGGCCGGCGACCATAAACCGCACCGGGTCAAATTTCAAATGTGGCAGAAGATCATCAAGAAGCCAGTAATTGCCAATCCCGATTCCGGTCACAGGGCTGAGCCGGAAACTTTCCAGAGCCGCCTTCCACAGCGATAGCCTGGTCTCAATTGTCCCGGTGGCCCTTTCCGCAACCAGCTGCTCCATTCGTGTTCCCAGTAACTGATAAGCATTGGTGCCGATCAGGAGAAACACCAGAATCGGAACGACTGCCAGCGCAAATCTACTGACATATCCGGTGGCCCGAGCATGGTTCAATTTTCGCGCCTTGTAATATGAAACCGCCAGCAGGATTGGACATGCAATAGCGATGGTCATGACTGGGCCGCGCGACATGGTGGCCAGCGCCGCAAGCAGACCGACCAGAAAGAATCCGGTATATTTAAGTTGCTGTCGTGCCGTCCGGGCCCAGATAGCATGGGCCAGTGTCAACGGCACCAGAACCAATGAAAAGGTTTCAAAGCCGACACCGGTAACGCCAAAAATCCGCCACGCACCACCCCGGCCAAAGAAGAGAATAGTATGCCCCAGCGAAACAAAGGCATGCAAATGAATCATAAACCTAACCATCCGGGCCGGATCGTAGCTTTCGGAAAAAGTGTATATGCCACGATATGCCAGATAGATAAATATGATTCTTCCGATCGGCACCAGAGATAGTTCCGGGGAAAAGGCAAATATGCCGGAAATGACGGTTGCGGCAACCAACGCCATCAGGGGAAAATCAAAGCACGTTTTACCAATCCGGGATGAGTGGCGGAAAATCCACGAGATTACCACGGCACCAATAAATAGTAAGGCGCACACGTCCCCGGGATGAATGGCAAAAAACCGCGTATAAAACGGCGCATAGACGTAATTGGCTGCCATGAACAGATAAAAACCGTAGCGGGGCGCGGTAAGTATCAGAAACGAAGCCCCGATCGCGAGGTACGCCAGGGCAAAGGCTTGTCTTCCGATCGCCAGAAAGACGACCACCGGAACCAATCCGAAAACTGTCATAAGGATTGACACCAGCCGGTACCTGCTCCAGGAAATGCCGGTCGGTGTGTAAGGCATCGTGTCGATCATTTAATTTTCAGCGTCCTCATTACTTGATCCCCGGCCCTGTTTATGCGGCGACGGCGGTTTCCGTTCGCGCCGTCATCCTTTCAGAGAAAAAAGGGGCTGAAGATGAAATGTCAACAGGATTTGCGACTTTTCCTGTGCGGCGACCCATGCGGATCGACCGGGTCGGTCAGGCCCTGGCCCCAGAATACGCTTGACAAGCGGCGGAAATCTAAACTGATTGCACCAATTATGCGACACCTTAAAGACAAGCTGGCCAACCTTCTGGAATACGTTGGTTTAAAATCAACCAGCTACTATCACACTCTGGCGCCAATTTCGTATGATCCGGAGGATATGCAAGCTTATTATCTTGATCAGTCCAGGCGGGCCAATTACGCCGGACCGTTCGATGACAACGGCGTTCCGCTGTACGCCGGCAAAGAAGAAAACGTGCATTTACCAGTCCATATAGCATTCTGGGCGCTGGGGCATTTTCATCTGCACCGAAGAAGCGGCGATGAGAAACATCGCAAGGCATTTCTTCGCGCAGCCGACTGGTTTGCCCGTGATCAGGATGACCGTGGTGCCTGGCAGTCACCACTGGCCATGAAACGTTTCAGGCTGAAGCCGCCGTTTCCCTCGGCTATGTCACAGGGACTGGGGATCTCGTGTCTGATTCGAGCGTATCGGCTCACCCGGAATGAACCTTATCTAACCTGCGCCGTTAAGGCGCTGAGGCCGTTTCATGAGGAAATCCGCGACGGCGGCGTGACCAGCTACCACGAGGGTCGGGCCTTTTACGAGGAATATCCGGTTTACCCGTTTAAACACGTCCTCAACGGATTCATCTACTCACTGTGGGGGTTGTATGATCTGGTACGATTTGCAGACAACCCCGCCGCCCGCGAGCTTTATGACACCGGGGTGAGAACCCTTATGGCCTGGTTGCCGCGTTATGATCTCGGCTACTGGTCGTTGTACCATATCTCCGACGGTGCTAAAAATCCCGCCACCATACATTATCATCACCTGCACATCGATCAGCTTACTGTGATGCACCGGTTGACAGGAAGCGAAATCTTCGGGGAGTATCGCAGCCGCTGGGAGAGGTATTTGCGCAATCCGCTCAACGGGCTGCGAACACTCCCGGCAAAACTGAGATGGCAGTTTTTCGACGGCTGATATCAATACTACTTTCAATTACGCTTTTCGAGGATTTACCAGCTTCAGGCCCGAGACGCCGAGAATCTGATCCATTACCGCCAGTCCCCCGAAGCCAATCGTGCCGCTGACAATCATCACCGGAATTCGACCGATTCCGATTAAATCCCCGGCAAGGGTATCAACCGGAATAAACAGCGCAATGGCAACGGCAGCTCCAATCACTGCTTTCCCGATCAGCCGCCAATCCGCAGGGGAGTATACAAGCCGGGCCCTGGTAACCAGGTACATTTCAAATAGAATAAAGGAGACGACAAACATCGCCATAGTCCCGCCGCCAATAGCCGCCGCCCAGTCGGATCTGATCAGCAGCAGCCCGATTACAATTTTCACTCCCAATGTAAGCGGACGGCCGATAAAAAGCATTCGCCAGGCTTTCAACGCGTAAAAAACCCGGGTCTGAATGAAAAACATCGAACTGAAAAACATCCCCGCCAGATAATACGTCAGCACCTCGACCGTTATAATCCGTGATCGCGTCACAAAAGCACCTCGCTCGAAGAGAATCCATACAATCTCCTGCCTGAACAGGAGAAAGAACACCGAGACCGGAATGATCAGCATGATACCCAGAGCAATTGACTTGTGATACAATCCCGCCAGCCCGGCGCCATCCTTCCGGGCGGCCCTTTCCGAAAGTGATGGGAATAGAGCGGTTGCCATCGAATGCATAAAAATCCGCACCGGCACCAAATTTACGATATTGGCGTAATGCGCCGCCGAGACATACCCTGCATCAAGATAAATGCCGCAGAGAAAACGGTCGAAAGGATCCACCAGCAATCCCACCGACTCAATCAGGACGATCACCCCGAGATACCGAACATAACCGCTCCGATTGAAGGGAGTATCTCCATGTGCGGGCTTTTCGTGGCCGTAAATAAGGTAAGCCGGAATGGCAACCAGAAGTGTCTGCACCAGCGAACCTGCCAGCCAGGCCATTACAAATGCCGTCGAACCCAGCGATGGGAAAAGGATTAACAGAATGGTAATGGCGACAGTATTAAAGCCGAGGATGGTTATCGCAGGGAAAAGAAAATGATGTTTGATATGTAACAGCGCCCGAAACAGCGCCTCGTAAGCTCGGAAGGGAATCAGCAGGCAGAAGACTCGCCCGTACCGGATCACCAAGTCGGCGCTGCCGGCATCCATCCCGGAGGTAAGGAGCCCGCGAAAAACCGGCAGGACCAGAAAAGTCGCCAGCGAGACGATCAGAATCAGCAGGCTGTTAATGCCGAAAAATGATGTGCCGAATATCTTCCCCCTCGAAAAGGGTGCCTGCTGTTCCTGAAGGTAAGGAATACCGGCCGAAGGAATGGCCAGAAAGAAGATACCGCCTATCATGATGGGGATCGCAAGTGCCACCAACAGGATATCGTATTCGGCGCTGGTGCCGAAAAAACCTGCTATAATGGCTTCCCGAATAACGGCCAACATCTGCGACGAAATCGTCGCCACCGCGATCAGGATGGATGCCTGCTTGATTCCCTGCTTTAAAAAGACCCGGCTCACGTTAGCGGCCTTTCAGAAATTTCAGGAGAGACTCGATGATTATTGTCGAGGGTTTTTGTCCTCTAATCCTGCACGATATCCGCCGGGTCGAATGTCCGGCCGCACTTAACGCCGCCATGATTTTGCGCTCGGATAATCCCACCAGCCGGTTGCCGCGGCGGAGGGTTTCGGGCCATTCGGTTTCCTCACGAAGCGTCAGACACGGGATTCCCAGAAATACCGATTCCTTTTGCATTCCGCCCGAATCGGTCAGGACGGCACGGGCTCTTGCAATAAGAGACAAATTATCAAGATAGGAAAGCGGGTCTATAAGCTGCACCCCGGGACTATCCAGCAGCCTCTTCAACTGGCGGAAACGACGCAGATTCTTAAGAGCCCGGGGATGTACGGGGAATATTACGGGGATCGGCAACCGGGAAATAATGTCGACGAGACCCGCAAGCTTCTCCCGGTAATCGACGGTTTCGGCACGGTGCAAAGTCAGCAATAGATACTCCCGTTCGACCAGGCCATACCGGTTGAGAATCCGCCGATTAGTCAGAATGCGCCTTCGGCTATCCTCGATCAGTTCATACATCAGATCGCCGCAGCGGACGATTCCCCGGATTATTCCCTCCTTCCTGAGATTTTTAACCGCCTGTGCAGTCGGGCAAAAAAGCAACGACGAAACATGGTCGGTCAGCACCCGGTTGATTTCTTCAGGCATATTCCTCCGGAACGCGCGCAATCCCGCTTCGACATGGCCGACCGGGATATTCATCTTCGCAGCGGTCAGCGCTCCGGCAATTGTGCTGTTGGTATCCCCGTACACCAGCACCAGATCAGGCTTCTGCCGAAGCAGCAGTTTCTCAAAACGAAGCATGATTTTGGCGGTCATTTCAGCATGATGTCCGGAGCCAACTCCGAGATTTCTTGCCACTCCGGGAATGGCAAGTTCGCGGAAAAACACCTCCGACATCATCAAATCATAATGCTGACCGGTATGGATAATATGATGGAGAAATCTGCGAGAAATGACGCCTGCCAGAGGAGCGACTTTGATAAATTGCGGCCGAGCGCCCACAAGTGATAAAATCAGCGGTTTTTTTTTAGCCATGGTAACAAAAAGCGGCCCACCAGCACAATGAGCCGCTCAATCACATCATATCAAATTCACCCGGAAACCGATTTCACGACCTCGATCACTTCGTCCTGCTCCTGCCGGGTCAACTCCGGAAAGATCGGGATTGAAACCACACTTGCGGCAGCCTTCTCGCTAACGGGAAAATCACCCTTGGCATACCCCGAATCGTCATAGCAAGGCAAAAGATGGAATGGGATTGGGTAATAAACATCGTGCCCAATCTCTTTCTCCTTGAGAGCGGTCAGTAACTCATCGCGGTTCCTTACCGCGATGGTGTACTGATTGTAAATATGATAAACATAGTCTTTCACCACCGGAGTCTTAATCTCCGTGCCCGTGAACGCTTCGTCATACCTGGCGGCGTTGGCACGCCGGCCTTCGGTCCAATCGTGCAGGTAATCAATCTTAACATTCAGCACCGCGGCCTGCACCGTCGCCAGGCGGGAGTTATAACCGACGATTTCTGGATAATACTTTTTCTTCCAGCCGTGGACACGAAGCATCCGCAGGCGTTCATTATACTCCTCGCTGTTGACCACGACCATACCGCCGTCACCGGCACAACCAAGATTCTTCGATGGAAAAAAGGAAAAACAGCCAAAATCACCCATAGAGCCGGCTTTCCTGCCTTTGTATGCAGCTCCAATTGCCTGGGCAGCGTCTTCGACAACAACCAGGTTGTGTTTTCCGGCAATTTCCGTGATGAGATCCATATCGGCTGCTTGACCGAACAAATGGACCGGCATAATCGCTCTGGTCTTAGGAGTTATCGCCGCTGCTATTTTCGACGGATCAATGTTGTATGTATCCTCTTCAATATCAACGAAGATCGGTGTAGCATGCAGCCGCGAAATGACTCCGGCCGAGGCGAAAAAGGAATAATCCGGAACGATAACCTCATCACCCTCGCCGACCCCGGCCGCCCTAAGCGATAGCAGCAAAGCATCGGTTCCGGATGCAACTCCGACGGCATACCTGGATCCGCTTAATGCCGATACCTTGGCCTCAAGTTCCGACACCTCCGGACCGAGAATGAACCGGCCGTGATCGAAGACTTTCAGGACGGCAGCATCAAGCCGCTCTTTTATCGGCAAATACTGCCGTTTCAAATCCAATAACGGAACTGCCATCTTTCTCTCCTTTACTCCTCCCAGCCCTGATTATCCAGCAGTTGTTCTTCGGGAACATCGCGCAATACTTCCGCCGGCATGCCGACGACAATTTTCCCCGGGGGGCAATCCGAGGTCATCACGGCCCCGGCGCCGACCAGGCCGTCGGCCCCGACCGTCCTGCCCGGCAGGATGGTCGCGTTGACTCCGATTCGTCCGCCCCGCCTGACCGTCACGCCCTTGAAATGCTTGAACCGTTCTTCGGTTCGTCCGACGAAGTTGTCGTTCGAGGTCGCCGCGCAGGGAGCGACAAACACCCGGTCCTCCAATTCGTAATAGGCTGTGATGTAAACATTGGTTTCCAGCTTGCAGTACCGCCCGATTTTGCAGTAATTTTCGATCGCTACGCCCCGGCCGATTATCGTAAAATCACCGACGGTGACGTTCTCACGCACCGTCGAAAGATCGGCAATCAGCACCTTCTGCCCTATTTCGCACCCCCGGTAAACGACCACGTTGGTCCCGATGATGCAGTCCGACCCAATAACCGGAGGCGGCAGTTCCTGCTCCCTGGTCACGGCAGAATTGGCCGCCCTCATCAGCGACTTGCCGATCACGGCACCATCGTCGATTCTGACATTGTCACCAATCACAGCGCCGTCGTGAATAATGACGCCGTTGCCGATGACGCACTCCTTTCCAATAACGACGTCCCTGCCAAACACGCAGAAGTTGCCATAACCGGTCCCCTCCCCGATTTCGGCTGACTGATGAATCATCGAATTCGACATTGTGTCCTCAACTGGCTATAAAAGGTTCACCGGCGCTCCCCCGGCATCAATAGATTTCTGCGCGGCATTCAGGACGCGCAATACCCGCAATCCCTCATGGCCGTCGGAACGGGGCGTTACCCGGTTTTCCAGAGCTTCCAGGAAGTGCTTGCATTCTTCGGCCAACGGCTCGCCGGATGGGACTTTGGGCATTAAAATATCCCCGGTCCGGAGTGTCAGATACTCACCATAGGTGCTGTAGTCCTGTTTTTGATCGACTCCCTTGTCATATATCGTGATTTTCTCGGATACCGCGACATCATCGAAAACCACCATTTTTTTCGAACCGACCAGTGTCAGTTTCCGAATTTTATGGGGGTCGAGCCAGCTGACGTGAAGATGCGCCATCGTCCCGTCGCCGAAGTGCAGCGTGATAAAGGCGACGTCCTCGATACCGGAGCGCAGATATGATGACCCGGTCGCGGTAACCCGGACCGGGTCCTTTTCCAGCAGATACAGGATAATCGATATATCGTGAGGGGCAAACGACCACAGCGCGTTCTCGACCTGACGCACTTTGCCGAGATTAACGCGATTTGAATAGACATAATAAATTTTGCCAAGCATATCATCAGCCAAAAGCTTTTTAAGAAAAAGGGTGGCGGGGTGGTATACCATAATGTGCCCGACCATAAGTATCGCCTTCATTTCTTCGGCTTTTTTGACCAGCTTTTCCCCGTCAGTGACCGAAAGGGCCAGAGGCTTTTCGACAAAAACATCCCGCCCGGACTCCACGGCAGCCATGGCCAGCTCATAATGGTTCGCCGGAGGAGTCGCAATCACGACCGCTCCGATATCTTCACGTTCCAGCACCTCGGCAAAGGTCGTGACCGTTTCAAGACCGGGATGATTCTCACGGGCTGCTTTCAGCTTTTTCTCGTCAGCGTCACAAGCCAGCACCATCCGCCCGGACGCTAGAGTGAAATAATTGCGCAGCAGGTTCTTGCCCCAGTAACCGACACCGACTATGGCTAGATTCTTCATGTCCCTTATACTCCAGTATGGCTATCTTTTCTTCGCTGATCTGCCCGCCCCGGGCAACCAGCCCAGAAAGGTTGAAAAGAAAAAACTCGCGCGGTTAAAATCGTCAGGAGATTTGCGCTTGAGACTCTCAAGATAATGGAAAAATAGCGCCAGAAACAGTGCCGATATCAGAGAGATGGCAAATGTCGCAAGAGCAATCAACGACTTGTTCGGCCGAAAAGGCTTCTCCGGTGGATATGCCCGGTCCAGAATATAGATTGTCGGAGTGGTCATCTTTTCCTGAATCTTGGCCTGTTCGTACTGCTCGGAAAGCATTCGAAACAGCGTCTCAGAAACTCGGACCCTGGCAGTAAGGTCGGCGTATTGAATCTGCAATGCCGGCACTTCGGATACCGGCAGATTGAGATACGAGCTGTCGCGCCCACCGAATTCAAGATTGCTGATCTGGCTCTTAATTTCTTTGATACGGCGCTTCAGGCTGATAACTTCCGGATGGGTCGATGAGAGCGTCTGTTCCTTGACATTCAAGTCAATTTCCGTTTCGGCCAGAGCCACCTTCAAACTGACCGCTGATTCCATCGCCAGCTGCGTCTGCCGGTCAAGATCAACTGCTTTATGATTGCGCTGGAATTCTTTCAACTCCCGCCTGGCCGAGTCAAGATTGTGTTCTACCTCTCCCAGACGTTTCTCTATAAACTCCCTGATGATCCGGGCCCGCGAGATCGACAGCTCCTGATTGAGTTTATCGAATTCTTCGGCATAGGAGTTGGCTAACTGCGCTGCCCTTTCAGGATCCCTGTCAATAAAAAATATTTCCAGTAGTCCTTCTTCGGTGGTCTTGAAAGTTGCCCGCTTTTTGAGAATCTCAAAGATTCTCGAAACGGAATTCGTCTTGAGATATTCCTGGAGATCGTTTGCGTCGATAACCCGTTCGGCCATCGTCCTGCTTCCGAGGATTCGGGCATAAATATCGGTCGGGGTGGCCATCACCGGCTGTTCAAACCCGGAGGTCAACGAAATCATATCGCCCAGGCTGGATGCCGGGCCGAGACCGGAGGTCGCTCCCTTTGGCGGCAAAAGCAGGGTTGAGGCCTGATACCAGCGTGGCAGCAAGAAAGCCACCACCACCGAGATTGCAGTCGCCAGCAACACAATTGTCGCGACAAACCTGACTCTCAGGGCAATAATTTCGAGAAGCTTCCAGAGATTGAATTCATATTCGTTCATAGTCTTAATCAGCGGCATTGTCTACAGCCAGATAGACTACCCCCAACCCTCCCAGGAATAACGATAGGTCCCTGATTCGGGTCCAGAATCCTTTCTTATTCTTGTCTTCAGGTATGATGATGACATCGCCATCAAAGACCAGCATATTGGTCCCGGGCGTGATTATTGCCCCGCTTGCTTTGCGTATCACCTGGGCCCGTTTCTTGTCGGCGCCGGGGGCATAGCCGCCGACTTTTTTAACCAGCGCCCTAATCGGCAGCGGCCGCTCGAAGTCAATCACTCCCGGCCGCCTGACATGGCCGAAAATGCTCACCGATCCGGTTTTTTGCGGGACAACAATCGAATCACCGGGAGCAATGGCAACACTGGCAAAACCGCCTGGGCGTATCCCGGCAACGTCCAAAGAAACCGGGACCCGTTCTCCCGCAAGTGAAATATTGTTCCGGTCAGAGGGCGCAATCAGTCGCTGCGCTTCCTGGGGCCGGTGATATTCCGCGCGACGGTAAATAACCAGCGAGTAAATATCGGATTGCTCCGTTTCCCCGCCTGCAAGCCGTAAGGCAGCTTCCAGATTCAGATCATCCTGATACGGATAGCGACCCGGCACCGCTATCTCTCCTGTGATTGCAAAGAAATTGGGGGGAATGCCCGGACAGCGAAGGGGAACGATGATTTTATCAGCGGCCTCAATGGGGAATCCGCGATTCGTCACCGAAACGTGAAACGGGCGCGTTCCGGGGCCGACACTCCGATAAATATACACCGAATCACCTTCAAGGCCATTCAGTCCGAGAGCGAGGTCTAAAATAGTACCCAGTATATCTCCACCACGGTACTCAAAATCGCCCGGACGAATGACCGCACCGGATATGTGGACAAACATCGAGGAATCGGTTACAAGCGGGACCCGGATCACGTCGCCAGCATAGATGCGAGGATTGGCGCTCATTTTACCCAACCGCTCGAACTCCAGCAGATCGACCACAATGTCGTCTCTTCCCCTGCAATTGAGAATGATGTTCCGGGACGATGCTCCCGGGACAAGACCACCAGCCTTGACTATGAACTCTGAAACCTGCTGTGAAACGAATCCCTCGTACAGTCCGGGATTTTGCACCCCGCCAATAACCAAGATCTTCGCCGAACGGATTCCTTCGAGACTCACTGAAAATTCAGTGTCGGGGTAATATTTCTTAATCAGGTCATCTAGCCTGGCCTTTGCCGCGGCCAGGGATAGATTGGCAACCTCAATCTTTCCCATGGCGGTAATCAGGATTGAGCCTTCCGGCGTGACCTCGACATTGATTGTCGGGGATGCTCCATCCCAGAAATCGATACGAAATTTGTCACCGGGCCTGACAATGTATTCATCCGGGTCGACAACCGTGCCAAACCCGGTTTCCTGAGCCGCGGTCATCGGCGGATAAGAGAATAATACAATCCACCATAACAACACCGCCAGAATAACGGTGACACAAAAAGACCCCCCCCCGGGCCTCTTTCTAGACCGTAATATCAATGTGTTTCTCCACCGGGGAATCTGATCATATTGCACCGAGTTATATCAAAGCTACTCTATACGAAAAAGACGCGGAAAAGTCAAGACAGTATTGGATCAACGCAAGGCTTTATCGACCATTGACTTTCGGTTAACGAAACGTATATTGCACTATGCGCCTGACCGTTTTAATGCCACTCTATAACGAGGAGAAAACCGCGCGGGAAATCATCACGATGGTTCTGAACCTGGATCTCGAGCTGCAACTGATAATCATCAATAACGGTTCAACCGACCATACCGGCAAAATAATCCAGGAATTTGCGTCGCAACCCAATGTTCGCATCCTAGACCAGAAGCGAAACATCGGTAAAGGTAACGCGGTTGTCGCCGGGCTGCCGCTCGCCGTCGGAAAATACACCGTCATACAGGACGGTGATCTGGAATACAACCCGGGAGATTTAATCAGGATGCTCGAGGTGGCGGAGCAAAAAGACGCTCTGGCGGTGTTCGGATCGCGGACCCGCAATCCCGAATCAGGAGTATCATACAGCCGTTACCTCTGGGGGGGAAAACTGCTGACCGCAATCGCCAACCTGCTATATGGAGTGGGCATTACCGACGAATCCACCTGCTACAAGCTGATCCGCACCGACATCATGAAGGCCATGCGCCTGGAATGCCGGCGGTTCGAATTCTGTCCCGAAGTTGTTGCCAAACTCGGTCGCAGCAACATCACGATTCACGAAATTCCGATACAATATCAGCCCCGCAAATTTTACGAGGGGAAGAAAATCCGCTGGCATGACGGTCTGGAGGCGATCTGGACCCTACTTAAGTACCGCTTCAAGTCGGTTCCCGAACTTCCGATTGAAAAGCAAAAATAATCCCCCGGCTACGCTCAGCAGGCTGATCAGCAGTCCCGGGTAAAAATATGGTGCGCGGTACTTCAAAACAAGATGTCGATCCCGGTGCGAAAAAGTTGTCGCTGCCAGGCCGCTG
>CP070796.1:1910254-1929016 GCA_020343475.1 Candidatus Zixiibacteriota bacterium
ATCTGAACCGACTCATAACCGGCCAGGTTCACCGATGCCGGATTGGTACCATGGGCGGAATCCGGGATCAACACTTTCTTGCGGGTGTCTCCCCGGTCTTTGAAATACGCCCTGATAATCAGCAGTCCGACAAGCTCACCCTGTGCCCCGGCGACCGGCTGGAGGGAGAGATCATCATAACCGGCGATTTCCTTGAGATATTCGGTCAGCTCATACATGATCTCAAGCGAGCCGGGTGCGGTGTCACAGGGTGCCAACGGATGCTGATTGAGAAAACCAGGATATGAGGCGGCCACCTCATTGAGTTTGGGATTGTATTTCATCGTGCATGATCCGAGCGGATAGAATCCCCTGTCAATATGGTGGTTTTTCACCGACAGACCGACATAATGCCGCATCAACTCGCCTTCTGCAATCTCCGGAAGCGCCGCATCACTGCCGCGCCGGTGCTTCCCGGGAATCAAATCAAGGAGTTCGTTCTCGGGAATAGCAGTACCTGGCAGAGGACACCCTTCAAGTCCCGGCGACGATTTCTCATAAATCAGTATTTTTTTTCCAGCCATTTCCTCGGTGCGGTTCCTTATTCGGTGTCCTCCTCCGGTGGGGGCGGATTTTTCAGTTTCTCAATCTGACTTAAGGCATATGTCGTATCAGGGCTTTCAGGATGATTTTTGACAAAGTTCTCAAAATACTCAATTGCCGTCGCGGTGTCGCCCTTTTGCCGGTAACAAATTGCCGTCCAGATCTCAGCGTCCTCGGCAGCTTCCTCCCCCTCATACTTCTTTATGACCTCTGCAAACTGAGCGATTGCTTCAGGGTATTTTTCATTGCGGCGCAGGATATTGCCGACCGCCATCATGGCTTCGTCAGTAAATCCGTCATTATTATCCGGATCCTCTCCAATCACTGTCTGGTAATAACTCTCCGCCTCTTCATATTTGCCGCGGTCGGCGTATTTCTCGGCGATGGCAAAGGTAGCTTCGATGGTGACCTCGGAATCCGGCAGATTCAGATAGTAATCCAGAGTACCAACGCCATTGAGGTAATTTTCTATCGTCTCAAGGAATTCCTCAGGGGCCAGATAGCCGCCGATTCGATCGATTTCAGTGCCGTCGCTTGTTGTCAGGACGAGTGTCGGATACTGCGGAACGCCGTACTTCCGAGCGGTAATCGTGTCCTCTTCCCCGTCAATCTTTGCAAAGACCATATTTTGCGACAGGGCAATCACTGCGGAATCGATAAAGGTAATCGTGTCAAGGGTCTTGCACCACTTGCACCACTTGGCATAGAAATCAATCAGAACCGGCTGGTCCTTTAGGGCGGCGGCGTCAAGAGCCTGGGAATATTCGGTAATAAACGCAATTCCGGTCGGCGTCGCGGTTTCTTTTTCACCGCAACCGGCGGCAAATATCAGCGTCGCCATTGATATCACCGTCCAAAGGAGAAATCGTTTTCTGAATGTCTGCTGTCCCATCACTCCTCCGTTAGTTAATATATATTTTGGTTTTCATTTTCGCTCTCTACCTTCAGGCATTACCATGGTGTTCCGGACGCTTTTCATTCCGGTTTTTCCCACTTGTCACCAAGTATCATCGTCAGGATGTCTTCAGCCTCTTCCTTGTATGTCCGCGGGACATGGACTTGAAACTGCCCGGTCTGTTTCCCGTACGCCTGCGGCAGATTCAATCCGGCCTGACCAAAAAAACCCGACTCCGAAAACAGGACTGCCGGTATATCATATGATTGAAGCGTTTCCTTGGCGAAGTTTGCAGATGTTGCGTCATTGATCCGGGCAATGAGGACCCACGGGGAACCATCTTCAGATCCGTCCGGTGTTGCTTCGCTGCCTTCAAACTCGTAATCGCACCGGGGGCAGGAGCTCAGATCACCGCTAAAGGTCTCTCTACACCTTGGACAGTACGGCATCAGACGTATACTCCTGCAGCGCTTTGATCATCGCGTCAATTTCATCTTCGGTTCGCTTCTCGGTGGCCGCAACCAGCAATCCGTCGTCCATGTCGGCATAGAAACGGCCCAGATTGACGCCGGGCAGAATAGCCTTTTCGGCGACCATTTTCTCAATCAGTGCTTTTGCGGACACGGGGGTCTTTACGGCCACTTCCCTTACAAAATCACCCTTAAAATACGGTTCAAAGCCGTCGATTTTACATATCTTGCGGACCGACCGGTACGTTTTGTCCATTGACAGAAGTGCTACCTTCTTCAGTCCCTGGCGTCCCATAAGTGACAAGTAAACGGTCGCCGCGGTCGCGCACAGCGCCTGGCTGGTGCAAATATTCGAAGTCGCCCTGTCGCGACGGATATGCTGCTCGCGGGTCTGCAGGGTTAGCACAAATCCGGTATTCCCCTCGAGATCAACGGTCCGTCCCGCCAATCGTCCCGGCAAAAGCCGGATCAATTCCTTTTTTACAGCGAAGATACCGAGCAGCGGGCCGCCGAAGTTCAACGGCAGCCCCAGAGGCTGGCCCTCGCCAACAACGATATCCGCGCCGTAATCCGCAGGCGTTCTGAGAACCGCCGCGGCGATCGGGTCGACCGCCAGCACCAGGTGTCCGCCGACCCTGTGAATCAACTCTGCAGCAAGGTCGATGTCTTCCAGCAAACCAAAGAAATTCGGCTGTGCCAGGATGATGCAGGAAACACTGTCATCAACGGCATCGACCACTCGATCAAAATCGGTTTTCCCTCCCCGACGAGGAATTACCATAAGCTCCGTTTCCTGTCCCGAAAGATATGTCGCGGTCACTTCTCGATAAAGCGGACTGACGGTTTCGGAGATGACAATCTTGTTGCGCCCGGTTTTCGCCATTGAAAGGCGCGCCGCTTCGGCAGCCGCTGAGGCCCCGTCATACATTGAGGCATTGGCCACGTCCATACCGGTCAGGCGACAGATATGAGTCTGATATTCATAAATAACTTGCAGTGTTCCCTGAGCCACTTCCGCCTGATACGGCGTGTATGCAGTCGCGAATTCCGGGCGTCCGATTATCTGGCTGACGACAGCCGGGATAAAGTGATCGTACACACCACCTCCGGCAAAAATAACCAGATCTGACCGGTTTTTCCGGGATAGGTGTTCGATTTGTCGCAAAAGTTCCAGTTCGGAAAGTGGTTCGGGGAGACTGATCGTCTCTTTCAGACGAAGATTTTCCGGAATTGGCGTAAGCAGTTCATCAAAGGAAGTGACTCCGATTCTATCCAGCATTTTTCGCCGGTCAGCATCGGTATTCGGAATATACACCATCTTCAGTCACTATCCTATTCAACCAATTTCTGATACTCCTCGGCGGGCAACAACCTGTCCAGCTCCCCCGGGTCGCTCATCTCGATTTTGATAATCCAGCCGTCACCGTACGGGCTTCGATTGATGACCGTTGGATCATCCTCCAGGGCATTGTTGACTTCAACGATCTTTCCGGACAGGGGGGAATACAGGTCGGAAACCGTTTTGACGGCCTCAATGGTCCCGAACTGCTTCATCGCCGTCACCTCGGCGCCGACTTCCGGCAATTCAACGAAGACGATGTCGCCCAGTTCACTCTGGGCATAGTCGGTAATGCCGATGGCGGCGATGTTGCCCTCAACGCCAACCCATTCGTGCTCTTCAGAATATTTGATATCTGCTGGGATATCCAAAACTACCTCCCGGGTTTTTTATCATCAGTGCTTGCTGTCGTTTCCGGTGTTTCCCTGTCACGACCCTCAGTCATCCGTTGAATAAAGGAGGTGTCAAAATTGCCGGAAACAAAGTCAGGGTGGTTTAAGATCTTTTTATGATAGTCTATTGTTGTCGGGACGCCCTCTACAATAAATTCCTCAAGGGCGAATTTTATCTTCTCAATCGCTTCCAGCCGGGACGGTGCCCGGACAATCAGCTTGGCAATCATTGAATCATAAAACGGGGGAATAACATATCTCGCATATGCCGCCGTATCGACCCGGACACCGTGTCCGCCAGGGACATGGAATGAGGTGATCTCGCCGGGAGTGGGGCGGAAATCGTTTTCAGTATCCTCAGCGTTGATCCGACATTCAATGCTGTGCCAGTTGAGAATCACGTCCTCCTGGCGGTAGCGGAGTTTTTCGCCGGCGGCCACTCGGATTTGCTCTTTAACCAGATCAATGTCAGTCGCCTCTTCGGTAATCGGGTGCTCAACCTGGATCCGAGTATTCATTTCCATGAAATAGAAATTGTGGTCGCGGTCGACCAGAAACTCCATCGTCCCCGCTCCGAGATACCTGATGGTGGAGGCGCCGACAATGGCAGTTTTGCCCATCTCGGAACGCAATTCGGGCGTTACAATCGGAGAGGGACATTCTTCGACCAGTTTTTGATGCCGCCTCTGGATAGTACAATCACGCTCCGCGAGATGAATGATATTTCCAAAACTGTCACCCAGCAACTGGATCTCGACATGATGCGGGTCAAGAATCACTTTTTCGATATAGACATCAGGATTATTAAAGGCAACATCTGCCTCGGAGCGGGCGATCATGAAGGCTGATTTTAGCTCAGATTCGTCGTTGCACCAGCGCATTCCACGCCCGCCCCCGCCGGCCACCGCCTTGATTAAAACCGGATATCCAATTTCAAAGGCGATGGAACGCGCTTCATCCAGGGTACCGACCACCCCGTCAGAACCGGGAATAACCGGGATCCCCGCGCTTTTCATCACTTGCTTGGCGACGCCCTTATCCCCCATCCGGCGAATCATGTCGGGCTTTGGACCAATGAAGTCAATGCCGCATGATTCACAGATTTCGGCGAACTCGGCGTTTTCCGCCAGAAATCCATAGCCGGGATGAATGGCACCGGCATTGGTGACTTCTGCCGCGGCAATGATACGTTTCGCATCGAGATAGCTGGCCGCCGCCGGGCCCGGGCCGATACAAACATCTTCATCGGCGAAGCGAACGTGGAGCGCGGCGCGGTCCGCCTCGCTGTAGACGGCGACCGTTCTGATGCCGAGTTCCCGGCAGGCACGGATAACACGGAGCGCGATTTCGCCCCGGTTAGCGATAAGAATTTTGGTAAACAACCGATATCCTATTCGTCTTGCGACCTCAATCCTATTCTCAATTATCCATCAGTACTTCTGAAAATCGCTCTGTTCCTGCTGCTCTTCCGCCTTCCAGCGATCTGCCGCACCGGTGATTCCTTTAACGCGCAGGTCAAAGTCATCGCGGTTGGAGCAATGATTCATGGCTTCTTCGAATGATATCATTCCCAGTCGGTGCAGTTCCATAATCGACTGATCAAATGAACGCATTCCGTACTGACCCCCATCCTGAATTAGGTCAGGAATACTCGTTATTTTATCCGGATCCACAATTGCATCCCTAATGGCAGCAGTGTTGATGAGTATTTCCAGGGCCGGGACCCGTCCCGGAAAATCATAGCGGGCCAGCAGCCGCTGTCCGATAATCGCCTTCAGGGTTCCCGCCAGCAAAAGTCTGATCTGCTGATGCTGGTGCGGCGGGAAGAATGATACGATTCGCGTAATGGTTTCCAGAGCATTGAGAGTGTGCAGCGTGGTCAGCACCAGGTGACCGGTATCGGCCGCGGTAAGAGCGATCGACATTGTCTCCTGATCCCGAATTTCACCGATCATGATGATATCCGGATCCTGCCGTAACGCATGTCGAAGTGCCGCGGAAAAAGTCTCGGTGTCGGCGCCGACCTCACGCTGGCCGATAATACACTTCTTGTCTCGATAGATGTACTCAATCGGGTCCTCAACGGTCAAAATATTGTCGACCCGGGTGGAATTCATATGTTCAGTCATTGCCGCCAGTGTTGTCGACTTGCCCGACCCGGTAGTCCCCGTGACACAAATTAGCCCGCGTTTTTCCATCGCCAGGTCCTTAATCACCACTGGCAGATTCAATTCTTCAAAGCTGGGCACGACGGTATTGACAGCACGAAGGGCAATACCCGTTGTTCCGCGCTGACGGAAGAGGTTGATGCGAAAGCGACCCAGCTTGGCCACCGAAAGCGCCAGATCCATTTCGTTTTTCTTCCGGAAGCGTTCGCGTTGATTTTCGTTGAGAATCTGCCCGACAATATCTTCCATCTCATCAATGTTGACCGGATCGGCAGAAAGTTGTTCCAGATGTCCATTGACGCGAATATGCGGACGGATGCCGACACGGATATGAAGGTCGGATGCCTTGCGATTGAGCATCTCAACCAGCATCTGCTTCAAATTCATACTGCCAACCTCCCCGAACTTCTATCCTTTCGGATCAATTAAGAAGAGAACCTGTCCAAATTCGACCGGCTGAGCGTTTTCAGCCATTACCTTGACTAATCTGCCGGTCACTTCAGACTCGATCTCATTCATCAGTTTCATCGCCTCCACAATGCAGATTACCTGACCCACCGTGATGCTATCGCCGAGGGTAACATATGGCGGGGTGTCAGGAGCGGGTGCGGCATAAAAGGTACCCACCATTGGCGACTTGATTTCTATATAGTCCTTGTCGGCATCTGAGGCGGGCGACTCCACTGACGGGGTAGGTTGCGGCATGGGCGCCGTTACGGGCGGCGCCGCCGCGGCGGCAATTGTGATAGCTTGCTGGTCGGAATGACCGTTGCTTTCAGCCGGTAACCGGCGGGTAATCTTCACCTTGCGGCCCCAGCTGGAAACCTCGAGCTGATCAACCCTGGATTCCTCAACCAGCTTTATTAAACGCTTAATCGTCTTTTCATTCATTCCTGGCCTCTTCGGGCAGATTTGACCTAAGAAGATAACAAATTCAATTTACAGTTCCAATAGGTTTTTTGGTGCTCGATTGAGAACCCGGCAACCGGTCAAAGTCACCACGACATCATCTTCAATCCTTACTCCACCCCATCCGGGCAGGTAGACTCCCGGCTCGACCGTGACCACCATGCCCCTGCGAAGAACATCGGTGCTTGTCGTGCCCATGCGGGGTTTGCTATGAACAAACAGCCCGATACCGTGTCCGGTTCCGTGGCCAAAGTGCTTTTTATATCCGGCCTTATCGATTATTCTTCTGGCGGCGGCGTCGACGACCCGCCCGTCAATCCCGGCCTTTACTTTCCGGATCGCCGCTCGCTGCGCTCTCAGGACAACATTGTAAATCTTTTTCTGGCGGGCGGTGGCTTTGCCAATGACAACCGTCCGGGTTATGTCGGAAACATAGCCGTTACACGTGGCGCCGAAATCAAAGATCACGAAGTCTCCCCGGGCGATCTTTTTGACCGAGGCGACGCCATGCGGAAGCGCCGAGCGATACCCCGACGCGACAATGGTCTCAAAGCCGGGCTTTTCGGAGCCGAGCATTTTCATCTGATATTCCAGCTCGGCGGCCACTTCTATTTCCCGTATGCCCGGCTTGAGAATGCCCAGAATCCGTTCAAATGCAGTATCGCTGATATCCACCGCCGATTGAATATTCGCGATCTCGCTTTTATCCTTGATTACCGAGAATTGCTCGATAGCGTCGACAGTAGAAACAAGAATCGAGCCCGGAAAGCCTGCTTTCAGTCGGGTCAAATCATTCACCAGCAGATAGTCTGACTCAAATCCATAACGGAGATTTTTCCCGCGGAATTGCTTGAATTTCTTCAGCTCCGTGATTGTGTCACCCTTGGTGATTACCGTCTTCGCACCCCTGACCTGCTTTCGGGATTGCTCCTTATATCGGAAATCAGTAAGAAACCAGGCCTTTTGGGGCTGGATCAGCATGATCCCCGCAGAGCCGGTGAACCCGCACAAATATCGAATACTGGCCAATCGATTAACGATCAGGCCATCAAGGTTCTCCCCTTTCAGAAAAGCCTGAATCTTCCTGATACGATCTCGATGCATGATTATTCTCTCCCGTTCTTTATCGTCGCCTGTAATTTTTCAGCTTTTTCCGCAATGCGGGGACTGCCGGTCTTCTCGGCCAGTTCGCGAAAAATCACCAGGGCAAGTCGAGGATGTCCCTGCGCCAGGAGCAAATCGCCAGCGGTCTCGGTTCGCAACGGCAGTTCTCGCAGTTGCTGATGAGTGGTGGAGCTTTTCTCTTCACCCCGTTTCAGGCTTAAGATTTTGGTTACCTCCCCCGGTTGTTTCACCACAGGACAGGTCAGGCCGGAGCAGCGGGGTTCAATCTCCAGAATCCTGCCGTAATATGAAAAAGCCGTCGCTTCATCACCCTGCGCGAATTTTATATCACCCAGATATTTTAGAGCCACCGGATTTTCGGGATCCCGGCGAAGCACTTTATAAAATTCGTCCTCAGCTGATTCTTGCTGTCCCGAATGATAAAGCGCCCGGGCCAGAATAAGGCGCCCGGAGACTATTTCGGCTCCCTGTTTAAGCCGCAGAGAGCAAAGCGCCACCGCCTTCGAGTATTTGCCAGCAGAAAAATACTCCAGAGCCACTGCCGGCCAGTACCCCTTGGCGGAAAGCTCCGCTGTTAAGTTCATACCCATCAATCAATCCAGGTCAGCTCAATATGAGATTGAAGAATACGACTCATTTCGCGCTAAGTCAAGGGGTAGATGTCTTGCAAGCAGGCCTCGGAAGGACATCCCGGTTCATGACCAGTCGAACCAATCCCAGAACTCGGTGCGGATGGTTCGGAAGAACTTGCGGTAAACCAGATAACTGATTGAGCGTTTACCGCAGTATATATTGGCAATCCCGGTCATGCCCGGCTTGAGAAGATGTTCCGGATTGGACACCAGACAAAAAACACGAATTACCCGCCGCCCATCGCGGCCGGTTATCACCTTGCGGTCGATACGGAAAACCGTTCCAAAAAACGACAGCGACGGATAGCTGCGAGCCTTAAATTTCACCTTTTGCTCGATATCAATGTCGGCCAGGTCCTTTTCCGACAGCGAGATTAAAGCTACCAGAGTATCGACGCTGGCTATTTCGCAGGCCACTTCGCCGGTGTCAACCGCCAGCACCATACCGTTCACAGTGGACTTAATTTCATTAAACTCCTGGCGGCCGGTGTGGAAATCAATCAGACCAGTAAGGCGTTCGATTTCTGCCTTCTTGGCTTTTATTTCTTCGGGGCGGGTTCCTGCCAGAAGGATATGCAACCGGTTGCGGGCGGATTCCAGGCGCGCCTGCCAGATTACCGAATCGGTATAGGCGTCCTCCATTAATTGTCTGGCAATTAACTCCTTTTGATACATCTGCCGCTTTCGCTGCAGTTCCCGGCCGGAAGCGTCAAGCTGCGCTTCCAGCTCGGTAACATTGTTTCGCGCTTCTTCTATCTCTTCGTTGCGGGGCCCTTTAATCAGCAACGCCAGCTCTTCCTGCTCCTTGGTCAGCATCGCGGCATACTGACTGATCATCTGGTCGGTCTCAGCATTGACCAGCCGTGCGATTACCTGATCGGCGACAATGCTCTCCCCCGGAGCGACAAGCGGAATCAGGCGGGTGGTGTTATAATCACCGCCAAAAACGTTGACATCGCGCCGCGTTCCCGGGTTGCTGCCGGTGTTGTCCTGCCGGATCAACTCCACATATCCAAAGCTGGAATATTTGAGCACCAACACCCGCGATGGTTCCAGTTCGAGCTCCCCTTTTACCCGCAATTGCCGGGATCCAAAAGCGGCGATCAGGACGGCCAGAACAATAACCAGGAGAATTACCGAAAGCGTGATTCGCCTTCGGAAAAACTCCGACCGTGCCCTGACAAAGGCCGCGATTCCCCGCGTAGTATCCACAATTATATTCCTGAACAGGAAAACCAGAATGGCGGCAAATATGACAGCGCCGGTGCCGCCGAGCTGGTCAACCAAAAAGCATCCAACTATATAAAAGAAATAACCTAAAATGAAAACAACATAAATGAATGAAAAAATGCCATAATAAAAGAAAATTCGCTTCTCTCGCGGCCTGTATTCCGGCAACTCCGCCCGCGCCGAGAGAAACACACCCTTCAAAAGCGCCCGCCAGTATCCGGCCGCTTTCGTGCGCAGATTGGGGATTTCCACAAAGTCACTGAGCATGTAATAACCGTCGAAACGAAGGAGCGGATTGAAGTTGAACAACGACGCGATCCCGGAAAAAGACATTACCGCAATCGCAACCTGACTGATAATCGTGTCGGTCTGGGTCACACGCCAGACAAACACCGAAACCGACCAGAGAAACAACTGAAAAAACCCGCCCGAAAAGGACACCCAGATTCGCTGTGATTTGCGAGGGAAAAGCCAGGCGTCACTGACATTGCAGTAAAAACAAGGCTGGAAATACATTAAAAGGAAGCCGATATCGCGCACGTCACCGCCAAAATACTTGCAGGTAAGCCCGTGAGCGAATTCATGCAAAAGAATAACCACCGCCGTTGAAACATACAGGATTGCTATTCCCCTGACACTGATCAGACCGGCAATGCCGACCGTTATCTCCCGAATATTCATCAGCGTCACCAGGCTCGCCAGCACGATCAACAGCAGCGCCAGCCAGACAAATGTCCCGGTAAAAAAGAAACGGACATGCTTTATCAGCCGATCAAACAGCCGGCCCGGATCAAACGCCTTCAACTTGAACCACACCAGGCGCCCCAAAAGTGTTTTTTTGCGGTCGATAGTGGCCTCACGCTGTCTGCGAATCAGTTCCCTGCGGGCGAGATCATTATCCAGAAAACATAGATGCTGAAGCTTTTCGACAAATCCGGCAATCGCCTTCTCATCGGTTTCCAGCTGAAAGCGATCCTTGAATTCGCGCACAATTTGCGCAAAGGATTTGGCCCCGTCGAAGTTCCTGATAATAAAGTACTCCGGCTCCCGGACCTCAAAAAAAGCCCCGGTGATCGGATCCTTGATGACATAATGCAATCCATCCGCTTTCCGAACCTCGCGGATAACCAGATCATCCCTTATTTTCGGCAGTCTTTCAGGCATAAATCCTTTCCCGGTACTCAGATAACTATATCACAGCAGAATACGCAAGTCAATCTATCTTGAAACGCCGGATAATCCCGGATACCAGAACGACCGGGAAATGAGGTCAAAAGATGCGACTGTACAGGTAGATCATCAGAATCATGAACGCCACCCCGCTGTAAGCTCCCAGCATGTAAGGACTGCGCCAGAAGGGCGGCTTTTTTCTCTGCCGCTTGACCAGCGGCATCCCGCAGTGTTTGCAGAGCAGCGCACCGGTGACAATCTCCTCCCGGCAGTACGGGCATTTCGAGGCGCTTTGCACGATAGCCATGTACTAATTATGAATCAAAGGACAACCCTTTGGCAAGAAAAAAAACGGCGAACCAACAGATTCGCCGTATATGTTTTTTACCCGGTATTTCCCTAAGCGGGATATTCAACTCGTGCAAACCATTCCAGCTCGATTTCGTCGAAGAGCGCATCGCGTTGCCTGCAATCGGAGTAGAACTCCCGGTCGCCGTCGGAAAAGCCTTCCCTCCTCATCAGTTTTTCGGCGATCTCCGCCAGCCGTTTGAAATCGCCATAATGCTCGCTCATACGCAACTCGGCATAATCGCGTGCCGCCCAGGTCGAGATGAGAAACTGCCAGTCGGACGCAACCAGAAGCATCAATTCCCGTGCCGCCTGTTTCATGACCTCCACCAGATCGCCATCGATCGAATCCTTATTGGCTTCGTAATGGCGGGCCAGCTCAGACATTTTCTTTTCGGCTTCGTAGATATGTTTCCAGGTCCATTCGTTTTCCTGGTTGAGCCAGATATAATGATGGCCCCCTTCGCCCCAGCTTCCTTCGGGGATCGAAATGACTTCGGTGGGCTGCACGCGATCCAGATGCTCGCTCAGGAAGGTCAGGTCAATTTCAGGATTGTCATGGATGCGCTTGATTACTTCCTGAAGGAAAATCGGTCCCTCGAACCACCAGTGGCCAAACAACTCGGCGTCGTATGGTGCCATCAGGATTCCGGCGCGACCGGATTCGGTATGATACCCGGTCAGAATTTCATGCACTGTGCCGGCAAAATGATCGGAATTTTCAGGAAGCCGCGACATCGCTGTCTCTGCGTGGTACTCCACCTTATCGGCAAGATCAGATTTGGCGGAGGTCACGGCCCAGTAACGATTGCCGCCGGGAAACCGTTTTTTGTGGAAATCAAGATAGTTGCCGTCGCCGGGATACCCGTGCTCACCCGACCAGACCAGAAGCCCGGTTTCAGGATCACGGGAAAAAATCGCAGTTGGCTTCTTGCCCTCGACTGCCGACGACACCAGATACACTTCGCGAGGTGTCTTGGCGGCGTCTTCCTGACGCGGTTTATATTCCTTCTCGAATTGGCCCCAGAGACGTTTGAGCGCCTCAAACCGGTCCAGATAAACGCCTATTGACCTGCCGCCTTTAAGTAGATGGCTGTCGATAATAAAGAAGTCAATGTCGTTTTCCGAAAGGAACTCATCGTCTCCCTTGCGCTGGTATGCTTCATCGGTGCCGTCGATCGGGATCGGCGGCGACCAGGGGTAGCGGGGCCGGTAGGCGCACTCGGGAAGCCAGATGCCGCGCGGCTTGCGGCCGAAATGTTTCCGGTAGTTTTTCACCGCCATCTTGACCTGCGCCTGCACCGTTTCATCGCGCGAAAGCAATGGCATATATCCGTGCGTGGCGGCGCAGGTCATAATCTCAAGATAGCCTTCATCCTGGAGCCTTTTCAACTGGCCGATGATGTCTTTGTTGATGGCCCGAAAGGCCGCCAGGGTTTTGCTGTAAAAATCCACCCACATTCGTGCATTGGAGAGCATGTTGGGCTGCTTGTACTTCTCGAATTCCGCCATATCCCTCCGGGCCGCCTCGATCTTTGTGCTCAGATAGGTGGTGAATTCGTCTTTGAAAGTCTCATCAGCCAGCTGCTCGCAGAGCACCGGGGAGATGTCGATGGTCAATTTCGGATGGTATTCCCGGACGATCATTTCGTGCATGATGCGGATAAGCTGCATGTACGTCTCGCCCGCCGCTTCCGAAAGCCAGTCCATGCCGTGCGGCCACCGCCCGTGCGCCAGCACGTACGGCAGGTGATTATGGAGTACGAAGGCGAAATATCCTTTAGCCATCTTTCTTTTCCTCCGCCGGACCGGACGACTCAAATCCGATGCTTTTAGCGTGAAGGGCGTCCGGGCCGCCGTGGATTTTAATCTCTCCGAACTGCTTTTCATACTTCTTTAGATTCTCATCGAGCGTCTTCAACAGCATCTTGGCGTGCGCCGGGGTCATGATAATCCGCGCCTGAACCCGGGTTTTGGGCGAGCCGGGCATGATCCGAGCGTAATCCATTATTATTTCGGTCGGCGAGTGAGCAATCATCGCCAGGTTGGCATAGATGCCCTCGGCTTCCTTCTCGCCGATTTCAATATTCAGCCGTTGCTGTTTAATATTCATAATTGACTCCTTCAATTATCTTGTAAAACCGAGCATCCTTCAATATATTGGCAAAAATTTAAGCCACTTTAGACAGAGTTCTCATCCTATGCCCATAAAACCGGACAGGATTGACAAAATAACATCAAATATTGGAAAAGCAAGTATATTAATCCTTGGCGATATCATGCTCGATGAATACCTCTACGGCATGGTCAACCGGATATCACCGGAAGCGCCGGTGCCGGTGGTCGAGGTAAACAAGGATCAAATCCGCCTGGGCGGGGCAGCCAATGTCGCCAACAATATCCAGGCCCTTGGCGATAAACCCTATCTATTGGGAACCATCGGCCTTGACGATGCTGCCATAAAACTTTCGCAATTACTCAAACTGCGCGGTATCTCCGGAGATTACCTGGTTGACGATAAAGAGCGCTGCACGACAATCAAAACCAGGATTATTGCCAATTCCCAGCAGGTAGTCCGCGCCGACCGGGAAAACCGCCAGGAAATCTCGGCCGATGTTGAAAAGCAAATACTCGACCGGTTCCTCTCACTCGTCGATAAAATCAAGGCGGTGATTATCTCCGACTACGGCAAAGGGGTGATTACTTCTTCCCTTCTGGGAAAAATCATCCCGACCTGCCGGGAGCGGGACATTTTCATCGCGGTCGATCCCAAGGACACCCATTTTTTCAATTATAAGAAAGCCTCACTGGTAACTCCGAATCATCACGAGGCTGGATTTGTCGCCGGGAGCCGGATTCGTAATGAGCACGATCTGGAGCAGGTCGGTAAAATGCTTCTGGAACGACTGGAAGCAAAGTCGCTTCTAATCACGCGTGGCGAAAAGGGTATGGCCCTCTTTCACGATTCGGGCAACATGGATCTCTTCCCCACTCTGGCGAAAAAAGTATTTGACGTCACCGGCGCGGGCGATACCGTTATCGCGTCGTTTGTTGCGGCGGTCACAGCCGGCGCCACCCTTAAGGAAGCCGCCACCGTGAGCAACTGCGCGGCGGGAATTGTCGTGGCCGAAATTGGCACCGCTACCGTGACCCGGGAGCAGTTGACTGACGAGCTGAAAGAGCATTTTGCGAACGGGAATTGAATCATGCCGAAAATGCCCGACAACGTGCGCATGACCTTTACCGCCAAAAGTATCCGCGGACTGACGAAGAACCTGCGGCGGCGCGGGGGAAAAATCGTCTTCACCAACGGCGTTTTCGATATCCTGCACTACGGGCACGTGGAATACCTGACCAGAGCCCGTGCGCTGGGTGACGTGCTGATTGTCGGCCTGAACTCCGACCGCTCTGTCAAAAAGATCAAAACCGGCCCGCGCCCGTTTCAGGATGAGGCAGACCGTGCCCGGATCCTCGCGGCGCTGCGTCCGGTCGACTTCGTGATTCGCTTCCACGAAGAGACCCCGCTGCGGTTGATTGAGCTGGTCAGACCGGATGTGCTGGTCAAGGGGGCCGACTATAAAATCTCCGATATCGTCGGAGCGGAACTCGTAAAATCGTACGGCGGCAGGGTAAAACGGATCAGGCTCATCCCCGGCTGCTCAACGACAGATATTATAAGAAAAATCAAAAAATCAAAATAGACATTACCGCTTCCTTCCGGATTCGCAATCATGGAAAGGACGCGGTTCGCTGAATGCTCAGCCCGTTTGTATCCTGCGGAGCGTTTTTATTCCTGACGACACGCGTCATCCTCAGGCGGTCTGAAATTTACGGCTGCCACGCTGCGTCAATGGGATGTTCTTCTTGCATAGCGGGCATTCCTCCGGCTCCCAGTCGATCGCCTCAACCGCGGCCAGAGCCTTGAAGGGATAGTCTAATTTGACCTTTCCGTTGGAACGATCAAGAAATTCACCGATTCCCACGATATCGGCTTTATATTTTTTCAGCAGGTCGATGACTTCGAAAATCGACCCGCCGGTCGTCATCACGTCGTCGACTATCAACACCCGCGTGCCTTCGTCAACATGGAACCCGCGTTTGAAAATGCGCCCTTTTCCGCCGGGATCCGGTTCGGCGTAGATTGAATTGAGACCCAGATACTTAGCCACCTCGTAGGCGATAATAATCCCGCCGGTGGTCGGCCCGACGACCAGTTCGACGCTGTCACCTTCAAACAATCTGGCCAGCTCAATGCAGACCGTTTCGCACAGACGCGGCTGCTTGAGAATATTGAATTTCTCATAATAAATGTCGCTGTGCCTGCCGGAGGATAATTTGAAGTGGCCCTCCAGCAGCGCGTTGGACTTCTTAAAAATGTCAATAACATTCTTCACGGTATTTCAATCTCCTGTCATAATGGCGACGGCAGCGGCGATTTCGCGTTCATGGCTTATTGAGATTTTCACCTCTTTCTTGAAAATCCTCTCTCTGTCAGTATCCTCAAGGTGAACGTATGGCATGCCATAGATGTCGTTGAGTATTTGAACGCTTTTATAATAGAGCTCGCCGTGTTCAAAATAACTCAGCAGCGTTTTCATCACCGCCTCCTTCGCGGCGAATCGACCGGAAAGGAAATTCGCTTTGTCCAGTCTTTCGAGGTAAATTTCCCATTCCTTTTCACCGAGAATACGTTTAGCAAATTTATCGCCATAACGGTCAAGCGCCGCGCGGATACGCCGAATCTGTACTAAATCGATACCAATTGAGTAAATCATGTTAAATCTTCCGCCTGGCGTCCGAAAACAATCCTAGGCAAAATAAGGTATAATTTCTTTTTTGGCAACCACCCTGAAAAAATGGTTGCCTTAAAATTTAATGATGTATAAATTGGTATCAGATGACATTTGGAGAGGGTTAGGGTTTTTGAAAAATCTCTAACAACTCATTAATGAAGGTCGCCTCTTCTAAAGGTTGCGCGTACGCCGTGACCCGCCACTTGGCGGTAGCGAAAGCAAAATGCCGGAAGTGGTTGTAAAAACCCTTTACCGTAAGGAATGAGGAGTTTTTTCAAAGTTTTCCCCCCTCTCCATGTTTCTTTACGGAAAATCAGATCAGGATTTCTTCCAGCGCGGCCTCAAAATCAATCCGGGCTTCAGACGGGGACATCAACACAAAATAGCACTCATTGCCGCAGGATATTAAATAGAGCCGATCGCGCTCAACCTCGTAAACGCCCTGTTCCCTGCGGCCTGCGGGGAGTTCGGTAAAGACTTCCAGAATATCCCGCAGGTTTTTGAAAATCACGCCGAAGCGCTTTTTGAAATCATTGGACAACTCGCACCCCCCAAAGCTCCCATCATTACTGACCGGATAAATGCGCAAAACTCCATCAATACTTTTCAAACGATCGACCAGTGAGGGCGGACCTGCGGGAGCAAATTCATCAGGGAAGCGTTCCCGTAACAGCGAAGAGAATCCCTCACCCTTAACAACCTCAAGCACCTGAAGATGCTGGCGGCGAAGCAGGATTTCGACCCTGGCCTTATCATCGAGGTCTTTGATCGGTGCCGGTAAGTCCTTTTCGATTTTATGAATTACCTGCCCACTGGAAAGAACCGTGGTGGTCAGGCGGGGCGTGGGCCTTATGGCATATTCAGTCTGCACCTGAAGCTCAATACTGCCGTGCATTGACCGCGACGTGCATCCGGCCGGTATGTAATCTGCAATAGCCATAACAACTTGGAGGGGATGCCCTGAGACACCCCCCAAGTTATATCGGCATTTTTAGCATTTGGAATAACCGCAAGAACGGCAGACCAGGCATCCTCCGTCATGTTCGGTCCGCGCGCCGCAATCAGGACAGAATTCCTCGGCTATATCAAATTCCTTTTCAATCCTGACCCCATTGCCGAAATGCTTGTGCAGTACCTGGGCAATTGCGTCGGGGATTGACGAAATCAGCCCGCCGTTGCCGAACACCGGCGAAGCGCCGCCGATTCCCTTGAGTTGTGAGATCACGTTTTCCACGGGAACTCCGGAACGAAGCGACAGCGAGATTAGCCGGCAGATCGCCTCGGTATCGGCCATAGTGGAATACCCCGACTTGCCGATTGAGGCAAACACCTCGAAGGGCCGTCCATTGAGAACGTTTATGGTCACGTACAGATTGCCATAGCCGGTTTTGATTTTTTCGGTGATACCGCTGAGTATTTCCGGGCGTTCCTCGGTCACTGCGGCCTTTTCCGGACTCAGCTTCTCAGAAGCGGTCGACTTTGTCGAGAGAACCTGCTCGGCGCGGCTCCCGTCACGGTATATGGTGATCCCCTTGCATCCGAGCTTGTAGGACAGCAAATAGGCCTTTTGAACGTCCCCGACAGTGGCGTTGTTGGGCAGATTTATGGTTTTTGAGACAGCGTTATCGGTGTATTTCTGAAACGCCGCCTGCATCCTGACATGCCACTCGGGGCTGATATCGTGCGTCGTCACAAAAATATTTTTCACGTCATCCGGGATTTCGTCATAGCCGGCGATGGAATTGGTGCGGGAAATTGTCTCCATAAATTCCTTAGAATAAAAACCGCGAGTCCGCGCAACCCGTTCAAAGTGAGGATTTACCTCAACCAGCCTGGTTTGATCCATTACGTTGCGCACATAGGAAACCGCAAAAAGCGGTTCGATTCCGGACGAACAGCCGGCAATAATGGAAATGGTACCGGTGGGAGCAATGGTGGTAACGGTCGAATTGCGCATCTTGGGACCAGCTCCTCCCCGGTAATATGAAGAGCTTTCCCAGCTGGGAAAGACGCCCCGGGCTTCCGCCAGGCGTCGGGACTCATCATGAGCGATGTGCTTCACCCGCGACATAATCTTTTCCGCAAGATCGAGCGCCTCCTGAGAGTCGTAGCGGATCCCCAGCAGAATAAGCAGGTCAGCCCAGCCCATCACGCCCAGTCCGATCTTGCGATGCTTCCTGGTATTCTCGTCGATTTCAGGAAGCGGGTAGCGGTTGGCCTCAATCACATTATCCAAAAAATGGACGCTGAGCCTGACAGTCTGATCCAGCTTTTCCCAATCGATTTCATAGCGGGATAACTCATGCCGCGAATCAAGATCAACAACCGCTTTAACCATTTTGCTCAGATTAAGAGAACCGAGGTTGCAGCTTTCATATGGCAAAAGGGGCTGTTCGCCGCAGGGATTGGTCGCCTCATAATGCGCAATCTTCGTCACCGGATTGCCATCGTTCATCCGGTCCAGAAAAATAATTCCGGGCTCACCGGTCTTATGGGCATGGTCGACGATCTTGTCCAGCACCTCCCGGGCATTCAGCAGAGCCGGCTGCCCGTCTATCACGAAGGCCGTTCGGGTTCGCGGATCCTTAAGTTCATATTGTGCATCGGCTTCGGCGGCTCGCATAAATTCGTCAGTCACCGCCACCGAAATATTAAAGTTGGTCAGTTCTCCCAAATCGTCCTTGCAGGAGATAAATTCCACTATATCGG
>CP070796.1:1929116-1946040 GCA_020343475.1 Candidatus Zixiibacteriota bacterium
TTCACTGACCACCGATTTGATCGTCGGTTTTCCGTCCGAAACCGAGACAGAATATCGGATGACGCTGGATGTGGTACAAGAAATCAGGTTTGATTCCGCGTTTATGTTCCGCTATTCAGTTCGGGAGGGAACCTCGGCGGCACGGCTGGTCGACGACATTCCGGAGCCGGAGAAAATCCGCCGGCTGACGGAGTTAATCAAGTTGCAGAAAACCATCTCCTGCGAAAAAAACCAGGAAGAAATCGGACAGTCCCGCGCGGTGCTGATCGACGGCACCTCCCGCCGTGACCGGGCGGTCTTAAAGGGCAAAACGGAAGGAAATAAAACGTTGCTTTTTAAAGCCGGACCGGAATATATTGGAACCATACAAAATATCACTGTTACCGCTGCAGACAGCTGGACGCTTCATGGCGAACTGACGGGCTGAACAATGCTGAAACAGATTCTGGCCATTGCCTACACACTTACGATCCTGATTCTGGGAATTTTCCTGCTCTTCCGGCTGAAAGTCGGTCGAACCAGGGAGGCCGGCGGGAGGATTTTCCTGTTTGCCGGGCTGGCCGTCATTTTTGCCGCTTCGGTCATACACCTGCTTCAGTCTTTGCCGGATTACCCCAACTGGTTTCTGCCAGGAATCTACGCGTATGTTGATTTGACCGAATTTTTTCTATTAGCACTCGGCGCGCTTTTTTTTGTTATCGGATTGGTGCTTTATTTTAGCTTCTGGGGTGACCGCGATATAGAGGTTGCCAATCATCTTGAAAAGTTGAAATTGCTTGATACGCTTCAACAGGAGAGCCGCTATCCGTATCCCATGAGCGAACTGCTGGATCGCGTATTGAAAGGGATGCTCTCCGGGCTGGACGAACAGGCCGGGGCGTTGTTTCTTTTCAACCGAAGCCGGCGCAGTTTCATCCTGGCTGCTGCGGTCGGCCTTAAGAAAGAAGAGGTAGCGCTTCTGGAGTACTATCCGTACGGCCACAACATTGTCAGCCAGTCGCTTGAGGATGGCTCGCCGATGATTACATCGGATTTCCGCAGCCTTGGCGGCAAGGCGCAGCTGGCGGCGTCAAATTACCGCTCCATTCTGGTGGTCCCGCTTAAATCCGGCAACAAGACGGTTGGCGCAATGTTGTTTTTCTCGCCGGAAGAGAAACGGTATTCTCAGGAGTACCTTTCAGTCATTACGCCGATCGCGGAATGGCTGGTCGAGAAGATTGAGGTTTCGCGGCTGGGGCGAGAACTGAAGCGCAAGGAGCGGGAGCTGAAGCTGCGCTATCAGCAGTGGGCTGATTTCTCGCGGAAACTGACCCGGGTTCTGGAACGGGCCGACGGAACACCGTCCCCGGCGGCTTTTGCCGAACGCTGCCTCGGCATGGCCGAATCGGATGAAGTCTGGCTGCTTGGACTGATCGGCGGAAAGCTGACAATCCACGGCGGCACCCGGAAGGTTCCGGATTTCTCTGATAATTTCAGGAGCGCACTTGTAAGTGCCATCAATAAGGGCAAGGCGGTGATTCTCAATCAGGAGGGAGTCGATGAAAACGGCAACAGCATCATTACCAGATCATCGGTCTTCTGTCCCGCCGATAGTCTTGGCAACGCGATGCTGTTTCGCAACAACGGCGGCCAGATAAAATTGACCGAGGAAGAATTAAGACTCGTTGAAACCGTGGCCGCGGTCGCCGGAATGGTCATTGGAGGTGGAATTGCCCAAACTCTCAGTGAATCACGGAGTAAGGGGTTTGAGGCAATTGCCCGGGTGCTGAAAACGTCTATCTCGCTCAAGCAGCCGGATGATGATATCAGGGCATTTGCCGAGGAACTGCGCCTGATTGTACCATCAGACCATATATTGTTCATGTCCCGCCGGAGCGATGGTCACTTTGAAGTGGTATATTCCAATGTTGAAGGTGAACTTCTCACGGAATTCAATATTGCTCTCGGTGAGGGGGCGGCCGGAAGAGCCGCGGTAATGAAAAACGCCGAGGGTTTCTTTGACACCGCCTCGGTGGCTCGGAGTCTGGAGCAGTATGATGAAGAGAACCGGATACTGCTCCTCCGGCTTTTCGGTGATAGAGAGCATCCCTCATTTCAGGCAGAATATCCGATTATAATCAATGACCGGGTTGACTATGTCATATCTCTCTTCGGCTTCAGCGGGACCCGGGTGGAAAAAACCGAACGATATCGTTTGCTGACGGTTCTGGTCGGTCTTCTGAATCTCAAAGCTGAAATACTCAATACAGGTGCTCTACAAATCCCTGCGGCTTCAGCAGCATCCATTCCTGCGCAACTGATTAATGATCTCAATAATGATCTCTCGGCCATCACGGGTTACTGTCAGCTGGCGGGCCGCGAGCCGAATCTTCCCGGAGATGTCGCCGGTTCCCTCGCTGCCATACTGAAAACGGCCGACCGCATGGTCGAGCGGTTTCGCGAATGTGACATCGACGAAGATCACCGTGCACTCCCCGTCTCTGTGAAATCGGATCTTAATGAGGCCGTCGCGGCGGTATTCGGAAAAAACAGCATTTCGGGCAATCTGCACATGATTGGCGGCCGACCGTTCGAAGTGAATTTGCAGCTCGGCGACGTTCCGGGGATAGCAGCCGACAGGGAAAAGCTTGTCACATTTATTAATTCCGCCTGCCGGATGTTCACCACCGGTGTCAGCGAAGACGAGATTATTACCGTTAGCACATATGCCCGGAAGCAGAACCTGCATATCGACATCTCGCGGCATCGGAAGAACTTCCCGCCGGTTGAACCGGTGGCGGGTTTCGGCCGCTACCAGCGTCCCGACCAGATTGAGGGGCAGCTCAGGGAAACCGGGCTGCTTGAGCATCTGACCGCGTTTGGTGCTGAAATGGCTTATGATCGGCACTCTCAGATCCCGTCGTACTATTCGTTCCGGCTGCCGCTGACCGGTGCAATCTCTCCGACGAGCACACCCGCTGAGAAAGAACGGGCCCTCACCATCCTTGCGGTGGATGACCAGGCGGTGATACTGGATCTACTTGCCGCCATGTGCCAATCGCTGGGCTATACAATTATAACTACCCGTGACGGTCAAGAGGGGCTACGGCTGTTTGAGGAGCGCCGGCCGGACATTGTTATCGTTGACCTGGCTATGCCCGGGATGACTGGCCTGGAAATGGCTTCGCGGATCAAGGCGCTGTCGCCCGTTACGCCGGTAATCATGATTACCGGCTGGGGGGTCAAACTTGACGAGGGTGAAATGAAGGGTGCCGGAGTCGATTTTGTATTGCATAAGCCGTTTCGTCTTGAACAATTATCTGAGGTTATCTCGCGTTTGAGACTTTCCCGGATCAACCGCTGATCCCTGGTCAAATTCTGCCCTGAAATACCGATCTAATAAAAGGAATCATGCAAACCGTCGAAACCATAAAAGGCTCCGACGTCAGGGAGCAGATCGCGCAAAACAGCGATCTTCTGGCGTTGCCTGACGCGGTAATTCAGATTCTCGAAACGGTCAGCAATGATGAGGTCAGTTTTGAAACCCTTTCGGAAATCATAAGCCGTGATCCGGCATTGACCGGAAGGCTTTTGAAGATCGCTAATTCATCCTTCTATGGCCTGAGCCACCGCGTCCACAGTATCCATCAGGCGGTTATGGTAATGGGGGTCACGGCGGTCAAGTGTCTGGCGCTGTCGGCAGCCCTGTTCAATCCAAGTCGTTTGCCGAGTGATTTTGAGATAGACCTTAACGCCCTCTATGGTAATTTTGTTGCAATCGCCACCACCTGTCGAAAACTGGCGGTGGCCTGCAACTTCAGGGCGCCGGAAGATGCCTTCACGTGCGGTCTGCTGCTCGATATCGGTCTGCTGTATTTTCTTGATCATTACGCCGGGCAATACCGAACCGTCATTCGAAACGCCCGGCAATCCCATACGCTTGCCGAAGCGGAGAAAAGTGTGTTCGGAATTACTCATCAGGAAGCCGGGCAATTGATCGCGCAGAAATGGGGATTGCCTGAACATATCATTTCAGCGATTGCGAATCACCACATCTACGGCCAGCAGAAACCACGCATGCTTGATGATATTGCGCGGCTGGCGGTGGTGCTCAACAGGGATACCATTTTGGATGAACAGCAACGCCTGGAAGAAAAAATCACCAAAATAGGTTTTGTCGCGCGGCGCCTGAATATCAGCGATCAGCAATTGGTTGACATCTCGTCGACCATTATGAAGGATACGATTGCCTTTGCCGGAGCCATCGGCATCGATATCGAGGATTATCAGACAATTCTCGCCCGGGCTAACAAGGAAATATTCAATACTTACCTGTCTTTACAGAAGCTCTTTCAAGAACGGCAGGAACTTACCAATCGGCTTCTTAACGAAGAGCATGAACGCGGCATTCTGGAAGCGAAGCAGATCGCGACATCCACGCTATCGCACTACATTAATAACGCCGCCATGGAGGTCTCGGGTCATTCGCAGATCATCAGACTCGCGCTCAAAGGAAAGAACAATGACGAAATCGTGGCAATGTTGCCGCGTGAACTCGATGTCCTCGATAATGCCATTCAAAAAATTACAGCGGTGATGGAGGAAATCTCCGAGCTTAACCTTCTCGACGAAGTACAATTCTTTGAAAAATCCAAGATTCTCAATATTGATGAAAAGATCAAAGAACGAATTGTAAAGCTGAGCCAGCCGCCCCGTCAGGATGAATATCTGAAGAATTGAAACGCCTTCACGGCCGACCCGGGCCTCCAAAAAAACCTTGTTTCTCTTCCGGATCGCTGTTATTCTCAGGCAAAAAGTATAATATGAAGACACCGCCCCTCAAGGCGGCAAAAGGAGCACCTATGCAATTACTTTGCGGAGTTTCAGATGTTTTCAATGTTGAAGCGTCATCTCTTGTCCTTTTCTGCCCGGAATCGGGCTTTGCCGGGCAGGGCGGATTAAAGGAACTCGATAAGAAGCTTGAAGGCACGATCCGACGAATCTTTGATTCCGGCGAATTCGGGGGCAAGTCCAACCAGAGCGTGGTTATTCACCTGCCTGAAGCAATCCCGGCTGATCGGCTGATTCTGACCGGTCTGGGCAGGAAAAAGGAAATTGACCACGATCGCTATCGACAGGCGGCCGGAACTGTGTCTCGGCTTCAGGCGATAAAGAAATCGCCGATGGTGGCGTTTTTTTTCGGTAACGATGAAGGCGATACAATTGCCTCCGCCGTTATCGAGGGATTCATGCTGGGACGCTTTTGTATTGATGAGTACAAAACAAACGATACTGACGGCGCGGCTACCGATGTAATTGCTCTTTACGGCAAGACCCGGGGACAAGCCAATCGTCTGACAAAAGGCGGCGAACGGGGAATGGTTGTCTCCGAGGGGGCGATGCTGGTGCGGCGCCTTTCGGCTCTGCCTGGTAATGATCTCACCCCCAGAAAACTCGCCGCTCAGGCGTCAGCGCTTGCCAGGAAGCACGGGTTCACGTGTACCGTTCTGGATGAAAAGCAGATTCGCGCTGAAAAAATGAATTCGTACCTTGGCGTTGCTAAAGGTTCGGCTGAACCGCCGCGTTTCATCATCCTGAAATATCAGGGCGGGGCCGCGAAAACCAAACCGATCGTTCTGATCGGCAAAGGGATTACCTTCGATTCCGGTGGTATCTCGCTGAAACCCGGGCTTGACATGCATGAAATGAAATCCGATATGACCGGGGCCGCGTGTGTTTTGGGTGCCGTGATGACCGCGGCCCGTTTGCGACTTTGCCAGAATGTCATCGGCCTGATCCCGCTGGCGGAGAATCTACCCTCAGGCAAAGCTCTGAAGCCGGGCGATATCATCACTTCCCGCAAGGGCAAGACTATTGAAATTGTCAATACCGACGCCGAAGGCCGACTGATTTTGATTGATGCGCTTGATTATGCCAATGAATTCAATCCGCAGGCGGTAATCGACATTGCGACCCTGACCGGCGGAGCATTGTATATTCTGGGATATGCCGGGGCGCTGCTGATGGCTAATAATGACAAGCTGAAGGCGCTGATTCAGGCCGCGTCTGACGCTACCGCCGAGAAGGTCTGGGCGATGCCAATCTGGGAAGAATACCGGGAGTGGATGAAGTCAAGTATTGCCGATCTTAAGAATTCCGGAGGCGAGCCGGCAACCTCATGTACCGCGGGCGCCTTTCTGGAAGCCAGCATCGGTGATTGGCCATGGGCACATATTGATATTGCCTCGGTCGACATCGAAAAGCATGGCAGGCCATACATTCCAAAGGGAAGTACCGGGTTCGGCTTCCGGCTTCTGGTGGAATTGCTGGCCCGCTGGAAGAAAGTATAACTCTGGCTCACAAAAAAGCCCGCCTTATGGCGGGCTTTTTTGCGACTGAGAGCTTTTTTTACTTATGCTTAGACCAGGCCGGGGCAACATTGAGGCCTGACGCCACAATCTGCTTGAGCCCGTTGCCGGTGATATCTATAATCCACAGTGACCCATCGGAAAGACCGAAGGTCAACCATTTTGAATTCGGCGCCCAGGACAGAGGATAGGTTTGCAGATTCTGACCGATCGGCGGTTTATACACCAGATATTTTTCGGACAGATCCGGCGTTGTGATATAAATCGCCTGATTCGCCATCTCATTATGAATGTATGCCAGCCACTTGCCGTCCGGGGACCATGCCGGGGCATACCCTTTGGGAACCGATTTGAGTTTTTCACGAATCAACTTCTCGGTGAAATTCGTGACATCCCTGGGGGCAATAACGATGCCCGCCGGATTGAAACCTTTAAACAGCACAAAGGCATACAGATTTGCGGGCCCCATAGTCGGCATTATGGCATGGAGATCGGTAGAGTCCTGCCAGTCGCTGCGAAATAGCCGGTATGAACCGCCGACGGTATCGATAGAACAGGTTTGATAATTCGGCCGGTCTGCGTTCACATACTCGGCGTTAATATCATTGGTGAAAACGATGGTGTTTCCATCCGGTTGCCACTCCGGGTATCTTCCGCCCAGTCCCGTGGTTAGCCGCCGCCACCAGTTGGTGTTAACGCCAGCGGAATCGACATATGCGACAAAAAGATCGTACACCTTATGGAATCCGCCAAGATTATCAGGTCCCTGCAGCTTAAATTCTCCCTGACGGACAAATGCAATTCTCTTGCCGTCAGGCGCCCAGGAAAGCCGGCCGTTGGCATTGCCGGCCGTGACCAGTTTTTGCTGATTGCTGCCGTCCCAGTTCATAATCCAGACGGTCTTATCCCGAAGAAACGCGATTTGCCCCAGCGGCACTCCAATCTTTCCGGCTTGTTCGGGAGGCAGTTTCCTGTCCTGCTGTGCCCAGCCGGTCGAGGTGATCAGAACCGCCGATAAGAGCGTAAGTGTGATGGTTTTCTTCAAAGCGACATCCTATTTTAAATTGGCATTGACCAAATTATGCTAAGATAAGACCTATTCCAGCCGTGTCAACGGCAAAATTACCAGGAGAAAAACCGTTTCAGCTGGATATTTCCACGAAAACCGGAAAAATCGAGCTCGATTTCACTGCCGTCCGCCGGATAGGTCATATCCAACTCTCCACTTGATTCATTGTACGATTCAAAGCCGCTGAGGTTCAGATAAAAATATCTGAGGTCGGCGCCAATCGCCAGAGAGAAAAAGCCGATCGGATATTCGAGACCCGCCTCGACCCAGAATCCCGGAGCGTTTGCCCTGAGCGGTTCCGTCTCTTCGTTGCTGTCCTGCCAGACATCCCAGCAAGCCATGTACAGACCGCCGCCGCCACCGACTTTAACGGCCAGGTTGTTCAGCTGCCCCATCTTGTCCGGGGCATTGAGCAGATAGTAATCGAATCCGGTTTTGAAGCCGTAAATATTGACGGTGGATTCTTGCCGGTAGGTGTCATTGAATTCCAGAACGCCAACGGTCAGGTGATAGTCCACGTTCATATCTGATCCCATCTTCAGCCAGTAATCGAATCCAATTTTCAATGCTGCCCGGGAGGTAACCATAATGCCGAAATTGGCTCCGAACTCCTTGGTTCGAAAAATGCCTTCGATCGGCCCGGCCAGACCGTCAATGCTGGACAAATCGGAGCTTGCGGAAAAGTTAAATTGTCTATAACCAATATTATCCGATAGCTTACCATATGAAAAATGAGCGGAAAGAAAGCCGACTTTCTGCTCTTGTTTCTTTTCCATTTTCTCGAAGAATTTTGCGACAATTTCATCCTCAGTCTGCGCAAATGCCGGGGACACGGCGGTCACGAGAAACAGCGCTGCCAGCAGGGGCACGTTTCTTCTAAGCATAAGTCCTCCTTGAAATAGTTTATCCCTCTAGTTATCGGTCGGAAAGAGGGGAATCTTAATCATGGGGACCTCTGGTGCATTCCTGTAATCGGTTCACCTGCAGGCAATTAGGTATAGAAACGGGCAAAAAAAAGGCAGGAAACGAGTCCTGCCTTCCGACCATCATATGAAGCCTATTTTTTTGCGAAACTGCTGTAATCAAGCTCGGATAGCTGCTTATACAGGTTGTAACGTCGATCGGCATCCTCCTGTGCGATTTTGATCAGTTTTTCGGCGCGCTCGGGCATGCTGGTTTGTAAGGTCTTGAACCGCACTTGCTTATATGCGTAATCGGCGTAACTGATTGATGGCTCCTTGCTGTCAAGTTGCAGCGGATTTTTGCCTTGACTGATCAGATCGGGATTATAGCGATATAGAATCCAGTGCCCGGATTGGACCGCCCGCTTCTGATCTTCCAGGCCAAAAGTCATATTGATTCCATGGGCGATGCAATGCGAATAGGCGATAATGATAGACGGTCCGTCATATTTTTCGGCCTCGACAAAGGCCTTTACCGTTTGATTGTGGCTGGCACCTACCGCAACCTGCGCGACATACACATTGCCGTAGGCCATAAACATCCTTCCAAGATCCTTCTTTGGCGACGGTTTTCCGGCGGCCGCGAACTTGGCCACGGCGCCAATCGGGGAGGATTTGGACATCTGACCGCCGGTATTGGAGTACACTTCGGTATCAAGCACCAGGACGTTGATATTTTTGCCGGAAGCCATGACATGGTCCAATCCGCCGAAGCCAATATCGTATGCCCAGCCGTCGCCGCCAACCGCCCAGACCGATTTCTTGACCAGATTGTCGACGACATCCTTGAAATTCCGGGCCTCCGGGCTATTAATGCCGTTGAGTTTCTCTTTAAGCGTTCTGATCCTGGCGCGCTGCTGTTCGATTCCGACCTGTGTGGACTGATCGGCGCCGGCGATTTCCTCGTACTGATCGGGAAACAACCTGTGAAGCAGTTCCAGAGCATAGGTCTGCATTTTGTCAACTGCCAGACGCATTCCGAAGCCGAACTCGGCGGCATCCTCGAACAGCGAGTTCGACCAGGCCGGGCCAAGGCCGTCAGCACGCCTGCAATATGGCGTGGTGGGCAGATTGCCGCCGTAAAATCGATGAGCAGCCGGTGGCGTTGCCCATGATGGCGCGATCGCCGAATAGCTGGGTGAGCAGTTTGACATATGGTGTTTCTCCGCATCCGGCACAGGCGCCGGAGAATTCAAAAAGTGGGGTGACCAGCTGGCTGCCCTTGGTCGACTCGATATTGATCAGTGCGGGATCGACATCCGGGATGGAGAGAAAGAACTTGAAATTCTCCGCTTCCTCCTTCCGAAGCGGAATCTGCGGCATCATGTAAACAGCCCGTTTGCCGGTCTTGTTCCCGTCAGCATCCTTGACTTCGATAGGACAGGCCTGCACGCACAGTACACAGCCAGTGCAGTCTTCAGGAGCGACCTGCAGGGTGAATTTCATCCCTTTGAACTTCTTGGTCATTGCATCAACCGCCTTGAACGTCGGCGGGGCACCTTCCAGTTCCCCCGGATCATATATCTTCATACGAATAGCCGCATGCGGGCAGACAATCGAGCAGATACCGCATTGAATGCAGGTCTTTTCATCCCAGACCGGAATATCAACTGCGATATTCCGTTTTTCATACTTAGTGGTACCGGTCGGGAAGGTGCCGTCATATGGCATCGCCGATACCGGAACGGTATCGCCCTTACCGGCGATGATGGCAGCGGTCACGGTCCTGACAAATTCCGGAGCATCCTCAGGAACAGTCGGCGGCATGTGCAGGATGCTGGTTGCCCTGTCGGGATAATGTACTTCATGAAGATTCCTGGTCGCACCATCAACGGCGTCGAAGTTCATATTAACAACCTTTTCTCCCTTGCTGCTGTATGTTTTGACAATTGCGTCCTTGATAGCCCTGGTTGCTTTATCTTTGGGAAGAATGTTGCTGATCAGGAAAAAGGCCGTCTGCATAATCATATTGATTCTGGCGCCCAATCCCAGCTCCTTGGCAAGCAGGATACCGTCGATGACGTAGAATTTCAGTTTCTTGTCGATAATCTGCTGCTGCACTTCTATCGGCATTTTGTCCCATACCTCATCGGGGCCGTAAGGGCTGTTGAGCAAAAAGGTCCCGCCGTCGATAGCGTTGCCAAGCATGTCATACTTTTCCAGAAAGGAGAAATTGTGGCAGGCTATGAAATTGGCTTTGGAAATCAGATATGGGCGGCGCAGTTCTTTGCTGCCGAAACGCACGTGGGAGACAGTCACTGCTCCCGCCTTCTTGGAATCGTATACGAAATATCCCTGGGCGTAATTGTCAGTGTTCTCCCCGATAATTTTGATCGAATTCTTGTTGGCGCCAACCGTTCCGTCCGCGCCGAGACCGTAGAACATACCGCGAAATGTGTCGGTTCCCTCAATATCAAAGGAGTAATCGACGTCGAGACTGGAGAAGGTGACATCATCAACGATTCCGACCGTGAAATGATTTTTGGGCCGCGCGGCCTTCAGATTGTCAAGCACCGCCTTTGCCATCGCCGGATTGAACTCCTTGGAGCTGAGACCGTACCTGCCGCCGACTATCAGGGGGTACTCCTTAAACGAAGCAATATTGTCTTTCATCCCCTCGCTGACCGCTGCCTGCACATCGGTGTAGAGCGGTTCACCGACCGCGCCCGGCTCCTTGGTGCGATCAAGAACGGCAATCCCGGTAACTGTGCCCGGAATGGCCCGAAGCAGGGCCTCGATCGAGAAGGGACGATACAGGCGAACCTTGATCATGCCGACTTTCTCACCCTGATTAACCAGATAGTCGACGGTTTCGTGCATGGTTTCCGAGCCGGAACCCATCATGATGATAATCCGCTCGGCTTCGGGAGAACCGATATAATCAAAGAGTTGGTACTGGCGGCCGATAACCTGGGCAAATCTATCCATTATTTTCTGGACTTTTTCCTGAGCCTCGCTGTAGTACTTATTTACCGTCTCACGGGCCTGAAAGAAGACGTCGGGATTCTGGGACGACCCTTTCAGAGTCGGGCGATCCGGGCTGAGTGCACGGAGTCGGAGTTCGCTGATAAGGGCATCGTCAATAATGGCGCGCATATCGTCAAAGGATATCTCTTCGACCTTCTGCTCTTCGTGCGAGGTTCGGAATCCGTCAAAGAAGTGAACAAAGGGAACCTTGCTATCCAGCGAGGCGGCGGTGGTAATCAGGGCGAGATCCATAACTTCCTGAACTGATCCCGAGGCCATCAGGCCGAAACCGGTCGATCGGGCCGCCATGACGTCGGAGTGATCACCGAAAATCGAGAGAGCGTGGGTTGCGATTGACCTGGCCGACACATGGAATGTCGTAGGTGTTAACTCGCCCGCAATTTTAAACATATTGGGCAACATCAGCAGCAATCCCTGCGAGGCGGTAAAGGTGGTTGTCAGTGTGCCGGCGGTGGCAGCACCATGAATCGCCGCCGAGGCACCGCCTTCGGACTGCATCTCCGTAATGATCGGGATAGTACCCCAGATGTTGGTTTCGCCGCCGGCGGACTTGGCATCGGCAATTTCCCCCATCCCGGACGACGGGGTGATGGGATAGATGGCAATAACCTCGCTAACGGCGTGCGCAATATATGCGGCGGCAGAGTTGCCGTCGATGGTCACTAAGCGTCTCTTGGTTGTGGCTGTGTCAGACATTATGCATATCTCCAAAAAAGCAACTACTTCTCGTCAACGAAAATCCTCGTGCGCATCACTTGGCTCTGGGCAGAGTAATGGACTGCTGCCCCTGGTACTTTCCCTTGCGATCCTTGTAGGAAACGCGGCATATCTCGTCGGCCCCCAGAAAAACGATCTGGGCCAACCCTTCATTCGCATAGATTTTCGCCGGCAGGGGAGTGGTATTGGAAATTTCCAGAGTGGCGTGCCCCTCCCATTCCGGTTCAAACGGCGTCACATTAACGATAATCCCGCACCGGGCATAGGTTGACTTTCCCAGGCAAATGGTTATGACATCGCGGGGTATTTTGAAATATTCGACCGACCTGGCCAGCGCAAAGGAGTTCGGCGGAATGAGCACCGATTTGGCTTTCACGTCTATAAAAGAATTGAGGGAGAAGTTCTTCGGATCGACAATCTCGGAATTGACGTTGGTGAAGATCTTGAATTCATCTGCCACGCGAATGTCGTACCCGTACGATGACAAACCGTAACTGATTCCCTTCTTGATAAGCCGCCGGGAGAATGGGCGAATCATGGCGTGCTTCCGTGACATTTCCTGTATCCAGCGGTCAGATTTGACGGACATGTTCTTCCTCTAAGCGCGTCATGCAATCAGTACATACGCGGCAATCACTCTCCGGCATAAAACATTCGGCCCCGAAACTCACCAATCGCCTTATGAGGCAAGCTGCTCCTGTTTCCATCCAATCAGGTCCGCGATAGTATATTTTTCGAACACCTCGAGCAGGCTTCGTTCGGCCAGTTCGATAATGAATCGTACCGGACAGGTCGGATGCTTTACACATGATGCTGGATCGCCAATGCATCTGATCAAGTTATATGGTCCCTGGATGGCCTCGATCACTTCTCGTGCGGTGACCTTGACGGGGTTCTTCCCTAGGCTGAAGCCGCCCTTGATACCGCGATGCGATCGTACGATAGATGCCTTGGTCAAATTTTGAAATATCTTGGCCAAAAATTTCTCCGGAACGCCCTGCGATTCAGCTACTTCAGAAAGGGGAATGATTCGATTATCGCCTTGCTCAGCAAGGTAGATCACACCCAGAACCCCGTACTCTTCTGCTTTTGTAAATTGCATGCCGAATACCTCTGATTATATCTAGGTCGCATAACTCCTAAACCGAGCGACAAGACTATGTTTACAGTCAGGATATGTATAATAGACCCCGGACGACGTAAAGTCAATAGATTTTGTTATTTTTTTCACAAATTCACATGCATTTCAATTGCAACTCTTAATGCTTTGACCGCAACAGCATAATGGATATATTACATCCGTGTCCGAACGGCGAAACGCACATTTGAATCGGGCCGGGCCCGGTACGGAAATGGACCCGGAGGAATATCATTGAGTGTGAAAATCCTGACTGACCGAGCAACATTGACTGCATATGCGTCCGACGGTTCCATTTACGCCATTACCCCAAAGGCGGTACATTCGGTTCATACCCTTCAAGACATTATCACTGCCGTTGCGCTTGCACATCGCAAAGGTCTTGCAGTAATCCCGCGCGGCGGCGGAACCGGTCTTGCCGGGGGGGCTCTCGGCCCCGGCATGATTCTTGATTTCAGCAACTTCCGCAGAATTTTGAAGATCGATCCTGCCGGGCGGGTGGTGCACACTCAGGTTGGGATCATTTATGAAGAACTGGACCTGGCGCTCAGGCGCCATAATCTATTCTTCCCGCCAGATCCGTCATCCGGCGATTCCTGTCAGATCGGCGGAATGCTTGCAAACAATGCCTCCGGACCGCGTTCGGTCAAATATGGCCTGACCTCACACTTTGTCGAAGAGTTAGAGATCATAACTGCTTCGGGCGAGAGAGTGCTGCTTCGGAAACTCCGCCTTGGATCCCGGGAGCTGGAACAATTCCTCGGCCGCCACCACGAATTCCGCAGAGTGCTAACGCTGCTTCAGGACAATCGAGAATTGATCTGCTCGCGCTGGCCGAAATTAAAAAAGAACTCCGCCGGTTACAACCTGAAACAGGTTATTGATGATCTTGACAGGGGGATCTATAACCTGCCAGCGCTGATTGTCGGATCCGAAGGAACTCTTGCGCTTATCGCAACCGCCACACTGAGCCTGCTGCCGCTGCCGACAGAGAAGCTTACCGCACGCGTTTATTTCCTGTCGTTGCTCGACGCGGGGCTGGCCGTGGAATCGATTCTGGAGAACGATCCCTCGGGTCTTGAGATTGTCGACGGGGCAACCCTTGACCTGATTGGTCGAAAGCGTTTTGATATTCCCCCCGAAGCGGCGGCCATGCTGCTGGTGGAATTTGACAGCGACGTCGCGCTGAAGAAGACCGCTTTTATCGATCTTGCAGCCCGCCTGACGCTGGCCGCACCTGTTGAATTCGCCGCCGACCCGGAAACAGCGGCGGCTCTATGGGAGGCCCGCAGGGCGATTGTGCCGACACTTTACCGGCATCACCCGACCAAACGGCCGGTTTCAATCATCGAGGACATATCAATCCCTCCGCACAGAATACCGGCATTCATTGAATATATCTCCAAACTGCTTGAATCCCACCGTCTGATCTTCGGGATTTCCGGCCATATCGGGGACGGAAATCTGCATATACGGCCGTTGTTTGATCTCAACGAACCTGAGGATCTTGAGCTTGCAGGGCGATTGTATGATACGGTTTACGACCACGTGATTGCGATTGGCGGATCGACCACCGCCGAGCATGCCGACGGACGTCTGCGCGCGCCGGTTTTGAAACCGCTTTATGGCGGGGCAATTTACGATATTTTCAGGGGTATAAAATCCACCCTTGACCCCGGGAATATCCTCTCTCCGGAGTGCAAAATCGCCGATATTTCCTTTTCAGACCGGATTGACTACGAAAAGATAAAATCATACTGTGCTGCCTGCGGGAAGTGTAACGGGTATTGCCCGGCATATGACATTTTCCGGCGCGAGGATTTTTCGCCCCGGGGCTGGTTGCGGATGCTCAACCAATCCGGCGAAACTCGCCGCATGCTCAATCGGCATCTGGACTTCTGCCTTAATTGCAAAAATTGCTCGACCGTGTGCCCGGCAGGGGTGGATATCGCTTCGGAAATACTCCGCTTTCGCTCCGGGGCTCCATCAAGAAAATCAACCCTTGCGGTAAAACTTACCGACAACGAAACATTGCTGGGCCTGTCGCTTCGTATGGGGCGGCTGATCCAACCGTTAATTAACAATCCGCCGGGGAGATTGTTAATGGACATTCCCGGCAAACTGCTGTTCGGTATCGATCGATCATTTCATCTTCCGGTGCCGGAGCGAAAAACGCTTCGCCAGCGATACCCGCAGCGCTTATGCAATTCCGGCGCGGTGGCGCTCTTCCATGGATGCGCCGACAACCTGCTGAAATCCGGCACCGGCGACGCGGTCTTTGCTGTCTTTGACCGCCTGGGGATTGAAGTAGCGATGCCGGAACAGAAATGCTGCGGTTTGCCGCAGGAGGTGCACGGTCACCGCGATAACCTGATTGAAAAAGCCAGGTTCAATATCAAGTCATTAAGCGGTTTCGAGGCCATCATTACCGGGTGCGCCTCGTGTCTGCTTCGGCTCAGGGAATACCCGCAATTGTTTTCCGATGACCCGGAATATAAGAACACGGCCCGGAAACTGGCCGAAAAATGCTTTGACATCAGTCAGTTTCTTAATCGCCTGGATCCTGACTACTCAATTTTCGACGGCAACGATTTAATCACGGTAACATATCACAATCCGTGTCATCTGCGGGCGGCCGGCCTTCATCGGGAGCCGGAAAAACTGTTGGCGAAGATTGCTAACGTCAGGATCAGTCATCCCGTTCATGCCGATCGATGCTGCGCCCAGGCGGGTTCATACGGCTATTTTCATTTCCAGCCCTCGCGGGAGATGTTCAGGAAGAAAAAAGACGCGTACGCGGGGATTGACGCGCAATATCTGATGACGTCATGTCCGGCATGCCAGATGAAAATCCGTGCGGAATTGGGCCAGGCCTTCACCGTAGTGCATCCGATTGAAATTCTTGCCAATCGCCTGGCCGTGAAGTAACTTGTAGAAAATATTCGCAACAGGAGGAAATATGGGGGAAAACGATTCGCAAAAGCTGCAGGAAACGGCGGGGTTGTTGATGGTGTACACTGGCAACGGCAAAGGAAAAACAACGGCATCACTCGGGATGGCTGTCAGGGCGGTCGGATATGACTGGAAAGTATGCATCGTGCAATTCATTAAGGGCAGCTGGAAGTATGGGGAACTGGACGGAATAAAACGGCTTGAACCAAACGTGGAACTTCATGTTATGGGCAAAGGATTTGTGGGTATTATCGACGATGACAAGTCATTAAAGGAGCATCGCAGTGCCGCCCGGAACGCTTATGAAACGGCCCTGAAGAAAATGCTTTCAAACGAATACCAATTGGTCGTCCTCGACGAACTCAATGTTGCGGTCAATCTCAACCTGATCACCCGCGATGAACTGGAAGAACTGGTCACGCGGAAACCGGCGAATCTGCATCTGCTCATAACCGGCCGGGGCGCCTCACAATGGTTGATTGATCAGGCTGATCTGGTGACCGAGATGACCGAAATCAAGCATCCGTATCAGCAGGGTATTCAAGCCCAGCAGGGAGTGGATTTTTAGCGCCGCACTGAGGCGTACCACCGCGGAAAAATCCTTGAAGCTGAAAAGAATGAACATATATTTGTCTATCGTGTTAAATAGACGTTGAATTGCTTAAAGGATTACCGGGAGTGAGAAAATGGCTGAAAGGGAATATGATATAATCGTAGTTGGCGGCGGCCCGGGCGGTTTGACCGCCGGCAT
>CP070796.1:1946140-1953760 GCA_020343475.1 Candidatus Zixiibacteriota bacterium
CCAATACGGTAGACATTAAGCGTCGGATTGAGGAATTAATGTTAATGTACACCTGATCAATGGTTTCGCCATATTGTCGATTTTGGGGACAGGACCACATTTCATTTTGTCATTATGGGTTTCTGGCCTCCGCGCCGCGCAGAGACATGTCAAGAAGTCCCGCATGGGTAAAATATCGAATTGACGAATTATTGGATTCCGGTAGCCAGGTGAGCGTCTCTGCCCTCATTAATTGCAGCAACCTGGCAAAATTCACCGACATAACCTCTCCGGAATCTGTGCTTTCTCCGGCCGCCTCTGCTTATGGCCAATGTAAAAAATTCAATACAAGCACATAAGATCCCGAAAAGCATCACTTTCTGAAGACGGGAAATTCTTGAAAAGGAATTTCGCCGGTTATTGACCTTTAAATGCATTAGATGTCGGTTGAAATATTCACGTTGTGCTATCGATTTCAAAAGCTTATATATAATAATAGGTCAGCAAAGGTAGACGAATGCCGGTCCGAAACGTCTAAACGGTAGAATATGGATAAATTCATTATTAACGGCGGCAAAAGGCTGAAAGGCAGCATAGAGGCTGATGGATCCAAGAACGCCGCATTGCCTATTATTGCCGGAACGATCCTGATCGCTCAGGGCGAAACCGTCTTGGAGAATATCCCGCCCCTGATGGACATTTTTACCATCAAGCAGTTGATTGCGCATCTCGGAGGCAAAATCGAATACGACAAAAGGGCGATGACCATGACCATCGACTGCTCCAATATTCACAATAACACTGCTCCGTATGATCTGGTGAGAAAGATGCGGGCGTCATTTCTGGTGTTGGGCCCGCTCCTGAGCCGTCTTGGCGAAGCCAGGGTCTCTCTTCCGGGGGGCTGTTCACTGGGTGCTCGCCCGGTGGATTTCCACATCAAGGGTTTCCGGGCATTGGGGGCGGAACTCTCCGAGGATGCAGGTTTCATAATTGCCCGGAGCAAACGGCTCAAAGGCGCCACCGTCCTCTTTGATCGCCCGTCTCACACCGGAACCGAAAATCTAATTTTCGGCGCTGTTTTGGCTGAGGGCCAGACAAGGATTGTCAATGCCGCCTGCGATCCGGAGGTAGCCGACGTTGCAGCATTTCTCAACGCCGCCGGAGCGAGAATTTCCGGGGCGGGAACATCGACCGTCCATATTGAGGGAGTGGAATCGCTCAAACCGGTTAAATATCGGGTTTCAGGTGATCGCCTGGTAGCCGGGACCTATATGTGCGGCGCGGCCATAACGGCAGGAAAAGTGACTGTTACCGAGGCCAATCCATCCCATCTGACCATGATCTCGCGCAAGCTGTATGAAATGGGCTGTGAGATCAGCGAACTGCCTGATGGCGTTACGGTTAAGGGCCCCAAAAGACTCGGGCCGGTGCGGGTGGTTACCTATCCGTTTCCCGGCTTTCCCACCGATCTGCAGGCATGCATAATGTCGCTAGCCAGCGTTTCATCGGGAACAAGCAGCATAAAAGAGACTGTTTTTGAAGATAGGTTCAGCCATACGATGGAATTACGACGCCTGGGCGCAGATGTGACGGTAACATCCAACGAAGCCATTGTCAAAGGCGTAGAAAGTCTGAAAGGAGCCTCAGTAATGGCGTCCGATATTCGTGCCGGAGCCGGGCTGGTGCTGGCATGTCTGGCCGCACGGGATGAAAGCGAGGTCCTCCGCGTGTATCATATCGACCGCGGATATTACCGGCTGGAGGAAAAGCTTTCTGCGCTGGGTGCCGATATAAAGAGGGTATCATGATATGAGCCGGGGCCAATGGCACAAAGTAAACAGGGAAATCTGTGAAGGTTAAATATGGCTCGGAAAAAATGCATTGTGCTGCTTATACTTATCCTGGTTGTCGCTGCCCCGTTGACTGCCCAGGAGACAATGTTCGGGAAAAACAAAGTCCAGTACGAAAAGTTTGACTGGCAGTATATTCAGACCAGGCATTTCGACATCTATTTTTACGAGCAACAATATGCCACCGCGAAATATGCCGCGGAGGTTCTTGAAGACGCTTATGAATTGGTCTCCGATCAGCTTAATTACAAAATCCACGACCGCATCCCGGTTTTTCTTTACAGCTCCAGAAATGACTTCCAGCAAACCAATATCATTCCTTCACTTCTGGGCGAAGGTGTGGGAGGCTTTACCGAAACAGCCAAAAATAGAATCGTGGTTTATGTCGAGGGATCAATCGAGGATTTCCGCCATGTACTGCACCATGAATTGACCCATGCTGTTACTTTCGATATGCTCTACGGTAATCTGTTCACCTCGCTTTTATCTCGCCGTCGACTCTTCAGCCTGCCGGGGTGGTACGGCGAAGGGTATGCCGAGTTCAGCTCTCGTTTCGGCTGGCATTACCGGGCCGACATGATTGTTCGCGACGCCACAATCGATGGCTATCTGGCTCCCCCCGATTACATTTACGGCGGGATGGAATACCACCAGGGCTTTGCAATGGTGCGGTTCATTGCAAATAAATACGGCATTGAAAAACTGGGCGAGATCCTTGCCAAGGGCAAGGTTTACCTGAGCATGAACAAGGCAATGAAATCTGCTGTCGGCGTGTCAATGGAGGAATTCTGGGAGGCCTTTTCGCTTGAAATGAAACGCCGCTACTGGCCAGAGATCAGCGAACGGAAACAGCCCGATGAGATTGCCAAAGCACTCACCGACCATACCAAAGATGGTTCCAATTACAACGCAAAGCCGGTGTTTTCACCGAAAGGTGACCGGATCGCCATTTTCTCCGACCGATCTGATTATAATGAAATTTATCTCATTTCCGCCATAGACGGCAAGGAAATTACCCGGCTGGTGAAAGCCCAGCGATCAGGCGACGTGGAGACCATCTACTCATATTACTCCAGCATTGGCTTTTCCCCGGACGGCGAAAACGTCGTCTTCGTTTCAAAATCCAGAGGTGAGGACGCCCTGTTCTTCCTGACGCTGAAAAACAAAAAGGTATATAAGAAGAAATTTTTCGGCTACAATAGTATTCTTTCACCGATCTGGTCGCCCGACGGCAGTAAGGTTGCGTTTTCTGCTCTGGTGGGGCAGTATCGGGATATCGTCATTTATGACATTGAAAATGATTCCACTTATTTTCTGATGCGCGACCGGCACGACGACATGGAGCCTGCATGGTTCCCCGATTCGAAACGGCTGGCATTCTCTTCGGATCGGCCGCATCCGGATAATGCCTATATTCTGGCGAATCTTGACACGAAACATGACGGAATTGACTACTCCACCCTGTATATGAACGGTGATTTTGGTAATTATTCCATTTTTTCCGCCGATGTGGAAAGCGGTATCATCAGTCCAATTCCCAGCGGCCCGGGGCAGAACCGCGAACCAATCGTGTCACCCGACGGCAAGAAGATTTGCTTTGTCTCCAACCGAAACGGCATTGACAATCTATATATCACGTATCTCGACTCATCCGCCGTCTTTGCCGTTACCGACGTTCTTACCGGCGTTCAATCGCCGTCATGGTCGCCCGACGGAACCCAGATTGCGTTCTCATCATTCCAGAAAAACGGCTATGACGTTTTTTTGATGAAAGATGTCCAACCGGCTGGAGACAACGGCATCCTCGAATCCACCGGTTTTATTCGGGGCGAATACGGGCAGCCGCTGGCATCTGAAGAGGAACACCGGCAGGCCCTCGCCGAAAAGGAGGCCGAAAATCAGTCAGCCCTGTCCCGACATGCCGGCGTTACCGGTGATGATACGACAACCGTTCTGGTGCTTGCTCCCGACACCACAGCATCCGAACCAATCACGCCGGATCAGAAGAAATCGGACTCGACCAGGATAGAAAACGGGGAATATATATATGTATCCGCGAACCGTGCCGACAGTCCGCTTGATTCGCTATTTGAGGACATCACCGACAGCACCGGAATCAACCATCGCTCGTCTGAGGAAATCGCCGCCTTCGACTCGGTTGCCAGCAACAATACTCTTCCCAACGGTGAATTCAAAGTGCACAACTACCGGGCGAAATTCACACCGGATATCATCAGCGGCGGTTTCTCGTATGATACGTTTTTCGGCCTGCAGGGACAGTCGGCCTTTCTTTTTTCGGACTACCTCGGGGATCACCAGATTTTCCTGCTGACCGACCTGGTCAATACGCTCGACCAGACTAATCTCCAGCTGTACTACTTTTATAACAGGATGAGAACCAATCTCGGGATGGGAGTCTTCCATACCAAAAACTACTATATCGATGCCTACGATTATCTTTTCAGCGACCGATTTTACGGGATGCAGTTTTATACGGCGCGGCCTTTCTCCAAGTACTTCCGGGTTGAGGGCACCTTGACGCAGTCGTTTATTGATCGGAATTATCATGATGACGATGATCCGCGTGTGGAACGTTCCATCAAGGTCTCCGCCGCAACGCTATCCCTTGTGCAGGATAATATCATCTGGGGTGTAACCGGTCCGCTGGATGGCCGCCGGTCACGGATCGATTTCACCGGCGCGGTGGATCCGTTTGAAAGCAACAGCCTGTCATATTACTCGGCAGAATTCGACTACCGGCGGTACTGGCATCTTAAGGGCCTATTTTCGGCCGCCTATCGTCTTTCCGCCGGAGCGTCCTGGGGCGAAACGCCGAAGCGGTACTTCCTCGGGGGTACCACCAACTGGATCGGGAATATGGTGGTTGATGCCGAAGTGTACGACGTTGAAAATCTCTATTTTGCGGACGTGGTTACACCAATGCGTGGATTTGAATATTACGAACTTTCAGGAACGAGATACTTCCTGTCCAACTTCGAATTCCGTTATCCCTTTATTGACTATCTCAAGATGAATTTCCCGCTGCCGCTGACGATCGGCTATGTCACCGGCGCCCTGTTTCTTGATTTTGGCGCGGTATGGGAAGGCAACAATTTCAAGGGCGGCACTTCCGAAGGCGGCGATCCGCGATTGCAGGACATCAAGTCGGCTTTTGGATTCGGAATCCGAGCTAATCTGGGAATCTTCGTTCTGCGCTATGATCTGGCCTGGAAAACCGACTTCAATAGTATCGCCAGCAGGCCGAAATACTATTTCTCAATGGGTGCCGACTTTTAGCACTGAAACTCCATTTTATCGATAAAGGTAAAGGCAGGCCATACGTCCTGCCTTCAGTCTTTTTTGTACCTGCCTGTTACGCGCAATAAATGTACATCATGGCTTCGATAAATGCAAACGGTTCTTGCAGAATCCCGCCATCCTCCCGCCCGGGGCATTAAGGCCTGCATGGTTCGACTGATACGCCGACAGTAATCCCGACGCATATTCGGCGGAACCGTGGGACTGCCCGAAAAAAACAAAAATGGATTATATCTACCGAAGTTTATACTAACAGCGTAAAAAGGTCAGGCCGGAAACGACCTGACCTCGGTACAGCAATTTATGCCGTGCCACGCTTTCCCGGAGGGAGTAATCTGCACGAACTAGTATCTTCTGCCCCCCCCTCCTCCTTTTCTCTCTCGATTTTGTTTTGGCGGCCGGGCCTCATCAATTCTCAGGGTGCGGCCTTCGTACTCGGATCCATTCAGGGCTTCTCTGGCCTTTTCCGCTTCTTCCGGATTGGACATCTCAACAAATCCAAAACCACGCCCCTCGATTACGTTGGCGTTTTTGACTTCTCCATACGTTGCGAACAGGTTAACCAGATCCTCATTGGTAACCGAATAGGTCAGATTGCCCACATACAGCTTACTGCCCTGCATTTTTACCTCCTAACCCACAGCTCACTCGGTCAGATAATGCTTCACGCCGAGGCAGGTGCGAGACGGCAATCCGAACCTCTATGATGCAAACACTTCTTAACGAGGGAATACGTAAATGGGAATTATGTGATACGTTTACCAGGTATTCTTTCCACCTAAATATACATTTGCCGGTCATCATACATGGCGACTCAGAATCCGGTCGCCGCATTCAGAATAAGCAATGGTACTTCACGGCCGTAATTTTGTCAAGCAAAATCAGGCTGCCCGATTATTTTCATGTCCTCTTTTTTGTGGCCACCGCCTTGCCGCCATTTTTCTTGTTGGACTCCTTTTCATTTTCCTGGGCAGATGCCTTATATTGCCGGGCCAGCCCATCCAAAGCTTTATCCACCAGATCATATACGCTTCCTCTGGTAAACCCTTTCCCTTTGAGTTCCCTCCCGGCCGGCTTGCCCGTCAGAATTTCAATCCCTTCATCGACGGTAGCTACCGGATAGATATGGAATTTTCCCTGTTGTACCGCCCTGACCACGTCGTCTCGTAATTGCAACTCGGGCACGTTCTGGACCGGGACTATCACTCCCTGCCGACCGGTCAAGCGCTTGGCTTTGCAAACGTCATAAAAGCCTTCGACTTTCTCATTGACACCGCCGATTGGTTGAATCTGGCCGTACTGATTGACCGAGCCGGTCACCGCGATTCCCTGGCTGATCGGGATTCGGGCCAGTGATGAAAGGATGGCATAAATTTCGGTGGACGAGGCCGAATCGCCGTCGACTCCTATATATGACTGCTCAAAGCAGATCGATGCCGACATCACCAGCGGTTTGGTCCTGGCGAATTTCCCGCGCAGAAATCCGGTCAGCACCAGAACTCCCTTGTTATGAACCGGCCCGGAAAGATCAGCTTCGCGCTCGACATTGATCACTCCGGCCCGGCCGACTGAAGTCCGAACAGTTATCTTAGCGGGCCGGCCGAAACGATATTCACCCAGGTCATACACCGACAGCCCGTTTATCTGCCCCACCGCCTTGCCGCTGGTCTGAATCATCAGGATATCCTTTTCAAGCATCTCCTGTATCTTGTCCTCGATCAGGTTCAACCGTTCCCGTTTGTTAGTAATTGCACAGCGAACATCATCGCGGGTAACTTTGTCAACCCCGCGGTCTCTGGCACAGAACGCCGCCTCGCGGATCATGTCGGCAATCAGGGTGAATTGAGTGGAAATTTTATCTTTACTGCCGGCTATTCGGCTCCCGTAGGCGGCAATCTCTTCTAATCCGCGGACATCAAAGGGCAGGAGATTCTCCTCGCTGGTAATCTTCTTGACAAAGGAGACATATTCTTTCAGGGTCTGGGTATTAATGCTGGTGACGTGGTCAAAATCTGCTTTGACCTTGAATATCTTGCGAAAATCTTCTTCATGGCTCCACAACAGGTTGTAGATCCGGCGGTCGCCGATAAGGACAACCTTGACATCGACCGGGATCGGTTCCGGCTTCAGACCGGATCCAGCCATATGATAAAAGGGGTCATAACCGGTGATTTCAAGGCAACCGCTGATCAGGGTGCGCTTCAGGGGCTTCCACGCGCCGGGCTCGGTAAACAGATCAAGGGCATTTATGATAAGAAAACCGCCTGAAGCATGAAGAAGCGAGCCCCCCTTAATGCGTGAGAAATCGGTCCGCCAGTAGCCGAACCGATCTACAATGCGTTCGAGAGTACCGAAAAGATTCCGGTATGACGGCGAGTTCTCGACAACCACGGGCACCCGTTCGACTCCGGAATTGTCAAGAATCAGATTTACGGCGAATTCCTCGAATGGCTCCTTCTTTCTGAAGGCCGGG
>CP070796.1:1953860-1966375 GCA_020343475.1 Candidatus Zixiibacteriota bacterium
GAATACCAGTATTATCCCCAGCATGGGGGTCGTTTTACCGGAGAGCCGGCGTATTTCGCTACCACCACCGGCGCGGCCAGAGGGATTTTTGAGATGTCCGGGATGACGGCCGGGGATTTCACCTATGCGGTCTTCCATCAGCCGAATGGCAAATTTCCCCTGCGGGTGGGCAAGATGCTCGGGTTTACCAAGGAACAGCTTGAACCGGGATGGCTCTCACCACGCCTGGGCAATACCTATTCGGGTGCCTCGCCGATCGGGCTGACCTCGACGCTGGATGTCGCCAGGCCGGGCGATATGATCCTGATGGTATCATACGGTTCCGGTGCCGGATCGGACGCTTTTGTCTGGAAAGTGACTGAGCGGATCGACGAGGTCCGCGACAGGGCGGTTCGAACCGTCAAACTGCTCGATGAAAACCTGATGTACGTTGATTATGGAACCTATGCCAAGTTCCGTCACAAAATTAGGAAGAATGACTAGGAGGTACGGAGATGAGAGATGTAGCAGTGGTTGGCATAGGGATGAATAAATGGGGCGAGCTCTGGGACAAGTCCATTCGCGATATTTTTGTCGAAGCCGCGCTGACGGCGATTGATGACGCTGGTGTGGATATGCTGGATTCGATGGCGATCGGCTGCATGACCGGGGGGCTGTTTGTCGGACAGGAGCATCTGGCCTCCATGATGGCCGATTACCTGGGATACAAGAATCTTGCCGCATCCCGGGTCGAGTCGGCCTGCGCTTCCGGCGGCCTGGCCTTTCGCACCGCTTTTATTGAGGTGGCCTCGGGGATATCGGATGTCGTGCTGGCTGGCGGAGTGGAGAAGATGACCGATGTCTCCGGCGACGGTGCCACCTACGCGCTGGCCACGGCAGCCGACCAGGAGTACGAGGTTTTTCACGGGGCGACGTTCCCGGGATTGTACGCCCTGATGGCGGTTGCCCATATGGAGAAATATGGAACTACCCGCGACATGCTTTCGGCGGTGGCGGTAAAGAACCACGTCAATGGTTCGATGAATCCCAACGCCCAGTATCCGTTCAAGATCAGTGTCGAGGATGTTAACAATTCGGTCATGGTGGCCTCACCGCTGCGGATTCTGGACTGCTCGCCTATTACTGACGGTGCCGCCGCGGTGATTTTGACCACTGTGGATATCGCCAGAAAGCTCGGCAAGCCGATCATTAAGATCATCGGTTCGGGGCACGCCACCGACACTATCGCCCTGCATGCACGCAAAGACCTGACCACGCTCAATGCGACCAAAATAGCAGCCGAAAGAGCATTCAAAATGGCAGGCAAGACAATCAAGGATATCGATTTCGCCGAGGTTCACGACTGCTTTACAATCGCCGAGATTGTTGTCACCGAATCGCTCGGCATATTTGCGCCCGGTAAGGGGGGCGAAGCAGCGGCAAACGGGGAAACCAGCCTGGAAGGTTCGTTTCCGATCAACACCTCCGGTGGCCTGAAATCGAAGGGTCATCCGGTCGGCGCCACCGGAATCGGGCAGGTGGTGGAAGTTGTCAAACAACTTCGCGGTGAAGCCGAGAACGGTCGGCAATTAAAGAAAAATCCAAAGACGGCAATGACGCAAAATATGGGCGGGTCCGGCGGATCAACCCTGGTTCATATCCTGGAGGTGGCCTGATGTTTCCATCACGAATCTGGAGAGAGAGAGCACAGCGGTATCGTCTGGAAGCGGGCAAATGCACCACGTGCGGGTATATTGCCTTTCCGCCGCGGCTGATTTGCCCGGAATGCGGAGCCCGCGAGTTTGAGACCATCAAGCTGCCCGATACCGGAAGGCTTTTAACATACACGATAATCAGAGTGGCACCCTCTCAGTTCACCGATGAGGCTCCTTATGCTGTCGGAATAGCGGAGTTGAGTAACGGAGTCAGGCTGATGGCGCAAATCGCGGACTGCGACGTGGAGAAGATAACAGTCGGGATGGAAGTCGTGATTGAATTTCGGCGCGTTCAAACCGATGGGCATCATGGCGTGCTCAGTTACGGTTACAAGTTCGTGCCGAAATGGTATTAATACCCGGTGTCCCCGGGCGGGGCGGAGAAATCCGAATCCGGCCCGGCACTATCCATCCAGGCGACTTTTGGGATTGGGAATAAATGTTTAGAATTGAATCCAAGTTAAGCACCTCTTCCGACAGCTTCAAAGAAAATTACAGGCTTAATAAAGAAGAGCACTTGCTTCTTAAAGAACGGCTTGAGAAGACAAAGGTGGGCGGTCCCGAGCGGGCCAGAAAGGTGCATCTTGATCGCGGTAAATTGCTCACGAGGGAGCGGGTCGGGCGGCTGTTTGACAAAAACACGCCTTTTCTGGAACTGTCGGCGCTGGCGGCGTACGATATGTATGACAGTGAAGCCCCGGCATCGGGGCTAATTACGGGTATCGGGGTGGTGCACGGCAGGGAGGTGATGGTGATCGCCAACGATGCCACTGTCAAGGGTGGCACCTATTACCCGATTACCGTTCTCAAACATGCCCGTGCCCAGCGAGTCGCAGAAGACAATTATCTGCCATGCGTCTATCTGGTTGATTCGGGGGGTGTCTATTTGCCGCTGCAGTCGGGAGTGTTTCCGGACAAAGATAATTTCGGTAGAATCTTTTATAACCAGGCGCGCATGTCCGCTAAAGGGATCCCGCAGATATCGGTCGTGCTCGGATCGTGCACGGCGGGCGGGGCTTACCTTCCGGCCATGTCAGATGAAACGGTAATTGTGCGCAAACAGGGTACCATTTTTATCGGCGGCCCCCCTTTGGTCAAGGCGGCCACCGGTGAAGTAGTTTCGGCTGAAGACCTGGGCGGCGCCGACGTGCACTGCCGGACTTCCGGCGTGACCGATCATTATGCTCAGAACGATCAGCACGCGCTGGCGCTGGCACGCAATATTATCGAAAATCTCAATCGGGCGCCGAAGGCTGAACTCGATATGGCTGAACCGGAAGACCCGTACTATGATCCGGATGAGTTGTACGGCGCGGTCCCGCACGATTACCGCAAGCAGTATGATATCCGTGAAGCCATTGCGCGGCTGGTCGACGGTTCGAAATTTCATGAATTCAAGGAACTGTATGGTATCACTCTGGTGTGCGGATTTGCCCGCATCATGGGATACCCGGTGGGAATCCTGGCCAATAACGGGGTGCTGTTCTCCGAATCCTCGTTGAAGGGTGCGCATTTTATCGAACTGTGCACGATTCGCAAAATTCCGCTTCTGTTTATGCAGAATATTACCGGCTTTATTGTCGGCCGTCAGTACGAGGCGGGCGGCATTGCCCGCGACGGCGCCAAGCTGGTGCATGCGGTGGCCAATGCCCAGGTTCCGAGATTCACGGTGATTGTCGGCGGGTCGTTCGGCGCCGGCAATTACGCGATGTGCGGGCGCGGATATTTCCCGAGGCTTTTGTGGATGTGGCCCAATTCGCGGATATGTGTCATGGGTGGCGAACAGGCCGCCGGGGTGCTCGCGGCCGTTAAGATCAGGCAACTCGAGCGTGAGGGCAGGAAGCTGACACCGGAAGAGATTGAGGAGATTCGCAGGCCGATAATCGAAAAATACGAATCGGAGGCATCCCCGTATTATTCCACGGCACGATTATGGGATGACGGTGTAATCGGCATGACCGAGACACGGGAGGCGGTCGCGCTGGGAATTTCGATGTCGCTCAACGCGCCTATTCCGGATCAGCAGTACGGTGTCTTCAGGATGTAACAGGAGTAGTACCATGGATTATGAAACGATCTCCTGTGAAATAAGGGACCGGGTGGCGCATATCCGGTTCTGCCGTCCGGAAGTGCACAATGCCTTCAACGATACGGTCATCTATGAAATGACGGATCTGTTCAGCGAGCTTGACAGAGATGCAATGCTGCGGGTGGTAGTGCTGACCGGCGAGGGTAAGTCGTTCTGCTCCGGCGCCGACCTTAACTGGATGAAGCGTGTCATAACACAATCGTTCGAAGAGAATCTTAAAGAATCCACTGCCCTGGCGAATTTATTTGCCAGAATATATCATTTTCGCCGGCCGGTGATCGGTCGAATCAACGGCGCCGCGATCGGCGGAGGGGTCGGCTTTGTGGCGGTGTGTGATGTCGCCATTGCCGCCGAGTCGGCGAAATTTTCGTTTTCCGAGGTGAAGATCGGACTGGTTCCGGCCTGCATCGGGCCGTATGTCGTCAAGAAAGTCGGCGAGGGGAAAGCCCGGGAATTCTTCATCACCGGGGAGCGAATGAACGGCCTTAAAGCCTTCGAGGCAGGCCTGGTCAATCGGTGCGTCCCGGACGATCAGCTTGACGATGCCATCAATGATTTGCTGGCGATGATTAAATCGTCCGGCCCGGAAGCGATCGCGGTTGCAAAGGACCTGGTTTCTTCGGTTCCGAACATGTCAGAGGATGAGTACAAGCGGTTCACAGCGGAAATGATTGCCCGATTAAGGATTTCTGAGGAGGGACAGGAAGGCATGAGCGCCTTTTTACAGAAACGCAAACCGAAATGGATTAATGACTGATGGCGGAGAAACTGTTCAGGAAAATTCTGGTAGCCAATCGGGGAGAAATTGCAGTTCGCATCATCAATGCCTGCCGCCTGCTGAATATCCCCACGCTGGCGATATATTCCACGGCCGACATCGACGCCGTGCACGCTCGTCTGGCCGACGAGGCAGTTGAAATCGGGCCGCCCCCGCCGCTCGAATCATACCTTGCGATCGACAAGATTATTGCGGCAGCAAAAAGCTTCGGCTGTGACGCGGTGCATCCCGGGTACGGCTTCCTGGCGGAGAATCCGCTGTTCCCCGAAAAATGCGAACAGGCGGGACTGGCTTTTATCGGGCCTCCGGCGGATGCCATGCGGCTGATGGGCAACAAAGTCGAGGCCCGCGCCAAAATGGCCGGCGCCGGTGTCCCGATCATTCCCGGTATGAAAGGGGCCGGAGCCGACCTGCGCATGTTTGAGAACGCCGCGTTCGAATCCGGATTTCCGGTGCTCATCAAAGCCGCCGCCGGAGGCGGCGGAAAGGGCATGCGCATCGTGCAGCAACCCGGGGAATTGCAGGCCTCGATTGAGGCCGCCATGCGTGAAGCCAAAAAAGCCTTTGGTGACGACACCGTTTATCTCGAAAAGTACATCGAAAATCCCCGGCATATCGAGTTTCAGGTGCTGGCAGACAATCACGGTAATACCATCCATCTGTTTGAGCGGGAATGTTCGATTCAGCGGCGGCACCAGAAGATAATCGAGGAGACTCCGTCGGTCGCCCTGACCCCCGCGCTTCGATCGCGAATGGGCCAGGCGGCGGTGCGTTCGGCCGAGGCGGCCGGGTATCGCAACGCCGGGACGGTTGAGTTTCTGGTCGACAAGAATGGCGGATTTTACTTCCTTGAGATGAACACCCGTATCCAGGTTGAACATCCGGTCACCGAGATGACCACCGGTGCCGATCTGGTAGTGGAACAGATTCGTATTGCCGCGGGCAAGGAGATTTCGGAATACTTGATTGATATCACCCAGCGCGGTCATGCTATCGAGTGCCGAATTTACGCCGAAGACGCAGAAGACAATTTCTTCCCGTCGTCCGGTGATATTCTGTACTATGAGGAGCCGGTCGGGCCGGGCATCCGGGTCGACAGCGGGGTAACCGGCGGAACCACGGTTGGCGTGGAATACGATCCAATCCTGGCAAAGCTGGTTGTCCATGCCCCGACAAGGGAGCTGGCGATTGCCAAGATGATCAATGCCCTGAGAGAATACAAGATTCTCGGCATCAAGACATCGAAAAAATTCCTGATCGACGTGCTCTCCCATCCCGAGTTTCATGCCGGGCGGACCTATACCGATTTTATCGATCAGAACATGGCCGACCGGAAAGTTGATATTGTTCCGGCGCTTGAGGTGGCCGCGGCGGCATCATCGCTGGCGATGATGGAGAAACCAAAGGCGGCGACTGCGTCGAACACGCGCGCCAGCCAGCCTTCACCATGGCAGACGATCGGGGCCTGGGAGATCGGCATGAGGATTTCGAAATGATACAGCATTTCAATCATCAGGATACAACGCTCGAAACCAGCGCGGAACCCCGGGATAATGGTGCAGACGTGGTCATTGGCAACAATAGCTTTTCAGTTTCTCGAATATCGGACGGTAAGTACTCCGTTGAATTGAACGGCGTCAGACATACCGTCTGTTGCGTTATCAGGGGCGACAGGGCCTATGTTGATGTTGAGGGAATTCTGCTGGAGCTGTCGATTCCGTCAGAGGACGGTAATGCGGGCGGCGGAGACATCGGCCTGGCAGGAGAGAAGGACAAGATATACGCCCCGATGCCGGGCAAAATTGTCAAGCTGCTGGTCAAAGAGGGGGATGAAGTTGCCGAGAAACAGCCGCTGGTGATTGTGGAGGCGATGAAAATGGAAAATCAGGTCAATGCGGCGGCGGCGGGAACGGTCAGGAAGATCAATTTCAGCGACGGCGACCAGGTCGATACCGACACGCCAATCATCGAGCTGGAAATATAGCCGGAGAAATCAGCTGGCAAAAAAAGGGCCGGAGACGCTCCGGCCCTTTTCTATGATATTTACAGTATTATGACCCTAATTTGATTTTCACTCCGGCGCGCACCGGCAGGTATGTGGTGCTGTCGCCCTCGGTTAAGACCATGACAAATCTGCCTTCGACAAAAATCCCGACCTTCGGTCCCACCTCAAAAGAAACTCCTCCACCAATATTAAGTGCAATGTCGGTGGCGCTTTCGTCTATTTCAAGCGTTTCGGAATCACCTTCATAGGTGGCGGTCACATCCGAAAAACTCAAACTACCGAAACCCACTCCGCCCAGCAGATACGGGCTGAAACTGGAGGCCTCATCACCGGTAGGGATGTTAAATTTGCCGTTGACCATTAACTCCAGGATCCTAGTCGAGCCGCCTTCAATTCCGAGACCGACGACAGGGACACCAATAATTGCCTCAACAAGTTTGATCATTTCGTCTTCGTCCATCGGGAAATTATTGTAATAGACGGACCCGAGAATCTCGAAGTTTGGCGTGACTTCAATCCCGACGCCGCCGCCGAAGTTGATGCCCATCTTCCAGTAATCCTTGAATTCGTCCGGCCCCATATTTAGGCCCAATCCCCCGCCGAGGTATAACGCCGGCTTGGTACCCTGTGCAAACGAACTGGAGACAAATGCGAGCAGCACTATCGTCAGAAGAAGTGCTTTCCTCATAGCATACCTCCCTTTCCAAAGGTTGAGTTAAACGATGATCCGGCCCTGATACCATATCAGAGTCCATTGATATTTGAGGCATAAAACATAATTGAGTATTCAATTGTCAATAAAAAAAGAAATGCCACATTATGCGAATCAGCTGAAGTAATTGTGTTTTTGCTTATTCTGATCCGAAATGCTTCCAGGATAAGGGCCGAGTATTCCGGTCAGATGCCGGCAGCCATTAAAGGACGAGGCCGGATTGATCAATCAGGCCTTCTGAATTAGTATCTTGTCATTTTTCTACCAGAGAAATGCAATAATACCGGCGCCGACCTGAAGGCGTGTGCCATCAACCGACTCACTTGGTAAGTCCGGGTCCTCAAAGGCTTCATCCGGCTCGTAAGAATCGGAATTGAACTGGACGCCTATATCCAGAGCCACCGCGTTCGAGAGCATAAACACAAATCCGCCCCTGCCGCCAAAACTGGTCATGGTGGCGTCCACAGACTCGTCCTCATACTCAATGCTCATCGATGCATACTGGAAGAAACCCTTGACGTATGGGTACACCGCACCTTTTGCCTCGGTACGGGTGGGATTCAGGTTGAAATAATAGCCGACAACCGGGCCGATGCCGAAGGCGGACATGTCGACTTCGCCCATTGACAGGCTGGAATATGTGAAGTCAGCGCCGATTAACAGACCCGGGGCCACAAAAAATCCGAATGACGGGGTGATGGAGATAAGACTTAAGGACTCGTCGCCGATTTCATAAAGGTCACCGCTCATGTTTGCGAACATTGCCGTTCCCCCGATAATCATGCTGGCTTTATCGATCGGATATTCCTGCGCAAGGGTGGAGCCGACAAAAGCCACAAGCACGAACGCGAGAAGAAGTAACTTCTTCATTTCATGCCTCCTCAGTTATGATTTTTGATATCTGATATTAACCTTACTTTACTTCTCCTGTTTTTCTCAATGATTTTCACAAAAAAATCGTTCACCAGCCACGGTCAACAAAAATCTGAAGCTTTCTGGTTTTAATTTGTGATTTGCCCTACCGCCATCAGTACTCCGGAGCAACAGGCGAAAAATATCGCATTACCTGAAACCAGCGAAAGGAAATGACGCATCAATATGATTAAACCCGCATTTGGTGCCCTTTTCGCGCAATCCGGAATGATTCGCTTGATTTATACCGGCCAATTTATTATATAAAGAAATCCAGCACACAGCAAAAACCATGGAATTCGGAGGTATAGATGCCTGACAGAAACGAAGCTTACATTGTTTCAGCCTGCCGGTCGGCAATCGGAACCTTTCTGGGTGGATTGTCTTCTTATCCGGCCACGAAATTGGGTGCTCTGGCCATTAAGGAAGCGGTCAAGCGGGCTAATATTGACACTGAAAAGATTGATGAAGTGATTATGGGCCAGGTTGTTCAGGCCGGGGTGGGGCAAGCTCCTGCCCGCCAGGCAGCCATCCACGGCGGAATTCCACCACATGTGGCAGTGATGACCATCAATAAGGTCTGCGGCTCCGGTCTGAAGGCTGTCATGCTGGCGGCGCAGTCGATTCGCGCCGGCGATCAGCATTGTATTGTGGCCGGTGGTATGGAATCGATGTCGGGATCGCCGTACTGCCTGCATGGAGCCAAAGGTGGACTCCGTTTCGGCGATAAGACACTTCAGGACACCATGGTGCTGGACGGCCTCTGGTGCTCATTTAAGGACTGGCATATGGGCAGCGCCGCCGAACTGACCGGGCGGAAATCCGGTATCGGCCGCGAAGAGCAGGATGAATTCGCCTTCAATTCGCACAAGAAAGCGGTAGCCGCCCAGGAGCAGGGGAAATTCAAGGATGAGATCTTTCCGATTGAAATCCCGCAACGCAAGGGCGATCCAATCATCTTCGAGAAAGACGAATGCCCCCGTCCCAATGTTACCATGGAGGGGCTGGCAAAACTCCGGCCCGCCTTTGAAAAGGATGGCACCGTTACTGCCGGGAACGCCCCCGGATTGAACGACGGCTCCTCCGCGGCGGTGGTGGTTTCCGAGAAGTTTCTCAAAGATAACAACCTAACGCCGCTGGCCCGCGTTGTCGAGTATGCGGTCGCCGGAATCGAACCCGAATTGCTGTTCTTTGCTCCGATATATGCGGTGCGAAAATTGTGCGAGAAAATGGGAGTAGACATCAATTATTTCGACCTGATCGAAGCCAACGAAGCATTCTCTGTTCAGGCCCTGGCCGATGGCAAGGAACTGGGCTGGGATTGGGACCGGGTCAATGTCCACGGCGGTGCGGTAGCCCTGGGGCATCCAATCGGGGCATCCGGGGCACGCGTCCTGACGACACTTATCTATGCTCTGAAAGATCGCGGCAAGAAAAAAGGCCTTGCCACACTCTGCCTTGGCGGCGGGCATGCGGTCGCAGCGGCAATCGAAATGGTTTGAGGAGAAGGATAAGGTGCTATGAATGTTGAGGATATCAAAAGAATTGCAGTAGTCGGCGGCGGAACGATGGGAAACGGGATTGTTCACGTCTGTGCCATGAACGGCTACGCCGTTACGCTTGTGGAGACGAAGGAAGAATTTCTGGATCGGGCACTGGCTACGATTTCAGGCAATCTTGACCGGATGATTAAAAAAGAAAAGATCACCGAACAGGATAAACAGACTACTCTGGCCAACATTACCAGATCGACCAGCCTTGAAGATGCCGCAGGCGCACAGCTTGTTATTGAGGCAATCTTTGAAAACCTCGAGGTTAAACTTGATGTATTTCGGAAGCTCGATAAAATCTGTCCGGCCGAAACCATTCTGGCCTCAAATACCTCGTCGATTTCGATCACCCGTCTGGCCAGCGCGACCGGGCGGCCGGATAAGGTGGTCGGCATGCATTTCATGAATCCGGTTCCTATGATGAAACTGGTCGAGATGATACAGGGCATGGCAACATCGGAAGAAACGTTCGCGGTCGTCCGGGAGCTGGCCCAAAAGCTGGGCAAGACACCGGTTCCGTCACATGATTATCCCGGTTTTATCGCCAACCGCATTCTTATGCCGATGATCAATGAAGCCATTTATACTCTCTATGAGGGGGTCGGCACCGAGGAAGCGATTGACACCGTTATGAAGCTGGGCATGGCGCATCCCATGGGGCCGTTGACGCTGGCCGATTTCATCGGACTGGATGTTTGTCTGGCAATTCTGGAGGTGCTGCATGACGGTTTGGGAGATCCCAAGTATCGACCCTGTCCGCTTCTTAAAAAAATGGTCGAAGCCGGCTATCTCGGCAGAAAAACCGGTCGAGGCTTTTACGATTACTCGAAATAAGGGATTCCGTTATGGATTTCAGTCTGTCTGAAGATCAAATACTGATGCGCGACACCGCCCGGGAGTTTGCAGTGAAACGCCTGGCCCCAATGGCGGAAGAACTGGATGCCAGGGAGGAAATGCCGGCCGAGCTTCTCAAGGAAACCGCTGAACTGGGCTTTTTCGGTCTTCTGGCGCCGGAAGAATATGGCGGCCTGGCCTCCGACATGCTCAGTTATGCCCTGTGCATTGAGGAAATTTCGCGCGCGTGTGCGGGGCTGGCCATCACAATAAGCATACACAACTCGCTGGTAATCAAGGCGATAGAAATGTACGGCACCAGGGAACAAAAGGATGAATACCTGCCGAAACTCGCAACCGGCGAAATTATCGGGGCGTATTCGCTTTCCGAACCGGATTCCGGCACCGATGCCGGCAGTCTCACCTGCCAGGCCATCGGCCGGGGAGATGAATATGTTTTCAACGGCGCAAAAAGCTGGGTTTCGTCGGCGGCGTATGCCGGCATTATTGTCGTATTCGCACTTACCAATCCTGAAAAGGGGCCAAAAGGCGTTTCCGCATTTATTGTTCAGCAGGGCACCGACGGTCTGAATCTGGGCGCCCCGGAAAAGAAAATGGGAATCAAGTGTTCCGACACCCGTGAAATTTCCTTTATGGATGCCCGGGTTCCTCGGGCCAACCTGCTTGGTGATGAGGACGAAGGGTTCAAAATTGCCCTTGCACTTCTTGATAACGGGCGGATCGGTGTCGGCGCACAGGCGCTGGGGATCGCCCAGGCGGCATTCGACGAGGCGCTGAAGTACTCCAAGGAACGCAAACAGTTTGGCAAAACCCTCTCGGAGTTCCAGGCAATTCAGTTCAAACTGGCGGATATGGCGACCCGGATCGATGCGGCGCGGCTGATGGTTTACCGCGCTGCTGTGCTTAAAAACGCCGAAGGCCTGCACTCGCGAGAGGTATCCATGGCCAAGCTGGTTGCCTCTGAGACCGCGAATTTCGTTGCCAATGAGGCGGTGCAAATTCATGGCGGTTACGGTTATGTCAAAGAATACCCGGTTGAACGGTACTTCCGCGACGCTCGCGTAACCGAGATCTACGAGGGAACATCGGAAGCCCAGAGGATTGTCATCTCACGCGATCTGCTGAAAGGCTGATTATGGACTTTGATATTAAATACAGGAATTTTCGGCAAGATGTGCGCGCCTTTTGCGAGGGACAACTCTCTCCACATGCCGTAGAGATTGATCGGAACCAATTCTACTCCAGGGATGTCCATGATGCTATCCATAGTCGCGGATGGTGGGGTTGCATAATACCCGAAGAGTACGGCGGTCTTGGGCTTTCCACGCTGGAATATGCCATAATTGTTGAGGAAATATCACGAGTGTGTGGTTCTACCGGGCTTACCTTTGCCGCACACAATTCGCTGGGGACCTTCCCGATTAACGCCTTCGGCAGCGAGGAGCAGAAACGAAGATATCTGCCGCCTGCGGCGAAAAAGGGCAGCCTGATTGCGTTCGGACTGACGGAACCCGACGCCGGCTCAGACGCCGGCGGAACCAAAAGCCGCGCACAGAAAACAGGTGACGGGTATCTTATAAACGGAACCAAGTGTTGGATTACCTCGGCCGAGGTTTGTGATTATTCGATTATCACGGCACGCACCAGCGATGAGGGTGGTGTACATGGTATATCCTCTTTCGTCATCGAGCGGGAGATGGAGGGATTTTCGATTGGGAAACATGAAAACAAGCTGGGGTGCCGGGGCTCCAACACAGCGTTCATGCATTTCGACGACCTGAAAGCCTCTGGCTGGCATTTGCTTGGCCAGGAGGGGGAGGGATTCAAGCAGTTCATGATCACGCTTGACGGCGGACGCATTTCGATCTGCGCGATGGGGATCGGGCTGGCGCAAGCGGCGCTGGAGCTGGCGGCGGAGCA
>CP070796.1:1966475-1973805 GCA_020343475.1 Candidatus Zixiibacteriota bacterium
TGATCCTGAAAATGACTATGCAAAATACATTACCGCTCTCAATCGACCGGTTGATATCGCCGAGATCAGAAGAAAATTTCCGTCGGAGCAAAACCTGGCGGTCATAGAGCATTTCCCCGGTGGCCTGGTAATACCGCTGGTCTTCCAGGCCACACTTCGCGGGATTTTGATCATCTCGGGGAAAGTGTCTGGTCATCGCTACCAGGCGGACGATATAGAATTTCTTTCGATTCTGGCAAGCCAGACGGCGGTTTCAATAGAGAACACCCGCCTTTATGAATCAGAGAAGGAGGCGCTGGAAAAGCTGCAGAGTATCCAGAAGTTGCTGGTGCAATCAGAACGACTGGCCGCACTGGGCGAGCTTTCCGCCAAAATCGCTCACGAGGTGAATAATCCGCTGGGGATCATTAAAAATTATCTGCACCTGACCGCCCGTACCACAGACAGTGATAATAAGGTGAAAGAATACCTCGACATAATCAAACAGGAAATCGACCGGATTGCCGGGATTGTCCACCAGCTTCTGGATTTTCACAAACCTCGGGCGGTGCAGTTAACAAGGGTCGACCTGGCAAAAATCATCAATGAGGTGCTGTCCCTCATGGTTCGGCAGTTTGAGAAGGCAGGTGTCACGGCGACCCTGCATATTAAAGATAAGATGCCGAAGATCATGGCTTGGGCTGACGGCCTTAAGCAGGTTTTTTTGAATCTGCTGATCAACGCCAAAGATGTTATGAGCAAGGGAGGAGAGATAGAAATCACCATAACCACCGGTGATCATTTGGTCACGATTTGTATTGACGATACCGGTCCCGGAATTGATCCCCGCCACATTCCACACATTTTCGAGCCATTCTTCACCACCAAGGAAGGAGGCAGCGGTACCGGCCTTGGTTTGTCGGTCTGTTACGGCATTATTACCAATCATGGGGGATCGATAAGCTTTCGGAACACCGAGCGGGGCGGGTGTTTTGAGGTGGAATTGCCCATAGAGCAAAAGGACATTGAGTATGACTGGGGAATCTGAGCGGCTGCTTGTTGTAGATGATGAAGCCCGAATGTGCAATTCATTATATGAGCTTCTCTCGGCTGATGGGTACGAAGTTACTGCAAGCCAGTCAGGGCGGGAGGCGATCGACAAAATACGCCGTGAACGCTTTGATCTAATCCTTACCGACATTAAAATGCCCGAAGTCTCCGGGCTTGACATCCTGCAGGCGGCCAAGGAAATTGATCCCGAAATCATTGTCATTCTGATGACCGGTTATGCCTCATTGGATTCAGCACTGGAGGCGATCAAGATCGGGGCCTTTGAATACCTTCTCAAGCCGGTGGAGTTTTCTCAGCTTGCAATCTCTGTAGCACGAGGACTGGAGAAGCGGCAGGCCAGTCTTGCACGCAGAAAACTCCTTCAAGATCTCCAGATCGCCAATATGAACCTTAATAACCGCTTGCAGGAAATCAACGCCCTTTACAAAGCCGGTATCTCAATGGGTTCAACACAAAATCTCAAGGAGCTTCTCCATACAATTGTGACCCTGGCGGCAGGGGTAACGCAGGCCGAGATTGGCTCGCTGATGCTGATTGACCCGACCGGTGAATTCCTTACGATTGAGGCCTACATTGGACTGGAGCCGCGTCTTGCCGAACATGTAAAGCTGCCGGTTGGATCGTCGATTGCCGGCTATGTCGCCAAAGCCGGTGATCCGCTGATCATTGCAGACGTAGAGAGAGACGAGCGCTTCAAACGAATAAATAAAGAACGGTACAGCTCTGCCTCCCTGCTTTGCTCCCCGCTGAAAGTGACCAATCGGATTCTTGGCGTCATTAACATGGCCAACAAAAAGGGCGGCGAGGTGTTTAACGATCATGATCTTAAGCTTCTGGCGACCTTTGCCTCGCAGGCCGCCGCGGCCATCGACGATGCCCGCCAGTTTGAAAACAACGAGCAAAAACTCAAAGAGTTCTCGATTCTTTTTGATCTTTCGCACCAGCTTTCACGGGTGGGATCGGTTTCTGCCATGCGAAATGCGGTTTTTGCGTACATGAAAAAGCTGATGCCGATTGACTTCGCCCTCTGGTTTGAATGGCGGCCAACTCAAAAAAACCTCAGGCCGGTCGGTGTCATTGGAACCAACATCCCGCTGACTGACAGCGGCTCAATCAATCTTGAAGAAATCAGAAGCGAGGAAATTACTGTTAAAAACGTCAGCTTCAGCAGAATCGACCTGCAAGATATCCCCCAGCTGTCAGCATATATGGCCCGGAAGATTCAATCATGCCCGACCTATCCCACACCCAGCGCGAATTTCACCGCGTTGCCGGTAATTCAGGAAAATGAACTGCGTTATATATACTGTATCGACTCGGCCGAGGGGCATCGCTACACCGGTCAGGAAACATCACTGGCGCGGTTGATTATTTCGCAGGCCTCGGGCTTTTATGAAAGGGAAAAAGCCCTTCTAAACGCCACCCGCCTGCTGACCATGGGGAATATGATTTCAGAGATATCACACGATTTAAGGAAGCCGCTGACAAATATCAAGGGCTGGATTCAAATTCTTCGCGAAAAAATACCGGAGGCAGCCCGGGATGCGGAATTCTTCGGAATGGCCGAAGAAGAAATTCATCGGCTCAATGAATTACTTAAGGAACTGATCGATTTTTCAAAGCCGCAGAAATATGAGACAGAATTGAAGGATATCAGAGAAATTATCCGACGTGCCGGGGAATTGCTTGAGCCGGAGTTCCTCAAGAAAAATATTACATTCACGGAGGATTATGCCGATTGCGGGTATGAAATTGCCGTCAATAAGAATCAAATCCTGGAAGTGTTTCTGAACCTCATGCTCAATGCCGTTGACGCGCTGGGTGACGGTGGGGAAATTAAAATCAGTGGCAGAATCGGGCGCCCATCTTTCAAGAAGACCGACTTCCTGACACTTACGGTGTCAGACAATGGCACCGGTATAAAGAAGGAGAATCTCCCGAGAATCTTCGACCGCTATTACACCACGAAAGAAAGCGGGACCGGACTTGGCCTGGCAGTTGTGGAGCGTATTATGGCAGCGCATGGCGGAACCCTAACAGTGGAATCGGTCGAAGGTCAGGGAACAAGATTCAACCTGTACTTTCCGATTTAATCCCTGCAAAGAATTGCAAAAAAATCGCAGCAATCCGGCGAATTCGCTTGATTTTTACCGTATTATGACGATAAATAGACAAACTGAAATATGGTTCACATGAAGAAAGATAAAACCAAGATTCTCATCATAGATGATGATCCTAAGATTGCCTGGATTCTGGCCGAAGGATTGTCGTCGACCTATGAAATTGTCTCCGCCCGCGATGGTATTGAGGGGATACAAATGGTATCCACCGAAAAACCCGATCTTATTTTGCTTGATATCAAAATGCCCGGGATGTCGGGGCTGGAGGTTCTCGAGAAACTCGGGAAATTGGCAGACCGACCGGATGTCATTATGCTTTCCGGGCACGGCGAAACCAAGAATATAGTCGAGTCAATTCATCTTGGGGCCGCGGAGTTCATCAATAAGCCTTTCGATGTGAAAGAGCTTGAGATCCATGTTGAAACCATTCTAGAGAAAGGTAAACTCAAAGAAGAAGTCAGAAATCTTAAATCAGAACTGAAATCCCGCAGCCAGTATGAGGAATTTACCGGCGATTCGCCGAAGATGGTTCAGGTCAAAAACATTATTGAGCAGGTAGCCGATTCCGAACTGACCGTGCTGATTCGCGGTGAGTCCGGCACCGGCAAAGAAATTGTGGCCCGGATGATACATGCCCTGTCAGGCCGTTCCAGCGGGGCATTAACCAAGGTCAACTGCGCAGCCATTCCGCGTGATCTTCTGGAAGCCGAGCTGTTTGGCTATGAAAAGGGGGCCTTTACCGGGGCGCACAAAACCAAACCGGGCCGGTTTGAGGTCGCCAACAAGGGCTCAATTTTCCTTGATGAAATCGGTGATATGCCGCTTGAATTGCAGTCAAAGCTGTTACAGGTTCTTGAACAGCAGGAATTCGTGCGTGTCGGGGGAATAAATAATATCCATGTTGACGTGCGCATAATCTGCGCGACCAATAAAAATCTGGAAGAGGAGATCGGCAGGCACAATTTCCGCGACGACCTTTTCTATCGCCTGAATGAAATCACAATATTCCTGCCGCCGCTACGGGACCGGCGCGAGGATATCCCTCTGCTGGTCGACCACTTTCTGCATCGCTATAATAGCCTGTATCAGAAAGAGTATCCCGAGATTTCCAGCGAGACAATATCAAAGCTGTTGCACTTCTCATGGCCGGGAAATGTCCGCCAGCTGGAAAACCTGATTAAGCAAATAGTGGTCAGGGGTGATGAATCAATTGTAGACGATGTCGTTTCCGTTGCGGTTGCTCCGGTCGCCATGGCGAATAGCAGCTATGAGGAAGCTGCGATCCTCGAAACGAATCCCGAGTTGGCCAATTCCTATTCTCTCAAGAAGCGGGTGGGCACCGCTGTCGCAAATCAGGAAAAAAGACTGATTCGCGAGGTTCTTAACAAGGTGAACTGGAATCGGCGTAAAGCCGCTGAATTGTTGGAAATCAGCTATCGCTCTCTGCTTTACAAGATTAAAGAATACGATCTCAACTCGGCCAAATAAACAAGCCGCACTTGTGAACAGCATTTCCAACCTTTGTCAATACGATTCAGTTAATAGGCAAGGACATGCATATTGATAAGCTGTGGATAAGATGTGGCAAATCCGCGAGTGTTTCCCGGTCTTTTCATTGCGTTGAATGTCAAGCAATTATCGGAGCATGGGCAATTTGAATCAGACGCTATTCGAGGAGAATTTAGCTTTTTGCCCTCATCCCAGCCTGATGGAACAAAACTTGCTTAAAAACGTACGGGAAAATAGCATTTGTAAAAATCGCATATGACATGGCCAATCCAATGGATACAAAAGGCGTCTTCTCCAATTTGCTGACCGAGGGAGAGTTTATATCTCGCATCAAGTATGAATTGAAGCGGGCAGAGCGATATCGTATTTTCCTTTCACTGGCGATTTTTAATTTTGGCCCGGTGGTTGACATGGCGGGCAACGGCTCCTTTGAAACTGAAGAGGATCGCGCCAGATTTATGAATCAGATCAATGAGGTCGTCAAGGATTCGGTGCGGGAAATTGATGCGGTTTCAAACACCAATCATATAAAGGTTGGTCTGCTAATGCCGGAGACATCACGTCAAGGAGCCGAAGCGGTGGCACAGCGTCTTGCAGGAACGTTGACCGGATACTGTTCCGATTATTTTGGCAAGCCCGACGGCTTTTTAATTCCGATTGAGATTTCCTCATTTCCTGACGCCTCCGGGGCGAAATCGATCGCCAGCTATCTTGAGGAGTTAACCGGACCGGAATAAAATTCCCCCCCGCATTGCACGTTTCAGGTCGTCATTTGTATGATGGCCTTTTTTTGCCCCTTTTTTCAGTAAGGCTTAAAAGCAAAGGGCAGATTCTTCTGCCCTTCAGTAGGAATCAGCCCATCTTTACTACCAGCCCATCAACTGTTCCAGATTCTTGTTGATTTTTTCCACCCGATCCTCAATGTCGAGTTTTCTGCCCTTTTCCTTATCGACAATATCCGCCGGGGCATTTTTAAGGAAATCGGCGTTGGCCAGTTTCTTGGAAAGCCGTTCCAGCTGCGATTTAAGGCCGGCCAGTTCCTTTTCAAGCCGCTGTTTCTCCGAGTCGACATTGATCAAGCCTTCCAGCGGAACAAAAATCTCTGCCCCGGAAATTACCGCAGAGGCGGAAAGCCCCGGCTTCTTGATATCCTTGCCAATATGAAGCTGGTTTATTTTGGCCAGGCTCCGGAAGTACTGCTGATAATTCTCCAGGAGCCTCCCGAAGTGCTCATCGGTGATCCGGATGTACAGATCAGAGCGCTTTCCAGGCGGCACATTCATATCCGCACGAATCGAGCGGACGGCGTTAACCACCATCTGGATCGACTCAAGCGACATCTCCAGCGATTCATCTTTGAATCGGCCCTCCACATCGGGCCAGGCACCGAAGGTCAAAGTTTCTTCCTTGCGCGGGAAATTCCGGCGCAGATTGCCATTGATTTCCTCGGTAACAAACGGAATGAAGGGATGCAGCAACTTCAAAATCTTGTCAAGAGTATAGACAGCGATTTTCATCGAGGTCTCACGAATGGGCTGACCCGGTTGATCCGGTTTAATCAGCTCGACATACCAGGAACAGAAATCGTTCCAGGTGAAACTATAAAGCGTTTTAGCTGCTGCAGAGAGCCGGAATTCGGCAAAGGTCCGGTTGACGGTTTCAATCGTCCCGGCCAGCCGCGAGAGTATCCAGCGGTCGACCAGAATCAGATCATTCTCAGGAATTTCGCCAAGGTCAAAGCTTCTGTCCTCAAGACGCATCATTACGAATCGGGAGACCTGGAAGAGTTTATTGACAAAGTTCCGTCCAATTTCAAAGGTGTTCTTGGATATCCAGGGATCCTGCCCGTCGGGGGTGGCCAGCAGAAGCGAAATCCTAAGGGCGTCGGCACCATATTTATCAATAATCTCCAGCGGATCAATGCCGTTGCCGAGTGATTTCGACATTTTGACGCCGTTGGCATCGCGAACAATGCCATGAATGTAAACGTCGTTAAACGGTAGATCTCCCATGAATTCGTAACCTGCCATGACCATTCTGGCAACCCAGAGGAAGATAATCTCATGTGCTGTGACCAGAACCCTTGTCGGATAAAAGCGCTCCAGCAACCGGTTATTATCTCGGTCAGGCCAGCCAAAGGTTGAAAAAGGCCAGAGCCAGGAGGAAAACCAGGTATCAAGAACATCTTCATCCTGGACGATTATCTCGCCATCGCACTTGGCGCATTTCAGCGGCCTATCCGCGGCAACCATCATCTCATTGCATTCTTCACAGTAATAGACCGGAATGCGGTGGCCCCACCAGAGCTGTCGGGAGATGCACCAGTCGCGGATATTTTCCATCCAGTGCAAGTAGGTTTTTGACCAGTGCTCGGGATGGAATCGAAGCTGGCCGCTTGTTACCGCATCGATTGCCGGTTTGGCCAGCTGGGCCATGCGAACGAACCATTGATCAGACAAATACGGTTCAATTTCACTATGGCATCGATAGCAGGTTCCGACCGACAGATCGTATTCATCAATTTTCTCCAGCTGACCTTTTTTCTCCAGTTCATCGACCAGCTGCCTGCGGGCCACGTAGCGATCGAGTCCCTTGAACTTGCCGGCATTGGCATTGAGCGTTCCGTCGGTATTAAGAATGTTCAATTGTTC
>CP070796.1:1973905-1987866 GCA_020343475.1 Candidatus Zixiibacteriota bacterium
TGAGGAAGATAAAAAAGCCAAAGCAGAAGATTATCGGTTTTGCGCTGGAAACCCAAAATGGGATTGAAAACGCAGTCGCAAAACTGAAGGCCAAGGGGCTGGATATGATTGTCCTTAACTCTCTGGAAGATGCCAGGCCGTTTGGAGGCGAAACCAGCAAGGTCACCCTGCTTTTCAAGGACGGGAGGCGTGAGCCTCTTCCGGTGATGTCCAAAAAAGAACTGGCCCGGCTTATTCTGGAACAGGCCGGCAAGCTTTGAAAAGATGAGCATTATAAACGGAAAGATTGATCGGAAAACTTCCCAGCTTATAAAGCGCGCCCTTCGCAGCCAGGTCGAAATGGGCACAGCCGATATTGTTATTGACCCGGTGCGCATCGCCGCCATCCGAAGAGAACTGACCGCCAACGGGAAAAAGAAAAAAGCTCCCCGTTTTCGATCGCTCGCTCAGCATGAAAGCACAATCTGTGACTGTCTGAAATGCCCGCTTGGTTCAACCCGCACCAATTTCGTTTATGGGGTCGGCAATCCCGGCGCTAATCTGCTCTTTATCGGCGAGGCCCCGGGCCGCGAGGAGGATTTGCAGGGATATCCGTTTGTCGGCCGGGCCGGGCAGTTGCTTGACAAGATCCTGGCGGCTATTCAGTTCAGCCGGGAGGACGTTTACATCGCCAATATCCTGAAATGCCGTCCGCCTGGCAACCGCGACCCGCAGCCCGATGAAATGCAAATGTGCATGCCATATCTTTTGGAGCAGGTGCGCATAATAAGGCCAAAAATCATCTGTGCCCTCGGGCGCATCTCCGCTCAGGCATTAATGCAAACGACGACTCCCCTTGGAAAACTGCGCAGGAAGTGGCACAACTACCACGGCATCCCGTTTTTTGTTACCTATCACCCGGCGGCGTTGCTTCGTTTCCCGGCATACAAGCGGGACGTTTGGGAGGACATGCAGATGTTGCGCGCAAAATACGATGAATTGGCCCGGGAATGATGGTATGCCGGTCAAGGCTCAGAAAGAAAGTGAAGTATCCCGGCTTGAGCCACCTCAGTCAATTGACGCTGAACAGGCACTGCTGGGTTCGATTTTGAAGGACCCGGACTCGGTTTCGTCGATTATAGAACTGCTGAGTTCCCCGGAGCATTTTTATATCTCCAAACATCAATTGATCTATAAGGCAATGCTCAATCTTTATGAGAGGAATGAACCAAGCGATATCACCACCGTCGGCGATGAACTCACCAAAATGAGACAACTTGACAGAGTCGGGGGCAGGTCGTATTTGATCGACCTGGTTGACAGCATTGTCACCACCGCTAACGTTGTTTCATACGCGAATATCGTGCTTGAAAAATCCGTCTTGCGGCGATTGATTGTTGCCTCCAATGAAATCAACAGGAATTGCTATTCGCTGGAATATGATGTTTCCGAAATTCTGGATCAAGCCGAGCAAAATATTTTTGCCATTTCCGAAAGCAGACTCCGGCAGGGTTTTATAGCCTTGTCTGATTTGATCCCCCATACTTTTGAGCAGATTGAAGACTATCAGGAAACGAGAGGAGGGCTGGTTGGGCTGGAAACCGGCTACCAGAGAATTGATGATATGACAGCGGGACTTCACAACGGCGACTTTATTGTCGTGGCGGGACGACCATCAATGGGCAAAACCGCTCTCGCCCTGAACATCGCAGAACATGTGGCGATCGAGAAGAAAACTCCGGTTGGCGTTTTCTCGATTGAAATGTCGAAAGAACAACTCGCGCTGCGGCTTCTCTGCGGGCGCGCCAGGATCAGCCAGCATCTGCTTCGCACCGGTCGATTGAAGGACGCCGACTGGCAGAAATTGAGCATTGCTGGTGATCCGCTACGGGACGCCGACATATTTATAGATGATTCGCCGACGCTTTCAACGCTTGAAATGCGGGCGAAGGCTCGTCGACTTAAAGCGCAGCATAATGTCGGCCTGATCGTGATTGACTATATCCAGATGATAAATGTCTCCAGCCGAGTTGAAAACCGCCAGCAGGAAATGGCGCTTATTTCCCGCTCCATTAAAGGGCTGGCCAAGGAGTTGAGCATACCGGTTCTGGCGGTAAGCCAGCTTTCCCGTATGGTCGAGACGCGTGGCGGGGATAAGCGTCCCCAGCTTTCCGACCTGCGCGAATCGGGGGCGATTGAGCAGGATGCCGACGTGGTGATGTTTGTCTATCGTCCCGAATTTTATTTTTCGCATCTTGAAATGGATGATCCCAAGCGGATGGAAATTGAGGGGAGGGCGGAAATTATTATCGCCAAGCAGCGTAACGGTCCCACCGGCATTGCTGAGCTGGCCTTCATTAAGGAATTCGCCCGGTTTGAAAACCTGGCCAGTCAATATTTGGAAAAGGACACTCCATTTTAGCCAATGGGAAACGGATTGCTCCTGATCGGCCGCCGGGCAATTAATTTCATTGCCCGGCTCGGCAGTACCTGTATTCTTCTGGGGAAATCCCTCTATTACCTCAAAGACGCTCCCAGGTCGCTGAAACTTATTGCCGATCAATGCTTTCTGATCGGAAATAAATCAATCCCGCTAATCGTAATCACCTCGATTTTTGTTGGCGCCGTTTCGGCATGGCAGGCTGCCTATCAGTTCAAGTTCATCGGTGCTCCCCTGCGATACCTCGGGGCGGCGGTCGGCAAGGCGGTGGTGATTGAACTGGCGCCGGTGTTGACCGCCCTGGTGGTGGCCGGGAGGGTTGGAGCCGGGATTGCGGCCGAGGTCGGCACGATGCGTGTTACGGAGCAGATTGACGCCCTGGATTCAATGGGGATCAGCCCGATTCGATACCTGGTCATGCCGCGCTTTCTGGCCAGCACGGTGATGATTCCGATACTGACGATTTTCTCAAATTTCGTGGCAATCTCAGGCGCCCTGCTGGTGTCAATTCTTTTTGTGGATATTTCCAGCGAAACCTTCCTGCTCGGTGTGAAAAATTCTTTCCAGCTCTCTGACATGCTGGCGGGGTTGACCAAGTCGGCGGTGTTTGGCGCGATTATCGGCATCGTTGGCAGTCACGAGGGATTCTTTGCAGGTGGTGGGGCCAGGGGAGTGGGCCGGGCGACAACCGAAGCGGTGGTTATTGCGGCGGTTCTGATTTTAATTTCAGACTATCTTATTGCGATTTTGATGTTCAGGTTGTAGTACGAATGGAATCGGTAATTCAAATACAGACTGTCACGAAGTCATTTGGACAAAACGCGGTACTCAAAGGAATCAATCTTGAATGCACTCGTGGAGAATCGCTGGTCATAATCGGGCGTTCCGGATGCGGGAAATCGGTCCTGTTAAAACATGTCAACGGATTAATGCACCCTGATTCCGGGATGGTGCAGGTTTTCGACCGCGATCTGGCGACCATCAAGGGGCGGGAACTTAATGAAGTCCGCAAGAAAATCGGAATGCTCTTCCAGTCGGCGGCACTGCTGGATTCTCTTACCGTTGCGGAGAATGTCGGCCTTGGCCTGAGTGAGGGGTGGCAACACAGCCGGGCCGAAATCGAAGACATTGTTGAGGAAAAACTGGAACTGGTCGGGATGGCCGGAACCGGTGAGCTTTTTCCCGCCAGCTTATCCGGCGGTATGCGTAAGCGCGTCGGCCTGGCGCGGGCGATCGCCTCAAATCCCGAAATATTGCTCTACGATGAACCGACCACCGGTCTTGACCCGATAACAGCCGACCTGATCAATGACTTGATCAACAATCTGCGCAAAAAACTGGATATCACCTCGATTTCGGTGACCCACGACATGACTGCGGCATACAAGACCGCCGACCGGATTGTCATGCTGTATGACGGCGTGATTGAATATGAGGGGACACCACAGCAGATCAAAAATTCCGGAAATGCCGTTGTCGATCAGTTTATCAATGGGCGTGCCGACGGGCCGATCCAGGTTACATGATATTTCATGGAGAAGAAGATAAAAACCGCTTATGTTTGCACCCAGTGCGGTGCCATCTATCCCCGCTGGCAGGGACAGTGCAACCAGTGTGGTGAGTGGAACAGCCTGGTCGAAGAACGTATTATCTCCGGAAGAAGGCGATCCACCAAAACCGCCGCTGAAAAACCAGGAACGCTGGCGCAGATCGGACAGGAGCAGACCTGCGGTATTGAATCGGGTTTGAAAGAGTTTGACCGGGTACTGGGAGGGGGATTGCTTCGGGCCAGCACCGTCCTGCTGGCCGGCGAGCCGGGAATCGGAAAGTCGACCTTGATCTTACAGGCGGCAGACGCATATACCCGCAGGGGACTGAATGTTCTTTATGTAACGGGAGAAGAGTCGCTTACCCAGTTGAAAAAACGGGCGGACAGGCTCTCGATCGGTTCGGATGACATTGCAGTAATCAATCTTGCCAATCTGGAAGAAATCGTCGCGGTTATTGAAAATTCGCAATACCAGGTCGTTATCATTGATTCGATACAGACTGTCTCCAGCGGTCTTTTTCAATCACCATCCGGAACAGTCGGGCAGGTTCGCGAATCGGCCGCCCGGCTGATTGAGATCGCGCGAAGAAATGAATTCGCGCTGTTTTTGATCGGCCATGTTACCAAGGAGGGAATGGTGGCCGGGCCAAAGATACTGGAACATATGGTGGACGTTGTCCTCAGTTTCGAGGGTGACAGCCAGTATCTCTATCGGTTGCTTCGGCCGGTCAAGAATCGCTACGGCTCAACGTTTGAACTGGGGGTGTTTGAAATGTCCCCGACCGGACTGGCACAGGTTGAAAATCCGTCGATGCTGTTTCTCTCCGGAATTGATCATGGCAACCGCAGCGGCGCAGTGGTAGCCGCCTCATGCGAAGGCAGCCGCCCGATTCTGGTTGAAATCCAGGCGCTGGTTTCCCCGGCATCGTATGGTATGCCGCAGCGAGTGGCCGGAGGACTCGATAATAAACGCCTTGCGCTGCTCCTGGCGATCCTTGAGAAACGGATGGGAATTCCGATGGGCGGCAACGACGTATTTGTCTCAATTGCGGGCGGCCTTCGTCTTGGTGAGCCAGCAATTGACCTGGCGGTGCTGGCGGCAATCGTGTCGTCGTTGCGAGATATCCCGGTCAGTTCCAAGACGGTCCTGGCCGGCGAAGTCGGGCTTTCCGGAGAGGTGAGGGCGATCGGCATGCCCGAACGACGGGTTGCAGAGGCGACTAAACTTGGCTTTGAGAGAATCGTGCTGCCCGAACAGATTGTCAGGGGCATTGATACTAACAAAATCGAACTGGTTGGCGTCGCTTCGCTTGAAAAAACGCTGGAATTATTGTTTTGACAGATGGGGTGAATATGAAAAAGGTCCAACTGAATCCGCAAACCATGCTTTTCCCGCTTCCGGCGACGCTGGTATCCTGCCAGGCGGAAGGATTCGAGCCAAATATTATAACTATCAGCTGGATCGGGATCGTTTGTTCGAAACCGCCGACATTGTCAATTTCGGTAACTCCTGAAAGATATTCGCACCAGATTATCAGGAAAGCTGGCGAATTTGTGGTCAACCTGACAGCAGAGAGAAATCTCAAAGCAGCCGATTTCTGCGGGACCAAATCCGGGCGGGATGTCAACAAGTTTGAGGAAATGGGTCTGACGGCAATCCCGTCGCGGGTCATCTCGGCACCCCTGATCAAAGAATGCCCCGTCAACCTGGAATGCCAGGTCAAACGCTCGGAAGTGCTTGGTTCGCACGAAATGTTTGTCGCAGAGATTGTTGCGTTGCATATTGATGAGGACTTGTTGAAGCCCAATGGTCGGCCTGATCTTGATAAAATTATGCCTCTGGTATACTGCCCGGTCGCGGGCGAATATCGCGGCGGGCTAACCAAGCTGTTGTCGCGCTATGGCGAGGCAGCCAGAAAGAAATAAAGGAAATGCCCGGCAGTTTCTCATTCCGACTTAATCGAACCGACGGCGCCGCCCGGCTGGGCGCGTTTGAAACGCAGCATGGAATGGTTCATACCCCGACTTTCATGCCGGTGGGAACCTCCGGCGCGGTCAAGGCTTTGACCGCCCATGACCTGGAAGAATGCGGTGCGGAGATTATGCTGGGAAATACCTACCATCTCTACCTTCGACCGGGGGAAAAGCTGATCCGGAAAATGGGGGGGCTGGCCGAATTTACCGGGTGGAAAAAGTCGACCTTAACTGACTCCGGCGGCTTTCAGGTTTTTTCGATGCAGGACCTGCTTACGATTGACGATGAAGGGGTGACTTTCAGATCGCATCATGACGGCTCCAGGCATCGTTTCTTTCCGGAAAAAGTGATTGAGATCGAGCGGGATCTCGGCGCCGATATAATTATGTCTTTCGATCAGTGCGCGCCATATCCAGCTGACCGCGAACTCGCTTCCGCTGCGGCCAGGAGGACTTTTGACTGGGCCCGGAAGGGTCTTGAGCATTTCCGAAAACTTGAAGCGGTAGAAGCCACCGGCGCCGCCCTGTTCGGAATTGTGCAGGGATCGGTTTACCCTGATCTACGCAGGCTTTCCGCCGAACAGATTATATCTCTGGATTTCTCCGGCTATGCCATCGGCGGGCTGGCGGTGGGGGAATCAAAAGAGGAAATGGAGGATACCCTCGGGCACACCATTGAATTACTTCCGCAGGATAAACCACGTTATATGATGGGTGTGGGGTACCCGGAAGACCTTTTAATGGCGGCTTCATATGGCGTGGATATGTTCGACTGTGTTCTTCCCACCCGGAACGCTCGCACTGGTATGGTGTTTACCTCAGAAGGCCCGCTGGTGTTTCGCAATGCCGACTGCGCCCGGGATGATCGCCCGCTTGATCCCAACTGCGGCTGCAAGGTCTGCCGGCGGTACAGCCGGGCCTATATCAGACATCTCTACAACCAGCGTGAAATTACGGCCCTGGTTCTGGCCACCTACCATTCCACTTATTTCTTCCAGAAATTGCTGCTGGGCATTCGCGAGTCAATCAAAGATGGCTGCTTTGGAGAATTTCGCCGGGAATTCCTGGACCTGTACTTACAGGGAAATTATATAACCGATCGTTATCCAGACGGTCGATAGTTTACTCGCTCTGAAAACCGCAATACCGGGCAAATTCTCATCCGGGTGCTCGATCCGGAAAACGAAATCGGACCAGGTTGTTTGCAGGCCCATTTCCAGCGAATATTTTTCCTTATAGCGACCGCCAAAGACCGCCCGGTATCCCCAACCGTTGTCAAGTCCAATCCCGGATAATCTGCCGTCAATAAGCAGGGTGTCTATCTCCCGGTTGCCGAACGAAAAATCCTTGAATGCGTCCGGACGGAAGCTATTAAAGCTACGAACAATGCCAATTCCCAGGTAAATAAAGTAATCGCCGCGTCCGCGGTATACGAAGGTCTCAAGCGCCGCGTCAAGCGTTCTCTTGTCGCCGTCGGGAACGCCAGTGCCTTTGATCTCAGCAAAGGTGTAACTGCCCGCCAGCCTGACCACAATCGGGTGCAGCAGCAAATATTCCACTTTCATACCGAATTCCGGACCGGCATCAGTAACCTCACCCCCCATATTCCCGCCCGCGACGATATGCAGATTAAGATCGTCGAGCGTATCCTGTACTGCCGGATTCGGCGAAATCATCGGGGAAAGCAGAAGTGCCGTCAGGAACAATGTATTCATGCATTAGTGCCGGACTTATGGACCGAGCTTAACGTTAAGATAAAATAACATCTCGCTGCCGTCATTGAAAGGAAAACCCATCTTATCTTCAATCGGGCAGAAAACAATTGGTCTTTTGCTGATTTTTACGTAGCTTTAAATCGAAAAGGTGAATGCTCTCCCGGAGCATCATGGTGTTTTGCAATGGAACGAGAAATGAAGTATCGGCCCGTTTTAATCATGGCTGCGGCGTTTCTTGCGGGCATGTTGGCGTCCGCCTCATCTTTGGCGCAGGAGCCCGATCAAAGCGTGATGCAATTCTACCTGGGTAAGGTTGATTCCGTTTTGTCCGGCAGATACCTTTTCAATCTCAAAACGGCGTTCTCATTCAATGTCAGCTCGGTATATTATAAGACCGACTATCGGGCCGAATTGAAGGAGATTGACACGGCCTCTTATATGGTATTTTACTTTGGCACAAAGATGGATTCGTTTGTTATCGTCGATTCAGCCGGGCTTCCGGAAAACGGCGTTCCGGACGATCTTGCCCTTGTGTTGCCCTGGAAGAAAGACTGCCGCTTTTACTTTTTCCCCAATGACACCGGGGCGGGTGATCTTTCGATTGGCTTTAATGCTGACAGCGCCGAAATTGGCGGCAGTCCTTCAGGCCATCTTACCTTCGACCGGAATACTTACCATATTAAAACTCTTGCAATGCACTTCAGAAATTACAGGGGCCTGAAACAACTTTCGCTAGTGTACCGGTTTGGCGCGGCAGAAAAGCACCTTGCGCTGCAGTCGCTGGAAATGCATGGGCTGCAGGTAATTTTCTTTGGCCGCACGTACTTCAGAAGGATACTGCGCTTTTCCAACTATGCCACGCAAGACTGAATATTTCCTTGCTCATCCGAATCGATACTTCTATAATTACATTGATGAAAACCAAAACGGACGAACTCAAAGAAAGCATAAACCTGCAGAAGCTGCCGGGGCATGTGGCCATTATCATGGACGGCAACGGTCGCTGGGCGAAAAAGCGCAACCTGCCGCGGACGGCCGGTCATGAAGCGGGAGTGAACGCGGTTCGGGAAGTGGTCCGGGCTGCCGCCGAAATTGGTATCGCGTATTTGACCCTGTATACCTTTTCGATTGAAAACTGGAAACGTCCCCGTGAGGAAGTGACCGCTCTTATGAAGCTTCTGACCCGTACCACCCGCCGGGAAATCGATGAGCTGAATCGCAACAACGTCCGCCTGATAACCACCGGACGCATTGATGGCCTTTCCCCTTCACGCCGTAGGGTTCTTTCCCGCGCCATGGAAAAAACCAAAGACAACGACGGTCTGGTACTCAACCTGGCTCTTAACTATGGCGGCCGCACCGAAATTATTGACGCGGTGAGGGCGATTTCAATGCTGGTTCGCTCGGGACATCTGGAAATTGGCGAGATTAATGAAGCGCTGTTTTCAGAGTATCTCTATACCTGCGGGCTGCCCGATCCCGACCTGCTGGTTCGGACCTCCGGTGAAATGCGCATCTCAAATTTCCTGATCTGGCAGACCAGCTACACTGAAATGTATGTTACCGACGTGCTGTGGCCGGATTTCGGTCGCAAGGAGCTGTTTGAAGCCATCGTCGCATATCAGAAACGGGAGCGACGCTTTGGGAAGGTCTGATTTGCCGTGAGCCGCAATCTTCTCTTGCGTATTCTGGTCGCGGCGGTCTTCGGGCCGGCGATCATTTATGTCTGTTACCGCGGCGGCTACTGGTTGTTAGGAATGCTGGTCCTTTTTGCCGCAATAGGCATCGGTGAATTCCTGTGGAATATCAGAATCAGGCTCTCATCGCCGTTGTTCTGGCTCGCCATGCTGTTTGCAATTGCCATAGTTGCGGTCTCAATCGAGCTGGGCTTCAGGGTCGGTTATATCTTGCTGACCGGGTACTTTCTCTGCGCCGGCATGTTGCTCGCCGTTCGCAATGAATCTCCCGCTGAGCTTTTCAGAAGAAACGCCATTATATTATGGGGGGTGGCGTATGTCGGACTGTTATTTCCATTTGTGGCATACATCCGTAACGTTTCAGCTGAGTATGGCGGTCACTGGCTGCTGTTCCTGTTCGGAACATTGTGGCTTTCAGATACCCTGGCGATGGGGATCGGGAAGAATCTGGGTCGCCGCAAATTTGCCCCCACCGTATCGCCCGACAAGACGGTGGAAGGTTTCCTGGGCGGTATCCTCGGCGGACTGATCGTTGCGATTATTATGCATTTCTGGCTGCTGAGCGGCACAGGATTTCTTAGTCTGCTGATAGCCGGGCTCTTGGTATCAATCGTAGGCCAGCTGGGTGATCTGGTTGAATCCTGCTGGAAACGCAGTTTTGACATCAAAGACTCTTCGGCCATCATTCCCGGGCATGGGGGCGTTCTTGATCGTTTTGATTCGCTGCTGTTTGCCTCACCGGTGCTGTTCTGGTTCCTTCAGTTTATACTCTACCGATAACGCGGGGTGACGGGTGAAGATAATCGACTTTGTCTTTGCGGCCCGCCCAATGCTTCATCTTCCGATCTGGTCGATCTTCCTGATTTCCAACCACGCAATATCCGGGAAAAGTCTTTCGCTTGAAAGTTTATGCGTGCTGGTCGGGCTCAGCCTGATGGCAACCGGGGCGTATTATCTCAACCAGATATCCGACTATCCGACGGATTTGATGAATCGGAAGCTGGGATTTCTGCAGGCAGGATTTATCACCAGGCGGGAGTTGATCGCGGCCGGTGCCGTGGTCTCCCTGACCGCGTCAGTTACCGCATTTTTTATTGATTACCGGACCGGCACAATTTTTATCCTCCTGTTTTTGCTGGGATACGCCTATTCGGCGCCGCCGCTGCGCTTGAAGGACCAGCCGGTGCCGGGCCTTCTGGCCAATAGCATTGGCTATGGATTGCTCATCCCCTTGACGGTCCCCGGCATGCTGCATTATCCAGACCAGTCTCGAATGTATTTTCCGGTCTATTTCTTTCTTGTCGTTTCTGCAGGCTATCTGCTGACTATCATTCCGGACCGGGAGGGGGACCGCGGGAGTGGCAAACGGACTCTGGCGGTGCTACTTTCTGATCGGGCGTTGATTGCGCTGGCGCTGGTTATTCTGCTTATGTCAATTGCGATAGCGCTTACGGTTGCTAGTTACGTGCTGGTCGCCGTAAGCGTCATATCGACCGTGCTCCTGATTGTCGCATGGCTCGTCGCATCGCAGATGTATATCATGCTGTCATGCAAATTGCCGATTCTCCTGCTGTCGCTTCTGGCCGGGTATTACTACCCCGGTTACCTTCTTTTTCTTGTTGTCCTGCTGATTGTGACGCGCTTATATTACCGGCGGAGATTTGGGATGGTATACCCGAGGTTGAATTGAATGAGATTTCTTCCCGCGTTAATCTGTCTGACGATGCTGATGATCGGCTGTCAGGCGAATCCGCGCTATCGAACCGGCAGCGCCGATGAATCCGGGGCCGAGACGAAAAATCCCGGCCGACGCTACAATCCTGAGGATAAAACCAGCAAGTTTGAGAAAGTCAACAGCAGGGATCTGATAGAACTGGGGCGAATAATTCAATCGTACCTCGGCAGGCCGTATTCCGGGATATCGCGTTATGAAGAAGGTCTGGACTGCAGCCGGTTCACCCAGCTGGTCTTCCGGGAGTTTAACAATACTGAGTTGCCGCGCACGGCCAGTGATCAGTATAAAACCGGGCGCAGGGTGAGCAGGGAACATCTTCGCTATGGAGATCTGGTTTTTTTCCGCACGGACGGAAGCGGCATATCGCACGTGGGCATCTATGCCGGCTACGATGAGTTTGTGCATGCCTCTTCTTCGGCAGGTGTCATAATTACGGGCATGCATGAAAAATACTGGAGAAAACGGTACGCCGGCGCCCGCCGCATTCTTCCGTAAGCCATCCCGCTGTCGATTGTCGACGTAATAACTTTGATGATTGCCATGAATGAAACCCTGCGATTAAAGATCAGGAATCTTCCACCATCACCGGGGGTGTATCTATTTAAGAATAAGAGCGGTAGAATCGTCTATATCGGGAAGGCCAAGAATCTCAGAAACCGCGTTCGCACCTATTTCCAGTCCCCGCAGCAGCATACCGCCAAAACGTCGCGATTGGTTGCGGCAATTGATGATGTCGATCTGATGCACACCGATTCCGAAATTGAAGCGCTTATCCTGGAAGCCAATCTGGTGAAAGAGCACAAGCCGCGCTACAATGTGAATCTCAAGGACGACAAACATTTTCCATACATCAAGGTCACTCTCGATGAACCATTTCCGCGGGTCATGATCGTTCGCCGCCTGGCCCGGGACGGCGCTCGGTACTTCGGGCCGTACACCAATGCCAAGGGGATGCGCAAGACCGTCAATTTCCTCTGCCGCCTTTTTAAAATTCGCTCCTGCAATCTGACCATACCTCACCCGAACGGGAAATTGCAGAAGGTCTGCCTGGACTATCATATCGGTCGATGTGGCGGGCCGTGTGAGGATCTCCAGTCCGAAAACGAATACCGTGAGCTGGTCGACTCCGTGATTCTTTTTCTGTCGGGGCGAGGAGAGGTCCTGATTGAAAAGCTGCGCAGGAAAATGGAGCGTCTTTCCCGGAGAATGGATTTCGAGCAGGCTGCGGAGGTTCGTGATCAGGTCGCGGCTCTGGAATCGGTGCGGCAGAAGCAGAAGGTCGACGCCGGTAAGATCATCGATCAGGATATTGTCGGTTTTGCCCGCGAGGGGCGGGAAACGGTTGCGGTGGTTCTACAAATCAGGGAAGGGATTCTGATTGGCCGTCAAGATTTTCGCCTGAGTTCCGAAGCAGATATGCCGGATGCCGAGGTGCTGGCGGAATTTGTTGAACAGTATTACAATCACCAGCCCAATCTTCCGCAGGAAGTGTTCTTCCCGGCGGAGCTACCGGATCTGAATCTGATTGCGCGGTGGCTGTCGCAGCTGCGCGGAAAACGGGTAAAGGTTTTTACCCCGCAGAAGGGGGAAAAGTCAAAACTGGTGGATCTTGCCGCAACCAACGCGCGACTGCTTCTGGATGAACTGCTGATTCAAAAGAAAGGGTATCGGGAACGCATCGCCGGATCGGTCCAGGTTCTCAAGGAGGATCTGCATCTGCCGCGCTCACCTCGTTCAATTGTCTGTGTGGATATTTCCAACACCGGTCCGACTGATGCAGTCGGGTCGCTGGTGTACTTCGTGAACGGCAGACCGAAGAAATCCGAGTACCGCCGTTTTCGAATCAGGGAAATCCGGGGGCAGGATGATTTCGCCATGATGCGGCAGGTGGTCGGTCGCTACTTCTTCCGGCTCAAAGAGGAAAAACGCATGCCGCCGGATCTGCTGATGGTCGACGGCGGTAAAGGACAGCTTTCGTCGGTGATGACCGAACTTCGCTCGCTCGGATTCGACGAGCAGGCGGTGATCGGCCTGGCAAAGAAATTCGAGGAAATATACTCTCCCGGGCGAAGCGAACCTTTGTCGCTACCGAAATCTTCTCCCGGCCTGAGACTGTTGAAAATAGTGCGCGACGAGGCTCACCGCTTTGCGGTGGAATATAACCGCAAAGTTCGCGCGAAGCGAACCATCACCTCCTCGCTTGATAAATTGGAAGGGATCGGGCCGAAACGGCGGGAAATCCTGCTGAAACATTTCGGTTCGGTCAAAAAGATCAAAGCCGCAACATTGATGGAATTGCAGGAGGTCAGGGGAATACCGAAGAACGTTGCGTTAAAGATATATCGGAGTAATCGCTGAGGATGCGCAGAACCGGCAGGTTAGCCCGCTATGAAAATAAGTAGCTGCAAAAAGCATCGTGTCTTCTGACGGCATAGCCTATGCAAATGTTTGAAAAAAGGATTTATACCGTCACGGCCATCACGCGGCTGATCAAGCACACCCTGGAAGAGTCTTTTGATACCCTGTGGGTGGAAGGGGAAATCTCGAATTATGTGCACCATTCGTCCGGTCACCGTTACCTGACTTTGAAAGACGAAAACGCATCATTGCGCGTGACAATCTGGCGATCGGCTGGGCAGTATCTCCGGTTTGAACCTGAAAACGGGATGAAGGTTCGGGCCTGTGGCGAGATCTCGGTTTATGAGAAGGGCGGATCATATCAGTTAAATGCCAGGAAGTTGATTCCGGTCGGGGTTGGAGAGCTGGAGGTGGCTTTTCGGCAGCTGTATGAGAAGCTCGGCAAAGAAGGCCTGTTTGACCCGTCTCGCAAAAAGAAGATACCGGCTTACCCGATCAAGATTGGAATTGTCAC
>CP070796.1:1987966-1994835 GCA_020343475.1 Candidatus Zixiibacteriota bacterium
CGAATCAGGAGAAATTTTGTATTTTTGCGATATGCTTACTGTTATCTCTTTCAGCGCAATCCTTTTTTCATAGGCGGTCAAATCCTTTGGAAGCTGGTTTAGCATTCGCCTGTATAGAGACATTACCTTTTGTGCTGTTTCATCAATCCGGGGCTCATTCTTTTTCGAGGCTGTTGGCTTTTTGGGGGATTTTGCTGCCTTGATTTTTTTCAAAGAATCATAAAGACAATTGAGGCTATCGATCTGAGCCTGGTAAAACCGCTCAACACAAAGTATCGAATCAAGATAAAATCGGGTGGAATCAGCAAGCCGGCTCAGATACATGCTGTCCCTGGTTGCGGAATATTCGTTTTTGAACGATGCAATTTCAGTTTCCTGGCGGTTTGCCGAGACTATTGACTTGATTACCGACAGCGCTATCAACAATCCCACAAGAATTATGATAGCAGCGATTTTTGCGGAAGTCCCTGTCATAAGTTCATCTTACCTCATTGCCAACATAGAACTGCGTTCGGCTGCTGTCAAGTTTGAAACCACCCGGCGAAAAACCGGCCAAATAAAAAACCCGATTCATCCATGAATCAGGCTTTCTGCTGTCGCATGATCTTCTGCAGTATGGACTGCAGAAGATATTCTCTTCAGTCTCTTGCTTTAAACAATAAAAACGGCCTGCGAGTTCCCGCTATTTCCTGATTTTCAGAAACAGAAACAGCCAGGGCCGGATCATTGACCACCACCCGATACACGGCCTGATCTTGCTGTAATTCTTTTTTGTCCTGGGATACACCATTGAAACCGGAACCTCGGTGATCCGGTACCCCCCTTTGATGACATGATGATGAATATAATATTCCATCTCGTACTGTTCAAGCCAAGCCTGATCAATTTCAAAACGCGGATCGTCGAACAACGACAATCGGTAGGCACGAAATCCGCAGGTAACATCGGTTCCTCGGTACCCGGACAGGAGATTGATAATCCCGGTTAAGATACGGATCATCACTTTCCGAAAGAGCGGCAGATTTGGAGAACTTCCACCCTTCAAATATCTCGATCCCTGCACGTAATCAAATTCGCCGCTGATAATCGGCGCGACCAGTTGCGGAATTTCGGCGGGAAGCATTTTCCCGTTAGCGGCCATAACGACAATGATCTCATACCCCTCTTTTCTTCCGTAATGAACGGCATCGCGGATTCCCCGGCCGATTCCCCGGTTACACTGGTGGCGAATCAGGTGAAAGCCGCGCGACTGCAGAAACTCGTAACTGCCGTCGGTGGAACCGTCATCGACAAAGAGAATATCGTATTCCCGATGATCCGGAAACTGAGCCACCAGTTTCCTGAGTTTATCCCCCTCATTGTATGAAAAGACCGCGACCAGGGTACCTGTGCGGGGCATTATTCCTGCGAATCCTGTTCATAGGGCGGCCAAACATACGGCCGCTCAAAGGCGTTTATCCGGCAGGTCAGGTCACTGACCGCTTTGATCACTCTGGCCGGATTCCCCGCGGCAACCATCATCTCGGGAATATCGGCGGTCACCACCGATCCGGCGCCGACTAACGCTCCCCTGCCGATTTTGACCGCCGGCAGTAAGGTACAGTTGGCTCCGATTTTGGCAAAGTCACCGACCAACGCACCGCCTCCGCATTCCTTCCACTTCGGGCAGTTCATGGGATGCGGATCATCGGTAAATACTGTGTATGGCCCAACAAAGACATTGCGGCCCAGGGTCACCATCTCCAGAAAACAGCCGGAGTGTATCCGGGAAAAATCCCCGATGACATTTTCATACTCCAGGATGGCATGGGTCCCGATCGAGACGCTGTGACCGATCTTATTGTGTTCACGAATCGATACACCTTGCCCGGTCTGGAAGTCTTCGCCGATAGTATTTCCCGCATAGATGGCGGTAAACGGCCGAATCACCGCACCCCCACCTATGACCAGCGGTAATTCGCCCTCTCCCCTGCCGCGGGGCGGCTGGCCGATGACGGCGGGGCCGTAGATGATGCTGTTTTTGCCTATGGAGACATTTTCATAAACGGTTACATCGCCGACAATCTTCACGCCCGTCATAATGTAATCACTTTCCCGCCCTGCCTGAGGGAGTTATTCGCCGCCTCAAGGATACGCACCGCGCGATATCCGGCATGGCCATCGCTGAGGGCCGATCGGCCTTCGGAGACGGCGGCAACAAATTCCCGGGCGACCCGGTTCAACGCTTCGGTCAGTTCAACATGGGGGGCGGTCATATCGCCGGTGCGGTACTGCACCAGGATATCGTACACCTCCTCACGATTCTGAATATAGGCAACACCCTTGTCGTACACCTTCACCTTCTCGGACGGCTCAACATCATCGTACACGATCATCTTCTTCGATCCGCAGATCAGGGTTTTGCGGACCTTCACCGGCGCCAGCCAGTTGACATGGATATGCCCGATAAGGTTGTTGTCATACCGCACCGAAATATAGGCGATGTTCTCGATCTCGGAATCGAAATGGGCAACGCCGGTGGATGAGATCGCGCGAGGCGTTTTGTCCAGGAGGTGATCCATAATGTACACATCATGCGGGGCCAGGTCCCAGATTACGTTCACGTCATGCTGGAACATGCCCAGGTTTACCCGCACCGAGTCGAAATAGTACAGTTCGCCCAGATCGCCGCTGGTGATAATATCCTTGATCTTGCGGACCGCCCCGGTGTAGATAAAGGTGTGATCCACCATCAGCACCAGATTCTTGCGTTCCGCGGTTTCAATCAGCGCCTCGGCCTGTTCGGTCGTAGCCGTCATGGGCTTTTCCATCAAAACATGCTTACTGCTCTCAAGCGCCTTCATTCCGAGCGCAAAGTGGGTCGAAACGGGGGTGGCGATGACAATTGCATCGATTTGTTTGTGACGTAAAATCTCATTACAGTCGGTTGTCAGGATTTCGATATTGGGATACAAGTCGCCGATAAATTTCAGGCGTTCCTCGCGAAGATCGGAAACACCCAACACGGTGCAACCGCCCAGGGTATTGAAATTCCTGACCAGATTCGGACCCCAGTACCCGCACCCAATGACTCCCAGATTCATGCCGTCTTATCTCCTAAAAGTGATACAGGCTCCTGTTTATAAGCTTTACTTCAATGCAGGCGCGATACCGGCCGGTCTGACGTCCTGTCGACGGCGAGAGATCGTTCCGTTCACGCCTGCCCGTTCTCACGTCGTCCATATAATAAGAAACTACCGAATCGGATGAAAGAGGATAATCGACCCAAATGCGCGGGTCGCCCTTCTCCGCAAAACGTTCGATCGAGGAATAGTTCAGATCGGGAAGCAGCACGTGCCCGGGTTCGGCGACATCATAACTGCCGTAAAGATCGACATACCCACCCTCAAAATAGAGTGAATCGCTGATAAAAAACTCCATTGAGATATACCCATCCCGATCCAGCAGGAGATTGAAGGTGCCCGGATCAAGCAGAATGATCGACCAGTATCGCATCTCATCCCGGGTGATCCCCATGATAGTCTCGAATACCGGATAGGTCATCTTTCGGTAATAAAAGTCGGTCAGTGGCGGGCGTCCCGCCAGACAGCCCACCCTTTTGCCGCCGACAGATACAAAAAACAGATTGCGCCGCCCCCCGGGTGCGGTCAAATCGAAAGCGATGCGGGCCAATTCGTCCTGCCGCAGGCGAAAGTCGTCCGGAACATAAATACGCAGGCCTGCGGTCTGCTCCGGCCGCTCCAGCCGACACCGCCATTCTGCCCAGCGGTCGGAGGCCCCACCGGTAATCAGCATCACAATCAGCAGAATGGTCGTGGGGATGGCATAAACCGCCACTGATTTCGGCCGCGCCCCGAGATTCAAGGCCTCTCTTGACAGAACCGCGAAAACCACCAGCAAAATCAGACCTTTAAACGCCAGCACCAACCCTGCCCCGGCCGCCTTGCCCAGAAGGGCGGCTCCCTGCGAAGCGGGAAGGAACAAGATAATTAAAATCCCGACCAGTGCCGCCACAGCCGTCGCATGGATCAGTCTCGATTTCTTCTGCGATTTGCGCTCGCCGATACGATCCGCGGCAGACAGAGCCGCCCCCGATGCGGCAATGATCAGCAGCGGCATAGGATTAAGATTATATCTCGCCAGGGAGTGAAAGATGACATGCACTGCCGTGTAATACAACGGGATTAAAAACAAAAAAATCAATCCGCGCCGTGGTATAAGCAAGAAAAGAAACACCCCGTACAGTGCGACGACCACGATCAGAAAATGTATTCCCGCTCCTACCCCCGAGGTCAGCAGAAAAGAGCGGTCAAAATCATTATATGGCTGTTCCCAGAGCCGGGAAAACTTCTTCACTAACAGGCCTGCATAGCCGAGGGGATTTTCCTTGATGGTATACGAAACCGGGTAGATCCAGAAATCCGGCTCGGTGTAATCAAGGTCGTATCCTTCGTACTTGATCGATGAACTGGAACGGAAGTTGGCAGTGGAGTAATCGGGGTCACGAACCGAGAGTTCGCCGAAATACATGCTGGTAATAATGATCCACGGAACCACCACGACGGCAAACGGAAATACGACCTTCGCCAGCGAACCGAAAAACGCTTTCAAATCATGGCGACAATCATACAGGAATCCCATCGTGAAAGGAACCACCAGCAGCGTCGCTGTGGGCCTGGTCAGGGCCAGAATTCCCAGCAATAACCCGATTGAGTACAGATAGACAGATTTCCGGTGCTCATACCACAGAAGAACGCTGTAGAGCGTTATTAATATAAAAAAAATCGTAAACTGATCAGGCGAAACCAGTCCGCAAATAAGAATAAAGGGGAGATAGAAGACATACAGAATCCCGGCAACGATTGCCGCCCGGCGATCATATAATCGCCGCGCTATAAGCATCAATAGCAGGATGCAGAAACCGTCGAGCAGACAATTCAGCAATCGGACTACAATGAAATCGGAGCCGAAATCGGTCAGGAAGACCAGCGCCAGGAACGCGGGATAAACAGGTCCCGAAAGAAAGAGATATTCCTGCGCTTCGGCAATCGTTGGCGGAGTGTAGTACAGCCACTCGACCGACTCTCCTTCGATATAATCCGCCATTTCAGCGAGAAACATGCTTTGCGATGCGGTGGAATCGAATGGGGTGTATTTTTCCGGATGGCCGAATCGGTCCGGGTCATCAATGGCATGAATCAGCCCGATCGCCGCCGAAGAATACAGGCGGGCATCCCACATGACGGGAATCGGCTCCCGGGTGAGCACATAGAGCAGGCGAACGAGCACACATATGACGAAAAAGATCAGCAGAATCCGCCGGAAAGGATACATCTCAAACATTACCGTCAGGATTTATCCGGCTTCTGGTTTGATGGTTCGGTACCACTCAACCGTGCGGCGCAACCCTTCCCGAAAGGTGACCTGGGGCTGCCAGCGCAGTCTGGTCCGGATCCGTTCAATATTCAAAACCCGCCTGCGGATGTTATCAATATCCCGGCGGTCGATATGCTCACAGACCAGTTCCCTGCCGAAAATTTCGCTGAGTGTTCGCACGATATCCAGGATGCTGGTCTCCGTTCCGGTCCCGATATTAAATACCATTCCTTCCGCTCGGGGCGATAAAAGCGCGGAAAGCGTGGCGTCGACAGCATCGTCAACATAGGTAAAATCGCGGGTCTGATGCCCGTCGCCGTGAATCTGCGGCGTTTCCCCCCGATCAATGGCCCGGATGAATTTCGAAATGACCCCGCAGTAAGGATTGGCGGGATTCTGTTTCGGACCAAAAATATTGGAATAGCGGACAACCGCCGCCGGAACGTAGAATGTTTCGTAGAAGGCATAGCAATAATTTTCGCCGGCCAGCTTGGAAACCGAGTATGGCGAAAAGGTCAGCGGAGTCTCATCTTCCATGATAGGCAGGATACGGGGATTGCCATAGATCGACGCGGAGGAGGTGTAGACTATGCGGTTCGGTTTCGTCTCCCGCGCCGCCATCAGAATATTAAGTGTACCGCCGATGTTTGAGCGATAATCCTCGATCGGATTCCTGGTCGAAATGATGATGTTGCGCGCCGCCAGATGGGCGACAAAATCCGACCTGGCCATTAAACCCCGGACCAGTTCATAATCGCTGACTGATCCCTCAACAAATTCATACGGGATGTCGGAATCAATATTGTCCAGGCTGCCAGTGAACAGGTCGTCCAGGACAATCACTCTGCCTCCGGTGCGAACAATGCGACTGACGACGTTGGAGCCGACAAATCCTGCTCCGCCGGTGACAAGAACCGTTTTGTCGGTGAAATCAATCGGTATCATGCTTACTTCCTCAGTTTCAATCCCAGATAAATCATGGGCTTGGCCAGACGCCACCAATCACGAAACGGTTTCATTTTCGTGAAATGCTTACGATTTTCGTGATAATAGATGGTGATGGGAACCTCTTTCATCCGAATCTGCTTCGCCCTTATTGCCTTGTATAATATATAGGGCTCCAGCTCATACCTGTCAAGCCAGTCCTGTTCCAGATTAATATCGCAGTCGCGAAACATCGACAGACGGAAAGCTCGAAAACCGTTGGTGGCGTCGGTAATTCGCTTTCCGACAAGAATCGAAAAAAACAGCGAGTAAAGCTGCGTGGTTACCTTACGAAAGGGCCGGTCATTTACCACCCTCCCCCCTGGCAGCCGCCGCGATCCCTGGATAAAATCGTACTGACCCGCGATTATCGGCCCAACCACCCGCTCGATCTCCGCGGGTTCATGCTGATCATCGCCGGAGAGAATGGTACCGATGTCGAATTCGTTTTCGATGCCGTAGGCAATGCCGGTTCGAATTGCCGCCCCGACACCGCGATTGACCTTATG
>CP070796.1:1994935-2002317 GCA_020343475.1 Candidatus Zixiibacteriota bacterium
AACTTTTCCTTTTCTTCCCGATCTAAATATTATATATCCCGGATAGCAAGCTGCAACCAGCAAGGGAGATTGGGCATGACGGCAGGCAGGATATTGGTTATCGCTTTTGTATTTCTTGCACAATCGGTATGTCTATTTGCCGAGGGGCGGTACAAGAAGTACACCCGCACCCGCTCTGAAGATTACTTCATGAGGATTGCCTTGCACAACGGGAAAATGATGTTTGCGTTCAACGATGATGCAGAAGAAGAAGTCGTCTTCAATGAAATTGACATTACTCGCAAAGCGGGTGAAGTTCTGATCAAGAATGTCATAATTCTGGGAAAAGATGGATTCACTTTCAAGGATAAAGTCTACCCCCGAGAAATGATCGATAGAGTCTCAGTTGTGCTTGACGACAATGAAGATGTTCAGGTCTTCTTCCGCGCCCCGCAGAAAGAGCGAGACGAGAAATTCCGTCGCAGGCGCAGCAATGAGGTAGCCATTATTAACGAATTGCGTATCAATGCAAACCGTTTTATTCGCGGTTCCGTGGTGGGACTATGGTCGGATCTCTATATCGAGGGCGAAGTTAATGAAGACGTCATAGCTGTTTTCGGAAATATCGAAATCGGAGACCATGCGATTATCCGGGGCGATGTTGTCGCTCTCAACGGCCGAATATCAGCATCGCGCAAGGCAACCATTTATGGCGAAGTGCTTTCCTCAGGATTCAAAAAGAAGCACCGCTTTGACCGCTGGCGCAGCTGGTACCGCAGAGAGAGCTATGTCGGGGTAATCGGGCGGTTTTATTACAACCGGGTCGATGGTGCCGCACCCTATTTCGGGCTTAAATTTGTTGACGAGGATTCCCTGCTACCCGCTGTTGAGGTTTACGGCAGTTATGCGTTCACGTCAGAGCGCTGGCGCTATCACCTCGGCGTTGAGCAATCCTTCCTCCTTTCCCGGCCTCTAACCGCGGGCGGCTCGGTTTACCAGCGGCTGGCCTCATCAGATGACTGGCTGATTGGCGAGGATGAGAACACAGGCTTTGCCCTGCTCGCCACTGAGGATTACAAGGATTATTACGAGGCCCAAGGAGTCTACGGTTTCCTTCGCTGGGCTCCGTTTCCCGGCAACAGTTATGAGCTTGGTATCAGAAGCGAGCGGCACCGCTGGCTCGATGGCCACGTCAATCTCTGGTCCCTCTTCGGAGGCTCCAAGCGATTCCCGCAAAATTTCATGTCATTGAATTCCGAGGCCCGCGCCCGCGCCGTCAACGAAATCGACAGACAAAACCTCACTGCTCTCAGCGGCAGAATATCCCTTTGCATCGATAATGCCGAAGAGGAACTGACCCGATCATTCTGGGACGCATTTGCGGAAATCGAATGGTCTCCGGACGACTGGAACAGCGACTTTGACTTCACCCGCTACCTGGTGTCAGTTGCCCGGTATCAGAAGCTTAATGCGTACACCGGATTGTACTTCCAGGGTGTTTATGGCGGATCCGACGGGGTTCTGCCGGTGCACCGCAAGTTCTTTCTTGGCGGGCTGGGAACCCTGCACGGTTACCGTCATAAGGAATACATGGGAACCGAATTCTGGCTGACTGATCTGCAGTACCGGATCAACTTCCCCAATACCGATTTCGCCGGGTGGCTGTTCTACGGGGTCGGCCGGATCGGTGACGGCCCCGACAAACTCGCCGACGCCGAGATAAAACACTCGCTGGGCATCGGGCTGTCATTTGGAACCGACCTGCGCGTCAATATCGCGCAGCGCCTGGATCGGGCCGGAGCGTCACCCCGAATCTATGTCAGGCTCGGATATATACTCTAGCAGTTGTTGCCTTTTGCCCCGGTATGCAGGCGCGGCGCGTTTCATAATGAAAAGAACACCGTCGCCTCTTTCCCATTCGTAATTATCCCCGGCGGCCGTCTTCGCCGCATTCGTAATGACTTAAGCTGTCACCGCATTCTGCCGATAAAATAATCAAAATGCTTACTTTCATAGTCGAGAAGGGCCATGGCCAGCAACGATGAAAAGACGGTGAAGATTACCCCCGGCTACATCTACGAAGAGCCCGGGGATGATCTTGATGAAGACACCCAGAGAATAATAGTATCCGATGCCGACAATGTTCTGGCGGAGATGGAAGCGGCGCTGGACGAAATCGCGGAGGACCACCCCAGAATCAAACCCAAAGGGGATTCCGCGTCCAAATCGCTGGAAGACCTGCGCGCGCTGCTGCAGGTATCCCTCGCGGTTAATTCCTCACTAGTGGTGGAAGACATTCTCCAGGTCGTGATGAAAAAGGCGATCGAGCTTCTTTCCGCGGAGCGCGGTTTCATTATGCTGCTCGATGAAAAGGGTACGTTGCAGTTCAAGGTTGCCTATAACCTCAGCAAGGAATCGCTGATGGAAGAGGATTTTAAAATTTCTCATTCCATCGTGAACCAGACCGCTTCGAGCGGCAAATCGGTCTACACCTCGGATGCGCAATCAGACGAGCGATACGCCAAGCAGAAGTCAATCATGGAACTGCACCTGCGTTCAATCATGTGCGTTCCCCTGAAGATTAAGAGCAAAGTGATCGGCGTGATATACCTGGACAACTCGTCGCAGGCCAAGCTGTTTCTGAAATCCGACCTGTATCTCTTTGAGCTGTATGCTCAGCAGGCGGCCTACGCCATCCACAATGCCGGTCTGTATGATCACCTGCTGGATCTTAAACAGTACAACGAAACGGTCATCAATAATTCGCCGGTCGGAATCGCAGTGATTGATTCCCACTACAACATGATCTCCATTAATGATGCCGCGCTGGCGATCCTGGAAAAGAACAAGGAAGATATCATTTTATTCAGCCCGAAAGAACAGGCCACGAGGTTTCTTGAACTGGTCCCGGAAAATTCTGTTTCCAAATGGCGTCAGATGGTCGACACCGCTCTGAGCACCAATCAGCCTTTTGAAGATTCGCGCTTTTTCCACAACACCGGTTACGAGGAGAAAGTCCTGACTATTAAGATATCGCCAACATCCAAGCTTCCCTATGGGGGCGACGGATTAATCCTGGTCATTGAGGACATCACCGAAAAGGTGATCATGGAAAAATACGTTATCCTCTCCGAGAAGCTGGTGGCCCGCGGCGAGATGGCGGCTTCAATCGGACATGAACTCAATAATTATCTGACCATCATCGCCAATAACTCCGAGCTGCTGTCATTGAACCTTGACCGCGACCAGGCGGATAAAGCCAGGCTCAACTGCACGCAGATTATTGACAGTATCCAGAAAATGAAACGCTTTACCGACGGCCTGATGGATTTCTCCAAACTCGAAACGGAAGTCGTAAGCTACGATATTAAACTTCTGGTCGAGGATCTACTGTTCTCGATTAAGGCCCAATCCCGATTCAAAAACGTTATGTTCTCGGTTGATGTGGCGGCTGATATTCCGTCTGCCCAGATTGATGTCGGACAGATTCAGCAAATTCTGGTCAATCTGTTTAACAACGCTGCCGATGCAACCCAGGAGCAAATGGAACGGGAAAAGGAAAATTCCGACTATAAACGCAAGATTACGGTCTCCGCAGGTTACGACCGGGAGAAGGAACGAATTATGATTGCTGTCGCCGATAACGGCATCGGAATTTCTGATGAAGGTCTCGAGAAGCTCTTCCTGCCGTATTACACTACCAAGGAATCCGGTCATGGACTCGGCCTGGTCAACTGCAAAAAGATCGCAAAAAACCATAAAGGCGATCTTATAGTCTCCTCCAAGGAAGGCGAAGGTACAGTCTTTACCATCCTGCTTCCGAAGGAACAGGACAAATCAGTGGATTAGATGTCTGACGCGCCGAATATTCCGGAGGGGTATACGGTTCAACGCCTGCTGGGAAGCGGCGGAACCGCTCGCGTATACCTTGCCAACAGAACCGATAATAATCGCACAGTCGCCGTTAAAATCCCTCTTTACACCAAGAAGACAGACAACAGCGAATTTCTCGAGCTTATCCGCCGGGAACAGGTGTTAATCGGCAAGCTCGGATACCCGGGTCTGGTCCGGGTTCTGGATCTTCACGATGAACGGTCGCATGATCCCGCGCTGGTGTTGGAGTACTGCTCAGGAATCACCCTCGACCGCGCCGAAAGAATTGAGGATATCGGGGCTCTGATGAACGTCATATCATCGATCAGTATCAGCCTATTTTATCTGAAACTGGCCGGAATTGCCCATGGCGATTTGAAGCCGCAAAATATATTTTTGACCGCACCTCCTGCATTCTACGCCCAATCCGCCCGGCGATACAGCAAACTTTCAGATTTCTCTCTGGCGTTCAAAACGGATGCCGCGGATGATAATCGCCTGGGTTTCGGCACAATGGGATATATTGCGCCGGAGACAATTGATCGCGGCATCCTGACGCACCAATCGGATATCTTTGCCCTCGGTATTATCGCCTATATTCTGGGAACTGGCAAACACCCGTTCATCCACGGCGATCCCGATCCGGTGCGGGTTAATGCGTTGATTAAAGAACACGAACCGCCGGCGCCCATTGAGATCAACGGCAATCTTCCCGAATCACTCTCACGGTTGATTCAGGTAATGCTGTCCAAGGCGCCCGAAGGGCGCCCCCGGGACGGCTGGGCGGTATGCGAAAGACTGGAGGAATTCGGGGCAATCTTCCCTTTCCGACGGATGATCCGGCCCGGAGATATCATTGAATTGCACCCGAACCGCTCCACAGAAGAGATCCTCCGGGGCACCCCCTTTGAGCTTAATGAGCCGACCATTAACGCCATGCTTGATTATGTCGGCAATGACCAATGCCGGCTGCGAATGCTGCTTGATTGCAACTTCACCGGCCGGACAATACAATGGCGGGAAGGCCGCTTGACAACTGGCGGCGACTGTCGAGATATCCGCTGGCCGCGGCGAATGCAACGCTGGGAATGGAACATCTTCAGGCGGCTGTCTTATACCGAAAAGAGAACAGCCATCCTGGTCTCTCTACTGAAGAACGCTGCCGACGCTGGCACGCTCGGCATCACCGGCGCCAATGCTCCCCATCTTTCCCGGCCGGTGCTGACCTGTCTCAACCGGAGTATCTCAAAATCGACCCGCCGGCGTTTTGCCAAACATCTTGGCGACAGGGCAATCAACATTAAAAATCACCGACTGGCAGCCGAGTTATATCTCGACGCGGAGAATCTTGATTCAGGATTTACCGCTACTCTGGACGCGGTCGCCGAAATGAACAACACCAACAGATATACTGCGGCTCGCAATCTGCTTACAAGGCTTGAAAGACTCTGCAGGAGTCATGACGATATCGCAAAGCTGCGCCTGGTTTATCGCCATCAGGCCGCGGTTGCCAAGATGACCGGTGAATCGACAGGCGCCGAAAAGATCTATCTTAAAATCATCAACCTGTATAAGGGCGATTGTCGCGATCGGCTGCTGGCCGAAGTTTACAAGGAGCTGGGTGATTTGTACCGAATAAAACAGGAGTACGACGCCGGAATCGACGCCCTGCAAAAGGCTGAAGACATTTTTTCCGAACTCGGCGATCAGCTCGAGCTGTCACATATCCTGAATAATATCGGAAATCTTTGCTGGATCAGCAGCCAGTATGACAGGGCTCTGACCAATTACCGTCAGGCATTAAGAATTCAACGCGAGCTCAAAGCAACCGGAGATATTGCAATCACCCTGAGCAATATTGCATCCATACTCTTTCTGCAGGAGCGCTACGATCGGGCGGTCAGGCTCCTTGAGTTATCCTTAAGGTTGCAACGAGAAACCGGAAACGATCCCGAAATTGCCAGGACTCTCAACAATCTTGGCTATGTTCAATATGAACTGGGAAAATTCGACCTGGCGCTGGAATTTCTCAACGAATCGACTGAGCTTAACCGGACTATCGGCAATAAAAAAGAACTGCTCTACAACCTGGAAAACCTGACCCAGGTGATGCTTTCGGCGGGCAGACTGCGTCAGTCCATAAAACATCTAAAGGAAGGAATGCGCCTTTCCGAAGAACTTTCGGATCGCCCTCACCTGGGAGCGTTTTCACGTGGCATGGGCAAGGTTTTCAGACGATTAGGGTATTATGGGCAGGCATACAAGAGCCTGATGGATGCGGCTGAAATCAGCATGGAAATCAAAGATGACCGCGAACGCCTTGAATCGTTGATTCAACTCGCCGATCTCTATGACCGTCTGAATCTTCCGGAGGATGCCGCCAAAACATGCCGGGAGATATTAGCACTGGCCGGCAAAATTGACAATAAACGGGCCACGATATTCGCCAACATGACCCTGGGGCACCTTACAGCGGACATCGACCATATAAGCAAGGCCGTGCAGGCAGCGGAGCAGATTAAAAACAGACGGGATCAGCATCTGAGCCTGCTTATGAAAGCAGAGATTCTGCTGGCCCGGCAGGATTACGAGCGCGCCGCTTTCACTTTAAACGTCCTTGCAGAGGTTTTCTACGAGGCCAAATCAGATATCGCCAATGCCGGGTATTTCCTTCTGAGAGGCATATATTGCGGCGCCGTTGGCAAAAACGACGAGGCGCGCGACTTTTTTGAAAAGGCGTTGCGTGTCTCGGCGGCGACAGGACTGCTTCCTGAAATGACTGATGCATCATATCATCTGGGAAAACTGCTCACCGAATCCGGAGAATATGAATCCGGATACGGTTATTTCAGAGACGCCATAAACGCTGCAAAGAAAATCGCGGAAGACATAAAAGACGGCGAAATGAAAGCAGCCTTTCTATCACAGGAGAAGATTGCTTCTATGGCAGTAGAGGTCAAAAGGCTCAGCGCCGTTCTGGCGCAAAAAAAATGAGGCAGGTCGCAAGGACCTGCCTCGTCCATCAACTTTCAAAGGAGCCTATGCCCTCAACGGATTAATTCCGGTAGCAGTAGGCGTTAATGGGTCGGAGGAGATCACGATGTGATCAACCTTTCCAAACCCATTCCCCACCCGGACTTAACCCGAGAGGGGCGATCTTCTCCTCAAGTTTCTCGATGGTGAGTTCGTACATTCCGTACCTCCTCTGAAGTTGTGGTTGCATGCCTGGTTTACCCCAGGCATATATTTTCGCGTCCGTGCTCAAAGACACTAAATGCATTAGTCATTTTAGTTGAGCTAAAGCTTCATCTCCTGAACGCAATATACCAAAGCCAAAGCAGATACGTCAAGCAAAATCGCCGGTTTTATCCTAATAATAATGCGTAAACAGCACGCCGGAGAATGCATCTTATTGACAGATAACGCATTAGAGAGCGATTTTCTCTAAATCGACCGATTTTCAATACAATCGCACGAAAAAAGGACATTATTGGAATTATAGACCGACTATTGCGACTGAAAAAGGCTTT
>CP070796.1:2002417-2010949 GCA_020343475.1 Candidatus Zixiibacteriota bacterium
CGCCATACTTGATAAAGTCCCGTTCAACCTGACCGCAACCAGCGCCAATCTTTCCGGAATGGCGGAATCAGAAACGGTCGGAGAAATTGCCGGTATTTTCGGCGATGGGGTGGATCTGTACCTTGACGGTGGCAGATTAAATGCCCCCCTATCAACCGTCGCTGATTGCTCCGGAGATAGCCCTGCTGTCGTTCGCCGGGGCGCAATTGCAGACCGGGAGATCATCGGGGAATAGCAGAGAGCAATATGGCCGAGAGTTTCAAGATTATGTTCGTGTGCACCGGCAACACCTGTCGCTCCCCGATGGCGGAAGGAGCATTGCGCAAGCTTTTCGAAAACGATCGGGTCGACGGCATCGAGGTATCCTCTTGCGGCACCGGCGCAGCCGCGTCGTTTCCCGCAACCGACTACGCAATTGAGGCCTGTCGCATCTGGAATGCCGATATTTCCCGGCATCTCTCACAGCCGCTGGTCAAAGAGCTGATTGAAAAGGCAGACCTGATTCTGACCATGTCTCCCGCACACTGTCATCGCGTCATCACCCTTGATCCTGGCGCCGCCGGCAAGACATTTCTGCTCAAAAACTATCCCGAAACAGGATGCAACGGCGAGGGAATCGACGACCCCATCGGCGGATCCCTTGACATATACAACCGCACCTTTCTGGAAATCGGTGAGGAGTTGGGCCGGATTCTGCCGCATTTGGTCGAGGCTGCCAGAAGAAAAGGGGAGGCGGGCTGATACCATGCGAAAAAAACTCCTCGTTGCCGTCGTGATTGTGCTCGTGCTTGTATGCGGGGCTTACTATCTTCACGTGACCGGAAATCTGGCCTCCGCTCAGACCGAATCCGATAACCTTGCCGATGACGGCGGTGTCAACCGGTATATCGAAAACAATGCCTTCGGCCTGGGAGAAAAGCTTTCTTATGACATCGGCTATGGCTTTATTAATGCCGGTTATGCCACCATGCAGGTTGTCGATTTGATCGAATACAACGATCGACCCTGCTATCTGATTCAGTCTACGGCAAATTCAAACAAATTCTTTTCATCATTCTATCGCGTTGAAGATCGGGTGGAATCGGTGGTCGATGCGGTCGGTATTTTCTCCTGGTATTTTGAGAAGAACCTGCAGGAAGGCAGCTACCACTCAAACCGGTCGTACGCCTTTGACCAGATCAACAATGTTGTGATTTATAAGGGAGATACTATCGACGTGGCAAAGTACGTGCAGGATGCCCTGTCAATCTTGTACTATGCCCGTACGCAGGAACTTGAAATCGGCAAGTCAATTTATATTGAAAATTTCACGGATGGCAAAAAATACGCGCTTGAGGTGAGGGTTCTGCGCGCGGAGACTGTTAAGGTCAAGGCCGGCAGGTTTGATTGTATCGTCGTCGAGCCGCTGATGCAAACCTCCGGCATTTTCAAGCATGAAGGAAAATTGACGGTGTGGTTGACCAGTGACCGTTTGAAAATGCCGGTTTTGATGAAGTCAAAAGTCATTGTCGGTTCGATTTCAGCCGAGCTGACCGATTATGAACTGGGCGAGATACTGGATTTCTGATGGCGAAAAAAATGCGCTTTCCGCAGGTCGACCTGAACGGGATTACTACCGTCTCGCTGGAAAAACGCGACAGCAAGGTTGCCGTAAACCTCCTGGGCCGGCCCTGTTCCGCCGGAGACGCCGCGGGATTTTTTGAGAAACTGCCGAAATTTCTCAAGGCCGCCGAACTGAATGAATTTATCGGGCTGGTGGTGAGGGCCCGGAAACGAGATCTGCCATTTCATGTCATGATGGGAGCGCATGTCATCAAAGTCGGGCTTTCTCCCATTATAATTGACCTGATCAAGAAACGGATTGTCACCGGGCTGTCCCTCAATGGCGCGGGACTGATTCACGATCTGGAGCTTTCCTTTGCCGGTAAGACTTCGGAAGATGTTCTCGCCGGGCTTGCCGATGGCTCCTTCGGCATGTCAAAGAAAACCGGTCAGCTCTTTGCCGAAGTGACGACGCTTGCTGATCAGATGGAGATCGGCCTCGGCGAAGCGGCGGGCGACTTCATAGCGACCGCCGGAGCACCGCATGCCGGGCTTTCGCTATTTGCCGCCGCTCGAAAATATGCCGTTCCGATTACCGTGCATGTCGGAATCGGGACTGACATCGTCCATCAGATGAACACCTTTGATCCTGGCGCCACCGCAAAAGCATCCTACCGGGATTTTAAAATATTGTCACGTCTTCTGATCGAGGCGGATCGCGGTGGAGTCGTCGCCAATGTCGGATCCGCGGTGGTCTTACCAGAAGTTTTCCTGAAGGCGCTGACTGTGGCCCGCAACCTGAAACGGCGGAAACGAAACATTATTACCGCTGACTTTGACATGATTTCCCATTACCGGCCTGTTGTTAATGTCGTCAAACGCCCGACGGCAGATGGCGGCCGCGGATTTTACTTCACCGGTCACCACGAAATAATGATTCCCCTGCTGGCATGGGGACTGAAGACATATATCACGAAGATTCAATAAGAAAATGGAGTATGGAGATGATACGTTTGGTTGAGTGTGTTCCCAATTTTTCTGAAGGCAGGCGCAAAGAAGTGATTGATGACATTATCGAAGAGATTACTTCGGTTGCATCGGTCACCATGCTGGACTATGAGATGGACGCCGACCATAATCGTGCTGTGGTCACGTTTGTCTGTCCGCCTGAAGACGCCGTGGAAGGCTGCTTTCGGGGAATCAAGAAAGCCTCTGAACTGATCGACCTGCGGAATCATAAGGGCGAGCACCCGCGTATGGGTGCCACTGATGTCTGTCCTTTTATTCCGATTTCCGGCTTGCAGGTTTCCGAGGCGGTGGAATTGGCGAATCAGCTCGGCAAACGGGTAGGCGAGGAGCTTAATATCCCGATTTTTCTATATGAAGCGGCAGCAACCCGTCCGGAGCGCGAGAATCTCGCCGTGGTGCGCGAGGGACAGTACGAAGGGCTGATCAGGGCAATCGAGGAAGATCCGAATCGCAAGCCGGATTATGGGCCGGCCAAAATGCATCTTCAGGCCGGCGCCACCGCGATCGGCGTTCGTTTTCCGCTCGTCGCCTATAATGTATATCTTGATACTAACCGGGTTTCCACCGCTCGTAAGATTGCCGACGCCGTTCGTTTTCTCAAGGGGGGGTACCGCTATGTCAAAGCCATGGGTTTCTCGATTAAGGAACGCGATTGCACCCAGGTTTCGATGAACCTGGTCAACTACACCAAGACTCCCATTTTCAGAGTCTTTGAAAGCATCAAATCGGAGGCACGTCGGTACGGAGTCAATGTTCTTTCGTCGGAAATAGTCGGGCTGGTGCCTCAAGAAGCGCTTTTCGATGTCTCCGATTTTTACCTGCAGCTGGAGAACTTCAGTCCTGACCAGGTCCTTGAAGAGCGTATGCGGCGTGTCGGCCCCGGGGGCACCGCCGGCGAGAATTTCTATGAAGCGGTTGCCGCCAAAAGCCCTACCCCCGGCGGTGGATCTGTGGCGGCATCGGCCGGAGCGCTCGGCGCGGCCCTCAATTCCATGGTGTGTCGCCTGACGGTTATGAAAAAGAAGTACCAAGATGTTGCCGCAGAGCTCGCGGCAGTGCGCGATGAATCGGAAAACCTCCGATTATCACTGCAGGAATTGATCAAGCGCGATGGTCTGGCATTTGACAATCTGATGGCAGCCCGGAAAATGCCGAAGGACTTTGAAGAGGAGCGCAAAAAGCGTGACAGGGCCGTCTTTGAGGCCACCAAGGGCGCCGCGCTGGTTCCGCTCGAAACCGCCGAACAGGCGCTGAAAGTTCTGGAACACAGCCGGACGGTGGCCGCCAAGGGAAACCTCAATTCCGTCTCCGATGCCGGGGTGGCGGCGCTAATGGCAAAGGCGGCCCTGGAGGGTGCCGTCTATAATGTCAAAATTAATATCAGCGGCTTCGAGGATCGGACTTTTGTTGAAGAGATGGAGAGTAAAGTCAGCGCACTTCAGGAGAAAAGCGAAATCCTGGCTGCCGAGATTAAGCGAATTGTCGAAGGCAAACTGTAAATGACCGACTGCATTGATCTGCATCTGCATACTTCCCATTCGGACGGCACCGACACGCCTGCGGAACTGGTGACGCTGGTTCGTCAATTGAAGCTGGTGGCTTTTGCCATTACCGATCATGACAGCGTCGATGCCTATTTGGAGGCGCGGCAGCTGCTCGCTGCTGATGATCCAGAGCTCGTTCCCGGGATTGAGATTTCTGCCGGTGAGGGGGGCGAGGATATACATATTCTCGGATATTACATCGACCCGGCTTCCGATGCGCTCAACCGGGCAATCATGGATTTCCGGAAGCAACGGAACCAGCGCGGCGCTCAAATGTTAAAAAAACTAAAAGACGTAGGTATTAATGTGCCTCCCGAGATGATTCAGCAAATTGCCGGAAAATCGGCCATTGCGCGGCCTCATGTCGCCGATGCGCTGGTTCGCATAGGTGCCGTTTATGGCTATGACGACGCCTTTCGACGCTTTCTCGGCAATGGCCGCCCGGCGTATGTGCCCAAGGAAAATATAGGACCGCAGGATGCAATTGCCCTGATTCATGAGGCGGGAGGATTGGCCTTTCTCGCCCACCCGGCCGTCTGCAATACCATTCGATATCTCGACGAGTTTATCGGGTATGGACTGGACGGCATTGAAGCGTACCACTCAAAGCACGGTGCAAACACACGCGATGTTTTTATCAAGATTGCCGGGCAAAAGGGATTGCTTGTATCCGGGGGGACAGATTATCACGGCCGAAATGGCCGTTATGGCATGATCGGGACTCAGCCGGTGCCGCTGGAGTACCTCGATGCAATGAAAAAAAAATTGAAAAGGAAAAACAGGTGATCGATTTGGAAAAAATACTGCTTTTCAGTGGGGCATTGCTGCTGGGGCTTATCGGGATCGTGCATGCCGAGGCCTTATCGGATGAATACCAGCAGGATTTGATTGAAAGATTGATGTTCGTTAGCGGCAGTGGCCCGTTGCCGGCATCGATGGCTGAAGGGTATCACTGGTGCGGCACGGCAATCGCGCTGGAGGCTAATGCCGTCCGTCCGAATATGAACCGGCAGTTCAGGTCGCTCGCGATGTCGCTGCAGGCGCGACCGACATATCTGCCCGAAACGCATGCTTCACCCGGCGGGTATTTTCTGTTGCACTATACCACCACGGGTTTTAACGCCGTCTATCAGGCCAATATCGACACGCTGAACGGAGGGGACGGTGTGCCCGATTTTGTTAATCAAATCGCGATGATTGCCGACTCCGTCTGGATGAAAACAATTGATGACCTGGGATTCCCTGTCCCGCCGCCGGATGGATTTTATCCCGAAGGAGGAGATAATCGCTATGATATATATATCCGTGTTCTGGGGCCGTCGATTTTCGGTATGACCACCCCGGAGGTTCCGGTGAGCAATATGAGTATCACCTCATTTATGGAAATCAACACCGATTATCGGATCGGCCCGTATGTCACCAAACCGCTGGACGCGGTCCGGGTAACTCTTGCACACGAATTCTTCCATGCTGTGCAGTTCGGAATGGATTTCACCGAATTTTACGAGACGGATGACGGAATGAAGCTGTTCTTCTGGTGGGAAATGTCAGCGGTGTGGATGGAGGAGCAGCTGTACGATCATGTCAATGATTACTACTTCTATATCCCGTTTTATTTTGAACTCCCCTGGAAATCCTTCCAGTGGTCGTTCGGTCTGCATCAGTACGGCGCCGGTATCTTTCCGATTTTCCTTTCCGAAAAGTGGGGAACCGATATCATTTTCGACATCTGGAACCGGTGCCAGTATTACGGCGAAGGACCGGATTTCCTTCAGGCGGCGGACGACGCAATTGCGGCGTCATCCGGCGGGCAGTATGATTTACGCATGGCATTCCAGGAATTCACGATCTGGAATTTCCTGACCGGGAAGCGTCAGGGGAGGGCCCCGGAAGGATGGGGGTTTTCGGAAGGTGCGGATTACCCCGGGCTGTCCGAGTCCGTTTTTCTGATTCATACCGCCTACAGGGTTGTCATGTCCCAGCGGGATATCCCGCATGAGCCGGAAAACCTTGCTGCCAACTACATTGATTTTCGGGTTCTCGGTGCGCTGCCGGATGATACCTTTAAGGTGGTTGTCGTTGACGACATCAATCAGACCAACGAAGTCGACTGGAATGTATCTTTTGTGAAATTTCCCCGCGATACCATGGCACCTCTTGAAATTGATATGTATGTACATCCTCGAAACCAGGTGGTTTCATATACCGTCGGTGACAGCACTGAGTACAGAAACGCGGTGATGATTCCCGTTCCGGTCTCCGCGCTGGAGGACGCATATCCGGGCGCCTATGAGTATGGCTATTCTGTTCTGCAATATACCGGCAAGAATCCCACCCGGCTGTTTGACCCGTATTCCAATCCGATCATCGTGACGCAATCCCGCGATCATGTCACTTTCCGAGCCCGGGCCAGAACCGACTCCAGCCTGGCGAAGGAAGCATACCTGATAGTCACCCTTTTCACGGTCGCCGGAGAACAGGTTCGAGAAGTTCGATCCGCTCCAGACTATTTCGAGGATATTGCCGTCAATTGGTATTTCGATAATGAAAGCGGACGGGAGGTTTCCGGTGGAGTGTACCTGGCGCTGTATCGACTGGTGTTTCTTGACGGTACTTCCGAAGTCACCGGAAAATTCAAAGTCGCCGTGCTTAAATGAGCGGACGCGTAAAACTGCTTGCCAGGGTGGCAGTCTTCTCCGCCCTGGTATTCGCCAGTTGCTACGCGGCGGTGTTCCTGCCAAATGTTAATCCCTGCTTCTTTGTGGTATTTACCGCCGGATTTCTCTGGGGCGTCTGGCCGGGAATGACGGTTGGTGTGGTGGGTTTTTTCCTCTGGTCCGTTTTTAATCCATACGGTCCGGTAGTACTGCCGCTGCTGGTTTCGCAGCTGGTGGGCATTTCATTTTCCGGGATTATCGGTGCGGTGGCGGCGCGCATCATGATCCCGCTTCGCTGGGGTTACCGGGCTTCCACGACACTGATTTTTTCCGGGTTGATCTGCGGTTTGTTGTATCATCTGGTTGTCGATGTCGTTGATGCCTTGATCTATCAGCCATTCTGGCCGCGCCTGGCAGGGGGGGCGGTATTTTCATTGATTACTGTTGGCTCGAATGCTATTATATTCCCGTTGTTTTATACGGCCCTGGCATTTTTAAAAGAGAAAGAGAGTCAGCAGGTCACGGGATTATGAAAAGCCACCTGAAGTTGCTTTTTGCGGCATTCGTCATTTTTCTTCCGGCGTCTGAGCCAGCCTTCGGACAAAGCACTGAAGATATTCCCGCTGATTCGGTCAGGCAGATGCCTGATACGGCACTATCGACTGATGACGAATCACAGGAGCCCGGGTATTATTTGCCCCCGGGATACCTGGAACGGATCGCGGAGGCCGAGGCCTTACCTGATACCGTTGAAGATATCTCTCTTCCCAGGGTAATTGGATACAATTTCGAGGAAGAACTGAAGCAATCGTTTCTTTCAGATCGAATTGATATCATAAACGACGCGGCGCGGTCTATTTTACATGATGCCGGAGATTATTTCAAGTTATATCCTTCCTCCTTCATTGTTGACCATGAGAATACCCCGATTCGCAAAACGGTCTCCCCTTATGCCCTGCCCGGCGGCCGGGTCAACGTCATTCTGGATAATCGCCCGCTCAATCCGCTGGAACATCTTCTGGAGCCGGACAACCGAATGGACTTTAATGACATCCCGACCTGCCAGATCCGGCAGGCGTACATCGTCGAGGGGCCGCTGGGGCTGGTATTCGGAGCCGCCAACGCTACCAGCTCACTCATCATGCTCCCGCACCGGCCTGACACCACCTCTGCCGAATCAAAAATGGTGGTGGACAAGGGCTCCTTTGGCTATGCTTATACCAGGGGATTGTTCACGCATCGCAATAAACAGGGTCGGCAGATGCAGGCCGCGGCGGGATATCGCAAGGCTGACGGCGCCTTTCTCAATCAGGATGACGACGCCTATCATCAGTGGGCGGAATTAAACCAGCCGCTAACCCGGCAGCTCTGGCTGAATCTGTCCGGGCGGCTCTACCGTCGCACCGGCACTTTTTCGCCACGCGCAGATGTGTCGCTTTTCCATCTCGACCGCAGCCGGCGTGATCGTGACCTGAATGCGAATCTTGAATACAACCATGCTCCCGGGATACGAAGCGTCCTTGAATTCCGCCACCAGCGCTCCGAGGCAAAAATTGAAAGGCAGTTTATAGCCTATTTCCGTAATCTCGATGTTTTTCACAACAGCGTCGCCCTTTCACACAACAGAAAACTCGGGGGCCTCGGCCTTCGTGCCCGGCTTTCGGGCGCTCAGGAAAGATACGATGACAAGAATTTCATCAGCCGCAAACGGTACCGCGGCTTTTTTGATTTTTCGGCCCTGACCGGAGACAGCACGCACA
>CP070796.1:2011049-2016958 GCA_020343475.1 Candidatus Zixiibacteriota bacterium
GGTGAATCACTTTTTATTGCATTTTTGGGCGGGATAGTCGGTATGGTTTTGCTGGCAGTTGTCAGCAATGTTGTCGCCGTGGCACTTAGCATCTATTTCGCAGGTTTTCAGGCGGATACACTGACCTATCTGTCGTGCATCATTGGGACATTCATTGTCGGCATTGTCGCGTCATTCTTCCCGATCCAGCGAGCCTTGCGTATTAAGATTGTCGATGGTTTGCGTGTTGTGGATTAAGATAAAAGGAGATGATTATGATACCACCCAGCTATAGCTTCAGAAATATAGTCAGCCACAAGGTTACTTCAGCATTGACAATTCTCGGCATCGGGCTGGTGGTGTTTGTATTTACCGGATCGATGATGCTTACAGAGGGTTTGAAAACAACAATGGTGGCAACCGGGCATGATGAAAATGTGATTGCCATTCGTAAAGCTTCACAAACGGAAGTACAGTCTATTGTTTATTATTCACAGGCAAATATATTAAGAACGCTGCCTGAGATCGCCGTCGCTGATAACGGATCACCTCTGATTACCAATGAGCTCTATGTTCTTATCGGTGTGAAGAATCGTCGCAGCAGTGACGAAGCGCATGTAGTTGTGCGGGGGATTACGGATAAGTCGATGGTTTTGCGGCCAAATGTTAAAATGATTGAGGGGCGAATGTGGCAGGATGCCGGCTCGGAAATTATCGCCGGTAAGGGAGCATCGCAGAGGTTTGTGGGATGCGGTTTGGGTGAAACGGTACGTTTCGGGTCGCGGGATTGGACAGTGGTGGGAATCTTTGATGCTGAAGGGACAGCCTTTGATTCCGAGCTGTGGGGTGAGTATGAACAGGTTTCGGATGCTTTTAATCGTCCAATGTATTCTTCCCTGACGTTTCGTATGAACGATACCGCACAATTTGCGGCTATGGTGAAAAAAATTGAAACCGATCCGCGGTTGCCACTGGATGTTAAACGAGAGAAGGATTATTACGAATCACAGTCGAGGACATTTTCTACCTTTATTGGTATAACCGGGACAGTAATCAGTATTGTATTCAGCCTGGGGGCGATTATCGGTGCGATGATTACAATGTATGCGGCGGTGGCAAATCGTATTACTGAAATCGGGACTCTGCGCTCGCTGGGCTTCAGCCGCTTCAGTATCCTGACAGCCTTTCTCTTTGAATCGTTGTTAATAGCTTTCTTTGGCGGTGCAATCGGTATTGTTGCGGCGTTATTCCTGAAGTCTTTCCAAATCTCGACAACCAACTGGGATACATTTTCCGAAGTTGCTTTTAATTTTGATATTTCATGGAATATTGTCATCACGGCAATTGTCTTTGCCCTGATAATGGGTACCATGGGTGGTTTTCTCCCGGCCGTCCGCGCCGCCAGGCTGAAGATTGTTGACTCACTGCGGGCCTAAGAGGAACCGGGAAATCCGTAGAAACCGCATGATTGTCAGTTTGGTGAATCCAGCACATTATCGTTTTTTGCGGAAAAACCGCACAAAAAAGATGAATTTGCAAATTAATGGGTAGTTCGGAGTTTTTTTATGCAGGAAATAGCGGGCTGGGACCTCGAATTGTAAATCCTGGAGCAAGATTCATTGTGTAATACCAGGTTACAAGCATCATTGTCCTTCCCCCGGTTATCCTTTCAATAAACATAAGGATATGCCTGCTGGCAGCATTTTTTCTTATTCCCAACAGGAACATAGAAATAGACTCTAAAAGTTCTGAGTTCTGCATGGTTCGGGGAGTCTTTATAATCGCCTGTGTCACAATAAGCGGCAAGCATCATGCCGGCCATTTCCTTTTAATAAATTTAGCCCTTTTTTATTTTCCCGCACATTGAGTACTTTCGCGAAACAGATTTGCATTTCAAGTTTGAAATTTCTACCTTGTGATCAGTTAATAAGATATTGGGATGGTGATAATTGAAATAAGGTAATCTGCCGATGGCGGCGGACGATGAGGTTAATCCGTGTACGCCGAAGATGCGCAGCAGCGTGAGGCCGGGGACATTTTTCTTACGTAATCTGAAATGAAAGGTGAAAATTTTTTCTGTTGTGACGTCAATCCTGCATTGAATCTGAACCTTCTCGGTAGAGGAGGTTTTTCTTGTTGAAAACTCCCGAGAGATTCTTATTTTTTTGAATGTAAGTAATATTGAAAGATGTAAATAATATTCTTCGGGCGTTTAGATGGAAAATCTCGTATAGCTGGAAGAAGGGGGTAATGTGGCCAACCGATTCTGCTCTCACTGGCTTGACCACATCTTCTGTTGTACTCTGAGGAATTTCTTTCACAATCCCAGAAAGATTCTGGCGAATTTCATCAAGCCAGGAATGACAGTTTTGGACATCGGTTTTGGAAACGGTTATTTCAGTCTTGGGATGGCTCGGATGGTGGGACCAGACGGGCTCGTTGTCTGTGTCGAGACGGAATACGATAAGATCAAGTCCCTGAAGCTTCAGGCAGCTGATCGTGGACTGGCCGAACGGATCGACCCGCGAATCTGCAGTGACTCCAATCTTGCAGTCGACGACCTGACTGATCAGGTTGACTTCTCACTAGCCTTTTTCGTAGTCCACCATGCGGCAGATGTTCCCGCTCTCATGGCAGGAACGCAAAAGGCGTTGAAGCAAGGAGGAAAGTTTCTCATTGTCGAACCCAGCCACCACGCATCGGCCAGCTACTGTGAGACTGTCGAGTCGGCAGCTCAACAGGCTGGGCTATCAGTGATTGGCCATCCGAAGTTCATCCGAACCTGGGCGGTTTTGCTGATCAAGAGCTGAGGATTCTGAAAATCGGCGTTCGGCAGACATCTTTCTAGATTAGATCAATTCTCTTCCAATATCTTCCACCGTCTACGGCCTAAAGTTACGTCATTATCAGCCAGCTTTTGACATTCTGCGAGCCCGTATGCTCGTGTTTTTGAATTTATCCAGGAGCTCAAATCCGTCAAATTGCCCTTGGATGAGAAATTATTTCCGATATATTCTTAATAGACTACCCCTATGCCATAATGGCACAAATCGAAAATTCCTTCACGGGAGGCTAAGATGTTCACATTTGGTCCAAAGAAACTCGTGGTTTCAATAATAATTCTGGCGGCAGCCGCTGTGGTTCTATCGTCACCCGGTGGTGCGCAGGTGCCATACCTGATCAATTATCAGGGACGGCTGACTGATATCTCCGGCAATCCGGTTCCCGGTGGTGAGTATCAGGTTACATTCCGAATCTGGAGCGATTCGCTGAGCAGTGATGTACCATCCTACCAGGAATGGATTAGCCCCAATCAGACCATTCTGGTCATTAACGGCCTTTTTAATTACCAGCTCGGCTCGAACGAAGAATTACCTCCCTGGATAGTTGCCAACGACACAGCGCTCTGGCTTGGAATCCAGATCGGTGACGATGATGAGCTCACACCGCGCGCCAGATTAACTTCGGTTCCGTATGCTTACAAAGCATGGAAAGCGGAGTATTCCGGTTATGCCGATTCGGCCGGCTTTTCCCTGTCGGGTGGTGGCGGAGGGGGGTGGGTCGATGACGGCAGTGTGGTCAGGCTGGAGACAAGCTCCGATTATGTAGGAATCGGAACAGCAAGTCCGACCAATCGTCTGCACATTGTAGGTTCCGAATCTTCACCGCTTCTATATGTTCAGAAGACAGGCTCCGGCAGAGGCGTAAAGGTATCCACTACCAGCGCCTGCGCCATCTGGGTTGAAAACGCGGGCAATCATGGACTCCGGGTCACAAATGCCAATGGCGACGGGATTCATATTACCAGCGCGGGCGGATGGGCCGGATATTTCAACGGGGACGGGTACTTCAGCGGCGAAGTGGGTGTCGGTACGCTGGCACCAGCAGAAAAGATTGATGTGGCGGGCGGATCAATCCGCACCGATAGCCGACTGATTTCAACGGTGGCGACAGGAACAGCACCTCTGGGAGTCAGCAGCGAGACAATGGTCGCCAACCTGAATTCGGACATGATTGACGGGCAACATGCAATCAATTTCGCAAATACCTCGCACACGCATTCCGAAAAGGCCACCTGTACCGATATTTATGAAGGAATGACCAATGCATCCAGTCAGGTTACCATCAATTTCCCCGTCACATTTGCTGCCGCCCCGTACTTCTCGGTGACCGGAATTATAAAGTCGGGTTCGGAAGCCGGTAGTATGGCACATATTCCAACGCCGACACCAGGGACGTCTAATGTAACACTGACCATTCAGTACTGGAATGGTGCGATTTTCACCAGCGTTGGCGACAACATAGAAGTGCAGTTGTCGTACGTCGCAGCTGAGAAATAAGATCTGCATCCTGCGTGATGCCTGCCTGGCAGGTGTTCGCTTTCGCGGGTTGCCGCCAATTGATATATACGCACCCGACACCGGGAAAAAGGGCGAATCCTAAAATGGCATGAAGGCTATGATGTCATAGACTCACGCACCGGCAGGTGATGGACCCCTATAACACTCGGACGATCCTGATTCATCATACCAAATCCCGTGGTATGTTGCGGGGCGCCCGGCCAATATAATCTGTAGAAGATACAGGGATGCACTTCAGAGTGCATCCCTGTATAATCATAACCCGGAACAGTCAATAGATATTCACTATTTCTGCCTTCTCAGCGGTTCGCCGCAGGCGGTGATCCAGTCTTCGCAGGTGCAGTTTGGCGGATCTCCGTATTCACCGGTGTAGATGTAAGCGATCAGCTGCAAAATATCAAGCAGGTTAATCACACAATCGCAGGTCGGGTCACCGGAACAGGTATCATAAGGCTGTGGAGCAGGGCCGAGAGGAGTGCCGTAAACATAATCAATCAGGTAAAGAATGTCGAGCAGGTTGATAGCCGGATCGGTATCCGGATCGCCGGGTACACAATCACAATCAAACTGGGGCACACATTCACAGCATATCTGAATTGTTCCGTCAGGATTTACTGTCTTGTTTTCACTGCATTCATCATCTTCTGAGCAAATACCCGAGCATGTGGGCAGTTGCGCCCCTGTCATTATTCGAATCGTGCCGGTGGTGACTCCCGAGTAGCCCTCCAGGACACTCGCCGGACACCCTTCAAACTCGATCTGATAGGTGATATCGAAGAAGCTTTCAGCGGCATAGTCGCCGTCGGGAAGCTGCATCAGATCGGTCTGGCCGGGACCGGGCAGACCATTGTCGGTTCCACCTGTGACCCGGAAGGTGCAGAAGTCGGGATCACCAAATAGCTCGCCGTTGAGACGGAAGAAATCGGTCGCAAAGCTCTGCTCCGGATTACCCGGGGACCGGGGACCGGAGTGCGTTTCGCATGTTAACGGCACTGATATATGGCGGTCGAAACCGGTCAGCTCGCCGGTGCCAGTGACCGTCATATCCAGGGTAGCATCAAACTGTTCAAAGTAGCCACCCAATGAACCTCCGCTGTTGATCACAACGTTCAGAAAATTCTTAAGGATTGTTTCGAATTCTATCGTTGTGCCCGGGGGCAGGCCGTCAATTATCATCCACCTTTCATCGGGAGAGATATATTCGCAGCCAACCGGCGGCATATTGGCGGAACCGGAACCGTTATCCGGTATGATACACCCGGGTATCGAATATTCCGGCATTATCAGGCTGCAATCAGTATCAGTCTTGCACTGGCAATTCTCAACGGTTATGTCGCCGGTGACCGGATCGACAGAAGCGCATATGGGACGACAGCTTTCGGGAACAGTGCAGCCTGCGGATTTACATGCCGAGCCATCGGGTGTCGGTTCGCAGACTTCTGGCACGCAGTTGCAGCAGACGTCAACGGTGCCGTCGGGATTATGAGTGTAGGTTTCTTCACAGACATACCCCTCCGGACAGTTGCCCTCGCAAGACGGCTGTGTCCCGCCGGTGCGAACCCGAATGGT
>CP070796.1:2017058-2025422 GCA_020343475.1 Candidatus Zixiibacteriota bacterium
GTTCTGGAAGAACCGGCCAAGAGCGTCCAGGAAGCAGATGATATTCTTTCTCTGGTGAGAATTCTGGAGGATCGCCGGGAGCATGAAGCGATCGCCTCCCTGGCGGGCGGATTTGAAATGGCGCTCCGGGAACAGGGACGCCTTGATGTTTTAATGCGCCTGGCGCTGGCATACAAGCGGACGTCACAGACCGCGAAGGCAGTTGCAATCTGGCAGCACGTTGCGGAAAGGCAAACCGCTGAGAGCCAGTCGGCCTGGGTCGAACTGGCCAAATACTACGAACATCGCGCCAAAAATATCCCCGCTGCACTGGAACACGCTCTCCGCGCCGAGGCTGTTTGCGCGGAACTGCCATCGGCCCTGACCGAAGTGCAAAAGCGTATCCGTCGTCTTCGCAGAAAACTCACTATCTGACGCCGTTTGCCCTAAATAAATACCCTTGACGGGTCGATAATCTTAGTAGACTAATGGCTCAAGAAATATATAACAGGATTCTCAGCGACCATGCCGAGATTGCATCATTGCCTCAGGTCCTGATTGAAGTCGTTAAGGTTTCCACTGATTCCGATTCCTCCGCCTCCGACCTGGCGCGAGTTATTTTGAAGGACCCGGCATTGACGGCAAAACTATTGCGCGTGGTCAATTCACCGTATTACGGCCGGGTGCGGGAAGTTACCACTATCAACCAGGCGGTTGTCACGCTCGGAGTGCGATCGGTGACCGCCATTGCACTGTCGGCCTCCGTGTATGAGACCGTCGGAAAACTCAAAGGTACCATTGAACGGAAGCGGTTCTGGCGCCACTCCCTCGAAGTGGCCACGGCATCGAAGCTGATCGCCCAGAATGTTGGCTTTAAGCCGGTGGAAGAGGCTTTTGTTGCCGGGTTATTGCATGATATCGGGATGCTGCTTCTGGAAGCATCATTTGCCGAGGAGTATAAGCGCATCTGGAGGCTGGTTGAAGCGGGTGAGAATCTGCTTGAGGCAGAGCAGCACAACTGGGGCACCGATCATGCCCGGGCCGGGCAGTTTCTTTTGGATCAGTGGGGTCTGCCCAAGCATCTCGGTGAAGCGGTCGGGCAGCATCACCGGGTGTTCGACCATGGCGAGAAATCCCCGGAATTGTCCTTACCGCAGATCGTCAATCTGGCCAACCACCTTTCAAAATTCCGCGCATATCTGATGCCTCCTCCCGAGGCAAAGATACTGGAGATAAAAGATGTCGTTGCCTCCAATCTTGGCCTTACCAACTCATCGCTGGCCGATATTGAAGCTGATTTGATCAGTGAAGTGGTCAAAGAATCCGGATTCCTCGAAATCGAAATCGGCGACATTGAAGAACTATTGCGGGAAGCCAATCGGCTGTTGTATCGCCAGTACGAAACGGTGGAGAATCTGCTCCGCGAAAACCGCAAGATGCAGCAGCAGATTGCACACGACCAGGCTATGAAGGGAGCACTGGAATCGCTTCAGGCCATTGCGGTGGCCTTCAGCTATCTTATTAACAATGCCACGGCAACTATAGTCGGCCGGACGCAGCTGATTGACTTGGCAGTCTCCAAGGGTCAGATTATTGACACTGAAGGCGTATGCCTGGCCTCGAGCGGGGTGATTACGCGGGCGGTGGAGAATATTTCACATATTCTCGACGAACTTAAGAAGATCGCAACCTTTGATCCCGGGGCTATTAGTGACGGCCGTGCCGTCAGGGATATCGAAGCTGAAGTCCAGGCGCGCCTGGCTGAACTCGAAAGCACCAAGGTATCGTTCCATAAATAAAAAAGCCGGGGTAATCACGCCGGCCATTACACACCAAGATTACCGGTTTCAAATGTTCCACCAGTAATTTACCTTAACCAGGAAAGTATTGGTTTGGGGGGTTTCAAACAGATCGCCAAAGTCACGCGAGAAATCGAAATCACCGACGCCTTTGACGGTCCCGTCCCGCTCATGCGTCCAGACTGCATACAGTGACGAACCCGGAAGATATTCCCACCGTAAAATCAGATTCAGATTAAGCGATTTGTAGTTGAAATCGCCGCGGTCGAATTTAATTTCGTTCTCCGGATCGTCGATATCTTTGAAGCTATCCACCGTCACCAGCCGCCTGAAGCGATCGTATTTGCCTGCGGAGAAATAAAACTGAGAATACCATTGTATGGTAAGGTTCTTGGTAAAAGTATAAATTCCCCGAAGGTTTATATCCAGCTGGTTGAGATCCAGTTTTCCGAAGACCGGAAATCCGTCGCTGGTGCCTTTCCCGACCCAGTAATCCATGTCACGGTACGCCTCGTACCCGGGGCCGATTGAAAATTCCAGGTTGGATTTCGGCTTAAAGTTCGCCCAGATTTGATAGGTATTGTAGGTGCCCCCACGGGTGGTGCCGTGGTTATAATTCGTCTCGAGCTGCACCTTCCGAACATCGCTAGTAGTACCGCCAATCCAGCAATCGTTACCGGCAGGTCGCTTCCACAGGCCGTTATTCCGGGTCTCCTGGTCATCGTGATGGGACGGGCTGATTCCGATCCCGGCCCAGAGCCACCAGCCGTTGGTGAAGCCGATATTGCCGTTGATATTGCCTCCATTTTGCATTCGGTACCCGTCAAGATGCTCATTGTACCACCCGTTGAAATTCAGGCGCAGATAGTGGAAAATCGAAAATTGCTTATCGCTGCGAAGCTGCATCCAGCTTGATACCTCATAGATACCGTTCCGCGAGAGAAAACCCAGCCGATTCCAGTTAACCTTCCGGTCATAATAGTCAAAAAAGATACTTCCACTGATGATCCGCCCGCTGGACTTATTAAGCGCCACAGCTGCCGCCATGCCGCCGGTGCCCGGGCCGTTGCTGGTGCCGATAACAATACCCGCCGTGTGAAACAGCTCGTTGAGGAAATACACCTGCCAGTCGGCAGATGCCGTGTAAGCATCGCTGCGCTCCTTTTGCACCGCGGAGGTTATCATGCAGCCCACGTAGGAGTTGCCGAGAATATCCTGCTTGGCGCGGGCCACCATGTAATTGGCCATCGGTTCGACTACGGCGTCATAGGTACAAGTATCATTTTTGAGGCGGTATTTTGTCTTTTCCTCCTGGGTGACCGCGTTCAGGAAACCGATTGAAGTGTTCGATTTGGTTTTCCCGGTCACTTTTACCGCGCCAAGGATGGTAGTGTTATTAGGGTAGTCGATATAATAGTGAGCGGCCTCAACCTCACAGTAGGGCGGCCGGCCGATTCGCCGGGAATAAAACTGCTCGAAAAAGGGCGTGTCGAATATTTCGAATCCCTCGAGGAAAAATGGCCGCTTTTCCGAAAAACGTGTTTCAAAAGTACTGAGATTCATTACCGATCGATCAGATTCAACCTGCCCGAAATCGGGATTGATGGTTGCATCAAGTGTTAGTGCTGAAGATATACTGTATTTGAGATCCACCCCGACATTTGAGTTAAATTTATCACCGTCGGGATTGCCAAGTGATTTCGGCTCGGTTATGCCGTATGTAACAGCGTACGGCAGGGTCTCGAGACGGCCGGGCGGATTGATGCTTTTTATGCCGGTGAGGTGTCCGTACTTGGCAACCCCGCCCGGCTCGCTTGCCGGTACAAATTGCCAACGGCAGAATTCGTCCTTTCGGCCGATCCAGCGCCACATATTGAAACCCCACACGTATTCACTCTGAGGAGAAAACCGGATAGCACTGTAGGGAATTTTGATCTCTGCAGTCCAGCCCGATTCGGTAATCCGTGTTTCTGCTTCCCATACCGCATCCCAGGTGTCGTCGATGTTGTTCTTGTTGTAGATTAAAATATCTCGCTTCACCCCGGCGGCGTTGACGTCAAAATGATACCCGCTTTGATGATCGTGGTGGGAATCGATTTCAACTGCGATCCGATCAGATGCCGTGAAGCGATCGCGCCGGGTAAGTTGCTTGATGATTTTGTCCGGTTCGCTGTCGTAACACCAGCATCCAAAATATATCGCTTCGTCGTCGTAAAGAATCCGAACCAGGGTGGACTCTGTTGATGCCTCGCCTTCAGCGGGGCGTTCCTGCCGAAAACCATAGGATGCAGGCGCTTCTCGCCACTCCGGCTCATCAAGTAGCCCGTCAATATGAATGTGTCCCGCGGCTCGCAGTGCTACAACGGTTTTCAGGGTATCGGCCGTCATCTCTGCCAATGAAACCGAAGGCCCGGCTAAACTGAGTACCAGGCTGCCAGTCAGAATCAAAACCCGTTGTCTGATTATGCATCCTCCATGCTTTGGATTTCAATTGAGACTGTCTTCTTTACGGACAATTTCCCGAGGAGTTTCATTTTCTTGACTTTATGGCGTTTTAAGGCTATATTTCATTTGTGCAAGGTTGAACTGAGGGGCCAACCTGCCTCACGCCTTTACTGCCGATTGACTGTCAGTTTCAAATAATATGAAATGAATTGCCTTACGAACAGCCGTATTATTAGGAGCATTGTTTACGGAAGATCCTAAGCTGTATGATTGGCAGGGTGATTCGGATAATTGTAAGAGGGCTTTGCACTTAGCTTATGATTTACGTGAGGCTCGAAAACTCGAATTCCTTAATGATTACTGCGAAGTGCGGCATACGGTTTGCGTAACCCGGAGATGTGGGAATCCATTGGATTAGTGAGACAAGTATATGAGATATGTTAACAGGCAATTTGCAATTGTCACCTGGTCCGGCCTGCTGATCTTTGCTGCTTCAGTATTTGGCATGGCACCGACCGCCGCTAACAGGGCACAGATTCATCATGAGCGAATTTTCTTTCCGGCTGACGACACTGAACCGAGTTTCGGCACCGGCCTGAGTATAGAGCAAATCGATGATTTCGACGTTACAAAAATCTCCGAAACGGTGGCTCCGGCGACATTCGCCCAGACACATTCCAGCATTGCCGTTCTGGCCGGCGATAAGTCGGTCGTGGTCTGGCAGGACAATCGGCATGGCGCCTATAAGATTTATGCGCAGGTCTTTGACGCGCAAGGGGGAGCGATTTCCGGAAACGGTCTGGTTGTCGGCCGCGATGACGGGTACGATCTGATCGAACCAAAGGTGGTCGGTGACGGCAGCGGAGGATTTTATCTTGCGTGGCGTGATGTACACTCGGCGCGGATTTACGCTGCCCGTTATGACGATGATCTGAATGAAATAGCCGCACCCTTTGTCGCCAGCGGGACGGCTTCGGGCAGTTCCGCCGGGCCGTTCGATATTGACGCCTATCCTGACGGCAGGCTGGTGGTGGTGTGGGAGGAATATAACGCCGGCATATTTATTGGTCTGTGCATATACAGCCCCACCGGAATGCCCCTGCTCGGTACTGTCATTGTCAATACTGACGGCGGCGACGCCAGACACTGGGTCCCTTCGGTTGCGATTGATACTTCCGGCGCCATGGTGGTTGTCTGGGAGGATTATCGTTTCGGCAACGCTGACATCTTCATGCAAAGGGTGAGTGTCGGCGGAACTCTTGTCGGGGGAAATCTCGGCGTTGTCGATGCCGCTTTTGATGGTGTTGATCAGTACCTTCCCGTAATAGCCTATTCGCCCCGCGACGGTTACGCGATTTCATGGATCGACACCCGCGGCGGGGATAATGATATCTTTATTCAGCGATTTGTTCCCGGAACCGGGCTGGTGGATGGAAACGTTGAAATTTCTCCGGAGGGCGATGTCTCGCAGGATTGGGATATTGATATGACTGTCAATTCCTCAGGGGACCTGGTGCTGGTCTGGGCATCCGTGAATAGCCTGAACCGGATTCTCCTGCAAAGGTTCGCTGCCGGGTATGAACCCCTTAATACCCCGCTGCAGATCAATCTTTTTACAGATGGTTCGCGCTGGGGTACAGCGGTCGGGGTGCGGCCGGATAATCGGATTCTCGCCTCATGGACCGATTATCGGTTCAATCATCCCGATATATTCCTGCAATATCTCACGTCATCCGGGAACCATCTGTATGCGCAGGACAGGCTGGTGAATGATGATACTGAGGGTGCTAATTCGATAGAGCCGGATCTTGCCCTGATTGACGGCGCAACGGCGGTGGCGGTCTTTACCGATCAGCGGTTTGATAACGGCGATGTTTTCATGCAGCTGGTTGGTATCGGCGGCGGTCTTATCGGAGGTAATATCAGGGTCAATGACGATACCCTGAAACTTTTGCAGAGCGAACCGGCGGTAGCAACGGCGGCTGATAAAATACTGGTTGTCTGGAACGATACTCGTGCTATTGCCGGATCAACCGGATCGAGGATTTTCGGGCAGTACGCTGATGGCGGCGGCAGTTTTGCCGGGAGCAATTTCGCCGTCTCCGACAGTGACAATGTTTTTCCCAAGAGTACCCCTGTGACTGCGATGGCATCGGATGGAACCGCCATGGTCGCCTGGAGAGAGTTCTATGACGATGAGTGGCATATCTTCGGCAGGTTTTTTCACGTCAATAATGTTCCCATGGGCGACGCCTATGCGATTTCCATCCCAGGAAGTGATTTTGACAACTCGAATGTGGGCGTCCATGTCGACAACAGTGACATATTCACGGTGGCCTGGCTTGCAAAGGACGCGACTGGCGAACCGTTTGCTCATGTCGCCCGCTTCAGCAAAACCGGTACTTCAATCGGGAGTTTCGAATTCACCAGTGATATCAGCGGCGCGGTGATGACTGATCTCGCTTCTGCGGTTGATAATATGGGCAATGTCTATCTTTTCTGGCAGGGAACCGACACTGAGGAGCATCTCTTTCTGACTGTTTTCACTCCTGATGGGATAATAAAGAAAACCTCATTTGAAATCCCCGACGAGTTTGCCGTCAATCCCGGCCAGCCGGATGTCGCAATTGACGGCGAAGGTGTCGCGTTGATGACCTGGATCGATTCCCGCTTCGGCCCGCGTGCCGGTTATTACCAGATTATTGCTCAGAACTTCCACCGGATCGGTGCCAACGGGGCGCTGGTTTCGGAGATGCCCGAACTGATGAATTCTCCGGTGGCGGCCGGATTGAATCGCAACGGCTGGTTTGCCTGGAGTGATCCCAGAGCCGATGGGTTCAATATCTATCTCCACCAGTTTCCGTATTCGACAACCGGTGTTGACGATGATGATCCTGATGTCATCCCGGATTGTTTTGCCCTCCGCCAGAATTACCCTAACCCGTTTAACCCGTCGACCGTGATCGAATTTTCGTTGCCGATTAAAAGCAGGGTGGTGATTACGGTTACAGATATCCTTGGCCGGGAGGTTGCGACCGTAGCGGATAAGGTGTTTTCGGCCGGCAGCCACCGGGTGACCTGGCATGGCCGTGATCGGGCGGGAGCGGTCCTGCCCAGCGGCATGTATCTGTACCGGATGAAAACAGAACAGCACGAGTTCAGCAGGAAAATGTTACTGCTTAAATAGACCATGGACAGGGGGCGGAGGACATTGGAAGGAGGCAGACGATGAGAGGGAGGCTTATAATATTTGCACTTCTCGCAACGGGATTAATCTGTGTTATGCCAGTCATTGGCCAGGTTCCTTTGGATCCGGAGCCGTACTGGATATCCACCGAACTGAATCAATATTCAACCGGGATCGTCTGGCGCGACTGCAACAACGACGGGTATGTCGACCTTTTCGTATCCAACGGGAATGACATTGTAATGGCCAGTAACCGGGTATACATGTCGCACTACGGCATTCTGGAAACCACCGCATCCTGGGTGTCGGACAACGCTGAATATACCGGGCATTGCTCGGTCGGCGATGTCAATGATGACGGCTTTCCCGATTTTGCGGTCGCCGATTATATCGGGGCCTATGGTTTTTCCACAGGTAACAAATCTCATATATATTTAAACGACAATGGTTGGCTCCATACCACTCCCGGCTGGACAGCATATGACAGCATATACACCTTTTCCTGTGCTTTTGGTGATGCCGACGGCGATGGCGACCTGGATCTTGCGTTTGCCACCGGGGAACCGTATAACAATATTCTTCAGAACGATCGGATTTACTACAATGTCGACGGTCAAATGCAAATTACTCCCGGCTGGGAGAGTGATCAGGGTACGGCGGCACTTGATGTTGCCTGGGGTGATGTCGACAATAACGGCTATCTTGACTTGGCCTTTGGATATGGCAACGGCGGTCTCGCCGTGCACTACAATTACTCCGGAATTATCGAAACGGCTCCATCGTATATGGCGAATACTTCCGATCTGGTTAATACTCTGGTTTTCGGCGATGTCGACGATGACGGCTGGCTCGATTTGATTGTCGCTTTCAACAATCAGCTCGGTGGCGACGGTTATTATCGCGTATATTACAATGACGGAACGGGCAACCTCAATATTGACCACGGCTGGCAAT
>CP070796.1:2025522-2035428 GCA_020343475.1 Candidatus Zixiibacteriota bacterium
GCGATCTTGAAGGAACCGGCCTGATCCTTACCTCCGGGGGTCTTTTGACAGGTATTCCAGATATCGCGGACACTGTCGGCTTTACCGCGAGGGCTGCCGACATCCCCGGAAGCGCCGATGAAAAGCTGTTCGAGCTTCCGATCGTTATGCCGTACACCTGCGGTGACGTCAATAACGACGATGAGATCAACCTGCTGGATATATTGTATCTGATTGAGGCCGTATACAGCGGGGGCGAAGCGCCACCGTATCCGAACGCAGCAGATGTCAACAATTCCGGTGATCTGAACCTGCTTGATATTCTTACCCTGATTGATCTTCTCTATGGCGACGGTGCCGTGCTGGATTGCCCGTAAGCAATGGCAATCCCCGCAGGAATGTTGCGAGGCTGTTTTTCCGGTTTATCGCCAAACCTGCGGTTAAATGCTTGACAGAATTACTCCGCTACTTATCTTTAAGGAGTAAGGCACCGCTGCCAGGCGTGCGGCAGATTGGCCGGAATTGATCCTGAACATGCTTTATCCTGCCATTGACGCGGATTGCTTTTCAAATATGGTCTTACCCGGTGCCTGCGGAAACAATAAGAAAGGAGTATACTCATGGCCATGCTCAAGAGTTTCTCCCGCGGGATTCTCTCGCTCGCAGTTATAATGATACTCGTAATGACAATACCGCGCGGGATGGTTCTTGCCCGGGACAACGGCTACTCGGCCGAAGCCCTCTGGATTTATGATACCGACCTCCAGGTCAAACATGTTGAAACCGCTGACCTCAATGATGACGGCACCGAAGACGTAATAGCAGGTGAGTTCGACGCGACTTATTACGGCGATCCCTCACGGGTTTTCGCCCTCGACGGCAAATCCGGCGATACTATCTGGACCTACCAACTTCAGGACGGTGTTCGCGGTATGACGGTCGGTGATATCAACAATGATAATGTGGTTGACGTGATCGCGGGAGCGTCATACCACAGTACCAATACCCCGGACGGGTACGTTCACGCCATCAACGGGGTGGACGGCTCCCAAATATGGAGGTTCTATGTCGGGACTTCCACCAACGACGTCACGATAGGCAATTTCAACGGTGACGTTTACATGGACGTGGCGATTGGATCTTTCGATGACTACATTTATGCCGTCAACGGTGAAACCGGGACAGAGTTGTGGCGGCACTACGTAGGCAGTTTGTGGGTGAACGCCGTCGATGCCGGCGATGTCAATGGCGACAACATTGACGACGTCGGCTTTGCACATGAGTATCTGGCCGGATATGACAACTACTGCGGTGTTCTCAATGGCAGCACCGGAAATCCTATCTGGGACAGTGTTGTCGCCTATGTTGTCATGGATGTTCTTATTTCCGATATCGACAATGATGGGGACCTGGAAGCGATTTTTGGCGTCATTTATAATGACGACCACGGTGAAATCCACGTGCGTGACGGTGATCTCTCGCCAATTGAGTGGCAATACAATATCGGGGCCATCGACCACACCAATGGTGAAATCATTTTGCAGGATTTTGATATCGACACCGACGGCGATCTTGATCTGCTGGTTGGAAACCGGATGCACGAATACGTGGTATATGCGTTTGACGGCGACACAAACACGCCCGTCTGGGTGTCCGATACCCTTAACGGCTTCCCGGTGGATTTCTCCGTGGGGGATGTAACCGGCGACGGCCAGCTGAATATTGTCGCTGCTACTTATGATCGGGTGCAGGTGCTGGAGGCGGAGGATGGAACAAAGGTCTATTATTATGGCGTCGCCGGCCGCATAAACTCGGTTAAATGTACCGACCTCGACGGTGACGAAGTGTTAGATATTGCCGCCGGCGGGGGTGCCGATTACAGCGGCAGCGACCCCGGCAAGGGGGTGTGGGCACTCTATACAATCCAATCCCCGGTGCTCTGGGAGTTCACTTTCGGAGAATACGGCAACGCCATTGCCATGGGGGATTTCAATAACGATGATTGCGAGGATGTGGTCGCAGTATGTTCGGTCGACGATCAGGCCTGGGCAATTGATGGCAAAACGGGAGTTGAACTCTGGCACTGGACCGGGACTCAGAATCTCTACGCGGTAACTACCGGCGATTATGACAACGAGGGAATTGTTGACGTTGCGGTTGGTGGTGCTGACGAGACGGTAACCGGCCTCGATGGCAAAAACGGTTCTTCTTTATGGCAATTCCCTGACCCGGCCGATCAGATCTACCGCCGATGTCTGAAATCAACCGATCTTAACGCGGACGGAAATATCGATGTCGTGGCGGGCGCCGACGATAATATGGTCTATGCCATTCGCGGCGAGAGCGGCGTTCAACTCTGGGCGCAGAATGTTGGCGGTGAGGTTAATGATGTGGAACTTGAACAGATGAACGCCTCAGGGCCGCTTGATGTCGTGGTCGCCCTGGCGGGGGGCCCCACGGGCGAGAGGGTTGTTGTTCTGGATGGTGAAGACGGCGAAGTCATCTGGGATTATCCGGCCGGAACAGCAGTCGACGACGTCGAGCCGCTGGACGGAAATGACGACGGAGTCATGGATGTTGCCGCCTCACTGGCTCCCTATGCTCCCAGAACGGTCATCCTGATTGACGGAGTTACCCATACTGTAAGCTGGACGAAGACCGTCGAGGTCGCCTCCGGCTCAAACGGCATGGGACATGGAGACGTCAACGATGACAAGTATTGCGACGTGCTCGTACCGGGCAATTCCACCGACAAGCACATCCGCGCCTTGAGCGGCCTTGACGGTTCTGAATTGTGGAGTTATCCGACCGGAGGCGAGGTCAACTGCGTGCTGGCCCATGATGTAAACAATGATGGATTTCTCGAGGCAGTAGCCGGCTCCGACGATCAGAATGTCTATGTAATCAACGGATTTAATGGTTCACTCATCTGGAATTACAGCACTGCAGATGATGTCATTGATATCGTGATCGGCGACATGAACTGCAATAATCGCCCGAATATCGCCTGTGTCACTTTTGGATCCGATGGCGTCGTGTACGCTTTCCGCTCACTGGCGCCGGAGCCGCCCGACTCTGATGATGATGGCGTGCCCGACGCGGACGACAACTGTCCATCCACATATAACCCGAACCAGCTGGATACCGACGATGACACTGTCGGTGATGCATGTGACAATTGTCCCGACGACTACAATCCCGGTCAGGAGGACAGCGACGGCGACGACATTGGAGATGTCTGTGATTATGTGTGTGGAGACGCCACCGGGGATGACGACGTGAATCTGCTCGACATCCTGTACCTGATCGACCATCTTTACGGCGATCCGCCGGGAGACCCCCCGGATCCTGTCGAAGCTGGAGATCCCAATGCCGATGGCGATATCAACCTGCTTGATGTTCTTTACCTGATTGATTATCTGTACGGTTCTCCGGCCGGCCCCGATCCGCTCTGCCCGTGAGGAAACGGAGTGCAAATAATACGGGGAATGGCTATACGTCATTCCCCGTTTTCATTTCGCGATTAAATGCCCGGCACACTTGCTGAGGATTATCGTTCAGCAGGCGGTTCAGGAGGACCGGGGAGAATTCGCGGTTCTTCGGCGATCTTTCTCTTGAGATAATCAATCGCTGCTATTAGTTGATCATCAAATCCCAGCGCGGTTCGATCAGGAGGATTGTCCACTTCGATATCCGGTTCGACCCCGATGTTCTCCATAACCCATTTTCCGTTGAAATCATACATTGCCCCTTCGGACACGATAATGTACCCGCCGTCGGATAGTTTGTGTACCTTGTCAAAACCAACCACACCGCCCCACGTTCGCTTTCCCATCAGCGGGCCAAGTTTATGAAAACGGAAACGATATGAAAAGATATCGCCATCGGAACAGGAAAACTCATTCTGCAGGGTTACCATATGGGCATTAATGCCGGTATGCGGATTGGGACCGTACGCGAAATTTCGCGATGCGCCCATTGCAATGATTTTCTTGGTCAGGCGATCCATGACAAGACTAGAAACAAAGCCGCCGCCGTTGTAGCGAACATCCAGAATCAATCCCTGTTTACGTACCTGGTGATAGAACATCTTGTTGAACTGCACCAGGCCGAATCCGCCCATGTCCGGAATGTGAATATAACCTATCGTTCCGCCGGAAACCGAATCGACATACTCGCGCCGATCTTCTACCCAGTTATGATAGCGCAGCGCTTCTTCGGACGCGATCGGCTTTACCGTAACCTCCCGCGCTCCCTCCCACTCCGGCTTGCTGTTGACCGTCAATGTAATGGTCTTGCCAACCGTGTTCTGCGTCAATTCGTATGGATTCACATCCGCGGTAATTTCACGCCCGTTTATTGCCAGAAGATAGTCGCCGGCGGAAACCGCGATTCCCGGGTCAAGAAGCGGTGAGCGGAGCGCCTTATCCCAGTTTTGACCCCGGAGAATGCGCGCAATTTTGATTCGATTATGCTGTCGGTCCACGTCAAAGTCCACGCCCAGAAGGCCGATATTGCTTGATGGCGGCTTTGGATACTCGCCACCGCCGACATAGGTATGCGAACAGCAAAGCTCACCGACCATTTCGCCCAGCAGATAGGTCAGATCGTACCGATGAACCACATACGGCAGAAGCGCTGCATATCGCTCGTATGTCTGCTGCCAATCGACTCCATGCATATTCTCGTCATAGAAAAAATCCCGGAATAGCCGCCGCGTTTCATCCATCATCTGGGCGTACTCGGCCACGCGGTCAAGCCGCATCTGCATACCGGAAAGGTCAAGTTTGGAATCCTTGAGTTCGGCTTCTTCGCCGGCAGTACCGGCAATATAGAAATCCTTCCCCTTCTTGAGCAGCATCCTGTCTCCAGAGGCAGCCATTTTACAGGAAGAAATCCCGGAGGCGAATTTGTAGTCTTTCTTTTCCTTGAGATTGTACTTGCGCAGGATTCGTTCTCCCGGCAGGACCTTACCGCGAAGACCATAAAGCATGTCGGCAAAATAGAAAACTGCCCCGGAAATAGCATTCAGACCCCCGTAGTTGCCGGCAGGCAGATCGAAGGCAACCTGGCGACCATAGATGCCGGCAAAATCGATCTTTGTTTCAGCAGTGACTTCTTCTTCAGTCTTTTTCTCCCTGTCACTTTCTTTCTGTTCTTTTTCCGGATTGACCTCGTCGCTTTCCGGCGCAAACGGAGATTGCTCGTCGGCAGACAATACAATCAGGTACAGGTTGGTTATGGCTTTATTGACAAACTCGAATTCGTAACGACTGAGAAGCGGATTGAAATTGCGCTGCGAAAGAAAATACAGGTATTTGCCGTCCGGATCAAAAACCGGGGCGGTATCATGTGTAAAACCCGGCGTTACCTGATAAATAGTGTCCTCCGCCAGCGAGTAGACATATACCGCCGAGATTTCGACTTCATCGTCTTTAGCATAGGCAATATACCTGCTGTCGGGCGACCATGAAAAATGCCTGACCATTGTGTGCGGGGTATGATCGAACTGCACCGATTCTTTCGAATCCACATCAAGGTAATACAGTTTCAGGTCTTTATCGGAAAAGGCCAGCTTCCTGCTGTCCGGAGACCAGAACAGCTCATATCTGTAGCAGGCTCCATCGGCAGTAAGCCGGATTTTTTGCTTGCCGTCATGGGACATAACATATATTTCCTGCTCCCCGGTGCTGTCAGAGACAAACGCAATCCACCTGCCGTCCGGCGACCATGTCGGATATTTCTCCTTGGAACCTGAAGACTCCGCCAGACTGCGGGTGTTGCCCTTTCTGGCGGGAACGGTAAAGATGTCGTCCCTGGCGCTGAATACCGCCCGCTTGCCGTCGGGCGAGAGGTCAAATTCGCGTATTTTATCCGACACCGATACATATTCATCGCGCATGGTGTGGCGGTCGCTGGTCAGCGACACTGAAACCTTATGCAAATCTTCTGACGGAAGATCAAGCACGTAAATAAATCCGGCGTTTTCAAAGGCGATCGCATCCGGGCCGATACTTGGCCAGCGCACGTCGTACTCGGTAAATCGAGTTACCTGGCGGATCTGGCCGGATTCCAATTCGTAGCAGTACAGGTTCAATTTCCCGGTTCGATCGGAGTTAAAGTAGATCCGGTTTTCGAACCACATCGGCATATTGTCCGTGCCGACCCAGTCGGTTATTTTTCGGGCCTCAAGAGTGGTCAGGTCGAAAGTCCAGACATCCTGGGCCATTCCCCCCTTATACCGTTTCCAGGTTCGGAAATCACGATATATCGGACAGTACGCAACTTTGCCGGCATCAGGTGAATATGAGGTTAATCCCGCAGAAGCCATGGGCAACGGCACAGGCAAACCTCCCCTGATATCAACCAGATAGACCCGCCCGGTCCACCAGTCGTTAGATTCTTTGCGGGAACGAAAAAGGACTTTGCTTCCGCCCGGATGCCAGCCCATAACTACATTTTCAGGGCCAAATCGTTCGCTGGTTTTTTGAATCCCGGGATGAAATGTCAGCCGTTTCGGTTCTCCGCCTGAAATGGGCATAACATAAACGGACATATCGCCGTCATATTGTCCCGAAAAGGCAATCATTTTCCCGTCCGGAGAAAATTTGGGGAATAATTCCAATCCCTCATGGCTGGTCAGCCGTGTCGCATGCCCGCCTCCCCGATCCACTATATAGATATCACCACCATATACGAAAGTGATTTTACCCACATTAACATCGGGAAACCGTAGTAGTCGTGCTTCACCCGCCCATGCCCAATCAAATGCAAGGGCAATTAATAAGAGAAGCAGTAAAAGCCGTTTCATTCCAACCTCCGCGTCTAAAATCATGAAATCCGCGGGCTCCTGCTAAAGCACCGGTGCATCGCCGGGCTCCGGTTAGAATCCGGCCTGACATCCGGACCGCGCCCGAAAAGACCCGCATAATGTCATTTTATTCACTTTCGATGTAACGGGATAGCATAACACAAATATCCACACCAGGCAAATAGAAAGTTCCCGGCTATAAACATACAAAAATGTCAATATTCTGAAGTTAATCGTCCCGACTTGGTCTTCAGTCAAATAAGCAATGCATACAGCGCTGTTTTTTTTGACGACGATTTTTTTTGATTTTGACTTGAAATAGCAGTTAACATATATCCATGTTATCCTTTTATAAAGGCAAGAGATTTTTTCTGCGGGCAGTTTCCCTGCGGCTCGCCGTGTATGCGATTAAGCGGGATGCCGGGGAATACAGGCGAAGAGACAAATTAATTGCCAATAAATGCCTTGACAAAATAAAAAAAAAGACATAACTTATGGTGTAATACGGAATTACCTGTCCCGTCGCCGATTACGGCGACACAAAAAAAATTAAAGGTTACCACCGCGTTAGGGGCGCGACGGCATCTTTGCCTTATCATCAATTAAAGCGTAATAGAAAGCTTTTGTAACAGGCCGCAAATTCAACATTTAATTGCGCAAGGGAGGTGGTGTATTTGGGGATTTTTCGTCCGGCCAATACACACCGTGGCCGGATATACTTAAACCAAGGAGTAGCTAACCATTACCTAAAGAGAGGTATGTGTATGGTTATGAAAAAAGTAACTGCGATTCTTGCCTTATCGCTACTTATAGTGTTTGGTTCGTTCATTCTGGCAGTTGCTGCTAATAACAGCATAACCAATGTGAAACCTAACGACGAGTCCGAACATCAGGACGAATATGTTCCTCTGGTCGGAGAACCGTCGGATCCTGATGTTGACCAGCCAAACGAAGCCGAGCAGCAAAGGCTTGACGGCATTATCGATTATCCGATCTGGCAGTCTCTATCCGCTGTCAGGCCGGAGAAGCCCGAGTATGACGGGCCGCCACATGTCCCCGGCTCCGGTAAATTGGGTGGTGAAACCATTGCAACCGCGACCGTCATCGGGGCGCTTCCGTATGTCGACACCGACAATACTTGCGACTATGTCAATGACTATGACGAGGTCTGCCCGTATTCCGGTTCGACCGCTCCCGATGTCGTTTACTCGTATGCCCCTGCCGCCAATGAAACGGTTGACATCAGCCTTTGTTACGCCGGCACCGACTATGATACCAAGTTGTATGTATATGAAAACAGTCATACTCCCGGCAGTCCTTACGCCTGCAACGATGATGCCTGCCCGGGATACGTCTCCGAAATCCTTGAACTGGCATTAACCGGAGGCAACGTATATTACATTGTTGTCGACGGTTACGGCTCCAGTTGCGGCAACTATGAGCTGCATGTTGACCCGTTTGAGGAATGCGTCGTGGAGTGCCCGGGTGGCGCCTCTGTCGAAGGCGAGGCCTGCATTCCGGATGATGGTGAAGACGTAACCAACGGCGGCTGCAACAACGATCCGCCGATTTTCTCCTCCATCACCTGCGGTGAGACCGTCTGCGGAACATGCAACACCTATGTGTACGGGACCAGCAATTATCGGGATACCGACTGGTATGAGCTGGTGCTGACGGAGAACACCCAGGTGACCGTCACGATCGAGGCAGAATTCCCGGCCCTTGCCGGTTTTGCAGAATACGCTACCGGCACGGAAGGCTCGGGCGATTGCGCCAATACCACGGGTTACTTCCTCAGCGGCTATGCCAATGTGGGCCCCTGCGAAGTAGGCAATGCAGACTTCATCCTTACGCCGGGAACCTGGTTCCTGGCTGTTATGCCATCAGTTTTTGAAGGGGTTGAATGTGACAAGGATTACGTGGTCACGGTCAACTGCGCCGAAGTCATTGGACGTTGCTGCTACGGCGATCCGGAGGCTCCGAGCTGCGATGATCTCAACGAGCCCGACTGCCTGGCCCTCAGCGGCAACTGGGATCCCGACAAGAATTGCACCGATGATCCCTGCCCGGTCGTCGGCCCCGGTGACAATTGCGACGATCCTATCTATATGACGCTTCCGGCTGATCTTCCGTATGATGACCTGAGCCAGTATACCTGCGGCCGGTATGATGACTACCCGGCTTCGGCAACCTGCTACGGCCTGTATGGCAACGGTGAAGACATCATTTACGAAGTCACCGTAACCGAAGACACCTATATCCAGATTACCATAGATCCCAAGGGCACGACCTGGACCTATTGCGAGCTGGCTCTGGATTGTCCGCCCAACGATGCCTGCCTGTTCTACTTCCGGAACACGGGCGGCGGCATATACAGTTCTGAGTGCGAATATGTCCCGGCGGGCACATACTACCTGATGATCGACACCTGGCCTTCTCCGTATTGCATTGAGGATTTCGATCTGCATATCGAGGCCTGTTCTCCGCCTGTCGGCCGTTGTTGCTACGGCGATCCGCAGGCTCCGTCGTGCGATGACATTCCTGAGGCGGCATGTCTGGCGCTTGGCGGAATGTGGGATGAAACGCTTACCTGCGCCACCGATCCCTGTCCGATTTCGAATCCTGGCGATAACTGTGCGGATCCGATTGTGGTCAAGCTTCCGGACGATCTCGACTTTGTCGACGAAAACTACACCTGCGACCGGCTGAATAATTATAGTTCGACCTGCCTGGGCAGTTATGACGGCGGCGAAGACATCATTTACGCCCTTGATGTCGATGGTAACATTGCCATCAATCTCACCCTTGACCCAAGAGGTACCACCTGGACAGGTATGGCAATTGCAGATGAATGTCCTCCGGGCGCAACCTGTCTGGCATACCAGACTAACGGTTCCAGCTCGTCGCCATTTACGATTGAAAACGTCGAGCTCTCCACCGGAATGTACTATGTCATGATTGACACCTGGCCATCGCCGGCCTGTATTCCGGACTTTGAGCTGACGATTACCGAGTATACGCCTTGCGTCGTGGAGTGCCCGGGCGGCGCCACCCCGGAAGGCGAGGACTGCATTCCCGATGACGGTGACGACGTCACTAATGGCGGCTGCAACAAC
>CP070796.1:2035528-2039040 GCA_020343475.1 Candidatus Zixiibacteriota bacterium
CCGCGCCAGTTTCTTGGCGTATGCCAGGGCAAATGATGATTCCAGAGCCGGAATTATTCCTTCCGTCTTGGCCAGTTCAAAAAACGCGGACAGGGCACTGTTGTCGCTCATATGCACGTACTTGACACGCCCGGAATCCCTGAGATAACTGTGTTCGGGGCCGACTCCCGGGTAGTCAAGCCCCGCCGAGACAGAATGCGTCGGCTTCACCTGGCCATACTTATCCTGCAGGAGGTAGCTGAAACTCCCGTGCAGGACCCCCGGCTTGCCTTTGCTTAAGGTAGCCGCGTGCAGGGATGTGCTAATGCCGTTACCGGCTGATTCAACGCCGATTAGCCGGACACCTCGATCTTGAATAAACGCATGAAACATTCCGAGAGCATTACTCCCGCCACCGACACAGGCGATGATGATGTCGGGCAGGCATCCGGTCTGCCTTTTTATCTGCTTTTTGGTTTCCTGTCCGATTATCGCCTGAAAATCCCGCACCATCAGGGGATAAGGATGGGGGCCGACGGTGGAACCGATAACATAATGAGTATTCCCGATATTCCTTATCCAATCACGGATAGCTTCGTTGGTGGCGTCTTTCAGGGTTTTGCTTCCGGAGTTGACCGGGATAACTTCGGCGCCGAGAAGTTGCATCCGGGCAACATTTGGCTTCTGGCGTACCACATCGTCGCTCCCCATATAAACCGTACATTGCATCCCAAACAGGCAGGCAACGGTGGCAACCGCCACACCGTGTTGGCCAGCACCAGTTTCGGCAATTACTCTTTTTTTGCGCATTTTTTTGGCCAGGAGACCCTGCCCCAGACAATTATTTATTTTGTGAGCTCCGGTGTGATTCAGATCTTCGCGCTTGAGAAAAATCCGGGCGCCGTTCCATCTGCGGCCAAGTCTCTCGGCGAAGTAGAGCGGGGTCGGCCGACCGGAGTACGAGCTCATTAAATGACGGAGTTCATTCCGAAACTCTTTGCTTTTGCGGGCTCGCCGGTAGTTCTCGTCAAGCTCCAGAAGCGCCGTCACTGCCGTTTCCGGTACAAATCGCCCCCCGTATTTCCCGAAATATCCTAATTCGTTCGGCTGTCCCAATTTTTTACCTCATCCACAAACAGTTTCATTCTGACGGGATCTTTAATCCCCGGGTTTTTTTCCACGCCGCTGCTGACATCCACCGCATAAGGACGAACCGCCTCAAGAGCATCCACAATATTCGCGGGATTCAGTCCTCCTGAGAGTATTACCTTACCCAGCTTCGCAGCCTTTCCGGCAATATCCCAGTCAAAACAGCGACCGGTGCCGCCGGGAAGATCGGGATCGTGAGTGTCCATTAAAAAGCAGCTCAATTTTGATTCTTCGATTGCATCAAGAATGTCCCGGTTCTCGACCCGAAAGGCCCTTATCACGGGGACGATAAATTCAGTATCATGCAGCAATCCGGTGCTTTCATATAGTTGAACGATATCAAGCCGGCAGTACTTCACCATTTCTTTAATTACAGGGAATTTTTCATCGACAAAAACCCCAACCCTGGAAACAAACGGCGGAAGGGCAGTACTTATGGTACGAACCCTGTCCGGGCCTATCCTCCGAGGGCTATCGGCAAAGACAAAACCGACGGCGTCAGCTCCCAGCTCGACAGCCTTTAGAGCATCTACAAGATTAGTTATGCCACAAATTTTGATTCGTGTCATCAGGTCACTCCGCGTAACTCACGAATTTTTAAATAAGGATCCTTGCTGGTCATGATGCTTTCCCCGATCAGGGCGGCATCGGCACCCAGGTTCTGCAGAAATAGAACATCCGCCCGACTGAAAACACCGCTTTCGCTGATGCTGAGTGTGCTCTCCGGGACATCCCCGATCAATGACTCGAAGATTGCAAGATCAGTTTCAAATGTCAGCAAATCCCTGTTGTTAATTCCGATCATAACCGGTCTTAATGGCAGGACTGTCTCCAGTTCATCGCGCGAGTGGACTTCCACAACCACTTCAAGTCCCAGCTGTCCGGCGAGATTATAAAGGCGAGAAAGCTCATCCGAAGTAAGGATTTTCACAATGAGTAGAACGGCATCGGCACCAATAGCCCGTGATTCCCAGAGTTGATATTCGTTGATAATAAACTCTTTTCTAAGAACGGGCAGAGATGAATTCTCCTTCACGCCTTTCAGGTCGCTAATGCTTCCTCCAAAGAATTTATCCTCGGTCAAAACGGAAATTGCCTTCGCCCCGGCCCGCTCGTAAAATTGTGCCATTTGTTTTGCATCGAAATCCGCTGCCAGATCACCCTTTGAAGGCGACCTTCTTTTTATTTCCGCAATGATGGATATTCCCGGTTCCGAGGTCAGGTTATTCTTGAGGCTTACAGCAGCCGGCAGATTCTCGATCATGCGCTCAAATCTCTTAATCCCGGAAATTAAACCGGATCTTTGAAACTGCCCTTTTTTATACAAGACAATATCATCAAGCACGGCTGATCTCCCGTGTGAAAATCGAAAAGGATTTTAGCTTTTCCAGCGCCGCTCCGGTATCAATACAATCAGATGCCATGTCGATCCCCTCTTTGATACCGGTGACCTTCTCCGCAACAAGGAGGGATACGGCGGCACCTAATACCACCGTATCCCTTTTGGGTCCTTTCTGACCCCTGAGGATGGATAGGGCAATGACCGCATTTTCCTGGGCATCCCCGCCCCGCAAATCTTCAACGCGACAGCGTGCAAAGCCGAATTCCTCCGGAAGAATTGACAGGGATCTGGCTTGGCCGTTTTCGGCAAAGCAGATATTGTTTAATCCGGACGTCGTGATCTCATCAATTCCGTCCTGATTGTAGACCGTCATGACTTTCTTTATTCCCAGTCCCCGGGCTGCATCGGCGATTTTTTCAATGTAATCACCGCTAAAGACGCCGATCAATTGATGACTGGCAAAGGCCGGATTGGTGAGCGGGCCGAGAAGATTAAAAATGGTCCTGAATCCAAGCTCTTTACGAATCGGCGCAACTTCCTTCATGGCAGGATGAAGATTTGGCGCAAAAAGGAAACCGATACCAAGTTCATCAAGGCATTCTCCGATCTGGTCCGGCGTAAGTGATATCTCTACGCCCAGTTGCTGAAGGACATCGGCGCTGCCGCATTTGCTTGAAATTGAGCGATTACCATGTTTGGCCACCGGGACACCGCATGCTGCGACAACAAATGCGGCGGTTGTCGAAATATTGAAGGTGCCCGATCCATCTCCGCCGGTTCCGCAGTTATCGAAGACCGTTTCCTGATGATGTTTAACCGGCTTGACCTTCCGTCTCATTGCCTGGGCGGCGCCGAGAATTTCTTCGGTTGTCTCACCCTTTAATCGCAGTGCCGTAAGAAATGCCGCCGTCTGAACCGGTGATATCTGCCCGGACATAATCTGCTCGATCGCATTTCTGCTTTCGAGAGCAGTCAGATTTTTGTTCTCACTTAATTTCTTGATGGTATCATTCATGATTCACCTCATGTTCAGAAAATTGGC
>CP070796.1:2039140-2050638 GCA_020343475.1 Candidatus Zixiibacteriota bacterium
CACAGTGGCGGCGAATCCTCCAGGCCAATTTTGATGGCCAGCCAGGTCGAGCCCCAGATAAGGCTCAGGAGGGCAAATACAGCGTAGGTCATCACACCGGGAAATTAAATGCGTGACCGTGCCAAAGTCAATCGCGGTCCAATCAACAAAAATATGACAAAACACTTGACAGTACTGAAAAATGTCATATTATGTTAATAAAAATGATAAAATAGGGCTTGATGCAAGGAGGACAGATGGAATCCCCGACTGAATCCGCATATCCCAGGTTTTTCACCACCGCTGAAATTGCGGAGATTCTGAAAATGAATGTTCAGGTTATTGCCCGCAAAGTACAGAAAGGCGAATTGGCCGGCTATAAGATCGGCAAGGACTGGCGGGTGGCGGAAAAGGATTTCTGGGCCTGGCTGGACAAGCATTCCAACCGGAAAAGGCTGAGCGAGAGCCAGAAAGTGGTCGGCCGGTTTACTCGTGGGGAACGGATTACCGCCATGCCGGCCCAGCGGAAGAAGCGTCGTTATCTGCTGGAGTATATTCTCAGGGAATTCGACACAAACCGGGTATACACCGAAAAAGAGGTCAACGATATAATCTCCCGGCATTACGACGACTTCTGCTTCATACGCAGAGAATTCATAATGGAGAAGATGATGAGCCGCACCCGGGGGAAATATCGCCGCAACAACAGCTATCGTTTTATCGGATGAACTGCCTGCCGGTAATCCGGTAGCGCCGCGGGCTGATGCCTGTGGAGCCCGCCTGATTAAGGAGCAAACTGCGGAGACATATCGGTTTGCCGGCCGCCCAGAATCTGCTGCACTAAGGGATCGGTGCGGTTGATCTTGTAGTCGGCGTGCATCTGGGTGGCGCGGATCATATCCGACGCCCGCTGAAGATCCATCAAAACCTGCATCAGCTTTCGATACCCGTAGCCGCTGTTGGGATTCATGCGAAAGGCCTCCCAGAGATATTCCAGCCCTTCGTCAGACCTTCCGAGATAATGCTTGACCAGACCAAGGTCCTGCAGGTAAAACATGTTCAGCGGATTTTTCTCGCTCAGCTCGGTCAGGGTCGACTCCAGCTGCGCCAGAAGGCTATCGGCGGCCTCAGATTTGCCGTCATCCCGGTAAATATTCGCCAGCAGGAGATATGATTGGAGGAATTCCGGGTATTTATCGATAATAAGCCGCAAAATGTCTTCGGCTTTCTCACGCTGATTGGTGCGGCGATACTCCTCGGCAATTCTGATCGCGTTGAATCCCATTGCTAAAAGCACTCCGGTGGCATTCTCATCGCGAAACACATTCGGATTATTCAGACCGTCATATTTATAGACTTCTTTAAACAGGCGATACCCTTCATCGGCGTTAATATGTCGTTCATGTGGATCCTTCTCCAGCTTGTACACCAGACCGTTGGCGACTGAAAGATCCCGAAGTCTCAGGGGTGACTCCTGGTACGGCTCGGATGTGAAGCAGATCGGGGTCTCTAGCTTGCTTTCAAGCACCACCTCATCAACCATCATATCCTGCAGCTTGACCACGCGCCCTTCATGAGGCGCCGGAACCAGATATGTCCGTCGTTGACGGGCACGATCATAAAACCAATCCTTGGGCCGCTGCATCGTCATACCCTGATATTCGAAGTTTTCCCAGAATATCTGATCGTCGGTCAGTGCAATCGGGACGTCATAAAATTCTTTCATCTGATAAATATACCAGTCGGTGTTGATGAGTGATAGATTCACCACCCGTACATCCTTGCGCAGATTATACACCTCCTGGATACACCAGAGAGGAAATGTATCATTGTCGCCCGATGTGAACAGGATCGCGTTTTCCGGACAGCTCTGAAGGATATTATAGGAATAAACGTACGGATAATAGTTATCCGATCGGTCGTTATCGAAGTAATTACTCGTCAGAGGAAAAATGGGCAGCAGAACCAGCAGCGAACATACCGACATAATCGGTTTTTGCGCAGATTTCATCCCCTTCTGGAGCGTCCAGGAACGAATGCTTTCCATAAGCCCCGCCACCCCGAGACCGATGGCAAGACCAAAATAGATGAAGGCCGGAGTGAAGAAATAATCCCGGTTGCGTACTTCAAGGTAGGCGTCACCGCTCCTGGCATTATAATTAAATCCATCGGCGAAATTCATATACAGCACCAGGCCGACCGATGCCACCAAAAGCAGCACCAGAAACGGTAACCCGATTTCGACCTTTTTGCCGATTGCAAACCAGATACCGAATAATCCCAGTATGAAAAGCACGCCAAAAAATCTCGTCATACCATATTGTTCTTCAAAATAACTCCAGAATCCCATATGCGCATGGCGCCCGAACTGGTGGCTCCACTCGGCCCGGCGCTCAAACATACGCTCCACCATCGAGGTTTTTCCATACTGCTTTCGATCCAGGAAGTTGACCATTGAACTGAAGTCACGGGATGTCAGGTTTTCGTCGATTCTGGGATTTAACGAGGAACGAATCGGAACAAACGCGTGCACGGAATAGCCGACAACAGCCAGCATTAAAATCGCCAGCCCGGTTTTCCAGTCCGAACCCTTACGAACCACGCCGAGAATAATTAAGATAATGGTGCCGGCAATCAGACCGTACACAAACGGGAAAAATTCAATCATTATCATTGAAAAGGCGCCGATCGCAATCAGCACCGCCCAGTTGAGATAGCGATATACCAGAAAGGCGGTTACCGCGAGCAGTATAACGGTTACCGCCAGAAAAGCGTTATATCCACCGCGGCCATTGGACAACATGATGATCAGCAGCAATTCGGCAACAATAAAACTGCAGATGGCCACCCAGGCCCTGATCGGCGCATCCTTTTTCAGAATGAAGTAAACCGCCGCAAGCGGCATAATAAGAAAGGTCGTTAAATGCAGGCCGACCCCCAATATGGCCAGATAGCAGACTCCGATGATGATTTTCCTGGATTTGGCACCGTCATCGCATACGAAGTACTTCAGCATCAGCCAAAAAATGATGGTCATCAGCATCATGGCCAGCCCGTACACCTCCGCCTCAACGGCATTGGCCCAGTTGGTACTGGCAAAGGCCATAAACAAGGATCCGACCACTCCTCCAATGTAGGAAATTACCCGCTTCCAGCCAGTTCGATCACCGTCCCGATACCAGAACGAAATAATACGAACCACCGCCAGATAACCGAAAAGTGCCGTCCCGGTCGACGACAGTACCGAAATCAGATTAATACGAAAACAGATGTCTCCGGCCACCGGCAGAACTGAAAACACCCGGCCAAGCAGTATAAACAGCGGAGACCCGGGCGGATGCGGAATTCCCAGAATGTATGCACACGCAATAAACTCGCCGCAGTCCCAGAAGGAAAATGTGGGAGCAACAGTCAGCCGATAAACGACGAATGTCAGGATAAAGACAAAAGCCCCGATGACAGCGTTGACTCTATCGAAGCCGGAATGTGGTTTTATGATATTGGCCTGCAAGACGACCTCCTAAAGTTCGGCATCCGCTTACCGATAATGTAATAGCTATAAGCTATATTTACAAAGCAACATAGCGTCAAATATAAACAGAAATAATGAATCTACAACCAAAATTTATACCCCGGGAAAGCGGGGTGGTTTGGAAAATCAGGAGGTCTCATATGTTTACCTGGTGTGGTATACTGTTCCTGCTGGGCATAGCAGCGTTTTTGGACACGATCTTCAACTACGGCAATATCTTTCGGCAGATCAATTCAGTAATGTTCATGCTTATCTCCCTGGGATTGCTGATTCGGACCACAATTAAGATGAAAGCCAAGAGAATCGAAAAGACCGAACAGAAGATCGCCAGCCTTGAGATGGAGCTGCATGATATGCAGTCCCAGAAAGACAAACAGCCGGCTGAATACTAGGACTGCCCGGGCACACGATAACCTTCCAGACGCTGCAATTTGTCTCTGATTTCTCCGATAAACGGATACATATTGTAGTTTTCCAGTAAGGTCCGGTAAATCTCGGAAGCTGCCTCATGCCGTAGCCTGGTAGCGAAATAAATGTCTCCCTTGAGCTTCAGGCAATATGGGTAATAGTAATCATCGGCATGATTCGCTTCGATATCGGCAATTACTGCCAGTGCCCCGGCGGTATCCGGCCGATTTAGATAATGCTCAGCCAGCCGGTAACTTGCTAGCCCAAAAAGCGGGGAGAACGGCAGCTGCCGTATTAACTTCAATCTGCTTTCGGCGGAATCGGGCATCAAGCGCACCTCAAAAAACTCGGCATCGGCAAAGCTGATCAGCGCCTCGGAAGCACCCAGCGCGTTTTCGCCAATGACCAGGCTGTGCATTAAGGCATCATTGACATAAAATCCGCGCGGATAATTCGCCATCACCTTGCGGAAGCCCAGCTCTGCCTCCGCGAACTCATGGCGATAAAAATCAATCAGCGCCAGAGTGTAATCAAAATACTCCAGAGTCTCCGCGTCAATACGCGACTCCGCGAGCTCTTCAAACGCCTGCTTCGCCTGATCAAGATTCCCCTCAACCAGATGCAGTTGTGCCAGTTCCATGAGCGCCTTTAGATGAGCATTGCCAATCCGACTCTCACTCAGAATACGATTATAAAAAACCCGGGCCGAATCGTGACTCCGATAGTTGTAACGATAGATATCTCCAATTGCCAGAAGAGCCTCGACTTTATCGCGCAGGTTCGGGCTGCTGTCCGCGATATTGGTGTATTGTGTCAACGCCTGGTCGTACTGACCTAGTCCAACCAGCGCTTCGGCATAGAAGAATCTGTACTGGGAGATAGCGGTCTTGTCATAGTCCTTTTGCTCAAGATATCCAGCGGCATCAATCACCTGGCGGTACAACTTTCTCTCCAGGCAGCGCCGAATATAATTGAATAACTCCCGGCCATTGCTCCCGGTCAATGAATCAAGGTGGATACTGACATCAAAGGCCTCCGCAAATTGCTGATTCCTGGTGTACGCTTCCAGCAGAATTTTCACCGCAAAGACATTGTTCGGCGCATCAACAAGAATCTTCCTGAGGGCTTCAATAACCTCAGGCGCGGCCCCGGGGAAACGTATCAACGCCGCCATTCTCTTCTCGACACCCGCGATCGTCGCCGAATCACCGCTGGCGACCCGAAAGTACTCCTGCACCGCCTGGCCGTATAATTGCTGCATTTCATAGATCGACGCCGCCTCAAAATTGAAAAGTGATTCCCGCTCAAATTCCAGGCGTGCCTGTGCAATCAATTTCAGCGCCGGTTCGGTACGGCCATACTCAATCAGAAGCCTCAGCACCGAACCCGCAATATCGGGATTTCCGGGAAAGCTGGCACGGATTTCCGAAACAGTGGCAGTTGCCGCTGAATCCTCGGCGGTTTTGAGATAAAGCTCGAGTAACTTGACATAATAAAGATATTGATCGGGAGACCGCAGGATTTGCCGTTTAAGTAAAACCTCCGCCCTGGAATAAGCTTTCAATTCCATATAGCACGTCAACAGCAGAGAGATGACATTGGGAGTCCGATGCTTCTGCGCGTATTCCGCTTCCAGCAAATCGGCAGCGCTGATGTATGCACCTTGCGCGACAAGCTGCCGGGCCAAGTTGAGTTCTTCACTGCCCAATTGCTCGGTAGTATCTCGTTCGACCCGGATCTTGGGGGAAGATTGAATATTGGGTTCCGATCCTGCAGCGATCACAGTCAGGAGCAATAAAATCACCGGTATGTAAATCGCAATGGTTTTATTCCGTTTCATGGCCGGGTTGCATTGTATTCATTTCAAGGTTCTCCAGCAGCGCCTTGAAATATGCTTTTATATGCTGTTCGTACGCCTCGGGGTATTCTTCATCGAGAAATCTCCGGAGCCTGTCCTCAATGTCCAATCCGCCGTTGAGTTGATTTCCCGTAAGGGCCGCCGGAGAATTGCGCAGGATATCTTTGCCTGAGGCGGCCTGCCGCTGCTCCGTGAAGTCTTTTCGCTGCAACGACTTGGTGGCATCAAGCATGCGCGAAAGAATACGCAGCTGTCGATCCTGCACTTCCTGGCCGACTTCCCCCTCCTCAAGGGCATCGACCACTTTCTGGACGTCTTCCGCAATTGCATCCAGCCGTCCCAAAATTTCTTTGCTGTCGCCGAATTCCTCGGCCAATTGCCCGAGCGACTTGCCAATGGCGTTCTGTTCGGCAGCCAGCCGCTGGAGCGCGTCGCGGCCCCCCGGGCCGTCCCTGCCGGGATTCTGGCACTGCGCCTGAGTCTGCATGTTTAGCTGGCTTTGCTGCTGGCACAGGGAATTCAGCTTCATGGTTGGCTTATTACAACTGCTCCCGCCCTTGTTGCAGTCCTTCTGCTTTTGCAGGGCATCAAGCATATGTATCGCGGCGCGGTTGAGATTGGCCAGCGCTTCTTTTTGAAATGTGACCCCGTCGTTGCGCCTGCGATCTGAAAACTGTTCAATCGAATAATCAATATTGCCAATCACATTGTTGATTATACGGTGCAGTTCAGCGGCAATGAAGGGCGACTGCCTTCCCATCTCTGTAATGCGGTTCAACAGCCCCACCACTGACTCCCGCTGCAGCTGTTGCTGGGCGGCGATGTCCCGCAGGACTTCGGAATTATATCGCATACCGTCGGCAGTCGTGATCAATTCCTCCTGGTTCTCAGAAAGATAATTGATGTCATCAATGGCGTCCCGCATCTGACCGGCCACTTCGCTGCCACCGCCCTGACACATGCTGGCCTGTCCTCTCTGCATTTGATCAAACAGCGCCAATAGCTTGGAACTGGCCTGACCTCCCTGTTCGATTGCCTGTTCCTTATTCCTGTCGGAGAGTTCAACGGCCATACTTTCCATATTCTCACCGGCATCGCTCTGTTCCACCGCCGAGCAGAATTTATCCGCTGCATCCGCCTTAACATACGATGTTTCATCAAGCAAATTCCTCAGTTCACGAGCCTGGACCTTGAGATTGTCCAGCTCTCGTTTCAGTTGCTTTTCGCCAGGGGCAAGCGATGGCAGTTGATCGGCATCGGTCGCGGCAGTATTCTCATTCATCTTGTCCTGTTTTTCAACCAGCTCCCGCGCCAATTCGGTCATGGCATTGACTTTCTGTTCAATCTGCAATTTCTTCAGCAGGGCAATCGTCCGGTCCAACCGCTGCATCAGTTCCTGCTGGGACATCTGATAATTTTGCAGCGCCTCATTGAGGGTCTGTTGATCCATGTTTTTCAGGGCCTCCAGGAGCTGCAGCCGGGCCTGCCGCATCTCCGGGGTGGCCACCTCATCAAACAGCTTCTGGATTTCGCTGAGTTTTTCAAGGAGTTCGGTGCTCGCCAGCCGATCCTGTTCCATTTTATCAATGGCTTCTTCCATCTTCCGGGCGGTCTGCTGCAGCTGCTCGGCGATATCCTCCTCACGCGTGGCAATATCTTCCAGCTCCTTCTGCTGCTGCCAGCCAAGCTTCTGGTCGCCGGCGCTGCGCTCCTGCTCAATCTTACGGGAGACGTTTTTCAAACGTTCGGCCAGGTCCCGATGCGCCTTCATGTAGGATTCGGCATTATTGATAATCTCGCCCTGTTCCCGCTCGGTCTGTGCAATGATTTCCTCAAGCGAGGGTAAGCGAGCAATATAGGCGCGGCTGGTGGTTATCTTCGGACCGGAAATACGGTCGTTGTCAGCCAGCTCAAACTGGTAGATAATATAATCCGACGGCATCAGGCCAAGCGGTTCCACGTCCCAGCTGAAACTTATTTCGCCCTCGGTCTTGATATTATCAGAGAAATGTAACACCGCGACGTTCTCCTCCCCCTTGGCACCTCCGGAAACATGCCGGTATTTCAGAACCAACGACGAAAAACCGTAGTCGTCGGAGATACGCAAAAGCAGCGGGACTTCCATATTCTCATTGAGATTAATATCTATGCCGGGGCGAACCACGTCGATTACCGGATACTCGTCCGGAACGGCGGTAATGTAGTACTCGATCGGATCGGGATTGATTTCACCCTGCATGTCAATCAGATGGATAGAATAGCCTTGGTCTCGCTCGACGCGGAATGATTGCTCCGCCGTCCGACCGGAAACGGTAAACGGTGAACGCGAGGAATCCGCAAAAACCATTTCAGCCGTTTGTACCGAGACGTTGGTCTCTATTTTCATCGTGGTTCGGGTTCCGTACAGAGCCGAAACGGTCCCGTCATTCTCATCAATGACGGTCGGGGCCAGACCGGTATAATCGGGATAAAACAGGGACAGCCTGATACCGGTTACCCGCGGACGGTCAACCACATCAATACGTTCAACCGGGGTTGTAACCGGTCCGGCCTGGACATAATAATCCAGTGAACGGCGCGCCTGCTTGATTGTCGTATAAAAAATCAGCGAATCACCCAGAGCCGCCGGATTACGGGGGATTTCCCCCAGATCAATCCGACTGTTCTGCCAGCTTCCCCCGACGAATCTGAAATAGACTGTTGCCTTATCAGGGAATCGATCTCCAATCAGGATTCCTCCAAGATCAACATCGCGGTACTTTATCGCAATTCGCGAGCCCGGATACGATGTCAGCTCATAACCAAGGGGTGGCGCAATCAGTTCGGTCGGGTGCGAATATACCAGGTAGGAATGGCTAAATAATCCCGGAAAACCTAGAAGCAGCAGAACCGCCAGAACAATCATCAAACCTGTCACCCGCAGGCTTCGCCAGAGTGGATACGCTGACAGAATTTCATTGAAATTCAAACTGGCCGACTGTTCGTGGGCCTGCCTGAGAGTCGCCGCCATCAAATCGCGGGAATACCCGATCCATTGATCCTCTGGAAAGGCCGTAAACTGCAGGGCCGCGATCAAGCGCCCCCTGAGCATCGGGAATTTCTTCTCCAGTTTTAGAGCTGCTATCTCCGGCGAATTGCTGAAGAGCCTGGCAAAAGCCAGCTTTATAAAAGTGCCCAGGATTGCCAGACCCGAGATTGCGAGCAGGCTTACCTTAAGCCAGACCGGCAGGATAATAATACCCGCCAGAAGGGTTAAGACAATGGATATCAACACCAGCGCGGAGGCCGTCCCCAAAAGCCCGGCGGAAAACAGAAGCAGTCGTTCCCGCAACAATGTCCCTTTGATTCGCTTCTTCAGACCTGTGATCTTATCAACACCGTCCATATTACACCTCGCAGCTGGTTCAATGAGTAAGGGCATAGACGACTATGTTCATTCCCATCTCCAGTGCCGCCTGCCTTTTCTCGGGAGGATCATTGTGCACCTGCGGATCTTCCCATCCATCACCTATATCGGATTCATGGAGATAATACAATACTACCCGCCCCTCGATTATTATCGCATAACCGCGGGCCGCCTTTTCATCATGCTCGTGGATTTTCGGCGGGCCGGAGGGAAAATCAAAATAACTGTGATAGATGGGATGATCGAAAGGAAGTTCCACCAGTTCCCGTTCCGGAAAAAGCCGGGATATCTCTTCGCGAATGCCCTTATCCATACCGTAGGAATCGTTCAACAAAAGGAATCCGCCGTGACTGAGATACGAACGCAGCCTCTCCCGCTCCTCCGGCGTGAATCGAACAACGCCGTGTCCGGTGGCAAAAAGGAAGGGAAACTGAAACAGATTATCATCCATTATCTGCACCGTCTGCTCCTGCAAATCGACCGGGAAATTGCTGTTTTCACCGATAAATCGCAGAAAATTCGGCAGTGCCGAGCTTCCCCAATACCAGTCGCCGCCGCCCCCGTAATGAAGCCGGGCAACCGCGATTGCGGATGGATTAATCGCCGGATTCTCCTGATCTCGTCCTGGAACTTCGGCTTCCGACAAAAAACCCTCCATCCCCTGCTGAGCGATGGCCGGATAGACTGTCAAAACCGTTACTAAAAAGGCAAGTAAGCAGATTCTGTACATAGTATTACCTTACGTACTATAATATACTCCCAAAACGGAATAATGATCAAAAAAATCAGGGCTTCCGGCGGAAAAAAACCTCCTGGCTGGGGAAAGCCAAGAGGTGGGAGGGATTATGAATAAGGATAGGCCCAATATAAACCTGCCGGTTTTCCTGTCAAGCGAAAAAAGACAGATGACCTGCTATCCAATTAAAATGAAAACCGCAACCCGAACTGATTAATTCCGCGATCCTCAAATGCTGACTCAATCCGCTGGTAGTTGACGGAAAAGCCCCGCCCGACCGCTTTAACCAGCGAAAGCTCAATATAATAGTCATAATTCTGGTAAGACATATCCCAGTTGAAGTCTCCGGTAAACTCGAAATTGAAATCAGATACCAGCTTGAAATTGTTGATTGAGATAACCTGCAATGTCCAGCCCCGGCTGACGCCGCCGTCATCGACGTTCTTATAAAATGATACCTCATTGGTTATGGGATAGACACTGAAGTTTTTGCTTTCTATGGGGGATAATGCCCTCGATTCGGCGGCAAGGCCCGATATAATCAGGCAGACAGCGACTGAATACAGCACGCGTTTCATTGTCAATTTTCTCCTCTGTGATTCCGGTGATCTTCCTTGATAGCCCCAAGATACCAATTATTTTGCATTTAGTGATGACAAACTCAAGTAAAATCCATTAATTGGTTTCTGCCAGACTTATTTAGCGATAAATATGCTGTAACTTTCTCTGAAATGAAAAGCCTTTTTAAAAAAATCTGGACCGGATGGAAAAAGTTTGCCCGTACCCTGGTAAGAATCCAGCTTGAAATAATCCTGTTTCTCTTTTATTTCGGCATTTTCATGCCCTTCGGATTGATGCTGAAGCTTTTTCGACACGACCCGCTAAACCTGCGTCATAAAGGCAATTCCAGCTGGCGTGAGGTCGACATCGGCCATTTCGACCCCGACCGGGCCACCCATCAGAGCTGAAAGCAATGCATATTCTGGGAATATCCTGTTACTATCATGATGCCGCCGCGGCTCTGGTATCCAATGGTGTCCTCTGCGCGGCGGCGCAGGAAGAACGCTTCACCGGAAAAAAACACGACCCGGATTTTCCGGCCAATGCAATTCGCTTCTGTCTGGAGAAAAAGAACCTCGCCATGCAGGATATTGATGTGATCGCTTTCTACGATAAACCATTCACCAAGTTCGATCGTATTCTCAACGGCTACCTCTGCACCGCTCCGAAATCATACCGGGCTTTCCGCACGGCCGTGCCGGTCTGGCTGCGTGAAAAACTCTGGCTTCCCCAGACAATTCGGAAAGAAATGAATTTCGGTGGGAAAATTCTCTTTATTGAACACCATCTTTCGCACGCTGCCGGCGCATATTTCAGTTCTCCGTTCGAGCGCGCAGCCATCCTGACCATTGACGGTGTCGGGGAATGGGCGACCGCCTCAATCGGGCACGGCTTCGGCAACAAAATAAGACTGTACAGGGTAATGAATTACCCCCATTCTGTCGGGCTTCTCTATTCCGCCTTTACCTACTTCCTGGGGTTCCAGGTCAATTCGGCGGAATACAAAGTGATGGGATTG
>CP070796.1:2050738-2057990 GCA_020343475.1 Candidatus Zixiibacteriota bacterium
CCTGAAAAGCCACCACATCCTGCGCCATTTGTTTGTCATAAACTAACGTTTTGTATAGCCGCGAAGACTTACCATAGGCCAGAATGTATGACAGAAGATCAAATTCGGCGTCGCCCGGAGCATAAAGAGGTGGAGTATGCCAGACCAGATACAGGCGCCGGAGCTTAACGTTATCGGTCACGGCGGACCTTATCTCACTCTTCAGTTCCGGCACCCAGGTTTTGAGCCGATCCACCGGTGGCCCCGCTGGAATGGGCCCAAAGTATTTCTCCACCCATTTTTTGGTTTGCTCCGGATTGAAATCGCCGGCGATGCAAAGTGAAGCATTGCTGGGCCCATAATATTTCCGGAAAAACGCATGTACATCCTCCAGGCTTGCTGCCGCGAGATCCTCCATCTTGCCTATGCCAATCCAGGAATAAGGATGATGACCCGGGTACAGAAGGGCGCGGGAAACTCCATGTACCTTCGCATAAGGTTGGTCATCAAAATTCTGGCGTTTCTCATTCATCACGACGCTGCGCTGATTATCCAGCCGCTCCTGCGTGACTGCCGGCAGAAGATACCCCATCCGGTCGGCTTCGAGCCAGAGGATCTTTTCCAGATAGTTGCTTGGAATGTTTTCCCAGTAGCTGGTTCGGTCCTCGGAGGTCATTCCGTTTCGAACACCGCCGTATTTGATCACACTCTCGGTGAAATTTGCAGTATGATGTTCGGAACCCTGGAACATCATGTGCTCAAAGAGGTGGGCGAAGCCCGTTCGCCCTGGAGTCTCATTTTTGGAACCGACATGATACCAGATGTTGACCGAAGCCACCGGGATTGAATGATCTTCATGCAGAATGACATCCAGCCCGTTGGGCAGTTCGAATTTCTCGAACTTCAGTTCGGGCAGATCATCCGCATGAAGTCCGGGCACGAGAAAGGCCACTGCCGCCAGAAATGCGACAGCGGCGACGCGACGACGTCTCATGTTGCCTTCCTTTCCGAATTCTCTGATGCTTGACAAACATGTTATTATTCAGGATGTATGTCATTACCCGCACGCATGAGACTACTACGGTTATAGACGAAGGATAACTATAATTGTTTCGCCGGATTATGCAAAATTTCTTCCTTTTTTTTTCACCTGCTGCATTGAAAACATTAAGTACATATTCTGCCGTACCGATGAAAAAGTATCGCAAAAAGACAGAATGAGATCTTAAATAACCTTAATAACAACCGCCGTAATATCATCCAGCGGGGATTGGCTGGCAGCATGACCTTTGGCCGCAATGCACAAACCCTCAACAATTTGGCGGGCCGTTTCGCGGCGGTGAAAACCAAGATATTCAACAACCCTCGGGATCCCGAAAGGCGTCCCATCCGGGTCCATTGACTCCATGATTCCATCAGTTGGCAACAACAAAACCTGCCCGGGCTCCGAAAAAGAGATTTTGTCAGAGGAAAACCGGGAATCGGGGAAGAGACCCAGGGGCGGGCCGGTACCCCCCAGAGTAGAGTCAACTTCTCCGGATTTATTGAGTAAAAAACCGGGGACATGCCCGGCGCTTGCAAACCTCAGGATTCGCTGGTGCGGGTCAAGACAGCAAAGCAGTAATGTGACAAACTGGCCATTGTCGAGATCCGGCACGAGGGACTGATTAACCCGTGATAATATCTCGGCCATATCGGAACTGCAGCTCGCAAACGAACGCAGATATGCACGCGTTTCTGCCATCACAAGTGCGGCTCCTACGCCATGGCCGCAAACGTCACCGATGGCTATGCCAAGACAATCGCCCGGCATATTAATGAAGTCAAAATAATCTCCCCCTGTTTCCTCGGCCGGAAAGGCAGTGCCGGCAATATCATATCCGGGCACTGATGCCGTTACGCCATAGAATCGTTGCTGCACTTCGCGGGCCACAAGCAACTTCGCTTCCTGATCCTTTTTCTCTATGAGGTCGGTGATATCCTTCAGCACCGAGACAAAGTGAGTAATATCCCCGTCATCGCCTTTCAAAGGGGTGATTGTCTGCTGCGCCCAGTAAAACTCGCCGGTTTTTCTTTTATTGACTATGGTACAGCGGAAAGGTCTGCCGGCAAGAACCTCGGCCCAGAGATTCCGATAAAACTCTTTATTATGCCTCCCTGATTTAAGAATCTGCGGGGTTCTCCCCAGAGCCTCGGTTCTGCTGAAACCTGTGGTCATTTCAAATGCCGGATTTACATACTCGATAACACCCTGCCTGTCTGTAATGATGACACTGTCAGCGGTCTGCTCCAGTGCCGTGCAGAGTCGCTCATAGACTTTGATCCTATCCTGTATTCTGTGACGTTCCGTGTTGTCCCGATATTGCCACAAATGCCCCCGATACTTATCATCGACGATTAACGGAATATAATCGCGTTGAAATACCCTGCCGTCCGCCAGGAAGAGCTCCTCATTCATGACGATTGATTTGCCGTGCAATATCTCCTGTATTTGCCGGACAAACGCTTCCGGATCAAGGAAAAGGTTTTTGGCTTGCTCAGCATATTCAGTACAATCCGTACCAATCAGTTCAGCAGGCGGTAAAAGAATATTAAATAGATCACAGAATGCCTGATTGATTGACACGATTCGTCCTGCTTCATTCTCAATAAGGATACCGGACTGCTGGTTCTCAATGAGGACTGCCAGACACGACGATGCGGAATGAAAACGTTCCTCTGCCAGTTTGCGCTTCGTTGCGTCGCGAAAGATAACCATGCCGCCCTGGATGGCTCCATCCTCATCCAGCAGCGGTTTGCCGCTAACACTGATCCACACCCCGGATGGTTTCTGCTCGTTCTTTATGTAAATCAGCACATCATCGACTTTTTCGCCCTGTATGGCTCGAAACAAAGGCAGTTGATGGGGGGGGAATGGGGTGATTTTATCCGGCAGATAACAGCCATAGGCGGCGGTCCAATCCTCAGGATTCAAATGTTCTGCCCCAATACCCAATATCCTCTCAGCCGCCGGATTGAAAAGCAGAAACCTGCCCTCAAGATCGGCGACTATTACGGCATCAGGAATGACGCTTAGTAAAGTTTCCAGAATATCGATTTTTTTCTGCAATGCCACGCTGTCCCCGGAATTTCTAACACATGCTACGCTCTGAGATCGCATCTTATTGGACTAATTTTCGTTTCCTCCTCAAAGATATACCAGCAGAGATGTTACTTGATGCTGCTAAATGGTCTTAATTTGCCCTTTGATTCAGGTCAGAAGACTCCACCCCGTCTGCCGATATTCAGAAGAAAAAAAAGGATTTTCGATTAGACAATAGGCTTGCTATAAACGCGCAAAAGATTTGGCGGATGAATTTTCAGTGCGATGACCGAAGAGACGGAACCATGCCTTAATATGCATACCGTATGGATTTCCAGGCTTCCCGTCAGGCATAGACCTGCCAGCTCAGGGTCGCCTGTTCTGTTCTTTGACCCAGGCCATCATGGCGGCGAGAGTCTCGTCCCTGGTAACGCTATCGGCTATGATGTCGGTCAGTGTGTAACTTTGAACGTCGATGAGGAATTCAACTAGCAGTCCGGCTTCGTAATGAATACGATCCCAATTATGCCTTTCCGGGTGCCGGGTGGCACTCCACATTTGCCCACTGTTGAGAACACCGACCCGGTCCGGCAGGGATGCCAGGCTGTCCTGCCGGATTAGCGCTATGTTGGCCACATACTCGGGAAGACCTTCCCGTTTCCAGTGGGAGATCTTTTTACCGCCTATCCGGTCGACGATATACTGGTGACCGATCTCGTGCGCGATGGTGTGCGCGGGACTGCCCTCCCAGATGCTGTACCTGGGGAGCCCGCCGGTTCCTGCAGCCAGTGCTGCAATGATCGGGGCGCTCACAAAAGAGTTGTTAAAAACAGGCAGGCAGAATCCCTGTGCTCCGGGTGGTACCATCGTCAGCCGGGCGTATAGCGCATAAAGATTCTGATTTTGAAAGAAAAACACCCGATTGATCCGGGTCGAGTCGTAAAATCCGCTGCCGCGAAGTCGCATCTCAACGTCTGCCGCCAGTGTTTCTATGTCAGCACTGGAAGCTTCATCATAATACAGCACAACCGTACCAACCTGGACGCAATTTGTAACGACCAATTGAGGAAAAGCCAGCACCGTTAGCTGAAGGGCGAACAGCGCCAGCAGTAATCCCGAAAGCCACAAACCCCAGCGGCACATCCTGCGTAAAAATGTCTTTCTCTGGTTTATGGTCGTCGTGACCCTCGTCGGTTACGTGTTACACTTATAATCCTGCTGTTGTGTCAGGACTCTGCCTTGCTTCTTCCGGTATAAATCAATCGGGCCCCTCCCCAGGTCCTGCGTTAGGAAAAACAATAATATTCAAGCGCAGTTCCGCCGTTGTTTCCGATTTCACTGTGACCGGGGTGAGTTCCTATGCAGTATAATCGAATCGAACGGCCGCGCATAAATTGCGACCATCATTTGATGGTCGACTTCCGGTGCATTGCATCCCTGTTCAACCTTCACTATCTGGATAGTCCGGGCGCCAGTGTCAATGATAAGGAACCTTTGCATTTTTATCTTTTATACGGGAACTTTTCCGGAAATATCTCAATAAAACCAATTTGCCCTGTATGCCGATCATCATTGGACATGTTTATCGTAAGGACTCTGTAAAGGCTGCAGTCACAAGGCATATTATAACCGGCCGGCGGGAAGAAACGTTGAGGATCAAATCACGAGCAACATCGTGGTCAAACGGTGATCGTTCGAACCCCGGAAAGATCAGGCTACGGCTGGGTGCCACTGTGACATTCGAAGCAACCGATTTCCTGCCAGGCGTCATCAATGTCCTCGGGATGCACAAAAGCCAGACCTTCGGGGGACGAGGAAAAAGATGCTCTATCCCCGCTGCCCTGGGCGAAAATAATATGGCAGGCGTTGCAGTCTTTCGATATGCTGACGCCATCCGCACTGGTATGGCTGCCGAAATGACAGCGGAAACATCCGGGACTTTCAAAATGCCCGATATTATTGGGATATTCCTCCCAGCGGACTTTCATTTCAGGAAAGATATTCTGCGTGAATTGATCCTGCGTCGCGAGGATTGCCTGATTTATTAATTCCGGTTTCTCATCATGAATATCCGGATACTCCTTTAAGTAAAAATCACCGATATAATTGGCGATACCCTGTCGGGCGGCGGCTTCATCCTCATATTCAATCGCCATAGCCTCAACCGAAATCCGCTTTATTTCCGGAAGCAGGGCACTTATCCAACCGGCATATATCGCCGTATTGATGGCATTATCAGGCGAGTTGTAGATATGACTGGGACGGTTATGACAATCCATACAGTCCAGTACGCGAGGTGCCGCCGCGGCAATCTCTTCTTCAGACAGAGGATCTTCAATGTTTTGATAGATGGTAATCCGGCCGGTCTTCAGATTTGTGGCCCTGATCCAGGGAATATCCAGCCTTTCCTGATCACGGGCAATATATTCGATCCTGTTGCTGATAAAAGTATGCCAGTGTATGCCTGACTCCTCACCGCTTCCGGGACCGCCGCCACCCGTATTGACCAGCACATTTATCGGCCAATAGGTATTATCTTTATCGTACATATAGTGCTTAAAGAGCCGCTGTTGAGCGCCGAAGAATTTTTTGGGCCAGTGGCATTGTTCACAGGTTTCCCGGGCGGGACGAAGACTCGCAATCGGCGTCGGGATAGGGCTCGGGTATTTGTTCAACAGCGTCGCGTAAACCTGGTACAGGCCGGATAGCTTGGATTTGGCAAACCAGTCCGCGCCAGGCCCCACATGGCAGGCCACACATGCCACCCGTGCATGCGGCGAATTTTGATACGCGGTATGCTCAGGTTTCATGATTTTGTGGCAGGTAGTGCCGCAAAAGGTGACAGATTCGGTGAAATGATAGGCTTTATAACTGCCGACCGCGCTGATAATGAGAAAGAGAAAAGTGCCGGAGAAAAAAATCAGAGTGGCATTGCGATGGCTTCTGTTATTCAAATCAATGTATGGCCAGGATGGATAGGCCAGTTCTCCACTTTTGCGAAACCGAAGCCACTGGCCAATCATGCCTATCGGGATGAGAAGCAGACCGAAGATAAGGATTGGGGGCAAGGCCATGTAAAGAAATATGCCAAGATAAGGATTAGTCTCGCTTGCAAATAGGTCAATAACATATAGAAACGTCATCAATAAAATGATAACGAGAGCTATGGCAATGCCAATAGAGCTTATCCAGTTATACGCCAGCCGTGGAAGTCTCAATCGTCTCATAATATCCGAAATCCTGAACCTCATATAATATTTTAAAGAGGCCTGCTCAATAAAATTCCACTATAACGGTTACCTGAAATGTGCTTGAAATCATGTCTACTTTTCAATGGATCTTATCTTTAGATACAGTGCTATCGCAAGGATCGTGATGATCAAGGTGGCGACGCCCAATCCCTTGCGCCGAAAATAGTACTCATCCACCTCCTGAACCGCAGCCTCGTACACTTTCGCAGCTTCCAGTAATCCCGGTTCCACGACCTCAATAATCCGGGCGGCATTAAAGGCATGAACCACCGTTCGCGCTTTTATCAATGATTGTTTAACCTCTCTGAGTTGAAATCGCAGGTCAGTGATCATCATCCCTTTATATTCCGCCTCATCAACCTTGGCAGCTGCTTTTCCATGAGCCGCGTAAAGATCTGAAAGGGAGTTATAAATCTGTTCGGCCGTTCGGAATCCTGCCGTGCCATCGTTGGCATCATGACAATTAATACACAGCGAGGAATCGGTCGTTCCCACCCAGTGCAATTCGGGCTTCATAATAAGGTGGTTGGAATGACATGTCTCACACTTCGGAAAATCCGCTTTTTCAAAGACAGTATCATGCGGGGACATGGCAAACTCCTCGGCAATAAGAGCATGACAGAGGCCACAAACGGCCGAAATTGACGCCACTTCCGGAGGTACGGCGCCATGGTTGCCGTGGCAGTCATTGCAGGCCGGCGCGCCGATATCTCCTCTCTCAAGAAGCGCAACACCGTGAACGGATTTAACATAGTGGTCATACTGATTGGTTGCAATTCCATAGCCTGCCATATAATCCGGATCGGCGTGACATTCGGCACAGGTGCCAGGAAGGTTCAAAGCATACACCGATGATGTCGGAATCTGGGGGCTTTCAATATTATGCACGGAATGACACGAGACACAATTGGCGGCCTTGGTGTCCCCGCTGTCCAGTAAA
>CP070796.1:2058090-2076125 GCA_020343475.1 Candidatus Zixiibacteriota bacterium
GAAGCGGGATTCCGCGCCGTCGTCCTGGAAACGATGGGTGAGCTCCGGGCTTCACACCTATATATTTACAGCAATGCTCCAGTGCCGGATAAGAGCATCAAAACCGGGGCAACCGGTATTGAACTTGATTACGCGGTGCTGGATCGCGACGGAGTCTTTCGCGTTGACCGGGTTCTGAGCGACTCCCCCGCCGATCGGGCCGGAATCAAGGCAGGGCAGTATATTACGACTATCGCAGGTGCCGCACTGACCAGGGAGACCAGCATTGACAAACTGCTCAATGGCACCATTGATCACCGGCTCGCTATGGGGATTTCCGATAAGCCGGGCGGCGAAGTAACCGAACTTTACCTCAAACCGATCAGTTCCGGCAAGGTTAGGTCATTTTGGTACGATGACTGGGTTGCCCGGCGACGGAGTCTGGTCGACTCACTGTCCGGCGGGCGGCTGGCTTACATCCACATTCCGGAGATGTCGCGTTCCAAACTGGCGATCTTCATTGAGCAATTGGTTGCCATTGCCGAGCCCAAAGAAGGACTGATTCTGGACATTCGCGACAACGGCGGTGGTAATACCGCGGTGCATATACTTGGTATGCTGGAACGGGCCCCTTATATCATGCGCAATTTCAGAGGCTTCCCGACTATCTCGGAAAACAAGATGCGCTCCAAGGCGCTGGAAAAGCCGATGATTCTCCTGATAAATCAGTACTCCGCATCCAACTCAGAGATATTCGCCGAAGGATTCCGCAAGCTGGGGCTGGGGAAAATCGTCGGAACCTCAACCGCCGGGGGGGTAATTGGAACCTCATCATATCGACTGATTGATGGCACCCGAATCAGGCGGCCATCGTGGGGTGCATATACTGTAGAAATGGAGGATACCGATCTGTTTCCGCGCGAGCCGGATATTTACATTGAAAATCTCCTCGATGATTTTATCAATGATCGGGATCCCCAGCTGATCCGGGCTGTCAGAGAACTGATGAAAGAGCTGAAATAATCTGATGCCGCCGGCTGAAACCTGGCGGCATCATCGGCATGGCAAATGCTGCAGCCCGTGGTTGTGGCATTTTACATTTGAACCTGCGGCCGACATTAAGTAACCTTATGAAAGAAGAGAAATTGACAGTCCGGCCGGAGAGGCCATATTGAATAAATAAACCTTGAAGTTGCTTTTACAATGACACGGATTTTAACGGCTGCGCTTGTTATCATATTGATGTTTCTGCTCCCGGATTGCTCTGGCAACCGCGAATCCGGGCAAGTTATTACCGTCGAATCGGTTGATGACCCGTTGCTTTTGCGCTATCGGTTTCAGGTTGAAGATAAACTGGTCTCGCCCTATCCCGACTGCGTGCTGCCGATCGACATTTACGGCGACGACAGACTTGGGGCTGTCGTTTTCGGAGACATGTGGCGTCCTCCCGATACCCTGTCATGCATTATTTTCTACGCCGACATGGACCGCCACCAGGCAATCCATCATTTTAATATAAAAGCATCCCATCTCAATTCTCCCTTCATTCTCGACTGCGATCGCGACGGGCTCCAGGAAGTTGCGGTAACTTATGTTGTCAGGGACAGTCTCTGGCTGGACATCTACCATTTTGACAGCGGCAGCATCTACAGAAAATTCATCGCTACCGGGGAGGACCGGGATGATAATGGGTACTGGGACGGTTGTGGAGCTGTCTGCCTCACGCATGACTTCAACGGTGACGGATATGATGAGCTGCTTGTAAATTGCGATACTGGATATGATCTCTATCCCCGCGAACTGTACTGTATCGACTGGTTCAACGATAGCACCAGGTGGAAATACAGCTATGCCGGCATTCCCAACAGAGACAATATGTTTGTCGAGCATGTCGAGCCGGATAGCTGTACCTATCTGATATTGGGCATCGGTTCAAAAGGAAATGCCGCCATCGCCCGGGATATGGACGACAGCCATTCCTACCTGATTGTTTTGGACGGTGATGGCAACGAACTCTGGAAAAAAGAAACAGGAGCCGCCTTCAGCAAGGGAGCGCCGGTCATCATTGATTACGATTCCGACGGCTTTTTTGATATTCTGGTCGGTCACAACAGCAAAAGGGAAATCACCGCATCAGGGATTGCTGCTGTGGAGAACACCATGCTCAAGGTGTACAATCGTAACGGAAGGCAGCTGGACTCGGTCATCCTGGGGCCTGAATTGAAGATCGACGATGCCTCATTAATAGACATCAACGCGGACAGCATTGGCGAGATCGCCCTCGCTCTGGCCGATCATACGATACGAATCTTCAACCAGCGGCTGGATAATCTCGGCACCTATCTTTTTGCGGCCAAGGCGGGCATCTGGGACCACGGTGATTTTCTGAATGCTGGCGATAATCAGCTGTTAATTAACGTGCACGGGACAAAACTGCTTCTTACCACGTCCGAATTTGAGCCGCTGGCAATGTTTGAGGCCGAGGACCCACTTCAGAGAGGTTCCTATGCCGTAACCTATCACGGGCAACACAAAGACAGCTGCCTGATTTTTATCACCGCTGGAATGGGTGACGCAAGCTACACCCTAAGTCTGAAAAAAACGCCTTGGTATACGGTCTTTTCGCGCCAGCCGATCCTGGCCTTCCTTGCGGCATTCATTCCTCTCAGCATTGTGATTGGTATAATCTGGCTGATCTTAACCAAATTCCGCCAAAAAAACCTGATTATCGGCCAACAGCGTGACCAGCTTAACGCCGCGCTGACCGAATTGAAGGAAGCCCAGGAAAAACTGGTTGCGGCCGAAAAATACAAACAGGCCAGGGAAATCGCCGGAGGGGTCGCTCATGAAATCCACAACGCCCTTTATCCGGCGAGCAGCTCGCTGTTTAAGTTGAAACAACGCATAGAATTGACGGATCAGGACGCCGTCACGCGAAACAGGGCACTGGTCGATCTCAGTGAAAAAGCTGTGGCAAGGGCGTTGAGCATGGTCGAATTGGTAACTGTCTACTCCCGGCTCGAGTCTGAGAAAAAGAGGGATAAGGTCAACATCCAGAAGATCCTTGAAGAGATTATCGAAGCCAATAAGCCGGAAATCGAACGGTTGAAGGTCACTTTTGTTGTTGAGATTTCCGGCACCGTTTTCATCAATTGTTACCGGCCGCATGCCTACAGCATGCTTAATAATCTGGTGGTAAACGCCTTACAGGCGCTTGGTGAGGCTGAACGAAGGACAATCTCGGTTACAGCCGCTGATAACGACAAAAAAACCATTATCGAAGTGGCAGACACCGGCCCGGGTATTGCAGACGAACATATGCCGCGAATATTTGATACGTTTTTCAGCACCCGTCCCAGCTCCGGTACCGGGCTGGGCCTGAGCATTGTTAAAAAGATTGTGGAGCTGTATAACGGCGAAATTTCGGTCAAATCTTGTCTGGACAAAGGGACAAAATTCATTATATTACTTCCGAGTAGCTAACAATTCTGCTATAAATCCTTCCGGGGTATGGTGACCGTCGGGAAAATACTAATAGTCGATGATGATCCTCTGGTGCTTGAAGCGCTGAATCAGGCATTTATGGATGATTATGATGTTGCCCTCGCGCCCTCCGGTTCTGAAGCGATTGAGATAATCAGATCAAATGGGAATATCGAAACGGTGGTTCTGGACATCCGGATGGCCGGGATGGATGGTCTGGAAACCGCGGCCGAGATCATAAAAATCAATCCCGGCCTCCCTGTGATTTTTCATACCGGTTATCCGGGAGATTACTCCGAGACGGAAATCGACCAGGCTCATAAGCCGTTTGATTACATCGTTAAGAACGAACGCCCCTCCCGCCTTCAGCGGGCGGTAAAAAACGCTGTTGCGTTCTATCGCCTGAAATCAAGCAGCGCGGAAATGGCCCGCATCGCAAAAGAAGAATTCGGGATGATCGGCAAATCACCGGCAATGCTTGAAGTCTACCAGAGAATCGAGAAGATTGCCCCCTCCGACAACAAGGTAATGATACTGGGGCCCACGGGAACCGGAAAAGAACTGGTGGCGCGGGCTATTCACAAAAAAAGCAGGCGGTCCGGCCGCCGGCTGGCCATCTTCAATTGCAATCACAAGGCCCCGGATCTGGTGGAATCGGAGCTTTTCGGCCACCTGCGAGGCTCATTTACCGGCGCCGTTGCCGATCGAATAGGCCTTTTTGAATATGCCGATGGCGGGACTGTCTTCCTCGATGAAATCGGAGATCTTGATATCACCACGCAGGCCAAAATCCTCAGAGTCCTTGAAAGCGGCGAAATAAACCGGGTCGGATCGCCAGAGACTATCAGGGTTGACGTCAGATTAATCTGCGCTACCCACCGGGACATCTCAAAAATGGTAGCTCAGGAAAAATTTCGGGACGATCTGTTTTATCGGATTAATGGAATTACGATAACCCTTCCTCCGCTTAAAAAGCGATCGGAGGATATTCCGGATCTCGTGAATCGCTTTCTGGAAAATTACGCCATGGCCAGCGGGGGCGGCATCAGAGTATTCGAATCGAAAGCTATGGACCTGTTGATAGCCTACGAATGGCCCGGCAATGTCCGCCAATTGATGGATACTGTGCAATCGCTGGCTGCTCTCACCCCGTCCTCCTTTATCACAAAAGACGAAGTCGCCAGGTATCTGTCGCTGCAGGAAAGCCGCCCTGACGGCAGGATGAGTTTTCAGGAACGAGTGAAAGATTTTAAGCGCATTCTAATTGTGCAGGTTTTAACAAGAAACGGCAACAATGTCAGCGCGGCGGCCAGAGAATTATCGCTGGACCCGTCCAACTTACACAAGATGCTTAAGGAGATTGATATCGATCCTGGTTAATTTCACCTGCCCGAAACGGCCCGCTCTGGTGGATTTAACCCGGGGCCTGACGTCGAGAGCTTAAGGGCGTACATTCTTGTTTGCACAGCAATTACTTACAGATGCAGCATGCCCGCAGCAACCGGCATACAATTTGCCATGTAACCATGTAATTATTACAGCATATACTCGCATACTATAGTCTCTTGAGAGTGGATGCATACGGGACACTGGGAGAAGGAGCATCTATAGTGAAAAACATTTGCATGTAATAACCCTAATCTCCTTTGCCCTCGTAGGCAGAAAGGATTGGCGGCTTTCATTCGACAATCCAGTAGTTACTGAGGGGGGCCTCAATCCAGCTCTCAGCTAGGTTGAGCGATGAGTCCCCGGTGGTGTTCGTGCTCGCATCACCGGGGCTTTCATTTATCAACACCAACTAAGTCCGGGCCCGTGATGCTGAAAATCAGGCGGGCCGGTTTTCGCAGATCAGGGAGATATTTGTCAGCGATGCCCGGCAATACTCAGGTGCCGACGCTGACGGTTAAGAAGAGATTAATTCGCCCGTTGTCTTTATAGTGATCGATAATCCCATGGCGGCCGGCCAGCCCGACCAGGCACTCGACCCGCTCAATGCTTTGGAAGCCAATGCAACAGGACTGTTAACCTGCCGGATTTTTTGTACTTAATCGATCATCTGCACCGAAGTCCGCCCGGCCCGGAATTAACCTGTCCTTGCTTGGAACCTCAGTCGGTAAACATCGGAGGATAGGTGCTACCGACTCCTCCTGCTGTTGCCGAAGTGGTGCCTCAAAACACAATAACGAAGGGATTAAACGAAACTTCTTTCTTTACGTCTCGTATACAGAAGCTAGACTGCGGGGACGGACATTATTTATGGACTACTGCAAGAATGAACTCACCAAGGGCAATACCACCACGAAACAGTAGCATAGTCCTTTAAATATCACATATCGGATATAATTGAAACCAGACCGCATTGTAGGGAGGTATTCATGGGACGTAAACAGTTACTAATTGTGGCCTGCTTAGTTCTTGTCATTGCCGGCGGTTCTGCAGGAGCTGCCGAACGGGAGTACATCCAGGCGAGGGTCTTTATTGAATCACTTGACCAATTGATGAAACTCCGGGAGATGCACCTTGATATTATGTGGCAGGAAAAGGACTCTATTGATATCGTTACCGATTCCGAGGAACTGGCGGAACTTGCATTATTGGGAATCAGGACAGAAGTTGTCCACCAGGATATGGTGGCCTTCTATCAGTCGAGGCTTCAGGACAAACCAATGGGCGGTTACAAGACCTATTCAGAAGTCTCTTCGGATCTGCTTTTTCAGCACTATTTGTTTCCTGACATTACAACCGAAAGAATTTCCATCGGGCAATCGCTTGAGGGCCGTGATATCTGGGCCATTAAAATTTCCGACAATCCCGAAATCGATGAAGACGAGCCGGAGGTTCTTTATACCGGTACGATCCATGCGCGCGAGGTGATTTGTCCGCATGTCTTGCTGTATTTCATCAACTATTTATGTGAAAATTACGGCATCGATCAGCGCGTAACGCACCTGGTTGACAACCGGGAACTATGGTTTGTCCCGGTCGTCAATCCCGACGGCCACGTTTTCAACGAAATAAGCAATCCCTCTGGCGGGGGAATGTGGCGCAAGAATCGCAGGGACAACGGCGATGGAACCTGGGGGGTTGATCTCAACCGCAACTTCGGATACATGTGGGGACATGACGATGTCGGCTCCTCACCGGACGGAGAAGAAGAAACCTACCGAGGAACCGGGCCGTTTTCGGAGCCGGAAGCGCAGGTTATGCGTGATTTTACCTATGATCACGATTTTCAGTTCGCGGTCTATTATCATGCCACCGCAAGTATGATACTCTGGGCATGGGGCTATACCACTGAAGAATTGGCTCCTGATGAACCTCTGTTCTATGCTCTGGCTGACACTATGGCTGCCTTCAATCATTATGGAATCGGCTCCGGTCTGATCGGTTACCCGACAAACGGTGGCACTTGTGATTGGTACTACGGGGAGTTGGGGATTATCAGCTATGTCTTTGAAGTCGGCCGGCGGTACTCAGACGGTTTCTGGCCGGATCCGTCGCGGATTGATTCCCTGGTCCTGGAAAACCTTGAGCCCAATCTGCTTATGGCGGAATATGCGGGTGATCTCTATTCGGCGCTTCAGCCCGAAGCTCCGGTTATAACGGCGCCTGCCGAAGTCGCGACTGGAGATCCTTTTGATGTTGAGTGGAGTCATGACGACACGTTAAATCCTGCAGTTCAGTACGAACTGGTCGAGCTTCAAAATCTTGCGACTATTACCGACCAGACCGCGGATTTGTCGAACTGGCACGGTAAAGGATTTGAATGGGCGAATGACATTGGTTACTCCAATAATGACTGTTTCTGGTCCGGGATACCGGTTCGATACATCAATTATCTCCAGAGCAAATACCCATATATGGTGCAGCCAAATGACAGCCTGAAGTTCAAGACAATGTATTGCATAAACGACGGCTGGGATTATGCTTATGTTGCAATTTCCACTGACGGCGTCGATTTCACCAACCTGGAAGGCAACATAACCACCATTGACAATCCATGGGCGCATAACCGGGGGTTTGGCATTTGCGGCTATACGGGGGGAGAGTGGATAGACGCGTATTTCGACCTGTCTGATTATGTCGGCCAGGAAGTGTATTTCCGCTTTGTAAACGAGATTTATGACGTGGCCTGGGCATGTTACGGAATGTTTATTGACGACATTTATCCCGTCAGTACTTTTGAAACGATTACGGTGCTGGCTTCCGATCTGACCGACACTTCATACAGTTTTGCGGGCTATCCGCAGGGAGACTACTATTATAACGTCCGGGCTGAGGACATTGATCAGCAATTAAGCAAATATTCCGGGCTGGCAATGGTTGCCGTACGCAATCCGTATATCTGCGGCGATGCCAGTGGTGATGAAGGGGTCAATCTGCTTGATGTTCTATACCTGATTGATTTCCTGTACGGCGATCCGATCGGACCGGCACCCGATCCAATGGAGTCGGCTGATGTCAACGCCGATGGAGATGTGAACCTGCTTGATATTCTGTACCTGATCGACTTCCTGTACAATGACCCGCCCGGTCCGGATCCAACCTGCCCGTGATTGCGACCTGAAAGATAACGATACGGGGGACAGACAATGCCTGTCCCCCTCCGCTCAGGGCCGGCCGGCTGCGGCTCCGGCTCGGCACCGGCGAGGCAAGCTTAAATGGCAACCTGGTAACAGCCGATTTTGACGCGCATTTTTAGCATGACTTCACCCGTTCTTCGCCAAACACCGCTCAGACCATGGTGGACACCATGAGACAGAAACTGTCGGGTGTTTTCACTCTGATGCTGCTGATATTCATTGGCACCACGATTTTTGCGGCTGAAGAAAGGTACCTTCAGGTTCGCGTTTTTGCCGCCACGGCCGAGCAGATCAGCCGGCTGCATAACTTTCATCCCGATATCATCAAGTACGCAAAGGAATATGTTGAAATCATCACGCCTATCGGAAAATTCGAAGAACTACAGGCGTTGGGTTTCAAAACCGATATCGTACATGAAGACCTGACCGGCTTTTACCGGTCGCGCCTTCCGGATAAGGCCATGGGAGGGTATAAAACCCTGGCCGAAATCGACTCCTCCGTCCTCTCAATAATTAATGATCATCCCGGCCTCGTCTCCGAAAAACTCGTAATCGGCCAGTCGCTGGAAGGCCGGGATATCTGGGCGATAAAGATATCCGACAATCCGGCCGTCGATGAAGATGAACCCGAGGTGCTGTATACCGCAGCAATCCACGCCCGGGAAGTGATCACGCCCGAAATCCTGCTTCACTTCATGGATTACCTGACAAACAACTATGAAACCGATCCGGACGTAAGGCTCCTGGTAGACAACCGTGAACTCTGGTTTGTGCCGATCGTCAATCCCGACGGATACGCTTATAATGAAACTGTCGCTCCGGAAGGCGGCGGCCTATGGCGCAAGAACCGACGGGATAACGGCGATGGTTCCCACGGCGTTGACCTTAACCGCAATTTCGGCTACATGTGGGGATATGACGATATCGGCTCGTCTCCCAACAGCGAAAATGAAACCTATCGGGGCACGGGACCATTTTCAGAGCCGGAGACCCAGGCCTTGCGCGACTTCATTTCCAGCCAGGATTTTATCATTGCCGTTCACTTCCATTCCTTCTCGGATCTTATCCTCTGGCCATACGGGTATAAGCCGGGACTGTACACACCCGATGAGCACATTTTTTCCGCAATTGGCGAACGGCTGGAAGCCGAAACCGGTTACTTCCCCGGCCCCGGCTGGACATTCTACCCGACCAACGGCGACGCCAATGACTGGGGATACGCCGAACAGACCGTCAAAGAGAGGATTTACTCCTTCGCCATCGAGGTTGGTAGTAGTGAAGACGGTTTCTGGCCGGAGCCGAGTCGCATTCCCGAACTGGTTGCCGAGAATCTGCCCGGCTGTCTCTATCTGGCCAGAATCGCCGATAACATCCATGCCGCCCTTCGACCGGAAAGACCGGTGTTGACCGCGCCGGAGCTGGTCGCAACCGGCATGCCATATCAGCTGGCATGGTCGCATAACGACACGCTCAATCCAGCGGTCTGCTATGAACTGGTTGAAATGCAGGGCTACCGGGTCGTCACTGATTCGGCCGATGATTTCGACAGCTGGTACAATAGAAATTCCCTGTTTGAATTATCCAATAATGGTCATTCGTTCCTCTACAGCTTTCATTCCGGCCCGCCGAACACTGCCAGTCGATACCTTCAGACAATGGCCCCATACGCGGTCCAACCTGGCGATACGCTGCATTTCTGGACCACTTATGGAATTTACCACGAGTGGGATTATGCTTATGTGGAGGTTTCCACAGATGGCATTGACTTCAATCCGATTGCCGGCAACCTTACTACTACCGCGGACGCATACGGCCACAATCGCGGGCACGGCATCACGGGAGAAGCTTTCTGGTGGATTGAAGCATGGTTCGATCTGGCCAATTTTGTCGGAGACAGCATTTATCTCCGGTTCTCATACCGGGATCACAATCTGGACCGAGCCTGGTGGGGAATCTTCATCGATGACATATCCCCGGTAGCACTTTTCGACACGGTGAGCATCATTTCCTCCTGCCTGAACGACACGTCATATCAGTTAGCCGGCAAGCCTGAAGGAACCTACTACTACAAAGTCCGTGCCAGGGATGCGGACAATCAGTGGGGCTATTACTCACCGCTGAGAACCGTGACGGTTGGCGATCTGCCGCAGCCGGTCTGTGGCGATGTTACCGGCGACGCTGATATCAATATGCTCGATATCCTTTTCATCGTCGATCACCTCTATAGTGTTCCTCCAGGGCCGGCGCCGGAGCCGCCGAAGATCGGCGACGTCAACGACGACGAGAGCCTTAACCTTTTGGACATCCTTTTCTTGATTTCATATCTATATAAAAATCCCCCGGGACCGGAGCCTGTTTGCCGGTAACCGGTTTTACCGGAATGGTGAAAGCGGCCGGCACAGCCTGTTACTTTTTATTGAAATATCCCTGATTGAGGCCTATATTGTGGCTTAATGCGGTAACTGGCTATGCTTGACAGTGCCCTACTACACATTAATTATCTTCCCGCGTATGGTATATATAAAACACTGAAGCAAGAGTTTTCGGAGATTTACCGATACAAATAAGTAAAAGAAGCAGGATGCGTCTTGGAAATCAGAGCCGGAAAAGCGAAGCTTTTATGAAATTTCTTCGGTTAATTGGACTGCTGGCCGGCGCTTTTTTTGTCACCGGCAGCGTCAGTATGGCGCAAATCAGCGAGGGCGGGACTCCTTACAGTTTTAGCCACGCTACGCGCACTGCCCGGGCGGACCTGGCGACGTCGGCCATGCCCGCTGTGGACGTTGCGGCATATCTTGCGGAAGACTCCATCGAGCAGGAAAAGGGCGTTCCATTTCGTTTCGGAGCTGCCATAGATGTCAATTACACTCTGGAAAACTCAGGAAGCTGGGAAATCCTGGCGAACGGCGACCGTCTCTGGCGAATGCGAATCACCTCACCCGGGGCTTATTCCCTGAATCTGCTCTATGATCGGTTCTGGATTCCCGACAGCGCCAGCCTGTTTCTGTACGATGAAACCGGCTCTTTTCTGATAGGGGCCTTTACCGCTCGAAATAACAAAGACCACGGCGAATTCGCCACCGGGCTGATCAAAGGGGACGTTGCTATTCTTGAATACTATGAGCCGGCCCGGGTAGCGGAACAGGGAGATATCTCCATCTGGCGCGTGGTCCACGGCTACCGCAATCTGTTCGACTACGCTACCGCCAAGGAAGCTGCCGGCTTTGGCGACGCCGGCGCCTGCAATAACAATGTCAATTGTCCCGAGGGCGAACCCTGGCAGGATCAAATACGTTCGATCGCAATGGTTCTCACCTCCTCGGGCACTCGAATCTGCTCCGGAGCGATGATCAACAATGTGCGGCAGGATCAGGCCCCGTTATTTCTAACCGCTGATCACTGTTTGGGGAGTGAATCCAGCTGGATCTTCATGTTCAACTACGAAAGCCCCACCTGTGAAAATATTGACGGACCAACTTGGTACACCGTACAGGGATCAACCAGACTGGCCAATTTTCTGGCCTCGGATTTTGCCCTGCTACAACTCCAGGAACAGCCCCCGGATTCCTACAACATATATTTTGCCGGGTGGTCGGCGACAGACATCGCTCCCACATCCTCAACCGGTATCCATCACCCCTCGGGAGACATAAAGAAAATATCCTTCGACTACGATCCTGCCACTTCAACCGAGTACCTCGGTTCCAATCCCGGGGGTACCCACTGGCGGATCGGTTCCTGGGATGACGGCACCACTGAATCGGGGTCATCCGGCTCGCCACTGTTTGACCAGAACCATCGTATTATCGGGCAATTGCATGGCGGATATGCTTCGTGCACCAGCATCACCTCCGACTGGTACGGCAAATTAGCACGATCATGGGAAGGCGGCGGAACGCCGGAGACACGGCTTAAAGATTGGCTTGACCCGGACAACACCGGGACCATGTTCCTGGACGGATACGATACTTTCGCCGGAACTGAAATAGCCCACACGCCGTTGCTCGACACGCGTGATACCCTTAACGATTACGAAGTGGTCTGCCAGATTACGAGCAATTATAATCTTATTGCTGATTCGCTTCTCCTGTACTGGAGCATATCAGCGACATGGAATATTGACACTCTGGCGCCAACCGGCAATCCCGATGAATTCAGCGCTTTTATTCCGGCCATGCCCCCGGGGACGGTAATCGATTACTACCTCTACGCCACCGATGATCTCGGAGAGGCGGACACCACCAGCCTTTATACTTTCCGGGTTCTTGACTTTGCACTGACTCTTGAGCCGCAGTCCGATTCGGCAGCCGGTGTGGTTAATGACACCCTGTGGTTCTCGCTCACGCTCACCAATATCGGTATTTTCGACGACAGTTATTCCCTAAGCGTGGCAGACAACGCCTGGCCGACGACAATCTGGGATGAAACCCGGGCGTACGAGATAACTTCAACCGGAACCATGCCATCCGACGCGAGCTTCGTGTTTTCAATCAGAGTAATCATCCCGGTCAGCCAGTACGGCGATTTCGACCTGGCTCTTGTGACTGCCGTTTCGGACGGTAGCGGCATCATCTCGGCTTCGTCCACCCTCAAAACCTTTTCGGAAGGCGAGCCGTTGCCGGTTCCGCTGTTTGAGCCTTTCGCCGACCCGACCATTGATATCGGTACCTGGGTGCATAATGCCGGAGCAACAATTACCGATGAGGCGGCCGACGAGCCGTCGCCGCCATACAGTTTGAACCTTGATGGCAATCCTTCCGGCGCCGACACCTTAATGTCGCAGGCCATTGACCTCGAGGGAGAGAATAACATTATTGTGAAATACTCTTATCAGCAGGGAGCCGGCGGCGAGCCGCCGGATGAGGGGGATGATCTGTTTATCGAGTATTACAGCGTTCTTGGAAACTGGATGCTGCTGCAGCAGCATTTCGGCTCCGCCTCGAATATGACGGCATTCGAAGAAGTGCATTTTTTGCTGCCGCCCGACGCCTGTCATACCGCTTTCCGGCTTCGTCTCCACAATACCGCCACGGCCGGCGACTATGACGATTGGTATGTTGATGATATCTATGTCGGTCCCCCGCCGGATTACGATGTAAGGTTAACACCGGAGATGCAGGTCGTATACGGGGCCTCGGGCGATAATGCGACGTTCCTGCTTACTGTTCATAATCGAGGACTGTACGACGATGACTACATCCTGAGCGATTCCGGCGCCGTTTGGGAAGTCAGCTTCTACGACGAGAGTGGGACGACACCGCTCACATCCACCGGCACGATCCCGCCGACCGATTCGGCGAGGATTCTGATCAGGGTAGCCATTCCCGGAACCACCACTTTGAACGAGGCGGACACCGCTGTCGTTTACGCGGTTTCGCAAGGCGATATCCAGGTCTATGCCACCGCGACAATGGTGTCCATTTCCGCCGGAGCACCGGGCAGTTTCCCCTGGTACGAGCCGTTCCCGGAGGATTTGCTCAATACCCAGCACTGGATTTTCAATATCGGAGCGGAGGTTTCAATCGGCGGCATCAATCCCCCATCCCCGCCATATTCATTGAATCTCGACGGCGGTAATGACACCGTCATAACCCAGATGATAGATCTTTCCGGACAATCAGGCGCCGTGCTGTCGTATTATTATCAGAGCGGCGGAAACGACGAAGTGCCGGATGGCGGCGATTATCTCTGGATCGATTACGCTAATGAATACGGTGAATGGGCGTCTTTAAATGCCCATCCAGGCACCGGCACAGTAATGACCGACTTTGAAAGTGTCATCCTGGCTTTACCGGAGGCCGCCATGCACGACGGATTCCAATTGCGCTTTCATTCACTGGGTTCGTGCTTCGGATGTGATGACTGGTTTATCGATGATATCCGCGTCGATTTTGCCCCGGAGATTTCCGTTGTCCCCGTCTCGCTGTCATACCAGCTGCAATCCGGCGAATCGGCATCCGGCGAATTGATTATCAGCAACGCCGGGCCGGGCGACCTCGGCTACAGCCTGACCATAATTCCGGAGATAGAAAAACGCGCCGGCTCTGACCGACCGCGATTTTCGAGAGAGGCGGAACCGGCGCGCAAGATATATCCCGAAGGATTCTCTGATTACGACGATATAAAGGGGACCGACGATCCCCGCGACGGTGTCCCGGTGGAAAAAAATATCGGTGGCCCGGATCTCTTCGGGTATTACTGGATTGACTCCGACCAGCCGGGAGGGCCGGTCTTTGAATGGGAGGATATTTCCGACGGCGGCCTGGAAGTCGGCGGGCTGGGTGATGATAATTTTGTCGGCCCGTTTGATATCGGCTTTGATTTTCCCTTTTACGATACCACGTATAACTTGATTTTCATCGGCTCAAATGGAATTATCGGATTCGACGCCGCGGACATGAGTTCCCGGTTCAAGACTGCGATTCCGACCTCAACCACCCCCAATGCTATTCTTGCCTGGCTCTGGGACGATCTTGATCCGACCAGCGGAAGTAATCCAGACGCAAAAGTGCATTTTCTATCCGAAACCGACCGCTTTATCGTGCAATTCACTGACTACCCCGAATACGGCGGGGGGACGGGTGACGTGGTTACGGCGCAGATCATCATTATGCTGAACGGTACAATCATATACCGGTACCTTTCGCTGTCCCCGGAATTCGATGCCGCCTCATGTGCGGTCGGGATCGAAAACCCGGACGGCACCGACGGACTGGAAGTGGCCTTTCTCACGCCATATCTTAAGGACAACCTTGCGGTCTATTTCTACAAGCCGTATCAGTGGCTGACAGCGGATAAATCCTTCGGAAATCTCACGGCCGGGGAAGCGGACACGATTACTCTGTCAGTCTCTACCGCCGGGCTGAATTCCGGTATGTACTTCGCCGATATTTCTGTCGCCAGCAATGATCCCAATCCGGCCAGCAATCCCTGGGTGGTTCCGGTCGATTTGACGGTTTCTCCACCTCCGTACATATGCGGCGATGCCAATGGCGATGACGATATCAACCTCCTCGACATTCTTTATCTTGTTTCATACATCTACGGTGATCCTCCCGGGGGCCCACCGGATCCGCTTGAGTCCGGCGACGCCGATGCCGACGGCGACATTAGCCTGCTGGACATTCTCTATCTTATCGCGCATATTTATGGCATTCCTCCCGGTCCCGAACCGCTGTGTCCATAATCAGGATAAAAAGCCATTGCGGGGGCAGCCCGGTTTTACAGCCCGGTATATCAATTGTGTCTTCCTGATGCGGACATTCAACATCATGGCTTGACAAATTGGACTTCCGATAATATATTTTAATAAGTCCAGTCATCAGGAAAAGGCCGACAAACGGGCTGAATTAGGTCTGCAACAAGGGCACACCCTATATCCGTTTTGCGAAAATGTGATTACCGCGGGCTTTATTACCGCCATTAATGACGGTTCCATTTGTTCTGATAAGGAGGGTTCAATGAGACTCGCTCGCTTATTGACAATTATAATCGTTCTTTGCCTTTTTATTTGTCCCCGGTCGCGAGCGGTTAACGTGCTTATCAGGGCGGAGGCTTCTCCGTTGCTGGCACCCGGTTACCTCGAACTGAATTCCGATTTTACGGTCGATCTCTACATGACCCAGAATTCTGGCTCGGATATCTGCGGTCTGAGCGCAACCTGGGAATTCGCCAGTCCCGACGGCCCGCTTGCGATTACTCACCGCGATATCGGTGGCCACTCCGCGGAGCCCTCAATTTTGCTGCTTAATGGGTTTGAAGAAGGTGGGGCATATTGGAACGCCATGAATGCTCTTCGGCTGGACAGCTGGGACGGGATTCTGCCCGATACCTTCAACTATACGACGATTGCCATTCCGCTAATGCCCCCGTATCCGTGCTGGCCTTCGGACAACCTCGAAAGAATACACATGCAGGTCGGCTTTACAGCAATCGAAGAAGGGACATTCTGCATCGACTCGATCGCACATTCAGATGGTACTTATGACTGGCTCTGGTCGGCTCCCGCAGATCCGGCCTTTAATGGGCCATACTGCTGGGACATTGTAAGTGAGCTCCCCCCGGAAAATCAACCTCCTGAGCTGGCAGATATTGGTCCGCAGACGGTTGATGAGATGGAAATCCTGGATTTTACCGTCACCGCCAACGACCCCGACGGAGATATCCCGATACTCTGGGCTGACAATATGCCGGATAATGCCGACTTTACAAACAACGGCGACGGAACCGGCAGCTTTTACTGGCAAACGGACAATTTTGATGCCGGGGAGAACGACGTCACTTTTTATGCTACCGACGCCCTTGACACGGAGTTATACGACTCCACGATCGTGACGATTACGGTGATTAATGTCAATCAGGCTCCGGTAATTTTCCCCCTGCCCGGCCAGGAGCAAAATGTCAATGAAGGCGATACACTGCTTTTTGTTCTCAACGCAACTGATCCGGATTTAACCATCCCGCTGATAGAAGTTGATTCGCCCGACTATGAACTGGTTGCCAACATGGTTTTCGTCGACTCCCTTAACGGTGTCGGGGTGCTGACGTTTGCCCCCGATTACACCCAGGGTGGTGATCCCATGACGCTGTACTATCTCAGGTGGCGGGCCGTTGATGTGGAGGATCCGGAGTTGATAACCGCAACGCCGACAATTCAGTTTGGTGTCATCAATGTAAATCTCCCTCCGGAACTGGCCGCGATTGGAGATACCTCTGTTACCGAGGGAGAAACACTGGTATTGACTTTATCTGCTGACCCGGTCGATGGTGATCCGCTCATCTTCAGCGTTAATCCGGTTTTGGACAACTCGAATCTGGTTAACCACGGTGACAATACCGCGACCTTTACTTTTTCTCCCGGCTATGACCAGGCCGGCGCGTATGTCGTGACGTTTGCCGTTACCGACGGGGAGCTGATTGATGAAGAAACGATAACCATAACCGTTATTGATTATAATCCGCCTCCCCAGATTGCGGCAATTGCTCCTATAACAGTCATCGAAACGGAGACCGTCTCTTTCACTGCTTTCGCATTTGATCCCGATGGATCAATCCCGGAGCTTTCAGCGGCACCGCTGCCGGACAACGCAACCTTTGACGACAACAGCGACGGAACCGGCACATTCAACTGGCCCACAAATGAATCCGACGCCGGATATTACGAAATTATTATAACGGCCGCCGACGAGGTTGATCCGGAGCTGACCGTCTCGACCACCGCGGCCATCACCATCATCGATTCCGAAGCCACCCTGATGGTCCTGCGTCCCGACACCCACCTGGTCATGTTCGCCCAGGCTGTCAATCCAATCCAGGATACGATTTACCTGGGCGGGGCGGAGGATCGACCGGTCGATGAAATTGATCCCGCGAGCCTTCTGGTAAACGGCACTATTCCCCCGACGTCCTGGATTATTTTGCCGTCATATCCGGGATTTGTAGCCAAAGTCCTGCGGATTACCTTCCCGACCAGGGACTTCGTTCTGGATTATGGTGTGATGTTTGATACCACCGTGCAGACCTACGATCTTTCCGGCGAATTTATCGATAATGAGCCTTTTTCCCTTGACGGCCAATTTGTCATGATTGGCCACCGTTTCGGCGATGTGAATAACGACGCGGAGGTCAATCTGAGCGACATTCTGTACCTGTCTGCGTATGTGTACCAGGCTGGTGCGGAGCCGCGCCCCTTCCGTGAGCTCGGCGATCTTAACCAGGATGGAGATATAAACTTGCTGGACATTCTGCTGCTGGTCAAAAAGATTTATGGCAGTAATAGCCTTGGTAAATAGCGAAGAGGAGATGGATACATGCCTTGAAATGGGGGCGGCCGCCCGGCGGCCGCCCCCGCACCTTTTCCCGGCCGTTATTGCTTTGCGGCACCCGTCACTACAGCTGTGGTTGCCCTCTCCCGTCTCGCGCCCGAGATCCGGGAGGCTAGTGACGCGGCGCTGGTGCACGAAAAAACCCATTTTGGCCCGGCCGACTGCG
>CP070796.1:2076225-2090767 GCA_020343475.1 Candidatus Zixiibacteriota bacterium
CCGATATTTTCGTGGTAGTGGCTTTCCGTATCCTCCCGGAAAGAATCTTCGCTATCCCGCCTTATGGTTCGATCAACCTGCATGGTTCGCTTCTACCGAAATATCGCGGCGCAGCCCCGATCCAGTGGGCACTCATAAATGGTGAGCAGGAAACCGGCCTGACGACTTTTTCATTGAAGAAAAAGATCGATGCCGGGGACATTATCTACCAGGAAAAGATAGCCATCGATCCCGAAGAGACCTATGATGATCTGGCCGAACGCATGTCCGGGGCGGCCGGCAGGGTCATCGAAAAAACGCTCGATCTGATCGAATCCGGCGACATTGCGCCGGTTGCCCAGGATGATTCGCTGGCAATGCCCGCGCCCAAAATCAATCCGGCAGATTGCCGCATCGACTGGAGCCGGGATCACCTGGCGTTAGTTAATTTCATACGAGGATTGTCGTCCATTCCGGGGGCATTTACGACATTTCGGGGGAAGAAACTCAAAATCCTCAGGGCCCGACGGCTAATGCCGGCGCCGGACTGCGACCTTGAGCCCGGCAGCATATTGCCGGATTCGCGCCGTCTGCTGATCGCGGGTCGGGGTGGTGCAATTGAAGTGTTGGAACTTATTCCGGAAGGAAAGAAGAAAATGACCGGAGATGCATTCCTGAGAGGATATCGTCCGAAGGAGAGCGAAATCCTCGGGGATGAACCGAAGGGGGATTAAAATTCATATGAAAAAAGAAATTCTCATAAACGCATCGGAACACGAAACCAGAATCGCCATTCTTGAAGAGGATCGTCTGGTGGAGTTATACATTGAGCGCCCTCAGTCGCAGCGACTGGTCGGGAATATCTACAGGGGCAGAATAAAGACCGTTCTGCCCGGCATGCAGGCCGCTTTTATCGACATCGGGAACGAGAAAGCGTCATTCCTGCACGCCTCCGACATCGGGGATATCACCCAGCACCAGCATTATGACTCCGAATATGTCGACGAGGACCCGCCCGCGGAAATTGTCCGCAAACGGCGCCGAGCCGGGATTGAAACGGTTCTTCGGGACGGCCAGGACGTGCTGGTACAGGTGATTAAAGAGCCGATCTCGACCAAAGGTCCGCGCGTCACCACCGAAATATCCATCCCGGGCCGCTATCTGGTGCTGGTTCCCGATGACGATCACGTTCGGGTTTCCCGGAAAATATCCAACTGGTCGGAGAAACGGCGGCTGAAGAAGATGCTGACACCGCTTCGCCCGGAGGGATTCGGCCTCATTGTCAGAACCGAAGCGGAAGGCAAAAACGACAGAGACTTCCGCCCCGACATCAAACGGCTGCTGAAGTTGTGGTCCCGTCTCAAAAGACGGGCCGAAACCATGCCGCCGCCGGTACTGATTCACAGGGAAGTCGAAATCACCACCACCATAATTCGCGATATCTTTACCGACGACGTCGACCGTCTACTGGTGGACAACAGGGACGATTACCGCACCATCATGGCATATGTTCGCCAGGTGATGCCGCATCTGAAAGGTCGGGTGGAATTATACAAGGGGACCACCCAATTGTTCGATCTGTACAAACTGGAACCCGAAATCGAAAAAATGCTCGAGCGGAAAGTCTGGATCAAGAAGGGATCATATCTGATTATTGATCAGACTGAGGCGATGGTAACCATAGATATCAACACCGGCCGCTACGTCGGCAAAGGGGACCAGGAGTCGACCATTCTCAAAACAAATCTGGAGGCGGCCAAGGAAATTGCGCGACAGATTCGGTTGCGCGATATTGGCGGTTTGATTATCTGCGATTTTATCGACATGTATAGCCGTGAGAACCGGCGCAAGCTCTACGATGAGTTCAAGCACGCCTTCCGCAACGACCGGGCCAAGCGGGCGATCAATCCCGTCACAGACTTCGGGCTGATCGAAATGACCCGCGAGCGCATCCGGCCTTCGCTCCTGCATACCTTCTCGGAACCATGCCCGCATTGCAACGGATCCGGCCGCATCCTCTCCCGAGAAACCGTTGCCACCAAGGTAGAGCGCTGGTTTAATCGAGCCAGGATCGACGGAAAATACAGGAAGTACAACCTGGTGGTGAACCCGCACCTGGCCGAAAAAATGATCGACAATGCTCTCAATCGGCTAAGCAAAATCATGAAGATGCACAAGTTTAAGATCGATCTCATCCGTGACACGACCATCCCGGTTCAAGAGTTTCGGGTATTCGATGCGGTCACGCTTGCCGAGCTGACGAATGAATATAAGGGCTGATCATACATCAGCCCCGCCGGCCTATTTTTCAATTGCGCCGGGAATAACCATACTGTTACTTCCCGTTATCTATGAAGCGTCGCAATTACAATCTGCTGATATTCCTTTTGCTTATCCTGATATATCTGGCCGGTCAGTTTCTGATTGGAACTTACCATCCGGAGGAGAGGCGATTTGTCTTTGATGCACCGGCCGATGTTGATTTCCTGTATTATGGTGCAATTGTCAACACTGTCTTTGATGCATTTCCCCCGTGGAATCCGGCGTTTGCCGGTGTAAAATTGACGCAGCCGTTTGTTCAGTATTATCCGGCGGCGATTTTGGCCCCGCTGGTAAATCCGTATAACGCCATCAGGGCATTGAACATGATGTACCTGGTGCTGTTCGGATTTTTATTGCGGCGTTTATTCCCGAAGCGATACGGCCTGCCGCTGCTGGTCCTATTTGCCGGTTCAATCTTTGCTGCTGATATAAACGCCGCCGGGGTGGATTTTATTGCCCGCGGCTTCACGCATACACCCTTTTTTCTGCTGCTGGCCCTGGCGATTTTTAGCAGACGGCTTTACCTGAGACTGCCGTCGCTGGTAATTGCAGCCTTTATTAACGGCTATCTGATGTTAATGGTCCTGCCCTTCCTTCTAACGGTATATGTTTTTGAGAAAAGAAAGGAATCGCTTCTTCTTTTGTTTGCCGGACTGACCGGCCTGCTGGCGGCTTCATGGTTCATATCATCTGAAATGACATCGCATTCCATTTTTTCCCTTTTTTCAAAATCCCTTTATTTCGACCCGGTCGAGATTTTCAAGCATGCCGCTCCGTTTCTGATCCTCTCTATTTTCTTCCGCCAGAAACAAATGCTCGTACTGCTGATCGTGGCGCTTCTATTCGGCACGTTTATCCATTATAATCCCTTTTTCCCGGTGTTCATGGCGTATTTCGCCGGAGCGATGCTTTTGGCAGCGGGAGAAGCCCGCACACCTCAAAGCGGGCTCCTCGCGGCAGGATTTGCAGCGATCCTGTTTGCCGGCTTTATCAGCGCGTCATATCAGAAATATAATCCCGAAAGGAAAAACTACTTTCCGCGTTATCATACTACCACTGACGCCTCGGTGGAATGGATTCTACGACATACCGACGACAGCGATATTTTCGTATCTCTTACCGCTGACGAGGTTGATCTGGGTCTGATTATGCAGCACCGCCCTGTTTATCTGGGATATATCGGCCATCTGGGGCATCTTGGGCTGGATTGGAAACCGCGATACGAGGCCACGATTCGGCTGTTTTCATCGGGCCTGGCACCGCCGGATTGTGATTACATCTTCTACGGCCCGGTGGAGAGGAAATACTTTCCGGTCGCCAATCTGCCTTTTGACACTGCCTATCACGATGATATTGTAACCATCTTTGTAATCGCCGCGGCGGACTGAAAAGCTTGTGTCCATGTTTCTTCGGTAAACATGCTCTACATTGTCTGAACAGCCGACAAATTATAAGACATTATATGACACGGAGTCTTACCGCCGCAATTTTTGTTGAATATTAACCGGGGATTTTATATAATCTGGGTTGTTGTTCTGAAACAGAGGTCAACAAAAAACGTAACCTGTACTGAAAGCGCAATTGAGCGACGAAGACAAAGAACTGATTAAAGGCGCCTTGGCGGGGGATCAGGACGCTTACAAGAGACTGATGGTTCGGCACCGTCCGGCAATCTATCATATCGTGTTCCGGATTGTGCGGGGTGAAGAGGTAGTCGAGGATCTTGTGCAGGAGACGTTTATGAAAGCGTTTGCCTCGCTGGCAACTTACCGTTCAGAATACAAATTTTCCACCTGGCTATATCGTATTGCCGCCAATGCCGCCATCGATTATCTCCGCAAAAAAAGACTGCGGACACTTTCCCTCGACACACCGCCCGAATCCTCCAACGGCCCGATAACGATTGAAATCCCTGACGACAGACATAATCCCGAAAAGGATATCGAGGAACGCGAGCGGAGACTCTCAATCAACGAGGCCATCGAGTCCCTTCCTGAGAAATATCGCGTGGTCATTCTCTACCGGCATAAAGATGATAAATCGTACGAGGAAATCGCCGAATCATTGGATATACCGATAGGTACAGTCAAGGCTCGTATATTCAGGGCCAGGGAGCTTTTAAAGAAAAAGCTGCGGCCGCAATAAGGCGCAGCGGAGAAACGCGATATGAAGCGGATTTGCCACCTTCTTCTCATATTGATTTTGTCAGCAACTGCTGCCGAAGCGGATTCGTACCGCTTCGAATACATGAAAGCGCTTGAGACACCTGGCGATGCGTCGCTTGCGATATCCAACACAAGCGGAAACATCACGGTCATGTCCTCTGAAGCCGACTCGATTACCATTGAAGCCGTCAAGCACATCACCGCCGCCGATCAGCAGGAGGCAGAGGAGCTTGGCGAGTACATTGATATCGATGTCAGGAAAAGCGGAGACCGGATTATTGTCAGCACGCAGTACCGAACCCCTCCAAATCGACGGCAATCTTTCTGGGAAAAGCTCCTGGGCAAAAACAGTGATGCTTTTGGCTCGGTCGATTACTCCATCACCGTTCCGCAGGCATGCGAGGTTCAGATCAGGAACTCATCCGGCGATGTGATTGTCTCCGGTCTCTCCGCTGAATTGTACATTGTCGGATCGTCAGGCGCTTTCCGGGTGGAAAACATCAGAGCACCGGTAAGCGTCGAGACGATTTCCTGCAATGTCGCCCTATCCGGGGTCGAAGGGGATATCGACATTTCGTCAACCAGCTCCAATATTACCCTGGCATCAATAACCGGCATGATCGACGTCCGCTCCACTTCGGGCAGAACCATTGGGAGTTATATCGACGGACCGCTGAAAATTTCGAAAACCTCCGGGGATATCGAGATCGAACATCTCAGCGGAGACCTGCGTGTGAAGTCGACGTCAGGCAGTGTTGACGTTTCGCAGGAGGCGGGCGCCATTGATATCCTGACACAATCCGGCAATGTTGCTATCCGGACCGAGCTTTCCTCCGACCTCGGCTATTTTGTTGAGACTGTTTCCGGGAGTATCCATTTCCGGGTGCCGGAGTCATCCTCCGGTTCCGTTAATCTGGAAACCATTTCCGGGGATATAAACACCGAGCTGCCTGTGACAATCAGGTCTTTTTCAAAAAGCAGGCTGGTCGGCGACTTCGGCGGTCATGGCCCCAAAATATTACTGGCAACCTCATCCGGCGATATCACGCTGGGACAATACTAAAGGGCAAAGAATGATGTTCATGGGTAATATACGGTTTTTCCTGGTATGCGGTGTGTTCTGCGCGCTGGCTGCCTCAGTTGCCGGGCAGGCGCCCGATTCCACCCTGAAACCACCGCCGCATCAGATCGACGAGACGGTTGCGGATGCTGCCGCGGCGGACAGGGAAAGTGACAGCGGCGAAACCGATACGACCTTAATTGAGCTGCATCTTTCTCCGAACGGTGTGTACGGAGTGGATACGGCAGGCAGGGAATGGGATTATGACTTCCGAAAGAAGACATTCACAATTGAAAAACAGGGCACCTCGAGAACCATCACGGTATTCCGCAAAAAAGGCGAACGCCTTGAAGAGGTCCCGGATGCCCCGGAGCCACCTGAGATCAAAATCGTCCGCTTCGACGGCCTTCAGATGGGTTCGGTTGTCATTGAAGAAGATCAGAAGGTTGTCGGTAGTATCGTTGCCGTGGGACCGGTGACCGTTCAGGGGAGAGTAACCGGCGATGTAATATCTTACTCATTGATTACCGTGACATCAACCGGGAGAATATCAGGAGATGCCAGGGCGCCGCGAATTGTCAAGATGCGTGGCGGAAGGATCATGGGTAGCCGAAGTGAAACCGATTTGCCCCGCATGCCGGAGTTTGAATTTCTGGAGAAGAGATCTTCCACGCAGCTTATCGTCAGCATATTCATTTTGCTGTTCTTTCTATTCTGCGGCTTCCTCGCGGTGGTCATTCTGCCGAAACCAGTCGACCGGCTCAAGGTCTGCGTTCAGACCAGCCCCGTAAAGTCGTTCTTCGCAGGATTTTTGGTCTGGATCCTGCTGACGCCCGCAATGGCCTTACTATGTTTGACTATAATCGGTATCCCGATTGCTATTCTGGTCTTGCCCATCGCGTTGGTAGTCGGAGAGATTATCGGCGTTGCCGGGCTGGGCCAGATGGTTGGTGAGAAAAGCCGTCGATGGTTTTCTTTTTCCTATGAATCGCAATTGATGCAGGTAATTATCGGCCTTATCATTTTGTCTCTCGTGTGGGTTCTGGCCGGTCTTTTTCGGACTCTTCCCTCAGAGTTCGGACAGGGATTATCGACATTTTTAACCGTAATCGCTATTATCGTCTGGAGTCTGGCGGTCACCATGAGCATTGGTGCTGTCGCCTTGACCCGATTTGGATGCCGGGATTGCAGGAAGGTGATGATGGAAAAGCTCAAACAGACCGATGTCGCCCCGTTTTCCGCCCCACCTCCACCACCATCTCCGCCGCCGCTGAAATCAGATGACGATTAGATAAGGCCAGTTTGATGTATTGGGGAGGTATACGTACAATGCGGTGCAAAGCAGTTTTTCCGGCTGCGCTGGCGGCGCTGTTGATAACAAATTCAGGATATGCGGACAAGTTTATTGACGAGCAGCTTGTCTTCCCAAAGGATGACATTGATTTGCTTTCGGTATGTATCGACTTCGCCGCCGGGGATATCAGAATTGGGGTGCATGAGACCGACCATATTGCCGTCATTGATGTTGAATACAACGCCCGAACCACCAAGGTGGCGGCGGAGTACGAAAACGACGATCGGATCGGCTATCTTGACCTGAGTTCAAAACAGCGCCGCAAGAGCGAAATTAATACCGAGGACAACCTCTGGGATGTGACCCTGTCAACCCGGTATGTCGCCGAGTTTGACCTCGACCTTGGCGCCTGTCAGGCCGATCTTGATCTGGGCGGAATCCCGACGGAAATGTTTAATCTTGATATCGGTGCCGCCAAAGGAACACTGACCTTCAGTAAACCGAATCCGATCTCGGCAGAAAAAATAAACATAGACGCGGGTGCGGCCAGTTTCGATCTGGAGCAACTCGGGAACGCAAATTTCTCCCGGTTTGAATTTGGCGGCGGGCTCGGGAAATTCGTCCTGGATTTCAGCGGAAAGTACACCGCAAAATCCAGGGCTAAAATCTCTATCGGGATGGGCAAAGCCGTGATTCATATCCCGGCGAGCCTGCCCGTTCGCATTGAGACCAATGATAACTTTCTCTCGTCGGTTGATTTCAAAAACGCCGACCATCAGTCCCTGGACGGGGATTACTACGAAACCGAGGATTTTCATTCGTCGGACTACGGGCTTGATGTCTCGATTGACGTCGGGATGGGATCGATCGAAATCATATTCGATGAATGATCATATCATTGCGGACACCCGCAAACCGAAAAGTCGTGCTCAACAGGAGGCGGCTTTTTTTGCAGCGTAAATAAGAGAACTTTTCCGCCGATATTGTGTTTAAGAAGAGCTTGTTAAAGATATAAAACTTTCATACCCTTATGAGGATGATAATTCCTGCGCCTCACGCCGGAAGAACCCAGGTAATGGCGAGAAGACAGATGATAAAAGCTGCTGTAATTTCTGTAACTATCGCGCTTCTTTATACGACAGCGTTCGCCGGGGTAGCACCCTCCCTGCAGACCGATATTTTTACCGCGCGGGATCGTGTGCTCCCCGCGCTTGTTCATATCCAGCCCGTTATAACTGATTTCCGAACCGGAAAAATGATGAAGCTGTCGATGATTGGTTCCGGAGTTATCTTTCATCCCGACGGGTATGTAGTGACCAATTATCATGTGGCCGGCAAGGCCGAGCGGATTATCTGTACACTCTTCGACAACGAACAGGTGCGAGCAGAACTGGTGGGCGGCGATCCGATGACGGATATTGCAATCATCAAGCTTGACCTGTCCGAATACCGGGATTCCCTGACGGCGGCCGAGTTCGGGGATTCAGACTCGATTCAGGTGGGGCAGTATGTTCTGGCCATGGGATCTCCGCTGGCGCTGGCCAGGTCCGTTTCGTGCGGGGTTATCTCTACTGTCAACCGGTATTTTTCCGCGGAAACCCGCCTGCCCTCCGGTGAGAAAACCGGGAGGTACAACACCTGGATTCAGACCGATGCCGCAATCAATCCCGGTAACTCGGGCGGCCCCCTGGTAGACCTGAACGGCAAAGTGGTGGGAGTCAATTCTCGCGCAACAGTATTCGCCGACAATATCTCCTTCGCCATTCCGATCAATATTGTCATGCAGGTTTCTTCGGAAATCATCAACAGCGGCAAGGTTACCCGCAGCTGGATCGGTATTCAATGCCAGGAATTGCAGAATCTCGAAGGCTGGTTCGGGACTGATCGTGATGAAGGGGTTTTAATCGCCTCGATCGACGCCCAGTCGCCGGCTGAAGAGGCAGGACTGCAGGCCGGAGACATCATCCTGAGGGTGAATAACCGGCCGGTTTCGGCCCGCTTTGCCGAACAGCTGCCGGCTTTCTATAAACTGATTGCCGACTACCCGGTCGGATCGAAAATCGATCTGACGGTGCTTCGTGGTGACCGGCAGATATATGTCGATGTTATTACCCATGAACTGGGCGAAATTTTGGGGCGGGATTTTGAATGCAAGGACTGGGGTTTCACCGTTAAGGCGATCACCAAGCAAATGGCGGTCAATAATCAGCTTGAAGACACCCTCGGCATCTTCGTCTCAGGCGTGAAGCGAATCAGCGGCGCCTTTGAAGGAGGGCTTCGCCGGGGCGACGTTGTCAGGGAGATCAATGAAATCCCGACGCCAAGATTCCAGGACTTCTACGATCGGTATTCCGAACTCACCTCTGCAATGGATGAAAAAGTGCTGCTGACAGTGCGGCGTTCCGGCAATACACGGTATATCCTGATCAAGGTTGACATCACCGAGGCGACCGACACCGAAAAATAAGGAGTGAGAATGTGAAGACGGTCGGGACATCTTTTATACTGCTGCTAATCGCAGGAACCATATCAGCCCAGAACTTCAATGTCGAGAGGATTCAGCGGAGTGCAATGGCATATACCGTGTCGGTAGACCTGGAAGTGGAGGTTTCCTTCGGGATACAGTCGACGGATGCTAAATACCGTGCAATCGGGACAGTCGTCAGTGCCGACGGCCTGGTGATTTTCGACGGTTCTGACATCGACAGCGATGATCCATTTTCCCAGCTTGCCGGAATGCAGGTTAACGCGGAACCGAAAAGCATCGAGGTATCCTTCATGGACGGAACCAGGTATCCTGCGGATTTCATCGGTATTGACCGGTTTACCAAAGTAGGGTTTTGCCGGATTACTGCCGAGAATCCGACAAAATTCACATTCCTTGAATTTGCGCAGCGCAATGACATCCGGGTCGGCGACTGGTTTTTGACGTTCATGCTTCTTCCGGAATTCGTCAGTCCATCACTTGGGTCGGATATCGGCATGGTTTCGGCGCTGCTGACGGAGCCCGAGGAATTCATCCTGACCGTCGGTTTTAACGATCTCGAAATTGGCTCGGTGCTGTACGATACAAACGGCACTGCAATCGGCATCCTCGGAGAACTGCTGAATCCTGCCATGGCGGGAATGAGTCCTTCACAAATGATGGAATCATTCTCCCAGATGGAGGATTTTCTGCCGCTGCTGGGAGTGGTTGACGCCCGGAAAATTCAACGCCTGATCGCAGATCCTCCAGCCAGAGGGACTATTGACCGTGGCTGGCTGGGCATCTATTTACAGGCGCTCACTGCAGACATTGCCGAATTCTGGGGGATTTTGAACACCGGCGGCATTATCATCAACGAAGTGGTCAGAGATTCTCCAGCCGACTCCGCAGGTCTTCGAACCGGCGATATTATCGTCAAACTGGGCGGCGAGGAAATCCGGGTCGATCGCGAGGAGAACCTGTCGATCTTTCAGCGCCAGATTGCCGACCTCGGAGCCGGTGCTCCGGTCGATTTCACTATCTTACGGCGACACAACGGAAAGGTGGATACGCTGGAGATATCAACATTGCTCGCTCGTGCTCCTCTGACACCTTCGGAAGCTCCCGATTACAAAGACAGCAATTTCGAAGTGAGGCTGCGCGACATGGTCTTTGCCGATTACAACATTTACAATCTCGACCGCCGCACATTTAAAGGGGTTGTCGTCAAGGAAGTCGAGCAGGGAAGCTGGGGCGAAGTCGGCGGCCTGGTGCCGGGCGATATCATCCAGACGATCCATGGAAAGCGGATTGAGTCGATTGGTGAAGCGAAGGCAATGCTGATCCGGATCACCGAAGAGAAACCGAAAGAAGTCGTTTTCTTCGTCTGGCGCGCCAACAAAACCCTGTTCATCAATATCAAAACCAACTGGTAGGCCAGCCTGGCGGCTGCCGACTACCGCAAACCAAGATACTCTTCCAAATCCCTGTAGAATGCTGTCTCTTCTTCCGAGCCATGTACCATATACTCCACCCCGATTGCACGCATCAGTTCGCAATAGGCTATATAGAAACCGTACATGTTGTTTATTGCGGCCATTTCCCTGTCCGTCCGGTCGGACTCAGCCGCAATCAAATCGATTGCGGAGAGGAGCTGTCTGCTGTACTTATCAAACATGGACTCCAGAATGCTCAAAGAAAGGCGCCGGGATGAAAAAACAAGCGGCAGGGTATTCACATGCAGCAGCAGGTTGCTGAGTTTGTTACGTATCCCCTGTGCCTGCGATAGCCGCAGGGTATCCCGGGCATACTGCAATTCCTCCAGTTCGGCTCGCAGGGCGCGGCCTTCGTATGATCTGTCAAAACCGGATAAAAGCGGCAGCCGCAGGCGGGCCCCGATCGTCCAGGCACCCCTGGGAACGCCGGGCAGCCGATCAAATTCTTCGCCGTAAGAGTACCTGGCACGCAAATCCACTTCCGGGTAATATCGTCCCTTATTCCGCGCTATCAGGCTTCCCTGACGATCGATTGACAGTGAAGAAACGGACATCGCCGTTGAATTGTTGATCCCGGCATTGACGAGGTATTCTTCCAGCCTCCGCTGCAGATCCTCCCGGTCGATATACTCCTCGAATTTCCTCACCATCAGCACCATTGTTTCCGAGGAGAATTCACTCCGATCCAGGACCATCTCCACCTGGTTTGGCCTGTTAAGCAGCATATTGAGAATGATCCGGGCAATTCTCAATTCATGTTTGGCCCTTGCCAGTGAGATCGTCACATTTATGTACTGCTCTTCAAAGAATGTAATGTCGGTGGTGTCGCCGTATCCCATACGATAATTCGCCACCGACAGCTCCCAGTGTTCCTGGAAGCGGTCCATATTTTTCTCAAGGACGGAAACCATATCTTCCGCCTTAAGAACGGCGAGATACGATACCGTGACGGCGTGTTTCAAATCTCGCTGTGCCTGTTCGCGATTCCGGGCGGCAATTTCCAGATTCTTTCTGGCAACCTCCACCGATTTCAGCGCCTTATAGGAAAACAGGGTCTGATCGGCGATCACCTCGGTAGCATACTTCCGGTTCAATACAGGATTGAACAGGGTCGCGTTCCGGCCATTGTCGCTGGTTGCCGCTGACAGCTCAAAGTGCAGATGGGGGTACAATGATGCCCTGGCCCTTTTAACTTCGGCAATTGTCATTTCGTACCGTTGCCCCACTGCGCCGAGCGCGATACTCTCCCCGACTGCCTGCTTCAACGCCCGGCCCAGAGTATAATGTGGCGTGGTGTCGGCCGGTGGCGCCGGCAGTAGTTTAACATTTTTCAGTACTTCCCGCGACAAAGTCTTCCCCATCTTACCGAGCGTTGCCGGATTGACACAGATGCTTTCGACCTCATCCAGAACCGTGGGCAGGGAGGACGGACGGGCGCCGAAAGCGATTTTAATGGCCTTGCTGGCGGTGAACCGTGCGGCTGACTTGTACGGCCGAATACAGCTGGCCGCGGCGGCGCCCTTTTCAACAATCAGAATGCCTTCGGAGGCCAGGGTCGGTACGCGGTCATACTCGGCACTGGAAAAAAACTGGCGTAACTGATCAAGTTTCACTCCCCACATCGGAGGAAGATACAGGACATTGACCTTCCGCAGCAGCTTGTTGTAGGAGCTGAAGTGATTGAAATACCCGCCCCGGGTTGTATCGGCGGGTGCGATCACCTCGGCACCATATGCCGCGGCAGCCCGGGCTACCTTGTCTTTGACCCGGTCAAATTCATCGCCGGACCAGAAGTAAAGCAGGCCGATCCGGCGTGAGGGAAATAGGCGCTGGAGTACTGCCATGTCCTTGTTGATCTTGTTGGGTCGCCAGTTTACCGTCAGGTTGGGTGCCACCGGGGTACCGCTCCGATCAACCAGTCCCTGCGCTTCAGGGTCAAACTGATGCATGGCAATAATCGGCCTGTCAAAGCCCGCCGCCAGCAGGTCCTCAACTACCCATGGACCTACCGCGAGGACCATATCGATATCCTTGAGCCGGGCCAGATCGCGCGCCATCGCCCGGCACTGCTCGCGATCCCATTCGGCGGAGCGATATCCATACGGTTCAAAATAGATTTCCAGGCTGTCGCCCTTGAAGATTTCCAGTTGTTTTTTGAATTCCCGGCTGACAACCTTGTGGAGATAGTACGGGCCCGGCTCGAAATAGCTGAAACGGACGGTTTTCACCGCCTGCGCGCCGGCAATATCACTGCCTGCAAAGAAGACAGTTATTAGCCCCGACCAAAAAAGCAGTTTCTTTATCGGCATCCTGGCACCTCTTTCTTGTCAATAAGCTCCGGCGGCAACAATAAACAAAATAATAAGCCAAACGGCTCGACATTGCAACTACTGAACTATTACGATTGGGTCAGGTCTGGCATCCGAATTAATAGCACCTGCAGCAGCTCACCCCGGGGCATTTATATCAGCCGGCTGGCCATGAAAGTCGGAAAAAGCACGGTCAGCGACAAAATCAGGCCAAACGCAATAAACAATATTTTCAGCCACAACGGACGGTCGGAAGTCCCGATCACCATATAAGCCGGAAGTACTATCAGATAATGTCGGTAAATCGACATGGTCGTCCCGGTTGCCGGGGAAAACAAAAACAAAAGCAGGCCAAGAACCAACAGCTCGTGCTTAAGCCTGAATGGCAAAAACAGGACAAAGGCCAGGCCATACCAGATGATTACCGCGTTTTCCGGGCTGAAAACGGGGTAATTGACCAGGCTTTTATACATGACAACGAAGGGAATCGCCTGGGTCCTCTGGTATTTTTCCTGAAAGTCCAGCTGAATGAAAAAATTGTCAAATTTGAAATAAAAATACATCCACAGCAGAAGAACGCCCAGCGCAAACGGAACCACATACCTTGCCAGCGTCGCCCAGTACGCTACCGATGATACGGACGGGGCCCGCTCTCGCCGCGAGAAGATGAACCACACTGCGGGAACGACCGCCACCAGGATACCGGTCGGATACGCCGCGGAGATTGCAATCGCAACCAGAAACAGCCCGATCTCCCGTGAGCGGTCGCTCGAGGCATATAGCAGGAAAAAATAAAGCATCAACAGGAGCAGAAACAGCGCGTATGGAAATCCGCTGAGAAAATAAAATGAGGCGGGCCCGAAAGCGGCCGCCAGCAGGGTCAATGTCGCCTGCCCGGTATTGTGCCGCTGCTGGATAAACCGAAACAGCAACAGAAAGCCGGCAAGTGTAAAAGCAAAAGCCAGCGCGATAAAGGTCACGTGCGACGAGCCGCCAAGTAACGGGCGGAAAATCTTGATCGCAATCGGCCAGGCCGGATACCAGCCGACATTGCCGCAGATTCTGCCCGGAGGATAATCATCTGGTGTGCACGGGCGCGCCTCGTAGCCGGTCTCTGAAATATCAATATAATGCTTGATGTCCCATACCGGCTTGAAAAGAAAAAAATTATCGGCGATTACGGAATACCCGACATAGATGCCAACCATCACAAGGTAGATCGTCAGCGGTATGAAATATCGTTTAAGCGTGTTTTGGACGAGCGGCATATGGCGAAGATAGGCAGGCAGCCGTACTAACTGCAACAGGTTTTTCAGAAGGCCGCTTTTCCCCGATGGCTTCGGAATACACTACCCGGTTTAGCCGGGTTTAAAGGCCTTCAGCGAGAACATCAGCGGGATGGTCACCCTGCCGTCTTTGAATCGCCACCAGCCATCCTCACCTTTTTCCTGAA
>CP070796.1:2090867-2093990 GCA_020343475.1 Candidatus Zixiibacteriota bacterium
GAGCATCTCAATATCACGCAATCCGCCGGGACATTCCTTAATGTCATTTATGTGATCAGCGTTGCTTCCAACATGACGGGACGCCATCTCTTCTTTCATGTAGTCAATATATTCCTTTCCCCGCGCAAAGATGAGAGGACCGATTATTTTCTCCTGGAGTTTACGCTCCAGCCTGGTGCTCCCCACCAGCATTCTTGAGCTTAAAATCTGGGATTGATCTACAAAGATCTCCGTATCTCGTTTGCTCAGGTAATCTGCCAGCTGCTCGAAGCCGATGGTGTAACTGCCAAAGCAGTCGACAAAACGATGATGGGGAAGGAGTCCGCGTTTGAGAATCTGGGAATTCATTCGCCCCACAATTTTGTTGCAGTAATCAATCTGCTTGATGTCATCGGAATCGAGAATAACAAGCATGTCGTAGTCGTCGTCGAAACCCTGTTCTCTGGCGTGTCCACCGGTGGCATAAAGCCCGAAAAGGTCATGGGTATGCATGGAATATCCCAGTGATAAGTGTACGTCCTGCTGACAGAACTCATAAAGGGAAAGCGTATAATTATCACAGAATTCGATAAATTCAGCATCGGTCTGTTCGCAGCCGGTGCCGCTCATTGCCAGTAAACTGACACGGACAAATTCCAGGTCGTAGTAATCTCCCAGCTGCTCTATCCGTTCACTAATGGATGGCAGGGATGTCAGATCGCTATAGAATCCGTCTGTGATTTCTTTTAATCTATCGTTGTTGTGGAGGTTCTTGATATAGACCGGGAATTTGTTCAGGATCTTGTAAAAATGCTGTTTGAAAAAGTGGCTGCTCTGATAATGAATATTCGCCAGAGTGAGGAGTTGTTCATGGTCGGGCAGCAGTTCGGGCAGGGAGGGTTTCCTTTGGGCCAGTTTCACAAATTCTGCCAGAGACTCCCATTCAATTAGTGCCAGGAACCTGTTCAGAATCTCCGGGTAGACATTCAGCATCTGCATTAGCGACGCGGAAGTGTCAGGCAATCGATCCAGCTCGGCGATATATTGCCGGCTCAGGATATTATAGACCGATTTGGCCTTTTCGCTGTTGGCTCTCTCTCCGATAATAACGAGGAATTTCAAGACCGGGGCCGGGTCGTATCTGGTTCCGGCCACATACCCCTGGGCGACTTTGCGCCTCACCCGCGCGGGAAGCTGATAGAGGCTTTCGACAAACTCGTCATAGAAGTTGCGGTCTTCATCGCGGAGTCGCTCCTGGAAATCGTCCCAGTACGTGATTCCCTTGACAAAGGTCGAGGCCCGTATGAAATCAACGGCGAGGTTTCCTTTAAAGCCAATCCTGTGGTGGATTTCCCCGGAAAAAATCGGCCTGAAAACGCTTACCTCCCCTAAATGTTTTTTCAAATCGCCGGTCAAAAGCTCGATTGCATTGGTGCATTTTCCAAGAAATTCATAGTAGATAACCAGCATAAATTCCTCGGCAGAGACCACTCCCTTTTTCTCGAAACCAAGCATCGCGGCGATTTTGGCCAGCATAAGGTCCACGCCGGTTTCACTGAGGCATATGTCTTCGTCCTGGGCGACCATAATTTGATACAGATGCCGCAACAGCTCGAAGAAACTCAGGGTCCGGTCAAGTTCGATGTACTGAGATTGGCGTTCTGGATTTTTTTCTCTGAGTTCATCAATAATGTTCCAGGCGTTGACCTTGTCAATTCCGTACACCAGCTTGAGGGCCGAGAGCAGGCTTTTGATCGGCCGCAGAGCGTCGTCCTTGGGATTAATCGCTTCAGTCGGCTTCAGGCGCGTCAGCAGAGAGTTGATCTCCCCCAGAATGCCCCGCAGGTAGCTTTCGTGATATCGATTATCCTTGCTCTTCGGATTATAGTAAAAGCGGCGTGTCACCCGCGCCCTGAATTGCTCATAGAGCGGATTGCTTCCAAAAATAATTGCTGCGCCGAGCATCTCGGCGACAATGACAAAATCATAATTGCCCTTGTCCAGAATTTCCTCATACTGTTCAATTGCGGCGCTGAAGGTGTTCTCGCCAACATGTTCAGAGAGGTGGAAGTGAAGCCGGTTGGCTTTCTTGAACATCTCGCTCGCCAGTCGGCCAATGGCGCGATTCAGACTCGCAGCATTGCCGGGCTCCTTATGGACAATGCCAAGATCAATATCATCCTGATCGGAACGGGTGCCAACCCCCAGCATGACGAATTCCGGCTTGCGCTCACCCTCGAGAAACACGTCAAGCAGGCGCTCCATGTAGCACTTCGTCAGATGTCGGAACATCCGCCCCGATTCCAGCATTAGCTTTTTTCCGGTTTGTGAGCGATCGGGACTGGTGGCAAGTTCCAGCTTGACAATATCTACCAGGCGCAGGTTCATGTGCAGAAACTGCAGGGCGAAATAGCATCCGAGAAAATCCAGTTTCTCCCCCTCGTCAGAGGCGATATTAAGGATGGTATCCATCTCACCGGGAAGCTCCTGAGAATAATTCCACAGATGCACCCTGTCGCGCTTGCCGCGCTGCTCCAGGGAGGCGGTCAACTTTTCGATATTGCTGGAGATGATGTGAAGATATTTTCGATTGTAATTGCCCAGCGTCGTTACTCTTTCAGTCAGGCGAGTTAAATGGTCCTTCATGGAAACTCAACCCTCTCACTATTGCGGCCGGAAAAGGATCTCAATACAAACGTCTTTTTACAGTATTTCGATTGCCGGTTGCAGTTGGGCATAAAGGAACAGTAGCGGCTACACATTCAATTACCGAATTGTCTGGCGGCTTTCAGACCCGCTTCGAACGCCTTCAGATAAATTTCCTCGGACAATTTGGGAATGCGGCCCAGAATCGATTGCCGAATTGAGTCTTTGTCGATGACATCGTTCATTTCGGCGAAAAAGCCGAGGGCAACAATGTTGACCATTGCGGGCCGGGCACATTCCCTTTCCGCAATCTCCATAAAGGGAACTGAAAAGACCTTCTTTTCTCCGGCCGCGTCGCAGGTCCGGACATGCGCGTCCGTTACCAAAACACCCTTTGGGCTTAAATCCTTAACGTGTTTATCATATGCTTCCTGGGTCAGAGCCACAAAAAAATCGATGGTTTCTATTCTGGGGCAGTCTATGGGCCCATCAGAAATG
>CP070796.1:2094090-2101027 GCA_020343475.1 Candidatus Zixiibacteriota bacterium
CGGATTTGCCCAATTAGCCAGAAAAGGACTGGATTCGCCGGATCTGGTGATTCGAGATATCGGCAAAATTGAAGCAGCATCGCTCCATGCCCGTGAAGTTGTTAGAAAGCTAATGCTCTTCGCCCGGCAATCACCCCAGAGAAAGGTATTTACTAACCTGAACGAGATTATTGAGGACGGCTTATACTTTCTTGAATCCAGATGTGCCAAGGCCGGTATAAAACTGGTCAAAAAGCTTGGCACCGATATGCCTGAAATAGAGGTTGATAAAAGCCAGCTTTATCAGGTTCTTGTCAATCTCTTGGTCAACGCCATACAGGCGATGCCAAAAGGAGGAACAATTACTATCAGGACCGAAGGACACGAAGCCGGCGTTACATTTTCGGTGGCCGATAACGGAACCGGCATTAAAAAGGATATCCTCGAGAAAATATTCGTACCTTTCTTTACAACGAAGGATGTTAACGAAGGGACCGGTTTAGGTCTGGCCGTGGTTCACGGTATAGTAACATCCCATGGGGGAACGGTGAATGTTAAGAGCAAACCGGGGAAAGGAACGGAGTTTGTCATAAATCTTCCTATAAAGGTCTCAGAAGACATAATCTCCGACGGGGAGGATAATCACGAGCATGAATAAATCATCAATCCTGGTAGTTGACGACGCACCCGACACACTGGAGATAATAAAACGGAATCTCTCTTCACAGGGCTTTAAAGTGTTTACCGCTAGCAGCGTCACCGAGGCGATTGGATTCCTGGACGAGATTGCCGTTGATCTGGTTATATCGGACTTAAGAATGCCGAAGGTAAGCGGACTCGATTTGGTGCGCCATGTAAGAGCCAACTTTAAGGATACTGAAATTATCATAATTACCGGCTATGCCACGGTTGAAGGTGCGGTGAAGGCCATAAAAATCGGAGCTGAGGAATATCTTGCCAAGCCGTTTACCGATGAAGAATTGCTGAGAGCTGTCGAACGAGCTCTGGAGAAACTGCATGCGCGCCGGGCAGTGGAGATCGAATCCGGGCCTGTCTTCCCCCCGCTTGAAGGTATAATCGGTGAATCGCCGGCAATGCGCGCTGTCTATAAGGCGGTCTTTAAGGCGGCTTCAACGGCAGCATCGGTATTGATTACCGGGGAAAGCGGAACCGGCAAGGAATTGGTTGCCAGAGCCATTCATTATAACAGCCGTCGAGCATCATCGCCGTTTGTTCCGGTCAATTGTGGCGGTATCCCGGAGGGTTTATTGGAGAGTGAATTATTCGGCCATGTTAAGGGCGCCTTTACGGGTGCAACTGAATCCCGGGCAGGTTTCTTTCAGACGGCGGAGGGAGGAACGATATTTCTCGACGAAATCAGTGAAACGAGTCTGGCCATGCAGGTAAAACTTCTGCGCGTCCTGCAGGACAGGGAAGTCAGCATGGTTGGCACGGATCGGATTCGGAAAGTGGATGTCAGGATTATTGCTGCTACAAATAAGGATTTACTTAAGCTGGTTGAAAAAGGAACGCTGCGCGAAGATCTATATTTCCGTCTTGTGGTTCTTGCAATAAATGTTCCTCCGCTTCGAGAAAGAGGAAGTGATATTCTGCCATTATGCCAGCATTTTGCCTGTAAATATGCGGATGAATCAGGTAAACCGCCCCCGAAATTCTCAGATAGGGCGATTGATGTTTTCTTGAATTACCATTGGCCCGGCAATGTGCGGGAACTGGAAAATCTAATGCAGCGGCTGGTAGTAATGATAGACGGAGATATTATTGATGTTCCGGATCTGCCGTCGTTGATGCGGTTTTCAGCTCAGAAGAAGGCCGGATTTGACAAAACGCTCGCGGAAGCCGAGGCCGAATATATAAAAAATGTTCTGGCCAGCGTTAACAGCAATAAATCGCGCGCCGCAAAAATACTTGGAATTGATCGCAAAACACTTCGCAAAAAACTGGAAGACATTTAAGAGCCTTTATTTGGAATCAAATCGGGGCATTTCTCCCCACTGGTTCATATTTCCCCGCTTCCTTATCCTATTTCTGAGCACATATCCCGCAGGTGAATTTCGACTCGACATATATATATGGCTAACCTGCAAAATCACATCAGATTAACAGCAATATCCGATAATCATAAAAGCCTTTCACGAGTTCTCGGGCGTTGTCCATATTTGGCATATAAGTTGATACCCCTTCTGAATCAGAGCGAAATAAATACAATTGAGCCGTCATGAAAGAGTATCGATGAAGGCGAAAAAAGCGGTGATTTATAATGAGGGATATGTCTGCTCTGCTTTAATAACTCCTAAATGTTAGTTTTTTGAGATATTGGTTCAACTGCAGGGTCAGGCATATCCCCAAATAAATTCAGGCGAATGGATAATTCAAAGAGAATCATAAAGGAGGATAAAATATGCCAGCGGCTCTCGAAATAAAAAGAACCGGCCTTTGCCTGACCTGCAATAACGCGCTTGACTGCGTTTACCGCTCGAGACGCGGTTTTGATGCTGTATACTGCGACATGTTTGATGATTTCACCCCCTCCATAATAAAGGGTAATGGTTTTGATGATTCCGGCATTGTCATCGATCTGACAGAATCGCACGAGAGGAAGTCGGACGATTTCCCCAGCAAGGGGCTGTGCGTAAACTGCGAGAACAGAGAAAATTGCTCGCTGCCAAGACCTGATGAGGGTGTCTGGCATTGCGAAGAATATAAATAGACCACTGCTATTGGTGGAATTGGTGATGGCTGAAATGAAAGGTGTCAAGTGATGAATGAAGACGATAAGGGCACACCAACAGGCAATCCGATCAGTAGTCACGGAGCTTTGATTGCCACCCTGGAAAATATACAGGCCAGGTTCGGTTATCTTCCTGAAGAGAGCCTGCGGGATCTTTCTGCAAGCAGCGGTCGCTCGCTTGTTGATATTTATGGTGTCGCCACCTTTTATAAGTCCTTTAGCCTTAAGCCCCGCGGCAGACATCTTGTTTCTGTCTGTCTTGGTACAGCCTGTCATGTTCGCGGCGGACAGGCTGTAGCAAAACAAATTGAAAAGGAATTGGGCACTTCTGCCGGCGAGACAACCGCAGACAAAGAATTTACACTGGAGACGGTCAATTGTCTCGGAGCTTGTGCCCTCGGGCCGGTGGCAGTGGTGGATGGACATTATTTCTCAAAAATGAAGACATCAAGGGTAAAGAACATTTTGGAAAAGGCTCGCGAAGGATTTGATATTTTAGAAATCGATTCCGATCAGCGGCTGATTCCTCTTGAAGTAAGCTGCGCCCGATGCAATCACAGTCTCATGGATCCGCGGCATATTATGGATGGTCATCCGGTTGTTCGCGTGACGGTATCATTCGGTAACAAACATGGCCGGCTTACCTTATCCAGCGTTTACGGTAGTGATAATGTTGATTCCGAACATGAAATCCCGCCCGATACAGTCGTTCAAATGTTTTGCCCTCACTGTCATGCCGAACTTATTGGAGGAACCGCTTGTAATCAGTGCGAGGCACCGATGGTACCGATGATTGTTCGCGGCGGCGGAGTGGTTCAGATTTGTTCACGCCGTGGATGCAAAGAACATATGCTCGATTTAGGCGGGGCAATACTCGGTTAATAATAATGACTGCCTGCCAAAAGGAGATATCAATAAATGAAGAGGCTATTGAATGTTGATGAATTTCGCGATTTTCGCCAGCGCATTTTAAGTGAAAAAGATACTGAATATGAAAAACCGACACTGGTAATATGTGCCGGAACCGGCGGACAGGCAAGTGGCGCGAATGACGTCATAAGAATCATCAAAAGATATATATTAGAAAAGGGGCTGCAAGAGAAAATTGCCGTCAGGATTACCGGCTGCCAGGGATTTTGTGAAATGGATCCATTTATATTGGTACAGCCGGGCCGTCATCTATATCCGAAACTGAATATGGAAGATGTTCCCAGAGTCATAGATTCGGCAATCGGAGGCTATGTTGATGATGGCCTCATATATAAGGATTCCCGTGATGATAAACGTTACCACAACCAGAATGATATTGCCTTCTTCAAGAAACAGACGCGAACTATACTTGGTAACAATGAAAATCTCGATCCCATAAGAATTCTTAATTATATCGAACAGGACGGTTATGCAGCGGCGGAGAAGGTATTGTCCGACCCTAACCCGAAATGGATTATTGACGAGGTCATTAAATCGGGATTGAGAGGTCGCGGCGGCGCCGGTTTTCCAACCGGAAAGAAATGGGAATTTGCCCACTCGTCCGGAAAAAATAACGAACAGAAATACATCATCTGCAATGCCGACGAGGGTGATCCCGGGGCATACATGGACCGCAGTCTTCTGGAAGGTAATCCTCATGCCATAATCGAGGGTATGCTGATAGCCGGCATTGCCATTGGAGCCACCAGAGGAATTATCTATGTTCGCGGCGAGTATCCACTGGCCATAAAACACTCGCTAATAGCCTTGAGACAGGCCCGTGATCTTGGTATTTTGGGTGAGAATATTATGGGAGCCGGTATCGACTTTGACATAGAGATATTTCGCGGAGCCGGTGCATTTGTCTGCGGCGAAGAAACCGCCCTTATCAGATCAATTGAAGATATGATGGGTGAACCCCGGCAGAGACCTCCCTATCCGATCGAAAAGGGACTGCGGGGACATCCGACCTGCATCAATAATGTTGAATCCCTGGCTAATATCCCTGTAATCATTAACCGCGGTGGAAATGAATATGCCAAAATCGGTATTCCGGGAAATACCGGCACAAAGATATTCTCGCTGGTCGGAAAAATCAGAAATACCGGACTGGTCGAAGTGCCGCTGGGAACAAAGATAAGCGAAGTTGTCTATGATATTGGCGGCGGTCCCGTTAGGGAAGCCAAAATAAAGGCGGTACAAACCGGGGGGCCCTCCGGGGGCTGCATCCCGGCTCGCTTGTTCGACATGTCAATTGACTATGACAGTCTGGCCAAGGCAGGCTCGATTATGGGTTCTGGCGGCATGATTGTCATGGATGAGAATACATGCATGGTGGATGTGGCCAAGTATTTTATGGCGTTTCTTAAAGATGAATCATGCGGAAAATGTTTTACTTGCCGTAAGGGAACCCAGCGAATGCATGAAATTCTTGATGATATTTCAAAGGGTCAGGCTACTCCGGCCGATCTCGATCTATTAGAAGAGTTAGCCCTTGTTGTCAGGGATACCACCATGTGCGGGCTGGGGCAATCGGCTTCGAATCCCATCCTCAGTAATCTTCGTTATTTTCGTGAGGAGTTTGAGCGACACATAATTGATAAACGGTGCGACGCCTTCGTCTGCAAGGAGTTGGTGGGCGCACCGTGCCAATCGGCCTGTCCGGTCGGAACCGAAGCATGGCGATATGTGGCGCATATCGAACGAGGCGAATATGAAAAGGCTTACATGGTAATCCGCGAGGCCAATCCATTTCCGTCCGTTTGTGCCCGGGTTTGCAACCATCCATGCGAAGAAAAATGCCGGGCAGGAACTTCCGGAGGCGATGCGATAGCCATTCGGGCGCTTAAACGATTCGTTACCGATCAGGTTGACCCGTCCATATTCAAACCGGATAAATCGAAATGGACAGATGGAGAGCCGCCCCGGGTTGCCATTGTCGGCTCCGGCCCGGCCGGAATCACCGCTGCACATTATCTTTCACTGAAAGGGTACAAGGTTACCGTTTTTGAGGCTGAGGATAGACCGGGCGGAATGCTTTATTGTGCAATACCGTCATATCGACTTCCCAAAGATGTCATTACAAAAGAAATCGATTCTCTTCTGAATGATAATATCGAAATAAAATGCAATACCGTCTTTGGCAGCGAAATCACGCTGGAAAAACTTCAGCAGGATTATCGGGCAATATTGCTTGCTTTTGGTGCGCACAAGAGCAGACCGCTTAGACTCAAAAATGAGAATGTTGAAGGAATCATTCCATCAATACAATTCCTTAAGGCATTCAATTTGAAAGGTGATCAGCTTGCCCGGGGACGGGTCGGAGTTATCGGTGGAGGGAATTCAGCAATCGATGCCGCCAGAATCGCAATTCGCCAGAAAGATGTCGAGAGTGTGACTATACTCTATCGAAGAACCGAGGAAGAAATGCCGGCATTTAGCGAGGAAATTCAGGCGGCTAAAGATGAGGGTGCCAATATTATTACTTTAGTATCACCATCAAAGGTAATTGCCGAAAACGGCAAACTGACCTCTCTTGAATGTATCAAGAATGAATTGGGTGATATCGACTCCAGCGGTAGACGTAGGCCGGTACCGATCGATGGAAGTAATCATATTTTTGAGCTGGACACATTGATTGTTGCAATAGGTGAAGATACCGGAATTGAAAATAATATTTCGGGCGGCAAGGATGTAATTGAGCTGACAAAATGGAATACGATTCAAGTAAATCCGGCAACCCTGGCAACCAATATATCCGGCGTGTTTGCCGCGGGCGATGTTCTACGCGGGCCGGATACGGTTATCAATGCGATCGCCGATGGAAAAAAATCGGCACAAATGATTGATCGTTTTCTGCGTGATGAAAAAACGGAACTGATTGCTGCGCCGATTTTGCCTCACGTCTATATTGAGCCGTCCGATGCATATCAGAAGGGTGAAGCTCCCGAAAACCGGACTGAAATCAAACATACACGGGCAGCGGAGCGGGTCGCCAGTTTTAACGAGGTGGAATTTACATTGTCAAAAGATGAAGCTATTTGCGAGGCGAGAAGATGCCTCAGATGCGATTTGGAGTTCACTCAAATAGATCTTGAAAAAAACGCTCAGTTTTCAACGAAGGTTAAGGTTAGTTAAATGATTAATATTAATATTAACGGTATAAGTTTATCTGTTGAAAAAGGCACAACTATTCTGGAAGCTGCCAAATTTTTCGGGTTCCCGATTCCCACTCTC
>CP070796.1:2101127-2126848 GCA_020343475.1 Candidatus Zixiibacteriota bacterium
AAAGCGTCATTATCGTTCATCTTCTTGGAACAGTGATTAATGGTATGATTGTACAGCAACGGCTGCACCAGAAACATGAGGACATTCGAAAGATATGCGATGAACTGGTCAACCTGTTTGGGCTATATTTGCGTATGAAATAGGTGGCATTGAATTGGCTATGCAGAAAAAAAGTGTGATCTTGCTGCTTGTGTTGGTCCTTTCTGCCGGTATTGCCGCCGGAGAAACGGTGCTGACCGTTGATCAGGTGAGAAAACTGGCACTTGAGTATAACCGGCAGTTTCTCGCGGCCCGAAAAGAGCTCGACCGTGCCCGCGGAGATATAATCGCGGCGCGAGCGGGGGCACTGCCGCAGTTGAGCCTTGATGGCAGATACACCCGCAATATCACCGAGCGGGAGCTTTTCTTCGCCGGGGAGAAAGTGCCGATCAGTTTGAACAACGATTTCAGCCTCTCGCTGTCTTTAACGCAGCCATTGTATGTGGGCGGCAAGGTTGGATCGGCGATGCAGGTCGCCCGGATTTACGACAGGTATTCCAAAGAAAAAGTCCGGCAGATTGAGGCGGAAATCATTTACAGTGCGGAATCGCTTTTCTACTCCGCGATTCTGGCCGAGTCGCACCTGGAAGTGCTGGAAAAGGCGTACGAGCAGTTCAGTTACAATTACGACGTTGTGGATAAGTACTATGGGCAGGGGCTGGTTTCCGAGTTTGAACTGCTGCGTGCCCGGGTGGAAAAAGCCAATCTTGAGCCGCAATTGGTGGCCGCCAAAGCAGGGCTTAATATTGCTCAAAAGAGCCTCAAGTCGTTTCTGGGACTCTCGCTGGATGAAGCGATTGCCATTGTGGTCGATTTTGGCGACACCGCCGCGATTGAACCGCCCATGCTGGATTCACTGGTCACAGCGGCTCTGAACAGCCGCCCTGAAATCGCGCAGGCGCGACTTCAGAAAGAGGGGTATGACAAGGCGGTCCGTATCGCGAAGGCAAGCTGGATTTACCCCACGGTCAGTCTTAATACCAGTTATGATATTACAGCCTCGTCAGATGACTTCAAGCTTGAAAACCGCGAAGTTTCCAAGACCTGGACGGCTTCGCTGTTGCTCAGTGTCCCGCTGTTTGACGGCGGCCGTACCATCGGCGAGGTTCGCAAGGTAAAAGTGGATTATTATCAGGCCATGCTGGCCGAGCAGCAGATGTATGATGACGTTCGCCTCGAGGTTGAGCAGGCATATGATAAATTAATCCAGGCCCGCAAAGCGCTTGACCTCCAAAAGGAGACCATTGCGCAGGCGGAAGAGGGACTGCGGATCGCCAATTTACGTTATGAGTCCGGTGTCGGGACGTTGCTGGAGGTGCTTTCCGCGCAGACGGCTTTGACCGATGCCCGGACCAACGAGGCCGATGCGATCTACCAGTTCCGACTTGCGAAATCGGCCTTGAAGAAAGCTACCGGAATCGAGATTTTGTAGAGAGGAATAGCATAATGTGGTGTCGCGGATTTACAGGTTGTCTGGCAATTGCTTGCATTGCCCTGCTGGGCAGCTGTTCAGGAGGAAATCAATCTAATACCGGGGCGGTTGAGAAGATCATCTCCGTCAAGGGGGAGGAAGTGGTCACGGTTTCAAAGGAGCTGCGCAAGTCGTTTACCGGAACGCTGGAGGGCCAGAAACAGGCGGTCATCCATGCCAAGATTTCCGAGGCGGTTGAGGCGGTGCTTGTTAGCGAAGGCGACGGCGTTACGACCGGCAATGTTCTGGTTCGGCTTGATCGCTCCGGTCCGACATCAAATTATATGCAGTCATATTCGGTCTTTAAGAATGCCGAGAAAACCTATAAGAAGATGAAATATCTCTATGAAGAGGGTGCTATTTCCGAGTCGCAATATGACGGGGCCAGCACCGACTACGAGGTCGCCAGGGCCAATTTCGACGCCGCCAAACAGCTGGTGGATATCAGCTCGCCGATTGCCGGGACGGTAACCTCAATTGACGTCTCTCCCGGTGAGTATGTCGGGCTTGGCCAGCAGGTGGCGACGGTTGCGGCGATTGATACCCTGCGAATGAAACTCGGTGTCAACAGCGTCGACATCAATTACTTTAGCGTCGGAGACCGGGTTCGCGTTCTGGTCGAGGCGATGCCGGACGTTGTTGGTGATGGGAAGGTGGTGACGGTGGCGCGGTCAGCCGACCCGGTGACCCGCTCGTTTCAGGTTGAGGTGATGGTCGACAATCCTGCTCATCAATTCAAACCCGGGATGTTTGCCCGCGCCGATATTATTCTGGAGGCATTCCATGACGTTATCGTTGTCCCGCAGAAAGCGTTACTGAATTTGGGCGGGAAAGACCACCTGTATGTCGTCAACGCCGATCGAGCGATTCTTCGCGAGGTTGCCAAGGGCATTGAGTTCGACGGTTCGACCATGATTCAAGCGGGCATCAATCCCGGCGATACTATCATCACGGTGGGGCAGAATTATCTTCAGGACAGCTCCAAAATCAAGCTGGTACGATTTGTCAACGCCGGGGGAGAGGAGATTGAGCCGTGAAGCTGGCTGAGGTCTCCATACGCCGTCCGGTTTTCACGGTTATGATGGTTGTTGCCCTGGTGGTGCTGGGGTACAGTTCATTTAAGGACATGAATACCGACCTGATGCCGGAGATTGACTTTCCGTTTGTGATCGTCGAGACGGTTTATCCTGGCGCCAGCGCGGAAGCGGTTGAAACGGACGTATCCAAGCCAATTGAGGATGCTGTCAATCCCATCGAGGGTATCAAGCACGTGACCTCCATATCCCAGGAGAGTTACTCGCTGGTGTTTGCCGAGTTCATGCTCGAGAAAGACGGTCGGGAGGCAGCGCAGGAGGCCCGCGAGAAAGTTGCCGCAATCCGGGACGATCTGCCTCAAGAGATTGAAGAGCCGATCGTTGCCCGTTTTGATCCGCATAGTGAACCGATTATTTCAATTACGATATCCGGGGAGCGTCCCCTGCGCGACATAACCGAATACATAATGGATGATATTCAAAAGAGGCTGGAGGCAATTCCCGGCGTAGGCGCGGTGACTCTTGTCGGTGGTTTTGAGCGTGAGATCAACATCTTTCTGGACATTGACAAGATGGAATCGTATGAAATCTCGATCGACAAGGTCAGAAGCGCCATTCAAACCGCCAACCTGGAGATCCCCGGGGGTCGGGTCAATGAAAAGAATCAGGAGTACCTGGTCCGCACTATGGGCAAGCTCGGATCGGTTGACCAGTTCAACAATATCGCGATTGATAATCCGAATGGACATCCGGTTTACCTGTATGATATTGCGACCGTCGTCGATGGTGTTGAGGAACAGCGGTCGCTGGCCCGGGTTGACGGGAAAGACGCCATTACCCTTGGCGTTTCGCGTCAGTCAGGCGCCAATACTGTTGAGATTGCGAGGGCAATCAAGGCTGAAGTGGCCCGAATTCGGCAGGTTCTTCCCCCCGACATGCGAATAGACATTGTTGTCGACCAGTCTACATTTATTGAAGATTCGATCCATGAGGTCCTGCTGAACATTTTCTACGGCGGTTTGCTGGCGGTCCTGGTGATCTTTTTGTTCCTGGCCGACATCCGTTCCACCATCATCTCCGCGATTGCGATCCCGGCGTCCATAATTGCGACTTTCACCTTTATGAAAGCCCTCGGATTTACCCTGAATATCCTGTCTCTGCTGGCGCTGGCTATTGCTGTCGGCCTGCTTATTGATGACGCGATAGTGGTCATAGAAAATATATTTCGGCGTTTGCAGGGGGGAGAATCCCCGATGAAGGCAGCTTTTAACGGCACCAAAGAAATTGGTCTGGCGGTCACTGCGACGACTTTCTCGATCGTGGTGGTTTTCCTTCCGGTGGCGTTTATGAAGGGCATTGTCGGGCGATTCTTTTACCAATTCGGGATGACGGTGGCATTTTCGGTAGTGGTCTCGCTGTTTATTGCATTCAGCCTGACGCCCATGCTGTCGTCGCGCTTTTTGCGAAAGGAAGGCGAAACCGCCCCGCCCCCCACATTCTTCCTTTTCCGGTGGCTGCATGGCTTGTATTTGATCGTCCTGAAAGCCATCCGCCCCTGGAATATCGTCTTCAACAGGGTCAATCATTATTACGGATTCCTTCTCAGGTGGTCCCTGAACCATCGGTGGATCGTGCTGCTGTTCGCAGGTGTGACGTTTATCCTTGCCCTTTATCTTGGCCGTCTGGCAGGAGTTGAATTTCAGCCGGAAACCGACCAGGGGGAGTTTACGATGAGCGTGGAGACGCCGCCGGGAACCGACCTGGAGACAACTTCTGCCAAGGCGTTCGAGGTTGAAAACCTGCTGCGCAGCAGCTTTGAAGGAATCAAGTTGGTTTTTACGACGATCGGCTCGGGGCAGAATCCTGTCAATGAAGGGCAGGTATTTGTCAAGCTGGTGGATAAGGACCAACGTCCGCTTTCGGCCAGGCAGATGATGGACAGCGCCAGGACGGTCATTACCCAGATTCCGGGAATCAAGTACTCCGTCGGTCGCGGCGAGCAAATGGGATCCAACAAATCGGTGGAGGTCTCGATCCGAGGCAATAATCTTGATATTCTCACCGATCTGACCCGCAAGGTGGAAGATATTTATCGCCGCACTCCGGGTGTGGTAGATCTGGACAACTCGTTGCAGGAAGGAAAGCCTGAGCTCCAGGTTAGCATCGATCGTGATATGGCCAATGATCTGGGATTAAATGTATATCAGATTGGTTCCTCCATCAGGACGCTGGTTGAAGGAGATGTTGTCACGCGATATAAAGAGGGGGACAAGGAATATAACGTTCGGATCCGTCTCAGGGAAGAGGACCGCACCAACACCGCCCAGGTCGGCCGACTGCTGGTCGCCAGTGATAAGGATGTTGAAGGTCGGCGGTCGTTTCTGGTCCCGCTTTCGTATGTGGCCTCTCTTGATAAAGCCTTTGCCATCGGCGAATACAACCGGTACGACCGTCTGCGCGAAGTGCGGGTAGGCTCTAATGTCGCCGCTGATGCCTTTGCCGGAACAGTTGTCGATCAGATTATGGAACAGGTTCAGCAGATCGACATTCCTCCCGGCTACCACATCGGCAAGACCGGTGTCGCGGAAATCCAGGAGGAATCGTTTGGCTATATATTCGAAGCGCTCTTTCTAGCGGTGGTCTTCATTTATCTGCTTCTGGCCTCGCAGTTTGAATCATTTTTCGACGCCTTTGCCATTATGTTTTCGCTGCCGCTTTCGCTGGTTGGGGCGATTGTGGCGCTGCTGATCATGGGGGATTCCATTTCCATCATTTCGTTGATCGGAATTATTATGTTGATGGGGCTGGTGACCAAGAATGCCATTCTCCTCATTGACTTTATCAAGCAGAATAGGTATCGTGGGGTAGAGCGGACCGAAGCCATCCTGATCGCCGGGCCGATCCGACTGCGACCGATACTCATGACGACGCTTTCACTGATTTTTGGCGTAATGCCGATCGCGCTGGGTATCGGCCCTGGTGCCGAATTGCGGGCGCCGATGGCGCGTGCCGTAATCGGCGGCATGACCAGCTCAACTGTATTGACGCTGGTGGTGGTGCCGGTGGTCTATACAGTTATTGACGATATCGTGGCCTTTTTCAAGGGGAGGGAAACGGTCGAGGTGCGAAAGGAAAGCCTGGAAAGTGCCAGCACAACTGATTAAACCTGTAAGCATGTACCATTACAGCGAGCTGTACAGAGACTTCCTCGGTTGCAGGCCGGAGTTGAAGAAATATCTATACGCCGAATCACCGGCTGATGTGGCAGACATGATTGGCAGCGCTCGGGTGGGCCGAAATGAACTCTGCGATATTCTGATCCGTCAGAATCGGCAGTTTAACGCTAAACCCGGGACTCTCGCGTCAATAGAAAAGCTCCGGAATGACAACGCGTTGTGCGTATTCACGGGGCAGCAGGTCGGGCTGCTCGGTGGCCCTTTATTAACGCTGTATAAGGCAATTGGCACCGTCAAGATGGCAGCGAAACTGCAGATGGAGTTCGATCGGCCGGTGGTCCCGGTATTCTGGATGGCTGCCGACGATCACGATTACGACGAGGTTAGTCATTTTCATTATATCGAGGACGACGGTTCACCTGGAAAATTCGTTTATAGCTCCCGGTCATTGGCCGGCGTCCCGGTTTCCGAGGTTTTTCTTGACAATAAGGATGATTACGACCGTTTCGCCGATTCCGTGAGACGGGCTTACGGTGCCACCGACTTCACCGAAGAACTTTATGAGCGGCTGTTTGCGGCATATCGCATGGATGCTAACCTGACCAACGCCTTCGGCCGTTACTTCGCCGATATTTTTCCTGATCTGGGGCTGATCTTGTTCTCTCCGGCGGACATTGAGGTCAAAAAATTGTCGCGGCGCTTCTTTCAGCGGGTGGCGGAGCATTATTTCAATGTAAAATCGCTTCTTGAAGAGACAGCGACTTCGCTGGCGATGGACAGATATCACGTTCAATCCGAGAAAAAGTTGACGGCGGTGCATTTGTTTTATCATGATCCGGTACGCAGACCGATCCATTTTGCCGATGAGACCTACCTGGTCGGCGATAAACGATTGGCTTTGCCCGGCCTGCATGATTTGATCGAACGTAATCCGGAGCTGTTTTCTCCCGACGTCTTGACCCGTCCGGTCTGGCAATCGTACCTGTTTCCGGTCGTCGCGCACGCCGGCGGCCCCGGGGAGATTGCCTATTTCTGCCAGATCGGAAAGCTCTTTAGGCTATTCGAATTGACGCAGCCATATTATTTCGCTCGTCCGAGCGCCACCATTGTTGAGAAACGGCATGAAGAGTTCATGCGAAAACATCAGCTTGAACTGTCCGACCTGACCGGAGACATTGAGCAGCTGGTCAATCGCATTCTGGGGAAGTCCTTCCCGGAAGACATGGAGGAGAAGTTCAATGCCTTCCGGGGAAAGCTGGAATCCGATTACAACGATCTGGTCAGGTATATTCTGACCTTTGAAGAGAATCTGGAGCCAATGGCCCGGCAGGTTTTGGGCAAGATCGATTATGCGCTTAAGATTCTCGAAAAGAAGACCTTTGATCGTCACAAAAAGCAGATGCAGGCCACGCGCAACCAGATTTACCGGCTTGCTTCCGCGCTGTATCCGTACCATAACCTCCAGGAACGTTCCTATAACATAAATTATTTTATATCGAAACACGGTTTTGAAATAGTAGATCATATATTTGAGATGCTTGACAGAGAGACAACCGACCACCAGATAATTTACCTGTCGGAATATCGCCAGTAATATGCGAATCGGGATTACCTGCTATCCGGTGGCCGGCGGTTCGGGAGTCGTTGCCACGGAACTGGGGCAAAAGCTTGCCGTGCGCGGTCATCAAATCCACTTTATCAGCTATGCCCTGCCATTCCGACTGGATACCTATCAGCCGAATCTGTTTTTCCATGGTGTCGAAACGACGGCATACCCGCTGTTCAAGCATCCCCCGTACACCCTGGCACTGGCGACTAAAATGGCCGAGGTGGCATGCGAGAACGAATTGCAGATACTGCACGTCCATTACGCCGTACCGCACGCCACCTGCGCTTTTTTGGCCAAGCAGCTGATCACGTGCACCCTGCCGAAAATAATCACGACCCTGCATGGAACTGACATTACCCTGGTCGGCTCCGATCCGTCCTATTATGATATCACCCGCTTTTCAATAAACGCCTCCGACGGTGTAACCGCGGTTTCGAAGTATCTTGCCGACGAAACCAGGCAGACCTTCAAAATCGAACGGGAAATACAAGTGGTGCATAATTTCTTCGATCAGGAGCGATTCAGTCCGCGGATGGATCCCTGCTGCCAGCGCAATGCATTTGCACGGCCGGATGAATTTGTCCTCTCCCATATTTCCAACTTCCGGCCGGTCAAGCGGCTGCTCGACGTTATTGATATATTTGACAGGATACAGCAGAAGCTGCCCGCCCGCCTGCTTTTGATCGGCGAAGGGCCGGACGCCGTGCTCGCCCGGCGCCAGGTCAATAAACGAAATCTCGCGGACCGGGTGACTTTCCTCGGCAATCAGAACCGAATCGAGGCGGTCCTGCCGGTATCGGACCTGTTTCTGCTGCCCTCCGAGGAGGAATCGTTCGGCCTGGCGGCGCTGGAGGCCTTGGCCTGCGGTGTCCCGGTAATCGGCACCGTGGAGACCGGGTTGGTGGAGGTTATCGAGCACAATGTCAATGGTTTCCTGCTTCCGGTGGGAGAGACCGCTGCGATGGCCGATGCCGCGGTTGCGCTGCTGTCGAATAAAGATAAACTGGCGCGGTTCAAAACCGACGCATACCGGCTGGCGTTAGAGCGATTTAACTCTGAAAAGATTGTCGCTGAATACGAGAATTATTATGAGAAAATCCTCAATACCTGATCCGGCCCTTGATATTCTGGCAATTGCCGCCCATCGTGATGATGTCGAGATTACCTGCGGCGGGACGATAATCAAGCTGATTGATAACGGCAGGAAAGTCGGCGTGCTCGACCTTACGCAGGGGGAAATGGGCACCAAGGGAACCGCCCAAGAACGGGAACGCGACTCGATTGACGCCGCCAAAATAATGGGGCTGTCCTGGCGCGGTAATCTTAACATACCTGATGCCGGGGTCGAGATTACGCGTGAAAACAAGCTCAACGTTGCACGCGTGATTCGGAAATTCAAGCCGGCGATGGTCATTCTGCCTTACTGGGTGCAACGCCATCCCGACCATCTTTCGGCCTGTCAGCTGGGGTACGATGCCTGTTTTCTGGCCGGGCTGAAAAAGCTTGAAATTGAGGGGGAACCGCACCGCCCGCGAAAGATCATTTATACCTCATCGTTTCGCGAGGTGCGGCATTCTTTTTTTGTCGACGTCAGCAGCCAGTTTGAGCGCAAGCTTAAAAGCGTCGCAGCATACAAATCTCAGTTCGACGGAACTCCGCAGGCGCAGGAGATTTACAAGCCGGGAGTCGATATCTTTGAATTTATGACCGTTTCCGCGCGGCACTACGGTTACCTGGTCGGGGTGAAATACGCCGAGGCGTTTTCCGTCAGGGAAAATATCCTCATCGACGATCCGTTCGAAATGCCGGTGCGGTCAATCTGACACTCTGAATCTCTCCTTCCGGGCGTTCGCGCTGTATTTTTTGTGCATTATATATCACTTAGCCGGAATTTAGCAGTGAATATGCAAGCCGATTCTTGATATGTCGTAAGATCTTGCGTATATTGCCGATGGAAGCGGATAGGGTCTGGTGGCCCTTGCGGTCTTCAAAACCGTGGGGAGGCGGTAATGCCGTCTCCGGTGGGTTCGATTCCCACCCCTTCCGCTTTTTTTATTCGCGCCGGATTGCGGAAGGGATATCTCAAAAAAAAGCCCGCGGATTCTTCAATCCGCGGGCAAATCGATCTTAATCGATGTACCGCCCAGAGATTACTTCGCTAACCAAGTGCCTCCGGTGGCACTGACAAAATCATCACAGTGGCCGGGGCCGATATCTCCGTTGTTGTAATCGTCAAGCATCTCCATCCAGTCCAGAACCATCTCCTGCTGCTCCTCGCTGAGTCCCGCCCAATCCATATAATCGTGGTCGGCCAAAAAGTCGTCAGCATCAGAGATAATATCTGCAACGTCGCCGTAGCTGGCACCGTTGGCAATGTTCAGCTTGGCGCCCAGCAGCTGGGCGTAAAGTTTGGTGATTCCATTCGAGGGATCGCCGTAGGTCTTCATCTTGAGTACATCCACCGCGATGCCGGCGTCGGTGACCGCGAGACTCTTCAGGCCGCCGTCATTACCCAGCCAGATCGGGAGCAGTGCCGTAACCATGTCGTCCTGCGGCCCGAACCCGGCGTGATTTTTCCAGTATCCGATGGTGTTGGTGCACCCTTCGGAAGGAGGTTCCACAATCAAATCAAAAATCAATAATGATTGCTTTTCAAGACTGGTTTCTGACTGCCAGCCGGTGTACAACAGCGGCTGGTCACCCAGATTCATGGTCGGAAAGCGCTCCCAGATATAGGCGTCAGCCAGGGCGGGAAGTTCCTCGCAGTCACTGTCCCCGTTCGTCGTATAGCAGACTTCTAAGTAGGGATTATAAAAACTGTTTTCACGGCTGTGATATTCGGTGCGGGGATAGACCTCTTCTACCTGGTCGAGCAGGATGCCGTAGTTTTCATAGGTGCCGTCGAACCACGCTGTTACCAGCGCTGTAAGGTCAACGGTGTACCAATCAACCATCGTGGGTGTAATTGAACCCTGTACCGCGGCGTCATAACTACCGCCGAAATTATCCCAGGTGACGGTCATTTCTTCCCAGGGAGCGGTCACCATGTGCACGTTCACGGTCTGGCCGGGCGCCTGGGAAACCCAAAGGTACAGGGTGGCGGACGTGATGGTTGCCCCTTCCGGAATCACCAGGGCGGCTGCGAGTGAATACGGCGCAGAACCCAGGCTCCGGGAATCCAGGAGATTTGAATCATCCTGGCAGCCCAGGGCCGCGATCAGCAATACTGCCGACATCGCCAGCAGGCTAATCCATTTGATCATAAATCCTCCTTCTGTTAGACAGAATAGTCATTATAAGTGTGATATGTAGTACCTGACCCAAAACATCAAAATGAAGACAAAGGCAAAATACATTAATTAAAAAAATCTGCAAGCATCTTTTTAAATTGTCTCTCTGCCTTCCCGTAATTATCTCCCGAGCCCATTATATAAATCATCTGGTTAATCACAGCAAATCTTGTGCAATATTGATATATTCAATACGAATCCTGCACGAAATTATTGACACTTTTGTGGAAAAACCTTCACAATGAAATTCTCACGGTAATAATGATTTAAGATCGCATCTCAGGGCCCCGAACGGGTTGAGTACTGCCGGGCTCGGCCACTGAATTCTACGGCCGAATACTCATTTAACCTGCCGAGATCCTGTATAAAAATGATCTATTTTGTAACAATTATGCAAACTGGTGCATAAAATCTACAATTATGCTTCAGCCTGAGGAAGGAGCCGGTGTCCTGTCGGTTCATGCTTCGGGTTACCGGGGAGCAGGTTATACATATTGTCCGTGTCGGAAATTCCTAAAATGTATTGATCGCTTTCCTCTCCGGATTCTATTGCGAAGGTCTTATGTGTAAGCCAATGGTGAAGCCAACAGCGATGGATTCGTCACTCTGCTTGATATTTCATAATTGACTGACTTTCTCTATGCGGACGCGCCCGCTCCGCCTTTGAACCGTTTGATGCCGGAGACTTCAACATAATCGGCGATGTCAATTTGGTGATATCCTGTATTTGACAGTCATTCTCTATAGTACGTAACACCGCGCCGGCAATTATGGGAGTTATTCCGGGCAGAAGCCGTAATGCTGCCACCCAAATTTACGCGGATATTGCGAGTGCCAGCGGCGTCTGCGATTGCACTTCCAGCTGTCGGCATTCAATCAGCAACTTATGATATATCCCCAGCATCCGGCGCAGTTCCGGATTGTGAAAATTCCCGGGATGAAAAATCAGGCTCAGTGCCCCCCCGATACAGCCTAAGTGATTCATCAGATACCGGAACCTCGCGAGCGATTTCTCGCCGTACTGATCGACCAATGTCGTATCCATGATTACCGCCGGAATTTCGTAAATATTGAGGGCTTTGCCCGACGCCGCATCGTACGGCTGAAAACATCCCCCGATACCGCAACGATAGCCAATGCGATCGGAATACCCGGCTGATTCATCGCATTCTATTCCGAACGATTCCAGAAACGGCAGTGATTTTTTCGAATCGAACCGGAAGTAATGAGCTCGCCCGCATTTGATTCCCCCCGGCACGATCGCGTTCAGCTCATCAAGCTGAGTCTGGAAGCGCTCGTGATGAAGATGGGTGTCGTAGTTATAGTGCATACCGATATCCCACTGCTCCGGGACAGCTTCAATCAGATCCGGTAAAAGCTTCGAGCCGCTGCGGGCGCCGTAGCGCCCGCCGCTTCCATTGAGAAGGTAAAAGCTGGAGGTATATCCGAATTCCCTTTCCAGGTTAATCATGCCGGTGACATTGTCGAAGTAGAAACGTTTCGGCAGGATGGCATTGCTGATCATCCACCACAGGTTACCCGGCCGGGGCAGCCGAGCCCTTTTCAGCGGTTGCACTATCCGGTGGGCTCTGATCAGCTGGGTCCAGATGTCATTTCCGGCAAGGATATCGCAGTCGTGCGAAAGCACTGCAACCGGGGGCCCTACCAGGTCCTCAAGATCAAATGCGGGACTGCCGTTGCGACGTAGCCCGGCGCAGGCTGCCACCAAAGCAGCGGCACCCTCGTTGAAAGCCGGCACCTCCAGCAAACCCTCCCGGTATCTCGGGCTGAATCGTGCCACAAAACGACCGTGACAGTCTCGTGCCTGCGACTCCCGCTCCTCGCGAAAGGTAAGCAGATCGAACAGATTGGCGAATAGATTCCATGCCGGGGTAATTGTCCCGGCCTGATGCCGATACCATAACGGCGCCGATGCGTCGGGTAATGCCTGCCACTCGCCCTGCGAGGGGGCCGGCAATGGATTCCAGGGGGTCAGGTGGGTTCCATTGAAGGGAACACGGTACGGGGTATTCGGCTCGACCGGGGCGGGAATGTCAATCGGGATTACTACTGCCGGCTGCCGGGTATGCATGGCCTGATCGTAGGAGGCAAAAATAATCCGGCTGCTTTCGAGGAGTGTCGTCGCTTCTTTTGAAAAGAAGCGGGAGACATGGTCGCGGATCTGTATCCACAGGTATTCGGCCGCGCGGGTCATGATCAGCCGAAAACTCCTTCAGTATAAATTCTGCTGACGAACCACCGGCCGAATTGATCGGATGCCTTTCTCTTTGCGGCATCTCTGGCGCAATAGAGCACCACCGCATGCCCTTTCCTGATGTGATAAAAGCCGAGGCTTCCGGCGACCCGCGTAATCACTGCGTCGAAAGGATGGTCATTGACTCGCCAGCCGCGAATCGCATGCGCGCCCATGTTCCTGGTACCGATAACGGCCTCACTCAACAGCAGCCGCGCCACGTCGTTTGCATCATATGATTTGTCCTCGGAAACGGCGATCATGAGGTCAACCAAATACCCCATACCGTCGTCGCCCAGTGAGTATGCTATGTATCCGACCAGTTGATCACCGTCGTACGCGGCTCGCATTACCGCCCGGAGGTACGGGTTCTGGAATATTCGCCAGCGCAGATAAGCGGTGTCGCGATAAATCGTGACGCCGCCCCATTGCCTGATGAAGCGCTCGCACAAATGCCCGGCATCTTCCGGCGCGCTTTCAAGGGTACGTAGCTCGAGTCCGGAGAAACCGGCGCGCATGGGGTTGTTCAGCGCGAAGCGCAGTGACGACACCATTCGTGCCAGATTGCAACCGATACCAAACAGGCCGCTTTTTACGAGCCCTGGATCTTTGCCTGTTCTCTCAAGAAGGGGCGGAATTGAGCGTCTGGAAAACGGGTAGAAGATCTGCGAGGTGACCGCCGGAATTACAAAACCAAGCCGCTTGAATGCCCTGGTGGCGGGCGTAAAACCCCAGATATAAGCCAGCCCGTTCTTGTTGGCGTAGTCAAACAGCAACTGATACATTTGCTCGAACAGCTTCTTTCCCCGGTAATTATGGTCGACCAGCGTTTCTTCTGATTTGGCCGTCCAGAATACGCCATCCTCGTCGATCATACGGATCGGGATGAAGGCCTGGGTCCCGACAATTTTCCCGCCGTCCTCGACCACCGCAAATGGAATCCGGGGATTATTATATATTGTAGAATAGAAATCCCATTTCCATTGCCTGAGGCTTCTTTTTTTGCCGTAGATGCGGTTATAAAAATCGTTACAGGCCTCCGCTTCACCTTCAGCAATAAGTCGTACGTTCACACCCTGCTCTCCATATGGGACATCATAAATAATAAAACAATTAAACTAAAGCGGTAATGATCCTTTGTCAAGGAAGCAGTGACCTGACTGTGGGTGCGCGGAGAATCCTTCTCCGCAATATCGACTGACCGGTAAAAAGAGGAATCCCTGCAAGGAGTCAGGGGGCCCCACGACCATTAAAGAAAGGTATGCAAAAATGGTCAGCAGGTTACTATTGAACGCACCAAATAAAACACGTTTCCGGGGGATTTTTTTCCGTTTTACCCCGGAAAACGTGGACTGATGTGATTCACTATCTTTCAAGGGCCTTATTGTGCACGGCAGGGCGGTGCGAGATATGACAGGCCCGGACGGCGGACTGAGCGAAGGTTGCAACCTGCTCTTGACTTGGGCCATCCGGTTTGTTATTTTTTTTGGAAATTTTTGGCAAGGCAATAACTTATGGAAATCAATTTCGTTGACTTACGGGCGCAGTATCTTTCGATCAAAGAAGATATTGATCGCGCCATCGCGGAGGTTTTCACCAATTCCGCGTATATTCTGGGACCATCGGTAAAGCGCTTTGAGGAGGCCTTCGCCGAGTACTGTGCCTGCCGTGAGGCGGTCGCGGTCAATTCGGGAACATCTGCTTTGTTGCTGGCACTCAAGGCATTGGGAATTGGTCCCGGCGACGAGGTCATCACCGCCGCCAATACCTTTATTGCCACTGTGGCTGCCATTATTGAGGCCGGGGCGACCCCGGTGCTGATCGATGCCGATCCCGTAACCCGGCTGATTGATATTAACCGGATTGAGGCAGCCGTCACGGAGAAAACCAGAGTGATTATGCCGGTCCATCTGTACGGCCTGATGGCAGATATGGATCAAATCAACGCTATTGCGGAGCGGCATGACCTGCTGGTGCTGGAGGACTCCGCCCAAGCTCATGGCGCGCGGCTCAAAGACCGACCAGCCGGCTCCTACGGGATTGCAGGGGCATTTTCGTTTTACCCGGCGAAAAATCTGGGGGCCTTCGGGGAAGCCGGCGCAATTGTGACTTCGGATCATGCGCTGGCGAGGAAAATCCGCAGGCTGCGGGACCATGGATCGGAGCGCAAATATTTTCATGACCTTTTTGGCTATAACGCGCGAATGGACGGTATCCAGGGTGCGGTGCTTGGTGTGAAATTAAGGCATCTGGACGCCTGGAACCGCCGCCGCAATCGGATCGCCGCGAAATATCGCGAGGAGCTGAGCGGCCTGCCGGTCACGTTGCCCCCGGAACTCAAGCATTTCTATCAGGTGTATCATCTGTTTGTCATTGAATCAGATATGCGCAACGAACTCCAGCAGTTTCTTTCAAGAAACGGTATTCCGACCCTGATTCACTATCCTATTCCGGTTCATCAGCAGAAAGCATATACCGAGGCCGGCATGGCGCGTAATTCATTTCCGGTAACCGAGAAGCTGGCGCAGACAATCCTGTCGTTGCCGATGTACCCGGAATTGCGCAGCGATCAAATTAAGTATATCTCGGGCAAAATAAGGGAGTTTTTTGGGGAAGAGTATCAGGACACTCTTGTCACCGAGAACTGAGACAATCGCCTTTGTTATCCTGGTGGCGATTTCGCTTTATGCACGGATCAACCATCTGGACGCCGATCCGCCCATTGATCTGGCTTATAGTTCTGCGGTGTACACTGATCCGGCACAATATATTTCCTTTGCCCGGAACCTGGTATTATGGGGCGATCTCAATCCCCTGCATGATTTCCGTCTGGTTTTCTTTCTCAAATCAGCCATAACGCTGTTGTCTTATCTGGTTTTTTTGGTTGCCGGAGTCGGGTATGTTCAGGCCAATATAGTAGGACTGCTGTTTTCATTTTCCACCATCATGCTGTACTTTTTCGTTCTGCGGCGACTGGCGGGAAATCTCGCGGCCCTGTTCTTTCTGCTTTTTATTGCATTTGATTACAATCAAATCTTCTTCGGGCGGTATCCGTTTCTGGAAAACAGTATGAATTTCTTCACCGCGCTGGCTCTTGCGATACTGGTGCATTCGCGGCGGATTATCCCGGCTTTCCTGGCCGGGATTTTTATGGGCGTCGGCATCTTTTTCAGCAAAATGATCGGTCTGATTTACATTTTGCCGTTTGCCTGCTTTATGTTGTATGAGTACTTCCATGATTATCGCGATAAGCTGGGGTCTTTTCTGCGGCGCTACGCCGTCTTCTGGGCGGGCTTTCTCGCGCTGGCGGGATTGTGGTTTTTTTGGAGCTATCGTCCGATGACGGCCTCGGTGGAGGGATATTTGCAGGAGCAGGCGCTGGCGCTGTATGGTTCCCCGGATGGTTTGAAATCGCTCGATTTCTTTATGTATAAATATATGACCTTCGGAGCCACCAGTGATTTGTTCCAGAAAATGCCGGCTCCGGCGCTATTGGCCTGGGGAATGATTCTGATATTTTTCTATCGTGCCTGCACCCGGGAAGGCTGGAAAAACAGATTGTACGGAATTAATCCCGGAATGATTTTCATGATAGTGTTGGTGATTGGTTCATACGGTGCCCTGATGCTCTGGAATTACCGCCCGCTGCGTTACCAGACAATGCTGATTTACCCGGTTTGCGCGCTGGCCGGAATCCTGATGGCAAATATCCTTACCGACCGCGGACCGGCTGTGCCGCTTAAAATGTCGAAGATTTTCCCGGCGTTGCTGTATATTTGGCTGTTGATTCCGGTCTTCCAGGTTCTGGTGAACGCCCTCGAATCGTCGATTAAGGTGAGCACGTATTATAAATACGACGTGTTGATATACGTCCTGGCACTGTTGATAACCCTTGCGGTGGTGGTGCTGAAACGATACGCCCCGTTTATATTCCGGAAGCCGCCCGCGTGGGCGATTATGGGTTTTTTGACCATTGCCCTTCTGGTCGGGACGGCGCCGAATATTTACCGCTATATCAAATGGAACTCGTCGGTTTCGGTTACGAGTGTTGCGGCGGCGCAAGATCTAGCCACAGTGGTTTCGCCCGAGGCTGTTATCTCCGGGCCATATGCGGCCCGATTAACCCAGGATAACAGGCTGCGCAATTTCATTCATATGTTTGGCGTTGCAAATGTGGATACCGCGTTTTTCCGGCGGTATCCGATCACGCACCTGTTGCTTGACAAGGCAAACGAGGAATCGGCCCGCCAGGATTACCCCGGAATTCTGGATAATTCGCCGTTCGTCACCGAGTACCGGATAACCAATCGCGTAATCAAGCTCTATCGGGTCGCCGGGGCCACCGGAAACGTGACCGCCAACAGTTACCATCTCTCCGACTTTGAGCTATTTCGGTATTTTCGGGCGCTGAACCAGGGAGATTCGGCGCAGTTTTATTTGCAGCAATATCTGGAGGAGTATCCGCAGAACCTGAGCGCCAATCTCGCCATTGGCATTGATGCTTTTACCATGGAAAAGTACTCTCTCTCGGAGATTTATCTTAAGCGGGCACTTCAGTTTTCGCCGACGGATTTTCACTTGCGTTTTAAAATGGCAGTGTTCTATATTGGAGTGTTTGCAGAGACAAGGGATTACTTTCTTGCCGAGCAGGGTATAAGAGAGGCAGAACTGGCGAGGAAATATAATCCGACCTCGAAATTTCTCGCGGCAAGTATTGAGAAACTGTATCAAATAAAGGACTCGGTTCAGGTTGAGTAGTCTGATTTCCGTCATCGTTCCGGCCTATAATGAGGAGGGCAATATATCCGAGTTCTGCCGTCAGTTTGGCGAACTCGTGGAGAAATCGCCACTGCGATTCGAACTGGTGTTGATCGATGACGGCTCCGATGATGGAACCTACGGGAAAATCATCAAGGCGGCCGAATCTTATCCCTTTATCAAATATGCTAGGCACCCGTATAACCTCGGATTGACCGAAGCGCTTCAGACCGGCTTCTCATTGGCGTCGGGAGAGTTGTACGTATTCTATCCGGCCGACCTGCAGTATCGACCTGAAGATATTCCGGCACTGGTGAAACCGCTTTTTGAGGGGGCTGATGTGTCAACAGGGTGGAAACAGGGTAAATACAAAAGGCGCATCGTTTCCGGAATCTATAATTTCCTGTCGCGCAAGATATTCGGATTGAAGGTGCACGACCTCAATTCGGTCAAAGCCTTTAAGGCCGACGTGGTTAAGGACATGTTCCTGCGCCGCGACTGGCATCGCTATCTGGTGGTCATGGCGGCGGATAAAGGTCACCGCATTGCCGAGGTCAGGATGCCGTTGTACGAACGTAAATGGGGCAAATCCAAATTCTCGATATGGCGGATTCCGGTGGGAGTCCTGGATATGCTCGCAGTTAAAGCGCAGTTGTCCTTTTTGAAAAAGCCGCTGCTGTTCTTCGGTCTTATCGGGTCCTTTTTCATTGTTATCGGGATACTGGTCGGGCTGTACGCAATCTACCTGCGCTTTATAGTCGGTGAAGGTCAGCGGCCGCTGCTATATCTGGTCCTGCTGCTATCGGGACTGGGAATGGGATTTTTCATTTTGGGATTTCTCGCGGAATCGCTGGCGGCCCTCCGGGAGGAAATGGGGGCGGTGCGCAAGAAAATCGACAAGCTTATCGGATCGAGCGGGGACCGGGATTGATATTGCGTCGCGGGCCTTGAAAATCTCGAACATGCGCGCCGTCGAAGAATTGACATGAGCAGGAAAAAACGACCGCTGCAGAAGCCAAAGGCGAAAATAATCCGGACATCGTCAGGCTTCAATCCGGAAGGCAATCGGTATTACTTTCCGGTGGTCGCAGCTATTCTGCTGGTAGGGGTGGTGATACTCTTCGGCCGGTTTCTCTTCTCCGATTTGATGCTATACGGTTCTGATACCATTAACGCCGGCATCTTTTTCCGCCATTTTTATGTCGACTACGTGCAGACGCACGGCACGGTGCCGGTCTGGAATCCGTATATTTTCGGCGGGATGCCTTTTATCGATGCTTTTCATGGCGACATCTTTTACCCCCTTTCGGTGTTGAAATTTTTCGGCAACTTTTATCGGATGCTGGGGATCAACCTGGTGCTACACATTTTTCTGGCCGGTATTTTCATGTACTTCACCGCTCGTCAGTTTCGTCTGGGACGAATCGCGTCCACCGTGAGTGCGACCGGCTACATGTTCTCCGGTTTGCTGGTGTCGCTGGTGGCGCCAGGCCACGACGGCAAGATTTTCGTTACGACCCTGTTCCCGCTGACCATCCTGTTTTTGAATCGAGCCTTCGAGCGAAAACCGGTTCTGAATTTTGCCTTGCTTGGACTGGTGATTGGCGTCATTATCCTCAGCCCGCACCCGCAGTTGTCCTATTATTCGCTCTGGGCGATCGCGCTGTATAGTATTTTCAAGCTGATCATTCGGTACCGGGAAACCCGCTCGGTCGCGGCGGTTGCCAAACCCTCGGTAATGCTGGCCGCGGCGGTGGTGGTCGGGCTGATGATCTCGGCCATTCAATTTTACCCGGGTTACATTTATACCACGGAGTATTCGCCGCGCGCCGACACCAAAAAAGGGTATGATTGGGCGATTTCATGGTCCATGAACGAGGAGGAGGCGTTTTCTCTGGTGGTGCCGGAGTTCAGCGGGACCAACAGCGGACAGGGCAATTATTACTGGGGCAAGAACGCCTTTAAGGACAATTCAGAATATGCCGGTGTTATTTCGCTCTTTCTGGCCGTGATCGGAGTGTTTTTCCTCAGAAAGCGGGAAAGTCTTTTCTTTGGGGGGCTGGCGCTGTTTGCCTTTGTTTATGCGCTGGGAGGAACGACGCCGATTTTCAGAGTTTTCTACTACCTGATACCGAATGTCAAATCGTTGCGGGCGCCGTCTACCATTATGTTTATTTTTCTATTCTGTGTAACCCTGCTGTCAGGTATGGGTCTGCAATACATAATCGATAAAGGGAGGGAACTGGAAACCGCCACACGAAAAAAGTTGCTGGTTTATCTGACCGCCGTTCCGGGAGCGTTGTTTCTGGGGGCACTTCTTTTTGCCGCCGCCGGGGAATCAATGCTGTCGCTATATTCATCAATTTTCTACGGAGAAATCACGACAGCGCCAATCGGTCAGGGATACACCAAGTGGAACGCGGCCATGATGAATTTGCCAAATGTCCAATCAGGATTCTGGATTGTTTTTGTCCTTGTCGGTCTCAGTGCCGCCCTGATATTCATGTATAATTCGCGCAAGGTCGGGGCGGCAGCACTGTTAGTAATCCCGTTTCTGGTCATGGTTGACGGGATCCGCTTCGACTCCCGATTTATCAGCACCTATAATCCCGGCCAGAATTTTTCCCGCAATGCCCTGGTTGATCACCTCGGGGAACTCCCGGGACCGTTTCGTGTGCTCAATCTAAATGTCGTTCCGGCAGATTATCTGCCGTTTTTTGGCATTCAGGTGGTTGCCGGGTATCACGGCAATCAGCTGCGCTGGTATGATGATTTTCTGGGTGGTCCGGCCCTGACCAACCTGCGCAATCCCTATTTCCTTAATTTGGTAGGGGTGAAGTATATTCTGGCCAAGGAATCAATGCAAATACCGCCAAATGCTTTGGGCCCTGATTCCGTCGTTGCCATCAAGCAGTACGGCGGGATTACCCTGTACCGCAATGACAATTCTCTTCCCAGGACATTTCTGGTTGACCGCTATGAGATTATCCCGGATCGCAAGGACATCTATTCCCGGATACTTGCCGGGACCTCCGATTTGTCGCAGATGGTTTTTCTCGAAGAAGAGCCGCCGCTGGCGGTGACACCTGCTGATTCGACTGCCGGAACTGCTGAAATTGTCTCATACCAGGTCGATTCGGTGGTGATTTCGGTGGAGGTGCCTCACAACAGCATGCTGGTTCTTACTGACAACTACTATTTTGCCTGGAAAGCACTGGTGGATGGGATGCCGGCTGAGATAATGAGAGCGGATGGGTCCTTTCGAGCGGTGCCGCTGCAGGCAGGAGCAAGCCGCGTGGTGTTCACGTATGATCGGGGCCGGAATATTCTGGCCGGGACGGTGACATTATTGACTCTTTTGCTTGTTGCGATTATATTAACAGTTTATTTGTTCTTATGTGTGAAGAAAAGAAAGAAGGTTCCGGCCACTGAATGAACGATGGCAAACGGGCTTTGATTATCTTCCCGACGTATAACGAGCGGGAAAATATAGAAGAAATAATCGGGGCGGTTCTGAAGCAGGACCCCCGCATCAGTGTTCTGGTCGTTGACGACGATTCGCCTGACGGCACCGGGCAGATTGCCGACAGGTTGGCCGAAGCCAATCCGCGGATTAACGTTTTGCATCGGGGGCGCAAGGAGGGGCTGGGCCGGGCCTATATTGCGGGCTTTAAATGGGGGATTAAGCACGGGTTTGACTTTATTTTTGAGATGGATGCCGATTTTTCTCACGGCCCGGAATACGTTCCCGATTTTCTCCGGGCAATCGAGGAATATGATCTGGTCCTGGGATCGCGCTATATTTCCGGCGTCAATGTCGTCAATTGGCCCATGAGCAGGCTTTTGCTGTCGTATTTCGCCAACGTCTACACGAGGGTTGTGACAGGGCTGCCGGTACGCGATGGCACGGGCGGGTTCAAGTGTTTCCGGCGAGAGGTCCTGGAAAGTTTAAATCTTGATGCGATAAAGTCGAACGGCTATATTTTCCAGATTGAAGTCTCGATGCGGGTATGGAAGAAGGGATTTCGGCTTAAGGAAATACCGATTGTGTTCGTCGATCGACAGATGGGCGCATCAAAAATGTCCAAGAAGATTGTTCGTGAGGCAATATGGAAAGTATGGTATCTGAGGTTGATGTCAATTCTGGGGAAAATGCGGTGAAGAACGGCGGCGACGGGCAGAGCATGGTTTCAGCGATTATTATCACATATAATTCCAGCAGATGCATACTCTCCTGTCTGAAATCTCTCGGCGATGAAATGGCCGCCTGTAACGGGGAAATCCTGGTTTTTGACAATAATTCGACCGACAATACTGTCGATATCGTTAGAGCGGCCATGCCGGAAACGCGGATGTTCATATCACCGCGGAACCTGGGATTTGCGGCCGCCAATAATCAGGCGATACGCATGGTCAACGGCAGGTTTATTTTATTTGTCAATCCCGATACCGTTATGGACAAAGGTTCTTTCGGACGACTGCTTGATGCCATAAAAAGTCAGCCCAGGGCGGGGGCGGTGGTGGGACGGATGCGCAATCCGGACGGATCATTTCAGCCAACCTGCCGTAAAATACCCGATACCAGAAATATCTTTTTCTCGCGCGGCTCGGTGCTGAGCAAATTGAAGATTCTGGCGCGAAACGGCAATTCTTACACCATCGGCGATTTTGACCGGATTACAGAAGTGCCGGCGGCCGCAGCGACCTGTATGCTGGTTGACCGTAACCTTTTCGAACGCATCGGCGGCTTTGACAATCGCTTTTTCCTGTTTGCCGAGGACATTGACCTGTCGGTTAGAATCCGGCAGAGTCGCAGAAAAATGTATTTTGTCCCGGAGGCGGGCGCGATCCATTTGTGGGGGGAAGGATCTCAGATTTCGCCGGTTCGCAGGAGCTGGCATCATCATGTGGCGGTCTGGAAATTCTTCATGAAGCATTACCCGAATGGATTTTCGCTGCTGGTCCTTCCGGCGGCTCTCCTTGTCAATTTCGCCATCCGGGCCATGACCGGACTGGATTCCAAATAAAGGGCCAAGATTGTCGCCCGGAGACCATTTCTGATGTGCAGGGGTGCCTCAACGGTGGCATTATTACCGTAATCCGCTTTTTGCCAAAGCATTAATTTTCAAACCGTGTCAGGTTTTTATGGTTGTAATTTTCTGAATTCTTTTTATCTTTTGGCTTACTTTTTTGCGGCGCGTGACGTTTTTGCCCGAAGAGTGGAATTGAGAGGATATGGAAGACCGGCAGATCCTTGAGTTTGAAAAACCGATCGTGGAGTTGGAGAAAAAAATCTCCGACATGAAGGACTTTGCCGCCGGTACCAGCCTGGAATTGAGCGGCGAGATTGCCTCCCTGCAGCATAAGGCCGAGAAAATGCGCCGCGAAATCTTTTCAAACCTGACTCGCTGGCAAAAGGTGCAGTTGGCTCGACACCCCCGAAGGCCATATACCCACGATTACATTGAGCATATGACAACCGACTTCATAGAGCTGCACGGGGATCGCTATTTCGCTGACGACAAAGCAGTGGTTGGCGGTTTTGCGAAGGTTGAGGGAAGGCCGATTATGATTGTCGGTCAGCAAAAGGGGCGGGACACAAAGCAGAAGCTGTATCGTAATTTCGGCATGATGCACCCCGAAGGGTATCGTAAGGCCCTGCGGCTGTTCCGGATGGCAGAAAAGTTCGGCCGCCCGATTGTCATCTTGGTGGATACCCCGGGCGCCTACCCCGGTATCGGCGCCGAAGAGCGGGGGCAGGCCGAGGCAATCGCGAAGAATATCCGGGAAATGTCGGTGCTTGCCGTTCCCATTATAATTATCATTATCGGTGAGGGCGCTTCCGGCGGTGCACTGGGGATCGGCGTCGGCGACCGCATTTACATGTTACAGTATTCATGGTATTCGGTGATTTCTCCGGAGGGGTGCGCTGCTATCCTGTGGCGGAACGCTGCCCATGCTACGGAGTCCGCGGAGGCGCTAAAACCCACCTCCGATGATCTCATGAGATTGGGCATTGTCGACAAAATCATACCGGAGCCTCCTGGCGGAGCACACACTGACCATCAGAAGATCGCCGAAACCGTTAAGAAGGAAATCGTCGAAACCCTGGCCGAGCTTGAAAAAGTGCCGTGTGAGCGGCTATTGCGCGAACGGCTGGAGAAGTTTCGCCGCATGGGTGTGTATAAAGAGTAGGAGGGATATGATGGCACTCTCTGAAGAATTGCTGGAAGTATTGGTTTGTCCGAAGTGCAAGGGCAAGCTGACCTATGACAAAGAGAATAATCGGCTGATCTGCGAGGAGAGCCGCCTGATGTATCGAATTGAGGATGATATCCCCATTCTGCTTATCGAAGAGGCTGAGAGTTTTTAGGTTAGGGAAGTGGTATGAGACTGTCGAAATTCTGCTCTGAAGATTTGATTACTTTTGATTTAAAATCGACCAAGAAGGATGCGGTTCTCAATGAGCTGGTGGAGCTGGCGGCCAAATCAAACCTGGTCAAGGGAGCCGTCGAACTTCTCAGGGACATCAAAGAGCGGGAAGAGCTGGTTACTACGGGCGTCGGCTACGGAGTCGCCTTTCCTCACGCCAAGACGAAAGCCACGAAGGGCATTGTTATCGCGTTTGGGCGCTCCGATACGGGAATTGATTTCGACGCCATGGATCATAAACCGGTTTTCCTGTTCTTTCTGATCGCCGCGCCGGAAGATGCCATTGGTGCGCATCTTAACGTCATGGCACGGCTTTCATACATCATGAAATCCGAGACCAATCGCGAAAAAATGATGAAGGTTACCTCACCGGGTGAATTGCTCCAGTTGATTGATACGGTGGAGTAAATACGGCCCGGCAGGAAGGCAGGGCATTTATGACATGGACTTCGACGATTTTACGCAAGAATCGTCGTGTGCTTGGTTTCAGTGTGGCATTAATGCTTTTCCTCCTGGTCACCTTTTCCGGCCAGCTAGTCAGGCCTTTTATCGGTAATCTTTCCTCTGCGGTCTTTCTGTATCCGTTTTCCGAATTAAAGAATTACATTTTTACTCTGGAGAATGTTGCCGAGGAAAATCGACGATTGAAGAATGCTCTGGTTGAATCTTCCTTGCGGCTCAGTGCTCTGGCCGAGGCCAAACGCGAGAATCAGCGTCTGCGGGAATTTCTCGGGTTTGAACCTCCGGAGAATTTCCGGGTTGTGCCGGTGAAAATTGTCGGCCTTATTCAGCATGTTTACCCGGTTGCGGCAGTCGTCAATAAAGGCGCAAATGATTCCCTTGCGGTTAACCAGCCGGTAATCAACCGCTTTGGTCTGGTGGGACGGATCAAAGAAGTAATGCCGGATTTTGCGACGGTTCAGCTTCTCACCGATCCGTCCGGTGCCATCTCCGGGAGAATCGCAGAAAGCAGACAATTCGGCATTGTCCGCTTCTCACCCGAAAAGGGTATGTACTTTGACAACCTTCCTGCCGACGCCGAGATCAAGAAGGGTGATCTGATTATCTCTTCCGGTCTGGGTGGAGTTTATCCGGCCGGGCTGTCAGTGGGGCAGGTCGATTCCGTTCTGGCTCCCAAAGGCGAGATTTTGAAACAGGTGTGGTTGAAGCCTGCGGTCAACATGTATGAAATTGACGAGTTGTATGTCCTGATAGGCGACGAATAATGAAAGTAATTCCCTATATACTGTACATCTATTTACTCGGATTTCACATCACCATCCTTTCCAGAGTAACCGCCATCTATGGAATTACAATTGACCTGACGGCGCTGCTGGTCGCCCTGATTGCACTCCGGAAGAACGATCTGACCGCGGTCTGGTTTGCTCTGGCGGCGGGAATTGTCGCCGGGACTGTTCGCCTCGACTTAATGCCCTGGGAAATGCTGTTTCTGGCCGGCATCGCGCTGGCAATACACCGGTGTAGCACAAGAATGAATCTGGAATCGATTTCTTCAAGGATGCTGTTGCTGGGAGGGGCACTGCTGATTCATCAACTGCTGATCAGCGTGGTAGTATCGACCGCCGATTTTTTGAATATCCTGCTTCGCCTGATCCTGCCCGGAACAATTTACACTCTTGTTTTCGGCTGGTTATTTC
>CP070796.1:2126948-2136326 GCA_020343475.1 Candidatus Zixiibacteriota bacterium
CATATTTATTCAGACGAGAGTAAATGTCAGAATAAAACGACAGCGCTGGGTGAAATCTGGAGTCCAGCAACATGACAGTATCAAGCTGGCTTCTTTCCTTTACCGGAAGTCTGTTTTCAAAACGCTTGGCACTTTCAAAATAAGGAGCGCCTTGCTGGGAACGATCCTGAAGACCGTATGCCATACCGATTCGCATATACGGCAGGGCAAAATGGAATCAATTTCCACGGTATTTTCGGAGTGCGCTATAGCTTCATCAAAGAGGTGCAGATGAAATTTTTCCAGACCAAGGATGTACTGCTTGTAAGCCTCCGGCGAGGATGAAGTGATCGTGGCAACGTTCACATTTCCGGATATCACCTCCTGCAGGTTCAGGGATTAAGCGATTTTTAGCGTCAGGCTGTCTGCCGGAATGAATGGATCTTCTCCGACCACTCTTTCGCCCGGTATAATCCGGCCGGATTCAAATCTCATTGTGATCCCTTCTTATAATCAGCATGGTGATATCATCGGATCGCGGGGTGCCCTCCATAAAATCATTAATATCCGCTATCAGACGACATGAAATTTCCCGTGGCGTTTCGCGTCGCGCTTCGATTACCAGCCGCTCCATCCTCCTTTCCCCGTATTGCCCCTCGCCGGTATCACGATCTGCTTCTGTTACACCGTCTGTAAAAATAAAAAGCAGGTCTTCTGGTGACAGTACAATTTTATGCTCTTCCCAGGTGCTGAAGTCAAAGGCGCCAATCATTGTTCCGGACGTTTCAAGGTACTCCACCGTTCCGCCGGCATGAACGATCAGCGGCGGATTGTGCCCGGCGTTGATATACCGAACCCCGCCGGTTACCGGGTCGAGAACACCCGCAAAGAGAGTGGCGAAATCTCCCGGAGAACTGTTATGAAATAACTGCAGGGAGACTTTCAGAACGGCATCGGCCAGCGCAAAACCGTCCTCGTCGTACAAAATCCGGAACGAGGCCAGAATATTGGAACCGAGTAATGCCGCTCCCAGACCCTTGCCGCTGACATCCGCCACCATAAACAGCATCTGGCCGTCCGGGAGCAGCCTGAAGTCATACAGATCACCTCCGACCGAACGCGATTGCTCCAGCAAAGCATATACGGAGTACCCGGGTAGCGGCGGCGGTGACGAGACCAGCAGTTCCTTCTGAATGGCGGCGGCTCGGGCCAGCTCTGCTTCCATAACCTGTTTCTCCTGCCGCTCGTCCAGAAGCGCGTAGTTCAACAATCGGGATGCAATGATATTGCCAAACGTGGCCAGGACGCGAAGATACTCGTCACTGTACCGGTGAAGCGGATTGGTGGTATCAATATAAAGAATTCCGAGAACCTTGTTTTCATCAAAAAGCGGCACTGCTATTGCCGATTTCAATTCCGACATGATAATCGATTTCTGCTCGGCAAAGCGGGGATCATCCTTCGGATCGCTGATCAGAATCGCGTTTTTATTGGTCATGATCTCATTAACGATGGTGCGCGAAAGAATCATTTCCCCGGGATCCTGACCCTCGGGAACCAGACTCGCCGCGGTGTACACCTCCTGCTGGTTGTCGGAAACAAAAAGCACGGCCAGTCTATCTGACGGAATAACACCGGCAATTGTCTTCAACGACTGCAGCAACATTGCTTCCTGAGATTCGGTGAAGTCCTGTGTTCGCGCCATTTCAAAGAGCGCCGGCAGCAGCCCGGGCAGGTCGGTCGCCTTTGGGGGAAGCGGCTTGAGGGCTTCGTCAATCGCGAGGAAAACCGAATTTCTCGGCTCATCCTGCGCCAGCACGATTCGCGGCAGACCGGAAGTAGGAGGCTCCGACTCGTCGGCGGAAACAAGCTTGAACTCCGTCTGCCCGAAAAGAACACTATCCCCTTCACCAAGCGGAACACGACTCTCAATCCTCTCGCCATTGACAAAGGTGCCGTTGCGACTCCCCAGATCGGTCAGAAAACATTTACCGGCAGGGGTAACCTCAAACTCTGCGTGAGCCCGCGAGACTGTCCGATGCGGCACGCAAAAATCACTCCCCGCCTTACGCCCGACACGGTATCGCCCCGGCTTCATCAGCCAGGAATAAAACTTGCCTCCGTCAGTGCCAACCAGCTTATGCACGATTCTACTTCACTTACAGCTTCAAAGCACTTAATTGCGAATAATCATAATGGTACAGCGTGTTGCCTGATCGTTTCCAGGATGACCGATGGGTTCAGCGGCAACGCACCGAATATATATGCTTATACGTTTCCTGGCAAGACAATCCTTGAAGGAAATGGCATAGTTGTTCTGCCGTTTCGCCCGCGCTGGATTCAACTCAGGCAGCAATGCGGAGTTGGCCGGCCGAATCAGCCGCAATACCGCCGGATTTCAACCGCTACGGGCAGATCGGTTCCGGCCCGGCCGGCGACCCATATAGATGGTCTATCAAATACAGGATATCCAGCAGATTAATGCTGCCATCCCCGTTGGCATCACCCGCCTGAGGAGGATCGGGCGACGGGCCCGGAGGGGCATTATATAAATAATCAATCAAAAACAGGATATCAAGCAGGTTCACCGAATTGTCACCATTGGCATCGCCGCAGGTGTACTCGACCACAAAAAGCACGTTGTTCAAACGGCGGTTATAACGCCAGCAGGGCACCGGTATCGCCGAGCGGACATAATCGCAGTCTTCAAATCCGGTAAAAACCAGGTGGTGATCAGCAGTGGTCATCATCAGGTCGGTGTAGCCGTCGCGGTCAAGATCGCCGATCACGGGATAATGAGGCGGGGGAGTAATCATTGCCCCCATATCCGGGACCGTAACCAGCGGCCAGCCCGACAGGCACTCCCCGAATCTGTTCCAGGCCTGGATTCGTTCCACCTCGTACGTTCGCAGGATATCATTTTCTGCACAGGCCACAATATCGGGATACATATCTCCGTCAACATCACCAATAACCGCGTTAAAAAGCATGGCCGGATTGAGTGTGGAGCCAAGAACCGGATTTCCGGCATACGGCGTGCCGTCAATATTCCAGGCATGAATCTGCGCGTAAGTCAATTCAAATACCGCCAGGAAATACTCCATACCGCCGTCACGGTCAATATCGGCAAAAACCGGAGGCGACGGCTGCAGGTAGTTGTCGATGCCGGTGTCGTGCGGCCAGCCCGGTTTGAGTTCAAGACCTTCATCAAAAGCAAATACCCGGTATGTTCCGGGATCACCGTCATAGGATCCAAAAACGATCAACTCCAGCTTCTCGTCCCCGTCCATATCGCAGGCCGAGAGGTCCTCAACGCGAAACCACACCCCCTCCCCCATCATCAGGTCAAAATAGTTGACGCTTCCGGTCGAATCGAATTCATATAAAATGGCATGGCTGACGTAGATTTCATCCATGCCGTCACCGTTCAAATCCGCCGACAGGTAACCGTAGAAATCAAAATGAATCATCGGAATTTCACTTCGAAACGTGCCGTCACCATTGTACACGTAATAGTAGGCCTGGACACCGGCAAACCAGCCGGTGTAATAATGAATTTCATCCTGACCGTCACTATCGATATCCTTCAAAAATACATACGGGTGCTGATATACCGATGCGGAAAGAAACATGTTTCGGGGCGCAATCGGAAGATCAACCTCGAACGGCAGCCCGCTTGAGGGGTAACCCACCAGTTTTCCGATGGAATCAGTCTCAGAGTAGTGGATACCGGCGGCGACGAAATCCTCGACACCGTCACCGTCGAGATCGCCTACGGCTGCTGGCATCAAAAAATCGTAAGCAGGGACGGATGGAATGCCGCTTGTTTTGAGGGTCCCGTCGGGATGAAGAAATTGTATTCCGTGATTGGTGCTGAGTACAATCTCTTCGGCACCATCGGCATCAAAATCGCCATAATTCGGCATCACCGTCAGCGAATCGCCGAGCGATACCCGCCAGCCCCTCTCACCGGCAAACGGCGAGCTTGCATAAACCTGAATGGAACTTGTCGCCACCGGTCCGGCACCGGTGTGGACTGAAAGTCTCAGCGTATACAGGCCGTCGGAAAGGGTGCTGGCGTTCCATTGCGCAAGTTCGTCGTCGACTACCGGTGTCGTCACGGCGGCGATCTCACGCCAGACAGCAGGCGTACTGCCCTGGCCATATTCAAGAACGTAGTATGCAAAATCGGGCGCGGACGCAGAACCGGTAATAGCAGTTATTGCCGGGATGGTGTCTTGATCAGAAGGAGTAGATAATATCGCAACGGCGGAATTGGCCACATATACTGATGTTGAGGAGAAATTCGTTTCACCCAGGCGAAGCCGGACTATATATTGTCCCTCCAGACCGACGGTATTCCACTCGCCCAGCAGACCGTCCGTCACCGGGACTGCCGAAGCATTTATTTCCGTCCAGACCCCGGGAATACTGCCCGAGCCATACTCGAGCACATAGCCGGAAAAATCCTCCCCGTCAGCGACACCGACAACCGGAACAGGTCCGGAGACAATCTGGTTGTGCTTCGGAGCTTCGATAATTGCCCGGAGCCTCGGTACCGCGATGAGGGCGTCATGAAGATTGACCCGGCCATGACCGGTGTATTTGTCCCATCCGGGATAGCTTTGCCCGGACCCGTATGGATCAATAATGTCATACGCGGTCGATTCCAAAATTCCCTGCGCCTGATCCGGGGAAAGCCCGGAAGAGACAGCTCGCATATAACCGGCGATACCGGCCACGGCGGGGCACGACATGCTGGTTCCGGAGGCAAGATAGTAGTGTTCGTCGATAATATGCACGTTCGGCTCGGCGGACTCCGCGTACATATCGGTGGTATCAGCCCGAAGCGACAGAATCGACTGCCCCGGGGCGCAGACATCAAGGTGATCGCCGTAAGTGGAGAAATCCGCCACCTCATCAGAACTGGTGGTGGCTCCAACAGCAATAACACCCGAATAAGCCGCCGGATAATTCGGATATTCATCGCCATCATTTCCGGAGCTGGCGCACAGGATCACCCCCTTGGCACGCGCGTACGCCAGCGCATCTTCAAGAACCTGAACCGGCCAGGGATAGCCGAAACTCATGCTGATCACATCGGTCCCGTTGTCGGCGGCATATACGACCGCCCGGGCCGCCAGAGACGAAAGCAAGACCGGTCCGAATTTAAGCGGCATGATCCGGCAATCAGCAACAATCCCCGCAATCCCTTCGGCATTATCACCGACCGCTGTAACAATCCCGGCGCAATGCGTTCCGTGACCATGTGAATCAGTTGGGTCATTGTCTTCGTCGAAGGTCACCGGTCCGGTCGGGCTGCAGAAGTCCCATCCCTGGATATCGTCAACATACCCGTTATGATCATCATCAAGACCGTTATCCGGGATTTCATTGACATTGGTCCAAATGCGTCCGGCCAGATCGGGATGGTCCAGGTCGATTCCGGTGTCGATTATCGCCACGACAATCGTTCTGGTATTGTCCGGAGGCGCATTGAATACTTCGAAAGCGTCGATATCGGCATCGACCAGCCCGGTGTCAATGACTAGGGTATCGTTGTATTCTCCCGGTCGCCGCAAAACGTGATAATACCCCTGTCCGGAGTTGTGCAGCGACCACTGATGAGAAAACAGCGGATCGTCGGGTGCATCGTACAATTCCGCAATTCTGTCGGGATGAACATAAACGACTTCCGGCAGATTCTCGTAATCCGCAATCATTTTCAAGGGATCCGCCCTGCCGGGTACTGTGATAACCAGCACGTTCCGCAGCGATGCGGGATGATGTCTCGATGCTGGCAGGGTATAAAGAACTTCCTGCTTTGTCACGCCATGCCGCTGATTCACAACATCGAATGACGGAATTCCCGTAATGGCGATATTCTCCCTCGTGCAGCCGTGCGCTATTTTAAGATTCCCGTCAAGCTTGACAACAAGACGGCCCGGCAGCGGCTCATTTTTCGCTGCCGATGTTCCCTCCCGGTAAAAGCCAGAGAGCGGTGTTGCAAGCATCGTCAGGAGAAATATGGTGAAAATATCGACAGCAGAATGTTTTTTCACGACAGACCTCGATCGGGGATTACTATCGCCAGAATGGTAAGTAACATTTATTCGTCAAAATGACTCCTTCTGTCTTCAAATCCTGTCAAAAGCAGCAGGCATCAACCGTTACGGGCAAATCGGTTCCGGGCCCGGAGGCGATCCATACAGATAGGTAATGATACGCAGAATATCCAGCAAATTAATGTCGCCGTCGCCATTGGCATCTCCGGCTTCGAGAGGATCTGGTGCTGGACCGGGAGGGACCTCGTACAGGTAGTCGATTAATAGCAGAATATCCAATAAATTAAGATACCCGTCGCCGTTGCCGTCGCCGCAAACCGTACCGTTGTTCCGCTGCGGCCCGATGCTGTTCAGGCGGCGATTATACTTCCAGAAAGGAACCGGCGTGGCATGCGATCTGAAGTGCATTCCTTCGAGATTAATAAACACTAAGTCATTCATGACGGTCGTCATCATCAAATCAACAAATCCGTCACCGTCGACATCGCCGACCGCGGGGGTATGCCATCCGAAATTACCGGGATATTGAGCGTCTGGAACAGTCACCAGCGGCCAGCCGGAAAGTACTTCTCCCCGCTCGTCCCACGCCACAATGCGCTCGACGTTATAAGTCAGGAAGACGTCCGGTCCGGCGCACGCCAGTAGATCCGGAAGACCGTCATCATTTAAATCAGCCAAAAGCGGCGAGTGTATCTTTCCGGGATTCGGGGTTACCGTGAAAATGGCGCTGTTGCTGTCTCCGGCGAACGCGCTTCCGTCGATATGCCAGGAAAAAACCTGACCGTATGACAGTTCCCACATTGTTAACATATATTCCATGCTGCCGTCGGTATCGATGTCACCGAATATGGGCGAAGAAACGACCACGAAATTATCTATCCCGGTATCGTGAGGCCAGCCCGGTTTCAAGGTCAGATTTTCATCAAAAGTGAAAATCCAGAAATGGCCGAGATCATTGTCATAATGTCCCGACACCACCAGTTCCAGTTTGCCATCGCCATCCATATCAACCGCCGAAATGTTCTCAGCCTCAAAGAAGCCGCCATCAATTTGCGGCCATTCGTAACTCATCGATATCAGCCCGGTTTGATCGCATAAATAGAGTCGATTATTCCCGGTAGAATACACTTCATCAATACTGTCACCATTCAGGTCGGCGGGCAATGAAACAGCAAATGAAAGCGATGGTTCAATTAGCTGGCAGCGGAAGGTACCGTCGGGATTGTATATGAAGCGGTGGGCCTGCGTATTGGCCCGCCAGCCTGTATAATAATGAATTTCATCCTTGCCGTCGTTGTCGATATCCTTGAGGAAAAGTGACGGGTAGTACTTTTCATTGCCTCCGTCAATATGATCAAAGATTGGCCCCATCGGCAAATGAACCGAGAAGGCAGATGCCCCGGAAGGAAAACCGAACAGCGTGGCGTGCGGTGCGGTACCCCAGGCGCCCACAGCCACCAGATCGTCAATTCCGTCGCCGTCGAGATTACCCACGACCACCGGGATTCTGTAATCGTTTCCGGGGGCGGCCGGAACGCCGCTGGTCAGCGGGGTGCCGTCCGGTTTAAAGAAATGGAGACTGTCCGATGTTCCCACCACAATTTCATTCTCGCCATCATTGTTGAAATCACCGTAGTTCGGCACCAGCGCGATAGTATTATCCAGATGCACCCTCCACCCATGATCACCTGAAAATGGAGACTGAACATATACCGAAACCGAGTCGCCCCCGGCCAGTCCTGCTCCTGTAAATACAGACAGCCTGAGAGTGTAAACGCTGTCTGTCAGTGCACTGGTATTCCAGACCGCCAATTCTCCCGACACTACCGGAATACTGCTCCGGTCAAGCTGTTCCCATGCATCCGGAGCAAAACCCGCCCCGTATTCCAGCACATAATGGGAAAAATCGGGATCAATGGCGGTCCCGACGATCGATGTCCAGGATACCACCGTATCATCGGCAAGGGGCGATGCAATGCTGACATCACTGGAATTGATTACGTGGACTGTTGCCGAGGAGATGTTTGTCTCCCCCACCCGCAAACGAATTGTATATTGCCCATTCAGACTCTCAGTATTCCACTCGCCGATTATTCCATCCGTGACGGCCAGCATGGATGTCAGGATTGGGTACCACGCCACGGGTTGACTGCCGGCACCATACTCCAGCACATATTCCGCAAAATCGTCACCATCGGCGATGCCGGACACGAAGATATTGCCTGAAACAATCTGATTGGGCTTAGGCATTTCTATTTTCGCCCGCACCGAGGGGGTGGCAGCCAGAGCACCGGACAAATTCACTCGCCCATACCCGCTGTACTGATCCCAGCCGGGGTAATTGCCGCCGGTACCATAGGGATCGATAATATCATCCGCGGTGGCTTCAATGATGCTCAGGGCATGATCGGACGTAAGTCCCGGAGAAACCTCCCGCAGATAGGCGGCGACTCCCGCAACAAAAGGACAGGCCATGCTGGTCCCCGAGGCGAGGTAATAACTGTTACTGACAATATGAACACCAGCCTCGCAGGGGGCATACATATCAGTGGTATCCGCCCGAAGTGAAAGTATTGACAATCCGGGAGCCGAAATTTTAAGATGCTCTCCAAAGGTGGAAAAATCGGTGACCTGATCCGAACTGGTTGTCGCGCCGACCGCGATGACTCCCGGGAAGGCTGCCGGGTAGTTCTCCTGCGCGGCACCGTCATTGCCTGCGGCGGCAACCAGTATGACTCCTTTCGCCCGAGCATAGGCAAGGGCATCGTCAAGCACCCGTACCTGCCAGGGATACCCCCAGCTCATACTGATTACATCGGCGCCGTTATCCGCCGCATAGACAATGGCCCTTGCGGCTAGCGATGAAAGCATAACCGGAGAAAATTTCAACGGCATGATCAGGCAGTTGTCCGCGATACCGGCTACTCCTTCCCCGTTGCCTGCAACCGCGGCGATAATTCCCGCACAGTGCGTGCCATGACCGTGCTCGTCGCTCGGATCGTTATCTTCACCAAGGTTTGCCAAATCAATTTTATTGCAAAAATCCCACCCGTGAACATCATCGACAAAGCCATTGTGGTCGTCGTCAATGTCATTGTCGGCGATCTCCCCCGGATTTATCCAGATTCGCCCCGCAAGCTCCGGGTGGTCCATATCGATTCCGGTATCAACAATGGCGACCACGGCCGTCACAGTCTGATCGGGCGGATTATCAAACACTTCGCCGGCATCTATATCAGCATCAGCAATCCCGGTGGATGTAACCTGAATATCATTATCACAGTTTTCTTCGCGCTGCACATGATAATACGCCTGCCCGATATTATGCAGTCCC
>CP070796.1:2136426-2146088 GCA_020343475.1 Candidatus Zixiibacteriota bacterium
CAGAAATTTTGTGATCCTCATGAGTGTGACATGGTTCCTCTGAAAGAGTATCTGAATGAAAACGGTTTCCCAACGCTGTTTCTTGAGTTTGACGTAACCGTGCCCATCGGCCAATTCAGGATCAGAGTTGAGGCTTTCCTGGAAATGATAGGTGCGGAAGAATTGTTTTAGTTGTTCGCAAAAAGGAGACTATATGGCCATATATAAAACGGAACCATTGAAATGCTGGCAGAAAGCGAAGGAACTGCGGCTCAAATATTATAAAGACTACCAGAATGCTCGGGACCAGGGCGGTATTCGCTGGACCGGGGGGGCCTGGGCGTTTGACGCCATACCGGCCGGGCTGGGCCGCGATGTCTTCAATATCACCGGTGAACCGTATGGAGCTTCTCTTGCCTTCGATAAGCGGCTATCTCTGGAGTGCCTGGAAGCAACTGAGGCCAAAGGGTGGGCGCGTGACCTGTGCAGCTATATGCGCAACTATTGGGGATCAATGTATCTTGGCAAGTATGCTTTCGGCGGAGAGTATCCCGATCCGGACTTTTGCTTTCAGGATCATATTTGCTGCAGCCACGGCAAATGGTACCAGCATGTGGCGGAATACAAGAATGTTCCTTATTTCTGCATTGATGTTTCTGTCGGTCCCTATAAAGAACTGGATGAAAACCGGCTGATGTTCGTCGTCAATCAGATGCATGAGTCAATTGAATGGCTGGAAAAGGTTACCGGCCGAGAATATCAGGATGAGCTCTTGATAAGGGCGGTGGAAAATGAAACCCGTGCAACTTCTACGTGGGCCGAAATCTGCTGCCTCAATATGGCCAGGCCTGCACCGCTTGACGAGAAAACCATGTACTCTCTTTATGTTCATGGGACATTAGCCAAACATTCAAAGGAGGTTGCGGATTTCTACGAAGAACTTCGCGATGAAGTCAAGTACCGGGTGGATAATAAGATTGCCGCTATTGCCGATGAAAGGTGCCGGTTAATGTCGGATACTCAACCTCCCTGGGGATTTCTGAAAGTGTTCCGGTACCTTGAGAAGTTCGGCGCTATTTCCATCGGCTCGTTATATACCTTTGGATTAATTGGCATATGGGAGACCAAGCCGGACGGCAGCTGGGGGCCAAGGACGACCCCCATGCAGAAAGGCGAGAAAATTACGGGCCGCGACCAGGCCCTGAGGATTTTGGCCGATTGGAATCTGTCGAAGCCCGAATGGCAGCATTTCTACGACCCGAACAGTAAAACCGAGATGATGCTTCAAATAGTCAAGCAATGGCAATTGGACGGCGTTATGCTGCACCTGAATCGAGGATGCGAAGGCCTCTCATGCGGGATTATGGAAAATCGCCTGGGAATAGCCGGGGCAGGAGTCCCGGTAATGACCTTTGAGGGCAATATGGGTGACGAACGTGAATTTGATGAAAAGCGCGTGATGGTCAGGATTGATTCCTTTATGGAAACACTGGGCAAGACAATGATAGATAAATCCCCGGATACTGTATCATCCAATTAGTCGTAAACCTGCAATCCGATTTGGAAAATATGTGTTTGATGGAGGAAGAATAATGATTACTGCTGGGATAGACATGGGATCCAAATACATAAAGGTGGTTATTTTAAAAAACGGAACAGTCCAGGGCAGGGCCATTACCGTCACTGGCTTTGAACCTGCCGCCGCCGCGGCGGAATGCCTTGAAAAGGCCGCCAAAGATTCCGGTATTGATAAATCAGCCATAGATCACATTACTTCAACCGGCGCCGGAAGGAAGGTGGCCCCCCATATTAATTCCGACATCACGGATGTCGGCGCTGCTGCCAAAGGAGTGACCCATCTGCTGCAGGGCATCCGGACCGTCATTGATGTCGGCGCCGAAGAAGGGAGAGGCATAAAAATAGAATCCGATGGCAAAGTGATTGATTTCGCCGTCAATGAGAAATGTGCCGCCGGTGCCGGAGCCTTCGCCGAGGCCATGTCACGTGCGCTGGAAGTCTCTCTGGATGAATTCGGGCAGTTATCATTGAAATCAGACAAGACAATACCGATGAATGCCCAATGTGCCGTTTTTGCTGAAAGTGAAGTTGTGTCTCTGGTGCACGCCAAAACTCCCAAGCATGACATTGCCCGGGCGGTTCATGATGCAATTGCCAGCCGCATAGTCTCGATGGTCCGTCGGGTCGGGATTAATAAAGATGTTGCCCTTGTCGGTGGCGTCTCTCACAATCCCGGCTTTCTTGATGCATTGAGCCGCGGTCTTGAAACCGAGATTAAAGTCCCCGAAAATCCCGAATATGCGGGAGCACTGGGGGCAGCTCTTGTTGCCGGTGAAAGGAATCAATGATGTCTGAAAATAATAAAGAATTCTGGCGCTGGAAAGAATATAACTGGCACGATGAATCCATAGATCCCAAAAATGCCGAGACCATCTCGGCCGGAGTGGATGTTGGATCCGTGAGCTCACAGGCGGTCATTATGGTAGACGGCAGTCTGTATGCTTATTCAAACATGCGGACGGGTGCTGATAGCCCTGACAGCGCACGAAATGCCATGAACTGGGCTCTCGAAAACACCGGATTGACTCTGGATGAGATACATTATACGGTGGGAACCGGCTACGGTCGAGTCAACGTTCCTTTTGCTGATCGTGCTATTACCGAGATTGCCTGCCATGCCCGGGGTGGAAATATGATGTATGGGTCAACCGTCCGGACTATCCTGGATATGGGGGGTCAGGATTGCAAAGCCATCCACTGCGATCAAAAGGGCAAGGTCACCAATTTTCTAATGAATGACAAATGTGCCGCCGGCACCGGTCGGGGAATGGAGGTTTTTGCCGATCTGCTGGCCATTCCAATCGAGGAAGTGGGTGAATTATCTCTTGATGTTGATGAAGAGCCACCCCCGGTCTCCTCGACATGTGTGGTTTTCGCTAAATCTGAGGCATCTTCTCTCCTCCGCGACGGCTGGTCGAAGAAACGAGTTCTGGCTGCATATTGTTCCGCCATGGCTCATCGGATTGTCTCCCTTCTGGAACGCATCGGTGTCGAGAAAGATTTCGCCATTACCGGCGGTATTGCAAAAAACGACGGTGTCGTGTTCCGACTGGAAAACGAATTAAATCTTAAGGCGTTAAAATCCAATTATGACACTCAGATCGCCGGAGCACTTGGCGCTGCGTTATTTGCCAAGGCGCTTGTGGAAAAGCAAAGGAAGAAGGTCGCCCCGTGAAGGCCAATTACGGATATCTGGATGGTAGCGGTGAGTTCTTTATTACTATTGACACTGACTTGTGTACTGAGTGTTCTGAGCGCAGTTGTATTAAGGCATGCCCGGTGGGAATGTTCGAGATCATCACCGATGACTATGATGATGAGGTAGCCGCGATAAAGGAAGAGCATCGGAGAAAATTGAAATACGATTGCGCTCCCTGTAAGCCGACTTCCGATCGACCGCCTCTGCCGTGTGTAGCTGCCTGTACTCCGGGTGCAGTAACTCACTCTTGGTAATTCAATCCCGGGGGCGGATGATCGCTCTGTTCATAATAAATATTTGAGTGAGGGAGCAACCTCACTATACTTTGGGTGAACCGTGACCTCTATAATCCTGACAATTGACGGTCAGTCTGTTGAAAGCCCCGCGGGAACAACGATTCTCAAAGCGGCTGATGCGGCCGGAATTTACATCCCCCGAATGTGCTATCACCCTGATCTCTCTCCGGTCAGCGATGTAATATGGGCAAAAACAATCTATCAGGGGCCGGAAAAAATATCCGGGGAAAAGCCGGGGATGAAAGCCGGCGAGGAAGCCCACTGCAATCTCTGCCTGGTTGATGTTGACGGAATTCCGGAACCGGCTAAAGCCTGTCTAACACAGGCGGAAGACGGGATGGTCGTTCGTACCGGCACTGAAGAAGTAATCCAGTGCCGTCAGAGGGCAATAAGCAGGCTCCTGGCTGGCCACCCACACGCCTGCCTGACCTGTGCCCAAAGAGAAGGATGCAGCCGGACAGATTGCTCAGCCAATGTTCCGGCGGAGGAGCGCTGCTGTATCCTTCTTGGTCAATGTGAACTGCAAAAAGTCAGCGAACATGTCGGCATCCCCAACGAAACTCCGAAGTATATTCCTCAGAACCGCCCGGTGATCGCCAGTGCCCCGCTCTATGAACAAGATTATAATCTCTGCATAGGCTGTCTGCGATGCATTCGAATCTGCCGGGAATTGCATAAGCGCGAAGTGCTCGGTGCTATCTGGAAAGACGATCGCGCATGGGTCGGGATGCTGGAGCCTGCCGGCCTTGAAAAACTGCATTGCCGTTTCTGCAGTGCCTGTGTGGAGGTTTGTCCCACAGGAGCGCTGCGTGACAAAGAAGGCGTTTCCGCAATCCGACGGGATTTGCCGCTGCCGTGTGTCGGAAAATGCCCGGCAGGCATTGATATTCCCCGCTACGTGCGGCTGGTGGCAGCCGGCCGCCAGGCCGAAGCAATAGGTGTTATACGCTCGCGTGTCCCATTTCCGGCTATCCTCGGGTATGTCTGCTTTCATCCCTGCGAGGATGCATGTCGCCGGGGCGGGATTGACTTGCCTGTTGCCATATGCGATCTAAAACGTTTTGCGGCTGACAACACAGCGGATATGAGCTTGCCGCCGATTCAAAAGCGGCCTGCAACCGGAAAGAAAATAGCAATTATCGGTTCCGGCCCAACCGGGCTGACCGCCGCCTACTACCTCAACATTTTGGGTCACCAAGTTGATTTGTTTGAACGGGAAAGCAAGCCCGGCGGAATGCTCCGGTATGGAATCCCTGACTACCGACTCCCCCCGCAAATCCTGGAGCGGGAATTAAAAATCCTGAAAACACCGGGGATAAATTTTCATATGAACTGTCATTTCGGCGACGAAGCGGGAATCGATGAACTCAAATCTCAGGGCTTTAATGCCATTCTTATTGCAACGGGGATGTCGATCAGTAAAACCCTGCCCATCGAGAATACGGATTTGGATGGAATATATTCCGGGCTGGAATTTCTAAAATCGGCCAAGCTGTCTCGGAAACCACGGCTGAATGGGCAGGCTGTCATAATTGGCGGCGGCAACGTGGCTGTCGATGCCGCGATGACGGCGATGCGCTTGGGAGCCGAGCCGGTTCACCTGTTTTGCCTGGAATCCCGGGATGAAATGCCGGCTCATGACCGGGAAGTTGCGCAGGCGGAAGAAGAAGGAATTCAAATTCATCCCTCCCGGGGACCCAGGCGTTTTACAGCCGGTGATGGTCAGATTTCAGGCATTGAATTCATGAAGTGTATCCGGGTATTTGACGAGCAGGGCAATTTTGCCCCTCAATTTGAGGAAAATGTCACGGAGTATATTGGCGCCGAGTCAGTGATCATGGCTATCGGGCAACTGGCTGATCCGATACTTTTGGGCTGCTTCGGAGAATCAGTCAGAAGCCCGGCAGGCACATTGGAAACGGATGAAAAATACAGCATTGATGCCGGGGGGGTCTTCGCGGCCGGTGATGTGGCGCGGGGGCCTTCATCGGTTGTCGATGCAATAGCCGATGGCCGGCAGGTGGCAGATGTGATTGATAGATATCTTAAAGGAAAAGGACTCGACGGTATTGAATCGACCCTGCCTGATTTTGATATTCCCGGATTGGATGTTTCAGACGATGTCTTCCGGCGATCACGCCATGAACCCGCAATCGTTGATCCGGAAAAACGGAAGGTGAGATTTGATCCTATCCGGAACACCTTTTCGGAGGAAGCTGCTGTGCATGAAGCCCAGCGCTGCCTGCAATGCAACCTTCGGCGAGGGATTACACCGATTGTCCTTCCCCCCGAGCCATGGCTGCCGCTGAATAACGAGGCTGTCGATTCCGTCCCGGATGAAGAGGGTGTTATTCAACTGCTTAATGATGACAAAAAAACAATCCGCATAACAGGCACGACGAATATGCACCAGGTGCTGACGGAATGCCTGGAAAATCCGGGAGAAGCCGCGTGGTTTATCTGGGAGTCTGACCTCATGTATACCAAACGCGAGAGTGAATTGATTCAGCAACATCTGCAACAGTATGGAGAGCTACCCTCCGGAGGAGGCGACGATGACCTTGATGATTTGTTTTAAACATCTCATCATCGAGACATAAGCAGGCAAAACTCAGAATTTAACGGGATCAGGAAGCACGTTTTTCCAATGGGAATCGACCCGATTGAAAAACTGAAATCCGAAGGCTGGATTCAACGATTTACAGCCTCAGGCGCGCGGCTGCAGGAAGCAGTAGAAAACTATCGCATGCTGGGATTCGAGGTTAAGACAATCTCAGTTCGCGAACTTAATCAGGAAGGCTGTAACATCTGCTTTGAAGATGAAAGCGATGAAACCGTGATGATCTTCACCAGAAGAACAGGCTCAAAACAGATTGATGAATTCAATGAAGAAACAGCTACGTAGTCTGTATTTGTTTCCGGCCGTGAGTGTATTATACTCAAAGAATTGATGAGAATACAGGTAATTTCACTGGTGTAATCTCTCTGACAGGACGCTGAAACCGCATGAAACAAGTTGGGCAGTCAGAAGAAAAGAAATATGAGGCTGCCATTTTGATAGCCAGCGATCGCTCATATCGCGGCAGTCGCGCGGACAAAACCGGCCCCGAACTGAGGAAACGCCTAGAAAGGATAGGGTATGATGTGTGCTTTCTTGAGGTTGTTGCTGATGACAGGCAATCAATTGTATCCGTTCTCAGAAAATGGATCAATACTGATAAGATAAGTCTGATTCTGGTTGCCGGAGGTACCGGTCCGGCTCCCAGGGATGTTACTCCGGAAGCGACATTGGACGTTATTGAGCGACGTATTCCCGGCATGGAGGAAGCAATGAGGTTCACCTCTTTTAAGAAGACTCCATACGCAATTCTTTCCAGGGCGGTTGTCGGATGCGCGGGCAAAAGTCTTATTGTAAATCTGCCGGGAAGCGTTAACGGAGCTCTGGAAAACCTGGAGGTTATTGAACCGGTTCTGGTGCATGCAATGGAATTGATAAGCGGAGGAACTCCCGATAAATGAAAGCGGCAGACGCAGCCAGTCTAGCCCGGCAACGAATAGCGATCCGGGTAGCTGTCTTTTCGCAAAACAGAAAATCGGGATCTATCGGCTATCTTCCCGGAAGTCTATTCTTTCCGGCGTCATACGGCTGCTGGAGGGGGTATCACCAGACGAGTATTATCCTTTTCCGTTAAGGGCCAGTGTATGAAAAAGAAAAAACTCACGCATATTGGAGAAAAAGGGGATGCCAGAATGGTAGATGTCGGGGGAAAACAGGATACAGATAGATTTGCCGTCGCCAGGGCCAGAGTCCTTATCACAGAGAAACTTTTCACGCAGCTGCAGGAGAACGCACTCGGCAAAGGTGATGCTTTTTCAGCCGCGCGTATAGCCGGAATTCAGGCAGCCAAAAGAACATCCGATCTCATCCCGCTCTGTCATACTCTGCCATTGACCTCTGTGTCGGTCGATGTGAAGCTGGATGAAAATCCTCCGGCCGTTGAAATAACGGCAGAGGCCCGTACTCACTATAAAACCGGTGTTGAAATGGAGGCACTGATGGCAGTGTCGGTCGCCGCGCTTACGATTTATGATATGGCAAAGGCCGTCGACAGAGGAATGATCATAGAATCGGTTAAACTGATGGAGAAAGGCGGCGGACAGGGCGGCCATTGGCGTCGAAAGGATGCAGATTGAAATACCTGTAAGAACACAGGAATTCTCACCTGCAGACCCCGCTTAATTTTCGCCGGCCGGATTCTTTCAGAAGAGGAGGACGGAAGTTCTGCTCGAGATTATTGATTGTAACCAGGTATTGCGGCATAACCATGGCAATCTCATCTTACCGTGAACTCCCGGATGAATTCCTCACCTCGCGCCACGGTTTAATACCTTATCCTATTTGCTGATAATGAAAAATACGGCCTTCAAAACGGGAAGAATTCGGCATTTTATGAACTACTTGCAATTGCGGTGGAGCTTGATTATTTTACCATTTCGAAGCAACCTGGAACCATTCGTAATTTGGCCCGCGCAGGGGATGGATCGGACAGAATGAAAAAAGTCCTTCAAACAGGGAACAGGTTATTGACATAGATTGGAGGATATAATTATGAAAGAGACGGCTCCAATATTTGCCAGAGCCAGGATTCCATACGGCACCTGGGGCAGCAGCTATTTTCCGGCCTGGCAGATGTCCGCTCTTGCCGAAGTAAATATTGGGCAGTTTGCCGGCGAAGCAATGAATCGGATTATGGGTCTGAGAAAGGTCCCGATTGGTTCGCTGGACTATCTAATTATCGGATCGACCATCCCGTGGCACTGGAAATTCTGGACCGCACCCCTGGTGTCAAGCTGTATGGGCCACAGAATCCCCGGCTATCATATGGAACAGGCCTGCGCAACAGGCTTGCAGGTTGTTATTTCAGCTTCTGCCGAGGTCCAGAGCGGCTCCAATGATGTCGTTGGCGTTCTGACATTTGACCGGACCAGCGACTCACCGGTAGGTGTTTTTCCGGAACGACGGGCTCATAGGCGAACAATGGCGCTAAGTGATGTCTGGGATAATTTCGGCTTCGATCCGGCCACGGGGCGAGCAATGATTGCCTGTGCCGGTCTGGCAGCCAGAAAATATAAGTGTGACCGCAGAGAAGTGGATGAGCTGGCGTTCCATCGTTATGATCAATATTTCAAGGCTAAAAACTCGGGATTTCTCGACCGGGTTCTGGTGCCCCTTGAAGTCTTAAATATACAGGGGCGTTTCCTGGGTCGAATTGATTCCGATGCCGGTGTCCGCAAGCTGACTCTTGACGGACTGAGAGCTATGCGTGAACTCGATACCTGTGTTACAGGAGGGACTCAGACCCATGCTTCTGATGGTATGGCGACACTTCTGGTAACGGACAAAGAAAAGGTGCATGAATTCAGCTCCAGGCCTGAGATTGATATTCAACTGGTGGCCAAAGCTGAAGTAAGAACTCTCCCCAGCTTAATGCCTGAGGCGCCCGCTTTCGCGGTAAAAAAGCTGCTGGCCGCAACCGGCCTGAAGATGGCGGATATGGTGGTGGTTAAGAATCATAATCCATTTGCCATCAATGACGTCATTTTCAGCAAGATTTTTGAATACGATTGGCGGAAGATGAATACCACCGGCTGCCCGCTGGTTTGGGGGCACCCTCAGGGCCCAACCCTGACAAGGGCCTTGATTGAGGCATTAGAAGAAGCGGTATCTTTGGGAGGCGGCTATGTATTGATCTTTGGTTGCGCCGCAGGTGATGTCGGCATTGCGGCTGTCTTTAAAGTCGCAGAGGGAGGTAACTGAGATGAAATCATTAAGGCAGCCGACTCTGGAAACGCTGGGGCTGGGCTCAGTGCTTAATATTTTCAAGCGGGGACAATTACCCGCCGATGCGTCAAGTCTAATTGACCGGGTATTCGGCGAATCCGGCCATCGTGGAGCGATGGTTATCTCGGGGGCTAACGGCATAGTCGGAGCAGGAAAAATGATGCAATTGGGCTCAAGACTCCTTCCCTTTGACATTCCAATAGCCGGGCTTGATTTCCCGGGAGCTCCCGACGGCCTGGGCGGCCAGTATCAGGGATTAAAAGGTTCC
>CP070796.1:2146188-2157362 GCA_020343475.1 Candidatus Zixiibacteriota bacterium
GCCTATCTGGAAATGACCAGAACCAGGCAGGCCCTCGATGTGGCGCAGGAAACGGTTGCCGCTGCCGAGGAGGACTTTGCTCTTATTCAGGAAAAATACAACCTCGGCGCCGCCACCATTCTCGAAATTCTGAAATCCCAGGAGAGCCTGGTACAGGCTCAGAATGAGTCGGTCGAGGCCAAGTTTGATTATAATCTATCCGTAGCAAATCTGGAAAAGGCTATGGGGGTCAGGTACTAAAAGAAAAAACGCGGAGTATAATCTAATGGCAAAGAGAAAGAAAAAACTGCTCTTCGGCGCCGCCGCTGTCGTCGTCGTCGCTATCATTATCGCTAATCTTGTCGGCGGCGGTAACGGCGGAATCAATGTCCAGGCTGAAGAAGTGGCTCAGCTTGATATTACCGAGGAAGTATCCGCCTCGGGCTACATTCAGCCGAAGACCCGGGTGAATATTACGTCTGAAGTGACCGCGGAGATAATCGCCCTGCCGGTTAAAGAGGGGCAAACGGTTGCCAAGGGGCAACTGCTTGTCATGCTGGATACGGTCCAGCTGCAGAAAGATGTCGATCAGTTCCGTTATTCGCTCAATGAAATGGAGGCGCGGACCTCAGCCTCCAAATCCTCATATGAACAGGCCGAACTGGAATACACTCGTCAGAAAAAACTTTTCGAGCGCCAGCTGACCTCGCAGACAATCTATGAAAATGCCGAGTATACTCACCTCAATAATAAGTACAATTATGAAGCTATGGTTAACCAGACCATGCAGGCGCGAGCCCGGTACGAGAAGGCGGTTGACAATCTGAACAAAACCAGAATAGTGGCCCCAATGAAGGGTGTAATTACATTTCTTGACGCGGAAACCGGCGAAATTGCGCCGGCGCAGACGGCATATACACAGGGAAAGACCCTGATGACCATCTCGAATCTGGCTACCTTTGAGGTTGAAGTGGACGTTGATGAAACCGAGGTAAACAAAGTCAGACCGGGGCACGAGGCAAAGATAGAGGTTGACGCATTCCCGGATACTGTTTTTCAAGGTGAAGTGGTCGAAATTGGAAATACCGCCGTTATCAGCGGGGTGGGAACAACGGAGCAATCCACCAATTTCAAGGTGAAAGTGCTTTTCAAGGATGCTGATGTGAAAATTCGCACGGGGATGTCGGCGACAGTGGATATTGTGACCAATACTCGTGAAGACGCCTGTGCGGTTCCCTACGGGGCCATTGTTATGCGATCGATTGATCCTGATTCCGTGGCCCGGGCACACTCGGACAGCTCCGAGGGACTGGTGCAAACCGCTCATGCCGCCGAGATTGAGAATGACAGTACTGCCGAGGTTCCCGCCACGAACAAGAAGAAAGAAAAAAAGGAAGTCAAGGGAGTCTTTGTCATCCGTGACGGCAAGGCGATTTTTACGCAGGTCGAGACCGGCATCGCGGATCAGAAGAATATCGAAGTCACCATGGGTGTCCAGAAGGGGGATGTTGTGGTGACAGGGCCGTTTCGGACACTGCGTACGCTCGAGAGCGGCACCCTTGTTGAATATCAGTTGAAATCCGACGAGGAGAATGAGCTCTGATGATGCTAATAAACACAATGGAACTCTGGAAAACCTTTGAAATGGGAACTGTCCAGGTGCATGCCCTTCAGGGGGTGACAATCTCAATCGAAAAAGGCGAATACGTTGCGATCATGGGCCCATCGGGTTCGGGCAAATCGACCCTGATGAACCTGATTGGTTGCCTTGATACCCCGACGGACGGAGAGTATTACCTGAACAGCAAGCTCGTCAGCACCATGACGGACGATGAACTGGCGCACATTCGTAATAAGGAAATCGGATTCGTTTTTCAGGTCTTCAACCTGCTGCCCCGGGCCACGGCCCTGCACAATGTTGAACTGCCGCTGGTCTACAGCGGGAAATCCAGATCTCAGCGCGAGACAATGGCGAAACGGGCTCTGCAACAGGTGGATCTGGCCGACCGCATGTCGCATCGGCCCAGCGAACTTTCCGGTGGTCAGCGCCAGCGGGTGGCGATCGCGCGGGCTCTGGTCAATGAACCGTCGCTGATTCTTGCTGACGAACCGACCGGAAATCTGGACTCCAAAACCAGTCTCGAAATCATGGATCTTCTTGCGCGTCTTCATCGCAGCGGTAACACCATCATTGTGGTGACCCACGATCAGGAGGTGGCCTCTTTTGCCGAGCGGATCTTTTATATCCGTGACGGACGGATTGAGAAGGAGAAGCGCATCAGCAAATCCGATCAGGTTACCAGCGAGCCGAGCCAATGATATTGTGGGAAATTTTCAAAATGTCGGTGGGCGCTCTCAAAGTCAACCGATTACGGGCTTTTTTGACCCTGCTGGGCGTAATTATCGGGGTCTCCTCGGTGATTACCATAATTTCCGCTCTGGAAGGATTGTCGCAGTCGATTCGGGATGAACTCAACCAGCTGGGTCCTTCCACCTTCATCGTAAACAGAATCGGCATGCCCATGAGCGAGGAGGAGTTCTTCAAAGCCCTGAAGCGGCGGCCGCTCAAGTATGAGTATGCCGATGCGATTTTGGACGGATGCAAGGACTGCGAAAAAACGGCGGTTGAATCCACCACCCGGGGCGAAATTAAATATCGTAATAAGAAACTGCGGCGGGCCAGGCTGGAAGGCATAACCTCCAGCTATATCGATATTATTAATACCGAGATTGCCCAGGGTAGATTCCATACAATTGATGAGGATCATACGCGCAGCCGGGTGGCGCTTATCGGCAGTACCATTCAGGAGGAACTGTTTTCCGGCATTGATCCCATCGGCAAGGCAATCAAAATCAACAACATCAAATACCGGGTTATTGGTATTGCCAAGAAGCAGGGGGCGACTTTCGATGAAGATGCAGATAAAGTGGTCAAGATACCACACTCCGCTTTTGTCAAGGACTTTGTAAGCCGCAGGTTTGGTATGGCGATTTACGTTAAGGCGAAATCTGTCGAGCTGCTTCCGGATGCCATGGATCAGGCGCGGGTGGTTCTCCGCGCGTATCGGCACGTTCCGTACAATAAAGATGATGACTTCGGTATTATAACCGCCGATGCCATAATGGCTATCATCAACGATGTTACCAGATATATTCGCTTCGGCCTGATCGGAGTCTCCTCGATTGCCCTGGTTGTCGGCGGTATTATCATCATGAACATCATGATGGTTTCAGTTACCGAACGGACCAGGGAGATCGGCATCCGCAAGTCAGTGGGGGCCAGACAGAAAGATGTTTTGCTGCAATTTCTGTACGAATCGCTGCTCCTGTCACTGGGAGGAGGAATAATCGGCATCGCCATCGGAGTTATCCTTGGTGATGTCTTGATCAACCTGATCAAGATGGATATGACACCATCCATTTTTGCCATAGCAGTTGGGCTTGCTATTTCAACCGGTACCGGCCTGTTCTTCGGCATTTATCCTGCCATGAAGGCGGCCCGCATGCAACCGGTTAAGGCTCTCAGTTATGAATAAGGGAAGGGAATGACACTGGCAGAAGTAAAAGACGGAATATTACTGGCATTTGACTCGCTATCGGCCAACAAATTTCGTTCAGGCCTGACAATTCTGGGCGTGCTGATCGGGGTATGGTCGGTGATTGCCATGTCATCGTTGATTAAAGGACTTGACGATGCCGTTCAAAACTCGATTAACGAAATCGGAAGCAATATTCTCTTTGTCGACCGCTTTCCGCCTGACAAGGATTACGATGACCTTACCGAGGAAGAACGCAATTACAAACATATGACCGTCATGGAAGCTGTCGCAATCCAGGAAAATTGCCCGGCGGTGGCTGCGGTATCGCCTGAAAACCATTACTGGGCGCCTGGCGGGAATGTTGTCAAGTACAAGGGAAACAAGGCCAACCGCCCCGCAGTGGTGGGGCTTTTGCCTGCTTATCTGAAAGTCCGTGACGCAGCCGTTACCTCCGGCCGCTTTATCTCCCGGATCGATAACGACACCCGGGCTAAGGTGTGTGTTATCGGAACAGACGTCAAAGATGCTCTCTTCCCCGAAGAAGATCCAATCGATAAACAGATTCGGGTAAACAACGTGCGATTTACAGTGATTGGAGTCCGTGAAAAGAGCGAAGCCATGTTCGGCGACCATATGAAGAACAACAAGGTTGCAATACCACTGGAGACCTTTGAGAAGCTGTATCCATGGGATATATACTTGACGCTTTCGGTCAGCGTAAAGTCGATCGATCAGATTGAGGAGGCCAGAGAACAGATAACCGCAATCCTTCGCAAAGTACGGCGGGTTCCCTATAACAAGGAGAATGACTTCGCGATCTTCGGGCAGGAAAGCCTCCGTGAAATGGTGGGCAATATCACCAAATACATCTATATCGCGATGATTGTTATTTCCTCAATCGGATTGATGGTGGGGGGCGTGGGCGTGATGAATATTATGCTGGTGTCGGTGACTGAACGAACCCGCGAGATTGGTGTCCGCAAGGCAATTGGGGCCCGGCGCAATAATATCCTCTGGCAATTCCTGGTGGAAGCAATGACTCTCTCCGGCACCGGCGGCTCGCTGGGAATCGCCGCCGGAATATTGACCGCCCTTTTCATAGGGGCCGTATCCCCGCTGCCGTTCGGAATATCCCCGGTTTTTCTAACTCTGGGATTTATGGTGGCAATTTCGGTTGGGCTGGTGGCAGGTATGTATCCCGCCTATCGGGCCGCCAGGGTTGATCCCATTGAATCGCTTCGCTACGAGTAGTCTCCGCTGACAGCGGAACCTCAGACACCCATCATCGTATTTATTGATATGGACCATTGTATCCGGGAAAGCTTCTGTGAGCATTGCTGAACTCAAGGACGGCATTCTGCTGGCACTGGGCTCGCTGGCGTCAAATAAGTTCCGCTCGGGGCTGACCATTCTCGGAGTCCTGATCGGGGTCTGGTCGGTGATTGCCATGACGTCGCTTATCAAAGGATTGGATAATGCTGTTCAACAGTCAATTACAGATCTCGGCAGCAACATTCTCTTTGTCAGCAGGTACAGTCCGGATACAGATTTCGACGAACTGACCGATGAGCAGCGCAACCGCAAGCCGATTACCCGGGACGAGGCCGATGCGATTGCGCGGAATTGCCCGGCGGTCGCCGCGGTTTCTCCTGAGGATTACTATTTTGCGCGCGGGGGCAATTCGGTCAAGTATAAAAATCGCAAAGCTAACCGCCCCCTGGTGGTGGGCGTTTTGCAGGATTATATCAAGGTGCGCACCACCGGCCTCAGCCAGGGAAGATTCATATCGAAAATTGACAATCAGACCCGGGCGTCGGTCTGCGTGATTGGCGATGATATTCGAACGGCCATCTTTCCGGAAGATGATCCGATCGACAAACAGATTCGGGTCAATAACTATCGTTTTACGGTTATCGGCGTTTTTGAAAAAAAGAAATCAATGTTTGGCAGCAGCGATAACAATAAACTGGTTATGCCGCTGGAAACCTTTATGAAAATGTATCCCTGGGAAAAGGCTTTATCCCTGGCAGTCAGCGCCCGTTCCGGCCGGCATATCGAAACAGGCCCGGGAGCAGATTATCGTGGCCCTGCGTCAATTGCGCAAAGTACCGTACAACAGAGAAAATGACTTTGCAATATACGGCCAGGAAAATATCCGCGAAACCGTCGGGAATATCACGAAATATATTTATATCGCCATGATTGTTATTTCGTCGATTGGCCTGATGGTCGGGGGGGTCGGTGTCATGAACATCATGCTGGTCTCGGTTACCGAGCGAACCCGGGAAATCGGGGTACGCAAGGCCATCGGAGCCCGGCGAAACAATATCATCTGGCAGTTTTTGATCGAGGCGATGACGCTTTCCGGAACCGGGGGAATGCTCGGAATCGGAGTCGGACTCTTTACCGCGATTGTGATCGGATTGCTGAGTCCCTTGCCATTCGGGATATCACCGCTGCATGTCAGTCTGGGATTCATCGTCGCGGTTTCGGTAGGCCTGGTGGCCGGGATTTATCCGGCCTATCGTGCCGCCGGGGTAGACCCGATTGAATCACTTCGCTACGAGTAGTCTACTTCGGCGCCGTAATCCGCTATGCCCCTGGATTGGGCTGTTACCGATGGTTGCAGGAGACAGACGACAACATGGGAGGTTTTATTCGACCCTGGATTGCGGCGGCCCTCCTTCTGGCGGGAGTCTTTCGGGACCTTGATCAAAGATAATTTGATATTGCCAAGCCGGGGACGTCTTTATAAATTGAATGGAGAAGCAAACTAAAACACGAGGGTGGCAATATCATACGTCTATTTCTAAATTTAATCGTGCTTATAGCACTTTTTGTCGCTTCGGCCGGTGCTCAGAACCTTTACCCCCTGGGCGGCGCCGGACAAAAAATCAGTTTTCACACTGACTATGCCTATTTTAAGTCCGGGCAGGGTAATAAACTGCTTCTTGAAGTCTATTACAAGGTTTTCAGCAAGTATCTGACATTCATTAAGGAAGCCGGTCAATATCATGCGAAATTCGAAGTCACCGTATCCGTCAATGATAACAAGGGAAAGCAGGTGGACGGATTCAGCAGAGAACGCAGTTTTTCAGTACCGTCGTATAGCAAGACTCAATCGGATGATGACTTTCGGACCAGCCAGGTCGATTTTCTGCTTGATCCCGGCAAATATAAAATCGACTGCCAGCTTTACGACCGAAATGCCGGAACCAGTGTCTCCAAAACCATGAAGGTCGAGCTGGACCGCTTTGACAGTCGTCACGCGCAGCTCTCCGGGGTAGAATTCTGTTATGCGGTCGATTCAGTGATAGAAGGATCGCCGTTTAATAAGGGTAACTGGTCGGTGATACCATCAGTGATTCGATCTTATGGCGGCGATTCGGTCGTGACCCTGCTGTATTATCATGAAATCTACCAGGGCACAAATAAGCGAAAGCAGGTCCTGATACAAACCCGGATCTTGAATCGGAAGCATGATCCCGTTTACAGCGACACCATGACAGCATTGTTCACAGATGGAATGGCCCGGCAAATCCGACAGGTCAGCTTGAGCGGCATCCCCTCCGGAGAGTATTATCTGGACGTCACCCTTCTGGGCCGGCGTAAAAGGAAAGTCGACAACGTCAGGATACCGTTTCAAATCAGCTGGTCACCCGAGGCACTGTTTAAAAATGACTTTGAGACGGCTTTAAAGCAACTGGAGTACATTGCCAGCGGCGAGGAGATTGATAATTTCAAGAAAGCTCAGACCCCCGAAGAAAGGCTCGAAGCCTGGAATAATTTCTGGGTGGCCCGCGATCCAACGCCGAACACCAAACGCAATGAAGCGAAAGAGGACTACTATCGAAGGATCGAGCTTTCCAACCGTTACTTCGGTATAATGAATAAAGAGGGATGGCGAAGCGACCGAGGCAGAATTTTTATACAATACGGTGAGCCAGATCAGATCGAGGACTATCCGTTTGAAACCAGCAATGATGCCTACCAGATATGGTACTATTATCACCTCGGGGTCAGGCGAAAGTTTATCTTTATCGATAAATGGGGCGACGGCGATTACCGGTTGCAGTATCCGTACGACGGAATTATCAGGTAACCTGTTTACAGAGGCAGAAGGTCTATGGGAAAAGCGAATAATGCGCCGACATCAATAATTGTCCTGCTTGGAATATTATGTTTCGGATCACTGGCCGATGCCGGTGATCGTCTTACCATACAGGCCGGTATATCAGTATTTAACAACCCTGCCGACGGCCCCCGGACTTATGTGGAATTTCCCTTCTCGCTGGACCGTAATCAATTCACCTTTGTTGCCACCGATAGCATCGGGTTGCGGGTACGGGCCTCGATTTTTGCCGAAATCGTGATTTCGGATACGCTCGGCTTCCCGGTTGATTCCGCAAATACCTATTTTTATACCGGCGCCGAAAGCATGGAACGGGCGGATGACGACAATATTAAAATTTTCAACAAACTGAAAATGATGTTGAAGCCCGGGATTTATTCCGCGACCCTGACGGTCATTGATGTGGTCAGCAAGAGTGAGGGTTCCTTCCTGTACAACCGGCTCGAGATCACACCTCCGGTCAGCGATCGACTGGCGCTGTCCACCCTGGAACTTGCTTATAACATTCGGATTGTGCCGGACTTTGATCGCGCCAACCTTCCGCACCTTGTCAAAAACGGTCGCGAGGTTATACCTAATCCCATGGCAATATATTCGGTCGATGATACGGCAATGTTCGTTTATGCCGAGCTGTATAATCTTTCTTATCGGGACGGCGGCGAGCAGGATCGTTTCTCGGTCGCATACAGGGCCAGACGCCTTGATGGTTCTCTTGATTACAGCTTCGGTGAAACCGTGAAGCAAATGCCGGACTCGTCGGCGGTAATCTGCAATGAACTGAGTATCGCCGGTTGGCAGCCGGGCCGGTATGAACTCGATCTGGTCGCCACCGACCTCAAATCCGGGACCGCAGTTACCGGCACCGCGCGTTTCGTCATATTCCCGGGTGCCGGACCTCTCCCCGGACTGGTCACCTATACGATGAAAGGTCCGCTCGATACTGCCGGTCTGCAGACCAGGCGACAGCTGATCAGATTTTTGGTGGATCCGGAAGAATTGGTTCTATTCAATGCCCTGACTGATTCGGGCCAGGCAAGATACATCGATCAGTTTTTTGATGATCGGGATCCGACGCCGGGGACAGCGGAAAACGAATTTCTCAACGATGCTGTTGCAAGATATATTTTCGCCATTCAGCAGTTTTCAACGTTGCCGGAAATTCATGACGGATGGCGGACCGACCGCGGCAGAATTCTTATGCAATACGGTCAGTGGGATACCCGGGAAGAGGTACCGGCACCGAACTATGGCCGCCAGTATGAAGTGTGGTTTTACAATAACCTTCAGGGTGGTGCCCATTTTGTTTTCCTGGATGTCGGCGGGTATGGCGATTTCAAGCTGGTGCATTCAAACGCCAGCGGGGAAGTGTATGATCCGGAGTGGGAATTCAAGTTGAAGGAACAGCACTACGACATCATTCAAAAGAAAGATCCCTTTATCAAATAGAAAAGCAAAAAGCCCGGTCACCTGACCGGGCTATATTTGCCTGACAATCAGATTTTTCCTATTTGGTTTTCTTGGGGGAAGGTGTCGACGCTGTCTGACCCGGGATTCGGATCGTTCTTTTAACCGGGATAGTGAAACGGGTTTTTTCTGCGTCGGAAAGCTCGATCGTGATGGATTTTTCGAATTCCTCGGTCAGATAAGCATCGAATATCTCGATTTTCCCCCCGGCGCTTTTACCGGCCTTTACCTTCTTGGGCAATTCCAGCTTGAACATGCCGGAAGGCATATCGATAAGATTGATGTCAAGATCCTGGTCAGAAACATTTTCAATAACGAATTTCCGCTCGCTGACCTCTTTATCACCGAATTGTGAAATGTCAAATTTATATGGCGAGATTACAATCGGGTGAGTCGAGTCGGGATTGGTCACCACGTTGACTTTAATCTGAACATATTTGGCCAGTTCGCCTTCATTGGATTCTATACGGGGTCGCTTGGATTGATTACCCTTGCGCTTCCCGGTGGAAAAAATAATTTCCAGTTCAGTGCTGTCACCGACAGCAAGCTCCTTCTTTGTCAGCGGAGCTTTTGTGCAGCCTCAGCCGGGTTTCACTTTTTCAATAATCAGGGAATCCGTGCCGGTAGAGTGGAGCCAAAAGATGTGGCTGACCTTCGAATTCTGCGGCGTAAAACCGAAATCGAATATCGACTCCGGGATCGTCAGCTTGGGCTGAGCAGTCACCAAACCGGGAAGAAGGAATGCGCACAAAATAAGAAGAGAAATGCCCTTGGATTTCTGCATATATTTCCTCCAAAGCAGCCTGGGTGTCACATTTTAGCACTATCGACAATTTCAATGCCGAATTGAGCCATTCAAGGTATGGGTATAATAAATTAATATTAACAATTTTGCTCTATCTGTCAAGGATATTGTAGATTTAGCAGGCAAATCATGCCGATCCATCTGTCAGCCTGCCGGTTCTCCTGCGGCTCGCAACGTGGGCTTATGTCTCCTTTCCCCAAAATCAAGACTCCCGGCACCTGTATGCTTCTCATTTAAATTATTATACACAAAATTGCCTTCACGTGTTCCCCCCAGCTTTTGTTTGCTTCCGATTCCGACGGCGTAAAATGGGTATTTACTTCGAAGAAGGCCGGAAAATATTCCGTCTGACAGGTATTGAGTAATATTTCTGTTCCGAATCTTCATTTAAATACCAGAATGTAATTGATGTTTCAAATTCAGCTGACAGGCCTGATTCTTTAAGAATGACTCGTCCGAAGGCAGTGTCATAAGGAGGTACATAGGCCGGGAAGTCGAGATGATAGAACGTGGAGTCGGCATGAACAAGGGTAAGCGGGATATTCTCATCCGATTTATTAATAATGGGGAAACTGAATTCAGTCGCCCCGGTGTCCCCGAACTGCGAAGCAACAACCTGATGCGGCTTGACATAAATCGGGTAGAGATTGTGGACGCTGTCTATAACCTGCGATTTGATATGAACTCGGAGCACTTTCGGACCAGTGTTTGCCGCATTGGTGTGTACCTTCGGGTGTCGGTTGCGGTGTCCGACAAAATTCTGAGTGTCGAAGGCAATATGAATTATGGCGCTATCACCCGGCGGTAAAATATTCCGGTCAAGACTGACTATCAGGCAGTCGCAAAATGTTTCAATTTCCCTGATAATCAGGGTATCATCGCCAATGGAGCGTACCTTGAAGTCATGTACAAATCTCGAGCGTTGCGGAACCAGGCCAAACTCAACGGTGTCATTCTCAATGAGAATTTCCGGGTCGGCCAGGCTCGAAAGGCCGGGGAAAACGGTCAATAATACTATTACTGCGGCAATTTTCATAACTCTTCTCTTAATTTGTTCTAAACCACTTATTATAATCTGTTCCCGGCAAATCGCAATAATTTTTCGCAAAAGGGCTGTCGGTGTATTGCTTTTTTCGTGCCCAATGAGTATTTTAAAATCCACGTGAGACCACCGCAGAAATCCGCGGCGTATTGTGTAACCATAAGGGCTGCAATGACAAACTGATAAGAGTCGACCCTCTGAAGGGCCATTATT
>CP070796.1:2157462-2177008 GCA_020343475.1 Candidatus Zixiibacteriota bacterium
GTCAGCAGATACCGCCTGATTGGTTACGAGAACAGGGATATCGCCGACCACAAGTTTCGGGATGACCGGGAAGATGGCGGCGAAATCGGTGCCGGACACAGCGTAACCGCACTGTACGAGATTAAATTCCACAAAAATACTCATTCCGGGCGGGTCGGAGAAGTCTTCATCCGGTTCAAAGCGCCCGACGAAATGTATGAGGCCGACGAAATTCAATTTGGTATCACCAGGCAGGATTTCAGAAACCACTTTCGTCGCTGCACACCGCAATTCAAACTCGCAGCCGGCGCCGCGGAGTTCGCTGAGATACTCGGCAAATCATACTGGGCTAAGGATTCCCGGCTGGCGGACGTGCTTGAGCTTGTTGACGACATATACGATGAAATGAAAACACCTGAGGTGCTGGAACTGATGAGTCTGATCTCACAGGCACGGCGTCTTGAGGATCAGCTTGCCGAAAAGTAATTGGTTCAGCGATTGGGCAAACAGGAAACGTCCCCCGAGTCGTCTTCGGGGGACGCGGACAGCCCCGCCCATCTACAGGGAAAGGACCTATTCAACGGAAAGTGAAAAAATCTCTTCACCATTCTTGCCAACAGGCGTCATCAGGGTTTTGATGCTTGATCCCGACTTCATTAGGATGCCTTCATTATCAGTTGATGCGATGACTTTGCGACCCAAAAGCTGAATCTTGTTAACCTTCCGATCCCCGAGCCCATTGACAGGAATGAAATCACCGTTAAAAAATGAGATCACACCATTTTCGGTGCCAATGTATATTACCCATGAAGAGGCATCGACAGTTCTTACGACATCGGATGGCAGCCCTTCGGCAATCGTGAGTTGCTGCCAGCGTCCGCCGTTGTAAATGAAAAGCCCGATATCCGTCCCGACATAGAGATGGTTGTGGTTGAAATCGAGGGCATTGACATAATCGAAGATTGACGTATCGCGGAGCAGAAATCTTTTTTTGAATTCATCGCCATCCCATCGGTACAGCCCGTGCCCGTCAGTTCCGACCCAGAGCCCGTCACCGTCACCAATCATGGTCGACACCGCAACCTCTTCCATCAGTATCTTATCGCCGAAAATGCTCTTTGAGAAAAGACCACAGTCGGTTCCGATCAGCAACCGATAGCCGTAGCTGTAAAGATTCCTGATCGTTCCCTCGAATTCGGCCGATGCGGGCAAAAGCATCGTATCAGCAACCGTATAGAGGTTTTCACCGCCGACATAAATCCGTCCCTCATGAAATGCCACCGCGTTGAGACACTCACCGACATCAATAGTGTTATAGTCCGCGGTCGTAAAATCGTAAATCAGGACTCCGCCCTCATATACGGCATACAGGGTTGAGTCGACCAGAAGCATATCGCCAAAGTCAAAAGCGTCACCCGGACTTTCCGGCCCATAAATCGGTTCGGAATCTTCAACCACGCCGGCAAAAGTTGCCTCGACAATATCTTCAGCTACTGCGTTGGCAATGGTATCAACCACATTGTCAAGCACTGTTGATTCTTTTGAATCAGTATCGTTGGTGCATCCAGACACAAAGATGCCCAGTGCCAGCATTGTCGCCCCCATGGTCGCAGTGATGATTCGTTTCTTCATCGTTCACTCCTTTCAGTTGAGGTTTACATTCCGATCAGGAGTATTTCAAATACAATGCCAGAATTGTTACTTTATGTCGCACATCAACTTATCAAAATGCGACCGCATAAATCCGATGAGAAGCGTGTCAGAAATGACACAGAAGTCCGATAATATGGTATAAGTTATAGAATGATATTCACTTGATTGCGTCGTATTTGACACGGGCGGTAACCGGATAAAAACATGTTGTTTGAGGCCGGGCGTCAGGTTTATTGTTCATTCACCGGATTAACGAAATATGCGCCATTCAATATTCAGTTTTGTATGCCTCGTCGTCCTGATTCTGTTCTCAGCCGGCATCAGCCAGGAAGCCGAGATGAAATGTTCGATCCTGCAGTACAAACTGGATCGTATGTATTTTTCATTGGGCTCGGAGGCAAACATATTTCCCGACTGCCGTTTTGTCGTGTTCCGGGACAGCATACCGGTAATTGATGGTGCAATTGAGATTGCACAGCCGGGGATTTCGATCAGCTATCCCCTGCATCGCCTCATAGACACCGCCAATTTGCATATCATGCACGCGGTGATAGATGCAGCCACAATTGACAGCACGTCGGAAATAATTATTGGCGCGGCGGAGTTTGATCAGATAAGCCTTGCGGCTGTTTTCCCCGTCCTGAAAGGTGAAGACAGTATCCGGACCGTCGGCTCCATTTATTTCACGCAGCATGGTAACCCATTGGAATGGCGTCGATTTGAATCGCTCTTTGAAATGAATCTGGCTTATTCGGGTGGCGCCCTGGACGGATATTTTTCCTATAGCGCGCCGCAGCTCCCGGCTGGCCGGGCAAATTACATCTCAACTCAGGCGCCGTACTTCATCGCTCTTGCCCCCAATGTCGCGCGCGAATTCAATCACAACGGATTGCTGACAACCTCCCTTTATTATCGTTTTGATCCGGAGAAATCGTATATATTTTTCGGCGGGGACAGACTTGAACCACAGTATTGCCTTTATCTCAATGACAGTACAGTCAATCGGACGTATGCATATAATTCCGAAGCTGGACGCCGGCTCATGCAATCGGTGCGGGGGTGCCCCCGCAAACTGGCCCTGTATGCCGCCGATGGTAAACTTGAACAAACCGGGGCGTATTTCGGCGATATCCTCTCACGAGATAAAATGAGAACGGAATTTGTTTCAAGTCGGCGGGATGCCGACATTTATTTCCTTTTTGTGCCATTAAACAAAAAGGATACAATGTGCAGCCTGAAGTTCATATACGATTTTCTTGTTTCAGATACAGCTTATGGACACCAGATCAACAAGACTGTAGCGTTAATCGGCAATTATTTAGAATCTGCAGAAAATGCCGCATCAGCCCGAATCTACAAGTACTATCTGGGCAAAATCGACCGCGCCTTGAGGGAGGATATCGGCGTCTTCCCGCTATTCCGTCCGACCTTATATTTCGTGGCCGGAACAGACGTGCAGGATTATACTTTTGACTCAAATGGTTATATGGATTTGAAACAACTGTCAAAAATCCGATTGCCGGGTGTGGCAGGCAGGCAGGATCAATGACATTTACAGGGAAAATACGCATATATCTTATCAGCATCGCCCTCCTTCCGCCGCTGCTGATTATGTCGGTAATATACTTCCGCTCAATCAGGCAGGTGGAATCGATCAATCGCCAAAATAGTTTTGAACGTCTTCAGCGTTACCATAATTTTGAGCGGACCTTTCATGAATCGCTTGAACAACAGCTGCAGGATTATCTTTCTCAGCCCTTTATTCGAAATGCACTGCTTATGGTGAAATCCGGCCGGATTCGGCAGGTGGATCTCAGTGCAAGACCCCCGGGATTGGATTTTTTTGAGATCGTTGACACCGGCAAGGTTGTTCTTGTGTCGGGGCATCGCCCGGGTCTGATCGGAGAGATGCTACCTGCCGCCTTTGGCCCGAATGAAACCGTGGAATACGATATCGATGGCCCGCACGCGGCATTTGCCTACCTGCTGTTGACTCCGGAAGAGCTGGGCGTGTATGCCGGTGTTTATATCGACCAGTCATACCGGGAGATGCTCACGGGCATTATGAATTCTGAGGTGACTCTTTATTTGCCCGGAGACTCTGTTCCGCCACCCGTCATGGTTAACGGCCTGGAACAGGGTAGCCTGCTGGCTTATGAAGACGTCTTTTATGCTCTGCTGGCCGGCGGAAGGAAGGCAGGATTCTACCTGGTAGCAAAGTTCGCAGCCGGCCCGGAACGACCGCTGTTCATGTCACTGTTGCAGGTGGCCGGATTCGTCGCCCTGATGGCTGTGCTGGCCGCGATTGCAATCGGCATGTATTTCACCGGCCAGGCCAAGAGAGAAATCGATAATCTTATTACCGCAACGTCACGGGTGGCGTCCGGGGATTTCGGCACTCCGGTGATGGCCTATCAGGAAGGTGAGTTTTCCCAGCTGGCCGACTCATTCAGCGAGATGTTGGCCAAGCTGAAAGAAGCCCGGGCTCGTCTGGCCACCAGCGAAAAGATTGCAGCGTGGCAGATAATGGGTCAGAAGATTGCGCATGAAATAAAGAACCCTCTGACGCCGATTGCAATCAGTACCGATGATCTCTTGCGGTCATACAAGGAAAGACTACCCGATTTCGAGGAGGGCCTTTATGAAACGACCGCGACCATAAAAAGCGAAGTCCAGCGTATGAAAATCCTGCTGGAACAATTTACCGGATTTGCCCGGATGGGTACACCGAAAATAGTCAGTATCGGTACCAACAAAATCTGCGAAGGCATCACCTCGCTTTACACTCACGAGATAAATGTAAAGAGACTGACGGTGACAAATAACAGCAAAGCCGGACTTATTGATGTTGATCCCGAGATGGTGCAGCAGCTGTTGATCAACCTGATCAAGAACGGCTTCGAAGCCGGCCCTGATTCGCGGGTCAGTCTTGCTTTAGATGACGCTATTGATGCATTAAGAATCACGGTTGAAGATACCGGACCGGGATTTGCGCCGGAAATTCTCAGACAGCCGTTCGAGCCGTACGTTTCCACCAAGAAGGACGGTTCCGGTCTGGGCCTGGTGATATGCCAGAGGATCGTACACGATCACAATGGAACAATTACTCTATACAACCGAAAGGAAGGAGGCGCGGTGGTGGAAATTGCACTGCCCCTGTAAAAATGGCCAGGATATTAATCATTGACGATGAAGTCAACATCCGATCTTCTCTGAAATCAGCTCTGGATCGGCGCGGACATGAGACCGTTACCGCTGAAAACAGCCAACAGGGTCGGGATTTTTTCAAGGCTGGATTTGATATAGTTTTTCTGGACGTCATGCTTCCCGATGGAAACGGTCTTGATCTGCTCAGGGCATTTATTAAAAAGAACCGGAAGCAGACGATTGTCATGATATCCGGTCACGCTGATGTTGATATGGCGGTCGAGGCGATCCGTGACGGGGCATATGATTTTATTGAAAAACCGCTCGCGCTCGACCGGGTGCTGGTCACCATAGACAACGCCATCAAGAAAGACCGCCTGGTAACCGAGAAGGATCGCCTTGCTGCGCTGCTATATGGCGCGTTTGTCGGAGAATCACCGCTGATTGTCGGGCTCAAAGCCGATATCGAAAAATCCGCCACAAAGGCCTCGCGTTTTCTCATTCTGGGAGAAAACGGTACCGGCAAGGAACTGATAGCGCGGATGATACATGGCCGCGGGCGGTATTCCAACGGGCCGTTTGTCGCGGTCAACTGCGCCGCATTGCCGTCGGAATTGGTCGAATCGGAACTGTTTGGCCATGTCCCCGGCGCTTTTACAGGTGCGGCCGCTTCGCGGAAAGGGTATTTTCTGGAAGCCGATGGAGGGACAATCTTTCTTGACGAAATCAGCGAGATGTCGCCTGCCGCTCAGGCGAAAATACTGCGAGTCATTGAAACCAGAGAAATCAGCCCGGTTGGATCGGACAAATCGATCACAGTTGACGGCATCATTATTGCCGCGTCCAACCGGGACCTGGAACAGATGGTTGACGAGGGGAAATTTCGCGAGGACCTTTTGTATCGCTTAAATGTGGTGCAGTTCAAAATCCCTTCGCTGAGGGAACGGATTGACGATGTTGCCCTGCTGGCGGATCATTTCCTGGGGCGCTTCGCCGACGAATCCGGATCATTGAAGAAACGACTTTCAAAGGAAGCGCTGGCGTTTTTAAAGAAATACCGTTTCCCCGGCAACGTGAGAGAGCTAAAAAACCTAATGGAACGGGTTAATATTTATTGTGAGGGTGAAACCGTTGCGGCAGCGGATATCACACCACTTCTTCCCCGCTTTAACCGGGAAGAGATCGTCACGCTTAAAGAGGCTACCGATAATTTCGAGCGGGAATATATTGAAGCGGCAATTTCCCGCAACAGCGGTAACATGACCGAAACCGCCCGCCAGCTTGGGCTGGAGCGTTCGCACCTGTATAAAAAACTGAAAAAATACAATCGCGGCTAACTCATGGATTATCTGCCTTTATTATAAAAGGCAATTGATTTTTGGAGTTTGCAGGTTTTATTATGGGAATTGATGTCTGACATGCTATGGAAAGGGCTTTTAATGAATCTCGTTGAAACCGTAAAGAAATACCACGAAGCCTGGAACAGCCACAATCCCGACGCCGTTTCGGGTTTTTTCATTGAAAATGCCACGTACAGCGACCCGTCCGCCGGCAAGGTTGTAAAATCGAGTGCATTGGCGGAATACGCGAAAACCATGTTTACAGCGTTTCCTGATCTCACATTCACCGTAACCGCCGTCTCTCAAATCGGTAACAGCAAAATTGTCCTTGAATACACCATCAAGGGCACCAACACCGGACCGCTGCCGCAGACACCGCCAAGTAACCGCACCATCAGCATTGCTGCCGTAGATATTATCGAGTTTGAAGCGGGCAAGATAAAATCGCTCAAGGGATTTTACGACCGTCTTACCATGGCCGAACAACTGGGCTGGATCGAAGGTTAACCGTTCCGGGCAGCAATGAAAACGGAAGTGACTTTCATCGCCCCCGTCAAACACTGCGTCTACTTCTTCCTGAAAAACAACCCGACAATAACCTTCTCGGCCGGGCAGAATCCGGTAAGCGAGGATTGAGCCAGGTTAAAGCCAACAAAAGCGGTCACGAGGAGCCAATACTGTGAGACCAAATACCCCAGCGACAGGGAGACCAGGACCAGTGTCCCGGCCAGAAGTCTAATGCAGTTTTCAAGTGTCATATTTTCTCCTTATCAATATCCGTACGTCACTTTGACATAGACATTATCATTTTTCTGAAAAGCGCCGAAGTCAGTATATTCATATTTACCGTCAAAAATATTTCCGCCCACCATAAAAGTAAGCGCATCAGTATGCTTATAGCTGATCGAAAATCGCCCGTAGAAATCTTCGTCCGAAGGAGAATAGAAGGCAAACGCGGAAAGTGTCACCGTCTCCATCCACAACAGCCGGGTTAACCTGGTGGTTAGCAGATGATACATCTCATCTCGTTCAATCATGCCTTCGGGCAGACCGGCAACATACTTGTCATAATCAATCATGGTCCTGTTCTGATACTGAACATTGGCAGCCAGGTCGGAATTGATCTGGCATTCAAAACCGATCATGCTACTTACACCGGCATTCGGAATAAACGGATCATCGCCGACAGTATCATCCCGTGAGTCGTAATAGCCTGATTCAAGCCAGGCGATTCCGCCGAAAATCGGCATCCGCACTGATGCGCCGTAAACATACAGCCTCGGATAATATGCGATCATATTCACCATATCCATCCCGACCGGGTTCTTATAGAGCCCGCGATAGAAGTAGAACGCGACGTCGGTGCTGCCGAAATACCGGCTGAACCGGGCGGCAATTTCACTGTTTCTAAATTTCGCTTCGGGCATCCGGCCTTCAAAGAAATAATCATCGCCGCCGACTATGTTCCCGGCCAACGGATTATAATAGCTCAGGCGCTCACCGGTCGGAATTCGATTCGGGGTAAAACGCGGAGTGTAGGCCACGGAAACAGTACCCAGGCGGGAATAATATTCCGCTCGCATCCCGTTATGCGGAGCTTTCAGATACTGATCGTCGCGGCCGCTAAAGAAAGCGCGATAATCCTTGGCAAAAAGATCGTTGATAAAAATCAAATCTCCGGTTCCCCAGGTAATGATCTGGCGACCGATTTTGAAATCAAGGTTGCGTCCGATCCGGAATTTCACGTATCCTTCACGTAATTCCCAGTCGTAACTCGGATTGTCATGATCGTCATAAATAAAATCGAGTCGGCCAAAAAACTCGGCGCCCTCTGAGAAAGACTCAAGGCGGAGCTGGAGACGGGTTTCCGAGGCTGTCATCTCAGAGGCTGTCGGATTATTCTCATCCATGCTGCCGCCATAGAGCCCTTGCAGAAAACCGGTGATGTGGGGATCGCCAGCATAACCGGCTGAGGCCACAAGGACCGCTGCCAACGTTGCCGCCATGTTTTTTATCATAGACATTTGTCTTACCTGTCCCTCATACTTTTACTTTATATATTCGCGCGGTGGATTCTTGAGATACCGCTCTGTGAAAATGTTGTCCTTCAGCCCGACGTTATAGCTGATATTTGTAAATTCCACCACCGTATACTGATTCTTTTTGACATTTTCCATCTTTCTCAGAGTTGGCGTCCGGATTCCCTCGATATCTTCAATCAATTCGGCAGTATAGACCCGTTCCATTTCCCCCTTCTTGTCATAGTACTCTTCTTTAAGAGGCAGAAAATGCTTTGCGTCGATAAAGCTTACTTTTCTGGAGAATCCCTTGTGCCCCGCTTCAGGGATTGACTCAATCACGTGGACATCCCGACCGCCGAGTATGTCCGTGCGAAGCAACTTATGATTATCTTCGCTCCAGTGCCGCCCGGAAACGTCCTCGTAAGTGAAATCCGAGCCGACAAAACTGGAGTTTTTATCATCGGCAGAGATTCGCTTGACCAGATCAACGGCCGGGATGTAAAGCCAGCGGCTGTCGGTTTCAAACGGAACTTTGTGCACCATGAAGGTCAGCCGCGAAACGTCGTGCGGCTTCCTGAAGTATGTGTAATAGAATTGCTTTCCGCCATCCTCAAGATCCAGGCGCAGCATGGTAAATTCACGCATCCGCTCTTTTCCCTTCGAGTTGACAATTGTCATCACCACATCCGCGGAGCCGTCATCACCGGCGTAAAAAAGGGCCAGGTGCGCCTTTTTCATAATCTCTTCGGCCTGATTGTCTTCGGCAGACACGCTTGCAGACCAGGTTATAAGAATGATCGCAATAATCGTGAGTGTCCTGTGGATTTTCATCTTTTCCTCCATTCCCTTTTATTTCCTAACTTCTTCTTTTTTTGCCCGGACATGTTTGACTTCCCCCACCGGAAAAAGCCGCGCCCGGCCGACAATAAAGACTGCCGGCAGCAGCAACATTGTTACTGCTCCGGAGACCGTCATGATCGCGAAGAAGAACAAACCCACTGTGATGTATGGCACCAGAGATGAGAAGAACATCGGCACAAAACCAATTGCAATGACCAGCACGTTGCGGCCGATGGCCCGCGCCAGCCCCTCAAAAATCTCCGGAAAGGTTTTTCTGAAGTCCCCTGTCTTCTGATGGATGTATTTCGAACGCTTGATGAAGTGGATGGCAAAGTCAATCGAAAGACCGAGAGTCAGGGACGAGAGCACGGCTATCGGCATATCATATGGCTTGCCGATATACCCAATCGCCCCATAGATTGCCGTAATGGTGATACTCAGCGGCAGCATCGAAATCAATCCAAGAATCGGCGAACGAAAGAGGAAGACCATTATGATAAACACCACCACGAAGGAACTCAGCAGGGCGGAACGCATCCCGCCTACCATTTTGTCCTGCCAGACAACATTGACGTAGGGAAGCCCCGCCCAATGCATTTCCAGTGATGCCGGAGGCGGATTATCCGCGAAAAAAACCTCGGCGTCATTCACCACCAACATCACCGAGTTGTTGTCGCCCTCACGCATCTGGACCCAGACGTTGGTCTTGGAATAATCCTGCGTGACAAACTTGAACAGATCGCCGGGATCACCACCGGAAATTTCAAACAGAAAGACATTCTGAGCCACCTCATCCCGGCTATCCGGGATAGCATTCATGGATGAATCCCCGTCGTACAATTCATAGCGAACTTTCTTGACAATGTCGGTCAGGCCGGTGGTGGAACCAACAACGCGGTTTTGCTCCAGGTACCGTTGAAATTTTTCTATATATCTCAGGGTTTCCGGGTCCTTCATGGCATCGGCATCATCACTCTCAAAGATCAGATAATTCATATATGTTCCGGCCAGGTGCTTGTTGAGTGCCCTATCCGCCACCCTCAAAGGATGGTTTTGCTTGAACCACTTAACGGGATTGTCGTTGACCACAATCAGGCTAAGCCCGACCGCCGCCGCCACCACAACCACCGCGGAACCGAACAGAATACCTTTATAATGCCTGGCGCTAAAATCGCGGAGCAGATGCATTACCCCTGAGAGCGGCCCATGCTCGTTGTCCGCCCTGCCGAATTTGCGAAGGGACTTATCTGAGACCAGCACCGCGAATGCCGGATTGAAAGTAATCGAAAGTAACCAGGCGACAAAGATGCCGAATGCCACGAAAATGCCAAACACGCGGACCGGCGGAATTGGCGTCAGCGCCAGAGAGATAAATCCCACAATAGTCGTCACCGAGGTGAACAGCATCGGAACAAACAAATCGGAAATGGTGCTTTTGATCGTGGTCTTTTTGTGTTTGTATTTCTGATACCGGTCGTGAAACTCCGAAATAATGTGAATTGAATTGAGCACCGCGATCGGAATCAGGAAAATGGGAATCATCGAGCTCATGATATGCACGGTGTTGCCGGTGAGGATTAAGAGGCCCATTGCCCAGATGACCGAAACCACCGCGACAATCATTGGCGCAATGACGATTTTTACATTTCTGAAAAATATCAGCATTAAAAGCAGAATGATAATTCCTGCCAGCGGGGCGCTGACCGCCATCTGCCGAAACATCTCGGCGCCAAAACTGTCTTCGGCCACCGGCAGGCCTGCGATAAAGTACTCCTCACCATTGGAGTGCCGATCGACAATCTCTCTAATTTCACCTGCGATCCGGTGTGACATATTTTTGGATTCGATCGGGATAAACATCGCAATCGCCTTACCGTCGTCAGAGGCAAGCTTTCCGCGAAGGATCGGATTGTCCTTGATCCTGCTCAGGATATACCGGGCGTGCCGGTCGCTGTCCGGTTCTTCTGCCATAAGCGTCCTGACCGTCAGGATGCCGTCTTCCTGCCTGATATCATCAACCGTTGAAGGGGCAAGGATATCGTCGGCAACAACACCTTCAATCTCGGCAACTTCGTTAATTATTCTATATATATTGGTGAGCAGTCCTTTATTAAACACCCCCCCTTCATCAACCACACCGACCGCAATAAAATCAGAAATCGCAAACTCTTCCTTAACCTCATGATCGAAAACGCGCACCGGCTCATCTGCTTCGAGCATGTTTTCGGGATCGGTATCAATTTTGATGTCAGGCAGTTGTGCCGCGAAAAATGCGGTTATCAGGACGACCGCGACGATGATCGTCCAGGGATGGTTGATTGAAAATTCAGTAAAGAACCGTTTCATCGGGCAAATCCTTTCTCATTTTTCGAGATTTCAATTCTTTAGATAGGATTTGCCCCAAAACGATTCAAAAAAAGATCAAATCACTCGAATATCACCTAATCCATTGATTTATATGTGATTACAAAAACACAGGGCGCCTGTGGGACGGCTTTGAAAAATTTATCTAACCTGGATTCTCATGCGGCATAATATATAAAGCACGGGAAAGCTGAAGAGGGGTAACGTCGGCAGCGGCAGACCCGGACTATTTCTTGCCGAATTTCTTTTTCCAGCGGCGTTTGAGCGCGCTGTTGAGACGGGATTCGAGTTCTCCGGGAAGCCGTTCCGGCTTTCCCTCGCGGCAAAGAATCACGGTCTGACGGAGCGAGTCGACCATAATCCGGCAGTTTTTGCAGTCCTTCAGGTGCGCCTCAAGTTCCCGGCACAGCGAGGAATCCAGTTCACCGTCGACATAGTCACAGATTTGCTCGATCTGTTTATTGCACTCTTTCATTTGCTCGCTCCTTGAAAACCTCGGAAAGCATTTCCCGCAGCGCCAGCCGGGCGCGCATGATCCGCGACTTGGTCGCGGCCACGGATAACTTTATTGCCGCGGCCACTTCATCAATCGACATTTCCTCAATATAGCGCAGGATAAACGGCACGCTGTACTTATGGGGTAATTTTGCCAGCGACGATTCAATCAATTTCTGCAACTGTTTTTGTTCAAACAGCTTATGCGGATCACCCCAGTCGAACAATTCGGCGGCTCCTGCTTCGTGGCCACCTGGAAGGTATTCCTCAATCGGCTTGAGCGTCATTTTTTTGCGATCACCCGCCTGCGCTTTTATGTTGTTGAGCGCAATAGCATATAGCCAGGTGCCGAATGACGATTCCCTTCGGAACTTGTCGATATTGTCGATCGCTTTGAGAAATGTTTCCTGCACAATATCTTCAGCGTCTTCCCGGTTGCCTGTCAGTTTCATGGCCAGCCGGTATATTTTGTCTTTATGACCGACAATCAGCAGGTTAAAGGCGTCAAAATCGCCCGCCTGCGCCAGCTTCACCAATTGATTCTCATTCATATTAGATATGAATTTAGAGAAAACGATTCAGAAAAACAACAATAGTAACTGCCATTGAAAAATGGCAACCGCCATGAAAAAAGCTCGTACCTGTTAAGGCACACGGAGAGAGTTTTACATCATGTAAAGCAGTTCTGCCGCAGGGCGCGAGGTTCGGCTTTGCCGGCGGTAACTCAGATTCACTATTGTATTACGCTATAGCCCGGGCTTTACGTTCCGCTAATATCACGTAAGCGCTCACACCATTACTTCATATACTTTATTTTACTGTCATGAATTTCTATATTCTTGCCGGCATTCTTCAATAAAACACCACTATTATGTAGTTATTTAATTGCAACGAATTATTTTCTGAAAAAAGGAATATTTGCTATTTACGTGACAATTGTATGACAAATTTGCTCCTTGTATTTGTTTATACTTGTTCTGAAAATGTTGGACATAATCAATTCAATTGCGGCGCTTTCAGTCAGAATCGGAAAGGCCAATATTGGCCTCCTTGAAGCACTGGCCATTCCCGCGGAGATCCGTCAAGAGAAATTGACCGCATTGAAGTCTTTTCTTGGCATAGCTGAACTGGTCTATGCCGCCACCTGCAATCGGGTGGAGTTTTACGTTATTCTGCCGGAAGGACAGAATATCACCACTGTCAGAAATCGCATTCTGGATTTCTTTTTTAAAGTTGAAAATCGATCAATGAAGATTGATTTTGAACCCACACATTTCTGTCTGTACAGTGGGAAAGACGCGGTCAGACATCTCTTTGAGGTAACTGCATCCCTGGATTCGGTGGTGATAGGTGAAGCTCAGGTGCTTGGTCAGATGAAAGAAGCCCATCGGTTTTGCAGCGATTCCGGGCTCTGCGGCCCGATTCTCGGGCGTCTGTTTGCGGCTTCATTCAAGACCGCAAAAACAGTAAGAACCGGCACAGAACTCGGCAGAAGACCGATCTCGATGGCATCACTGGTGATGGTGAAGGCTGACGAGATACTTCGCTGCCGGCCCGCAGCCGTTATTGCAATGGTCGGATCGGGCCCGATAACCGTAAAACTCGCCAGAAGTATTCGCAAAAAACATGATAACCCGATTCTCTTTGCGAATCGAACCCCGTCCAAGGTTGCGGCGCTGGCTAAGCAGTATAATGGTCTGGCGGTAGGACTTGATCAACTTCTGCAACAACAGCACAGGGTCACCGTGATGATTTCCGCAACATCTTCCCCAGAACCGCTGTTTACCCTCGAAAACCTGGAAAAGCTAATTCCGGACGGAGGCAGGCTCCATGCATTCGATCTGGCTATTCCTCGCGATTTCGCGCCGGATATCGCGGCATCCGAGAAAATCGATTACTGGGATATCGAGGCACTTAATAGACTTTCTCAAACCAACCGGCGCGAACGTTTCAAAGTGGTCGACGAGGCGGTCCGCTTAATAGACTCTCAGGTCCGGCAGTATATCAGGAAAGAGCTTTCGCAGATAATCACGCCACTGATACAATCCGCCGCCGAAGAGTCGCGGGAGGCCGCGCTGGAAAGCTTGCAACGACTCTTTGACAGCAAATTATCCCATCTCTCCGCCGCCGATCGTGAGACTCTGCTATACTGGGGGAATAAAGCAATCTCGCGCGCATCTTTCCTGCCCGCCAAGCATCTGGCTGAAGAAATTATTAGCGCCGACGGCGGGCACGAAACACTCAAATCACATCGCCACGGCGGCCCGCAGACCGCAATATCCCATTCGAATTAATAATGGCCTCGGTATCACTGACAACATCGCGTCGAGCCCTGGTTATCTTTATTATTCTTGCGCTGGCGTTTCTGATACAAATGCTATGGTGGATCATTTTCCAGACTCGAAGCACTTCCGAGACCAAAACAGCTCTTTCGACCGCACTTGTCGAGGAACAGGCATTTGCCGTTGCTTTGCTTAATTCACAGTATCAGTCTCTGTACCGCTGTATAAAAGATGGCCTGAAGCAGGACTTCAGTATCAGAGTAATCGAAGATTATCGGATTTCACCATTGATCTCCGGCATTGCCGGCGATCAATCAGTCTCTTATGCGAACCTGGATGACTCTATGTATTTCAATTTCTCGGCCAATGGCGGCCAAATATATGTATTTCTGGACCGCGGCTACCCTGCTGGTATCCTGTCGGAAAACGGCCGACTTCATTACCGCCCGCCGTCACCGCAACAGCTTGTCAGCTCCGGCTGGCTGACCGAGGAGCATGTTGTTATCGATTCGGCTTCATTATTGCAGATTGACCGGAAGGAATATCGGCACCGGCGAATGCTGATCGGAGAGGGATCATTTTTCCTTCTGCTGATTATAGTCGGGGCCTGGTTGATCTACAGCGCCATGAAACGCGCCCGGCGCCTGGAGCAGGAGCATATTCTTTTTGTGCGCAGCATCACGCACGAACTGAAAATCCCGATTAGCTCCATCAATCTTTTTCTGGATACCATGAAAAGACGCGGCTTCGACAGCGCTCTCTCATCTGAATTGGTGCCCAAGATGAAGGAGGATCTCACCCGGCTTAACACCCTGATCGACAATCTCCTCCGGGTGAAAAGCCTGTGGGAAGGCAAGCCGGAATCGGAACCTGTACCGGTCGATCTTTCGGAGCAATTAAAACGCTTTGCGAAGACCGTCTCCGGCCGGATTAATGAGGTCGCGGGCAGACTGGAGCTTAGACTGGAGCAGGCGGCGACAATCAGTGCAAATCTCCCGGATCTGATGCGAGTCTGGGAGATTATCATCGATAATTCTCTAAAGTATGCTCGTTGCCCTTCATTGCAGATTACAGTCTCATTACGCAGGATCAAGGATACGGTTGAATTGCGCTTTTCCGACAATGGCCCGGGAATTATTCCGGGAACGGAAGAAAAAATTTTTGAACAATTTCACCGCGGCAATGTTAGTGAAGAGAAATCGATCCCGGGAAGCGGTCTGGGTTTGTATATTGCCAGGGAGTTTGTCCGTCGCAACAGCGGCACCATAATGATGCAGAATAACGAATCAGGCGGATGCACCGTTGTCATGAGGTTCAAGGCAGAAAAATGAGCGCAAAGAGGATATTGCTGGTGGAGGATGAAAGGCATCTGGCCGAAGGTATCATGCTGAATCTCGAGGCTGAAGGCTTTGAGACTGTCTGGGCGGCTGACGGGAAATCGGCGCTCGAGCATTACCACCAGGCCCGGTTTGACTTGATCCTGCTTGATATTATGCTGCCCGGTATCGACGGGCTGGAAGTGTGCCGCCGTATTCGAAGTGAATTCGGATGGGTGCCGATCATGTTCCTCACGGCACGCGATCGTCTTGACGATAAGAAAGAAGGTCTTGCAATCGGCGCCGACGATTACATCACCAAGCCGTTTGACATTGAAGAGTTGATCCTTCGCATGAAAGGGATTTTCCGCCGGCAGGCCTGGCTGGTGTCAGAGGAAAAGTCGAGCAGTACCTATGAGTTTCCGGGGGGTACGATCAATTTCAAGGAATTCACGGCAAATACTCCGCTGGGTCGATTCCGCCTTTCGAATAAAGAATGTCTTCTGTTAAAGCTTTTTACTGAACACGCCGGGGAGGTGCTGAGTCGCAATATGATTCTTGACGGCGTATGGGGATACAACGCCTACCCGTCGACCCGCACCGTCGACAATTTCATCCTGCGGTTCAGGAAGTACTTTGAGCCCGATCCCTCGAAACCGATTTACTTTCACACCGAATTCGGAACGGGATACCGCTTTACTCCGCGGGGGGATACACTTGATGACTAAGAGAGAATTGTTCTTCGCCAACCTGCGCGGTGAGCATACCGAGCGTACTCCTGTCTGGATCATGCGGCAGGCCGGTCGCTGCCTGCCGGGATATCGTAAAGTTCGCGAAAGCGTCTCTTTTGAACAACTCTGCCGCAATCCAAAATTGGTGGCCGAGGTGACATCCGAGCCGATTGAACAGTTTGGCCTCGACGCCGCTATCATATTTTCCGACATTCTTCTGATCCTGGAACCGCTCGGAATCGATCTGGCGTACAATCCCGGGCCGGTCATCTCACCGCCGCTTGAGACTCCACAGCAGTTTACCGGTTACGCTTACTATGATCCATCCGCAAAGCTGAGATTTGTGGGCGACGCTATCGTCGAAACAAAAAGCCGGCTTGGTCCTGATTTGCCCCTGTTAGGCTTTTGCGGCGCGCCATTCACGCTCTTTTCCTATCTGTGCAATACTACAGAGCGGCGAGATCTGCACAGGGTGTATCGTTTCCTCACAAGATATCCCGATGAAAGCAGAAAATTACTGCAACTGTTCGCCGAGTTGAGCGTCGGGTATCTCAGGATGCAATTTGATGCGGGCGTGGACGCGGTCCAGATATTCGACACCTGGGCGGGAGAACTATCCGAGGAAGAATTCGCGACCTGGTCGTACCCGTATCTGAAAACTATCGTTGATGAAATACACAAGGACAATGCCGCGGTTTCGATTTACATCAGGGGAATCTATCATCTTCTTAATAAGATCAAGGAATTAAACGCCGACATTATCAGCATTGACTGGAAAACCCCGTTGACCCGGGCCGCTGAAATTCTTCGCCCGAGAACCCTGCAGGGGAATATGAATCCGAATCTAATGCTTGCCCCGGGAGAAATTGTGGTGCAGAAGGCCAATGAGATCCTGGAGTCGATGAAGGAGTATTCCGGGTACATCTTTAACCTTGGTCACGGCCTCCTGCCCATGACCCCGGTCGAAAATGTCCGTGCCCTGGTGGAAACGGTGCACGCCTTTCGAAGGAACTAAATGGGCGGCAACAGCGATAATAACCGTTTGACCGGGCTGGTGATCAAATATGACCGCCCCGGTCCGCGCTACACCAGTTACCCGACTGTCCCGGAATGGAGCGATACATACGGTGCTCAGGATTATGCAAAGGCGATCAGGATTGCATCAAAAAAGGTATCCGGGCCGCTTTCGCTCTATTTGCATCTTCCATTCTGCAGAAAGCGCTGCTGGTTTTGCGGATGCAATACTAACGTTACCCACAGCCTGAATTCGATTGACGAATATCTGGCACGAGTGCACAAGGAAACCGATCTTATAGTGGATTACCTGGGTAAACGAAGGGTGGTATCACAATTTCACTGGGGAGGCGGATCCCCCTCAATCCTCACCGACGCCCAGACCGAACGAGCCTTCAATATCTTTCGCGATCATTTCGAGATTCAGAATAAGGCTGAAATTTCAATTGAGCTTGATCCTCGGGTGACAACATCCGATCGTATAAACGTGCTCAAGCGCCTCGGATTCAATCGGCTGTCGATGGGGGTGCAGGATTTCGATCCTGAAGTGCAAAAGGCAATCGGTCGTGATCAGAGTGAAAAACAAACAGTTGCGCTCTACCGCTTCTGCCGCGACCGGGGTTTCACCGGCATTAATTTCGACTTAATCTACGGCCTGCCGGGTCAGACAATTGCCGGTTTTACAGATACCATAGCCGGAGTTATCGATCTCCGACCGGACCGGGTTGCCATGTACAGCTTTGCCTTCCTGCCCAAATTGAAGGCACATCAGCGACGCATCAACCCTGAAATACTCCCGGACGCGGAGGCAAAATTGATGCTTTTCTCCCGGGCCCGCCGGATGTTCCTTGAGAACGGTTACTGCCAGATTGGAATGGACCATTTCGTGCTGCCCGATGACGAACTGGCTGTCGCAATGCGTGAAGGCAAACTGCGGCGCAATTTCATGGGCTATACGGTCAACGCCGCCGAGGACTGGCTCGGAGTGGGGATGTCATCAATATCATATATCAGCGGGAATTTCGCACAGAATGCAAGCGGCATCGACAGCTACAACGCGGCCATAGACAGCGGCCGGCTAGCCACTTTCAGGGGCGCGATCCTGTCTGCCGACGATCTGATCCGGCAGCGCGTTATCACCGATCTAATGTGTAATTTCCGGGTTGATATTACTGCCATCAACGCCGCTTATACCATTACGTTTGACGATTACTTTAAAAGCGAGCTCGTGCAGGTGCAACCATTTATCGATGACGGACTTCTTACCAGGGATAAAAGGACCCTGAGAGTCACCGAGCCGGGACAACTTTTCGTCCGCAATATTGCGATGATCTTTGATGCATACCTTGCCGGCAGGTCCACGGATGATTCAAAAGGGCAATTCTCCCGGACGGTATAACCGCCATGTCTGAAGGCATCGACATGCAATCCGGGCATAAGCCTTCTGCAGTCAACCTGACTGAAGCGGCAGCCCTGCTGATCAATATGGGCGGTCCGGAAAATCCCGATGAAGTTCGACCCTTTATTCGTTCCCTTTTTAGCGATCCCTGTATAATGCAGGTTCCGGGGCCGATCCGAGCGGCGCTGGCTATCATGCTCTCAAGACTCCGGGCTTCGAATGTCCGCCGCCACTATCAGGCAATCGGCGGGAAATCCCCTCTTAAAGCGCTGACCTCTTCCCAGGCGAAAAAGGTCGCGGACAAACTTGCGGCAAAATATCCAAACCTCTCGGTACAGGCAGCGTACAGCTACTCCCACCCGAGAATCATTGAAGCAGTCGCACAATTGTCGAGGAGAAAATATGACCGGATAATAGCCGTTCCGATGTATCCGCATTATTCACGGGCGACTCGCGGCAGTGTTTATCGTGAATTAGATATTGCCGTCAGGAAATACGGTATTGGCGAAACCGTCCGCACAGTAGCCCCCTTTTATGAACATCCTCTGTATATTGAAGCGACAGTCGATCTTTTGCAAAGAGCACTGTCAGATATCGATTTGAACCGGCCGTTTCGTGTCATTTTTACCGCTCATTCCCTGCCACAGTCGTATATCGACGGCGGTGATCCCTATCGGGAGCAGATTGAGCGGACCATTGCGGTGGTAACTGAGAAGTTCCCGCTTGAGAATCACGTTACCTCTTACCAGAGCAAGGTTGGGCCGGTTAAATGGATGCAGCCTTCGACTACCGACACCATTCGCGAAACCGCGAAAATGGGCTTGAGGCAAGTTGTGGTAATGCCGATCGGTTTTGTCTGCGACCATCTTGAAACATTGTACGAACTTGATATGGAACTGGCTGAAATTGCCCGTGACGCCGGTATAACGAATTTTGTCAGAGGTCAAGTATTCAACGATCACGAG
>CP070796.1:2177108-2182033 GCA_020343475.1 Candidatus Zixiibacteriota bacterium
GTGATGATATACATGATGCCGTTATGACCGAAATCGGCGATAGCAACAGCATTCGGTCCGTCGCCGGTAGCATACGATGGCCCGTCGGAATATGTTCCATCACCGTTATTTTCGAGTATCTTGATGGAATTATCCGACCTGTTGGCCACAACAATATCAATATCCCCGTCATCATCCAGATCACCGCCGCATACCGAGCGGGGATTATTACCGGCAGAATACCCCGCCTTTGAACCAAAAGCGCCGCCGCTGTCGGCACCCACTGTAAATGACCAGCTGTAACCGCTTTCAACAGGCACACCATAAGCTGTCTTTATATCGGTCGTAAAGGTTGTTGTTACCCTCTCGCCAGCCTTAAAGTAGGCCATACTGGAATACGCAATATCAAGAACAGCTGACGATCCAACCGCCCCGTAACTGCCGGCCGGAATCCCCCTCAGACTGCCGCTGACTGCAAAAGAATTCTCATTCACCGAACCCGCGTTTAATATCTGGTCAAATGACGCGGAAATAACCGGCTCAGCATTCCTGGGGAATCCGGGATCATTGGCAGATGGACCCACGGAGACCAGGCGCGGCTGGATATTCAACCAGGCCTTTGCCTGGTTCAGCTTGGAGCGTAACCCGACTTCGCCATCCGTATCCGAATATAACAGCGCCACTTTATATCTGGCCGTATCACCGGGGGCAAGACGGTAGGTCCCGAATGACTGGAGTATTGACCAGTCGCTGGCGGACGAACCATTATTCGAGAATGGATTAATCAGTTCCGTGTATGCAACACCATCCTTAAATTTGCCATCCCAGATGACGTCGGGATTGTGCATGGCTCTCATATTGTACGGCTCAAAATTTGGGCCCGACAAATACCCGATTCCGCAGGCAACCGTCCATGTCTCGTCTGTCATAGTTATCATCTGGTAATTGCTGTTGTAGAGTGCGTAGTTTGTCATTGCATCGAATATATCAAAATCGCATGCCAGGCCGGAAACAATGTCCAGGGCGGTATCACATTTATTGGTCAACACATACTCGGCAATAATGAAACCGCAGGTATCGGGATTTGAAACGGGGTAGGTATATTCGATATATCCCTGAATTCGTGCATCCTCTGACGCGATTTCAAATGTGCTGCTGCCCGGAATCGCAGTGATGTCATCCACCGGCGCCCATGTTCTTGCTTCGAAAATATCGCGGTATACGGTCGTATCATCGCCGTCGACAAGGCCTACAAGAAGTGAAGCATCATACAGGAGATTGCCGCTGCCGTCGTTAAAATCCCACATGCCTGCGGTATTTGTATGACTTGCCAGGATACAATCGGTGATGGTGAAATCATATTGCACTTCAGAGGTGGTGATACCGATAGTAACCGCGACCGGCACATACAATTCCTCAAACATACCGATTTCATACCAGCTAAAATAGAACTCAAGAAAGGTGCGATATGTTCCGATATCGCATTCTCCCTGTCCATAAGTGCTGAAAGTAACCTGAAAACGGGCGGAATCACCGGGCAGTATTTGGGATTCAAAATCTATGGAAGTCGCACTAAGCCCCGGCAACTCCGAATCCCCGAAGAAAGGATTACTCAATGAATATACAGTACGGTTAACTATCCAAATAGTGTCATTGATATATGATGATGTACCGAGATCGGCATTCATTGTCAATTCGTGAGGCGATGAATAAGCCGGCAGCAAACCGACATCGCTGAGGGCATGTAAAATGGCATATTCTTGAGGGCTGCCCGGTCCGAAATAATCAATAGTCGCTTGCCAGAGCATTGTTGCCCAGAAATACAACCCGGAATTCGGTGTCAAATATGTGGTCAGGGTGCGATACCAGAACATCCTCAATCTCGGAACGATCATAATGATACATCACTGCCTCGTAAAAAGCGTGGTTGGGAATGCCGGAATTGATATGCACACCGCCATTATCCTCATGTACGGCAAGATATCGATAATCGTTCATATGGTCGGGATGATCCCGAATGTTAGGATTCTCCATGGAGCGAATACAGTAGGGAGGGGTCAGTCGGATGTCTTCCCCAAGGAGCCAGTCCCAGGGATCCAGTGCCGCACCGAAGACATCCGAATATGATTCATTGAGAGCACCGGATTGGAATTCGTATATCAGGCCGCCGTTTCCATTATATTGAGTAACAGCATGCATGAATTCATGTGCGACGACATCAATTGAACCTGAAAAGGGAAGATAATCCACACCATCCCCATCGCCGAACGTGATGATCTCCCAGTAGCCGTTCCAGTAAGCATTATTGATCACATCCGGATCGTGCAGATTCAGCATAACATCGCTGCCCGAACCATCATAGCTGTCGCGAGCATGATTGTTGAGCCAGTAATCATATGTTAAGCCGGTATAATGATGGGCGGATACCTCGGCTTTCTGTCCGTCATGATCATCCCAAAATGTGTCGCCATCCGGATCGGTGGACAGAGTATCAGGCTCGATGTTATACATGTCAATGAATGTTCCGATCAGGCCGCTGCGGGTCATGTCGACAAGCTCATACTTGCCGCCTGAGCTATTGATCGGGAAAGACACAAATTCGTCCAGAACATTATAGCCGTAACCGGTGACAGGGGCGCTGTCGTGAACATCATTGAATTTGTGCAGGATTTCTCCGGATTGAGCATCCACAAACACCCGCCAGAGAACGGAAGCGCTCCGGGGGCTGACAACCGTCACCAGGTAAGCCAGCCTGGGTTCGCCGCTGTTGGGATAGATCAACAACTCCGACTCAGTCAAAAGCTGCAGGGCGGCGGTTTTGCTGTCCATCGACGCGGTGGCATTGCCGGCGGCATCACTCTCGCTTATGGCCGGATTGGTGCTGACATTCGGGCTGGGAATAATCTGTCCTCCGACCAGGTAGATCGTCTGGTCATCCTCGAAATGGACAATTGTCTGACACCCCCAGACCTTCAGGCCATTATAAACCTGCTGAAAACGAAGGTGACTCAGGCCGAGTTCATCGGTTTTTTCGGAAACCAGTTCAAGCTCTCCGGCAGGCCGGGCAATTTTGAACGCGTCCTGTCGGGCGGCAAAAAAAGCCCGGGCCTTTTCGGCTTTCGTGATTCCTTCCGAAACCTCGAAACGGCCGGACATAACTTCCGCCGTTCCATACTCGGTATGCAACTTTGTTCTCCCCGGCCGCAAGGACTGAGCGGCACCGGCCGGCGCACTCCCCCTGGGCGCCGCGGATCCCAGCTGGTTCGCCAGAGAAACGCTTACGACAGGAAGCGGCATTCCGGCATTGACAGCGGCGGCCAGCATTACCAGTGACAGAATGATTGAGATGATGCACTTCATAGCATGCTCTCCGAATTTAGTTGGTTTTAATTTGTTTACTTTTTTGCATTAGGTTTGCAGTACCCGATCAGCACGTATATTTCATTGCCTTTCCCACAGCGGAATCGAGGTTATGAATAAATAGAGACATCTTTTTATAGAAGCAGGCGGGTAATAAACCAGCCCCCAATAACTTAAAGTATCTTCTGGTTTAACGGCGGCACAGCGCCTGTTTAGAATCCAATATAAATGAAGTTATTTCTATGTCAAGGATAAAATGAATCCACATAACCCATTTTATCCTATTTATATCCCCTCTTTTACCCGGCAGCCTGAAAGAGCAGTGCTTCAGGCCGACCTTCCGTGCCGCGCCGCCACCGTATGGATTTCCCTACAGGATATCAAGCTCCGAGCAAACCAATGGCGGCTGGCCGACAGGCTCCTGGTAAATGTAGGCTATCAACTGCAGAATATCCAGAAGATTAATTGCCCCCCACCCGTCAGGACCGTCAACATCGCCCGATTCAACCGGATCCGGGGGATCACCCGGAGGATTGCCGTAGATATGGTCAATAAGATACAGAATGTCCAGCAGATTAACATCACCGTCGCCGCTGGCATCGCCGCAGATGAAATCCAGGGTGCTGAGATTCAGAAGGATGGAAACGTTGTCAGAATAGTAATTCGCGACGGCCAGATCGTAATCGCCATCACCGTCAAGGTCGGCCGAAATGATAGAGTGAGGCAAATCGCCCGCGCCATAATTGACGGCGGCGGTGAAGGTCCCGTTGCCAATATTCCTCAGAATCGAGACATTGTCGGAACCTGAATTTGCCGCGGCCATGTCATAGTTGCCGTCCCCGTCAAGGTCCCGGGAGCAAACAGACCATGGCATATCGCCGACACCGCATACGTCGGCAGTGAAGAATGTTGCGTCACCGTTGTTCTTTGCGACCATGACCATGCCATTGATGTAAGAAGACACTGCGAGATCACCGTCACCATCCCTGTCAAAATCGGCAGAAAGTATGGATGAGGGTCCGCTGCCGAAATCGAAATAATCGAAATAAGTAAATGTTCCGTCACCGTTGTTTTTCAGAATGGAAACATCACTGGACAAATAATTTGCCACCGCCAGGTCGTAATCGTTATCCCCGTCAAGGTCGGCGGAGACAACCGATTGTGGTCCGGACCCGGCACTGTAATTGACAGCATCGGCGAATGTCCCGTCACCATTGTTCAGCAGAACTGAAACCCAGTTGCCCCAATTCGCGACAGCCAGGTCGTTATCGTCGTCATTATCGAAATCAGCCGAAAAGATGGAATACGGTTGATCGCCCACATCATAACCGACCCCGGCGCCAAAGCTGCCGTCACCATTGTTCTTCAAAATGGTAACAGTATCGATAATAGGATTCGCGACGGCCAGATCGTAATCACCGTCCCCGTCAAGGTCAGCGGAGAAAACAAACCATGGCCTGTGCCCGGCACCATAGCTGTCGGGCAAGGCAAAAGTTCCGTCGCCGTCGTTCTTAAGGATTGAAACGCTGTGTGAAGCCTCATTCGCAACCGCCAGGTCATAATCACCGTCGCCGTCAAAGTCCTCG
>CP070796.1:2182133-2185865 GCA_020343475.1 Candidatus Zixiibacteriota bacterium
CCTCTGCTTAGAAGGCAGATGCTCTGTCCAAATGAGCTACGGGGGCATTTGTCCTGATATCCGTGGGGAAAGATAACGTTTAATTTTTGAGCGGGCAATAGAATTCTGAAGGCCTGAAAATTCGCTTCTAATTCGGATTGCTTCGCTTCGCCCGCAATGATGACCATTGCAAGGGACTAAAAGCAATTCCTGACGGTTAAAACACGAAAACGACCTGGGCGTGAAGCTTGCGGAAATCAAGCCGGTCAGCAAGGTCGCATTTTACATCGAAATAGGTCAACGCCACGGTGGTTTTCGGGGCGAACTGGAAATCAAGCCCAAGTTCGTGCCCTTTGGCGTCGGTGCCGCCGTGGCGAAACGCCCAGTCGGTGAAAATGCCGATCACGGCGTCCTTTTCCAGTCTTCGGTACATATACCGCACCTGCCGGGAGCCAGGTGCATCGACTTTGCCCATCCGGACTCCAGCCAGCCAACCGTCGTTGGCGATGGCGGCGGCGGTGTTGGTGACAAAATGGCCAAACACCGTCACCGGCTGGTTCAACAATTCGTATTTCACCTCGCCGAACAGCTCGACCAGTTCAAATCCCCGGAGGTAATGGCCGTTATCATCCAGCGAATTGCCAAAGTCTTTAGTCTCGTCAAAAAACGGCTCATATCCTCTAGAATTGACATATTTGAAAAACGACGCCCCGGCCGACACATATGTGCCCTTCTCGTCCGGCCGATATTCCAGCATTCCCTGCAGAGCGGCCAGATAGGAATCGTCGCCGCGTGCCCGCTCCTCGATCCACAGCCCGGACGCCACCAGCCGGATCAAAAGGCGCTGATACTCTGCCGTATATGAAGCCGCCATACCCTCGGGATTGACATCATGATCCCAGATCAATTCCGATTTTCCCACACAATAGAAGGGATTGCGAATCTTCCCACCTGTGACTGAAAGATTCGGTATCCGGTCCGGCTTCATCTCGAAATACGCCAGGTCGATATATAGCGGCTTGGTGGAAAATCCTTCGTCAAGCGTCTGCGCATTTGAAGACGGATTCGGCTGCCCTGTGGCCAGCCGCAAGAGCACCGTAGTGGATGGTGTTATTTCGCTCTGCAGGCTCAGGCGGGCCTTGATGACGTGGCGGTTGCGCTGATAATCGGAGACAGCGCCGGTTTCATCGTCGCGTTGCTCGGCATCAATGAGTTCATGCCGGTAATAAAAGCCTCCATTCAGTTTGATTTTGTCGTACCAGTTTTCGGCGTTTGCGCTCGCGGTAAAAAACCATGCAATGACAATCAGAATCAATGATCTCTTCACGATATACCTCCATCGATCGACAGACAAAAAAACATGCCGGGAGAATACACGCTGAGAGATCATTTGTCAATCAGACAAATCAAAGAACGTTTTCGAACAACTACAGTACTATTTGAAGATGTCGCCGTAGACCCCTTCATTAAAGCCAACCAGCAGAGTCTTCCCCTTCAGGATGGTCGGCGCCCGGAGATTGCCGGTGGGCCCCAGCAGGTGTTTCAACAGAATTTCTTTATCGGGCCGGTTGTTGCCCATGTCAAACCTGGTTGCCTTCCTGCCTTTCATGGCAATAATGATATTAACCTTTTCGGCCAGCCTGAGCGCATCTATTTCCTTGAAGACATTCTTGTTAGCAATAATGGTGGCGGCGACCTTGACATTGTGCTTTGCAAGAAACTCCTGCGTTTTACCGCTGGTCTTTCAACCATTGCGATGATAATACCAGTCAACTATGGGCATATCCACACTCCTTCTGATTAGCACACATTAATTTTGCTGCCTGCTGGCAACACAACTTTTCCTATAGTAATAGTTTTATTTCGCATATCAAGCAGCCAGAGCGATTTATTGTGAAATGGCCAGGGGCCTGTTCACCAATTCAGCGTGGGATGGCAGACCCGGTCGACTGCTGATAAAACGCGCCCGCAGAATACAGGCGCATCATGAAAAATATCACACCAGGCGCTGATGTCTCCAGTGCGCCTGGTCTGAGTAATGGTGGCCTGCCCCCGTGGCCACGATTACCGAATCGCGGGTCAATTTTCCGTCACTGAGAAGAACATCGCGATCGGGCACCATAAATTCGACAATACCCTCCGCCGGCACCCGGTTGTATTCGTATTATTTCAGGACAGGCCGCATCAGTGCCACCATGCTGGTCGGCGAAAGCCGCGGCGGCGAAACCTGACATGAATTCCCCTGTCCCGAAAAAGCGGACTAACGGCATTTATTAATGCTTTCTTACATTTTAACATTTGGGAGAATAATAAAGTTCACGGCAGATTGAAATTCTTGTTGTTTTTTTGCATCTCGCACCGTGAGAGACCATCGCCTGAATAACTACATCCCGATATCAGATAACATGTTATAAAGGGTGCATTCCGGTCAGCAGTCCGGGAGAATTTTCTTTGTGTCTGAGAGAAGACGATAGCAAAGTAATACGGGCCTTCAATCATGACCGGTCCGGATCATGACTGCCAGGCTATTAAAGGCACATGGAGGATGGTTTTTGTTTGCTTTGGCGATAAAGATAATCAAGCAGATTTATTGATGCCAGAATCAGAATTGACACTACCAGCAGTTCCGGATTGATATGTACGGAGGCAAGAAATTCCCTTGCAGGTATTATTGTTTTCGACTCAAGAGAGTTGAGCAGAACAGAACAGGTTGACGCTAATTTCAACCATGGTGATGCACCAAAATAATACAGAATTACGGCCAGGACGGCGGCAAAGGCGGATGCCCCCACCACAACCGGCAAAATAACAGAGAGAGATGTTTTGGAGATTTCCTGCTCAACGCGGGCGACAACAGATGCAGCAAAATCAGTCGGAAGCGCAAATCCCTCATCTTCACCAAGATAACCGTAAAGCTCTTCGTACTGCCTTAATTGCCTCCGGCAAAGCTCACAGCCATCAAGGTGTTCGCTTATACCGGCATCCCTGAAATCTGGGCGGCCATCCAGGTATTCCTGAAACTGATCATCCGTAAGATGATTTAACCCCATAATTCCTCCAGTCTATACTTCGACAACAGGCGATCCTTGAGCAGACGTCGACCGCGAAACAGGTGGCTCTTTACGGTTCCCTCAGGCTTACCCATTATATCGGCCACTTCGGCATAACTCATCGCATCGAGATGATACAGAGTCAGCGCGGTACGATAATGCAACGGCAAATTATTAATCTCACGCCGGAGATGCCGGGAAATGTCCCGCGCTTCCGCCACTCTGTCAGGTTCCTTGCTTCTATCCGATTCCTCGGCCGGATCCTCAAAATCAATGGCCGTTTCCTCCACCAAAGGGATCTTTTTCTTCTCAAGGTGACTGACACAGGTGTTATAAGCGATTTTAGCAATCCAGGTCGACAATTTCGACTCAAAGCGAAAGCGTTTAAGATTCCGGTAGACTTTCACAAACACATCCTGGCACAAATCTTCCTGATCCTGCCTGTTGGCCACCATGCGAAAAACGATGTGACTGACCAGCCGCTGATGATTTTCAACCAGTTGCTTGAAGGCCCCGGCATCCCCGGCCAGTATTCGGTTGATCAGCGAATTGGTCTCAGGCGGACGTTCGCTCATACTCCAATATGACCAATTGATCCCAAAAATGTTGCATAATTTTTCTGTTTTATAGCGCAACATTTTCCACCCTGTCCGGTCTAATCGGGCAGAATACGACAGAAGAAAGGAGCAAATAATGTCAACAT
>CP070796.1:2185965-2198801 GCA_020343475.1 Candidatus Zixiibacteriota bacterium
ATACTCTTGCAGAGTGACCGCATGGGTACCCTGGCGAGTAGAAATTCCCTTTTCTTCAAGAGCCACCATGACATTGTTACGCTGCTCGTTCAATTCCTGCAGGGTTTCAGGGCTGGCCTTTTTTGGCTGATACAAACAGACATATGCCTGATAAGCGTGAGTCATGTTGTCCGGGCAATGCGGCAGCCTCAAAAATGTCTCATTTCCCAGCAACTCATCATACACGGCGGCCCTGGAACGCCGCTGCTTCTGTATCCAGTCAATCTTCTCCATTTGCGCCACACCCAAGGCCCCCTGCAGGTCGGTCATCCGATAGTTAAATCCAAGATGCCTGTACTCAGAGAGCAGAAAAGTCCTCTTGCTCTCGTGTCGCGCAAAACCTGACAGTGACGCGCCGTGGTTGCGCAAAGCTCGTAGCAGATTATCAATCTCGTCATCCGCCGTCGTTAGCATCCCGCCTTCACCTGTTGTGATGGCCTTACGGGGATGAAAGCTGAAACATCCAGTCTTACCGAAATTGCCAACATGCTGTTCCTCATAATAAGCCCCGAGACCGCAGGCGGCATCCTCAACAATCGCCAGGCCATACTTCTCGGCCAGCGTCAGAATCGCTTCCATCTCCGCGGGCAGACCGAACAGATGAACCGGAATTACCGCCCTGGTTCTATCAGTGATTTTAGATTCAAGTTGAGCAACGTCAATATTGAAAGATCCCGGATCAATATCACAGAATACCGGCTTCGCCCCGACATATTCAACCGCATTGGCGGTGGCGATCCAGGTAAAGGCAGGAACAAGAACCTCATCGCCCGGTCCGATATCCAGTGCCACCATGGCCAGATGCAATGCCGATGTCCCCGAGGTAACGGCAATCGCGTGGGGAGCCCCAACATATTTTGAGAATCTGTCCTCCAGCTGTTCAACAAATGCACCCTGCGCAATCCAGCCATTTCGCAACGGTTCAAGCACCAGTTCGAAATCCCGCTGGTCGAAAAAAGTTCTGGTAATCGGCACTTTCACCGGCCCAATAATCCTCCCTTTAAGTCTCCGAATTCGGCTCCCCCGCCGTCACCGCCCAGGGGACGCTTGTTCCGTGCCATATCTGGTCGAGGCCGTAATTCTCTTCCGCATACATATGACCCTGACCATAAAAAATCAACAAGGATTTTCTTGGTGCAGCCTTTGAAGCTCTGTTTCGCCATCTTGTTTAATCTTTCTTGCATGAACCTGCCGGTATCCCCGTTGCTGTTGCTCCGGTAAGCTTCTCCAGAAGAACAGCAACAATGCGCTCGGCGGTATGACCATCCCATAACTCAGGAATGCTGCCGGTCCTGATGCTGCCTTCAATTATGGCGTTAGCTGACCGGGTAATTTTTTCCGGGTCAGTTCCGGAAATGACATTGCTGCCAATTTCGACTGTCGCCGGCCGTTCGGTGTTTTCGCGCATGGTAATGCAGGGAATCCCCAAAAAAGTGGTTTCTTCCTGAATACCTCCCGAATCAGTCAATACGAATTTTGATTCGGACTGCAATTTGAGAAACTCCAGATACCCCAGCGGATTGATTATCCGAAGAGCGTCGCCATCCCCACGTATTGGCAGCCTGAATTCATCAATCATCTTTTTCGTACGAGGATGGCAGGGAAAAATGACCGGCATTCGCCTGCTGACTCTTGTGATCCCATCCATAATGCCGGCCAGCGCATCGCGGTTGTCAACGTTGGCCGGGCGATGCATGGTCATGGTTATATAGGTTCGGGGGTTGAGTTTAAGGCGCTCGAGAATGTCTGACTTGCGAGCGACCTCAAGGTTCTTTATCAGCGAGTCAATCATGATGTTGCCCGTAAAGAAAATTTTCTCATTTGGAATCCCTTCCCTGGCAAGGTTAACCAGGCCGGAGCGCTCACTGACAAAGAGAAAATCGGCAAGGCGATCAGTGACAATCCGGTTGATTTCCTCCGGCATGGCGCTGTCAAAACTGCGCAGGCCGGCCTCGACATGGGCCAGCTTGAGACACAACTTGGCCGCGACCACTGCTGCCGCCAGAGTCGAATTGACATCACCGAAAACCACCACCAGATCAGGCGGCGAGGAAAGGAATACTTTTTCAAGTTCAATCATGATTTGCCCGGTCTGCTCCGCGTGGGTGCCGGAACCGATCCCGAGGTAGATATCCGGTCTGGACATCTTCAGCTCGTCGAAAAACAATTGCGAGAGCCTATGATCATAGTGCTGACCGGTATGAACCAATATCGGATCGAAAATATCTGGAAACCGACGCAAGTCTTGCATCAGAGGCGCTGCCTTCATGAAATTGGGACGCGCGCCGACCACCAGTGCCAGCTTTTGTCTCATAATAAATCCGCCTGCCTTTTCGCCCTTCCTATCGCCTTCCAAGTCTGGCAATTCCAGTCATCGGCAACTATTTATCTCATTTCCATTGGGATAACAACTTAAAAAAGGCCGGACAGTTTGACCGCCGCAGTCATCCGGCCAAGTATTGATCAAAGATAAAGGCCGGGAAGAAATATTTCCCGGCCTGGTCTGTAGAACTAGGTATGTGTATGTATTACTGCCCTCACTATTCGGCCAGCCCGTCATCGACATCCGCATATTTCGGGCAGTATGTTTTCCAGCGCCCGGCAAAATACCCCATCGCTCCAACGGCATCCCGGCGCGGCATCATATAATGGCCTTTCAATATGCCCTGGACGGTTCCCTGAGCATCGTAGAAATGTCCCAAAAACCACCCGCCGCTGCAGCGGCAGAAGCTATTCGCATCAGCGTGCGTCCCGGGGTAGGGAGCATAAATTCCCTTAATCAGGCCCTTAAAAGTGCCGGAGATGTCAATGTACTTGCCGTAGAACACATTCATGGTGACACCGTTGACTTCCTCCGGCCCCCAGAATCCCCTGAGATGGCCCAGCAGAAAGCCGTTGGCAGCCATCCAGCGGCCGAAGAAAACGCCCTGACCTTCTGAATTGCGCCCCCAGCGGCCTTCCAGAAACCCTGACGGGCAGGCCATCGGCTCAATTTTGAAAGCCCGGAAGGCGACCGCATTCACTGAATCATCAAGATAATGGATTGTATCTAGCGCAGCCAGATCGGACACGCTGAAAGTTATTTCAAACGGTTCGGTGTCGAAAGTTATTGTCATGGGCTGAATCGCCACCGTTGGATCAATATTTACGACCGGGGGAATATATACATAAACAAAGATGCCATCGTGATGGACAGTAGTCGCGGAGACCCACTCAACCAGTTTGCGGTCAGTGCGCGGCAGAATGTAATCCTGCGTGGGTTCAAACCTGATTAGCTTGCGAACGACGATTGCTCCGTCGCTAACTTTCAGTGAGCCGGTCCAGTCGGTCACAGTGGTCACGCTCGGGTCGTACTCAAGCGATCCCCAGATTATTCTCAAGGCATAAGCGCTGACATTGGCGTCATTTATCAGGGATTCTACATCAGGGGATGTCAACAACGGATCGTCGAAGTTCTCATCCTCGACCATTTCCGATGCGATAACCGGATCTCCAAAGGCGGGGGCTTCATCGGTCGGTTCCAGGCCGCCGAAAGAATCCGCAATGGACTCCCTATCATCAACCGAGGTCGAAGTTTCAGAGGAACAACCGACCAAAAAGCCTGCCAGAACAAGGGTCAGAAGCAGCATGAGTAAGTTGCGATACATCTTTTCACTCCTTTCAACAGAGCATGGACTTTTCTGTTTACTGTAAGCTACATCAAAACCCGTGCCAATCTTGCACAGGTAAATCAACCTGTTGTACACCAACCGCTTATAAACAACGGAAGGGCTTTGTATGCACTTTTGAGCGTACCGGCAGGTACAGGCGGGATAATGGTGGCCCCCAGCGGGACAGGGCGATAATCATCCATTTCTAAAGGGGTACTATTTTTGAATTAGCATGCAGGATCGCCCGGCAGTCGAGATTCAGTACTACAGGCAACGCTTAGACGCTTGACCAGGCGGTCTGTTCCAGGGCCTTTTCAATTAAATCATAAGAAAGAGCCGTCTTCGATACCTTCATCTCGGCATTTATGAGATCGAATCCATCCACAACTACCTGAGGCGAAGGCAGTTTCGATTCCCACTCATTTATGGTTGCGGAAATTCCCAGATTCTTAACCGCCTCCTTGACAAAGGCTGCAGCCCTGAGATGATCGGCCCTGCTTTTTGAGTAAAGGATATTTATTTCCATAAATCCCCTCGATTATCCTATGATATCCCGCCGTACGGATCGTTGTCAATAAAAACTTCGTTGCAGGCAAACAGATCTAAAGAATATCTGCGGAGGGATTTGAAAACCCGTTCTCTACATACCTCTCAATATTATTAAACTGCCAAAATCGCCACTTTGTTTCAAAAACTTTCGGAAGTTTCATCGGATAGACATAACCGACTTATTCACAATTGATTAGGAGATTACGGTACTAGATAGCACCACATACCACCGGAGTCAATCCACGATTATTGCGAATTGTCCTTTTTGCTCAACAATACCGATTTGCTCGATGGTCAGCCCCCGTTCGCCTGCCTCTTCGACAAAGCTGTCCGCACCGGTATCGGGCATTGCGATCAGCAAACCACCGGAGGTTTGCGCATCAAAAAGAACATCAGTCTGTGCTTTACTCAGCAGGGAAGATATTTTTACAGCGGTCTGAAGATACTCGCGGTTGGCTTCGGCCCCGCCGGTTAGCGCTCCGGCCTCGGCATATTTGAGGACATTGGGAAGCAGAGGCAATCTGTCATAATATATATGGAGACTGACTTCTGATCCCACGGCCATTTCAAATCCATGACCGAGAATCCCGTACCCGGTAACATCGGTGGCGGCATGTGCACCGAACTTTACCATCAATTCCGAACCGACCCGGTTCAATTCGGACATCCGGTTAATCACATGGTCAGTGTCCTCGGGGGTAGCCTTTTTCTGTTTGATGGCGGTAGTAACAATGCCGGTTCCCAGTGGCTTGGTCAAAAACAGCCGGTCGCCAATAACCGCTTTATCATTGCGGATGATTTTATCAACATCAACCATACCCGTACAGGCCAATCCGTATTTGAGTTCCTTGTCAACAATGGAATGCCCTCCGGCAATCACCGCGCCGGCCTCGCGAACCTTATCGGCTCCGCCGCGCAGGATGCGGCCAAGAATCTCCCGGGGCATCCGGGCCGGAAATCCCACAATGTTCAGGGCGGTCAACGGCTTTCCGCCCATGGCGTAAATATCGGAGAGAGCATTTGCCGCCGCAATCTGACCAAAACAATACGGATCATCGACAATCGGAGGGAAAAAATCTACCGTCTGCACCAGAGCCTGCCGATCGTTGATCCGGAACACCCCCGCGTCATCAGCCGTGTTTGTTCCCACGAGAAGATCGGGATTGATTTCCCTGGGAAGTCCCTTTAATACTTCGGCCAAAAACTTTGGCCCCAGTTTTGAGGCTCAACCGGCACAGGAAACTTCGGCAGTCAGCCGGATCTCAGTTTGCTTTTTGTTGTCTTCCATACCCTCATCTCAACATATCGCTGCCTCGCAGAATTCGCAACCGTTTTACCGTCCTCGACGCTGCAGGCGCCACAACTTGCTCCGCTGCTTGCGGCGAATGTCTTTTGGAATATCGTCATACACCGAATCCAGATAATCCAGGATTTCATCCGCCTGATCGCGCCGTCCGGTCTTATCCAATGCAAGACAGAGCCAGTAGGCCGCCTCGATTACATTGTAATAGTTGCCAGGCTCCTTGCTGACACGGTTAAAGATTTTCCGGTATTCCCGTGCGGCGTCTCCGTATCGCTTGCTTCTGAAATGTGATTCCGCCAGCGGCCAGCGGAATGTATTCCCCTCCGGGAATCGCGCCAGCATGTGGCCGGCCAGGACGGCGGCCGAATCAAAATTCTTCTCGCCGAGCATAATCCAGATCAATTCCGAAAAAGCGGCATCCCGCGAAAAAAGCGACGAATCCAATGCCATTCGGATTTCCGCAATGCCCTTCTCCTTCTCATTTTTAAAAATGCCAACCGTTCGCAGGATCCCGGACCTGACCGACTTCCAGTAGTGATAGGTTCCCAGCCCGAGATATAAATCATACAGGGTAGAATCGGCTCGCAGGCCGCTCTGGTACTGTCCCTTGGCCTTCATACCATTGCTGAGGGCCGCCAGCTTCGATCCGAACCGGGCTTCCCACAGCGAACGATACGCAAACTGATGACCAATATACAAAAAGCAGATGGCAGAATCGCGTGGAGAACAAGACATCATCTTCCCCCTGGCTTGCAGGACGACGCTGTCCAGTAAATGCGTAAGCTCACGACCGTACAGGCTGGCCTCCCGGTCAATCATTTCCGCCTGGCGTACCGATGCCCGAAACAAGTACCCGGCTGGATCGGCGGTGTCAATCTTATGCAGATTGAGAAACAACGCATACGCCTGATCCCAGCGGCCATTCAGCATGGCCGTCATTCCTTCATTGATCAGGTCAATTTTTGTCGGAGTCAACAGGGGATAATCGTGAAGTGGCAAGGCGACAACAAGTAAAAACAGGCCAATGCACATATCATTTCAATCGCCTGCTGAGGGCTTTGGTTCGGTTGTACGTTTCAGCAAAATAGGCATTTTCGTCGCAAAGCCCGTCCAGTGTCAAGATCTTACCCGTGATTTTTCGCGCTGATTCTGAATCTCCCTCACGATATAAAATTTCCGCGACAATCAATTCCGCCTCGAATAGGCCCGCCTCATCGAAGTATTGCGATTCTTTCCAGATCCTGCGTAGCCTCCGCAGCATCTGTCCGGCCTCGTCAAAACGGTCCAACTGCATTAATCCTTCGGCGTAGTAAAGCAGGCAATACGGATCATCCGGATTTACCATTTCCAGGGAATCCGCCAGAAGCACCAGGTCGTCATAACGCCTCTCATTGAGGTAAATGGGCAGTAAGGTTTCGCGAGCATTATGCGAGGCAAGATAACCACCGGCGATTGCCTTGCGGATCTGTGTTATCCCCTCCTTGCGACGACCAGAGACAAAAGGCAGCCACAGAAAGTCTTCCGCCATCACGGTTTTATAATAATCGTAGGCACCCAATCCCATGTAGGCATCGTAAAAAGTGCTGTCCAGTCTGAGCGCCTCCTTCAGGCGTGAGCTGCAGCGCAGGCCATCCCGGAAGGCCTTCCACCAGCGACCGTGGAAGGCACGATGCAGCGCGCGGTAACCGTATGATGCCCCCGAAATAAAGTGCCAATCGGGCTGATCAGTATCCAGTTTTCGACGATCCTCGGCTTTTGCGATGGCATTGCCAAGCAGCTCAATAATTTCGTCTTTATATCGGTCACTGCGGTATTCTTCCGAGATTGTCTGATAGACTGTTCCTCTGAGAAAGTACCCGAGCGGATTGTCGGGCTCCTCACTAATCAGGCGTTTTGCCCCGGCCAGGGCGGCGGGAAAGTCATTCTGCCAGACACTGTGAGCTATTTCAAGAATTGAGGAATCACGGACCAGGGTCTCAGAGCGGACAATCGAAACGCCCGGCAGAATAAATGCAATTGAAAACAGAGCTGCTGCGAATACTTTTGCAACCATACAAGGATTCTACCTACCCCCTGTAATATTGGTTTCAAAGGAATAATGGCAACAGTTTTTTAAATGGCGGACACAGCCGGCATAATTTCAGGCAAAGGCAGACTTTTATCTTCCGAGACAGCGACAATCAGGGTGTTTCCAATCATCCAGTACATAAGCTGGCAATTTTTGCAGACATACCGGTAGCATTCCTGTCCGCCGACTTCGACACGCTCAAAATCGGGCAGATTAACGCCGTCGGGACTGCCGACAAACAACGAAACCATTGACTCCCCGGCCACATAGCTCAAGTGCGCGAATTTGACATCTTGAATCACGTCCAGACACGAGCCGATCATGGCATATCCGGGGATGGAGTCCTGAACACCGGCGGGGAGATAACCTTCGATAAAAGTTAGAACTTCGGGCGCGCAGGGATTGCCAGCCCTCACCGGCGTGCTTTGCGTCTGATAGGTCTGAAGGCCGGCCATGTGGGAATCTTCAAAAGGCTGTATAAAAGCCCTTTGGCGATAGTAGCCGGCCACCGAAAAGGCGGCCACAATGCACAAAACCAGCGCCGCCGCGGCCGCGACAATAACTGCCTGGTAACGAAACGGCCGTTTAAAAAACCGGCCCCGGGAGCGCTCAGCATCCTCAATGCGAGTCAGAATACGATTTTTAAGTTGATCCGATTTGGGAGTGGATAAGGCCTTATCCCGGATAAATGTCTTGAACATGGCTTCAAATTCGTACCGGGCCATACAGTTTTCGCAGTGGGCGAGGTGCTCCTGAACCTCTTTCACGTCAATTTCGTCAGCTTCTTTATCAATTACATCATACAAACGCCTTAAGGCTTCTTCGCAGGTCATTTGGCTGCTTCCTTAATGAATCCGTTTTTGACGGCGTAGTCCCAGAGTGCCTTCTGGAGTAACTTCCGCCCCCGATGAAGCCTCGATTTAACGGTTCCGATCTGGAGACCCGCAATGTTCGCAATCTCCTGATAACTGAATCCCTCAAGAAAGGATAGTACTACCACCAATCGAAAGTCTTCTGGAAGTTCCTCAATGGCCATTTTCACATCATCATCAAATACCTTGGCAAAAAAGTGTTGTTCGGGATTTTCTGATGGTCCTAGCGCGGACAATTGCCCAAAAAGAAAGTCATCATCAACATCCTGCAAATCCACAACCTGCGGCGCCCGCGACTTGGCGCGATAGTTGTTGATGAAGATGTTCGTCATAATCTTGAACAACCATGCCCGGCAATTCGAACCCTCTTCAAACTTGTCCCAGAAGCGATACGCCTTCATCAATGTTTCCTGCACCAGGTCGTCCGCATCATTCTCGTTCTTTGTCATCCGCAGCGCGGTCCGATGCAGAGAGTCAGCGTGAATCAGCGCTTCCGCTTCAAATGTCTCTTTCTTGCTCATGCTACCCGACTGTCCGTTGATGGCACCGGCGCTCGGAGTCAAAACCGGATCGGGTAACCTTTACCTGTAGAACAGTCCCGAACCCGATCTTGTTCCTTGCCGCCTGATTCCCGGGATCATTGATGCCGAAATACTCAATGAACCGCGGCCATACCTTAAAGACAAGTCCTGCCGCTAATTCTATGGCTGTTTCAGCACCTTCCTATTAATGCTGTTCTTGACTCCATCTTTAATATAACGCCAACCTGCGACTCTTGGCAACCGCAAAGATGATCTCGTCATTTTTTCTCAATACCCGATGATAAATTGGGAATATTATCCTCTTCAATACCGCCTATGTCGACATAATGCGTTATACGACAACCAAATACCATGATTGTACTGTCTCTGGAGGGACTAAAAGGGAAAAATTAGGCTCGACATTCTGGGAAAAACTTTGCAGTATTGAATATGGTGAGTTTTTCCGATAAACATAATACCATGACCGCAAAGACCCTGTTTTGCTCAGCAGTTCTCGCATTTTTGACTGCATTTTGGGCCGGATGCGATGAAAATGTCGTGACCCCGGAGCTGGGCAAGCAGTACGCCATCCATGGGTCGATCGCAAAAAATCTCGATATTAATTCGATTTTTGTCTCGGCCCAATTTATGAGAAACGATTCGGATCTGGCAGGCGCGGACATCGTCCTTGGCGAGGACACCCTCATGTTTTTAATTGACGCCTACTATCTATCGTATGATAGCGCTGGCGCATTGCCAGCCGGAGGCTATCAGCTATCGCTGACTGATGCCGATCGCTTCAGCGACCAGATTTCGCTGGTTATTCCGGCCAATCTGGCCATAACGGACATTGCCCTGCCCGAAAACAGAATCAACTCTGGCGGCAATCCGGTTCAGCTAAGCTGGTCATTGTCGGCGGGAGCGTCAGGATATATTGTCGCGGTCATTCAGCGCGACTCGGCGTACGTCACCGACGGATATTCCTTCTTCTCCGCGAACGGGGCTCCGCAGGCAAATATCCCGCTCGAAGCCTTTCGTCTCTCCGGCCAGCTCGACACCGGCTGGTATAACGTCCATATCTATGCTTATACCGGATTCCCATCTCCAAACGAAAACCTGCCAACCGCGCTGCCGACCGGCTTTACCGAAAAAATCGACCGCGTCGACCTATCGGGGGATTTCGGCGTCGTGGTCGTCAGCCACCGCGATTCCATTTACGTCACCCAGGGCAATTAAATTTTTATTTTCCCTCACCGACGGCATTTCGTACCTTTTTCCACATGAGCAATAAAAATCATAAAAGCCTTATTGCCGCGCTTTCCGGCCTGGCAACCGAACAGCTTAATCCGAACACCATTGACATAGACGACCTTTCACCCCTTGAGATCTGCCGGAAGATAAATGCCGAGGATCACAAGGTCGCAGGTATCATTGAAAAGGCGTTGCCGCTGATTGCCGAGGCCGCCGCTGAAGCAGCCCGAACCTGGAAAAACGGTGGGCGGATTGTCTATATCGGGGCGGGAACCTCAGGGCGGCTGGGAGTGCTGGATGCCGCCGAATGCCCGCCGACTTTCGGCACCGATCCTGCGAAGACAATCGGCCTGATTTCCGGTGGCTATGACACCCTGGTGCTGTCGATCGAGGGTGCGGAAGATAAGAGTGGATGGGCGATCGAGGATTTGAAGCGAATTGAGCTGAATCACAATGATTTCTTAATCGGTATTGCAGCATCGGTTCGCACCCCGTATACCAATGCCGGAGTGGAATACGGCCGTTCCGTGGGCTGTAAAACCGCCCTGATCGTCTGCAATGAAGCCGATATCCTCAAGACTAAACCCGATATACTGATTCCCCTGCCGGTCGGCCCCGAGGTGATTACCGGCTCGACCCGGATGAAATCCGGAACTGCCCAGAAGATGACGCTGAACATGATTACCACAACAGCCGCCGTTCTCTCAGGAAAAACATATGGAAACCTGATGGTCGACCTGCAGGCACGCTCCGACAAGCTGGCGGCGCGCTCACGAAAAATCTTGATGGATTTCCTCAAAATCGGCTACGGCGATGCCGACCGACTTCTGAAGAACGCAGCTGGCTCGGTCAAGACCGCCATCGTCATGAAGAAATGCTCAGTCGCCAAACCGGAAGCCGAGCGGCTGTTAAGAGATGCGAAAGGTTTCCTGCGTCGCGTTATCGGCTAATTCGGCCAATTATAAGTCGATTACCGCAAACAGTCGCGCTCCCCATGACCTCGATCAAGCCATTCAATATAACCGGAGATCAATTTACAGGTTTTCCACAACTTATCCACATGTATTGTCAGAAAAAACAAAGGGGACGGGCTGCTTACGGCCCCCGTCCCCATATTGAATTTATAGCGAGCTATTAGAAGCAATTCAGTGGCGCCTCAGTTCCATACAGAAAATCAATCAGCGCCAGAACATCCAGTAGATTAATACCACTGTCGGCATTGACATCTGCGGCATTGGGATGCACCGGATCCGGCCCCGGCGGCGAGCCATAGAGAAGGTCAATCTCATACAGAATATCCAGCAGGTTTACGGCACCATCGTTGTCAGCATCGCCACAGACGTAATCGCAGGCATCACCGATGTCATTTCCGTTGGAATCAGCCTGATCAGGATTAAACATGTCAGGACAATTGTCGCATAATGTGCCGACATTGTCGCCATCCGGATCGGCCTGTGCGGGATTATAGACGTCAGGACAATTGTCGCATAGCGCGCCGATATCATCGCCATCCGGATCAGCCTGCTCGGGATTATACAGGCCCGGGCAATTGTCGCAGACATCTCCTGCGTCGTCGGAATCTCCATCCTCCTGCCCTGGATTGTAATCGACAGGGCAGTTATCGGCGGAATTATGCAGCCCATCGAAGTCGGAATCAACCGTAACGGAGACATAGAGCTTTTCACCAACGGTGGAATCGACCATGACAGTTATACCGGACGGCCCGTAATACCCATCGCTGCTGGGATACGAAGTTGGCGAGAAAACCTCCTGCCCGTCTACATCGCTTGAAAAGGGTGCCGCCCGCCGGGTTTCGTAGGGATACCACCACTGGGCACTGTCGGATACAAAACCTTCCGGGTTGCTGTAGGCGTCGCGATCAGGATTATAACCGGCATCCTCGACCGCCACGGTGTAATGAGGGTAAGTGGGGGTTCCATCATTTATGTGCCAGTCCGTTTCAAGGGAATCATGCACATGAGTAATAAGCAGTCCGCGGTCAAGCGAATCGGCCCCGAAGGTAACCCACGGCCAGAGATAGGTGCTGAAATCCGAATCATACTTATCGAATAAAGCGGCCGCAGCGGGATTACGGTACTCAAGGAGAAAATACTCGCCGTCAGCCATGTTAATCGGCAGCAGGTAAAGGGAGCTGTCTTTTGTCGTTTCCAGATTGTATATGACCAGATCGTCGTACTTGCCCCCATCAAGCACAATCGGCGTAATCCACCCAATTTGTTTTTTCTGCCATCCGATATGATGCGCCGGGACTATCTGACCAATCGACAGCAATCCATACCCGCTATATCCCATAAGGCACCAGTCAACAACCGGATGGTCATTGTCATCGTTGGGTGTATCATACGTACTTACATCCGTTTTGGCATCATAATCATACAGGTCAGACAAACCCAGATTATGAGTCAATTCATGAGCTGCAGTCGAAATCCGATTCAGAGTGTCCACACCCAGGAACATCTGCGGATTAATCGGATTGCGTAACGGTCGGGTTTCCGGCGAGGTGCAATAGTGGGAGATTATGACGCCGTCAAACGGTCCGGCTCCATACCCCGGCACGTAGGT
>CP070796.1:2198901-2204496 GCA_020343475.1 Candidatus Zixiibacteriota bacterium
GGAAAACCTAGACTGGGAAAGATAAAGTTCAGTGTCGTCTGCCGCGATGCCCGGATATGTTTCAAGGCTGCAGTCGGTGAAGTTATCTATCTTTCGCCTGGTTCCTGCCCATATTCTCTTCGAAGATCTTTAATAGCTGCCAGGCTCCGCGTGTCACCGGCAGTATCCCGCTCATGACATCCTGCTCCAGACCAGGCAAAACCTCTTTTATGGCCTCATTGCGATAGAAGGTGTCGCGGAGCCGCTCCTCCACCATGCTGTGCAGCCAATCCCTGGTCTGTCCGCGGCGGCGTCGGGAGAATTCGCCGCTGGCTGTTGTCACTTCGCGGAATTTCTTAATGACTGTCCAGATTTCATCGATACCTTCGCCGGTTAGGGCGGAGGTCAGATGCACCCCGGTGCGCCAGCCCATGGTGGCGGGTGGCAGGTAATGCAGGGCACGCTCATATTCGGCACGGGCAAGTCCGGCTGCCCGGATATTCGCCCCGTCCGCCTTGTTTACCAGAACGGCGTCTGCGATTTCGAACACCCCTTTCTTCATTCCCTGGAGTTCATCACCCGCCCCTGCAATGAGAATCAGCAGGAAAAAATCCACCATGGAGCGCACGGCAATCTCGCTCTGGCCGACCCCGATTGTCTCGATCAGCAAGACATCGTATCCTGCCGCCTCAAACAAAATCATAATTTCGCGGGTTTTGCGGGTCACTCCGCCCAGAGCGCCGCCACTTGGAGAGGGACGAATAAAGGCATTCGGATCCTGCGAGAGCCGCTCCATTCGGATTTTGTCTCCAAGAATACTGCCCCGAGTAAGACTGCTCGACGGGTCCACTGCCATAACGGCAACCTTATGACCCTGCGTGGTCAAACGGCACCCCAGCGTTTCGATAAAAGTGCTTTTGCCCGCCCCCGGAACGCCGGTAATGCCGACGCGAATCGACTCCCCGGCCCTCGGGATCAGCAGTTTCAGCACTTCCTGGGTTTGTTCCTGGTGATGACGGGCGTTGGATTCCACCAGTGTGATGGCCCGTCCGAGTATGGTTCGATCCCCGGACAGAACCCCCTCGGCATACTGCTCGGTCGTCATGTCGGGAGCCCTGGATCTGGCGCGGGACCGAAGACGTGACGCTTTGGAAGGCGACCGTGGCATGCCGTCGTGACCGGCTTCAATTCCGGGCATCACGTTCAGTGCCGATGGCGATGTCGGCTCCGGCTTTGGTTTCTTTTTTCTCCGCTTTTTTTCTGACATATTTTACACCCGCGGCGCCGAAGCCTTTATTGACAGTTTAATTGCTCCAGAATAGTCCTGGCCGCGATCGGAATCACGGTCCCCGGACCGAAAATCGCACTGGCCCCGTGGCTGTACAGAAATTCATAGTCCTGAGCAGGAACCACGCCGCCAATTACAATCGAAATATCCCCGCGGCCGAGTTTCTTGAGTTCTTTGACCAGCTCCGGCAATAAAGTCTTGTGCCCTGCGGCAAGAGAACTCATCCCGACCACGTGCACGTCGTTTTCTGCCGCCTCTCGCGCCGTTTCTGCCGGGGTCTGGAAAAGCGGGCCGATGTCAACATCAAATCCAAGATCGGCAAACGCCGTCGCGATTACCTTGGCGCCGCGGTCATGTCCGTCCTGACCCATTTTGGCGATTAGGATACGGGGGCGGCGTCCCTCTTTGTCGGCGAAGGCATCCGCCATCCGGCGAATGCCGGCAATGGCGTCTGATTCAGTGTATTCGCTGCTGTACACCCCGGTTATAATCTTTGTCTCAGCCCGATGACGACCCCAGATTGCTTCCAGGGCGAGACTGATCTCACCCAGTGAGGCCCTCGCCCGGGCCGCTTTTATGGAAAGATCCAAGAGGTTACCTTCACCGGTTTCGGCACATTTGGTCAAAGCCGTCAGCGCAATTTGAACGGCGCCTTCGTCCCGGTCCCTGCGAAGCTTCTTTAGCCGCTCAATCTGTTGCTGGCGAACGAGCTGATTGTCAATCTCAAGAATGTCGATCGGATCCTCTTTTTCGAGGCGATAACGATTGACGCCGATTATGGTTTCGGTCCCGGAGTCAATACGGGCCTGGCGGCGTGCGGCGGCTTCTTCAATTCGCATTTTCGGCAGCCCGTTTTCGATGGCTTTTGCCATACCGCCCAGTTCCTCGACTTCCTGAATATGGGCCCAGGCCTTGCGTGCCAGCGCGTCAGTCAGAGCCTCAACATAGTATGAACCGCCCCAGGGATCGATCACCCGGCAGATTCCCGTTTCTTTCTGAAGGTACAACTGTGTATTCCGCGCAATCCGGGCGCTGACATCGGTCGGCAGGGCAATCGCCTCGTCAAGTGCGTTGGTATGCAGGCTCTGGGTATGCCCCATAGCCGCAGCCATGGCTTCAATACAGGTCCGCGCCACGTTGTTGAACGGGTCCTGCTCAGTTAAACTCCAGCCGGATGTCTGCGAATGCGTGCGCAGCATCATCGACCTGGGATTTTGCGGGTTGAATTGCTTCATCAATTTCGCCCAGAGCATGCGGGCCGCCCGCATCTTGGCGATTTCCATAAAGTAATTCATTCCGATTCCCCAGAAAAATGAAAGCCTCGGGGCAAACTGGTCAATCGTAAGCCCGGCCTTAAGACCGGTTCGGACATATTCCAGGCCGTCCGATAGGGTGTACGCCATTTCAAGGTCAGCTGTTGCACCGGCCTCCTGCATGTGATAGCCGGAAATCGAAATGCTGTTGAATTTCGGCATATGCTGTGCGGTAAAGGCAATGATATCACCGATAATTTTCATGGATGCCGCAGGAGGATAGATATAGGTGTTGCGAACCATGTATTCCTTGAGAATGTCGTTCTGAATCGTACCGGTCAGCTTGTCAATTGTCGCCCCTTGCTCGAGCGCGGCCACAATATAAAATGCCAAAACCGGCAGCACCGCGCCATTCATGGTCATTGAAACCGACATTTTATCGAGCGGGATACCATCAAAGAGAATCTGCATATCAAGGACGGAGTCAATTGCAACACCGGCCTTGCCAACGTCACCGATCACGCGCGGATGGTCCGAATCGTATCCGCGGTGTGTCGCCAGATCAAAGGCCACCGATAGCCCCATCTGGCCGGCCGCCAGGTTGCGGCGGTAGAAGGCGTTGGATTCCTCGGCGGTGGAAAAACCGGCGTACTGCCGAACCGTCCACGGGCGCGTCACATACATGGTCGCGTACGGCCCGCGAACAAAGGGCGGCAATCCGGCTACATGATTTAAATGCTCAAGGTTTTCCAGGTCGTCAGCAGTGTAAAGCGGCTTGACGTCGATCTGTTCCATCGTGCGCCAGACCAAATCCTCCACATTATGACCGGTTTCTTTTTCGACCTGCGCTTTCCAGACGGCGTAACCGCCTGAAGATTTCACCTCGCCGAGTGAAATCCGTGAAAAATCCGGTATTCGGTTCATACCGACACTCTCAGCTTCGATGCCACTTCGCCGAGCACTTCGAGGATGTTGGATTTGGTGTGTATAAAAATGTCCACCCCGGCATCTGTACAGCGCTTCATTATCCTGTCTTCCCGGGGCACGCTGGCCAACACCACGATTGTCTCGGGGCGGACGGCTTTAATGCGGCGTGCGGCAACCGGGGCACCCTTGGTGCACGCGTTGTCAGGCCCGCAGATTACAATAACCGGCGCTGCTTCGGATAAACCGGCGTCGGCAGCCTCCTGGGGCGTATCATGCACGCCGGTGCGAACCACCTCGAATCCACCGATTTCAAAAAACGAAGCGATAAAGTCCAGTCGCGGCGTATAACCGCCAACCGGACCGAGCGTCACGAGGCAAACCTTCAATCTGTTGTTTTCCGCCCGATGCATTTCAACCGCGCGCCGTAATTTTTCAAAAGGTTCGGCTCCCCGATGCCCAGCAACCGGGATCGCCCGCGCGCCTTCTGCCTTGTTTGCGCGGAGCACCTGCGTTATCTCTCCCACTGTCGCACCGCGTGCGGCAGCGTCAATTACTGCGGCGGCAATTGACTTCCTATCGACGGTTGATGGTTCGGCCAGTTTTCTCAAGACGGCAATGTTATCCTGGTGCGGGGGGAGAGATCCGCATTCGGCAGATACTATTTACCCGCATGGCGTGGATTGCCCGGTAATCTATCGGTCTTTTCTCAAGAACGGCTTCATTCGGATTGGGGTAATTATTCGTACCGACAATGATATCCCGCCGGGTGGCAAATACTTCTGCCCTCTGTTCCGCGACTCTTGCGACTTCCTTCTGCGGGAATCCCATTTCAATGGCTTTAGCCATTCCGCCCATTCCTTCAACAGTCTGAAACAAGCTCCATGCAGCCTTTGCGATTTCATTCGTAAGGTGCTCGATATACCATGAGCCGCCGCCCGGATCGGCGACTTTTGTAAGCTGTGCTTCGTCCTTGATGATGATCTGGATGTTACGGGCAATACGACGGGAAAAATCATTGGCCGGCCGGATATGGTCATCAAAGGGTGCTACGTGCAGACTATCGGTTCCTCCAATGGCTCCGGAAAGCGCCTCAGTTGTGGCCCGGAGAATATTTATGTGCGGGTCGTACAGGGTCAAGGTGTATCGCGAGGTGCGAGCATGCATCCATATAACCCGTCCCTCCTCAGGCACGCCGCAGGATTCCAGGATCCGATACCAGAGCAGCCGGGCGGCCCGCAGCTTTGACGCCTCCATAAAGAAGTTGGTCCCAAGCGCGAAACTGAAGCGGACCGCCGGGGCGATCTTTTCCGGTGCCAGGCCGCGTTTTTCCATCTCCCGCAGGTAAACGACACCTGTTGCCAGCGCAAAGGCCAGCTCCTGAACGGCGTTGGCCCCGCCATCGTGGAATGGCTCCCCATGCACCCAGATCGTTCCCAGGTCGGGCGCATGCTCAACCGACCATAAGGCCATGCCCGCCATCTCGTCGAATGCATCCTGAAACGACATCGGCAGATTCCCGGTCATGAGCAGTTCTTCAAACGGATCCATAGCGACTGCACCGCGCAGTCCGGAAAGCGTAACACCCCCGGTCATCGCCCCCGCGATCAGCAATCCGAGATAGGGAAGACCACATGAGCCACACTGGACATTGACCGGGACCTTAATCAGGTCGAGTCCCTTTAGAGCGCCGGTCAGGTCATCCATGCAGGATATGGAGACACCTCCGTCTCCGACCTGGCCGACCTCCGCCTGGTCAGGGTCAAGTCCCAGACGCGAAGCACGGTCAAGCGGCAGGGTAACGGCTGTAAGACCGCGATCCAAGTCGCTTTTGAGAGCACGGTTAAACTCATCCGGAATCGGGTATGAAATCTCCTGGGCTACATCCCATGCATTGCCATGATTGCGCAATGTTTTTCGGCCGCGAAGAAACGGCGCACAGCCTGGCAGGGATGCTATATGTGTAAGGCCGTTAATATCTTCTCGCCGATACATCGGCTGGAGAGTTATGCCTTCATGAGTGTGAGTCATCATCCGCCTGTTAAAAGGCGCGCCTTTCAGCAGGCGAACCACTTCAGCCCGCCAATCCTCATATTTCGGCGGCGGAAACTCATCAAGCAGCCGTCCCATGAATTGTGGCGGATGGTGACT
>CP070796.1:2204596-2210193 GCA_020343475.1 Candidatus Zixiibacteriota bacterium
GTAATTGTCGCCGATAACCAGCCGCTGGATTTCGGGTGAACCGTCGTGGATTTCGGCGACGCGCCGGCCCGGTGTGATTTCTCGATCAGAGTAATATACTCGGCATCGGAATAGCCATTCCTCCGTACTTCTTCGCCATTGCCAAACCAATCAGTCCGGCGCCGGCCGGTTTCTGATACAGCGGGAGGATTTCCTTTCAGGCGAATTCCCCGATACGGCCCCGTACAGCCTGCTGCCGTTCGTCAACATTATACCTTTCTTGTCCTCCAAAGAGCTGGTATTGAGCGCGCCCCGCGGCTCAAGGCAACCCTACATTATGTCTTCCTTTTTACCGCGCTTGCTGACCGCTTCCCGAACAAATGCAATTGTTTCCTCCGTGGTTGCCCCGGGGGTAAACAGCCTGGCCACCCCCCGTTTTTCGAGCGCTGCAATATCCTCGTCGGGAATAATGCCGCCACCAAAAAGCACGATATCATCCGCCTGGCGTTCGTCGAGGAGTTTCCTGATCGCCGGGAACAAAGTCATATGCGCTCCAGAAAGGATTGAGACGCCGATCGCGTCGACATCCTCCTGGATGGCGGCGCTGACGATCATCTCCGGGGTTTGCCGCAGGCCGGTGTAAATCACTTCAAACCCGGCATCGCGAAACGCGGCTGCGATAACCCTCACACCGCGGTCATGCCCGTCCAGTCCGGGCTTGGCCAGCAGAACTCTGATTTTCTCTGCCATAAAATCCTGTTATCAGTGTATGATTCTTTAATCCGGTTTATCTGCTCGTTAACAGACGATTTATATAATCGGTGGTTCGACATACTCGCCGAAGACCGGGCGGAGCGCGTCGCAGATTTCACCCTCGGTGGCGTACACCCGCACACAGTCCAGAATTGCCTTGAGTGTATTACCATTGCCTTTGGCGCATGCCACCAGATCATCCAGCGTCCGCCTGACCTTGTCGTTGTCGCGATCTTCGCGTACCTTTTTAACAAAGGCACACTGGTCTTTTTCCACCTGTTCGTCAATCTTCAGAATCGGTATTTCCAGCTTTTCATCACGCATGACATAGTCGTTGATTCCGACAATAATCCGCTCTTTCTTTTCAATTTCCTTCTGGTAGCGATACGCCGCGTTGGCGATTTCACGCTGGAAAAAGCCGTCTTCGATGCATTTGAGCACGCCCCCGCGGTCTTCGATTTCCTGAAGGTATGCCTCGGCATCGGCTTCCATCTTCTCGGTCATGGCCTCGACAAGATACGATCCGGCCAGCGGATCGATGGTGTTGGCGACTCCGGTCTCATGGGCGATAATCTGCTGGGTGCGAAGAGCGATCAGCACCGCCTTTTCCGACGGCAGCGCCAGGGTTTCATCCATCGAGTTGGTGTGCAGCGACTGTGTCCCGCCGAGAACTGCCGAAAGCGCCTCAAAAGCGGTCCGCATGATGTTGTTTTCTGGTTGCTGGGCGGTCAGCGAACAGCCCGCGGTCTGGGTGTGGAAGCGCAGCAGCCAGCTGCGTTCCTGTTTAGCCTTGAATTTTTCCTTCATCCGGCGAGCAAAAATCCTTCGGGCGGCACGGTACTTGGCAATCTCCTCAAAGAAATCCTGATGTGCATTAAAGAAGAATGACAGGCGCGGGGCGAATTTATCGACATCCTGCCCGGCCCTGATGGCCGCCTCGATATAGGCGAATCCGTCGGCCAGCGTGAATGCCAGCTCCTGAGCCGCGGTCGACCCGGCCTCGCGAATATGATACCCGGAAATGGAGATGGTATTCCACTGCGGCACATGATTGGTGCAGAATTCCATCAGGTCGGTAATCAGTCTAATCGACGGCTCCGGGGGATAAATCCACTCCTTTTGCGCAATATATTCCTTGAGAATATCATTTTGCAAGGTCCCCCGCAATTTCTCAAACGGCACCCCTTGTTTTTCAGCCACCGCCATATACATCGCCAGCAAGATCGAAGCCGGGGCGTTGATAGTCATTGAAGTAGAGACATTTCCCAGATTAATGCCGTCGAAAATGATCTCCATATCCGCCAGCGAGTCAACCGCCACACCGCATTTGCCAACCTCACCGAGAGAACGGGCGTGATCGGAATCATATCCCATCAAGGTCGGCAGGTCAAAGGCGACTGAAAGCCCGGTCTGGCCATTATTCAGAAGGTAGTGATAACGCTCGTTGGTTTGCTTTGGAGTGCCCATTCCGGAAAATTGCCGCATGGTCCACAATCGGCTGCGGTACATGGTGTGATGAACGCCCCGAGTATAGGGATATTCCCCGGGAAAGCCGATTTTTTCATCATAATTCAATCCGGCAATATCGTTCGGAGTGTACAGGTCTTTAATTTCCTCACCAGAAACCGTTATAAACCGGGGACGGGTTTTCCCTGTGCTCACTGCCTGTGCATCCCGGTTCCAGCGTTTCTTTCTATCAGTCACATTGTCCAAAAATCTCTTCTCGAACATGATTTGCTCCTATGTCGGTTAATTTTTAATAATAACAGTTTCGCCCCAAAAAAGCAACCCCTACAAACTGATCCGGATCGAGCCATTTGACGCTTGACCCCTTATGCATAAGCCGGTATACTATGCGACAGCGAATCATGAATCATCTCGGTAGAAAGACGGTTCACAGAGAATACGTTTACCCCGTTCTTCTCTCATTAATTTTTGTCACAATTTCCTATTTTCTGCAGCATGACTGGTGCGAATCGGCGATGGTCCAATCGGAAGAAATCTGGCAGCGTCGGGTGGAGGTACACCTCAGCGAGTACCCCTTCTCCTCAAGATACTTCACCAACTACGCCACGCTGTTTATACACCGGGTTCTGCCGCTGCCGTTTCGTGAATCATTTTTCACCCTGCAATTTCTGCTGGCGTTCTTGCTCGGGCCTGCCTTTTACTTTTACTTGAAACAGCTCGGCTTTGACAGGGCTGTTTCCAAACTTGGCCTGCTGTTATTGTATACCGCCTATCCAATACTGGCTGCTCATATTCAACCGGTCTTCACCTGGGATGATATCTGGGTTTATCTGTTTCTTGCTCTCGCCTTTGGGTTTAATGCGAGAAAAAACCTTCCGGCCGGCGCGGTTTTCTTCCTTCTTGCGTCTTTTGCACGGGAGCAGACAATTATCTTCTACCCGGTATATGTTGTCTCGATCCGGCTCTTCTGCAAGGACAAACGCATCCGCGAGCTGATTCTTTACATGCTGCTGCCACTTTTAATTTATCTTCCGTTCTGGCTGGGGATTCACGTGCGTCGGGGTGTCGATCCCTTTGATCACCTTCATTTCAATTTCGAGCACGCCCTGAGAACCAGCGACTCAATTTTCTCGGCTTTGGTCTCCTTTGGCTTCATCTGGTTTGCATCCGCGGCCGGCATAATCAGGTTATCCCGGAAGCATCGTGAAGCGGCGGATCGTTTTCTTTATTGGGGCGCAATCTACGCCATCCCGATAAGTCTCGCCGTGGTCTTCTGCCTGGGGAGAGCGCGGGAAACGAGACTCTTCTTCCCCTTGTATTTTTTGCTGGTTCCGCTGACGCTGTACTACCTGCAAGCGGCCGCACGCTTCGTGAGGACCTGTTTGCGCGGATGGCCGCGCCATATCATCCTGCTCTCGATTCTGGTATTCGCGGGAATCGGTCCGTTTACGGGCGGACTTGTCTTCCCGAATTTTGATTTCCGGGTTTGTGCGGAATTCGCCCAGAACTGGATTGGAATTCACTTCGGCCTTATACTGGGAATGCTATTGCTATATTTGGTGAGACGACTTAAAAGGACCGCGATCGAATAATTACTTCATGGGAGCAAGTTTGAAAAGCTCTTCGCTTGCGGTGTAGGGATCGGATTTGCCGCTATAGATGTCCGATACGATTTTTTCCAGGTCAGATACATCGACCAGCCTGTCATGCAATAGGGCATTCAACTGCGATTCCAGGATATTAAAGATCTTTTTCCTGATCTGCTCCCGTCGGTGCCGTTCGAATCTGCCGGACTTCCGGGTGCATTCAACGTGGGCGAGGATGCCGGCCAGCAGTTCGTCAATATTCTTGTTATTGATCGCTTCGGTGGGAATGACCGGCCACTTCCACTCGGATTGCTCCCGCTTGATTTCAAGCATATTCTGCAATGCCGCAATGATATTCTTTGCGCCGGGGCGATCGGCTTTATTGATGGCAAAGATGTCGGCGATTTCCATCAATCCTGCCTTGAGGGCCTGAATGGCATCGCCCGATTCCGGCACCAGAATCACCACCACCGTATCACAGGTATCAATGATATCCAATTCCACCTGGCCGACCCCGACCGTTTCAATGAGAATATAATCAAAACCGAAGGCGTCAAGCGCCACCGTCACATTGCCGGTTGCGGCCGCCAGACCGCCTCGGGATCCTCGTGTGGCCATGGAACGAACATAGACGGAACCATCGGTGGGCAGATCGCTCATGCGGACCCGGTCGCCAAGAAGCGCCCCACCGGTGAACGGGGAGGTCGGATCAACCGCAATAATACCGACCTGCTTACCGTCCGCCAGAAGTTTTTTGGCGACACAATTCACCAGGGATGATTTTCCCGCGCCGGGCGGGCCGGTAAAACCAATTTTGAGTGCTTTGCCCGATCTGGGATAGAGCCGGGAAAGCAATCGTCTGTATCCCTCATCACGGTTTTCAATGTAAGAAATGATGCGAGCCAGCGCGGCCAGCTCGCCCTTGAACAACTTGTCGAGGACGGTCATAACGCTTACTTGTATTGCCCGATATTGCCGGCCGCCAGTTTCATATCCTTTAAACGGAGCTGGATACGGGTAATATCATTCCACGAATTGTACTCGATCACATAAACCAGATCAACCAGATTCCCCCGCCCCGAAAGATGGCGGACCCATTCGCCAAATCCGAAGCCGATTACGTCAAAGACCGCCTCACCTTTGCGGACTTTCATCTTAAGATGATTCTTGCCAACACAGTATGGCTGGCCGAGGATTTCGCAGTTGCGGGTCAGAAAGACCGGCCGCATATTTTGAGGACCGAAGGGGGCGAATGTTTCAATGGTATCCAAAAGAGCATTGGTGATTTCCGACAGTTCGATTTCGGAATCGATATAGAGTTTGGCGACCAAATCATCATCAGTCAATTGCCGCTCCGAAACTTCCTTCAGTCGTTGCCGGAAGCTGTCGATCTTGGACGGATCAATGGTCAGACCGGCGGCGTATTTGTGCCCGCCGTAGCGAAGGAGCAAGTCCTCACAATCTTTTAATGCGTCACAGAGGTGGAATCCCGGGATCGAGCGCGCCGAGCCCTTGCCCTCGCCACCATCGATGGCGATCATTACGGTCGGCAGATGGTATCGTTCAACCAGACGGCTGGCCACAATTCCTATGACCCCCTGATGCCAACCTTCGGATGCTAGAACAATGGCGCGGTCGCTTTCCATATCAACATTCAGGCGAATTTGCTCCAGTGCTTCGTTGAGTGTTTTCTCATCGATATCCTTGCGACGCTGATTTTCCCTATCGAGTTTGCGGGCGATATCTGAGGCAACCCGTTCGTCCTTGGTGGTCAGCAGGCGAATCGCCATCTCGGCATCACCCAGCCGCCCG
>CP070796.1:2210293-2221188 GCA_020343475.1 Candidatus Zixiibacteriota bacterium
ACTGATTTTCTGCACCTGTTTGTGGGAATTGAGCACGCTATGCAGAGTTGTACTCTATGCGAGATGTGGAGCGCCTATGAGGCAAAAAGGCTGGGGCTTATTTCTGAGGCGGTACCGGTCTTGAAAGTAGACAATAAATTTGTCCGCAATCCCCTTGTCATCACTGATCGCTGGCTTGACGAATCCGGTAACATGGTATACGGCAAAAGAAAATCAGGCGACGATTACAAAACTGCCAAAGAAATTCTGGCCAACGGTACAATTGACCTTACCCTGCTTGACAATGCCGTTAATAATCTGGCCACTAAATTTCTTTACACAATGCCGGACTGTATAAACAAGACTCTCAATAGTCTCAGAAAGAAGAAGCTGGAGCATTGGGACAAAAATCAGCAGTCCAACCGTGACTGGCTGGCATTGAATATGATGACCGAAGCGAAAGCAGGCTTCAGAGCCTTTAATGAAGGTCCGAAGGGAAAGAGAGAAGCCGACTTTATCAGGCTTCGCAAAATGCTGTCAGAGGGACATCCCTGGGATGACGAGCTTGTCGATGCAATATTGCCGAGGTGATCAGGATGACGGATAAGATCTTAATTCAATCCTTGCATGATGATCAGATCGTCTGCATTACTCTGAATGCCCCCAAGGCGAATATCCTGGATTCTGAGATGATGGGAGGACTGCGGGAGGTACTGGAAGAAATACGGAATAAGCCGCAACTGAAATTGATTCAGTTTACAGGTGCCGGGGAGCATTTCTGCTTTGGTGCCAGTGTCGCAGAGCATACAAGAGACAATGTCGCGCAGATGCTCAAGCAGTTTCACGGGCTGTTTTATGCCCTGGCGGAACTGGCTATTCCGACAGCGGCTCTGGTATCCGGCCAATGCCTGGGCGGCGGACTGGAACTGGCCCTTATGTGTAATTTCATGTTCCTCGACAAATCGGCGAAATTGGGCCAACCTGAAATCAATCTTGGTGTCTTTGCACCACCGGCGTCTCTTATATTGCCCTTGAAGGTGGGTCAGGCCAGGGCAGATGAGTTATTGCTTACGGGGAAAATAATCTCGGCCCCTGATGCCGTAAATATGGGTCTCGCCGCGCAATTGTATGATGACCGTGAATCAATGACGATCAATGTTGATGCATGGGCGGTACAGTCAATCCTTACCAAGAGCGCTGCTTCCCTTAGGTGTGCCGTCAGGGCCGCGCGAACACAATTTAATGAGGCCGTCAAGAACCAGCTGGCGAAAATGGAGCGGTTTTACATCGATGAATTGATGGCAACCCATGACGCCAACGAGGGCATTCAGTCGTTTCTGGAACGGCGAAAGCCGGAGTGGCAGAATCGGTAGCAATACGCTTCATCGCCTCGCGGGCTCCGGGCGCGATGAGGATTTAAGATTCTTTTCCGGCCCCTCCTGATAACCCGGGCCGACTCAGGGGCCGGATTCGGCCACGCTCCAGGTTGTACCCGGTTTTTCCAGAGAGTAATATACTCTGATTTCCTGCAGTTCTTCAAAAATGCGCGGTACAACCTGAAGTTCCATTCCGATTCTTATCTCAGTATCAGATATTGTATCTCCGAACCAGGCCAGCAACCGGCCATTTTCTTCCAGGTCAACAACACCTATGGTATAGGGCGCCACATCTTCAAACCCGGTCGGGGCGGCATGAATCTGAGTGTACGAGACCAGCTTTGCCCGCCCGCTGTATTCCGTGTATTCGAAGTTTCCTGACAGACACTGACTGCAATCGGCACGCGGCGGAAATGACTCACTCCCGCACACTTTGCATCTTGAACCCATCAGGTGTCCGTCTTTCAGATAGCCGGCAAAATCCGAAACCTTGGTGTATGGTACAAAATTAACTTTTCCAAACCATTTGAACATAACTCAATCCCTTTTTAATACCTGGACAAAACAATACTGCCCGATTCCACCGACATTATGCGTAAGGCCGATGCCGGCATTCGCTACCTGGCGCTCGCCGGCTTCTTCTCTCAGCTGTTTTACGATCTCAACCGTCATGGAAACCCCGGTCGCTCCGATTGGATGCCCTTTTGATTTGAGTCCGCCGTCAACATTAACCGGGATTAGGCCGCCTATATATGACTGTTTATCTTCAATGAATTGACCGCCCTTACCCTTCCGGCAGAAACCAAGATCCTCATAGGCCATGATTTCGGCAATTGTGAAGCAGTCGTGAACCTCGGCGACCTTAATGTCTTCCGCCCGCACTCCTGCCATTTCGTAAGCATCCTGCGAGGCTTTCACAGCACTCGGCAGCCCCAAGAGATCCGGTCTTCTCAGGACCGACATACTTGAAGTGGCGCATCCCATCCCGTCCAGCCAGACAACCGGCTTCGAAGATTTTTTGGCAACATCCTCGGAGGCAAGAATCACGCAGGCCGCACCGTCGGCGTTAGCGCAGCAGTCATATACCTGAAATGGGTCAGAAACCGGTTCGGACGCCAGTGCCTTTTCAAGCGTAATTTCCTTCTGGAATAATGCATTTGGATTTTTTGAGCCATAATAATGATTTTTCACGGCCACCTGAAGAAGCTGCTCGCGAGTTGTGCCGTATTCATGCATGTGGCTTTTGGCAAATAATGCATAGTACGCCGGGAAGGTGGTGCCGAATATGGACTCCCACTGTACTTCGCCGACTCGTCCCATGAGGGCCAGAATTTCGGGCGTGGTAAGCTCGGTCATTTTCTGGCAGCCGATTACCGCCATAAGACGGTGCGCTCCGGATCGAATGGCCATCCAGCCGGTCCGGATGGCCGCGCTCCCGGAAGCGCAGGCGACCTCGGTAAGCCAGGTTGGTCTCGGATTAAGATTCAAGTATTCCTGGACCACCCCGGGAAGCGATCGTTGCTTGTGGTATTCCGGAACAGAACCGATAACAGAGCCATCGATATCTTTCGGATCTACCAGTCCGTCTTGCAGCGCCTCGCGATAAGCTTCAAAAGCAAGCTCCTGCACTGTTGCATCACTTCGACGCCCGAATTGGCCGTGTCCGATTCCTATTATTCCTACTCGTGTCATATTAGTCCCCCCTAGATGTATTGACCGCCATCAATCTTGATAACCTCGCCGGTGATATGCCGGGCCTTGTCTGAACAGAGGAATGTCACTGTGTGTGCAACCTCCTCGGCGGTGGCGATTCGCCCCAGTACGGTCTCATCAATGGCCATATTGAGAAATTCCGGCGGTATATTCCTGGCCATCTCGGTCATTACCATGCCGGGCGCTACCACATTCACATTGACGTTGAATTTACCCAGCTCTTTGGCGAGGGCCTTACTCATGGCGATTTCTCCGCCCTTTGACGCCGAATAATTGGTCTGGGCAAATTTGCCCCTGAGACCGTTGATAGATGATATATTGACTATTTTTCCGCCTTTACGGTCCTTGAACACCAGGGCGGCAGCCTTGTTATAATTGAAATAGCCTTTAAGATTGACGCTGATAACCCGATCCCATTGTTCCTCGGACATTTTCCATATCACGCCGTCCCAGTTGATGCCGGCGTTGCAAACAAGAATATCAAGCCCCCCGAATTGTTCGATTACCGTTTCAACCATATTCTGGGCGTCGGCATAACTGGATACATCCGCCTTTACCGCAAGCCCTTTCCTCCCCATACTTTTAATCTCATCGATCACCCTATTGGCCTCGGTGTCGTGTTTTCTGTAATTGATGGCGACATTACAGCCCTCGCGAGCCAGGTCCAAAGCTATCGCGGTCCCGATCCCCAGGCTGCCGCCGGTTACAATGGCTACCTTTCCTTTAAGACCCAGATCCATTCATTAATCCTCCTTTAGATATCAGAAAAATCTCTATGTGCCAATAAATGATTTTTCCGGAGTAAAGAATACGCTAACTTAAACTCCGTGGCAAATATATATCACCCACCCAGAATATCAACCGCTTTTTAGGATCACAGCGGGAAATGATGTAATAATTCGCCCGAAACGGTAAATAAAGCGAACTTGACATTAACGACCGGTTCGCTATATTTTTGCAAGTTATGGAAAAAATACGGTCGAATTCAGGATGCACCTTACAGGCGTAATACTGGCAGCCGGAAAATCCTCGCGGATGGGTTCAGCAAACAAGCTTTTGCTGAAATATAATGATCATACCATAATTGAAGAAGTCCTGAGCCAGATGTCGAACTCAAAGGTTGACGATATTCTGGTGGTTACCGGGTTTGAAAGGGACCGTATCGAAGCGGTACTGTCGAACCAATTGACGGAGAGAATCCGTTTTGTTTATAACGGGTTTTATTACCGGGGGCGGGCGGAGTCTATCAAGTCTGCCGTGAGGCAGATCAGCGAAAATGTCGAGGCTGCCCTTTTCATGGTAGCCGATAAACCGGGGATTACCAGCAGTCTGATGGACAGGGCCATTTTCAAATTCGAAAAGGAAAGGCCCGATATTCTTTATGTCGAGACGCCCGCCGGACGCGGCCACCCCATTATCTTTTCAAAGATGCTTTTTGATGAACTACTTTCTATGGATGGCGATTGTGTGGGCGATGAATTAATTGGGGGGCACAGGGACAGTACTATCAGATTGAAGGACAAAACGGAGCAGATAGATGTAGATAACGAGGATGATTATTGTTTATTGATGAACAGCATTGCAGGCAGGAAGCGGAAGATGTGATTGGTCAGGCTGGACAATATCCTGACAAAACGCATATAAGGAAAATCACTCATATATGGATATTTTTAATGAAATAAACACCCGGCAGAAAGCCGGACAGCCCTTTGTTATTGCCACTATCATCAGAACGGCAGGGGCATCACCCAGGGCAGTCGGGGCAAGAATGCTGGTATTCCCCGACGGGACAATTTTCGGTACGATTGGCGGAGGCAGTTTTGAGAAACTCGTTATCGACGATTGTCTTCGGCTGATGAAATCAGATACACATCATCTATTAAAAAAATACCGGTTTTCTCCGGCTGGTGAGGATGCCACCGGAATGGCATGCGGGGGGGAGGCGGAAGTCTTTATGGAGATTGGTGGCAGGCCGAAAAGGCTGATCATTTTCGGAGGCGGGCATATTGCACGGGAACTGGTCAGACTTGCTTCCGGGTCCGCATTTTCCATTACGGTAATCGATGATCGTGAGGAAATCCTATCTCAATATAAGGAGCCGGTATCGACTGTGCTGACGAACAATAGCTATAGCGAGCAATTTCCAGCACTTGATAAAGACAGCTATATCGTAATAGTGACCCGCTCCCATAAATTTGATCAACCTATACTGGCCCGTGTAATAAATGAAGACTGTGCCTATATCGGCATGATTGGTTCGAAGGCAAAGGTCGCCGGAGTATATGCGTCTCTGGAAGAGACAGGGATAGACCGGAATTCACTGGAACGCGTGCATGCACCGATTGGACTGGATATCAAGGCTGAAGGTCCCTACGAAATAGCCGTTGCTATTCTGGCAGAGCTCATAGCGACAAAAAACAGGGCTGCTGATCGCTCAGTATGAATGGCAATCTCATTCAAAACCATGTCGTCGTTCGCGGAGCTGGTGAAATGGCGTCAGGGGTTATTCGCAGATTGAGTGTAGCCGGTTTTAAGGTCATCGCCCTTGAGCAAGCTGTGCCCACCTGCATAAGGCGCACTGTGTGTTATGCCGAAGCCTTTTTTGAGAAAGCTGTAGCGATCGAGGGGGTCACCGCCATTTTGGTGAATTCCGCAACGGAAGCTGCCGAAACCGTATCTTACAGGCTGGTCCCGCTGCTTATCGACCCCAATGCCGAACAGATTGCCTGCCTGAAGCCCATGGCAGTCATAGACGCTCGTATGCTCAAGCAAAAGAATAATCGCTCTTGTGACAGCACCCCAATTAACATCGGACTTGGCCCGGGCTTTATCGCCGGTGAAGATTGCCAGGCTGTGGTGGAAACCAATAGGGGTTTTGATCTGGGTCGTGTTATTTACCACGGTTCCGCCAAAGCATACACCGGCACTCCGGCTGCCGTAGGCGGCATCAGTCATGACAGAGTATTAAAATCCCCGGCCGGGGGGGAATTCAAGGCATTTTTCAATATTGCTAATTCGGTGATTGCCGGACAATTTGTCGGCGAGGTGGGTGGAACGCCAGTGGTCAGTCGAATCAGCGGTGTAATCAGAGGATTAATTCGAAACGGTCAGAATGTTTCACATGGGCAGAAAATCGGCGATGTTGATCCCCGGGGCATCAAGGACTACTGTTTCAGAATATCCGATAAAGCTAACGCTGTCGGCGGCGGGGTTCTCGAAGCAGTGATGACCTTACAAGCCAAGCTTGCGCACAATTGAGCTGCACCCGACTTTGCAAATCTTCTCAAGACCCCCTATTCCGCATCGCCCTTCTTTTTGCCTGTAATAAATGTGAACCGGAGGCTTTCTCAACTTCAGGGCCATAGAAAGCTCACCGGGCACATTGCCGACCGAACTGAGGTACCCTCCCCCATTGCTCCCGAAATTAGCATGCGTTTTTTTATCGATACGCTCCGCCAATAACCATACGCATTGCTTCCGATGTGCCTTCGTATATTCTTGTGATTCTTGCATCTCTCCACAATCGCTCGGCGTTATAATCCTGCGTGTAACCATAACCACCATGGATTTGTATATTCTGATCAGCAACGTTGCAGGCAACCTCTGAAGACTTGAGTTTAGCCTTGGCCGCCTCTATGGAAAAACGCTTGCCTTCACTGCATTTGGAAAGAGCGTAGTATAAAAGGTAGCGCGAAGCATCAATTTCAGTCCTCATATCGGCGAACTTGAATTGGGTTGTCTGGAAACTGGCTATTGATTTGCCAAACTGAACGCGGTTTTTTGCGTATTCAACAGCTTCAGAAAAAGCCTGTTCTGCCATCCCGAGAGCTCCTGCGGCAACACCCAGCCGGCCGTAGTCCAGCACATTCAGGGCAACTCTCAAACCTTTTCCCATTTCCCCAATCATGTTCTCCGATGGTATCTTAACATCCTGGAAGTGAACGCCACATGTTTTTGAAGACCTTATTCCCAGTTTCTTTTCTGGAGTCCCGACCATAAGACCGTCGACGTTACGTTCAACAAGAAAACCGGTCGGGCCCTTCTCGGTCTTGCAGAAAACCACAAAAAACTTCGCTATATCAGCTGAAGTGATAAATTGTTTTTCTCCATTAAGAATGTAGTTCTCGCCATCGGGGTCTGCTTTGGCCCGTATCGAAAACACGTCGGTCCCGGCATTTGGCTCAGTAAGACAAAAAGATGTAATCCCGCCTTTGGCCATCTGAGGAAGGTATTTTGATTTTTGATTCTCGCTTCCAAAGAGCTCAAGCGTCTTGCAGCCTAGACTCAGATGAGCGGCAACCAGTGTCGCGAGACCACCATTAGCACGAGCGAATTCCTCGACCATGCAGGCAAACGAGAAAACATCAACTCCCATACCCCCATATTCCTCCGGAATCGAGGATCCAAGATAACCGAGCTTTGCCAACTCGGCGATGAACTCATCCGGCAATCCTTCCTCGTCGAGTTTCCTGGTGACGGGATACACACGCTTTTCGCAGAACTCTCGTGCTACTTTACCACATTCAAGTTGCTCATCAGTTAGTCCGAACAAACTCAATTTTTCCTCCTTTGGTATCCGTTCTCAGGTTTCATTTTCATTATAGCGGAATTTACATCATTTCTTGCTCAGCGCAAGCTCAACCTGCCGTCACGCTCAGAATTTGCTCAGCGCCGACCACCAGCCAGAAAGAACTTCGATTCATCCGGGGCCACCCCCCCAAATATAGACACCACCTTTGATGTCAATATGATATGGGCTTTCAGGGGGGGCGAAATGAGCCGTACGGATTTCATCGCAAGGGGGTATGATTGGCAATCTCAGGGAAACGGACGCATGGCTCTGGCAAAGGCAAACAGTGGCTCAAGTCTCTAAAAAACTTGAAGTTACGTAATCCACTTGCTTCCGTTAGGGTAAGCATTATGGGGAACAGCACCCAATTCGGACCTGTCGGGCCGGTCGACCATTTAAACTCTGCACAATAACCTGAGTCTTGAAAAACGAGATGGTTGATGATTTAAAATTGGGAATTTGAGGATTGTTCCGGGAGTCTATCCCCAAAATCCGGTGGTCGAAAAATGTGAAACTTTTTGCAAATCTATTAGTTAAAAACACAATGATTGACGATAATTTTATTTGTGTTATATTGGCGCCATGAAAGAATGGCTTCGGATTAATATCTGCCGGTTTCTTATAGTCGCTTTTTTTCTGGCGAATTTGTCAACAGGTTTGGGTGATATCCTCTGTATTGGCGATGACGGTCATATCCAGATAGAGTATGCCAATATGCCCTGCACTGATGCTTCCGTCATATCATCAATACCCTCTGAATCTCCGTTGATACACGAGCCCGACCGCATCGAATATTGTTCAGATTGCTCGGACCTGCCTTTGACAATTGTATGCATTATCAAGCGCCCTGCTTCATTGAAAACATCAATATTACTAAATTATAAAAGTGGCCTGCCAAAACTTTTCGTCTTCAGTAATCAATATTCGACGGATAATGTAAACGGTTGGAATATATACTTGAGTAATACAGGCAAAGCAAGATATCAGGATAGTATATCCCCTGCTATCTCCCCGGTTCTTATCTGTTGATTCCCGTTTATTGGTAATAGAATACCTGCCGCAAGGCGTTCAACGCGTTATTGTGTTCGGCGTATACCCGTGTCGCCAGAGTATTTAGTCGAACAATTGTGTTAAAAGGAATAGAGCATGTTATCAAAACACTTGGCAAGTAAACTGATTTACCCCCGGCTGATAATTGCTATCATGATAGGATTCGGCCAGGCATCATTGGCCGATTCAGGCCTTCAGCAATGGCAATATGAATTTGATAGTACATCTTCAGATACCTCGAAAGGAGATTCCCTGTCTTTCAACCAGATTTTGGGGTTAGTGGCAGAGCAAAATCCTATCTTAATGTCTTTGGATTGGAAACTGAAGTCAGCCGAAAAGAAAATTCAGCAGGCCGGATTATTGACTAATCCCGAATTGGAACTCGAATTCGAAGAAGTTGGCTGGAATGCTCCGGGTTTCAAGGAATCAGAGATTACTTTTTTGCTCTCTCAGGATTTGGAGTTTTTCGGCCAGCGTGGGGCGCGCAAAAGACTGGCGGAGGTCAACCTTGATGTCATCAAGTGGGAAAATCGTAAAGCCGCCTTCGGACTTTATCTTGACGCCAAAAGCAGATTCTTTAAACTGGCTCATGCTCAACAGCAGTCAATATTGACCGATGAAGCGGTGAAATTGTCTCAATCAATCAGGGATAACATTGCAGCGAAAATAAACAAAGGGGCTGCCCTGCAATCGGAATTACTTCTGGCTGAGCTTGAATTCCAAAAAACCAGATTGGATTTCAATACCGCCTTGCGCGAGCGGAAAAATATGAGCTTGAAATTGTCGGCACTATGGGGTGATAAGAATGGTAACATCGTCATCAGGCATGAATCGCCCTGTGATGACACTTTCAATTCAAAAACGCAGGATATAGATATCATCGCTGACTCCAGCGCCGGCATTATCGAAATGATTTATCGAAAAAGGCTCCTTGAATCTGAAACACGACTTTCCGTTGCAGAAGCCAGGCCCTCGGTAACCTTGAAAGGCGGTTATAAACGACTTGAAAGCGAAAAAACGAATTCGTTTGTTCTCGGTATTTCGTTTCCGCTGCCCTTTATAAATCGCAACCAGGGGCGACGAGCAGGCTTGAAGGCTGAAATAATTTCACTTCAATATGAAATTGAGCAATCCCGGCTGGAAGCTTCGGCGGTTATTTCGTCTTTTATCGGCAGATTGGAACAGCATAACGATAAAATCAATGCCATCGATACACTCCTGCTGCCGACCGCCGGGAGAGCCTACAAAGACCTTGAGCAGGCCTATAATGCCGGTCGAATACCATATACCAGTTTGCTTGAAGGCAAAAGGACATTAATGAACCTGCGCTTTGAGAAAAACGATCTCATTCTTTCCATGAGGAATGAGCAGATAGAATTGGAAAGAATAATCGGAATTACTCTCGATAAGAACCAAAATGAAAGGTTTAAGAGATGAGATACTTTGGAAAAACAGTATTGACGAGAAAACACCTGATTTGGCTGGTAGCCATGGCCTTTACTCTTTTATCTCCATTGTGTATAGCCGCGCAGGTGCAGCACCAGTTCGGGGAACAGGCTGATCACGAAGAGCACGGTCATAATAATTCCGAATCCAACGGGAATGAAAGGAATGATGCTCAATATGCAGGGCAGGATTATGTTTATCACGGGGAGCATGAGGAAGACAGGATTGTTGAGGTTACTCCCGATGCCATGAAAATGGCGGGTATCACGCTGGCAAAGGTAACCAGGGGGCGCATTGGTCATACAATCGATCTACCGGGCGAAGTCGTCTTTGATGGAGATCGTCTTGTGCATATTGCGCCACGGTTTGCCGGAATAGCAAAGGAAGCCCGGTATAGAGTCGGTGAATACGTAAATGCGGGTGACGTCGTTGCGGTAGTCGAAAGCAACGTGAGCATGTCTCCCTATTCCATTAAGGCTCACATTTCAGGTTGGATTATAAAAAAGCATATAAATCCGGGCGAGTTCGTTTCCGAGGAGAGGAGCATTTACGTAATTGCCGATCTATCAAACGTATGGGTGAATCTTGCGGTGTATCCCAAGGACGCGGGACGCATCAGGCCCGGCCTGAAAGCCCATATTAAGGCCGTCGGTTTAGAAACTCAGGCGGAAGGGACAATTGAATATATTACTCCCGTGCTTGACGTTAATACTCGGAGTATCACGGCACGGATTGTTCTTCCCAATCCCGACAATACGTGG
>CP070796.1:2221288-2226758 GCA_020343475.1 Candidatus Zixiibacteriota bacterium
GAGACGTCGATTGCCCATTCCATCACGGCATCGGAGATATGCTCCCGGCCGAATCGGATGTTGTTGCCGACGGTGTCACTGAACAGCACGGGTTCCTGCGGCACATATCCGACCGAGCGGCGCAAATCCGCAAGCGAGTACTGGCGAAGATCACGACCATCGAGTTTAATACACCCTCCGGAGGGGTCGACCAGACGCGGTATCATGTTGATCAGCCAGCTTTTGCCGGAACCGACTTTGCCCACCAGCGCCACAGTCTGACCCGGCTCAATTTCAAGACTGATCCGGTCAATGATCTTCCGCTCCGATTCGGGAAAGGTAAATTCAACTTCCTCAAAACTCAAGCGTCCGGCAATTTCGCGGTCAATCGCATGGCGGCTACCACCTGTCACCATCGGGGCGACTTTTTCAAGCTCCACCAAGCGGTCGATCGAAACCGCCGACTGGCGCGACTTCACCAGAAACTGTCCGATGTCAAACATCGGGAAAACCAGATATACCGTGTAATAAATGAAAGCTACCAGTTTCCCCAGCGAAAGATTGGCATTGATCACCATGTATCCCCCGGCGATCACCACGATAATGATGCCGAATTGCCAGATATACATATACAGCGAATCCACGATGGTCGTTGCCTTGATCGCCGACACTTCCGCATTACGCCGGTCGTCCACCGCCTTGTTGAATTTTCCTTTCTGCACTTTTTCCTTAACGTAGGCCATCACCACGCGAATGCCGGAAAAGCAGGCCTCCATAATATCGTTGAAGCGCGAAATTCTTGTCTGCAGGTGATCGTACCGCTTGTCCAGCACCGTGGCGCTTTTGAAGAAAATGATGATCAGTAGCGGCAGCGGCCCCGCCGACCAGAGAGTCAGCAACGGGTCTATCGACACCATCATTGCCAGTGTAAAGGTAACCATTAGCAATGCCTCATACAGCCGGAAAATTCCGGAACAGGCAAACCAGGACAGTTTTTCGGCAACGTCATCGGTCATTCGCGTCACCAGGTCACCGGTCCGGAATCTGTTAAAAAAATCCGGCCCCTTCAACGTGATTCCGTTGAAGGCTTCCTGGCGGAACAGCCATTCCAGCTTCAGGTTCATCCAGGCGCGGTGACCCTGAACAAAGGCGTATAGCGCACTTGCAGCCAATCCCATCAAAATGAGCGCCATCATGAAGGTCAGCGCTGTCGACATTCCCAGGCTCTGGCCGATTCCGTTAAGGCGAATCGCGAAGGAGTTCGCAACTTCGCCAGTCTTGACATAGTCGACTGCAAACTCGATCAGACGCGGGATACTGACCTGCAATGTTGTTTGAACCGGGGTCAGAAGCAGCAGTACCATCAGGACATACGGGTATCGCCTGTAATATCTCCAGAACCATTTTATCTTATCTCGCATTTGCTATCACCCCATTAGTCTGTTTAAACTGCAGGTGAAACAGTTTGGCATAATAACCATTCTGCAAAATCAATTCGGTATGCGTTCCGCGCTCGATAATTTCACCCCGGCGGATGACCAGAATTTGATCGACATCGAGAATCGTCGAGAGCCGATGCGCAATAATAATCGAGGTGCGTCCAGCCATCAGCCTGGCCAGCGACTCCTGGATCGTTCGCTCTGTCTCCGGATCGACCGAGCTGGTCGCCTCGTCAAGAAGCAGCACGTCTGGATCAACCACCAGCGCACGAGCAAACGAGAGCAATTGCCGTTCTCCCCGGCTGAAGTTGGCGCCTTTTTCCGAAACCTCGGTCTTGTATCCATATGGCAGCCGCTGAATGAACCGATCGGCCTCGACAGTTTCTGCGGCCCGGGTAATCTGCTCTTTTGTAATCTCCTCTGATTCCAGTGAGACATTTGAATTCACATCCCCCGGAAAAAGCAGGATATCCTGGAGCACCAGCGCAAAGCGTTTTCGCAGCTGTGCTTTTGAGATATCCCGGATATCAATCCCGTCGACGGTAATGCGTCCCTTTTGCGGGTCGTAAAGCCTTAACAGAAGCGATATTACCGTGGTTTTACCTCCGCCTGTCATGCCGACCAGGGCGAGACGTTTGCCGAACGGGACCTCAAAAGAAGCCTCTTTCAGGGCGAAATTTCCGTCATTGGTGTAAGAAAACCAGACGTTCTCAAACCGGATACCGCGCTTTAAACTCGGCCAGGCGACAGGTTGCACCGGGTCAGGAAGTCTCGCCTGCTCCGAAAGCAAGGCGAAAATCCGCTTGGCTCCCGCAATCGCCTTCTGAATATTTGACATTTGCTCCGACGTCCGCCAGATCGGGTCAAACGACCGCCAGATCAGGATGATAAACATGCTGATTGTACCAACCGTAATCAGGCCTTTCTCAATCCAGAGCACGCCGAAGAAGAGCACCAACCCGATCATTACGTACTCAAAGAAAAATACGGTGTTAAAAAAGAGGATTACCGCCATATTCACATAAACATCCTGTTCGAATTTCAGCCGGTTCGCGCGGTTAATCCGCTCGCGCGCATAAGCACCGCGATGGAATATCTGCACGATCGACATCCCGTGCAAAAACTCGGTCAGGCCTGCCGTTACCGCGGCAATTCTCTTGCGCACTTCCAGAAAGCGCGGGGTCGTCTTCCGCTCGAAAACCACGATAATGATCGCGACAATCGGAACGATACCAAACAGAATTGACGCCAGCCGCCAGCTGTAATAAAACATCACCGCAAATATGCCGGTAATAAGGATGATATCCCCCACCAGCAGGACCACGGTATTGGTGAACATCATTCGCAGCGATTCGGTATCCGATTCAACCCGCGCCATCAGCCGCCCGACCGGATTCCGGTCGAAAAAAGAGACGTCAAGCGACAGAATATGGTAAAATAGTTTGCGCTTCAGCGCGACCATGATATCCTGTCCGATCACTTCCAGCCATACCCTCTGCACATATTGCAGGACGAGTGTCACCATCTGAATTACACCGATTGCCAGAACCGTCATCAACAGCCCGCTGAAATCGCTGTTTTTGATGTCAACGTCCAACGCCCGCTTGAGCAGCACCGGCCAGCATAGCGAAAGCAGCGTCCCTCCAACCAGAAGCGACAGGCATGCGGCAAGACGCCCCTTGTGCTCTGCCAGCAGCGGAACGAGTCTGCGAAATGCGTCCCGTGATCTTATCTCCGTTTCTGCCGCGATCTTCTCGTCTTCATAAAATTCTGCGGACATGTTCTATCCTTTCACACTTCCCGTTTTCAGTCGCCGTCAAACCGGCCCGGCAGCAATAAAAAACCCGCCGAACCTTTGCTGGTCGCGGCGGGTTAAAACAAAACTTGTGATCTTTTTCACAAATGAGGTAAACCTCCCCCGCCACGGGCATTATAAATGCCGTAGAGAGCGCGATTGATGTACATAAAGTCCAGCATCAAGGCCTCCTTACAGCGGTTATAGAGATTTCCTTTTCATTAAGTCTTCCTACGAATCGGCAATAATGTAGTTTCAAATATATCTCCTTTTTCGGCACTGTCAATCAATTTTTTACCTTCTTTCAAAAAAATATCAGTCTCTGCCGATATCTGCAGGCAATTTGCAGTTGACATATGAGCTTACCGGACCATATTTATATAATATAATACTGACAGGTTACATTCTTGGCAGGCAATGCCGCGCAACACCGGGTTCTGGAAATAGCCAGCTGCGATCTCTCCGAGAGCCAATGCCTTCAATGATGCGGTATAAAGCAAATCATATTACCCGGGAGGATAGTGTTATGAAGCAATACAATTCTGCGCGAATAGGTCTGCCTTTCTTGGTACTGCTGATTGCCGCGCCGACGGCGGTCTCCGGGACCGGTATTCTCCCGCAGTCAGCTCCCAAAGAGTACCGGGCCGCCCAGGTCAGGACTGTTGTATTCGACAAAATGCCCGATCACTCAATATCCGGTGTTCCTTTCGAGCCGTTGCACCTTACGCCTCTGCCGATCTCCGGAGGCGAGAAAGAAACCGTCCAGCATTTGCACCCCGCCGTTGCCGACGCCTTTAATGACACGCTGCTTCGCGCCTACGAGTATCATCCCGATGACCCTGCCAGCAGTGTCGTATACTGGACCGGTTCCGCCGATGACGGTGGCAACTGGAGTTCATGCTGCTATTTTGATATTTATGACGCCGCTTACCCCTCGGCAGATTACTGGGGTACCGAATCATATATGTTCGGAACCCTGGTTCCCCCCGGTACCTGGGGCGGCGGCGGGACAATGGTCCTGATGGAATTCCCCGACCCCACTGACCATATCACGTGGGGCGGCCGGTACGCCAACTGGACGGCAAGCGGTTTTCGAAACATGAAAATGGCAGATATTGCCTGCGATAACGGCCAGCAATCCTGGAATTGGGGATTTATTTCGCTTGTTATTAGCCGCTACTATCCCCCCGATCACATCTACTCCGATGTTCCCATGATATTCTTCCAGATTGACGCCGGCGGCTATACTTACATCAAGTGGCATGCCGAGCTGGAAGGCTGCAATTCTACGGCCGCGACAATTGATCATGTCACAGCCAAAACATACGCCGTCTACGACCGATACAATCCTGACGACGAGCAATGGCAAATGATTATCCGCCAGGACAATTTCGCCGACTGGACTGATCCCTCCGTTACTCTCATCAAGGGATTTGTCGATCCGGATCGGCATATCACTCAGCCCGATGTGGAAGCCCATGATGATAACATTGTCATCGTTGCAGGAGTATACAGTGATACCGATCCTTCCGATTATGACATCATCGGCTGGTACACCTTCTCCAGCGATCCGCTTGGTTTCTCTGACATGAGCATCGTGGCTGCAACCACCGATCCCGAAAACCACCCCCGCCTTTCGCACCTCGGGGGAAATGAATTCGTCTGCACGTTTGTTAAAGGCAATATCCTGTATTCCTCATACACCTGCGACGGCGGGGCAAGCTGGTCCGAACCCCAGCAGGTTTCTCTGGTTTCGGAAGTCGCTGCCGCCGAATATCGGGCCTCAGACATCAGCAACGGCGCCCGGAAAGCAATCTATGAAGACGCCGCCGGCAGTGATACCGTGCTGGCCATGGCGGCGCTGGAGCCTGCCGATACCGACGGCGATGCTGTCACCGATGCCTGTGACAACTGCCCGGAGGACGCCAATCCCGATCAGGATGACGTCGATGGTGACGAGATCGGCGATATATGCGACAATTGCCCGGACGATTCCAATCCCGATCAGGCGGATTTCGACAGTGACGGTATTGGCGATGCCTGCGACCAGTGTCCTCTTGACCCTGACAATGATATCGACGGTGACACCATCTGCGGCGATGTCGACAATTGCCCAGGGGATGCCAACCCCGATCAGGATGACGGCGACGGCGATGAAATCGGCGACATCTGCGATAATTGCCCGGGCGTCCCCAATCCCAACCAGGCCGACAACGACGGCGACGGTGACGGCGATGCCTGCGATGATGACGACGAT
>CP070796.1:2226858-2230623 GCA_020343475.1 Candidatus Zixiibacteriota bacterium
CTCTTGAACGCAGTAAAATAACTGCAGGGATTAATTGGGCATCTAATGTGTGGTACGGATGCGGTTTAAAATGATTAGAACATCTTTTGTGCGAGTTTTATGAGCGGGAAGAGTAAGATTGACCGGGCAGCGACTGCGTCCGCAGGCAAGACGGGCGACGTTTTTGATTTTGTCTGGGAAAATGTCAAATCACTACTGATCGCAGTTGTCCTTGCGATGATCATCAAGACTTCGATCGTGGAAGCATATAAGATTCCGTCGGCATCCATGGAGGACACGCTGCTGGTCGGGGATTTCCTGATCGCCAATAAATTCGTATACGGGGCACGCATTCCTCTGGTCAGCTGGCAACTTCCTTCCATAAGTGATCCGGAACCGGGCGACATTGTTATTTTCAAGTGGCCCGGTGACGGAGTAACCAATTATATCAAGCGTTGTATCGCCGTTGAGGGCCAGACAGTTGAGGTGAAGGACAAGATTCTGTATGTTGACGGGGAAGTATTTCCCGATCCTCCGCGGGCCAAGTACACCGATCGGCGTATCCAACCCCGCTCCTCCCCGGGCGAGAACAATCGAGACAACTGGGGACCTTATGTCGTTCCCAAGGATTGCTACTTCATGATGGGAGATAACCGCGACCATTCTTATGATTCGCGGTTCTGGGGGGCAGTGCATAAAGACCTGATACTGGGTGAGGCGCTATTCATCCACTGGTCGTGGGAGCCGGACACCAACTCTCCAAAAATAACGGTAGGTGATCCGCTTTCGGTTCCCCGCCTGTTTGTTTACAACTCCTTTCATTTTTTCAAGCGCGTCCGCTGGGGACGCCTGCTCAACATTATAAAATAAGTTGTTTGCAGGTCGCGCCGTCATGTGGTGGCATTCTTTTCGGATACTGTATTGCATCCCGTTAATGAATTTTCTATCTTTGCACAATTGCCATGTACTGTAGTGATATATGAAAAGTAATCGAAAGGACAGCAATTCGTACGCTTCTTACATACGATATGCTGTAATTTCCCTGGCAGTGGTCCTTCTGCTGCTTCGTTTTATCAAGCTTGACATCGACCCGCCATACTTCTTTACGGGATATACCCAGGCCCATCTGACCGATCCCTATCACCTGACCTTCGCCGCCAGAAACGCCGTTCTGTTTGGCGATTGGCACCCCTTTGACTACCATCGCTGGGATGTATTCACCTATTCACTGGTTTCAGGGACTGCATATATCCTGTTTACGGTGTTCGGTGTTTCGCGGGTAACGGCCAATTGCGCCGGACTATTTTTGAATATCGGGGGAATGCTGTTTTTTTTGCTGGGATTTGTCGGCTTCCGGAAAACTCGGGAAATCGGTTTTACGTTACTGCTGCTTTTGCTGTCCGGTATGCTTTTCTACTATGGCAGATTACCGTTTTTGGAAAATGGTGTTATCTTTCTCTCCGGCCTGACCTTTCTGCTTTTGATGCGGCTGTACCATAAATGGTGGGGCCGGTTCCTGGCCGGCTTTGCGGTGGCGATGGCAGCACTGGCAGGAAAACTGTTCGGATTAATTCTGCTGGGGCCGGTTATTGTCACACTGATTTATATCTATCGCAAGGAAGCCTTGAGGCCGTGCTTGATTGCAGTTGCCGGGTGTGTGGCGGGAGTGCTCCTCTACGCCCTGCTGTTTTATGGCGGCCGTTTTGAGGTGATGATAAGCTATTACAACGAACAGACTATGGGAATGTATGGGACACCGCGGGGCTTCGGATCTTTGGCAGGATTTTTTGTGCAGTTTCTGTCGTTCGGTGAAGAAAATGGTTTTATAGCGTTTTCGCCGTTTATGATTTCGCTGGCGCTGGCAGGGGCGATTTTGTTTCTCCTGACCGCGACATGGACAGGTGAGATGAACCTGAAGGTTATACCGCTGATTTTCGCGTACTGCTGGATAATCTTCGGCGTTGCAGGATTGATGCCGTTCAATTATCGACCCCTGCGATATGCCATCTTTCTTTTTCTCCCCGTGACGGCGGTGGCGGGCTATGGTATCGAAACGGCACTTGAAAAAAACGTTTGCTTCCAGTTAAGGAGAAAGGCCATATCTCTTCCCCTCATCCTTTTAATGTCCTGGTATATTATTACCCTGATTATCACCAAGTTTTTGCCGTCTGTTCAACGGGCAATTGCAGGAAAAAACGCCCTGTATATTATCCTTGCCGCGGCACTGCTGGTAACAGGGGCCGTTTACCTTTGGCTGAGAAAACGGCGCCGACGGATAAGCAGGTCGCTTCTTCTTCTATTCATTATTCCGTTACTGGTTGGAGCTATCATAAAGCAAGCGATACTGATTTACGAAGGACTTGCCCTTCCCGGCACCTATTTGAAAGACTACAACCGGGAGATAAGTGAGCTGGTTGATGATGAGGCCGTGTTGACCGGACCGTATATGCCGGCTTTTACCATTGACAACAGGCTCCGGGGTGTCATTTATGTTTTCGGACTTTCGAACGTGGAAAGGGATCTATTCAATCGTTTTCCCATCACGCATATTGTGGCCGATCCCAGCAACCGGGACCTTGCCGTCAGGGATTATCCTGTCCTGGATTCCGTATTGGATTTGCGGCAGATGCGAATCAGGGATGGTTCGATCGGGCTGATGCGCCTTGCCCATGCGACAGTCCCGCTGACTGATTTTGAGAAAGCCTTTATGTCATTTACAAGCGGCCGATTCGATTCGGCACTTGCATACAGTGAGCATTTTGCGAAACGCTACCCGGACAATCTCAGCGGCCTGTTCGGGCTGGTGGTCGCCTATTATACCGTTGGACAGAAAGACATGTTCATGAAGACGCTTCAGAGTCTGCCTGAGCGCTTTCCCGACAACTTCAGAGTTCATAAATTCTGCAAAGATTTCTACGAACTGGCGTATCGTGCCACCAAGGAAGCACGATTCCAGAAGCTGATCGATTATCACACCCGGCGAGCCAAGGAAATTAATCCCGCATTTGGGAAATAGATTAATGTACGTGGTTTATTCCGGCGGGGCGTGGTACCAGTGCCAGGGCTCCCAGTGCCGATCGCCGGCGGAATCGTCCGGGAAACTCTCAATAAAATTGAATTCGGCCGCATGCGTTTTCAGCCAGCGATACACATCGCTTTCGGCGAATGATCCGGCGCTCGTAACCAGATCGACGGCGCGCCCGGTATGGTGCTCGGAGTAACCCGGTGGGGCAACCAGGCGGGTAATTTCCTCAAAGGTGGCCCCCTTTGCGAGCCGCCGCTTAATTATAGTCTTCTGGTATGACGGCGAGCGGAAGCCGGATTTTGCGATGAGGTCGATACTGTCGCGGCGCGCTCGCTCCGCCATCTTTACCAGCGCCGCTTTTGTGTCGGGGCGCACATATATGCGAAAATCCTCATAGCATAATTGGGGCGGAAGGCGCCGCAGGGTGGAGGGTTCAGCCAGATTGGCGCTGTCGATTTTATGGCCGCACCACCATGAGGGAACAGTATACTCGGTTGAATCGATCATAACCGTCTCCCGGCATTCGGCCATCACCGTCGCGGCCGTCAGAAAAAGCACCACGACCGCTGCCGTCGCAACCTGCTTCATCCGGTATACCGCAGCTTGCTGTTGGTAGAGGTGAGAATCGGCCGATTGCTGTCGCAGGATGCGGCTACAACTTCTCCGACAAAAAGCGTGTGGTTGCCGGTCGGAACTGCCTTGACAATCGAGCAGTCAAGGTATCCGACAATGCCGCTGAGAATCGGTGAACCTGTTATCGA
>CP070796.1:2230723-2239056 GCA_020343475.1 Candidatus Zixiibacteriota bacterium
GTCAGATGCACTCGCATATACTCGCAAATTCGAAGGCTTTGTCAAATCAGCATTGTTTTTTGCTCTGCCGATCATGGCAGGTGCGGTTGATCCTGTGGCGTACGTGCTCAATACCAATGGTGAAACCCTGTCAAAAATCAGCCTGTATACCGGGGCGGTCAACAACAATATTGTTGTGATCGGCTCCGACGCCGACTGCTACCCCAATCAGATTGTCATCCGTGACACGCTGGCTTACGTGATTGCTTCGGGCACCGACGAAATTCAAATCGTCAATCTCAATACCGAACAGAGCCTCGGCTTCATCAATACCGGCGCTTTTTCCAATCCGTACTGGATGGATTTCTATGACTCGCGGTACCTGTATGTCACTCTACAACTGAACAACAGCCTGGCCAAAATTGACGTGATCGACCGCAAGAAATTAATTGAAATCCCCGTCGGACTCAGCCCTGCGGGATTGGCAATCACCAACAACAAGGTCTATGTCGCCAACAGCCGATACGACTATGGTACCGGGGGCTGGGAGTCGCCGGGCACGGTATCTGTGCTGGATGCCGTATCTGGGATGATAATCAAAACCATTGAGGTCGATCTCAATCCGCAGTTTATGGCCGTCGACGATCTGGGCCGGGTTCACGTGGTTTGCACCGGAGACTACTACACCGTCCCCGGAGTGGTAAATGTAATCGACCCTGTCGGCGACACGGTCGTCGCCAGTCTTGTCACCGGTGGTTCGCCGGGACAGATCAGTATCGGCCCCGATCATACCGCCTACCTGGCTGCCGCCGGCTGGACCTCGGCAGGATTCGTATACACCTATAACGCCCTTACCCTGCAGGCCTACCATATTTCAGGCAATCCGATTGAAGTCGACTGGAATTGTATGACCGCGGTGGCTTACCAGGACTCCACCTGCTTTACCGGCAGTTTCACCGACTACATCAATGTCATTGACTCCGCCGGCGTTAACCAGGGACGCTATGCCGTCGGGAGTGGCCCGATCCATATAGATTTCAACTATCTCCCGGGAGATGCCACGGGTGATTTTGCGGTTGATCTGCTCGATATCCTGCTGTTAATAGATTGGATTTACAATGAAGGCCCGCCGCCGGCATACCCCCTCTGGCGCGGCAATGCCAATGGAGATGACGCCTACAACCTGCTTGATATTTTGCACCTGATCAGTTACGTCTATTCTGAAGGAGCCCGCCCCGTCGCCGGACCGAGATGGGTGCGCTGATTCATCATCCTGCAGAGGTCAAATTCAGGGACAGGCCATCACGGTTTTCCCGCCATTATACAGGTAAGCAATTAATTGCTGAACATCGGCGCGAGTAATATTGCCGTCACCGTTTAAATCGCCCGATTCCGGCGGATTGGGAAGCGCTCCCCCGGGAATACCACTTCCGTAGTCAATCAAAAAGAATATATCAATCATATTGACAGCATCATCTCCCGTAACATCGCCGCAATCGTACTTCTTAATCAGTCCGTTATAAAGAAGCGAAACCACGCTGGGAACGCCGTTGGCGACAGCAATATCCGAGTCGCCGTCGCGGTCAAAGTCGGCAACGGCTACCGACTGTGGAAAAGAAAATGTACCGTAGCATACGGCAGTCAGATAGTCACCGGCACCGTTATTCAGCAGCAGGGAAATATTATGTGAACCTTTGTTAGTTGTCACGATATCCCGATCACCGTCATTGTCAATATCGACGTCAATAACGGATGACAGCCGCTCACCCGTTATGTAATCAATTGGAGACTGAAATACACCATATCCGTCATTCATAAGGATTGATACCTGATTCGATCCCTTGTTTGCCACCGCCAGATCAATATCGCCGTCATCATCAAGATCAGCCGCGTGCAGATACTTGGGATTCACTCCGGCCCTGTAATCAACCGCTGGCAGGAAGGTGGCATTGCCATTATTCAAAAGGACCGGTATGAATCCCCCGGCAAACAGGGAATCATGGCATGCCAGCGCTATATCGATGTCCCCGTCCTTGTCAAAATCTCCGGAGGTTACTGCCCACGGGCTTCCTGACACGGCATAGCCGGAGGCCACGTAAAAGGATCCGCCGCCGTTATTGCGAAGGATTACCGTATTGGCAGAGTCTCCGGAAACCTCGAATTCATGCCCTACAACCAGATCATAATCACCGTCACCGTCAAAATCTGCAGATGAAATGGCGGACGGGTGCTCACCCGTTGATATCAAACCGGTTTGCTGAAAGGAAGCAGTGCCATCGTTAGTCAGTATTGACACTGATGCCTCGCTCCAGTTTGCCACGGCCAAATCCAGATCACCATCATTGTCAAAATCCGCCACTGCCGCCGCCGCCGGATTTTTTCCGGCAGGATAGCTGGCTGCTGGCATAAAGGAGCCGTCACCCCTGTTTTTCAGGAACGCAACATCAGATGACTCCCAGTTGACAAACACCAGATCGTCATAGCCGTCGGTGTCAAAATCCGCAGGTATTACCGGAAAGGGAAAAGTACCCGCGCTACCCCGAATGGGATCGAGAAAAATCCCTTGACCATAGTTCTCGCATATGGAGACATTATGGGAGCCCTCGTTAGCCACCGCCAGATCATAATCGCCATCCCCGTCGAAATCAGCCGCATACATCGCCGAGGGCCGATCACCGGCGCTGAACTGGCGAGCCTGTTCAAACGAGCCCTTGCCGTCATTGTACAGGAGAATGAATCCACGCAGATCGCCTCCTGTCAGAGCAAGGTCGCGATCGCCGTCATTGTCAAAATCCGCGGCACATATCGCCCGGGTATGCTTGAGCCCGGCAATATTATTGTGAAAAGTGAAATTCCCCATCCCATCATTACAAAATATTGAGAGATTATCCCCCTGCCCTTCCTTTGAAACAGCCAGGTCATGATCGCCGTCACCATCAAAATCTGCGGCACTTGCCGACACAGGACGACCATCAACAGTAACTGTGAAACGCCTGTCGAACAATCCACGACCGGAGTTGAACAATATTACAATTTCCCTGGATTTGGTATTGACAATTGCCAGATCCGGGCTATCATCGCCGTCGAAATCGGATGCCAAAAGTGAAAACGGCTGTTCTGCCTGATCGAGTTTTCCCCCGGTCGCAAATGTCCCGTTGCCATCATTCGACAGGATAGTCACGCTTTTGGACTTGCTGCTGGCAACAGCCAGATCATAATCATTGTCACCGTCGAAATCGGCAGAAATGACCGCTCGCGGCCCTTGCCCCGCGGGATAACTGATGCCGGTTCGAAATGTCCCGTCATGATTGCCGAAAAAAACCATGATATCATTGGAAATCGTATTCGCCGCGGCCAGGTCAATATCCCCGTCACCGTTAAAATCAGCAGCACATATTGACTGCGGTTCTTTTCCAGCATCATAGTCGATTGCCTGTCCGAAAATCCCATTGCCGATATTAAGCAGAACCGAGATAGTATTGGAGGACTTGCCGGCCGCGGCCAGATCAATATTCCCGTCATTGTTAAAGTCCGCGCAGACAACCGATACCGGCTTTTTTCCGACGAGATAGTCAATCCTTGTATTAAACAAGGGTTCAAATGCGTCACAGGAGATACTGGCTCCCAAAACACAAAATAGCATCACAATCGGTCTGCATGTATACCTTGAATGATCTTTTGTCGCCATACTTATTTATACTACCCCAATCGATACATGGCAACATTCATTGAAAATTTTAATATAACCGCCGTCCTTTGCCGTGTCGACGAAAAACTCATCCTGTATTGAATTCCTCCCTGTAACCGCAGATACCTCCATTGATATCGCAGGGGCGACTACAGTCCCTGAAAACGATGGCGATAATGTCAGATAAACGGCCAGAATCTGCCCGGGGTCTATTGGCTGGCCCGCCCTGATATAGAAATCACAATCTTATTTCTTGTGTGGCATAATACGCTTATCACGAGTGTAGCCTTAATCTTAGACAAAATGGGAAGTACGGCAGATTCTATTTTTCGCAGCTTTCTTTCTTGTCGGGAAAGCGTAACTGGCTGATTTCAGGGAAATTTACAATAAATTTTGTGAAAATATTCTCTAAATGGTTGTGTTACCCGGGCCTTTTTCTTATATTACTCGCGGAGGTGAAGGATTAAAATAGTGAAAATATTCACTATATCGACTCAGTCCTGCGCGACGGGGCAGAAAGAGGCCGGCACCAAAAGGAGGCTTCCGGCGGCCTTGTAAGTTAATGAAAACTTCCGGATTCGCTTAACATAAAGAGGTTGTAATGCCGCTTCAGATAACAGCAAAAACAATTGACGGCAATCTCAAGCAACGGGCGCGGGCAATCAGCGGACAGACTGTTCAGCAGTGCTTCCAGTGCGGAACCTGCACCGGCTCCTGCCCGATGATCGAGCACATGAATATTACGCCGCGCAATTTCATGGTGCTGCTGCAGTGGGGCCAGGCGGAAGCATTGCAGAAGGCTAACACCCCGTGGATTTGTGCCTCCTGTCATGTTTGCCAGGTACGCTGTCCTCGCGGGATCGAATTACCGCGGGTGATGGAGGCGCTTCGCCAGTTGAAGCTGCGCGCCAATGTCAACCATGTCGAGCCGTCAAACCTCCAGCCTGAAGAGATTATTGACCTCCCTGCAATTGCCATGGTTTCCGGTTTCCGCAAGATGACATCGTGAGGTATTCCATGAGTATCAGTTATTATCCCGGATGCACGCTCAAGACCAAGGCCAAAAACCTGGAATTGTCGGCACTGGCCGCGCTCACGGAACTCGGCATTAATGTTGAGGAACTCCCCCGCTGGAACTGCTGCGGCGCGGTTTTTTCGCTTTCCGATGACGATTTGATTCACATTATCGCACCGGTGCGCGATCTGATCAGGGTGAAGGAACAGGGGCATGATACCGTGATTACCCTGTGCTCCATGTGCTACAATACCCTGGCCCGCGCCAACGACCTGATGAAAAACGACGAGGAGAAGCGCAATACCATCAATATGTTCATGGATGAAGAGCCGGATTACGCCGGCGACGTCCGGGTGGTCCATATGCTGGATTATCTTCGCGATGATCTCGGCTGGGACAGGCTTAAAGAAAAAATCAAGATTCCGCTGACAGGCCTGAAAGCGGGACCATATTATGGATGCACTCTGCTCCGCCCGGGTGAGGTGGCAATTGATCGGCCGGATAAACCGACCATTCTCAGTGAATTCATGACCGCCCTGGGAGCAGAGGCGATCGATTTCCCGATGGCCACCGATTGCTGCGGCAGTTACCAGGTGCTGGCTAACCCGGATGCCGCGCTGAAAGTCTCCCATGATATTATCAGCGATGCTCACCGCCGGGGGATCGAAGCGCTGGTGCTTGCCTGTCCCCTGTGCGATTACAATCTCGGCCGGAAACAATACCTGATGCGTGATAAATTCGAAGGGCCTCCGGAAATGCCGGTCTTTTATTTCACTCAGCTTTTGGCGGTGGCGCTGGGGCTTCCGGCAGAAACATGCTGTTTTGAGTTGAACCGCTCAAGTGCGGCCGAACTGCTCAGGGGCAGGAACTTCCTCCAGGAAGTCGCTGCATGATGACATGAAAAAAGAAATTTGAAATATCGGCGAGGTTAAAATGAGTACAACCACAGAAGGAACCAAAGAGGCCCCGGCAGCTGTCGAAGTCAAAATGATTCCTATCTACGTCATGGGCAAGCGATACGAGGTACCGGATTCGCTGACCATCATGAAAGCGATCGAGTACGCCGGTTACAAGTATATCCGGGGGTGCGGTTGCCGAGGGGGGGTATGCGGAGCCTGCAGCACGGTGTATCGCAAACCGGGTGACTATAAAATCTACACCGGTCTCGCCTGTCAGACGGTAGTCGAGCCGGAAATGTATCTGACCCAGTTACCATTTTACCCGGCCATGCGTGCCACCTACAATTTTCATAATCTCGAAGGGCGCCCCGAAGAGATCTATGCCCTTTACCCGGAGCTGTTCCGCTGCGTCGCCTGTAATGCCTGCACCAAGGTCTGCCCGATGGACGTGGAGGTGATGGATTACATCGCAGCCCTCAAGCGCGGCGATATCAGGGCGGCGGCAGAGATATCGTTCGACTGTATCCAGTGCGGGCTGTGTGCCAGCCGTTGTTACGGGGAGGCACCACAATACCATATCGCCCAGCTGGCCCGTCGGCTCAACGGTGCCTACCTGGCCCCGCGCGCCGAGCACCTCAAGACTATGGTTGCCAATATCGAGACAGGTCGATATACCAAGGGGCTTGACGAGCTCAAGGCGATGGAAGTCGAGGCGCTCAAGACCACATACCAGGAGCGGGAACTGGAACCGGCAACGGCCGGAGACGATTGGACTCCCAAAGATACCAGGTATCTCTAAAATACGAATTTGATCCCAGAAGAGGTTTGCCATGCCATATCCAGAGGAATTAAAAAGTCTGATAAAAGTTGTCGAAAGCACCCGCGCCGAACGTGTCGAACGCAAGAAACGCAATGAGGAAGTGCCGTTTCTCAACCTCGACGAACGGACAGAGATGCTGCAGTATCATCCCGACGTAAAAGAAGAGGGCCGCCGTGAATTGCAGGTTGGTCCCAACAAAGGCTACCGGATCGCCCATGAAATGGCTGATATGCTGGAAGCGCGAAGCCGGGTCGATCCCGCCAAGATAGACCTTTCCAGAATCGATCATGAAACCGACGTGCTTGTGATAGGGGGCGGCGGGGCCGGAACGGCGGCCGCGCTTTATGCCCGGCAGAACGGTGCGAAGGTAATTATCGCCACCAAGCTGCGCCACGGCGACGCTAACACAATGATGGCCGAGGGCGGCATACAGGCGGCAACCAAGGGACATAAGGATTCCCCATATTTCCACTATCTCGACGTCATGGGCGGCGGGCATTTCAAGAATGTCCCGCAACTGGTCGAAACCCTAGTGACCAGGGCCCCTGACGCCATAAAGTGGCTGGAATCGCTGGGCTGCAACTTCTCCAAGGATTCGGACGGAACCATGCGTACCATCCACGGCGGCGGAACATCGCGCAAACGAATGCATTACGCGGCCGATATCACCGGCGCCGAAATCATGCGAACAATCCGCGACGAGGCGCGCAACTACCCTGACGATATTCAGGTGATTGAATTCTCACCCGCGGTCGAGCTGATTCTCAACGATAAGGGACATTGTGCCGGAGCCGTGCTGTACAACCTTGAGACCGAAGAGTACTTGATCGTTAAGGCCAGAGCGGTGGTGATGGCAACCGGCGGCTGCGGTCGCCTTCATATCCAGGGTTTCATGACGACCAACCATTACGGCGCTACCGCCGACGGTATTGTCATGGGTTACCGGGCCGGGGTCGGCATCTGTTTTTTGCATACGGTGCAGTACCATCCAACCGGCATTGTGTTCCCGGAGCAGGCCGAAGGCATCCTGATCACCGAAAAATTCCGCGGCGCCGGAGCCAACCTCGTCAATATCGACGGCCACCAGTTTGTCAACGAGCGCGAACCGCGCGATGTTGAAGCGGCCTCGATTATCAAAGAATGCATTGTCAGGAGCAAGGGGGTTCCCACTCCGACCGGCAAGCTCGGTATCTGGCTGGATTCGCCCATGATTGACATGCTTCAGGGTGAAGGAACGGTTGAACGCGAATTCCCCGGAAAATTCATCCTTTATAAACGCTTTGGTATCGACATCGCCAGAGAACCGATGCTGATTTACCCGACCCTGCACTACCAGAACGGCGGACTGGATTTCAAGGATTCCGGCGAAACCTCAATCCCCGGCCTGTTTGTCGGTGGCGAGGTTGGCGGAGGCATCCACGGGGAAAATCGCCTGATGGGCAACTCGCTTCTGGACATTATGGTTTACGGGCGCATCGCCGGCGCTACCGCGGCGACATATGCCAAAGAGAAGGCCGAGGACGGTGCTCTGACACTGGATCATGTCGTCAAATACAACAAGGAGGCGGAAGCGGCGGGTGTTCCCGAGGACCGGGTGGCACCGATGATTCTCCCCGACTATACCGACCCGCGCATCCGTGAAAAACAACTCACGGCGCATTATGTCGGGACATTGAGGTAGTATTTTAGCATATACCGACAGAAAAACCGTCGCCCTCGTTTGTGCGGCGGTTTTTTTTTTGGATTAATATGTCATTATGATTGTACTATCCCGTAATACGCTTAGAGGAAGGACAATGATACAAATTGAAATACCCGGCCCGGGCCCGATCGAGCTCGAACACCTGGTGTGCGATTTTTCAGGGACATTATCGGTCGATGGCGTCCTGGTGCCGGGTGTGAAAGGACGATTAAACCGGCTCAGCAAACTGG
>CP070796.1:2239156-2241454 GCA_020343475.1 Candidatus Zixiibacteriota bacterium
CGCAGGATTCGAAAGGCAATAGCGGTTTCGGCAGTGGTGCCGGATTTCGAGATGACATTAAGGCCGAGTCGTTTATTCTTGAGCATGTCTAGCGTGTCATGGAAATAATCGGGATCGGTGTTCTGACCGAGAAAATAGACTTCCGGCGCACCGCCGCGCTTTTCGCGGGAAAGCTGGTTGAAATAGGTGTGAGTCAACGCTCGAAAGGCTGCCTCGATACCCAGGTATGATCCCCCGATTCCCAGCGAAACATAGGCGTCGATTTTCCCGGCTAGCTCTGTCGTGACCGCGACAATTTCATCAAGATGCTCCGGCGTAATTTCGTTCGGAAGGGATTGCCAGCCAAGCATCGGGATATTGCCGTCTTTGCAGTCGCCTTCGCCGTTTTTCAACTGCCGGTGTTTTTTGATAACTTCCGGGGCGATGCGATCAAGTTCGGCGCAGTCAATAAAAGAACTGCCGCTTACCGGATTGAGGATATAGGTAAGATCAAGAGAGATGCGATTGTTTCTTTTGAAGTCCTCATTGGGCTCGAATTGATCGCGGGCGGAATTTGTGTCGGCTTTTGCGGATGATATCATATCTTAACCTCGACTTGCATAATTAAAATTTCTTTGGGCACTATGCCTTTTGCTACGTTAATCATTATGGTTGCCACAATCAACCATCAAATATTTCGGGGAGATTTGTCATGGGGCTTGAGTCGAAAGCCGCGGGATCGGGACCTTCTGAGATTTGACATTTTCGCAGGCTTTTAGTTATATTATTACTCGATTTTACTCAAAAGGGAACATCATTGCCGATAACATGCAGTCCCGCGGCGAGCGCCGGGCTACCGGGCTTGTGCTGGCCAAAATAAAATGAATGTTGTGCAGGATGAAGGTTTCGCTGAAATGAAAGTGAACACATTAATGACAGGTCTTATGTTAATCTTATCACTTAATTGCCATATTGTTTGGGCAGATGGCGATAGTATGCTAAAAAACACAGCGAAGCATACGATCGGGACAGAAAGCAAGGCAATTGACCTGGCCATTGAACAAACCGGCATGCAATTGCTTGGAACGCTGGATTTATTGGAATCCACGGCGGTCTATTATGAAAGGCTGGAAGTCCTGTGTTCAGATTTTAATGATCTGGAGAGCTAAACGCCGGGATGGAATGTCAACATTGTTTGCAAAATTTCGAGGAATAATAATAACCAGCAATTTGGGATTCAAACGTATTTTTATGATTTTACGGTTCTTGTTGATGTGCAAAGGGAAATTCCCTTAAATGTTAATGGGATTAAGGGGAGTATTGATTCTTCATTAAAACTGGAGCGATATAAGATTAAATCCATATTGAGATAAAAGGCTTCGTTGCGATGAGTTCAGGATAGAAATTATAAGACCTCACAGGAGAGATCTAGCAAAGAATAACTGGAGGATAAAATGACATTAAGAAAATCTATAGTATTTTTTATAATATTGTCATTTAATGGTGGTTCATCAATATATGCCGGTGATACGCCGCAAGGTAACAATGAGAGAATTACTAATGCTGATTCGGCATTATGTATTGCTCTTCAATATACCGGATTTGACCGCTGCAGAGATATTTCTAAAATAAAAGCTGAGGTTACTACTGAGATAACTGATTCTTTTGATTCCAAGATACCATTTTTATATAAAGAAATAGATGGCAGGAAGACATGGGTTGTTTCATTCTATAATATAAACCTCAAAGATCCAGAGGCCCGTTCCAGGGGCGAAGGATGCCAGAGGAATTACGAAGTATATTTGGATGCACTGTCCGGAAAGTTGTCAAAAATAGTATCCTCTTATCATGGTAATGATTCGAGCTTTATCCCTGAACCACCAGCTCCACTTGCTGAACAGGCTATCAGAGAAAAGTATTATAGCTTTCCTGACAGTATTCCGGCTTTAGATTTTTACAGTGCTGCGCAGAGTGCTAGGTCCGGTAGTCCATGTGTTGCCAAAGAAATCGTGGCTATATATGTTGATTATAGCGGAATGCATACCGGAGAAAAACCCATACCGGTCTGGAGGATAAATTTTCGGGGGATGGCGCCAATTGATATATATGCACTTGACACCAGGAAAAAGGAACTAATCCTGAAATGGCATGAAGGCTATGATGTCATAGATTCGCGCACCGGCAAGAGATGGGCCTGTGAGACAATTGGACAACCCTGATTTGGAATTTGCCGGGCAGATCAGAATCTCCGTCAAGGATCCTGAATGAAATGAAGAGAAGGGACTTCAACATTGAGATAAAAGGCTTCGTTGCGATGAG
>CP070796.1:2241554-2261881 GCA_020343475.1 Candidatus Zixiibacteriota bacterium
CCTTCCGGGGGAAGGCACCAATTATATTCAGTGATTTTAGCCCCGGCATTTTGACGCTTTGTTGTCAAAACCGGGGCGTGTTATACCCCGCCGCTGCATTTCGGATTCGGACAGTCTGGCTCAGATATTATAATGCCGGCTTTGCCGTTGTTCCTGCCATAACCAGAGTTAATTTGCTGAAATACAAGGAATTGTGCGGACAGCCGGGCAGCGGATTTATCCCGCAAAAAAAGACCGGGCGAGGAAGCATAAGACTAAGGAGAAAAAGGGGCCAAAAAGTATTTGTAATCGGTCAGAGCGTGTTGTAGTCTTGGGGTACTCAGAGTTCGCATTCAGGTAACAGTATATATCGAAAGGAGAGTATCATGGCTGAGAGTGTTTACAAAGTTGTCGAGCTGGTGGGAACCAGCAGTGAATCATGGGAGAAGGCGGCCGCGGCCGCCATCGAACGAGCCGGAAAGAGCCTGCGAGACCTGAGAATAGCTGAAGTGGCTGAACTCGATATGCAGATTAAAGACGGGAAGGTCGACGCCTACCGGGCCAGGGTGAAGGTATCTTTCAAATACGAGAAAGAGGATTAATCGGCATTTATTGCCAATTTCTGAACCCGGATCATCGCCCCCGGAACGGGGTATAATTTTATAATATTGATTGTGCATGGGGTGGCCGTATACTCCGGGCTGCCACCCATGGAAGGCGTGACAGGCTACCCGTGCGTGTGCCCGGTCTGCGTCTGCCGGCGGATGAGATATTATTATAAATGAAACTGGTGAGACCGAAGAGGACTTTTATCTTTGGACACATGAAACAGCACCCTATTGGCAGTATGAAGGTTACGGTTTCGGTAAAGCCTTCGGTCGTTCAGGACAGGAGCAATTTTTCAAAAAACGCTGTATCTAAAAGGAGGTTATGAATGGCAAGCCAATATGTTTTCCCAATGGCTCGGTTGCAAACCAAGCTGATTTTACTAATTTTAAGCGTCATTTTGGTTTTCAGTTTAATGTTCTGTGGATGCCCAATGTCTTTTGACGAAATCAAATTTATACATGATGGTAAGAAAACGAAAAAACTCCGTATTAAACCCATGGACAATGTGACTCTTGAACTTACGGGCGGTACAATGGATTATGGTATGCCAATAATCCCGCTTTATTTTACGATTAGAGTCAATTATGATATTGCCATTGAACCATTGTTTTTTCCGGAGAATTTGACTGCTACAATTAATGGAAAGGATATGATGTGTAGACCTGACAGCCTTAACTTCAGGTATGGCGAAGGAACTATCCTGTATCCGGTTAATTGCGGGTACAAATTCAATGCCGATGAGATAGAATATATAAGAGACATTGGTAATACTATAAAGATATCTTTTGATGATTTTATGGTATTTAACAACAATCCTGTCTATATTGATACAGTTGTAGCCACCGCTCCCAAGTTAAAAAAGTATTACAAATTCAGGAAATAATCGAGCGTCAGGTTTGGCATTGAAATATGTCTTACTCTATTTTGGCCGTAAAATCAGATCGAAATCCCCACGGGATTTTCGATAATCTTTTATTTCAAGACAATCATCTTCTTTGATTTAACGAAATCCCCGGCTTTGATGGTGAATAAATCTCGGGTGGGTGCATTTACACCCCACCATGACCTGCGCCCACCTCGGCCCGGATCATCCGGCTAATGAGGTGGAGAAGCTGTCATTTCCCCGATTGCCGAAAAGAACCACAAGCGCTCTTGATTCGGCCGCGAGGAAACATGATTATCGATTGCCGATGCGCTATCGCATAAACTACCGGCTCACCTTTCAGCTGGGCTGTAAACCATATCGATAAGTACCATAAGTTCCAGGAAGTTCACGCTTCCGCTTTCATCCAGATCCGCGGCGTCAATAACCGGTTTAGGATCCGGACCGTCCGCGTAGATATAATCGACCAGGTACAGGATATCGAGAAGATTGACATTGCCGTCGAGATTAATGTCTCCGGATAGGTGGCCGATTACTGTAACCGACGCAGTTTCCAGGAAATCGCTGTAATCGGTCAGGGTCCCGCTTATTGAGAATTGCACCTGGCTGGTATCCCACAACAAAGGATACCATTCCAGAAAATCGACCACATCCAGGCTCATTTTCAGAAAATCTCCGACAGAATCAGTGACAAGGTGTTCAAAGCAACAGGGTACAAACACATCGTTGATCCGCACGGTGGAGGTGTCAATATCATAAATGGAATAGGCGGTGATAGCCTCGGGCAGATATATATCAATCAGCATGGTTTCCGTGGTGTACATATACAGGGAATAGAGCGGTTCAGGGATTACGGTTATCGTCGGCAGATCCATGACCTGAAGCATGGCCGGAATAATAATCTCGGGATTGATGGGATCATTGCTGGAAATTACAATGTTGATATTATGCTCACCGGGTTCCATGTCTTTCGCGCGGAATAAGGCATTGATATCGATACTGCCGCCGGAGGGTATCGTTGCCGCTCTGGGGTAGATCGACAGCCATCCGGTTCTCGCCATCATCCAGTCAATTGCATTCGCAATTAACGGCCCATTTCCGGCGCCCCAGACGGTAGACAGGCGTTCTCCCATCAGTACCGTTCGTGCAGTAGCGCCATCATATGAAACGCCGTGGTAGTTGCCATCGGTGCCGGAATATATCCAGTCAGCCCCTGACAACGTATACCAGTCATTATCGGTGTCGGAATAGGAATAGACCACGGAAATCCCTTCGGTAATCGGGTTGTCCGGGTTCAGACTACCCCAGAAATATTCGCCGTCAAAGGCATTTGAGATACCGAATACCGGGAATAAAAGGGTTTTAACGCTCGCCGGTTCATTATCGAGATCATCCATGCCCATTAACACCGGTCTGCCAGAGTTGCAGAAAGCACTCACTGCCAGCGCCTCGTTATAAGATATTGCATTGTCGTTTTCGCATATGATTAAACCGTCGAACATGTCAATCATGGAATAATCATCGTACCAGTAAACGTCAAAAAACAGGTACTGACTTGTCCGAGAGGGATCGGTCAGCAGATAATAAACCATGCTGGAAGAATACGAACCAACAACCGCGATGGGAGTGAGGCCTCTCCCGCCGGTAAGGTCATTGACGCTCTGGTGATATGTATTCAGGTTGGACTGAAATTGTGCATTCTCGAACTCAGAAAAAGTGGTGAAGATCATATCATCAATCTCCACCTCTTCTGTCATGGTTATCCCGTCCAAACACTGAGACGCCAGAGTCACCAGACTTTCAGCTGCTACAATGCGCGTGGTAAACGTCAGGTCGTTGACCCCATCATTGAATACGGTAATGACCTGTTCTGCCGAGTCGTCCCTGAAAAGATATTCCTGCAGCGACATGGGATCGGCAGAAATGACCGGCGGTTCGGCTCCGGCGCCCTGCAACGGCAGTGCCAGCATCGGTTCATCCGGATCATCGCAGTTAACAGTCAGAGTCGAGGGAATCGGCCCGGCTGAAAGAGGCTCAAAAGCGACCTGAACAATCTGGTTCTCGCCCGGAGGCAGTAAGAAACCGGATATGTCCACAGTATAGTCTGAAACATCACAGGCAATATTGGTTACATTCAGAGTATCCGTGCCTCTGTTATATATTGTCAGGGAGTCGATTGCGACAGCCCCGATAAAAACGGTGCCGAAGTCAAAAAGATCATCCGACAGGTCTATATCGGCGATACCGGATACATGGAGATGAGCAGGAATTGAGATTTCGGGATTGATGGGATCATTACTGGCAATGACAATGTCGGCATCATAATAGGCTGTAACCAGGCGACTGGCATTGAAGGAAACCTCAATGTCGAGACTGTTATCGGCGGGCAGTATTCCTTCTTCAGGTAAGACCGAAAGCCAGCTCCCTACCCCCATCATCCAGTCAATCGCATTTGCAATCAACGGTCCGTTACCGACATACCAGACGGATGACAACCGCTCTCCCATCAGCACCGTCCGGGCTTCACCTTCATATGAAACGCCGTGGTAGTTGCCGTCGTCCCCGGAATAAATCCAGTCAGCCCCGGCCATAGTAAACCAGTCATTGTCGCCGTCGGAATAGGAATAAACCTCGGTAATCCCTTCGGTTATCGGATTATACGGATTCAGACTGCCCCAGTAATATATTCCGTCAAAGGCGCCGGAGATACCGAATACCGGGAATAATAGGGCCTGAATACTTGGTGGTTCATTATCGAGATCATCCATGCCCAGAATTACCGGTTTACCCGAATCGTAAAAGGTACTGACCGCCAATGCCTCGTTATAACTGAAACCAGCATCGTATTCGCATATAATTAGACCGTCGTACGGTTCTATCATAGAGTAATCATAATAGTAGTAAACATTGTGGAACAAGTATCTGCTGGCCAGCAGCGAGTCGGTCATCAGATAATAAACCATGCTGGAGGAGTAACTTCCGACAACGGCTATATTCGGGATGTCTTCCTTGCCCAGTAAATCGGCGGCCTGCTGATAGAAGGTCTCCAAATTCGCTTCAAACTGCGCGCTTTCCGATTCAGAAAAAGTCATGAAGGGCGTGTTATCTACAACTACTTCCTCCGTCATGGTAATTCCGTCCACGCATTGTGCCGCCAGTGCAGACAGACGGTCGTCATGATACATAACCCCCAATTCAAATTCCAGGTCACTGACTCCGTTGTTGACAACTGTCAGGATATGTTTCGCGGAATCTCCGGAAAGCAGGTCTTCATCGAAGGTTTCCGGATTCGCCGATATTACAGGAGGCTCAACACCAATGCCCTGCAGCGCTACAGACAGGATCGGTTCATCCGGGTCATCACTGGTAATTGTCACGGTATCGGTAAGCTCACCAACAGAACCAGGCGAAAATGTCACCGGGATTACCACCGATTCATTGGGATTCACCGTGTATTGGGGCACGGTAACTGAAAAATCGGGGTGAGTGTTGGTGATGCCGGTTATGGTCAGAATATTGTTGCCCCAGTTTGAGACTGTCAAAGGGGTGGCAAGCGATCCTCCGATGAAAACGGAATCGTAATCCAGCAGGCTGTCAGACAGGGCAATATCCGGGTCACCGGAGAATAAACCGAAACAGGCGCATATTTTCGCAACCAGGGCATGTGAACTTTCCTCAGTAAGATGATATATCGGGAATGACAGCGCTACACGTTTGCCGTTTTCAGTTTCATATACGATTCCGACAGGCTTGCCCTGGAAGGCCGGATCATCACTGTTTGAATTGTACGTATAAATGACCTGTACTCCGGGCAGCGTATCAAATACGGATATGACCGGCAGGATACCGCCAAAGACATGATCGGTCCGCGTCTCGAGATCGGGCCAGCCCTCGTGCCCCTCGGCGCCGACAAAATCGAAGTTGTCGTTTTCTGTTACCCTGTGGATGCCGAATTGATCATACATAATGTTACCTGAATACAGCCAGTCAGAACCGGTTACCCAGTAAATGGTCTGAAAACCGGCCAGGCAGAAATTATTGTTGTAGCTTAAGTACCATGCAACGCTGTCGAGCGAATATGAAAATAGCTGACCGGAGACATCATCATCAAACCAGAAGATATTCGAATACTGTCCTGCCAGCGAGCGTGTAAGGGCGGGGGTGTCGCCGATACTGGTAGTGTCGTGGTCCCACGGGGCGAAAAGGCTGCCATATAGCGCCTGTTGCCCGGCTTCCGGCGGATTGATGGCGCCTCCCGAACTCGTTTCGTCGACAAACAGCAGCGGAAGGTCAAAGCTGGCGGCGGTTCCGCCGACAACCGATGAGCTGTCCGATTTATTCAAGTCGGAATCCATTGCTATGACAGTATACTCATATGCGACATGAGCATCGACAGTCAGATCGACGAAAAACGTGTCGGGAACGTAATAATCCAGAGTCGACCATATACCGTCAGCCGGTCGTCTCGAAATGAGATAATGACTCATGTCATACTCGGTATTGGATCGCCAATTGAGCGAAATCTCCATGAAATCGATATCAAGTGTCACATTTTGCGGTGCCAGAGGGATATTATACGGTATGCCGCTTTCCTCGAGAAGATAGAGAGGCCCATATCCCTCGGCAGTCTCCGCACTAACGGCAAAATAGTAAATCTGCCCGGTGGTCAGGCCCGAGACATCATATGTGCAGAGTCCGGGCGGGGCATTTATGGTATCCGTATAGATTCCGGATTGGGTTCCATAGATAATATTGTATGAAAAGTCAGTGCTGCAATCTTCCCAGGAGATTCGCAGGCTATGACCGTTCCCGAGATCCAGAACCTCGGTTATTGTAACAACCGGCGCGGCCTTATCTATATGCATCAGGGCGGCCGCGCCCATGCGGACAACCTGTTCGAAATAAGGGAAATCCAGCCGGGAAGAGATATCCAGATTGGTATGCCATCCGCCAAAATTAAAATCTCCCTCCTGTCCGTAGCCAACCGGCCAGCCATACCAATCAAACGGAACCTGGTCCGAACCGCCCGATATGCCGCCGTAATAAGGAATAAGGGTCGTCACCCGCTCGGCCGCAGATGCAAAAACATCATACGTTTCCGTAATTGAACCGGAAAAAATAGTAACATTATCAAAGGCGTCTTCAGTAAATGCGACCATATCGAAGTTGGCCATAAAAGCTACATCGGTTCCCATATAGTACAAATTTTCTGCCATATACGAGGAACCCCACATTCCGAACTCTTCAGCGGAAAAGGCGACAAACATAATAGTCTTGTCGGTTGCAACATCTTTGAAAATTCGCGCCAGCTCCAGGACGGTCGCAGTGCCGCTGGCGTTGTCATCTGCGCCGGGCGCGTAAATCATGGGATCAGAGTCCAGATTATATGAATCATAATGACCACCGACAACGATCACTTTATCCGGCTCGACGGTCCCATTTTTCACGCAGACAACATTGAAGAAATACCAATAGTCATAGTAGAATTCATCGATGTAAACATTACTGTATCCGAATTCCAGAAATTTCCCGACCAGCCAGTCACGAGCCGCATCAATGGAATCACTGTACATATAGCGAGTCCGGAAAGCTTCCATACGGGTATCGTAGCTATACAATGAATCCTGATTCACCAGATCGGCGATGGTATCACCGGGGAAACTCGAAGGAAACATTGCTGATACTGTCAGCGGTTGGTAGAAAATGGGGGTATTAAGCTCACCCACAGGGATCACCATATAACCGTAATTCCGGATAGCATCCAGATTCGACTTATCGGTTTCAATCAGTTGACTTGTCGCAGTAGAAAACACCGGATTTAGCGACGGCGGAGTTTTCACAGCGCCGGCACGCGGCTCACTGACAATATAAAAACGTGTCAGATCAGCATTCTCGGAGAGAATTTCTACTTCTATACCGCCCGACCCCAACATTGTTATCTGGTCGTGGTTCAGGTAAACAATAAACTTTCCATCAATGCGACCGTACGCATGTGTTACCACATTATCAGCCACATTGAATTGCTGACGATTGACAAAGTCAATTAAACAGAGATCACCCGGAAATCCCGGTCCGGCAAAGAGCATGTTAATTGCGAGTGCAAGGAAGATTGTTTTGCAGGAAATTCTGTGATAGGATTTAATTTTCGCGGTCGGAAATTGAGTGGTGGGAACGCCCATCTTTCACCTCCATGCTATACGCGGTTACTCTTGCGGCCCGATAACAGGATAGCATAGATCAACGGATGTGAAACTCAGGCCGTATATCCAATACTCTGGATACTCTGAATAAATTGTCTGTCAAACCGGGGCAGTAGAATGTCAGCCACTGTCTGACGGTGTGCTCTTATAGAATTGTATATATTCTAAGCAGTATATAAATATACTTCATTAACCTTCTCCTGTCAATAAAATTGCTTTGGTCTGAAATCCAGAAAATTTAGCCGCCCCCGGGCAGCGGTCCGGGCGCCAACCGCGGCCTTTGCCGCAGTCGAATGTCCCCGCGCCAGCAGCCTGCGATGGCGCGTGTGGGTCATGCGGCTGTCTATGTGTCGTTCAAAGTGCTGGTTAAAAGCGTCGGCGCATCCCCTGGTGGAGTACGATCCGATCAGGAAAACGATAAAGCGTGCCGCCCGGGAGACCAGACTTCCTTCCATAATGAGGCCGGTTGCTCCCGCCGCGAGAACCAGCAGCATGATAGCAGGCTTGGTCAGTCGAATCAGGTCCTTCGGAATTCTCCTCGTTTTTTCTCAGCTTAGAAGGCGTTACCTTAAGCATGCAAAGATTTTGTGGGAAGATATATGAACACCGATCGTCATTGTCAAATATTGTGTGTTTACCTTATTATAACACGTTTGACAATTCTGCCTGATGAGATAAACTTCGATTGACACCGGGATGAGAATATAACATAATGATATCTTGTCAGGATGGCAGTTTCGGAAAGAATATGCGGTCGCTCGTATCACCGCGTATCACCTCCGTCAAGCATCGGTGGTTTTCCTCATGGGTGATACGGGTGGCCCTGTATCCAGGCCAATCCGGGGGTAAAGGCTATGTAATGGAGTCAGTCCTGACATTACCGGATTAACCTGCGGGTTGCGGTGAGCGCAGTAAAGACATTTTGAAATAATGGGTGAAAACCTTATATAGAGGCATGGTGGAAAAGACGGTTGATGGGAAAAGTGCCGATTGGTTCATGCGCGCGGGGATTGAATACCCGGAAGGTGGCCGCATCCGGCCGTCGGTATGGTTTTAAAGGGATAGGGATTGAACTATGGGTGAAAAATATCAATTAATTGTAATCGGCGCCGGTCCCGGCGGCTATGTTGCGGCAATTAGGGCGGCACAGCTGGGGTTAAGGACCGCGATTGTCGAACGCGAGTATATTGGCGGAGTCTGTCTGAACTGGGGTTGTATTCCCTCCAAAACTTTGCTGTATGCGACCGAGCTGAAACGGACAATTGAGGATGCGAAGAGGATCGGATTGAATGCTGAGAACGTCTCGATTGATCTGGACAAATTACGCAAGCACAGGGACGCTACCGTCAAGCGCCTTACCGGCGGGGTCAGGCTGCTTCTTGACAAGGCCGGGGTAAAAATTCTTGAGGGAGAGGCGTCGTTTCTCTCCGACCGGGAAATCGAGGTGGTCAGCGATGGAACCCGAATCAGGGCGGAGTCCGAGAATTTCATTATTGCCACCGGGACCAGCCCGATTGACCTGCCGATGCTCAAGCACGATGGTGAAATGGTAATCGGAGCGCGTGAGGCAGTCGCTCTGCCGGAAATCCCGGGACGGATGCTGGTAGTCGGTGCCGGACCGATTGGCGTGGAGATGGCAACCGTGTATAACACTCTCGGCTCCCGGGTGACCGTCGTCGAGATGCTTGATGCGGTACTTCCGATGCTGGATTCCGATATCTCCGCGGCCTCGGCAAAGGCGCTGGGGAAACAGGGTATGGAGATTATTCTCTCATCCAGGGTGATTTCATCGGCGAAAGGGGATAATACGATCGAGGTGGTTATTGAAACCCTTGATGGCAATAAGAATATGTCCTTTGACCGGGTGCTGGTCGCCGCCGGGATGAAGCCCAACACCACCAACCTCGGTCTTGAGAAAGCCGGGGTGAAACTTGATTCCAGGGGCTTTGTCATCGTCGACAAGCATATGCGTTCCAATGTTCCCAATATATTCGCTATCGGTGACGTCGCCGGGGGGCTATTGCTGGCGCATAAAGCATCACATGAAGGCATTGCCGCCGCCGAAGCGATCGCAGACCAGCCCGGGGGAGCCGACTGGAAGGCGGTTCCGTACGCGGTCTTTACCGATCCGGAAATAGCCGGGGTCGGCATGACCGAAAAAGACGTGCAGGACGCCGGGCGCGAGGCTAAAATAGGGAGGTTTCCGTATCGCGCGGTGGGGAAGGCAATTGCAACACTGGCGACCGATGGTTTCACGAAGGTTATTGGCGATGCCGAGACCGGGGAGATTCTCGGTGTTCATATCTTTGGTCCGCATGCCGGCGACATTATTTACACCGGAACGGCGCTGCTTGAAATGGATGGTACCGTCGAGGATCTCGGTCACATCATGGCGGTCCACCCGACTCTGTCAGAAGCAATGATGGAAGCGGCGCTGAACAGCAACAAGCGGGCAATTCATATTGTGAATTAGCCGACATATTCCGATCAATTTGCACGGCAGGATTCCTATGATCCTGCCTTTTTTATTGCTTTAAGCTTTAATGAAGATGCAGGCTGAATGGATCGCTGATTTTTTTTTGGGCCATTACTCGAATATGCCGACTTTGTGATTATGAACCGGGATGCAATCGGAGCCGAGTGAGCCAAAAAGAGACAATCAGAAGGCCCTTTTAAGAAGTCGCCTGACATCCGAGGACAACGTGAATTCATAAAAATACGGCAGGAGGAATATTTGACCCAAAACTCAGGGAGAGTTCAAATATTTTTTGGCCTGCCGTATACAGTTCCCAACTGTAAGCTTTACAGACCTGATACGCTCAAATCCTTCAGAATGTTTCCATTTGGGTGAAATTTATTATTTATAAAATGTATAGTCTATTCTATTGTGGTCCGGATTTGTCACCGGCGGTCCGATTGCCCATTTTTGCCGGATTTCGGCAGGTTTGCATCATCATTAACCGATTGCACCCTGACGCCTTGCGTTCCATCTTACAAGAAGCGCCAGGATAGGATGGAAACGTGTTTTAGTTGGAATTGGCTGCAGTCTCTTAGCTTGAATTGTCAGGCCGGCTAGCCCGGGCTGGTCAGATCGCTGGTAATGATGGGCTTGAATTCGCCTGCGGCCTCAATTTTGATACTATCGCGAAGGACTTTTCCAAAATCGTAGTCCCCGTTTGCAAGGTCGTCCAGCGTTACTATGTTGAAGACGCTACCGATGAAACTGTCAAAAGTGTTCCACATGCGCCTGACGTTACAGCTTTCGCCGTGGATACAAACCTCATTCAGGCCACTGTATCGGGCACAATGGTGTGGACTGAAGAAGGGTTCACCGAGGGCGTTAAAGATAGCGCTGAGCCGTATCTCTTGCGGCGCTCTGGCCAGTGTATAGCCACCCCGCCGGCCTCGGACTGCCTTTACCAATCCCGCCTGTTTCAATATCATCAACAGTTTGCCTGCGTATGGCACTGATAATCCCTCTCTGGTGCTTATTTCAGCAAGGGTCAGCGGCATATTGGAACCGTTTTTAGCAAAAAGCAGCATACACCGGACACCATATTCTTCCAACGCGGTTACCTTCATTATAAATCCCTTTTATAAGTTTACAGGTATTACGCAAACTTTACTTAAATGTGGGGTGGCTTATTTCCGGCGGTTTACAGAAATCCGCAGGATTTCACTGGCCTTTTGTAATGTATTGAACGGCAATCAATAACAACGTATGTTGACCCGTAGCCCCGTAATAAAGAACGAAAGGCACAGCTCAGAATGTACGGATTATCGGGAGCGTCAAGGCTGCCACGGAAGGCAGTCTAATCCCCTTGGACAAATTTGTGAAAAGCCCGGGATCATATTTATATTGGGATAGCCCAAAGATCAAAAAACTCCTCAATAATGCTTGACAAAATCGCACCTAAAGTCTATTATTAGATGACATCAGCAGGGCAACCGGGTTTATCCTACCGTGACGCGGGGCTTGTCCTTTTTTAAGGGATGACTCTAATACATCTTTTGATCTTCAGCGGAAATGATGTCGGCAGGAAGTAACTGTCGCGGTCTAAGTGCTGGCACGACAATGCGAGCGAGCACGAAATTATACAGACCCGGGATTCGGTTCGCCGGGCAGTCCCGGCACCGGATTTCCAGGCCTGCTATCATAAAGACATAGGCTCCGGGCTATGAGTTCCCAACTGCACACAGCCCTGGCCTCGGCTCCACGCCGGGTTGGCCCACCGCTTGCGGTGGGCTCACTTTTTATGGATTCTTTTGCTGTGACGGCTCTTTTTTATCCGGGAAGGCGTGGCCGCCTCGCAGATTTGGTGCATCTCAATGCAGGAATCTCTGCGACTGTCTCACGGACAGCTATTTTGGCTATCAGCAGGCCTTATAAAATGAGGCATCCGACTCTTACAAGCCGGATTCTCAATCTTTGGACCCCGGGTTCGGTTCGGCCCCGGTCTCCGCATTTCTGTTCTAATCTATCAAGAAGCTTATGTGGACAGTACAGGCGATTTCCTTGTCGATTGACGAAACGTCGCTGATGCCATACGCCGACACTTCCTGCGAATGCAGCGGCCTTATCTGGAAAATCCCGACCCGGGCCGAGGTTGGCGCCCCAACTTTCTTGCCGGCGGTCTCGGCCAGTTGCCCGGCACGAAGCCTGGCATTTTCGGTGGCGGCCTTGATCATCTCGACTTTCAGATCATCCAGCTTCGTACAAAGATATTGTGGATTGAATGATACCAGTTCAACCCCCTTTTCCAGAATGGTTGAGGCATCCCGCGCCAGTTTACTGATTCGTCCGACATCCTCCAGCTCAATTCTCACGCGCCGGGCAAGGGTCACCCCGATCGGCCGGCGGTCGCGGTCAAACTGCTTTCGGATCTGAATACCCGTGATTTCATAATCATTTTCGCCGAAGCCGTTGTCATCCAGGAAAGCCTTCAGAAGCGACAGGTCCTTTTTTAGTTTCACATACCCTTCTTCGATGGTCAGTGTCGTTACCGACAGCTCCGCTTCCCAGATCGCGAAATCCGACTCGATCGGCCTGAAGGCCGCACCGGTGACGGAAATTGTATTACCGTATCCTTTAATTGTAATTATGGTCGAGCGCAAAATGAGGGTGCAGATTATCAGGACCGCGCCGATTATAATTGTCGCGGCGATGATGCTGCCGGCTCCGGATTTTCCTGAGTTCCTCTCGTTCATATTCACCCCTCACGTCTTTAATTGATTCCGTCTCAGGTCCTTCTACCGTTTTAATGTTATACAAAAATCAGGACAAAAGATACGGAGGTATTGCAGAAACGGCAGCGGCTGAAATAAGCAGTCAGGCAGGCGATACATATAATTAAGATCAGCCATGAGGCAGGTTTTTTTTCAATGTATGTGATCGTTGTTACAAAGGTGACAGCATCAGGTCCTGTGACACTTTATTTGATGGCCGCCAGTCAATGTCTGCCGGGATCGGATATTTCTTTGCAGATGACCGGGCCGTAGATAAATCCCCCCTGAATCGCTGACCGTCCATGGCGTCAGCGACAAGAAAGCAAGAAAGATTGTATAATTGTACAATACTCGACGCGATTTTGCGGGAATTGTCTTTACCGGGTTCGTTTTTGGAGAGCATTCCATTGGAATCCGTTTATTTGCCGTAGAAAAGATCATCTCCCCAGACTGATACCGTTCTGGCGAATGAGGATCGTTGAATACCGGTCCTTACAAGATTGTGGACAAAGGTCGGGGGGTGGCTGAAAGGACAGACTTTCATGCAGATCCCGCAGTCTGTTCCTGCTACCCGCCAGTAATGGATGCATTTCACGACATCAAGCAGCCATTTTTCCACACCGCGCACCAGCGTTTTATTTCCTTCGGGGATTGCGCCTGACGGGCAATTGACGGCGCACTTGAGGCATTTCTTGCAGAAGTCTTGCACACCGAAGGTGATTGGCCTGTTCGGAACCAGTGGCAGGTCGGTGGTGACAGCGCCAAGTCGAATACGAGCACCGTATTTGGGCGATATCAGATAGCCGATACGTCCCAGCTCCCCCAGGCCAGCGTCATGTGCTACCGGCGGCAGCATAATCTGATAATTGCTGTCGGAAATGTGGGCGCGGGCAGGATACCCCAGGGTGCGGATGAACCGCGCCAGGGCTACCGAGATCGAGGCCGCGTTCAGGTACTGTATTGCCGATTCCTCGGTGGTCGGCATTTGTGGAGCGGTGTTGACCGCAAAGTAGTCCATTTCAATTGTAAATGCGATCGCATATTTATGTGTATTTTCGATCGGGGCACCCCATGGTTCTGGCCCGCGACCGACGTGCGAATAGACGTGCATCGGATTAAGCAGGGCCGTTCCGACTTCCGACGCGCCCAGTTTCATCGCAAGGTTTTTTACTATGCCGGTCGCGTCAGAGGCATCCAGTTCCGCCCGGTTTCCATGTACCGTGCCATCGACCCTGGTTGTCATGTCCCGTATCGTTTTAAAAACCGCCCCGATATACCGGGACTTTTCTTCGTCATAGAATCGACCGCCCGGTGCCAGGAATTCCGGCAGACTGCGGATTCGATCGTCGATGTCCCTGTATTCCGGCCGCATGGCATAGTATTGTTCATGTTTTTCGCTGCCGGGTTGATACTCTTCCCGGGCGAACATGATGTCCCGCTCATCCACTCTGCTTTCGATTGCGCCAATCCGTAACGGCTCGCTTGTGCCGAGCGGAGAGAAAAACAGGGCGCCGAAGACAGCCGCCAGAATCGTGACAGCGACCAGAATGTAACCGAAGACAGAAAACAGCAATAAACCGCCAAGCCAGAGCAGGGCAAAAAAAAGGCATGCCGCGACGCAAACAGCCGATGCCCGGGATTTTCGTTCTTTGACCGAGCCGACAGCGAAAAAGCCGAAAAGCAGGCAAATTGCCCCGCCGATTAAAATAAAGATCAGGGTAAGCATGTTCATGCAACTTCGAAGTTGATAATGTAGCACAAGTTATATGAATAAATTGATTAATGCAAGAGTATTGACAAATTTCGTATTTCGATAAAGAAGTATAGTATTTGTAAAAACAGAGCGCTTCTGATGCACATTGTGCGCATCCTATAAGCATTAGTTATGTGACATGTTATAAATTTACCTTGACAGCATGTTTGAATCCGATTATTTTTCTTCTGTAAATGTTTTCACTCCAATGGGAGTTAATGGGAACTGACTTGAGAGGAATGTAATGTACCGGGGGTCTTTCGGGGGAATCCTTACTGTATCTTCTGGCCTTTTACGCTTTATTTAGTACTGCAATAGGGTGATGCGTTTAAATTGTATTGAGAATATAGAGATCAAAAATATATCCAACGCTATTTCTTTGATTGGGGGCGCACGGCGGAAGCCTGATGCGGCTGCGTCCGTCGATTGCAAATTATGCTATTGAGGTAACCTGTATGTAGCAGATCGCTAAAGCATCAACACTTAGCAGAAGGAATTTAAGTACCAAGGAGACGGGCCTACAGGGAAGCATGGGCAAAGGGATTTGCCCAAATCTAAAATTTGAAGGGTGGAAGGGAGTTTGCATTATGAGAACGGCCTTAATCTGGGGAGTAGTTCTTCTGGGAAGTCTGGCGCACGCGGCGCGTCATCAGGTTACATCACTTCCGTATACAGCATCAACAAATTATGATACATTGACGCTGGCGGGTACGAAGCTGTCAGGCGGCGGCAATGGAATTCGGATAACGGCTCGGAATGTTTTTATTGATCTCGGGACCGATACCCTGGAGTTCGGCACCAGCAATGGTAACGGATTCTATGGCATACACTGTGCCGCGGGATCGCATGATATCACAGTTTCCGGGGGCGTGATTCTTCACGGGGGGGCCGGCAATTACAATCAGTGTCTGAGATTGGCGCGTACCAATGATGTCCTCATCAGTAACACGAGTATGGTTGTTAACGGTACCAACGGTCACTGCATCGAGTCGGCGTCGGTTGGCGCGCCGGGGAATTACAATATTGAGATCAGCGGCGGCGAATACTGGAATAACTGTCATGGATATACCAGCCGGTGCCAGTATGACGGTTGTGCCATCAGACTCAGCCTGTCATCGTACGGCGGGTACGGCAATTACCACTATAACATTCATGGAATTACGATGCATAATACTCCGGGCCAGGGAATCCTGATTTCCGGTCGTAATCAAACCAGTAATGCCGCGCTAGCATACGTTTACGACAACACCTTAACCGGGGACGCCCGCAACAGTTTTTATGACGATTGCCCTGTCGCGTCATGCGGGACCTGCCGGTCATCGGCCAATCCCTATATGATTGCAATGCTGAAATGTGCGCCGGGCTCGCAATGCTTCAACAATGTCATCACCAGCGGCTCTCATTACGGCGGCAGCAGGGGAATACTGATTGAGAATTGCACCGGCAGCCCGAACAATCCCATCAAGGTGTACGGCAATTACGTCGATATTCATGAGGGTCCGAATGTCGAGTACGGGACTGGCCTTGCGGTGCATGGTCTACGCATGCGCGCCATCGACGGTGGTTCCTTGACAAACATCTGGGTTTACGGCAACAGTTTTATCTGCACCGGCGATAACCTTGCCTCAACCTCAGCCTATAATTCCTCGGTAATGCCATTGCGGTATTCAAATCGCGCTCCGTTTCAGAATGTCACCATTGAAAACAACCTGTTCCGGGCGAAATCGAATACTCCCGGCGTTTCCTCGACCGCCGTGGTTTTTGATTATGTCCAGGCCGACGAGACTTTTGTTTTCAGGCGCAACCGTATCGAGGGTGACGGGATACTGATTCAATACGGCAACAACGCCTCGGGCGCATCCGGCATCGTCCTGCATGAAGATACCCTGGCCTTCCTGTCTCCCGCCTACGATCCGCAGACGTTCCATGTCGGGTATCTGAGCAATAGCTGGGTCTGCACCGATAACTACGCTTGTGATATTGTCTATGATGGAAATGCCCGCGACACCAACATCGTGATGGCCAACAGGGGGACGCTGGAAATGGGCCTGCAGCGGACGCTGAGGGTAAATGTCCTTGGGTACAACGGCCTTCCGGTAAAGAACGCGCTGGTCACTGTTTCCAACAATTACGGTCGGGTGGTCGTCAATAAATATACCGGGGCGAGAGGGACAGTCAGGGGAATTGTAACCTACTGGTGGGAGCAGCGAGTCGGCACTGATTCCACCAATTTCAACCCCTTCACGGTGCGGGTGCAGAAAGGGGCCGACATAACCCAGACGGCTTTGAATATTTCCCATAATTCATCATTGTCTCCGCTCATTCTGGCCAATACCGCCGGAGAGGAGTGTACAGATTGCGATTACATATGCGGCGATTTTGATGGAGACAGCGCCATTAATCTGATTGATCTGTTGTTATTGATTATGTATCTGTACGCCGGTGGCGATGCTCCGGTTGATGCCCGTGCAGTCGATGTGAATGGTGATGGCGATATCAACCTGTCGGACGTTCTCAAATTCGCTCAGTTCCATTACTCCAGCGGGCCGCCGCTTGACTGTCCCGAGTGAGTTCTCCGGCATCGGGGAATACACCGCGATCATATGCGCTGATTGCCTAATGTGATATCTGTCACCGTCGGACTTCTGCGTCCGGCGGTGTTTCTTTCGTTGTGCATCCGGCACATATGCACTGATTCATCTGAATAATAGCTGAGTCGATCCATGCAGGGGGGAATGAAAAAAACATTGACAGAATGGCCGCCGGGGCCTTTATTATACTATACGGATTGCCTGGTGGCACTTGCCTTATAATAGCACATAATATCAGATATTAGCTGCTGTCTCTATCCGTTGGGAGTGGGGCACCTCCTATTACAAGCGACAGTAACTTTATATTCCGACAGGTCCATGAGGAAGTATCTGCGATTTTAAAGTATAAGCATCAGGCCTTGAACCGAAAGATGATCATGGAAAAATCGTCACGGGATTCAGTTGTCTCATCCTGCTTCCGACTGTTGCAGCCGGCGATTAACCTGCCGGAAGTGCCGGCAGCGATCGAACATGTCAATCTGATGCCAACAGGGGATCCGCCGGTACGCTGCTCCCCGGGCTGTCAGATGCCGTAAGCATGCTGTAATTCTCGCAGGCATGGTTACGTGTCAGGGAGCCGTCATGACGGCGGCTCCCACTTTATTATACGCCGGATTTCCCCGGAATACCGGTATTCTGCTTGACAATTATCGTCGCAACCGCGATAATTGGAATTCAGAATCGCACGTGAAGGAGAACGAACATGATAAAAAGATTGACGGTGTTGTCAGCGGGATTGATCATTTGCCTGTCCTTATGCGCACCGAATGTCATCGCAGATGTTCCTGTCGAAAAAGAAGGCACTGCCACCATAAAGGCGTTGTTGAATCAGGCGGATCAGATGTTCAATTCGCGGGAGTACGTGAAGTCGCGTGATATCTACGCCAAGGTCGCCGATAAAGCCCGGGCGACCGGCGATAACTCCGGTCTTGCCGAAGCCCACGCCATGATCGCCCGCACATATCTGGTATATGGTAAAATGGAGATTGCCGAGCTCATGCTGGCCAAGGCCGGAGAGACCGCCGCGCCGGATGAACCGTCCGGTTGGTCGCGGTACCTTGGCGCTCGGGGACGCTTGGAGTGGCGGGAGAAAAACCTCGAGACGGCAACCGCAACGTTCAAAGAGATGTATGACTATTGCACTCAAAACAAACTTCATGAGCGGGCCGTTGACGCGGCGCATATGATTGCTATCACCGGACCGCCCGAGGAGCAGATCGAATGGGGCAAAAAAGGAATCGCTGAGGCCCAGACCGGTAATGTGACCGTCTGGCTGGGGCCCATGTGGAACAATCTTGCGGCAACCTATGAAGATCTGGGTCAATATGCTGAAGCGCTGAAAGCGTATCTTAAAGCTCGCGAATATCACTATCAGTACGGCGACGAGATGAACCGGTTGATCGCCGATTGGGCAGTGGGACACGCCTATCGACTTAACGGCGATACCGGGCAGGCCCGAAAGTGGCTTGAGCCATTGATTGACCGATGCGAAAAACTCGGTGCTGCAGAATATGCCGGCCGGACTCACAAGGAATTCGGTGAGATCGAACTGGCACGGGGAAATCACCGGGCTGCCCTTTATCATCTTGGCGAGGCTGAAAAAAAACTCAAGGCGGCCGGTATGCCTTCATGGGCGCCGGATGATTACAAAAATCTTCTTGCTCAAATCGAGGAAATTAAGACGAAGGCTGGCGAGTAGTCCTCGGGCGGACCTCATCAAAACCGCATCGTGAACGTCGTCTTAACCTGCGGTTCCGATTGGACGGTGACATCACCTCGATGCAGGCGCATGATCTGGCGGGAGAGGCTCAGGCCAATTCCGGAACCGCCTTTTTTTGTCGAGAAGAAGGGAATAAAGATCTGCTCCAGGGCCTCGTCGACAATGCCGGGGCCGTTATCGGTCACGCGGATTACAGACCGGCCGCGTTCATCCAGAATCGCCTCCAGCACGATTTCCGGGTCAACCCGGCCTTCCAGAGCCTGGATCGCATTAAGAAGCAGGTTGATCAGGACCTGTTCAATCAGTTCCGGATCGGCAGTCAGCTCCAGCGATTCCGGGTCAATCGAGCTGCGGTAAGCGATTTTTTTCTTAGCAATCTGCGGTGCGGTCAGGTGCTCGACCCGTTTCAACAACTCCACGACCGGGAGGACTTTGTAATCGGGAGTGGGGATATGCGTCAGGTTGCGGTACGCTTCGACGAAGCGCAGAAGGCCCTTGCTCCTTTTTTGTATCGTCTGGAGAGCATCCTTGATGTCGTGGGAGTGATCGGCCCCGTAGGCACCAGTCTGCTTCTGTCCGCTTTCTTCAAGCAATCCTTCGATGGTTGAGGCCAGAGATCCGATCGGGGTGATGGAGTTTTTAATCTCATGGGTTAAAACCCGGATCAGATTCTGCCACGCTTCCATTTCCTTTTCCGATAGTTCCGAACTGATATTTTGGAGCGACACCAGTGTGATCTTTTTCTGCCGAATCCTCAGTTCGGTGGCATAGATCGCCAACTGCATCAGCTCTTCATGACGATACACTTTTACCAGGTCACGCTGTCCCGGTTTCAGGAATTGCAGACGTTTCTCCAGATTCTCGCTGACCGTTCCAAGGCCGGAGATATTTCTCAGGTTGGGGATATCAAAAAGCCGTTTGGCAGCGGTGTTGAAGAGCACCACCTCCCCGTTTTCGTCAAATGCGATCAGTCCCACCCCGACGTGCCGTACCACGGTTTCCAGGTAGCGGGCGTTTTCTTCTTTTTCGAGTCGAATCTGCCTGAATCGGGACATGACGCTGCTGAAAATTCGATTCAGTTCGTCAAACGAAGTTCCTTTCAGACCGCTGGTATAGGTTTGAGAGAAATCGGAATACTCGATGGATTCCAGAAATCTTGTCAACAGGCGGTTATTCCTTTCGATAAAGAAAATAAGCGAAAGCACCTGATAGAGCACCGCTCCGGCGACGACTACTATTGATGCATAGAGACTGGTGGTAAACAGGAGAAAAAAGAACAGCAACAGCGTCATGCTCAAAAGAACAATCCGGAGGACGCATGCGATTCGAAAGCGTTTATAAACCATGCTTCTGCATTCGACGGTAG
>CP070796.1:2261981-2278491 GCA_020343475.1 Candidatus Zixiibacteriota bacterium
GGCGCTTTCATGTATTTCGCCACCCTGACCGAGGTGCCGATTCTTCAGGGGCTGATCGGCAACGGAATGGGCAAAGGACCGGCGCTGGCTTTACTTCTTGCGGGCCCCGCGCTTTCGCTTCCTAACATGCTGGTCATTCGTTCGGTGATGGGAACAAAAAAAACGATGGCATTCGTCGTGCTGGTGGTGCTCATGGCAACGCTGTCGGGATTATTATATGGCGCACTCTTTTAAGTGGAAAGGGTATGTTATGAAGAAACTGCAAGTACTCGGCCCGGGCTGCCCCAGATGCACCAAACTGGCCGAGGTTGTCGATAAGGCGGCAAGAGAACTTGGTATTGAATACCGGCTTGAAAAGGTCACTGACATCCGGGATATTACCAATTTCGGGGTCATGATGACTCCCGCGCTGGTGGTTGATGGGACGGTGAAAGTGGTCGGAAAAGTGCCGTCGCCTGATGAAATAAAAAAGATGCTCGCCTGATCGCTGGAGCTTATTTGAGGAAAACACCAAAATTAAAACCTGCAGCTAACGTAGGCTCTGGCTTATAATCGGAAGGATTAGAATATGAAAAGCACAAGAAGCATTTTCAGTTTAACGCTGGTTGTTATCCTGGCGGCAGGAATGTGCCTTGCGGGACAGGATTCCGCCGAACCGGAAAAGAAAGCCCCGCAGACTCCTGCCGCCGGGCCAGGTGATGATTCCAGCCTGAAGGCCGAGGATTCAGCCGAAGCAGCACCTGGCCCCGAACTGCCAGACAGGATTATAGCATATTATTTTCACGGTACCAGGCGCTGTGCCTCGTGCAGAAAAATCGAGGCGTACTCTCATGAAGCAATTGAGAATGGCTTTACAGAGGAATTGAAGGGTGGGTCGCTGCAATGGAAGGTGATTAATTTTGATGAATCAGGAAACAGGCACTATATAAAGGATTATAAGCTGTACACCAAATCCCTGGTGATATCAAAGATTCAAGATGGCAGGGAAACCGAATGGAAGAATCTTGAAAAGGTCTGGCCGCTTCTTGGCAACAAGGAAAATTTCATCAAATATGTGCAGGATGAAATCCACGCCTTTCTTGAGAAAGAAACGAAAGAGTAATGGACCCCTCTATTCTGGGAATCGTTTCGGCGATCTGGCTGGGAATATTGACCTCAATCAGCCCCTGCCCGCTGGCCACCAATATCGCCGCGATATCATATATTGGCAAGCGGGTTGGCAGTCCCCGCAGGGTATTGCTCTCGGGTTTGCTGTATATGCTGGGCAGAACGCTGGCGTACCTGATTCTGGGCATTATTCTGGTTGCCAGCATTCTTTCCATCCCGGAGCTGTCCTATTATCTGCAGAACCATATGAATAAGGTGCTTGGACCGATTCTGATTCTGGTCGGCTCTTTTCTGCTTGGGCTTATCCCGCTGAATTTTGTCGGCCTCGGGATAGGCGAAAGGATGCAGAACCGTGCCGCCGGGTATGGAATCTGGGGCGCCGGCCTGCTGGGTATTATTTTCGCCCTTTCGTTCTGCCCGGTATCCGCGGCACTGTTCTTCGGTTCTCTGATCCCGCTGTCGTTAAAACATGGCTCACGGTTCTTTCTGCCGTCGGTGTATGGTATCGGCACCGGCCTGCCGGTGATTCTATTCGCCCTTCTGGCGGCGCTGGGAACGCGCTATGTGGGAAGGGTGTTCAACAAGCTGACTCAGTTCGAATTATGGGCACGGCGTATTACAGGAGCAATATTTATTCTCGTCGGTATATATTATTCACTGATCTATCTTTTCGGCCTGCCGATTTAATAACCAGGATTCTCTTGGCTGAGGAATCAACCTCATCCGATTACGCCTGAAAGCGGCCGGTCCAACGATTATAGCCGGATATCGAGAAGAGCAGGGGTAATTAACATGGATTCAGCAATTATTAATGAGTTCATCGGGCAGATTGAACTGTTCAGGGACCTTGACGATGAAGAACGGGACCTGTTCGTAGACTGCATCGAAGTTATTGAGCTGCAGCCAAACGAATTACTTTTCGAGGAAAACAGCCCTCGCAAAAAGTTGTATCTGATTTACAGCGGGGAGGTCGAGCTATTCAAGAAAACCCCGCTCGGGAAGGAGAATCGCCTATCGTTTTTCGGCAAACTCGACTTCCTTGGCGAGGGGGCACTCATGGACGATTATCCGCATTCAACCTCATCCCGGACGCTTCTCAAAACCACGGTCTTTGCAATCAGCCGGGATGATTTCCACCGGCTATGCGATACGAATCCGGCAATCGGCATGAAAGTCCTCTCGCGGGTGGCCCGGGTTATTTCCCGCCGCATTCGTCAGGCCAGCACCCGGGTGGTCAATGTTGCCGCCCAGTACATTTCCGGGCGCACCCGGCGCGAACATGATTTACTCGGTGATCGCGAGGTGCCATATGAGTACTACTATGGTGTCCAGACCCTGCGGGCCCTGGAGAACTTCAATATCAGCGGGATATCCCTCACCCACTTCCCCTCTTTGATCAACGCTCTTGCCATGGTCAAAATGGCCGCTGCCAAAGCCAATTTCGAACTCGGCCTGCTTTCCCGGCCGGTCACCGATGCCATCGTGCAGGCTTGCAACGAGATCATTAACGGCCGCTATCACATTCACTTTGTGGTCGATATGATTCAGGGCGGAGCCGGAACCTCCACCAACATGAATGTCAACGAAGTTGTCGCCAACCGGGCGCTGGAAATTTTGGGATATCAAAAAGGAGAATACAGGTACTGTCACCCGAATAACCATGTCAATTTGTCGCAATCAACCAACGATGCCTATCCCACCGCGCTCAAGATCGCTTTGATTAAAAGCAATAAGGCCCTGATTGAAGTGCTGCAACAGCTGGCCGAGTCCTTTCGGGCCAGGGCGAGGGAGTTCGCCGGCATCGTAAAGATGGGCCGCACCCAGCTTCAGGATGCTGTCCCTATGACTCTCGGCCAGGAATTTGAGGCATATGCCGTTACCCTCGAAGAGGAAATAGCACGGCTGGACGAAAATGCCAATCTGTTTCTGGAAGTCAACATGGGCGGAACGGCGATCGGCACCGGTATCAACGCTGACCCCCGGTTCTCCGGGAAAGTAATCGGTCACCTGCGCGAGATTACCGGTTTGAATGTGATCCTGGCGGAAAATCTGGTCGAGGCGACACAGGACACGGGCGCTTTTGTGATGTACTCTTCGGCGATCAAGCGCCTGGCAATCAAGCTGTCTAAAATATCCAATGATCTTCGCCTGCTATCTTCCGGCCCCCGTGCCGGGATCGCCGAGATAAATCTGCCGCCCATGCAACCCGGTTCGTCAATTATGCCGGGCAAGGTCAATCCTGTCATCCCTGAGGTGGTTAACCAGATCGCCTTCAAGGTGATCGGCAACGATCTCACCGTCGCTCTGGCAGCGGAAGCCGGGCAGCTGGAGCTCAATGTAATGCAACCGGTAATTGCCCAGAGCATTTTCGAATCAATCGAGATGCTCAAGAACGGCATGGCGACTCTGAAGTACCGCTGTATTGATGGCATCGCCGCCAACGAGGATCGCTGCCAGATGATGGTCGAGCACAGTATTGGACTGGTCACTGCTCTCAGCCCGGTCCTCGGCTATGAAACCTGCACCACGCTGGCCAAAGAAGCGCTCAAAACCGGCCGCGGTGTCTACGAGCTGGTACTGGAAAAAAACCTTCTGTCGCAGGAAGAGTTGGACAGGCTCCTGGCCCCGGAAGCCATGATCCGCCCACAGCGGGGACAATAGGATAATTTCCGGCCATTAGTGGTATTCCGCAGAAAAATGACCATAATTACCCGGGTGGCCCGCAAATTGCTTCAGGATTTCCTATTTATGGCGGCAACAATCCTTTCCAAATATTACTTTTTCATTTCGCATGGCCAAAATCGCTTGACGCATAAAAGTGCAATGCATATCTTCATACCCGGAGCACGACTTCCCTGATTATACAATCCCGTTTTAAAACGCAGCTCTGCATTCTTTGAGGGGATTGTGTTTCATCACCATTAGTGTAGCCATATGAAATTCAAAAAAGGGATCCGAGGTTTTTGCGCATAAACCCGGATTCACTACCAGTCAACTAAAACTGAGTGGCTCCCTTTGAGCAAAAGTCAGAGCAAAAGCTCTTCAAAGGGACAAGCAACCTCAAAAACCGAACCGTGTGAGGAGGTGAGAAGATGATTTATCTGATTGATCCTGCGGAGGCCGACAGGAAGTGGTGCATTACTCTTTGCTCAACTCTATGCGGCATTAAGCCTTGCTACGGGATCCCGCCTGATTAATTAATCCGCCATCGGAGTCATGTAACGACTTCGGTTACTGGGGAACTTACCGGCGCCGGGCAGGATTACCCGGCGCCTTTGCTATAACCGTCAGTGATACAGGTCCTTGAGTGTTAGTTTCAGTGTCCTGGATCTGCCGTTGCGAAGGACATCAAAAGCGTATTTCGTGCCCGGTTCTCCGCGAAGGAGTTTCCTGAGGGCAATAATGCCGCCGAAATAATTAATGCCAATCCCGTTGACCGATTGCACCACATCCCCCTCCTGGAAACCGGCTTTTCTACCGGGAGTATTATCGGCGACATAGTCTATCCTGATGGTACTGTCATCGACATATTCAAATTGCAGTCCGCTTTTGTCCATGGGAAAATCCCTGCCGAAATCGTCGCCTTTTTCCACTATTACCAGTTCGCTCTTGTAATCAAGATACATGACAAAGTGCCGGAACAGCCGATTGCCCAGGTTGCCGGTCAGTTCCTTACCGGAAAACGCGCCTTTGCCTTCGGTCGTCGGAATCGATATCACGGGATTGTGCAATGTGAATCCGGCAAATTCCATCGTGTCGAACTTCAGGTTCCGGCTGATTGCTGCGCCCCCAGCCCCAAAAGACTTCCTGTCGACGCCGTCGCGATTCAGGAGATTGTGTTCTTCGGCAAAGGGATAATGAAAGCTGCTGCCCCCCGCCCCCAGGTCAAGATTCCATTTACCGCCGTATTTTCCGTCAACCGTGAATGGAACATGAAACATGTTATTCTGAGCCAAGGGAGCATCAATGATGGTGGCCTCGCCTGAGTAGCTGAAACTGTCCGGATGATAGAATGAAATCAGTTCATTGGCGTAGTCAATTCTGGTCACCAGCCGCGAAAGAAAATCATAACCCAGGATTCCAACGACTTCAACTCCCAGAATTCTATAGAACAGCCATGAAATATCGATTGCCGCCACAGTCTGCTCCTCAAATTGAAGACCCGGCAGACTGAACGCCGGCAGCGTGGCGTAGGAAACGTCAATGAGTTTATCGGTGCCTCGCCCTTTTACTTCGCCTTTGACTTCCAGCCCCAGTTCTTCAGCGAATTTCCTATCTATTAGGGAGACACTGGCGCCTGAATCCAGGACCCAAAGGCGGATTTTGCCATTGATGCTTACTTCAAGGTAGATATGGTGTTCGATGAATTGAAACGGTATGTTCTCGGCGCTCTTCCCATTAGCAAAAGTAAAGTCCTTTACATCCTGATCAGGTGGCTCGAATATCGAGGGATCAATCGGATTATTGGTTTCTGTCCTGGTAAACTCAACGCGCTGAATCATTCCGGTCGGCTGAAAAGTGCTTACTTCCTTGAAAGCCATAATGATGCCATCTACATCGCGAAAGTCCGAATAAATCGATATAACCTGCGCGTCCGGCTCCATAACATCAGCCCCAACCTGCATGAAACTGGCGGTATCATAATAGCTTATCGTGATATCATCATTAATGCTATTGGCTATTTTGACCGCATAGCAATCAGTGTTTTCGACCTTTTTAATGCCCTCGAAAGTAACCGTGAAATTTTTGGAATCGGGATTCAGAAAATCATATTCGGCCGCAAGCATTCCAATCCGGCGCTTCTCAAGCGTTTTTTCATCCCGGTTTATCTGGATTTTTCGATTGCTGTCTACGCTCCAGGCAAACTCTCCGTTGTCGCCGGATACCTGTTTTAAAACTGTCAGATCCACCTCCTGCCGGGATTTATTCGGCAGTTCGGTCCAGCTTTTTAACGTTCCCTCCAGCCCGGTTCCATCGATTGAGATGGTGCCTTCCTTGTATACCGTCTTCAAGGCTTTGAGCCTATCCATACCGCCGATCGCGCGGTAATGATTATTGAGGATTTCGTAAGGGTCGGTAATCCGGGAACCGGCCTCGATGGAAGTAAGAAAGACCATCAGGACCAGCGTGAGAATCAGTGGCATATGTCGCATGATCTTATTCCTCTCCATAATAATTGAAATTAGGTTTTCTTCAGATACGTGTAAATCGGCAACTGGTTTCGTCCTGAGCTGCCGCGAATCTGGCGCACCTCATTAAAGTGACTGCGCCACCATCTGTTACCAGAATATAGCAGACGCAAATTTATCATAAATAGCACATGCTTTTCATTGACCCGGTTGCCGTAAAAGCAAATCCAGAAATGCGACTACCTGTTTTTACTAAATAAACCCGACTTTTTGCCTGAAATCACAATATGCAATATAATAGATATCATTCCCCGGCGGGATAAAACCGCTTGACACCGCCGTCCGAACGGCATATTTTGCGCTTCAGAGCTAAATGCCTTGGTGTAGCATCGCTCGTATCCCGCCAGTCACCTGAGAATCTCATGGGCGGTAGCTAATTCCTTTTATTTATGAGCTTAACCGTTAACCTGCCGTTGAATAGACCTGATGAGTATCATTTCCTCCAGGCAAGATCATAATTAAGGATAACTTGACTCCACGGAAATATCATCAGCGCGATGATATTTCACCTGCATTAACCACCTATAACCCCACCGATGCGAGGAGGTGAGAGAGTGATTTACCTCATTGACCCGGCGGAAGCCACAAAAGGAAGGTGCATTCCGCTGTGCACGACTGTCTGCGGTATCAAACCTTGTTATGGCATACCGCCGGTGGTCGAAGTCGAATAGTCGGCAAATGGGGCTGGAGAGGATCAATTTTCTCTCCAGCCTCAATTACTATGGTTCTTAATCCCAGGTTTTATGTCAAACATGTTTAGGATTTCTCAATATAATCATTTCCAGCCATATACGGACGGCTATCACTTGGCATACAATGCGCGATCCGGGGCGGTTGCCCTGATGACAGAAGAAAATTTCGCCTCTTATCGCGAGTTGGTGGACAGAATCACGTCCGGGACAATCTCTGACTTAACGCCGGAGGAAGAAAAGCTGCTCCAGCAGCTGGAGTATGGTCGGTTTATTTACCCCGATGATTATGACGAGCTCGAAGCATTGAAATTTCAGCACCACCTGAGCCGATTTGAGCAATCCCAGATCGGCTTTACGCTGGCCCCGACAATGGCATGTAACATGGCCTGCGGGTACTGTTTCGAAGAAAACAAGCGAGGCCGCATGCCCGCCAAGGTGATCGAGGGATTTATTGATTTTGTCGAAAAGAGAGCACCCGGCTTGCTCCGGGTGGATATTAACTGGTACGGCGGTGAACCGCTGCTGGCCATGGGGATAATCGAGGACATTACTGAAACTCTACTCGACCTGGGGCAGCAGCACAACTTTCTCTATACCGCCTCGATGATATCAAACGGCTATCTATTGAGCCGGGAGACAGTTGACCGCCTGGCAGAGCTCAAAATCTCGATGATTCAGGTTACGCTGGATGGCCCGGCCCGGCTCCATAATGCCAAACGTCCTCTGAAAAACGGGGGTGACAGCTTTGATCGCATCGTGGAAAACATCTCATACGCTTCGACCAAAATGGCTATCGGAGTGCGCGTTAATATCGACAAGAGCTTCAATAAGAACATTATTGAGGAGATGCTTGAAGAGCTGAAACGAGCCGACCTGCAGGATCGCGTCGGCGTCTACTTCGGCCAGCTGGAGGCTTCCGCCACCGTATGCGCCAACATATCCGAGAGCTGTTACAACGCCAACGAATTCTCGGCGATTGAGGTCGAGTATTACCGGCTTCTACTTGATCACGGGTTCCGAATAGAGCGATTGCCGTCGCCGACCAGCGCATACTGCATCGCCCAGCAGATCAATGGCTTTTTGCTTGACCCGGATGGCGATCTTTATCGCTGCTTTAACCATGCCGGCGACAAATCGAAAACCATGGGCAACATCCGCGACAGTATCAATTACCGGCATCAGAACTTCATGAGGTTGTTTCGCTTCGATCCATTTGACGACGAGTCATGCCGGAATTGTTCAATCCTTCCGATCTGCCTCGGAGGATGCCCGGCGCGCCGTGCCGACCGGGGCATGACGGGAGATGAAATGTGCGAAAGCTGGAAACATAATCTCCGCCCAATGCTGGAAATTATTGCGCGTTCAAAGCAACTACAGGCCGCAATGACGGCAAAGGAGCAATAATGGAAGATTTCAAGTTTTTCCCATATTCGGTTATCTGGGAGGTAACATTTGCCTGCAATATGCGGTGTATTCACTGTGGTACCGGTGCGGGCAAAATGCGGCCCGATGAACTCACCACCAATGAGGCGCTGGCGCTGATCGATGAATTGACCGGACTGGGCGCACAGGAGATAACTCTCTCCGGCGGCGAACCGTTGTTGCGCAAGGACTGGCGCCAGCTGGCCGAGCGCATCAAGAGCAACGGGGTACGATCATATATCATTACCAACGGGTATGCCGTCACACCGGAGGATGTCGACGATTTCGCGCGGTTGAAGTTTAACGATGTCGGCGTAAGCCTGGATGGCACCGAAAAAACCCACAATTTTATCCGCCAGCATCCAAAAAGCTGGGCGCAGGCCACCAATGCGTTGAAACTGATGGCCGAAAATGGGGAATTCCTTTTCTGCGCCGTAAGCCAGATATCCAATATCAATCTGCACGAACTGGATGAAATTAGAAAAATCCTGGTCGACTGCGGGTGCCGCCTCTGGCGAATTCAGCTTAATACCTCAACGGGCCGCATGAAAGACTATCCTGATCTGGTCCTGTCACTCGACAATTACCCGGTGCTGATTGACGAAATCTTGGAACTGAAACGACAGGATGACGTCCGGATCGACGTCGGCGAAAATATCGGGTATTATGGCTGTAAGGGATCCGCATTGCTTGACGGGTCGCCGTACTTCGGCTGTTATGCCGGAACGCGAGTGGCCGGGATTGAGTCCGACGGCAATGTTAAAGGGTGCCTGTCAATGCCGGAGGAGTTCGTTGAAGGCAACATCCGCGACTCCTCATTCACAGAAATCTGGAACAGGCCCGGCGCCTTTCTCTATAACCGCAAATTTACGCGGGAAACAGCCGATGGATTCTGCCGGGAATGCAGATACCTGCCGCTCTGCCGCGGAGGTTGCACCACCACCTCGGTATCCGCAACCGGCCGCCGGGCGGATAATCCATATTGCATCTATCGCTTCGAACATGCCCGGGGAATCGAAAGCGAGGACAATGAAATGATTATCAAGCTTCTTAATCGTTTTAAACCAAATCCTGAAAAGGAGACCCGGACTGCTTGAAAGACTGCAAGACCCCATCAATTTTGATCGCGTACCCGTCCTGCTTCCATTATCCGGTCTGGATGGAACGCCTTGAGGTGAAAACCTCGCAGCTTCTGCTCGCCTCATATTTGGCCCAATGTTGTTCCGTGACGTATGCCGATTTCGAGGTCAGTATCGGGCGACCCAATACCCCGACCCAGATACGGCGATATGAACGACGGGTGCGGGACTATTTCTCAAGTAACGATGTCGATATTCTGGCCCTCTCCTGCTGGACCAGTCTCTCCTACCAGGCGACCATAACCTCGGCCCGTATTTTCAGGGAATTGTATCCGGATCGGCTCATTGTGGTTGGGGGGTACCATCCGTCCGCACGCCCCAGCGACTTTATCTCAACTGATAACCTGATCGACTATGTCATCTGCGGAGAAGGTGAGCTGGCGCTGCAGACGATTGCGGAATCATATCGGAGTTCCGGCCGGCCAACTCAAACGGAAATTGTCCCGGGGCCGCCCTTTACCGCCAGACACTTTGTGGGGTATAACTGGCCTCTCGTCGATTCATTTATACGCGAGCATTTTCCGGACGGCCTGGGCAATATCTATATGTACCTGTCCCGGGGATGTCCCTTTGGTTGTTCCTTCTGTATGGAACCGCTCAAGGATCGTCACTGGCGGGCTTTTTCACCGCAAGATGCGGTCCGTGAAATGCACGCCGCCGTAAAGCGATACGGCGCCTACGCCGTTGCCATTTCTGATGCCTGTTTTGGCATGCGCCCGGCCTGGCGCAGGGAATTTCTGCAGCGATTGGTCGCCAGCGATCCGCAATTCTGGGTGGTCTTTGAAACCAGGCCGGAGTATGTCAACCCGGACGACATTCTCCTGCTGGCCAAACTCAAGCTCGAAATTCAATTCGGGATTGAGAGCGGATCACCGGAGATGCTTCTTCTTATGAAAAAAACGCGTCAGCCGGAGAAGTTTCTGGCCCGATTCCGCGATGTTTCGCATCTTTTGTCAGATCATGGTATCCTGCACCGCGCAAACATGATCCTCAATCATCCCGGTGAAACCCGCAAAACCCTTGAGAAAACATTTGAGCTTATCGATACCGAACTGGAACGAAGAGAGTCATACTTAATGTGGGCCTGCCACGGCTACATGCACTTTCCCGGCTGCGAACTTGACACCAATCGAAAATACTACGAAGAAACCTTCGGCAGCCGCTATCTGAGCCCGGAGTGGTGGAAAGATGATGAAGACCAGTATGAGAATTCTCAGCGCTTTGTCCCTTCACGCGATCTGGATGGAGCCAATGTTGATCTCTGGAAACGGATGCATGCCGAACGGGAGCAACGTATGAAAGATACCCTGGCACCACGAGCCTTCCGGTTCGCGGCTAACAAATATTTCCTGGATTGGAGAGATGACCCTCGATACCGTCAAAGCAAAACGACTATGGACGTTTCTTAAGCCGTACTGGCACCTGGAACTGGTCACCTTTCTGGTGATGGCGGTGCTGGCCGGGCTGACGCTGGCTTTGCCCGGAGCCGTCCGATATCTAATCGATGTGCTTATTCCCAGGCTGGTGGCACGGTCCGGTGACGGTGGTGGGGTAGGATCGGTCATTTATTTCGGACTGTTTCTGCTTGGAATCTATCTCGGCCAGGTAATTTTCTCATGGCTGCGGGATTACCTGGCTTCATATATCGGCGCCAATATCATCGCCAATATGCGCTCCGCCCTGTTTGAGCACCTCGAGATGCAATCTTTAACATTCTACCAGACCCGACAGGTCGGCGAAATCATGTCGCGTTTCCTGTCTGATATCCATCGCATTCAAAGTCTTCTGACAGCGACCTTGCTGATGTTTCTGACCAACTTGTTGCTGCTGATTGCAATCTTTATCTATCTATTGAGCATTGACTGGGTACTGACGCTGGTGGCGGTTATCCCGGTGCCGGTGACGATGTTCGTAACCGGCAGGTTCGGCATCAGGTTGCACGGTATTAATCGATTGCTCCAGGAGACTATTGCCAGGCTTTCGGCAAAAATACAGGAGGGCTTCTTGAGCATTAAGACGATCAAGGCGTTCGGCCGGGAACAGTACGAAAGAAATCAGGTAGAAACGGTGCTGGGTGAACTGACCGGGCTATATGTGAAAAACAGTATCGTTTCATCACTTTCAATGAACCTCGTTCACCTCCTGAATATGATTGGTCCGATTATTGTCCTGTCATGGGGAGCATATCTGATCGGCACCGGCGCCATGAAACTCGGCGCGCTGATCGCATTTTACATGCTGCTGACCTACCTTTATTCCCCCATCCAGGGGCTGGCCTCGGTGCACATCGAGGTAAAATCCGCCATGGCCTCGGTCGACCGCATCTTTGAATACTTCGATATCCCTCCGGCAGTGGCCGAGGATTCGAACCCGGTAACACCCACGGCGATCAGGGGCGAGATTGCGCTTACGGATATTCATTTCAGCTATGGTCAGGGAGGATTTTGCCTTGAGAACCTTAATCTGAGCATCGCCGCCAGAGAGAAAGTAGCCATTGTCGGGCCTTCCGGTTCCGGGAAAACAACGCTAATCAACCTGATCATGCGTTTTTACGACCCCGAAGCAGGCTCGGTCATGCTGGACGGCATCGACCTTCGAAAGCTGACTCTCAAATCGCTGCGGGACGCCATGTCCCTGGTCGACCAGGAGCCGCTTCTGTTTCGAGCCAGCATCTTTGACAACATCGCCTACTCCAGACCTGAGGCCGATCAGGAGGACATCATAAACGCCGCCCGAATTGCCAACATTGATGATTTTGTTTCGAGTTTACCGGATGGCTACGACAGCATGGTCGGCGAGCGCGGCGTCACCATCTCCGGCGGCGAGAAACAGCGTCTGTGCCTGGCGCGGGCGGTGTTGAAGGACCCGGCAGTGCTGATTCTCGATGAAGCCACCTCGGCGCTCGATTCAACCTCGGAACGGCTGATCCAGGAATCGCTGCGGAATATTCTGGCAGACAAAACCGCCATCATTATTGCCCACCGCCTGAGCACGGTACAGCACGCGGATCGCATCATTGCCATTGACAACGGTTGCATTATCGACGAGGGCACCCACGACGAACTGCTGGAAAAATCACCACTGTATCGCGAACTTGCAAGCAAACAATTGAAAATCTGAACGGTTTCCCGCACAAAACAAAATCTCGATGATTGGTCCAATTCCCGGCCGCCGCATTGAAACTGAATTTTCCATTCAGGATTTATCTGGTTGACTATCCGGGGATCAACTGCCTCTTGCAGCTTTCAGACCGGGTCAATCTCTACCATGAATGTGTTGCCGGCACACAAAAAGGGGTCGGTTGAACCGACCCCTTGAAAATAACGCTGCCACCATCGATTACTTGAGCATTACCATCTTGCGGGTCTCAACAAAACCGTCCGCGCGCAGTTGATAAAAATAAATCCCCGTGGCAACCCGATTATGCTGGGAATCGGTCCCATTCCACGTCACCACATGTTCCCCGCGTCCGAGCCGCCGGTCAATCAGGGTTGTGACCACCTGCCCCATGATATTGTAAACGTCAAGGCTGACATCGGCCTCATGAGGAAGTCGGAAACTGATAATGGTGTTCGGATTGAAGGGATTCGGGAAGTTCTGGGCCAGACTGAAATCTTCCGGAAGTAACCTCGCCAGATCCTCAGGCTTATACATAATATTGGGTACATCCAGCGGTATTATCCCGGCGGGAATCATAATCGATAAATGCATTCGCTGTAAATTGACATTCGCGATATACTCCCCCGTCGGGTCACCCGACAGATACAGCCCGACCAGGTACGTCAGTGCCTGGCTGGCAGTGGCTCCGTCAACGCTGACAACAGATAGCTGGCTCATCCGACCCGAAGCGATATTCAGAAGAACAGTCCGGATGGAACGACTCACCTGGTGCTCGCAGGTCGGTACATACGGCGCCAGGAAAATAGCCGACAGCTCGTCATAGGTCAAGGCTCGTGCCGGATCATCAGTATACGTTATCGATTCCATCTGCATGGCGAATCCATCGGTGCGACAGTAGAAATGGTCGAATATGGCCTGGCTGTACGCCTCAATATCTCCAGAGGATACCTTGGTGATGATTTCGTATACCCCGCCCAGCTGAAGATACCGGAACTGAGCTTTCCACCACCAGAAACTCTGGACATTGCCGCTTGCTCCTTCCGCCAGCTCGAAGTCAATGACCTGATCGCCTCCGGCGACCGTGACCGCAACCGACGCCTCCGATACGGGAACAAATCCAAGCGGCACCAGCACCTCAAGAGTGTAATCCCCTCCGGGAATCGCGGCCATGCTGTAATGCCCGGCGGGATCGGTATAGACAAACTGTACCGGATCGCCCCCTCCATCATAGAGACCGACGCCAACTCCCTCAAGACCCGCGGCACCGGCGAAAACATCGCCCGATATGGAACCGGCAGCAGGAGCCGACTCATAATTGACCGTTACGCTGGTCAGAATCGGCGAGAAACCGTAGCTGCCGAGATTTAAGGTCGCCCGGTATCGGAAATAATGATCCGGGGTTGAAGTGATCGCGGCACCATTAAGAACCGGCTGCCATCCTTCCCAGGCCGCCCCGTCGGGGCTTGTCGACGTTTCAAAGGTTATGAGCTCCTCCGGTGCAAAGGGATCGGCATACGCAATTCCTCCTCTATACCGCGAGCCGTCATTGCCGGAATACGGCATAACCCATTTGTCGTTGTTGGGATTATAATGAAGAGCACCACGGACAAGCCTGGCATCATCCCAGGTGCCTGAAGGACCTTTGACAAGATTCGGAGCTTCAGGACGATTCCATGGCCCCAGAGGATTGTCTGCCCATGCGATACCCAGATCCCATTGCGTGTTGGCATAACTGCCGGTATAGAGCATATAGAAAACATCACCGACTTTCACCACACTCGGATCAGCGGTCAATCCGCGGTCCCATGCTGCCGGATCAGGATTGTGCGGCAGGATAAGACCGTGTTTGGTCCAGTGTCCGCCCGCTTCCGGCCCCAGCGGGAATTGTGCAGCGGGAGTCGAGGCCAGCCCGATCTGCTCGCCATTTCCGGAAGAAAATATGTCCCCCATATAGAAAAGGTAATAGGTATCGCCATCCTTGAACACAAACGGTTCGGTAACCCGACCTTCTTCCCAGCTTCCCGGAGGGCCGACATCCAGAATGATTTGTTGTTTCGTCCACGGGCCAAGCGGTGATGGCGCAGTCGCGTAGGCGATCCGTTGCGCCGTCTGTCCGTTCAAAAACAGTGAGACATCATAAAAAAGATAATAGGTGGTGCCGTCCTTGAACAGATTCGGCGAAAACAGGTAATTCTCCCCCCCATCAGGTGCAAGGATCGGGTTGCTTTCATAGATGGTCCAGGTCAAAAGATCCGGATCGGTTGAGTACGCCAGCCTGATATCATCACCGCAGCAACCGGCGTAGGACAGCCAGTATTTGCCGTCATACGTGATCGGCTGCTGAAGCGGGTCATTGATATCGGTTAACATGTTTTCGGGGAGATTGCCGGAGCCGACGCCGTCATCAATGACCGGATTACCGGAATACTTCGTCCATGTCCCCCAAGGATAAACGGACGACATTGTAATATCGGTCCAAGACAGTTCACCGAAAGATGTCGCCTCGAGATCAAGCACATCCGAAGTATAACTTCCGCTGGCATAGTACACCGTATTTGATGTACCAAGCTTTACGTAGTCGATATGCACTTCGGCCACGCCGCTGGACGCAACTCGCGAATATGCCATCGGACGGATCGCGCTGGTCCAGGCATTCCTTGTATCAGCCTTTAATTCCCCGATCCAGGCCGCGTCGCGATAAACCTGCACCGGAAGTTCCGGGTCGTTGAAATCACCCTCGAATCTCAGAGTATACCATTGACCCAGATTCGTCGTAACATCAAAATATGAGATGGTCGGGTAGTCGACACCGGAAGTTCCCTCCCGGTAAAAGGAAACCATCCGATCGGTAAAGATATCCATCCGAAATCCAACAACAGATGTGAACGCATCCAGGCGCGCGCAGGCGCCGGTGGGCATTTCCGCCATCGGATCGGCCACGCCGCTGGGTTCAATGTTGTCAAACTTGATCAAATACTCCACTACAAAATCGTTGGTTACGGTGACATCGGTTCGATAGGCAAGAGCATAAGATTCGGCGCCCGCATTCTGCAATGCATACAGATGTATCTGCCCCGCGGGATTCTCCTCGGCTACCGCCGACGGCTGTTTGGTGGCAAAACTCCAGCCCGCTATGTCATCGTCCTCAAAGGTCCATGTAAATTCGGAGTATGAGTCCAGTCTGATTTGCGGGGTGGCTTCCTCGCCCTCCAAAACGGTCTGCATAAATGCTCCCGTTTCAAATTCACTCTTTGTGTCGTGGACAATCTGATCTGCGGACGCCGAAGGAACAATAATGAATACCGCAAGTGTCGCCGCCAGAACGGATAGATGTTTTTTTCTTATCCGGCCATACATACTAAAACCTCCCTTGTAATGGTTATAAGGCGGAACAAGATCGACAGCACCGCCTGACCGTCTGAACGAAGAATGCACTGCCGATATTGCAGCTTTCGATAGCCTCGTCTGATATATTAACCACCTCCCTTCCCGAAGGCCTGAAAAGCCGATTTTACAGGCCGATAAGATGTTAAAAGCCAGCAAAATAAATCGCTTCATGTCAAATTCATTGTTATGACGTCTGGCTAGTAATCCAATCCGAGAAAATCGGATGTGCCCACTGGATCAACCAAAAATAGCCCTTAAGCCTGCCGAAGTCAAGCAAAAGCGCGGCTCAAAGACATATAAAATAGGCCTTTACGGGATTCCTATCCCCGCAGAATATTCCGAATGCTTATGTCCTTGCCGGCGTTTTCGCGGCTATCGATCAGGTCGGAGATTTCTTCAAATCAAGACAACCATCACCAGATTCCGGGCAGGAGCCGATATTTCACTTTTTGAA
>CP070796.1:2278591-2287272 GCA_020343475.1 Candidatus Zixiibacteriota bacterium
GGTGTATGGAACGGCACAACAGGTCCCAATCGCCGAACAGCACCCCCAGGTGGCGCAGTCACCGTATTCCGCGTCGAAAATCGCGGCCGATCGGATGGTTGAGTCATTTCATCGCAGCTTTGGCATACCGACAGTTATTGTCCGGCCGTTCAATACCTACGGCCCTCGTCAGTCGGCGCGGGCCATCATCCCGACCATTATTCTCCAGGCTCTTCGAAGCAGGACCGTCTGCCTTGGCAACATCGGAACCCGGCGGGACATGAATTTTGTCGGAGACATGGTCGCAGGCATGACGGCAGCGGCCTTTGCCGATAAAACTGTCGGTCGCACCATCAATCTTGCTTCCGGACAGGACTATTCAATCGAAGAACTGGTAAGATTTGTTTCCGATATACTCGGAAAAAACCTCAGAATTCAGAGCGAACGACGAAGAACCCGTCCGGCAAAGTCGGAAGTGCACCGTTTACTGGGAGACAGTAGGCTGGCCGAGAAGCTGATCGGTTTCAAACCGAAACACACAATTATGGCAGGATTGAAAAAAACCGTGCGCTTTTACGAGAGAAATATTTCGCGCTACCCGAAAGAGGATTACCAACTTTGAAACAGGCCTTACAGCATATCAGGCAGGCCGTTATCCTCGCCGGAGGCGAAGGCCGGCGACTGCTTCCATACAGCAGGGTGCTGCCCAAATCGCTCTGGCCGGTGGGGGACGTCCCCATTGTCGAGATTCTCATCCGGCAGCTAGCCAGGGCCGGAATCAAAGAGGTTATCATGGCGGTAGGTTATCAGGCGGAATTGATCAGAATAATTCTGGGCGATGGAAGTCAATTCGGCATTAAAATTCGCTACGTCCACGAAAAAAAACCGCTGGGGACCGCCGCTCCGCTGAAGAGGATAACAAGGCTCGACCGGCATTTCCTTGTCCTTAACGGCGATCTTTTAACCGATTTGCCGTTCAGAATTTTTGGCAGAACCCACCTGAAAAATGATTCCTATGCAACCGTGGCGGTATTCAATCGATCGGTGAAGATTGATTTTGGAGTTGTCGAAATCGAAGATGATGTAATTGACCAATACCTTGAAAAGCCATCCCTGCGATATTCAGTCTCAATGGGGATCTATGCCTTCGATCGTGAAATTCTGCGATACATCCCGAATGGAAGGTTTGACTTTCCCGATCTGGTGGATATATTGATTGTAAGGGGGAGAAATCCTTCGGTCTACCGGTTTAAGGGACATTGGCTCGATATCGGCCGCCCCGATGATTGGGAACGGGCAGACCGTCTTTTCCGCAGGCAACCCCGGCTTTTTTTGCGGTAACAGCGGTAAAACCGGAGACTTTTGGTCGATATACTGTTATAAAAGACTTTTACGGGGTAGGACAAATGAATTATCTCATAACCGGTGGCGCGGGCTTTATCGGAAGTAATATTGCTGCCGAACTTACCAAACGAGGTGAACAGGTTCGTATTATTGACAATTACTCCACCGGAAACAGGGGAAATATCCGTGATTTTGAATCGTCGATGGAAATTATCGACGGTGATATTCGCGATTTCTGGACAGTCCGTGACGCAGTCGAAGGGGTCGATTTTGTGCTGCACCAGGCCGCGCTGCCGTCGGTGCCCCGCTCGGTCAAAAACCCTCTGACCTCAAACAGCGTCAATATTGATGGCACCCTGAATATATTGGAGGCCTCCCGTCAGGCCGCGGTGAAACGCGTGGTTCTGGCTTCCTCCTCATCGATCTACGGTGACACCCCGGAACTGCCGAAACGGGAAGAGATGCGCACCAAACCGCTCTCGCCATACGCGGTGACGAAGCTGGCAAACGAGAAATATGCTGAGGTCTTTTACGAATTATACGGCCTGGAAACCGTGGCGCTGCGCTATTTCAACATCTTCGGCCCCAGACAGGATCCCGACTCGGAATATTCCGCGGTGATCCCCAAATTCATTAACGCTTTGCAATTAAAGAAGCCGCCTATTGTCTTTGGCGATGGCGAGCAGTCGCGCGACTTTACTTTTGTTGAAAATGCTGTCCAGGCCAATCTGCTGGCAACAACTGCCGAAAATGCGGTTGGCAAGTATTACAATATCGCATGCGGAGCACGCTATACATTAAATGAATTAATCGTTCTGCTTAAAGAGATCATTGGAGTGGATATCCAGCCTCGCTATGATCCTCCACGGCCCGGTGATATTCTGCATTCCTACGCCGATATCTCAAACGCCCGGCACGATCTGGGCTACAAATCGACTGTCGATTTCAAAGAAGGACTGCGCAGAACCGTAGCGTGGTTCTCCAAGCAACTCAACTCCAACACCCCGGTCGGCGGGATTAAAGTGAATTAGGTCTTCACAATATGCATTCTGCCGCCGGAGGATTCCCTGACCCGCCTTTTTTAGCTGAAATAAGATAGAACAGGTTTCGCTGGCGAGCAGAAAATGTAAACGGCACAACAGCATTATGCCCCATTATAAACTAATTGTCCATCAAGGCAAAAATGATATATATTGGAAATAATCTTTCACAATGGAGTCGCTATGAATAAAACGAGTCATTGTCTTGCTGCAGTCATAATTTTGCTGTGGTTTATCGCCATGCCGGCATGGGGAGACAAGTTGATCGGTGAGGTTGGCCTGGCGGCAGGTGCAATCTACCCACAAGGCAATCTTGTGCGTTATGCCGATCCTGGACCGAATTTCTGGCTGCGAGTCAATTCCCACCCTTCCCGGTTTGCAGCATTCAGCGGCTGGTTCGACATCAGCGGAACATTCTTCTCATCCGATGAAGAAGGAGTTTTTCTTGAAGTCGATGACGTGCAATGGCCGGGAAAAAGGCGAGTCAGTGAATATGCTTTTTCCCTTCATTTCGGATTGCAACTTGGCTCGGACAGCCGCATTGCTTTCTTCAGACCGCGGGCAGCCCTTGCCCCGGGCCTTTATCTGTTCAACACTGAAACATCATTCCGGCTTTTGGACTATGACGAAGATCTGGACTCGGAAAGCGACCTGCAGCTCCGGGTCGGATGGCGGGGCATAATTGGCACCGATCTCTTTTTTAGCACCAAATGGGGCATCAGCCTGAGTTATATTCATGACCAGGTATTCCATCTGCAGCATACCCTGGCGCGTGATAAAGCGGGTAATCTTATCGAAAGCTCGAAACCCGGGCGATTCGACGGCTTCATGGTGGGTGTGGTTATACCTTTTGAGCAGATACCTGACTGAGGCTCAATGGCTCCCTTTGTCGGGACCGCCAACGGCCCGGTGCCAATAAAATCAGTACCGGTGCGAAAACAGCACATGCCCCGATTTCGGCGACCGCGATTCAGTCTTCGAACAGGTCATTGAATTTCTTGCGGCGCTCTTCTTTGGAGTCCATCGGTGCCGCCTTTTTCTCGTGAGAATGCATCGCCAGCCGCTGCTGGAAAAAATCACAAAAATTCGACTTCTCCTTAATCGGGATCGGTGCTTCAATCGACTCCCGACACTGCCAGCGCGCGGTCGGGTCAAAATGCCGGCATCCCCGACAGCAACGCAAATCAGCCATGCATTCCGGACAGGCATCGGATCGCATTATCTTGCCTTCGAGTCCAGTCGGACGACCACAGTTCCAGCATAGTAAACCAGCCAAAACGAGCACTCCTTATCATATGACAAGTAATCGGGTTACCTGATTATAATAAAAAACAATCACGACATCAACTTTCCGGTTGAATCCCGGCATCGACATTAAGTCTGTCCCCATACCGCTTTTCAATCTCATCCATAAAAACGACAATCGTCAGCCATTGATAAAGCTGCATGACGTCGCGGGATCTTTGCAGACTTCTCTGGAGAACGGGGATATTAATATGATGCTCGACCGCTTTTGATCTCAGCCCGGTCTCAAGGATTTCTTCGATGATCCAGCGAAATTCGTGCGGTTGTGCTTTGCGCTGCAGTCCCGCAGTACGAAGCCGATTTGCCATCTTGAATGTAAAGCGATTGTTGCGCACCATCTCCCGGATTCTGCGCTTGACTCTGTAAACAGCCAGATCGGCGCGGGAATCTATCCTGAGGGAATCTCCGTGTCGCGGTATGCGCGTGGCCTTTGGATCAAGCTTCTTAATGAAATCAAAGAAAAAGAAGTGGTCAATATCCCTGGCCGGGATGGCTTTCGTCGCGCAGGCGAAATTGTCTTTTCCCAGATACGGGGTAACCGTCCAGTTAAACATGCGATGGCGATCCTCTCCGCAATTATCAAAGGTTCGGTACCGGTCAAAATACAGGTGACGGAGCTGATCCCACGGGTCAGTCTCCGGCAGCCGGCCGACCGCATCGGCGAGGTTCCGACGAAACGCCTGTCGCCCAAGCCTCAGAATAGCACAGGCTTCAGTAATATTCCCGAAACGGGTGATGGCCTCGTCGTCAAGCATCGCGACAACATCACGATAAAAACTCTTGGGCTGCAAAATCTGTCGGATAAACTCGCCCCCCAGACCCATGAAATGAGCATACCGTCCCGCAATTGTCTTCTCATGCTCCAGTTCGTCGAAAAAATATGATGTCGCCAAGCGACAATTGACCAGGGCATCGGTGATCATGGTTATCCGTCGCAGCTCCTCAATTTCGTCCACTGGATGTGGTGCGGCAAAATGCAATAGATTTTTCCCGTACGACTCTGCCACCTTTTTTGCGGTATCAAATTCATCGGCGGTCACAATCCGGTCGTGGCAAACCAAAATCTCCGCGTCAAGGCTGCACAGCCCCGCAAATACCCCGCGCGAATCATATCCGCCGCTGAGATCAGCGACAATTCCCCAGCCCCGATCAGTCACGGTGCGGACCCGATTGATCAATCCCTCCCTGAACAACTCAACATATTTTTCCGATGCTTCTTTTCGTGAAGGTATTGGAGATTCCGGTTCAAAGTTGACCGGGACCACCGTCTCCTCACGGAAAACAACACCAGCATCACCCTGCCTGGCGGTTATCAGCACAGCCGGGGGCATTCTCCGAACCCCCCGGAGGACAGTCTTATCTGCCAGATTACATTCAAACAAGAGAAATTCAGCGATAGCAAATGGATCGAACCTGATTTCATCAAGCAGCGGCAAAAGAAACTTCATCTCCCGGGAGACAACAACCCCTCCGCGTTCCTCCGCAATGAAAATCGGAAACTTCCCCCAGCAATCGTTGAAAAGGAGCAATTTCCCCTGCTTTTTGGCATATATCAGGATAAAATAGTCGCCGTCAGATGTGGAGACAAAATCGGTGACTTCCGCCAGAGGATCAAGATTACTCAGAATGCGGCCCGTAATTTTCCTGAGCGCGGACTCGATCTGATCATTGGACTTATTGTAAATCATACCCTCAATCAGGATCACCGCGTTACGGTCATCAAGCCGGCGCACCGGATAATGTTCATACCCCGAGGAAGCGATCAGGATGTTCCTTTCAGAGAGGAACTCCTGAACAATATAGTTGTCCCGGTACCTGAGTTCCCGATATGCCGCCTTCAGCTGCTGAGTGGTACATCCTTTCTTATAAACAACACTCAATCCCGGCATGGTTTGTCACTTTCTTACCAGAAGTGGTCTGATGTCCGTCATCGACGTCCAGGCGTTGGTGTTCTGTTTTGCCAGGAATATCACCGCTTCGGCAACCTCGGCGACGGTCAGCTTCTTTGCTGCGCGTGATGGCGACTTCGAACGCCGGGAAAGATTCGACATCAGCCCGGTGTCGGTCGAAGCAGGCGCCAGCACCGATATTTTGATATTTTCGTTCCGAACCTCGAGCGCAACCGCCTCCGAGAAAACATTAAGGGCGGCTTTCGATGAAGAATATGCAGCAAGATTGGCGACCCCCATACGGCCTGCGAGCGATGATATATTAATGATCTGCCCCTCGCCCTGCCTTCTAAACAGGGGAATCAACTCCAAGAAACTGTAATACACCGCCTTGAGATTGGTGTTAAAGATCGTATCGAACTCTTTTTCGGCGGTCTCGGTGATCGGCTTATGGATACCGACACCGGCATTATTCACGAAAATGTCAATCTGTCCGAACTTACGCACGGCAGCGTTGACAATCTTCTTTACCATGTGCCGACGAGTGATGTCGGCTGCAACAACCAGATATTCTTTGGAGGGAATTCCCAACTCTTTGGCAACCGCGGTCAGCCGCTTCTTGTTGCGGGCGATAAGGCAAATCCGTGTTCCGTTCTCGGCAAATAGACGGACGATGCCCTCGCCGATTCCACGGCTGGCACCGGTAACCACGACTACTTTTCCCCGTAACGATCGCATGCTCAATTTTCTCCTTTATTTGGCAAGGTACACAGAATTCAATTCAATGTAAGGCAAAACAGATTAGATGGAAAGTCTCTCAATATGCCATAAAATTGGAGCTTTCGAAATAAAATGGAAGGCCCGCTTTCCCCTCATAAGCGGGCCTTCCGTGCCTCGAGAAAAGAAGCTGGCAACCCGAGGAACTAACGACAGCTCAACAGCCCTACCACCAGGTGCTGAAGAAATGGCTTGCCAATTTCCACCAGTATTAATAGCAACCATAATGCCGAGATGACCGGAATCCCTCCCAAATCTCCCATAACTCATTGTAGTATAACAGGATATTAATCATATTGTCAAAATGATGAGTAGCGGCGAATCTGAAGATTCGTAATATCATACGAATCAGCGTGCGGCCATACGGTTAACATGCTGACATATAATGAATTACTGGCATCCTGCAATCTTGCGCAAAATCGTATGATAAGACGAAAATGGGCGCGTTTGTTTCAAAAGCATGTGAAACCGTCGGATTTGCCATCGACCGCAAATAATTTTAGCGATGCAGACGGATTAGTTTATACTATAATAGTATCACAACGCCGGGCCCCGGTGGAGATTAGGCAGATCTCCGCCTCGACCTCCTTGGCAATGAAGTTCAGATAATCCCCGGTGTTTTTGGGCAGGCTGGCAAAGCTCTCCAGCCCGCAGGTATTGCTCTGCCACCCCGGAAAATCCCGATATACCGGTTTGACATCCCACAGCGCCGAGGGGTCAAGGGGTAGCTCTGTTATGTCCTTGCCTTCCAGATGATATGCGACGCAAACTCTGATCTTCTCGAATCGGTCAAGCACATCAAGCTTGGTTATTGCTATTTTCTCCACCCCGTTTATGCGGCAGGCGTGACGAAGGGCAACCAGATCAAGCCAGCCGGTACGGCGGGGTCGCCCGGTGGTGGTACCGTATTCTCCACCCGCATCGCGTAACTCATCTCCCAGCTGATCGACCAGCTCCGTCGGAAACGGCCCGGCCCCGACTCTGGTGGTGTAGGCCTTGACAATACCGATCACTTCGTCGATCATTTTCGGGCCGATCCCGAGCCCGGTCAGGGCTCCGCCGACCGTGGTATTAGATGAGGTGGTGTATGGGTAAGTGCCCAGATCGACATCAAGCAGGGCCCCCTGCGCTCCTTCAAAGAGAATAGACTTACCTTCCTTAAAGTGTCGGGCCAATTCCAGCGAGACATTGGTCATCATAGGCCTTAGCACCGGCGCAATCTCGATCAGGTCGGAATAGATCTTATCAATATCGGCACGCTCATCGGTACACCCGGTGAAGTACTCCTGCTTGATCTTGCGATGGCGTTCCAGTTTCTTTCGCAGATTGTCGGAAGTGAAAAGATCTGACAGGCGAATCCCCACCCGGCCTATTTTATCTTTGTAAGCCGGCCCGATACCACGCAAGGTTGTCCCGATCCCGTCTCCGCCACGCTTTTTCTCCTCTATGGAATCAATCAATTTGTGAAACGGCATCACCAGGTTTGCCGCCGATGAGATAAATATCCGTCCCTCCGTATGAATTCCCTGCTCACCCAGAAAACGTAATTCCTCGAGAAAACCAAATGGATCGAGAACAACACCGTTTCCGATATAGCAAACCTTGTCGGGGTAAGTAATACCGGAGGGGATCAGATGCAGAATATACTTCTTTTCCCCGGTCAGAACGGTATGACCGGCGTTGGCGCCGCCTTGAAATCGAGCGATGACATCCGCCGTATTCGCCAGCAGGTCTACTACTTTCCCCTTGCCCTCATCACCCCACTGACATCCGACAACAATAACATTTTTGCCCATTTTTCTCTTTTCATTTTTTATGGCTTAAAGCCTGGTTTCTGACAATATTCTCAATCCACCTGGTAAGCTCGGTTTTCCCGAGGCCGGAAAGACTTGAAAACGGTATTGCCCTGGCCTTGAAAGTCCCTTCAATGTCAGTCGTTTTCTTGATGAGTCGGCTCTTACTGAGCTTGTCGGCCTTCGTCAGAACGATTACATAATTTACGCCGCCTTTCTCCATCCAGTTAATCATCATCAGATCATCATCATTGGGTTCCCGTCGGCAGTCAAGCAAGAGAATCAGTCCCCTCAGGTTATCCACATGGCGAAGGTAGTTTTCAACAAGTTGTCCCCATTTTTTTCGCGCTTCCAGCCCGGCCTTAACATAGCCATAACCCGGCAAATCAACAAGATAATACCGGTCATCAACCAAGAAGAAATCGATCCGTCGCGTTTTTCCAGGCGTCTTAGAAATCTTGGCCAGTTTCCGGCGCCCGGACAGCTTATTCAGCAATGTCGACTTACCGACGTTCGATCGCCCGGCAAATGCAATCTGAGGACGAATGTCAGAA
>CP070796.1:2287372-2302563 GCA_020343475.1 Candidatus Zixiibacteriota bacterium
AATGCGTGCAAAGGTGAAAATAACCAAACAGCAGATTAAAGAGGATAAATTCACCACCTTTGTCCTTCGGGCAAAGGACCGGATTGTCGAAAACTGGCAAGTTGTATCAATTGCGGCCGCAGCGGCTATTATTATCATTGCCGGCTTTGTCTATTATGTAAATACTCAGTCCTCCAGGGAGGCGACCGCTCTGAATAGACTGACCAGGGCGACCGCGGAGTTGCAGCGCCGGAATTATGAAGCTGCAATTACGGAATTTCAGGCAGTCGCCGATTCCTATGGCGGCGATGCGGCGGGACGTGCGCAGTTCTATCTTGGCAACGCCTATTACGGAAGCAAAGACTATGATGAAGCGATAGCAGCCTTTCAGAAATATGTTGACAAGTATCATCTTGATAAATTAAGCACTTCATCCGCCATGGCGGGCATTGCGGCCAGCCTGGAAAACAAACAGGAATTTGCGACGGCGGCCGAAAGATATCGCGAGGCGGTCGATTACTATCCCGATTCACCCTCGGCGCCCGATTATTACCTGGGAGCGGTTCGCTGCTATGTTCAGACCGGAAACCGGGAGCTGGCCGAACAGATGGTTGCGGTGCTGAAAGAGAGATATTTCGGGTCGGACTATTATCGCACAGCCTCGCAGCTCGCGATGCAATTAAACGTCGAATAAATTATTCACTTTCAGAGTCACGCGATATTATTCTATGTCGGGGAATGATAAATTACAGGTTGCGATTCTCTGGCACATGCATCAACCCTTCTATCTGAATCCGGAAGAGAATCGGTTTGATATGCCGTGGGTACGCTTTCACGGAATCAAAGATTACCTTGATATGCCCCTGCTGGCGTCCCGCTACGAAGATGTGAAGGTCACGTTTAATCTGGTTCCTTCACTCCTGGATCAGATCGAGATGTATTGCCATGAATACACTGACCGTCATCTTGATCTATCGCGATTGTCCGCCAGACGTCTCACGCCGGAACAGAGGAAAGAGATTCTGGAAACGTTCTTCTCGGCGCACTATCCCACCATGATTGAACCGTACAGCCGGTATCGCCAGCTGTACCGCAAGAAGGAAAGTTGTGGCGATGATCTCGATCTGGCCATCGAAATCTTTTCAACCTCGGAGTGGCGGGATTTGCAGGTATGGTCAAATCTGGTCTGGGTTGATGAGATGTTTCGCGCCGAAGAGCCGGTTAGACAACTCCTTGAAAAGGGGCGCGATTTCACGGGAGATGAGAGAGACCGGCTGCTGGACTTCCAGATCAGCCTGATGAAGCGCATTATCCCCACCTACCAGCAGCTGTATAAGGAGGGTAAGATCGATTTGTCGTTTACGCCTTATTATCATCCCATTCTACCGCTTCTGGTCGATACCGAAAGCGCCAAAGAATCCCTCCCGGATGCCGACCTGCCGCACCAGGCTTTCCGGTTTCCTGAGGATGCTAGCTGGCACGTGGAGCAGTCGGCATCAAAATTCCGGAATCTGTTTGGCGATGCCCTGAGCGGTATGTGGCCATCGGAAGGTTCAGTCTCTGAGGCCGTGCTGCGATTAATGGCGAAAGCAGGTTTGACCTGGGCGGCGACCGACGAAGAAATACTGACCAATTCTCTTTTAAAATCGGGCCTGAATCCCCGGAAATACTCGCAGCACAGGGCTTATGTATTTGCGGAAGCTCCATCCTTGAAATTATTTTTCCGTGATCGCGGGCTGTCGGATAAAATCGGATTTGTTTACTCGGGCTGGTCGGCGGAACGCTCGGTTGCTGATTTTCTCCAGCAGCTCAGGCAAATCCGGGAATCGCTGACGGGGCGTCTGGACGAGTACGTGGTACCGATCATTCTCGACGGGGAGAATGCATGGGAGTATTTCCCGAATGACGGGAAGGATTTTCTCGAGAAGCTGTATGAGGGACTTGCCGACGATCAGGGTATTGAAACCATCAGTTTCCCCGAGGCAGCCCGGCGGGTTACGCCGATCAGTCTGCCGTCGGTGCACGCCGGATCGTGGATCAATCATAATTTCAGCATCTGGATCGGCCACCCCGAGGACAATGCCGCCTGGGATCTGCTCTTTGAAACCCGCCAGGCGCTGACCGAATTTGAGCGGAAAAATCCCGACGCTCCCAGGGAGACACTGGAGCAGGCGTGGAGACAAATCCATATCGCGGAAGGATCCGACTGGTGTTGGTGGTACGGCGACGAACATATCGGGGCGTTCAATGACCGCTTCGATCGACTCTTTCGTAAACACCTTAAGTCGGTGTATACCATCCTGGGAATAGAGCCACCGGAGAGCCTGGCCCATGCTATTTTCAGGGGGAAAACGGAATCCTTTCTGGTTCTTCCGGAGTCGCTGGTGACCCCGAATATTGACGGCCTGCTGACTCACTACTACGAGTGGAGCGGAGCCGGTCATTATGATTGCCGCCGCGCTGGCGGGGCGATGCACCGCACCAACTGTGATCTCGCCGATGTCTATTTTGCCTTTGATTATGAACGATTTTATATTCGCCTTGACTTTGCCCAATATTTTCGTTTAGTTGGTTCGGAAAATTATCGGGCTGTAATAGACTTGAGTGAAGTTGGACGAAAAGAAATTGATCTGCATCCCGGTGCCTGTGGCGATAGTGAGGGCTTTCGCTACTGTTTTGACAGGATTCTGGAAATGCAATTCGAGCGGAAGTCGCTGTTTGTCACCGGATGCGGGATTGTAAAATTCTTTATCCTGCTTTTTGACGGGGAAGAGTTGCTGGAGAAGTGGCCTGCCAAAGATCCGATTGTGGTGGATATCCCGGAACGGGATCAGGAAATCTTCTGGCAGGTGTAACCATGGAGTGGGTATGGTTGATTCATTTTTCAAAGAGGATGACAGTCGGATCGGTCAGTCGGAAATTCCCAGCCTTGATGATTCCACTGAAGAGCGCACCGGCAAGGCCGACTTTGATCGGGACCGGGGAGTAATCGCCGCGGTCTTGTCGTATATTCCGCTACTGTGCCTGGTCCCCTTGCTGCAGATGAGGGATAATGAACAGGCTCGTTTTCACAGCAAGCAGGGATTGATTCTCTTTCTGATCGAGTTGCTGGCCCTGCTGTTTCTGATTCCCGGATTGTCAAGCCTGGTCTGGAAGATGGTTATCATTCTGGCGCTGGGAGCGTCGGTCGCCGGAATCATCTTCGGCCTGCAGGGAAAGAGATACAAATTGCCCCTGATCGGCGACATCGCCGAAAAAATGAGGATATAAGCCCGATGGCAGGACGGATGACCGTATTCTCTGTTCTTGTCTTCGTGTCAATAATCCTCGCCGGGTGCGCTACCACCGGACCCGGAGGCAAGCAATCACTTATATTGATAGGCTCCGCCACGGAAGTGTCCATCGGCGAAAGCATGGACCAGGAAATCCGGGCGAAAAATCAGATCCTTCAGGATTCCAGCTGGCAGGGTTACATGGATGAAATCAGCGGTCGCATTGTAAGCCGCTGCGACCGAAGAGACATTGAATATCATTTTGCCATTATCAAATCCGATCAGGTCAATGCCTTTGCCACTCCTGGAGGATACGTCTATTTGTACACCGGACTGCTTAAGACGATGGACAACGAAGCCGAGCTTGCCGCCGTGATGGCGCATGAGATATCGCACGTGGTTGCCCGTCACGGGATCAAACGTCTGCAGGCAGCGATGGGAGTGGCGCTGCTTCAGGAACTGCTGCTGGGGGAAAGCCCGGAGGCCCTTAACACGGTGGTCAATGTTGGCCTTGGCCTGACCTTTGCGGAGTACTCCCGCGAGAACGAACGTGAGGCCGATACATATGGGATGCAGTATATGATGGCCGCGGGCTATCACCCGGATGCCGCCATCACAATGTTTGAAAAGCTGGCATCGATGTCCGATGGCAGTCCCGGATTTTTCGAAAGGCTTTCCATGAGTCACCCGCAGACTCAGGAACGCATTGCCAATGCAAAGGCGCTGATCGCGTCATTAAAGCCGCTCCCCCCGGGACTGGAATTAAAAACCACCCGCTACCAATTAATGAAATCGCGCCTTCCGCAATAAAACAATCATGATCATTCTGCAATTATGACAAAATGCTCCCGGCGGTCAGGCAATTATTCGCACCTCTAATGTTTAATCTTTACTCCTGTGTAATTATTTGTCTTTTAGTTAGTTATGAAGCGGAGAAAACTGGCCAATTCACTGTTTTTTGTTGACATTATGTGAATGAAGTGGCTATTCTGTCCGAAATATTGGATAGCCCCTGCACCAACGCTGAATGGCTGTTGACGTAAACAACAAATGTTGCCTGAACGTCAGGTTTTTGAACAGGAATTGTAATGCGTTTAGCAATAAGGGATTATAACAGGATAGACAATTCTGTGCCAGCAATTGTGCGGAATTTGAATTCATTTCCTTTTTTGCATGATGTCAAAAACCTGATGGTTCGGAAATGGAAGCTGATTCGGGGAGGAAGTGAAAGGCATAATCTGTTGGTAGGTAAAGCGATACAGGTATTGCCGGAATTTCAGAAAGTGAACATAAATCCTTTGGCGAATTCCCTCGTCTTGGTACCGCCATTGCCTTTACCAATACCGCAAAACACTGAGCTTGGCGAAAGGTAGAGGCTATGCCTATCAGGAAGTGCATTTATAGAATCATAATGGTCTGGGGGGCGCTGGTTCTGGTGGTTGCCCTTCTGGGCAAGGTTGCGATTGCCTCGGACAACGGCCGGGCAGCCGCGGAATTCCTGAATATCGGAGTCGGTGCCCGCGCCGCAGGCTTGGGTGGTGCCTACACCGCGGTGACAGACGATGTTGCTGCGGCTTACTGGAATCCGGGAAGAGCGGTGACAGTGAAACAATCCCAGCTGATTGTATCGCACTTCTCCTGGTACCAGGACATCAACTTTGAATATCTGGGCGTCCTGTGCCCGATTTCCGAGAGATTGACGCTATCAGCCAATGTATCATATCTCAGTTACGGCGCTATCGAGGGGTACGATAAGTATGATACGCCAACCGGTGAGATCGGTTCAACTTATGATCTGGCGGGGGGAATCTCGGCGGGCTATGTGCTCAGTGAGAGTTTTGCAGTCGGCGTCACCGGAAAGTATGTGATGTTGTCGTTGGCCGATCAGTCTGCCGGCGCTCTTGCCGGTGATCTGGGGCTGGCTGCCTCAATCAACAGATTTACTTTTGGCGCGGTGTTATCCAACTTCGGCCAGAAATTCCGGTTTAATCAGACCGAAGAAAATCTCCCCACCAGCCTCCGATTCGGTGCCGCAAGCACGGTGCTGGGATCTTTCCTGACATCGGTTGAGCTGGAGCATCAGTTTTATGGTGACCTGTTGATAAAAAACGGTCTGGAGTACAATTACGACCGGCGTTATTTCGTGCGGGCCGGGCACTGCTATTATCCCAATGTCGACGGTCGCGGAGCCGCCGGCGGCTTGACCTTTGGTGCCGGGGCAATCCTCGGTCCGGCCCGGTTTGATTATGCTTTCTCTCCCAGTGAGGGATTCAGCTCCGAGACAATTCACCGACTGTCGGTGATATTCTGCCTGTAAAGGCAGCTGATAGACTTCAGACATCTTCTCCTTGAAGTGTGCTAGCATAACGGCGGGCCAGGACGGCCCGCCGATCTCATTTGATCTACTCACCTTTTGCGGATAAGGTTGCCCGGTTTTCGTAATTTGATGTCGCAGCTGTTTCCCCTGAGTATGCAAACTATGTAATCGACCGGGCATGAATATCACATTCAGTCTGATGCCAAATAATAAGTTAGATTCGTATCACAAGCATTCAATATCATTGCAAAGCATTTCGTAGTCGATGCGCAATGGATTGCATCTATTATGATGACCTATTCAAGAAAATCCCGTCCGGTTCAATCTTGATATTTCGACCGGTGTAGTCAGGAAATTTCCCAGATCTGATGCCAATCCTTAAGTGTTTTCCGGGTAAGCAGTTATGGTCTTGTTTTAGCACAATTCCAGAAATACCCAAATTATCGCCCCTTTTTTTCAGTTCGGCAATCTGTTTGCTCAGAGTGTGAACAATCAGGGAATAATAAATTGCCAACCTGTAGGATAACTGGGTCAGCTAGAACAAAGCAGATTGCGTTAATAGCAAATGAATATCGGGGACTTTAACGACATTCCAGAATCGCGAGTCAGTTCGGCGACTGTTTACCACCAGTTTGATATCGGCGCGGCTATTGGCGCGGAGCGGACTGCTGAATATCCCGGGCCCCGGGGGTGGGGACTCAGGCGGATGACCAGGTTTTATTTCGGCGAGTATATCGCCGGATTACTCTTTCTTTTCGCTGTGGCTTCGTTTATATTCCTGGCACCGGAGACACTGGTTCGACCTGGGAGAATGATAATATCCATGATTGATAGGATTTTGAAAAAGACCCTGGATTTCACCGGAGCATTGCTGGGGCTTATCCTGTGCCTTCCAGTCTTTATTATCATTCCAATTCTGATCATTCTGGATAGCCCGGGTCCGGTATTTTATACTCAGGACAGGGTAGGTATTAACCGCCGCAAACGGAGCCGCCGCTCATACCGGTGTGATACCGGCAATGATCGTCGCTCCCGGGAGCGTCGGCGCGAGGATTACCATGGCCGCCCGTTCCGGGTGATTAAGTTCCGGACAATGGTAAATGACGCTGAAAGGAATTGCGGGCCGGTTTGGGCCACCAAGAACGACCCCCGAATCACCCGTCTCGGCCGTCTCCTGAGGAAAACGCGGATTGACGAAATTCCGCAGCTGCTTAATGTTCTTCGCGGAGATATGTCCCTGGTTGGGCCCCGGCCGGAGCGTCCGAAGTTTGTTTCCGATTTCGCTACCAGAGTCCCCGGTTACGGCATACGCCTCAAGGTGAAACCGGGTATTACCGGCCTGGCTCAGGTTACCAATGGCTATGACAGTTCTCTCCAGTCGGTTGTTGACAAAGTTAAAAAGGACGGCGATTACATCCGCAATTGGTCGATTTGGAGTGATGTCCGGATTCTCATGAGGACAGTCCTGGTGGTTCTTACCGGCAGGGGTGCCTGTTAAGTAACTAAGAGATATCAAAATGCAGGCCGCGACGGTAACGCGCGGCCTTTTTTATTTCTTGTTTTGAGATTGAAAAATTTATATCTTTCCCGGTCAATAAGATGAAAACCTTGCAGGTAAACGAGAGATAAGCTTATGCTGTTCAGGGGGAATGTCGCACTTGCCGCATTGCTCCTGCTGCCATTGCTGGCGGCGGGGCAGACCTCAACCGGCGGTTTTAGCATCAATTCCAGTCCGTCCGGCGCGGAAGTAATGGTAAAGGGGGCACTGACTGTCACCGGTATTACACCGGTCAGTTTTATGCAGGGCCTGGAAGGTGTGTTCAAAGTGCAGGTTCGCAAGCATGGTTATGAAACCTACAAATCATCGGTATTCTTGCAATCGGGGCGACCGATGAGTCTGAACGTGCGGCTCAGCCCGAAGACCAGAATGAAGGCGGCGGCGCGATCGCTGTTTGTGCCTGGTTGGGGCCAGGCGTATTCCGGACGAAAATTCAAAGGTAGAATTTTCACCCTGCTGGCGGTGGGGAGCATGGCCGCCTATCTGATTGCCGACAATGACCTTGATGATAAGGAAGACCGCCATAACGAAATCCGCGAACAGTATCTACTGGCGGACACTTATGAGCAAAAACAGCGGCTGTATCCCCTCCTGCGGGAAGCACGCGAGGACGCTTATGATTCCGAAAATATCAGGCGAATAACAATCGGCATCACCGTTGCCGTCTGGTCCCTGAATCTGCTGGATGCACTCTTCTTTTTCCCCGAAAAGCGGGACAGTTATATTGTAGATCAATTGTCGGTGCAAGCCGACTTTGAGCAGGGGGGGGTCCGACTTGTCGCAGCCTGCAACTTTTAGGCCCGGGGAGTGAGTTATGAAGAGCGTAATCGTTGTGCTGCTGATGGTAGTTCTAATTGGCGGGTGCAGCCGTCATATTGATTCCGTGGAACCTGACGTGTCGTTGCCGGATGCTCCGCCGCTTCCCCTCAAACTCAAAGTTTCCCATCTGAGCGATGGCGTTATGCTCACCTGGCAGGCCGCCGGCAGCAGCGAGGTAGCGTATTTCAAAGTATATTATACTTTCGATACTACCGGGGGCGGATTTGCATTGTGGGATACCACTTCGTCCAATTCATCAATCATTACCGGTCTCAGCTCCGGACAAATTTATTTCTTTACCGTCTCCTCGGTAACGCCAGCGGGACTCGAAGGTCGGAAGGCTCCGGCAGTCTCCACCCAGATCGGAGTCCTGTCGCTTGTTGTCAATAATGATGATCAATTCACCAATTCGAGATCGGTTGTCGTCAGCTTTGTAGTCCCTGTGGCGGCGGCTCTGGTTCAGCTTTCCGAAGATGACACTTTTGCCGGGGCGCATTGGGAAAGCTATATCGACAGCAAAGGCTTTACTCTGTCAGATGGTGACGAGGTGAAGCATGTCTACGGGCGGTTCATTTTCAGTGACGGTTCCGAATCTTTTGGCGCAATTTCCGACAGCATCATTCTGGACACATGGGCCGAAATTGACTCCGCCTATTTTCTTCCTGCCGGGGTGGACTTTTCCGCCGGTGATACAATCATGTTCCATGTTCTTGCAGGGGAAATTGGCGGCGAAGCGGCGGTGTCGTTCCCGGGGCAAAGCTCTCTGAAACTGTTCGACGACGGCACCAATGGTGATAATGGGGCCGGTGATGGCCTTTTCACAAGGCGTTTCATCATTCCGATTGACCTGGAAGTGGCCGATGGCGTGGTTAATGGCTTCTTCGTCGATGAGGCCGGCAATCAGGCCGATGTTTACACGATCCCGCATTTGCTTAAGATTGCAAATCCGCCGGGGCCGGTTATTCTGGCCGCCCGGGCTGAAGAAGGGGCAGTATCGCTGAGCTGGACGACCAGCACCGCCAATGATTTCGCGTCATACCGTATTTATAGAAACAGTGGTTCCGCCGACTTTTCAATCGACCAGGGAATCCTGACCGGTGTCATAAATTCCAGAACCGTAACCGATTTTACAGATACACCATCACCCGGAACCTGGTCCTACAAAATCTACGTCTTCGATGAACAAGGACTTAACGGCGGCGGCTCGAATCATGTTGTGGTGTCGCTGTAGCGGGCGGGAAATCGCGTGAGTTTTGTCATCCTTAACCGCTTTATCGGGCTATATCTGAATATCTTCAGGACTCTGCTCAGCTTCAGGCTGTGGCTGCCATTTTTACTTTATGCAATCCTGCAGTTTTTGGTGTTGCTGGCCTGCCGATACTATACCCATCCTGCACTTTATTCGATTTTGTCCGCGCCGGTCAGTCTCTTGGGAGAGCGCCAGGCGGAGATATTCAGTCATTACCCGGGATTGTTTATATTGCTGCCGACTGTGGTCCAATGGGGGAAGCTGCTTATTGGTGTGATTTTCGAAGGGCTGATAATCGGAATCGGGTCCGTCCTCTTTATGCGGCGCTTTGACTCTGCCGGGACGGGGCCGGAGGATCGCGTTTCGGCGGCCTTCTCAAGGTGGATGCTACTGCAGGTTGTCTGGGTCGCTATCACCATTATTCTGCTTTTGATTAACTGGTTGCTGCCCACGATGTTGTCTGAGTATCTGATCTTAAGCCCCCGCCGGCAGTTCGTCTTCGGAATCATGCTGCGTCTGATTACTGTGTTTGCCTTTTCCGTCTTTATTTACGCCGTGCCATCCGTAATGGTATATAAGAACAGCATCGCCGGAGCGCTGAAAGGATCGGTGCTGCTGTTTTCCCGTTATCCGATTTTTTCCTTTTTTCTGGCGCTGGTGCCGTATTTACTGTCGGTGCCCGTTTCCTATCTGCTTGAAAATACTCCGGCGATTGTCAACAAGTTTGCCCCTGTCCTGGTGTTTTACATCCTGACGGTCGGAATTATAATAGACATGATTATCAATTATTTTGTCACCGGCACGGTTGTAAAATTTCTCCTTGACGAAAAGCGGTAATCCGGATTTGCTCCGATAATCTCGCTGTTGCTCGATCCGCCCTATATCGACCGCAACGCTCGACCTGTACTTAGCGCAGGTGACAGATTTTCGCCTGACTGTGGCAGGGTCGGATCGATTGAGTTTCCGTCAAAATTGCGGGAAAGCCGCTATTTTTTGCGCTTTCCGGCAGATGGACAGCTAAAAAAATCGGCGCTAATTCCGATAAATTGAGTAAATGCAATATGCTTTAGTGGCTAAATGAAAAATCTTTTGATAATAGATGATGACCCGGAGATTTCCCGGTCATTGGCAAATCTTTTTGATCCTGAACGATATCGTTTCAATTTCCTCGAGGATGGCCAGGGCATGGTCAGGTTTATCGAGGAGCACCCCGAAATCGATGTCGTTTTGCTTGACGTCAATTTGCCGACCCTTTCAGGGCTCGATTTGCTCAAGCAGGCCAAGCTGAAAGGAATTGATATTCCGATTATCATGATTTCCGGCTTTGTCTCGACCGAAAACGCCATGGAAGCGATGCGGGAGGGCGCCTACGAGTATCTGACCAAGCCGTTTGAGATTCAAAAGCTGATCAATACGGTCAACAAGGCCTGTGGGTACCACAAGACAAAGAGCCAGCATCAAGAAACGGCACCCGATGTGCAAACATACCTTGTTGATGAAATTATCGGGAAATCCCCGGAGATCGTTGAGATCGCCAAGCTTATCGGTCAGGTTTCGAAATCAGATGCGGCAGTGCTCATTTTTGGCGAATCGGGCACCGGCAAGGAGCTGATCGCCCGTGCCATCCATCGCAATTCTTCGCGACGCAATAAACCATTTTTGTCGGTTAATTGCGCCGCTCTTGCGGAGACTTTGCTGGAGTCGGAGCTTTTCGGCCACGAGAAAGGAGCTTTCACCGGAGCGTACTTCAAACGGCTCGGCAAGTTTGAACAGGCCAATCAGGGTACGATTTTTCTTGATGAAATCGCCGATATGTCACTGCTGACGCAGTCGAAACTGCTGCGAGTTTTGCAGGAGCAGAAATTTGAGCGGGTCGGTGGCAATGAAACCATTGATGTCGACGTCAGGATGATTGCCGCGACCAACAAGTCGCTGGTGCAGTGCATGAAAGAGGGATCCTTCCGGGTTGACCTGTTTTATCGGTTGAAGGTGGTTTCAATTTATGTGCCGCCTCTTAGAGAACGCAAGGGTGACATCCCGCTTCTTGCCGACAGTTTTATCAAGCGTTTTTCAAAACAGCTTTCAAAAGATATTCATGCGATTTCTCCCAAAGCATCACAAATGCTCAACAATTACGCCTGGCCGGGCAACGTGCGGGAATTGGAAAATAACATTCATACCGCTTGCGTCATGACCAAAGCGGAACTGCTTCAACCGGAGGACTTTCCGATCTCTTCAGAGTTAAATTCAAAGGTCGAAATTGACCTGGACAACCTGCAGGACGACTATACCGAGTTGTTCAGGAAAATCATTGACCCGGTCCTGCCGAAGCTGATCAACAACTCAGAAGGGAAGATATACTATTTCCTCGAATCCGCCCTTGAGCGGGCCCTGATATCAGCCTGCCTGAAACACTTTGGTTCCAACCAGGTAAAAACTTCGGAAATTCTGGGCATTTCGCGCAATACCCTGAGGGATCGTATCGCGCGCTATAACATTTACTGATCAATCATACCCGGCTGACTATTGCTTGTAGTACTGCGAGACGTCATTCGAATCGGGTTCTTTACCTCGGATGATCTTAAAATAACAATATATCAAAAGTGAAATGATCATTCCCCAGGAAATGCCGAGGAATATCCATCCGGCGATTGTCATCTTTCCTCCTGTCAGTAATACTCCGCCATTTTACGCTTACGCCAGGCGATCCATACCAGTACCGCTAGGAGTATCAGCACCGAAAGCAAAATCAGCCGTATGCCCAGTACATAGGGGATACTTTCCCGGTCAAGGCCGTCCATCATAATAACGTCCCACCAGTCTGTGGCAAACCACCAGATCAGTATGAACAGAAGGCAGGTCGGCGTAATGTATTTAATTATAAATTTGAAGATACGGGGAACGCGCAGATTCGATCCCAGGTGGAGTTCATCCCAGGCGCGACCAATTCCGAATACCCAGGCCAGTAAAATGATTTCAATTGTGGCTCCGAGTACAATCACAAAATTCGCACCCCAGAAATCGAGGTCGCTGAGTACCCCCCGATGCATGAACCATATCGCCGGCTGGCAGAGAATAAAAGCGGCGATGCCGAAAATCCGTACCGCCTTTTGCCGATTGATATTGAATTCGTCTTCAAGAAATGCCACCGAAGGCTGGGCGATCGAGATCGAAGACGTTATCCCGGCCAGGAAGAGCATAAAAAACCACAGAAACCCGAACAGGGCGCCGACCGGTATCTGATTGAAGATCTGGGGCATGGTCACAAAGCCCAGATTGAAGGCACCTGATTCGGCGACCGTGACAATCTCGGTCGGACCGAAAAATATGAATGCCGCCGGTATGACCAGCGAGCCGCCGATAATCACCTCGGCAAACTCATTAGTGGAGGCCGCCGCCAGTCCGGAGAGGGCGACATCGTCCTCCTTGCGCAAGTAACTCGAATACGTCAGAATGACTCCCATCCCGACCGACAGGGTGAAGAATATCTGTCCGGCTGCCGCCAGCCAGACCTTGGCGGACTTCAGGGCCGAGAAATCCGGGTTCCACAGAAATCCCAGCCCGTTGATTGAACTCCAATCGGGGTGGAGCGGATCGGGCGCAAACAGCGTGATCACCCGGATGGCCAGAATCAGGCCGAAAAAGAAAAGCACCGGAAGGGCAATATTGCACAGTTTTTCAATCCCCCCCCGAATGCCGAAATAGGTGACTGAAATATTCAAAATAAAAGTTATCATAAAGAAGATAAATGATGGTGCTGTCCCCGCAAATGTCCCGGCGTCATTGACTCCCTGATAATTGCTGAGAAACTCGATAAATCCGCCGCTGGAGGTGATACTCGCCAGCTGACCGGTCAGAGAGTAGTAAGCATAAGCAAGGCACCATGATTCGATATAGACATAGTACATATAGATCAGAAAGGGCCCGAAAATACCGAATATTCCAAAGTACTTAATAAACCTGTTTTTCCGCCACAGCGACTGAAAAATTCCCGGGGCGCTGGAATGCTCAAAACCGCCGCCGAATCGGCCGGCTGTCCATTCAACCCAAACCAGCGGTATGCCGACAATGGCCAGCGCCACCAGATACGGAATCATGAACGCGCCGCCGCCATTCTGCGCGGCCTGCACCGGAAAACGGAGGAAATTGCCCAGACCGACCGCGGATCCCGCCACCGCCAGGATAACGCCAATTCGTGTGCCCCATCGTTGCCGCGTTTCTGCCATGGTTTACCTCCGCCTGAGTTTTATAGGATTAGTCTCGCTGGAATCCGGTATTTTTGCATGTCGGGAAGTATACGGTTTTTTCTCTTTTATTGTCAAGTCAAAACCTGAGTGCACTTGCGCCGAAATAATGGAACCTGATTTTTGTTGACACTGTATTGCAGGTCGAATATTATATAAAAAATTACCAAGGATTGTACGGAGGTTTCTGGTGAAGACAATGAAGTTGTTTGTGGCGCTGGTTGCTTTGCCGGCTCTGATGTTTTCCGTTTCTCATGCTAAAGGAGCTATCGGGCTGGTCTCGGGAAACCTTACCACGGCTGATGCCTGTGGATTCGGAGTGGGCTATATAGGCGGTTTTGCCGGAATTGCGGACGAAGGAACGTCGATTTTCGGCGGTCTCACGTACGGCTTTTCCGATTATACCGAGGGTCGCGTGAAGATCGGTTTCTTTGACCCGGATGTCAGGGGGGCGGACCCGAAGATTATGGTTGCCCTCGATTTCAAATATGAATTCATGGATTATTACGATCGTCTTCGCAAGAATCCCTTTGATCTGGCGTTCGGCGGATTTATGGAGTTTGTTGATTTTGAATATGGCTCCGTGCTGGGGCTTGGCGGCAGCATCATCGGCTCCATTCCATACCGGTTCCAGTCAGGACATCGTCTGATACCATATGCCAGGCTGAATCTTCGTCTGGAGCGGGTCTCGTATGATGCCGCCGACTTTGACGATGAGTCGGATTTCCGGGTCGGATTGAATCTCGGGACGAAGTATGAAGTTTCCGACAATTTGGGCCTTTATGGTGAATTTCAGCTTGACGGCAACGCCGGCCTCTTTTTGGGGCTTGATTTCAGAGCCTTCTAACAGCGTCGGACGGCAACAAAACGGCAAACGGCTCCGGTTGCGACCGGAGCTTTTCCTATGAGCTATTTTGATGCCGTTTTCCTGGGGCTTATTCAGGGACTGACCGAATTTCTGCCAGTTTCCTCTTCGGGACATCTGGTCTTGGTGGAACATATCCTGAAAGTCAAGCTGCCCGGAGTGGTCTTCGAGCTGGTCGTGCATTTCGGAACCCTGGTGGCGGTTCTGATTTATTTCCGACGGAAGATTCTATTGTTGATTCGCTCCATCTTTGACAGATCATTGGCATCCCAGCGGCGCATGATTCTCTTCCTTGTTCTTGGCACCCTTCCGGCGGTTGCGGTGGCTCTGCTTTTCGAAGAGATGGTTGAATGCGCTTTTTCATCGCCGGCAATGACCTCGGCCATGCTGATTGCAACGGGATTGCTTCTTCTTGGCGCCGCTGCCAGCCGCCGAAATGGACGCGCGGTTGGATTTGGAAGCTCCCTGCTGATTGGATTGGCTCAGGCACTGGCGATTTTGCCCGGGATATCCCGTTCCGGCGCCACCATATCCGTCGGTATGCTGGCGGGAGTAAGGCCGCTGGCCGCGGCAGAGTTCTCATTTTTGCTATCCATTCCCGCCATAGCCGGGGCGATTGTATTTAAAATCAAAGATATTCTTACAGTGGATACGTCGCTTGTCGGGCAGTATGTGGTTGGGGCGATGACTGCTTTCTTCTCAGGGGTGCTGGCGGTGTACCTGCTCCTCAGCGTTATCAAAAAAGGGAAATTCCAGTATTTCGGAATCTATTGCCTTATTGCCGGCGTCTTTGGTATAATATACTTCGCATAAGGCCATGAAAAAGATTCTTGTTATCCGGCTGGGCGCGATCGGCGATGTGGTGCTGGCCAGTGCCCCGATACTCAA
>CP070796.1:2302663-2305931 GCA_020343475.1 Candidatus Zixiibacteriota bacterium
GCTTGACTGTCAAGTCCGCAACCTGAGACCGAAATCAATCGCCGATTATTGGGTAAGAATAGAATGCCTTTTCCCCGGCTGCACGGTCACCAAGTAACATGCGTGCTTCCCAAAACGCAGGACTTTTATAAATGATTGAATAATTCATAATTCCACAATATGTCAGTAATACAAGAAACAGCGGGTAAGTTCTTAAAAGAGGGCCGAAATCTGTCTCAATTGCCGGGGGTCCCGGGCGCCTTCAAAAATGGGTTTAACGGGATGTGAAAATCTTTATTTTGTCTCCGAAAGCCGTTGACAAACCGGCAAAAATGCCTAAAATAGCTTCGTCGCAGTCTTGCTGTGACAATAGTGGTGAAGAGTTTGTGTTACTAACTGTAGGAGTCACCTATGAACCAATATCTTGAAACGATCTTTTCTGGCGTGAAAGCCAAAAATCCCGCTGAGCCGGAGTTTCTGCAGGCGGTCCAGGAGGTTCTGGAATCTCTTGAACCGGTTCTGGAGAAATATCCCGAATATGTGGAATCGAAAGTCGTCGAACGAATTGTGGAGCCGGAGCGACTCATTATCTTCCGCGTCCCGTGGGTGAATGACAAGGGCATGGTGCAGATCAACCGGGGCTTCCGGGTTGAGTTTAACAGCGCCATCGGCCCATACAAGGGTGGACTCCGCTTCCACCCAAGCGTAAACCAGGGTATCCTGAAATTCCTTGGCTTCGAACAGGTATTTAAAAACAGTCTGACCACCCTTCCCATGGGAGGAGGTAAAGGCGGATCAGATTTCGATCCCAAGGGTAAGTCCGATCTTGAAGTGATGCGCTTTTGCCAGAGCTTCATGACTGAGCTGTTCCGTCATGTTGGCCCGAATACTGACGTGCCGGCCGGTGACATCGGTGTTGGAGGCCGCGAGATAGGCTTTTTGTTCGGTCAGTATAAGCGTATTAAGAACGCGTTTGAGGGGGTTCTCACCGGCAAGGGCATCAACTGGGGTGGTAGCCTGATACGCCCTGAGGCGACCGGGTACGGCACTGTCTACTTCGCTGAGGAAATGCTCAAGACCCGTGGCGACAGCTTCGCAGGCAAGCGCGTCTCCGTTTCTGGCTCTGGCAATGTCGCGCAGTACGCAACCCAGAAAGTCAACGAGCTGGGCGGTAAGGTGATAACCCTCTCCGACTCAAGCGGTTATATTGTCGATGAAGATGGTATTTCTCCTCAGAAGCTGGAACATGTTTTTGAATTGAAAAATGTCAAGCGCGGGCGAATCAAGGAATATGCCGAAAAGTTCCCGTCGGCCAAGTACTTTGAAGGCGTCGGGGTCTGGAGTGTACCGGTCGAAGTCGCCCTGCCCTGCGCAACCCAGAACGAACTCAACGGCGATGATGCCGAAGCGCTGCTTAAGAACGGTTGTTTCTGTGTGGCCGAAGGAGCCAATATGCCGTCGACCCCGGATGCGGTCGACAAATTCCTCAAGGCGAAAATCCATTTTGGCCCGGGCAAAGCGGCCAATGCCGGCGGCGTGGCGGTCTCCGGACTGGAAATGTCCCAGAACAGCATGCGGTTGGGCTGGACCCGTGAGGAAGTGGACAACCGTCTGCACAACATTATGATCGCAATCCACACTGCATGCAAAACAACCGCCGAGGAATTCGGGGAATCTACCAACTATGTAATGGGCGCCAACATTGCCGGGTTTCGCAAAGTGGCCGACGCCATGCTTGATCAGGGCGTTGTCTAATACACGCGCATACCGACATTTGAAATAAAAAGGGCAGGATCCCGGTGATTCTGCCTTTAATTTCGACCAAAAAGACAGGCTGTCCTCCGGGAATGCGGGAGCATGAATAATCAGACCGCAAATTCAGGACGAGAATCATCTTCGTCGCGCCCGGCGAAACCGAAGATTCGCCGCCTTTGTCGAAGCCGTCACGAGAGTAATACCAGATGGGACCGCATAGAATTGACAGTATCTTTTGATAACGGTATATTGATGTGGTTTTAATCGGCAAGGAGTCACCGTGGTGCAAAAGCCGGAAATCGATCTGAAAAAATATGAATCGAGCCTGGCGCGGTTTGACTCGCTCATGCAGCATCGCATCCAGAACATTCTCCTGGTTTCCAGTTTGTACGATTCCTACCTGCTTGAGGAAGATGGACAGCTGGCCCAGCTGGTGTTCAGCAAGTACATGGAGTTCAATCTTTCGCTCGCGCCGCATATCAGACGGGTGTCCACCGCCGGCGAAGCGCCGGACGTGATGCGAGCGCACCGCTTCGACCTGGTGATCGTATTCCGCTGTGCTACCGACATCGAACCGGACCGCTTCACCGCCAAAATTCGGGAAATCGCGCCCGATGTGCCGGTGGTTCTTCTGGCTTTCCATGCCCGGGAGCTGGAAATGGCCGAGCGCAAATGCTCGCTTAACCTGTTCGACAAGGTTTTCTTCTGGACGGGCGACGTCAATATCATCCTGACAATCGTCAAATACTTCGAGGACAAAAAAAATGTAGACCACGACACCAGTCTGCTCAGCGTTCGGGTTATCATTCTCATCGAGGATTCGGTCCGCTTTTACTCTGCCTACCTCCCGTTAATTTATGCCGAAATTATGCAGCAGACTCATGCCCTGATGGCTGATAGTCTTAACCAGGCGGATAAATTATTGCGAATGCGGGCCCGACCGAAAATCCTTATGGCTGATTCATTCGAGGAAGGCTGGTGGCTGTTTGAAAAATACAAGAAATATCTGCTGGGAATAATCTCCGATGTGCGATATTCCCGCATGGGGCGAATCGATGACGAGGCCGGGCTGGTACTGGCCCGTCGCGCCAGGGAACAGCTTCCCGATCTGCCGATTCTGCTGCAGTCATCGCACCTGAAATATGCCGCCCGGGCCGAACAGGACGGGACCATTTTTCTCCATAAGCAGTCCCCGACCCTGTTGGCCAGCCTTCGTTCATTTATCATGCAGAATTTCGGCTTCGGCGATTTTGTTTTTCGCCTGCCCGACGGGACCGAAGTGGCCCGTGCAACTGATTTTCGTTCGATGCAGCGGGCGCTGGTAACTGTGCCGGAGGAATCTCTTGTTTACCACGGTAGCCGTAATCATTTTTCAAACTGGTTGATGGCTCGCACCGAGTTCGACCTGGCCAAGGAACTGCGCCCGCGGAAGGTTTCGGAGTTTGAAAACGTCTCCGAGTTGCGCCAATACCTGATCGGTACCTTCAAACGATTCCGGCATGAGCAACAGCGGGGAATGGTTTCTGACTTTTCC
>CP070796.1:2306031-2315478 GCA_020343475.1 Candidatus Zixiibacteriota bacterium
GGTTGAACAGGGTGGTCACATAACCGTGTTCCCGGGCAAACCCAATGGTCCTGTCAATATACTCCTTGATTCCCGGATATCGTTTGAAGTATGTATCAATGAAGTCTTTGGACTGGGTAACATCCAGCTCCGTTTGCTGCGAAAGCCCATAGGCGGTAACCCCGTAAATAATCGCAAAATTGGCTGTTTTGGCTGAGCGGCGCATCTCCGGAGTGACCTCAAGCGGGCTGACTCCGAACACGTCGGCTGCGGTGCGCGTGTGGATATCCTCCTGTTGTCTGAAGGCCTTGATCAATGCCTTGTCTTCAGAGAAATGCGCCAGAATTCGCAATTCAATCTGAGAATAGTCAGCCGCGAGAATCTGAAAGCTGTCATCCCGGGGGATAAAGGCCTTGCGAATCCGGCGGCCGATGTCAGTTCGTACCGGGATGTTCTGGAGGTTAGGATCGGTTGACGACAGGCGCCCGGTGGCGGCAATGGTCTGATTAAATGAGGTATGGACCCGACCGCTTTCTTTGTTGATCAATTTGGGAATCGCATCGACATAGGTACTTTTAAGCTTGGCCAACTGGCGATATTCAAGTACAAGCCGCGGCAGATCATGAAGCTGGGCCAGTTCCTCAAGAACACGGACATCGGTGGAGTATCCGGTTTTCTTGGCGGTCTTTCCTCTGGTGGGCAGCTTTAGCTCATCGAAGAGAATTTTCGCAAGTTGCTGGGTGGAGTTGATGTTGAACTCCTGCCCGGCTTCGGTATATATATCGCGGGTCAGTTTTTCCAGCTGTGAGTCCATATCGCGAGACATTTCGGCCAGATATCCGGAGTCAACCCGGACGCCACTTTTCTCCATATCGCAGAGTACGTTAACCAGCGGCAATTCTATGGTGTAGAGCAAATTTTGCAGTTTCAATTTATTAATTTTCGGTGCCAGCACTCCCCGCAGGCGGTAGGTGTAATCGGCGTCCTCGGCGGCGTAAAAAGTCGCCCGGTCGACATCCACCAGGGCAAATGATCTCTGCCTTTTGCCGGAACCAATCAGTTCTGATATTGGTTGCATGCGATAGTCAAAATGCTCAAAAGCCTGGGCGTCAAGACTGTGGCGGCGGCCTGAGGGATTGATTACATACGAAGCCAGCATGGTATCAAAGCTGATCGGATCAAGATCAAGCCCGGCCCGGCGCAAAACTTCAAGATCGTATTTTACGTTTTGCCCGAATTTCTGGACTTTCTTATTCCTGAACAGCTTCAATAGAAGTCGAACCGTTTTGTCCCAGGGGAGGTTGCGCTTTCTATCATCATGGCCAAGCGGGAGGTAATACGCTCTTCCGGCTTCGGCACATAGCGAAATCCCAACCAGTTTCGCCGCAAAGGGATCGAGCGAGGTCGTCTCAGTGTCGACCGCCACCTCTTTTTTAGATGTCAGCTCCTTAATCAGACATTCCAGCTTATCGATTGTATCAATACAGACATAGTTCGTGCCAGCGGCGGATTTTTTGACTCGATCCACCCCCTCAGGTTCCTGATCCGGTATACCGACCTGCCCGGCCAATTCTTCAAGCAGATTGGTGAATTCCAATTCCAGAAACAACTTTTTTGCCTTTTCAAAGTCAATCTTCCCTCGTTTCATGTTCTTCAGGGAGAATGCAATTGGGACCGATGTTTCTATTGTTACCAGCTTGCGCGATAATTCCGCCTTCTCACGATTTTTGGCGACTTTATTCCGGGTGCCTTTCGCCTGGATTTTGTCAGTCGAAGAGAGGATTGTATCCAGATTGCCGAACTGATCCAGCAGGGACTTTGCCGTCTTCGGGCCGATTCCCGGAATACCAGGCACGTTGTCGGAGGAATCTCCCATCAAGGCCAGCATATCGATGATCCGCTCCGGCGGTACGCCGAATTTTTCCTCAACCCCCTGCGGATCCAGCTGCTCAGGGGGCACGGAACCCTTTTGGGGATTATAGATTTTGATCCGGTCAGTTACGAGCTGAAAAAAATCCTTATCCCCTGTGACCAGCCAGACATTCATCCCCCGCCGCTCGCCTTCCCTGGCGAGGGTTCCCATGATATCATCAGCTTCATACCCTTCCATTTCCAGATAAGGCAGATTCAGCGCTTCAGCGGCCTCACGAATGCGCGGCAGTTGAACGACCAGTTCTTCCGGCATCTTTTCCCGCGTCGCCTTGTAGCCGGGATACATTTTATGACGGAAAGTCGGAGCTTTGGTATCGAATACGATCGCCATATAATCCGGATTTTCCTCTTTCATTATTTTGAGAAGGGAATTGACAAAACCGAAGGTCGCCGAGGTGTTCTCACCCCTGGAATTAAAGAGAGGGTTGCGAATAAAAGCGAAATATGCGCGATAGAATACGGCCGAGCCGTCGACCAGAAACAGGGACTGCCCTTTCATCGATACAGATCCCGGTTTTCCACAAAGCGGCGAACGTCTTCGGGAAGCATATAGCGGATTGATCTGTCTTCCTTGACGGCTCTGCGGATCTCGGTCGACGAAAGTTCAATCATCGGCATGATAAACACTTTGACCCGGGCATACCAGCGGGAATTTTCAAAGTCATGGTCATAGCCCGGACGATTTCCCACCACAATCGGCACCCGCTCGATCAGCTGTTCGGGTTTATGCCAGGAGTCAAGCATGGTGATGTTGTCCGCACCCAGGATTAAATGCCAGTGAGTTCGCGGGTGCTTCTGTTGTAGATAATCGACAACGGCCAGCGTGTAACCGGGGCTGGCCAGGTCCTTCTCCAGGTCGGAGACCGAAAAATGGTCATGGCCTTCGATCGCCAGCTTGACCATGATACACCGATTCTCAAACGAGGCAATCGGTTTGGCTTCGCGGTGCGGGGGATCAAAACTCGGAACAAACAGGACTCCATCGAAATTATAGGCCTGACGCGCCGATTCAGCAAGGATAAGGTGACCATAATGGATGGGATCAAAGACCCCTCCCATAATGCCCCATTTTCCGCCGCGATCAGGATTCGTCCGGGACATTGGATGTCTCCAGTTTGATGGAGATCTTTTCGAGATATTCGTTCGCCCTGGAAATCAGCTCGCTATCATTGTAGATATTCACGAATTGATTGAATTTTTCCGAAGCCGCTGAAAAATCTTTCATTTTATAGTCAATTTCGGCCAGCTTGAAAAGGGACCGTGCGGCGTACTCTGTATCAGTGTATTCATCGATCACGTACTGAAAATAGATCTTGGCAGCCTGGTAATCAAGCATTTTGAGATATAAGAATCCATTTCTGTATTCCTTCTTGGCCAGCTTCGACCGCGCTTTCAATATAATCTGCTCGGCCTGCTCCACCAGGGGCGAATCAGGATTATCCAGGGTAAAATCACTCAAAGCATTGATGGCCCGCTTAAGGTCCTCCTGATCCAGTCCGTAATGTCCCGGAGTATTTTCATAATAACAGACGCCGGCCATAAATTGCGCGTCGTCAGCAAATTCCGATCGCGGATAGCTGTTGACAAGGCGCCTGAATTCCACCGCGGCCAACTCGTAATCCCTGTCGCCATAATACGAAAGAGCCAGATAGTACTGAGCGGAATCTATGAAATCAGTTCCGGGGAAATTATATACCAGGACCTGAAACTCCTCGACAGCACGCATATATTTCTTTTTCTCAAAAGCCCGCATGCCCTTTTCAAATTGATCGCGAGCACTCTCCGGCGCCTTCAGGGCTGACCCACCACAACCAGTCAGCAGCGACAAGCTTACCAGGGCAAAGGTGACAATAGAAAGAACGGTGAGTTTCAAGTCTGGTATTGCTCCTTTAACATCTCATAGTTTTTCATCACCTTGTTTAAAAACGACTTCGGAAGCGGTTTGTTCAGCCGCACGCGGCTTCGCAATGCCGTCTCGCCCAGATTATATGAAACGATCGCCTTGCGCACGTCCCTGAATTTGAGAATCATTTCAAAAAGATGCAATGATCCCATCTTAATATTCAATTCCGGCCGGAAAAGCGTCTGGGCCCCCTCCCAATCGATCCCGATTTTATCGGCCAAGGAGCGGCCCACAAAGGGGCGAATTTGCATCAACCCGCGCGCCCCAACCGAGGAGACCTGGCCTCGTTTAAATGACGATTCGGTTAAAATCAGGGCCATAAGAAAAAGCGGGTCATAATCGTATTTGTCGCATTCGGAAGAAATCACCTTAACCAGTTCAGCCTTTTCTTCATCGGAGAAGCCGATCTGAAAATCCTCAATAACCTGCAGGATTTGAAGCTTTTCTTCAAGCTCATTGATCCGCTTTCGCTGAAAATCTATTTGTTTTTCGAGATTGAATTTATCCTGCACCAGAATCACAATAAAAACCGCCTGTGAGAGATAAATCAGGACGAACAGCAAGGCGAGCGGTTTGGATAAGAACAAACCCAGTTTTTCAAGGCGTACTGTCGTCATCTCTCTCCAACCGTGGCAATCAGATCATACCCGTCGGCCATGACAATCTTCGCGTTCACAATATCGCCAGCCCGGACCCGGCTATTCTTTATGATTACGGTCTGGTCTATCTCGGGACAATCACCCTGTGATCTTCCCACTGCCGGGGTCCCCAATTCGGACTCGTCAATTATAACTTTTTGTGTAGTACCAATCAAGGCTATATTTTTTCGAAACGCAATCTCTTGCTGCAAATTCATGAGAATATTCTGCCGCTCTTGAGCCACCGCTTCGGGGACCCTTCGCCCAAAATTCGCCGCCGGCGTTCCCGCCTCGACCGAATAGACAAACACCCCCATCCGGTCAAGTGCCAGTCGGGCAACACCTTCCTCCAATTCGAGAAACTCGGCATCAGTCTCGCCCGGGAAGCCCACAATAAACGTGGTGCGGATGATGTTCTCCGAGGAATAATCCCGAATTCTTTCAATCAACGCTTCTATTTCTGTCCGGGTGATCCCGCGATTCATTTTTGATAGAATTCGGTCGTTAATATGTTGAAGCGGGATGTCATAGTAACCCAAGACTCTCTCTGAACCGGACATAAACTCGATCAGTTCATCGGTGATCGACTCGGGATGCAGATACATCAACCGTATCCATTCAATCCCCGAAACCTGTTCGAGCCGTTTCAGAAGGGTCATAATGCTGACCGCATCCTCGAAATCTTTTCCGTAGGCCGTCCCTTCCTGCGAAACCAGGATAAGCTCTTTTTTGCCTTTCGACGCCAGTAATTCCGCTTCTTCGACAATATCTTCAAGCGGTCTGCTCCGGTATCGACCTCTGATATTCGGAATCGCACAATACGAGCAAAAGCGATCGCAGCCGTCTGAAATTTTCACATATTCATATGGATAATTCCCGTCGACAAAACGGCTTCTGCCCGCCAGGTACTTCATGTCGGCCGGTTCACCAAGGTTTTTTCCCAGCCCGGGGATTGATTGACCGCTGATGGCGTGAAGCAGTTGCTCCAGTTGACCAATTCCAAAGATACCGTCGATACAGTCAGTCTCCCTTAAAATCTCCGCGCCATAGCGCTGTGAGAGACATCCAGTTACAAATAGGCTCCTAATTAATCCTTCCTTTTTCAGATTCTCATAATAAATAATTTCGTTGACCGACTCCTGCCTGGCAGGCAGAATGAAGCCGCAAGTGTTGATAATGACTATATCCGCGTCGACATCTCGTTCGACGCGTTTGAACCCATGATCAAGCAGCATACCTGCAATATAGTCTCCGTCCACATCGTTCTTAGGACAACCCAGTTTTTTGATAAAGAATTTCACGGGGATTACGGCATGTTTATGATTTCAACAGAATCGGCAAAAGTAACTTCAAACAATCCTGATCGAATTGAATCGGAGATCTCATGGGAGAGGATCGAAACCATATTAAGGTCATTGTTAAGGTCATAATACTTGATAAGCGAAAGACTGGTCCGGGTGCGGTCAAAAACGAGTACAAGCGAATCGGGAAGAGAACCTTCCCCGTCGCCGGTCCTGACCAGGTTATAAACGGAATCGATAATAACCGCCCTGGTCTGATAGTACCGGCCCGGATTCTTTAAAAATACAAGCTCGTTTTCAAAAGTTTCTCCCTCTTCAAGGCAGTCTTTGGTGGCCTGGTTATTTTCTTCGGAATATTCCCAGATACAACGACCGTCAAAAAAATATAAATCGTCATTGAACTGGGCGCGGTAACGCCCATCGTCCGCAATTGCAATGCTGCCGTGGGTGCTGTCGACCTCACCGAATATGCTTGATTTAATTTCAATAAGTACAACAAGAGAAACCAGCTTCGCTCCGGAGAATTCCTTCTGCAGTCGATCGAAGCTGTCGCCTTTTTCCGCGGCCGCAATCGGGGGGAAAAATTGCAGCAGAAAGCAGACCAATACTGTCAGCGATATACGCATGTGATGTTCTACACTGATATGTTTTAAGAGTTCAAATCAGTGAGCGAGCGGGAAGACAACAGATTCTCCAGATAAGCCTTATCCACCAGAACCTCGCGTGCTTTGCTGCCGTCGTAAGCGGAGACAATTCCTGCCGCTTCCAGTTTGTCAATTAGTCGCGCCGCTCGCTGATAACCAATACCGAGCTTTCGCTGCAGCAGCGAAACCGACCCCTGCTTATGCCTGATAACTGTTTGAGCCGCCTCAATAAAAATCGGATCGTCCAGATCAAGCGCGTCCTCTGCCGCATCCTGCTCCTCGTCCGTTTCCGGCTCAACTTTGACCATCTGCGGAAACTGATCCACTACGAATTTTACCAGATTCTCCGTTTCCTGCCCGGAGATATAAGCACCATGGAGTCGAACCGGTTCCGGTTGCCCCGATTCGAGAAAGAGCATATCGCCGCTGCCCAGCAGTTTTTCGGCACCGTTACAGTCAAGAATGGTGCGCGAATCAATTTTGGAGGCTACCTGGAAGGCGAGCCGGGCCGGGAAGTTGGCCTTGATAAGGCCGGTAATGACGTCGACCGAGGGGCGCTGAGTTGCAAGAACCAGGTGTATCCCGACGGCCCGCGCCATCTGCGCCAGACGCGTGATGAGCATTTCAATCCGAGAGGAGGAAGCCGCCATCATCATATCCGCCAGCTCATCGACAATAATAACGATATACGGCATCTGCTCTTCTTCTTTCTTCTGCTTGACATTGAAGTCCTCAATGTTGCGCACCGCCTGATTTGCCAGGTTTCTATACCGCTTTTCCATTTCGATCACGGCATCCGAAAGCACTTTCTCGGCCCGTTTCGAATTAGTTACAACGGGTCGCCCCAGATGCGGCATTCCGGCATACATGGTTAGTTCCAGCATTTTCGGATCAATGAAGATGAACTTGAGTTGCTTTGGATGGAGACGGTAAACCAACGACGTAACAATGGCATTGATGCAAACTGATTTCCCGGAACCCGTTGCGCCAGCAATCAACAAGTGCGGCATCTTTGCCAGATCAGTGGTATATGCACGGCCGGAGATGGTTTTGCCCAGCGCCAATGGCAGACGAAGCCGGGCATCACCGTAACTGTCCGAATTAAGAATATCCTTAATGTAGACCATGCGAGGCTGGCGGTTCGGGATTTCCACCCCGATTGCTGCTTTGCCCGGGATGGGCGCGACAATGCGAATTCGTTTGGCTTTCAGCGCCAAGGCCAAATCGTCCGAAAGATTGGTAATCTGGTGGACCTTTATCCCCGCCGCCGGTTTGAATTCATAGCGGGTAATAATCGGGCCGGGGCGTTTTTCGATATCGCCGTCGATTGCGACGCCGAAAGTCCCAAGCGTTTCTCTAAGAGCTTTCGCGGTATATGCCAGTTCATCCGGGCTGACCGAAAGACCCGAATCGGGATTGTCGGCCAGCAAGTCCAGGCCGGGGAATTTATAATCCCGGGTTTCCGTGCCGATTGGTGTTGTTTTCCTGGTGATTGTAACTTTCTTTTTGACCTTGCGCTTTGTGTATTCCTCCGGGGCTTGAGATATGTCGGTATCCGGGTCCACTCCCGGGGCATACCGCTCCGGCTGCAGGAGCTGTCGATCCGCTTCCAGTTCTTCATCGTAGTCGAACTCTTCGGAAGTCCGTCTGCCAAACAGCCCGGAAATAAGACCAATTCCCCGCTCAAATGACCGCTTGATAAAACTCCATACAGGAGCGGATATGAAACTGAGCGGCAACCGAATTCCCGCCCTGAGAGCGGAATACTTATACCCCAGACCGACCAGCCAGGCGATGATGCCGGTGCCAAGCAGGATAAAAGCCCCGGCAGCACCTACAATTTTTATTAATGCCACGGTGAGATAATAGAAGAGGTAGCCGCCATGAGCATCGGAATAGCTGACGCTAAAAAGCGATTGGTGGATAAGATAAACATTGGTCATCATAGTAATAATGACACAGACCGAACAGATAAACCAGAAGGACGGGGTTACTCCAATCCTCCAGCCGACATTAAGCAGGCGAAACGCCGCCATCAGCAATATGAAGGGCACCAGGATCGAAAGCCAGCCAAAGAAGAAAAAAAATAGATATGATGACAGTGCTCCAACCGCGCCGACCTGATTACGGAAATCGACCGAGAGGGGATTATCATGAGAGCTGATTCTCCTGTCGTCCCATTCCGAATGGCTTACCAGGGAAATAAACAGCAGCGAAGCAAAGAGAATCAGCAGAATTCCCAGCAGCTTGCGCTTTTTTTCGTCATTTCTATCTGTTTTTTTGCGTGATGCCATCTTTTACTTTCCGTCCATAATTACACAAGGTACGATTACCCGACGCCCGGGTCAACCATAAAAAAGAAGGCAGAGTACACCCTCTGCCTTCAATAAGGAATTGTATCGCTTTGCCTATTTTTTGACTGCCTCGCGCAGGGTTTTGCCGGCACGGAAGTGAGGGACTTTTGTCGCCGGGATATTTATCTTGGCGCCGGTCTGCGGGTTGCGGCCGATACGGGCTTTTCTCCTGTTAACGGTAAAAGTCCCGAAACCGACAAAGCCGACCTTCTTGCCCTTTTTCAGACTGCTGGTCACATTCCAGAAAAAGCTGCTGAGGGCGTCAGCTGCCTGGCGTTTGTTGATTTTAGCATCCTTCGCGATTTTGGCAATCATTTCATCCTTGGTCATCTCACAATTCCTTTCCTTAAAAGGGTTTATGCATTGATCAATTGCCTTTTCCAAAAAAGAAGAAATCTTATCTATTTGTTGTCAACAAAAAAAAGGCGCATTGCTGAAAAAAAAGCTGTAATAATGCGCCTTCAGCGGGGTGCACTACAGCCGATATCAGAAAAACGCCCCCCTGACACCGGACTCGGATTTTTCAAACTTGATTTCGGGAATCTGGACCACATTGATTCTGAAATAATATCCTCGGTTTGACCCGTCGGGAATCCAGTAAAACTTTCCCTGCCAACAATGTAGATTTCGTTCGATCTCAATTCGCCGGCTGATGGTCTTGTGATTGGCGACATCATAATACTGGCTATATCGTAT
>CP070796.1:2315578-2363216 GCA_020343475.1 Candidatus Zixiibacteriota bacterium
ATTTCAGCGCATCACTTTTCGACAAATTCGAAGCCTTCAATAAGCCTATTGAATTCCTGATCAAGCGATTGATAATAGCGCCATTCGCAAATAAAATGCATCATCACGATTATGTTCTCCTGCTTGGCAAAAAACACTGAACCACCGTAAAAATCGGTTACGACATCACCCAGATTGGATTCAGAGCCCGACCGCTGCACTTGAATGGTATACTGCTGTTGCCCGCTTATCCGCACTCCTTCAGCATCGCCAATTGACATCTTGGCGCGCTTCTTCAACTGAAAGTCGCCGAAGAGCAATGGGAATTCGGCCAGAATGCTCTTCTTCTGCTTGGATTTGAAATTGTCCGACAGCAACGAGTCCACAAATAATTTCACGGACAGTGAGGTGGTGTCGACCAGAACAGTGACTTTCGGGACGGTCGTGTAATTCGGAGCGTGCTGAAAATGGGTCGGAATTTCATAATTCTTTTTGGTCAGGATTAACCGAGTGTCGCTTTTGTTCTTTTTTATATTGTATTTCCATGCATCCGGAATCACCAGTGAAAAGCCGAATTTGCTGTCAGTGTACGTGCTGTCTTTCACGCTGCCGGCTTTGTTTTTCTTCCGGGCACCCGCGACACTAAATGCCATAGCTACCAAAATCAAGGTTATTATTAGTCTTTTCATCCTTACTCCTTCGCAGTGGTATATTACTAACTATTTATCAATTATACAATTAGTAGTCAAGTAGTATTTAATTTTTTCGGGGCGAAAGGACAATGGCTCCGTATGAGACATCATGCTGCAGACTGGAGTGTGACAAAACCACTTGGGGCACAGCCCGATTCGGCTCTCATACCAATGATTTATATTTGATAAAAAGCTGCCCCCACTCGGTTTTGGAGTATTTTCTGATGATTGATTTGCCAATGATGGGGTACCAGAACCAGTCGTGATATATGTTGCTTGCAATCGGCGCCCAGACTACAAGCGGCGAGTGCAGCGCAATTTTTTCGAGAAACTTTAGAGGCCCTTTACGCAATAACTGATCTCCCCAGATGACAAAAGAACGTTTGGATCTGAATCCGAAATTGATCTCTGCGATATCATGGCCAAGCACTTCAATCTCACGAAATTCAGCGGTCCCCAGACCGCGATCATGGCACATACGCAGATATGGTATGGAGAGCGGGTCTAAACCCATCAGTTTCGCCGCAACTGCGTCGATGGCAACCGAATCGTCCGAAGCCAGGATAAGATTTTGGGAACGGGGGATCATGGTCCGCGGCCCGGCCCCGTCACCGCAAACGGTCCCGTCCATGACCGCAAAGATCCTCGGGTGCAATTCCTTCTGCATCAGCATCAAATCGACCAGCACCTCATGCATATATTTATGAGCGTAATGCCGGACTTCCTTGAGCAATCCGCCAAAAGAATTCTTAATAGCGCCAGTGGTGACCGCGTGACCGTGCGTCTTGACCGTCGGCAAATGGACTATCTGCTTGCCGATGAACATCCTGGGAATTTCTATCCCCTCGGGAAAGATGTCACCAAGTTTCAACAGTTTTTCTTTGAAGGGATACACCACCCACTCAACCTTCGGCAGCTCAGTATAAGACAGGCCATATTTGGCCAGAACCGGAAGCCAAAGGTTATTTCTGGCCCCTTTCATGGGATTGGTTACTACTGTCTTGTTCTCAAGCGGAAAAAGGCGGTTTTTCGGAAAACCGTCCTCGACCAACGTTTTTGCCACTCCCTCCAGTTGCCAGGGCTGAGTTGAGCAGGCCGGAAAATATTTTGTCCATGAAAGATTGAGTTTTATGATGGTATCATGATTGAAATCGAGAATCGCTTTGTAGTTGATTAATTCCAGCAGCTTTCGATAATCTTCGAGAATATTGCCGGCATCCGTCCTCAATACGGCGACGCGACTCTTTGCCATTATCTTTCAAACCCTATCGGTTTTCTCATATTGGTTACAATATAATCTCTCGCGGCAAAAAAATCAAATTCGCGAAACAGCTTCTCCAGTTTGACAACTAGCGTCGGAATTGAGCCGTATTGACGGAACCTCTGAAAGAGCGACAAACCCTGAATTCGAGGATGATTCTCATCGATTTCCCAGGGATGGATGTAAACGACCACGGGGCGGTCCTCACTGTTGATCCTGCGCATCATTCGGGCTGTGAACCAGAATGGGGCATGCCGCAAATACCCGCCGCCACCAAACGGGAAGTTCTTTCCCAACAATGTAATGGTTGAGGCCGGTATCTCATACAACGACTTTCCATTGTCCAAGTTCATTTTAAAGATACGCTTTGGCCCGGACGGCTCACCATAAATGTCATGCTTTATGGGAAAGATCGAAGAATCGTACATAAAGCCAAGCTCCGCGAGGATTTCAAACGCCCAGGGAATTGAGGAGTTGATCGACCAGCTGGGAGCGCGGTATCCAACCGGAGTTACTCCGGTGGCCTGAGCAATGGCGGTAACTGCCTTGAGGGTATCACGCCGGAATTCGTCGTGGTCGAGGGTATCCACCCGGCGATGCTGATAGCTGTGGCATCCAATTTCATGGCCGGCCTGCGAAATCTGCCTCACAATGCGAGGATGCCTTTCCGCGATCCAGCCCAGAACAAAGAAAGTCGCACGAACGTGATAGGTATCGAATAGCTCAAGGAGCTTGCGCGTATTATCTTCAACGCGTGCAGACATCCTGTCCCAGTCGCGAAACTGTATATTCTCCCGGAGGTTTTCAGCGACAAACCATTCTTCAAGATCGACTGTTAGAATATTGGTCATCGCGGTACCGTTAAATGATCCTTTAATTGGCAGGGAGTCGGCGGCGAGTCATTAATCGGCTGCTTTGTGATGGTACCCGTAATATCCGTAGTCGTAGTAATACGGCAGAGAACGGTTGAGATTATTCACCACTACGCCCATGAATTTGTCTTTACGGGTTGTCAGCAGGTCCCGGGCTCGCGACACAACCGCTTTCTGGGTCGCACCGGCTTTAATGACCATGATGGCACCGTCGAGCTCATCCAGCAGGACCATGGGGTCCATCACGGGGACCAGTGGTGGTGAATCGACAACGATAAGCTCATAGTAAAATTTCATTTCTTCGACGATACGATGCACGGCCGGGCCGCTAATGACTTCCGAAGGATTATCCATCGCCGGGCCGGCTGTGATAATATCCAGCCGGTCTTCCCCGCTCGATTTTATTATGGAACGAGCTGCAATTCCCTCTGTCAGGACATTGGAAATACCCTTTTTGAGGGACACTGAAAACAGCCTATGAAGAGTCGGTCGCCGCAGGTCAAAATCTATCAATAAGGTTTTCTGCCTCTTGTGCCTGGCGGCGGTAATTGCCAGCAGCGACGCGATCACTGATTTTCCTTCGGACAGCACCGCCGAAGTGACAAGTATCGCCCGTTTTTCTCCCCCCGCCGGAATGCCATTAAAATTGTGCAATAACCGCCGAAACTCGGTTGCCTCCGGTGATTCCAGATTGTAGTAATCAATGATGGATGATTTCTTTTGCTGTTCTTTCAAAGATCCCTCGCTTAGCTGTCTTTCTCCGCAATATCGTACACCGTGTCACAGGTTTTCAAGTATTGTTCTTCTGCCAGATCAAGCGCCCAGCGTGCCTTCTTGAGTTCCGGGTTGAGTTCCAGGGCTTTCTTGAAATGGTCAATCCCTTTTTGCCAGTTGGATTTCGCCTGATGCAGATAGCATATTGCCAGCTCATAAAACAGGTCAACATATCCCGGGTTCCTATCAATTTCCTTCTCCAGAAAAGATATACGGTCGGCAATCCGGGATTGTGAAAGCCAGTCAGTATGCATCAGGAAACGGTCAAAATACTCGGTCTTTTCCCGACGCCTTTTCTCCCTGATATCATCGCGGACTTTCTTCAGCTTTGCAAATGCTTCCTGAAGCTGTTCATTGGACAAAAATGAAACCGCCTCATCAAACACGGTCGTTTTATAATCCAAATTGATCAGAGTAGCCTTCTTGAGCAAATCCATGGTTTTTCTGCCCAGATCGGAGAACATCGAAAAATCCTCGTGTCTGATTCCATTGAGGATGTAGGCCATAGCCATGTTGAAATAGGCATCGGCATAGTATACGTTAAGCCTGACTGCCTCCTCCAATTCGATAATCGCCCGTTTACACGAATTCGCCGCGATATATATCTCGCCAAGATTATTGCGATAGTCGGCGTATCCAGGCTTCATTTCAACCGCCCTGTTACCGGCGTCCAGAGCGGCATCGACATTATTCAAGGCCAGTTCGGCCTGCGACATGGAAAAGAATGCCTCGTGATAATTGGGCTTTAGCGTTATGGCGGTAGCAAGTAAATGCCGGGATTCAGCGTACATCCGCTTGTAATAGAGCGCGGTGCCCAGATGATACATCATCTCAGGGCTGCCCTGTCCGGCAACATCTTTATAGCTGTTAAGCATGTACTCCAGCTCGGTTTTCTTTCGGCCATGAGTGGACTTGACCAATTCCAGGACCTCACTATCGGCGATCGCTTCAGCGTGAGGAATAACATTGGAATCCAGCAATTCGCCATTAACGAAGAGCGAAGACTGGATAATTCCCTGCTTGGCATCATTGGTCGTCTTGATCAGGAATTCCTTCTCATTTTCAACGATTCGGCTACTCAGATTATATAACTCCATAAGACTCTCCCTCCTGGTTACCGCCGACCGCCCTGCGTCCCGGTAAAGAATCGGGAACATCTATCCTGCCCTTGCGGTCAGGACCAGGGTCAAGATTACCTGGCAGCAGCGGCTTCATCATCTGTCTTCAGCCGATCATAAAGTAACAGGGCTGCTGAAACCGCTCCCAATACGGTTACGATGTCGGTTAGTGACCCCATTCCTAGCAGCCCGCTGCCCTTACGCGGCAATATAATGGTGTCTTCCGGCCGAATAAAATACCGCCCCGGCGCACCACTCTCCAGGTATTTTTTCAGATTGATTTTGACCGTTTGCGTCCGAAAACCATCCTTGGAAATCACCTTGGCATTTTTCAGATCGGCTCTCTCGGTGGGTCCCCCCGCCAGAGCGATAGCATCGAGGACATCAATATTTTTTTCAAGGTTCATCGCGCCCGGATTTACCACCTCACCGATAACATAGTATAGATTCCTGACATCGGTCTGATCACCAATGGTGCGCGCGGGCAGACCGGCGATTGTCCGCGGGATTTCAATGGTGTCATCGGAATAGATTTTCGGCAGTTCGCCCCGCCGCCCCGACGCCATCAGTGCGGAGACATTGACGATTTCAACCTCACCCGCGCGGTCGCCCCCTCTGATGATGGTTACGCGCGTGAGATCGCCGACATCGGTCACTCCTCCCGCCTCGTTTATAAGCGTCCACAGGTCGGGAATTTGTTCGAAGGAGTATTTGCCGGGATTGGGCACCTGACCGGAGACGAAAACCTTCAAATGTCCGTACTGGACAACCCGCACCACCGCCTGCGAGATTGATTTGTTGTAGCGGGACATTTGCCGCACTATTTTCTTTTCCAGCTCGGAGGTGGTCAGGCCGGCGGCTTCAATCTCTCCGATCACGTCCAGCGATATCTTGCCGTCCTGTCGAACCGTTACCGTGGCATCAAGGGAGTTATCCTGCCAGAACTTGATTTCGATGACATCTTCAGGGCCGATTTGATACGCATCGGCCAGAAGCGTGGTCCCTCCGGGGAAGATCGTGCTGACAATAATAACGATAAAAAACGCAGGCAGTTTTCCTGCGAATTGATCGATCCGTGAAAAACACACCATTTTTCCCATCCTTGGTCTTTCCTATTATACCATCGGCTCTTGCGCTGGATCGGTTAAGGCCGCTTCTTCCGCCCGGCGTCCCGATGAAGCCGCGTTGGCGGTCACATCTTTTGAGACAGCTGTGCTTCTGCCAGCTTGGCGCAATTTCGGCCTTCCGATTTTGCCTTCAAAAGTGCCATATCGGCGGCATGAATTAAAGAATCAATACTATCGGCATCAACGGGGTAGACTGCACCGCCGATCGAGACCGAATAAGAGTGTTTCTCCACTGCCCCTTCCATCCGGCATGGCATTGAACTGATCGTGTCCCGAATACGTTCCATAAAAACGCGGGCTTGTTCGCGGCTGGTTTCCGGCATTATCAGACAGAATTCGTCGCCGCCATACCTGGAGATGACATCGTTAGTTCGCACTGACGCCGAAAGAGTCCTCGCAAGACTCTTTAATATGCAGTCGCCCGCGAGGTGACCGTATTTATCATTTACTATTTTCAAATCGTCGATATCAATAATAAGCAACGCCATCGGGCGCCCATATCGTCTGGCGCGATCAAACTCCTCCTCTATTCTTTTTTCAAAGAATCTGAAATTATATACGCCTGTAAGGCCATCGGTATATGACATGGCTTCCGTTCGCTCCAGCCGCTGGGCATTTTCAATAAGCGGCAGGATTTCATTCCTGAAATTTGACAGGCGCGCCGAAACATCGCCCACCATCATCCTGCCACTCCAGGCCAGAAACGCCTTGCGGTCGGAACCCCATGGTAAGGTGGTCAGATACTTGATATTTCCGTCACGAAGCTGTTTTATACAGTCATCAACCGGTCCGCCAAAATTGCCGAGGTCTTTTACAATGCAAATTTTGCCCGATTCTGTCTTGCTCATCAGCTCATCGAATGATTCTCGACATTTCTTATCGATACCCTCAACGATATGCCAGTTGACGGAAATTAATGTCTCATCCGGATTATCCGGGCGAACGCAGAAAATCATCTTTGAAAATTCACAGTCCTTGCGAAGCATCTCAACCAATTCCGTGGTCAGGCGCGCGCTGTTTCTGATCTTCAGCAGTCTGGCCAGTTCCCCGCCACCCGTAGAGACAGCCTTAGCGGCAGCTTTGCTTTTGGTTGTTTCAAGGCTTTTGACCCTGCTTTCATAGTTGCGCAGTTGCTGCTCTTGAGAACCCATATAATATGCGGTGGATAAGTTGAACGCCAGTGCTGTCGTCAGAAATCTCAGCGGGCTATTATCCAGCGGCAGATCGGTCGCCACAAAATAAAGCCCGTAGAGTTGATCTTTGACAAAAACCGGGAAAAAGTATTTCAACCTTAGCCCGCGCAAGCGCTTCAGATACTCGCCGGAGAATAAAGAACTCAGTTCCGAAATTGCGCTGATGTGATGATAAGCTTTTAGCCTGGCCTGTATATCCTGACTAATACGGACACGAAAGTCCTTGCGCCCCAAACGTTTAACACCACTGACATAATTCAGTTCGAGGTTCCCCTTGAAGCTGCGCAGAAAGACTATCCTGTCACAGCCTAAATGTTTTCTCAGGACATGTGAAACCCTCCCGGCAATGTCCTGAATCTTGCCCCTTCTGAGATTATTGACAAAGGCGGCTAACAACTCATTGACCGCTATGCGGTCAAGGATTACCACATTCCTCGTCTTTCGATACCGCAGCCAGAGCAGGGTGGAAAGGACCACGACCAAGATGCAGAGGATTACTATTAAGATTTTCTCTATCATACACTTATAGCGTACCCTCAATTAAAAGGTACTACTTAAATCTATAAGAGTCAAATAAATAATCAATCCCTTTTCCAAAATCGGCGGGCGTATCGAAATCGCGAACGCCTTAACACCAAACGGTGTTTCCGGAGGATTTTGAATATATCCCACCAGTTCTGACGAGTCCCGGGGAGTGATTCCTCGACAACGACCTTCAATTCCGAGATGGTGTAAAAGGGATCATTCTTCACGGCGCCAAGAATCACATTCTCAACAGATCCGGCCGTGGATGCTGCACCCGGCAGGCTGGTGATTTCGCCGACCGAGGAATCCACCACCTCCCGCAACGGCGGCAGTTCTTCAACGATGGTCCTGACGCTTCCTACGGGCTCTTTTTTTTTTCGGGTTTGCTCTCAGGAGATCCGCTGAATCCGGCTCTGGCGGCGTTCACGTTATCGTAGGCACCGAGAATGTTGTCAAACTCAAGCAACTCGTATATTTCGTAGACGTTTGGGACAAGATTCGCCAGTTTTATATCTCCCCCGTTTTCCCGAACTTCCTTTATTCTGGAGATAAATATTCCCCATCCAGCCGAGGATATATAGTCAACGCCCGCCAAATCAAGGATTACTTTATACCGGCCTCGCTTATATGTTCTATCCAGCACTTCCTCAAGCTGTGTCGCGGTCAGGGTATCGATAACGCCGTCGACGCGCACGATTGAAAGGCCGTCGTCACGGCCGCCCTCGGAAACTGATATCCTGATATTCTCCATTATGCTCAATTATAGCTTCAGGACGGGTAAAGACCCAACAAAAAAAAATAAAAAATTCAGTCAGCCATCCTCATAAAACGAACCACCAGCAGGCCTTTATGTCACTCTTTTGGTTTCAATTTCGGCTTTTTCTTCCGGGGCCGAGGAAATTATAATGAAAGTGATGTCATCATTCTGAACCGCCGCGCCGGAGTGCCGATCGATATCCGCAAGAATGAGTTCGGTGATGGCGGAAGGTGATTTATCGGAATTACCGGCAATCTGCTCTTCGAAGAATTCTTGAAGGCGCTCTATTCCGTATTTGTGGCCGCTGCGATTCATCGATTCGGTAATTCCGTCCGAGTAAATAAACAGTACATCGCCCCGCTCGATTTTGATTTCCTGCTGGCTGAGTTTGGAGGCAAAGCGGTCCTTTTCAATCGGCATCCCCAGCGGGAGTCCGGCCGGATTAATCAGGCTGGTTTTCTTCTCCTGCTTCCTGTAAAAGACCACCGGGTTGTGGCCGGCAGAAACAAAATTAAGCTTTTGCGTTCCAATATTATAAACTCCAAGAAAGATGGTGATGAAGATGCCGGGAGGGATGTCGCTTCTGATATATTCATTAACGCTGATCAGAATATCATGCGCAGATTTTTTTCCGTGAGCCACAATCCTGATGATGGTGCGTAGCATTGACATCACCAGCGATGCCGGAATACCCTTGCCGGAGACGTCTGCAACCAGCAGGCAGTAATGTTTCTCATCGATTTTAAAGATGTCGTAGAGATCTCCGCCGACATGGTAGGCGGCGCGGTAGAAGGCATGCAGTTCGAGGCTCGGGATTTCAGGGAGTTCGCCCGGCAGGAGGGTTTTCTGGATCTGGCTGGCTACCTCAATCTCCTTGGCAATCCGTTCCCGCTCGATAATATTGTCACGATCACGGCGGAGACGACTCATCATTTCGTTAAGCGCCTTGGAGATTTCAAAAAATTCCTCGACCCCTTCAAGTGGCAGCTCGGTCTCAATATCGCCGGAGCTGAATTTCCGCACCCGCTGGGTTATTCTTACAATCGGACTAACGAAATAATTTGACAGCAAGTAGATGCCGCCGATACCGACCGCCAGGCCGATGATGGTCAGCCAGATGACCTTACGTCGTTCGGTATTGATAATTTTATTAAGTTGCCTGTTGGTGTAGGACATATATACATACCCGATCGTGATATTTTGATTGATAATCGGTGATACCAGAAAGTCGGTTGCGTCGCTGTCACCGGATAGCGTCTGCGGAAAGCCGACCCGCGACACCTGCACACCCGGAGGAGGGGAATACTGCTTGCGAAGATTCCTGATATCCCGGCTGTCGGCCAGAATCATACCGACGGTGTCAGTCAGCACAATGCGAATCAGTTCCGGATTGGCTTTGATATAGCTGTAGACAAGTTCGTCAAATTCCACGTCGGAGCGGCGATTGATAATATGTAGGGCAGCCTGATCGGACACTGTCTTCGACAGCGAGGCGACAATATCATCGAGATGTTCATAGACGGTGTCCGTGGTCCGGGTATCGATAAAAATATACGCTCCGGCGATTATGGTCAACATGATCATGAATGTATACAGAGAAAATTTGACCCGCAGAGTGAACATCCTGCCCAAAAACAGCCGGGCTCGTTCGGGCTGACGAGAAATGAGCCTGGTCATGCGAAGCTCGTTGAGTCCCGGGCTGGAGAAATACTCAACCGAGTCCATAATCTTGTTGATCATATAGAAGCCGAGACCTCCCTTGCGGGCGGATTCAACCAATTTCGTCAGGTCGAGTTTACCGCTGCCGTCAGGCTGAAAGGAGCGGCCGTTATCCATCAGAGAAAAGACAATGCGCTTGCGGTAGATTACGATGCGGATCCTGATGATGCCTTTTTCGTAGAGATAGGCGTGACGTATGATGTTGGAGACCCCCTCTTCAATTGCCAGGGTTACGGCATGGACATCCTTCCGAGAGAGCCCGGCATTGATGCATGCCTCTCGCACCAGGGTCTGAATCGACGGGAGGAATTTTTCATCCGCCTTGTATTCGGCGTTTATTTCCTTTACCGGTCGGCTAAACATCGCAAAGTAAGGTACGCGGGAAACGGGTTAATCTCAATTAAAAAAACAACCAATACGGTGGGTATATCTTATTCCTTGGGTTTCAGCCGCAATCGAGCCTGCTCGATGTTGCTGATGGTATTTACATTGCCGGGATAGTACTGCAAAACCTCTTCCCAGAGCTCAATGGATTTTTCATATTCACCGTTGCGGAAATACTCCAGAGCGTTGAGATAAATCTGCCATACTCGTTCGTCTTTCTGGAGATCTTCCAGGTCCGTCACCTCTTTCATGACCGCTGAAATCCTGCCCAGATACTCATTGGCCACGCGGTTTCCCGGATCGAGACTGAGCACTTCCTCAAAGCGGCGTTTGGCCGTAGAGAGGTTCCCGAGAGTGAACAGGTGGGTGCCCTCTGATATGCCCTGAGCGATAGCAATCTCATTCTTGACTTCGGCGATAGCCTGCATGACGGTAACATTCTCCGGAGCCAGAACCAGGATTCGATCATAAATGATCAGCGCGTCAGTATATCGGCGCTCCTTCGCGGCCGCATCTCCCTCTATCATCAGACGATTGACTTCAGCGGTCCGGTAATCGAGAATCCTCTTCTGAAGAGTGATAAACTGCCGGTCATCGGGGAATTCCGCAAGAGCTTCTTCAATGGCTTTTAGCGCGGCGTCGTAGGATCCCTTGTCGTAGAAGTCAAGGGCCTGCCGATAAAAACCGTCAGCGAGCGAGCGGCGTTTTTCTTCCTGCGTGAGCCTTACCAGTTCCCTTTCGACCCGGGCTTCCATCAACCCCGCCAGCTCACTAATCCGATTTTTCACGTCGGCGTCATCTTCGTTGTATGCCAGAGCGCGCTGGTAGTACATGTAGGCGGAATCGGGCAGATTGCGGCCGTAAAACTCGTCGGCTATCAGTTTATAATTCTGGAACTGCCGTCGGCGATCATCCAAGATTAAGTAACTGCCCCGGGCGTTTTCCAATTCAGCCTCCTGCCTGATTTTTTTCGAAACCGGCGTGCCGAACTTAATCGAAAGACCGATGCGGTGTGAATCAGAAATACCATCCGCGATACGGTAGGCATAATCAAAACGAAGGCGTTGATAGAATATTCCCAGGCCAAAGGTCATATTCTCCCGGTCAAAGCCGGCCCTCAGGGCAAAATAACCCCGATAAACAGATTCAAGCCCAAGATGAAACTTAAAGGACCGATACTCCGGCTTTTCAGCGCCGACGATAGCATTATGCAAGAAGTTGCGGCCGAGTCGAATATGCCTCACTCCCACGCCAGCCAGTATGGAGGTCGGAACCACTTCCAGATTTCCTGCCAGCCGCAATCGCGGGGCAATAATGTCCTGGAAGAGTAGTCCGGCGGAAATATGGTCGGATGCTTTGGCCATAAATGACAGATCGATGCCTATCCCGTAGGTGGAATTGTCGCCCAATGACTGATTGACCAGTTTCAGCGCGGTTCCAAATGAAAATCCGCCCTCAAGCCTTCGTCCGTATCCAATCAGCAGCTGCCCGGTAGAATACGATACTCTGCCAATTTCAAAATTCTCTTCCATGACCGGGATGTCACTGGTGCCGAGGCGCATATAGGACACACCGAATCCACCCCATCTGGAGTGGGGATACACGATCGAAGCAACGTCGTAGACCGATCCCGCAAACAGGGTGACATGCATCATATCGATTTCCTGTTCATCCAGAAGTGCCAGGGCGGCCTGATTCCAGTACACACTGGAGCCGTCATCCGCGAGTCCCACGAATCCGCCCCCCATGCCCAGCGCCCGCGCCCCCGAGCCAAGTGAAAAGGCAGATTCCCGGCCGGCATCGGCAGCATAGCCCGATCCTGTAACGGCAAGCAATACCAGGGCCGCAACAGCATAGTATCTCAATCGCACATTCATTTCAGTACCGCGACTTTGAATCTGTCAAACCGCTCTCCCGTTGAGGCATTCTCTAATACCAAAATATACACGCCGTTGAGGACAACATGGCCTTCACCATTTTTTCCATCCCAGTTAATTATATTTGTTCCTGCCGATCCTCCTCTGGTGCCGGCCGGAAATGATCGCTCAAGGACTTTTTCCCCGGTAAGGGTGTAAAGGGTCATCTCGATGGTGGCGTCTTTCTGAAGACGGTAAGAAAACTCCGCCATTTCCACGTCAGGATTAAAAGGATTCTTCCACATGATAATCGAGCGTGAACCGGGCTGCGTCACAACGAAATTGGCACCGATATTAAAAGCGCCACCCAACTCGCCGACCACCGGGACCGGCAGATTGACCCGGGGCCCGGAAATGTATATTGCCCTGCTATCGCGACTGTCAAAGCTTATCCGGAATTCTTTCTGAGCAATGGTCTCATTGAAACTGCCGCGGAAGACAATTGTCCTGGTCTCTTTGGGTCCGATTTGGAAATCATCAAAATCAAGAATCAAGCGTCTGCCAATCTCTACCCCGCTGCTGACCGCCATGCCGTCCTCATGGAAACCCGATTTGGCCGGCTCCAGAATGCGCTCCGGTGAAATAAGACGATCAAATTTGTTTTTAATTTCGACGATTATTGATTTCAAGCCGACCACATTGAGAGTCCCGCCGGTATTGTTATATAAATTCAGCACAAACAGATCAGCTATACTCCCTACATCAATAAGGGGAGTCTCAATAGCCGCGCCGGTAACAATCAATTCAGCCTCACTCGGTTCAACCGTAATCGGAATCTGAGCCGATCCGTTTAAAACCGGGGCAGGCAGACCGGTATTCCTGTCAAGGGGTGCTCCGGTGATCTTCAAAACCAGATTTGCCGAAGCAGGCTTGACCGGAGCAACCAGTTCAATCGGGAAAAAGTCCTCGATCGATACAACAAAAGCGGCCGAATCCGGGAGGCCGAAATCGACCCCACCGCTTAGAAGAGAGACTTCACCGGGACCGGCTTCGGCTTCACCGAGGTTCTTCAAATGAACCGTAATTACAAAGGACTGGCCAAAATCCACATATCCTTCAAAGGTCCCGGACAGCGAATACTCCAGCTCAATTTGAGCCGGGGACTGCACCACCACCGCAATTACATCATCATCCGGAGGCATAATTGCAGCTCCCGGGAATGAAATAGCGGCTTTATATAATTGCGCGGGTGAAGATTCGCTGGGGGCCGACAGATTAAGAAGAATATCATGCCCGGCCTGAGCCGGAATTGTAAGGTTGTGCACCTGCGACACCGTATCCCCCGCGGGGCTCGTCAGAATATATGCCGATCCGTCTGAGACTTCAAGTTCGGAAGTGTTTTCGATTCGCAGTCCGATTGAGAATTCCTGCTCGATATTGACATAAGGTGGATTGATTGTTACAAGATTGATCTCCGCAATTTTTACTTGCGGGCCCCCGGATACAGAGATTGTCTCATCACCGAATGAAATCGTGTCCGCCCTGGGGGCTGACCACTCCGTTCCGACCAGAAGCAACCTCGGGGCGAGTTTGCTGCCGCTCAAATTGCCGGGAATATACATCGATTCGGTGATTATATGGCTGATTCCCTCGCTCAGGGTAAGATCGTTACCGATCAGAAAAGTCGAGATAATATTGTTGTCATAAAGCAATTCAAACCGCGTTTCGGCCACATCCAGTTCAATCGTGGTCATACCTGACAGACTTAAATCAAACGCAAATGATTGCTCCTGTCCCGCTGCGACCGCCGCAGGCGTCAAAGAACTCTCGACATAAAAGACATCCGCTCTCTTGACGATAAATATCGAGTCAAAACCGGTGAGTTCCGGCAGATTGATATGCATATCTTTGTACCACATTTGTCCCGAAAATTTCAGGGCCTTGTACCCTTCGGCAAGGTTGGGACTGAGGGTTAAATCCGGAACCTCAAGATTGTAAAAGGTTGCCCGGATAATATTATCACTGAGGGAGGTCTGATCATTCCAGCCAAAGGTCACCCAGGTTCCGTCGCCGGCCGGGTCGATGGACAGTAAGGCATTTATATTTGATGATCCGGCAAGAGGAGGCCCATCTACAACGGTAATCTGAAGCCTCACCGAATCCAGCGTGGAACCGGAGAACACGGTATCGATTGAGAGGGAGCCGGTGACATATTCCAGCTCAAAATTCTTAAGAACGAAAAACGGATGGACAAGGCGCTGAAAGACCACGATAGTATCATTGTAATACTCATAACGCGTCAACATTTCAACCGCCAGACTGTCCTCGCTGTTCGGAATCAGAGCATCACATTGAAACACAATGTCTCTGAGAATCGAGTTCCCGGGTTCGGGTGGATATACGTTTTGCGAATCAATGCAATCTTCCGGGCAGCAGGTAAAATAGCCGGTCAACCGCATCGGGTACAGCGGACGGAGGTTTGCATTGTTAGCCAATTGCACAACGGCGCCGACCCCCTGATTGACCAGAATGGTATCAGGAATCGGTTCCGAAAACTCCATGGTAACGCCGTTATAAAACAACTCCACCGGTGAGGAAGCAACCGGCCCGGAAATTGCCGTCAGCATAACCAGACCGCCTTGTCCCGAATATATAATTTCCCGGGCGGTCAGGTCAGCGATTCCGGCGATAAAGTCGCCGGCATCGTCCAGCACTGACGGCTGCATTTCGCCCGGTTCGACTGTCAGCTTCACGGGATCTGTAGAGGCATTGAAGTCTGTCTTAAGGTTTCCGTATAGATCATAGGCGGTGATCACGGCCGGCCCGAACAACTGATTTCCGACAAACTGAGTTGACTCAATTTCCAGGGACAATGCTCCCAGCTGTGTCGGGAATACCGTCAGGCTCTTGATCAAGGCGTAATCCGGGGATATGCTTGCTTCGATAATGGTCCGCCCGGTCGCGAATAGGAACTGATCGGAATGGCCGCTGCCGTCGCTGACAATCACGTCGTTAAGTATCGGTTCGGTGCCATCGGGGGCAGGTCCTCCCGCCAGGAGGCTAATTTGTACCGTTGCGTTCGCCGGATTTCCGTACTGATCGACAGCGTCAGTAATACTGATTCGGTATGCTTCACCCGCAACAACACTGTCAAATGCCTGCAGTTGAAACGATACAACAGGACCGGCCTTAACGTTAATTGGGTCACTTGCGGCGATCCGGATTCCGTCGGTAACACTGATTGTCTGCGTTCCCGATGTAATAAGCGTGAACTGCTCGCCGGGAAAGACATGTTTGCCGCTATCGATATCGGAAAAGCTGTACGGATTGTTCTGACCGTGATAAAGAACCGCATCGTTGTCGCTGGATACAAAATAAACCGCACCGGTGTAATCGGTCTTGAGATTGCCATAGCCGTCATAAGCGGCGACCGCCACATCGGAAGAAAATGATTGCCCTGCGACTGTCTCGGACGGTGTTCCCGAAACAATGAAATTTTCCAGCAGACCCGGTTCAACAGTAATTGATTCCGATTGCGCGGTAAGTCCATCACAGTCGGCCTGGATTCTGCCCACCCCGGTTGTCGTAGCCAGCAGAAGACCCTCAATGAGTGTGCCGATCTGATCCGAACCGGTCGCAAACGACCAGGTACAGGCCAGATCGCCAACGGCATTGCCAAATTGGTCAAGTCCTGCTGCCGTAAATAAGCGTGACTGGCCCGCCTTAAGAACAAGCGGGTCACCCGGGACAATCTCCAGTGAGACAGGGTCGCCGGGATAAATGGTAAAGAAATCCGAAAGGCTCGGGCCGGCTACAATCAATCGTCCGGCATTGAACAGGAGTCCTGATAGTCGATACTGACCCGCAATGATGGGATTTTTTATCAGGGCGATGGTCAGGGTGATTTCGGTGCCCGGCGGCGGCGAGACGCCGTGTTTGAAGAAAAGAGCCATAATATTGTAAAAAATGAAGGCTTTTCTGATCTCAAGATCATCGCCATCATAATCATCGGCATATGCCAGACTGTCAATGTAAGACAGGTCGAATTCGCCGGGAAAAAGAAATGCCAATCCCCCTTTATTGGGAATTCCGACTGGAGGCACAACGACTTTCAGTTCATAGACATCAAGAGTGTCTACTATTCCTGACTGGGGAAGCACCGAAAAATGGAGATCATCACCGGGAGGTGTGTCGGCATAATTACCGATAAAACTGCCATCCTTGTCCCAGAAGGCCAGATCCTGCAATGTATCCGGCAGGCCGAATTCTATATCAACGCCATGCCCGATACAGGGAATCAGAAAGACAAGTAAAGACAAAGCGAGGGGCTTCTTAGCAATATTATTGATCATAGTTGTGCATTTGGTTTGTCCAATATACAGCAAAGCTTATGCCCTTTTTTTGAACAGAAATCGGATTCAACATCATTCCCGCGAGGCCGCCGACATACAACAGCCGGACATATGTAAGCTGTTACCGGTCTGCGAAATACGAGCAACTGACAATAAATGTCAGCGACACAATTATTGTCGAAACAAGAAAAAAGAGCCTAATTAAGCCGGTACAATCCGACACATGCAGTAGGGTGCCGATTAGTTGCAATGGCATGCATTATTTATTGTATCATATCCTATCCGCGCGACGCTGGGCGGAACGGACCGTATTGGTCAATAGCATTGCAATTGTCATTGGCCCGACCCCTCCCGGAACCGGTGTGATAAATGACGCCTTGCTCCGGCAGGCTTCGAAATCCACATCTCCGACCAGGCGATACCCTTTCTCGGCAGAGGAATTTTCAATCCGGTTAATACCGACGTCGATAATAACGGCGTTCTCTTTGACCATGTCGGCGGTCACAAATTGTGGCTGGCCCATAGCGGCAATAAGAATATCGGCGCGGCGGCAAACCTCGGCCAGATTAGCGGTTCGAGAATGACACACGGTGACCGTGGCGTTGGCCATTGACTGCTTCTGCATTAACATTGCCGCCAACGGCTTTCCGACAATATTTGACCGTCCCATGATCACCACCTCCTTTCCTGCCGGATTGATATCATAGCGGCGAAGAAGTTCGATGATACCATATGGCGTACACGAGAGATAGGTCGGTTTGCCGGTCAGCATCATGCCGACGTTGTATGGATGAAAGCCGTCAACGTCTTTGTACGGATCAATAAGCAGGGTAATCGCAAATTCGTCAAGATGTCCGGGGAGAGGGGATTGTACCAAAATTCCATCAATCTCATCGCGGATATTGAGGTCACGAACGATGGCGCTTACCTCATCTTGAGCGATGTCGGCGGCACGCCTGATTACCTCGGAATAAATGCCGATTTTCTCGCAGGCCCTGCTTTTGCTTCTGACGTAGGTGGCTGAAGCCGGATCATCACCTATTAGCACGGCCGCCAGGCCCGGTGTTACTCCCTTTTCCCTGAGGTCGTCAATTTTCAACTTCAGCTCGGCCTTTATGTCTTTGGCAACCTGCTTACCGTCGATCAGCTTCGCTTCCATGGCTGTCATTCTTCATTATCCGGGGTATCATCCCCGTAGTCGATTTTAAACCGTTCGATATCTACGGCGGCACCATCTTTAACATCGATCGTAATCACCACGCCGCTAATTTTCACGTCGCTTTTGGCGCAGGCAAATCGCTTGGGCATCCCGGTGAGAAATCTTTCCAGCGAAGGTGCTTTGGCCATTCCAATAATTGAGTCGTGCGGGCCGGTCATACCAATGTCAGTAATGTACGCCGTGCCCCGACTGGACACGGCTTCGTCGGCAGTCTGCACATGGGTATGTGTCCCGATGACAGCAGAGATTTTGCCGTCGAGCATATATGCCAGTGCCTGTTTTTCGGAAGTCACCTCGGCGTGAAAATCTATGATGATAATGTCGGTCTCCCGACGGATTCTGTCAACCTCTCGTTCGCCGATTCGAAAGGGACAGTCGATGTCTTTCATATAGGTTCGCCCCATAAGATTGATCACCCCGATCCGGGTTTCCTCGATTTCGTCTACAAGGACTCCGTAGCCCGGAACGCCGGGAGGGTAATTAGCGGGCCGAAGCAGCTTCGGTTGCTGATCGAGATAGGGCCAGATATCCGTGCGATCCCAGATGTGATTTCCTGAGGTCTGGCAGTCGACTCCGTATGAGAATATCTTCCTGGACATTTCCGGGGTGATGCCGAAGCCGCCGGCGGCGTTTTCAATATTGGCGATAACATAATTCGCCTCGTATTTCTCCTTAAGCGGCTTGCACATCTGAGAAAGCACAAACCGACCCGGCTTTCCAACCAGGTCGGCAAAAAAAAGAACTTTAATCTGGGACATCCACAATCCTTACTTGGCAAATTCGGTTGCCCGCGATTCGCGAATAACGGTTACCTTGATCTGGCCGGGATATTCCATTTCCAGTTCAATCTTCTTGGCAATGTCGCCGGCCAGAATAGACGCCGCCAAGTCGTCAACGGTTTCGCACTCGACAATCACCCGTATTTCGCGTCCGGCCTGGATGGCGAAGGCCTTGGAAACTCCCTTAAAGGAATCCGCCAGTTCCTCCAGCTTTTCCAGTCGCTTGATGTATGCTTCCAGCGGTTCGCGGCGGGCGCCCGGGCGAGCCCCGGAAACGGCATCGGATGCCTGGACCAGAATCGGATAAGCGCTTTCCTGCGGAACGTCACCATGGTGTGAAGCGATGGCGTTAATAACGATCTGATTCTCATTGTAGCGAATCAGAAATCCGGCACCGATTTCGGTGTGCGTGCCCTCGGTTTCGCGATCGACCGCCTTTCCGATATCGTGCAGCAGTCCGGCCCGCTTGGCAATATTGGGATCAAGACCAAGCTCGGCGGCCATCAGACCGCTGAGAATTGAAACCTCCTTGGAATGCTGCAGGACATTCTGGCCATACGAGGTCCTGTAATTGAGCTTTCCCAGAAGCTTGATGACATCCGGGTGCAGCCCCTGCACCCCGACATCAAAGCAGGCCTGCTCACCAATTTCCCGGACAATCATTTCCATTTCTTTCTGAGTTTTCTCGACAACCTCCTCAATTCGGGTCGGATGAATCCGCCCGTCGGCAATCAACTTCTCCAGAGACATCCTCGCAATTTCCCGCCTGATTGGATCATACCCGGAGAGAATAACTGCCTCCGGGGTATCGTCGACAATGACGTCAATACCGGTAGCGGTTTCGAAGGAACGAATATTACGCCCTTCGCGGCCGATGATACGTCCTTTCATCTCCTCATTGGGCAGGTTCACCACCGATACGGTCGATTCAACGGTATGATCGGCGGCGCAGCGATAAATGGCGGAAATGATAATTTCTTTGGCCTCTTTTTCGGCATCCTGCTCGGCCTTGTCGCGAATCTCCTTTATCATGGCGGCGGCCTCCAGCTTGGCCTCGCCAATCAGGTTTTCTTTCAGCTCCCGTTTGGCTTCCTCGGTGGTCATCTGAGCGATGCGTTCCAGCTTTTCATTCTGCGCCCGGATCATGGTGTCGAGTTCGTTTTCCCGGAGTGTAATACCTTTCTCGCGGCCGGTAATAGTCCGTTCACGGGAGGCGAGATCCTTCTCATGGACCTGAAGAGACTCTTCGCGTTTATGCAGCGTGCTTTCTTTATCGCTTAGTTTTCTCTCGACTCTTTGAATTTCGTTCTTTTTATTTTGAAGCTCTCGCTCGAAATTTGATTTGACTTTATACCATTCTTCCCGGGCTTCAAGCAAGGCTTCCTTTTTCTTGATTTCCGCCTCCTTTTCAGCCTCGGCAATCAGTTTTCGCGCGAGTTCTTCAGAATTGGCAATCCGTTTGTCGCCGATGCGCCGCAGGATAAACCAAGCGGCGACAAAGCCGATAATTGCTGCCAATACCGAACTGAGCACCGTGACGAGAGTGCCGTTCATGAATCCTCCTCGCTCCTGAAACACAGGAGCAATCTATGATAAAATGCGTTTCTTAATGGGAAGATAAATGAACAGACCTTGAAAGCGGAATCTAACTGTCTTGAGTATCCAGCAGCTTGCTGTCAAGCAAATCCAGTATGCTCTTTGCCCGATCTTCAACCTCGGAAAGGTCGGTGACTTTTGTATCCTTGAGGTCAAGATACTCGCCGGCAATGTTCAGGGCGGCCAGAATGGCGATGCGATTAGGCGATTTATTCTTGGATTTAAGAGCGATTTCTTTCATTCTTCTGTCAACGTAGTCGGCCACGCGCAGAATATATTCCGAATCGGCATCTCCTCGAATAGGATATTCTTCTCCGAAGATGACCACCTTGACAGTTTTCTCTTTATCAGAAATATCCGCCATCTCAAGACTTCACATACTCAAAAGCTGTCTCTATTTATCTTCCTTATTATATATGCAATGGACTAATGTGACCATTTGACCTATAAAAGTCAAGAGGATTATGAGATTGGTACCTGTTCGAGGGCGTCCAATTTGCTAAGAATGGTGTTCAATCTGCCCTTGATTTTTTCCGACTTCTCACTCTCCCCCCGTTCAATTTCATTGAGTCTCGACCTGGCCTCGTCGAGCTCCTTTTTCAGTTGATTGTTTTCTCCCTTCAGAGTGCTGTTTTCATCTTTGAGCCTGTCAATCATGGTCAACGCTTTACTGATTTTCTCTTCCAGTTTTTCCAGAGTATCCATGGAATTTATCCTTCTCTAATCTCAGCGTTAAAGCGTTCCTTTAAGCTGTTTGCTATTTTCTCCTGCAAATCAGCCACTTCCTCATTCTCCAAGCTGCGTTCAAAAGAACGATACACCATGGCAAAGGCCAGTGATTTCTTCCCTTCGCCAATTTGCCTTCCGCGATACATATCGAACACGTTGAGCCTTTCCAGAAGATCCCCCCCCACTTCTCGAATCGTGTCAAGAATGTCCCCAACACGAATCTCTTCATCAACAATTACCGCCAAATCTCGGGGAGCCGCCGGAAAACGCGGCAGAGGAGTATAGGCTCCAGTCGGCCTGTGCCGGGAGTATAGCCCCGCAAAATCAACTACGGCCGTAAACACCGGCTGTTTGATGTCGAAGCGGCGCGCCACTTTCTCATCCACCCGCCCGGCATGGCCAATACCCTGGCCTTCAAGTATCAGCCTGAAGGAACTGCCATCCTTGTATGGCATTACCGGCTCCGGCCGAAAGCTAATCTGCGGAAAATTCCCCAACTCACATACCACATCCAGAGCGCCCTTGAGATGATAAAATTCATATGCCCGGCCCGGTTCGTACCACTGATCATCGGACCTGCCGGTGAGGGCAAGTCCAATCTGGACCGCCTCACTGTCAGGCAGAAACGCCTTGCCGATTTCAAATAACTTGAGATTCATATTGCGGTGTGCCAGATTGTGCGAGACCGCCTTTAATAGAGAATATAAGACATCATTCTGCATCACTGTAAGGTCCTCGGCGATGGGATTCAGAATCTTTAGCTGAGGCCTGTCACCCGTTACTGCGGAAAGCAAAGCGGCGTTGGCAAGCCCAATCCCGTACATTTCGTCAAATCCCTGGGCCGTCATTCCCCGTCTGATAAGATCGCAGAACAAATCATCTTCAGCCGGCCGGGAAAACAGCGGGCCGATATTCCTTTCGACGGTTGGTAAATTGTCCAGTCCTTCAATCCGCGCGACTTCCTCGATCAGGTCGATCTCGCGGGATACATCAGGGCGAAAGGTTGGCACTGTAATTTCAAGCAAGTCTTTACCAGACACCCCGAACTCCAACCCCTGTAATATCTTAAGCATGCGACCTTTTGTGAGATTCGTTCCCAGGACAGCATTAGCGCGATCCGGCCGAAAGGCAACTTTGAGCGGCCTGATTTCCCTTGGATAGCAGTCGATAATCCCGCCCATCACCTCTCCCCCGGCGTATTTCTGAATCAAGTAGGCAGCCCGGTTGAGCGCTTCGGGAACCATATTCGGATCAGCACCTTTCTCGAAACGATTTGACGATTCCGAAATCACGCCCAGTTTCATTCGCCCCCTGCGGACTGTAACGGGATTGAAGTAGGCCGATTCCAGCAGAATAGTGGTTGTGTCGTCGGAGACTTCGGATTCCAGCCCGCCCATAATTCCGGCCACAGCAACCCCTTTTTCGCCATCAGTTATCAGCAGCACTTCCTGATTCAAGGTATGTTCATTGCCGTCAAGAGTGATGAATTTCTCGCCATTGATAGCCCGCCGCACCATGATTTCTTTCCGATCGAAGCGATCATAATCAAATGCATGCAAAGGATGCCCGGTTTCAAGCAGAACCAGGTTGGTAATGTCAACCACATTTGAAATTGGCCTTATCCCGCATAGCAAAAGCTTTCTCTTGATCCACCAGGGAGACGGACCGATTCTGACATTCTTTATCACACGCGCCGCATAGCGGGGACAGGCTTCCGGATCAGCAATGGAAACCTTTACCATCTCCGAGGCGTCGCCGCCGGATTCCGTTAGATGGTAGTCCGGTCGTTTGAGCTTTTTGCCGGCGAGGCAGGCAACATCACGCGCCACACCCACAACCGAAAGCAGATCAGCCCGGTTCGGAGTCAAATCCAATTTAATAATCACGTCCGCCAGTCCGAGGTAGTCTTTTATCGGCATGCCGACCGGGGCGTCATCATCCAGCACAATAATTCCGCTGTGATCCTCGGTCAGCCCCAGTTCCCGCTCGGAGCAAATCATACCGGTCGATTTGACTCCACGCAGTTTGACGGCTTTGATAATCATACCGTCGGCCAGTTCAGCCCCGAGCCCGGCAAAAACCACTTTCTGACCCAGCTGCACATTGGGCGCACCGCAGACGACCTGAACCTTCTCACCGCCGGTATCAACCATAGCCCGTTTCAAATGGTCGGACGCCTCGATTGCCTCAAGCTCTATGACCCGGCCGACAACAATCTTGCCGAATTGTCCCAGATACGGTTCATCTATCTCCGCTTCTTCCCCGGAGACGGTAAGCCGCTCGGCCAGATCCTGCGCGGGCCAGTCGATTTCAACCAATTCTTTTATCCAGCTGTACGGGACCTGCATTACTTGAACTGCCTTATGAAACGAATGTCATTTTCAAAGAATAACCGGATATCGGTGATACCATACTTGAGCATCGCAATTCTTTCGACCCCGATGCCAAAGGCATAGCCGGTGTACTTCTCACTATCCAGTCCGACATTGCTGAGCACAAAGGGATCAATCATACCGCAGCCGAGGATTTCCAGCCAGCCAGAATATTTGCACAGTGCGCACCCTTTCCCCTTGCATAGAAAACAGGTAATATCAAGCTCCGCCGACGGTTCAGTGAACGGAAAGAAGCTGGTGCGGAATTTCACCTTGACGTCCTCGCCGAAGAAATAGCGGCAGAAAGCGAACAGCGCTCCCTTGAGGTCGGCCATGGTGACCCCCTCATCAACCAGAAAGCCATCCACCTGATGGAAAATACAATGAGCGCGAGCCGAAACGGTCTCATTGCGATAGGTTTTACCCGGCATAATCACCTTGACCGGCGGCTTTTGCATTTCAAGGATCCGCACCTGGACGGGGGTCGTATGGGTTCGAAGCAGTTTTCCTCCCTCGACATAGAAGGTATCCTGCATATCTCTGGCCGGGTGATCAGGGGGAAAATTCAGCGCCTCGAAATTGTAATAATCGGTTTCAAGATCCGGCCCTTTGGCCACCCCGAAGCCCATCCGTATGAACCCTTCGCAAAGCCGGTTCATTACGCTGGTGAGCGGATGAATCGCGCCAACCCGGTGCCGAATGCCGGGAAGTGTCGGATCGACGGCGATGGTTGGCCTGGCAGCCCTGATCCGTTCCAGGCCATCCTTGAGCGACTGTTCCAGAGTAACCCGGGCCTTGTTGGCGGCCGCCCCAATCTCCTTGCGCTTTTCCAGGGGAAGATCCTTGAGCGATTTCAGGACTGACGTAATCCGGCCTTTTCGGCTCAAATGCTGAATGCGAATGTCATCGAGATCTTTAATCGACGAGGCCGATTTAATCGCCGAGAGTGCCTCGGCAAGCATTTGCTCTATTTCACTCACCCCGGCCATACGCGTATTTCTCCGGGATTACGCGTTTTTGGCCATTTCAACCAGGCGGCCGAAGGTGGCGGAATCACGGGCGGCAATATCGGCCAGCGCCTTCCGGTCCAGACCGATCCCGGCTTTCTTCAGACCACTGATAAAAGCCGAATAATTAAGGCCAAATTGTCTGGCGCCAGCCGAGATGCGGGTTACCCACAATCGCCGGAATTCCCGTTTCCTGTTGCGGCGATCGCGATACGCATATTTCATGCCCTTTTGCACGGTCTCAAGTGCGGTCCGGTAAAGCCGCGACCGCGCCCCGTAATTCCCGCGGGCCTTTTTCAGGATCCTTTTGTGGCGTCTATGAGCAGTTACTTTATTTTTCGCACGCGGCATGGTTTTGTTCTCCTGTCAGTCTGTTACCATTGCGGCATCAATATGGAATCAACCTATTGACTCGTTTCTCGTCGACTTTGGCAACCAGGTCGGACTTACGCAGGTTTCTTTTGCGTTTCGGTGATTTTTTGGTCAAGATATGCGAGTGGTAGGCCTTGTTTCTCTTAAGCTTACCCGTGCCCGTTTTCTTGAACCGCTTGGCTGCCGACCGGTTCGTCTTTATCTTCGGCATTTTCAGACCTCTTCTTTTTACTTTTTATCGCCTGAAGTTTCGGAGTCAGGATCATGTTCAGGCGTCTGCCTTCCATTTTCGGTTCCTGTCCGACCGTACTTATATCTTCCAGTTCCTCAACAAGCCGTTTCAATAATTTGTGCCCGTATTCGGTATGCGCCATCTCCCTGCCGCTGAACATGACAAAGACCTTGACTTTGCTTCCCTGCATAAGAAACTCGCGCACATGCCTAGTCTTGAATTGAAAGTCATGTTCGTCAATCTTCGGTCGGTACCGCATTGATTTCAACTCCACAGTATGCTGTTTCTTCTTGGCCTGCCTTGCTTTCTTCGATTGCTCGTACTTGTATTTGCCGTAATCCATGATCCGGCAGACCGGCGGACGGCTGTTTGCGGAGACTTCCACTAGATCAAGGCTGGCGTCCCGGGCACGCTGCTGCGCCTCCTTGATCGGAATAATTCCTATCTGTTCCCCGTTAAGACCGATCAATCTGACCGGCGACACTCTGATCTGGTCGTTGACACGAACCTTTTTCTGAGCTATTGTTTCCTCCGTCAGGCTAATTGCGACTTGATCGCTTTTGTCTCGATTTCCGTGCGCATGATACCAATAAGCTCCTCCAGGTTTATGGAGCCTTTATCTCCGTAACCGTGAAGCCTGATAGCCACGGAATCTGTTTCCTTTTCTTTAAGGCCTATTATAAGCATATATGGAATTTTCTGCAACTCCGATTCTCGAATCTTGTGGCCGATTTTTTCCGAGCGGTTATCCAGTTCTCCCCGGATACCGGCTTCTTTAAGACGGGCCAGTACCTGATCGCCGTACTCATTGAGCGAATCGGTAATCGGCAGCACCCGGGCCTGCACGGGCGCCAGCCAAAGCGGGAATCTGCCGCCATAGTGCTCCACAAGCACCCCGAAGAAACGCTCAACCGAACCCAGGAGAGCGCGGTGAATCATAAACGGACGCTTCATCTGGCCGTCTCTGTCAGCATAGCTCAGGTCGAACCGCTCGGGCAGGCTGAAATCAAACTGGATAGTCGAGCATTGCCAGCTGCGCCCAAGAGCGTCTTTAATCTTGATGTCAATCTTCGGCCCGTAAAAGGCTCCGCCTCCCTCATCGATGGAGTACTTGAGTTTCAAGACGTCAAGCGCCCGGCGCAGGCCGTTTTCCGCTTTCACCCAGTCGGCAGGATCACCGATGGATTTTTCCGGCCGGGTTGAAAGAAATATGTCGTAGTCCTGAAACTGAAAAGCATCAAGAATATGAAGGCAAAACCTGATCACCCAGATCAACTCGTCCTCCATCTGCTCTGGCGAAACAAAGTGGTGCGCATCGTCCTGAGTAAAGCCGCGGACCCGCATCAGGCCGTGCAGGACTCCCGGCATTTCATACCGGTAGACGGTGCCCAGTTCCGCCCAACGCAGCGGCAGGTCGCGGTAACTCCAGCGGCGAGATTTGTACATGCTGATGTGAAACGGACAATTCATCGGCTTTATCTGAAATTGCTCTTCATCGATCCTGAGCGGCTGGTACATTTCTTTGGCATAGAAGTCGGTATGCCCGGAACGTTCCCAGAGATCAAGTTTCGCAATATGCGGCGATACGATCAGATCATAATCGTTGGCAAGGTGCTCGTCGCGCCAGTAATTTTCGATTTCGTTGCGAATGAGTGCGCCTTTCGGCAGCCACATAACCAGACCGGCACCGACATCGTTGGTGATATGATACAACTCCAGCTGCTTTCCCAAAATCCGATGATCGCGTCTTTTGGCTTCTTCCATCCGGAAAAGGTAGTCGTCGAGCATTTTCTTTTTGGGATAGGAAACCCCATAGATTCGCTGAAGCATGGTTTGCCGCTCATCGCCCCTCCAGTATGCGCCGGACGAGGCAGTCAGTTTAAATGCCTTAATAAGACCGGCATTGGGAATATGCGGGCCCCGGCAGAGATCCTCAAAGGTCGAATGTCGGTAAACCGTCACCCGGTCATCCAGGATATCCTCTTCCAGCATCTCCACCTTATACCGGGCGCCTTCATCACGATATTTCCGCAACATTTCCTCGTGAGTCACTTCATGACGGGCAAAAGTCGCCTTCTGGCCAATGGTTTCCTGCATCCGTTTTTCAATTCGCAGCAGATCCTCGGGAGAAAATGGTTTTTCCACATCAAAGTCATAATAGAATCCCTCCTCGATCGGTGGCCCGATGGCCAGTTTCGCCTCCGGAAAGAGTTCCAGCACTGCCTGCGCCATGATATGTGCGGTCGAGTGCCAGAAAACATATTTTCCCTCTGGCGAATCGAAGGTCAGGATTTCGACCGGCCCATCATTGCCGATTTCGGCCGAGAGATCTTTGAGCAAACCGTTCACTTTGATTGCAAGTGCCTCTTTGGCCAAACGGGGTGAAATCGATTCGGCGATATCCAGCCCGGTCGTTCCCTTCGGATAGGTTTTGGTCGAACCATCCGGTAATGTTATATTCACGTCACTCATTGCCTATACTATAAGCGGACATAAACCGAACATTATACGGTCTATATCCCGCTAAAAATGGTGGGCGATACTGGAATCGAACCAGTGACCTCTTGCATGTCAAGCAAGCACTCTAACCAACTGAGCTAATCGCCCGTTACTTCCCGGCAATTGCACAACTCACTGGCTTTTTGTAAATTATCATCCTATATATAATTATCGAATCTGTCAAGGGAAATCTTTACGCGGCTTAAGAAAATGCCCCATGCCAATGCCCCTCCGAATATCCCCCTGACTGCCGAACATCTATTCTCTCGCAAATGACGGCAATCAGCGTTAAAACCTCCGATCAGCGTGACGATCCAGCTTTCGTTTGAGCGGTATCAGCGGAATAGATCCGGCAATCCGCTCGATTATCCTGCCTTCGTCAAAGATGAAAAACGTTGGTACACTCCGGACATCAAAGCATTCACCGGTTCTATGGCACGGATTACATCAATCGTGGGGATTTTTATTCTACCGGCATATTCAGCGCCGACCTTTCTGAGCAGTCCCTGCAAGACACGACAGAAGGGGCAAGTCCACGACCAGAAATCTACCGCTGCCGGAAGCTCTGCGGCCAGGGCCTCGGTGTCAAAGGTCTCGTCAGTAACAACGCATGGTGTGCATGATTTTTTATACTACTGCGTGGTCCGGTCAGGAACATTGCATCCGCCTATTTTTCGGCCAGCATGTCTTTTTTATATTCCTCTGCCCAATCGGCAATTGTCGTCAGCGCCGGGCCAAGAATCCGGTCGGAATCATCTGAGACCTCAGGTTCCATATGCCGGTCGGAGTACTTCATGAAATTAACAAATCCTTTCATCTCTCTCCTGCCGCCGAGCTTCGCTCCCAGCGACAGCATCCACAGAGGAATTGTGGCAATTTTGACCTTGGGATACACAATCCCGCAGAATATGGTCAGCGCTTCACGGATGGTCATCTTTTCGATGCCCCGGACATGAAAAACGCGGTTGGCGGCGGCATCCGAGCGCAGCGCGTTTGAGACCATTCCCGCGTAATCCGAGGTCGCCAGCCAGGACAGTAGATGCGGCTGTCTGCCGATTACGTAGGCTTTGTTTTCCTGTACGAACAAAGGCAGGGATTCCATGAACCAGCAGCAGCGCAAAATGGTATATGATACCCCGCTGTCCTTAAGCGCCTGCTCGGCCCCCGCTTTGGCGGCAAGGTGCGGAAAAGGCGAATCCGGGGAATCGACTCCCAGTTCTGATATCATTGCGATCCGCCGGACATTGTGCTCCGCAGCAACCCGCGCCACATTTGCCGCTCCCCGGCGTTCCACCGATTCATATTTACATGGGTCCATTTTTGCAGAGAGATTAAGATAAATCGCATCGCAATCGGAAATCGGCTGCGACAGGGATGCCGGATCGGTAACATCACCGACCACAACCTCCATTTCGTTTCCAATAATCTTTTTCGCCTTTTCAGGGGAATGGGTCATCACGCGTACAGTGAAATCGTCGGCATGCAGTCGCCATACTACCGGAGATCCGAGCATTCCGGTCCCCCCGATTACAAGGACCTTTTGAATCATTGTATTTCCCCTGTTTCGTGCTAAAATGGAATCTCCTGATCCACCGGGAATCTGGACTTTTCAATATAATGCCCCCTGTCAGATACGTCAATAACAACCGAACCTGCATTGTCGACACAATCTGACGGGCATCTTTTAAAAACAAAAAAGCGCTTGCCACAAAAGGGATATTGCATATATTGGTCGGGTGATATTGTTACTTTTTTCACATATTTGAAAGACTGCCCGATATGACAACCGGCGATATTTTGACCGTTGGCGCCGGTGTAATCGGTCAAGGTTTGATGAAGACCACCGCCGGCACCGGCGGAGAAATAGGCAAAGAAAAGAACAAAATGCCTATCGGCGCTGAAGCGGATCCCGCGTCGAGGGCTCACAGGTATACAATCCGGTGATCCCGGCCAATAAGGAACTGGTTATCGGTTCGAACACAAGTCAGGTCGTCGCGAGCCTGAAAAAGCAACGCTTGATCGCAGCAACAGATCAAACGGCGAGGAGGATTTTTGTTTGAAATAATCGACAAACGGGAGCTTTGCGATAAAGTATATCAATTCAAGATAAGAGCCCAGCACCTCGCGAAAAAGGCAAAAGCCGGCCAATTCGTTATCCTCCGGAAAGACGAAATGGGCGAACGGGTCCCGATGTCAATCGGCGGGCTCGATCCCGCAAGCGGCGTCCTGACCGTTGTTATTCAGGAAGTCGGAAAAACCTCCGCTTCCATGAACCGGATGAAAACAGGCGATCATTTTGCTGACGTGGTCGGGCCACTGGGTATTCCGTCGCATATTGAGAAATTCGGTCATTGCGTTTGCATCGGCGGCGGCGTGGGGATTCCCCCTATTCGACCGATCGCACAGGCGCTGAAAGAGATAGGCAACAAAGTCACGACCATTATCGGTTCCCGAACCAAAGACCTGCTGATATTCGAACAGGAATTGCGGGAAGCCTCGCATGAGCTCCTGATTTCCACTGACGACGGCTCCTACGGCACACACGGCTTCGTAACAACCATTCTTCAGAAGATGATTGACGACGGCGGGCATATTGACATGGTGATCGCGATCGGTCCGGTTCCGATGATGAAAGCAGTTGTTGCGACGACTCGCGAGCCCAAAATCAAGACATATGTCAGCCTCAATCCGATTATGGTCGATGGAACCGGGATGTGCGGGGCCTGTCGTGTGACGGTGGGCGGGAAAACGCGTTTTGCCTGTGTCGATGGTCCGGATTTTGACGGGCATGAGGTTGATTTTGATGAGATGACAAAACGTATGAAGATGTATGTCAGGTACGAAAAACAGGCATATGATCGGTTTTTGCAGGATGAACATTGCCGGCTGGCAAAGGCGGCGGAAGCACCTAAAGATAAAAACGCCTAGGATGTCATCATGGTCGATAAGAATGGAAAAAAGAAACTGACCACGAAAGAAAGGATGCAAATTCCCCGGAATCCAATGCCGGAGCAGGAGCCCAATGACCGGATCTGCAACTTCGATGAAGTCCCGTACGGATATACCCCGGAGCTGGCGATGGCGGAGGCCGAGCGCTGTATCATGTGTCCCAAGCCCAAATGCATCTCGGGCTGTCCGGTGGAGGTGGACATTCCCGCTTTTATCAGAATGATCTCTGAGGGAGATTTTGTCGGTGCCGCCAGGAAGATCAAGGAAACCAATGCTCTTCCAGCCATTTGCGGGCGGGTCTGCCCCCAGGAAGAACAGTGTGAGGCGGTCTGTGTCCTGGTGAAAAAATACAAACCAGTGGCAATCGGGTATCTGGAACGTTTTGTCGCCAACTTCGAGCGGGAGCACGCCGAAATCAGGATCCCCGAACTACCGCCATCAACCGGCAAGAAGATTGCGGTTGTCGGTTCCGGCCCGGCCGGGTTAACGGTTGCCGCCGACCTGGCACAGATGGGCCATAAGGTGATCATCTTTGAAGCATTGCACAAACCGGGCGGGGTACTGATTTACGGTATCCCGGAATTTCGTCTCCCCAAGAAAGTCGTGGCCGCCGAAGTGGATTATCTCAGGAAACTCGGAGTGGAAGTCAACACCAGTTATGTCGTGGGCAAACTCGACACGGTAGACGAGCTTTTCGAGATGGATTTTGACGCGGTCTTTGTCGGCACCGGGGCCGGTCTGCCCAATTTCATGAGAATCGAAGGCGAAAACCTCAACGGAGTTTATTCCGCCAACGAATTTCTCACGCGTTCCAATTTGATGGCGGCGTATGATTTCCCGGAGCACGACACGCCGATCTTTGTCGGTAAGAACGTGGCGGTACTCGGCGGCGGAAACACGGCCATGGATTCGGTCCGCACCTCGCTGCGCCTCGGCGCTCAAAACGGCTATATCGTCTACCGCCGCAGCCGCAAAGAAATGCCGGCGCGGATCGAGGAAATCCATCATGCCGAGCAGGAGGGGGTGCAATTCCACTTCTTGACCAATCCGGTTCGGTACATCGGCAACGACGAAGGGTGGGTAACTGATATGGAGTGTATCAAGATGGAACTGGGCGAACCGGACGCCTCCGGCAGGCGGCGGCCGATTCCGATTGAAGGATCGAATTTTGTCATTCCGGTGGACACCGTCGTGGTTGCGGTCGGGAATTCCTCAAATCCCTTAATACCGCGGACGACTCCGGGGCTGGAGACAAACAAGTGGGGCAATATCGTGGTCAACGAGAAGACCATGATGAGTTCCCGGCCCGGAATTTTTGCCGGGGGCGACATTGTCACCGGCGGCGCGACCGTAATCCTGGCGGCAGGCGCCGGCAAGGTCGCGGCGCGGGCAATTCACAAATACGTGATGGGCATCCCGTTCGAAGAAGAGAAAGAAGAGGAAAAAGAAGAAGCCACCAGGGGCACATAATTATCCGGGCAATTCATCCCGGAATGCGGTCTGTTGCGAGCTCAACAGAGGATGTCGCAGAGGCAGGCACTTCCGGATATCCGACTCCGCGGTCCTTTAAAATTCAAGAAAAAGGCGGGGGCGTTGCGCCCCCGCCTTTTGTACAGATCCAGCAAATAATCACTACTTCATGTTCTTAATGATGTTGGTGGCATATTGCGATGTTGAGACCTTTTTGGCGCCCTTCATCTGGCGATGCAGGTCGTAGGTGACGGTCTTTTTCCTGATCGTCGTTTCGATTGCCCTGGTGATCATGTCAGCGGCACTGACCCAGCCGAGATACTCCAGCATCATTACCGCCGAAAGAATCAATGAACCGGGATTAACCATATCCTTGTCGGCGTACTTCGGCGCGGTACCGTGGGTGGCTTCGAAAAGCCCAATATAGTCGCCGATATTCGCACCCGGCGCCATTCCCAAACCTCCGACCTGCGCCGCGCAGGCGTCAGAAAGATAGTCGCCATTGAGGTTCGGGGTGGCGATTACCTCATACTCATCAGTTCGGGTTAGCACCTGCTGGAACATGGAATCGGCAATGCGATCCTTGATGACAATTTTGCCCTTGGGCTGTTTCCCTCCGTACTTCGACCAGAGTTCACTTTCGGTAATGGTCCTGGTGGGAAATTCGGCCCCGGCCAGTTTGTATCCCCAGTCGCGAAAAGCGCCTTCAGTGTACTTCATGATGTTGCCCTTGTGAACGAGCGTCACCGAAGCCCGTTTCCGGTCTATGGCGTACTGAATGGCTTTGCGCACCAGCCGCTTGGTACCGCCGACCGAAATCGGCTTGATACCTATGCCGGAGTCGCTGCGAATGTTGCGCTTCATGCTCTTGTTCAAGAAGCTGATAACCTTCTTGGCTTCGGCCGTCCCCTTGCGCCATTCGATGCCGGCGTAGACATCTTCGGTGTTTTCACGAAAGATAATCACATCCATCTTTTCCGGCTCCCGTACCGGCGAGGGAACCCCCGGGAAGTAGCGCACCGGGCGAACGCAAGCGTACAGGTTCATTACCTGACGCAGGGTCACATTCAGGGAACGGAAGCCACCGCCGACTGGAGTGGTCAGCGGGCCTTTAAGCGCGACAATGAAGTACTTAATGGCATCAATGGTCTCCTGCGGCAACCATTCCCTGTAAATGCGGTTGGCGTTTTCGCCGGCATAGATATCCATCCAGACGATCCGCTTCCGCCCCTTATACGCCTTTTCAACAGCAGCATCAACCACGCGACGGGCAGCTTTCATTATGTCGCGGCCGATGCCGTCGCCCTCGATTACCGGGATAATCGGATTATCAGGTACCGATAGCTTTTTATTCTTAATCGTTATCCGTTTACCGTCTTCGGGGATTTTAATATGTTTAAATTTCGGTGGCACGTTGGTTCTCCCTTAGTATCCGATTTCTTTCAAAACACCTTTGTACTTCTGAGCTGACTTCTGCAGATCGGACAATTCCTTTTTGGCCAGCTTAAGCTGAATGACTTTTTCGACTCCTTTGGCGCCCAGAACCGCCGGAACACCTATATAAATGTCCTTGATGCCATACTGGCCGGTCAGATACGCCGAGCACGGAACCAGCCGCTTTTCATCGAGCAGAATAGAACGGGCCATCTCAACCGTCGCAGCCGCAGGAGCATAGTACGCCGATCCTTTCTTCAGCAACTTGACGATTTCGCCGCCACCGAAACGGGTTCGCTCGGAAATGGCCTTGATGCGATCATTGGGGATCAGTTCCTTGATCGGAATGCCGGCGACAGTGGTGTATCGCGGCAGCGGAACCATGGTATCGCCATGCCCGCCGAGTACCATCGCCTGCACATCAGCCATGGCAACCCCCAATTCCATTGCAACAAAAGCGCGGAATCGGGTAGAGTCCAGGATACCCGCCTGACCGCATACTCGATTGGCCGGAAAGCCGGTCACCTTGAACATATGATAAGTCATAATATCAAGTGGATTCGAGACCACAATGACATAGGCCCTGGGAGCATATTTCTTGATATTGGCGGCAGCAGAACCGACGATGTCGGCGTTCATGTTAAGCAGATCTTCGCGCGACATGCCGGGCTTGCGGGGCAATCCCGCGGTCATAATCACCAGGTCGGCTCCTTTGATATCCTTATACTTGTTTGTCCCGGTGACAGAGCAATTGTATTTGCGGATCGGTCCGGCCTGGGTTAAATCAAGAGCTTTCCCCTGCGGCATGCCCTCGATTATATCAACCATCACAACATCGGCCAGATTGGCCTCAGCCATGTATTGAGCGACCGATGCGCCGACATTTCCTGCCCCGATTACTGCAACTTTCCTGTCCATTGTTCCTCCAATAGGTTTTAATCAATATGACCAGTTAATGCACTGTTAATACAGTATGTCCGGCGTCACGCACCAGAGCCGTATTGATTTGTTTATTACCTTTACACAGCTTTTCAATAATTGATTGCGGGGATTTGGTTGTTCGGAAAAACACCCGGTCGGAAACACCATCCGCAAGTGTCGAAAATAAGAAAAGGTCGAGCCGTTTTCCGATGGCATTGACCCTGTGCAACTTGTGCGTTCCGAACGCGACCGTATCGCCATAATCAGCGGTATTCTTCCAGCGGTCGGCAAGACGGTAAAAATGCTCGGAACCAATTCCCTCCTGACAGGGCGAGAACAAAAGAATCGTCCCGCCATCCCTGACCGCGCCCTGACTATTTTCCAGCGATTTCTGGAGTTGATAAAGATCGCTGTCAAGAGGCGGGCGAACCTCTGCCAGTAAGAGATCATACTCTTTTTCCGTGGCAGCGCCAAAAACCTGTCGCGAGATTTCACAGGCCTTCACAAAAGTGTCTTCAAGCGCACCACAGCAAACCACCTGCATCCCTCTATCCCCGGCCCCGACAATCTGTATGCCGAAAATCTTTTTGTCGCTCAACATGTTCATGAGAGCCGACAGACTTTCCGCCACCGGATTTCCGGTCAGCCTCATCGGCGCCGCATCGCAGCTTACCGCAAGATTGTGATTTCGCACTGTGGTTTCAAAATCGCAGACTCCGGGGAATAGTGATTTTCTTCCGCCAGTAAATCCGGCGAAATAATGCGGCTCCACTGATCCTATGACAACAATTGATTCGGCATCGTACGCAAGCCGATTAATCCAGACCGGATAACCGGCCGAATCGGATCCGATTCTTACCATTTTATCATGATCGTGTGCATCGTGCACGAATATCCGATCACGCAGATCAGCGTGCAGCTCACCAAAAATATCCCTCATCTGTTCCTCGCGGGGGGCTCGGTGGCATCCAGTCGCGACCAGAAAGCTCGCCGCCGCATTTAACCGGCCGGCATCTTGAAGCCACCTCAGCACCCGCGCCGTCGGGGTCGGCCGGTAAGCGTCATTGACAATAAACAGCTCGGCGGTGTCAAGCGGAAAAACCGCGGTTTCCGCGTGAGATAATTCGGCCATAAAGGTCTCGAATACAACGAGGTTGTGCATCATTTTACATCGATACTCATCGAACGTACAATTATCAGGCAAAATCAGAGAAATTGTCTCCGTTCCGTACTTAATATCAACAGTCACCTGGCTTATCCGAAGAAAAACGCCAATTCTCTGACGGCATTTTCAGGAGAATCCGAGGCATGCATTGAATTCTCCTGTATATTCAATGCTATCTCCTGGCGGATTGTCCCGCAGGCTGCATCGGCCGGATCGGTCGCACCAATGAATTCACGAAGGTCGCTGACGGCGTTTCTCTTCTCAATCGCCATGACCACGATCGGGCCCGACGATATAAAATCGACAAGGCCATCATAAAAAGGTTTATTCCTGTGCACCAGGTAAAATTCGCGGGCTCTCTCCCTGGCCAGACGTTCCATTCTCATCTCAGTCACCGTAAAGCCTGCTTGACCCAACCGCCAGATAATATATCCAGCCAGGTTTCGCCGTACCGCGTCCGGTTTAATTATTGCCAGTGTCCGCTCCAAAAGTCCCTCGTGAGGCTATGTTCGTTTCAACTTTTTAGCCTCGCTGAAACCCAGTTCCAACGCCTGCTTGTTCTTTTCTTCGGTGCCTCGGGGTGCCCGGGCCAGGACTGCATCCCGGATCGCTTCGCGGGAGACGATTCCAGTGAGTTCCGCGATGGCTCCCAGAGCGATGACATTGGCAACCATGACGATTCCAATCTCCTCGCGAGCCAGACGCGTAAATGGCAGGCCGTAGTATCTTTTTGTGGGAACCTGCGTTACCAGAGTCGAGTCAATAATCAAGACACCACTTTCTTTCATATCCGGGTAGTACTTATCGCAGGCTTCCTGCGTCATGGCAAGCAACATGTCAAGTTTCATGGTTTTCGGGTAATGTATTTCTCTCTCAGAAACCACCACGTCGGCGCGGCTGGCACCGCCGCGGGCCTCCGGCCCGTAGGACTGCGTCTGCACGACATTTTTGCCGTCGCCGATGCCGAGCCCCTCCGCCAGGATGACCCCGGCCAGAATCAGCCCCTGCCCCCCTGAGCCGGAGAGACGGATTTCATACCGATCGCTATCCACCTGGATACCTTTACTCTTTTTGCCTTTTTGCTCCTTCCCGCCAGCAGCATTCATTTCTCCGCCTCCTTTCCGGAGAGCCGGTCAACCAGCCAATGATATTCCTCGCAGAACTCGGTGGCGTCGGTTTCATGGATCAGACCGGTGATAAACTTGTCTTTGAGTTTCTCAGGAGGGATTCTTGCCGCCGCCTCCACCGGCATTGCATGTTTTTTAAACCATCGAATCATCGCCACGGCGTCTCCCTCCCGATTCATACGGCCATAGTAGGTATGACAATTGGAAAAGGCGTCAATCAGCGCAAAGCCCTTTTTCCGGAGTCCGCCCGTTATTAGTTTTTCCAGCTGGGTAACATGGTAGACCGTTCCCCGGGCAACATAAGATGCGCCCGCCCCGATCGCCAGTTTGACAACGTCAAACTGCTTCTCATAGTTTCCATGCGGGGCGGTGGTGGCGATCATACCGCCGGGAGTGGTGGGCGCGAACTGGCCTCCGGTCATGCCGTAGATCTTGTTATTGATCAAAACCGCGGTAATGTCGATGTTTCTCCGACAGGCGTGAATAAAATGATTTCCGCCGATCGCCAGAGCATCGCCGTCGCCGGTAATCACAATGACCTTCATCTGTGGTTTGGCGATCTTCACACCGGTGGCAAAAGCAAGGGCACGGCCATGGGTGGTATGCAGGGTGTTGAAATCAAGGTAGACCGGCATCCGGCTGGAACAGCCGATCCCGGAGATCACCGCGACATCGTTCTTATCAAGGCCAAGCTTATCGATGGCACGGATAAGGGCGCCCATGACAATACCGTTACCGCAGCCGGCACACCACACGTTCGGGAATTTCTTTTTCGGTCGCAGATAATGGTGTGTCACTTCCGATTGTAAGGGCTGATGTGTCATTAGAGCACCTCCCGTATCTTGTCGAGAATCTGGTGCGGCGTCATCACTTCTCCATCATATCGATTAAGCGAAAAAACTTCGGTATGGCGGGGGGCAACTCTCCGAATCTCGTGAACCAACTGGCCCATATTCAATTCCGCAACAATTACTTTCTTAATGGGGATTAACAACTCGCGGAGTCTGATTTCACCCAGCGGCCAGATCGTAAAAGGCTGAATCGCACCGACCTTGATCCGGCGCTCGCGCGCCATACGCACCGCCTGATATGCGGCGCGGGCCACTGATCCGTACGAAATCACCGCCACATGTGCATCATCCATCATCTCGGTACGAAAACTGGTAATTTCATCGATATACCGCTCAATTTTCAAACGCAGCTTATCAAGCTTAGTCTTAATCTCCTCCGGAATGGCCGTCGGAAAACCGTCCTGATCATGTGTTAAACCGCTGACGTTGTATCGGTACCCCTCGCCAAAGGACGCCATCGGGCTGACAAAGCTGGGTGTAATTTCAAAATGACGGTACCATTCGTGGGGCACATCCGGCCGGACCCGGTCTACCACTCTCAGTTCACCCGCCTGCGGGATGGTCATGATCTCCCGCATGTGTCCAAGGACCTCATCGGTCAGCACGATCACCGGGGTACGAAAGCGCTCCGAAAGATTGAAGGCTCGCACGGTCTCGGAGAAACATTCCCTGGCACTTGACGGGGCGACCGCAATGGCGGTATAGTCGCCATGGGTTCCCCAGCGAGCCTGCATGGTATCTGACTGGGCAATCTTAGTAGGCAATCCGGTCGAGGGCCCGCCGCGCTGCACATTAATAATGACGCATGGGGTTTCCGTCATATAGGCGTATCCTATGTTTTCCTGCATCAAGGAAAATCCGGGGCCCGAGGTCGCGGTCATCGCCTTACAGCCGGCATTGGCAGCACCAATCACGGCGGCAATGGAGCCAATTTCATCCTCCATCTGAATGAATTTGCCCCCGCGCCTCGGCAATTCGCGCGCCATGCCTTCCGCAATCTCAGTCGAGGGAGTAATCGGATATCCGGCAAAAAACTCCACGCCGGCATAAAGCGCGCCGTAAACACAAGCTTCATTGCCCTGCAACATCTTAACAATTGCCTTCTGCATTGTCATCTCTCCCCCCTCACTTATAATTAGATGTTATGGCGAAATCCGGGCAATGAAGCCAGCAGATTGCACATTGTGTACATTTTTCGGGGTGAGCCAAAACCGGCTTGCCATCCCGGTCAGGCTCGAGGACCTTTTGCGGGCAGAAAGCGATACACAGATTGCACGCTTTGCACCAGTGAAGAAATATATTAAGAGGAGGGACTCCCCCCTTGACGTAATCCGACGCTTTCATCCCGGCTGGCCTGTCGGCGGCTGCATCACGGTCAGTCACCTTCTGCTCATCCGGCGTCGCATCCGAAACTTTTGGTTTCGGCTCTTCGTCACTCATAGAAATACTCCTTCGGCGCTGTCGACAGCACCCACCATGCGACTATCTTTTCTTTCTTGACGTGCTCTTCTTTACTTTAGCTTTGGGCCCGGTTTTCGACGCGGTCTTCCCGGTCGCTTTAGCTCTGGAGGAAACCCTGGTTTTCTTCGGTGCAACCGCCTTCCTTTTTGCCAGTTTCCCCCTGATCAATTCAGGAATCTCCGTCGGTGAAGCCGCTACCGGAATACCGGCACTATTAAGAGCTTTTATCTTATCAGCAGCAGTACCGGAGCCACCGGAGATGATGGCACCGGCATGCCCCATACGCTTTCCCGGAGGAGCCATTCGACCGGCAATAAAGCCGACCACCGGCTTGGTCATTTTCCGCTTAATGAATTTGGCGGCTTCCTCCTCATCCGTCCCGCCAATTTCTCCGATCATCACCACTGCCTTGGTGGCCTTATCGGCTTCAAACATCTCCAGGATGTCAATAAAACTGGTGCCGATGATTTGGTCGCCGCCGATACCGAGACAGGTGGTCTGGCCAATTCCGGCGCAGGTCAGCGCCCAGATTGCTTCATAGGTCAGCGTGCCGGAGCGGGATACCACTCCAACCGGGCCTTTCCTGACAACTGACCCGGGCATTATACCGACTTTCGATTTCTCTGTAGAAATCAATCCCGGAGAGTTCGGTCCGATCAAGCGGACACCCTTCTTTTTCAAATAGTCATATACCTTCAACATTTCGTTGGCCGGGACTCCTTCGGTAATACATACAATAAGTGATACGCCGGCATCTGCTGCTTCGTAGATGGCATCAACTGCAAATGCGGGAGGAACATAGATTACAGAGGTATTGGCCCTGGTTTTTTCAATTGCTTCCGTCATGGAATTGAAGACCGGTATGCCGTGCACTTTGGTGCCTCCTTTGCCCGGCGTCACGCCGCCGACAACCTCGGTCCCGTAGTCCTTCATTTGCCTGGCGTGGAAGGAACCGTCCCGCCCGGTAATCCCCTGCACAATAACCCTGGTTCGTTTGTCTATCAGAATACTCATGTGATCCTCCCTGCGCTGGCGGAATCTTGGTCGGCGAGCTCAATTGCCTTCTTAACGACACTGTCAAGAGTCTCTGCCGATTCGAGGTTAACCTTTTTGAGTATCTTTATGGCCTGTGCCTCATTGGTGCCGGTGAGGCGAACAACAATGGGAACCTCCGGGCCGAGTTCCTCATACGCCATTACAATGCCGGTGGCGACGTCATCGCAGCGGGTGATGCCGCCGAAAATATTGATAAGAATTGCCCGGACATTAGGATTTCTCAGGATAATCCGCATCGCGGTCAGGACTTTCTGAGGATTTGAAGATCCGCCAATATCAAGGAAATTGGCCGGATCGCCGCCGTAATGCTTAACCAGATCCATGGTTGCCATGGCCAATCCGGCACCGTTGACAATACAGCCGATATTCCCGGAGAGATTGACAAACGATAAATCCCCCTCGCGCGCGTCCACCTCGGCCGGATCTTCGGCATCAAGATCACGCAGCGCCGCAATCTCCTTCTGACGGAAAAGGCCGTTATCATCAATATTGATCTTGGCGTCAATCGCCACCACTTTGCTATCGGGCGTGGTAATCATGGGATTGATTTCCGCCAGCGAAGCATCGACTTTCCAATACACCTCATAGAGCTTCATGATAATGTCAGCAGCCTGCCGCACCTGCTTGATATCCCGATACAGCCGGAAGGCCAGATCACGCGCCTGATACATTTTCAGGCCAACGCTTGGATCAACCGCCAGCTTATGGATTTTTTCGGGTGTTCTGGCCGCCACCTCTTCGATATCAACACCGCCGGCCGCTGAGACCATAATAACGGGAGCCTTGGTTGCCCGGTCAATAATGATGCCAACATATGTTTCACTGACGATGTCGGCGGCCTCGGTAATGAGGACTTTATTGACCCGAAGTCCCTTGATTTCCATGCCAAGTATTTTCTGTGCCCAGACCCGCACCGCCTCGACATTTTCGGCGTACTGCACACCCCCGGCCTTGCCCCTGCCGCCGACATGAACCTGGGCTTTTATCATAACCGGCCGCCCGTACGACTCGGCAACCGCAACCGCCTCGGCCACGTTGCAGACGGCCTCGCCGCGCGGCACCGGGATACCGGCTGCAGCAAAAATCTCCTTGGCTTGGTATTCGTGGATTTTCATCTAGTGCACTCCAGATGTATATTTATTCAACTCTACTTATTCTCTCTGTTCGCCAGAAACGATTGAGCGTATTCGATCAGTTTCTCCCTGGTATTGTCCTCCGGTTCATCAAGTACTTTTTCCAGCAAAAAGCCCAGCACTTCTCCCACCAGCGCTGACTGTGGTATTCTAAAAATGTTCATAATATCATGACCGTCAAGGGCCAGATCGGCAACTCCGAATGGCGGCCTTCGTTCCAGTTCCGCCCTGATATTTTCCTCGAATTCATCGACGTCATCAGTGCTGCCGCCCTTGCCCTGCGCCATGACATCGGCACGGCGCAAATCAAGCAGGTCGAAAATTAAAGACTGCCCGACACGGCGGATCAAACGCCGCATTCCCTTGCCGGTAACCGCAGTGGTAAACATATGCCGATCCACAAGAGTAGTGACATCCCGGATCATGTCAGCGGAATAGCGCAGCCGCTTCATAATCTCCTGTGTCACCCGGGCGCCGGTTTTCTCGTGTCCGTAGAAAGTCGCGCCGTCTTCAGTCAAACATTTGGTCTGAGGCTTGGTGATGTCATGAAACAATGCTGCCAGACGCACCAAGAGTCTCGGTGGAGCTGAATCGACCGTCAGAATGCTGTGTTCAAAAACGTCATATTTGTGGTATCCGCCGGGTTGATCAACGCCGACAGTCTCCACAAGTTCCGGGAAAATCTCCCGCAACAGACCCGACTCATGCATCAACCGCAGGCCCAGCGATGGTTTCTCTGCCAGGACCAGAAGTTTATTAAGTTCGACCGCTATGCGTTCCGGCGACACCGTTCGAATGAGATCTGCATGCTGTTTCAGGGCGGCATAGGTTTCCGGCTCGATAGCGAATTCATATCGCGCCGCAAACTGAACCGCGCGCAACATTCGCAGCGGGTCCTCCGGAAATGCCTGCAGGGAAACCATGCGAATCTGTTTCTTCTTCAGATCCATTTGCCCCCCGTGAGGATCGATCAGCACCTGATTCTCCAAAGACAGGGCCATCGCGTTGATGGTAAAATCGCGGCGCCCCAAATCTTCTTCAATGCTAATGTTGGAATCAAAGGAAACTTCAAATTCCCGATGGCCCGCCCCGGTCGAATACTCCTGCCGGGGAAGTGCAATATCAAAGGTATACCGATCATTATCACGGTACTGAGTAAACTTGATAACACCGAAAGAACGTCCCACCAGATCCACCTTACCGAAGTCTTTCAACATCCGGGACAATTCCTGATACGGTATGCCACACACCAGGTAGTCTCTGTCTTCCGGCTGGACGGCCCGGTGCAGCAGACTGTCACGTACGGCCCCGCCGACTTCATAGATTTGTCCCCGCGTCAGGATGGCGGCGACGACCTGATCCGATATTTTGCACATGATCAATCAGGAATAATCCTCGTTCCCACGTTTCCATCGAGAGCCCGACCGGCGTTCTGGATGGAGGTGACAACAACTTCTTTCCCACCGTTTTCAATAAATTGTATGGCGGCAGTGATTTTCGGCCCCATTGAACCGGGCGGGAAATGCCCCTCGGCGTAAAGCTTTTTTGCTTCCGCAAGCGTCAGCCTGTCAAGGGGACGCTCGGTTTCTTTCCCAAAGTTGACCGCGACCTTATCTATTGAGGTCAGCATTATCAGTATCTCCGACGCAATATCCCGGGCCAGAACGGCGGATGCCAAGTCCTTATCGATGACCGCGTCCAGCCCTTCATAATTGCCACGTTCGTCAAGATAGACAGGAATGCCGCCGCCACCAACCGCAATGACGATAGCGCCGCTTTCAACAAGCAGTCTGATCGTCTCGGACTCGACAACCGAAAGCGGTTGCGGGGATGGGACGACTCGACGCCACCCCCGGTTCGCATCAGGTTTCATCACCCATTTCCGCTCTCTGGAAAAGCGTTTTGCTTCCTCTCCGGTGTAAAACTGCCCGATAAATTTCGACGGCGAGGCGATCTGTGGATCATCCTTGTCAACGATAACCTGGGAGATAATCGTCACCACTGACCGATTAATCCCCTCCCTTTTGAGCCGATTCTGAAGTGATTGCTGGATCATATATCCCATGCCGCCACCGGTATCAGCGACACAAATACCCAAAGGCAGGATGGGTGCCTTGCCCCGGGCCAGTTCTACCCGGAGGATAGCGTTTCCGACCTGCGGGCCGTTGCCGTGTGAAATTGCCAGTTTATACCCGGCGCGCGCCAGATCTACAATGCCGTCAAGCGACTGACGGGTATTGGAGAATTGGTTGGCTATGGTATCTTCAATTTCCGGTTGAGTAATGGCATTGCCGCCGAGCGCAATAACCGCAGATTTGCAGCCGGTTGGGGTCATGATTTATTTCTTTTTTCCTTTCAGCCGTCTTTTTTTAGCACCCGTGAAATGTGAGTGCAGAATCTCAGGCAGATCCGGTGTCCCGATTTCCTGCAGATCATAATAAACCCGCACGTACGGCTTTTTGATCTTGATGATTCGAGTCAGATCGATCGGGGTGGCAACCACCACCGCATCGCATTCTACCCGGTCAATGGTCTTGCGTAGATCCTGAAGCTGCTTACCGAAGTACCCCATGGCCGGCAGCAGCGGGCCGATTTCGGGGTACATTTCAAAGGTATCAGTAATCGAGCCTACCGTATAGGGGCGGGGATCAACTGCCTCTTCCGCGCCGTACTTTACAGCTGCCATCATTCCCGCGCCATATTCCATTTCACCATGCGTCGTGGTCGGTCCGTCTTCAATAATCAGAACCTTCTTCCCGCGGATCCTGGACGGATCATCAATCCTGACCGGCGAGGCCGCATCCACGACGACGGCAGTCGGATTGTAGGCCTGGATATTCCGGCGCACTTCTCTGACATTTTCAGGTTGCGCCGTATCAATCTTATTGATGACAATCACGTCGGCAATCATAAAATTTACCTGGCCGGGGTAATACTCGATCTCGTGTCCCGGCCGATGCGGATCAACCACCGTAATCTGCAGGTCAGGCCGGCAGAAGGACATATCATTGTTGCCGCCATCCCAGAGAATCACATCGGCTTCTTTCTCCGCCTTGCGAAGGATCATTTCATAGTCGATGCCGGCATACACGACTACGCCGCGATCAAGATGCGGCTCGTACTCTTCCCGTTCTTCAATGGTGCATTCATGCTTGTCGAGGTCGCTATAGGTGGCGAACCGCTGACAGGCCTGTCTGGCCAGGTTACCGTACGGCATGGGGTGACGAATGACAACCACTTTAAATTCCATTTCCTGCAGCGCCTCGGCAACCCGACGAGTGGTCTGCGATTTTCCGCATCCGGTGCGGGTTGCACATACCGCCACAACCGGTTTTTTCGAATCGATCATGGTCGACCGCGAACCCTCTAACGAAAAGCGGGCACCCATGGCAATAACATAAGCCGCCTTATCCATGACATAATTGTATGGCACGTCGGAATATGAGAAGACGACCTCGTCAACCTTATGTTTCTTGATAAGCTCCAGCAGGTTTTCCTCCGGGTGAATTGGGATTCCTCGAGGATATAGCTTGCCGGCCAGCACCGCCGGATACTTTCGCTTATCGATGTCCGGAATTTGTGAGGCGGTAAAGGCCACAACCTCGACAGTCTTATTATCACGATAAAGGACGTTGAAGTTATGGAAGTCCCTCCCGGCTGCTCCCATGATGATAATTCTCTTCTTCGCCATCTGTATTCTCCACCTGATTCTTTTGCTTAAAGCGTATCGTATTCGGTTACCATATGACAAGTAAGATGCGGGCTTATATGCAACAGCAGCCATATATACTGGATCACGGCCAGCATCATGGTGATGCTCCGGTGAATCGTTCTATACATGCAGCGTTTCATGGTTCATCTGCATCAAGCTTAAAATGCCGGGCGCACCGGCAATCAGTTATTGTCGATCTGTGCTTTCTGCATCTTACCGGAAAAGTCAATATATACCGACTTCCACTCCGAGAAAACATCCAGCCCGGCGATACCGGCTTCACGATGACCGTTCCCGGTATCCTTGACGCCGCCAAAAGGCAGGTGGACCTCGGCACCAATGGTCGGGGCATTTACGTAAAAGATGCCGGTGTAGACGTCCCTCATGGCGGCAAAAGCTTTATTCACGTCACGGGTATAGATCGATGCCGAAAGACCGTACGCGGTATTATTGCAGAGGCCGATGCCATCCTCAAAGGAAGCGCATTCGGTAATGGAAGTTACGGAACCGAAAATCTCTTCCTGGAAAATTCTCATATCGGAGGTCACATCACCAAATACTGTCGGCATGGTGAAAAAGCCTTTGTCGTATTCTCCCCCGGTGAGCCGCTCGCCGCCGCAGAGCAATTTTGCACCATCTTCATTCTTGCCGATATCAATGTAGTTAAGGACCGTGTTTATCTGGCTTTCGTTGATTGCCGGCCCCATGTCTACTGTTTCATCCAGGCCATTCCCCACCTTAAGTCCGTTGGCCCTGGCTACCAGCTTGTCGGTAAACTCCTTGATAACATCCCTGTGCACGATCAGGCGGGACGACGCGGTGCATCTCTGCCCGGTGGTGCCGAAAGCGCCCCAGAGAGCACCCTCAACCGCCAGGTCAATGTCGGCATCATTCATAATGAAAATGCAGTTCTTGCCCCCCATCTCCAGGTGGCAGTGTTTGAAGTCAGCGGCGCAGGCCTCTGAGATCCTGCGGCCAACTTCGGTCGAGCCCGTGAAGCTGACACATGAAACATCCTTGTGAGTCATGAGCGGTTCGCCGACATTTCTTCCCGAACCGGTCACGATATTTACCACCCCACGGGGAAGTCCCTCTTCTTCAAAAATCTTAACATAGTTGTACACCGACAGCGGGGTATCAGTCGCCGGCTTAATGACAATGGTATTGCCAAGAACCAGCGCCGGCATCATCTTCCATGACGGAATGGCCATGGGGAAATTCCACGGTGTGATCAAGCCGCAAACGCCGAGCGGCTGACGGATGCACATATTGAATTTATTGGGCAGTTCCGAGGGAGTTGTGTACCCTAACTGCCGCCGGCCTTCTCCGACCATATAATATCCCAGGTCGATTGCTTCCTGGACATCGCCGCGGGTTTCCTTGAGGATCTTGCCCATTTCGCGGGTCATATCACGGGAACAGCGCTCTTTTTCCTTGACCAGGCGATCTGTGATACGCAGGAGAATTTCTGCACGTTTCGGAGCCGGAACCAGGCGCCACTTTTTATATGCTTCCTTGGCGGCCGCGACGGCATCATTAACGTCAGCAGCACGTGACTGCTGAAAAATACCAACGATCTCATCAGTCTGAGCGGGATTGCGGTTCTCGAAGGTTTCGCCGGACCGGCATTTAACCCATTCTCCGTTGATATAATTCTCATATTCTGTCACGTCAGCCATAAAAAGCTCCTGTTTTTTTGAAATCTCCCATTCCAATTCCTCTTATGGCAATTTTTGTGAAAATATTCACACCAGCCTTGCCATAAGACACCAAATATATTTCAATCTTCCTCAATTGTCAATTTATTTCGGCAGTTTAACTTGCCGGGACACCGGCATCATTAATTCAAGTCCCCGGGTGACTGCGATTCATCTCAGCTTTCATAAAAAAAGCCGGCATGCCATCGGGCCGCCGGCGGATAAAACAGACAGATTTTCGGCGAATTATACTTCCATGATCTCTTTTTCTTTGTCTTCCATAAGATTATCAATCAATTCGATATACTTGTCGGTCAGTTCCTGGATTTCCTCGGAGCCTCGCTTTAGCTGGTCTTCCGAGATTTCCTTGTTTTTCTCCGCCTTCTTCAGGAAGTCGTTGGCATCGCGGCGAACGTTTCTAATGGCGACCTTGCCTTCTTCGGCCATCTTTCGACAGTGCTTGACCAGTTCTTTGCGGCGCTCTTCATTCAGCGGGGGAATCGGCAGGCGGATAATATTGCCCTCGGCAAGCGGATTGAGACCGAGATCTGCTTTCTGGATTGCTTTCGCCACCTCGCCGACAATTTCCTTGTCCCAACATTGTACAATCAGCAGGCGGGGCTCCGGCACCGATATCGAAGATAGCTGAGTAAGCGGCATAATGGTGCCGTGGTAATCAACCCTGACACCTTCAAGAAGTGATGCGGACGCCTTTCCGGTCCGCAGAGACATGAAACCCTTTTTGATGGTTTCATAGCTTTTCTTCATTCGGTCTTCGGTTTCGGTAAACACTTTATCAGTCATAGGAGTTCTCCTTTGACTCTCGTAAAACTAGCATTATGGTCTCTCTACGATACCAGCGTCCCGACCTGCTCGCCCAGAACGATTCTTCTCAAATCGCCGGGCCGGCTCATGTTGAAGACGATAATCGGAATTTTATTGTCTTTGCATAGGGCAATTGCAGTCAGATCCATAACTCCCAACTCTTTTGTGACGACGTCCATATAAGTCAGACTGGCGAATCGTTTCGCGTTGGGATTGGTTACGGGATCATCCGAATATACACCGTCAACTTTGGTTGCCTTAATCAGAACATTGGCCTGGGTTTCTTTGGCGCGCAATGCTGCAGCTGTATCGGTGGTAAAGTACGGATTCCCAGTTCCGGCGGCAAGGACAACCACCCGTCCTTTTTCCATGTGGCGAATGGCGCGGCGCCGAATATAGGATTCGGCAAACGATTCGATACTG
>CP070796.1:2363316-2375482 GCA_020343475.1 Candidatus Zixiibacteriota bacterium
ATGAAAGTACCACTGCATTATTTTGCCTTTTTCAGTGGCAAGTTGTTGGCAATTATATGATTATGAAGCCAGACAAAAGGGGGGACAGGCCGAGCTGCTCCTGTCCCGTGAATTTATAAGACTACGAACCTGACTTCTCTTCGCGAAGCTTATTGACGGCAGCGTTGAGCTTTTCGACCTCGGCGCGGGCGGCCTTGTCGAAGTCATCCTCCTGCGAGGCAAACAGCACCGAGCGGGAGACGTTAATCACCGCAATCCTGGTGAAATCTACCGTCCCGGCCAGCACTGCCTGTTCCATGTCGCCGCCCTGGGCGCCAATCCCCGGGATGAGAATCGGGACGTATTTTGCGACCTCGCGGATATTGCGCAGCTGCTGGGGATGAGTGGCCCCGACCACCAAGCCGAGATTCTGCTCCTTATCCCAGTACGCAACTTTTTCCGCAACGTACATGAAAATCGGCTTATCGACGACATGCATGAATTGGAAGTCGCGACTGCCGGGATTTGACGTCAGGCAAAGCACAAAGGCGCCCTTCTCCTTGTAATCCAGGAATGGCCTGATGGCGTCGTAGCCCATGTACGGATTGAGCGTCACCCAGTCGGCGCCAAATCGCTCAAACATCGCCGTGGCATAATGGGCGGCGGTATTGCCGATATCACCCATTTTATGATCAATGATGACTTTCACCGTGTCGGGAATTCGTTTGACCACTTTCTCCAGAAGCGAAAATCCCTCCGGGCCCAGCTCCTCAAAGAAAGCGACATTGGGTTTATAGGCGCAGACAATATCTGACGTGGCGTCAATAATCCGTTCCGCAAAATCGTACAGCCCCTTGATAGTGGCGGTGTATTTTGGATTTATGCGCTTGCGGTCCAGATCAAGCCCGACACAGATTAAAGAATTGTTATTTTCCTGAACCTTCTGTAATTCACCGGCAGCACTCATTGATATGTCCTCACCTGTCCTGTCAGCTCTCTAATATTTCGCAGTCCGCGCTCTGACAGATATTTTTTCAAATCCTTCATTATCTTGATCGGAGCGGTCGGTTCCACAAACAGGGATGTCCCGATCTGCACCGCTGCCGCACCGCACAGGAAAAACTCGATCACATCGCCATAATCAGCAATCCCGCCGATACCGATAATCGGGATTTCGACCGCCTGATATACCTTATGCACCATTGCCAGCGCCACCGGCTTGATTGCCGGGCCAGACAGCCCGCCGGTGTTGTTGGTCAGGCGCGGGTAATAGGTTTCAATATCAACCGCCATACCCACCAGGGTATTGATCAGCGAGAGAGCATCCGCTCCCCCGGCCTCGCAGGCCCGGGCAATCTCGGCAATATCGGTCACGTTGGGCGATAGCTTTGCAATCACCGGGCGGGGAAAGACCTTTTTTACCGCCGCGACCGCCTTCTCGGCAAGAGCCGCATTGGTGGCAATCTCCATGCCCATTTCAACATTGGGACAGGAGAAGTTCAGTTCCACCATATCCGCACGCTGGCAGTCCGTCAGGCGAGCAGCCAGGTCGACATAATCCTTCATTCTCCATCCGGCAATATTGACCACCACCCTGGTGTCATACTTTTCCAGGAATGGCAGCTTCTCTTCGATAAACCTGTCCACCCCGACATTCGCCAGACCGATTGCATTAAGCATCCCGGCGCTGGCTTCGGCGATTCGCGGCGGCGGATGACCTGCTCGCGGCATCAGGGTGATCGTCTTGGTCACGATCCCGCCAAGTTCGGACAGGTTGAAAACATCGGCCAGTTCTTCTCCGTAACCGCAGGTACCTGACGCCGTTAGAATCGGGTTATTGAATTTTGTCCCGGCAATTTCAACTGATAAATCCGGGGTCATATGATGACCTTTCCCATCTCATAAACCGGTCCATCTCGGCAAACCCGGGTGTACCCGCCCTCGCGAAGCGGCTTGATACATCCCAGGCAGATCCCGATCCCGCAAGGCATTGGCGCTTCCAGCGAAACCTGCCCGGGAATTTCCTTCAACTTCGCCATTTCGTCGATTGTCCGAAGCATCGGTTCCGGGCCGCAGGCATACATCCGCACTCGGCCCGGGCCGGCTGCAAGCGCCTCCGCGACGGCGTCGGTCACCATTCCCTTAAATCCATAAGAGCCGTCGACCGTAGCCGGAATAACCTTGGTGCCGAGTTTCCGTATCCGGGCCAGATCCACCAGATCACCTCGTTCGTTGCCACCATAGAAGAACAGGATTTTTTCCGGGTTGAATCCCTTTTCAACCAGGCACCTGGCGAGCAAATACATCGGCGGCATGCCTATTCCGCCGGCAACCAGCACGGCTGTCTCCCGGCGCGACGGCATCGTGAAACCGGAGCCCAGGGGCCCCAGGATATTCATACTCTCACCCCGGCAGACTCTCGCCAGCGCGGCGGTACCCCGTCCCAGGACTTTAAAAACGATGTCAATCGAACGATTCTGACGGTCAACATCATACACCGAGAAGGCGCGCCGGAAATACACCCCGCAATTTGGAACTTTGACATGAATAAACTGACCGGGCCTGATTGACCGCACTTTGGAAAAGGGCGCGAGCGTCAGCCTGAAATACCCCCGTTTCAGGTCGAATACCCTGATCACCATGGTGTATTCTTCGACAATCCCGCTCATCTCAAACTGCTTGGCAATTGAATATAATACTTGTAAACGAACCAGGTGTCAAATAACTCCGGTGGAATCCAGCCGGTATTGAAATGCGAGGAATATACGGTTTCCATCACTTCTTCATTGAGCTCCTCCGATGGCGTCGGATTCATCAGACGCGCGTCGATGATGTCGCCAAAAGCGTCAATCCGGACCTGGACATACAGATAGCCTTCAAAATCCAGGTAATAGGCCGCGGGAGGATATCGAAATTCCTTATCAACTTTAATCGGCGACTCCTGGACATTGTATATCTTGTTCCCATCCGCGTCAATATAGTACTTCTCTTCCGGTGTCAAATATGTGCTGTCAGCGGCCGCGGTGCTGTCACCTTCCGTCTCTCCGGATGCAACCACCGTCGAATCTTCAACATCCTCGAAAATCTGCCGCTTCGGTCGCGCCTGCAACCTGATCTTCTTTTCAGCCGCCGTGGTAAAATCATCTCGCGGAAATGAATCCAGAAAACTGCTGTACGCATAGTAAACGCTTGAATCCCCCGGAGGATCATAGGTCTCAGTTAGCCAGATTTTGGCATATCGGGCCTGGACATTTATGTAGGAGCGGGGAAAACTGTCAATGACAAGCTGTAAGTAATATCGTGCCGAATCAAGATTTTGTTCGTCAAAGAGAAAATACTCTGCCCGTTTATAGAAGCTTTCGGCATAGCCGGTGTCAGCCCTGGTTCCGGCCAGGCCCAGAAGATCGATTGCCTCGGGAATGTGGTCGGATCTCGGGTAGTCTCGCAAAACCGCCCGCAGAGTGGTATCAAAGGATAGGGTATCATCGTAATAATCCCGATACAAAAGCGCGGTGGCTATCATAGCCTTAGGGGCAATATAGGTTTCGGGAAAATCATCCATAATATATTGAAACTCCTGCAGAGCTGAATCCGGTTTGCTTAGCTGAGTGACATACAGTTCCGCCAGGAGGTATTGCGTCAGGGCGGCGTTGTCAAAATCTTCCTGGGTAGCGGTGGTGTCGAATTCCTGCCGCCGCGAATATTCCTCCAGTTTCCCAATATCGGTGGAACGCTGCAAAGCCTCCTGATAAATACCGCTCGCGGCGCCGCCGGTTTTGGCCTTATCGTAATACTCCTTGGCTTTTTTGTAGTCTTCATAATCATACTGGTAAATAAGTCCCAGGCTGAAATTTGCAATTGCGCCTTCCTTCTTCCGGGGGTATTCAACCGCGACCTCCTTGTAGACATCCTCGGCCAGCACCAGATCACCGTCCAGCTCGTACCCCCAGGCTATCATCAGCTTCACCGCCCCCAGCGAGTCATAAAACATTTCATCCTCGGCCAGATAATTGTACGTTTCAAGACCGGCTTCAATATCTCCAAGGGAGTAGTAGCACTCCCCTATTCTGTAATGCGCCCTGAATTTCTCCCGGGTATCGGCTTCCATATCCAGGATTTCCTCATAACCTGCAAGAGCGTCGTTGAAATTGAAACGCGCGAATTCCCCGTCCGCAAGGTATGCCTGTGCCTTCAACCGGTCTTCATCTGAACCGAGGGAATCGATCAGAGACCGAAAATACGGTTTGGCTGCCTCATAGTCTTTTTCGCCGAAATAATACTCTCCCAACGCCAGCGCCGCTTTGGCCTTAATTTCCTTTTCTCGGCTTTCCGAATACAGTTCCTCAAAAAGCACCATTGCATCAGCGACATCACCAAGCTCAAGCTTGGACATTGCCAGATACACGCGCGCGTCCTTGACATATTTCGATTCCGGGAAATTGGCGATCAACTCCCGAAACCGTCTTTCCGACTTGATATAGTTTTCCAGGTAAAAATGCGACACTCCGTTTACATACAACGCATCATCAAACCATTTTGAATTGGGATGTTTTTCCAGAACCTTATCCGACTTTTCGATCGCCTTCTTATACATGCCGGCCAGGCCGCGCGCCGATTGCCCGCGAGCCAGCTCCTTCCGTTTCGATTCGGCTTCGTTAAACGATTTTCGCGCCAGATAAAATGTATTATAGTAAACACACCCGGAAAAAAACGCTATCAGCGCCACCAGAATTGCGAACCTGTTAAACCGACTCATAAGCCGTATCCTGCATATATCCGTTTTTCAGACCGGCCTGATAAAAAGCATCGACCGCTGCTTGATACTCCCGGGCACGTATCCTCCGCCCGATTTTCTCATCGCCCACCGCCTTATGGGCGGGAAAATACTGGCTCATAAGTGATACGTAAATATCCGGCGAAACCTCCTCAGCCAGAAAATTGAATATCCCGGCGGAGCCCGAGAGATTTTCCGGCAAAACCAGATGTCTGACAATCACCCCCGATGTCGCAAGGCCGTATTTATTGACAACAAGTGCTCCCACCTGACGGTACATTTCCTTTACCGCGGCCCGATTGTGCTCAACGTATTTCTCGCAACCTGAATATGCTTTTGCAGTGGCGTCGTCATCATATCTCATATCGACCAGGTATATGTCTATTATACCGTCCAGCAGCCGGGCGATCTCCATTTTCATATACCCCGAACAGTTGTAGACAATTGGCAGTCCCAGCCCGTCCGCTTTGGCCTGCCCGAGTGCCATGAGAATCATAGGAAGCATATGATCGGGGGTAACGAAATTTATATTCTCCGCGCCTCGTCTCTGAAGGGCAAGCATGTCTGTTTTCAATTCGTCGACTGAGGAAATGGATCCGGTTATCAGCTGGGATATCGGATAATTCTGACAGTACCGGCAGGACAGTGAGCATCCCGACAGGAAAATCGTGCCCGAGCCCCCGCCGCCGGAAAGCGGCGGTTCTTCGCCGAAGTGAAGATTGCAGCTGGCAACCTTCAACTCGGCGGTGCAGCCGCACTCCCCGGTTTCACCCTCGAGCCGGTTGACACGACACTCCATTGGGCATAACTCGCAACTGTCTAATGTCCTGAAGAGTCTCTGCCCGACTGCGGCGATTTCCTCCGGCAACTGCTGTTTCATGGGCCAAGCCTTTTGACAATCTCCGGTAATATCTCACCCGATTTCCCGTGGACATAAAAGTCACAGACGCCGGTCAGCGGAGTCGGTTCGAGATTAACTTCCACCAGATAAGCGCCGATTTGTTTGGCCACCAGCGGCATTGATGCCGCCGGGTGGACCAGCGCCGAGGTCCCGATTGATAAGAACAATTCCGCCCGATTCGTCGCTTCAAAGGCACCGCTGAGAGCCTTTTCAGGCAATGTTTCGCCGAACCAGACGACATCCGGCCGAATTCTGCCGCCGCAGTGACAGGACGGTAATCCTCCGCCTTCAAGGGTAACCTCGCCGTCAAACCGCGCCCCGCACTCAAAGCACTTGCTCAAAACGATATTGCCGTGAAGTTCCAGGATATTTTCCGATCCGGCACGGCGGTGCAGTCCGTCGACATTCTGCGTAATCAGGGTGAAATCATCATAGTGTTTTTCAATTTCAACCAGTGCCAGGTGGCCCGGATTGGGAGAAACATCTCGGATCAGGTTACGCCGATAGAGATACCATTCCCAGACCAGCCTGGGATTATCCAGAAACGCCTGCACCGTGGCCAGCTCCAGGGGGTCATATCTTGCCCACAGACCGTCCTTATCGCGAAAGGTTGGCACACCGGATTCCTTGGAAATACCGGCCCCGGTGAGTACCACCACCCGTTTGGCGGCGTGCAATACGTCCAGAAACGCCTGCGGGAAATCCATCACGCTGAATATATATAAAAATACTCATGGCGGGAAGCAGTTATTTATATTTCCTTAAACACGACCGAAAACCGAGAGATCAGGCCGATGAGCAAAAAACCGCTGTTCGCAATCGTTATCTTTGTTGCCGTGCTGGGCATACTGGAGATAACATCCCGCACCCTGGAGTCGCATCTGAGCCGTGAGGCCTCGGCCGGAAGGCAGCCCAAAGGCTGGCAGGCAGAGTTTTTCAGGTCGTTTTTCGACTGGCATGAGCCCGACCCCGACCTGCTCTGGCGATTCAGAGCCAACCTGAATAATCCGCTGATCAGGACCAATTCCGATCATCTTCTCGGTGGTCAGGTTACCCAAAAGAAAACTTCAAACACCTTTCGCATTCTTCTTCTGGGAGATTCCTCGCCGGTTGGACACGGCCTCAAAGAACGCCGACTGGCTTTCGGTGAACAGCTGCGGGCAATGCTTGAACAGGAATACCTGGGTCTAAGGAATATTGAACTGGTCAACGCCTCCGTATCCGGCTATACCAGCGAGCAGATCGTTCGGTTGCTGAAAATCCGGGGCTGGTCATATCGCCCGGACCTAGTTATCCTCTACTGCGGAAATAACGATGCCTCCATTTCGGGCGAATTGACCGACCGGGAGCTGTTCCATGGTCGGCGGCTGATCGGCGTGCGAAAAGGGCTCGCAAATCTGGCGCTATACCGCATCTTGAGGAGTATTCTCTTGCCCCGTGAGCGTAAGACCGCGCCTGAAACGAAGCAGTTGACAGTGCGGGTCTCCCCCGAGCAGTACGCGGAGAACCTCGATAAGATCGCCACACAATGCCGCGAGCATAACTGCCCGCTGATCATTCTCAAGCCGCCGGTACCACTTCTCTGGCCGGCCGGATTGCAATTTCGGTTGTTTCGACATATAACCGGCGAAAACGGACAGCTTATCTTTCCGGAAAAGATGGGGGCAATTCTCGGCAGACCGCTTAAATACTGCATCAGTGAAGAACGCTTTCGCTCACTTTATGGCAGGGGTGACATCTTTACCAGAGAGGTTTTCCGCTCGGCTTATTTCGATTCACTGACACCGAAACAGGCAATTGCTTACTACACCCGCATGCTTGACAAAGGCGGTAATGACCCGGTCCTGCTCAACAATCTTGGCGTGTCATTCTGGGAAGACCGGCGGTACTCCATGGCCGACCTTTATCTCAGGACGGCTCGGGAACAGTACGCGAAAAATCATCGTGGCGAAAACGGCTATGCTATTATCGCGGCCGGTTCGCCATTTTTGTACAACATCGGCATAAACCTGCTTACAGCGGATTCCGGAGCCTCTGCACCGCGGTTCGACAGCACCACCGCCGCGATATATCTCGATTCCGCCCTGCAGGCAGATTTTTTCTCGCTTCGCATCAAGAAAACATACCGGGAGATGATTGATCGATATGCGGCGAGAAAGATGATATTGGTGATAGATCTACCGGGAATCTTTGCCGACAACGGCGGCGAACGTCTCTTCATCGATCACTGCCATCCAACTCAGGCTGGACACCGGTTAATCGCCAGTTCAATATATCGGGAGATAAAGAGAAATCGCCTTATCCGATAGAGACTAGGGCTGTCACGGTCCGACAGCTACTTCTGTCCCGGCACGAAAAAAACGCCGCGGCATATTTTCAATTTTACCTGCGAAGAGCATGATAGTGACTTCAAACGGAACGCCCCGTTTCAGATCAGTGGTAAAAATCGATGCCAGCGACGTCCCCTGGTACACCTTCTCGAAACCGCCCTCGGAAAGAGAAATCGTAAAGATCGGCACCTGCCAGACTTCGGCCTTCTTGTCAAAGCTCATGGCAACTGCCAGGCGGCGCCAGTCATCACGCAATACAACCGTATGGCAGCCGGTATGCGTGACAATCGCATCAAGATAGCTGTCTTCTTTCCTTTTGCCGTTATAAAGCACATAACGATCATCAGCATGCCCGGCCTGGAAATTGAAATTGTTTTCAACCGCCAGTCGAACCCCCGAAATGTCTTCATGCTCGGCGGTAAGCAGGTAATTGACCGAGACGGTTTCCGAACCGGCCCCGAAATAAAAGCGCTTCTCCAGAATGACCGATTTGGATCCCTCAAAGCGCCAGAGATGCCCGCGCCGCCGGAGCACAACCGTCGCCGTCCCGGTATCCTGAATGATTTCATAGCACCCCAGCACATAGTCACCTTCATCGCTGATCTGCCCCATCTGAAATCCCTCAAGGCTGGCCTGGGGGCCGAGAAAGTGATCAATAAAACAGCGCTTCAGATGCCAGTCTTCGGTCAGCAGTTTATCGAGCCCTTCTTCCTTGGTCCAGACAATATCATGGATCGAAGCGGTATCATCGCTACCAATAACCTCATCAGGGCGCTGAGCATTGGCCAGCTTCCGGTGGTATCCTTCCCGGCGACGGCTCAGGGTGTCGGTCAGATTGAAGTTGTTTTCATAACTATCAAGCTCAACCAGCATTCCTCCCGCAGATGGCTTGAACATGGCCGCCAGCGAGCTGGAACGGACAACGATTTCATCCCTTCCGTCGCTGTCGCAATCGTATACGGAAACGAGGACCTTTTTGGATTTTTCCGCCAGCAGTTTCTCGGCTTTAATGATATTTTCGAAGATGGCCTGGCGAAGATGCGGCAGGTATAATCCTCCAAAAACCCCATGCCAGTACGGGCAGTTGCACTGGGCGGCATACAGGTGGCGCCGTGCCTGATCAATTACCTCCGCTCGTTCCGGGTGGTCGCAAATGAACTGCTCGAGCAGTCTTGATACCATCAGCATCCGCTTATGCATCAGGTTAGCCTCGTCGTATTTGGTCAGAAATCCCCGCCAGTGGCCACCGCGGATAAAGCGTTCGTACCGCTCAAGACTCTCATGTTCCTTCAGCCAGCGTTCCAGCTCCTCATATTCCATAAAGGCTTTGGCTGGAAGCGACCAGTGCAGCATTTCCGCGTACGACGCGGTCGGGAGGTATGCTTGCCCCATGGACTCCGTCTGCGCCGCCTCCCCCAGGGTGATAACTTCCAACCAGTCCCCGTTTGCGCAAAGGGCCTCGAAAAATCTCTCAAGCCAGCCATCAGTGTAACAGTGTTGGTTGGTTTTCGGCCAGACCCCGAACTTCTCACCGTCATCGGCGTAAACGGCCAGACCTTCGGGATCCCGTTCGGCCTGGCGCTTCAGTTCCTCAACAACTTTCTTAACCGGTGCGAACGGAACCAGATAACGCAGTCTTTTCTGGATCGGCAGAAGTTTGATAGTGCATCCCGCTTCCTCGGTAACAAAGATACCGCGAAGATCGTCAATTTCGAAACCGGCATAAAGAAAATGAGTGTCATCAACGGGAAGGTATTCGATTCCGGCTTTGCTGAGAATCCCGGGCAAGTGCGGTTCCCAGACCCGCTCGGTCAGCCATAATCCGTTCGGCCTGGCGCCAAAATGCCGACGCAAATACCGATTCAGCAGGTCAATCTGGCCGAGCTTGTCAACATCCGGTATCGAAGGTAGAATCGGCTCGTAAAATCCCCCGGTCATCAGTTCAATGCATCCGGCGTGCACCATCTCCTTTATCAGATCGAAATAATCGGGATGATGCTTCTCCTGCCAGTCCCACAGGATCCCGGACTGGTGCAGTGACAGTTTTACTGCACTGAATTGCCTGAGAAGATTTATAAAGGGCAAATATGCCAGCGTATGTGCTTCTTCGAAAACCGAGTCAAAGTTCCCGACCGGTTGATGATTATGCAGCCCCAATGCCAGCTTGAACTTGCTCATCAGAACAGCTCCACAGTGAAGTTGATGTACTTGCGGGGATTGGCGCGAATATCGTTTATAAGATCATCGATGTTGTCGGCTGTTTTTCTTAGGTCATCATACAGCCTGCGATCATCGACCAGCAGCTGCAATGTTCCGTCCCCCTCATTGAGATTCCGAGCAAATTCTCGCGCCGTTTTAGCCACGTACTCCAGATTTACAACAACGGTGTCAAGACGGACTGAAGCGCTGTCGACTCGAGTCATAAAGGTATCAATCCGGCCGGCATTGATCACCGCAATATTCTTCAACTCCGCTGAGGCCTTTAAAAAGTTTTCCGCTGTCTTATCAAGGGTGATACGATTTCGCGACATATATTCGGAAAGCGATTTGGACAAGTTCTCAAAATTGCCGATGGTCGTGCTCAATTTCTCGAGATTCTTTTCGGAAGCAATTGAACCCTTTAAAGACAAAACCAGATTGCGGAGTTCTGCAATCATCTCGCCCATCATACCCATTACTTCTGGAATCCCGGTGTCATAACTGCCGATTATCGGGCCCGAAAGGTCAAACGGCTTATCGGATTTCCCCTGGGTCACCGCCAAAAAGCGCTCACCCATTAAACCGATATTTTTGACGGTTGCGGTGGCATCTTCTTTCAGCATGACGTCCGTGCCAAGTATAAATGTCACAATGACACCATCCTTAATAAGATCCATTGAGCGGATTTTACCTTTTCGAATCCCGGATACCATTACCGGGTCGCCGGGCGAAAGGGAACCGACCTCGTCAAAGACAGCCGTAACCGTATAATTTCGTTTACCGAATCGATATCCCTGGATCCAGATCACGGCCCCGACAAAAATCACCAGACCGGCAATGATAACCAGACCGACTCGCAATTCTATATTATTAGATGCCATAGCAATAGCCCATTGTTCAATAATTCGACAGTTTTCATAAACAATTTATCTCCGGGGACATTTAACACAACCAAAAAGCCCGTCAAAAAGCCCCTGCGGATTACAGAGAATTGTAGATTGTAAGGTAATTGAGGTACCGAAATTCAGCAATATGCCCGTTCTCCACAGCCTTTTTAACGGCGCAATCAGGTTCATGAGTATGGCTGCAACCGGTGAATCGACAGTCCCCGAGATAACTCCCAAATTCGGGGAAATAGCCTGCCACTTCATCCTTTGCAACCTTCCACAATCCGAGCACCTTCAAGCCCGGCGTATCCACCACAAATCCGCCCCGCTTCAGTTCGAAGAGTTGTACCCGGGAGGTGGTGTGAATCCCCTTTCCCGTAGAACTGGAGATCTCGCCCACGCGGAGATCCAGATCCGGTAAGAGGCGGTTGAGGATCGTAGATTTGCCCACCCCGGAATGACCGGCGAAAATTGTCCTGTGATTGTCTAACGCCTCTTCGAATTGCTTAAATCCCTCTCCGGTCAATGCTGAAATGATGAAAATAGGAATATTCAGATTGGTGTAACCTTGCTCCAGTTCCGGCAGCAAATCCGGCCGCCCCAGATCGATTTTGTTGACAACGACCACCGGCTCAAGATTGCCAAGCTCGGCGGCAATCAGGAAGCGGTCAATCAGTCCCGGTTTAAGCCTCGGGCTCTTAACCGAGACAATTGCAGCCAGCTGATCGATATTGGCGGCAATGACCTGTCTTTTTCTCTCGGAACTCTTGGCCGGACGAAAGAGCATTGTCCGTCGTTCGCCAACTTCCTCAATCATGCCGGTGTTTTCAGAATTTAAGGAGATAAGAACATCATCTCCGACCGCGACCGGAGTGGTTGCACTGGTAGCATGTTTGACTTTGCCCCTGACCTCACAAGAAATATCTTTACCTTCCGAGCGAACAATAAAGGTTTTCCCGTGCCCCCGGACAACGATTCCCTTATGAGTCATTCAGGTTCTCATCCTCTTCCATGAGGACATCCCGCCAGTCAATCTTTTTCTCTCTCCTGGTCTTTTTCGACAGCAGACGTTCTTCGCTGCCGGAAGATACCTCGT
>CP070796.1:2375582-2390811 GCA_020343475.1 Candidatus Zixiibacteriota bacterium
ATTTACCGCCGATTTAATGGGCTTTTCGAAGATGGAGCCCAACTATGAACTGTGCCAGGTTAACCGCCTGGTTGCGGATGTCATCGACTTTCTCAAGACCCAGAAAAATTTCCAGAGCGTCGATCTGACCTTCGAGGGCACGGCAACCGAAATCACCAGTCTGGCCGACGTCAATCAGTGCCAGCAATTGCTATACAACCTCATCAATAACGCTGCCGACGCAACTCTCGACCGGGCCGAAACTGAGTCTCGCCGCATTGGTGTTCGCACCGAACATTCCCTCGACAATGAATCTTTCGCCCTCAGTGTCAAAGATAATGGCAGCGGCTTCGACCCGGAACACCTGGATCGAGCTTTCAAAGAGCGCTTCACGACCAAAAAGGGCGGCCACGGATTCGGACTGCTGGTCTGCAAACGTATCATCGAAAATCACGAGGGTGAACTGCACATTGATTCATCCCCGGGCAGCGGCACGACAATCAGGATTACCTTTCCGGTCCGAGCACCCGCGCCGCAGCCAACCTGTATATCCTGACCTCCCGGCCATCTCCGGTGCGGGGCGAAATTATTACATCAGAGCAATCAAAAAATCGGCGGAATGTCGCAAACAGACATCCCGCCGGGGAAAGGAAGAGATAAAACCGTCAGTCCACCTTTGTAATCATCATCCCCCACTTCTGGGGTGCCGCCGGACGCGATGCGTTAAAATCCGGGAATGAATGCGAACCGTCGGTCACGTAATAGGCGACATATTCACCCGCTTCCAGGTAAATACTGGCGTCGGCCTTGCGATTCTTCTTGGCGCCGCCGGCATGTTTCGTTTTGCGATATGTCATCTCCCAGATGATTTCTCCGGTTCTGGCATCTTCAATCCAGCCATAATCATACATGCGGCCGCCTTTGCCCTCACCCAGCGCCGAAATTTTCACCTTCTGCGGTTCGTCGAGAGTAAAACGCTCACGAATCTCCTCATCGTCACCAATTCCGGTTATGTCGGCCAGAATTTTCGTATTGACGGGAAGATCATCAAAGGTCGGCACCGACTTGGGATCGAAATCCCTGCCCACTCCGAAAATCGTTACTCCCCACATTTCCTGATCAATGGGAGGTGATGTATTCCAGCGGCGGTATGAGTGGGAACCATCGGAAGCGTAATACACCACATAGCTGCCGGCCGGGAGGGTAACCACACCGTCAAATTTGCGATTCTTCTTGCCGCCTCCGGCATGCTCCGTGTTATCCTCGGTCATCTCCCAGACAATATCATTGTCCTTGAGGTTTTCGATCCATCCGTAGTCAACAAATTCGTCATTGTATCCAAATTCTCCGATCGCAAAAATATGCAGCTCGGTACTCTTGTCAAGGGTGAATCCCTTCTGCTTGAAAACGTTATCTCGAACCTTTTTCAGGGAAATAATGACCGCCTCAGAGAAGGTGTCTTCATAATCCTCGACGTAGCCAAGATCGTCCTTGTTGCTGACCGCAATGTTCAATCCGTAATATAGCGGATCATACGGCGGGGGAACATTCCACTCTCCAAAAGCGTGACTGCCGTCGGTGGCATAAGCAGCAATGTAATTGCCGGCCGGAAGCGTAATCTCTCCAATAAATCCCCGATTCTTGCGGCCGCCGCCAGCCCATGCCGTATTCCACTTATCCATGTTCCAGACCTTCTTCCTGCTGTCGGCGTCAATTATCCAGCCGTAGTCCACAAATACCCGATCTTGAGTGGAATACTCTCCAATCGCGCGAACCTGCAGGGTAAGTTCCTTTTCAAGTGTGAATCCCTTTTTCTTATAAAAATCGTCATCAGCTTTGGTGAAATCGACGACGGCGTTGAGCATGTGCTCGCTGACCGGATTAAACTTGGAAAAGGAACCCTCTGGTGCCCGTATGGTAAGCATCAAATCTTCAATATCTTCCGGGTAATGCTGGTATAACTTGGCATCCCCATCGTCGAAAATTACTCCGATCGCGTCAAAGAGGTCGCCAAGATCCTCCAGATCGATCGATTTGCCAAAATGGGAATATGGTTGACCGACATAATAGTATACTTCATAGCGGCCCGGACTGAATGTAACCTCATCCTCATACTCACGAATCTTGCGGGAGCCCTCATATCGGCGCGTGTCTTCGGAACTAAGTACCCAAACCGGCTCCCGGGTGTCGGTGACGATAATCCAGCCGTAAGCATACATATCGTCCGAATTTTCCGATTCCGCCCCGACTGCATAGATGGTTAGCCTGGTCCTGCTTTTCAGCTCAAAGCCGTCAACGGCCAGATCCCCCTCTCCTAAATCGCGCAAATCTACCATTATCTCATCAGCCTTGACATAGCTGGCCCCAGCCACAAACAATAATACCAGTGTGAAAAACAGCGCCAGGCCTATCACCACCAGTTTCATATTAACCATATATTCTCCTTTCCCAATCCACTGATTCCATTACTTGATTACGGCTAGAAAGACTCAGGGTTTCACTAAGATGACAATTACACACGGATTCGGCACATAAAGCCCCGCCGATAGGGCGGGGCTCTTGCGCGGCATTCAGCTTAGAAGTCGGTGGTACCCGTAAACTTAAATGAACCCAGGTGTAGCGCGGGGACTACCAGGCAGCCGATGGCATCCCACCAGGATGGAATCAATTGACGATCCCGTGAAATGCCCTTGATCTGGGAAAAGGCCCGCAGGACTGAGTCGGTGAAACGAAGGTTTTTAATCCCGTGTTTGATCTGACCATCCTCGATCCAGAACGTCCCATCCCTGGTCATTCCGGTCAGGATCGCCTTGGGGGTATCAATATAGCCGTTGACATAGTGGAAACGGGTAACCAGAATGCCCCGCCGGACAGACGCGAGCATCTCCTCTCTGGTCTTATCTCCCGGAGCCATGAAGACATTCAGCGCGAGCGCCCCCTCGCCCTGTTCATTGGCAGGAAGCGCGTGACCGGTGGATGCAACTCCGGCTCGATTTCCTGAGGTCCGGTCGTAAACCACTCCCTGCGGAATTCCCTTGTCGATAAAAACGACTTTCTGCTTTGGCACCCCTTCGAAGTCAAAAGGCATTGCGATTCCCAAGGAGTCATTACCATCATCATATATGGTGACGGAATCATCCATGACTTTCTGCCCGATGGTATTGGACATGAACGAGGTTTTATCCTCGAAGGCCTTGGAGCCAAACGCGATATAATTCACCCATTCCATCATCTCCGCCACCGCCGCAGGCTCAAGAATAACCTCGTATTCACCGGCCTCAAGCGGCTTGGGCTTTTTCGAGCGGAAGGCCTTCTCAACCGCAATCTCGGCCAGTGCAACCGGATCGATATCTTCGACGTTGCGGGACAGCCCGGACGCATACCCGGAAGACGTGTTCGACATTGCAACGATGTTGATCGAAGCCGACGTAACCGGCTGGTAGCAACGAACACCCCTGGTATTGAACACCGCAATTTCGCCGTCACCGGTTGAAAAAGATCCGGCTACCGTAAACTTGCGGCGGTTAGCCCGAACAAAGATCTTTTTAATCATCCTGGCTCGGTCCATTGGCTTATATTCCGAGGTCGGGGTGAAACAGGTTTCAAAACAGGCATATGTTTCCGGTTCCGGCAGACCGGAAAAATGCTCATTATCCTTCTGATATTTAGCTATTTCCAGGGAGTTTTTCAGCGTCGCCCGAAGGTCATTGATTGCCATGGAATTGGTCGACGCTACCCCGATTTTTTTCCCGATCACGGATCGAAACAAAATTTTTGCATCGGATTCATGAACATTCTGGTGAATCGTTGAATTGGCATAACGCGTCAAACCGGTGCTGTTGCCCACAAATACGATTTCCGTTTCATCCGCCCTGCTTGAACGGGCGACTTTTTCAAAGGTCGTGAAGAGTGTGTCTTTCCCTATCATTTGCTCACCCCCACTTTCACATTGCGGAATCTGGCCGGGGCCGTGCCGTGTGCCACGTGCGCCGTCTGCATCGGCTCCCCTTTGCCGCAATTGGGAACTCCCCAGACATGCCAGTGATTACGATTACAGATCGCGTCGCAGGAGTTCCAGAACTTCGGGGTCATCCCGGTATACAGGGGATTTTTGAACATGCGACCCCGTTTGCCGTCCTTTATCTCCCAGGCACACTCGACGCCAAACTGAAAATTCAACCGCTTGTCGTCGATTGACCAGGACTTGTTGGCGTCGAAGAATATTCCGCTTTCGGTGTCGGCAATCAGATCATCCAGCTCCCACTCCCCCGGTTCAAGATTAATGTTGGTCATGCGAATAAGCGGAATCCGGTTCCAGCCGTCAGCACGCATCGTGCCGTTTGATTGCCGGCCAATCACGGGCGCGGTTTCGCGGCTGCTGAGATAACCGACATGGATGCCGTTTTCGACAATCGGTGAGCGCTGAGCCCTGACCCCTTCGTCGTCGTATCCGAAACTTCCCAGCCCACCTGCGATTGTGGCGTCCGCGTAAATATTGACGATATCGGCTCCGTACTTAAGCTTGCCCAGACCATCCAGTTCCATAAAAGACCCGCCGGCAAGTGAGATTTCGGTCCCCAGCACCCGATCCAGCTCGGTCGGGTGCCCGCATGATTCGTGCACCTGCAGTGCCATCTGCGATCCGCAAATGATAATATCAGTTTCCGTGTCGGGACAGGCGTCGGCGGAAAGCAGTGCGATAGCCTCCTCCCTGACGCGTTCGACATGATCAAGCATGCTCATCTCTTCAACAAATTCGTAACCACGGGCCGCAAAATCACCCCGATGAGAATTCGGGTAAGATCGCTTTTGCACCTCATTGCCGTCGTACGCGATAACACTGAAGCCGGCACCGGACTCGACAATATCCTGCTCGATTTCGGCCCCTTCGGTTGAACAGAAAATCTTGTTGGTTTTGAAGAAATCCATTGAGGATTCCGCGGTCTTAATTCGCTGATCGGTCTTAAGGTGATCGGACAACTCAAGAAGCAAACCGACTTTCTCATTGAGCGGAATCCCGAATGGGTCCTTGACAAATCCCGAGCGGTAATGATCCCTGAAAACCTCCTGATCGGCCAGCCTGACATCAGTCTTCTTGGCCGATAATGAGGCCCGTGCAATCTGCAGCGCCCTGTTGGCGGCTTTTCTGATATCACCGGATTTGGTTGACGCAATCCCGGCGAATCCCCAGGCGCCCTTATGAAGTACCCGGATCCCCACGCCAACGTCAACATCTCGGGACATGGTGTCAACGACGCCGTCGGTAACCCGAAGCGACTCAACTTCTCTTCGGACATACCGGCAATCGGCATAATCAACCGATTTGCCTTTCAGCCAGTTCAGGGCATCTCCAAGTTTACTTTTCATTATACCTCCATAATCTGTGTCCGGACTGTTTTCGCGGGTATGGATGACCCTAAGGTATCAGGAGATCGTCGCAAAAGCAAGTAACATTCGCGGTTGCCGTGGATTTCTTGCAACAATTTTAATTACAACAAGTTACTTGCCACCCGAAGCCGCGCCTGCCGGGTGCTCAAAGCCCGCATGCGGGCGGCGCCTTTTTCTCGGGAAAGGTCCAAATAAAAAGGAAGCTATCGAAACGATAGCTTCCTGAAATAGGCTAATGTCTGCGAGCTTTGAGTCCCGCTTACCGCGCCTTAGCGTCCGGAGGACAAACCAGCACCGGTTCTCCGATCGGCTCCTGATAGACGTGGGCAATTTCATCCAGAATATCAAGGAGGTTGATCTTCGGAGTGGAAACAGTACCGTCTCCGGTAGCATCAAGCAAAGCGTTACATCCGTTAGGATTCGGCGGATCTCCAATCGGCTCCTGGTAGACGAAGGCGATGAGCTGCAGGATATCAAGCAGGTTAATCTTTCCGTCGCTGTTGGCATCGCCGGGAACCCCATGCTCGAGACAGCAGTTCTCAGGAGGTGGCTCTTCCAGCGGAGGCCAGGCGAAAAGCTCATGCTCCTCAATCCACTGCCGCGCCTTGTCGACGCTGCTCTGCAGAGACGTCAGACCGGTCCGCGAACACGAGAAGATCTTCACGAAAACCAGCGTGTCCTGGCTGTCAAGGTCAAACTCGCCAAAGATCGACACCATGTGAATATCCTGATACAGCGAGTCCTCCATCGCAGGATTGGTCGACTGCCACTTCTCGTATCCCCCGAAACCGACCATCTTCTCATACAGCTCATCGGCCTGGAAGAAACCGCTGGCGTTCCAGTCAGCATTCAAACCGGTCCACATGCCCCGAATGTCCGGGAAACTGTCGACATTGTAGGCATCCTCAACGTAGTGCGGAATCCTCGTCCCGGCATAATACGCGAAACCGCCCAAACGATCGTCGGCAAGAATACAATCCTGGTTTGCAACACTGTCCGGACCATACTCCGCACCATGTATATACATCAGCTGACGGGACGCATCCCAGTCGGTACCGTTCTCAACCCCGCTGTCCGACGGAACATCCCAATCCATAATCTCGCCGATGAACAGACCGGTGAAGTCCTGATCCGCGTTCGGATACACCTTCAGCCGCTGTACCATGAATTCACAGGAATCCGGATGTGACGGAGCATACATCTCACTCTCAAGGGCAATCAGTGAGTCCCTGGTCAGAAACTTGCCGGTGTAGGCATACTGGTAGTCGGAACGCGAAGAATCGACCGTCAGTCCCTCCAGGGGACGGAAACCGTCATTTTGCAGCCAGGTGGCATTATAGATATAAGTGTTCAGAACCGTGTCGTCGCTTGCGTTGACCCGCAGAATGAACGGGGCCGCTTCATACAGATACACTGCCGCGTTGTCGTCAGCATAGTCAACGCCGTTATTGGTGGTATCGCAGTCGTCATAGTAGTTCATGTTGACGTTCTGGTTGACATTATTGGCCAGACGGCCAAGCTGACCGGCGTTGTTCAGCGCCAGCGGCATGCACGCGGTATGTATCACGGCAACCTCCGGGGTCTGAACGGTGTCTGCCACAATCAGGCTGACCGTGAACGTATCCGGGGTGGTCGGGGAGTCAGAGGTAAAGATAAGTATCCCTTCCAAACCGACACCGTCATCCGTGATCACACCGCCAAAGTTCATCTGAAGCGTCATATCCGCGTAGTTCGGATCCAACTCGGAAATCTCCGTGATTTCCGGGGTGTAGTTCAGCCAGCCGCTGTAACCCGCAGTCAGCTCAACCACAGTGGTCGCCGAGATATTCAGCGGCGCGTTACCGATGTTCTCCAGTCTGATCGTGGTGTCAAGCTGGATACCCGGGTCGGTCCAGGTCGGGTCGCCGATGAAGCTGGGAGTAACCACCAGCACCGGGTTGGGGACCGGCTCCACGCAGGGAACCCGGAACCACTTCACCGGGTTGGTCGTCCAGACACCGGCATCCTGCACCTGCCCGCCCGGATGCTTGTCGTTGATGTATAAAACATCCAGGTAGTGATTGCCGGAGTAGCTGCCCGACGGGTCAACCACCGGCACTCCGCTGAAGTCACCGGTGGTGACTTCCATACCGAACCGGGACATCGACGGCCAACTATCAGCCTCACACTCGAGTGTACCGCCGAGGGCCGGGGCAGAGTCGCAGTGCGAGGTATACGAGTTCGTCAGGTTCCGCGCGATATCCCAGTTCAGGCCGGCATTGCTTGATACCGAGATATACAGCTCGCCGTTGGCCGTCCCGGACGGCTCGTTGTTGGAAAAGGCCCGCTCGTGGCAGTCGTCGTCAATACCGCCAAAGATATCATTGAACTGGACAAACAGCGCATAGAACTTGTTGTCACATTCGGAGATCTGCATCTTGATGATACTCATCTCGTTCCAGGCGCCGCCATGGCACCAGTCGCCGGCAAAAGGCGGATCCCAGTTGGCATCCTTAATCACACGAATCAAATTCGAATTATCATCCCAGTGGAACAGACGGCATCCGTAAAAGTGCTGATAAGTGCCCAGACCGCCGGCCGGACTGGGAGCGGTCTCGCGAGCATCGTAGATAACATGCAAAGCGTCATCAGTACCGATCAGGGCCGAAATGTCACCGTGCAACACCCAGCCGGGCTGCGACGAATCGAACTTCGTTACGTTAAACTTCGGGCCCCAGGACGCACCCATGTCGTTGGAAATCATATAGAAGAGATCATTAACACGCTGCAGACCCCGATTTAGCGATTCGGAAGCACCCGGAACCCCCGGCGGATTGGCCACCCAGACCAGCGCTACTTTCTGGCTCACGCGAGATGCGGTCACAACTTGAGCTATGTCAAAGACCGTATCCACTACCAGCGGTGGGTAGTCCCAGCTGCCATTGATGCCCCCCACGTGGCGATAGTAATGGATCTTTTGGGGAGCCGCGATCGCAGACAACGTCTCTTGTGCAAAGATGTGCACGACGGTATCATTGCCATTCACCTGATAATCCGTATAGGGCCATATAAACTGGCTGGTGTCAGCCCCACTATATGCCATCGTTGTATCTGGCAGCCTCGTCTGATACGGAGAGAAGAAGCCGCCCAGCGGCGAGAAGTCAAACCAGATGGTTGACGCGTAGCCGGCACCCTCATTATGATGATTGCCGATTACTACCCGGCCGTCTGGCGCAGCATCCAGACCAACATATCCGGAATAGTTGACACCGCCCCCAAGACGCGGATGAACATCGGTGCCGCCATCCGGGCCTTTGAATATAAGATCAGCGAAAACCGGGTCCCACGCCTCATAGGCTGTTCCGCGATCACCGCCAAGAACGTAATCCGACTGAACCATCCAGACCATGTGGACCGCCTGAGTACCGCGCCAGTCAATCTGGCGATTCATGCGGCAATTGGATTGATAACAATAAGAGGTGGTACCAACGGTCAGACCAACCGCAGCGGGAGCCGCAGCGTTATCATAGCCCAGGCTCTGGCCATTGTTATCGCGATCGGGAGAAACATAATTGTTAATTCTCTCGGCACCGGCAAGTTTGGATACCGGAGCACTTCCCATCTTGACCTTTGCAAAAGACTCTTTCTTATCGGCTAAGCTCATTCCGAAGGATGAAACAGCCAGAAAGGCACAGATCATCAAGGCGAGGATGCACAGCGCCGATAGTCTTTTCGTCATGTCAAAGCTCCTTTCAGGACGAAAATGAGTTCCCAACTTATTACCCGAACTTCTCCGCCGCTGGAAAAATTCAGGCAGCACATTTGCAACGAGGAATCGCTCGTTGCGAAATCAGCCTTATAGCTTTCTCGTCACCACCTCCCTTCGGTTGCCCAATTCGAGTTAGTTTTTTACTGCTGTAAAACCCTGTTGATCCTATTCTGTCGATGCTTTTCCGGTTTACTTAAAGCAGCACAACAGCTTAACACCCGCCGCAGAGGATGTGTCTAAAGACTACGCTTTTGGTTAGTTATTAATATGGCGGAGACTTTAATTTGACGGTAAAACTGAATATAATCCCAGCTGCTCTGCATTAACCTAGAAGCCCTACCAAGCCTGATTGCAATTCATAGAATTCTGCCTATTCAATTATAATTTAAAGGCCAATATAAAAATGTCAATAAAAAAATGCGATCGGGACAAGCATATTATTTTCGCCCGAAAATGCGGTTTGACAGTCGCCGCGGCACCTCCGGATGCAAGCTATGCAGACGGGATCGGATATTACGTCACCAGGGCACATTCATATGGTAACGATTCTGCAATCCGAAACTGACTGAGCCGCCGATGTTTTTCCAGCGGCCATGAAAAATGACCGCCAGTCATCCAAGCGTGCCCAGTATCCGTCTCTGGCCCGCCCGATTAGCCTCTCTGGCTGCAAACACCAGGGTCCGGCTTGTCAGCCAGCCTGCGATAAATCCGGCGCTGAAACAGTCGCCGCAGCCGGTGGTATCCCCATATGCAATTGTCCTGAGCGTCGGCACATGGCGGAATTTCATATCCATTTTGCCTCGGTAGGACAAATAGCAACCCCGCCCTCCGTCGGTAATAATAAGAACTTTATTGTCACAATTAATCCTGCGCTCACCCAGGAGTTCAAAAAACCGCCGGGCCCGCTTTTTGATTTCGTTTTGGTCACTTTTAACAGCAGCTACGCTGCCAGTCAAGCCGACCAGTTCCAACCGGTTAACCTGGATGAAATCACCGGCGGCAATCACTTCCCACCAGGCCGGCGGCGTGCGCAAAAAGCGCGAACCATCCCGCCGTTTTCCCAGCGTAAGTGAATGAATGTCAATATAAATTTCTCCACAATAATGCCGCCTGAGCTTCTGCAACGATCTGGTATAAATATCCCTGCCGGAAATGTAATTAACCAGAATCATCTCGCAATCTTGAAGGGGGGCCACATCCGTGTATTTCAACGGAGAAACACCGCCTGCGAGTACCTCCTGTTTGTTTCCGATATCGGTATAGGTCAGAAAGCAGTGATTGTTTTTCCCTGGTGTTTTCTGAATCAGATCGGTCCTGACCTGCGGCAGGGAATTAAGGATCGCCATAATTCGACCATGGCAGTCGGCGCCAACTTTACATGCCGGGATAATTATACTATCGTCACCCAGCAATTGTGAAAACGTCCTGATATTATATAATATCCCGCCCCAGCCCTTTCTGAATGTCCCATCAGCCAGGCGGACCGAATCCCGGTTGATTGTCCCGATAATCCCGATTTTGCTCATGTGCGCTCCAGGCGCACGGACGCCGCATTGAACACTTCATCAACAGTGATCCCGCGCATGCATCGCATGAATTGGTCGCCCGGTAGCGGACAAGCGTTTTTGACGCAGGAAATACAGTCAAGATGGTCCTTTATGATAACAGTCTTTTTTCGGGAAAGTGGCGATGTTTCCGCCGGGTTATCTGCTCCCGAGAGCACTACCAGAGGGATATCAATCGCTGCCGCCAGATGCGCCAGTCCCGAGTCATTGCCGACAAACAGGCGAGCCTGAGCCAATACCGCTGCCGCCAATTCAATATCGGTCTGACCGCAAAGGTTGCAGATGTTCTTGTCCGCATCGGCGATGATCTCACCGTCGTCGAATTCCTCCCGGGTTCCGACCAGGAAGACCCCGATCCCGAGATCCCGAACCAGTCGGCGCGCCAGTTGCGCGTAATTGTCCGCACCCCATCGCCGCGACCGGGCAATGGCGCACGGAGCAATTACGGCAAAACCACTACGCAGATCGACTGACGTTTTCTCAAGCATGGTCAGGGCCCCCGATTGTGCCGCCGGGCTTACTTCTACCCGGGGCAGGTCAACCGTGAGAGTATCATTGCAGAAAGATTCCAGCAATTTCACAAATTCATCGCTACGATGACGTGTCACCGGATACCCTGCAACAGGGTGGTTAAGAGCAAAATCCCGGTGATCCGCCGCAAAACCATACCGGTGTTTTACTCCCCCGAGAAGGAATATCAGCGCCGATGAAAACGACGGAGTCATAAGCACCCCCGTATCGTATCGACCCTGCCGCAGAAGAGGCACCTGATATCGGATCGCTGGCAAACCATGAAGACGAGACTGATGCACAGGCAGAAAGGTAAAAGACCCCGCCGAACGATACAGCGATTCTGCCCACATTGGTGCGAGAAGATGGAATTCATCTTCCGGACGTGATGCAATAAGGCTCAAGATTCCCGGCAGGGCCATTATACAATCGCCCAGATGATTGGGGATTCTGACAACAACTTTGCCCATGCATTCCCGTCGTTTTGCTTCAGTCAAGCTTCCAGCGGCGATGTGTCCATAGCCATTGGTCGGGATACTCCCTGATGCACGCCTCCAACAGGGAGGAATAGGCCTGACTCATTATGACAATGTCTTTTTCGGTGTCGCCGGTCTGCGGCGGATAGATAGGCGGATAAGCTATGGCATGATGCCGGTTGTACCCCTTCCGAATACAGGCGCCAAAGACAATCGGGCAACCGACCTTGACGGCAAACGCGGCCGGGCCTTTGGGGGTCGCTGCGGGACGCCCAAAGAAATGCACGACAACTCCCCCGGAGGGTGCGTGCTGATCGGACACCACCGCCACAAACCGGTTTGACCGGAGTGACTTAATCACCCCCCGGGCGGCCACGCCAACCGGGATTATACCAACCCCGAGAGAGCGCCGAAAGGAAATCAGCAGGTCATTGACCAGCTCGTTATGCTGATGGCCCACCAGAAAATCCAGCGGATACCCCAGCGCCGCAATCCAGCCGCCGATCAGTTCCCAGTTTCCCAGGTGACCGGAGATAAGCATTGCCCCTTTACCCCCGGCCAGCACCTGGTCAAGATATTCTCTGCCGTCTGAAGTGAACATCTTCAGAATTTTCTCGTGAGTAAACACCGGCTGACGGGCAAATTCCACGATGGTGCGGCTGGTGTGCAAAAAGATAGCTTTGATAAGCTGCTCAATCTCTCCCGGGCTTTTTTCATCCTTGAAGGCACGCCGAAGGTTTTCGCGCGCCACTCGCCGGCGCGAGGTCAAAACAGCATAACTCAGTCGCCCCAGGACAAAAGCCACCATATCGGCAATTCGTCCCGGCAGAATCTGAACCAGCCAGGTCAATAGCCGGGTCACGGCATACTCAAGACCATGGCTTATCTTCATCTTCGATATGCTCCGGGTTTTCAGGATCGCCATAATCGAAATCAGTCGATCGGTATTTCTCTTCTTCTTCCCATTTTTGATAGTATTTCCTGCGCTTTCGATACTGCAACATAAAGCCAATAAAGACTACAACCGCCAGGAATATCCACAAAAAGTAGGTATCAATAAACAGACTCACAAGGTTATACCTCCTGTTTAAAAATTCAGAAAACTCCTCTTCAAACTCCACATAATTGGCACCGACTGCCATATTCAGCGCTTCGTCATAGGATCGGCGACCACGGAGTTCCTTCAGCAAAATATTGAAGGACTCCGCCTGATACGTGTCGAGAATATACTTTACCGCCAGATACGACTGCGCGTATGCGGTTTGCGCCCGCCCCTCCGGGAAACGGTTCAGACGCTCGATTTCATGGAGGGGAACCGTATGGCGAAAGATCACTGCCCGCGACATTGCCAGATTTTGCTGCCACCCCCATTCCGCTGACACATACATTGCCAACCCCTCGTCCAACCAGCGCGGCGGTACCGCGGCTCCAAGCACTTGCGCCAGAGCAAGATGACTGTATTCATGCCGCACCAGTTCCGCCAGCGGCTTACCGAGATTGAAATGCGCGGGAGACTTGATCACAATCAGCCGCCGGTATGGCAAGGCCGCCGCAGCGCCCCAGTCGGGAAATGCCGTGCCTGCAAGCTTTTTGAATTCCGCGAGACTTTCAACAATATATATATCCGGCTTGAGGCGAAGGGAATCGTCAAGGATGTCAAGGAGTCTGACCCGAGCCGAGACTATGGCCTGATCCACCGCTTCCTGAAACTGCCCGGTCTTCGCGCGTAAAACATAATCGGGTCTTTCAACGATATATGGCATGTCGGCATTTGCCGATACAATTGAAAGCAAACCGAGCATGAGTATCACCACGGCGTGTTTCATTGGGCCAAGATAACACACAACTCCCGGAAGGACAACCCAAACCGGCCAGCCCTGAGGAAAGGTCCGCGGGAACCAGCCGGAGAATTTGCTATTGACATTGGCAGCTGTGAGGCGTAATAATAGTAAATTATGGATGATTTTCAGCAAGCGGGTAGCAAGGTACGACGGTCATGCTGAATCAAAATGTCCTCGTCCTGAACCAGAATTACGAGCCGTTGTCGGTCTGCTCGGCACGGCGTGCGTTCATTCTGATGTTTCTTGGTAAAGCGGAAATGATTGAAAAATACGACGGTCTGAAAATCCGCTCAGTCTCCGAATCCTTTTTCCTGCCCTCGGTGGTCAGGCTTGGGCGGTATGTCAGGGCGCCGCACAAAAAAATCCTGCTGACCCGCAAGAATATCCTTATCCGCGATGGATTCACCTGCGGCTACTGCGGCACCACCAGGGGGCCGATGACCGTGGATCATGTTATTCCCAAAAACATGGGGGGGGTCGACCGCTGGGAGAATCTGGTCTGCGCCTGCGACAGGTGCAACAACAGAAAAGGCAATCGCACTCCTGCCAAAGCCGGGATGCACCTTCTCAGGAAACCGACCCGGCCCAATCATATCACATATATCCAGCGCTTTATCGGCGTTACCGACAAACGCTGGAAGCCATATCTTTTTATGGAGTAAATCCGATTGATGAAGGAAACCATCCTCTCGGGAATGCAGCCCAGCGGCGAGCTGCATATCGGCAATCTCGAATCTGCCCTGAAAAACTGGGTCCGAATTCAGAACGACTATAATATGTACTGCTGCATTGCCGACTGGCACTCGCTGACAAGTGATCACGTCAACACCGGGATTCTTAAGGAGCGCGTTCGAGAGCTGGCTGTTGATTACCTGGCAGCCGGTCTCGATCCGGAAACGTGTGCCATTTTTGTGCAATCCGACGTTAAGGAACATGCCGAGTTGCACCTGCTCTTTTCAATGCTGATTACAGTCCCGACCCTGACGCGCCTGCCTACTTACCTTGAAAAAAAAGATGAAAAGGGATTGGACAGCTACGGTTTTTTGGGCTACCCGGTCCTGCAGGCGGCGGACATTTGCGTTTACAACGCCGACAAGGTGCCGGTTGGTAAAGACCAGGAAAAGCATATCTGGCTTGCCGCCGACCTGGCCAAGCGTTTCAACAGCCTCTATGGGGAAACCCTGGTGGAACCACAGGCCTTGCTCACCAAAATTCCGATTATCCCCGGGATCGACGGGAGAAAAATGTCAAAATCTTACGGCAACCACATTCCCCTGGCGGCAGCCGAGGAAGACACGGCCGCTCTTATCCTCAAGATGTTTACTGACCCGAAGAAGATTCGCCGCGGCGACCCGGGAACCCCGGAGAAATGCCCGGTCTACCATCTGCACCGCGTTTACAGTCCCAATCCCGCTGAAGAAATCGCGCCTTCGTGCCGAAACGGAGAATTAGGATGTGTTGACTGCAAAAAAGCTCTGGCGAAAAACCTCAACCAATCCTTGCGTCCGTTTCGTGAAAAAAGGGTTGTTATTGAAAAAAACCATGATTATATCTGGGATATATTGAAAAAAGGTGCGGAGCGGGCGAGAGATCGCGCCGCGGAGGTTATGGCAAAAGTCCGCGCTGCAATGAAACTGGATTACTACTGATGGCAAATGGACTGACTGAAAAATATTCGGTGAATCTTGAGATCTTTCACGGGCCGCTGGATCTTCTATTATA
>CP070796.1:2390911-2417007 GCA_020343475.1 Candidatus Zixiibacteriota bacterium
ACACCGGAACCCTTGATCCCCGGGCAACCGGATTGCTGGTTATTTGCCTGGGCCGGGCCACCAAAATCGCACAGTTTCTTGCCGATACCGACAAGACATATGAAGCCGAGATCAGGCTCGGCATGGCGTCAGAGACCTATGATGAGGAGGGCATCGACCCGACGATATCGGCCAAGCCGGTTCCGGATCTTGCCGAGCATGAGGTCCGCGACATTCTCGGCAAATTCAAGGGAAAAATCCTGCAGCGGGTGCCGGCCTATTCCGCGGTAAGAGTCGGTGGCCAAAGGCTTTATAAACTGGCGCGTCAGCGCACGGCGGTCGAAATCCCGGAACGGGAAATTGAGATTGAGGATATTAGGTTGACGCGACTTGATCTTCCGAGCATATTTTTCACCGTCACATGCTCCAAGGGGACCTACGTGCGCACTCTGGCAAATGATATTGGCGAACGGATTGGCTGCGGTGCGTACCTGAAGGAGCTCTCGCGGACGCGGGTCGGGCCATTTACGCTGGATGAAGCGATTAGCCTGAACGAAATCAGGCATTACCGCCAGGCAGGTTCGCTCAAAAGGCACATCAAGCCCATTGAGGAGGTTTTGCCTTTTCCATCGATACAGGTCAAGGAGCACTTCACACCGTTTATAATATCGGGACGATCCCCCCGGCTTAAGGACATTTCCGAAGTTGAGGGAGAATTCAGCACCGATGACATGGTCTGCCTGAAAGACCACACCGGGCGCGTTGCCGCAGTAGGAAAGGCCAGGATTGGCTCGGAAAAGCTTAAAGAGGATCACGACATCAAGCACTTCTTTGCCTATGTAAGGGTTTTGAATTGAGTCTGGAAATAATACAGGGCATCGAGAATCTTCAGGATTCTAACGAAGGAGTCGCGGTTACAATCGGAACGTTTGACGGAATTCACCTCGGGCACCAGGCAATTTTGAAACGCCTGACCGGCTGCGCCGCAGAAAAAGGCCTGATTCCGATGGCGGTGACTTTTGAGCCCCACCCCCGCGTGCTGGTGACACCCGCCAGCCCGCCGCCGCTGCTGACAATCTGGGAGGAAAAGATACGGCTGTTCACGCAATACATGTCCGGACGGCTGTTGGTTCTCAAATTCACCGAGGAGCTGATGAACACCACTGCGGAAGCCTTCGCCCGCACCATTCTGGTGGAAAAGCTCAATTTAAGAAAGCTGATCGTCGGCTACGATCATGCCTTTGGAAAAAATAGAACCGGGACGATTAATGATCTGATGGAATTGAGCCGTCGTTATTCCTTTGACCTCGAGGTTGTCAATCCCGTCATTATTGAGGGTAAGCCGGTTTCTTCCAGCCGCATCAGGCGCCTTATCATGGATCGCCGGCTGTCACAGGCTCTGGAAATGCTGGGCCATCCCTACCCGATTTATGGAATTGTAAAAAAGGGGATTGCCCTCGGCAAAAAGCTCGGTTTTCCCACCGCGAATATCAAATTTCATCGGAGGAAGTTATTGCCGATCGACGGGGTTTATTCCTGCAGCGTTGACTACAACAACGAAATGTACGACGGGATGATGTTCATTGGGCAGAACCATTTCAACCCCAAAAAGCAAAAATCGGTCGAGGTCAATATCTTTGATTTTGATGAGGACCTTTACGATGAGGAACTTATAATTTATCCTGAGGTTTTTATACGCGAAAACCGGGTTTATAATGATACCGCCCTGCTGGTGGCACAGATTGTCCGTGATCGCGAAAATGTGATGAAAATTAAGCATAGAGGAGAAACGAAGTAGTGACAGTAAGCAAAGAGAAAAAGGAGAAGATCATATCGTCGTTTCAGGTGCACGAAAAGGATACCGGATCACCGGAAGTGCAGATTGCCATCCTGACTGACGATATCAATGCTCTTACCGAGCATCTCAAACAACATTCCAAAGACTACCACAGCCGTCGCGGTTTGTTGAAAAAGGTCGGAAAGAGGAGACGACTGCTTGACTATCTGAAGGATCGAGACATTGAAAGCTATCGTCAGATTATCTCGCAACTGAACATTAGACGATAGCATAGGAGACGAACATGATGCATAATATTGAACTGGAAATCGAAGGCAAGAAGTTGACTATTGAAACCGGTAAGGTAGCAAAACAGGCGAATGGTGCGGTTACCGTCCGGCTTGGCGACACCATGATTCTCTCGGCAGTGGTCGCCACGGATAAGCCAATTGAAGGACGAGATTTCTTCCCTCTAACTGTTGATTATCGGGAAAAAACCTACGCGGCAGGCAAAATTCCAGGCGGCTTTTTCAAGCGCGAAGGAAGACCGTCCGAAAAGGAAGTCCTTTCCTGTCGTATTATTGACCGGCCGATTCGCCCCCTCTTTCCGGACGGCTATTTCAACGAGGTGCAGTGTCATAATATCGTTCTTTCCGCCGACCAGGAAAATGACGCGGATATTCTCGGCCTCATCGGAACCTCGGCCGCTCTGGTCATCTCCGACATTCCGTTTACGGCTGCCATCGCAGGTGTCCGGATCGGGCGGATTGCCGGAAAGTTTATTGCCTTTCCGTCTTTTATGGAACTGGATGAATCGGACATCAATTTGACGGTGGCCGGGTCGAAGGATTCAATCACCATGGTTGAAGGAGGTAGCCGGGAAGTATCCGAGGAAGACATGATTGCCGCACTTGAATTTGGACATGAACAGATCAGAAAGATCATTGCAAAGATTGATGAGCTGCAGGGTAATGCTGGCAAGGAAAAGACAGAATTTACTCCGATTGAAATCGATGCAAATTTAGAGGCGAAAGTCACCGAATTGGCTCAAACCCGGTTGGGCGAGTATAACCGCATTGGGGACAAGGACGAACGTCACACCAGGAAACATCAGCTGTCGGAAGAAATCCAGGAAGCCTTGGCAGAAGAATTTCCGGATTCGGAAGGCATCATTGGCAATCTGATTCATGACCTTGATGCCGAGATAATGCGCAACATGATCGTCCAGGAAAACCACCGCATTGACGGCCGGGGTCTCGATGATGTCCGGCCGATTAGTTGCGAGGTCGGGATTCTCCCGCGCACCCACGGTTCGGCGCTCTTTACCCGGGGACAGACCCAGGCTCTGGTTACCATGACTCTGGGAACCAAGATTGATGAACAACGCATCGACGATCTGGAGGGCGAGTCAACCAAAAGCTATATGCTTCACTACAATTTCCCGTCATTTTCGGTGGGTGAGGTGCGTCCGATACGCGGGGTCAGCCGCCGCGAGATCGGGCATGGAGCTCTTGCCGAGCGTTCCCTGCAACCGGTTATTCCGGTCGAAGATCGTTTCCCGTACACCATTCGCCTTGTTTCGGACATCCTAGAATCTAACGGTTCCTCATCAATGGCGTCCGTCTGCGGCGGTTCACTGGCCTTAATGGACGGCGGTGCACCCATCAAGGAGGCGGTTGCAGGGGTGGCCATGGGACTTATCAAGGAGGATGAAAAGGTCTTCATCCTGACCGATATCCTGGGCGACGAGGACCATTTTGGAGACATGGACTTCAAGGTTGCCGGCACCGCTCAGGGTATTACAGCCTTCCAGATGGACATCAAGACTTCCGGTATTGATTTGCAGACTATGGCGATGGCCATGGAGAAAGCGAAAAAGGCTCGTCTGCATATCCTGGATCAGATGAACGCCACCATTCCTAAAAGCCGGGAACAGCTTTCAGTCTATGCACCGCGCATTCTCACCATGAAGATTAAGGTCGATAAAATCGGCGAGGTGATCGGCCCCGGCGGCAAAACCATCCGCGGAATCATTGAAGCGACCGGTGCCAAGATTGATATTGACGACGACGGCACGGTATTGATCGCCAGTGTCGACGGCGCAGCCGGTGAAAAAGCCATGAAAATGATTGAAGAATTGACCGAAGAAGCTGAAATCGGTAAAGTGTATAACGGCAAGGTCCGCCGCATCGCCACCTTCGGCGCCTTCGTGGAAATTCTGCCCGGCACCGACGGCCTGCTTCATATCTCTGAAATCGATCACACTCGCGTGGAGAGGGTCGAGGAATATTTCAGGGTCGGTGATCGGGTTGAGGTAAAAGTCATTAACATTGACCCGGAAGGGAAGATCCGGCTCTCACGCAAGGCCCTTCTGGAAGGCAAGAAAAAGAGGGTATAAACCGGCACAAGTGATTATGGCCACAATAACGGGCATAAAGTACAATAAGACCATTCTATCGGGCGGACTGCGGGTGGTCAGCGAGCAAGTTCCCGCCGTCCGTTCTGTAGCATTTGGAGTTTTGATTGACGTTGGCTCCCGCGATGAGACCGAGCGGGAGAAGGGTGCGTCCCATTTTATAGAACACATGCTGTTCAAGGGTACCCGCCGGCGTTCCGCCAAACAGATCGCGACCAGTGTCGAGTCACTCGGCGGCTCGCTTAACGCTTTCACGTCACGTGAACAGACCTGTTATCACGCCATTGTTCTCGACGAACATCTGGGGCACGCGATCGACGTCATTTCCGATATCATGATGAACTCTACATTCACCCCCCATAGTATCGAGCGGGAGAAGCAGGTCGTAGCCGAGGAAATCCGTGAAATTGAGGAAACGCCGTCTGATCTTATTCACGAGCTGTTTGCCAGTACTTTCTGGCGAGGTCAATCTCTGGGATCGCCGATTATGGGCAGCAAAGAAAGCGTGAAATCCCTCACCAAGCGACGCCTGAAATCTTATATGAACAAGCATTATTCCGCAGGCAAAATCGTAATTGCCGCCGCCGGAAATGTTTCACATCGGAAACTGGTGAGCATGGTGAAAGAAAAATTCGACTTTGCTTCCAAAACCGACGGGCCAGCAGAGAAGGCGGTCCCCCCTTCGGATTTTTTGATGAAGTTGTACAACAACGGTTCCAACCAGGCCCATATCTGCCTCGGTTTTCCCGGGCTTCACTTCGGGCATCTCGATCGCTTTTCCCTGCTCTGTCTGCATACATATCTGGGCGGGGGGATGTCGTCGGTACTGTTTCAGAAGATACGGGAAGAAAAGGGAATGGCGTATACCGTCTACACCTTTACCGATTTCTATCGTGACACCGGCATCTTCGGCATCTATCTTGCGACCGATCGTCGGCGGGTCAGCCAGGCCATAGAAATAATTCTGCGGGAACTGGGTCGGGTCAAAAGGAGGAAGTTAGGCCCGGATAGACTCGACATCGTCAAAGCGCAGATGAAAGGAAATCTCACTCTCGGCATGGAATCAACCCCGGGCCGCATGAACCGACTGGGGCGCCACGAGCTGATGTTGGGCAGATATGTGTCATTGCAGGACGCCCTTAAAGCCATAGACCGAACCACCAGCGAACAATTAATCCGAATTGCGCGTACGCTCCTGAATCATGACACCATAACAGTCACATCGCTTGGCCCGGTATCTGAAGATGATCTGAAAGCGGTTGACTGGTCGCTGGTCTAACCGGCAGACTTTTGTCCATGGCGATTTTCGCGTTTCACAAGACTGATCAATCATTTTCGATCGGCTTTAACAACTATAAGCCGGCCCGACTCCGAAAGCTGCTGGCATCCCTAATACAATCTCAGCATCAGTTTATCTCTCTTGATGCCTATCTGGACGCGCCTGCAACAGATCGCGGATTGATTGCGCTTACATTTGACGACGGTTACGAATCGTTTTTTCGCCATGCCTTTCCGCTTCTTCAGGAACTCTCAATCCCGGCGACGCTATTTATCCCGGCCGCCTTTATCGGCGACTCCGACAGGTGGGATTATTCAAATATCCTTAGAACGGCCCGCCACTTAAACCGGAATCAGATACGCGAACTCTCCGACGAGGGCATCGCATTCGGCTCACACGGTTATTCGCACGCCTGCCTGGTCGGAATGACGGGACGGCTGTTGAAGCTGGAAATGGAGCGCTCCCGGGGAGTGCTGGAGGATATCACTGGTCGCCGTATTCGCTATATCAGCTATCCTTTTGGACGCTTTGACCGGAGAGTCGAATCGTACGCTCTTGAGGCCGGTTATGAGAAGGGATTCAGCCTGTCTTCATTCAGAAAAAGCGATTCGGGATTTACGCTTGCGCGTCATGGCATTTATGCCGTCGATACCCCGTATTCAGTGGCTCGCAAAATTGATGGCAGCCTGCTTTCCCGGCTTGAAAGGCTCAAGGGTGCCGTCATAAATGCGTACGCCTCAGGCACCATCTTTCTGAATCACCTGCGGAAGCAAAACATACAGCAGCGGCATTAATATCCTGCCGCAACCATCCGAAAACACTTGATAAGCGTGCCGGATTGGTATAAATTCATAGCTTTACTCATAGAGATGCTGCGGACAGAAGACATATGCAGGATACGAAGGGAAAATCGTTGAAATACGACTTCAGTCAGATTGAGCCGAAGTGGCAGGACATCTGGAGTAAGGACAGCCTATATACAGCAGGCGATCGCCCAGCCAAGGATAAATTTTATATGCTGGTGATGTTTGCATATCCATCCGGCGATATCCATATGGGCCACTTCCGCAATTATATTGTCGGTGATGCTGTCGCCCGTTACCAGATGATGAGGGGCAAAGATGTGCTGCATCCGTTCGGCTGGGATGCCTTCGGCCTGCCCGCCGAGCGGGCCGCCATTCAACGAGACCTTCATCCCGATGACTGGACTCATAGAAATATCGAGATTTCCCGGAAAACACTGATGAAGACCGGGATATCGTTTGACTGGTCGCGCGAGGTTATTTCCTGCAATCCCGATTATTACAAATGGACCCAGTGGATATTCGTCCAGCTATTTAAGAAGGGATTGGCATACCGAAAATCTGGTCAGGTTAATTGGTGCCCGGAGGATCAAACCGTTCTGGCCAATGAGCAGGTAGTCGACAGCAAATGCGAGCGCTGCGGAACATCCGTTGTGAAACGCGATTTAACCCAGTGGTATTTCAAAATTACCGAATATGCCAATCGCCTGATTGACGATCTGGATAAACTGCCGGATTGGCCGGAAAACCTCAAGACGATACAGAAGGAATGGATCGGCCGTTCGAGAGGAGCTGAAATCGACTTCATAATCAAGGATACCGGAGAAAAGCTGCCCGTTTTCACCACGCGGCCGGATACCATTTACGGCGTGACATATATGGCGATTGCTCCGGAATCCCCTCTGGTGGACCGCCTTAGTCTTGACAGGGAACACCGGGAAGAGGTCGAGGCCTATCGTAATGCAGTTCAAATGCGCTCGGAAATTGAGCGTACCGCAGCCACCGGCGAAAAAGACGGCGTCTTTACCGGCAAGTATGCAATCAACCCATATAACAGGGAAGAGGTCCAGCTCTGGGTCGCGGATTACGTCCTGGCGGGTTATGGCACCGGTGCGGTGATGGCGGTCCCGGCGCATGACAGCCGTGACTTCCTGTTTGCCAAAAAGTATGATATTCCCATCAAAGTCGTAATCCACCCCGATCATTTCAGCAAACTGGATCCCGCGACAATGGACGACGCTTATACCGGCTATGGCGTAATGGTTAACTCTGATCTTTTTGACGGTCTGGAAGGGGAGGAGGCTGTTCGCGAGGTTACTGAATATGCCGAGCGAAAAGGGATCGGCAGGGGAAAAATCAACTATAAGCTTCGAGACTGGCTGATTTCCCGGCAGCGATACTGGGGTGCGCCAATCCCGATCATCCACTGCTCGAAATGCGGCCTGGTTCCAGTGCCGGAAGACGAGCTGCCGGTATTGCTTCCCAAAACCGACAACTTCAAGCCAAAAGGCCGCTCACCGCTGGCCGACGTGCCGGAATTCATGGACGTCACCTGTCCCCAATGCGGCGGCGAGGCTCAGCGGGATCCGGACACCATGGATACTTTTGTCTGCTCGTCATGGTATTATCTCAGGTATATCGATCCCAAAAATGACTGTCTGCCGTTTTCTAAGGAAAAGGCAAAAGCGTGGATGCCGATCGATCTATATATCGGAGGTATAACTCATGCCACAGGACATTTAATTTATTTTCGTTTTTTTCAGAAATTTCTTAAAGACATCGGCTGGCTTGAGGATGATGAGCCGGCCAAGGCGCTCTGCAATCATGGAATGGTGCTGGATGTCAACGGCGAAGTTATGTCGAAATCAAAGGGAAATGTCGTCTCTCCGGTCGTCCTGATGGAAAAACGCGGCGTCGATATTGCCCGGCTCGGCATGTTTTTTACAGCACCGACCGAGCGCGAGGTGCTGTGGTCAGACGAGGTCGTTGTCGGAATTGAAAAATTCATATTGAACCGTTTCTTCCCGCTGGTTAAGGACTTTCGAAAAAGCTATCCGGACTTAAAGTTTAACTTTAAGCTAGATGCCCTGACCAACGACGACAGACGGGCATATATCAGGCTCAACCAGACGGTTAAGCGGGTTACCGATGATTTTGAACGTCTGCAGTTTAATACTGCGATTTCGGCACTTATGGAGTTGACCCGGGACTATAAGCCTGATAAAATCCGAAATGACCAGCTTAACGATTTGATTATCTTGAAGGCAATCCAGCTTATGGCGCCAATGGCGCCGCATCTGGCCGAGGAAATGTGGCACCGATGCGGCATGCAAACGTCGGTTTTCAGGGCGCAGTGGCCGGCATATGACCGGAATGCCGTAAATTTCGAAACGGTGGTTATTGCCATTCAAGTCAATGGAAAACTCCGCGGCGAAGTATCGGTCGCTCGTGACTCCGAGCAAGATGAAGTCTTCACAGCGGTAATGGCCAATGAACGAATAAAGGGGCACTTGGGTGAAAAAGAAGTAATAAAGAAAATATACATAAAAAATCGCCTGGTAAATTTAGTTGTAAAGTAATTATGGAAAAATTAAGGATAAATGATAAAGAGCAAAATATAAGTTAACATAATATATCTTTTGAGACACATTATCCTTTCACCTTTTTATTCGCCCTCTTTTTTCCCCTGCTCAGTAATAAGACCCCCTTTATCGACTGCGCCCCTTGAACTCAGCAGCGCTGTATCCTTAAATGGCATACCGCGCACCTTTGTCCACCGATATCATCTTTATTTCTTACGATTCTCAGAGGACGTTTTTCAGCCAGCTTTCTTAAAGGCATAGTTGGCCAGACGGCGGGCTTCGCGGAAACGGGTTTGCGGCCCCGGGACACCCAGAACAACCACGGAAATGCATTTACCTTCCCCGTTTTCGAGAACGGTCGCAAGGCAATAGTCGGAACTAATAATATAACCGGTCTTGCCGGCCAGTACTTTATATTTTGAAAAAACCATTCTGTTGGTATTAATGAGTCTGATGGTTTTCTTTCGGTTAAGCAGCTTGAAGCTATATCGCTTTCTGCTGGTAATTGTAGCTATTTCCGGGTAATCCAGCAGAACTGCATTGAGCAATTTAGCGCAGTCAGCGGCCGTTGAGCAGTTGCGCTTATCAAGGCCGGTTGGCTCATACATTTTTGTATCTGCCAGTCCGAGTCTCTCTGCTTTTTCATTCATCATCTCGGTGAACCGCTCACAACTTCCAGCCACGTGGCGGGCCATTGCCCGCGCCGCTCGATTATCGGACTGCAGCAACGCCGCATGGAGCAGATCTTCCAGACGCGCCTGGTCCCCTATCCGGAAAAGTGATCGCGACGATCGTCTGGAGTCCGATCGTATTATGGTCAGGATCGAATCGGGCCGGTAATTATCAAAGATTACCATTGCGGTGAGCAGCTTTGAAAGCGAGGCAACCGAACGAATCTCATGTGCATTATAGCAGTATAACACCTCCCTGGTGTCATTATCGACCGCAATAGCGGATTTCAAATTAAGATAGATATCGCGGCAAATGTTGGTATCGGGCAGCTGCAGTTCAAATTGCCTGAGATGTTCCTTGTATGCCGAAAGCGTCTTCGATTCCGATTCGGTCAGCTTCAAAAAGTGAGCGAAGATCACCAGGGCAGTGATTCCCAATACCGAAAATATAGCCGCGGTAACCCTGGAATTTTCGGGGCTGTTCAATATCTTGTCCATTTCAACAGCTCGGGAAGGGTTGGACGCTTTCCATACATCAGGATGCCGATCCTGAAAATCCTGCCGGTTATCCAAATCACCGCCAGCGTGGTCAGCGCGGTCAGGATCACGCCAAGGGTCGCTTCAAAAATAATCGGGTTGCTGAAATTGAATACTTCCACCCCGATAAAATTGATCCGAAGAATCATCATGGTAGGCGTAAAAAACGGAATCAGCGATAATACCACCGCCAGCGTTGAATCCGGTTCCTGCACGATATACATCGCCAGGACCAATGGCAACATCAGCGAGATAATAATCGGGAAGATAAAATTCTGCGCTTCCTTATCAGAATTGACGATCGAACCGATCAGGGCAAACAAGGTCGAGTACATCAGATAGCCAAGCACCAGAAACAGCAGGAAGTAGATGATGAATATCGGATTAAAGATGACACCGGATATATCGGCACTAATATCAAGACTGGCCCTGAAGGCATAGATAACACCTCCAATCAGAAACCAGATCGCCACCTGTGTCAGGCTGGCCAATCCCAGGCCGACCACCTTGCCCGCCATCAGCTGAAAGGGTGAAATCGATGAAACCAGAACCTCAATAATACGTGAATTTTTTTCTTCGATGACAGAACGCATCAAAATCTGCCCGTATCCGATTGCCGTCATAAAGATGATCATGACGAACACGATTCCGGACAGGTACATCGTCATAAAATCTCGCTCTTTACCGCCCGGCGCCTGTTGTTTCAGATTAATTCCCCGGGTAACATTCAAAACACTGTCGGTGCTGACTCCAATATTCATCTTTTTCAACCGTATCCCGGAGACAATATTTGACAGCCTGCGTTCAAAGCGGGAGCTGGTTCGGAAACTGAAGGACTTGGCGACCTGGAACGCCGAATCGTTTTGTTCAACGCCCCCATAGATTACGAGGTATGATTTCAATTGCCCATCAAGAATCAGCGAGTCGAGAGTTTTCCTCAATTCGGTGATTTTTGTTGTATCGGCCGGGTCGAGTTCGTGGATATCTGTTACCTGGTAGGCAGGCGTCTCGTTGTCGTCGAGTTTGTATCTTACCAATGATTCTTTGAACTTCTCCCCTATTCCCTGCTGGTCAAGGTCGATAATCGCAATATGTTCCGTGCTGCTGGACTTCTTGGTGGCCAGAAACGCCGGCAATGCGGTTATGGCAATCAAAAAGAGCGGGGTCAGGATGATTCCGATCAAAAACGATTTCTTTTTGACCACCTGGGCATATTCCCGTTTGATGACAATCCACATCTTGCGCATCGCTCAATCCCCCTTCAACTCTTTCGGATCAATCCTGGTCACTTCAATGAAGATATCGTACAGAGACGGCTCCATCAGTTCAAATCGTCTTACGAGCACGCGGGAAGCGATTTCCTTGAGAATCGCCTGATTGTCGGCACCCGGCGCCAGCTTCAACTCGATATAATTATTGAATTCCGTGAGGTTGTCGACACCGGGAATATCTCTGGCAAAGGTCCCGTCGCCGTCAATATCAACCTGAATTGAGTTGGTTCCGAATTTCGCCTTGATATCCGAAAGCCGGCCGTCAAGGACTTTCTGCCCTCGGTTAATCAGGCAGATATAATCGCACAATTTTTCCGCCTGCTCCATAACGTGCGTGGAAAAAAGAATGGTTGTGCCCTTACGTTTTTCTTCCAGCAGAATGCCTTTAATCAACTCGATATTGAGTGGATCGAGCCCGGAAAACAGCTCATCGAGAATTATCAAATCCGGCTTGTGAATCAAGGTCGTGATAAACTGCAGTTTCTGCTGCATTCCTTTGGAGAGTTCTTCAACCTTTCCGCCCTTATATTCGGCCAGTGACATTTTCCGCAGCCAGCCGTCGATTTCCCCGGCAACCTCAGCCCGGCCGCAGCCTTTGATTTCGGCCAGGTAGGTGATGACTTCGGCCAGGGTCATTTTCTTGTACAAGCCACGTTCTTCAGGGAGATAGCCAACCCGGTTCCTAAAATCAGAAGTGACTTTCTCACCGTCAATCATAATGGTCCCGGAATCCGGGGCAATAATGTCCATGATCATGCGGATGGTGGTGGTTTTGCCGGCCCCGTTCGGCCCGATAATGCCATAGATCGATCCCTTGGGAACCGAAAGCGTAAGGCGATCAACGGCCGCCGTGCGGTCGTAGGTTTTGCAGATATCGTCCAGTCGAAGATACTCTTGCATACTAAATCCTCAGTTGAGTCAATTAAATCTCTCCGGATCATTAATCAACAAAAAAATCACAAATTCAGCAGTCGTTTCATCTCGAGTGCGTTTTTCACCGCCTGACCGAGGTGACAATTATTGAAGAAGATATACATACGTTTTGCTTTCCCCTCCAGCTTGGCGATTTTTTCCTTCCATTGTTCCAATTCTTCAGGGCTGTAATTGTAGTCGTACCGCAGCGCTCCCCCCTGCCACCAGTGCTCCGCATTTCGTCCGTGCAGACGGACGTAGGCGGTATCGGTGGTGTTAAACAGGTCCGGCTTTAGAAGACCAGGCAGCTGGGGTTCATCGACCGCAACGTAGCCAATTCCGCTCTTTCGTAATGCATCGTACATCGACCGGTTGACCCAGCTGTCATGACGAAATTCCGCGAACAGCAAATGCGGCTGCAACGCCTCCCGGCACTTCCGGACATAGTGCAGATTATCTGTGCTGAATTTAAAGGAGTAGGGGAACTGCGCCAAAAGCCCATGCAGCTTACCGGCGTCCGCCATCGGCTTCAGGCATTCGACATATGGAGGAAGCATCGCCTCGAGATCCTTCCGCTTATGCGTCATCTGCTGCGGAACCTTAACGATGAACTCGAAACCATGCGGCGATTTCTTTTCAATATTCGCCATCACCGCCGGGTGGGGAATGCGGTAATAAGTGGAGTTTATCTCGACGGCCGTAAAATATTTGACATAATGGTCAAACATTTTTCCCTTTTTAACGTCGGAAGGATAAAACGGCCCTTTCCAGTCGTCAAAGCTGTATCCTGATGTTCCGATCCTGATATCCATATCATTCTATCTTGTTTCCTATACCTGCCTACGTCGCGAATACTTGTCAGTTCCGTCACTTCAGCGGTTTTTTTTGCTGAAAACGGACCCGGCCGCACCGGGGACACTTCCATTTGCGCTGCTTATGAAAGGTACGCCCGGCCTCCTTCATCGGGATTTTGCATTTGGGGCAAATCATGCCAGCAGACGAAGAAAATCAGTCAGCAGAAAATCGATTCGGCCGATAAAGGTCGACATCCGCGACATCACGGTATATCCAAATGTAGCCCCGAAGAATACCATCAGGAAGTATGTCCCGACTTTGGCCGCCGTGCCCACCACCCCCTTATGCTCGCGGCTGAAATAAAAATACGCCAGCGTCGACAATAGCCCCACCGCTACCACCAGTGCTTCGAAATTGAAGCCTCCGCCCTTACCGATCAGGGGCGCAACGGACGCGGAAATCTGTTTCAGGGTGCGGGCGTACAACATGGCCGGTATCGCCACTCCGGCACCGGCCCCGATCATCAGTGCAATCGGAATTCGCGACAGCCAGGAGAAACGGCGAGTAAAGCGGCTGAACATCAGAAGCCCGAGAATTAACGGCACCATCAGATTCAGCTCCCCCCTTGAAAAAAGCGGTGTGAACAGGCGATCGACCAGGGTCGTTTGCCAGTATATCACCAGTGCGTATCCGATTGACAGCCCAATCAACAGCGACTCCGCCGCCTTGTAAATCGGATTGTCGCGGTACAGGAAAGTATAGATCGCGAGGGTCAGAATTCCCGCTATGATTACGCCGGCATCCACAAGTTACTCTCTTCCTGCCTTTCTTGCCCGGAAATACATGATGTTACCAATAATAATCAGCGTAATCACGTAAAGGTGCGCGGTGGTCTGTGCGGTCATTCCGCGGTTCCCCCCGCCCTGTCGGCCGAGAAGATTTTCATACTCGGCCGCTCCTTTCAGGCCTCCAACAACGGAGTAAAGCTGCCCGGAGGCCAGGTAGGGATCATAGGTGGTTATCATTGCCGCCGTCAGAGCCGCCATGATTGGCTGATCGTATTGTCCCCCGACATATTCGATCCAGTGCACCGTGAGCGCTCCGTCGGCGATTGAGACAATCATTTCAATTTCTTCATAATTTTTGATTCCCCGCATCATCGGAATTTCATCGGTCGGGGTTCCAAGATAATCCTCGGGGAAAACATGCATTATGGACTCGCCCATACCCAGAATGGCAGAAATCTGCTGCGGTTTGAAACCCAGAAAGACATAATCCGCGCCGTATGTTTTACCGGACTCCCCGGCAGTTTCGGTCAGCAGCCGGTATCCGATTGCCGTCCCCTCGGCAAACAACGACACCCCGACAATTTTCAGGTCGTTCTTGAAGGCGTGTCGCAGCATGGCGAGGGCCAGCGGCCGAATTTCCGGTAGCGACGATGCCTCATGATCAAAGGAAACCATGATTACCGATCCTTCGGGCAACTCTTCAAGGTAAGTGAAGCTTTTCTGCACTTCCGGGGAGGCAGTCGACTCAAATTTGATTCGCAACAGGTATGAAACTGTCACGACAATAAACAGCCCGCCAAATATGATCCATCTGGTTTTGAGTCGGTCCATCATTCACCCCTCAGGTAGGTTCGTTCGATTCCGAGTATCACCCTCAGGGCGGTGGTCATGGAGCCGAGGCCGATTCCGATCAGGATTCCCCGGCGTGCCGACATGGAGGGATAATTCTGTATCCAGAAGGTAACTTTCGGGAAGGAATCGCTAATCATCTCCGAGATTGGAACCCGGCCGATCAGGACGATCAGGGCCGCTCCCAGCAGAACAGCGGCCTGCAGATTGCGGGCACGGAATCCACGGTATGACGCCGAGGCGACAAAAAAAGCCAGCAGTGAAAAAACGGTTGCCTGCATCGGCGCCAGCATATATTCAAAAGCCCACTGGAAAGGAGAGTCGATTTTAATCCCGCCGATAATTGCCAGAACGGGCATAATAACCAAACCGCTCAGGGCGATAAAACGGTACGGGGTATCGATGCCCCGCCCTATCTGCCTCAGATTTGATTTCCCAAACGCAGCAACTCCCACCAGGAGCGTGAATGCAAAGATAATTTGCCAGTAGTCGTTGATGCTGACAAAGACCGTCCTGGCAACAGGATGCCGGGAGAAATACTGCAGAAACATCAATATACCTGCGACAAAACAAATCAGAACCGGCAACCGCTGTTGCATTTAAAATCTCCACCAGGTGGACGAAGGATCAATTGTCGCCCAGATGATCGCGATTACTATAAACAGCCCGATCAGAATCTTTAGAACATCCTGAGCCTTTACCGATGACAGGATCATGTTGTTTTGCGAAAGATAACCGGATGCCGCAAACAGCTCCTCGCCTATTAAAGTGTAATCGCATGCAACGATGAAAAACGCGAGCTGGATGGTTGAGTCGGTTCCGGCGATCTGAATAGCGCCGATCGAATTTGCAGTTTCCGCCAGAATGAGCGATTCGGCCTCGAAAGTGCCAAGCAAAAACACCGAGGCCGGTCTGTCACGGCTGATAAAACCGTCAACCGCCGCGGCGTAGCCAAACTGCGAAGACGATATATAAAAGATGTCATCGGCCCGATACCGATCCGGGTACCCCGCCGAGGCGTACCCTTCCCTGACAACTTCCTGGGCCACCGCCATGATAACCGGATCGTGAGTGGGGTAAATTAACCGACAGTCGTACCGAGCGGTTTTCTCGGCCACGGTTGACAGGATATTCATCGAGGCAATTGTCGTCGGCCGCTGGATATCCCCCCCCCACCCCGGTGTGTACAGGATCGGCGCACCCATTTCGGTCGCTCGCCCAACTGCTTCTTCGACCGCCTTCAGCCCCGGAATTTCGCGAATGAAAAATTCCCTGCCGGCCTTTATGGTTCGAATGGAGTAGAGCACTATGAATATCGCCGCCAGTGAGAGAATAAGAGTTGGCAGGGTTCCGGTATCAAACCAGGCTGTGTCGACGGGCTCCTGATTCGAGGCGTGGCCGATAGACGCCGAGAAAATCAGCAGGAGGCTAATAAGCAATCTTCTCGTTTGCCGGAACGACATAATGCCATATAACCTGGCCGGCCGTTCCGAATCAACAAAAAGTTTACTTGACATCGCAACGGCAGCGATATATTCTCGGACTATTATGAAAAATGTAATATGCTTTACCGTAACCGCCCTGGCAGCGGTACTACTCTCCTGCTCCAGCGGTGATCGCCGGTCGGGAGTCGTCACACTTGACTGGTGGCAATTCTGGACCGACCCGTCTGTCAAACCCACCATCGAGCAGATCGTGGCGGATTTCGAAGCGCAAAATCCCGGAATTAATATTAGCATAACCGATTTGACCTGGGCCAATGGACATGAGAAAATCGTGATGGCGTTCGCATCCGGGACCGCCCCGGATATTGTGGAACTTGGCTCAGACTGGATTCCTGAGTTATCTTCAGCCGGCAAACTGGCAGACCTGACCGGTGACGCGGCCGGTGACAGCGCCGATTTTTCCGCGTGGACACCGGGAACTTATGACAATCAAATCTACGCCTTCCCGTGGATTCTGGGCACAAGAGTGCTGTATATTAATACAGTACTGATGACCCGGGCAGGATACGATGAGGATTTTGTCCCATTTAACTGGCCGCAGCTTAAAGAGCTATGTTATAAAATTGATTCCCTGGGAAAGGACATGTATGGATTCGGCGCCAATGCCGCTGAAAAACACCGGCTCTACAAGAAATTCCTGCCGTTCCTCTGGTCGAACGGGGGCAGTATTATGAGCCGGGATGGGTCATTCAGCACCATTGCCAGCGATAAATCGTACGCGGCCCTGAAATTCTACAAGGAGCTATGCGACAGTACCGGAATGGTCGACACCCAGCGCCGACTGGAAGATGCCTTCCTGGAAGGCAAGGTGGGAGTCATTATTTCGGGCGACTGGCTCCTCAAGCGCATCAGAAATGAACAGCACGATATTCCCTTTATTACGGCTCTGATTCCGGGACCGAAATTCCCGGGCAAGTCTTTTGTCGGGGGCGAATACCTTGCTGTCAGCAGGCAATCGAAGTATAAATCGGCGGCGATAAAATTCATTCGCTTTTTGACCAGCCGGGATAATCAGTTACTTTTTTGCAAAGCCAATTACACGGCGACCCCCTCGAGCAAGACAGCCGCGAAAGATCCGTTTTTTGCCAAAGATCCGCAGTTACAGACATTTGTCAAGCAGCTGAACCTCTCCAAAATGCCGAAAGTCGATCAGCACTGGGTTTATATTGAAGATGTTCTCGAAACGACCCTGGAGAATGTCCTGTATCAGGGTGCTCCTGTGGCGGAGTCGCTGTACGAAGCGAAGTTAGAGATCGAAAAAATCGTCAGCGGTCAATGAGGGCACGTAATTTCACCGGCTGCCTGTTCACCTTGCCGAGGATTATCAGCTTTCTTCTTTTCTGGCTATTTCCATTATTATATTCGCTGCTTCTGGGATTTACCGATTATCGGTTGATGCGGCCGTCGTTTCAGTGGGTTGGGTTTGATAATTTTATCGCTTTGCTGTCGGATCGCGCTTTTCTGATATCCCTGAAAAATACGTTTATCTTTGTGTTGGGAACCATTCCGGTCACAACCGTGACGGCACTGTTTCTGGCGCTTCTGATCGAGAAAAAATTTCCCGGGCGTACCATCTTCCGCTCAGGATATTTTATGCCGTCAATCACAGCGATGGTTGTCATAGCTCTGGTATTCGCCAATCTCTACTCGCGTGGAGGATATATTTATCTTCTGGCGGAGATGCTGGGATTGGCACCGCCTGAGAACGGTTTCCTGCTTGATAACCGGACTGCCCTGATTTCGATTATGGCGATGGATGTCTGGATGTCGGTTGGTTACTATATGCTGATATTTTTGGCGGGACTGAAGTCAATTCCCCGTGAGCTTTACGAAGCCGCCGAGGTGGCAGGAGCGGGTGCATGGTGCAAATTCCGCTCAATCACCCTGCCGCTGTTAAAACCGGTCGCGCTATTTATTATTGTCATCAATACCATCAAATCCTTTCAGGTTTTTGTGGAAGTATTTGTGATGACCAAGGGTAAATACGACACCTCGACTGCGGTTTATTTTATCTACGAAAGCGGTCTTAACCGCTTTGAATTCGGATATGCCTCCGCGGCGGCCTATATTCTCTTTCTGATTATTGCCATCTTCTCTCTTGTTCAATTTCGTCTCTTTCGACGGAGGGCAATATGGTAAGGGCAGGCCGGTATTTACTGCTGGTTTTCATTCTGGCAGTAATGGTCTTTCCCCTGCTGTGGATGTTTCGTGTTTCGCTGTTGCCGGCAGCCGGCACGCTTTCCTTTACCGATTTTATTTCATCCGGATACACGGTTGCAACTTATTATGACATATTTACTTCCGGGAATATGTTAAGGTATTTCATTAACTCTGCCGTGGTCGGGGCAGCGGTCACCGCCGGCAATATTCTCTTCTGCTTTATGGTTGGATATGCCTTTTCTCGTTATCGGTTCATCGGAAAAAACTTCTGGTTCTTCTCAATCATCTTCGTCTTGATGATTCCAGCTCACATAATAATCATCCCTCTTTACCTGCTGGTCCACCACCTCGGGCTTTATGATACCTATGGCGCGCTGATTTTACCGTTTCTGGTCAATCCGATCGGCATTTTTCTGGTAAAGCAGTATATCGACACCCTTCCCACCGCTGTCGAGGAAGCCGCTCGAATGGATGGTGCCGGAGAGCTTCGCATCCTGTTCCGGGTTGTTATGCCGCTTTGCAGGCCGGCGCTGGCGGTTCTGGCAATACAGGTTTTTCTGACCAACTGGAATTCTTTTCTTTTTCCGTTCATTCTGACCAGCTCGGAATCGGTCCGGACTCTGCCGGTCGGCCTGGCACTGTACCAGGGGCATCAAGCGATTGACTGGCCGCATCTCATGGCAGGGTCATCGCTGGCGGTCATCCCGGTGCTGGTAATCTTTCTCTTTTTCCAGCGTCACATTGTCTCCGGGATCACTGCCGGGGCGATCAAGCAATAGGCAAAGAAATATTTTTTTGCCTTGACATGTCCATGTTAGCTTCCATATCATGAAACAAATTAAAAACCAACTTTCACAAATTAGTCATGGAGGATTAATGCGTCTGAAAGTCTTATTGACTCTCACAGTCGTGGCTGCCTTCCTGATTGCAGGTTGTGCCAGTAAAGGGTATGTCGACCAGAAAATGGCCGAGGTGCAGGCCAGGATGGACGCCGACATGAATACCGTGAAGGCACAATCATCGATGAACGCGGACGAAATCAACAAGCTTAAAGCGCTTTCAAATGAGCTTTCGGAGAAGGCCGACCTGGCTCTCAACGAAGCCAAGGGCTTTGAAAATTATCGGATAATCTGGGAAGGCGTGGTTAACTTTGATTTTGACAGCTACGATCTCACTCAGACCGCGAAGGATAATCTGGAAGATCTCGGCCAGAAAATGATTGACTATCCCCGTTCTCTTCTGGAACTGGCCGGTCACACCGACCAGATGGGTTCGTCCGACTACAACTTCACGCTGGGTCAAAAGCGCGCTGAATCGGTCAAGAAATATCTGGTTGATCAGTACGCGGTTGCGCTGTACCGGATGTTCACAGTGAGTCACGGAGAAACCAGACCGGTGGCAATGCCTGACGAGCAGAACGCCTATTCCAAGAATCGCCGGGTGGTGTTAAAGCTGTACGGGCAACTGTAGACCGCAACATTTTGTAAAAGGCGGGGTGCGACATGTCCGTCCCGCCTTTTTATGTCCCTGCGGAGCCGCCTGTCCGGTAATTTCCCGATTTGAACAGGATCATCCAATTTTCGGGGGACTTTATCCTATACCGATTCCTTATCTCTTGACCTGGACCGGTTAGATGGTTACTATATCTCGAAATGACCATATCATGAAGCCAGGAGAACAAGTCGATGAAAAAGGTTGGAGTAATTCTAGCAGGGTGCGGGGTCTATGACGGTTCGGAAATCCACGAGGCCGTTTTGACCCTGCTCTATCTAGACCGGGCGGGCGCAGAGATTCATTGCTTTGCTCCCGACAAAGACCAGATGCATGTCGTCAACCATGCGACCGGACAACCTGCCGAAGGTGAGAAACGCAATACGCTTGTAGAGTCGGCGCGCATTGCCCGGGGCGAGATTAAACCGCTTTCACAGCTCAATCTTGATAATCTTGACGCAATCATTTTCCCTGGCGGTTTCGGAGCGGCCAAAAACCTTTGTTCTTTCGCGGTCGATGGAGACAGGTGCGATATTGATCCGGAGGTTGCCGCGGTAATTCAGGATGCAGCAGCCAGAAAGAAAGTGGTCGGTGCCATTTGCATCTCCCCGGTGGTGGTGGCCCGCGCATTGAGAGACTCCGGCAAAAAACCCGAACTGACCATAGGCACGGACAAGGCGACCGGCGACGCCCTTGCGGTACTCAAAGCGAAGCCGGTTTCCGCAACCGTAAGCGAAATTGTAGTCGATAAGGAAAATAAAATTGTGACCACTCCGGCGTATATGCTGGGATCACGGATTACTGAGGTTGCCGCCGGCATCGAGAATCTCGTTCGGAAGGTTGTTGAGATGGCCTGAGGTGCTGACCTGCATAATGGCTCATAAACTGGCGGGTACACAAAAGGAAGATAGAATGAAGAATTTAATCATCGGCGCGATTTTGCTGACATTTGCGACGGCACTGCTGCCGGGCTGCTCCGGCGACAGAGCAGTAAAAAGCGGAGACACGGTTAAAGTGGATTATAAGGTTGCCCTGGAAGATGGCTCGGTGGTTGATTCTTCCGCTACGGGCCAGCCGCTTCAGTTCACACTTGGAGCCGGCAATATCATTCCCGGCGTTGAAAATGCCGTTATCGGAATGAAGGTTGGCGACTCCAAATCCGTCAGCATTCCTCCGGAAGAGGCTTACGGGCCGAGACGTGATGACATGATCGGCAATGTCCGGCGCAGCGAATTCCCGCAGGACATGAGCTTAACTGTCGGCCAGCGGCTCCAGATGCCTCAACCCAACGGCGGATTCATCCCGGTGACCGTCGTGGCGATAACCGATACAATGGTCACGCTTGATGCCAATCACCCTCTGGCCGGACAGACATTGAACTTTGACCTGCAGCTGGTAGAAATTATGGAGGCTGCGCCGTAAGCCGACGGGATTTATTCAAAATGAAAATCGATTCCGGCGGTCTCGAAGCGGGAACGAATCCGGACCGTATCGGGATATATCGCCCAGGTTTCCGCACGTAAATACGGCAGCAGCGACCCGAAGTCCTGTATGCCGTTCAAATTTCTGTCCTGAAATCCGTACAGCAAATAATTGCCCGGCGGAAGCGAAAAGTCGAAAGATTTGCCGGCGACGCTACGGGAAAAGGATTTCTCCTCCCCGACTGCACTAAAGCTCAAATACGCTATTCCGGACGTATCAACAGCCTCACCGTGCATGACGGTTCCCGATACTATCCCCAACGAATCCGGATCATAGGTACGGAAGGTATACAGCAGTACCGAATCGCCGGCCTGATTGCCGGCCAGATCCACCAGCAATGCCTGGTCAAGCAGGAATGAATAGGTGCGGGCGGCTCGCGGGGCAATAAGATGCACCTCCAGGCTCAGCGGATCGGACCATCGGTAATAAAGATCATATCGGTTCTCGAAATCGTCAAATACGAGAACCACGCTGTCACTGACGGCACGCCGGTCTATCGGTTCGGAAAAGCGGACGGTGACAATGCTGTCGGCGGCAAAAACAATCCGGTCGGCGTGTGATACCGCCTCCACCCGCGGCGGATTCGTATCCGGTTCATCCGCAACCGTAAACGGCCGGCTCTCGATAAAATCCGCAATTCCATCGACTCCTCCAAAGACTTCGCGGGCTATCCTGAGATGGTACTCCCCACCGAACAGGGCTGTAAAATGCAGGTGGAAGGTCGAATGCCTTTCCTTTCCTTTTTCCCTGACCGCGATGGGATTCTTCGCGACGACAGTACTGTCTGCCGGAATCAGTAAAATCTTTTCCAACTGGTTTTGTATCGCCTCTGCCGGGACCATTCTATCCAATTTCATCCGTATCATTGAATTCTCGGCCAGCGCCACCGAGAGGATTGACACTGTGCCGGTATCCTCCGAAATCAGGGTGAAATTAATGTTTACCAGGGTGGCCTGATCCTGGATAGCAATGAAGCGATCCGGAACACCATACGGCTCGGATGCCCGATTAAACCGCTGGTCTTTATTATTATCACCATAAGCCAGCAGAAAATAAGTGCCGTCCGGGAGATATTCGACACTGTAAGTTCCATCTTTGCCGCTCTGGGTTATGTAAGGGGGATAAACGGAATCGAAGACAATACTGCTGTCAGGAGAGGGAAATTCATAAAGGCCCAGTGTCACTCCTGCGGCGACCCTGGAATCCTGCATGGTCATGCCGGTGATGCGCCCCCGGCTGATTTTCGGTCCGGTCGAAAAGGCAAATACATGCGAACTGTCCATCTTGTTCTTACGCAGGTCAGATGTCTCTGATCCGACGGTGACGACGTACGTAGTGTTTTCTGCAAAGGAGTCGGGGAGCATTATATGCAGGGTTTTCCCTTTCCACCTGTGTTTCGGCTCCGAGGTAAAGCGAGGAGTAATGAATACGGCCGTCCGGGCCGATTTCTTCTCAACATTTTCGGAGAATTGGATCGTGATACGGTCACTTCTGGCGGCATTTATGGTATTATCTGCAGGAATCGTCGCCACCACATGCGGGCCGATCTTATCAACCGGACCGCCCGGCGGCGCCCCGATTTTCGCGCAGCCAGACAGGATTATTGCCAGCAGAAGCAGAGAAAAGACCAGGAGTTTGCTTGCTGCCGCTTTCACCTGCGGAGTTTCTCCCTGACGGATTCGTTGCCGGGATCCAGTTCCAGTGTCCTGTTCCAATAGAGCAAGGCATTATCAATATCGCCGATCGCTTCATACGCATCACCGAGATGCTCCATTACTACCGGGTCATCGTCAATTTGCTCGCCGGCCTTCTGCAATTGATCCAGGGCCTGGCGATACCTGCCCAGTTTAAACAGGACCCAGCCATAGCTGTCGATATAGGCTGCGTTGTCAGGATCGATTGACAGTGCCTTTTCAATCATATGCCGCGCCTCCTTGAGCCGAACCCCCCTGTCGGCCAGCATATAACCGAGATAATTCAGCGCCGGGGCGTGTTCGGGCCGGGCGGACAAAATAAGCTCAAACGTCTCCACCGAACTATCAAACTGGCTATTCCTCTCCAGCGCAGCCCCCAGCGGAAATAGCAGCACAATCGAGTCTTCGGCGTCGGGCATATACTGTAATCCGTCCCGGTATGTTGCGATCTCAATTTCAATAGAATCCTGCAGGCGAAAAACCAATCCCAGATTCAACCAGCCATCGACAACCGAGTCGGCAACTGCAGTTACCCGGATGAAATGCCTTTTGGCGCGTTCATAATCATTCAATTGCAGGGCGATGCGCCCGGCGTAGAAGAGGTTAACGGCATTGCCGGTGCCGTTTTCAAGCAATCCTGTAAAGATCGAATCCGCGAGACGCAGGCTGTCGGCCGCATAGTACAGAATACCGAGCCGTCTGACAATATTATTATCCAGTGGTGCCAGTGGAATTATTTTCCGTGCGATATCAATCGCCTTGTCCAGCTCCCGGTCTTCCTCGTAATAGCCCAGCAGACGGGTTTGTATTAATACATCGTTCGGTGCGTGAGCCGCCGCGGTTTCAAGATACTGTCGGGCCTTTTGCCGCTCGCCCTGGTTTTCATAGATCATGATCAGCCCCAAATAGGAGCGGAGATTTCTGCGGCCGGAATCCAGCGCAATCGATTTATGAAAATTTCCCCTGGCCTTCTCTATCATACCGGCCCTCACCTGCAGGGATCCAAGTTGCTGGTAGGTATCAGCGCCCGGTGAAAGGGTGGCAATCCGCTCAAAAGCGACGGCGGCTGAATCCAGTTGTTCCAGCCGCTGAAAATAGTTTGCAATGTGATAGTATATCTGCGGATTGGTGGAATCCAATTCAGCGGCATTTTGATAGGCTCCCAGGGCTTGCTTGACGCTGTCGAGCACCCGGTAGCAGTCTGCAAGCAGCAGCCAGGCGCGTTTGTCGCGCGGGTATAATTCCAGGGCAGCCGCCAGGGCATTTTCAAAGTCCCGCAACCGAAACGACGAGGCTGCATAGGTATAACGAATTTCCTGCGATTCCGGATAGAGTTGTAATGCTTCACGATATTGCTGATTGGCCAGATAATATTCACCAATCACTTCAAAAATAGATCCATTGACAAAGTGATTATACGCCCGCCGGTCAATCATCGCTTTTTCCGGCAGCGGCACTGTATCCGGGAGTTCCGAATTATTAACCTCTTTCAGGGTTTTTCCGCCACCACACCCCCCCGAAAGAGACAATAACAATGTCAGCGCCAAAATAAGAATGAGTAATTGCTTCATATAGATTATAATAGGCGCTTTGCGGATTGGTTCCGGGGATTCCGGCTACCGTTTCAGCTTGAGAAACCGCCGCTTTCCCACCTTCAACAGGAGATTGTTTTCCAGTTTCAATTTTAGATTTTCATCCGTGATTTTTTCTCCATTGGCGCTCACGCCGCCGGCGCGAATTATTCGTCGGGCTTACCCCCGCGATCAAAACAGTCCCGTGTCGTTCAGAAGCTGCACGATCCAGATTTCGTCATCATATGCGTTGCAGTCGAATTCCGGGACATCATTCGGAATTTCACGTTCCGTAAACACCCGGCGGAAGTCGTCGCCGGCCTTTGTGGCGGCCGCATCGTCATAATACATCCGGACAAGCTTTGAGGCCAATTCCCTCTTAATATCCATGGGATTGACGCCATCATCTTCAAGTCGTGTTTTAACTGATGCAAGTTCTTCGAAGGAGATATCGGTGGCCAGTTCATAGTACGGGTAAATCAGGCTGTCGGGAATGGACATGACCTTTCCATAAATTTCCCCCGGCGGTTCGTCGATTCCGATATAATTTCCGGTTGATTTAGACATCCGCTGATGCCCGTCAAGCCCGGCCAAAACCGGAAGAGTCAGTACAACCTGCGGAACCTGCCCATAATCCTGCTGGATTTCCCGCCCGGTCAACAGGTTGAATTTCTGCTCGGTCGCGCCGATTTCAATGTCCGCCTTAATCGCCACGGAATCATATGCCTGCATCAGCGGATAAATCAACTCATGGATTGATATCGGGCTGCCTGATTTAAACCGGATGTCGAAGTCATCGCGCTCCAGAATCCGGGCCACCGTGAGTTTGGATGCCAGATGTATAATCTCCTGAAAAGACATCTTGGCAAACCATTCGCCATTGTAATGGATTTCCGTCTTAGACTTGTCCAATATTTTAAAGAACTGTTTCTGATAAGTTTCGGCGTTGGCCATAATCTGGTCATACAACAATTGCGGTCGGGTTACCGAACGCCCGGAAGGGTCGCCTACCAGAGCGGTATAATCGCCGACGATCAATACAATCTGGTGACCGAGATCCTGAAACTGCCGGAGTTTTCTGATTCCAACAGTGTGCCCAAGATGAATGTCCGGCGCAGTGGGATCAAATCCCTGTTTTACGCGCAACGGGGCGTTATCCCTGATCGATTCCTTAATCCGACCGGCAAATTCGTCTTCGGGGAGAAGTTCCACGGCGCCGCGCGAGATGATTCTCCATTGATGATCGAATTCTTTTTCCTTAAACATATGATATGGCGTTTCTTACGTATTATCGGCTAATACTTGTGCCGGTTAAGGTGTTTTGCTGCAACTCAGTGCGAGAATACGAAAATGAATGCCAAAATGCAAGATTTAATCTCTCCTCCTGCTGAGCCTGAAGTTGTATAAGCAAATGAAGCTGGACAGGCATGGACTTTCCGCTTTTAACTTGACTTGGTCGGCAAAAAAAACGATTTATTGATCGCATGAATGTGGTGGTAACGCGCAGGAAACCAAGAAGAAATCTTGGCCCCAG
>CP070796.1:2417107-2429614 GCA_020343475.1 Candidatus Zixiibacteriota bacterium
CGAGGTAATTCCTGTCAAGATACTTAGTGAATTCTGTATTCCAGTCTTTGCGCGTTCCCACATGGGTCTCGGCCAGTCCCTGATCAGGGCTTTCATCAAGCGACAGATCCCAGGTGGCGAGAATCCGGGCGGCTTCCCACCAGTCTTCAGGTTCCATGGCACCGTACAGCTTTTGATTGAAACGGTTGATATCGGTGATATAACGTTTCATCTGGCTTTCTGAAACAATGCGCCTTGTATCCAGTATCCGCTTGGCAACCAGCAGAACCTGGGATGGATTTACCGGTTTTGTAAGGTAATCGTCTATCTTCTGCCCGATTGCGTCTTCCATCAACGATTCCTCTTCCGACTTGGTGACCATAACAACCGGTAAGTGCGGTTTAATTTCCTTTATCTCCTCCAGAGTGACCAGGCCATCCTTGCCGGGCATCATTTCATCCAGCAACACCAGGTCGAGAAACTCCGAGCGGACGGTATCGACCGCGTCGTCTCCCGAGACCGCAGTAACGACTTCAAAGCCCTTCTGCTGAAGGAATAAAATATGCGGCTTCAGCGAGTCGATCTCGTCATCCACCCACAGGATCCTCTTTTTAATCATAATAACAACATACCTTATAACCTGTTTTTCGGAGTGCTCAGAGCTCCATATCGCCGGCGCCTGACGCTATCGGTGCCCTTAACCGGCAGGACAATCTGAAAGACCGTCTCTCCGGGCCGGGATTTGACCAGAGAGATTTTTCCCCGGTGATACTCTTCGACGATTCGCCTCGCAAGGGTCAGCCCCAATCCCCAACCGCGTTTTTTGGTAGTAAAACCCGGGCGAAATAATTTTCGGGCGGTTCCGGGCGGAATTCCCTTGCCGTTGTCACAGATCTCGATCACCACAAAACGGGGATCTCTGGCTTGAACGGAAATCAGTTCAATCCGTCCCTTCTGCGGATCTACGGCCTGTAATCCGTTCTTAATCAAATTTTCTATCGCCCAGGTAATTAACTCACCGTTGAGTGATACATGCGGGATATCGCCGGTTCGGCAGATAATTTCCACTCCTTTCCCGTTGAACGGAAGCCGTCTGCGGTAATAGGCGGCGGTTTCTTCAAGCAATGAACTCAAATCCCCGTCTTTCAATTCCGGCCTGGAGCCGATCTGGCCAAAGCGATTGGCAACCCGCTGAAGACGATTGACATCCGCCTTCATCTGCCGGAATATATCCTGATCGTTGATGTCAGACGGTGAGCCCGCTTCACTTTCTTCAACCTTATTATGCAGGAGAAGTTCCAGCCAACCCATCAGCGATGAGATCGGTGTCCCCAGTTGGTGGGCGGTTTCCTTGGCCATCCCGACCCAGATATGCCGCTCCTCGGAGCGTTTTATATTCTGAAAACCGATAAACCCGACCAGGATGAATGCCCCAACCAGACCAAGTTCGATAAACGGCATCAGGCGCAATTGCCTGATGACATGTGAATCGCCATAATAGAAATAGGATATCGTCCGCTCGCCGAATTTCAGCGGGAGCTCCCCGTTGTCTTCTTTCATTTCGCGGGCAATCTTGCGCACTTTTTCCCTAGCTTCCGGATCGGGGTCATTGTCAATGATGCCGTCTATATTTCGCCAGAAGACTGGTTCACCTTCGAGATCGGCTATGACAACCGGAAAATTTGCCTTCTTGATGACTTCCTCAAATATCACCTGGACTTCTCCGCCGGACGTGGATTCGCTGGCTGCCAGTTGCCACAACATGACATACGATCGCACCATCCGTTCGGCGTCGGATTTCAACTGATTGATAACGTCCAGAGTGTAGTAAATAAAGACAATCGAAATGAGCACAATCCCCAGTAGCAGGAACAGTTTGAAAAAAGTCGTTCCGCCAAAGGAATACCGTATGTTGATGGAATTACGCACGCGCGGTGATTTCCGCCATCCCTCCCATATAAGGCCACAGGATCTTCGGGATAAGAATGGTACCATATTCGGTTTGATTGTTTTCAAGGATTGCAGCCACCAGCCGGGCCAGAGCCACTCCCGAACCATTTAGCGTATGCACAAAGCGCAATGTTTTATTCGTGTCGCGGAATCTGGTGTTCATCCGCCGTGCCTGGAAATCAGTGTAATTGGACACCGAGGATATTTCCAGATACTTGCCGACGCCTGCCGCCCAAACTTCAATATCATAGCACTTGGCCGCGGCAAATGATAGATCCCCGGTCGCCAGTGCACGGACACGGTATGGGAGCTCCAGGCCCTGCATTATCTTTTCCGCCTGCACCAGCAGCGTTTCAAGTTCGTCAAACGATGTGTCGGGATGAACCAGTTTGACCATCTCCACTTTTTCGAATTGATGGACCCGCAACATACCCCGGGTGTCTTTGCCGGCCGCTCCGGCTTCACGGCGAAAGCAAGGAGTATAGGCAACATAATTCAAGGGCAGATCGTCTTCAGATAGCACCTCATCTCGATGAAGATTGGTTACCGGCACTTCCCCGGTCGGAATCAGGTAAAAAGATTCGTCTTTCAGCTGATACATATCATCCGCCATTTTAGGCAGCTGGCCCGAGCCGACCATGGCATCCTCGTTCGACAGAAAGGGCGGAGTCACCTCTATAAATCCATCTCTTACGTGTGTGTCAAGCATAAACGATATCAGCGCCCGCTGCAGGGTTGCTCCGGCTCCCCTGAGCAGGATAAAGCCCGATCCCGCGATCCTGGCTGCGGCCGAAAGGTCAAGAATATTGAGATTCTTGCCGACTTCCCAGTGTGGAAGCAGTTCATAATCATACTGCGGAATCTTGCCCCACTCCCTGATTGTGACGTTGCTTTCCTCATCCGGCCCCACCGGCACCGTAACATGGGGAATATTGGGAATCCTCAGCATGTGATACTCCAGCGCTTCCTTTACAGATCGCAGATCATTGTCAAGCCCGGCAATTTTCTCGCCGACCTCTTTCATCCGGGCAATGTTTTCCGAAACATCTTCCCGGTTCTTTTTCTTGACGGCAATCTGTTCCGAGACCTTGTTGCGAATGGCTTTCAATTCCTCGACTTCGCCGATGATACTGCGGCGATGGGCGTCAAGTTCAAGAATTTTATCGACGTCCGCCACATCATTCTTGTTTTCGACCGCTGCTTTAATCAAATCCGGATTGTCGCGAATGAATTTAATATCCAACATAGACTATGGAATCCGTGCTAAGTGCTCAATAATCTCAAAGATCGGCAGCTTTTTTTCAATTTCGCCAGCAAAATAAGGCTTTTATAATATGGTGTCAAGGAAAGTGAAATAAAGACATAATCCGGGGAACCGATAACTCAAAACAGGGTTATAGGCGGCATTGCGGGAAGATTTGTTCTTGCTTTTTGAAGAGAATTGATTATACTAATTGACCTGAAATTTTGGAGTTGGGCACAATGGCAAAAGTCTGTGAAATATGTGGAAAAAGGCCGAACTTTGGCAACACTATCTCTCACGCCCATAATGTAATCAAGCGGCGCTGGAATCCGAATCTTCAAACAGTGCGGGCAAATGTCGACGGTACAATCAAGCGGATAAAAGTGTGCACTTCCTGTCTGAAAGCGGGCAAAGTTATCAAGGCTTCCGGCAGGAAAACGCAGAAGGCTGCGGACTAGTTCCTTTACACCTTTATCAGCAATCTCCGCAAAATATGCAAGCTATCCGGGCCGGGCTTCTCCCGGCATTTCCCGACATTCCCGGCTGACATGCAAAAGAATAAGCGCCATGCTGCCCGAGGCAGGATGACGCCTTGCTGAGAGTTGCCCGGCATCCCTCTAACACACACAATTATGATTGTCAATCGCTGTTTAAAAGGCTCAGGACAGTATATGATGGCAGATTGGCATGCGCCATCAGTGCGACACCGGCCTGAAGCATCAGGGAATTGCGCATGAAGGCGGCATACTCCGAGACAAAATCAGTATCGCGTATTTGAGATTCGGCAGCCGCAAGATTTTGGACTTCGATGCGCATCGTTGACAAGTTTCTTTCCAGTTCATTTTTCTGCTTGGAGCCAAGGGAAATCAGGGTGCTGTCAAGCTGTTCTGCTTTTTGATCGATTTCCGTAATAGCTTGCTCGATCGATTCCGGGTCGGAAAAATCAAGATCATTAAGCTTTTCAATTTCTGCCACCGACCCCTCCGAACCATCGAGCAGTTTCTGGTTTCCAAATGACGTTGTCTCAATCAGGGAATTATATGAGCTGACCATGTTTTCCGCGGCGGTCTGATACGCCTGCCGAACGGCGGCGTCATTAGCGCCGGAATTGGCCGCCGCCACCGCATATGATCGCAACTCCGTCAGGGAATGTCGCAGCTGAAGCGCCGCCGAATCGGCGGTTCGGTACTTATTGAGGGTCACTGTCGTATTCTCAATCTCCTGGTTAAGAGAGGCAATGCGCGAGCGCATTTGCTCTGAGATAACTAATCCGGCAGGGTCGTCCGAGGCGCGGTTGATGCGCAACCCGGACGCCAGCCGCTCCATGGATCGATTCATCAGATTGACTGACAGGCCGATTTCACGGACCAGGTTTATCGCCCGGAGATTATTGCATATGTTCATGTTTGAAACCATCCTTCCCGATTCAAAGATTGCTGCTGCCTTGTCCTGACGCAAATGGCATGCCGCCTGCTTACGGCACATAACCTCCTCGCCAATTGAAGATTAGGTGTGGCCACCCGAGTTCTCCGGCAAATATCATTGGAATGAATCAACAGGATGTGGCTCATCTCAGTTTTCCGAGAAGAAGGAATTCCGGCAAAAACAAACCGCCGGCCGGGTAACGTGACCGACGGTTTTGCGTGGAGGAACCAAGTGGGATTAGTTTTCTTCAAGTCTCCTTATATATGCCGGGATTTGTCTGTTATCATCTTCAAAGGCCGGCATTCGACCGCGTCCGTTATTGCCGCTGGCCGCCTTACGCGCCGGATAGACCGGCTCATCGGGGAAAAGCGACATAACCTTGCCCGGGGCGCTGTCAGCTGCGAGCGGCTCATGTTCTTCCCTGGTCGCGCCCCCCTCTTTTGCGGAACCGAATCCGGTTGCAATCACGGTCACTCTCATCTGATCTTTCGCATTCGGGTCGAGCACGGCGCCAAAAATGATATTGGCTTCGGACCCGGCGGCCTGGTACACAATTGAGGTGGCCAAGTTGACATCAAATAGTGTCATATCCTCGCCTCCGGTGACATTGATCAGCACTCCCTTGGCACCGGAAATTGACACATCCTCAAGCAGAGGCGATGAAATGGCCTGCCGGGCAGCTTCTTCCGCCTTCTCTTCGCCGAAACCGTAACCGGTTCCCATCAGAGCGTCTCCCCGTTCCAGCATGACTGTTTTGACGTCGGCGAAATCACAGTTGATCATACCGGGTACGGTGATCAGTTCGGAGATCCCCTTGGTTGCCTGATGCAACACCTCATCGGCGAAAATAAAGGCATTAGCCAGAGTCGTTGTCTTGTCCACAATTGACAGCAGCCGTTCATTGGGAATGGTGATCAGCGTGTCGGATTTTTCTTTGAACTGTTTCAGACCGGTTTCGGCCTTCTCCATCCGACGATGCCCCTCAAATGAAAAGGGCTTGGTAACAATACCGACCGTTAGGGCACCCTGTTTACAGGCGATATCGGCCACGATCGGGGCCGCTCCGGTTCCGGTACCGCCTCCCATGCCTGCCGTGATAAACACCATATCGGCACCGCTCAGGGCTTCGGCGACTTCATCCCGATCTTCCTCAATGGCTTTGAACCCAATTTCCGGACTGGCTCCCGCGCCCAGCCCTTTGGTGAGCCGTTTCCCGATCTGCACTTTCTTGCCGGAGCGGTTGCTTTCCAGCACCTGCGCGTCAGTGTTAATCGCGATAAATTCCACACCGGACAGACCGGCTTCAATCATTCGGTTGATGGCGTTTCCTCCCGCACCGCCAACCCCGACAACCTTAATCCTGGCGTAACTGCCGGGATTTTCGTCAAACATGAACCTTACTTTTTCCTCACTCATCGGTTTATCCTCCATGATCTATTAAAAATTGTTCGATATCCAGTTTTCGATTTTCTTAAATAACCCTCGCAGTCCGCCCAGGGCGACCTCACCGCCGGTTCCGTGGCGGTGGCCATAGAGCACCAATCCTGCCACAGTGGCGTGGTCTGCACTCCGGGCGTTTTCAGGATACCCTTCAATGCCGCCGGGTATCCCCGCCTTAACCGGCATGTCAAAAATCTGCTCGGTCAGTTCGATTGTCCCCGGCAACATTGATCCCCCGCCGGTCAGAATGGCACCGGCGGCCAGCGGCTCAATGGTGTTGGCCTTTTTAATTTCCCGCTGAACCAGCGAAAGGATCTCCTCCATCCGGGGTTCTATAATGGACGCGAGGACATTGCGTGAAATATTCCTCGGTTCACGCCCAACTGTCGTGGTGACCTCCATCATTTCGTCGGGATCGACCAGCGAGGTCAGCGCTGAGCCGTAGACCTGTTTCAGTCGTTCCGCCTGTTCCAGCGACGTGCGCAGACCGATGGTGATGTCGTTGGTAACATTTCGGCCGCCAAGCGGCACAACTCCGGTATGCTTGATAGAACCATCGAAATAGACCGCGACGTCGGTCAGATCCCCGCCGATATCAACCAGGGCAACGCCCATTTCTTCCTCTTCGGAACTGACGCAGGCGTAGCTCGACGCCAGCGATTGCAGGACCAGATGATCGATACCTATTTCACATCGATTGATCGAGCGGTAGATATTCTTGGCAGAGGTTACCGAGGCGGTCACGATATGCACCTCGACTTCCAACCGCACTCCGGTCATGCCGACAGGATTTTTTATCCCTGACTGCTCGTCAATAGTATAGTCCTGCGGAAGGACATGGACGATCTCGCGGTCGGTCGGGATCGGGATCGCGCTGGCAGCTTCAATCGCCTTTTTGACGTCGCGCTCGCCAATTTCATTATCGGAACGAGAGATTGCAATCACTCCATGACTGTTGAGCGACTTGACATGATCGCCGGTGATTCCCGCAACGGCGGAGTCAACATGCACCTGACCCATCATCTCGGCATCCTCCACCGCCTTTGATATCGATTCCACCGTTTTTTCCATATTCACCACCACGCCGCGCCGCAATCCTGCGGCCGGAGCGCTGCCGTATCCAAGGAAAACCGGTGCCCCCTTGCCGTCGCTTTCCGCTATAACCACCTTGATTTTGGTGGTGCCGATATCGATTCCGGTGATGATGCGCAATTCCGACATATCTTATTTCACCGCAATAATCAATTCATCAGACCTCAGATCCAGCTTTTTGATCTGGTCCAGGTCGGGGTCAATGCCGAGTATAAACACCTTTAACTGCATGATACTGCGACAGAGTTTTCCCGGGTACGTTATCAGCGGAAATCGAACTCCATCAAGGTACACTAAAATGTCCCCCTGATCCAACAGATCAATGGTTGTTACCGCCAGGTACGAATCCATATCATCTTCCTTGAGCCGTGCCAGTTGACGGAGAATCACTCCCAAGCTCAGATCATCCGCCCGTTCATACTCCCGGCAGTCCTTTAGGCCGGTTATAATCGGATAGTCCAGCTTGTTTTTTATTGGGTCAAAACGATACCGGTAGCCGAACTCATCAAGACTGAACAGGGTGCGCCCCCCCCCACCAACCGCAAGCGCCACCGGAACAGCTTCATTCACCCGGATAGCAATCCCGTCTGGAAGATCGTAGTCGAGCTCCACGCGCAAGACATCATGCCGCTTCAAAAGGCAGTCAATGGCAGCATTTATCGGCAGTGAAAACACGTTTTTGCCGGATTCTAGCGCCAGTTTGTCAGCGTGTCCGGCAAATCGTTCCGGTGCAATCGAAACCGCATCCAATTGAAAGGCGTGGAGGTACCTGAATGCCGCCAGCAGTCCGGCGACAAAAATCGCGGACAACAACAGAAATAGATACGGCCGGCGGATATTGAAATTCATCTGCTCTCCAATCCCTTCACAATTTCCGGATTAACCCGATACACGCTGCCGGCGCCAATGGTAATTATCATATCACCGGAACGGGCGATCCGTAATACTTCGGCGGCGGCGTTTTCCTTTGCGCCGATAAAACGCACCGTGTTATAGCCGCGCTCCGATGCGTACCTGGTAATCAACTCTGCGGTGACTCCCGCAATCGGCTTTTCCCTGGCCGGGTGGATATCAACCACATAGGCGATATCGGCCATCCGTAACGCCTCGGCGAATTCCCTGTAAAATTGCTGCGTGCGGCTGAACAGGTGCGGCTGAAATACGGCAATCACCCGGCGGCGGTAGCAATCCCGGGCAGTCCGGAGGGTTGCAACAACCTCCGTGGGATGATGGGCGTAATCATCAATCACGATTATATCATTAATGACTTTCTTGAATTCAAAGCGGCGGACCACCCCGGGGAAAGTCAGAAGCGCGTCCGCTATCGTCTCAAATGGAATCTCCAGCTCCATTGTGGCCGCGACCGCGGCAAGCGCGTTCTCAACGTTATGGCGGCCCGGAACACAAAGAACGACATTGCCGAGTTTTTTGCCTCGCCTGAGAACAGTGAATTCCGATCTTCCCTCGTTAAGAGCAATGTCAACCGCCCGGTAATCCGCAGATTCCGAAAGGCCGAATGATACTGAAGCACGTTTGACCTGTTTCTGCAGCTTTTGCAGTCTGGGATCGTCGATCGCATAAATCACCGACCCGTAGAACGGCACCCGATTCATATACTCCAGAAAAGAATTCTCCAGATCACTTATGCCGTTGTAGCATTCGAGGTGGTCGGGCTCGATATTGGTGACAATCGCCATGGATGGAAACATTGACAGAAAGGATCGGTCATATTCATCGGCCTCCGCGACCAGGTAATCCCCGGTGCCGAGGGAGGCGCCTGAACCCTTGCCGGCAACCACCCCGCCGACAATCACGGTGGGATCGAGCCCTGCATCCGACATGATCTTGCCGATCATCGAGGTGGTACTGGTCTTGCCGTGAGTACCAGCAATTCCAATAGAAAATTTCAACCTCATCAGTTCCCCGAGCATTTCGGCGCGTTTGATCACCGGAATGCCCATCCGCCCGGCCTCGATCACCTCCGGATTGTCATGGCCGACTGCTGACGAGATCACCACGACGTTGGTTGAACCGACATTTTCGGTACGGTGCTCGGCGTACACTGTTATGCCCAGTGATTCGAGATGTTCGGTCACCTCACCGGGATTGTTGTCCGAGCCGGTAATCTTGTAGCCCAGATTATGGAGAATCTCTGCGATGCCCGACATGCCGCTGCCGCCGATTCCAACAAAGTGCAGTTCTCTGAATTTGCCGAATATCATTCTCTTGCCTTCAAATTTCGGTAACGTCGTGGTTGCACTGTTCACGTATCACTCCCTGTTATTCCGATCAGCTGCATAATTTCGCTCACAATCCGGTCCGCCGCAGGCTTGTCCTGGCAACGGTGCATGGCGCGCATCGCTTTCTGCATCAGCATCTGACTCCCGCTGTTGAGCAGTTCCACAGCCTCCCGGAGCAGATCGACCCGGCCAAGCTGTTCGTCGCCGAAGACCACGGCGGCGCCTTCGCGCTCGAACAATTCGGCATTCTTGCACTGATGATTGGCGGCCGCGAAAGGAAACGGGATCAGGATCGCCGGCACTTCGGCCGCTTCAAGTTCAGCCAGCGTTATCGCGCCCGCCCTGGCGATAGCGATATCGGCGGCGGCATAGGCCAGTTCGATCCGATCGGTAATCGGAAAGACGGCATGCCCCTGCAACCGATCCCCGGCCAGATCCACCAGTTCCCGATAACCGCGCTCTCCGGTCTGCCAGATAAGCTGATGGCCATCGGGGAGGTCCTTCAGGCAGTCCAGAATATTCAGGTTTATGCTCATGGCTCCTTGGCTGCCCCCGAGGATCAGGATAGTCTTCTTGGCGTCGCTCAGCTTGAAATGTCGAAGGCCTTCCTCGCGCGGAATTGTACCGATGACCTCCTTGATCGGATTGCCGGTGACCACAGTGTTGCAGCCGGGCTTGAGATGTGCCTTGGCGTCCGCAAAACCAAGAAATACCTTATCCGCCTTAAGCGCCAACTGCCGGGTGGTTATCCCGGGGTATGAGTTCTGTTCCTGGATGACCCGGCTAATATTGAGCATGGTTGCTGCCAGAAAAACCGGTCCCATCACATATCCGCCGGTGCCGATCACGATGTCGGGGTGGAAGCGAAGAATCAATATGATCGACTTGATCAAGGCGCCGAACAAGAAGAACGGAAAAAGCAGATTACTCAGAATCGCCGACCGCCGGAATCCTCGAACACTCATCAGGTGCAGCGGATAACCGAGTTTGTCTCTCATTTTATACTCAATGCCGCGTTTGGTCCCGACAAAACGAAAGTCGGCCTGGTATGCCGGAGCGATCCGCGCTCTTAACTTATCGGCGATGGCCAGCGCGGGAAACAGATGTCCTCCGGTTCCGCCGCCGGCAAATATGGCCCGCACCCGATTCATCGCACCATTACTCCCTTCCGGCAGGAAAGATTGAGCAGGATGGCAATACAGACGATCGAAACCAGCAGCGAGGTGCCACCGTACGACAGCAACGGCAACGGGATGCCGGTCGTAGGCAGCAAGCAGGTGACAACACCGACATTAATAAGAACCGAGATGAAAATTAGCGCCGTAACCCCCATGCCCAGTAAATATCCGAATCGATCGGGCTGATACAGAGCGATTTTTCGGCCCTGCCAGATGATCACATAAAATAAAATCATAATTATCGCCAAGCCTGCAAAACCCAGCTCCTCGCCGATCGTCGCGAAGATAAAATCGGTGTGAGGATATGGGAGAAAGAAAAGCTTCTGCCGGCCGTCACCCAGTCCGGCTCCGAATACACCCCCTGCGCCCAGAGTCAGAACCGCCTGCTTGACCTGGTAGCTGCCGGCAAGCGGATCATTGATGGCATCCAGATAATCGGCCACCCTCGCCTTCTTGTAACCGAGAACAAAGACCATAAAGCCGATCAGGGTAGCAACCGGAACGGCAAAGGCCGCCAGGTGAAACAGCCTGACTCCAGCCAAAAAGAAGACCGCGATCACGGTCAGGGTAATAGTCAGTGCCGAACCAAGACCTGGTTCCAGAATGATCAGCAGCAATCCCGCCCCGATCAATGGTGCATACGGAATAAGCAATTGTCTCAGGTCACGAATATCCCGCTTTTTTTGCGACAGGGAAAAAGCCAGGTAATAAAGGACCGATAGCTTGAAAAGCTCCGAGGGTTGCACCGAAAAAGGCCCGATAAACAGCCAGCGGTGTGAACCATTCCTTGCCGGCATAACAAATACCGCTGCCAGCAGAACCAGCATGACAAGCAGGATCGGAACCGAATAAACCGCGGTTTTTTTCAGGTCAAGACGCAAAATCACTGCTCCGGCAAGAATCGCAAACAGCAACCAGAGCATTTGGCGTTTCAGAAAGTAGATATGGGACCCGAAGCGACTTTCCGCCATGACCGATGATGACGAATAAACCATGACCATTCCGATAACGATCAGTACCAGTGCGCTGTAAAAAAGCTTTCTGTTCATATCGAATTACAATTCTGCTTTTTCTTTTTTATTCTGCTTGTTGTTGTGCAGTAACCTGACTGCCTTTTTAAATACTTTGCCCCGATGTTCGTAATTGTCGAACATATCGAAGCTGGCACAGGCAGGCGAAAGCAGCACCGTATCGCCCGGCGATGCTGATGCAAAAGCGCGCCGGACGGCGTCCTCCATATTGTCGGCGAATTGTACCGGGAATTCTTTACCGAGCACTTCAAACATCTTGTCCCTGGCTTCGCCGATCAGGATTATCTCCTTGATCTTGCGCTTGCCGTATCGGATGATTGGATCGAAGCTGGTTCCTTTCTCACGCCCCCCCGCAATAAGACAGACCGGGGTATCAAGCGAGCGCAGGGCATAACACACCGAATCAACATTGGTCGCTTTGGAATCATTGATAAATCTGATTCCGGCGATCGTGCCGGCGTCCTCCATACGATGCTCCACTCCCGGGAAAGTCCGCAGAGTCGCGGCGATACTTTCCGGATTGACTCCCAGAAGCAGCCCCGCCAGCGATGCCGCCGCGGCGTTCTGCAAATTGTGCGGGCCGGGAATGCAAATGTCAGCCGCATCAATTATGTTATTTTCTTTCTTACCCGCAATGCCGACCAGTGTCCCTCCCCTCTTGAAGACCCCGGTCGGCAAAGCGCGGGTAACTGAAAACTGAACTTTTTCGGCGTTAGTGCTGATATGATTGCCGCTCAAAACGGCATCGTCCGCATTAAGAACGAGATAATCTGTTACCAGTTGATTGTCGGTGATGCGGTATTTTGCCCGCTTATAACCGTCAAAATCACCGTACCGGTCAAGATGGTCCGGCGTGAGATTCAGAATCAAAGCAATGTGCGGGCGAAATTCCTCAACCAGTTCAAGCTGGAAACTGGATACCTCGACCA
>CP070796.1:2429714-2435179 GCA_020343475.1 Candidatus Zixiibacteriota bacterium
GCGTCCGGTCGGCGCCGTCCGGTGCCGATTGAGGGGGACACTTATGATCTGCAATTCGACACCCTCATTGCTGCTATCAGTCAGGAGCCGGATTTTACCGGCCTTGACCATCTGCGAGAAGGCCGCGACTGGATTAAAATCGACGAACGCTGCAAGACCAAGGTAGACAACGTCTATGCCGGGGGCGACAACATCAACCTCGGCATTGCCATTACCGCCATTTACCAGGGCCGCCTGGCCGCGGATGCAATCGACGCCGAAATCAGGGGCGTGGAGCCAGCCGAAGAGGCAGCTCTTCCGATTATCCGCCATGATAAGATGAAGCTGGATTTCTACGACACAAAACAGCGCCATGAAGTCGAACATATGCCGGTTGAAAAACGGCTCAAGAGTCTGGATGGGGAAATCACGAAGACCTTCTCACGGGAGACGGCGATCGATGAGTCCAAGCGGTGCATGAGCTGCGGGATGTGCTTCGACTGCGGCACCTGCTGGAGTTTCTGCCAGGACAACGCCGTCATCAAACCGCTGATTAAGAAGCGCAGCGAGAAATATGCATTCAAGCTGGAATTCTGCAAGGGCTGTGACAAGTGCGCGGAAAACTGCCCTTGCGGATATATAGAAATGTTTTAGGCAAAATAACGAACGTATTGAGTATTGATCAATAGTCTAACACGGAGGACACACAATGCCGACTTTTACGCACGGTGAAATCAGTATCGATGTTGATGAAGATGGTTTCATGCAGGAACCCGAACTCTGGAACGAGGAAATTGCGAAGGCCCTGGCTACGACTGAAGGTGTTGACAACCTGACGGATGAGCACTGGAAGCTTGTCAACTACCTGCGCGAATACTATCTCAAATTCGGTATTGCCCCGATGATTCGGAAGCTCTGCAAAGAGACCGGCTTCCCGCTGAAGAAGGTTTACGAGTTGTTTCCATCGGGTCCGGCAAAGGGCGCCTGCAAGGTCGCCGGCCTTGCCAAGCCGACCGGCTGCGTGTAAGCGAATACCGGTCCGGGAAGGCAGCAGCCGTTCCCGGGCCCCCCATCCCCTGCTGGCTTTTCGGCAAGCCGGTCGAGAGGAAGCATATATGGTGGTCTGACGCGATTTTTTCGGCGGATATCGGGCTGCAGATAGTACAGGAGGCAAAATCCAGCGGTTCCAATTTTGATCCGGTACCTTAACCCGGACCGGTATAAGACGAACCCATTTTTTTACGCAGACTATTGAAAATCCCAGTGTGATTTTTAATCGTGTCCTGATGCGGAATCGGAACGCCGGGCAGATTCAATGAAGTTAAAAGAATTTCTGGAAAACAACAGGCAAAGGATTGTGGAAAGGTGGTTTCAAGTGATTATTGAAACCTATCCCGGTGATTCTGCGCGTTTTTTAACAAAGGACAAAGACCGCTTTACCAACCCGGTCGGCCATACCTTCAGCAACGAAACAAGAGCTCTTTTTGATATTCTTCTGGGGGGGCCGAATACTGACGCAGCCAATGAATCGATCGACAGGATCATAAAAATACGGGCGGTGCAGGACTTCACACCTTCCCAGGCGGTCGTTTTTGTTTTTACGCTGAAAGATATTATCAGGGAATCACTGCGCGATGAAATCAGCGCGCATCAACTGCACGATGAGCTGGAAGATTTTTGCCGTGATATAGACAAGCTCGCCCTGCTCATTTTCGATCGGTATATGGAATGCCGTGAGAAAATTAACCAGATCAGACTGGACCAGCTCAGGCAAACGAGCGGCAGATTGCACAAGCGGTTGAATGTATCCGAAAATAAGTTGAACCCGGAAGGGGATCCCACCGATGACAGTATTTGATACCTGTTCTCAGAAAGGAGGAACCGGCTGATGACGGTGATAATTTCTCTCCTTGCCGCAGTTACATTGATCCTGATTGCCATAATTGGCGCGGGAACGCTGGGTTTGCAATACCTTTTCGGGATTGTTATCCCGTATGCCACATTGGCCGCGTTCCTATTCGGGATTGTTTACCGGGTTGTGAAATGGGCCCGCTCTCCGGTCCCCTTTCATATTCCCACCACCTGCGGTCAACAGAAATCTCATCCGTGGATTAAGTACAGCAAGCTGGAAAGCCCATTCACCGCCCTTGAAGTGACCGGCAGGATGGCGCTGGAGATCCTGTTTTTCAGATCCCTTTTTAGAAACACCAAGGTCGACCTTAAAAAGGGTCCCAAGCTTGTCTACGGATCGGAAAAATATCTCTGGCTTGCCGGCCTGGCGTTTCACTGGAGTTTTTTAATCATTCTGGTCAGGCATCTGCGATTCTTCGTCGAGCCGGTGCCATTCTTTGTGGCTGCCCTCCAGACCCTTGACGGATTTTTCCAGATCTGGCTGCCAATTATTTATATCACCGATGTCGTTATTCTTGTGGCGCTGCTGTTTTTGCTTTTTCGAAGGCTTTATGATCCGAAGCTTCGATATTTTTCGCTTGCAGCCGACTACTTCCCGCTTTTTCTTCTTCTGTCAATCGCCGTTACCGGGTATCTGATGCGGTATACAGGCGCGAAAGCCGATTTAATCGCGGTCAAAGAACTGGCCATGGGATTGCTCAGTTTCCGGCCGACTATTCCGGTGGGTCTGGATACAATTTTCTTCATACATTTATTCCTCGTCAGTGTTCTTATAGCGTATTTCCCATTCAGCAAGCTGATGCACATGGCTGGAGTCTTTATGAGCCCAACCCGCAATCTGGCAAACAACAGCCGCGCCAAAAGGCATGTCAATCCTTGGGATTATGATGTCAAAGTGCATACTTACGAAGAATATGAAGATGAGTTCCGGGAGGTTATGAAAGCCGCCAAAATGCCACTGGAGAAGGAATAGTATATGGCTGAAGATAAGAAAACACCGGAAGAACTGGCGCAGATCAGCTACCGGCCGCCCGGGAAGACCTGGATGGATTCCACAGTTGAGTTTCGAAAGGGAACTTACAACTACGGAGCGGTTCCCGCCAGTGCGGCATACATGAACCTGCCGTTTCCAAGGAAATGGCAACCGACCAATGAAGACTGGAATCTGCCGGAGGACTGGCAGAAGATTATCTTCGAGGGCATGCGGGAACGACTAAACAGGTACCGCTCCTTTCGGGTCTTTATGGATATTTGCGTGCGTTGCGGCGCCTGTGCCGATAAATGTCATTACTTTATCGGTTCGGGCGATCCGAAAAATATGCCGGTGTTGCGGGCGGAACTGCTCCGTTCGGTATACCGGAATGACTTCACCGCTTTCGGAAAGCTGCTGGGCCGATTTGCCGGCGGCCGCAAATTGACGATCGACATCCTCAAAGAATGGTTCTTTTATTTCTATCAATGCACGGAATGCCGGCGATGCTCGGTATTTTGCCCTTACGGTATAGACACCGCTGAAATTACCATGATGGCGCGTGAGTTACTAAATCTGGTTGGAATCAACATCGACTGGATTGCCACTCCGCTGGCAAACTGCTTCCGAACCGGCAACCACCTTGGCGTTCAGCCGCATGGTTTCAAAGACAGCATCGAGTTTGCCGTCGAGGAATTCGAGGAATTAACCGGAATCAAGGTTGAAGCCCCGATCAACCGCAAAGGCGCAGAGGTTCTCTTCGTTGCACCCTCCGCGGATTATTTCGCCTCGCCGCATTATTATACTCTCCTCGGTTATCTCGCCCTGTTTCACGAAATCGGACTGGATTACACCTGGAGCTCATTTGCTTCCGAGGGCGGTAATTTCGGCCTGTTCCACTCCGCCGAGGTCATGAAGAGGCTCAATGCAAAGATATATATGGAATCCAGACGACTCGGAGTCAAATGGATCCTCGGCGGTGAATGCGGCCATATGTGGCGCGTCTTACACCAGTACATGGATACCATCAACGGGCCGGCAAATCACCTTGAGGTACCGGTTTCCCCTATTACCGGAACGAGATTTGAAAACGCAAAATCGACCAAGATGGTGCACATTGCCGAGTTCACCTCGGACCTCATGCGGCACAACAAGATCAAGCTCGATCCAAGTCGGAATGATCACTGGAACGTTACCTTCCACGATTCCTGTAATCCTGCCCGCGCCATGGGATTGATTGAAGAACCGCGTTATGTTATCAGGAATGTCTGCAACCACTTTCACGAGATGCCGGAGAACACGATCAAGGAGCAGACCTTCTGCTGTGGAAGCGGGTCCGGAATCGGAACCGACGAGAACCTCGAAATGCGGCTTCGAGGCGGCCTGCCCCGTGCCAACGCCTGCAAGTATGTCCACGATAAATACGGCGTCAACTTGCTCCTTTGCATTTGCGCCATCGACAAGGCAACGCTGCCGCCACTGCTGGAGTACTGGGTTCCGGGTATTGAGGTCGGTGGTATTCATGAGATGGTTGGCAATGCCCTGATTATGAAGGGGGAGAATGAACGAGCGACCGACCTGCGGGGCACACCGACAAAGAAAGTCGAAGAGGGAAAGGAGGTCACCGAAGATGTATGATGCGGGTAAAGTCATCACCGGAATCATTGTCTTTTTGATTCTGATAACCTTTCCTTTCTGGTTTAATGCGGCCAGCGGCAGGGCGACCTACAAACCCGATCCCGAGATTATCACGCCGGACGATCAATGCGTGGAAACGGCCGAATACATGAAGAGAAATCATATGGACATGTTGAACCAGTGGCGTGATCAAGTGGTCCGCGAGGGCCAGCGCACTTTTGTCGCCCCCGACGGTAAAACTTATGAATTGAGTCTTTCCAACACCTGCATGAACTGTCACTCGAACAAGAGTGAATTCTGTGACGCGTGCCACAACTACATGGCGGTATCACCCTTCTGCTGGGACTGCCACATCGAGCCACAGGAGACAACCTATGGGTATAAATAGACGAGGATTCATCAAACTGGCAGGTCTGACCACCCTGATCGGTTTTGCCGGCAAAAAGACGCTCGGCATTCTTACAGACGAAGCCCCCGCCCCGGTTCCACAGGCAATCGGCGCGTTGTCGGCGAAGCGCTGGGCGATGATTTTCGACCTCAATAAATGCCGGAAAAGAACCGGATGCACTGATTGCATCCAGATCTGTCATGCGATTCACAATGTCCCCGATTTCGGCAATCCGAAAGATGACATCAAGTGGATCTGGAAAGAGGATTTCGAAGGAGCGTTTCCCACCCAGGATCATGATTTTCTGAGAGGAGAGATCCGGCATTCGACTCCGGTGGTATTCTGCAATCATTGCGATAATCCCCCGTGTGTCAGGGTCTGCCCCACCAAGGCGACCTGGAAGCGGGAGGACGGTATTATCATGATGGATCAGCACCGCTGCGTTGGCTGTCGATATTGTGTAGTTGCCTGTCCCTACGGTTCACGAAGCTTCAACTGGCGCAATCCGAGGCCGTTTATCAAGGAGATAAATCCTGATTATCCCACCCGGACTCGGGGGGTGGTCGAAAAATGCAATTT
>CP070796.1:2435279-2447854 GCA_020343475.1 Candidatus Zixiibacteriota bacterium
ACTGGGGAACGTACATCGCCTTTCCGCGCCTCGGATTCGGGGTACAGCGGCAGGAGATCGGCGGCACCGGTGTCACCGACTACCGCATCGGATTGGCTGATGGCTCGAGCGCACTCGCCATCGGCGTTGCCTACGGTTGGTCGAAAGGGGACTTTGACGCCCTCGGCAGAGAACGCCTGGTAACAGCCGGCGGTATCATCAGGCCGACCCGGTATCTTTCACTGGGGCTGATCGGCAGTCTCTCACTTCAAAGCCGGGCCAACGAGGGGATTGCCGAGATTGGTGTCCGCCCCCTGGGCACGTCGCGGCTGACTGTTTTTGCTGACGGCGCAATTCAGCACGGGGTGCCCTTCAAAGACGCCCCCTTCGGTGCCGGTGCGGCGGTGGAGCTTGCCCGAGGGATATGCCTGGTCGGGCGTTATTTCGACTCGGAGGCATTTACACTGGGACTCACGATCGATTTCGGCAAGTTCGGGATTGGCTCGCAGTCGCACTATGACGCCGATCAGAATCATGCGTACTACACGCACTCGGTCCGGCTGGGTGGCATGAAACCAAGCATTTTCCCGGAACTCTTTGAGACCGGGCGCCGATACCTGGCGGTGAACCTGAAAGGGACTGTCGACTACCAGACCTATCGCTTCTTCGATAAGGGCACCATCCGCTTTGCCGACCTGCTGCGCGATATCCGGGCCGCGACAGCCGATCCCCGGGTTGCTGCAATCGCGGTCAATTTTTCGGACATGCGGATTCGCCCGGAACATGCCTGGGAAGTACGCGAGGAATTGCGACAGGCACAGGCCGCCGGGAAAAAAGTGGTGGCTTTTATTGAGCGCTGCGGGATGACCGGGTATCACCTGGCCAGCGTGGCGGATGCGATCGTGCTCGATCCCGAGGGAGCCATGATGCTGACCGGCCACAGCTTAAGCAGGACATATTTCAAGGGTACCCTGGCCAAGCTCGGTCTCGGTTTTGATGAATGGCGTTTTTATAAGTATAAATCGGCGGCCGAGAAACTCAGCCGCGACCGCATGTCCGACGCCGACCGTGAACAGCGACAGGCCTACGTTGACGACTGGTATGAACTGGTGCGCGGCGAGGTCTGCCGGTCCCGCAATCTTTCGCATGAAGAATATGACCGCCTTATAGATGACGAGGGTTATATCATGGCCAGCGTCGCGCTCAAGGCCGGTCTGGTCGACACCCTGGCGCGCTGGTCTGATGCCGGCGCGATCTTGCGAAGCCTCGTCGGCAGGGCGATGTGGGGTATTAAGAGCAAAAATCTTCTGGACAACGCGCTGCCACCTGCGGAGTGGGGACCGCAGGCGCAGATCGCGATTGTCTATGGTCTGGGTGAGTGCGCAACCGACAGAGGCATCAGGGCACGCTGGCTGGAAAAGGTGTTTTTGGGCCTGGCGCACAGGCCCTCGGTGAAAGCGGTGGTATTCCGGGTGGACAGCCCTGGCGGCGACCGTCTTGCAAGTGACATGGTGGCCCAGGCATTAAAAAAATGCGCCAGGGAAAAACCGGTTATTATCAGCCAGGGACAGGTGGCTGCCTCCGGCGGATACTATATTTCAATGTACGGCGACACCATCCTAGCCGGCCCCAACAGCATTACCGGGTCAATTGGCGTAATCGGCGGGTGGGTGTATGATCTGGGTTTCTCCGGCAAGCTTGGAATGAGTTCCGATCATGTCACCAGGGGCAAAAGCGCCGATGTCGGATTGGGCGTCACCGTCCCGTTTCTTGGAATAACTATCCCGGCCCGTAACCTGACGACCGACGAGCGAGCGCGAGTTGAAGGGTATATTGGCGAGTACTATGATGATTTTGTCGAGAAAGTTGCTGCCGGGCGAGGCATGTCGGTTGATGAAATCCGGGCCATTGGCGAGGGGCGCGTCTATTCCGGAATCGACGGCAAGCAGGTAGGATTGGTCGATGAAATCGGCGGCCTGATGAGAGCAGTGGCGATCGCGGCGGAGAAGGCCGGCCTGCAGCCCGATCAGGATATTGAATTGATTGAAATTTCCAAATATAAGGGACTCATCAACCTTCCCCTGCCGAAATCGCCGATCACCACTGAAATCGAGAATAATCCGGTGTTGTGGTATTTGAAAATCTATTCCGATCATATCGGTGAGCCGCTCCCGATGCTGCCACCCGGATTTTACCCCACCTTCGACAACTAATAAACACGACTATTTTTCTGCGGTCCGAATCGTATATCGCGGTTCGGGCCGTATTCTTATTCCTTGCAGGCAAATGGAAAGACCTTAAAAAATATATATAATGGGCCCATTTAGGAAACTTTTTTGAAATGCGGCTGTTTATACCAAAGCAGTAGTTAACCACGGGGGTCTTTGATGTTCACGCCTTTCAGAACCGTGTTACTTGCCACAATGATGCTGTTACTGGTCGCCTCCTGTGCTGACAGGCGGGCGCAGGGTGGCCAGCAGAACGGAGAAAGGACAATGGAAGACAGATTGCTTGAAGGATCAATATCTGCTCCGGAATTTCCCACGGGGCTCGAGTGGCTGAACACCGATACACCGCTGACCCTTGAAAGCCTGCGCGGAAAACTGGTCCTGCTTGACTTCTGGACATTCTGTTGCATCAACTGCATGCACGTCCTGCCCGATTTGAAGAAACTTGAAGAAAAATACCCGGAGGAACTGGTTGTCATCGGTGTGCATTCGGCAAAATTCACCAACGAGAAAGAAACCGAGGCGATACGCCAGGCTATCCTTCGCTATCAGATCACCCACCCGGTGCTCAATGACAAAGATTTTATAGTATGGAGTTTGTATGCCGCCCGGGCATGGCCAACTCTGGTGCTGATTAATCCCGGCGGCAAGGTGATCGGCACGCATTCCGGGGAAGGGGTCTTTGAAATCTTTGATGAAATTATCGGGCGGGCTGTTGATTATTTTAACACCAGGGACATGCTGAAACGCAGCCCGCTCAAATTAAGTCTGGAACGCGAGAGAAGTGCGAGCATGCTTCTCTCGTTTCCGGGCAAGGTAAAAACCGATACAATCGGCAATCGCCTTTTTATCACTGACTCGAACCATAATCGCATTCTGATTACGGATCCCGACGGTAGGATACTATCTGTCATTGGCAGTGGGCGACAGGGCCTGAATGACGGGACCTTCGACACGGCCGAATTCAATCACCCGCAGGGGACGGCGCTGGATGGTGAGCTGCTTTACATCGCCGACACTGAAAACCACACCATTCGCGCCGCAAACCTGTCTACCCGCGAAGTTACCACCGTGCTCGGCACAGGCAGACAGGCTCGGGCATACAATGTCTCCGGCAGCGGGGCCGGCGTTTCGCTGAACTCCCCCTGGGATATCGTTGCCCATGACGGGAAACTGTACATCGCCATGGCCGGTTCGCACCAGATATGGGTGGCGGACCTGAAGACATTCGAGGCGGGCCCATTTGCCGGTTCCGCCCGCGAGGCCCGTGTTGACGGCCCGCACCGCAGCGCCGCCCTGGCCCAGCCCAGCGGAATTTCAACCGACGGAATCAGGTTGTATTTCGCAGACAGTGAAACCAGCGCGGTCAGGATGGCCGATATCGACCCGAACGGCAAGGTGGAAACGATTGTCGGAGAGGATCTCTTCGAGTATGGTGATATTGATGGCCCGCGATCAGTCGCCAGACTTCAGCACCCGCTGGGGGTGGTTTATAAAGACAGCAAGTTGTATGTGGCCGACACCTACAACTCAAAAATAAAAATCATTGATCCCGCGATGAAAACCAGCACCACACTCGCCGGAACCGGCGTGCCGGGGTATGCCGACGGCAATCTGGAGACCGCACAGTTCTATGAGCCGAGCGGGATTTCGGCACTGGGCGAGAAGCTGTACATCGCCGACGCCAACAATCACCGGATACGAGTTATTGATCTCGAGACACAACGCGTCACGACCTTGCAACCGGGAAATCTCGAGATTCTCGCGGGGCGGTCGTTGGATAATTTCCACGGACGTCGCATCGAACTGCCCCGCCGAAAAATGGGGGCCGGTGACGGCATAATTACCCTTGATCTGATTTTGCCTGATGGTTACACGCTGATTGACGGCGCCCCGCTCCACCTCGACTGGCAATCCTCCAACGAGAATGCGGTCAGCTTCAATGGAACCTCGGAGCGGGTCGACCGGTCTCATCTCTCCTGCCAGGTCAGCCTTCCGGTCACGGCGGCAGTCGGTGACTGTGAGTTGACCTTTGAAGCAGTAGTGTATTTCTGCCGCACGGATAATGCCAGTGTCTGTATGGTTGACAACGTCCGCATTTCAATTCCTGTGACAGTGCAGGAGAATGGCACTGACAGGATTGAACTTTCTTTCCCGGTCCAGGCAGCATCAATATAGACAAAGCGACCGTTGGGGGTGGAGGGGGCCGCCCCTGCCGGCGCTTTCGCGCCGCTGTACCGCAATTTCTCAGTCAAGCATGCGCCGTCAAATCACGGAATAAAGCAAGAACAACGGGATGTCTCGGAATTCGTAATCCGAAGTGTGATCCGGTAACTGTCTTTCATTGTGGAGGATTGATCCAAATTAAAACGCGGCGGTGCACGAGGCACCGCCGCCGTTTTGAATACCCTGGAATTGCGGATTAAATTGTCAGCCAGAAATCGCGGGGATAGAGACGGTACACCGGTTGCTCACCCTCGGTGCTCCCGATGTAATTTTCCAGCGACTCGAATTGCGGCTCAGGACCGATCAGGAAAAAATATGCTCCCGGGGTACTTGATACCGGTTTCCCATAACCGATCAGCGCCTTGCCGTATACATCCTCCATCCGTTCGTATAATTCCCCGGAGAGATTTTCCCGGTCACGTTGTTCCAAGACCTTCCGGCGGTACGTCGCAATCCGTTCCGGAGTGTACCCGTCGGCAAGATCGGCCGCCATTGACTGCCCGCGCCACTCATAGCGCGACGAGGCACGGGTACTGAGAAAGACCTGCGCGATGGCATAATCAGTCAACGTCGGATCTTCACCGGCGTTTTTCAGTTCGTTGACCACAAAACGCATAGTCTCAGCCACGTCGGGACACCGCTCGGCATAGTAACTGAGTCGGCCGCTGGTTGCGCCAATGCCGAATCCATTGCTGTATGCCAGTCCGGCGCCCCAGGTTCGCATGTGTAGCGAGTGGGGCCCGCCACCGCAGTACAATTTGCCTGACAGCAAATCAAGTACGGCGGTCGTATCATACACGTCGGCATATTTGGCCGAGCCGATGACCACTCCGTTATTGGTCCCTTCGTGTACCAATCCGACATAGGTGGGACGGCTACTGAGACCGGGAACACGGCTTTTGAGCCGGTCAACAATCAGCGGGGTCGCGGTGTATGTTTGCCGCACCGAGGCATGCTCGAAGTCAAGTTGTCCGACAAAGTTCTTAATTGATCCAAGGGCGGCATCCCGGTCCGAGGAATTGGATATCATAAACAGCCGGGCATTGTCTGCCTTGCTAACCAGTGCGAGCACCCGCTTGATCCCGGCGATTGCAACCTCCGGGTCGATCAGCATATCCGCCGTAGTTTCCCGGCAGAGATATTCCCAGTCATCGTGCAGATTGGCATCGGGAATCTCAGGCAGACAGGCGCGGATCGCCTTGACCGCCTGGACGGCATTAGTGCGAGAGATTTCACGCAGAGCGCCGGGCAACGGTTCAAAAGTAATAACCGCAGCGGAATCGACTCCGGCTGTATCGGCCAGCGCCGTGAGCAGTGCCACCAGTTCATCGCGATTCTTATCCCGGCCATACTCATTCAGACTGCGCATAAAAAGGGCCAGTTCCTTTTGCTCCAATTCGGTTCCGGGATCGGTCAGCATGCAGCGCAGCCGATGAAAATGATGAACTCTGGTCAAAAAAGAATTGGTTGAAAGAAAAAGTGGATTGTCCTGGTACCGATAAGCATACGCAGGGTTGCTAACCCAGTCTTCTTCGGAACCTTTCATGCGATTGCGGAGTTTAATCAGGGTTTGATCGACCACATCCCGCATTCGCGGAAGGTTATCAGCACCTAAATAGGGTGAGTACACTGACAATGTCATCCAGTTAAGAGCGTTTTTAAGCTCTTCAAGATTGCTGCCGGCGCCCTTGAGCAGCAGCTCAATTCGCCCGCTTTGAAACCCGAAGTCAAAATTGGCATTGAAACGAAGCACCTCCTTGCGCAATCTGGCCTGCATTTCGTCATACGGAATCGGTGCCCCATCGTCAATCACACCAATCGACGTCAGAACGCTCGGCAGGAAAGGAAGGTATACCAGATCTTCCTCGGGAACGACATCGAGGCCGAGGGCTATCCCCACCGTGGAGGAATTCATATTCTCAAAAGTCGACGCCATCAGCGGAATGTCGCCGGGCAGCGTGATGATTTCATATTTCAACTGATCATCAAGCGTCATTGGCGGATTACCAATGAATCCAGGCATTTCCTGATCGGCGGCGATTTGCTCTAACTCGGCTGTTTTGCGATCAAATTCTACCTTATACTTCGTGATTGCCTCCTGATCGTCATCAACACCGTATTTCTTCTTAATATCATCAAGATAGCCGGCAAGGCGCACCTTTTTGGCATCGTTGAGCTTGACTACAATCTCTGGATCAGGTTTATCCCCGATCGCATAGGGCTTGACCGTCAGGATCCTGCAATCGTCTATTACTTTTCTCCAGATATTGGTCCCCGTCGCCAGCAGACTCTCGGCATAGGCGAAACGATTCTTTAGAATGAGTGATTTGCGGAATCCGTCTTCCTTCTCAAGTTCTTCAAGATTTTTCAGCCACCCGCGTGCTGGTCCCCTGCGATAACCAAACAGCGGTGGGGCATTGAGATAATCCTCCAGTTCCTTACGCCGATCAACAAGACGGCTTTCAACCTCTTCATTAAACTGCTGCAATTCTTCCGAATCGTCCGCGAATTCATAAACCCGTTTGATCTCAGTGATCATCATCGACCGAACGCTATCAACCATCTCCTCGGTTATATACGAATTATCAACACCTGACAATGCAAGTTCGATCGGGTGACCCTGGTATCTGGAGACTTCTCCCCAGACACCGCTGCCACCCAAGTCAATTTTGCGAGTTTCAGAATTGATAAATAGTCTGTACAGATTTGAGGTTTGACCATGGCTGAAGGCCGATATGAAAAGGTTAATCAATGTTGTCTGTTTAGCATCAAGCTCCAGATGGGCCGGCCAGCAGACATACATATTCCCCGGATCCTGCGCATTTTCACTGGGATAGGAAACCAGCTTCAGGATTCCATGAGGAGCCGGATTCAAAGACGACAGGGGATGAGCGCCGATACCGATATAATCACTGGAGGTCGGCTGTTCCTGGCAGCGCTGCAGAATCTGTCCCAATCGTTTTAAAAAATCATCGGCGGGAATCTCATCCGGAATCGCTATGATCATCCCCATGTTAGCCAAGTGATGAGTGGCCTGGTGAAATTTACGGATGTCTTCAGGTTTAACCTGCCGCAATGCAGACGGGATACCACCGGCATTATAGACAAGCGGATGACCTTCACCATAGAGCATTTTCATCCCGGTAAAGTAGGCGTAATACAATGGCTTTTCAAACGCGCTGACCATTTCGGTGTATACCGTTCCTTTTTCCTCCAGAAAAAGCTCCGCGGTTTGCGGATCTTCGGAGATTCCGATATGGCAGACTTCGCGCCGAATCTCCTCATCGGCATAGTCCGGCTGCAAAAACGCTAGCAATTTCGCTTCCAGTATATTATAGAAGGTCTCACCGCCGGCAATGCTATTGAAGTGATAAACGGTTTGCTCCTGGCCCGTACTCGCACTACTGTTGCCGAGAGACATATCCTCCAGAGCAGAGACGTACCTGCCCCGGTTTCCCTTTCCCAAAACCAGGTGTTCGATGATATGCGGTTCACCCATATCGGAGGTCGGAAGTGTTTTGAACCAGAAGAACCCCTGGGGAACGGACTGGATCCGCATCAGATCGACAATGAAACTGTACTTGTCAGAAATAAGCCGCGCCCCCATAGGCTTATCCGCACCGTTGACATAGAGGCTCAGCGCCGTGAACCCGTTGATTTTCTGCCCGTCCTGCAGATTCTCAAAGAACGGGTCTGCCGCGGCAGTAAGGGCCGTCAGCAGGGCGACAATAAGAATCAGTCCAATTGATGAGAGTTTCTTGAACATTCGCACACGTCCTTTCCGGCACATTGCGCCGATATGCATTTGATCACTTCTTACATTTCTACTACGATACGAGGCATAAATCTATTCACGAAAATTATCGAGTCAAGACCGGGATTGAAATCCGGTATACGGCATAATATATATGGCCCCGGTTTTGTGAGAAGCGCAAGGTCATTGCTGACCGATCTTTTAGTAGTAATACCAGATAGTCGCATAATCAGAAATTTTCTCGCCGATTCCCTTAAGCCTTTCCAGGTAGGATAAAATCGGAGCGTCTATTCCTATGTAATTTTTCTGTCCTGCGGCCTTGGGTTCCCAGGGATGGAATTCATATACCCGGGCGCCGTCAGGAAAGACTGAAATCAGATCGTGATGCTGCAGGGCCCGGAGGTAATTCTTACCGAGACCGGGGACATTGTACACCGGCTCATCGGTTCGGGTCAGACCGGGCAAAAGCCGAGCCTCTTCGTTGACTTCCTGAAGCAGCCGCGCGATAGGGACAATGTAATCTGCAGTCTCATTCTTGCCTTTGCAGTTGAATACATAATACGGCTCGATCCCTATTTTCCGAAGAAGCTTGCGAAGCAATGCTGACTCAAAACGCCGCGAAGTATAAAAAGTATACACCTGCTGGTTATATACCGGAATCCCCGCGATTCGCAATCTGCGGACGGCCGATGCCATTTCAGGAGTAATCTCGTAAGGATGTTCAACATGTGTGATCAGTGAAATATCGCGCCGGCCCGGTCGAATGTATTTTTTGAGGATATCGATCAGATCGCTGGTGATACGCATTGGTATTGTCACCGGGGTGCGCGAACCGATACGAATATGCTCAACCGACCGGATGCGCGCCAGGCGTTCAAGAATGCTGTTAATAGTACGGCTGTTGAGCGCCAGCGGGTCCCCGCCGGTTAATAAAACCTCGTGGATCGCTGGATGATCGGCAATCCAGGCCAGCGCCCTGTCGATTTTCTTTGACGTTGCCAGCGCCCGGGGCAGCATGGCACTGTCGATCTCCCAGTTGCGCTGGCAGTAAACGCAGATCTGTGGACAGGTATTATAAGGCTTGAGAATCACAATTCCCGGATAACGGCGGGTAATCAGGTCAATCGGTGAGGTTTCACGTTCCAGCATGAAATCAAAAGCACAATCCCGATTGCCCCGGCTCGCAGCCATGACTTCGACATAATTGGCGGGAGGAAAAACCTGCGCCCTGATGGCACGATCACCGCCCCGCTTGTTGGCATCCATCAAAGACAGATAATACGGCGTCACCCCGAACGGCAGTTTGGCCCGGCATGCCCTTGCAATATTGTCTTTTTCAGCCTCGGAAAGCGGGACCAGTTTTCGGAGCAGTTTAACATCCTTGACGATGTGCTTGATGTGCCAGCGCCAGTCGCCCCAGTCTTCTTCAGTACCATTCAGAACCGAAAGTATTTTTCTCCTGCGTTTTTTTCGTCTTTCCTGCACCCGGGATTCAAGGCCGTGCGAATATCGCGACATCCAGTCTTCCACATGCTCCCATAACTTGTCCAGCTCATCCGATCTGATCCGGGCCGCCTCGCGCGGCAAGCGGGCTTTGGGCAATGGAATATCGGCGGGAGCAACCCCGGGACCGCGCCCCTGCATGCCCATAACCATATGAATCAGCTCGGCGTAAAAACCGGGCTTGAGATCAGGCCGTTTCTTGCCGTGAGCAAGGTCGAAAAGCACCTGGGTGACGCTGAATCCGGCCAGTTTGTCGGATTTCGGTGTCAGTATTTGACGAAAGGTGCGGACGCAATCCCGGACCCGCACGATATTACGCACTGTCGGCTCATAATCAAGAGAATACAGATCAAACTGATATCTTGTCGCCCGGCGGAAAAGCCGTTCTCGCACGATACTCAGGCTGTTGGACGATCCGGCAATGCGAAAGATACTGTCCCCTTCTTTCATTAACCGGTCAAGGGTATACCGCATCGATTAATATCCTCCTCCGCAATTCCCGGCAATCGGCACCGGAAATGATCAAGTTTACGGGGAAGCGCCAGATAGTATACGAAAATATGCTACAATATGCAAGCCGTCTGGCCGCAGGATTCCTGATAGCGGCTATATCTCGTTTGTTTGCATGGGATTACGCGAGCAGGACAGGCCTGCCGGGACTACCCGGATTTCTGCAAATCGACTATGGTAGCTCCCCAGGAACCTCCCGAAGATTCATGACGGAAGCTGATGACAGCCGGGTGTTTTTCGAGTGCGGCGTGGACAATTCTTCGTAGAACCCCGCGACCTTTGCCGTGGACAATACGAAGTTGCGTGATCCCCCGCTCCAGACAGGCGTCAATATAGTCCGGAATCAACTCTTTAACATCTTTGGGATCAAAGGTATGCAGATCGAGCGTGCCGTCGATCAAAAACCTGCCGGGCCTGTCGTTATCTTCGCACACGACTGGAATTAAGCAAAAACCGATAAAAGGAGCAATATCTTCTTACGCAGCTGATGATCGGGGAACACCGCTGAAAAGCGGAGATTTTATAGCAGGTCCGCCAGCAAGCCTTCGATATCAGACATCATGAATGGCTTGTTTAAAAAGCCGTCGGCCTTGTTCTTGACAATGTCAGAATCAACCTCGTCGACCGAATAGCCGGAAATCAGCACCACCGGGATATCCGGGCGCCTTTCTTTAATTTCCTGCAGAAGCTCCAGGCCGGACATCTTCGGCATCCGCATGTCGGTAATGACCATGGCAACCTGGCCGCTCTCTATTTTATCCAGAGCGTCCTGTCCATCCGCTGCCCTGACGGCGCCATAATCAAATACTTCCAGCATCTCGGCCAGAAGGCTCGACATGTTCGGGTTGTCGTCTACGATAAGTATAGTCTTAGCCATAACAATCCGTCTACTCTATCAGTGTATTAATCGGCAAAAGACTCGCGGACTTTAAGACTCTGTGCCGAAAAGCGTTGCAATCTCGCTGAGAGCTCGTCTTTCAACGTATCCAGCCCGGTCCCGCTGAGGGCCGAAATATGGAAGGAGACTCGATCGGTAGGAGGCAGTTGCGGCAGATCGTCGAGCAGGTCGATTTTATTGTAAATCAGAACGACGTCAATCTCCCCCGCGCCGATTTCCCGAAGCACCAGGTCAGTCTGGGTGACTTTCTCCTGGCAGTCCTCGTCGGAGACATCCACCACGTGCAAAAGCAGGTCGGCACAGGTCACCTCCTCAAGCGTCGATCTGAATGACGCCACAAGTTGATGCGGGAGCTTTTTGATGAAGCCGACCGTGTCGGTAAAAATAATCTTGTGCGGATACCCCTGTGACATGACCCGCGTGGTGGAATCAAGGGTGGTGAACAGCTGGTCGGCGATCTGAACGTCGGCCTTGGTGAGGTTGTTGAACAGCGTCGATTTACCCGCGTTGGTGTACCCGATCAGCGACACTTTGAACAGGTCGCGCCGCCCTTTACGCTGGATTTCGCGCTGTTTGCCCAGTTTCTCGATTTTCTTTTTGAGGAAGGCGATCTTGGTGCGCACCTGTCTGCGGTCGGTTTCAAGCTGGGTTTCACCCGGCCCGCGGGTTCCGATTCCGCCGCCGAGGCGGCTGAAGTGTGTCCAGGCGCCGGTCAGCCGGGGGAGCATATACTCCAGCTGGGCCAGTTCCACCTGCATTTTCGCCGCGGCGGTGCGGGCGTGCTGGGCGAAGATATTGAGGATGAGAATGGAGCGGTCGATCACCTTGATCCCCAGCGCATTCTCGAGGTTCCGCTGTTGCGCCGGCGAGAGGGCATCATCGAAGATAATCAAATTGGTCCCATTGACGGTTACTTCATCCTTGAGGCGTTCCACCAGCCCTTTGCCGATATAGTATTTCGGATCGGGGGGCCGGGTTTGCAGGGTGCTCCCGCCGACCGCCGCCCCGGCCGAGGTGGTCAGCTCGGCCAGTTCTTCAAGCGAGGCTTTGACGTTGGACTTTTTCCTGGAGGTCCGCGCCATCCCGATCAGATACGCCCGCTCCCGTGATTCCACACGCGCCATTTCCATACAATTAATATAATACGAATGGAGAAAATAAGGGTCGATTATTTGCGGTCTGTTCGGGTGGATTTATTGACAAGGCAAGCCACCTTTTGTATTTTCCGGCAATACTCCTGACTGGAGGAATTCTCATGAAAAGCAGGGCAAACTACACTGTTCTCTTTCTACTGCTCGCCTCTTTTGCATTTGCAGATTCGGGTGGCGGCGACACCGCCCTGCAGGCCTTTCAAATTGACGGCGATTCGGTTCAAACCGAAGCGAAATTATCTGATACTGCCAAATCTGGCGCTACGGCAGCCGGGAGTGATGAAAAGAAAGAAGGATGGGTAGAAAGGTATTGGTCAGAGATAAAT
>CP070796.1:2447954-2454267 GCA_020343475.1 Candidatus Zixiibacteriota bacterium
CTTCAAATAGTCCGTATGTCATCCCGATTTCGATATTCCATTCCCGACCGGGCATGGGGTAGTGCGTGATCAACACGTAATTGACATCACGAAGGTTGTGTATTTTCAGATCGGCCGTGACTCTCAGAAGGGACGAAAAGGGGAATCGTACTCCCAGACTGAGATCATCGACCCGATAAGGGTCATAAGGTCTGGTATTTTCTTCCTTGATATAAGCTCGATCGCACCATCGTATTGAATATGAGCCGAAAAGATATTCGGTGTCAAGCCGGGTGGTCAGCCTTGTAACATAATGGGGGGCGAATACCAGGTGGTTGTTGTAAAGCGTGTGCTTGCTACTTTTGTTTAACGGGGTGGTTATGGTATTTTGATATCGCACCGTAACCCTGCGACCGAAGAGGCTTAATTCCAGGAAATCCTCATGACCGGTGATCTGAGCCTTTTCGCGGTTCTCCGGGCGCCAGACCCCAAGACTGGGAACCCAGATAATCAGGTCGGTCACGAAGGAATGAAAATATGTCATTCCGCAGGAGACCATCAGCTGTTTGAAAGCTCCGGCCAGTTCGAAGCCGGCCTCCGAATGCTCCGATCGTTCCGGCTTCAAGCCTGGATTACCGGCGGCGCGGTTATCGCTTTTCCAGAAGAGAGCGCTGAGGGACGGAATCCGCAATGATTTGCCATAACTGGCCCGCAAAACATATGAAAATCTGGTGCCCTTCGCGATTGCGAAGCCGACTTTCGGCGACCAGGAAGCCACACTGTTGGTTCTAACCGTGTCCTGCTTAGTGGTAGAGTCTTTCCGGGTTTCTGTCCGGTCAAAACGGATTGCGGCATCAACGGACAGTTGGTCGATAAACCGCAATCGGGACAGATCAAAGTACTGGACACCGGATAGAAACACGCCGATATTGTCCCGCTTCGATTCACCCATGGATTTTCGGGGATTGAGTGCATCCTGGTGGTCGAAGTCACCGCGCCGGTATTCCATTCCGAGCCGAATCTGGTGGCTTCTCCATGGAATAAGCCGCTGTGCATGACGCAGGGTGATGACATCATTGAGGTAGTGGCTGTCGAACTGATATGCTTCCGGTTCCGTTTCCCTGTCAACGAAATGCTGCTGAAACCGGGAGAAACCGAGATCAAGATTCAGCGAATGCCACGGCGAGCGGTTGTACTGCAGGCCGATGACAGCTATCTTCCGCCGGTCGGTGGATGAAGCGTGCTCGATTTGTTTGGACGCCCAGTGGGGAAGGCCATGAATTCCCCGATAGTACTGCCCGGAATAATTAAGGAAAAAACGGTCGCTGAACCGGCAGACGCCGGAGGCGAAGTAGTTGTATGCATCGACCCGGTTGTTGATCCTGGTTCCCTTGTGGAGCACGTTGTGTGGCGGGGCAGTGTAGGAAAAGGGAAAATCGGCGACCGATTGATTCAGTGAGTAGCCCAGCTTACCGGAAAATGACCTGAGCGGCAGAGGATTGACTACGGTCAGGCGATATCGCTCTGTTTTCCAGCTGCCCCAGGCTCGTCCGGTCTCCACGCCAAGGCCGTCGTCGGCCTGTGGCCGGGTAATAATATTGATGGCTCCGCCGAGGGCGTCGGGGCCGAACTCCGCCGAGGCGCCTCCTTTGTGCACCTCCAGCCGTTCCACCAGCTCCAGCGGAATCGTACTCAGGTCGGCCGCCTCTCCCGACGGGCTGATGCGCTGGCCGTCCACCAGCACCAGCACCTGCTTGGGGGTGCTGCCCCTGATCCTGATCTCGGCACGGCTGAACGCCGCCCCGGTTCTTTGAATGTACACGCCGTCGACGGTCGTCAGTAAATCCGGAAGATCCCTGGCCTGGGTCCTTATTATTTCGGCTTTGTCCATGACAGTCACCGGGTAGCCGGATGGTGGCAATTGTTTTTCGCGAACGGAAAACTTCCCAAGGTAATATATTTCCGGAATCAATCTTGCAATGACGCGGGCGGTTACATCAGTGACCACCCTTATATCATAGAGGACATAGTCTTTGTAGCCGATCGAACTTATAGTAATGGTATAGACGTCCGGGGCGAGGTGTTCAAAACTGAATTCTCCAAAATTATCCGAGGTGGTGGCATAGGCGGTGCCCGGTATCGAGATCGTGGCGCCGGCAACCGGGGAGCCGGTTTCCCGATTGAAAACATGCCCGTGGATTTTGGTGTTGGATTGGGCCGAAAGGCCGGGGGGAACAAGCCACATAAGCGCGCAAATAAGAACCAGAGCCTGCGCCCGCCGCCGGTATTCTGTTTCTGCTTTGGCTGTCGTATCGCCCGACGCTCCTGCCGCGTGTCTGTCAGCATCGTGGTGATGCGGTAAAGAAAACCGCCTCACAGCCTCACTCCGCTCGCTGCCGGCGGCGCTTCGGACAAGCTCCTGTCAGCCCGCGCTGACGGCAACTGTCATGAGTAATTGATACGGCAGGCCTCCTGGCTTCGGCTTCAAACCCCTCGCGGGCACCTTCCCTGCCAAAGGCAAGTGGCGTCTCGCCCGAAGAGTAGCCGTCACAGTAGCGGGGCTGCGGCGGATTTTCACCGCCTTTCCTATTCTCTATCCACCGTGGACAGCACCGTATCGTTTAGCTGAAATATATGCCAGGCCAAAGGGTGTGTCAAGGCGAGATTGACAATAAAGGGGTGAAAAAAAAACCGCCGGACAACTGTCCGGCGGCCCGCCTCGGGATAGGTAACTATCTATGCGACTTTTTCCGGTTGGCGGGTGGGGGTGGGACTCGGCTCGGGAACCACCGGGGTGGGGCCGGAGAACCCGAGAATGCCAATTACGATAAAATTGACGATCGGGATGATCATCAGGAAGCCCAAAAGGGGCGATTTGTTACAGACTTTGGCGACTTCAATCCACAACAGTGCCAGCGCCACAATGTTGACCACCGGTATCAGGCACAAAACGAACCACCACCATGGCTTCTTGGCCATCTGAGTGACCTGGAACACATTCACGATCGGAATAAAGGCCCACCAGGTATACTGATGCCCGATCTTGACGGCAATCCTATACTGTGCATAGACGAAATACAGATAGATTGCGACCCAGAACAGCAAGGTGTAGCCCCCAAAACTGTCACCGTAACCAGATTCGTACATTGGAACCTCCGTTTCATGTTATGTAATAACAATGACCAGCTACATAAGAGCAAAGATGTGATGCAAGATGTCTGTTTCTATATCGACCATCAGGAAAAGAATCTTAAGAACACCAGGGGAATTGTTCGCCGGCGGTTGTGCAATGTTTGAACATCGTGCCGGGATTGGCGACGGTCCCCGGAATTGTCTCCGGCAAGGTCCCGGGCAGTAATAAATGCCCGCGGACGCGTACATCAACAAAGGATATGAGGTATACCGTGATTTCTGCTTGACCGGGCCGGGGAAAAAGTATAAGTTGATGATTACTTACCACATGACAACCATATGGCGGGCTAACAGCATTACGATGGCAGCATTTCCTCGCAAAACGGGGCTGGTATGGGATTTTTCCAGCCTGATGAAATTCATTCTCTTACCGGTATTCCTTTTTGCCGGGGCGAACTTATGTGCGCAGTCTGCCGAGGACTGTTTGATATGCCATGAGGATCCCGACCTCACCAAGGAACGCGATGGCCGAGAGGTGTCGCTTTTCATTGACCCTGATAGGTTTAATAAGTCGATCCATATTGACCTTGAATGTGTCGGGTGCCATTTCGATTTAATGGATGTCGAGCTACCGCACGATGAAAATCTTGAGCCGGTTGACTGCGGTATGTGCCACGACCAGATTGCTGATGTTTATACGCAGAGTTTGCACGGTGAGGCGGTCCGGACCGGGGAGAAACTGGCTCCTCGTTGCCGGGATTGCCACGGTGCGCACGATATTCTTGCGGTGACGTCGCCGGAATCCCGGGTGGCAAGGTTCAAGATTCCGTTCATGTGCGGTTATTGCCATAAGGAAGGGTCTGCGGTCACCCAGACCTACGATATCCCGCAGGACAGCATTCTCAGCCATTATTCCCAGAGTATTCACGGATTCGGATTGTTCAAGCAGGGGTTGACCGTGACCGCGGTCTGCACCGATTGCCATACGGCGCACTCTGTCCTTCCGCATAGCGATCCGCGATCCTCGATTCACCGCGATAATGTTGCCGCAATGTGCCAGGGGTGCCACGGAAGGATTGAGGAAGTGCACCAGAAGGTCATTCGGGGCGAATTGTGGGAAAAAGAGCCGCATAAGGTTCCGGCTTGCGTGGACTGCCATGCCCCGCATGAAATTCGGCGGGTTTTCTATGAGGAAGGGATGGCGGATAGAGACTGCATGCAATGTCACGAAAAGAGAAATCTGACGGCGGTGCGTGACGGCAAGATCGTCTCCATGTATGTTGACACCGTGGAGGTGCACAATTCCATTCATCGTCAAACCAGTTGCGCCCAATGCCACACCGGAGCCACGCGCAGTCGCGATCGCCCTTGTGCCACGGTTGCGGACCGGGTCGATTGTTCTATCTGCCATAGTGAGGTGGTCGAAACCTATGCCTCCAGCATTCATGGACGCTTTGCCGACCGGGGCGACCAGCGGGCACCGGGATGCACCGATTGCCACGGCACGCATGAGGTCCGGGGATCCCGGGATCCGGACTCGCCTACTTTCCCGACGGCCGTCCCCGATCTGTGCGCGCGGTGTCACGGGGAAGAGGGAATTGTCAGTTCCGGAATGACCGAAGGTGAACTGGACCCCGTTAGCAGTTATCTGGCTGGCATCCACGGTATTGGTCTCAAGAAAAGTGGGTTGGTGGTGACAGCCAAATGCACCGATTGTCACACCACGCATCATCTGCTGCCTAAAGACGACCCGGAATCAAGCGTTAATCATAACAACCTCACCCTGACCTGCGCGAAATGTCATAAGGGCATTTATGAGAGCTTCAGCAAGAGCATACATTCTCCAACCGTGGCCGATACTGACCAGTATCTGCCGACCTGCAATGGCTGCCATGAATCGCATGCAATTGTTCGCACCGACTCTGAAGGATTTCGCATTGAGATAATGGATCAGTGCGGCAATTGCCACCGCGACGTGGCCGAATCATATTTCGAGACTTTCCACGGCAAGGTGTCCAAGCTGGGGTACGCCGCCGCGGCCAAGTGTTATGACTGTCACGGGGCGCATAATATTCTGCCCATGGAGAATCAGGCCTCGACACTTTCGCGGCAGCATATAGTTGCCACCTGCGGTGCCTGTCATGAAGGCTCGCATCGTCAGTTTGCCGGGTATTTAACCCACGCCACGCATCATGACAGGAGCAAATATCCAATCCTGTTCTATACCTTCTGGTTTATGACATTTCTTCTGGTGGGAACACTCGCCGTGGCCGGAACGCATACCGTTCTCTGGCTGCCGCGATCGTTTCAGATGATGAAGGAGCACAAGAAAAAACGTGCCGCCCGGACGGGACGGCTGGAATACCGACGGTTTACCACCCTGCACAGCCGCCTGCACATCCTGGTGATCATCAGTTTCCTCGGACTGGCGACGACGGGGATGACGCTGAAGTTTTCCTATCTTGGTTGGGCCCAGTGGCTTTCGGGAGTGTTTGGGGGCTTTGAATCAGCGGGATATATTCATCGCATCTGCGCCATCATAACATTTTTCTATTTCGGGACACACATTATCAATCTGGTCCGCATGAAATGCAAACAACGGTTGACCTGGAGGCAATTGTTGTTCAAGCAGGAGTCAATGTTGCCAAAGCGCAGTGATTGGCACGAATTTATCGGAACACTGAAGTGGTTTATCGGGGCCGGTCCCCGCCCGCGCTACGGTCGCTGGACATACTGGGAAAAATTCGACTACTTCGCTGTCTTCTGGGGGGTAGTGGTCATCGGGGCCACCGGACTCATGCTCTGGTTCCCGGAATTTTTCACCCGCTTTTTGCCGGGCTGGATAATTAATGTCGCCACCATTATCCATTCGGACGAGGCGCTTCTGGCGGTAGCCTTTATCTTTACGGTGCACTTTTTCAACACTCATTTCCGGCCCGATAAGTTCCCGATGGATATAGTCATTTTCACTGGCCGTGTCCCGCTGGAAGAGCTGAAGGAAGATCGTCCCCGCGAATACGAAGCGCTGCTCAAATCCCGGGAAATAAAGAAGCACCTGGTTGAGCCGCTGCCGCCGGTGGTCGTCCGGGGGATGCGGATCTTCGGGGCTATCGCCCTATTTATCGGGATATCACTGATTTTGCTGATTGTCTGGGCCGAAATATTCGGGTATCGTTAATAGAGGGCCGCCGGGCGCCCGGCG
>CP070796.1:2454367-2472198 GCA_020343475.1 Candidatus Zixiibacteriota bacterium
GCCGCGCAGCAAACCAACCAGATATCCCCCGTGATAGGCATCACCCGCCCCGGTGGTATCAACCGTTTTAACCCGAAACGCCCTCTGACGAATCAATCCGGTCCCGACCGAATACCCGAGTGAACCCCCGGTACCGGAAGTCACTACAATCGTTCCCGGGCAGATTCTTCGCAAACGTCTTATTGCATCCCCGACACTTCTCGTGCCGGTATACGGCAGGGCAAAATCCCGGGCGCAGACAAGGTGATCCACAAGCGGTAATATCTCCGTGACATCGTTTCGCATTGAACCGATGTCAAAAGACACGGCGATACCCCGTCTACGTGCCCAGCGGGCCAGCTTCAGGCAAGCAGGCAGGTCGCGGCCATCGAGATGAACCGCGCCCACTTCGGGAAGACTGGCAGGATTGATATCACGAGGGGTAATCCTGAGATTAAGATCCAGCGCGATAGTCCGTCGTCCGGAGGCCATCTCCACCCATCCGACGGCAATCGCGGTCCTGCCTCTTTTGACAATAACATGGGAGGTGTCGACGCCATCCCCCCGCAACTGCTCGATGACAAATCTCCCGAAAATATCATCGCCGACCGCGCAGATGATTGCCGGTTTCATCCCCAGCCGGGCCATCGCTACCATTGCGGTCGCAACAGGGCCGCCTCCCTGGACTATCAGCCCGGTAGCGTCAATTTTTCTTCCCGGTCTGGGATACTGTCTGATTCCCATTAAAATATCCGCCGGGGCGATTCCCAGTCCGAGACAATCGAGTTTTTTACACAATTCTTGCCCGTCCCGAGGTGACATTCGCCAGATCATTCATGAGTTTCTCCCTCAGCGAAATTCTTATTTCGACGACCAGCGTAACCCTGTCAGCAAAATCCGACTGAACGATTTTTGCACCAATCTGACAGATCAATCGTGCTGCCACATTATAATCTGCTAACTGTACTGCTACCGTTATTCTATCGGTTACATATTGCTCGATAACTCCGGCCTGTTTAATCGTATTGGCGGCGCTGGTGGAATAGGCATGAGTCAGTCCGCCGGTACCGAGTTTTGTGCCGCCGTAATAGCGTGTCACTATCAAAATCACATTGGTAAGGTCCTGTCCTTTAAGTTGATCGTATATCGGCCGCCCGGCCGTTCCGGATGGCTCTCCGTCATCGGAATACTTGAATACCAGATGCTTTCCGAAACCAACCCGGTAAGCGTAGCAGTTGTGGGTGGCATCGTGGAATTCCTTGCGAATCCGATTGAGAATCTCTTGCGCACGGGCCACATCCTCACAGGCAAATGCCCGACCGATGAATTTCGAGCCTTTGATTTTGATTTCGGTGCAGGCCTCAGATCGAATCGTATGATAACTGTCCGACTGCTGCATTGATCATTACACCAGCGACTTGACTATCATATCAATCCCGTCGGCAAGCATGATCGGAATGGCGCCGATCGCGATGACCTTTTCGACTCCGGCGCTGTCCCGGCCCGCTTCATCACAACCTTCAATCAGAACAAAGGTCAACTTCCCTATCTGATTGCAGAATCGGGCACAGTCGAGGGTCCCGGTCGAATCCGGGAGAATCTCCCCCACCACCACCGCCTGGGAAAGGCCGGTCGTCAGGCGATTGCGCGACACCAGACGAGAAGCGGAGGCTCTGGTGTCAGGGGGATACTCGGAAATCAATCCCCCGTTCCGTACCAGTTCGATCGCCAGCGGCAGATTCTCTTTCGGAGAAATATGATCAAAACCGGAACCGAGCATGGCGTAACTTCGGCCGCCGGCTTTGAGCGCCCCGACATGCGCGGCGGCATCAATTCCCTGGGCCAATCCGGAGACAATCGAAACCGACTGTTCGGCCAGTCTGGAGGCTAAAGTGACCGCATTCTGAATGCCCTCGCTGGAGGCATTCCGCGAACCAATAATCGCCACCCGTTTCTCGTCCTTATCCGGCAGACGTCCGCGATAAAAGAGCATCGGAGGGGGATCGTTTAACTCCATCAGGATACTCGGATATGACTCTTCGTAAATCGTGCTGTGCTGAATATGTTGATCAGGCAGGGATGCAATAAATTTCTCGGCCTCTTCAAGATACTTGGAGCATTCATAAATTTTTCGAGAACGCTTTTCTCCCAGTCCATTGATAGCATTCAATTCATCCAGTTCCGCTTGAAAAATCGCCGTAATGGTCCGAAAATGCGCCATTAGAACGCTGAAAGCTCGCGGCCCGACATTGCCATAATTCCGCAACGCCCAGACCATCGCGGCCATCGAATGTCCCCCGAATACGCTCATGATTTGAAAGTATCATGAAAATATGACAATGTCAAACGGATTAGACGACACAGGATTACCGGTTCTTGTGACATCAAAAGCAGAAAATGATCAATCGCTACTGCCGTGGAATTAATCTTATTCCGCTCTGGAAGGTTTTTTTGCGGGCAGTCTTAAGTAGATATGAAGAAAAGTAAGATAAAGAAAACGGAGTGGCATCAGCACAATATGCGGGAATTCATTGGCCTGGTTATATTTCCGGAATTTATCGGGCTGCTTCTCGCCAGAAGCTGTCGCACTCTTGAAATCCCGGGGAACCGTTCCGCAAAGCCATTTGCAATTGACGGCAGGACGGCTGACCGGGAAAATAAAACTATTGTTTTTTTCGAAAAGCCAAATGCCGTAATCGGCCGGTGTAACGATGATAAGAACCCGTATCTGCTTTTCTGAACTAGCGTTATTAAGTGAGCCCGTATCATCCGCATAACCGGGTTGACTCTGTGCCTGGACCCTGATGTCAAAAGGAACAGGTCTTTCTGGTTCATTACCACGCCGATCCTTCGCCGGCAGATAAGATGTTCAATCCACAAAGAAAAGATGGAATCGAGCCTTTCCTCGAACGAACTGAAAATGCCGGGCAACGACCGGGAGGAACAGACGGGTAACCGGTATATTATGTCAAAGATCATGTTGTAGAAAAAACATACCCAGCGGCGGCAGAGGCGGTTTCCCGGGCGTCCGGGACGGCATGGCAGGTATGGACAGCCTTCCGAAAAACGGGAAGTCTCAATGGCAACGCAATTGGCATCGCAGCCGTCGGTATGACCTGCGCCGGAATACTTCAGGCGGATATTTTGCCTAAAACCGGGAACTTAAAAAATGAAGTCCATACCCTAGATACAGATAGCGGACAAACCTTGCCGAGACATTAATCACGTATAGCAGGTGCGGGGGATAACTTTTTATGCCGCAGGCGAAATAAAGGATATCAAATGGAATCGGAGAAGCTGTCCCGAGGAAAAGCAGCAAACTGACATATTGCCGGGAGCGCCCCGCAATCCAGGGGTGCTCACTGGCGTTGGGGAAGCGCTTTTTAACAAACCTGGTGTTCCCGCAGTACTTTCCAAAATAATATGTAATCTGAGAACCTACCGCGGAGCCAAGGGCCATCACCACTGCCAGACGGACAACATGATACCCCATCGCAATTCCGACCAGAATATATTGCCAGATAGGAAGACAAATCGGACTGGCGCTGATTGCGGTTAATGCAAAGAGGATGACATCAATCCATCGATACCCGTAATGCTTTATCAGCTTCATCCCATAACTGCCGATATCTTCTCTGAAAACGGCGACAATTGTAATGCCGGCGACGACAATTCCGATGGTTACAAGTAAAGAGAGGTATCCGCCATTCAGGATTTTCGCTTCAACGATGTCTTTCCGTCCGATTGCCGGGGCGGGGCGATCCGCCTCCGGGAACAACCGATCAGTCCTGATCTCGGGCACTTGCTCCCCGCTTAAAAAGATATAGGTGGATTATCAAGATAGACTATCAGTTTTATCCCGGCAAGTACAACCTTTCCGGGCACCTGAAAAACAGGTTGTATATGATCAATATTAGCCGAACGCGCGCTCCCGACCGATAATCTTGCGCATATTGGCGATCTGCCCCGCATGGTAGAATTCATGAGTGCAGAAAAACAGGGCGCCGTTCATGGCAATCGACTCGAATCCGGGAGTAATTTCGACTTTTCGGTCGAGATCGGCGTCGGAGATACTGACGACCCTCTCCTGCATCCGAGCGTGCAGATCATACAACTTTTCACGCAGTTCAGCCATGGCGGGGTAATCGGCACTTTCGTCGGACACATCCGACCCGCCTTTAAAAAGACCGAGCCATTTTTCAGAAATCTGAACCTCGTCATCAAGCGTTTTTAACGTCAGGGTGGCAGCATAAATCAGATGCCCGGTGTGCCAGCGAATGTGATTGTGATCGTGCTCTCCCCGCACCATTGATTCCTCCTCGCTGACATCATCGAGAAGCATCTTCAGTGCTCCGTGATTTGATTTCAGCAAAAAGAGAAGATTTTCCTTTTTTTCCATTATGCCTCCAACCCGGTAGCCGTGCTCAATTCACGTTTATCCGGCGGTATAAATCTCCCCGGCCGTACTGCCTTTTGCCGCCCAATATATGCAATTATATCCACAAGCACAAATATACGGAGGTTCCTTTGACAAAGGCTCGTTTCAGAATGGTCAGGTCACTGCTCCTGATATCGGAGTGAAGGCGCTGCGAGTCGCCACGCCCGATGGCAGGCCTTATTTCATCTAAAATTTCGCCCAGCGGGGAACCCGCGGGAAAGGGAGAACATCGCGAATATTCGCCATTCCGGTGATATACATCAGGGTGCGGTCAAAGCCCAGCCCGAATCCGGCGTGCGGCGCGGTGCCGTACTTGCGCAGATCAAAATACCAGCGGTATGGCTCGAGGTCGATATTTTTCTCTTCCATATGCTCCTTGAGAACATCGTAACGCTCCTCACGCTGCGAGCCACCAATAATCTCGCCGACCTTCGGCACCAGCACATCCATTGCCCGAACAGTTTTTCCGTCGTCATTAACCCGCATATAGAAAGCCTTGATTTTTTTGGGATAGTCATACACGATGACCGGTCTCTCAAAGACTTTTTCGGTCAAATGCCGTTCATGTTCGGACTGCAGATCAGCACCCCAGGCCACGGGAAATTCAAATTTCTGCTTTGACTGTGTCAGGATTTTAACCGCCTCGGTATATGGCAATCGCTCAAAGTCGGAACTGATGACATGTTCCAGCGTTTTGCGAACGGTTTTGTCGATCCAGCGGCCGAAAAAGGCCATTTCATCGGCACATTCTTCAAGAGCATAGTTGAAGAGGTATTTCAGAAAGTCCGTGGCGACTTGCATGTTACCCTCAAGATCGCAGAAAGCCATTTCCGGTTCAATCATCCAGAATTCTGAGGCATGCCGTGAGGTGTTTGAATTTTCGGCGCGGAAGGTCGGCCCGAAAGTATAGACGTCGCCGAGCGCCAGAGCCGCAATCTCTGCTTCAAGCTGACCGGAGACGGTCAGAAACGCTTCGGAGGCAAAAAAATCTCCGTTGAAATCAATCTGACCGTCCTTCTCAGGGGCTTTGTTCAAATCAAAAGTCGTCACCCGAAACATATCGCCTGCCCCTTCAGCATCGGAGGCGGTAATAACCGGCGTGTGGATATAGTAAAAGCCGCGATCCTGAAAGAACCTGTGAATCGCAAAGGCGATCTTGGATCGGATACGGTTGACGGCGCCAAAGGTGTTGGTGCGGGGCCGGAGATGGGCGATTTCCCGCAAGAATTCATACGAATGCCGCTTTTTCTGCAAAGGATAATTTTGATCAGACTTGCCGACCAGTTCCAGCCCTGTCACCTCCAGCTCGTATTTCTGACCCTTCGCCGGAGATTCTACCAGTCTGCCTTCCGCCCGCACCGCCGCCCCAGTCAGAATATTCTCAAGGGCCGGAAATCTGTCGGGTTGGCCGACAACGGCCTGAAGGTTACCCATGCAGGAGCCATCGTTAAGCTCGATAAATGCGACCTTCTTGGCTGTTCGAATCGTCCGTACCCAGCCCAGGACAAGGATATGCTGGTTAAGTGCTATTGCATCTTCAGTGAGAATCCTGGCGATTTTAGTCCGCTTGAAATAGTCCATTTTCAGCCTCCGGCGGTATCTGCATTAAACCCGGCCAGTTCACATATAATGTCTCTATTATCTGATATTATCGCAAAATCGCCCTCAGGGCAAGATATTTAAGCAATGCTATTCAAATAACGGTAACAGGACTTGTCACTTTTCACTGTTTTTTGAAACCTGCTGTTGAATTTCGTGTATATCTATATAGGATGGCAGATTAGTGAAAACAGGCTGAAAAGCAGCAGTTCTTCCCAACCTATTACCTGCAAAGCGCCGGTTGCGTTAAATCCAGCCGGCGTTTTGCATTGGTGGTTCCGGGCTTAATTCTGTGCCTCCTCGACCAGCACCCGATAGCGGTTGACCATCCTGTCAAGCGATTCCTGTGATGCCGATTCCCCCAGAATCGTGAAGGCGCCGGTCAGGTTGTCAGGAGCAACCAGCACCCAGCCGCCGTTCTCAAACACTCTGACGCCGTCTATCAGCTGGCGATCCTTTTCATTGGTCGAGGTGATCAGCTTCCGCATGACCTGTCCTTTTTTCGACCAGGGGCAGGGGACTCTTATTTCTTTGCGGAGATAGTGCTCAAATTTACTGCGTATTTCACCCAGCCTTACTTTTTCCGTGGCCATCATCTCCAGGATATAAACCGTTGCCATAATAGCATCGGTTCCCATCTGGAAATCGGGGAAAATGAATCCCCCCAGGGTCCCCCCGACAAAGTCCACTCCTGCATTCTGGTAGGCTTCCATCATGGCCAGATGGGTGTTGCGAACCCGAATAACTTCAACACTGTACCGTGAGGCAATTTCCTCCACTCCCATAGAAGCCGCAACCGGCACCGCGATCCGACTGGCCTTATGCGTCCGCAGAAACAGGTGCGTAACCAGCAGCAACAGCAACTGGCTGTCGATCAGGTTTCCGTTTTCGTCGACCACTGTTAATTTTTCGGCGGCGGGATTGAGCATAAAACCGATATCTGCGCTGAGCGACTTGACAATTGACGACAGTTGCACGATTGACTGGGCCATTTCATCAGGATGGGTCGACAGCTTCCGGGGATCAATGTATGCGTTAAGCGCCACCAGATTAACCCCGAGCTGGGAGAAGAGTGTCGGATAAACCTGCGACGCCCCGCCGTTGGCATAGTCGATAACCACCTTGAATCCCGCCTCGCGGATGATATCAGGCTTGATGGAACCAAAAAAATCATCGCGATAATTCTCCAGTACCCCCGCCGGCAGATCCAGATGACCGGTCTCATCAAGATTGGCCCGGCGGAAATCCTCCCCGAAAAACATTCGTTCCACCTTCTTCAACTTGGCCGTCGGCATGTCAAGACCGTCACCATTAAACAATATGATGTCAATAAGATGATAGTCGTTGGGATTGTGCCTGATGTACACCCCTGCCCCGTACGTGCCGCGTTTGAGGGCATAGCGGACCACCGGGATCGGCATCGCTTCAATGTCATCGACATCGATCCCGGCCGCAAGAAAGCCTGCGATCAGGCCACGTTTGAGCAGACGGGAGGTATCGGAGGCGTCACGGCTGGTGACTACCCGCTTACCGGGACCCAGAAAGGCACCAAAAGCCGCCCCCAGCTTGACAGCCATCTCGGGAGTCAGCTCTGTCAGCGCCAGTCCGGTTACCTTGGACTGGGTGAATAATTCGCGATTCCATTTATCCCCCCAGACCAGCGATGAGGAGAGAATGGCGCCGTCGTCGACCGATTTGCCGGGCCATATCTTGCAATTGGCCTTAACCGTAGCGCCCTTGCCTATTTTGCAATCATCAGAGACGATCACGTTGTCGAGCAACAATACATTATCCCCGATCCAGCCACGACTGCAGACAATTGAGTGCTCAAGTTTCGATTCCGCCCCAATCCACGTGTCGGACCAGATTACAGAATTATGGATAATCGACTTTTCGCCAATTTTCACCCGATGGCCGACCACCGAATTGTTAACCTCGGCTCCACCAGAGATAGTGGAATTGTCGCCCAAGACGACTACCCCGCCGAAGGTGACATCCTCGCCGAGATGCACGTTCTTTCCAAAGTAAACGTCGGCATCGCCGATTTTCTTACGGGCCAGCCCGAGCTCAAGATTGATATGCCCGGCCAGAAGATCGCGGTGAGCGAGGGCATATTCATTGATATTCCCCACGTCCTTCCAGTATCCCTCGGCAATCTTGCCAAAAAGTCCCATTTTCCTCGATAGCATCAGTGGATAGAGATTTTGCGAGAAATCGAAATTCGTCTGCGGAGGTATAAGCTGGACCGTGTGCGGCTCAAGAATATAAATACCGGTGTTGATGGTATCCGAGAATGCCTCTCCCCAGGACGGCTTCTCCAAAAAACGGACAATCCTGCCGTCATCATCAGTGATCACAATGCCGTATGCGAGGGGATTCTCCACCCGAGTCAGCATTATGGTCGCATCGGCCTTCTGCTCCATGTGCCACTTGACCGCTTCGACTAAATTAAAATCGGTGATAATGTCTCCTGAGATGACCAGCACCGTCTCATCAATAAAATCTTCAGCAAATCTGACCGCGCCGGCGGTGCCATAGTCCTCTGTCGGTTGTAGATAATCCATTCGCACACCGAATTTATGTCCGTCACCAAAATGCTTTTTAATCTCCTCGGCCTGGAAAAACAGCAGAGAAGCTATTTCATCAATGCCGTTGCGCTTGAGGAGATTGACGACGTGCTCCATCATCGGAATATTGCCGATTGGCACCATAGGTTTTGGAATGCCGATAGTGAGCGGGCGAAGCCTGGTCCCAAAACCGCCTGCCATAATTACTGCTTTCATATTATCACTCCGATCAGCAGAGAATCTGGAAATTCATCCGGAAAATTCGCCGGATTTTCTCAAGCAATCCAATATATCAAAAAAGGTTTCATATTCAAGAGCCGTTATCCTATTTGATCGGCAAAATGCCAGAAGATCTCCTCTGGCAAATACAATATCCGCTTCGGGAAGCGCACAAATATCGGAGAGGCCGTCTCCGATAAAAACAACCTTATATTGCGAGCGTTCTGATCCGGTTATTTCCCGAATTCGGCTGCCCTTGCAACAACCACAGCGAACGCAGCCGTCGTTCTCATAAGGAAACTCGATAATGAACCGGTTGTCACGGATAGTTCCTCTATTAGAAAAATACGGGATAGCAGTCAGATTATTTCGCCGCAAAATATAATTGATATAGAGATCAGCACCGTCAGAGAGGATGTAAAACGGGATCCCCTCGCTCTTGACCGCATCATAAAATTCCCTCGCCCCCTGCCTGAGCTGGCAATTGTCCAGAAATGCGTAAAATTCAGCTTCGGTAATCCGCACCATGGCGGCTTCTTCGCGAAGGCAGTCCCGCGACGTAATCTCTCCCTGTTTCCAGCGCGTGATCAGCCCAATAATCTCTCCTTCCGAGAAACTCCGGGACATGCCGTGACCGACATCCTTTTGAGTAAAGGTCCCGTCAAAATCACAGAATACGATGAGGTTTTTTCCGGTCATGGCGACCCTTCCCCGGCCCCGGCCGCCAAACCGCTCAGGATCTTCTCGGCCAGACGAATTTCAGGTCGAAAAGGGACGATGACATCCTGGTACGCGCGGGCGAGACCGTACTTCGACTCGACCGCAATCTGATACAGACGCTGCTTGATATAATCCCGATACTCGTAAATTTGCCGGCTGTCATCTTCCCTTGCGAGAGCAAGCAGGCGCTTCACTGCACGCACCGTAGCGTCACGTGAATTGCGCAGGATCACATGGTCTTTTGTATAACGGACCAATTCCGTCAGCTCCGATTCATAGGAAAAATCACTACGACGAACATATGCCACAAATTCGCCGAACCACTCCGGCGACGGCCCGGTTAATCCCGGGCCCAGCAGAATCTCATCACGTTGCGCGGTGGCAAATTGCCGCATCAAAAGTGAATTCTCCAGTAACCGGGGAAAAGCTTTTCGTTCCATCGGCAAAAGGCAATAATCAGGCGGAATACCGGCAGCGCTGTCGATCGGGGCCTCCGGGTCGTTAAGAAAAATCCCGCCCTCGAAGTAATAACGAGACGTCGTCAGCCGAATCCCGGATCCATCGCCAAGCCCCTTGTGTTCCTGTACCAGCCCCTTGCCGAAGGTGGTGTCGCCAACCAGTACCGCCCGACCCGCATACTTTAAAGCTCCCGATACAATTTCCGAGGCGGATGCCGAGCCGCGGTCGACAATAATTGCCATCGGAAGCCCTCCGGTTACATCATTCCCGGTGGAATGGAACGTTTCATCTTGCCAGCGGGAACGCCCCTTTGTGCCGACGATAAGAAAACCCTCGTCCAGAAATATATCGGCAATCGCCACCGCCTCGTTGAGAAGCCCGCCCGGATTACCGCGCAGATCAAGAATTATCCCGGTGATAGAATCTTCACCGCCCGGAAAAAGAGTATCAAGAATCTCCGCCAGTTCAAAAGCAGCGCCGGCTTCAAAATCCAACATCCGGATGTAGAAAGCACCACTCGGGGTGAAACCCGCGTACGGAACATGGATCAATTTCAGCCGCTCCCTGGTCAGTATGAAAGTCAATGTATCCGCCATATTGTCACGTGCGACATCAAGCGAGATCCCGGTCCCCTCCGGCCCCCGCAGCATGAAGGATGCCAGGTAAGCATTGATCCCCGCCAGCTCGGCCGTGTCGGCTCGAATGATCACATCACCGATGCAGATGCCGACGCGATCGGCCGGACCGCCTTCCCGCACCGACATTACCATCAAGCCGCGCGGGTGGGCTACAATGGTAATTCCGATCCCCCCGTAACTGCCGGAAAATTCCTCAGTGATCTGCTCCAGTTCGCGCGGCTCCAGATAGCCGGAATAGCGGTCAAGATTTTTAAAGACTGCATCCCGGGCCAAGGCCACCAAGGAGCCGGAATCGTTTGCCTCAGGATAAAGAAAACCGATCAGTCGCAGCGATAACGCCATGGTGCTTTGATGGTCCAGGTTCGGTTCGGTCAGCACAAAAACCGCCAGACCGGCGACAATAATCACGATGCTGAAGAAAAGCCCCAAAGTCCAGGCAAGGGAGCGATGAGAATGCTGGCGTTGTCTGTCAGGATTCATCTGTTCAGTTTTCGATTCAGACAAGCGATCACCTCGTCAAAGACGGTATCTATCGCTTCCCGGCCGTCGAGCACACGGAACCGCCCCTTCTCCTTGCGGGCGAGCGCCAAAAATCCACTCCGAACCCGATTGAAAAACGCCCGTGACTCCAACTCCAGCCGATCCGAGGATTTTTTCCGGCGCGAAAGCGAAGTCCGGTAATCGATATCCACCAAAAATGTCAGGTCAGGCCTTACCGCACCCGTTGCCAGATCATTGAGCTTGTTGATCAGGTTGATATCAATACCGCGTCCGTACCCCTGGTACGCCATAGTGGAGTCATGGAAGCGGTCGCAAACGACAATCTCCCCTCGCCTAAGAGCCGGAACAATGACCTCGCCGACCAGTTCCGCCCGAGCCGCCAGGTAAAGGTTCAGCTCGGAAGTTGCGTTGACCGATAGCCTCTTATCAAGAAGGATGCGTCTGATTCGCTCTGAAAGGGGCGTGGAACCCGGCTCGCGAAGCATTAATACCGGGTAGCCGAGCCTGCGCAGGTACCTCCCGGTCAGTTTCCACTGCGTGGTTTTGCCCGACCCGTCAATGCCTTCAAAAGTGATAAATAGACCCTTCTTTTTCATATCATCACAATACAAAAAGGCGAACAATTACTCGTTCGCCTTTAATGTAGCTGTTGGCCAGCTCTTTGGAAACTACTTTTTCAGGAGTGTCTTTCTGGTTACCCGCTTGCGAGTGGTCGCCTTCGCCCTGGTCGATTTACCTGCTCTGGTCGTTTTCATCCGGTCGGTCACTTTTGTTTCCGTCTTGCCTTTCAGTGTCAGCTTCCGTCTGGCTTTGGCCTCACCCTTCCAGCCGTATTTCAGAATGAATTCCTCGGTCATGCGGCGGGCCTCGTCATCGGTGTATTGCTCCGGCGGCGATTTCTTGAAATATGCCGACGGGGCCTTCAGGGCACCCGAGAGCCCGTTGTCCAGGGCCAGCTTACAGCAGCGGACCGCATCGATTACCACTCCGGCGGAATTTGGCGAATCCCAGACCTCCATCTTCAGTTCAACGTTGAGCGGCACATTTCCAAAGGTGGTTCCTTCCATCCGAATATAAGCCCACTTCCGGTCGGTCAGCCAGCTCACATAATCCGACGGACCGATATGCACGTTGCCCGATCCGATGTCATAATCGAGCTGGCTGGTTACGGCATTGGTCTTCGAGATTTTTTTCGACTCAAGCCGGGATCGTTCCAGCATGTTGAGGAAATCGGTATTGCCGCCCACGTTGAGCTGGCTGGTACGCTCGAGCCTGACTCCCCGCTCGCGGAACAGGCGGGTCAGCACCCGGTGCGCGATGGTCGCGCCCACCTGTGATTTGATGTCGTCGCCGATCACCGGCAGTCCCCTTTCCTCGAAGCGACCCTGCCAGTACGGCTCGCTCGCGATAAACACCGGGATGCAGTTGACAAAACCGCAGCCGGCATCAAGAATCTGCTCGACATACCACTTGGTCGCTTCTTCGGATCCGACCGGCAGATAGTTCACCACCACGTCTGTTTTCGTTTCCTTGAGCAGCCGTACAATATCAACCGTGTCGCCCGCTGCTTTCTCGATGATTTCGGAGAGATACTTGCCCAGGCCGTCATGAGTCATCCCGCGCTGCACGATGACACCGGATCTGGGAACGTTGCAGAATTTGTATGTATTGTTCGGCTTGGTGAAAATCGCCTCCGAAAGGTCCTTGCCGACCTTGTTCTTGTCAATATCAATAGCGGCCGAGAACTCAACGTCGTTGATATGATAGCCGCCGAGATTTACATGCATCATCCCGGGGATAAACTCACCCTCGCGGGCTTTCCTGTAAAACTCCACTCCTTGGACAAATGACGAAGCGCAATTGCCCACTCCGATTATGGCCACTCTAAGCTTTCCCATTCAGGCACTCCTTTTCCTTTTATTTTAAAGGCGTCAATATAGCAGATGGCCGATCGCGATGCAAGAAAAAACTTGACTGAAAATAAATGTTCTATATATTATTTATGACCCATAAGTCATTTATTATTGATTAATACTATATGGATGAAAATCTTATAGTCGAGCTGGAAAAGGCCGGCATCGTGACCGCCACTTTCCGGAAACTCGCCCCAAAAAAGAAGGTGAGCATCTACCGGGCCGCTCTCAACGCCTTTGCCGCAGCGGCTGTCGATCGGGTCGGGCTTGATCAAATTGCGGCAGCGGCCAAAATCTCCAAGGGTTCCCTGTTTCAGTATTTTGTGAACAAGGACAATTTATTGGCTTTTGTCGCGGAGGTGTTTTTCGATGAGTATCAACTCTTCTGGGAGCATTGCCTGGCCCGGGAATATGGGGTCCGGGTGCGCGATCGCATGCTGGAGTACATCGGCGAGCAGGCGGGTTTCTGGGGCCGGTCAAAAACCGAAGCGGCTTTTTGCATGAAAATGCTTTTCCAGACCGGCGGTCATCTGGCCGGGCAGTTCAAGGGGCGCTTCAGCGAACTTCACACGTCGCATGTCGCCGACATTATTGAACGCGGTATCAAGACCGGTGAAGTGCGACGCGATGTGCCGAAACGCCTCCTCGTTGAGCTGGTGCTGGCAGTATTCCTCAAAATAAACCGGGATATGATGGCTGCGGTTTCCGCTTCCGGTAAGTCTCCTTCTGCCGGCGATCTCGACAGCACGCTGGCACTGCTTTTTTCAGGCATATCGGGGTAAGTAATCAGATCGATGACATCGAAACCGCTACCCTGAAATCGGTTTTCTTCAGAAGCATTTCCCGGTGACGGCGTATTTCCGCTTCGGACAGGACAAAATCCGGCCCCACCTGTTCGATCATGACGGAACTGACACATGATGCAAAACAGCCGGCCATGCGCAGGTCGCCGGTCCTAAGGTATTCAAAGGTGAATCCGGCCATATAAGTGTCTCCGGCGCCGGTGGAATCAACCAGGTCGACCGCGTATGGCGGGATATCGATAAAATCCTTGCCGTCGTAAATGACCGATCCCAGTTCGGCCAGTGTCACAATCACAATTTCCGGTCCCCAGCTTTTGATGATACGGGCCGCCCTGTATGGGTCTTTCCGGCAATCAATACCGGTCAGGACACGCCCCTCCAGCTCATTCGGCTTGACCACCGTAAACTGACCCAGCGCGTCTTCAATCCCATCGACTTTTTCGTGGTATATTCGCCCCGATTCATCGGCGCCTCGAAGCAAACCCTGCGGGTCGCAGAAGTAAAATCCCTTGTAATTGTTGCGGATGATTCTGATGTCCTCAAGGGAAACCTCACCCAGTATGGGCGCAATCAGCACCGCTTCGGAGGCGCGATATTGCTCCGGGTTGAGCGTCCCGATACCAGTGGCTCGCCCCAGCAAATCGAGCGTGCGGTTGCCGTAATCGTCGTAATATATCAGCGAGAAACCGCCCGATTGTTTTGAGGGAACAATGGTGTGTTTGACCTTGTATTGAGTAAGCTTCTCAATAAAATCAGCTTTGAAATCTTCTCCGATCGCCCCTACCAATCTAACATCAGCGCCGAGTTTCGCCAGCGCCAGTGCGGCATTGGTGCTGCACCCCGACAGCACCCGCTGCCCCGTCTCGGTTTTCGGCGTTTTTATGTAGTCATAGACCGGGTTACCGATCGCAGTAATCATGAAAATTTATTCCTTTTTCTGCCCTTGAGGATCTTATGCGTGTAAATCAGGCGCTGCACCGAAGTGATATATGAGGATGCCCCGACAGCGATCAGCGCAATTTCCAACCAGTGAGTTCCGGCAAAATAATACTCCAGCATCGCGCCGACAATAATCAGGAGGAATTTCTCCAGCCGTCCCATAAATCCGACCGCGCAGTTTTCAATCTTACCCATCGATTCCGCCGCGGCCCTGGTGTAGCTGGCAATAATCATCCCAAACAACGCAAAAAGCCCCCAGCCCGGATGCACCAATCCCGACATGGTAATTCCCGCCAGGATAAAAAACTCGCCGTAACGGTCGGAGACATGATCGAGAATTGCGCCGAAGGTAGTTCCCATGTTGCCGGCCCGTGCGGTCGCACCGTCCAGCATATCGGTAATGGCATTGACAAGCATCCAGATAACTCCCCAGATGACATTGCCTGTCCAGAAAAAGATGCCGGAGATAATAGCGGAAAGAAAGGAAATTCCGGTCAGCATGTTAGGTGTAAAACCAAGTTTCAGGCAGAGTCGCCCAAGACCGGGGGTTGATCGTTCGTAAAACTCACGTTTTATCTTGTTTATCTGGATCATATCGCCTCGTTCGCTGGTGCAAAATATAGTTTCGCCAAAAACAAAGTCAAGCGATATTAGGAATATTACCCATTCAGCCGATTGACAGAAGAAGCATGATGCCGTATTTTCTCCGTTCACGGTGAAATGATGACGGAATTGAAACACATACGCAATTTCTCGATTATTGCCCATATTGATCATGGCAAATCGACCCTGGCAGATCGCCTGCTTGAGACCACACGCACCATCTCGGAGCGCCAGATGCGCAAGCAGGTGCTTGATGATATGGAGCTGGAACGGGAGCGCGGAATTACAATCAAGGCCCATGCGATCCGCCTGGCCTGCCGTGCTGGCGATAACCGGATTTATCAGCTCAACCTGATCGACACTCCTGGCCACGTGGATTTTACGTACGAAGTCAGCCGGTCGCTGTCAGCCTGCGAGGGAGTTTTGCTGGTAGTCGACGCCTCCCAGGGAGTGGAAGCGCAAACCGTCTCCAATCTCTTCCTGGCGCTGGAAAACAAGCTTGAGATAATCCCGGTGATTAATAAAATAGACCTCCCGGCCGCCCGTCCCGATGAAATCGCCCGGCAGATTATCGATTTGACCGGCTGCAAAAAAGACGACATCATCCTCTGCTCGGCTAAAACCGGCCGGGGGATCAATCAATTGCTTGAAGCGATCATCAGCCGCGTCCCGCCTCCCTCCGGTAGTCCCGAAAGGCCGCTCAAGGCACTTGTCTTTGATTCGGTGTACGATTCCTATCGCGGTGCGGCGGTTTATCTCAAGATTGTCGATGGTTCGGTCTCCCGGGGTGACCGGATCAAGTTCTTTTCGCACGGCAAGCAGTATGAGGTCGACGAGGTCGGCTGCCGCCGGCTAACCAACCTGCCGTTGGAACGGTTGAGTGCCGGTGAGGTCGGCTATCTCTACGCCAATATTAAACGCGTCGCCGATACCCGAGTAGGTGATACCATCACCTCTGCCCACAGTCCTGCCGACTCTCCTCTGCCCGGTTTTGTCGCGGTCAAACCGATGGTTTTTTCCGGGCTGTACCCGGCAATCGCCGAGGATTACTCTCAACTGCGCGAGGCCCTGGAAAAACTCAAGCTCAACGATGCTTCGCTCAGTTTCACTCCGGAGACTTCCGGTGCACTTGGATTTGGATTCCGCTGCGGTTTTCTGGGGATGCTGCACATGGAAATTATCACCGAGCGGCTGGCGCGTGAATATGATCAGACCATTATTAACACTGTTCCCAATGTCGAATATCATGTCTTTCTGAATTCCGGCAAGCAGATCGTTATCGATTCCCCGACGGCGATGCCGGATCCGGGCAAGATCAATTACATTGAAGAACCGTATGTTGATACACTGATTATCACCCCGCCTGATTCCATCGGTCCGATCATGCGCCTCTGCACTGAACGTCGCGGCGACTATAAAAATACCGAATACCCCACCAGGGCACGGGCGGTTCTCAGCTATGTGCACCCTCTGTCGGAAATTATCTTTGATTTCTATGATAGATTGAAATCTATCTCGCGGGGGTACGCCTCGCTGGATTACGGCCTGCCGTACTATCGCAAATCCAACCTGGTCAAACTCGATATCCTCATCAACAATGAAACGGTCGACGCCCTCTCAGTTATCATTCACCGTGAGAAAGCCTACAAGTACGGCCTTAATTTGACCGAAAAGCTTCGCAGCCTGATACCCCGGCAGCTTTTTGAGGTCATCATCCAGGCAGCCATAGGCGGCCGGATCATTTCGCGGGCATCCGTCAGGCCCCTGCGCAAAAATGTTACTGCCAAGTGTTACGGCGGTGATATCACTCGAAAGCGCAAACTCATCGAGAGGCAAAAAGAAGGTAAGAAACGCCTCAAACAGATCGGCATGGTCGAAATCCCCCAGGAAGCTTTCCTGGCGGCATTAAAAATTGACCGGTAGAAACTCCCGTGGTAATTTCTCGTAATTTGGGGGAAAACGATTGAATAGAAGAAAGTCAGAGATTGTATATATATTCAAAGTATATTGAGCCACACCTCTCAGCTAATGAGGTATAATTATGCTAGTTTCAACCACACCAACGATTGAAGGCAAAGCCATCAAGCAGTACTTCGGCCTGGTCAGCGGCGAAGCAATTCTGGGCGCCAATATTTTCAAAGATCTCTTTGCCAGTATTCGCGACATTGTCGGCGGGCGCTCGGCCGCCTACGAAAAAGAACTGCGCCTCGCCAAGGACACCGCCATCGGCGAGATGATCGAGCAAGCGCAGGCCCTGGGTGCAGATGCCGTCGTCGGGGTCGATCTTGATTATGAGACCATTTCTGTCGGCGGTAGCGGCAGTATGCTCATGGTCTCAGCCAGCGGCACCGCCGTGAAAATCGGGTAAACGAGAATCCCCGTCTCTGCCGGAAGTGAAAACCGGTAAGTCGAAATCACTGCCGTAGATCCTGAATGAAATGAAGGGATTTGGA
>CP070796.1:2472298-2481858 GCA_020343475.1 Candidatus Zixiibacteriota bacterium
GGCTCACCCGTTTCGGCCACGTACTGTTCCAATCGCAGCAGAATCCCGTCGTACAACGACTCCCCAAAGCGTTGTAATTCGCCGGAGAATGGCAGCACAATGCCGATTTCCAGCTGGCGCTCCAGAGACCGTTCGGCCCGGCGGATAAGCTCGCGCGCCTGACTGGATTGACAAGGAGCCAGTAATGTGCGCACCGACTGAAATTCCCTTGCGGCGATCAGCTGCTCGGCAACTGCCGCCAGCATGACGCACCGCTTAATCTTGGGCAGTGCGGCGGAGGATAGCCGGTCTGCAGCCTGCTTGTCCCGCACCGCCGCAATGCTGATCGTCTCCACCAGTAAATTACTTAAGTCGTTATCCGTTGATTGCGCATAAGCGTTGAGATATGCATCGATTGCCTGCCCCGTACGGCGATAGCGGTAATGGATATGGCCTGAGAAAAGATAACAGTATGGAACATACTCGGATTCCGGGTAGGCGGCGATAAGACTCTCGAAATCTCTCATGCTCTCGGGATGCAGTTCTGCGTAATACGCCGCCTTGGCCTTGTAGAAAAGATATTTCGCCGTGGACCGGGGGTCCTTATTGCCTTCGTATAACTGCAGGAAGATGTTATACGCGTTTAGATATTTTTGTGATTGCAGCAGCTGACAGGCTTCCTGAAATTCCTTGTCGTGCCTTTTCGCCGACAACATTTCCGGAATAATCACAGCCAGCAGCAGGCTCATCAGGACAATTTTGGATGACTTCATCTGCTCTACAGCGAATATTTGCCAAAATCCTCAGGGTCGATCTTCCTGAGACGATCGGCCAATGACTCCGGATCGTTGCTGACCTCAGGGAGTTGATCGCTCGACTTCAAATTAAACAGCGCCTCTTCTGCAAAGATCGGTGCACCGAGTTTCAACGCCAGCGCAATTGAATCCGATGGGCGTGCATCGATGGTAAAGCTGTTTCCATTCAACCTCAGCAGAACCTGAGCGTAAAATGTCTGTTCCCGCAATTCTGTAATCTCGACCTTCTCAACTCTGGCGGAAAGCGTTGTGATCACACTCTTTAGTAAATCATGCGTCATCGGCCGCTTGGTTCCGACTCCGGAAAGCTCGGTTGCGATTGCCCAAGCTTCAGCGTGCCCGATCCAGATCGGAAGGACCTTGTTCAGGTTGATGGGAGTTAGGATAACAACGGGCGAATTGGTTGTCATGTCCAGGGCCAGCCCGTCCACTTTGACTTCTAACATCGCCATGATTTATGCCTTTCTAATAACCCAGACTTTGACATTTGCAATGATATCCTTCTCGATTTTAATCGGAATGGTGTAAACGCCCAGCGATTTGATTGGCTCTTCCAGAAAAATATCCCGCTTGTCTATATTAATATTCTCTTTGGCCAGCAATTCCGCGACGTTCTGGGATGTAACCGAGCCGAAAATCTTATCTTCCTCACCGACCAGAACCTCTATGGTCAGGGAGAGTTTCTCCATAGTCTCCTTCAACTTCTCGGCCTCATTGCGTTGTTTGCGCTCACGAATCTGGTTTTGCTTTTCTATTTCGTTAATAGCCCGGATGTTCGCAGTGGTCGCAGGAATCGCCAGGTTGCGGGGAATCAAAAAATTGCGCCCATATCCCCCTTTTACCTCAACAATCTGTCCGGCCCTTCCGAGTTCCTGAACATCTTGTTTGAGAATGACTTTCATGCTTGTATCCTTTCTTATTCCAATTTCGTGCTAACCGATCAGACGCGCCTTCACTTTGCGAAAATCAAAGTAGCTGTCGAAAAGCCCCACAGCGGCTGCCAGAATCAGCCCGGGAAGCTGTAACAGCAATAATCCCGCATAGAACAGCACCCGAAGCAACAGCGACAGGCGAATTCTTTTGAGATAAAATTCAAATACTGAAAAGCCGAAAAGGGCATAAAAGAATCCCAGAAACAACAGGAAATTGTCTGATACAATTCTCATCAATTCGGTTCCGATCAGGCGAAACAGCAGAAATAAACCGAACAGGAAAATGTAGTAATCAGGCATTTTCCAATACACAAATTCACCGAAGGTCGGACTGAACTCCCCAAGCCCTTTCAACACCAATACCAGACATATCCAGCCGATGAACAGCTGCCCAACTCCGGAGAGCGCCATCAGCGACGGCATTAGCCGCTTCACAACAGCAATGGTTGACGCTACTGCATTAACAAGCTCGATATTCTCACCTGCCCCGCCGCCGTCGACAATCAGCAGGCTCTGTACCCACTGATTGGCGCCGTCAAGGGTTTGAAAGAACAATTCCCGACCTCCCCAGAAAAGCATGCTGGAAATAATTATCGTAATTAGCACGGCAACTACAAAAGTCCTGGGCGGGGAGATGCCGGCGTTCAACAGTCGGCCGAATACCGCCCCCGGAATCACCGTTATTGCCCAAAGTCCGGCCAATACCAGGCTGAAACCGAAAAGAAGGGATGCCAGGACAATCGATCCCAGAGAGCCGATCGTGAAAAACACAAAATGCCTTCGGTATGAAAAGAAAATCACCGAAAACATGGCTGCCGTCTGTACCACATATCCGACTCCGGGAATTCCCGAAACAATCGGAAAAATCAGCAGCGAAAATAGCCCCGCCGCGCTGACAAGATTCTCAACTTTACTCCAATCCAGCATTACTCTCCCGATTCAGGCAAAAACTACCGGTAAATTTCGCTGGTATACGGCAAGATAGCCAGGTGTCTGGCCCTCTTTACGGCGGTGGTCAACCTTCTCTGATGAAAAGCACAATTGCCTGATATCCGACGAGGGACTATCTTCCCCCGTTCATTGATGAATCGCTTCAGTAATCTATCATCATGATAAGGAATATAGTTGATACTGTCTTCGCAAAATCGGCATATCCGCCGTCTTTTTCTGTCAAACTCTGCCATAACTAAATCCTCTCAATAACAGATAATTCCTTTGTAACAGCCCACTCAGCAACCTTCGCTCGTTTGAAGTCCTGCAGCATCATCGCCAGACCTTCAGGGCGTTCATCCGGTTTCCGAGTCTCGCGCTGCAGAAAATCCGCGGCATCAGGGCGAAGAATGCTCGGTGCCCTTCGGCTCTTCCGGCTCCGATCCGCTCGGTTCTGTTCCGGGCATTTCGGCCGATGGCTCCTCGACAGGCCCTTCTGTTGATTCAACCTCCTCCGCTGCCGAATCGAACGCAGGTGCCTCCGGTTTTACGGCCTCTCCTTTGGCAGAATCGTCCGGCTTCTTCGAATGCTGTCGCGCCCTGTCTTCAGCTCGCGCGGGTTTCCGTCTGAAGCGGCCGACCGAATCGTTCATCGCATCTTCCACATTGCCGCCAAAGGCGACCGTGAGAAAACGAATGTACGGCTCTTCGAGTTTGTAGAAGCGCTCCAATTCTGTCAAGACATTTTTATTCCCCTCAAAAAGCATCCGGGTGAAATAACCCTGGGTGAACTTCCTGATCGGGTACGCCAGACGCCGAATCCCGGTTCGCTGCTCTTTTATAACCTTGCCGTCGTAACGATGAATGAGATCGGAAATTGCCTTGACCTGCCGGTCAAAGGTGGCCTCGTCGGCCTGAGGACCCAGAATAAAAGTGGTCTCGTAAACGCGCATTAGCGCACCTCCCTTCGGACGTTTTAAACGGCCCCGGAATTTTTTTCGTCTTCCGGAGCTGGGTATTTGTTATACAATGTCATCGCCTCATCAAGGCGATTCTTTAGAGAATATAATATGGCGTCAGTCGATATTTCAAGCATTTTCTGCTTTATTTTCAACTCCCGTTCGGTAAAGCGTTCAAGAACAAAATCAACAGGATCCATTGCGTTCGGAATCGGGCCGATACCCATACGCAGTCGGGGGATTGCTTCGGTTTCAAGATGATAAATTATGGATGACATCCCGTTATGTCCTCCGTCAGAACCGCTCCTGCGGATTCGAATCAATCCCAGAGAGAGATTGAAATCATCATACGCTATCAACACTTCTTCGTGGGGAATTCGATATCGCTTAATTGCCTGCGATACGGCAACTCCAGAATTATTCATATAGGTCGTCGGCCAGATAAGTCGAACCGGTCGGTCATCCATTTCTTTTTCAACAATATAATAATCTCCATCGCCGGGACACGGGACCTGCCCCCACTTTTCGCAAACGGCAGTCAGCAGATCAAAACCCAGATTATGCCTGCTGCCGGCATATTTCTCTCCAATATTTCCCAGCCCGACCACCAGCGAAATCATGATACCACGTTCACCTTAATCACACACCTCAAGCGAACAGCAGTGTTTTCACTTTCAACAATCGGATCGAGTTACTGACCACCAGCACCGAGGAAAAGGCCATCGCACCTGCTGCAATAACCGGCGACAGCGACCAGCCAAATAAAGGATAGAATAGCCCGGCCGCAAGTGGAATGGCCAGAATATTGTAAAAAAATGCCCAGAATAAGTTCTGTTTGATAGTCCTGTACGTCAGCCTCGAAACGGTAAAAGCTTCGAGCAATGCTTCCAGGTTGTCCCGCACGAGAACAATATCGGCTGATTCGATCGCGGCATCGGTGCCGCTGCCCAGCGCCACGCCGATATCGGCGGCAGCCAGTGCCGGCGCATCATTGATTCCATCACCCACCATCACCACCGTATTGCCCGCCCGGCGAAATCCCTCTACCATCAGAGCCTTCTGATCCGGTTTAACGCCAGATTCGAACCGTCCAACGCCCAGAAGGGCGGCGACTCCGGCGGCGGTACGATGATTGTCGCCGGTAAGCACCACCACCTCCTGTCCGGACTTCTGTATCGCGGAAATAACCCCGGGGGCCTCAACCTTGATTCTGTCAGCCAATCCCAGGTAGCCCAGGAGGTTGCCGTTGACAGCTACAAACACCACTGTCCGCCCCTTGCTCATCTCCGCTTCGGCCGATTCAAGCAAGGCTGAAATGTTAACCTGTTCGCGATTCATTGTCTCAATATTGCCGACCAGAACCTCACCGCCGTCAACCTGGCCCCGCAGCCCGAAACCCGGATATTCGATTAAATTCTTAACCGGAAGAAGCTCAATACTGTCGTTGTTGGCCTTCTCGACAATGGCGCCGGCAAGCGGATGCTGGGAACCTCGTTCTACTGAAGCCGCCAATTGGACCAATCGCTCTGATCCATCATCGTCGCTCTCGGCATCTCTCAGCGAAACCACTTCGAATCGCCCCTCGGTCAGGGTCCCGGTTTTGTCAAAAATGACATACCCGGCTTTGACCGTTTTTTCCAGAATATCACCGCCGCGGATAAAAATGCCCCGCCTTGCGGCACGGCCCGTCCCGGCCAGCACGGCAGTCGGCGTTGCTAAACCCATGGCACAAGGGCAGGCGACAATAAGCACCGCAACCGGGGCTGTCAGAAGCAGCGGGCTCTGCGGATCGACAAGAAACCATCCGACCAAGGTGCCGATAGCAACGAGGAGAACGAACGGGACAAAAGTACCGGCAATCCGGTCAGCCAGTCGTTGAATCGGTGCTTTGCGGTTTTGTGCCTGCGTGACCAGACGGATAATACCGGCCAGAAAGGTATCTTCGCCGGACCCGGTGACCTCGAAACGAAAGGCATTGTTGCCGTTTATTGATCCTCCGATGACGCTGTCGCCGGCCTTTTTGTCTACCGGGACTGATTCCCCGGTCAGCATTGATTCATCAATCGACGGCTCGCCCTCAATAATAATCCCGTCGGCCGGAATTTTCTGCCCCGGTTTCACCAGTACCGTCATTCCCGGTTTGAGCGCCGCTGTCTCAAGCACCGACTCCGCTCCGTCAATCAGCACTGTCGCCTGCTCCGGGCGAAGCCGCAACAACGAATTGATGCCATGGCGTGCTTTCCCCTTGGCAATACTCTCAAGAAAACGACCCAGCAGAATGAGCGTTATAATTGAGGCGGTCGTCTCAAAATAGAAGTGCGTTTCCTGTAATTTTCCGATAGCGTGCAGGTCAACGACGACATAAACACTATATAAAAAAGCAGCCAGTGATCCCAGTGCAATGAGCGAATTCATATTGGCCCGGAAACGTCGGGATTGATTCCAGGCATCCAGAAGGATTTCGCGACCCGAATAAAAGAGTACCGGCACGGTCAGGATAAACAGCAGGATCCCTTTGAAACCTGCAGAAAGAACCGGCTTGTCCGCAAACATGTCAAGCATGCTGAGAAGTATGATTGGCAGAGCGAAAAGCAATGCCGAAAGAAATCGCCTGCGGGCACGTTCCGGTTCATCGGGCAACAGGTCGGCCTCCTTGTCCGCCGCAACAGGCTGATAGCCAATTTCCGCAATCCTGGCGAAAATGGCCTGAGAGTCTACCCGGTCGGGCTCGTAGTCGATTGCTGCCATCTCGGTTGCATAATTAACCTGAATCCGCCTGACTCCGTCAAGTCGGGAAAGGTCTTTCTCGATCCCGGCCGCGCACCCGGCGCAATGCATCCCCTGAATCTTTACACTGAGTTCTTCTGCTTTTTTCATAGGTGTAAAGATACGAATCTCGCGTTGGATTGGCAATTATCAACTTCCGGCAGGGAGCAGGATTTATTTAAATCCCAGAGTTACCAGGATCTGCGGACACTTTTTGAGGAGCTCTTTGCGTATTTTCACGCGGGCGCGATGAAGATACCAGCGAACTGTGGCCTCGGGCATATTCATGATGCTCGCGACATCATCGATATGACATCCATCGACATCTCTCAGAAGAAATGCGGAACGCTGCTTATCACTGAGCGAATTGGCCGCTTCGTTGATATACTGCCGCAATTGACCCCGCTGATAAGTAATATCCGGAGTGGCGTTTTTCTCGTCGGCCGTTTCAATCACATTTTCAATCGATTCGTGATGGTAGCGGTGATGTTTGCGCATATAATCTATTGAGGCGTTGACAGTTATCCGATACAACCAGGTGTAAAACTTCTTGCTCTCATCATAGCGCCAGATATTCCGACTGGTCTTCATAAATACGTTTTGCGTAATATCAGCCGCTTCATCGTAGTCGTTAACCATTTTATAGGCAAGTGACGCAACCTGATTGCGATACAGCTTTACCAGCTCGGAAAACGCCTTATTATCGCCGCTCTTGATTCTCCTGATTATTTCCTTGGTGGTCTGTTCGAGCTGCAGATCTTCCCTGGATTCGACTCTCATGTTCCCTGGTAGTTTCTTCATCCTGCCCCCGCCTAACCGGATATAATAGGTAGAAGTAGTATATATTAATTATTATATTAAACAAGCTTTTTTTGAAATTGTTCCCAAAAAAGGCGTTTTGTCCGCATGGCTTTGCCCCGCCGGGCGAGGCAGGCTGCCGGAATATGGTCACCCAAATCCTCCTGCGGGACCGCACCCTGCATTGGCATCCCCACCGTAAGTCCCTATCCCGAAGTCAGTTGCCCGATGCTGTTAAAAACCAAGAGCGCTCGGTCTGCATTGCACCATCAGAAAATGAAATATGCCCCCGGAAAAGACAAAAAAAGCCGCCCGAACGAATCAGGCGGCTTAGATTCTGCCCCGCAAATAATCTCAATTATTCAGAATATATTTAAGCGGATTGCTCTGTTTGCTCTTCACCAGTACTTCGTAGTGCAGATGCGGCCCGGTGGAATAACCGGTCGATCCCATCAATCCGATAAGATCGCCGCGGCGGACCTTCTGTCCCCGTTTGACCTTAATGGTGTTCAAATGCCCGTAACGGGTGCGGTAATTATAGCCGTGATCGACTTCGATCAGCTTGCCGAGATCACCCATTCTGCCGGTATATCGGACTACCCCATCAGCGGTCGCATAGACCGGGGTGCCGGTCTTATTGGCGATATCAATGCCGCCATGGAAGCGTTTGTACCCGGTAAACGGATCCTGTTTCATGCCATAGCCCCGGGTCATGTAACCGCGACAGGGCATAATTGAGGGCGTGTGGTCAAGAAGTGACTTCTTTTCGGCCAGGATTCCGTAAATCTCCTCATACTTTTCCTTTTCAAAGCCGGCCAGACGAACCAGCGCATCAACGTTCTGTTCGGTTGAATATGCCAATCCCACCGCATGCGAAAACAATTCATGATCCCTTCCATCAGGTCCCCCAATACCAAGCTGCCGCTCGTCAGAACTGATTTCCGGCAAATTAAAAATATTGCGGATGACGATTTCTTTATCGACCAGATCGGTATAGATATCGTTGACCTCCCTGATTTCCGCACGCATCTCGTCATATTTCGCCAGAAGCATTTCATTTTCCGCTTTCAGCCTGGCGATTTCGTTGTAGTCAGCTCTGGCTTTGAAAAACGACGCCGTCAGAAAGACGTTGGCGACAAACAATAAGACGATAAAGGCCGCGGTGCCGATCAGGAAATAATAAGAAACCTGATACTGTCTGAGTTCGTCGCGGCTGCCGGCGACCAGCAACAGTGATAACTTCTTATTCGACATATACTCTTATTTCTACCGTGGACTTCCCACACGGGGATTCAGTTGGCAGGAAATCCAAAAAATCTCGCCAATAATATTCCAAAATCTCGGCCAAGTCAACAAAAAAATCTGTCAGTTGTCCGCCCGGATTGCCATACTATTTGATCAGCTGATATTCCTTCGTGAGAATCTTGTTGACAACCTTGATGAATTTCTCCCCTGTCAAACCCTGCAAGCTGTAGAGATGCCAGTATAACTTGCGCGGCATCACTACCGCATTCTTTTTCTTGGCTGCCATGTCCAAACCTCTCAGCCCTCCCGAACGGGTCGACAGCCTTGAAGCATGGCTTAGTCCCTATATCGACCGGTCCCGGGAAATTTTAACACCGTCGCAATTCTAACCGCCCTACTGAGTTGCAGAAATTATGCCCCCGATGCGGGCTGTGCAAATTTCAGCACATGACAGTTATTGCCATGGGGGACAGACAGATAGCATATTGTTCAATTGTTGAATTGCCTCGATTCCCGGCTCAAATGCGGCCGGTAATGGGATTTGAACCACATGCAGCACGCCAAATCCAATAATCCGGCCTGACTTCATTCCCGGCTAAAGCGCAACCGGCTTGACATCCCGGGAAAAACGAGATACCTTATTGGCAATCAAAATCTTGCACCATACAGAGGAAACCGGCGACATGATTCCACTGAAAAACAAAATTGTCTTTATAACCGGAGCGTCTTCAGGAATCGGCCTTGAAACGGCAAAACTCTTTGCCCGCGAACAAGCTAAGCTGATTCTTGCGGCCCGGCGGGAAGCCAGACTTAAAATGTTGGCTGAAAATCTAAATAAGCAATTCGGCACTGAAAGCTTCACATTTGCGTTTGACGTTCGTGGTCAGCAGGAAGTTGAGCGGAAGCTCAATGGTCTTCCAAGCGCCTGGAAGAAGATCGATATTCTGATTAACAACGCCGGCCTTAGCCGCGGCCTGGCCAAAATCCATGAAGCGGAACTGATCGATTGGGAGGAAATGATTGACACCAATATCAAGGGGCTTCTCTATGTCAGCCGGTTGGTCATCCCGTGGATGGTCAGACGTAAGAAGGGCCATATTATCAATATCGGCTCCATCGCGGGGCACGAGGTCTAC
>CP070796.1:2481958-2495225 GCA_020343475.1 Candidatus Zixiibacteriota bacterium
CCAGGTACCCGGCCAGCATTTTACGCTGGCCGACCTCATCATCAACTAAAAGTAATTTGAGCGGCTGCATCGACTTTAAGATATTCAGCCGGGTGGATGCCGCCAACAAAAAAATGCCCCTTCACACACGAAGGGGCATTTCAAAAATACACCAAACTCGTTATTCTTCGGGACCGAAGAAAACCGAAATCCCGATTTTTACCGAGATGTATTCCACATTGTCCTTAAGCAGGATTTTTTCGCTGGCGTATTCGCCTTCCACCTCCTCGGTCATATTAAGGTGGTAACCGGCCTCCAGAAACAAACCGCCGTAGTCGGAAGTATACCACAGCAATCCGGCAAACAGGCCAAGACTTAACGCGGGATCGTACGATAACTCTCGCATAGTATTTCGATCCTCGGTAACCCATGTGGCGAATTTGGGAAAAACCGCCCCGCCGGAGATTTTTGCATATGGCTCCCAGTCTGATTCACCAACCAATGCAAACTTGGCGTAAGCACCGGCGTCGTAGAGCTTGTAGCTGAGGTTATAGATCTCCATTCCATGATATGAATAGGTAAAGTAGGCCCCCAGCGAGATGGCATTTGTCAAACAATAGCCTCCGCACACACCGGCAGTAAATCCATTTTTGGCGCCGAGCGAATCACCCCAATCGCCAAACGAGCCTGATGGAAAATTCATACCGGCCGTGATTCCCACTTCAAAATTCCGCCATTTTTCGTCCTCTTCATCCTCCTGTGCCATTGCGGGGATCGAGAGCGCAAGCAGCAAAGTCAGAGCGACCAGAACATGTGACTTCTTCATTATCGCATCCTCAACATATTGCGTTATCACTTCTTGTCTTTTTTGCGCCCGGATGGGAACGGGACACGCGGTTCTCTCCCATACCGAATTAAACCCAGAATTAATTATTTATAGGACGATTTGTCAACCGATTTGTAAAAATTCTGTTCGAGCTAAGATATGGCTTCTTCCTCCTGGATTGAAAGACAATCGCCATGGATCCCATTAAACAGATAAGCTTGTAGCCCTATTGCAGGCTATCGGACTAAATGACGCTTCCGTGTCGATATGAATGCTTTTCCGGAGTGCATTATCGGCAAATGCGGGATAAATGCTGCCCGGAAACATCGGCACAATCGAAGCTTAGGATTTTGACCCGTGTATGGAACAAATACTTATGCAATCCGTAGATAAATACATCATTGAGCGATTGTTGAATCGGTCTAAAGACAGAGATCTTTCGCCAGAACCGCATATGGCCGATACCGGCAAAAATTGGAAATCAGTAGAAAGGAGTCATGCGATGGGTGTGGGATTTGGCCATCGCCGCATATGGAAAACTGCCGGATTTCTGGCGGCAGCCGGCTTAATTATGCCGCTCATAGCCGGAGGAGATGATACTTTTAATCCGGTTTATTACCCGATTCTACATGTTGCTCGAACTACCTCATCCATCGAGATTGACGGTGATCTCAAGGATCCGGGCTGGAAAGGGGCCGCTCGGGCGGATAATTTCGCGGAGCACAATCCCGGCGATCAGACCAAGCCGGCGGTGGAAACAGTCGCCTTCATGACTTATGACGACAACAATATATACGTTTCCATGGTCTGCTATGACAATCCGGCCGAAATTCGTGCCAGCCTGTGCGAGCGAGACCGCGTGTTTTCCGACGATAATATCTGTCTTTTGATCGATACCTATGGCGATGCCGCGTGGGCTTATGAATTCAATGTGAATCCCTACGGAATTCAGGGTGACCTGCTGTGGTCTCGCAATTATGGCGAAGATTCGCGTTATGATCTGATCTGGGAATCGGCCGGAAAAATTACCGACTCGGGTTATCAGGTCGAAATCGCTATTCCGTTCTCGAGCCTGCGATTTCCCAGCAAAGACAAGCAAATCTGGAAGGTGGATTTCTGGCGAAATCACCCTCGCGAAACCCGCTATCAGTATTCCTGGGCGGCCTATGACCGTGACGAACCATGCTGGCCATGTAAGTGGGGAACGGTAACCGGAATAGAAAATGTCGTGCCCGGCAGGGGAATCGAAATTCTGCCAAGCTTTATCGGCTATCAGACCGGTGCTCGCAATGGACAGATGGAGTTTGATAACGATAATCCCGACGGACGGCTTTCATTGGGCGCCAAATACGCGCTGACATCCAATATTACCGCAGAAGCGACTTTCAACCCGGATTTCAGCCAGATTGAGACCGACCTGGCCCAGATCGATGTGAACACAACCGCCGCCTTGTCGTTCCCCGAGAAGCGCCCGTTTTTCCAGGAAGGCAGTGATCTGTTCAATACCTATTTCAATCCGGTTTACACCCGCGCCATCAACGACCCGGATTTCGCGGCCAAAGTGACGGCCCGGATGAATCGAACCAGCTTTGCGTTTCTTTCAGCTCACGACGAGAACACGCCGGTTATCATGCCCTTCGAGGATTTCAGCGCAGGCTTTCTGGCCGGAAAAAGTTATTCCAATATAGTGAGGGCGCGGCAAACCTTCGGCGAGGACTCTGAAATCGGCATGCTGGCATCCAACCGCTTTCTTGAAGGCGGAGGCTCCGGCACATTGCTGAGCGCGGATGGAGCGTTGCGCCTGACAAAGCAATTCCGCTTCCAGTGGCAGGCCATAGGAACATACACCGATGAGCCGGACGATACCGCCCTGACGTCCGGTCTTAACGAATGGCATTTTTATGATGAACATACTGCCGGATATGACGGGGAATCATTCTGGGGGCATGCTTATTACTCCGCACTGCTCCGTGAAACCCGAAATTCATTTACCAGGCTCAGCTTTTCCGAGCGCAGCCCGACCTTCCGCGCCGACATCGGATATGAACCGATCAACAACAGGCGGACGGCACTGTTTTACACACAATATGTCTTCCGATTTGACGAGGGTCTTGTTAAGCATATTATTCCCAATGGAGATGCCGGGAGAAAGTGGAATTTCGACAAAGAAAAGAAGGATGAATGGATATCACCCAATCTCTCGATTGAACTCCGGGCCGCCCAAGCTCAAATCCATGCGCGCTATTTGTACAGCAACGAAAAGTTCAGCGGAACCCAGTTTGACAATATCTGGGTATGGCATATCTGCAATCACTACCGTTTCGGTGATCGTCTGGCGGCGGGAGGCCACATTGATTATGGACACATGATTGCCAGACGGGTGGATCCACTGGTTATGGGCAGGCAGCTGTCTTTATCGGGATGGTTTGACTTGAAACCGAATGACCGCATGCTTTTTGAGACCTGGATAGAGTATACCAGGAGCAATCACGTCGATACCGACGAAAAATTATTCGATACCTATATAACAGGGACGCGCTTGAGCTACCAGATCATGCGAGAGTTATCGCTGCGATTGTTTGTTCAATACGACGATGACGAAGAACTCTGGGACATCGATCCCCTGCTGACATATCGCCTCAATGCTTTTTCGGTGCTGTATTTCGGTTCCACTATTGTCTATGAGAAGTTCAACACCTGGGATGGCGGCAAGTATGAACGAGTCAACCGTCTTTCCTCGCGGCAGTTTTTCATAAAACTGCAGTACCTTTTTCAAGTGTGATGCGGCCGGCAGCCAGGGAGGCTGACCGGCTGCGCCGGGAAAATGTATGTGTGCGGCGTATCTCTTGATCCGCCGTTTTTCCGTTGATCAGTTCTTCTCAACCAGAACCGGGGATTTCCGGGAATTTTTATCCAGTCTCTCCTTCAGCGCTTCAGCCAGCAGGAGATTGCCGGCAGGGCTGTAATGCTGGTTATCCGAGGCGTATAACTTCCAGAACGGGATACCGCTCCGGCGGAGCACCTCCCGGCCATCGATGATATCGAATCCTTTTGACTCCAGCATGTCAAGTTGTCGCTTATAATGATCGGGCAGAAATTTCCGCCACCCCGCTGCGGCGGTAATGGTCCGGTCGGGCATCATTATGAAAGTCACGGCCACTCCCTGTTTGTCGGCCAGGTCGACCAGCCGTGCCATCAGCACCTCCAGAAGGGGCATATCGCGATAATCGCCCATTATCAATCGGTAGAGATTACGCGCTTTCTGGTAGAAATACCATAAGGTATTTGCAATCGGCAGGTGTCCGAATCTCTTAAAGGCACGAAAATCATTATAATACCCATCGGTCTGCTCCAGCCAGCGCAGAAGTTCCGGGCTGCAAAAGATGCTGTCATGATATTCTTTGGGCGGCACCGGTACAAGCACCAGCTCATCCGATTCGAGGGTGAAACGCGGCTTAAGATATGGCATATCGCCGGCATACCGGTTACGAAAAAGAACATATTGATTGCGCAGTCCCTTATCGGGTGAACCGGGTATCTCGACTACCAGAATATTGGGGTGATATGCGTTCAGCTCATTCTTATAATGCAGGTATACCTGGTCGAGGCTATAGCGCATGGTACCGAAATTAATGGCTTCAATGGTGGAGTCTTCTATCAGAGCGGAAATGGTTTCGTTCGTATACACAAATGGTCCGCCGTTGATCATCGAACTCCCCATGAACATGACGCGGTTTGGTTTCGTCGAAATGGTGGTATAGGCATGAGTAGTTCTGGCGCCGTGCTCGTCGACTTCCCACTTCCGGTACGTGCAATTCGGCCGGTTGCGCCAGCCGATCAGATCACAGCGAATATTGTACCGGTCGGTGCCATCCAGATGCTTCCGGGTACATTCCTCGGCACGGGCGTTAAGATACAGACGGAGATATCTGCAGTCAGGAACAAGAAGCGGCGCGATCGCCACTACGGAAAATTCGGCCGCCAAAAGAATAATCATCATATACAGCAGGACCGGTGCCCGGAACAATTGGCGGGCAAACCTCGGAGATCGGGAGGTTTTATCGCCTTTTTGCTTTTTTTCTTCGTTTTCCATAACTCATCTCAAAATTGAAAATAAATATACGGATTCACACTTTCCGGAACGGCGTGGTACAGGAAGACAATCATTGCCGCATACACCACCGCCCGCGAAAATGCGGGAACGCGCACCTTCATCTGCGGCCGATGCTCCATTATCCATCCGGCAATGTGGTCCACAATGATTGAGGCAAACGCAATCCAGATCAAGAACGGGATTTCAAGCGTGCCCTGCCCGGCCGAATAAAACAATCCTTTGGTATATACCCAGGCGGTGGAAAAATCAGGGGCGCGGAAGAGAACCAGCGCCAGGCAGACTGCAAACTGGGTAAGAACCCAGGCCGCAATAATTTTGGGCAGTCTCGGATTTTCATCATACCTGCCATGACGCGACCGCCACTTGCGCATCGAATGAAATACCGCTATATAAAGGCCGTGTAGCCAGCCCCAGATTACAAAAGTCCATCCCGCACCATGCCAGAGACCGCTGACGAAAGTAGTGACGGCGATATTCAAAAGCGAGCGAGCTGTCCCCCGGCGGTTGCCTCCAAGACCAATGTAAACATAATCGCGGAAAAAACGCGACATCGTCATATGCCAGCGCCGCCAGTACTCTGAAATGTTGCGCGATAAATACGGGAAATCGAAGTTCTCCGGTATTTCAAAACCCAGCATCCGCGCCGAACCGATTGCCATGCTGGAGTAGCCGGAGAAATCGGCATAGATTTGCACCGTCCAGGCCACCATCGCCAGCCACAGCATGCCGGTGGTATGATCGCCCGGATTGGCGAAGACCGGGTCGACCAGGTAGACCGCCAGCGAATCGGCAACAAAGGCCTTCTTAAAATAGCCGGTCAAAAATCGGGTAACGCCAATCTGGAGGTTTTCGGCGCTGAAATGCCGTTTCTGTTTGAGCTGGAATACAAACTCCTTTGCCCGCACAATTGGCCCGGCGACCAGCTGGGGGAAAAAGGCCACAAAGGCGGCAAAGTCAATGGCCGACCGGGTCGGCAGCAGCTGCCGGCGATAAATATCCACCGTATAACTGATTGACTGAAAGGTGTAAAACGAAATGCCCACCGGCAGAATGATCCTGGCGGTGGTCCACGATACGTGCATGCCGAGCGCGTCGGCCAGCCCGATGAAGCTGCCCGCAAAAAAATTGAAATATTTAAAGTACCCCAGGATACCGAGATTGACCACCAGGCTGATAACCAGTAGCGTTTTTCTCCGCCGAGGCGAATCGGTGTCGGCGATAAACATTCCGCACAGATAGTCATTGAGTGTCGAGACGATAATCAGGCTCAGAAACCGCCAGTCCCAGCAGGCATAGAAGAAGTAGCTGGCCGCCAGCAGGAAAATATTCTGCATCCGGCGGCTCAAGCGCCAGTAGATAAGAAAGACAACGATGAAGAATACGAAATACTGTACGGTGGCGAAATTCATATCGGCCTCAGGAGGTGGCGGCATTCGGGCGAATCAATGCGATCCGCTTTAATTCGACTGCAACACCGGCTACGAAGCGCTAATGAAAATCAATGCCCCTCCTAAACAGTCTGGTTTAAAAATGTAGACCTGTCGAGATGCCCTTTTGATTACACGAAAATTATGCCGGATGATCGGCTTTGTCAAGTGATTATTTTGGCTTATTTTTCTGCTGAAAATTAACCGCCCTAAACCACAAAAAACAATACTGATAAGACCGTAATTACCCACATTGCCGGTTTGATGTCACGGAATTTCAGCGAGACCAGCTTGAGCACCGTAAAGGAAATAAACCCGAACGCCAGCCCGGTGCTGATGGAATAACTGAGGGCGATCATGACGATAATGACAAATGCCGGAAAGGCCTCGTCGAGCTTAAGAAAATCGATTTTGACCACGTCGCGGATCATAAACATCCCCACCATCACCAGCGCCGGCCCGGTGGCAAAACCCGGCACCATCCCGATAATCGGAATAAAGATCAACCCGGACAGAAACAGCAGGCCGGTGACAATCGAGGTCAGCCCGGTACGTCCCCCCTGTTCTATCCCGGCCGCCGATTCGATATAAGCGGTGGTGGTCGAGGTTCCCAGCAGCGCGCCGATCATGGTGGCGATGGCGTCGATTCCCAGAAGCCGATCAAGCTTGCGGATTCGTCCCTGTTCGTCAGCCAGGCCGGCCTTATAGCCGCAGGCAATAATGGTCCCGATACTGTCGAACATGTCGATAAACATCATGGCGAAAATCGCCCCGAACAGACTCCCTTTGAGCGCGGCGCGGATATCCAGCTGAAATGCAATCGGGCTAAGGTCAATGTCGAACGAGATCAGCTCCGACGGGGCTTTCACGTAGTTGAATATCAGCCCCAGAACTGTCGCAAAGAGGATTCCAGCGATTAGCGAGCCTTTTATCCTGAGCTTCTGCATCACCACCATCACAAGCAATCCCGCCAGACCGATAAGCACCGGCCCGCTCAAGGCCCCGGCAGAGACGAGGGTCATTTCATTGTCAACAATAATACCGATATTCACCAATCCCATGAACGTGATAAAAAGGCCGATCCCGACCGAGATGGCATAAATCAGCGACCGTGGAATCGCTTCCACCAGTTTTTTGCGGATGCCGACCACGGTCAGGACATAGAATATAAGCCCCGAGAGAAAGACAATCCCCAGCGCCGTCTGCCAGGAAACATTTTCACCCAGGACAATTGAATAGGCAAAATAGGAATTCAGCCCCATTCCCGGCGCCATAGCAATCGGCGTATTGGTCAACAGGCCGACCAGGATGGTGCCGATCGCGGCGGCAATGCAGGTAACCGCGATCAGAGCATCCTTGTCCATCCCCGTCGCCGAGAGAATCCCCGGATGGACAAACATGATATATGCCATGGTTAAGAACGTGGTTGCCCCGGCAAGCACTTCGGTTTTGATATTTGCCTGATTGATATTCAGATTCACTGTCAACTCCCGGTTCGGGTTCATCTATTAAATAGTCAAATGAAAACGAATAGCAAATAAAATATTCGCAGTACAGGCCGCAAAATGGAAATTCGATCATGTGCATTTCTGTACATTAATCCTCTTGCTAAGGGAAAGATCGCTTTCCTATATTTGAACATCAGGAAATCCATTGAAATCTGAATCGCCGCGAGTTGCCTGTATTGAAAAATATAAGTAATATCGGAATGGGGAACCCTGCCCGACTAATCGATGTTTTGACTGATAATTTAAATTAATCAATTTTACCAATAACAGGAAAGGGGATCATATGGAAAGCGTTATGCAGAAGCTGACCGATTGGGCAACGCTGTATGGTATCAAGATTATTGGTGCCATTACGATTGTGGTGCTCGGTCGCATCGTGGTTGGATTTCTAACCGGCCTTGTGCGCCGCCTTATGCGCAAAAGCAATGCCGAAGAAACCCTGACCAGATTCGTATCCAGTCTGACTAAAATCGGCCTGATGACCTTTATTTTCATCGCCGCTCTGGGAACGCTCGGAGTGCAGACCGCGTCATTTGTTGCCGTTATCGGCGCCGCCGGTCTGGCAATCGGCTTTGCCCTGCAAGGTTCGCTGGCCAATTTTGCTTCAGGCGTTATGCTGATCATTTTTCGACCCTTCAAGGCCGGCGACTATGTTGACGCCGGCGGGACGAGCGGCTCGGTTGAAGCGATCCAGATTTTCAACACCATTCTGAAAACCCCGGACAATAAGAAAGTGATCATACCCAACAGCAAAATCACCGGAGACAGTATCACCAACTATTCGGCAATGGAAAACCGTCGCATCGACATGGTCTTCGGTATTGGCTACGGCGACGACATCAAAAAGGCTAAGGAAACACTTGAGCGTATTCTCGCCGAAGACTCCCGGATCCTGAAAGACCCGGCCCCGGTTGTGGCGGTATCAGAACTGGCCGACAGCTCGGTCAACTTCGTCGTTCGTCCGTGGACAAAGACGTCCGACTACTGGAGCGTATACTTCAATATCACTGAGAGGGTCAAGCTGACCTTCGATCAAGAAGGAATTTCGATTCCATTCCCTCAACAGGACATTTACATGCACCAGGTAACGGCGGCATGAAATTAGGAGATTATTATGACTATGATAGGCAAATTTTTATTGCATGCGACAGGATTGGTGACCTTATTTGTTGCGCTTTCCCCTGCTCAGGACAGTACCTATACCGGATGGAAAAAGTCGCTAATTATTGATGTCACCACCACTCAGACCGCCTATTCGGATTCCTGGACCGGGGGTGAAGCCGGGGCGGTCAACTGGGTCGGTAATCTCAACGGCGCCGCTGAGAGGCATTTGAGTCCCTGGTTTCACCTTCGGTCAACTCTCAAACTCTCATTCGGGCAGACGATCACCCAGTCGCCGGACAAGGATAACAAATCCAAAAGCTGGAGCAAGCCCAAAAAATCAACCGACCTGATTGATTTTGAAAATGTCGGCCGTTTCACTGCAAAGAAATTTATCGACCCATATGTCGCCTTTCGGTTTGAATCGCAGTTTCTCGACGCGTCTTTCGAACCCAAAAATCGTTTCCTCACCCCGATAAAACTGACCGAATCCGCCGGTATTATAAGGCGCTTTTATGAACGCGACAATGACCTGATTACCAGCCGCCTGGGTCTGGCCATTCGGCAAATGCTCAAAAACGTCATAATCGATAGTGTAGCCCTGATAACGGAGGATTCAACCCTGGCCGACGGCGGCCTGGAATCAGTGACGGATGTATCATACAGATTCAACGAGAGACTTCAGTATACCGGCAAGCTGACCCTGTTTAAGGCCTTTTTCTTCTCAGGAAAAGACGAGGTTAAGGGAACGAAATTTGAAGACGACTGGAGGGCGGTCGATATCAACTGGGAGAATATTGTCGCCGCGTCAATCTCCAGAGTTGTCACCGTGAACTTTTATACCCAGCTTCTCTATGACAAGCAGGTGAGTAAGCGAGGCCGTTTCAAAGAGACATTGGCAATCGGCTTTGTTTTCAAGATGTTTTAAGAAATCTTTAATCAAATACTTTACCCCCCATTCGGGGGGTTTTTTATTGCTGCAGAAAAGGCAGGCTGTCACGTAATCCATAATGGAAACCTGTATGCATGAGAGGAACATGTTATTAATCAGTGTCAATTAAGTATTGACAGCGGTATCAGTATCGCTGTCAACGTGTTCGATAACGCTTATGTCACGGGCGAGGCCGTTTCTACTTTTCGTCGATGAAATCCCGATTGATGCACAGGCACATACCTGAAAAGGAACTTGTTTATGTCAATGCTGCAGATAGTCGGAGGCCGCTTTTCGGCGAAATACTGGCTTTAATTGAAGCCGCTGAATCCCATAATATGTCTTGACTTACGGCAATCCTGTGGTATAATATACAAGGGGAATTTTCGCCTGCGGACATTCAATGTCAGCCCCAGAGCACGAAAAGCGTATTTTTTTAACCGGCCGTTGCACTGCCTTACGGCGGAGATGTTACGGTCTTAACGAAGGCGACTAATTATGTATTCTGGCAAAAAAACCATGCTCAAGTGGTTATTGCTGTCAATCACCATTTTGGCTTTTACAGACAATCCCGTGTATGCCCAGTTACCATGGTTTCATCACCTCGCGGATTATTCTGTAGGCGATATGCCGGTATCAATGGTTTCAACTGACCTTGATAATGATGGCGACAACGACCTTGCCGTCGCGTGCATCCTTACCAACAAAATTTTCCTGTTTGATAACAGGGGTGACGCGACTTTTGATACTGCAGGTAGCGTGAATATCGGGATGTTTTCGAGCCCCACCTACATTCTCTCAGCCAATTTTGACGGCGATAGCGACAATGATCTTGCAGTTGTCAAGGGAACTGCCGGCAAAATCATTATCCTCCGTAACGACGGTGACTTCGATTTTCAGCCCGCCGGGGAATATCCTGTAAATTCCGCGGTTCCGATGGGGGCTTGCACCGAAGATTTTGACGGGGATTTGGACTACGATCTAATTGTAGCGAACACCGGCACCGATAGTATTTCCTACCTCGAGAATAACGGCGACGGCAGTTTTAATCCGATGGTCAATCTCGGCGTTGGAGGTCCCCCGTACTGTGTTCTTGCCGCCGATTTTAACAATGATGAAAATGCCGATGTTGCCGTAACCGACGGAAACGGCGTGGTTATCCTCTTAGGCGACGGTGACGGGTCCTTCTCCCCGGACGAGTTCTATAACGCGGCAGGAGCATCGGCCGGCCTGGTCGCAGACGATTTCGACGGCGACGACTATATCGATCTGGCTGTAGCTAACTCGGACCTTGATCTGGTTTCGGTGCTCTTTAATCTGGGTGACGGCAGCTTTGCATCTCCTTTCAATTACGCGGTCAGGGTCTTTGACGGTGTGAATGCCCTCGCGGCGGCAGATTTCGATCATGATACTCACGTCGACCTGGCCGTGGCGAATTATAATCTTGACAGTATTTCCATTTTGAGAAATAACGGGTTCGGTGTTTTCTCCCTTCAGCATACCACACACGTCGGTAGCCTGCCCAACGCATTGTGCGCCGCCGATTTCGATAATGATACCGACATTGACCTTGCGGTCGGTAATTTCAGTGATGGCAATATCAGTATCCTGAGCAGTACCGCGGTCACGGTCTGCGTTGACACCGACGGCGATTCTTACGGCGATCCGGGGCACCCGGAAAACGATTGCCTCGACGATAATTGCCCCGAAACATACAATCCGGATCAGATCGACTCCGACGGCGACGGCTCGGGAGATGCCTGCGATAATGATCTCTCGCTCACATCACTCGACGACTCCGGGGTCGGAACGCTGCGATGGATTATCGAGGCTGCAAATACCCTGCCTGGTCCCGACACCATCGCTTTCGACATATCCGGCACAATTCTGCTGACCTCGGCTCTGCCTGAATTAACCGATGACAGCACGTTTATCCTGGGGTCAACGGCGCCCTCCGGAGAGCATTCGGTAATTGTCAACGGATCTGGACCGGGCAAATTTGCCGGCAACGGGCTATTGATTTCAGGTTCGTATACTTTTGTGGAGGGTCTCACCATCACCGGTTTCGAAGACAACGGAATCCAGGTCATCGGGGCAACAGCGCGATATAACACCTTCAGCAATAATCTTATCTATAGTAACGGTGGGCTTGGCATTAATCTCGGTGTTGATGGGGTCACTGATAACGATCCCGACGACCTCGACGACGGGCCAAATGACCTGTTAAATTTCCCTGAGATTGATTCCGTTCATATGAATCCGGATAGCTCCTTCATCGTCTATGGCAGAGCGGCAGACAGCGCCGTCATCGAGTTTTTCGTGGCTCATCCGGCAGGAGATGACAATAAACCGGCTGATGCTATCTCGGGCCACGGCCCGGCATATAGCTTTGTCGGAGCCGACACTGCGGACAATAATGGAGATTTCACTTATGACATCAGCAATGATTACAGGTACTTCTCCTTTGTGACGGCAACCGCCACCGATACACTGGGCAATACGTCCGAATTTTCGGCAAATTTCGCGCTGGTTCCCTCTCCTCTGGTAATTATGGCCTTCTGCCCGGTGAACCTGCAGGTATTTGATCCGCAAGGTGACAGTATCGGCATGACACCGCAGGACGACCTCTTTCAGTCCATCTTCCCGGCTAGCTATACGGACTCGGACAGTTTCGATTCGGTCCACATTGCAAATCCCCTGCTGGGCGACTATACGATAATAGTGGTACCGGATGATGACGCCCCTCCGGGTGAAACCTTCTCTGTGGGAATCAGGCTTGACGGTTCTTTGCAATGTATTATTGTCGATGAAGGCGAAGTGCCTGTATCGGGACAGGCCGACACGACTGTCTATCTGGTAGAGGAGGACTATCATTATCTGAATGGTGATGCCAATCGCGACGAATCGGTCAACCTGTTAGACATTCTATTTTTAATAGACTATCTCTATGGTTCTCCTCTCGGTCCGGCGCCGGATCCTCCGGGAGCGGGCGACGCAAATTGCGACCTGGATATAAATCTGCTGGATATTCTGTACCTGATTGACCATCTCTACGGCTCTCCCCCCGGCCCGGCTCCCTGCGAGCTGGATGAGTAAAATTGCCACGATAAAAAAGGCCCCCGGTTGGGGGCCTTTTTTTTGAAATTATATCGAGGCTATTCTTTCTGAGATTGCCTGATCTCCTCAATTACCTTTTCAGTTATTTCGCGCGGTACTTCCTCATAATGAGAAAATACGCGCGAGTACACGCCCTGTCCGGAGGTCATGGAACGCAGGTCAACCGAGTAGTTGTATAGTTCGGCCTGCGGCACCGCCGCCCGAACCTTTTGGTAACGTCCTTCAGGATCCATTCCGGCGATTTTGCCGCGACGGCCTGATAGA
>CP070796.1:2495325-2506816 GCA_020343475.1 Candidatus Zixiibacteriota bacterium
TAAGATCCGCATTCTCACGCAGCCGGTCGGCCGCCTCGCCGACCAGTCCGGTCAGGCGGCGGAGTATCCGGTCAATTTCAAGCCGTTCCTGCTGCATCTGAAGGCTGAGCTGGTTGTTCAGCTCAACGGTTTCGTTCGGCTCAACATACAGGGTTGCGCCCGATTGTGAGCGGTCATGGACAATTCCGGCGTTGGCGCGGAATTGCCCGGAAAGCACCGGGATTACATAGCGGCCATCACGCTGCGTGATCATATCATCCTGCCATCCCGGCTGCTTGCGACGATCTGAAAGAATATGATCCAGTCGCTGCAGGATTTTTTTCCGGAGTGAAGAGATATCCTGACGTAGCTGCTTGAGCTTTGACGACGCGCTGTCGAGAATCTCACCATCCCGGTCAATGGTTTTATCGATCGCCTTTTTTAACTCCGGAAACGGGTGCAGCTTTGCGAGGTAGTGAGCGATCAGGGGGAAGTTTTCCCGCTCGTCGGCAGCGTATGTGTGCAGGTCAAGCGAAACCTCGATCAGTTCTTTCACGCTGAGAAGCGCTTTCGGTTCAAGAAAATATCCCTCGGTCTTTGATTTTGCCAGAAGCTCGCTGATGTCATCAAGGCGATACAGAGGCAGGGCCTGTCCGAACCTGATGATGTCCTTCATCTGAGTGATCTCATCAAGCTTGGTCCGGATAATGGTCGCGTCGGTGAGCGGGCGAATCTCATCGACCTTTGCGACCCCGTATTGAGTCAGGCACAGTCCTTTTAAAATGGAAACAATCTTGGGGTACTCAAGAACATCCAGGGTATGAGCATCGAACGAGGACATATTTGCATCTGCACCCAAAAAAAAGCCGGTTTTCACCGGCTTCAATATACGAACTTATCGCAAAAATCAAAATATCATTCTCTATATATTTGCATCAGCGGTTCCGAAAAAGCGATCAATCTGATAAATTACTCGGTAAACCTGCTCGCGATCCTCAGAGAGGCGAAACTGCTGGGACTCGGACATCCCTGGCGACGGCCGGAGCAATAACGTCCGCTCCACTTTCTCCATAAAGTTATTATTTTCCGGGTGCAGGCCGGATGTCGATTCGTACAGCAGCGGCAGGGTCTTGGCGAAAGTAGGGCCAAGAAATGACTCCCCGAAATCGTCGTAAAATCGTTCCGGCATCGGCATTAAAAATACGACAAAGACGACAAAACTGATAATCACCCAGCCGCGGACAGCGCCGACGAACGCCCCGCCGAGTTGATCCTTTTTCCCCAACTTCTGGAGATTGGCCACCCTGTAAAACATTATCCCAAGCAGCTTGAATACGGCATAAATTATCGCCAGCAGAAGTACAAATGAAATTATCGCCGTTACCAGCGGGGAGCCACCGAGCACCTCGTAGATTTTGGTAGCGATGATATCGATGTAATTAACGGAGACAATAACGGTTGCCGTTAAGACCGCGAGGGCCATAATTTCCCGAATCAGTCCTTTCTTGGAGCCGACAATGATAGCCGCAACGAGGAGGATCAACAGTATAATGTCTATCCAATTCATCCTCTCACTCCTTCCTTGGCATCAAAAAATCCCTGAGCGGATCATTCCGATTTGCCGGCAAGCATTTCTCGAACCAGCCTGTTGACCAACTTGCCGTCCGCTTTGCCCTTAATGTCGGGCATTAAATGCTTCATGACAAGGCCTAATTTGGTCGGGGAATCGGCTCCTGTTTCAGCGATGGCGGCGTTGATAAGCTGCCCCAGTTTCTCCTCAGAAAGCTGCTCCGGCAGGTATTCCTCGATAATCTTCAGTTCTGCCGTTTCCTTTTCGACCAAATCCAGGCGATTTCCGGCCTGAAACTGCTCGATTGAATCTCTTCGCCTTTTGGCAGCGCCACCGAGAACCTCATTGATATCGCTGTCGGTCGGATCGGCCCCTTTTTCAATCTGTCGATATTTTATGTCAGACTTAAGACCCCGAAGAAGAGTGACCTTGAATTTATCACCCGTCTTCAGGGCCGTTATCAAATCCTTGTCGATTTTCGCCAGGAGAGACATGGTTCTCCTAACCTTCCGCTTGCTGCAGCTTACGCATTTTGCGTTTTGCTGCATTCAGCTTTCTTTTGCGCCGTTCTGACGGCTTCTCGAAGTGCTGATGCTTCTTTATGTCAGACAGAATTCCTGTCTTTTCGCAAAACTTATTGAAGCGGCGAAGGGCCTTTTCGAAGGATTCGTCATCGCGAACCCTAACGCCAGTCATTAACATCCCTCCTTTCCATCGTGCTTTATGTTAATTCTTCCTTAGCATTACATAATAATATTTCTATAATTAATGTCAACAAAATAATTTAGCTCGGTTTGTTATGCTGTTACCGAATCCCGCCGGTTTCCAAATTTCGATTCGCGCAACGTGTCCGACAGCAAATGATAATATGTAACATGCGTCCATGCTGGACTTTCGGACAAGCTGGCAATTGGATTCTGTCGCGCCTTATAATGTCTTCAAGTACCGGAACTCATTATCATCAAAACACCATTGCCGGTTTGCAGTTCCTGATAGTCTGGCATAAGAGGCAATTTCTAAGGCTGTTATAAACATGAGTTTGTGTTATACACCGTGGTTTCGGTCCAAAAAGCGCTTTAGGCCGCCAGTCCCATACAGTTTCCTGCCAAAGTGACGATAATTAGTATAATCCGCAAGGATTAAAAGGGTTAGGACATTTACCGGGGCTAGGAGGACAGGTTAGCTCATGATTGCCATCATTGGCTTAGTAGTGGTGCTGGGATCGGTTATCGGCGGCTTTCTGCTGGCGAAGGGCCATCTTTTGGTACTGTACCAACCAGCTGAATATTTAATTATCGCCGGTGCGGCTTTTGGATCGCTACTTGTAATGGCCCCGCTCCGAATCTTGAAATCGATTGTTGCACAATTACTTAAGATTCTCGACTCGGGGCCGTCCAGACAGACGTACACCGAGCTTCTGGTGATGATGTATGAGCTTTTCAATGTTGCCCGTAAGGATGGCTTGGTGGGTCTGGAGTCGCACGTGGAAAGCCCGGAGAAAAGCTCGGTCATAACCAAATATCCTTACTTTTTGAAAAACCACCACGCGCTGGACTTTCTGGCCGACACAATGCGCTTGATTATTATGGGGGGCATTCCGGAGCATGATCTGGAATCCATGATGGATCTTGATCTGGAAACACACCATCACGAACAGCTTCAGGCTTCCAGCACCCTGCAAACCATTGGCGATGCGCTGCCTGGTCTGGGTATTGTGGCCGCGGTGCTGGGTGTGGTCATTACCATGGGGGCCATTGGAGGCCCCCCCGAGGAGATTGGACACCATGTCGGCGCTGCGCTGGTCGGCACTTTCCTGGGTATTCTACTGTCATATGGAGTCGTTCAGCCCCTTGCCTCCAATCTCAGAAATATCACCGAGACCGAGGGAAAATATTACGTCTGCCTCAAACAGGCCCTGCTGGCATTTCATAAAGGCTTTACCGCTCAGATTGCCGTTGAATTTGCCAGGAGGGTAATTTCCAGCGAAGTCCGCCCAAGCTTCATCGAGGTCGAGGATGCCTGCCGGGCTACCAAGACCGCTGGCTAGGGATATCTGCGATGGAAGAAGAAGAAAAACAGGCTCAACCGGTTATAGTCGTCAGGAAGAAGGCTGGTCATCGCAGACACCACGGCGGTGCCTGGAAAGTTGCGTATGCTGATTTTGTCACCGCCCTGATGGCTTTCTTTCTGGTGATGTGGATTGTTGTCCAGTCCGATGCCGTTCGGCAGGCAGTTCAGGGATATTTCCAGGATCCGGTCAATTTTATGAAGAAGGCGGGCAGCGGAATGCTCAAGGGAAGCAGCTCGGCGCTCAAGAAGGAACTCAGACACCAGGCTGGCGATCCGAGCAATATAGAGAAGAACATCGCTGCGCTTTCAGAGGCCGCACAAAAAATCCGCAACACCATTGACAAAATACCTGAGATTGGCAAACTCAAGGACTTTATTGATATTGAGCTGATTCCGGAAGGATTGCGGATCGAATTGGCGGAAGTCTCCACAAATCCCGATTCCGCGAATTTCTTCAGTCTGGGAAGCGCCACCCTTAAACCAACCTCGAAGCTCATATTGACGGCTATCTCAAAGGAACTTCGTCTGTTGCCGAACCACGTTGTGGTCGAGGGGCACACTGATCGCAAACCATTTTCCGGGATCACCAACTACACCAACTGGGAGCTGTCAGCCGACCGAGCCAACAGCGCCCGACGCCATATGGAACTGACCGGCCTGCGGACGACGCAGGTCGTCGAAATCCGTGGCTACGCCGACAATCATCTAAAGTACCCCGACAGTCCGTTTGATCCGCGAAACCGGCGTATTGCCATAATCGTCCTTCACGAAGAGCTGGAACAGCGCTACAGCCTCGCCGAATGATTCCGAGTCGCCCGGGTGACTTAAGGTCCCCCCTTGAAGGTCATGATGCGGCCGTCAATACTCTTCAGGCATAATCACATTTGCCATTATCCTCTTGCTTCCGGACCGGCAAAGTGTTAAAATATTATTTCAGATCACAATTACAGCATTTGAGGTGGAGGATAGTATGTCCGGGCATTCAAAATGGGCTACTATTAAGCGCAAAAAAGGCAAGGCTGATGCCGAGCGCGGGCGGATGTTTACCAAATTGATCAAAGAAATCACGGTAGCTGCTCGTGCCGGCGGCGGAGACCCAAATGCCAATCCTCGCCTGCGAAGCGCCATCGCAGCGGCAAAAGCCGCCAATATGCCGCAAGACAATATCAAGAAGGCAATTCAGAAGGGAACCGGTGAGCTGCCGGGAGTCAATTATGAAGAAATGACGTACGAAGGGTACGGCCCGGCCGGTGCGGCTGTTTATCTGACCGCACTCACTGATAACAAAAAGCGAACCGTTGCGGAAGTGCGACATCTTTTTTCCAGATACAACGGCAACCTGGGCGAGAATGGGTGCGTGGCCTGGATCTTTGACAAAAAGGGAATCATCCAGGTCGAGACCTCGGTTTGCGATGAAGACACGCTTCTTGAAATCGCGCTGGAGGCAGGAGCAATGGATATGACCGTGCAGAGCGACCTGTACGAAATTGTGACGTCTCCCGGCGACCTGGAAACGGTGCGGTCCACGATAGAAAAGAAATCGATTCCAATTGCCTCGGCGGAAGTCACCATGGTTCCTCAGAATACGGTCAAGCTCAACGAAAAGCAGGCTGAGACGATGCTGAAACTGTATGAGGCGCTGGAGGATCATGACGACGTCCAGCAGGTATACGGTAACTTCGATATTGACGACTCCATCATGGAAAAACTGGCGGGGTAAAACGCCGTCAGTTGGCGTAAGAAACCGCTATGATCATTGTCGGAATTGACCCCGGATTGCACGTTACGGGTTATAGTATCCTGAAATCGGACGGCCGCGCCACCAGGGTACTTGAGGCCGGGATCATAAAAACCGACGCGAAAGGTTCCTTTGAAGAAAAACTTAATGAAATTTTTTCCGAAACGGGAAATATTATCGCCCAGTTTCGACCTAATTACATTGCCATCGAGGAACTGTACTCACACTACGTTCACCCCAAAACCGCTATTATAATGGGACATGCCAGGGGGGTCATATTTGTCCAGGCGGCGCGAAGCGGGATCCCGGTCGTTTCATATGCCGCCACCCGGATTAAGAAATCGCTGACCGGGAACGGCCGCGCAACGAAACAGCAGATGCAGAGAATGATAAAGTCGACACTGAAGCTCAGGGATGATCTGTTTTCGCCCGACACCGCCGACGCGCTGGCGGTGGCGCTCTGCCACCACAATGTCCTGATGGGGGAAAGATGATATCGCAGATTCGAGGCAAGATTTGCAGGCTGACAGAGGAGACGGTTACGGTTGACCTTGGCGGTGTCTATCATGAGCTGATGATCCCTTCCGGGCTTTATAATCAGCTGAAGAACGCCAGCACCGGGGATGGCAATATCATGCTCTATACCATTGACTATATCGAGGCAGGCGATAAAAAAAGCTATCATTATCCCAGGCTGATTGGCTTCACCGATCCGCTCGACAAGGAATTTTTCCAGCTTTTTACCACCGTGTCAGGTCTCGGATTTAAAAAGGGACTGAAATCATTGACATTACCCGTCCGGGAGATCGCCACCGCGATTGAAACCAAGGATGCCGCAACGCTGGCGCGCCTTCCGGGAATCGGAAGCCGGCTGGCCGACAAGGTAATTGCGGAGCTGTCGGGCAAGATGGCGCGCTTTGCACTGTCCAAAGCCGAACATCCGCTGACCGCGGTACGCCGCGAAAAGGCTGACCTGATGGTTGAGGCAGTGGAGGTTCTGGCCCAATTGCAGTATCGTCCCTCAGAGGCGGAGAAAATGGTTGAGCGAGCTTTGCAAACCGATCCCAAAATTGACTCGACCGAAAAATTAATTTCCCTTATCTTCAGGCAGGAAGCGTCGGCACAGAAAGGAAATATTCAATGAGCCGCGAGCGCATAGTCTCGGGGGATATAATTTCGGCGGAGGAAGAGTCTTTTATCCTTTCGCTGAGGCCGAAACTGCTTGGCGAGTATATCGGGCAGCAGGCGCTCAAGGAAAAACTCAAGGTCTCCATTCAGGCCGCCCGAAAGCGCAGGGAATCCTGTGAGCACGTCCTTTTTTACGGCCCGCCGGGACTGGGCAAGACGACTCTGGCGCACATCATTGCAAATGAGATGGGCACCCGGCTGGTCGCCACCTCCGGCCCGGCACTCAGCCGCACCGGCGACTTGATGGGCATCCTGACCAATATGAAAGAAGGGGACATTCTGTTTATCGACGAGATCCACCGCCTGTCTCCGGCGATCGAGGAATTCATCTACCCGGCCATGGAGGATTTCAAAGTCGATTTCGTGGTGGACAAGGGGGCGTTTGCCAAGGTGATCAATATTCCGCTGAAACGGTACACCCTGATCGGTGCTACTACCCGCGCCGGATTGCTGTCACCACCACTTCGCGACCGGTTCGGGCTGTACTATCATATTGATTTCTATAAGGCGTCGGAACTGAAGGAGATTGTCATGCGTTCGGCAGGCCTTCTGGAGGTGTATGTTACGGAGGAGGCCGCCGGGGAAATTGCGCGCCGCGCCCGCGGGACGCCACGGGTTGCCAACCGGCTGCTGCGCCGGGTGCGCGATTTTGTTACGGTCAAGGCCGACGGAGAAGTCACCCTTGAGCTTGCGAAAAAGGCGCTCGACTCCGAGGGGATTGACACTATCGGGCTGGATAATCTCGACCGCAAGTTCCTGAAAGTCATCATTGAATTCTACAAGGGCGGGCCGGTCGGAATCGAGGCTCTGGGGGCAACGCTTAACGAGGAGACCGACACCCTGGTCGATATGGTCGAACCATACTTGCTTAAGATCGGTTTTCTCCAGCGCACCAGGCGCGGCCGCATGGTGTCGCCCGATGCCTGCAGGCACCTGGGGCTGGCGGTCGATGATTCAAGCCAGGCAAAGCTGTTCTGATAGATGAATCTCAGGACGGTATTGGTTCCTTTATTAAAACGCAGAGATTCAGAAACAGGCGTGGCGGGCCCCGCGTTATCGTACTGCATGGATTTGAATATAATTATGATGGCGCGTGTTACGTTTCTATATATACTTACAAGCAGGAATATCCTCCCGGCAAGATTAATAACGACTTTCTAATGCCAGGTGTTTCAGAACAAATCACGCGATCGAACCAAATATGGCCATAAAATATTTATATAGCGACCGGATGAATTTATAATTATGTCGAATTATTTTCATGACAGAGTTAATCTTCAAGATTCGAGAAATTCGCGGATACGCAAATCTCAAATTATAGTACAAATCCCAAAATATATTTCACCGCTATAAACAGCAGGCAGGCGGTCAGGACGGCCTTGATGAGTTTTACCGGCAGAAACCGCTGAATGCGGGCGCCGGTGTATATTCCAAAGGTCCCGCCGATTCCCAGCATCGCTCCCAGAAGCCAGTCCGGGGAGATGGCCAATCCGGTGTCGCGGTAAAACAGGGCAAATAATGAATAGACAATCACCCCGCCGACCGAACTGACAAAGGTGCTCAGCAGGGTTGCCCCGGCAATGGTGTACACCGGCAGACCGAAAACGGAAACCAGCACCGGGGCCAGAATCGCGCCGCCGCCGATTCCGTAAATACCGCCGACAACGCCCACTACGAGACTCATGAAAAAGATAATCATGGTCGGAGCGTAATACTCCCGACCATCGAATTCATAACCGATTTTTCTGACGGTAAACATCAGCGGGATAACTTTGAAATCGGCCAGCACTTTGTTTTTCGTTGCCTGTTCATGTTTTCGACGCACCAGATCGGCTCCCAGCCGTCCCCCGATATACAGCAGGACCAGTCCCACAAAAAATTTAAAGGCGGTCGGATCGGGCAAATAGTTGATTCGGATGTACGCCCCGACAAACAGGCCGGGCAACACACCAAGGATAATGGACCAGACCAGCGGCCAGACCATTCGTCCCTCGCGCCAGTATCGATACACCCCGGACGGTATCCCGACGATGTTGAAAACTAAATTGGTCGGGGTCACCGCCGGACCGACAAACCCGAGCACCGAAACCTGGAAGGGGAGAAGCAAAAACGCCCCGGACAGTCCGCCCGTGGAAGTCAGGCACGAAATTCCGAAGGCGACTACCGCCGGCAGCCACCAGTATGTTTCAACACCGCTGACAGGAAACTCAATCACAGGGAAAAAATAACGATTTCAAATACGACCGTCTACATATTTTCGGATTGCCTGTAGTTATTTCTGCTGCGAAGGAGATTAAAATCGTTATATTAAATAAACGCATCAAACGGGACGGCAGAGCATGGCAGTTAATACCGAAAAGCAGATATATGATTTTCTTTCGCAACGGCGCCTGGCGTTTGTCGGGGTCTCGCGCAAGAAGAAAGATTTCAGCCGAATACTCTTTAAGGAGTTTATTGACCGTAAGTACGAGGTGATCCCGGTTAATCCGGGAGCATCTGATATTGACGGTTTTCCGTGCTATAAAAAAGTTGGTGAAATCGAACCGCCGGTCCAGGGGGCGCTGCTGATAACCTCGCTGAATATGACCGAACAACTGGTGACCGAATGTATCGAAGCCGGTATCCCGCGAATATGGATTTACGGTTTGATGGGCAGCCCTTCGGCAAATAAATCCGCCATAGAAATGTGCCGGAAGGAGGGTGTATCGGTTATTTCCGGCCATTGCCCGCTGATGTTTTTTCCGGCGGCCGGCTTAGTTCACCGCTTTCACGCCGCCCTGTTGAAATTGCTGGGCCGATATCCGAAGTGATTTTCGCGGCCATTGCCATGCAGAGTACGTTAGATCACTAGGACATGCTAGCCACCTACTGCAAGGAGCTTATCGCTGCCGCCCATTCTTATGTCTAAATGGTAACACCTGCTCTAAGCAGCAGCATAGGGCCGGCGGTCAATCGGGTGCTTTTGTTTCCGCCCAATGGCGAGCCAATCATACTGGCTTCAAAAAGTAGTGCAGATTTTTGGCTGACAGGAATGGCAACCTCTCCCGTAGCTTTGACAATGAGGAAGTGTGCTGCTTTTAAACTCAGAATCTCGCGAATGAATCCATACCCAATACCAACTCCCGGTTTAAATATTACACCCTGCTTGCTTCCTTGAAGCTTTGCTTTCATGGTGAAGCTCAACTCCGGTAACACTTCCTTATCACTGTCGAAAACAATCTGATGCAAATCAAAAGAAAAGCCGACATATATTGTGGGTCTTACAGCATAGTCAACAAAAAGCGAAAGACTATACCCTGCGTTGGTGCTATACTCGACATCTACACGATGCGATGTCCCCGGGGCAATCAATCCGGCCTTAAATCCGGCGGTTTTTTCATAATGCGAATTGTCCGCGGCGGTTCCCAAGGAACCAAATGTGACGATGACTACTGCCAGCAACACCAGAGATCTTGCAAGAAACCTGCAATGCATTTTGTCCTCCCATAATTGAACTCCGCCCTTTTATTTTAATAGACGCTATAGAGTAGATTTTGTCAAGATATATTGGATTTTATACCGCTTGATTTTCTCAGCACGATAAATATCCCCGACAATATCAGGATTCCGCCGAGGATTGTTGTCCAGCCCGGAATCTGATCAAAGAAGATAATCGCCAGAATGGTAGCACCAACCGGCTCGCCAAGCACTGTCGTGGCGACCAGATGGGCCGAGGTGTATTTTAGAAGCCAGTTGTATAGAGAATGACCCATCAGGGTGGGAATCAACGCCAGCAATAAAAAGAAAAGCCAGGTTCTGGCCGGGTAATCAACCAGGCTCTCGCCGTCGGCAATAGTAAACACAAGTATCGTTAGCGCCGCCAGGGAATATACCGGGAAGGTATAACTCAAATTGTCCATCCCGGCCCGCAGCTGTCTTCCCGCAATCAGATACAGCGCAACGCAGACGGCACCAAAAATCGCCAGAACGTCACCGATGATATATTCCCTGCCGAGGCTGAAATCCCCTCCCGAGATTATGATTATTCCTGCCAGGGCGACTATCATCCCTACCACCGAGCGAACCGGTATTTTTTCTTTGAGGATAACCGCTTCGGATATCAACACAAAGGCCGGGTTGGTGGAAACCAGTATGACCGAATTGGATATGGATGTATAAAAAAGCGAGGTAATCCAGCTTGCGAAGTGTAGCCCCAGCATGAATCCTGAAAAAACCAGCAGTGCCAGTTGTCTTCTTGTTAGAATCCGCAGCGTCGCGCGCGCTTTGGGGTATGCCGGAATGGCCAGAATTATTGATGAAAGCGCCATCCGGTAGAACGCGGTCGGCAACGGCCCGGCCCCGGCCAGCTTGATCAGTATCGCCGCCCATGAGACCGCAAAGGTCGCGACAAAAAGAGTCAAATATAAAGTCCCCTGGCGTACCATGGCATAAATTCCGTATATTGGTCAATCAATATAGTCAAAGAAAAGGTCGATGTCGATATAATTGCCATTGGTTGTGATGATACCTTTCCTGAAGATTTCAGGTGCAATGCCGGAGTGCCCGGATGGCTAATCTGATTCTCCTGACTGTCGTTGTTCTCTGGGGAGTATCGTTTGTCGGCACCAAAATGGCCCTGGCATATCTTACGCCAGTCGAAGTGGTCACCATCCGCATCCTTCTGGCGCTGCCTGTCCTGCGGATTGTCCTGGCATTAAAGAAAGGCAAAATTGTTTTCACCGGTTCGGATTATAAGATTCTGCTGACAGCTTCACTCATTCTCGGCGTGCATTTTTTAATTCAGGCGGTCGGCCTGAATTACACGACGGCGACCAACACCAGCTGGCTTATCGCCACGATTCCAGTCTTTATCGCCGGGACTTCATATATTTTTCTGCGGGAACGACTGACGTTCCGAAAAATCGGCGGTATTGCCATTGCTGCCGCCGGCGTAGTCCTGCTGGTTT
>CP070796.1:2506916-2511776 GCA_020343475.1 Candidatus Zixiibacteriota bacterium
GTTTTCGTCAGCCAGGCCTCGGTCATAAAGTACCTCGGCGCCGGCGCCAGCAAGGTTCTCTCGTACGGCGTAGCCTCGGTTTCCGGCAGTATTCTGGCGGTATGCTCCTGCACTGTACTGCCGTTGTTTGCCGGAATCTATCGGATGGGGGCCGGGCTGGGTCCGGCAATAGCGTTTCTGTACAGCGGCCCGGCCATAAACGTCCTGGCCATTATCCTTACCGCCCGGATTCTGGGCGTTCAACTGGGAATTGCCCGCGCCGTGGGGGCCGTTCTATTCAGCATTATTATCGGTCTGCTGATGCACCTGTTCTTCAGAAAAGAAGAGATCGAGAAGGTGAACGCCCGGACGGCTCTGCCGGAACCGGAGACAAGCCGTCCATTGTGGCAGAATGCACTTTACTTTGCCGCCATGGTGGCGATCCTGGTTTTTGCCAACTGGGGCAAGCCTGATGAAGTGGGAGGATTCTGGCATACCGTTTATTCGCTCAAGTGGGTTATCACCGGGATTGCGGCAATCCTGTTTGGCTTCATGCTCACAGCCTGGATCGGTATCGAACGATGGAAATTGCTCCTTGCCGGGATAGTGACGCTAATACTGGCGCTGATGTTTCCTCACGAGCCGCTTTTACCGTTTGCCGCCGCCGTGATTGGGCTTTCTGTCATTACAAGCAGGCATGAAGGTGAGGCCGGTGACTGGTTCGACCAGACCTGGGGTTTCGCCAAGCAGATTTTGCCGCTACTTTTCTACGGCGTCCTTATCGCCGGTCTGCTTCTGGGGCGTCCGGGGTACGAAGGGCTGATGCCATCATCGTGGGTCAGCAGCGCGGTCGGCGGCAACTCGATCGGGGCGAATCTCTTTGCGTCGGTGGCCGGGGCGTTTATGTACTTCGCAACGCTGACCGAAGTGCCGATCCTGCAGGGGCTGATTGGCAACGGCATGGGCAAAGGACCGGCGCTGGCCTTGCTTCTGGCCGGACCGGCGCTGTCGCTTCCCAACATGCTGGTCATACGCTCCGTTATCGGCACAAAAAAAACCGTCGTCTTTGTAATACTGGTTGTCATTATGGCGACAATAACGGGAATGATATATGGTGCCATGGCCTCGTAGTCTTTCGGCCTGGAACTTTTTAAGAGAGGCAATGATGAAACAGACAAGCATTGGAGGATGACATGAAAAAAATAGAAATTCTCGGAATCGGCTGTCCCAAATGCGGTAAACTGGCGGAGACCGCCGAAAACGCCGCCAGAGAGCTCGGGGTTGAATACGAATTGAAGAAGATCACTGACGTAACGAAATTCGCATCATACGGCGTCATGATTACACCAGCGCTGGTGATTGACGGGAAGGTAAAGGTCAGTGGAAAAGTGCCGTCGCTGGATGAACTTAAAGAAATGCTGAAATAATTCAATGCTGACACTCGAACATTCAGGATGGTACGGAGGAAAACTCCCTCTTTGCCGTCCAGAAATTATATGCTTATACACGGCAAGAAAATCCCTTAATGACTCATAAAACTGGAGTATAGGATTATGTTACGCATCAAGGTAATTCTGACAGCCATTTTATTGACTATTGTCGGCGGCATGCCGTCTATGTCAGGCACAAGCGCCGACGAAAAGCCGAAGGCGGATTCGGCGACTGATACGACAATTACAAAAACGGAAACTGCTCCGGAAGACAGTCTGCAGGAATCCACTCCTGAGGTCGTTGTTTACTACTTCCACACCACCAGACGGTGTCCGTCCTGCAGAAAGATTGAAGCCTATTCCAGGGAAGCTATCGAGACAGGATTCCAGGAAGAGCTTAAAAGCGGCGTGATGGAGTTCTATGCCAAGAACATCGACGAGCCGGAAAATAAACACTTCATAGGAGAATACAAACTCTATACCAAGTCGCTGATTGTAACCGTCCTTGAAAACGGCACCGAAAAGGAATGGAAAAATCTTGCCAAAGTATGGCAACTCCTTCGAGACAAGGAGGCGTTCCTGGAGTATGTTCAGGATGAAGTGCAGGCCTGCCTGAAGGTGGATTGATGGAATCGTATCTCGTCGCGGCGGCCTCCGCAGTCTGGCTGGGTGTCATGACTTCGATCAGCCCCTGTCCTCTGGCCACGAATATCGCCGCCATATCATACATTGGAAATCGTATCGGCAGTCCCATGATGGTTTTTTTATCGGGTTTGTTTTATATGCTGGGCCGAATACTGGTCTATATGGTTCTCGGCATTTTCCTGGTCACCAGCCTTCTTTCGATACCGGACGTGTCGTTTTTTCTACAGGAGAACATGAACAAGTTTCTGGGCCCGATATTGATTCTGGTTGGAATTTTCCTGCTTGGATTTATCACTTTTAATCTGTCGGGCATCGGCATAAGCGAAAAAATTCAAAAGCGGCTGGCGGGATACGGCATCTGGGGAGCCGGCGTTCTCGGGATGCTTTTTGCACTGGCTTTTTGTCCCATCTCGGCGGCCCTCTTTTTCGGCAGCCTGATCCCGCTTTCGATAAAACATAATTCGAATTTCTTGATGCCCCTGCTGTACGGAGCAGGCACCGCTTTGCCGGTGATCTTATTTGCGCTGCTGGTTAGCCTGAGTACGCGGATGGTGAGCATATTCTTTAACAAAATTACGCAGTTTGAGTTGTGGGCCCGCCGTATAACCGGAATTATATTCATCCTGGTCGGGCTATACCTCACTCTTGTGTATATCTTCAATATCCCTCTATAAAAGCGGGAAAAATAATGACAGCAATCACTGCAACCGGTTCAAACGACGCCACAAGTAAACATCTCGGGGCACTACTCTCCGGCCCGTTAAACATAATTTCACCACGGATAAGGAGAACGGGTTATGAATAATATAGAAAAACGTACGAAGAAACTCAGATTTCTGGATCGTTTTCTAACCCTGTGGATTTTTACCGCGATCGCTATCGGCATCGCCATAGGGTACCTGGCGCCGTCCGTAACGGAATTCATCGCCGGCCTGCAGGTCGGGGCCACATCGATACCAATCGCAGTCGGCTTGATATTGATGATGTACCCACCCCTGGCCCGGGTAAAGTACGAAGAAATGGGCAAGGTCTTTCGCAAGAAAAGACTCCTGTTTTTTTCACTATTTCAGAACTGGATTCTCGGTCCGGTGGTCATGTTCGTTCTGGCAATCATTTTCCTTCACAATTACCCGGAGTATATGGTCGGAGTAATACTGGTCGGCCTGGCCAGGTGTATTGCGATGGTTATTGTCTGGAATGAATTGGCCGGAGGTGACCGGGAACTGGCGGTGGGCCTCGTGGCGTTCAACGCCATATTCCAGGTCTTGTTTTATGCTGTTTATATCTACCTTTTCATTACCCTGATGCTTAACTGGCTTGGATTGGTCAGGGGTCTGGATGTTCGCATATCAATGCTTGAGGCCGCCAAAACCGTCTTTATTTACCTTGGCATACCGTTTATAGCCGGGATTATTACGCGGTTCAGTCTGATCCATACCCGGGGCAAGGAATGGTATGAAAGGAGATTTATACCGCGGATCAGTCCGATTACCCTGGCGGCGCTGCTCTTTACGATTATAATAATGTTTTCTCTGAAAGGGGAATACATAATAAGCCTGCCTCTTGATGTCGTAAGGATCGCCATACCGTTGATAATCTATTTCATTTTTCAGTGGATCATAACTTTCTTTATTGCCCGAAAAATAGGCGGCAATTACGGGGAAACGACCGCCGTTTCTTTTACTGCAGCCAGCAATGACTTCGAACTGGCTATTGCGGTGGCTGTGGCAATCTTCGGCATAACATCCAATCAGGCCTTCGCGACTGTTATCGGACCCCTTATCGAGGTTCCGGTGCTGATTGCTCTAGTCAATGTCGCCTTACATTTTAAGAAAAGGCTTTTCGGAGGCTGATCTCATCCAACCGCGGAACTGATGAGAGGTGCAGAAATCTGCGCAATCATTTGAAGGTCATCAACTTACCGGCTCACCAGCGTCAGTGATATTGTAGCCCGGGCGGCCCTCTCGGGGCCGTCTTCATATAAACCGAGCAGGGAATTGATAGATGCAATTTCCGGTTGCTTTATGGCGCTTTGAACCTTATATTCAATACAGTCAGCCCTGCGACAGATTTTGTCAACAACTATCTGGGAGAACTACCAATCGTGGCGGTCCGACCCAAAAAATCCGATGCCCGCGAGGAACTCAAGAGTGTTTTCGTTCGTACGCTGCTGGATACCGCCAATAGCCTGATTATCTGCCTTGATAAGGAAGCCAGTCTTCTCGTTTTTAACGCTGAATGTGAAAGAGTAACCGGATATAAGAATCAGGAAGTCATCGGCAAAAGCTGGCCGAAGCTGTTTCTTCCTGAAGATCATCATCATTGCCGGCGGGACAATTTCGCCGAATGGGCTCGAGAGAATCCGCGTGATACATACGAAGGCCCTATAAAAACCAGATCAGGGGAAATCAGAACAATTCTGTGGTCCAATTCAGTCATATTTTACCCTGATACCGATGAGCTGATTGCAATTGCCGTCGGGCAGGATATCACCAAACGCAAGCTCGCCGAAAAGGCTCTGAAAGAAGCCCTTGACCTTATGGAAAAGCGCGTTCAGGAGCGCACGGCTGAACTCCTGGCCGCCAACCGGAAGCTCAAAGAGCAGATTGAAAGTAGGATTATAGCCGAAGAAGCCCTGCGCGAGAGTGAACGGAGATACGAAATGGCCACCAGCGCCGGCAAAGTCGGTGTCTGGGACTGGAATCTGGAAACCAATGACATCTACGTCGATCCCAATATGAAAGCGACACTGGGCTATAAAGACCGCGAAATCCGAAACCACCTTAATGATTGGGGGAAGCTGGTT
>CP070796.1:2511876-2529968 GCA_020343475.1 Candidatus Zixiibacteriota bacterium
GAAACGAGTTTCTGAATTCATTCATTGAACTGATTGCCGATACCGGTCTGCAGCCTATGGTGGTGGACGTCGATTCCTTCGCCACCCTCAATGCATATGCTCACAACTATGATATTGATCCAGAGCGAACCACGGTGCTGGTGAATATCGGCTATGATGTCACCAATGTTCTTTACCTGCATGAGGGATACTATCACTCGACGCGCGACATCGCGGCGGGAACCAGGGAAGTGTATAATGCCATTCAGAAGGAATTTCGCCTGAACGCCGAACTGGCCACCAAGGCCATCAAGGGTGAGATGGCCGAGTCCATTGACCAGGATATGCTCAAGGCTACCGTAATTTCATCTACGGACGAGTTGATTTCCGGGCTGGAACTGGCCTATAGCTACTTCAAGACACAGGCCAAGGTGGACAAGATTGACTGGATGGTTCTCTCCGGAGGCGGGGCGCTGGTCCCGTACCTGCCGGAGTATCTACAATCAAAACTTAACATTCCTCTGGAGATTCTTAATCCCCTTCGCAATATAGACTATGATCCGGAGATGTTTCAGTATCTCGAGCCAGAGAAAATTGCCCCGCTTTTGACTGTGCCGGTAGGATTGGCAATGAGGAAGGTGAGGTAGACCATGACGATGATAGAAATAAATCTTCTTCCGAAGCAATACAAGAAGCGGAGGGGCGGGTTTTCTCTGGGCAAAAACGGCACCTATGCGGTGATCGCCGTCGCCGGGATCCTTTTGATGGTCGGAGCAATTACCCTCTACCAGATACATCAGATCAATGAAATCAAGGGACAGATGGAGATTGCCCGGGCACGGACGACGCAACTGCAGAAGGATATTCAACTGGTGGATGCCCTGATCGATATCAAAACCAAGATTACCGAACGGATGGAAGCGGTTGAGGAACTCGACCGTCATCGCAGCGCCTGGGTACGAATTCTAGAGGATATATCCCGGAATGTACCGGATTTCGTCTGGCTGTCAAATTTCGGCGAAGCCGCCCCGCCATCCCCGCCAACGACTGACACCACCGCCGCGACACAGCCTGCCACGCTGCCGAGGATCACGCAGGTAAATGTGGAAGGCTTTACTTTCACACTAAACGCTCTGGCGTCGTTCATGATAAAAATGATGAGATCGGATTATTTTGATGATGTCGATCTTTTGCATACGGAGCAAATCGCGTTCGGGAAACAAAAGGCATACAACTTCCAGTTGAGCTGCAATGTGCACTACCTCTCCGACGAAGAATTGGAGAGGCTGGCGGCGCAGGAAACGGCGGCTTCAAATGGGTCAATAAATTGAGAGAGGCGCCATGGATTTCAGAGATCCCAAAGTACAGAAAATAGCAATGGGCGTGGTTGCCTTCGTTGTCGTAATCTACTTCTGGTATACTCGCCTGTATACAAAGTATGACAGCCAGCTGTCGCAGTTGACGACGGAATACTCCACAATGATTACCAACCTGAAAAACGTCGAAATGAAATCCAAGTCACTTGAGGCCCTGAAGCTGGAGTATGAAGAACTTCTGGGACGGTATCAGGAGATCGAGATGTTGTTGCCGGAGGTTAAGCAGATTCCGTCGTTTCTGGTTCAACTGCATACCGCATCATCTTTGACAGGTACCAAGATCACAAGAATTGATCCCCAGGAAATAGCTTCGGAACGTTTTTATAACGTGGCCAGATTCAATATTTCCATGACCGGTACGTACCATGATTTTGGAAAATTCATCGGTTACGTCGCCAACTTCCCGTTTATTGGCAATGTTTCCGAATTGCAGCTATCTTCAATCTCACCCGCCAAGATCGGCCCATCCAGTCCGGAAGAGGGAGTCAGCGTACTAACCGCCAAACCGACATTGACTGCGAATTTTGTTCTCTCCACCTACTTCGTCAAGCCGGAGGAGAGACTCCAGCAACTGGATATATAGGAGGTGGAAGGGATCATGAGAATTCGGTTGTTCTTAATCATCGCAATCATCGCAGGATTGGCCGTCTCTTCCGTTATGGCCGACGCCGATGTTAACAAGCTGTATGTGAGCCGATCCGGCGACGAGACGGTATTCAAAATCGAGGCCGCGGGGCCGTTTCAGTTCTCCCATCAACTTGAGGAAGCTAAAGACGGCAAGCCGTTTCGGGTTGTAATCGACCTGTTTCCGGCACTCCATCGTCTCGGCGTAAAGTCTTTTTATGAACTTCCACCGTCGATTATTGCCTCGATCCGAACCAGCCAGTTTGCGGTGAATCCGGAAAAAGTGGTTCGAATCGTGCTTGACCTGAAAAACTCTGCGGTATACCGCATAGAGAAGCAGGATAATTTCATTTATGTCCGCATTCCGGACCGGGAAAGCGGTGCCTTTAAGGAGTGGTGCAGTCGGGATTATCGCAAAAAGACCGGCCCCAGGCCGACTCGGCAGCCGGCGCAACCACCGGTAGCAAAGGTCAAAGAAGCGCCGCCGCAGGCCGGACCGGACGCCCCGCAGGCAGATCCGAAGCCGGAACTGGCCCAACAGCAGCCGGAAAGCGATCCCGTGCCGGCGTCGGGTATCTTGAAGCCGGAAATCGCATCCTATTATGTCCCAAAGCAATCCAATCCGTGGGAAGAGGAAATATCAAAACCGGCCCCAGCTGTAGTAATCCCGCCAGAGACGGCAGAACCGCCGAGCACCGTTCCGGCGGTGGCCGAGACGGATGATTTCCGGAAGCCGGAAGAATCCTCCGGGGCGAAGAAGCCTGCCGACCAAAAACCGGCGCTGCCGCCGTCAAGCGCGACTGGAAAACCGAAGACATCGAAATCATCCGGGACAAAAGTGGTTGATTCTGTTACGAAACCATCCAAACCGGCTGAATCCCAGAAGGATAAAAGCAAACCTGCGCCGGAGAAGGGCGCCAAAAAGGATAAAGCCTTTACGAAAAAGAAAAAGGTTCTGGCTGACAATGGCAGCAAAGAGCAGAAGCCGACTTCCCGCTTCCGAAGGAGCCCGGCGCTACCGGCGAAACTGAAGGGAACCATTGTCGCTGAATTTCCCAAGCGAATGGTGATAAAATACACCCCGGGCAATGCCAGAGACCCATTTGCGACGCTCATTGATGACAGTAAGCAGACTGACAGCCCGGTCGACAAGAAGGTTCCAGACGTGGAAACGTTGCGCCTGGTGGGTGTTCTGGAGTCGGCATCCGGGCAGAACCGGGCCCTGCTCGAAGATCTCGAAGGGTATGGTTATATCCTGAAGCAGGGTGATAAAGTCAAGAAAGGTTATGTCTCACGCATAGATCCTAAAAGGGCGTACTTCCAGCTATTCGAATACGGCTGGAGTAGATCCGTCGCCTTGAATCTCGGTGAGGAATAAGAAAGGCAGGAAAATCCATGAAAAATAAGAAATATACCGAATACCTTACGGTAGTGCTTTTCCTGGTCTTGCTGACCGGGTTTGCGGCAGACGCGAACGCGCAGGAATCGAGCGCGGCTAAGGATCCGAGCGTTCCTATTGAAAATTTGACGTTCCAGGCCGCGGACATTCGGTCGGTTATTAGATTTTTGGCCGACTACGGTCAGGTTAACGTCGTGGTGGCTCCCAACGTTCAGGGTTCGGTGACCATAAATCTGCGCAATGTCGCCTGGGACCGGGCACTCAAAATTATCGGCAGCACTTATGGTCTCGCGGTGGTTTTTGAGGAAGAGGACTTTCTTCGAATACTTCCTGCCGAAGAATATCGTAAGGAACAGACTGCCGTGGAGCGGCATAATGCCGAGCGCCAGAGTTTAACGCCCCTGGATATCAAGATTGTGCGTTTGGCGAACACGGCTGCCGGGGAAGTCCAGAGCTCCGTGCAGTCGCTGCTAACAGAGCGCGGCAAGGTTGATGCCGATGAGCGGACCAACGCTTTGATTCTCCAGGAAGTTCCCGAAAATATGGATCGCGTGGTTGATTTTATCAAGGAACTCGACAGTCCGGCCAAGCAGATCAAGATTTCGGCGCAAATACTGGAGATCTCATCGACCGACGATTTTGAATTTGGGGTAGACTGGACCGCCACCGGAAAATACGTTCCCAACGATGCCCGCTCCATTACGCAGACCGGCACCCAGAGCGGAAACCGGGTCACGGACGACTTTATAACTTATAACGTTGGTTTTATGCAGCGCGGCTGGGATCTGAACGCAACCATTTCCAATATTGTCAGCAATCGCAAGGGCAAAATCATCGCCCATCCGGAAATCACCACAATCGACAACAAGGAGGCGCGGATTCAGATGGGACAGCGGGTCCCGGTCAAGCAATTTGACGAGTCCGGCAACGTGGTCATTCAGTTTGAGGAAATCGGTACTATGCTTAATGTGACCCCGCACATCACGGCGGACAATAAGATTCTGATGCATCTTCGGCCGGAACGCAGTTTCCTTGAACCTGATCCCAGCGGTATTATTATTATCACCAATAATGCCGAAACCAATGTGGTGGTCAATAATGGACAGACCGCGGTCATCGGCGGCCTGACCACACAGGATGAAGTGGAATTGAGGGTCGGCATTCCGGTATTAATGGATATTCCCATCGTCGGATTGTTGTTCAGCTACACAAAGAAAGAGACGGAAAACCGCGATCTGGTGATCTTTGTCACGCCCACCATCGTAGAGGACGATCTGGCCGACACCGGCCCGTAAGATTAATATATATCGAAAAAACCCGCTTTCGGGCGGGTTTTTTTTGTCGCTAAACGCTTGGCCGAAACGGCCGATACTATCAATAAGGTGGTATATCCCAATTAGGTAGGAAAGCAATAGGCAAACATATCCCATGCTCAGGAGTAACCATGAGACGCAAAAATCTTGACCTTCGTTTAGCAGTATGTATTGCAGCGCTCGGGCTGGCCGCGCTTTTGATCGCCGGCTGTGATTCATCTTCATCCACCAGGTCGACACCTTCATCTTCGTTTGATGTGGGCGCCATCACTGTCAGTCCCTCGTCGATTACCGTCGGGGAAAGCGCCGTTGTTGAAGCCATAATCACTAACGGCGACGAGCCGCTGCCGAACCGGGTGGTTCTTTTCTCCTGTACTCCGGCCACTGCCGGATATTTTACACCATCCATGGATACCAGTGACGCCAACGGTTTGGTGGCGTCGGTCTTTACCGCAACTCAATCAGGCAGCATTTCCGTTACGGCCAAGTTGACGGATGATATTTTCAACAGCGCCTCGCTCGAGGTGGCGGCATCCTCGCAGACCGGGTCGGGCAATGTGAACATTGATATCGCCCCGAACCTGCTTCTGGCAGACGGAGTATCCACATCACAGGTCACCGTTACGATTCTGGATATTGACTCCGATCCGGCTCCGGAATCAACTCAAGTGAGATTGACCGCCGGCGAGAAATTCGATGACATCGACGGTAACGGGTATTTTTCTTCGGGTGTCGATTCCGTCATTTACGATGTTATCACCAACGACACCTGGGATGCCATCGGCTTTATTCCGTCGACCGCGTATGTCCAGGGTCAGAACGGCCAGGCGGTGGTTGACTATGTTGCCGGCAACGAGGCGGTGACGGTCTACATCAGAGCAACCGTGAACGATGACCTGATCAGCGGTTACGGCGAGACACAACTGCAGTTAACTCCCAATGCCTCAATAGAAAGCATCTTCCTGATGACCGATTCTAATAGCCTGGCGGTGCAGGGAACCGGCGGTATGGAGACTGCCCAGTTGACCGCGATTGGCTATGATGCCAACGGAAATCGGGTTCCGGAAGGATTGCAGATTTCGTTTATAATCACTGATGGTCCCGGCGGCGGGGAGCGCCTCGGAACCTCCGGTTATGGCCCCTATGTTGCCATGACCAACGCCCAGGGTATGGCGACCTGCCCGATCTCATCGGGGACCATCTCCGGAACGATTCGAGTGCGTGCGACCGCCGACACCATTCTTTCCAATTCGACCCTGCTGATGGTGCATGCCGGCCCGCCTGCCCACATTGTGGTGGGTGCCGAGATTTGCAATGTCCAGGCCTGGAACTGGGTTGACGTGAATGTCGAAATTACTTCCCTGGTGTCGGACGTGTACAATAATCCGGTGCGGGATTCGATCGCGGTTTATTTCTCCTGCGATGAGGGAACCATAAAAGCACATAAGGCCAGAACCGAGGAGGAAGAAGGAAGAGCAACCACCGAATGGTTTTCCGGATATAACCCACCGACCGCCGACGGCATCGTGGAAATTTACGTCGAAACCAGCGGCGGAACGGTAGCTGACACCTGCATTTTTATCAATAGCTGGATTCCCGATACCATCTGGTTCGTCCAGCCCGGATTTCCGTCCTCGATTGTTGCCGACGGAAAGACGTCGAGAAAATTCTACCTTGAGGTCCGCGACCTGAATATGAACTATGTCCTTGACCAGACCGAAATCGATGTGGAAAGCTACTATGCCACGGTTGCGTCAGGCGTTATTCAGGACGGCTGTTATGCCTCGGTGGTAGCCACCTTTCTAACCTCGGTGGTGCTGGACTATGACTATTCGTGGGAACCCACTGACATTCAGGATGATGGTATCGGTGCTATCGACATGATTATGGCCAGCTACAAGGGTATGGTTACCGCTGCTCTGCCGTGCACCCTGACAACCGGCCCGGCCTACCTCTCCGGCTGCAATCTGGATATTCCTTCATCTGTGAATTACAGCACCTCGGTGCCGTTCTCCGTTACGATCAAGGATCGCTGGGGCAATCCGCTTGGCGGCCATCAGTTGGTTGCTGGCATCAGCGGCCGCGGCACGATCAGCAATGGTGTACAGTTCACCAATGCTTATGGTGAAGCTACCGGCTTTTTATATAATGCTCCCGCTGTGGATCCGTTGCTTGAGTCGGAAACGGCCATTATCCAGGTTCAGGATATGGACCCGCTTGGCAATATCACCCTGACCGCTCAGATATCGCTTTCAGAATAGATCTCACTCCTGTTTTGTTTCGTGAGGGTCACTCGAGCCACCGGGTGGCCCTTTAAATTTGCGCAAAAAAGCTTGAACATTTTGTTCCGTAGGCATACATTGACGGCATGCGGCTAATCGATCCCGGGCAACTGACGACCTGCAACACCATTCACGAGACCATTCTTGCCTCCTGCCGGAAGCATTCGGAAAAAACGGCAATGACTGGCTCCGGTAAGGGGGGCGCCAGGTATTCGTATGCCGATCTGGAGCGTTTAATCGTCCACATCGCAGGGGCGCTGAGGAATGCCGGCCTTGGCGACGGGCAGCGTGTCGGTTTGCTGGCTGAAAACTGCCCGGAGTGGGGCGTTTTCTATCTGGCCGTACTCATGGCCGGCGGAATCATAGTCCCGTTTGATTGTTCTCTCAAGCCGCTGGAGCTGGCGAAGTTCCTGCGAATATCCAGAATCAGGTTTTTGGCTTGCTCTGAAAAGAGGCTTGACACCGCACGGGATGTCATCGAGCTCAACGGATTGCCGATTGAAACCCTGAAATTGGAATGCCCCATTCGGGAAGATTTTCGCTTTCAGGCAGAGGGGGGTATCTTCGACGTCCCCCGTGTCGGGGCTGACGATACCGCGGTGTTAATCTATACCTCGGGTACCACCGGCGATCCCAAAGGAGTTGTCCTGACTCATGGCAACATTGTTTCCAATCTGGAGGGAATCGTCCATTCCCTCGATTTTTACTCCGATGACATATTTTTTTCGGTTTTGCCGCTGCACCATACTTTTGAGGCCACTTGCGGCCTGCTTATGCCATTATTTCTTGGGCTAACCATTGCGTATTCCCGATCGCTTAAATCCCGGGATATATTTGATGGTATCCGGGAGAACCGCGCGACATGCATGGTGGCGGTTCCGCTGCTGTATGAGAAAATACACAGTGCAATTTCAAGACGAATGACAGAACAGCCTTTTTTCAAAAAACTTACTCTGGGCAGTCTTTACGCGGCCAGTAAGATCGGCTGGCGGGTCAGGGTGAAGGTGGGGAGGACCTTTTTTAAAGGCCTGCGTGAGAAAGCGGGTCTGGATACGATGCGGCTCTTTGTCTCCGGCGGCGCGCCGTTGCCTGCCCGAGTGGCGGAATGGTTCAACTTGATGGGCTTCACGCTGCTTGAGGGGTATGGTCTAACTGAATGTTCCCCTGTTGTTTCCGTAAACAAACCCGATGATATCCGTTTCGGATCGGTCGGACCTCCGCTGGAGAACGTCGAACTCGCGATTGACTCTCCTGCGCCCGACGGCATCGGCGAGATCATCCTGAAAGCTCCAAGCGCCAGCCCGGGCTATCTTGATAATCCGGAAGCCTCCGCGGAACTGCTTCGGAGTGGCTGGCTATACACCGGAGATCTGGGCAAAATCGAGGACGGCCACCTTGTCATCACCGGCCGCAAGAAAAATCTCATTGTCACCGGGGCGGGCAAAAATATTTATCCGGAAGAAATCGAATCAGAATTGAACCTCTCCCCATTCATCAGTGAATCGCTGATTCTCGGACGACAGCGACAGAATAAAACCGGGGAGGAGGTCTGCGCGATTATTGTCCCCAATCTTGAGCAGTTTGACGCTCCCGCCAATCCGCCCGATCATAAACCATCACCGCAACAGATTCGTGAGAAGATTGAAACTCAAGTGGCCGACGTCAATCGCCGGCTGGCCGATTTCAAACGAATCTCGCGCTTCGAAATCCAATTTGACGAGCTGGAAAAGACGTCCACCAAGAAAATCAGACGCAATCTTTATAAGTGACGAAGATGGTCAAAACAGATGAGATTCGGTTTAAGACCCGCGGGAATGGCCATATTATAAACCTGACGGACGATATCCGTGAAAAAGTCACGGACTCCGGAATAGAGTCCGGAACGGTAACCGTCTTTACGCCCTCGGCGACATCCGGGCTGACCACGGTCGAATATGAACCCGGCCTGCTTAAGGATCTGCCCGAGTTTTTTGAAAAAATACTACCATCCGATGTTCCTTACCATCATGATATGACCTGGCATGACGGTAACGGATTTTCGCATGTGCGTTCTGCCCTGATCGGACCCGATATAACGGTTCCTTTTGTGAACGGAGAACTGCAATTGGGAACCTGGCAGAACATTGTCTTTCTCGATTTTGACAACCGCAGCCGAAGCCGGAGGGTGGTCTTGCAGATAATAGGAGAATAAGCCGTGAAAGTCAGGGCACTCATTCCACTTGAAGATACCGTCAAGATACTCGATCAGACCCGACTTCCGAAAGAGATGATTTATAATGAATATGGTGATTACCGCGATATCGTTGCCTCCATCAAGAAACTCGAAATCCGCGGGGCACCTGCGATCGGTATTGCCGGAGCCTACGCACTTGCCATCGCCGCCAGGGCCGACGTGGATACCGATGTTGAGCACTTCAAGCGGGTCCTGACTGATGTCGCTTCCGAGATAAAGGACGCCCGCCCGACTGCGGCAAATCTTGCATGGGCGGTGAACCGGGTGCTCAACGTTGCCCATGAGTATCAGGGCGACAATAAGGCCGAATTCGCCATTCACCTCTGGGATGAAGCGGGGGCAATCCTGAAGGAAGACGAAGAACTCTGTAACGCGATAGGCAGGCATGGGGAGGAGTTGATCAAGGACGGGGACACCATCCTGACCCACTGCAACGCCGGCATTCTGGCCACCGGGGGGATGGGAACCGCCCTGGCCGTCATATACGCCGCTCATGAACGGGGCAAGAGGATCAGGGTTTATGCCGATGAAACCCGCCCTTTGCTCCAGGGTGCCCGTCTGACCGCCTGGGAGCTTCAACAGGCGGGGATTGAAGTGGTCCTGAATGTCGACAGTGCCTCGGGGATTTTAATGCGCCAGGGGCGGATTTCCTGCGTTATTCTTGGAGCAGACCGGATTGCTCAAAACGGAGATATCGCGAATAAGATCGGCACCTATAATGTGGCGGTGCTGGCCCGGCATCACCGCATCCCTTTCTATGTTGCCGCTCCCTATTCCACTTTCGACAGGAGTCTTGAAACCGGTGATGATATTCCAATTGAGGAGCGCTCCCCCGAGGAGGTGGTCAACTGGGGCGGGATACGAATCGCGCCCGAGGGAGTTGATGTTTACTCCCCGGCCTTCGACATAACGCCACATGAGCTGATCTCCGCTTATATCACCGACAAAGGCGTCCTACCAGGCGGCAGGGATGATTGAAAAGCAGACCCGAGGGACGTCCGACCTGCCGGAACTGCCCCTTCGCTGCAATCATGTATTGACATTTGATTATTCCTATATATATTTTCGGGTGCCATGATTAGAGTCCTGCATACAAATGACTGCTTGATCAAACCGAATTCACAGTCGGCCGATATCGATCCGCAGTATCAACCGGACAACGCCTCCGGTTTGCAGGACACCTAGGCTTTAGTCTTATAATTGCTTTGCCTGTAATAACTTACGTATTCCTGAAAACAATTACCAGGTGGGTTCATTATGGCTATACAATTAAACGGTTCAGACCTGACAATCGAGAAGCTGGTTCAGATCGCCCGGCATAATGAAACGGTTGAGCTGGCGGCGGACGCCGCAGAACGCATTGGAAAATGCCGTGCCATGCTGGAGAGGAAAATTGGTGCCCGGGAAATCATGTATGGTGTCAATACTGGCATCGGCGAGTTCTCGGAAGTGGTGCTCGACGATGAGCAGGTCAAGGAATTTCAGAGGTATTTGATTTATAATCATGCCGCCGGTATCGGTGATCCCGCCCCGGTCGAATATGTCCGCGGAGCGCTGGCGGCGCGGATTAATGTTCATGCCCATGGTAATTCCGGAATCCGGCTGGAAGTAACCCGGACCATGGCCGAGATGCTCAATAAAGGGGTGACGCCGTATGTTTGCCTTAAAGGCTCGGTCGGTGCCTGCGGTGATCTGGCTCCGATGGCGCAGATTGCCCTTTTAATGCTGGGCGAAGGACAGGCCTATTACCGGGGCGAATTGCTTGACGGCAAGACTGCAATGGAAAAAGCCGGCATACCGATTCCCGGTTTAATGGCCCGCGACGGGCTGGCGGTCATCAACGGTTCCAATGTTCTGACCGCGATGAGCGCACTTTTTTTGTACGACGCCAATAAATGGTTGAAACAGGCTGAAATTGCGGCCGCCATGTCGCTGGAAGCGCTAAAGGCCAACATGAAGCCATATAGCGCCAGATTGCACCAGGTGCGCGGTTTCAAGGGAGCGATCCGCAGCGCCGAAGCGATCCGCAAATGCGTCGCGGGTGGCGACCTGGCCGAAGGCAGAATCAGGTGTAAGGTGCAGGACGCCTATTCGATGCGCTCCACTCCGCAGGTAATCGGGGCGGCTCATGACGCGCTGGCCTACGCCCGCTCACAGGTCGAGATTGAGCTGAATGGAGTGGGAGACAACCCTGTTTTCTTCCCTGATGAAAATCTTCATTTGTCCGGCGCTAACTTCCAGGGATCGCCGGTGTCGGTCCCGATGGATATGGCGGGCGCCTGCATCACTATGGTCAGCGTCATATCGGAACGCCGGATGAATAGGCTCAACAATCCCGCTCTCAGTGTCGGCCTGCCGCCGTTTCTTACCAGGGGGGCCGGGATGTTTTCGGGGATGATGCTCAGCCAGTACACGGCCGATATGCAGATTGTCGAGCAGCGTATCCTTTCCACTCCGGCCTCGATCCAGTCTATTCCCGCTGCGGCGGATCAGGAGGATTTTGTCTCGATGGGAATGAATACCGCCATCAAGAATTTCCAGATTCTGGACAATGCCTACGGGGTGCTGGGGATTGAGATCATGGCCGCCGCCCAGGGTATGGATTTCCGAGAGTACAGATTCGGCAGGGGAACCAGCAAGGCCAGGGAGGTGGTTCGCCGGCATGTTGATTTTCTCGACGTCGACCGACCGCTTTATCCTGACCACACGAAGATGAAAGAACTGGTCAGGTCCTGCGAAATCCTGGAAGAGGTCGAGAAGGAGATCGGTTCACTGGGCTGATTGCAATTCAGGAGGAACGATGAAGAATATAATCTGGTTCGACCGGAAGTTTGTCTTTGATCTGGCGCCCGAGATGTTTCCGCTGGTGGTTGAGCGTCTCCGCGGGACACCGGCGCGCCTCGAGGAGATAACCGGAGGGCTGTCGCCGGGCGTATTGACGTATCGTGTCGGGACATCCTGGACCATTATGGAAAACGCCGGACATCTGCTGGATCTTGAACCGCTATGGAACGGGCGCGTCGATGATTTTTTTGCCGGCGAGAAACGGCTCCGGGCCGCCGATCTGAAAAACACCAAAACCCACGAAGCCAGCCATAATGCGGCTTCGCTGGCGGAGCTTTTAAGATCATTTCGTGCTGAACGGGAGAAAATGGTAGCACGCTTTGACGCAATGGATGTCAGGGAGATTGTCCTGACCGCATTGCACCCGCGACTGGATCAGCCGATGCGAATGATCGACCTGGCGTTTTTTGTCGCCGAACATGACGACCATCATCTGGCGTGCATCACCCGGCTGATACGAGTCTGAAGACCAATCTTCAGTCATGCCTCATTGCAATTTCGGTCCTGACGCCAGTTACATCGTGTGCTTCCAGCGATTCCGCAGGAATTCCTTAAAGTCCTTTCCGGGAAAGGCCAATTCAAAGACATCGGTGAATTCGTTCTCACCGTGCGTGAAAAGCATCACGCAACACCGGAATTTAAGGATGAGAATTTAATAATCCCTGCGGTGGAAGATTAGCAGGGTTAAAAGAAAGATGATCGCAGAAAACGCCAGCGTGGTCCAGATTGCGTAAGTATTAGTGAAGCCGTCGCCGGAGATAAGTGAGATATAATTGTCGTCCATCTCACCGATTTTGGGCAGGATCTGGTAGGCGGTATCCAGCACTGTCTTCCAGGACGAATCGCCGAGAAAACCATATACCAGTTCCCGCCCGGCCAGAAGGTCGGTGCTGAATTTGATTACAAAATATCCCATCACCGCCAGGGCTCCGGAGCGGCTGAGCACACCGATAAAAAACACCAGGGCATAAATATTGGCAAAGACCAGAAAGCTGAAGAAAAGCCCGAAGAAAAACTGCATTGAAAATGCACCCAGTCGCAAAGCGATTGCCAACCAGATGATTATTGACATAAGTGCCAGGATGGAGATCTTAACCAGAAAAACGGTCGCAAATTTCATGGACAGGAGCTTCATTCGGCTGATCGGCTTTGACAGGGTGAGTTCAATCCGACCCTTCCCGAGATACGCAGGAAGGAGCCAGGCCGAACCGAACACCATCAAGAAAAGAGCAAATCCCCAGAAGCCGCTAAAGAAATGCGCCATACCTCTGGTGATCATGCCCGGGCTCAGAATCCCGCTTTCAAAGAGATTTTCACCATTAATCTTGATTGACGGAACCAGGATGAATATCAGCACCATGATAAGCATAACCGCCCCGTAGAGATAGAGCATCTTGCCGCTTTTGATCTCCAGGAAGGAGTCATACAGAATGGCCCGGAACTTATTCATGTTGCTTGCTCTCCCTGATCAGCTGCATGAAGCTTTCTTCCAGACTGATTTTTTCGGGCGTTACTGAAATCAGGCTGACACCACACTCCCTAATCAAATCTGTCAATCCGTTAACCTGCAGTGGGTCATCAAATGTCACCCGGATGCGGTTGTCGTCGATTATCGCCCCGGGATAGACGTCCTGTATTTTTTGAGCAGTCTCTACGTTCAATCCTGTGGTTTCAATGCGGTATGCCGGTCTGACATCGATCAATCCCGCCACCGGTCCGGTTTTTATCAGCTTCCCCCGATCGAGAATTGCCACTCGATCACAAATCGATTCCACCTCCGCCAGAAGATGAGAATTGAGAAAAATGGTCTTTCCCATTTTTTTAAGATCAAGCAGGATATTCCGGATTTCATGGCGGCCGATCGGATCGACGCCATCGGTCGGCTCATCAAGGAAGACGATCTCAGGATCATTCAGCATTACCTGAGCCAATCCCAGTCGCTGCATCATTCCTTTTGAATACTTCTTGACTCTGGTACCCCGCCATTGCGACATACCGACCAGCTCCAGCAGGCCGTCCGCTTTTACCCTGATTTCCGAACGGGACATGCCGGTCATGCCGCCAAAGCAGTACAGCATTTGCAGTCCGGTTTGGTATGGCGGGAAACGATGATTTTCAGGAAGGAAACCGACCCTCCCGCGGGCGGCGGCGGTGGTGATATCATGCCCATTAATCGTGGCGGTACCGGCACTGGGCCGAAGAGCTCCAAGGAGAATTTTTACCAGCGTTGTTTTGCCGGCGCCGTTGGGGCCGAGCAGACCGAAAATTTCACCATGATTCACTGCAAGGCTGACATCGACCAGTGCCCGCACCTCATTTCCACGCAGGGTTCCCCGGAAGTTTTTCGATATGCCGGTAATCTGAATCGCCGTCGTTTGATCACTCATGCCTTGTTAGACGGGGAAAAGTGTAATTGGTTGCAATCATAGACTGTAATGCGGATTTTCATGATTCCCTTTGGATAATGAACATACTCAGATCAGTTTGACCAGGAATGCAACTGCGGCGATAATCAGGATAAGCACTGCCAGCGGAAAAAAGATACTGATAAAAGCTATGCCCACTCCAAAGACCGCGCCGAACAGTCCGGCGGCAACTCCGATAACAGCTCCAAACAAACCGGCCACCAGACCGAAAATACCGCTAATCAGGCTACCGACCAGGCCAACTCCATGCCAGTTGAGATAGGTCAGGGCCAGCACCATGATGATGATGACTCCAATTATCTTTCCCATACCATCACCTGCCTTTGACTTTCTGCCTATAATACGAGATTGAATAAACCCGGGTTTCAATTCCGGGTGAGAATAATGCGGTAGTATGCACTTCTAGATCGATCAATCCTCGAAATCCTCTTTGCCGGAACGCTGTTTCTCTCAGTCTTTCTTTCCGCCTCGCGAGAGAAAACTCGCCAGCTGTATGTACGAGTCAAGCCGTCTTTCCATGCTGACGGCTGTCTCTGGAAATGCGTCGGTCAGGTTTGTTTCAAGGTACGGCATATCGAGTAAATTGTACATCCACCTTCCCGCGCCTACCCAGTGAAAGTAAAACAGCGAGCCCTCAATTAAACCCAGTTTCTCATCGGCAACAATAATCGCGAAACCAGAGTCGTCGCTTTCACATGCAAGAACATCTCGTCCCCAGCAGTTTATGTCGGTGTCAAGACCGATCAATCCGATCAGAGTTGGCATGATGTCGACCTGGCTTGCAATTGTCTCGACAATACGTCCCGAATCCCCAATTATTGCGGGTGCATAAATCAGCAGCGGGATGTTGAAATCTCTCGGTGAAAGCGGATACCGGCCAGTCTGATGCGGGCAGTGATCTGATGTGATGACAAAGATGGTGCTGTCAAACAGTGGCATGCTTCTCATTTTCTCAAAAAACCGTCCCAGCGACCAGTCAGTGTAATAAAAGGTATTGAGCTTGCGGCTGTCAGGAACGGTGTCGTCATATTGCCTGAAGCGATTGTCAGGGATCAGATACGGATCGTGATAACTCAGGCTCAGCGCGGTCATATGAAAGGGCCGGGGAAAGTCCGCCATCTCATCCGCCAGGCGCTCAAAGAAAGCATGATCGGCAACACCCCACTTCCCCAGCTTCTCAGCGTTACCGAAATCATCCTCGCCATAAAATATGTCGTACCCGACCGAACGCAAAAAGCCTTCCATGTTATCGAATGCAATATCGCCGCCGTGGGCGAAAATCGACGTTACGCCGGATTGGCCAAGAACCTCGGCCAATGATCGGAAGGGGTAGTCGGCAGCATAGCGTTTCATTATCGACCGACCTGGCAGCGATGGGAAGGAACAGATTATCGCCGGAAGCCCGCGGTTGGTACGGATGCCGTTGGCGTAGAAGTTGCTGAGGAGAATTCCCTCTGAAGCCAGTCGGTCGAAGCAGGGAGAAGTATTGAGATCGGAGCCCAGGGCGCCGATTCTGTTGCTTGACCAGCTTTCCATCAGGATCACAATGAGATTCGGCAGAAAATCCGGGCGGGTATCGCGATGCACCTTCCTGGCCAGAGAAAAGGAATCCTGCGGCGGCCCGTCAATGTTCAGCATTTGGAGAACTGTTTTGTGCGCCTGGTCAATCGGGAAAAATGAAAAACGGCTTTTCTCGGGTTCGGCCAGGGACCTTCCATCCTGCCACTCCTCATAAATCGAGTGTGCCAGCGTGTAGACGCTGTTCAGCGCCAATTGATTTACAAATTGATCCTGGCAGAAAAAGGCCGCTCCCCAGTCAAGCGGCTTCATGCCCAGGCGCCCTCGAATGCCGAATGCCAGCAAGGCAACAACAAACAGGTTGAATGCGATCCTGGTTGAGAAGCGGGTACGCGGCCGATATCGGCTCAACCTGCGAAATGCCAGCCGAAGGACAAACCAGAAGGCAAATACAACCAGGAGCCAGAGGATCAGGAGTTTCCAGAACGATATATCACTGGTAATGCTGTATAAGAATAAATCGGTATGTTCGACATATTCCACGGCCCAGAAATTCATACGACTGCCGTAGATTTCAAAAAAGCGAATGTCGGCAATGCTGAGAAGAAATAAAGGGGCAAAAAGGACGGTAAGGATTAAAGTGAAAATATTGCGGATTTTTGTCGCGGTAAACCTGACAGCAGGGTACAGTGAAATTATGACCAAAGGCAACAGCACTATCGAAAGAATCATCGCATCAAATCGAAAGCCGCGCCAGAAGGCCCCCAGTATTGTCGCTGGCCTGCCCTGCTGGAGCAGGTCGAGATGAGCCATTAAAAAAAGAAAACGCAACAAAGCGAAAAATACGGCGGCGATGAAAAAAGTCGCGAGCCATACAGCAGTCTTGTTTGGAATCGTGATATATTTTCTCATTGCGGGGTCACCGTTTTTCTGCCAATTCGATTTTTGCAATATAACGGCAGATTCCCGGAAGTGGTAAAAATCTGCAAGTGATTCCGGCAGACGATGTACCGTAAACCGCCTGAAGGCGAGGCCAGGAGGATAAGAGATATCATCCGGCGGGACAATTCTTGTTATTCGATTACAACGGCGGTGCCATAGGCCAGCAACTCAGCGGCTCCCTGCATTATGTACGATGTGGAGAAACGCACGTCCACTATGGCATTGGCACCCAGTTTAACTGCCTCCTCAATCATCCGGTCCAGCGCCTGTTCGCGGGTTTCCGCGAACATCTTGGTATAATCGCTGATCTCTCCGCCGACAATGTTTCTGAGCCAGGCCATAATATCATGGAGAAGATTACGGGCACGGATAGTATTGCCTTTGACCAGGCCGAGATTCCTGACGATTTTTTTGTCCGGAAAAGTGTGGGTTGTAGTGATTATCATCTCTGCACCTCTTTGTATCGGTCACGTTTGTATGCAAATATCCTTTCCCGGACTGCCGAAACGGCCAGGAAAATAAATCCCAGGATTCCGGATCCAACCGCGATTTTCAGTAATAGCGGAGACTGCGGACCCATAAAGAAATCCCTGATCAGGTAGAAACAACCCAGCGTGGCCAGAATAATTACTGAAATTGAGAGAAGTATCCAGCCGGTATTGCGTTCGAACCGGCGATAGAGACTGGCCCAATATCCTTCCCAGACTGCTTCTGGTATATCTGCGTATTTCACGGCGCCGGTCACCTCCTTGAGCTTGCGGAATGCTTCCAATTCTCGCTGCAGTTCCGGATTTCCGGCCAGATGCCTTTCAAACTCGGCCGTTTCTTCTGGCGTCAGTTCGCCGTCGATATATCCGGACAGCATGACATGATATCTATTTTCCCTGCATTCATTCATAATCAAGCAAAAGTCTGGCCAGTTTTTTCCTGGCGTAGTACAACCGCGACATAACCGTCCCCTTCGGGATATTCAGCAGCGCTGAGATTTCGTTGTAGGAATGGTCCCTGAGGTGTTTCAGCATAATAATTTCGCGGTCGGCCAATTCCAGCTGCATCAACGCCTTCTGCACCTGATGCGCCTGCTCTTTTCTGATCAGGGCGGCTTCCGGATCGGAGTCGGCCACCAGCAGGTAATCGCAGTCGTCAATGTTAATGT
>CP070796.1:2530068-2558683 GCA_020343475.1 Candidatus Zixiibacteriota bacterium
TAATGTGATTATTTCAGAACTCAGCGGGTAACGACTTTTGATACACATCTCCCGGTGGGCCGGCTGCTGATGATGTTTTTACTCGTATTCCCTGTCCCCTTGTATTCGATTGCTGGCAGTTAATTAGGTATCGTCAGCAGAGTGACCGGATTGCTGGTTTTCAGGTTTTCAATATATGCTGCGGCTCCGTTCTGTTACTATGGGACAATTACACCCGGCACTTTGCCAGCTTGCGAGCCCGGTCGCAGACATTCTCCAAGTTAAAACCGTATTTGTTCAGCACCACCTTGCCAGGTGCGGAAAGGCCAAAACAGTCAATGCCGATTACGGAAACAGACGGCCCGACGTATGATTTCCAGCCCAGCGAGCGACCGGCTTCGATGGCGAGAATCGGAACTCCGCTCGGCAGGACACTCTCCCTGTATGCGTCAGACTGTTCTTCGAAAAGAATCCAGCTGGGGAAACTCACCACGCGGACATTGATATTCTCATGCGCCAACTCTTCCCGTGCGTCAAGGGCCAGATGCACTTCGGAACCGGTGGCTACGACTATTATATCCAACTCGCTGTTTTCATCCGTGTCTGCGACAATATACCCCCCCTTCGACACACAGTCGGCAAGCTGCGGATAGCGCGATTTCTCAAGAACCGGTAGCTTTTGTCTGCTCAAGATAAGGGCAACCGGACGATTGCGGTGCTCTATAGCAAACCGCCATGATGCGACAGTCTCGTTAGCGTCAGCCGGACGCATTACCACCAGGTCCGGTATTGCCCGCAGGCTCAACAGCTGTTCCACCGGCTGGTGGGTAGGGCCATCCTCGCCAACGGCAATGCTGTCGTGTGTGAAGACATAAATTACCGGCAAACTGCTCAGGGCCGCCAACCTGATGGCAGGACGCATATAATCACTAAAAATAAGAAAGGTCCCGCAGTAAGGAATGAAACCCCGATGAAGAGCAATTCCATTAATGATTGCACCCATAGCATGCTCGCGAATTCCGAAGCGCAGGTTGCGCCCCATTCTGTCTGATGATGAAAAATCACCACTTCCGGCAATCAGGGTCTTATTGCTGGGAGCCAGGTCGGCGGAACCTCCAATCAGTTCCGGCAGATACTGGGCCAGTGAATTGAGCACCTTGCCGGATACCGAGCGGGTCGCCAGCTCGCCTTCAGCAGAGTCAAAACCCGGCAGATCGCGGTCCCAATGGTCAGGTAATTCACCTTGCACCGCTCGCCGGAATTCTGCCGCAGCCTGCGGATATTGAGCGGCATATGCCCGGAATCGAATATCCCAGTCTTCCTGGTGTTTTCTGCCACGTTCAATAGCCTGCCGAAAATGCGCGCGCGCATCATCCGGGATATAAAACGGTTTGTCCTCAGGCCAACCCAGATTTTTCTTTGTCAGACGGAGCTCCTCCTCGCCCAACGGTTCGCCATGCGCGGATGCGGAATCCTGCTTGTTCGGACTGCCATAGCCGATATGGGTTTTAATTTCAATCAAAGATGGCCGCTGCCGTTCCTGCCGGGCTTGTTCAATCGCAACGGCAACCGAGTCCAAGTCATTACCGTTCTCTACCTGGAGGGTATGCCATCCAAAAGCCCGAAAACGGCCAACCGTATCTTCAGTAAAACTCAAATCGGTGTTACCTTCAATGGTAATCCTGTTGCTATCATACAGGACAATAAGCTTGCCGAGTTTCAAATGCCCGGCCAGTGAGGCCGCCTCCGAGGCAATCCCTTCCATCAGATCACCATCGCCACAAAGAACAAAGGTATAGTGATCAACCACCGTAGAATCGGGTCGATTGAAACGTGCCGCCAGAGCTGTTTCCGCTATCGCCATCCCTACGGCATTGCCGATCCCCTGCCCCAACGGGCCGGTGGTGGCTTCCACCCCGGGAGTCATTCCATATTCGGGGTGACCGGGGGTGCGGCTGTTCCATTGCCGAAAATTCTGGATCTCATCCAGAGGTAGATCGAATCCGGTTAAATGTAGCAGGGCATACAGCAATGCCGAACCATGCCCGGCCGAAAGGATAAAGCGATCGCGGTCCGGCCAGACGGGATTCCCGGGATTGAATTTAAGGAATCGGTCCCAGAGGCAATACGCTGGCGCGGCCGCCCCCAACGGCAGCCCGGGATGCCCCGAATTGGCTTTTTGAACGGCATCGGCCGAAAGAAAGCGAAGTGTGTTTACGCAAATTTCATCGAGGCTCTTGTTTGGCACGTCACACCTCATTATTTGTGGTTTTCAATTGTTCTCATATCATGGCAACCCGCCACTCACAGCGGCCAATTAATGTAAAAGGCAGTCGCTTTCAAAATGATTTTAATGTTATTTTCATAGGACATGGGTTTGAACTTTCGAAAACATCCCATGCCATTGACGACAAGGTGTATTTTTCTCCGTTCACAGGCCTCTTGCAATATAGACACCAATCAATCGGCAAAGGCCTTGCATCAGTATAGTGACTTGAGAGACAATGACTTGGATTTGTGTTTCAGGGAGGGCATTGTTACCGCTGTCCCGATCAATATACGCAGTCTTGCTGGCGGTTTTTTGGGTTTCAACCAGATTGGATTGGTCAGGTTAGCGCCGATCAGGTAGCTTTCAGCACGCTGACAGTGCTGCTGATCCTTGTAATATCGGCTAATCGAAAGGGAAGTTTAAGTGCAAGTGGTGCGTGAGAATAGCAAAACACGCTTCCGGCCTATGTCAAAAGCCGGCCAGCACACTGGTATATGCTTATTGTTCGGGGAGAATGCGCGCCACGGCCGGACCGCCCATGACGGCGAGGATCTGCCTCGACTCTGATTTATCCGATCAACTTCCTAACAGATTTAAGCAGGGTTTCTTTTTCAACCGGCTTTTCGAAGAACGCGGCGGGGGGATTGACCTGTTTGCGTCGTTCGATAAATCCCTTTAACTCCGGAGAAACGCCGGTCAGTATGATTACCGGGATATGTGCCGTCTCTTCCGACTCGTGCAGTTTGCGGTACATTTTTATACCTGATTCCTTGTCCATGCTGATATCAAGTGTAATCAGATGCGGCTGCTCCGACCTGGCCTTTTCATAGCCGTCAAAGCCGTCATAGGCATAAATCGTCTCGTAGCCATTATCCTGGAAAAAAGCTGCCAGCCATTCCACCATATCAGGCTCATCATCGACGATAAGGATTTTCTTTGATTGAGACATAGTACTTCCTCCGATAATTATTCAGAGACAACTTCCTTTTTGTGATCGTCGGAACGTTTTCTTACCATCTTCACCACGAAATGGCTGCCTTCCCCTTCGGTCGATTCTACAACGATATTCCCACCGTGCGCCTGGGCAATCTTGTTGGAGATGAACAACCCAAGGCCGGTACCCCCGGCGCCCTTGGAGGAGAAAAAGAGACTGAATGCTTTCTCACGGGTTTCCCGATCCATGCCGATCCCGTTGTCTGAGATATCGAATTGAACGCACCGGGCATCGCCGCTCACCTTAACGGCAATTTTATGCTTGGACTTTTTGGTGTCGATCCGGCAGGCATCCATTGAATTTTCAATCAGGTTTACCAGAAGGGAACGAACCGCCTGCGGATCGCCCTCGAAATCGCCAATACCGGGGTCGCTGTGGCACACAAAATCAATGCCCAGTTTTCCGGCTTTCTCCTTCATGACACCGCAGACATCGTCCAGCAGGGCGGCGGTGGAGATAGATTGCCAGTCAGGCTCCCGATCCTTGGCATAATACAAAATGTCCATTACCATACTGCGAATCCGATCGACATTGCGTAAGGCAATTTCCCAGCCGCGGTCGATTCGCTCCCGCTCGTTTTTCATCAGGCCGGAATTAACCAGGTAAATGCCGCCGTCCAGACCGTTGAGCAATCCTTTAATACCATGTGAGATCGATCCGATCAGCAGACCCACCGAGGTGAGCTTGTCCTGAAGCTGACGAATCTGGGTGATATCGGTGCTCATCTCCACCACCTTTTCAATCTCGCCGTTTCCGTCTCTAATGGGTGCGGTACAAACAAGGACATTTATCCGCTCGTTGTTGCGAGAAGTGACGACCTCCTCATGGGTTCGGCTTTTGCCGTCTTTGAAGGTTTGCCTGACAATGCAGGGCTGGCACTCTGTGGTGCGATGCTTGTAGACTTCATAACATTTGCTGCCGTAAGAGGTACCGAAGGCGTCGCGATGGAAGCGATTGGCGTCGACGATTCGCAGGTCTTTATCCTGGATTGAGATATAGCACGGCACCTCCTCAAAAAGAAGCCGGTAACGTTCCTGACTTTCGCTGAGCTGTTTTTGAAGAAGCTTGATTTCGGTGATGTCGGTTGACATTTCCATCACCGCGACAATTTTGCCGGCTTCATCGCGTATGGGCGTGGTATTCACGATCACCCATACCTCCCTGCCATCCAGGGTCTTAACCAATTCTTCACTGTAATAGGGTTCACCATTGCGAAAGGTTCGCTCAACCGGGCAAACCTCGCATTTCTCCGGGCGATGTTTGTATACCTGGTAACAAAAGCGACCCTCGGGATCTCCGAAATTTTTCAGAAAGCTCCGGTTGGCTTCAATAATTCGGAAATCGCGATCCTGCACGGTCAAAAAGCAGGGCATCGCAGCAAAATATTCCCGGTATATGTTATCCATTGCGCGGTTCCTACAGGCTATTTGCGACTCTCAATCTCCTCGTCTTTATGGACCGGTTTGAGGATCTTCTTGATATTACGCAATAACCTTTCCTCATCAATTGGTTTGTCAACGTACCCTTCAGGCGGCAGTACTGCCCGTTCATAAATCAGCTTTCTCAGTTCCGGCTTTCCCGTAATGATACAAATCGGCATTGTTTTCAATTCGGGATCATTACGAATGCTTTCAAATACCTCGATTCCCGACTTCCCCGGCATCTTGATATCAAGCGTCAAAAGATGCGGCTTTTCGCGACGGGCTATCTCAAGGGTTTCATCGCCGTCATACGCCCGCAGCACTACCGCTCCGTGGTCTTCAAGCACTGTAGCAGCATAAGTGACAAAGTCCGGTTCGTCGTCGGCCACCAGTATCCGATACCCGGCCAATTCACCTTCGGCGGCGGCCGTAACAACTTCGGCCGGCACCGCGACCTCCTTCTCGATAACCAGAGCATTGGCTACCAGGTTCACCAGTTGCGTGACCTTCATGTTCAGCTTATAATGCTTAATCAGGTCGGTGAGTCCATCGACACAGTTATGGCACGAGGTGACTACCGCCGTGGCGCCCGTGGCGCGAAGCTGATCAGCCTTGATTTTGGCCGATTTCAATCGCTGGGGCGTATACTCGGACATCGACATCGCACCCCCGCCGCCAGTGCAACAATAGTTCTCGCTTCGGTTGGGATACATCTCGCGAAAATCGGAGCAAACCAGGTTCAACAGTTCGCGCGGCTCATCGAACAGGCCGCAGCTGCGGGCGTTATTGCACGAATCATGAAAGGTGACCGGCTCGGTATTCTTGGACTTATCCACCTTGATGCGCCCTTCTTTAATGTAGCGCAGCATGGTAATCACCGAGCTTTCCATCTCAAAATTGATGTCCCACTTGGCCCAGTTCTGTCCCTCGCACCGGGTTGAGCGGTAACCGTGCCCGCATTCTGAGATTACAAGCGTTTTGCCGCGAAGTTCTGCAACCTTCTCATACAGACGGCGCGCCACCGCACCACCCAGATCATCATCACCGGAGAACAGTCCGAAATTGGTCATATCCCAGCCTTCGCTGGGCATTGTCCAGTTTTCACCAGCCTCGTTGAAAATCAAGGCCGCGTCCGAGATGGTTCGCGGATCATATTTAACCTCACGGGGATTGATGGAATAGACCACGTCGGTATCCATCTTGTCAATCGGAATCCCGGGATAGTCCGCGCCATGCTCCGCTTGCAGTTCTTCAGTGAGCCACTCCAGCGTTTCCAGATAATCCTCTTTAAGCACGCCCATTTGATTGCCGATCTCCCACTGGTCCTTGCTGACCACCGCGACACCCTCCGGCATAATCCCCACCGATACCAGCAGCCCGCGAGTCATACGGTTGAAGGTGGCATAATCGACCCCCATCGGACAATTCAGAGTGCAGCGACGGCAATTGGTGCATTTACCGAATACGGTGTCCTTGAGTTCTTCAAGTTCCTCATCGGTGTACAGGCTTTTTGCCTTTACCCACCAGGGGAGCACCCGGCCGGTCCAATCATAGTGGCGTTTGAAGAATCTCCTGACCTGATCTGCCTTGTACGCAGGGGCATAAGTCGGATCGCCCGGGTTGGCCAAAACATAATGACACGAATCGGTGCAATTGCCGCAGTGCACGCAGGCCAGCAGGGAACCGACCATCTGGCGATTCAGCTTCCGCCCCATTCCCTGAATGACCTTCTCTGCTTTATATGATCTGGATTTATTGCCCATTATAATCTCCATATGCTGATTGTCATTGAACCGTCCGGGTGGTGTCGGACCGCGGAATTCGACGGACCGGGTACACACCCCGCCTTCCCATTGTCTTGCCAAGGTAATATCTCGTAAAGGGATAATACAGGTAATGCGAGATCTTGCTGAACGGAACATAAGCTAAAAAGAACGCTGTCAGAATAAAGTAGATAATCAGGTGCCATTCACCGCCTGCGGTGCTGTTGGGCACCGAAAGAAAAGCAAATGCGAACCAGACGGTCAAAAGAAGCAACGAAAAGTAGTCGTCAGGTGAACTGATAGCGCGCATGTACGGACCCGCCACGCGCCGGATAATCCGCATGACGCCCACAATAAAGGCCAGCCCGATTATGGTCTGCAGCAGGATCACTAAGGCGGGGGAGTCGAGCAGCGAAGGAGCGTACGGAATAACGAACGACAGCGCAATCGCCGCCGTTACTCCCAGATGAAAAGAGACAAACTGCAGATACAAAAAGAACTTGGTGCGGGTACTCTCCATCGCCCAGGGCATTGCAATATTGGCCCAGGAATAAATGAAACCTTTTGTCGGATTGGTATCCTTCGAACCGGTCGGCGCCTGGCGTTCCCGGCCCGCCGCGAAGTGCAGAAGCCAGATTAGCCGTGTGATATAAACCAGCGCCATAAAGCTAAGCGCCACCTCTTGAAGAGTATGTTCGGAAAAGTGTAGGAAATCGCTCATGTCCTCTCCTCTACTCCCTGGCTCATGGCCGAAAATTGTTTTTGATACGGTTGGTATTCGCGATTGTCCAGAAGACTGATAACCACCTCATCGATCCCGGTCTGACCTGACAGATATTCGAGAATTGTACCCAGCGTTATTTCAGCACTGACACCAAGAGGAACGCCGTAAAACCCTACCCCCATCGCCGGAAAGGCAATACTCTTGATTCCCTTTTCGTCAGCCAGTGTAAGGCAGTTGATGATTGTCGTCCGCAGTTTACTCTCAAGATCATGTTCCTGGAAACGCGGCCCGACGGCATGTATAATATGCTCGGCTTTCATACTACCGGCCGAACTTATCACTACCCCCGTCGTCTCTAGTGTCCCGTACTGCTTGAGTTCCTCCTGTATGGATGGGCCGCCCCGCATGGCGATTGCGGTGCCGAAACCCGATCCCAGTGCGAGATCATGCTGTGCATAGTACACAAAGGATTCAATCTCCATATCGGTGATATCACCCTTCGCTAACCGGATAACTGCGTTTTTCACCCGAAGTTCATCAGACATGCTGCATACTCCTCGGAAATTTATGGTCCACGTTTATTATTCCGTTGCTTCTGCCCCCTGAATGCACTCCTCAAGTTGTTCCACTGCAAACGGCTTCTTAATCCAGCCGAACACTTCCTTATCACAATAGTCCTTGAGCTTCTTGATCTTTGACGCCAGAATGATCCTGGGAACCGGGATTCGAGGGTCATTAAAAAGATTCATGCAAATCATACTGGTCCTTTTCCGGCCGAAAGCGCAATCCAAAACGACATAGTCGGGGCGAAATTTCTGGATAAGGGTCGCGCATTCATACTCGCTTTCAGCAAATTTGAGATGAAGCCCGCCGGATTCCTCAAGCCTGTTCCGATTCCTGATAATCGCCGGATTCTCGCTGAGAATGAGCACAGTCACTCCCTGACCATTGACAAGGTTGTAATAGTCACAATCCTGGCACGACGTCTGGCAAAACATGCGGAGACAGCCGAGCCCGTCCGGAAGATCTCGAAGCTCATAACAGCGGCGGGAACGCGACCGGTACGTAAGACACTCCCGGCATTCCGGTTTTATCTCGCCGCTGCCGGCCAAATATTCCCAGCAGTACTGATAAGCCAGCGGCTCTGCGGCTGGCGCAGGATGTTTCGCGGCGGCAGCCTCTTTAACCGCAGAGAACTCCACCTCGGAAGCGGGAATTCTAAAATGCCCCCCAAGGGTCCGCCGCGATTTGATCTTGCCGGCGCGTACCCATTTCAACACGGTATCAGGTGAAACCGAGAGAATTTTCGCCGCTTGAGTGGTTGTGTAATATTCCTTAATTTTGCTCGACTCTGACATTTCTGATATTTCTGTAATTTCTGAGTTTTAATATATATCGTCATTTCCACTAATGTCAACAGTTTTTGTCGCCCATATTTCCCTTTCTGTTAATCTATAACAAAACAACGGGTTACGTCGAATCCCGCATAAGTCCACGCGCTACTGAATATGCCGGAAAGACCGATTTTCTGAGATTTTCCGTTTTTGAAAAGGGGAGGACTGTAATTGTCTACGCACGAGGTGGACTTTTCGACGCTGCTGATTATCCGGTCGATTCCAGACCCAGTTGGTATTACTTTCCGCGTCGAATGGGGGTGGACATTCCAGAAATAAGCAGTGCTGCGAAGATCAACAACCCCCCAAGAGCACGGCGAGCAATAAACGCCTCACCGCCGAGTGTCCAGGCAAACACCGCCGCGAATACCGGCTCCAGAGCGAAGACCAGTGAAACCCGCAGCGGCATCACGACCTTCTGCGCCAGCATTTGAATCACGAACGCCGAAAGGGTGGGAAATAGCGCCAGAAAGAGAACCGTCATCCCGCTCTTCGCCGAGCCTGCCCCGAAAGGCAGATTGAATAAAAGAGCAGTCAGTATACTCAGAAAACCTACCACTAAGAATTGCTGGCAGGCGGTAATCCACGGGTTGACCCCGATTTTCATGTATCTGTCAACATACAGAAGATGCAGGGCATACGCCATTGCTGTCACAACCGTCAATATGTCGCCGACGTTGATATCAACCAGGCCGCCGGTCAGTATCCACAGTCCTGAGAGCGATACGGCTGAGGCAACCAGTTCCATTACGGTCGGCCGGCGTTTGAATATAGCAAGCAGAAAAATCGGGACGAAGGCGACAAACAGGCCGGTGATAAAACCGGAATTGGAAGCTGTGGTATACTCGAGGCCCATGGTCTGCGGCACATATAAGAACCAGAGAAGCAACCCGAGAAATGCCGCCCGCCCCAGACCCGCGCCGACCGGCTGACGCTTGAAAAGAAGGCAGATTAATAAGATTGAGCCGGCGATCAGAAAGCGATAGCCAACCAGCACCACCGGGTCAATTTCATTCAGGACGGATTTGACAATGAAAAAGGTCGCCCCCCAGACGGCAGCAGCGTAAAACAGCCCGATATCGGCAAGGATCAGTGGGGGCTTCGAAGACCGGGATTTCATAGGCCCAAAATAGACATTCCCCTCCCAAAGTCAAAAACTTAAAGCTCAGAGCACTTGGAAAGGCCGTACAGATTGACCAAAGGTGAGAATTATGACGGAAGGGGTACTGCTGCAGGCTTCTCTGCTACTCACTGATGAATTTGCCTGCAATCTCAATTCGATTGAGCAGGTACTTTTTCAATTCTTCCAGGTATTGGTCTTTTGATTCCAGCCAGAAGACTTCGCTTTCCAGGTAGGTAATCTCGGAGATTTGCCCGTCGCTAAGCCTATTCTGCGCGATATCGAGTCGGATTTGGGCTAATTCGACCTGTTTTTGCATAATACCCAGTCGGCGATAACTGACGTCAAGCTGGTTGACCAGATTAATGATCTCAGCACGGGTATTTTGTTTTTGACGGTCAAACTCCAGCTTCGCCTGCTGGGCCTGCAGTTTCGCCGCCTTGACTGCGGCGCCGGAAGAGCCTCCGTCCCACAGGGGATAAGAGAAATTCAGCGAGACACCCCAGCCCCGGGTATCAATCTCCTCACGAGCCCCGTCAACCCTGACATTTCCCTGGCCGGTTGAATAGTCGGCGGTCAAATCCCCGGTTAACCCGTGGCCGGACGAGCGATAATCAGCTTCGCGTTTGGCCTTGGAATATTGCAGTTGCGCTTTCCCGATCGGCACGCTGGATTCCCATGAATTTAGAATCTCCTGCCTTTCTGTATCATCAATATGATCGGTTATGCTCGGTTCAACAGGGATAAGATCGCTTTCAACATCCCAGTCCAGGAGTATAGCCAGTTCCCGCCTTTTTTCCTCCAGCGAGGTTTCTATTTCAAATTGATCCAGCTCGGCGTCGAGATGTTCCGACCGCGACAAGAGAAAATCCTCCTCGGAGATCACTCCATCAATCAGCTTGATCGAATCAATCCCGACCTGTAAGCGTGCTGATTCGAGCTTGTCAGTGTAAAGTTTCTGTCTTATTGACATCTGCATCATACCCATAAAAGCCTCGACCACTTCTTTTTTCAACGCGGTTTCCTCTTCAATTCTGGCCAGCTTGGCCATCTCATAATCGTCCCTGGTGTTGTTCAGCTCATATTTCGAGCTGGAAGCTTTCAGAAGCGGCTGGGTATAGCTGAACGTGAAATATCCCTGACGAGTAATTTCGTCGATGAAGGTTCCATAGGGAACATCCGGCCTGGTGTTCGGGTAACGATCTTCCCGGGAGAGAAGATTGGCGGTTACTATTACATCGCCGCCGGTCAGCAGGCTCTGGTTTAATTCTATAAAGGAGTTGAAACCGAGATCACGGGTTTTATACAGCCTTTTCTTGGTAGCTCCGCCGAAAAAGCGATATGACTCATCCACGGAATACGACGGAACCGCCCCTTTGATGGAGATCTCGGGCAGGTAGAAGTTTATTCTTCGTGCAAAATAATTCTGTTCTGAAACCTCCAGATTTCCTACCACCATGCCTGCCCGGGCGGTCTGATTTATGGCGATATCAAGCGCCTCCTCAAGAGTGATAGTCCGGGCCAGGGCATTCATCGAAAGCATGATACCAGCCATGACTGCCAGCAATGCCGGCAGGTAAATATGTCTACCTCGCGACAGCAGATTTCTCAAATACTTGCCTCGTCGGAACAAGCCTTCATTCATATCTCAGGGCCTCTATTACATCAAGTTTGGATGCCTTATGAGCTGGAAAAAGTCCGAATATTAAACCAACCGCGGTTGAAACGCCGACCGCCAGCACAATCGAGAAGGCGGAGACAATGGTTGGCCACTCCGCGTAAAAGCTTATGCCCCGTGATATGATCAAACCCAGGGCAATACCGATTGCACACCCCAGCAGACAGATTGTGACCGCTTCAATAAGGAACTGCCGCATGATATCAATCCGCCTGGCACCGACAGCGCGACGTACCCCGATCTCTCGAGTTCGCTCAAGTACTGATGCCAGCATGATATTCATGATTCCGATCCCGCCAACCAGCAGCGATAATCCCGCAATGGCGCCCATCACAATATTGAAAATCTGCTGGGTCTTTTGAGACTGCCGCAAAAGCGATTCGGGAACCAGGATATCATAATCATCGACCCCGGCATGCCGCCGCTTCAGAATGCGCTCAACCAGGCTTGTAACTGCCGGAACGTATTTCAAGTCAGTAACAGTTATTGTTAGCTGGTCAATTTCCGGTGTATTGTATGCCTGTCCTCCTTCGGACGAGGAGGCAATAAAATGGCGATGAACGAATTCAGTTTGCGCTTTTGCTCGCTCAAGTTTCTTTTGCGCCGTGGTGAACGGAATGTAGACATCTTCGTTAAGGTTCTTCAATTCCAGGCCTTCGACTTTTCCCCGGCCGATATACTTGTCGGCCATAACGCCGATCACGACAAAATCCAGATCGGCGATCCGGACCTTCTCGCCGATGGGATCATCGAAGGCAAACAGAGCACGTTTGGCCTTGGCCCCGAGCACGCAAACCTGGCTGAAATCGCGGATGTCGAGCTCGCTTACAAAGCGCCCTTCTTCAACCTCAATGGATGACGAGTAGACAAAATTCGGAGTCGTGGCAACCACGCGTACCGGCGCCTCGTTTCCGTGATAGAAAATGGTGCTGATCGGTTCAAAGCGTTGCGGCACGACGTTTTCAACAAGATCGGGAAATTCTCTGAGATTGTCACCATCGGCAAGCGATAATCCCGGTGAGCGCTGCAGCCCGACATCAGAGCCGTTTATCATCTGCGGCACCTTAGCGTTGACAATGACGTTATTAATTCCGAGAATTGAAATCTGTTCCAGCGCTTCCTGTTTGGCCCCCTCACCGATTGACAGCATCGCCACCACCGCAGCAACGCCGATAATAACTCCCAGCATGGTGAGAAAGGTGCGCAGCTTATGCGCGGTCAGGGATTCAAATGAAATCCGATAGAGAAAACTCGTTTCCATCGGTTCATCATCTCCCGCGACGTCTCGGAACGCGTGGGATTTTGTTCAGCTGACGGCCCTTGTTAAGCTCAGGTTCGGTGGCTTTATCGCCCGGCAACCCCTGTTCCTCAAGAGTCGGATCAACCAGACAAATGCGCTCGCCTCCGTCAAGACCGGAGATGATTTCAATACTCATATCGTTGCGCCGACCAACTTCGACAGCCCGTTGCTCTTTGTTTTCCAGGAAGATCACAAGCTTGCCTTCCTTTTCAAAGACTGACTCCAGCGGCACGGAGACCACATCGGGGATACGATCCTGAATGATCTTGCAGGATGCAGACATCCCGGGTTTTATACGCGGATCTTTATTATGGATGCCAACCTCAACGTCAAAGACATTAATTTTGGAGCCGGGCTCCTTGCGTCGCGCAAGCGTTGCCTTATTGTTAACGTTCCCCTCGAATACGATGTCCGGGAACGCATCGAGAGTGACCATGACCGACTGGCCGGAATCGACCTTGCTTGCGTCAACCTCCGAGACCACGGCGTTGACCACCATCTCCGACAAATCAGGAATATTGACCAGCCCCTGTCCCGGCCACGGGGAATCGCCCTCTTGCACCTTGTCCATGGAACCGCCTTTCCAGATTTCCAGATAGACAACCATTCCGGGAATGGGCGCGGTAAGCGCTGTTTGATCAAGTTCGCGCTTTGCCTCATCCACGCGGTTCCGGGCGCGCTGCACTTCAAGTTCGTACTTGTCAACATCGGCTCTGATTTGGTCAAGCTTTGCATTGCAATTGAGCTGAGCCAGCTCAAGTTCAATCCTGGCTTCTTCGGCCAGCTTGGGCGCTTCATGTTTTTTCTCATTATAGTTGCGCTCTGCCTTTTTCAACTCCAGCGTGAGCTGCTTTTCCTGTATGGTTAACTCCTGTCGTCCCCGTTCAAGTGTTTTCTGGGCAATCTTAAGGCTTGATTCGTTTTCCGCCAGGTCGGCCAGCTTTTCGGTGGCATCAAACTTAATGACCGGATCACCCTCATTTACCATTGATCCTTCCGGTGCCAGCCATGTTATCTGCAGACCCCTGACCCGCGGTGCTGTTATCGTGTATGCTCGCTTGGCGTCCACACTCCCGTTCGCATCAAGGGTAATTGCAAACTCCCCTCTACCTACCAGAGCGGTGGGGATCTCAACCGATTTTGAAAAAACGGCAATTACAATCAGATACCCACCCAGAATGATGACAATTGCCAGTGCCGGGTATATGAACTTTTTCATGGCATATGCTACTCCCGGTATCCAGTAATCAAATACCTAACAGCAGCTGCCATACACGACTGATGGGACCATTTGCAGTACCTCATTATTTATTATTACCCGCGGGGGGGATTTAAAGTTGCATTTTCTTCGCTCCCCAAGATATGAGAAAATCGGCCGACAGGCAAGACATAACGCCAAAATCGCTTGACAGTCCGTCGGGAAGTTTGTAGCATTTGGACTTGACGAAGAAGCGGGAGTATATTATCCGGTTGCCACGATTGAAACAACTTGCCGATCCTATTGCGTTCTCATCTCTTATTCTATTAATCCTTACCCCGGATGCGAACGCTTACATTGATCCCTCTTCCGGTAGTTATTTCCTTCAGATTATTCTGGCCGGGTTACTGGGGGCGCTCTTTGCCCTGAAGATATACTGGAAAAGAGTCAAGTCCTTTTTCACGGGAAAGGACGAGGACAGTGAGCAATCAAAGTGAAGGCCGGCTGGCGGCCTCGTTCCGTGATCCCAGCGGTTTCATCTTCCGCCGCGATGGTATCCTTTACCGCCAGATAAACCGCGCCTATCAGGCAGAATACGATTTATTGATGAGCTCCGGCCTCTATAAAGAGCTGGTGGACGCTAACCTGATGGTACCGCATGATGAAGTCGAGGAGGCGCCAGCACAGCCTGATACTTCATACCGGGTAATACAGCCCCGCCCGGTACCATTTATATCCTATCCCTATGAATGGTGCTTTAGCCAGTTGAAAAACGCCGCTCTGATTATACTGGACATTCAGAAAAGGGCGATGGCACACGATATGGTGCTCAAGGACGCCAGCGCTTACAATATACAATTCATGAGCGGCAAGCCAATTTTGATTGATACTCTTTCATTTGCTCGATATTTTGAGGGGCGACCCTGGGTGGCCTACCGGCAGTTCTGTAAGCATTTTCTTGCTCCTCTGGCACTGATGTGTTACCGCGATGTCAGGCTGGGTCAACTGTCACGAATTTACATCGACGGTGTCCCGCTGGATCTGGCCGGTATCCTGTTGCCCTGGCGGACAAGAATGTCGTTATCATTATTGACCCATATCCACCTGCACGCCAGAAGCCAGAAGCATTTTGCATCAAAGCAGGTCACCCCATCCGCCGGGACAATGCGCAGGCAGGCCTTGCTGGGGCTTATTGATAATCTCGAATCCTGTGTCGGAAAACTGAATTGGCAGCCCGGAGGAACCGTATGGGCCGACTACTACGACCAAACCAACTACGATGAGGACTCTTTGGAGCATAAAAAGAGACTGGCTGCTGCCTTTCTCGAACGCACTTCAGCCGCTTCAGTCTGGGATCTGGGAGCAAACATCGGGCTTTTCAGCCGGATTGCTGCCGCCGGGGGAGCATTTACCGTTGCTTTCGATTTTGACCCGGCTGCAGTAGAAAAAAATTACCGGGAGTGCGTCCGGGCTAAAGAAACCAGGATTTTGCCGCTGGTGCTAGACCTAACCAATCCCAGCCCCGGTATCGGGTGGGAGCACCGGGAACGGCTTTCGCTTCTGGAACGCGCCCCGGCTGATGCGGTGCTGGCACTGGCACTTATTCATCATCTGGCGATCGGCAATAACGTGTCATTTGACCGTGTCGCACAGTTTTTCGGAAAGATCGGGCGCACGCTGATTATTGAATTCATTCCCAAGGATGATTCCCAGGTAAAGCGGATGCTGGCAAGCCGGGAAGACATTTTTCCCGAATACACAAGGGATGAATTTGAGAAAGCGTTTTCCCGGATTTTTACCATTGAACAAACCGCCGCGATTGAAAACAGCAAACGCATATTATACTTGATGAAACATCGATGACGTCTTCGTCCGTGAAAATACGAGTCATACACCCGCTGCTGTTCGCGGCATTTCCCATTTTGTTTCTCTATGCCCAGAACGCCCGGGAGATGCTGCTGAAGGAGGCAATTCTCCCGCTGTTAGCAGTATTGTGCTTTGCCGCAATATCCACGCCGCTTCTGGGCAAATTCCTGCAAAGCCGTTACAAAGGCGGCCTGGTAACGACAATTATCATTGTACTGTTTTTTTCGTACGGGCATCTCAGAGTCGCCATGCCCGAAATAGGATTTACGCTCGGCCAGCTGAGGATTGGCCCGAACAAAATCCTGATGCCCGTCTGGCTTATCGTCCTGTTTCTGGGAATCCGGTTGACCGTCAGAACCCGCCGCGATCTTGGTGCGTTGACCAGAATATTAAATGTGCTGGGCCTGGTACTCGTGGCCGTCCAGATCATACAGGGTGCGGCGGTCGCGGCCATCCGGCCGGAACGCCAGCTTCCGACGAGCCGGATCTTTACCCCGGGCCAATTACCCGAAAGATTGCCGGATGTGTATTTTCTCATAGTTGACGGGTATGGAAGGGAAGACATCCTGCGGAATCTGTACGGCTACGACAATTCCGGATTTCTGGGCTTTTTGCGGGGGCGCGGCTTTTTCATCGCCGACAGCAGCCACACCAATTACTGCCAGACATTACTCTCAACGGCGGCGACCATGAATATGGACTATATCAGTCAACTTGGCGAGTACGATCCTGCGTCAAAGGATCGCATTCCGCTGATCGAGCGGCTCTGGGACAATGACGTGTGCCGGCTCTTCAAGGAACTGGGATATTCCATCGCCGCTTTTGCCTCCGGGTATGGCTCCACCGAACTCAAGAGCGCCGATAAGTACATCTCGGCAACCTGGACCGCCAGCGAGTTTCAGAATATTTTGTACTCCACTACGCCGCTGCCGATAATCCTGCGCTACATCTATTCTCCATTCGATGTGCACCGAAAGCGCATCACCCACGTTCTTGATAATCTGCCGGAGGATCTTGGAATCCCGTTGCCAAAATTCGTGTTTGCCCACATTGTCAGCCCCCACCCACCCTTTGTTTTCGGCCCCCACGGCGAACCCATCCAGCGGGATCGGGTATTCAACCTCGGCGACGGATCACATTATTACGAAACCGGGGGAACGGTCGAGGAATACCGGGCTGGTTACTCTGGCCAGATGACGTACATCAACAGCCGGTTGAAAGCGGTTATAGCTGAACTGCTTGATCGTCCGCCCGACCAGCAGCCGATTATAATATTGCAGAGCGACCATGGCCCCGGGTCAGAACTCAGCTGGGTGGGATCGGCGACAACCAACCTGAAAGAGCGTTTTTCGATTCTCAATGCCTGGTATCTGCCGGGGATTGACGAGAATCCAATGTACCACCGGATCAGCTCGGTCAACACCTTTCGCGTCATTTTCAACTTATATTTCGGCACCCAGTTTGATCTCCTTCCCGATCTGAGCTTTTACAGCACCTGGACGCACCCGTTTGCACTGACCCCTGTGACCAGGAAACCCGGGGGCGAGTTGTATGACAATCTGCTGGAATATTACCTGTCCCGGTCACCGGATCGGGTCGCGTACCGGCATGTCACCCATCCGCAAGAGCCGGGAACCCCGTGCGATGCAAAAGGATGCATTCTGATTACTGACGACGGCCTGTGTGTCGAGCTGGATAAGGTGTACTACTCCACCTTTCTGGAAATCAGCCTTGATCAGAATGATAACTACGTACTGCACTTCCGCTCGGACAGCACCGTGCTTGCCACTCAAACCATATATGCCGATCTGAGCCGTGCACCGGGCCTGCGCCTTGACATGATCCGGGTTCCGATCGAGGCGGTCGATCATGGTTACAATAATATCTTTATTCTGCCCCGTGGGGGTGACGGTTTATATGGCATGGGGCATCTCCGGCTGGGTGATCCCCGCCAACGCTGAGACAATCGAACCGGTTAAAGATGACAATCTGAAAGAGCGGTCAGCCTTCAGGATTGGCTCGGCCGCACCTACCATGAAATCCTGCCGCCGGGCTTGATACTGTGACGGTCCACAAAACCGGAATCCACCTCGACAACATATAATGACGGCGCGCCGGAGTGAAATTCTTCCTGCGAATACGGTATGGCGTTTTTATGTATTGAGACAATCTCTTTCCGGGCATTGACAAAAATGATATCCAGCGGGATATGAGTATTCCTCATCCAGAATGACCGCGGTTCTTCGCGGGCGAAAATAAACAGCATGCCGCGTCTTTCCCCCAGCTCATCGCGATGCATCAAACCCACCGCCCGTTCGAGATCATCGTTAGCAATTTCAATGTCTATCATTGCAAGCGCTCTTTCATCGGACGATAAAAATGTGAGTTCACCCTGCTTTTTAAACTCCGGTGAACCGGAATCGGTGGTCGCACGTTTCGATGGTGTGGTGGCACCCGGCGTCCCGTTCGAGGTATAGAAAAAAATCCGATATACCAAGGCCGCAATCATTACCGCCGCCACCATCACTATCAGCGACAACCTGCCAGTGCGCCCTGCCGGTTCCACTTTCCTCGGCCCCGCGTGTTTTCTCGGGTTGGCTTTCCTTCTTCCCATGTGACCATGTTCATGCAATTAAATATCGCTTTCTCAGCGGAAGTTAATACAATTCCTACGAAGAAACAAGTTTGTACCCATTAAAACATTACAGTCCAAATTGATGGATCGGCAACGGCAGACCTGCCCAGGGTGAATCCGCAATGAGAATCCGGCATACCCCGGCGGTAAAGGAGATGTTGACAATTGCTGTTTTACTCGGTATTATGCAATAAAGGTGAGAACCTGATATTTCTTGTATTGCAATGCGTTATGCCAGTCAATCGAACAGGTTTGTTGATGCTGGGGTATAGCTGTCATTGATAAATAAGCCTGGATTCCATGTAAGCCAGGTTATGAACTCGCATATTTTCCGGTTGATTTTGAGGATTTGTACTCCAATGCAGACAGAATTTTTCTATAAGGAGGGAATATGAACAAAATGAAATTGTGTGTTCCGGTCCTTCTGGCAATTATGCTTCCTTTTTGTGGCCCGTCAGTATCGGCGCAGGTCACCGGGACGACGCCGGGACAAAACGAGCAGAACGTCGTAACCACCATCGTCATTTTAGCAACATTTGAGGAGGACATGAATGAGGCAAGCATAAATACAACTACTTTCAGGGTCGCTGCCACGGTGACGGGGCAGCATTCCGGAGCAGTCAGCTACGAATCCGGAACGCGGACTGCAATATTCACCCCCGATGCGCATTTTGCTTCAGGGGAAATGGTAACGGTTACGCTGACCCCGGATATCCAGTTTACCAGCGGTCCTTATTTGGAAAACGGATATCTCTGGTCCTTCACGACGGCGGTGGACAACGGAACAGGGAAATTCACCACTGATTCTTCCTATCCGGTTGGCAGCAGCCCGCGTTCAATTGCTGCTGCCGATCTTGACAATGATGGCGACATTGACCTGGCTACGGTCAACTATACGGCTGACAACATATCAGTCCTTTTAAACAATGGAGACGGTACCTTTGCCGATCACAGTACTTATACCGCGGGTTACCCGAGACCGTACGCCCTCTGTGCGGCCGACTTCGATCGTGACGGCGATATCGACCTGGCGGCCGTCGGTGAGGATCCCTACATGCGGCGTAATCCAGAAATAGTACTCTGGGTAACAATATTAAAAAATGACGGGAACGGGATATTCAACCAATACTCGAATTTTTCATGCGGGTCCTGGATTTCCTACCCTATCGGCTATCAGATGTCAATCTGCACTGCCGATTTTAATAACGACGGCAGCTGCGATATTGCTGTCACCTCGGGCTTCGACGGCAATGTCCGCGTTCTTTTCAACAACGGATCAGGCTCATTCGGAAACCGGGTTTCCTATATAGCCGGATCATCACCGGTTTCCCTGATCGGCGCCGATGTTAATAACGACGCCCATATTGACCTGGTCACTGCCAATTATGAAAGCAATAATATTTCTGTACTTATTAACAACGGTAATGGGTCTTTTACCGGCCATGTTGACTATCCTTCCGGGGGCCATCCCCGTTCAATTTTCTCCCGTGATCTTAACGGTGACGGGTGTCTCGACCTGGCCGTTGCCAACCAGTCATCTGACAATGTTTCGGTATTGATAAATAATGGTAACGGCACTTTTGCCACTCACATCGTCTACGCTGTCGGTAATTCTCCATCATGCGTTCGAGCCGTTGATTGTGATCGCGACGGCGATTTTGATCTGACCGTTGCCAATGAATCATCGGCCACCATCTCCTATCTGCCGAATAATGGAGATGGTACTTTTGCTCCCGGCGAGGAGCATGCGGTCGGTCACGGCCCCAGATACCTCTGTGATGCGGATTTCAATAATGATGGCGCAATCGATCTGGCCACGGCAAATGCCAGCTCGGGCAATGTTTCGGTTCTTTTTAACGAATTAAACTGCTGCCTGACCTGGGGGCACCCTGGCGATGCCAACAGTGACGAGGATGTTAACCTGCTGGACATCCTGCACATCGTTGATTATGTCTACCAGGAGCCGACAGGCGACCCGCCCAATCCGGGTGGCTGCGACGCCCTTCTGGATTGTAACGGCGACGGAGAACCAGTTGATAATTCAAACATCAATCTGCTTGATATTCTGAGGCTTGTTGAATTCATTTACATTATGCCGATCGGGGAACCGGAACCGTGTTGTCCCCCGGGGTGTCAGAAACCGTAAACTATTCGCGTGAGTTGCCTGCCGGAGGGGGTGCAACATAGCAGTCCGCTATGGATTATGCCATTTCCCCAGTGGGGCATGGCCTTATTCGATTCATGATTATCATATCGAATAGTCCTTTTCATAAAAGCGGCTTTGAGCTATATTCTGCAAATGACAGCACACCCCAGTATTACCATTCTCGGGTATGGTTCGCAGGGCCGGGCCTGGGCGCTGAACCTGCGTGACGCCGGGTGGCAAGTCACGATAGGCCTGCCATCGCGCTCGAAATCCCGCAATTGTGCGCGCAGGGATCGGTTCAAAAGAATTACCACCACGGCTCGCGCGGTCAAAGGTGCGCGCATGATTGTTTTCGCAATGCCCGACCACCTTCATGGTTGTGTCTTCTACCGCGAGATTCTGCCCAATCTGGCGCCGCACAGCACCCTTGTTTTCCTTCACGGATTTGCAGTTCACTTCAAGATTGTCAATGCGCCCCCCGATGCCGATGTCATCCTTCTGGCGCCGCTCGGCCCGGGAAGCGCGGTGCGGGAGAAATTTCTTGCACGAAAATCAGTCGGCTTTTTTTACACAATCCATCAAAACGGGTCCGGACGGGCCAAAACGCGCCTTAACACCCTTCTGAAGGGGCTGCACGTGGACCGCGAGACGCTGATAATGACGAGCTTTGCGGATGAGGCAATCGGCGATCTCTTTGGCGAGCAGGCGGTACTCTGCGGCGGCCTGACACAGCTGATCAAAGCCGGGTATGACATCTTGCGGGATGCTGGCCTTTCCTCTGATAAAGCGTATCTGGAGGTGGCTTACCAGCTTGATCTGATTGTCGACTTGATCAGGAAGTACGGAATCGAGGGAATGTATGACCGCATTTCCGTAACTGCACGGTACGGCTCATTTCTGGCCGGTCCCGAAGTAATCGACAAAAATGTCAGTCGCAACATGAAGCAAGTTCTTGCAGAGATCACCTCCGGCCGTTTTGCCCGCAGGCTGAGCCGGCTGGATCCCGACAAGATCAAAAAGCTCCAACATGATTTAAAAAGGCTGTCATCGCCATCATTTGAGAAATCGGCCCGAACGTTTTCCCCGGTTCGCAAAAACGGTAAATGATGCCCATAGCATTCATCAGGCCCCGAAATCACCGGGCCATTTTTTGTTGACGAAAAGTCCGGATAGGTTGATCTTTGCGTTACTAAAAAAGGAACAACAATCTTATACTCAGGTCATTTATAAGGTGTTATGAAGAAAGCAATCGCAATTATTGTCGTCATAATCGTTTTGGGGGCCATTCTGGCCGCGTTCTATTTCGATCTGTTTGACTTTTCCCGGGGGAAGTACGACAAAATAGCCAAAATTATCATTTACGAAGACACCCGCACCGTTCCCCGGCAGTTGGTTGAGTATCTTGCGGATACCGATCCCGAGATACGGGCGCGGGCGGCACTGGCAATCGGGCGCATCGGCAAGACCGATGTCTATGAGCACCTGTTCGACCTGCTTAATGATCCTATTCCGGAGGTAGCGCAGATCGCCGCATTCGCCATCGGCCTGAGCGAGGGAAAGGAACACGCGCGCCGCCTCCTTCGCAACTGTGATATATTCCCGCCGGATCTGCTGGCGGCAACCCTGCAGGCGGTCGGACTGCTGGCCGACACTTCCATGGCCGAAGTTCCGGCTGCGCTGGCCGGTTATCTTGCGCACGAAGACCATCGGGTTAGAGAGCAGGCGGCATATGCGCTGTTTCGCTGCGGCGGTAAGGCGACCGCTTCGGCACTGGTTCAGGCCTGCCGCAACGATCAGGTCCGCCCGGTTCAGGTCGCGGCGCTGTATGCCCTGATCCGGCTCGGTATAGCCGATGCGGCCGACCTATACGCGGAATGGCTTCCCGACGGCGACCCCTTTGTCAGGTCGCTGGCTCTTCGGGGCCTGGCCTTATCGAAAAGCGAGAGTGCCACGCGGCTGATTGCGGGCGGATTAAACGACCGCGATAATAACGTCGTCGCGCAGGCGATCTATTCCCTGCGGCGCATCAACACGCCAAAAGCCATAGAGTACCTTGTCCGACGGTATGAAAACGAGAGTGACGAAAAATTGACAGTCCTGTTCCTTGAAACGCTTGGAGCGTTGGAATCCGAGCTGGCGGCGGACCATGCGCACGCAATCTTATATGAAGACATACCTGCCAGCGTCCGCGCGGCGGCCATCGGATTTTTGGGCAGAGTTCGGGGCACGGAGACGATCCCACTCATGGATACTCTCCTGGAGATACCTGACCGGCACCTGACGATCACAATCGCGGAGGCCCTGGGCCGGATCGGCGGAGAAACGGTCAAGCCCCGCCTGATCACACTTTTCAATCACGAATCAACGAGCGTTCGTATGGCCGCATTTCAATCGCTCTGCGAAATAGACGCCGGCAATGTCGATTATTATATTGAAACCGCTCTTAAAGACTCCGACTACGTAATGGTCACTGCGGCGGTCGACTATATCGGCGAAAAACGACTGCGCAAGCATTTACCCAAGCTGGTCACAATCATGAAGGCTGCCGAGAAGAGTGATCCGGACCTGCGGCGCTCGACCGTGGTTGCAGCGGGGCAGTTTCTTATCGATGAGGCCGACGATATTGCCGAAGATATTTTGTATCATGGACTGATGGACAATGAGTACGTCGTCAGCCGGGAAGCGGCCCGGATATATAAAGAGAACCTCGAGGTCGACAAGTCCGCCTTCGTCAATAAGCCGATCGCGCTGGCCGACAAGCGAAAAATCAGATCCTTCCTGAAAAAACATAAGGAAAATCCCCGGGCGATTATCCGCACCGCCAGGGGGGATATCGAACTTGAATTGTACCCGGACATCGCCCCGTTGACAGTGTACAACTTCATTAACCTGGCGGAAAAGGGATTTTACAACGACCTCATCTTTCACCGGGTTGTCCCCAATTTTGTGATACAGGGGGGAGGCCCGCACGACGGCGGTTACGGTGGTCCGGGGTACTATATCCGGGCCGAGAAAAACGACCTGACATACGCCCGTGGTGCGGTCGGAATGGCCGACGCCGGCGAGGATACCGGCGGCTCGCAGTTTTTTATCACTCTTTTGCCCCAGCCGCATCTTGATGTCAGGTACACCCAGTTCGGGCGGGTGATTTCCGGTATGGAGGTGGTCGACCGGATTGTCCGCGGAGACCCGATCCTGTATATCAGCATCAGGAAGGGTGCCGCAGAGAATTCGAAATAGCAAGCAAATCAAGGAGGATAGATGAAAACCAAGATTGTTCCAATTGAAATGCCGGCCGATTGTAATATCATTTTCGGCATGACGCATTTCATTAAAACGGTCGAGGATCTTTACGAAACAATGATCGGTATTTCAAGCACGGCGGAATTCGGCATCGGATTTTGCGAGGCCTCCGGACCATGTCTGATTCGCTCCGACGGCAACAGCGAGGAGTTAGTCAGGCTGGCCGAGGAGGCAGTTTTTGCGATCGCATGCGGGCACAGCTTTATTATCTACATGCGCAACGCTTATCCAATCAATTTTCTGCCTCGAATCAAGATGATCCCCGAAATCTGCCGCATTTTCTGTGCCACTGCCAATCCGGTGCAGGTGATAATCGGCGAAACCGTGCAGGGCCGCGGCGTGCTGGGCGTTATTGACGGCTTTATGCCGAAAGGGATCGAAACCGCCGAGGACAAGAAAAAACGGCATAAGTTCTTAAGGGATATCGGATACAAAAGATAAACGCGCCGCAGGCTGCGGGGTGTTGTCTGTCAGGCACTGCTCCAAATAGGTTCATTTTGTCATTTTTTATTTTCGTTTCCCCGATGCAGTAGCGAATTTGCCCGATTTCAGCGCGGATATGATTTGCGCCGACGGATATGGAATACACCGGCTCCGTTAATCTGCTAATTATCACCTGCTTACAATTAACATTGATGAGACAGTGTTTCTGATGTACATTGGAATTGTCAGATCAGCCTAGCAAGACCAAAACGAAAAGCCCGGTTTAAAATCCTGAATGAAATACATAGTTGGCCTGAACTCAGGAGGACTGATACACAACAATTTTTTGAAAGATATTCACTTCTTTTGAAACCAACTGAACGGCATGAAAAATAAATTACCATACGCAATAGCTCTGATTTTTACGCTGGTATGCTGGTTGGCCGGCACGTCCGAATTATGTCTCGGCGGCGGTCTGAAATTCTATGAATTTGCCATGAGGAACCACCCCTCATCAGAGAATTTCATTGCGGCAACATCAGACACCGATGTTATCGCCAGAATTGAAGCACAGCTTGCCCTTCCGGAGAACGAGCGATACCTGCATATACACGGTCTTATAGATACCGGCAATGCCGGCTATAATTACGACTGGAGCTGGCATTTTACGGAGAACCTCTGGGATATCGTTGAGATTTCTATTGAAATCTGCGACGGCAGTCCTTCATATGTGGAGGCCAATCTGTGGTACTGGCTTACCTATGTCGAGTATTTCTGCCCCTGGAGCTCTTATGTTTTGCAGGAAGTTCCCGGGTATATCTGTGGTGACGCGAACAACGATGAAGTTGTTAACCTCTCTGATATTCTATATCTCATAGATTTCATTTATGCCAGCCCGCCCGGAATGTCGCCTCAGCCAATGGATGCCGGCGATGCCAACGCCGACGGGTCAATAAATCTTCTTGATATACTGTATTTTATCCACTATCTGTATGGCTCTCCGCCCGGGCCTGAACCGTTGTGCCCCTAAATGCCTTAAAACCGCCGGCCGCCCCCGATCAAATAAAGGGCAGTCCCGATCGGCCCGGCTGCGAGCGATAAGGCAGCCCTGTTAAAGCGCGAACTGCCTGTCCTGAATCGACTGGCCCGAGAAGTCATAGCAGACTGAGCTAAAAATTCCAGACAAAGTCCACATACGGTATGCCGGGGAAGATGGAATCTTCGTCCAGAATAGTAAAAAACGCGAGATCGGCGGCCAGACTTTCCCCAAAAAATCTCATGCCATAAGATACCAGCGGCTCATCGAGACCCGGAAACACCCAGTTTTCCGTTACTAATGCCAATCTGCGGGCAAACCGTAATTCACCCCCTACAAGCACCGCCGGCTTATCGGCGACTTCGTCTTCCTTGAAACCATATCCTACGCCCAGCGTAAGGCTTTTATCGGTACTCCCGTATGTTCCGGTCCCGAACAACACACCTACCACGGAAGGGTCGTCGTCGTCGTCGCTCGGTACCCTGATAACTAAAGCACTTGCGGCCAGAGCAAGCTCGTCGCTGAAGCTGAAACCGACTTTGGGAATGGCGAAGAAAATCTGATCTTCAAAATCAATGAAGGGGATGAGCGAAACGCCGCCACTTATTGAAATATTGTCTGTAATACCGTAGGCAATCGAAGGGAATAAGGCATATATTGCGGAAAAATACCCCTGGCCGGCCCCTATTGTTCGTCCCGTGGGGCCGAAGAATAATCTGCTGCTATTGGAATTGGGGAACCAATACTTGCCGCCTCGAAACGACGACTGAGGGACTTCCTTGATCTCCTGGATTTGGGTAATTAAGAGGGTCATCTCCCCCAGTCCGGTCCTGAATTTAACTTCAGCATCGCCGACTTCTGTTATCCGGCCAACCAGCTGGGAACCATCGTTCATAGTAACGACTTGGGTATTGTCGGCATCAGGTATGTTCAGTGAGCCCTTTATATCCTCCCCTGCAAGGGAGTTCCAGGGCAACGCCATAAGAATGACGCATAAAACGACTGTTACCGACAAAGGATTGTAATGAGTACTGCTGGCACGCATGGCATCACTCCTTCATTTATTGATTGCATTAAAGCAACCCGGGCGGCAAAGCCCGATGATTTTTATTGTCAACAATAAACTAACTGCCTGAATTAAAGCAGTCAACAATATACTTTTTTGATCTTTTTATGATCTCATGTGCGGGAATATCATTCGCGCACGCAATAGCTCTGTCATGACCGCCTCTCACAAAAATCAGAATTTCCTGAGAGGGTCCTGGCCAACTCGAATTCGTGCGAGGTTTTACTGATCAATTGTCGAAATCCCGGGAACTTTCTTCATAATAAAATAAATTGCCGGGACAAACATGGATATCCTTTCCCTATAATGAGAAATACTTGATGCAAAACGTCCTGGTATTCCGATGCCCTGATACAAGTTTCTGTTGTTAATCGGCCCGCAAATCCGTATTATTTGTAAGTCTGACTATCATTACGGGGTAACAGCCCGAACGCACCAGGGACATTATGGCAGGGGAAGACCACAATAATGATCGGATGCCCGATTTTGCCCCCTTGTTAAAAGATACAGTTATCGGTCATTACAAAATTATCAAAAATATTGGTGTTGGTGGTATGGGTGAGGTGTATCTGGCCGAGGATGCCATGTTGGATCGCAGAGTGGCTCTAAAGTTTCTTCCCCGTCAATTCATATCCGACAAGGATGCCAAAGCCCGATTCAAACGTGAAGCGCAGGCGGCGGCCAGACTTGATCACTCTAACATCGTAACCATTTATGAAGTCAGCGAGCATCTGGGAAGGCCATTTTTAGCCATGCAACATGTTGAGGGCCAGAGTCTACAGGATAGCATAAAAGAGAAGGAACTCCCAATAAACGCTGTCATTGATTTGTTGATCCAGATATGCCAGGGATTGCGCGAGGCTCATGAGGCCGGGATTGTGCATCGAGATATTAAACCCTCAAACATTATCCTCGACCGGAATGGTCGGCCAAAACTTCTGGATTTCGGCCTTGCGACGATCAGAGGTGCAGAGAGGCTGACAAAATCCGGCTCAACTCTCGGCACGATCGGATATATGTCGCCGGAGCAGATTCGGGGGGATGAGATCGATGCCCGCTCTGACCTATTTTCACTCGGTGTTGTTCTATATGAAATGATAACGGGCAGGGCCCCCTTTGCCGCAGAATATGACGCTGCGGTCATGCATAGCATCCTGCACGAAACTCCGGAGCCTCTTGAACAATACCGGAGCGATATCCACATCGGGATTCAAGGCATTATTGACAGAGCCATGGATAAGGATCCCCAAACACGATACCAGCATGTTGATGATCTTCTGGCAGACCTCAAACGCGTTAGACGCGAGATGGTTTCAGGGCATGAAGAAAGCTCCGTGGGGAGTTATCGCGCGAGATCACCGGGGATGTATGCGGTTCTCAAACGTTTCGGCATACCGGCTCTCGCGGTCCTGCCGGTGTTGCTGATAATATTCCTGGGTCGTTATACCTGGTTAAATATTCTGGGGATTTCGACAACTGACGGTGCCAGGCATCTGGCAGTACTTCCGTTAAAAAACATTGGTGAGCACGCAGACAAAATGGCTTTCTGTGATGGTCTCTCAGAGGTTCTCAGCAGCAAGCTCACGCAGCTTGAGAAATTCCAGGGTTCATCCTGGATCATTCCCGCCAGTGAGGTGGTTGCGAGGAATGTCACCAGCGCCGGAGACGCCCGTCTGGCATTTGGTGTTGACCAGATCGTGACCGGCAGCGTGCAGCATTTCGACGGTAGTATTCGCATAACGCTAAATCTCATTGACGCGGAGAACGGATGGCAGTTAAGATCGGTTGTAATGGATTCACCCCTGGATAATGCCTCAACCCTTCAGGATTCAATAGTCATTGCCGCGGCAGAGATGCTGGATGCTGAAATCGGGCCCGATCTGCGACGGCGGCTTACAGCGGGCGGTACGATGTCATCGGAGGCTTATAATTTTTACGTGCGGGGGCAGGGATTTCTCCAGCACTATGAGAAAGCGGAAAATATTGACACTGCGATTGCCCTTTTCCGACTGGCGCTCAATCATGATTCGCAATATCCCCTGGCATACGCCGGGCTGGCTGAAGCTTACTGGCGCAAGTTCAGAGCTGCCGAAGATCCTCGATGGGTGGATATTGCGATAAATAACTGCCAGCGAGCCCTGGACCTTGATGACCAACTGCCGGTTGCCTATGTTGCATTGGGAAGGATTTATAAGGAAACGGGACAGTATGAGAAGGCCGCGAGCGCATTCAGTCAAGCACTTAAGCTGGACCCATACAGCCATATCGCCTGTCGCGGCCTGGCTACGGCCTATGAAGCA
>CP070796.1:2558783-2567371 GCA_020343475.1 Candidatus Zixiibacteriota bacterium
GGCCGACGGAGAGACAATCAACCTCGAGGTAGGCAATTCGCCGGCGACGGATCAGAATCAGGTCGGAGAGGATTTAATGGGTTTGCCTGAAAGTGATACCGTCACCATGTCGCTGATCAAACTATCGGCAGCGTTGCTTGTGGTCGTAATCGCCATTTACGCCTTTCTGTACATGCTTCGCAGGATGATGGGATCGAAATTTTCCGGCAATCGCGGCAACCGGATGATCGAAGTGCTGGAGACGGTGTATATTGCGCAAAAGCGTTCGGTTTCACTGATACGTTTTCACGATCGGGCGGTGCTGGTGGGGGTTGGTGACAGCGGTATCCAGCCGCTGGCAGAGCTGACCGTCGAGGAAACGGCTCGAATTATAGCGGAGCAGACCGAGGGAAAACCGGCATCCGGATTTATAAGTGCCCTCGGTGACGCCAGAAATAAGTTAAAGACCTGGAATACGGCTAGGCTCCGGCAGAGAGACGTTGGCGGCGAACTGGAAAAGCCGCAAACCGCCTGAGCGGCATTTGACGTGCCCGGCATAAGGCCGGGGATAATAGGATTAATCGGTTTCATAGGATATGAAAAAGCCAATCATTCCAGCAATCTGTGCATTGATCGTTATTCTGCTGTTTGCCACAGCCGGTCAGGCGCAGTCAATTCCCAAGGTATCGGTCGAAGTCGGCGAGTCGGAGACTCCCGGCGATCTGTCGGTTACGCTGCAAATCATACTGCTGATGACCGTGCTGACACTGGCGCCATCGATCATTTTAATGGTCACCTCATTTATCCGCCTGACAGTGGTCCTTGGTTTTCTGCGCCAGGCCATGGGAACCCAGCAGCTGCCTCCCAACCAGTTGATTCTATCACTGGCTTTGATTCTGACTTTCTTTATTATCAGCCCGGTTGCCAACAAGGCGTACAACGAGGGATTGAAGCCATATCTTGCCGAGGAGATCTCCAAAGAGGAGGCATACGAGAAGGGACTGACGCCCTTTAAGGAATTTATGCTGGCGCAGACCAGAGAGAAGGATCTTGGTTTGTTTGTCAACATTTCCGGAATGGAGCGGCCCAACTCATCCGATGACATACCGTTGCACGTGCTCATACCAGGATTTGTACTATCGGAACTGCGCACCGGCTTTCAGATTGCGTTTCTGGTATTTGTTCCGTTTCTCATTATCGACATGATCGTCGCATCGGTGCTGATGTCGATGGGAATGATGATGCTGCCGCCGATTATTGTCGCGCTGCCGTTCAAAATACTGCTGTTTGTCCTGGTGGATGGCTGGTATCTGTTGGTGAAGTCACTGGTGGAATCGTTTCATTAGGAGACGACTGCAATGACGGCCGAACTGGTTATATCTCTGGGACGGGAAGCAATCATGATGATGCTGATGGTTTCCGCACCGATGCTTATCTCGGGATTGCTGATCGGATTGATCATTTCGATTTTCCAGGCGATCACCCAGGTCCATGAGATGACGCTGACTTTTATTCCCAAAATCGCGGCGGTGGCGATTGCCCTGCTGATCTTTCTGCCCTGGATTGTCAGCATGATGGTCTCGTTCACCTCGCGTCTCTATGGCATAATTCCAACCTTATGAAAAAGCGTTCGCTGAAAAACTTTCCCGGCCCCTGGTCAATCTTTTCTCACTGTTTCATTTCTGAACGATCCCGCCCTCCCATTCATTTCAGCAAGTATATGTAGGGTAACAGCTTAACGACGCCTTTTGGCTGCCTGGCGAGTTGGCATGTGACTTGATTAAAGAGTTGACGATTAACCCGTACTGCAGGCAAAAAAGAGCTTGTTTGAGTTTATAACATACGGCACTGAGAAACTTCAGACCTTTCTTCTGGTGGCGTTTCGCGCTGGCGGCCTGTTTATCATGGCTCCGGTTTTCGCCCACCGCACGATTCCCCCGCTGATCAAAGCCGGCTTTGCGATTATGCTGGCAATCATGCTGGTACCGGTGGCGTCGCGGGTGCCGTTGCCGCAGATCACCTCAGTTTGGCAACTGACGCTGTTTGCGGCCAAGGAAATGCTGATTGGCGTTATTATCGGTCTGTTTTTCTCGCTGTTGTTTTTTGCCGTACGAATCACCGGCAATATTGTCGGATACCAGGTCGGCCTGATTATGGCCAACATTTTCGATCCTAACTCGAACTCGCAGTTCTCCATGGTCAGCGAGTTTTATTTTGTGCTGGCGACCCTGCTGTTCCTTGCGATCGACGGTCACCACGCGGTGATATCGGCGCTGGCCGACAGTTACAAAATTGTTCCCCTTGGAGTATTCAATTTCACCGGGCCGGCCGGAGAACTGCTCATTCGCTTTTCGGCGTATGCCTTCACGGTTGCCATCAAGATCGGAGCGCCGGTAATCATTACCCTCTTCATCATGGAGGTGGCGCTCGGGGTGGTGGCACGGACGGTGCCGCAGATGAACATCTTTCTGGTTGGCATCCCGCTGAAAATCGGGGTGGGATTTCTGGTTCTCTCGATCGCCCTGCCGGTATTCCGGTTCATGGTTGAAAAGACCATCGGCTATCTCGATCGCGAAGTCATGACCGTGCTTTACAGTATCGGCACAACGTGATAAAGGACTATGGCGGAAGAACAATTCCAGGAACGAACGGAGAAAGCGACTCCACGACGCCGGCAAAAGGCCCGCGAAGAAGGCCGGGTCGCGCGCTCGCAGGAGTTGAATTCAGCTGTCATGCTGTGTTTGGGCGCGCTGACACTGTATTTTGTCGGCCCGCTTCTGGTTGATCAGTTGCAGCGATTCATGGTTTTCAGTTTCAGTGAAGCTCCCAATATGATGGTTACGCCCGATTCGCTGGTGGCGTTTTTCTCATCCAAGATCCTGACTTTCTTTGCCATGCTGGGACCCGTTTTTGTCATCCTCATGCTAATCGCCTACGGCATCAATGTACTGCAGGTCGGCGTCCTGTTCACCGGCAAGCCACTTGAGCCGAAAGTAGACAAGCTGAATCTGGCCAACGGCATCAAGCGGTTGTTTTCAGTGCGTTCGATGGTGGAGCTGGCGCGGGACACGCTGAAGCTGCTTTTGATTGCCTTTGTCGGTTATAAGGTGGTTTCGGCGCAGCTTGATGTGTTCTTCCTGCTTTCCGACAATTCGGTGAGCGTGTTTGCGGGAACAATGGGCAAGATGGCGCTGACGACAACACTGCAAATCGGTGCGGTAATACTGCTGCTGGCGCTTTTCGACTACGCTTTCCAGAAATACGATTTCGAAAAGAATATCCGGATGAGCAAACAGGATATCAGAGATGAATCGAAGGATACAGAGGGATCGCCACAAACAAAAGCGCGCGTCCGCCAGGTGCAGCGGGAAATGTCCCGTAAGCGAATGATGCAGGAAATCCCAAGGGCGGATGTGGTCGTTACCAACCCGACTCATATCGCAATCGCGCTGAAGTACCAACCGGATCTGATGGAAGCGCCGATGGTAGTCGCTAAAGGACAGCGGCTTGTCGCTGAAAAAATCAAGCAGGTCGCTGCCGATGCCGGTATCCCGATCGTCGAAAACAAACCACTGGCGCGAGCGCTGTTCAACATGTGCGACATCGGTTCTTACGTGCCCGCCAAGCTGTATCGCGCGGTCGCGGAAGTGCTGGCATACGTCTACCGTCTCAAGGAAGTGGGGGTGTAGGCAATGGACATGAATAGCGTCACCTTTCTGAGTAATCTGCATAAGCGATCTGATATTATCCTTGCGATCGGGGTGATTGCCATTATCAGTGTCCTGGTGATTCCGCTTCCTCCGGGGATGCTGGATTTCGCGCTGGCATTCAATATCACCTTCTCGCTGGTGGTATTGCTGTCGACGCTCTATATCAAGAGCCCGCTCGATCTTTCGGTATTCCCCGGAATGCTTCTGATTGTCACGCTTATGCGCCTGGCGCTCAACGTCGCCTCCACGCGCCTGATCCTGGGAACAGGGTATGCCGGTGAAGTGATCAACTCCTTTGGTAACTTCGTCGTCCGAGGTAATTACGTGGTCGGGTTTATCATCTTCATCATACTGGTTATCATTCAGTTTGTCGTCATCACAAAAGGTGCCGGCCGCATTTCTGAAGTGGCGGCACGGTTCACCCTTGATGCCATGCCGGGCAAACAGATGGCAATTGACGCCGATCTAAATGCCGGTCTGATCGATGAGGAGCAAGCCAAGCGGCGCCGCGAGGATATCTCTCGCGAAGCCGACTTTTACGGAGCCATGGACGGCGCGTCGAAGTTTGTCCGGGGTGACGCCATTGCCGGCATTCTCATCACCATGATCAATATCATTGGCGGAATCGTGATCGGCATCATGATGCATGGGAAAACCATCGGAGAGTCGTTGCGCACCTATACGCTGCTTTCGGTCGGTGACGGCCTGGTAACGCAGATTCCGGCGCTGATTGTGTCAACCGCGGCCGGAATCATTGTCACCCGGGCGGCATCATCCTCCAATATGGGCACCGATCTGACCGTCCAGCTGTCACGTCAGCCGCGGGCAATTATGATTGCCGCCGGGATGCTGGTGCTTTTCGGGATCGTCCCTGGTATGCCGACCGTTCCGTTTATCATGCTGGGCCTTCTGGTGGGAACTGTCGGTTATCTCACGAATGAAAGCCTCAAAAGAAAAGAGAAACAGGAAGAACTCGCCCGGGTTCAGAGCGATTCCGACATCCAGCCGGAGCGCACTGAGGATCTGCTGAAGGTGGATCTGCTGGAGGTGGAGATCGGCTATGGTCTTATTCCTCTGGTCGATGCCAATCAGGGCGGTGATCTGCTTGATCGCGTTTCGGCCATTCGGCGTCAGCTGGCGCTTGATCTGGGTGTTATCGTTCCGCCAATCCGAATCCGGGACAATGTTCAGTTGAATCCCAATCAATATCGCATCAAGGTCAAGGGACTGGAGGTTGCGTCGTACGAGCTAATGCTGGATCATGTCATGGCGATCAATCCCGAGGTTACCAGAGACGACCTGGAAGGATTTAAGACTACCGAACCCGCCTTTGGCCTGCACGCCCTCTGGATAATTCCCAATTTGAAAGAGGTTGCCGAAAGCAGGGGATATACCATTGTTGAACCGTCGGCGGTCGTGGCGACGCATCTGACCGAAATCATCCGGGCCAATGCTGCCGATCTGCTAACCCGCCAGGATGTCTCACATCTGATGGAGACCCTGAAGGAGGATTATCCGACGCTGGTCGAGGAGGTGGTTCCAAATGTGGTTCCGCTTTCAGTCGTTCAGAAAGTCCTGCAGTCGTTGTTGGCGGAGCGGATTCCCATCCGGGATCTGGCTACGATTATGGAAACCGTCACCGACTACTACCAGGCCACCAAGGAGCCGGATATCGTGGCGGAATATGTCAGGATGGCTCTCAAACGGCGGATAACCGAGATGTACCGGGATAAAAACAATAAAATAACGGTGTTTACCGTAGATCCGGCGGTCGAGCAGATTTTAACCGATTCGGTGCAGAATACCAAGCAGGGGTTGATGCTGGTGGCTTCACCCGCCGATTCAGAACGGCTGCTGAAAGCAATCGGCGCCGAGGCGGCAAAAATGGCTGCCGCTGGACAGGTTCCGATCTGTCTTTGCTCACCGAATATCCGGCTGGCTCTGCGCCGGTTAACCGAGAGTAGTTATCCGCAGCTGGTCGTTCTCTCATACAATGAAATCAGTAATCACGTGGAGGTTGTCTCCAACGGAGTAGTGAGATTGGAAAATGATAATTAAGTCATTCACCGCAAACACGGCAGCCGCCGCCCTCAAGCTCATTCGCGAAGAGCTCGGCAGCGAGGCAGTCATCCTGAAGACCCGGCTTTGTTGCTCAGGGGATGAGGATCCGATCGGGAAGCAAGTGGAGGTCACCGCCTGCATTGATGACGCAGCAGCCAGAAAGCCCCTTGTTAAAAGGCCGGCCATTGGGGGAGAAGAACAGCCCGAAATTATCCGGACCGACCGACAACCGCTCGCCCCGCGGAAAAATCCGGGTGTGAGCAGACCTGGCCCGGCGGTCAAACTGGACAAGACACTGAACCTTACTCTTAACCCGTATCGTGCTCCGATCGGTGTGGATGATCTCGACCGCCGCCTGCAGCCAATCTTCCTTGAATTTATTGATGCCGATCTGCCGATTGACATTGCGCGCCAGTATATCCGGGAGTTGCAGCAGGCGCTGTTGCCGGGTGACGATCCATACCGGGCCGCCAGGGAACTGATAAGAAGGGATCTGGCCGCTAATATCGCCGTTAATGTTCACTTCAAGCCCGGCATGAAGGTGGTTTTTGCCGGGCCCGGCGGATCAGGCAAAACCTCGGCTCTGGCAAAATTGGCGGCGCATCTGATTGCCGACAAAAAACTTGAAATCAGGCTGGTGTCCATGAACGACAAAAGGATCACAGCCTGTGAAGAAATCGGGGGTTATGCCGACAGTCCTGAAGTACCACTGGAAATAACAGGTAAAATCACCGGGGGAGCTAATCGTGATTTGGTGCAGTTGATTGATACTCCGTCGATTGCACTCGGGCCCGACTGCACGTCAAAGTCTTCTGAGATTGTTAACGCGGTCAATGCAGATATCGTTTTCCTGACGTTTTCCGTTTGTGCCCGCACCAGCGATCTGATTGATGCCGCCAACATCTTTAAGGCATTGCGACCGACCTACCTTGTCGCCAGTCGTCTCGACGAAACTGATCGGTGGGGCAGTCTGGTGGCAATGACAAAGTGTCTCGATACCCCGCTGGCTTATGTTACAAGCGAACCGGGAAGCACTGGTTCACTGCGCCCCCCGGAACCGGCTCTGATTGCAGGAAGAATTTTGAAAGCGGAAGGGATTGTTTATGAATAACAGACATCAATCCGATTATCGACACCGCGTGGTTCGCCGCTGTGGCGGGCCAGCAGTGACCGCGCTTGTATCCGGTAAAGGCGGGGTCGGCAAGTCGGTTATTTGTTTCAACCTGGGAACGACTTTCGCTTCCGCCGGCCAGGAGACGCTGCTGATCGACTGCGATTGGCATTTCGGCGATCTTCATATCCTGAGCAATGTTGTGCCGAATCGAACGCTTGGCGATGTCCTGAGCGGGTCGGCACCTGCATCCGAATGCACCACCGCAATCAGGGGACATCTCAGTCTGATCGCCGCTCCATCGGTGCAGAACTCCGGTGTCACCTTTGACGCTGTGCGGTTTTCTGAGTTCATGGCCGGGCTCAGAGACACTCTTGCATCATACGATATCATTCTCCTCGATACACCTTCGGGCAATCTGGATGTTATTAAACGGATTTTCGACGCGGCGGATATAAATCTCATCGTCGTCAATCCCGAGATGACCTCAATTGCCGATAGTTATGGGCTTTTCAAGTATCTGGCTGACGACGGTCAGCACGGCACAGCTCATCTTTTGATTAATCGCGCGCAGAACAACTCCGACGCTGAATACATCCATCATAAGCTGACCTATCTGGCAGCGAAATTCCTGGGGAAGGTACCTCAGAAAGCAGGGTATCTCCTTGATGACAAAGAAATTATGAGATCGGTAGGGCTGCAAAAGGCGCTGTGCGAACTCACGGCGGATTCTCCGGCTCTGACGGGCTTCTCCGCGCTATCTCGATGTCTCGCGCAGGCGATGCCTGTCAGCCGCAGTGTGGCGGTATTCGACCGCCGGGAACAAGTAAATTTTGAGGCCTTTTCGGCCGATATAAGGGAATAGCATTCTTATGATTAGCACGCAGAAAGCACGTCCAAAGCGGAGGGGAACGAAACAGGAAAAGACCAAGCGGATTTCGGTCTACAAGGCGAAAAATACTGATAAGCCAACCAGAAAAGCGACCGATACCGCGCTTGATTGGTTGCGTTATCAGCGCAATGGTAATCCGGAAATTCGGGCCAAACTGCTCAAGAGATATCTTCCTCTGGTGCGCAATGTGGCGGGGCGGATGGCAATCGGCTTTCCCCGGTCGGTTGAAATGTCTGACCTCATTAACACCGGGGTTATCGGGCTGGTTGAGGCCTTTAGTAATTTTGATCCCGACCGGGGCGTGAAATTCGAAACGTATGCGGTTCCTCGTATTCGGGGCGCCATCCTGGACGAATTGCGCGCTCTCGATTGGGTGCCGCGTTCTACCCGGGCCAGGTCGCGCGAGATCGAGCGCGCTGTGATCAGTCTTGAGAACGATATCGGCCGACCGCCAAGCAATGAGGAACTGGCTGACAGGCTGGGGTATACGGTGGATGAGTTAATGCTGGCGATGGGCGATGTGTCAAACTCGTCGCTTTTGTCGCTGGATGAAACGGTGTACAAGGAGGAAGATAATCACCAGGTGCCACGCATTGAAACTGTTAAAGATTCTTCCCGCAACTCGGCGCTGGGTGATCTGGAGAAACTGGAGTTGCGGGCTTTTCTCGTGACCGCGATGGATAAGCTGACCGAACAGGAGAAGCTGGTTATTGCGCTCTACTACTTTGAGGAATTGACCTTGAAGGAAATTGGCGAGGTGATGTCGATCTCCGAGTCACGGGTCTCCCAGATTCATACCCGGGCGGTGGCAAAGCTGCGAAACATGGTCAGAGAG
>CP070796.1:2567471-2578841 GCA_020343475.1 Candidatus Zixiibacteriota bacterium
CGCCAGCGGGATTTATTTCTTTTCTGTTCGGAATGGGATCAAAATTGGTTGAATAAACCGATCTTACTGATGAAATGGTATGGAAGCGTGCTGGAGATGGCCGAAATTGAGCTGGCCGGGCGGGGATTTTATGACAATCAATACTACTTTTTTTAAACAAAAATCGTCTTCCGACAGTCTCTTCGTTAAGTGGTTAGCGGATATTGCGGACATGTCATTAGCCTTTTATTTAAAAGGATCAGGAATGTGAAATGTCGTACCGGCGTGACGGATTCCCGGATACGATTAGACGCTTGACAAAAATCGAAGGCGGCAGTATATTTTGTTATTAAGTAATTGATTCGAACAGGTATAAGGAAAATTCAGAGATTAGTTCATAGATTCTAAGGGCTCACATATCGCGCACATGCTAAGGGATTGCTAAGAAACTTTAACCTTTAGAGGGAGGTTATCATGCGAAACCCTGTCAAGTCCCTGAAGCCAGCGTTGTTAGTTGCCCTGCTACTATTGGCGGTATTTTCCCCGCTAGACAACGCGAACTCACAAGCCCCGGATTTTGGGGATAATCCCTGCCTCGAGGTAACCCCTAATCCGTTGCACTTTTATATCAACACTTGTGCCACTGAACTGATTCCCGAGACCCTATACATCAATATCACCAATTGCGGCGGCGGGACACTGGAATGGATTATTACACCCCATGCCTGGTTCGACTTCAGTGCCACTACCGGAATCGACAACGAGGAGATTGAAGTCAGCCTCAAGCCGGACACTCTGGAGTATCTGGTTGACAGCCTGATGCCGCAGAATGGTGACACGATAGTTGTCACCGTTACTTCAATCATTGAGGCTCCCGGCGCCGACAACTCACCGGTATCCATGAGCTACACGCTTCATTTTTGCTGTAATTGTGATGCCGGAGAGGTAATTCTTGCCTCGGAGCCGACCTCTTTTGAGTTCCACCTGGACTACGGCAATTCCGTGATGGGTGAAAACCTCTTTATCTATGAGGTGCACGGGCGCAATATCGGATTCTGGACCGTCCTCAGTACCGAGAGTGCGTGGCTCCAGGTGGATAGCTTTCCATCGGTTCCCCTGGTAACGCCGGACACTGTTTATCTGAATATTAATACCTCCAGTCTTGACCCCGGCATTTATACCGACACCATTCTCGTAAACTCATATCATGCCAGCAATTCCCTGGCGATTCCGGTAACCCTGCACTTCGCAGTCCATGAATATGATGTCCAGGCCCAGCCCGCTCATTTTTATCTTAACCTTCCCCTGGGTGAAGGAGCGGAGAGTTTCCTGTATGTGCACGAACTTTATAGCAGGCACGTTCCGTTTAATCTGACCTTCAGCGAATCCTGGCTGGAAACCTCTACTCTCAGCCCGGGACCGCCCTACCAGACTCCGGTGACGTTTACAGTGAATTTCAACACCTGGGAGCTTGAAGCGGGCATCTACACCGACTTCATTGTCATTACTCCCGCGAGCGATGCCATGCCGTTTGACTCCGTCCTGGTTCCGGTGACAATCACAATTTATGAAAGCCCGACGCTTGTGGTGACGCCGGATCATTTTTCGATCACTCTCAATGCGGGTGAAATCGCGCAGTATTTAAGCCTGCACGTCTATGAGGCGCATGGCGATACAATTTCTTTTGCGTATGAAAAAATGCTTGGCAGCGAGTGGCTGTTTATCGATGATACTGCCGGGTATTCATGGACTCCTGATTCGGCGCTGTTCGATGTGTACACCTACGGCCTTGAGGCGGGTGTGTACTCCGACACCATTCTTATTTACACTCCGTGGGACGGCACCCCGGATTCCACCGTCAAGGTGCCGATAGTTTTGACGGTGGGAGGGGTGACACCGGTTCTCATGGTCGATCCGCTGGAGTTTAATTTCACCGCGGTGCCGGATGACACATTGTATGATTCGCTGCACGTGTATGAGCTGAACGGCGGTGAAATGCTGTTTGACGTTTCGCTGTATTATGGTGACTGGTTGTCAATTCCGCAATATTTCGGGCCGCTGTATACTCCCGAAGTCATTCCGCTGACGGTTTTCACGGAGGGACTTGCTTTCGGTGAATACTTTGACACGATTGAGGTTCGGGGTTATATTGATCCGCAGGAACCTCCGGCCTACGAGTATCAACTGACCGTGAGGCTGGTAGTTGACAATACCGGCCATGTTCTGATCGCCTCACCTCCCTCTTTCGATCTGATCGTGCCACCTGAATCTTCTGATTCTGCGGTGGTTCATGTCTCCGAATTGCACGGGGCAAATGTCCAGTGCGCTCTGGACAACAACACTTCCTGGTTGTTGCTTCCGGAATATTTTGTTGCGCCGATCACGCCGTTTTATCTGACCTTCTGGGTGCACACTGATAGCCTGCCGCTGGGCGAATACTATGATACTATTTTTGTCCAGGCCTTCTCCGATCCCCCGGGCGAGCAGCTATATATCCCGGTGAAGCTGACCGTCGCCTATGAAGGTAATACGATGGTCGTAGATCCTCCGAGCTTCTCTTTCCTGTCCGGTCAGGATGAGATAATACATGATTCCCTGCGGGTTTCAGAAATGCACGGTTACCCCCTGTATGTAGAGGCTGTCACATATTATGGTGATTGGCTGACGATTACCGAATATCCTGAGCCGGTACCGGCCCCGGAGGTTGTTCAGCTTACGATCAATACTGCCGGCCTGGCGTACGGGTACTATTATGATACAATTGAGGTGCGAGGCTATGACAATCCGTCGGAGCCGCATCACGATCATGAACGCGACGTTGAAGTGATGCTCGCGGTTGACAGTGCCGGGTATCGATTCGTCGTTACCCCGTCGTCTTTCGACTGGATAACCCCGCCGGGTACCTCCTTTGAGGATCAGTTCAATATTCACGAGATCCATGGAGCCCAGCTCGATATTTATTGGACGTACGACGCCCCGTGGCTTTTCTTGCCAATTTTCATTGTCCCCCCGCAGACGCCGGCTGAAATAGTCTTTACGGTGTCGGCCGAAGGCCTTTCACCGGGGGTCTATGTCGACGTCATCCACCTTTATGGATATGCGAACCAGGCCGGGCCGCCGGTTTGCCAATATGACCTGCCGGTCGTACTGACCGTGAGCGAAGATATCACCGCAATCGCCACGGTGCCGACGGAGTATGACTTTGTCCTCAGTCCGGGCGATTCGGTTATCGGCGAAAGCCTGTTTGTATACGAGGTTGGCGGCCAGTCCATCAATTTCTGGACGTACAATTACACCACCTGGCTGGAAGTGGACACCATGGACGCATCGCCGCTCTTTACCCCGGAACAGATATGGATCAACGTCAGAACCGGAGACCTTGCACCGGGCGTCTACTCCGATACTATCGTTATTGACACTTATGACGCCGCCAACACCCCGTACCTGATTCCGGTCAATCTGGCCGTGGTCGAAGACACTTTTCTTTATATTATTGAGACGATTCCGGAATCATTTCACTTTTACATTGATGAGGGCGGCCATGCGTATGATACCCTCACTGTGACCGAGTATTTCGGCCGCAGTGCCCCGTTCCTGCTTTCGTGGGACGAGGCATGGATGTATGTTTACGGTGAGGGGGGGCCACCGTATTTCACTCCCCAGGATCTGACGATTTATGTCGGCGATTCCACTCCCGGTCCGGGGAGGTATGCCGATACAATCTGGATTTTGCCGGATCCGGTGCACGATTTCCATCACTTCGATCCGGTTGCCGTGCCGGTTTGGCTGACCGTTGGTTCTCAGTACCCGGTGGTGCGAGCAGCACCCGATCATTTTGAATTCACTCTGGAAACCGGTGTTACGCTTTCTGATATTATCATACTGGTATACGAGGAGAGCGGCCTGAACCTGCTCTTTGAGGTTGCAACCATGCCCGGCAGCGACTGGCTGTCTGTGCAGCCGAAGGATTCGCCCCGGTATACCGGCGATTCCGTTTACTTCGATATTACCACGGCCGGACTTGAGCCCGGAGTGTACTCGGACACGGTTATTATTTTCTATCCGCTGGATGACACCCTGTGGTACGACGATGTTAAAGTGCCGGTCGTGCTCACCATTACCGGGGAACAGCCCGATTATGTGGTCCATACCTTGCCGACTTCCCTGAGTTATTCCGGTATGGATGGCGCGATATACGATTCGCTGTATGTGTACGAAGAACTTGAGCGTTCTGTTCCATTTATGGCGTACAACCAGCAGCCCTGGCTTGTAATCGATGATTACTACTGGATACCACCGCTTTTCACCCCGATGTGGCTGCAGCTTTTGGTTAATATCGACACCATGCCTGCAGGCGTCTATTTCGACACCATTTTCATCCTTCCCGACGCCGACGTCATGATGTTCCCGCCGGTTGCGGTGCCGGTCATGCTGGCGGTCGACGGCGCGTATGTTCCCGGCGATCCCAACCGGGACGGAAACGTGAACCTGCTTGATATTCTGTATCTTGTCGACTACCTGTACAGCACACCTCCGGGGGCGCTGCCGAATCCGCTTGAATCCGGAGACATTAACGGCAACGGCGACGTTGACCTGCTCGACATATTGTATTTGATTGACTTTCTTTATGGTGATCCTTCCGGCCCGCCTCCGGTCCAGCCATAGCCAAAGATCTCTACGTTAAAACGGGACAGCCCAATGCGGGCTGTCCCATTTGCCTGTATAATCCGAAAAGCGGCAGCGGTGCTGAAACCGATGACATCCGGCTTCGTATGTGTTGACAAAAAGAAGAGTATAATTATATTAATAAAGACTCCACAGCATGCCGCCCTTCTCCGAATTGCTGTCACGATAACGCATTATGGAGGAATGTCATGTGCTTCACATCCATAAGACGGGTGTTGCCGCCGTCCGCGGCCGTCTGGCTGGTGATACTTTTACAGACAGTCGTCCCGGGTGCAGCTGAGACAGGTTATGAAGATCATTCCCTCATGTTTATCAAAAGTCTGCCGCCGGAGAAACTGACGATGTTTCTTGCCGGCCACTTTGACGTGCTCAGATGGGGTCCCGACGGCGAGGTGCATGTTGCGGCAACCGCTGTCAATCGCGAAGTGCTGATCGCGCAATTCGGCGCGGAGGTGGAAATTGAGAATATGGAAGAGCACTTTCGCCGGGGGCTTGATCCCTCAAAAGACATGGGTGGGTATAATACGTACGGCGAAACCTATATGGATATGTTTTTCGCTGCCCTGCATCAGCTGGCAATGCTTGATACCATTGGCTATTCTCTTGAGGGTCGGGCCATTTATGCTCTGAAGATTTCGGATAATGTCGAAATTGACGAGGATGAACCCGAAATATTTTTTAACGGGGCCATTCATGCCAGAGAGGTTATTACGGTAGAAATTATTCTGCATTTTGTGTACTACCTGCTGTATGAATATGACGCTGACCCGGAAATCATGGATCTGGTCGATAACACCGAGATCTGGCTGGTGCCGATCGTCAACCCGGATGGCTATGTGTACAACGAGCTGACCAATCCCGGCGGTGGTGGGATGTGGCGAAAAAACCGTCGCGACAACGGCGACGGCTCATTCGGGGTCGATCTCAACCGCAACTGGGGATTTCTATGGGGATTGGACGATATCGGCTCCTCGCCGATCCCTTCCGAAACAGACTATCGCGGCACCGGCCCGTTTTCTGAACCCGCCACGCAGGCCATGCGGGATTTTATAAACTCACGCGATTTTCAGGTTATCGTCAATTATCATTCCTTTGGCGATATGTACATCAGGCCGTGGGGCTTCAACCGTGCGCTGTCCTGCCCTGACAACCCCATTTTCAATCCCATGCTTGATTCCCTGTTTGCCTTCAATGGTTACGAGATTTACCCGCTGATGTATTCGACCAACGGGGGCGCGTACGACTGGCAGTACGGAGAGCAGTTCGAAAAGCCGAAGGTCATCAGTTTTCTGCCGGAAGTCGGTCCGGACGAGTGGTTTTTCTGGCCTCCCTCGTCGAAGATCGACTCAATTTGTCAGGCCAGCGTGGAGCCAAATCTGTTTTTCGTCCGAGAGGCAAGGCGCCTGCGAAATAATCCAACATACTCCCTGGCGACCACCTTTACACATTTTGACACTACCGTGACGCAGTCAGATCCGGCTTTTACGGAATCGATCAGTTTCAAGAACGGCGATGACACCAATGAACTGCCGTTTTTGGTTGAGTATATTGACAGCATGTCGGTGGGGGAATGGTTTACTGCCGAGGTATTTTCCACAGCCGTTCCTCCGGGCGACTCTGTGGAGGTAATGCTATACTTCGATCCGGGTGCGGTGGCCAGGTTTCAGACAGGTTTTGATACTCTTGCCGGTGCCCTGCGTGTGGCGGTGTCGGTGTTTGAGAATCCCGGGACATCTGACACGCTTTTGTTCCCGATTCGGATGATAGTCGGGGTATCGGATGCTGATGGTGACAGTGTCAGCGATCTGGTTGATAACTGCCCGGATGATTATAATCCTGATCAGTCGGATATAGATGAGGACGGCGTCGGTGACGTCTGTGATAATTGCCCCGATATATATAATCCCGATCAGTCGGAAGATCCGGACGAGGATGGTCTTGTTTGTGATAACTGCCCGTATACATATAATCCCGATCAGTTGGATGCCGATGGCGATGGTGTTGGCGATGTTTGCGACAACTGCCCCGACGTCTATAATCCCGATCAGACCGACGACAATCAGAACGATGTCGGCGATGCCTGTGAGAATTGCTGTTTGTTCTGGGAAATTCCGGGAGACGCCAACAGCGACGGCGCCGTCAACCTGCTGGATATTCTGCACATAATCGAATATACGTATGTGGAACCGATTGGAGAGCCGGTCAACCCGGCAGGGTGCAATGCCCTGATGGATGTTAACGGCGACGGCCTGGCGATGAACGATCCGATCATCAATTTGCTGGATATTCTGGCTTTGATTGACAATGTCTACGTGGATCCGATCGGCGAACCGGCCCTGTGCTGTCCGCCGGACTGCCTGACACCGTAACGTGCCGTGAGCATGGAGCCACGCGCCAGGTTTCGAAACACGCAAATGAAGAAACAGCTGTCCCGCCTGTTTCTTATATTTTGACGGGACCGGCCGATAATCTAATCATTGACTAAATCCGTTCTCGATTTATATTTATAGTGTCTTTCAATGCTATCAGGTAAACCCTTTGGGCAGTGGGGCTGCATGTTTTTGTTGAGTAAGGCGCGCCACACGCTCTTGAATACCTTGAAAGCCATAGGCTTGATGCTAGCGGCACCGATTCTCTCGGCTGCTGCAGTTATTCATGTTCCGGGCGATCAGGCGACGATACAGGCTGGCATCAATTCAGCGAGCAACGGGGATACGGTCCTGGTGGCCGCCAGCAGCTATAATGAAAATATCAACTTCAGCGGCAAGGCGATTACCGTTGTTAGCGTCGACGGCCCTGAAAACACTTTTCTGCAGCCGTCTTCAAACAGCGTTCCAATTGTGAGATTTGTCAGCGGAGAAACGGCCGATGCGGAATTGTCCGGATTCAGCCTGGTCAACAGCAATGGTGCTCCAGCACTGTATATTCTCAACAGTTCGCCGACGGTTCGGAACAACCGCTTCGGGAACCATGCCAGCTCGTTTCAGGACCACTCGGTTCTGAGGATTTCGGGTGAGGCGCATCCAAAGATCGTCCGCAACCTGTTTTTTGATAACCCTTATTCCTGGGGTATTGTCTGGTCCGACGCGGATTCAATAAATTTCATCAACAACACCGTGCATTCCGGTCAGCGGGGCCTGGTCATTTATTCGCCCAATTCCCTGGTCGAAAACAATATTGTAACCGCCTGCGGGGTCTATGGTTTTTATAATGGCGGCCATAGTATGACCCGGAAGTACAATGATATCTACGGCAACATCGATGATTACTTCGGTTCCATGCCGCCCGATCCGACCGACCTGTCAGCGGATGCCCGGTTTACCAGTGCCGGCACGGGCGATTTCACGCTTCAGTTTGATTCACCCTGCATAAATGCCGGCGATCCGGATCCCGTCTACAATGATCCGGACGGGACCCGCAACGACATCGGTGCTTACCATTTTGATCTCACCCCCCCGGAGCCGATCGATTTTCTACCGGATCGCAATGCCCTGCATGTACCGGTCACCGGGCTCATACAGGTGTCCTTTAATAAGGATATGAACGAAGCCTCCATCAACAACCTGACCTTTTTGGTTCGCTCCCGATCCCTGGGACTTGTACCGGGAATAGTTGGCTATGACAGTGCAAGCAGAACCGCGACTTTTGATGCCGCCATGAATTTCGAGATTGGTGATCTGGTGACCGTGACGGCAACCACCGGCATGCAATCGTCCCATTTCATTAATCTTTTGCACGGCTATATCTGGTCTTTTACTGCCGCGGTCGATAGCGGCTATGGCTCGTTTATTGCCGATTCGCTTTATGCCGTGGGCAGCGCACCCTATGCGGTAGTCGCTGCGGATTTTGATCGCGACGGCGATGCGGACTTAGCGACGGCAAACTTCAGCTCCAACAATATCTCGATACTTCTCAACCACGGTAACGGCGCCTTTGCGGCCCATACGGTCTATGCCGTCGCAACCGGCCCGCTGTCAGTATTTGCCGCTGATCTCGACAATGATGGAGACGCGGACCTGGTGACGTCGGCCTGGACATCGAACCAGATTTCGGTGCTTTTAAATGACGGCAGCGGGATATTTGCCCCGGCCGCCAGTTACCCGGTCGGAAGTACTCCCGGCTTCGCCATTGCCGCCGACGTGAACGGTGACGGCTATGACGACATAGTTACCGCAAACGGCTATTCAGACAACATTTCGGTTCTGCTCAACAATGGCGATGGTACGTTCACAGGGCAATCGGCCTACCCGGTCAGCAATTACCCGCGTTCCGTGGTGGCGGCTGATCTTGATGGTGACAGTGACCTTGATCTGGCGACCGCCAACCGCGATCCCCATTGTGTCTCGGTAGTATGCAATAATGGTGATGGCAGCTTCGCCTACCGCACAACGTACCCTGTCGGTGACACCCCGCACTCGATCTGCGCTTCCGACCTTGACGGCGACGGTGATGTTGATCTGGCGGTGGAGAATGAAAATTCCGATGACATTTCCGTCCTTCTCAATAAGGGCGACGCGACATTTTATACCCGTGTTGATTATGCTATTGGTGACGGGCCGTTTTCGGTGTTTACCGGCGACTTTGACGGTGATGGTGATCTTGATCTGGCGGCGGCGGTGTCAAAGTCAGATGATGTCTCAGTCCTGCTGAATCATGGCGACGGCACCTTCACACCCCACGTCGCCTATCCGGTCCGCGGCGTCAAACCGAATGCGGTTTTTTCTGCCGATTTTAACAACGACGGTATGCTTGACATGGCTACTGCTGACCGGCAGTCCGGTACTGTGACTATCTTAAGAAACTGGCTGATTGTCAATCATCCGCCGACACTTGATTCCATCGGGCCGCAGGCGGTGACTGAAGGAGAAATACTTGCTTTCACGGTGACCGCGAGCGATCCGGACGAGCAGATTCCGTCTTTTACCGCCGAAAATCTGCCGCCGGGTGCGGAATTGGACGATAATCATGATGGTACCGCCTGCTTTGAGTGGGACGTCAGCTACGGCCAGGTCGGAGTCTATTCGGTACTTTTTATTGCAGATGACAGTGAACTCACTGACAGCGAAATGGTGGAAATCACCGTCAATCCTGACCCGCCGGTTGTTCTTGGGGTGCTGATCGACGGCAATTTCCCGGCTGACCATGTCGTTGACCACACTCCCGTGACAGCGTGGGGATATTTCGACCCGGGTGGGGATAATCCGCAAAGCCAGTTTGAAATTGCGGTTGGTACCGATGATGACTGGACGGCCGCGGAGATGTGGGCCCCGCCGCCCTTTATGAGTGCTGATACCTTTGTGACGTATGGAGGAGCGGAGCTTGCTGACGGAGAAATTTACCATATTCGCCTTCGTGTCCACAATGGCGTGACGATGTCGGGATGGTACGAAACCATTTTTCGAATGAACAGTATCCCGTCGGTACCGATCCCGATCAATCCTGCAGGTGACAGTGTCATAGCGGTCAGCCAGCCGATATTGTATGTTGAGAATGCCCTTGACGGTGAAAGCGACATCATTGTCTATAATTTTGAAGTCTACACTGACAGTCTTGATCCGGCTCCATTGATGTCGGCTTCGGGGGTGCTCGAATCGCCCGATTCGACAGGGTGGGCAGTCGCCCCGGCATTGGCGGAGAACCAGCAGTATTTCTGGAGGGCATGCTCGTTCGATCAGCATGAATACTCTCCCTGGTCGCCGTTTGCCTCGTTTTGGGTTAATGCCGTTCAGGAACCGCCGCAACAGTTTTTAATTGTCGAGCCCGGCTATTCCGGCTCATTAATTTTCGAATTGCTGCCCCGGTTTGAGTGGCTGGTGTCGGTCGAGGTCGACCCATACGACTCGGTGTACTATACACTGCAAATTGCCACCGACAGCAATTTCATCTTTCTCAGGGAAAATGATAGCCTCTGGCAGACGGAATACCTCCTTACTGAAAGCCTGCTGTTCAGTACCCGGTACTGGTGGCGGGTGAAAGCCACTGATAACACCGGGCTGTTTGTATTCAGTAATAATACCATCTGTTTCCGAACCTGGAAACCGGGTGATGCCGATGCAGACTGGGCGATAAACCTGCTGGATATTCTTTTTTTGGTGGACTATATCTACGGCATTCCCACTGGCCCGGCTCCCGAACCGCTCAAAACCGGGGATATCAATGGCGATTGTGACATCAACCTGCTCGATATTCTCTATCTGATCAGCTACCTTTATGGCAACCCCCCCGGTCCCGAACCGGTGGAAGGGTGTGAATAGTTCTGCGTGAATAGGAAGTGCTGGAAGGATGCATGATGCCGGCAAAGCAGTGCCGGATCTGCCGTTCGAAGCTTCACCAAATAGAGACTGCGACCCGGTGACCTATGTCTTTCTTTCTTTCTTCTTCGCGGCGGGGAAAAGGATATTGTTGAGAATCAGCCGGTACCCGGGAGAGTTTTTGAATAGCGACAGGTCGGTCGGCGGATCGCCGACCATGTGGCGGTAATCCTCCGGATCGTGGCCGGAGAGGAAAGTAAATGTCCCCCGTCCGAAATTACCGTGGATGTAGCGGACTTCGTCATAACCGGTCACTTCGCCCAGAATTGTGACATATTTCTTCAACAGCGACTTGCGAAAGGCGGTTGTCTGACCCATAAAGCCGCCGATTCTGCCGACATGGTCCTGCACCAGCATAGTCGGCACCGGGTCGAATTTGGCGGCGAATTCAAAG
>CP070796.1:2578941-2588837 GCA_020343475.1 Candidatus Zixiibacteriota bacterium
GCATTTCCTTCAAAAATTCCCTTAGCGGCGGCGCGGGTTATATCTACCTGGAAATCGCTGGCGGTGTTGGTATCATACGATGCTGAAATGAACTCGATCCCGGAGAGGGGTGATGAACCCGAATCAATAAATAAATCAATTACCGCATCAAGATCATTTTCTAACGCAGCACTCAATCTGGACGAGTCCACGATCTTCAGGTGGCCGTCGCTGCCCGAACGAATGCCGATCGTGGCCAGGCTGTTATATCCGGCAGTCAGGCCCGAAACCAGAGAGGTTGCTGAAAAGCGCAGGGTGGACTGCATTGTCTGCAAGGAAAAATCAGCAAACAGAACCCCGGATTCCCCGGTATCCTGATTATAAGAAAACTGTTCATCGATGAATTCCATGACATCATTATAGCGGGAGATAAAATCGGCCAGCATTCCCCGGATCCCCTCGGTGTCAATATCGGTATTGATCGTGATCATTTCGCCTGGTGCGCTGATCTTTTTGGCGTTGATGGTCACCCCGGGGATAACATCCTCAAAGGTATTTGACTCAGAGCTGATAATTATGGGCGACCCGCCGGCGGTTCCATCGGCACCAATTGCAAGTCGAGCATCGCTGGCCTGCTGCAGCAGCGGCGCAAAGGTTGAAACCTGAAAAGTATCACCGGCGACCAGAGTCCCTGCCGAGAAAGACAGCTTCAGACCATCGGCACCATCGCCAATCAATTCAACCTCGCCGTCGGCCTCGGTAACCAGTACCGCTCCTTCATTGGTACCATCGCTCCAGTACACGGTAATAACATCGGTTCCGACGGTCTGTTCGCCGGTTCCCCCAACGGTAAATGTGTAGGTTTTGTTTACCGAGCCGCTGTATGAGGCGGTCCCGGCCAGCGATACCGCCGACGTCGCTTCATCCGAGAAGGAGAGCACTTCGGGATTGTCAAAGGAAGTGCCGGAAAAGTCAAGGGTTTCTCCATCGCTGAGCGAGACGGAAATATCTATACGGTTTTTAATCCCGGTTTCATCGGCCGTCAAAAGCAGGCGATACGGATTTGACGACGAACCATCGTTGACGACAGCAGCGGTTACGCCGGCGTCGGCGTCATTGATGGCGTTTTTGATATCTACCAGCGAGTTATTGGATGCGTCAACGGTAATAGTCGTTTCACTGCTATCCCCGACGGATAATGTAATCGTACCGGTTCCAAAGATTCCGGAGGTCGGGTCGTCGAATCCCTGCGCAGCAATCTGATGATTGCGTGCCGTCGATAACACGCGCAGGCTGTATGATCCTGGCCCGACAGTCCCGCTCGCCGTGGCGCTCAACACTGAATCGTCGGACACGCTCACGGTACCTTTTTTAAAGGAGATTTCCTTTTTAAGCTGGGAAGCGGTCGTTTTTAAGGCCAGGAATTTGGCCAGGACCGCCTTGTAGGCGGCCACCTGCTGGGTTTTCAGTCCTTTGTCCTGTTCCAGGATGGTAATCGGATATCGTTCGCTTTCAATGACGGCATTCACCATCGCGGTGATATCAAGACCGGAGGAGAGACCTTCTATGGATTGTAGCCCCGGCATATCAGCTCCTATGGTTTAAAAATGATTCCATATACTTTTCCGCCAACGGAGGATTTCTCATATTTCATTTGAAATATGCGGCCTGATCAGGGCGGCATTATTCCAGTACTTTTATCGGAAGTTTTGCCGATTATTGAAGCCCTGGAAAGACGATTTTTCCCCGGAACAGGCGCTCCGTGAAAAAAAAGCCGGCGGGTTTCTCCCGCCGGCTAACCGGTTTTCGAAAATTAACCAAATAACGACAGCACAACCTGGGGAACCTGGTTGGCCTGAGCCAGCATGGCAGTACCGGCCTGCATCAAAATCTGGTTCTTGACAAACTGTGACATCTCTTGAGCCATGTCGGTGTCGCGGATGTTCGATTCCGAGGACTGGAGGTTCTGTGAGGCAATGCGGAGGTTTCTCAGGTTGGATTCCAGAGTGTTTTTCTGGAAGCTGCCGAGTGTTCCTCTGGCCTGCGAAACCTCGTCGATCGCGGCATCAATGATCGCCTGCGAATCCTGAGCACCCTGGACCGTTGTCACATTGATCTGCGCCAGCGAAACAAACATATTGTCGGGGATATACTGGCCCAGCATCCAGGAGGACATGTTGCGCAAACCAATCTTCACGGTCTGACCGACGTTGGCGCCGATCTGGAAGACCAGTGACTGGTCGGTGTTGTTAATTGTCTCGGTACCGCCGAGGGCATCGAGATCAATATTGATCGTCAGAGATTCGGTCCGGCCACTGTTGTACACCGTGGAGTCTAAACCGGCAATGACGGTATTGGCGGTGCTGCCATCCAGATAAACGGCAAAGCGGGCCGCATCGACGTCGAGCAGCATATTGCTGATGGTAAGTCCGCCGCTTTTGGCTGTGGCAATGGTCAGGCCGAGCGTACCGCGAACATCCTCACCCTCGTCCTTATTGGCAATGATGATGTCACGCGGGTCCGCCCAGTCGACCCGGTCAATCATGGTGGCGTAACCATCAAGGCGCAGGATGCCGTCGGTTCCGGTGATGGCAACGTTATCGAGCGCAATACCCAAAGCGTAGTTGGCTTCTTCCTCGCCGTCAAGGTTGGTGGCCAGGGCGCGGATTGAGTATGCGGAACCCTGGTCGGCAAGTGCGAAATCAAGACGATTGGTGTTGGGGCCGCCGAGCGACGCGGTGATATTAGCCACCCCGGGTTCGGCTTCACCAAAACCGATCCCCAGTGCATCGTCCAGTTTATCGTTGATTTCCGTCAGTATGTCGCCGGCAGTGGTATAGGTCTGGGCGATCAGCGCAACGGTGGCGGTGATGGTGGCGGACATGCCGTAGCTATCAGCCGAAATAACCTCAAACCGAAGCTGGTTGATCGAGGCACCGCGGGCACTTTGGGAGGCCGCAAAAGTAAACCAGGAGGTTATGGCGTCAGTTGAGAAGCTCTCAATCGACACCGAGTGATTGGCGCCGATTCCGAGCGTCTTGAACTGGATTGTGCCGCCGGCGCTGATAGTGGCTTTCACACTGCCGTCCAGGGCGGTGGAATTGATAGCATTATTCAACTTGGTCACCAGCGCCGCCAGACCAACGGTAGCAGCCGCAGAAGCGACAACGGTAGCCGAAATGGTAATGGCCTCGGTCGCACTGCTGCCGGCTGACTGGTAACTCAGCCCGATATTGTAAGTGCCGCTGTTGTCGCTGGTGGCGGCAGCGGCGGCGCCGCCCGCGCTGGCAGCAATCAGAGCCTCGATAGCGACTGCGCCGAGAGTAATACCGTTGCCCCACTCATCAAGAACTGGAAGGGAGGAGCCGTTGTTCTTTAGGGCACCAGCAGCAGACTGGATCACATCCAGATTGTGAATACCATCCGACAGGTTGGTCGGAGTCACGGCGGAATTAATTGAAACGCCATAGATCTCGCTGTTGAGAGTCGCGGCTGATTCGGAGACTTTGGAGGCTGTGATATAATGCTCGCCGTCACTCAGGTTGCTTTCCCGGATATTCATTCCGGACGCGCCGGCGGTGTCGCCGGTGAAGACTGCGGTGTTGGCGTTGGAGCCGTCCAGCAGCTTTTTGGTTCCGAATTGGGTGTTGGCAGCAATTCTGTCGATGGTAAGAATCGCGTTATCGATTTCCGCCTGATCGGCTTCGAGCTGAGCGGTATCATTGAAGCCTTCGTTGGCGGCGTGAATAGCCAGCTCTCTCATTGAAACCAGCAGAGCGTTGAGCTCGGTGAGAGCACCTTCAGCAGTTTGAATCATGTTTATCGAACCTTCGGAGTTTTCAATGGCCTGATTCAAACCGCCAATTTGAGCCCGGAACTGCTCGGAAATAACCAGACCGGCCGGATCGTCGGCGGCCCGGTTGATCCGGTAACCGGATGAAAGCTTTTCCATCGACTGGGAAAGATTCATCGTAGTCAAAACCAGGTTCCGGTGCGAATTAATCGCAGCAATATTGTTGTTAATACGAAGTGACATCTGTCATTTCCTCCTTGAATTAAAGCTGTCGGGATGAGGGCATCCCTAACAGATCTTTCATACCCGATTACCGGGCTACATCCGATGTCACTTTTTTCGTCCTATTGTACGAAAGAGTCAGTCATATTCTTCGATATGCACCTCCCTTTAGCTATTGAATTTGCAACATGAATGAAATCTTACTTTTTTACACTTGTTTCTTTACTAGATTCTTGATATTTCCATCGGCATTATTCATGAAAACTTTATGGGATAAAAATCCCGTTGTTTCACACGTTCCCTTTTGAATGCTAAAGAGTTAGGCCGGGGTTTTGGGTGTTTCGCTTTCAAGCAGGCGTTGCTTTGCGGGCTCAAAATCGGGATTGATTTTCAGAATCTGACGATAGCCGATGACTGCCGATTCCGCGTATCCCAACTGTCGATAACATTCGGAAATACTATACAACGCTTCGGTATTACTCGAATCTGTCGCCAGAAAGCGTTCAAAGTGCGGAATGGCATCGCCATACCGACCCATTTGACGGTATATGTTGCCAATTGCCAGCTCTATTTCCACGTCGTCAGGCGCGGTGCTGGTATAGCTCTCCAGCAAGGTCAAGGCCTCTTTTAACTTGCCAAGGTGGAGTTTAACCAGCCCGAGATTGCGGTAGGAATAGGCCAGATCCGAGTTGACTTCCAGCGCTCGTGCGAAATGAGTCTCGGCATTTTTGTAGTCTTGCAGCTTAAAGTAACAGTTCGCCAAATCGTTGATAATTTCTGCGTCGTCAGGCCGAAATTCCAAATAGCGCCGGTAAGCGTCAAGCGCATCCCGGTATTGGCCATATCCGTAACAGGCTTTCGCCAGATACATCCAGCCGTCGATATAATTCGGATACATTTCAGTAAGTTTTTTTAGCGCCGGGACAGCATGTTCAAAGCACCCTTGATTGGTCAAAAAACAACCCGCCTGTCTTAGAACTTCGGCGCTGTCAGCCGTCAGCTCAAGAGCCTTGAGGTAATATTTCTCCGCCACCTGGCGCTGATCGATGAGGACGAAATAACGTCCTTTATACAGATGGGCCAGGTCCGAATCCGGATGCCAGGCCAGTTCCTTCTCGATATACGTAATTGCCTTATCAACCTCCTTGCGCTCCAGATATATTCGGGTCAATGCCAGATAAGAGTCGAGATACGGATCAAGTTCCTGCAGAGCCTTCAGAAGATAAGCCTCGGCGTCGGAATACGCTCCCTGCTGAAGTTTCAGCAAGCCAAGGTGATAATAGGCCACGTGTCGCGCCTGAATCGACAGCAGGATTATCTGTTCATTCACAGGCGATTTCAGGTACGCTTCATGGGCATCGAGGTATTTCTTGTAATATTCCTCCGCGCTGTCAGGCCGTTTCAACGCATAGTAAATGTGGCCGAGAGAAAGCAGTGGATCGAGATAATCAGGCTTGATTTCCAGGGCGAGCCTGGCGTATTTCTCGGCGTCCTCATAGCGCTTCATATTGATATAGGTTGTGACAAGCTGATGGTGGGCCATCAAGTGAATGGCAAGGGTGGGATCGGTCAATTCGATTGTCCGTTTGGCGTGCTTCTCCACCAGCTCATGCACCATCGGTTCGTCTTCGACTCTGACACTGCGCAAAAGCTGGGCAAGATTGAAGTGGGCAAAGGCAAAATCCGGATTCTCGGCCAGCTGTTTTTCCAGAAGCGCTCGGGAGCGGGCGGATTTTTGTTTCATCTTTTCAGGTGCGAGGTTGTAACCGTAATGCTTGAGTCGAATATTGCTTGAAAGAACCTGTTCCTCCTCCTCGTGTACCAATTGATTGTGGACTATCCCGTCAAATGAGAAGCCGGCGTCGCTTCTGAAGATTCTATTAAAAACCAAACTGGAGGTGCACTCCCCGGTTTCCTTCTTAACGTTATAGATATTGACCGAAATCATCCGGCATTTATCCTGTGCAATGGCTTGTCTGAGAAGCGGGACATCCTCCTGAACAAACTCCTCATCGGCGTCAATGTATAAAATCCAGTCACAGGTGGCCCTGGACAACGAGTAATTACGCGCCCTGGAGAAATTGCCTTCCCATTTTTGAAAATATACTTTGGCACCGTACGAACGGGCGATCTCGACTGTGCGGTCGGTGGAACCGGTATCAACAATGATTATGTCGTCTATCCAGCTTCGGATCGATTCAAGACAGGTTGGCAGTAGCTCCTCCTCGTTCTTGACAATCATGCAGGCGCAGATAGTCGCCCGGTTCTCAAGCACTTTTTCGAGCATCCGCAATTCCTGAACCTGGGAGCAGTGCTGTAGACCGCGATTGACAACTTCTGCGGCTTTCTGATATTCGCCCCGGCGCCGATATAAGTCGGCCAGATTAAGGTAGGCATGCTCATAAGACGGTTTTAATTCAATCGATTTTGCAAGCGCCTTTTCGGCCTCGTCAGAATCCCGCCTGGCCTTGTAGGCGATGCCCATATAGTTGTAAATATGATGAAGACTGTCATCGCTCAAATACCCGGGACTGACACCCGGTTTGTCTCCTTTTTCATACAGCTCAACGAAACGACGGGAACATTCGAGAGTTTTATCGAAATTCTTATAGCTAACAAAAATAAAGGCCTGTGAAAAATAAAAATCACGATCCTCCGGATCGAGTTCGAGTCCCCGCCGCAGATAGGTCTCCGCTTCGGCCAGCCGCCCGGTGTTGGCGAATGAAAAAACCAGAAGCCGATAATAGTCCAGTTTCTCGCGGTCGCTCGCAAACGCGGCATCCTGATCCAGCGTCCGCAAAAGCTCGATCGCTTCTTCGATGCGATTCTGGTGATATAAATGCCTTGCGCGCCGGATTACACCGCCTGGCGAATAATCCTTGGCATTCGGAGTGGATCGCCGGTCCGGCCCGGCCGCCTTTGCAGAATGTTTTTTTCGGGCAGTCTTCTTCCGGGAAACACCCTTTCTCTTCTTTCCGGGCATAAGACGACCTATACGGCAACAACGGTTTCGACCGGTTCTTTTTCAGAAGCGCGAGGGATCACCGAATCCATTTGCAGAATCCGCTGGTTCACCTTGTACTCAGAATTTACCAGCACCAGTTGCTTGGCCAGCCGGTTTTCGGTGTTGATCAGGATAGGCCCCTGGAAGTTCAGCGTCATCTCGCGAAAGTCCGACGGGATGGTTACAACGACATAGGTCTCCACGTGCTTGACATCCGCAATACGCAGCTCCTCCAACTCCTTGACATTGACCTCGATGCGATAGTCCGGACGAAAGAGCAGAGGATTAACAATTATAAACGCCACGGCCGGATCATCCACCGATTGATACCATAAAAATGGTTCACAATCGTCACGCTCAATAATGCAATAGCGCTTGAGCTGTTCAAAACCCAAAACCGGCTTGGGCATCGTAATAATTTTATCGTCCGGAATATCCAGGTCTCCAAAACGCACAGTTGAAATGATCATATTTCCTGTTCCTATAAATGGGCCTTTATTTCAAAAAGTGTAACAACGTTGGTTGTATAATTTTCGCCGACGAGATCATGGCAGCCTGATAAGAGGCTTCCTGCATGGCCAGGTCAGTCACCAGCTTGGTTAAATCGGCATCTTCAACCTCGCTGAGCAGTTTGGTATACGCGTAGTCCAGGTCGTTTAACCGCGACTGGGCGGTTTCCAGCCGGATGACTTTGGAACCGACGCTGGCGCGGTGATTCAAGAGCTCCCGCATACCGTCGTCAAGATTGCCGATTATCTGCGCAATCACCTCCTGGTCGTTGTTGCGCAGCGCCTGCTCCAGAATCAGCATGGATCCGAAGATATCCGGAGAGCCGAAAATCCCCATTGCGTGCGCGGTGCGTCCCTCCTGCACCTCGTCGACAATCAGCGATTTATTGGTGACGGTCGGGACGATTTGAAGGCCGGTCTGCGCATCGTTTATCGAGGCGTTAATATCCAGGCCGACGCTGTTAATGGCTGCAATGATGTCACCCACGGTGGAGTAGGCCGTATTCCCGAGATCAAGATAGACCGTATCCTGACCGAGCGAAATACGAATCTGCCCGAGTGTCATGCCGTGTCCGTGGTTTAAAAGCGTCAGCGAAGTTGCCTCGGTCAATGCCGGACGCAGTGATTCCCCGGTCATCGCTCCGTGAAAATCGCCCAGAATGCCGAGATCGGTCGCGGTGGTTTGGTCCGGGTCGGCCTCGGTGACTGCAAAATCGGTGCGGGGATTAAGATCTTCGCCGTTGAGTATTGGATCAATTGCCCCCAGTATGCCCAGGTCCTTTGCGGTACTGCCGTCGCCGGAGGCCTCAGAGATTTGCAGCCCCAGCGGGATACCGTTGCCGTCGACAATATCAATTCCGGTCCCGGTTGGATTGATGGCGGCGATGACATTATTCACCGCCGGATCAGGATGGGTGCTGAAAGTGTTGTTCATCGCCTGAATAACATCGTCAATTGTCTCCGCCGATGTAATGTCGATCTCGAAGCTGATTGTTTCATCCACGGTATGAACCCGAATTTTTCCGGTTGAGCGGTCCACTCCTGCGCCGTCGTTGAGGTTCGACAGTTTTGTGGCCCCTGAAATCAGTCCGTTCTGGCTGGAATCCCAGCGCAGATTGTCTCCTTCCAGCCCGTAACCCAGGGTGAGATTGTCAATCCCGCCAGCAGCCAGCGCGCCATTGACAGCGGTAATGACATCATCAATCGTCAGCGCAGCACTGACATCAATGTCGATACTGGTCCCGGTATTGTTATCAGTTACCGTGAAATGCCCCGGCATCGTGCCGGAAGTAAGATCAACACCGCCCGCCAGATTGAGGTCTGCCAATAGGGTCGCCGCGCTAATTCCGGCCTGCAGATCCGCTTCACCGCCAAGAACCGACATCTGACCCATCAGCACTTCGGAGCCAATCAGATTAATACCAACCCTGGTGGCGGCCTCGATTTCAGCCTGTATACGTCCGGTATCACCGGCATACTCAATGCCATTGATTCCGGATATAAATGGTTTGATAGAGATTTTGTAGCCGCTGAAAATGTACCGCGCTTCATTCTGAGTATTGGCCAGCCCCAGCATTTGTTCAAACAGCGACAGCGCTTCGCTGGCGGCACTGCTCCGGCTGTTTTCATCATAGGTGTCGTTGGCAAGCGAAACCGCCAGCTCGTAGGCCTGGGAAAGGGTGTCCTTCATGCTTCCGAGAATGCTGTCATACCGCGCCAGCTGGCTCAGACCGCTGTTGGTATTCTCTTTATACTGTGCAATCCCTGCGATTTCAGTACGATATCGAAGATCCTGCTGGGTCCCGATCGGGTCATCAGACGGAGTGTTGATTCGACGTCCCGTGGACATTTGCACCTGAAGATGCATAAAGCGATCGAGGGAACGCCCCAGATTGTAGACAACCTGGTTGGAAATCATATTGTTGGTTACTCTCATTTCGCCTTTCCTTTTCGACCGGCCAATGTTCTTTCGTTCCCTTCTTTCGCCCCCTCTTGCCTGCCGATGCCATCCTGTTATGGATTCATATTGCCATGCGATGTACGTTTGCCGCCTTTTTTATACTTGATATCCGGCGATTTCTTCTTGTCAGGACCGCCGGAGATTTTGTGCTTCAGCATCTTCATTACGCTGACCAGATCAGTTTTGCCCGATTTGGCGGCTTTCCGGTTTTCGTTTTGAATCCTGACATATACTTCTTCACGGTGAACCACTATTTTCGGCGGAGCTTCAATCCCGATCCGAACCTGGCGGCCGAATACTCCCAGTACGGTTACTTTGATATCATCCCCGATAGTAATTGACTCACCCAACTTCCGTGTTAATATCAGCAAGGTGCCCTCCGTGGTCTGACGTTATTCCTTCTCGGTTTTCTCGGCTATCTTCTCCCGA
>CP070796.1:2588937-2591943 GCA_020343475.1 Candidatus Zixiibacteriota bacterium
ATACAATTTGCCTGATATCTCTCCCCGCGACCGCATACCCGCTGGCCCCCCCTATCATTTCATACAGAATGGCTATCAAATCATACACATCCTGCTGAATTTTCTCCTTGCTAGTCCGCCCAAGATCGAAAAAATCGAGCAGGTAAACATCAAAACCCAATCCGTGTCGCTTTACCATAATGTTGTCGGAATGGATATCGCCGTGATATTCGCCCAAAAAATGAACCTGCTCAATTCCCACAGCCAGCGCATGCAACAAATGAAGTGCCTCAAACGACGAGAGTCTCTTTCTTTTCTGCCGATCCAGAAAGCTTGAAAGCATCTCCCCGTCGACGAAATCCGACACCAGGAAATCAACCGTTCGACCGCGAACCCGGGCAACATCACGATGATGATATTGGATTACTATCGGGCAGGAGCGGAGTTTATACAGCTTCTGCGCATAGCGTAACAGGGGCGCTTTGTGAACTCCTTCCCGGTTGTAGAAAAGTTTCGCGGCACGAAAAATGCCGGTGCGCCGCTCCTGTACTTTGTAAACCTCGCCCTCCCAGCCGCTGCCCAGCAGCTCGATGATTTGATAATGCCGCCCGAGAGTTCGCCCGGGCAGAAGATTATAGGAGTATTCCTTCACGTTAACTTATATCGAACAGAACGGAATAAAGTCTGTCTTTCCATTAACCACGTGAGAAGGTAAAGCTTTCAACCGCCTTTTGTCAATCGGTTTGGATATTATTGTGATTTAATGTATGCTTACCTGATGATTTAGGCACAGTCAAAGGCGGGTGTACCGGAGCCATGGCTGCGCAATGGCTGGTTGTCGTCAGCGAGGGACAGGGCGGCCCGCCAGGAAACCGCGGAAGGGGCGGAGACAATCCTCCCGGAAAAGAAAAGTCAGCCCGGATGCAGACTACGCATCATCGGAAAAGGTTGCTGCAATCTGATCAACCCTGCCACTCTATCGACTTTATCGAACACTTCGGTCGCAGCAGTTGTTTCCTGCGCCAGGCTTTCTCCGACTTTTTCTCAACAGACCTGATCGATTTCATGCTGGAACATGGGTTCTTTAACCATTACCGAGCGCGGATGCCGGGTCTTACCGGCCGGAGACCGGGCCCAGACCATGGCTGAGGCCCTTATGCAATGGGGGAAGCCGAGAACCACGGCGCCGTTAAGCGCCTGCTTCACGAGATGAAAGCCCACGGCAAAACGGCTATTCATTCGCTGCTGAAATGGTTCCTCCCCCTGAGACTAATTCCGGTGGGGATCGATATGCCAGGCCTGAAGGCTGACAAATTCGGCCATCAAGTTACAGCCCGGGAGCGAGGGGAATTGCGCAACTGGTTGAAGGATTTCAGTTTGACCGCAACCGGCCGCCTTTCCATGGAGGTGACCATTATTACTGTCGGCGGGAAAACCCGCGGGAAGTTGATTCGCGCAAGATGGCCTTCCGGTTGGTCGCGGGATTTTATTTCGCAGGCGAAGTCCCTAATATTGACGCTGATACTGGCGGATACAATCTGCCATCGGCCTTCTCCATGGGATGGCTTTCCGGCCGATCGGCTACTAAGCAATTGGGCTGCGGGAGATAACGGCAGCAGAAACCCATGCCCGAAGTCCCTGCACTCAATCCATAATAAAATGCTTGCAATTGCAATTGTATAATGTATCTTGATTTTTACAGCATATAAAACCTTTCGACTTGAAATATCTAAAGGAGGTGAAAGCTTGAAAGGTACCGTGAAGGCACTGATCCGGGACAAGGGTTTTGGCTTCATCAAAGCCGAAGATGGCAATGAGGTTTTCTTCCATCGCTCGGCTTTGCAGGGAGTGGAGTTTGAATCTTTGGAAGAGGGAACCAACGTCGAGTTTGATATGGAATCAGGGCCCAAAGGCCCCCGGGCAGTGAGCATGAAAACCGTATAAGCCTAACAAAGGCAGGTATAGTTTTTACCTCCTTATCGTTAGACGGATTTGTCGATTACAGACAGGCAAGCCAGGATTTCCGCTGATCCTGGCTTTTTTATTGGCTACTGGTCGCAGCTGATTGAAGCGGCAACGGATATCACTCCCGGCCAGCAAGTTTTACATTGACTCTACCATTTTTCGAGCTCAGATTGTCTCAATACATCGTAATATGCAATCCATATTACCGGGGGATCTTGACCGGCATCGCGAAGGAGCGAAACGATGAGTGCTTTCCCGGCAATGGCGGTCAGACACATTGACAGGCATTCCTGTCGCCCGACCGCGGAAAAGAGAGAACATGTCGAAAAGACTGGTGCCCGGATGGCTGGCGAGGATTATATTCACACTCGCATTGCTTGGCTGCGGGGGCAATGCGGTTGACCGCCAATTTACAGCGAATTTCGCCATGGGTGACTCACAGCAGACAACCACCGGGAGTTTCTATTTCAAGACCGGCAGTTATCGCATGGAGATTGAGCAGGACGGCGATCAGATTGCCGTCATTGTGGATCAGGAGGCCAGAAAAACACGGATCATAATGCCCGGCCGCCGGGAGTATGCCGAGATCTCAACCTGGGATCCAATGAGCCTGATGAATGATCCCTTCCAGGGGCTGAAATATACCGCCGCCATGGGTGAACGCAGACCGGAAGGGACCGAGACTATCAATGGTTATGAATGCGACAAGTATATAGTGTCGATTGACGGCAAAGATGTTTTGGCCAGCTGGGTGGCCCGCAAATTCGATTTTAGCCTGAAAATCGAGATGATTGTCGCTCCCAATAGTTTTATGGAATTGAAAAATATTAAAGAGATCGCAGTGGATGATGCCATGTTCCAGGTTCCCGATGAATACACCAAGATTCTCCGACCGGATGAAGAGCTGGCCGAAGCCCCGGAATGGACAAAAGACATCCCCTCGGCCCCCATCCTGAATCCACCTTTTCAATGCGATCTGACAGCAGGGGATATTGTCCGCGTCAGGGTGCAGTCAGGGAAATCATTCATGGCAAAAGCGGTGAGTAATACTGATACCGAGGC
>CP070796.1:2592043-2605642 GCA_020343475.1 Candidatus Zixiibacteriota bacterium
GCCGAAAGAATTTGAATAAGAATAGCCGATGATGATATAATCCTTTGCTCACTCCCGGAAGACTGCCTGGCCGTAATCGGACTGCGAGCCGCCATACCTGCGGGTCCAGACTGTATCCCCGACGGGATTGGTTTTGATCAGATAAAGGTCAATCATCGCCGCTCCAAAGGATTCGGTTGTGCCGACCAGCAGATAACCTCCGTCCATGGCGCGCATGACGGCATAGGCCCGGTCATCAAATGCCCCTCCATATGATTTCTCCCACTCCACATTGCCCCCGGCATCAGTCTTGACAAGGTAGGCATCAGTATACCCGGCGCTGAACGAAGCGGTACCGCCGGAGAAAATGAATCCCTGATCAGGCGTGATTTCAAGCGCGTATCCGAAATCCGCGCCGCCTCCCCCGTAGACGGCAGTCCAGACGCTATCCCCGTTTGCATTCAGCCGGATAGCATACAGGCTGCTGTACCCATCACCAAATGATCCGGTAGAGCCCACGGCGATGAATCCGCCGTCGGCGGTCTGACGAACAGCCGAACCTGACTCGCCTCCGCCTCCTCCCACGGTAGTAGTCCAGACGGTGTCACCGATTGAGTCGGTTCTGATGAAGTAGACATCATCATAACCGGAACCATAGGAACTGGTTGTTCCGCAGATAATAAAACCGTTGTCCGAGGTCTGGCGGATTGAACGTCCTTCATCCTGACCGGAGCCGCCGTAATTTTTTTCCCAGAGAACAGCCCCGGTTGAATCGGCCCTGATCAGGTAGACATCTTTCCCGCCAGCGCCCAAAGACCGGGTAGAACCGACCATAATAAATCCGCCATCGGCGGTTACGGCAACGTCGTATCCGATGTCGGTCGCGGCGCCGCCGAATGTTTTCGTCCAGAGAGTATCGCCGGCAGGGCTTACTTTCAGCAGGTAGAAATCAAAGCCGCCGGAGCCAAAGGAGTAGGTTGATCCCAGAAGAATATATCCGCCATCGCCGGCGCGCTGGCCGGCGTACCCGTTATCGTTAAATTGACCGCCGTAATTGGCCGACCATATCAGCTCCTGCGAACCGACCGGCTTAAATGCGAGTACAATCGCGACTCCTGCAAGTAAAACCGCCCCGCGCAGATTCATCCACCAGCCTCCAATACTGTTTAATTTTTGAACAGCAGTCCTGATTTCTGGTATCGGATAAGCCCCATATTACTTTAGCACATTTTTACGATTCAGAATCTGTATACAGGTTAAGAACCTCATGCATGAAATAAGGTTACATACTATCCCCTCACCTCGTAACAGGCCCGTTAGACAAGGCCATTCCAGAAGTCTCGCCCCAATGTTCCCAATCACTTGTTGCACAGACTATTAGACGGCCAGTTGTGGGGGGCTGCGCATATCCGGGTCAGGCCAAGGTGCAAATCGGCATTTAAAAACACAACGCATCTCATTGTTAGAAAGCAACTTAGAATTAACGATAAAAGCAGGCATCGCTCTTGCGCAGAAAGGCGGGCGGAAAACTGGAATTGATCCTGTGGGGAGAATATAATGCCACACCGAAATCAAAAGGCTGTAGGACTGATCGGCGTGCTGCTGATCATGCTGGTTGTTCCGAATATCAAGGCGCAGGAATACGCCACTATCCATGCTACCGCAACAGTAATTCCGGCGCTGGTGGTCATCGGCGAAAATGACCTGATCTTCGGAACGGTTTTTCCCGGAGTCGATAAGACGGTTGACAAAGCAACTGTCGGATTCGCGGGCGAATTTAGCATTCAGGGCAACAACCTGGCGGAAATCACAATTGATTTCACCTTACCCGATTCTCTAATGCACGAAGACTCCCTCTCATACATGAGGATAAGCTTCACCGACATCGATGCCTCATTTGAAGACGGAACCGGCGGTGGGCAGTCTGCCCCGGCAGGGATCATCAATCCCTTGGGGCCTTCGACTGAAAATCTCGGCGCCGCCGGACAGATGACGATCTGGATCGGCGGAATGGTCGAACCGGGAATAACTCAGACCGGCGGAGATTATATCGGTGATATTACACTGACTGTGGCATATACAGGCAGTTAGGCATTTCCCCTTATTTTACTGTTCTGCTTGAATCCCGCCTCGGCGGGATTTTTATTTTATCATATTTATTCCACTTGACAGAAGTGCATTCCGCGGTATTTTGATGGTGTACTGCACACGTAACGCATTATACCGCTATGACGAAAACCTGCTGGCTAATATGGATTTGGATTGTTCTTTTTTACGCCCCGGGGGCGTTTTATGCTCGCGGCCAGGAAACAGCGACGATCAGTGTTACCGCCACGGTTGTTTCCCCGGTCGGGCTGGTGGAGCCACTCCCGGCCCTTGAGAAAACAAATTCCGCCTGGAAACCGGCAGCACCACCCGAGCATCAGATAACACTAAGGTATCCGACCGATGCCGGATTCATCTGCAGAATAGAGCGGCGCTGGCTTAAAGACTCCAACTCCGTGCAGGTTTTGCTGCCTGACGCGGCTGCCGACGGGGCGGGGATCAGACCGATCCTGCGAGGCAAACATACCAGCGTCGCCACCCTTGATCTTCCCGCCCGGCTTCCGGACAATCCCGCATCCTGCGTGTATATCGTGACCCTCATCGTCACCGAGAATTGATGATCTCAGGAAGACGTGAGTTCAATCTTGACTTCGCGGCAACTCTTTCGTAGCCTTTTCGGGGAAAATCAGGAGAAGTCATGAGAACAAACGCCGTGCCGCTTCTTGTTCTTCTCGTGCTGGCGGGGCCCGTGAGAAGTTACGGCCAGAATGCAACGGTCAATAATGATCTGGTTTTCGGGGACGTTTTTCCGGGTATTCCTAAAATGATCACCAAGTACACACCCGGGGCGGCCGCAGAGTTTTATGTCTCGGGAACCGCCGGGGCGGAAGTGACGATTGATTTCACCCTTCCGACCTATATGGATGCGAGTGGGTACAACATGCAGCTGCTTTTTCGGGAGGACGATTGTGCCATGGATTCCAGCGCGACTCCCGACCAGACCAATCCGGGTCACGATAATCTTGATCCGTGGCACACGATTACATATCGTCTCGGTTCAAGTGGTCTGACAATCTGGCTGGGGGGAATGGTGGTTCCCAGGCTCAATCAGAAGGATGGTGATTACACCGCCGCAATAGTCCTGACCATTGCCTATACCGGCAATTAAAAACGACTATTGGCAGGAAAACGCCCCGTTTTTCTTCAAAAATAGACGCAGAAATACTGCCAAATATCAAAAAAGGTTATATTCCGGAAAGCCATCCGAAAAATAACGCCGCCACAATTTCCGAATTTGTTCAGATTCAATGCCTTAGCAACGTTTTTTTGCCGCCAGAGCGGCAATGGGATACGGCCTACAGACGGCAAAAAACCATAGCATTTTGCAATTTTTTTTTCGAGAAACGCTCAAGCAATTTTCTCCCGGTGTCGATTATGCCTATATGAAACGCCGATAGTGAGAAAAGGCAATAATTTACGATTAAACACATTAATAGGGAGCAGATTATGCATCGCTATTCACGTATGAAACTCTCGTCAGGGCTTCTAACAATGCTTGCAATCTGTGCAATCATTGCCGGCCCCTCTGCAATCAGTGCTCAAGAAGTGGCCGTCGGCCAGGCTACCGCTACCGTCCTGCAGGTCCTGGTGGTAACTGCGGAAGCCGACCTTCAGTTCGGCGACGTCATGCAAGGAGTTCCGAAAAGTGCCGGCAAGACGGTTGTCGGTGAAGCCGGCGAATTTAAAGTCGTGGGTGAAGGCGGTAAGGAAGTATCGCTGGATCTCGATCTGCCACCATTTCTGTGGAACAGCACCGGCGGCAGCGAAGACCGGTTGCAGATTTCCTTCAGCAGCACTGACGCCGATCTGGCCTTCACCGCGGCATCAACCCCGGCCGCTCATGGTGTGGGCGCCATAGTCGATCAGAACCCGGCCGCACTGGGCAATCAAAATCTCGGTGCCGCGGCCCCTGACAATCTCATCTGGGTATTCCTGGGAGGTACGGTGCATCCTACGGTTGATCAGCGCGCGGGAAGCTACTCCGCCGACATCGTTTTCACCGCCGCCTACACAGGGCTGTAGAAATCGGCGTTTTTAGAGGATTCGTCGCATTAAGCCGACGAATAGGAGGAGACAAAGTGAGAGACTTCACTTACAAAAGGATTTCCGTTGCACTGCTGCTCGCAGCCGTGATCGCCATGTTCTTGGTCGGCCCCGGGACGGTCAGTGCTCAGGAGATGAGCACCGGTCAGGCCACCGCAACAGTACTGGCGGTCCTGGTGGTTACCGCCGAGGCTGACCTGCAGTTTGGCGATGTTATGCAGGGTGTTCCCAAGACTGCCAGCAAAATCGTGGTTGGCGAAGCCGGTGAATTCAAGGTGGTCGGCGAGGGCGGCAAGGAAGTGTCGCTGGATCTCGATCTGCCGGCATTCCTCTGGAATGGCACCAATCCGAATGAAGATCGGCTGGCGATTTCGTTCAGTTCAACCGACGCCGATATCGCGATTACCGCCGCTTCTACTCCGGCCGTCCATGGTGCCGGTGACACCAATGATCTGAACCCGGCGGCCCTTGGTAACCGCATTCTCGGCGCAGCGGCGCCCGATAACCTCCTCTGGGTATTCCTGGGAGGCACGGTGCACCCGACGGTTGATCAGCGCGCCGGCAGTTACTCGGCCGATATCGTATTCACAGCCGCATATACCGGGCTTTAAAGTGTGAGAGTTTGCGGTTGACTTTTTAGAATAAAAGGCCCCATTAATTGGACTGGATTGGAATATCCGCAAGAGGCCAAAGCATTAAAACATAGGATGAGGTTACTATGGACAGTAGCAAAATTCTTCCCCGCCAGCCCGCAAGAACGGGATGGCGGGGACTGGCTTTTCTGACCATTCTCTTTTTTATCTCTGCCATGCAGTTGTCCGCAAGTGTTCTGGTCGCGCCGACTGCGGTGATTATGTCAAAGGCCAAAGCCGGCCGCCTGAATATCCAGAATCCCACGGATAAACCGGTTGAAGTGACCATCAACTTCAGCTTCGGCCTGCCCGAATCCGACAGCCTCGGTGTCGTCAAGATCGAATTGCAGGATTCAGCAGTAACCGATCCCCGCTCCGCGCTGGGCTGGATCAAGGCCTTTCCCAGAAAAATCGTGCTGGAGCCGAATTCTTCACAGATCGTACGCTTTCGAGCCAAACCTCCCAAGGATCTTGCCGACGGCGAATACTGGGCACGAGTCCTGATCAGGTCGCAGGAGGGGCAGCGATCGATTCCCGTGCCGACGGATGACGACAAAATCACCACGAAGCTGAACATGATCATGCAGATGGCTATAATCCTGAAATATCGCACCGGCAACCTGGTTTCAAAGGTGGAGGTGCTGCATGCCGAAGCTGAACCGACTGATTCATCAGTCATAGCAACAATAGACATGGTTAACCGCGGCAACGTTTCATATGTCGGGCTTCTGACCTGCCGCTTGCTCGATGCCGGGGGTCAACGAATATCCGAAGATAAGATTGATCTTGCCGTTTACCACAATCTTCGAAGAAGAGTGGAACTACCGATAGTCGACGCGGAATTTCAGGAACCATACCAGGTCGAAATCACCATCAACACCGAAGGAAGAGTCGATATCCCTCCCGAGGATCTTATCGCCGGCAACAGTTATGCCGAGACTATTGTGGTGAGATAAAGGTTCCGTTCTCATCTGCCGGGACGCGATGGCATGGTTATGAGCTGATGCTTAAGGCGCATGTAAAGAGTCGAAAATCCCTGGGGCTGGCGGCGGTGCTCACGCTGGCGATTATAATAATGTCCGCCACCGGGCTTGCACAAAACCAGCAATTCGAAGAAATTGTCCTCAAGCTGCAGGTTTCAAAGCTTGCCGACGGAGACATCATGGCACAGTATGATGGCCGCGACATTTTTCTGCCTCTGATCGAGATTTTCAACTTTCTTGAAATTAATATCGTACCCGATATCGAAAAAGGTGTTTTTGCCGGCCAGTATGTAACCTCCGACAATAAGTTCAGGATCGATCTGCCCGAAGGAAAGGCAAAGTGTTTCGGTAAAACCGTCTTCCTTCCCGATTCGGCTTTCCATCTGACACCGACCGACCTGTTTCTTCGCATCGATATGTTTGAATCAATATTCAGATTGAAGATGCACTTCAATTTCTCCACTCTCAGCGTCTACATGCCGCTCAATAAGGAATTTCCGGCCTACCAGAAACTGCTGCGAAAGGCGGCGCATGAGAATCTGCTTGACGAGGAAGTAGCTTCCCGGGATATTCTCGAAATTCCGTACCGACGGGATAACCTGAAGGCGGGGGTCGCCGATTGGATGCTTTCGGCCAGTCCGTATGGCGGCGGAGGTCACTATTTCAACGCGGGCCTGGGGGGTATGCTGATAGGCGGCGACTTGTCCCTCACCGGTTCCGCAAATAGCATAACCGGATTCGAAGCCGACCAGATCAGATACCGCTGGCATTATTACTTCATCGACAATGAGTACCTCACCCAGGCAGAACTGGGCGATGTCAATACCGGGGGCAGCCTGACGCGCAGTATGGAAGGTGTCATGTTAACCAACCGACCGCAGGTCCAGCGTAAATACTTCCAGACGGTTAAGATTTCCGGCCACGCCGGAGAAGGATGGGAGGTCGAATTATACGTCAACAACCGGCTGACGGATTTTGCGTACGCCGACGAGAACGGCGACTATACGTTCCTGGTCGATACCCACTACGGTTCCTCTCGAATCAACATCAAAATGTACGCGCCCAACGGGGAGGTCAGAACGAATGAAGAATTTATTCGTGTCCCTTACAATCTGATTCCCGGAAATAAACTGGAGTACACCATCGTGGCGGGAGCAAGCACCGTGCACCGGGTGCAGAGAAAATACGCACAGGCTATGGGGTATTACGGGATTTTCAACGGCCTTACCGTGGGCGCCTGCTCGGAATTTCCCATTGATGTTGACGACGGTGAGAAACCCACATATGCCGGCGAGGTGACTTTTCAACCCTTTGGCACCGTCCTTTTGGGCGGCACATACTCGCCCGATAATCTTGCCGAAGGCAGCATCAATTACAACCGCCCGTCAATTCTGACTGTCAACCTGAAATACACGAAATATTACGAGAATCTGTTTCGAAACAGACTCGGCAAGCTGAATGAAATTACCCTGTCGATTTCGTCACCGCTGAAGTTGAAGCGCCGCTATTTCGGCCCGCGCTTCCGGTTGTCCGCCGGTGAATACCCGGATTACAGGTCGATTAACATGAATTACGGTTTTAAACTGCCGCTCTATCGTCTCAACGCCACCTATATGGGAGCCTGCAGGATCTCCAAATATCTTAACCGGTCAGACAGCAAGATATCCAGCCAGCTTTTCGTATCGACCCAATTTTTGCGCTGGCTCCGGCCGCAGTTCAAGATCAATTACGAACATGACATCAACAGGGTCGCCACCTATGCGGTCTATCTGCACAAGCGGGTATTCAAGAAAGGGCAGCTTACATTCAGTTTCGAACGCAACACCATCTCGGGCGTCAATCGCGTTATGCTAAGCTTCAATATCTTCAACGGCTTTGCGAATTTCACATCACGCGTGAATTTCAGCGGTGACCAAACCGTTGTAACTCAGATGCAACGTGGTTCGGTACGTTTTGACCAACTGGCCGGAAACTTCCGCTTCGACCGGCGAAATGGATTGGGCCGCGGTTCGGCAGTTATCTGGCCGTTTTTGGACGAGAACTACAACGGCCGAATGGATAACGGTGAGGAATTGCTCAAAGAGCTGAAGGCTAATATCGGCGGCGCGCGAGGGATACGAAGCAGGCGAAACGGTTTGTACTATTATGACGGGCTTCGACCCTATGATGATTATATTATCCGGGTCGACGAATTCAGTCTTGATAATCCAATGCTGCGCCCGGCGCACGAAAATTTCAGGATAACCATTAATCCGAACACCATAACCAGCATCAATGTCCCAATCGTCACCGCCGGCGAGGTCTCCGGAAAGGTGGAACGCCTTATACCGGAAGGGAAAACTGGTGTCGGCGGCATCAAGCTCAAGGTGGAAAACGAATCCACCGGAAAGGTTACTTCCATCACGACCTTCAACGATGGTGGATATTTTTACCTGGGACTGGTTCCCGGCATGTATCGCGCGTATCTCGACACGGAACAGCTGAAGCGATATGGATACCGATCAGAACCGAGCGAAATTTCGTTTCAGGTAAAAACGGTTGAAGGGGGCGATAGCATCGAAGCGATAAACTTCACAATCATCCCGGAATGACAACTCCCCCGGCTGCCGCTTGCTTTCCAATTTGTCTATTCTATTGACAGGCTATGTGGCTTTTATTTATTTAGGGCTGAGGGTAAAATAGCGCCAAGGCCATCCCATTACTCGGCGACATCCGGCGCCTAATTTGGGGGAACTTTTTCACGGTACCCGAAGTTTCAGGATTAAGTGATTGCAGTTGATTTCGTTTTTCGGGATCAATTATATTATGATCGGTGCGGCAGGAAATAATCCGATTCCCCGAATCGGATACATATTCAGACATATGACCAGGAGGTGACTCATGCGCTCTAAATTCGCGCTCTCGGCTCTGACAATAATTATCGCAACGGCGGGAATGGCCGTCGCAGCGGAAAAGTATGTGATTGATCAGACACATTCCTCGGTTGAATTTTCGGTCAAGCATCTGGTTATTACCAATGTCAAAGGGGGGTTCACCGATTTCACCGGAAGTATCATGTTTGATACCGCCGATGTTTCCCGATCTTCGGTCAATGTAACCATTAAATCCGCCAGCATAAACACCAACGACGACGGCCGGGATAAACATCTGCGCAGTGAAGACTTTTTTGACGTGGAAAAATTCCCCGAAATCACATTCAACAGCACCAAAATCGAAAAAACCGAAAAGGGACTCATTGCCCACGGCAATCTGACGATGCATGGTGTTACGAAAAACATCACGATTCCCTTTGAACTCACCGGCCCGATCACCGACCCGTGGGGTAAAAAGCGTATTGGAGTGGAAGCCGGATTGACACTCGACCGGAAGGATTATGGAATCAAGTGGAACAAGATTCTGGATAACGGGGGATTGACGGTCAGTGATAAGGTCAAAATCGAGTTGAATATCGAAGCGATTGAAAGCTGAGCGATCGCTGCGGCGCACGCCGGGGAGTAAACGAGATTCCCCCCGGAGTATTATCGTTTATTGTTTTTCATGCGGGCTGCATATAGATACGGTCACGGGCATAATCAAACCGAACCAGCCACCGCGTTCCGGCGGGAGTATCGGTGTATCAAAAATCCGCTGATTTGTCCCGGAGATGAATTCCCTCGGTATACAGCTTGAGATACCGGTTTTCGATCTCTTTGTTTTCCGCCTGAGCCTTGATAATATCTCGCTGAGAAATCAGCCCCAGCAGCGTATCACCCTCGACTATGGGAACATGGCGAATCCAGTTCTTATCCATCACCCCGGCGATATACGATAGATCATCATCGGGTAATCCGATGATCAACGACGTGGTCATAACATCTTCAACGGTAAGATCACGGTAATCACCCTTGGTCTCATGGATCTTCTTGAAAATGTCCTTATCACTGATAATGCCGACCAGCGTTTCGTTGTCATCAATCACCGGAAGACAACCAATATTATTGGTGATGAGTACACCCATCGCTTCATCAATTGTAGTCCCGGGACGGACTGTAATAAGTTCCCGCTTTTTGCTCCTCATCAGGGCTTTAACGAGCATACTTTGCCCTTTCTATGTTTGATTCATCATTCTTGCCTTGCCACGTGTCATCGGAAAGTTATCTAATTTCGGGGCGGATAACAAGAGAAATTGAACCGTGCTGCCTTTTGAAACCTCGGCATCACCGCCTTGAAACTTTTTGCCGATTCTAGAATCACTCTCAAGCCTTCCGGTCATTCACGCCGGTTAACGGGGCAGTACAGGGTATTGACAATTTTACTCTTTATTTTATCTTGCTTACGTATACAAAATGCCCGGTTCTTCGGGAGGAAGTATGAAAGGTACTCCGATATATGCTATTTCGCTGATTATCTTATTGGCCGGGCATTCCGCGGGGAATTCGTCGCGGTCTTCACAAAATCCCGATGCCGACATGACTCCAAATGCTTTGTCCTGCGCAAATCAACCGCATTTAGTTGAAAAAGCAAATCTGAATGACTTTCTGGCGCCTGATGGCCGGTTCGATCTTGAAGCGGCCCGTACCTCCTGCTTTCAGGGCTCGTTGGATGCGAGCGGATTTAATATGGTTATGGGCCCACTGACAGGCGAACCGGTTTTTAAAACCACGCCGGAAAATATCAAGCGAGATCGTGACGATGACGCTTATTGGTCAAACGGTTTTCATGTGCAGGGCCTGTCAAGCCCGGTCAGCGCCCTGGCCGTTTATAATGGCAAGCTTATTGCAGGCGGATACTTCGGGACTGCCTGTGATACTCTTGCCGCAAGCATCGCCGCCTGGGACGGCAAAAGCTGGGCGCCGCTCGGGACTGGTTTGAGAGGTCCTGTTTTTGCCCTGGAAGTCTTCAATGGACGCTTGATTGCCGGCGGCGGGTTCACTCACGCCGGCGAGACTCGCACCAATTATATTGCCTCCTGGGACGGCATCGCCTGGTCTTCTCTGGGAGACGGAATGAATAGTGGTATATATGCCCTTGCCGTATACAAGGACCTGCTGATCGCGGCGGGGTATTTTACATGGGTTGACGGTATTACGGCAATTCGTATTGCTTCCTGGAATGGCAGTTCCTGGTCGCCACTCGGTTCCGGATTGGATAATACGGTCACAACACTGGCGATTTATGACGGCAAATTGATCGCCGGGGGATACTTCCTGAACGCCGGAGATGTGCCGGTGAATCGGATTGCCGCCTGGGACGGAAATTTTTGGACACCGCTGGATTCGGGTGTATCAAGCGGAGAAACTCTTTCCAGCGTTCAGGCTCTCATTAATTACGACGGCTATTTAATTGCCGGGGGATCATTTACTACAGCCGGAGAAACCCCAGCAAGCTGCGTGGCGGCCTGGGATGGCAGTACCTGGTCAGCACTCGGGTCAGGGGTCGGAAGCGGGGTGGGAGCCCTGACGGTATATAATAATCAGTTAATTGCGGGAGGATGGTTTACTACGGCAGGCAGCGATTCGGCCTATTATCTTGCTGCCTGGGACGGCATTTCCTGGTCGGAATTCTCATCGGGCATGAATAAGGAGGTTAGTGCTTTCGTCATATATAAAGACAAGTTAATCGCCGGGGGTTTTTTCACCAAGGCTGGCAGCACGCCGGTAAGTTACATAGCTTCCTGGGATGACAGTAACTGGGCCTCTCTCGGCACGGGCATGAATGGACCGGTCCTTGCGCTGGCGTTAATGGACAGCCGTTTAATTGTCGGCGGGCTGTTCAGTTGTGCCGGGGGCATTGCGGCGAACAATATTGTGGCATGGGACGGTTTTTCCTGGTATCCCCTGGGATCCGGGATGAATGATACCGTGCTGGCGCTCACCATTTACGACGGCCGTCTGATTGCAGGAGGATCATTTACTGAGGCCGGAGGGATTTCGGTCAATCATATTGCCGCCTGGGAAGGCAGCGCCTGGTGTCCGCTTGGGTCCGGAATGAATGGTAATGTAAATGACCTTGCTGTTTACAATGACCGCCTGGTTGCAGGAGGATGGTTTACCATGGCCGGGAATGAACCAGTCGGCTTTATTGCAGCCTGGGATGGTGATTCCTGGCAGCCGCTGGGATCGGGAACAGGTCCCGTCTATGCCCTTGAGGTCTTTAACGACCTATTAATAGCCGGAGGATTTGTCAATGTTTTCAACGGTGAGGAAATGATATTCACCGGGATTGCCGCCTGGAACAGTGATTTTTGGTCGCCTCTGGGTACGGGTATGAATGGCCCCGTTTTTGCCCTCACAGTATGGAACAGTCTATTAATTGCCGGCGGTCATTTTGACAGCGCCGGGGATGTACCGGCCGAGAATGTTGCCGCCTGGGATGGCATTTCGTGGTCACCTCTGGATAACGGATTATATTATTGGGATGTTCATGCGCTTACAGTATATGATGGTCAATTAATTGCGGGAGGAATGAGAAACACCAATTATCCGGATTTCCTGGCTGCGTGGAATGGCAGTTCCTGGTTTCATCTTGGATCCGGAATAAGCAGCGCTGTAAGCGCTTTGACCGTTTATGACAAGCAATTGATGGTCGGGGGGTTCTTTACAGTTGCCGGAGGAAAAGTCTCGGCCTATCTGGCGGCCTGGAATAAACTCAGCACATATATTGATCAAAGTGATAATCCGGTTCAGCCAGGGAGTTTCAGGCTGGCTCAAAATTATCCCAATCCGTTTAATCCGTCAACGCTTATAGAATACTCGGTCAGCAGGAAAACGCCTGTTATTATTTCGATTTATAATGTGCTGGGGCAAAAAATCATCACTATGGTAGATGAAATAAGGGCGCCAGGAAATTACAGGGTGTACTGGGATGGAAAAAACTCTAATGATGAATCGGTTGCCTCAGGAATATATTTTTACCGTTTGGTGACCGAAAACTACATTGAAACAAGAAAGATGTTGCTATTAAGATAAACAACCCGCATCATCGGCGCGACAGTACATATTAACGACAATCCATCAAGCATTATTATTGAGTATGATCTAAATTCATCCGGGCGGACGCAAGGCACGCCAAATCCGGCCGGCAGACTGCCATTGATTTCAAAACAGGATGATTTCGGCCCCGTTTTTCCCCGCGAAACTGATTTGCAGTCCCGCGCCATATTTTTGACGATTAAGCTGCTGCAAAATTGAATTGATTTGATCTCGAATCATAAAAAACCTGGCGGCTTTTATAAGCCGCCAGGCCGGTAAAACTGTTGGGATTTACTTAGCGCTTCCCAACATATATGGCTGGCCGGAAACGCTAAGTAGCAGCCACCTCACATAAATTTGTTTTCAAAACTTGACCACCTCCTTTCCTGTGTAATACTAATAACGGTCATAATCCGGTTTTTTGCAAGCAAAAACAGCCGCGGTAAAGCGTTTTCGGACCCGATTTATCACGGCTAATATGTCCGACAGGGATGCTGGGCGGGTCAGATTTTTCCACGTGCTGTAACTGGTTAACATTTAAAAGATTAGCAGACGCTGGTAATTTGATCGGCTTTTAAACCAAAAAATGAAAATAATACGCAACAAAATATAAATAACACTTGTCATTATATCTATAATACTTGACATTATGTCACTCATGATTTACATTGTTATTTAAAGAAGATTTTTTGGAGATGAAGAACAGAGTTTGAAAGAACTAAAAAACAACCTGCGCAGGCTTCGCTTCGACCATGGAGAAATGACCCAGCAGGAGCTTGCCGATAAATTGGCAGTCTCGCGCCAGACCATATATGCAATTGAGAAGGGAAAATTCAACCCGTCGGTCAGATTGGCCCTCAACATTGCAATACTTTTCGGCGTGAGTGTGGAAAATGTCTTCCATCT
>CP070796.1:2605742-2610521 GCA_020343475.1 Candidatus Zixiibacteriota bacterium
CATATTTCGCAAACCCACTCCATACTGCTTCGTTCCTATTTCCACTCAGTCTTCCATCGGTGCAGTGCCGTCGGTCGCAAACCAGAAATAATTCCCCGCCAGCGCTTCACGTTCCGCCATCAATATTTCATAATGGCTGTTTTCTTCCTCAGCCAGCTGGAAAAGAATGTCTTTGAATTCCTTGTCGTCAACAGCATCCATGCTTTCCTTATAAAATCTGGTTGCGACCAATTCCGCATCAATGGCAAGGTTAATATATTCCACCTCGGATTTGAGATCTTTCAGTCGCCCCTTTTCAAAGACTGTTGCCAGAGCATCGAGACCATACTCCGGCAGTTCCCCGATTTCCCCGCCGATGTGCTTTCTGAAAGTATATAAAAGGGTCGCCTTGTGTCGTTTTTCATCATCGCGCAGATGTTCAAGTCGCTTTTTTGCCTCGGGATTGGCGGCCTTTTCTGACAAGAGATCATAGAACTGGTATCCCGTCTCCTCACCTTTGATAGCATACTTCAATAGTGTCGTCATATCCTTCAACTGCTCTTCGTACATAATGTATTACCTCAACATAATGGCATAATCACATATAGTTAATAGTATTACCTGCACATTACTTCTTTTTCTTTGTCAGTTCCTCAAGTTCTTTGCGAAGTTTTTTGAGGCGGTTTTCGGCGCGTTTGCGAGCGGCCCGGTCAAACAATCCCCCAAAAGGGTTTTTCTTCATGCTGTTTTCCAGCTCTTCGATTTCTCTTTCCAGTCTCTTTATCTTGTCCATAATGGTTTACTCCCCGTGAGTTTCCAGATATGCCACGGCTTTCCGCATCCGTCTGGCTACTTCGTCCCGTCCCAGCGTTTCCAGCAGGTCGTATAGCCCCGGCCCCTTGGAAGTCCCGGATACCGCCAGACGGGTTGGATGTATCAATTGACTCTTTTTTATCCGCAATTGTGCGGCAAGGCTGTTAACAGCATTTTCAAGCGACTCTTTGGTGAAAGGGCTGGCCGCTTCAAAACCGGAGAGAAGCCGCCGCAGAAATTCCCGGGACTCAGCATTGAAGTGCTTCTTAACTGCTTCATCCTCATAGTGAAATTCATCGGTGAAGAAATATCCTCCTTGCGAGATGAAATCAGTCAGTCGGCTGCATCTCTCCTTAAGCAGGCCAATTACTCTGGTCAAATAATCCCGTTCTGATTCGAGCCTCTGCGGGGTGGTCAATCCTGCCTTAACAAACAGCGGCGCAGCCAGATCCGCCAGTTTATTGTCCGGACAATTCTTGATGTATTCTCTATTTAGCGCCAGGAGTTTTTCTTCATTAAAGATCGGATTCGCCTTATTGACATTCTCCAGTTTGAAAATCCGGATCAGTTCATCTTTTGGCAGATATTCCCGGTCATCCTTTGGTGACCACCCCAGCAGGCAAAGAAAGTTAAGCAGCCCTTCCGGGAGAATACCCTCATCCCCGTATTCCGCGACATCCTTATCACCAAGGCGCTTTGAAACCTTACGCCTGTCCGGACGCAGGATCAGCGGCACGTGCGCGAATTGCGGTGGTTCGATACCCAGTGCACGGTAGATGTGAATCTGCTTGAAGGTGTTGGTGATATGGTCGTTGCCGCGGATAACATGAGTGATGCCCATCTCATGATCGTCAGCCACAACCGCCATATTATACACCGCCCGACCGTCGGAGCGACAAATAACAAAATCTTCGATCTCCTCATTCTGCCTGGTGAGCCGCCCGAGCACAAGATCATTGTAGCTGGTCTCCCCCTTCGGGATGCGAAGTCTGAGCGCGAAAGGGATTTCCTTTGCCAGCAGTTGCTGCTCTTCTTCCGGAGAACTTGCCAGCCAGTCTTTGTCAAGTTTCTGCTCCCTGGTCTTGCCCAGTTCCCGTCGTTTTTGCTCAAGTTCCTCCGGAGTACGAAAGCATCGGTACGCATGACCGCTTTCCAGAAGCCTGGCAATGTAGAAAGTGTATCGTTCCAGCCGCTTCGATTGAAAATACGGACCCTCATCCCAGTCCAGTCCAAGCCATTTGAGTGCGTTCAAAATCGGCTCAATCAGTTCGGCCCGGGAGCGGGATACATCGGTGTCCTCGATGCGAACGATGAATTTTCCGTTGTTCTGTCGAGCAAATAGCCAGTTGAATATAGCGGTCCTGGCGGTGCCAACGTGCAGATACCCGGACGGCGACGGTGCTATTCTGACTCTGACGGAATCTTTTGACATACTCTCTTCAATCTCGAATCATATTTCTCAAAGAGTCAACCCTGCGGACTATTTCTGTCCGTATCCTCATCCGGTGGCTGCACGTCAGGAGGCAGTGGTTGAACCGAAGGAGGTGGTGGGGGGGGTTGCGCAGGATACGCCGGTTGCTGCGGTTGCGGAGGTGGCTGGGGCGGCCGGGCGTAATATGCCGATGGCTGTGCCGCCATTTGGGGAACCGGCTGAAAATCGACCTGCTTTAGTTCAACCTCAATTCCGCCGAGAAGTTTTGCGGCAATATTGTAGACTAAAGCAATAATCACGAAAAGGATGGTGTTAAAGATCGCCCCGCCAAACCCGAAAAGAAATGGGTACATAATAATAAGAATACCGATCGACGGTAGCTCCTCCTCAAACATCGGCATGCCGCCCATTCCCCCGAATTGAGAAGCGACCGACATGATAGCGCTGACAAAGATGGCAAAAAAGAACCCGACACACAGGCCGACAATAAGATTGATGATAAACGAAATCTTGATCAACGACCAATATCCGATTGAGTGCAGTTCAAACTTCATCGGAAACCTCATTTATTACAAGCTTATTCTTTATTTTCCAATCGCTCTCGCTCGGTCCGGTGAAATCACACTGAGGAATTTTAAATATACGCCCCAAAGGCAATTATCTCAAGATAAAAACACATTTTCCTCAGCGTCTATTGCCGGTTGGGTGATGCATGATAATGCGAGCATCAACCGCTTTCGATTTGCCTTTTTCCGACTGCGCAATAAAGGGGTTGATGTCAATTTCGGAAAGCTGGTCGAAATCTGCTACCAATTGTGAAAGGCGCAAAAGCGATTCCTTGAGAGTGGGCATGTCGACCGGTTCCGTCCCCCGAAATCCGGTCAGCAGTGGAAACGATTTGAGATTGCCTATCATTTCTTCGACGTTATACACGGTCAAAGGATTGATTCTGAATGCAACGTCCTTTAGAATCTCGACATATATGCCGCCAAGACCGAACATAATAAGCGGACCGAACGAAGGATCGGTTGTCATACCCATAACTGTTTCGATGCCGCCGGTGACCATTTCCTGAACCATTACCGAGAACCTGTCCTTCTTGCGAGGGATTTTTATGACCTTTTTCTTGAGGTTCGCAAATGCTCCTTTGACTTCTTTGGCGGTTCTTAAATCGACCAGCACGGCACCGGATTCAGTCTTGTGCAAAATTTCCGGACTGTTGACCTTGACAACCACCGGATAACCGATTTTGTCCGCCGCCGCCACCGCTTCCTTCTCCGAATAGGCTATCCGGCACCTGGCGACCGGGATTCCATAAGCGTCCAGCACCGCCAGGGCGGCTTCACCAACAAGAGCGGTACACCTGCTTCCAATTGCCGTGTCGATAATTTCCTGTACCCTTTTCTTGTTAACGCTAAAGGTTTTGAACTTGGTTCGCGGTCGCTGCAGCCACCTGCGATATGAGTCAATCAGTGACAACGCTTTGGCAATGGCCTCCGGAAAGATGTAAACCGGAATTCCGCTTTGTTTTAAATAATCTACGGCGGCGGAACCTTCTCCTGCCCCCATAAAGCAGGCAAGAATCATCTTATTGGTTCCCTTCACACCATCAAGAATGGACTGTGCTACATCCATCTGGTTGATGGTGACAGGCGGCACAAAAATGGTAACTATGCTGTCAAAATTCGGATCATTCTTGACCACCTTAAGGGCTTTCCTGAAGTGCTCTCCTCCGGCGCCCGCAACCAGATCAAGAGGATTGTTGACATTTCCCTGACCGGATAGTGTCCTTTTCAGCCGCGCCTTTGTCTGCCCGGCATACGGTGCGACATCCATTCCCAGCGATACCAAGGCATCGGTGGCCAGCAATGCCGGGCCCCCGGCGTTGGACACGATCGCAACCCGATTGCCTTTAGGAATCGGTTGTTTGGAAAGGGCAGCCCCGACATCAAAAAGTTCTTCCACCGAAGAAACACGCAGTACCCCACACTGATCGAAAAGGGCGTCAACGCCGACGTCCAATTCCGCCAGCGCCCCGGTGTGAGAGGAGCCGGCGGCCGCGCCCTGTGTGGTACGCCCGGCCTTGACCGCGACAATCGGCTTGGTGAGAGAAATCTCCCGGGCAATTTTGGTAAAACGACGCGGATTGCCAAAATTTTCAAGGTATAGCAGGACAATATCGGTGTTGGGGTCATCCTTCCAGAATTCGAGAATATCGTTGGCCGAGACATCCGCCTTGTTTCCGATTGACGCAACCATTGAAAAACCCAGTCCGAGAACGTGTGCCTGGTTCATAATCGCTTCCCCCAGCGCCCCCGACTGGGAGATAAATCCCACCCGCCCCTGCAATGCCCGAGTTTTGCCGAAGGTACAGTTCAAGCTGTATTCAGGGTCGGTGTTAACAATGCCGAAGCAATTCGGACCGATCATTCGCATTCCGTACTTGCCGCAGTTGGCCACAAGCTGGTTTTCCAATTTCAATCCCTCCGCGCCCACTTCGCGGAAACCGGCCGAGATGACCACCAACCCCCGAACTCCCTTCTGACCGCATTGTT
>CP070796.1:2610621-2614530 GCA_020343475.1 Candidatus Zixiibacteriota bacterium
CACACCGCGATGCGACACGCTGACACCCGGTAACGAGTGCGGTGCCGAACAGTGGCCTTCGATATCGCGCTTCGGTATGCAGGTCGTCGATTTTACTCCGTTCGAAGACGCCATATTAATTGACCCTTCGGATGGCGCCTACACCGGCGATTATTACCTTGACATTCTGTATGTTGATGACAAGTGGCCGGGCGGCTGCGTCCAGGATCAGGGTGTCTGGACCGTTAATCAGCTTAAGTGGTTCCGCATCCCTTGCGTCGACCCGGTTCCGAATCCGTATATTGTCACGAGTCCACCCGAAATCGGCGACCCGGCCTGGACAAAGCCCACCGAATATCTGGACACCACCTTCAGGATGGAAAACATCGGCAATGCCATGGGATATATCACCAGCATTACCGCCCACAATGAAAACGGCTCGCCGGCTGAGTGGATTACAATCGGGTCGTGGGTATCCGAAATCTCTCACCTCTCTCCGAACTATCAGGATATATCGCTCAGGCTTAACGATGATCAGGATCTTACCGGTCCCGATCGGTATGACGGATATATATGGATTCAGTATACCGATCAACCGCCGAGGGGCGAGCACTTCTTGCCGATACACCTGATCGTCGCCGACACCGTTCAATTCCCGGAGCAGGCCGAAATCAGAACCTCGTGTACCAGGCTCATTATTAATAACGCCGGTAACATGGGTAACAGTGGGAATATTCCGGTCGGCATATTCAACCTGAATTTCTTCGGTGACTGTGATACCACCAATAACAGCAGCGGCGCGGACGATAACGCCGCTGTATATCTGTATGACGGCTCTCCCTTCGTACTAAGAGTCAACGAACTCTACGACACGGTCCTGTATTCCCACATATTCAGCGCCGGCTGGCTGACGTACGACGGTATGCGTCCGCAGGTCGGTATAAGCTCCGATTCGACGTCCTTCACTGACTACCACTTCGCTTCGACGGGCCATTTCGTGACCAAGGATTCGGCGATGGGCCTGGAGGTCAATTATTATGCGCCCAAGCATTCCGATACGTGCAACTTCATTGTCATAAAGCAGTTTTTCTGCAACAACACCGATGACTCCCTCAAAGGCGTCTATGTCGGCGATCTATTTGACTGGGATATTCCTTCGGACTCCGCCGTCGAGAACGGTTCCGATTTCGACCGCGGGACGGGTCCCGGCAGCCGCGACCTGATGTACTGCTATGGCGGTGAATACGGCGTGGACAGTGTGGAGAACAATGACTGCGTAACCGCCGACAGCCGATGCGGTGGAATGGCCTTCTACAACGGCGTCAAGCTTCCCTACTTCAGTTCCGCGGACAGCTTCGAAAATCCTCTGGGTCCTTGGTGGACTCATATGAACGCTGACTGGATTACCGGGACCGGGCGCTTCATCGCCACGGATCTGTATGAGAAGATGGAAAACATGGGCTCCAGCTGGGAGGTCTGGGAGTCAAGCAATCCCTCCATGGAAGACTCACTGTACCAGGACCTCCATATGGTCTCCGCCATGGGTAAATTCGACCTTGGCCCGGGTGACACGCTTCTGTTCTGCAAGATTCTGGTAGTTGAATATGACGGCGGCTACGTCGACCTCTACGGAGTCGTCGATCAAGCCCGCTCCTGGATTGAAGGCCGGCCCGAGATCTGGACCTGGCCTACCCCAGCCATTGGTCGTTGCTGCTTCGGAAGCGAGGTCGAGCCGAGCTGCGAAGATATCACAATGACTGAATGCGAAGCCAAAGCCGATGATATCTCCTGGGATTATGGCGTAGACTGCACTGAACCTTGTCTGGTCCCGTGCGAATGTATTCCCGGGGATGCCGACGGCTCTGCAACCTTTAACATGCTCGACATTCTGCACCTGATTGCCTACCTGTACAAAGGCGGTCCGGCACCGACTCCGTACACCATCTGCTCCGGGGACGCCGACGGAAGTTGCACCCTGAACATGCTTGACATTCTGCACCTGATCGCTTACCTGTATAAGGGCGGTCCGACGCCTGTTGATTGCGAGACCTGGAGAGGTACTTGCGGTTCTTATGAATAATAGGCCGATTATACTGCTTTGAAAAATTCAGGAAGCCGTCTGAACGGCGGCTTCCTGAACTTATTTTAGGCCCGGCCTGAAAAAAATCACCCGCTGTAAAATCGAGGCATTTCTCGGCGGCGTTAGAGAAATTACCCTTTGCAGCCGATATTTAATTTGAAAACCTCGAGGAACCTAACGTATCGAACGGTGGTTTCTCAGTTTAAATGCGATGGTCAAGTCTTTTTGAGGTAAAAAGTGGATTATTATTCAACAGACTTTCGTATAAATTATTGGACTAATTGAAGTCATAGTTGGAAAGGCAATGATGAAACACTCTCTTAGACTGCTGCCCGCCGCTTTTCTTGGCACCCTCATAGTCATCTCGGCAGTGTCTTTTTCACAAGTCCCCCCGGAAGAAATAAAGACAACCGCTCGCCCGGTCCTGATGCCCGGCAGGCTCGAAGTTCAATTCGAGACAGACGTTCCGACTGAACGGCTAACCAGCTCGATAAACGGAGTCGGCGTCGGCATTGCCTCCCTTGATCGCAGGCTGCAGAAGATAGGGGCCGTCGATGCCCTTCCGATTTTCCCCTGGCATAGAGGCCGGGAAGCCGGAGTCGGACTGGACGACATGTCCAGATTTTTCGAGCTTGTATTTTCGGAGGAGCAAAATATCAATGACGTAATTGAAAATTTGCGAAAAAGCCCTTACGTCCGCTCCGTTTCCCCGGTTTATGCTATGCCTCTGTATGTTGAGCCAAACGACCCCAATTTCTCGTCGCAATGGGGTCTGAAAAAGATAAACGATACCGCCGCATGGAATGTCGAAAAAGGCTCCGATACCGTTAAAATCGCCATGATCGACAGTGGCGTATTATACTCCCATCCCGACCTGAGAGACAATATCTGGGTTAATCCGGGCGAGGATCTGGATAATGACATGGTGGTTTATGACACGGATGATTCCAACAATATCGACAACGACGGCAACGGCTTGGATGATCTGATCGGATACGACTTCTTTACCGGATTCAGCAGCAGCGTTACCTGCGAGGATGCCGACTGCGGGGTGCCCGATAACAACCCCATCGACTGGAACGGGCATGGCACTCACTGCGCCGGCATAGCAGCGGCCGTAATGAATAACAGTCTGGGTGTGGCCAGCGTCGCCGGAGGCTGGGGAGGCGGCTTGGGTCCCTATGCCGGGCCGCGAATCATGTGTATCCGGGTCGGTGCCAGCGGCTATCATCCCGATTACGGGCATACCGGTTATGTCAATTCCGCTAATTGTGCCACCGGCATAGACTACGCCGTAACAATGGGGGCCGACATTATTAGTTGCAGCTGGGGGATGTCCCAGTCAGCGGCTATGACCAGCGCCCTTTTAAGAGCCGATAGCGCCGGAGTCGTCGTTTTTCATGCCGCCGGTAATGAAAACAGCACCAGCGGCGATTACTACGACACCTGGTCGCCCCCTTCGGTGGGCCACAAGCTCGTGGTTACGGTCGCCTGGACCACTTCCGGCGATGTCAAGGCGTATTCGTCAAATTACGGATGGTGGATCGATATTTGCGCCCCTGGAAGCAGCATATATTCAACCTACGCTAGCAATTACACCGCCACCTACGGGTATGCCAGCGGCACCTCCATGGCCGCCCCGCACGTGGCTGGTGTGGCCGCCTTAATCAAATCACATATGCCGGATTACAAGCGTGACGAAATCGTTCCGCTGATTATTTACAATGCCGATCCGATGCCAAATGAGCAGTTGTGGCTTCAGGGCCAGCTTGGCTCCGGCCGCGTAAACGCCTATAACTGCCTCGACAGCCTGCCCGCAGCCGCCTTCAGCGCCGGGCCGGATCTGATTG
>CP070796.1:2614630-2623526 GCA_020343475.1 Candidatus Zixiibacteriota bacterium
CTGATCCAGAATGTATGGACTGTAACAGGGCGGCGGCGTTTCGATTGCTACCGTTGATTGCAGATTCAGAGAATCGATCAATTGCTCCATGTCGCCGAACGCCGTATCTGCGGTTTCTCCGGGGACTATAAGACGGGTAATGACTATCTCACAGCGTTCCGGAACGACTATCGAATACTCTTTGAATCCACCTTCAATTTTAAGAACACAGGCGGTTTCCTTGCCGAAAAGCGGATGCTCCTTGAGATTGAGTTTATCAAGAGCGCCGATAATACGCGACGCATCCGCAATCGCGTTGATGCCGCCGGAGTGCGGTCGAAAAGCATGCGCGGCCCGTCCGCGAACGGTAAGCCGGTACAGCACTTTTCCCGTACATGCCATCGGGAGATAATTCCTTTCAGAGTCGCCGTAAAAGTGCTCGGCGTGGAGCATGGCATTGCACCGGCCGTATTCGGTTTTCAGTAGCGCCCGGGCGCCAATGCTGTGACCCTCCTGGTCAACGGTCACCGCGATGCCAAGACGTCCCGGCCCACCGCGCAGCCTTGAGGTCTGCACGAGGGCTCTGAACGCGGCAAGGCAGCAGGCAAGTCCACCTTTCATATTCGCGGCACCAAGACCATACAGCCGGCCGTTGCGAATGACCGGGCTGAAGGGGTCGGTTTGCCATCCTGCCGCGGCCCCGACCGTATCGGAATGCCCCGAGAAAACGAGAAAGTGATCAGCCGGACCAAGATCAGTAAGGGCGCAAACGTTCGGTCGGCCCGGGGCTACTTCGCGCCATTCCGGCTCGATTCCAAATGAGCGTATTTCATCAGCGATAAAGGCGGCCAGGCGCTCCTCGCGGGGAAGAACGGAATCAATGGAGATCATTTTTTTTAAGGTGTCCAGGAGATACCCGGCATCTATGTCGATAGCATCAATCACACGTGCTCCTTACTTGAACGGCTGGCCAACAGTTTCCCGTATTTTTTTAATGTGTCACTTAAAAACTACAAAATCCGGGGTGACTATACAAGACCTTATGACTTCTGATTGATGATGGTGAGGAAAGAGGATTCCGCACGGAGTAAATCACACTGCCGGAGAAAGGGCGAACAGATCGCGAAAACCCGATATAGAACAAACCCGGTCGCGGTTGTGAGGTCCTTTTGAAGGCATGGATAACCTGCAGTAGTTCAACCGGTTAGAAGGATCGGTGATTTGCAGAGTTCTTTGTTAAAAAGAGTGAACCGGGATTGACTCGCCGGCAATCCGGAACGCAAGAAGAAACGCAACTCGTTAATCGGCAGGGCTATCTCGGGCGTAGCTTGCAGAGACTGCAGACGTTCCGAGGCCATCGCGCGGGCAATACATTTTTAGACTCCGGATACATACTTATAATTTTCCCCGGTCTGCCGATACAGCTAATAATAATGGTGAGGCGATACTTTCGTGTCGCTGTCGTATTTTGTCGCGCTATCCGTATGACATCATGCCATGCCGCTTTCGAATCGGAACAAAGGAAGGTAGTGATGAAGGAAAGAAGAAAAGAAAAAAGACAGCATCTCAATTCGTACGTGGCGGTTTATGACCGTACAACCGGCGATCATATTGGGTGCCTGGTCGACATGACCACCGAAGGTATCAAGGTAATGAGTAATAAGCCGTTTGACCCGGACTCGGATGTCAAGTTACGGGTGTCGATACCATTCGAGATAAGCGGCGGGAAGACAATTACTTTTGATGCCAAATGCCGATGGTGCAACAAGAAAGATAATCCCGATCTTTATGAGATCGGCTTTCAGACAACGTGCGTGTCTCCAACCACGTCTGAGACAATCAAGAATCTGATTGCCAGTCCATTGTTCAAGAGCACCTTAAAGTTCGCCGCCAAAGATTAACTTGCGACGGAATACGCAGTGGGCAGCCCTGCTTCTGTCCCAGTAATCGCATATCTTTTCAGTGCCACAGGTTGGGTGGGAGGCGGCGATCGACGACAGGCCATTCTCCCGAATATCGGCCACGGGCATCGCTTTGCATCAGTCTTTTGGGGATTATTTGTCGGTTCCGCGAATTCCTTCTGCTCAGGAACATTCAATTGCCCCTAAATGTTAGAAGAAATATAGACTATAACAGCCCACGATAGTTTACGTCAAGTCATAGGAGGACAATATGTTATCAGGCCTGCCTAAAGGTGCAACTGTTACACTGATGTTTGTCGTGATATCGCTGTTGTTCAGTTCAAAGGCGACAGCGGCCATTCATGATGTCAATATTGGTACTTTCTTTTTCTCGCCGACCAAAACGGTGGTTTCTCCCGGCGATACCGTTCGCTGGACGCTGACTTCAGGGACACATACTACCACTTCCGATGCTGGATCGCCAAAGCACTGGGATTCCGGCATTCTGAGTTTGGGCGAGAGCTTTGACGTGGTTTTTGCAGCTGAGGACGGAGCGGGGCCGTTTCCGTATTTATGCAGCGTTCACCCCTTTAGCATGAAGGATACCATTTTTATGTTGTTGCCGGCAGAACGGACGTTTTTTGCCCTGAGGCTTGATGGTTCACAGGCGGCTTCCTGCGTCGGAACCGGCAGCAATGCCAGCGGCTTCTGCGTCGCGACACTCAATGAAGATTCGACGGAGCTGTCAATCTATGCTGAGCATACCGTATCTGATCCGGTCGGCGCCCATATCCACCTGGGTGCGGCCTGCGTCAGCGGGCCGATTCAATTTCCTTTCGCCAGTGCCGCCAGTCCCATTGTCGAGACCTGGTCGTTGTCGCCTTCCGATGTTGCCAATCTTTTTGCAGGCGAACTATATATAAACATTCATTCAAATGCATTCCCGGGCGGAGAGATCCGCGGGCAGCTTGATATAGACAACAGCTTCACTTATGATTTTGCTCTGAATGAAAGCCAGGCCATGGCCTGCGGCGGCACCGGCAGCGCCGCGCTCGGGCAGTGCATGATTGCTGTCAGCCCAAAGAGCAAAATGGCCACAATTGAAATAACGCATGATGTTACCGATCCAATCGACGGCCACATTCACCTTGGCGAGCCGTGCGCCAGCGGTCCGGTCCAATTTCCGTTTTCCAGCGCCGTCAGTCCGATCAGCGAAGTCTGGACGGTGACAGCCGATGATTTGATCAGTCTTTTACGGGAAGAACTTTATGTCAATATACACTCCACGGAATTTCCGTCAGGTGAGATTCGAGGTCAGATTGCACAGCTGGACTTTATCTGCGGTGACGCCAATGCTGACGAGGACATTAACCTGCTTGATGTTTTATTCCTGATCAGCTTCATTTACGGCGATCCGCCGGGTTCAGCGCCCGATCCGCTTGCAGCAGGGGACGCCAATGGCGATGACAGTATCAATCTTCTTGATATTCTTTATCTGATTTCTTTCATTTACGGCAATCCCCCGGGCCCCGAACCGGTTTGCCCATGAGCCGCAGCGCGCGACGGTTTCCATCAGAACCGGCAATTTCAGGTAATCGATTCAACATAAAAAACAGGAAGCTATCTTATGATAGCTTCCTGCAGTGTTAATGCTGCGAGTATTTTCCCGCTTATTCAGGAGGACAGACGAGTACCGGTTCTCCAACCGGGTCCTGATAGACGTGGGCGATTTCATCCAGAATATCAAGCAGGTTAATCGTCGGATTAGCAACAGTACCGTCTCCGTTGGCATCCAGCAAGGCGTTACATCCGTTAGGATTCGGCGGATCACCAACCGGGTCCTGATAGACGAAGGCGATAATCTGCAAGATATCAAGCAGGTTGATCGCTCCGTCGCTGTTGGCATCACCCGGCACACCCCAATCCGTGCAGCAGTTGCCGCCTGAAGGAGCGGTCGCGATAATGTCTGTTCGCACATCCACCGTCACAGCGTATTTATCAAACGTACCGGTGGTCAGGTTCTGCAGAACGACATCATCGTTTTGATCAAGATCCTCGCTGGAGTTATTGTCATCCCAACCGACACAGAAGTAAACGTCTTCGTTACCTCTGACCTGCTGCCAGTAGGTACCGATCGCGGAATCTATCGGATTTACATCCGGGTTGTCAAGACAGGTTTTCTTCTCGAGTCCGGTGCAGGCGTCACGCATCACATAGTCGAGATAAATATCTCCTCCACCGGCATTCACTACGAGAGTCGGACCGACCCACTGGATATAGAAGGTCTTATCTTCTGAACCGTCATTCAGCGTGAGCGAGTCGGTGGTGCTGAGTTTCTCGTTGCCGTCCTTGTCAGCCCAGCCCGTGCAGGTCCAGTCGTTGCAGAGCACCGGGACCAGCTCATGCCAGGCGGTTCCGGTCGGATCGCCATCCGGAGGCACATAGCCGTCGGTGTTGTCGAAGTTGAAGTTGCCCTCAGGCAGCGTCTCCGGCAACTCGGACGTGATCTCCTTGACGATCATGTCGGTTTCAAACGCCTCGACATGGTACGTCTCCGACTGCATGGTCGCTGCGTTCCACAGCGTGATATTGTCGCAGAAGTCGAGGTAGCCGTTGCCGTTGTCGACCCAGTCGGTCAGGTAATAGGTGCTGGCATAGCAGAACTGCACCCGGGCATCTACCCAGTACGTGCCGTTAACGTCAGTCATGTTATCGACATCCGGATTTTCCTGACCGGGATACGCCCAGTAATCCAGGTACAGAGTATCGTTCGGATTGGAAACGCGCGTAATGGTGATCGTCGGGCCAACCCATCTGACATGGAACTTTCGCCAGTTGGTGGGAGTACCGACTTCGGTAATATCGATGTAGTCACAGCTGTCGAGACCGCCGGAGCCGTTGTCGAACCAGCTGGTCATCTCATAGATCGTGCAGTAGTTCGGCCAGAGCTCATGCCAGGTCGAGGCGATAGGCGTACCTGCCGGAGGCCTGTAGCCGCTGTTGCAGTGGAAGTTCACGTCGCCCACCGGCAGCGGGGCTGGTGGAGTCGGCGGCAGCGCACCTGCCAGCGGCGGCCATGCAAACAGCTCGTGATCGGCAATCCATGCATGCGCCACGTCGATGTTTTCCTGCAGCGTGCCAAGACCGGTCTTCGATGTTGACAAGATCTTGACGAACACCAGGGTGTCCTTCCAGTCAATGTCAAACGCACCGAAGATGGCGACCGTGTTCAGATCCTGATACAGGGAATCCTCCATGGCCGGATTGGTCGACTGCCACTTCTCGTAGCCGCCGAAGCCAACCATCTTGGAATACAGCTGGGTTGCCACAAACCCGCCCGACGGGTGCACCCAGTCGGGATTAATGTGAGTCCAGATACCGCGGATATCCGGGAAACTGTCGGTGTTGTACGCGTCCGCATTGGTATGCGGGATCCTGGTGCCGGCATAATAGGCAAAGCCGCCCATACGCTGATCAGCCAGGATACAATCCTGGTTCGGAGTGCTGTCCGGACCATATTCGGCGCCGAAGTGGTACATCATCTGACGGCTGGCGTCGAAGTCAGAACCGTTCTCGACGCCTGAGTCAGACGGGATATCCCAGTCCATCAGCTCACCGATAAACACGTTCTCGATCATGCGCTTGACCCCGTTCGGATAAACCTTCACCTTTTGCACGATAAAGCTGCAGGTATCCGGATGGAGCGGGGCATAGAATTCACTTTCGAGAGCAATTAGTGAGTCTCTGGTCACGAACTTGCCGGTGTAGGCATACTGATAGTCGGGATTCGCGGAATCGACGGTCAGCGCCTCGATTGGGCGGAAGCCGTTATTGTCAACCCAGGTCGCGCTAAAGATCGAAGTCGACAGGACAGTGTCTCCATCGTCATTGATCCTCAGGATAAACGGCGCCGCCTCATACAGATAGCAGGCGATGTCGTCGTCGCCATTGGACGCGTTATTGGTGGTATCGCAGTCTTCATAGAACTGCAGGTTACCCCAGTCATTGGCACCGGTGCCGGGAGTGCCGTTATTGCCGAGTTGAGCCACGTTACTCACGTAAATCGGCTTGCACGCGGTATGAATGGTGGCATACTCCGGACGCTGGACGGTGCCGATGATCACACTGACCTCAAAGGTGTCAGGCGATGTCGGCGAGTCGGAATCGAAAATAATCAAGCCGGAATAGCCGACGCCATCTTCGGTAACCATACCACCGATATTCATTTGTATGGTCAATTCCTCGTAGTTCGGGTCGAGATGCGAAACCGTGGTAACTTCCGGCGTATAACCAAGCCAGCCATGCGGGCAATCGAGTTCAACCACCGTAATGGCCGAGATGTTCAACGGGGCGTTACCAATGTTTTCCAGTCTCACGACAGAGTCAAGCTGGACACCCGGCAGGGTACTGGCCGGATCGCCGATGGCGCTTGGAGTAACCGCGAGCACCGGGTTGGGAATCGGTTCCACACAGGGAACACGGAACCACTTCAAGGGGTTGGTGGTCCAGATTCCGGCATCCTGCACGGCGCCGCCCGGCATCTTATCATTGACATAGAAAACATCCAGGAAGAAATTACCGGTGTAGTCACCGGAGGGATCGACGACCGGCACGCCGCTGAAATCACCGGTGGTAACTTCCATACCGAACCGGGCCATCGATGGCCACATATCGGAATCGCACTCGAGGGTGCCGCCGAGAGCCGGGGCCGAGTCGCAATGCGCGGTATACGAGTTCGTCAGGTTACGCGCAATGTCCCAGTTCAGACCATCGTTGTCCGAAACCGAGATATACAGCTCGCCGTTGGCGGTCCCGGACGGCTCATTGTTGGCGAAAGCGCGCTCATGGCAGTCGTCGTCGATACCATTGTAGATATCATTGAACTGCGCGAACATTGCGTAAAACTTGCCGTCACACTCGGAGATTTGCATCTTGACGATACTCATCGAGTTCCAGGCGCCGCCGTGGCACCACGGGCTTGGTGGCGCCGGGGGATCCCAGTTCGCATCCTTGATAACACGAATCGGCTGGCCCTCAGCCCAGTGGAACAGACGGCAGCCGTAAAAGTGCTGGAAGAATCCCGCGCTGGTTTCGCGAGCATCGTATATGATGTGCAGTTTGTCGTCGGTTGCAATCAGAGCCGACAGGTCGCCGTGAAGCGCCCAGTCAACTCGCGAGGAATCCCACTTCGTGACATTGACGGTGGGCCCGAACGATGCTCCCATATTGGTGGAAATGCGATAAAAGAGATCATTCGTCCGCTGCAATCCCAGGTTCCAGGACTCGGTGCTACCCGGATTGTCAAAGTCCGGATTGGCTCCCCAGACTATCGCCACCTTCTGCGTCGTTCGGGACGCGGTGACGGTCCCTGAGATAGCGGCAAGCGTATCAATCACAATCGGGGGATCCACCCAGGTTCCCTCTTCCGGGCCGCCAATGCGGCGGAAATAGTGCATCTTCTGCGGGTTGATGCCGTCGAGGGTTTCCTCGGCTGAGACATGGCAAACCGTGTCGTCACCGATGATATGCCATTCCGCGTTTGGCCAGATGAATTGGCTGGTGTCGGCAGCATCGAAATCGGTGACTTCGGTCGGAATCCTGCTCTTATTCGGAATAAAGAATCCGCCCAGCGGTGAGTAGTCCGGCCAGATGGTCGTCGAGTAGCCGGCTCCTTCATTATGGTGGGAGGCCAGGATTGCGCGGCCATCATTGTCAACATCGAGGCCGACGTAACCGGAATAGTTGACACCGCCGCCGAGACGCGGGTGGGCATCAGTACCGCCAAGAGGTGCTCCTTTGAAGATCAGGTCGGCAAATACGATATCCCAGGCCTCATAAACCGTTCCGCGGTCACCGCCGAGCGTCGTGCTGGACTGACCCATCCAGACGAAATGGACGTTCTGGGTGCCGCGCCAGTCGACCTGGCGGTTCATACGGCAGTTGGCCTGGTAGTCGTAAGTGGTCAGGCCAACCTGCAGACCGGGCGACAGCGACGCACTGAAGGCGTCCGCACCAAGGCTTACTTGGCCACCATCTCGATCCGGCGGAACATAGTTGTGGATACGTTCCGCACCGGCCAGCTTCGTCAAAGGTGCTGATCCAATCTGAACCTTGTAGGGGGATTCATCCTCGCTCGGCCTGGCCATTCCCAGCGCCGTCGACACCGAGAACGCCAGCAGGAGGACAACCCCTAAGGACAGAGTTAGAAGTTGTTTTGTCATAGAACTCTCCCTGAGTTTCAAGTTAAAATTGTTTAAATATTTTACTCCACTTGCTTCGGCGGTATCACCATCACTTCCGGCATCAATCCCCGCTTAAATCGCTGGCTGATCGTCGGGAACATGGGTTGCTTCAGAATGTGCTGCAAGTGCAGAGAATAAAATGATAGCCGGGATTGCCGAAAAAAGCCCACTCTTTTTCATTTCCGGTCCCTCCGGATTTGCGATTAGAAAAAACTAAGACAAATCGATTGACAATGATGAACGATTATAATCTAAGCCAATTTTGCCCGCCGTCAAGTGATATTGGCAATCTTTTGGGCTCCCTATCAGGTCATTTTGGACAATCCAACCGGGCAGTATAACAGGGTATTAGCCCTCTTGATTATGCCCCGAATCCTGGGTCCATTTTGAATACGCCATTTCTGGCCACTATTGCAGCTAATCCATTATTCACTGCATGGTTACGCCATAATGGACGTGCAATTTCCCCGTGCCCTTCTATTCACTTTATTCATATGTTAGACATCCTATTTCTTTGGCTGCCATTGCATTCCATCAACCCATCGACATAGACCGCAGAGACATTATTCGCGTATCCCGTTGTGGTTTATTTGATTATAGCAAAACACCAAGCCTCCCAAAGCCACATTTTGCTGTCTGTTTTCGCTTGTAAACGGAAAAATGGGGAGCGCTCCGTGGGGGGCAGGTCATTTGTGCAGATTTTAGTGGTTTCAATCCACGCCCCCGTACAGAGGGCGACTGTTGCGACTGAGACGGGCGAGACGATTATCCCCG
>CP070796.1:2623626-2632979 GCA_020343475.1 Candidatus Zixiibacteriota bacterium
AACGGACTGAGCGTAATATCGCTCAGGTGGCATGAAAAGCCGCTACCCAAGCATTGTCGGCACGGATTGGTTTGCCGCTGAATCCACCTGATTCAATGCCGTCAACCGGTAACGGTTTATTGTCCCGGTTGGTAAAGTCTGCAGCAAACGTGCCGGGTGGAGGGGCCTGCATCCTGCAATTGCAGGTCTGCCCCGACCGGATGTGCTGCATTCTGAGATGTCAATGCAACTGCTATATCCGGGGAGCCGAATGAATTTGCCGGGCGGCATTCTGTCTGATGACATTCCCGTGAAATACCGCATCCTGCAGGATGCGATGAGCACTACACGAATTCTACTTCCTCTTTCTCCCTCAAAAAGATCATTCCGAGAATAGCACAGGATACCGGAATTAGGATTAAGGCCAGCGGTGACAAAATAACACTTGCCTCAAGGATGCCCGCGGCCAATGTGATATAGGCAAAGGCCTTGATTAAGTCATTCAAACGATCCTTAATATTGAGAAGCTTGATGGCGATCAATATATCGATGATGCCCGCCGTGAGCATAGCAATTGACATAAAGGCAACGTTTAAAACGGTAACCAATATTTCAGGTCTGGGTGCAAGTACTATCATTGTGCCGCGTATGGCAAGGGACCCAAACTGAAAAAGAATGTTCCACAGAATAGCTATCGTAATCAAAATGTCTATTTCATGAAAACTGTAGCGGTCATTAAGAAGATGCCGAAACATAATCAGGACGTATACTGATAGCACGGTAAAGAGTATAAACAGCAAATCACCTGGGCCGAAAATTGGCCCATGATAGCCAAACATGGAGATTCCAATTATTCCCTGTATGATACTCAGGACGAATGCCAAAGGGAATATGGCAGCCTGAGCAATAGCCAGCCATCCCGCCAGTGAGTATCGATTGTTAACCATCCTTATCCTCCCGATAGTCTGCGATTTCTGATGCGATTCTCATTGTCGCGCGGCGGGATTGGGGATATATTCCAGGATATCCGCGGGCTGGCAATCCAGCGCGCTGCAAATCGCCTCAAGGGTGCTGAACCGCATCCCCTTTACTCGTCCGGTCTTTAGTAATGATAAATTGGTCATTGAAATGCCGATTCTCTGAGATAATTCGGTCAGAGAAATCTTCCTTCTGGCCATCATTATGTCGATGTTTATCTGAATAGCCATACTTGATAAATAGCGAAATGTTTCAAGAAAAGCAAGAATATTTTATGTATTACATAAAATATTTTAAATTATACATAAACTCCTTCCATGCTCATGGTGGTCTGCCGTCATGGCTAACCCATTGAAATTAAGACTCTTAGCGCAGGTAGAACGCACCCGATTGCCCGCAAGCCTGCATTTGAGCGGCCGTCGAGACATTAAACTCAATTTTATTAGCCCTTTGCAGCCGATTACAGTTAATTACTTATTTTGACAGGTTGACCGATGGCAGTCACGGCCAAAAAAATGCGCCAAAGGGACTGAATTTCCATTGGTTGAATTTATACTGCTCTTGGTGAGTATATCTAATGCAGCATATGATCACTTTAAGCGGAGGTCTTTTATCATGCTTCCTTTTGTGAAAAAAGAAGATGTGTTGCCAGTCTGCCCACACTGCAAAAAAGAAATTAACAGCGTGTGGTTCCGGGAACTCAAGGGTGACCTGGGCAAGCGTTGCCTTTATTTTTGCCCGCATTGCCGGGCATGTCTCGGCGTTTCCCACCGGAAAGGCTTAACATTCGGCTGGTAAATCGGATTGTATAGAGTTTTCCTCCATGCGTCTGGATCAAGGAACCAGATACTAAAACTGTCGGGATATTGCTGCAAATGAGATGAGATGGTCTCTCTCATTGTCGTCCGCAATAAGCATATTGTTCTGCCTCGCGTATAGAAGGTGAAGTAAGACTTCTATACCTTGGGCAGGATCTTATGAAAACTAAGCCCTTCTTCTTTTTCGTTTTTCACCCTGATGCCGGCAGTACCATTGTCGGCCTTGATGCACTCCGGAGAATGGTGGAGCAGGTTTTTATGAGCGAAGCCTTCAAGGCGGTTGCATTTACGGTTCGGGATCTGGGAATTAATATCTCCAATTCGGGCGATGTAGCGTGGTACTCGGCGATCCTTGATGATCACGGGGAGTGGCAGGGTCAGCCGTCGTCATGGATCAATACCAGGCGGACCGGGATTCTGGAGAAGAGGGTCGGCAACCGGGTGATCGTGCAGATGCATTTTTCATTCGCCGTCGATGCCGCCGTTGATGACAAAGCTGAAGACAGCCCGGGCGATTTGGAACAGAAACCATAGGTTGAGATAGCGGTCAACAACGGACCCGGTCCCGGTCGTTTCCGGGTTTCTGCCGATTAAAATGCAACTTCCTCAGGTTATAATCGTCTTTATTACTCACGAACGTTTGAGTCCGTGACCGGAACAAAGCGCTTGGATTGCCGCAGGAGGAGTTCAGGACATGCTTAAACACTACGTCAATACCACAATCAGAAACCTAATGAGAAAAAAGCTTTATACTTCTATTAATGTCTTCGGACTGGCCATCGGGCTGGCTTTATGCCTGGCGACGGTCAGTCATATCAGCTATGAACTCAGTTTTGATGGTTTTCACGAGCATGCCGATGATATATACCGTGTGGAATGCGATTATGCATATGCCGACTCGCAGTTCTCATCGGCCGGAGTCATGGCCCCGCTGGGGGCAAGCATGGTCGCGGAGATTCCGGAAGTCGAGAAGGCCGCCGTATTCAGAGTCCGGCAGATCACAAGCATTAAAATTGGCGACGAGCGCTTGCGGATTATCAATGAGTATGAAGGTGCCGGGTACGCGCACGGCAACAAGCTGATTTTTGCGGATCCGAGCTATTTTGAGGTGTTTACTTTTTCGCTGATCGAGGGAAATCCCGTGACCGCGCTTCATGAACCGTTTGCCGTTCTTATTTCGGAAGGTGCCGCCGAAGAGTATTTCCCTGATCAGGATGCTGTCGGGCAGGTCGTGGAAATTAACGATCGCTATACTTGCAAAGTTACAGGCATCTTAAAAACCATCCCGCAGAATACCCAGTTATATACTGACTTCATAATTTCTTATGCGACGCTCGAGTCGATCGGTGAGGACGTCAGGTCCTGGGACAGTTTTGGCGGTGACTATGCCTATGTGGTGTTGAATAGTCAGGCGAATCCGGATGCTGTCGCGTCAAAAATACCGGCCATCATGAAAAAGCACCTTGCGGTTGATGATGCCGGCAAATATCGGTTCCGTCTGAAGGCGCTCGGTGATATATACTTCGACGTTTATTTCTCCGGGAATCGCGGGGAACTGTCCCCCGGAGGCGAGGCGTCGGTTATCTATAATATTCTGGCCGTGGCCGTGTTTATTTTAATCATTGCGGTTGCGAACTTTATCAATCTTTCAACCGCCCGCTCCTCCGACCGGATAAAAGAAGTTGGTATGCGCAAGGTGTTCGGTGCTCATCGAAAGCAATTGATACGTCAGTATCTGGGTGAATCCATCATTATAACTTTTGTCTCCATGATGATAAGCATCCTGATATTTGAAATATTCAAATTGCAGGTTCAGGATGTATTACCGAGGCAAATGCTGGCTGATGTGTACGATAATCCGATGTTTTTGATTTCAACAGCGGGCCTTATTCTTGCTGTCGGGATCCTGGCCGGTTTTTACCCGGCCCTGTATCTCTCGCGATACCAGCCGATTACGGTTTTACAGGGCAAAACCGGCATTAAGTCGTCGCGATCGCTGCTGAGAAAGGCCCTGGTGGTTTTTCAATTTGCCGTGGCAGCAGTCTTTGTCTTTATGACGACAATCATAATTCGTCAGACCAACTACATTACATCCATGAAGCTTGGCTTTGATTCCGCGAATATTCTGGTTCTGGATTTCGACGGAGACAATGCGACTGACAATTGCAGATTGATGCAGAATGAAATCCGAAACAATATCAATGTGTTATCCTCGACTGCCGTCAACAGTCCGCCGGGTAGAGAATCGTATCACTATTATGGTTTTTATGCAAATGAAGATCGACGGCCGGAGGACATGATCGTTACCAGGGCCTTTTTTACCGATTTCGATTTTATTGAAACGTTTGGTCTGACAATTGTTGACGGGAGAGACTTTTCAGAAGAGATACCAACGGATGTGGGCAATGCGGTTATTGTCAATGAAGCCCTTGCGGCAAAACTGGGACGTGCAAACCCCATCGGCAGCAGACTGTTTCGAGGTGGTGACAGATTTCTGGAAATTATCGGGGTGGTAAAGGATTTTCACGGCGGGCCTCTCAATTTCAGTTACAGGTCGGAAATCGTAATCATAATGGATCCGGAGAAAAGCACCAGCCTGGCAGTCAAATTGCATGCCGATGACATTGCCGGGTCGGTGGCCGCAACCAGAAGTGTCTGGGAAACAGCATTGCCCGGAAGACAATTTGACTACACTTTTCTTGACAGTGAAATAAGCAAAGCTTATAACGAAAGTCGGGGGCAGTCGAAAATGTTTCTGGCGTTTGCGGTTTTCGCGATTGCCATTGCCTGCCTGGGGATTCTGGGTCTGGTTTCATATACATCCGAACGGAGAACCAAGGAGATTGGCATTCGAAAAGTCCTCGGGGCGAGTGTCTATAATATAGTGAAGTTGCTTTCATGGGAGTTCATTTTGCTTATAGTTGTCGCCAATGCTATTGCCCTGCCAATCGGCTATGTGATCATGCAGGAATTTCTTAAGTATTTTCCGTACCAGGTTGGCATTGGTATCGGAACGTATTCCTTTGTTGTTGGTATTGCGCTGTTTTTTGCCCTGTTGGTCGCCAGTTTCCAGTCGGTTAAGGCCGGGCTTGCCAATCCTGTGGACGCCCTACGGTGTGAATAATGAGGTGTGAGATACCAGAAAACGCTGTGTCTGCCGGGAGGTCGCGGGATCATGGCCACGGCTGCCCGGACCGCCGGCCTCTCCGTGGAACTCCTTATTGCTGCGGGACAAAAGGTGGTTGATTACGCCGTCCGCGCTCTCGGACCGGCAAATTTAATGCGGTGTGATTCGGTTTTAAGGCCGCCCCCGGATTTTTCTTGATCTCTGCAAAACAAATCAGAAACCGCTCCGTAAATGATATAAATACATTGGGAAATAACGGTTTTTTTTATTATGTGGTTTTAAAATAGCCTGCCTTTTTGTTATATATACAAGAGTACGAACAAATAAACAGATCGGAGTCATTATTATGCGATTTATTCTCGTCACGGCCTCATTGGTTCTTTGCCTGCCGGGGATCGGTTTTTCAATCGACTGGCAGCAAACGGAACTTGGCAATGGCCTGAAGGTGATGATTCTGGAGAATCATCAGGTTCCGCAGGTCAATATTTCAACCAGTATTAAGGTCGGAGCCAAAAATGAGTCGGACTTCTTTGACGGGGCGACTCATCTGCTGGAGCATCTTATTCTTTTCCGCGGTACCGAAGAAATGTCAGGTGAGGAACTGGGAAGCGCCATGACACAGAATGGCGCCTATTTCAACGGCTTGACTTCCTCGGATTGGACTGATTTTGTCATTTCGCTCCCGAAAGAGAACCTTGAATTCGCTCTGAAGATCCACGCCGACATGCTTTTCCGCTCCAATTTCCCGGAGGAGGAGATGGATAAGGAACGACAGGCGATTCTGGAGGAAATAAACATCACCGAAGACAATCCTTTCTTTAAAGCGTACCGAACAACTCTTGGCACACTTTTTGGCAACCACCCGTACTCCAAGATTGTGCTGGGAACCAAGGATAATATCAGTACCATCCCCCGTGATTCAGTCTACGCGTATTACAAGCGATACTATGCGCCAAACAACATGACCATGGTAATTGTCGGTGATATTAATGCTGGCGAAACACTGGAGCTGGTGCGAAAATATTTCGGGGATTTCCCCAGAGGTTCTGTGGTAAAAGACAATTACCGTGTGCCGCCGGAGCGCGATGAGGTGGTCGAAATCGAAATCAGGAAGGATGTCGGTCAGGCGTATTTGATGATGACAACCATCGGACCGAAAGCCGACAGTCCCGATCAATTCCGGGTGGACATTATGGCAAACCTCCTGGGCGGCGGCGAGTCAAGCCGGCTGTGGAAAAAGCTGAAAGATGAGCTGGGGCTGGTCTATTCGGTCAGTTACTCTTTTTATACCCATAAGTACGAAGGCCCTATGTTTTCGCTTGCAACCTGTGATCCGGAGAATATTGCCAACGTGGAAAGGGCGATCAATGAAATTCTGCTCGATGTCAAACAAAACGGATTTACCGAAACGGAACTGCGCAAGGCAAAGAATTCAATAAAAACCGATCATTACACTTCGTTGGAAAGAGGTATGGATATTGCCAACCAGTTCGCCCAGATTGATTCATATATCGGATATCAATTTACGGTTGATTATCCCGCCAATATTGAGAAAGTAACCCTGGCCGAATTAAACGCCGCGGCCAGGAAGTATCTTAATACCGACACCTATGTCAAAACAACGGTGGTGCCCAAATGAAAAAGGTGCAAATTTACCGGCCAGTTGCTCTTTTATTGGTGTTACTGATAATGTCCGGATGCGGTGAAAAAGCCGGGCAAATTGCCATCGGTCCCGATGGTTATGGCAAGTCGGTCCTGTCTAACGGAATCACCGTCCTGGTCAATTACGATGAGACAACTTCCCTCACGGGGGCACGAATTCTCATCGGCGGCGGGGTCCTGGCTGAATCCGCCGAGAATAACGGTATAACCAACCTGATGACTAAAATGCTTCTGAAGGGCAATGATGCCATGACCGCCTCCGAAATTAGCGAACGCCTCGATTACCTCGGCGCCAATGTTTCGATCAACTGCTTCAGGGAATACAGTGTCATCTCTTTTGTATCGCTGACTGAAAACTTCGACCAGGTTCTGGAAATAATTGCGGCATCGCTCATTTCACCGACTTTTCCTGAAGATGAACTGACTAAATTAAAACACGAAGTCGAGGGAAATATCAAGGCCTCCGATGACAATCAAACCCAGGCGTCCAGCAAGTTGTTCTGGAAGACGATTTACGGGGACCGGGGGTACGGTCTGCCGACTATGGGAACCCCGGAGACAATCGCACGGGTAACTGTCGATGATATCAAAGGTCATTTTCAGAAATATGTTGGAGGGCGCAACATTATCTTTTCGGCAGCCACTGACTTGCCCGCTGAGCAGATTGCGACCATAGTCAACCGGCGAATGGGCGGGATAAAACCGGAGGCGGACACGGTCAGCGCTCCGAATCTGACGCTGCAAGCCGAGCAGACCGGCTTTATTTCGTACGATCGGAATCAGTCCTTTATTTTCATGGGGTATGTCCTTGATCATCTGAAAGCTGATGAAGTGCCGTACATTGTTCTGCTCAATGAGATTATGGGAAATAACGTTGGATCGCGGCTGTGGTCGTTGCGTCGGAAGGAAAAACTCGCTTATGCGATATATACTGAGTACAGCACAGGCAAATACGGCGCCATTTTCCGGGCCGCGATCGGCACCGACACCAGCAAAGTGAAAAAGGCGCTTAATTCTCTGAACCGCGAATGGGAAAAGCTCATAAAGGACGGCATTACCGAAGAAGAGCTTGCCTATGCCCGCGTGGTTATGAAAAATAACCTGATTTATGGCATTGATCGCAAGGGCGGTCGGGCCAACAACATGGCCTTTTATGAGTTTATCGGCTACAACTATCGCTTTATTCTTGACATGATTGATATGGCCGATCGTATTACGCTTGATGATGTCAATCGCTTTATCGGGGAGAAATTGATCCCTGACAGAAAATATACCTCGATTGTTGGCAAAAAATAATTGGTTCCGAGGGCGGCACGAAATCGAATTTTCGCGGTTGATCTGGGTGCGGTAAGCCGTATATTGTATATAAAATGTATCTGATTAATCCCTGATGGATGCCGGGAGGCGAACCGGAAGGAAAAGACATGAAAAGAATCGCTCTTGCCGCCTTTGTTTTGTTGTTATACGGCCCCGCGGTCTTCTCACAACTGGCCGAGACTTTCGACCGGGCAAAGGTCCTTTCCCGCGAACAGGGCAAGCCTATCCTGTTGGAATTTGTCCACGAGGATTGAGAGTTCTGTCAGCGCGCCGCTCGTGAAGCGGAGACTCTGGATGAACTTAAAACAGCCCTCAAGGCGGTAGTGCATCTGCCTTTAAATGTCAACGAGGGGGAAGGAATCGCACTTTCCGAGCAATACCAGGTTGGGACCATGTACCCGGTCTTCATTCTGATGAACGACGAAGGCAACGTCATCAGGCGCTGGACCGGCTATACGGGGGGCGCAACGGCCCTGATTAGTACTCTGAATCAGGCCCTTGCTGATGTAACCAGTATTGGCGACCGTCTTAAACGATTCAATGAGCAACCAACCTTAAAGGATGCCCTGTTTCTTGCGAAATATTACTCCGATGCCGGTGAGAATCTCAAGGCTGCCGATTTATACCGCCGCGCCGAAAGCCTGAGCGGCAACGCGGCGACTGATTATTCCCTCGACATTTTTAATAATATTGCCAATGCCGTGTGGAAGGAAATGATTCCGTTTAACCGGGCCCTTGAGGCCGCCGATGAGGTTTTGGCCGCAAAGCGAAAAAACGCCCATAGTATGGCAAGGGTCGCCAAGATAATGGCCAGAATCGCCCGAAAGATGGGCAAGACCGATTTGATAACGAAATACCTTCTGGCCGGAATAAATGCTACCGCGGGCAGTCAAATCTCACAGCTCAGGGAGTCACATGAGCTGCTTCGTGCCGATTATGCTCTTCACGTTGCCGGTGACACCACAGGAGCAATCACATTGAAAAAGAAGGTTATGGGTGAGGGCTGGCAGGACAACCGCGATAAATTCTACGAGTTTGCCAAGTGGTGCTTGGAAAGAAAAATTAACCTTCGGGAAGCGGAAGAGTACGCCAGGCAAACCGTCAACTTGGTTTATCCCGGCAGAATCAGGGCTATGGTGCTGAATACTGTGGCAGAAATTGTTTACGCCCGGGGTGATATCGAAAAGGCAATCGGCGTCATCAAGCTGGCGATTGAGCAGGAGCCGGAAAACGACTTTTATGCCGACCAGCTGGAACGTTTCCAGACGGAATCGGCCCGGTAATTACCTTGTGAGAGGATTCCAGTGCCGGGCCAATCCTGTCCGCCCGTTTCCGGATTTTTTCTGAAATCAGGCCAATGATATGGTGTCATTTATTCAGGATCGAACTATTTTCGAACAATCGGGAAAGGCGAGCGGAATGCAAAACCGGCCGGTTTTACTGAGGCGTATTCGGCTCCACCTGCCCGGCGC
>CP070796.1:2633079-2640598 GCA_020343475.1 Candidatus Zixiibacteriota bacterium
TTCATAAATGTCGTATATGCTGTGTTTCAATATTGCATCTTCTTTCTCGTGATTGAGCCGATTCTTGCCTGAAATATGGAAATTTTGTTCTTTCAGGAAACGATTGCAGATATTAAATTAGGATAGGAAAATCTCTTGAGATGGGTTCCTGGCCATTTTGCTGGTTGAAATGCGTCTGTTTAGTGATGTTGATTACGATATATATTCTGTAAAAGAGATGTCATTGTGAGGAATAACCTCATTCTCATATTTACATTCTTCTTATGCATGCCTGCTTGTGCGTTGCCACAGCAGGTTCCGGTTGATACTGTCGGCGGCTGGGTGAGTTTTGAGGCTGAAAAAACCCGGTCCCTGGCCTGGGGCGATCTGGATAATGATGGTGATCTCGATCTGGCTGTTGGTAACTGGTATGGCCGTATCAAAATCTATATGAATGAAAATGGTGTACTGGATACGACGGCCGGATGGTCCTCCTCCGTGAGCGGTGCATCAGTCAGCCTGGCATGGGGGGATGTGGACGGCGACGGATATATGGATCTGGCCTGTGGTAATGAAGGCATGACCAGCCCAAACATGGTTTATTTTAATAGCCTGGGCATTATGGAGTCAGTGCCGGGCTGGATATCTGATGAATTCGATGATACCCAGGATATTGCCTGGGCTGACTTCGATGAAGACGGAGATCTGGATCTGGCTGCTGCTAATCGTTACGGTGTGAACCGAATATATATAAACCACAGCGGTACTCTGGAGACGGCCGCGAGCTGGGTGTCTCTGGAGGCAGACGACTCACATGATCTGGGATGGGGTGATGCAGACGGTGACGGGGACCTTGATCTGGTTTGCGGTAACAGGGATGCTCCGGACCGCATCTACTTTAACAATAGCGGAATTCTGGAAACCGCAGCGGCTTGGTCCACTGACGACGGAAGCGAGACTCTTGCGCTGGCCCTGGGGGATGTAGACAGGGACGGCGATTTGGATCTGGTCTGCTGTGGCTTTATTGCTTCGATTCGACTGTATTTTAATAATGACGGTGTTATCAATACCCAGGCAGGCTGGATGTCGACGGACAATGAATACTGTCTTGACCTGTCGCTGGGTGACGTTAACGGTGACAACTTTCTGGATTTGGCCTGCGGTACTACCGCATCAGATAAAAATAAGATTTATTTGAATCTCGGCGGTGTGTTTGAATCAACGCCGTCCTGGTCCAGTCAGGATCAGATGGATACCCATCGCCTGGCCTGGGGTGATTTTGATGGCGATGGCGATCTGGATCTGGCCTGCGCAAATAGCGGCACCCCTGAAGTCGGCCAGCCGGCTCAGAAAAACAGGATTTACATTAATCATAGCGGTATTCTGGAATCAGCGGCAAGCTGGAGTTCCCAGGAGAGTGGCTACACACGTTGTCTGGACTGGACAGATATCGATTATGATGGCGATCCGGATCTGGTTTGCGGCGGCAGCGGGCTTGTGCCCAACAGAATTTATTATAATAACAATGGTGTTCTGGGAACGTCGGCCGACCTGACTTTCCAGGAAAATTCAACGACTCTTGCCCTGGCTCCGGGTGATGTTAACGGCGACGGTTACCCGGAGCTGGCATGCAGTCACGACGATGAACCCTGCGGCGGCCCGACCAGAGTATATTTTAATTATAACGGTGTTCCTGAAACCATGTCCAGCTGGGTTGAGCCTGCCAAAGAATTCGGATGTTACGATGTCGCCAATGCCCTGGCCTGGGGTGATATTGATAATGACGGTGATCCCGACCTGGCTTCAGGAACGGTCGGAAAGAATAAGGTATACATCAACAATAGCGGTGTTCTGGATACATTAACCGGCTGGATTTCGTCCGAAAACGCCGGCACCGGTGATATTTCCTGGGTGGATGTGGATAAAGACGGCGACCTGGACCTGTCTTGCGGCAACAGCGGGACCAACCGCATTTATTTCAACCAGAACGGTATCCTGGATACAATGGCGGGCTGGGTTTCCTTGCCATCAAGCGATACCAGGGCGATAGCCTGGGGTGATGTTGACGGCGATGGTGATTTGGATATGGTCTGCGGAAATTACATCGATTCCAATAGAGTTTATTTCAATGATGGCGGAGTTCTAAATACGGTTCCCGGATGGGCCTCATCGGAGGCCGACTGGACGTATGATGTTACCCTGGAAGATATCGACAATGATGGTGATCTTGACCTGATATGCGCAGGAGAAGATGCGGTAAAATTATATTATAATCATGGCGGTATGCTCGGAGTGTCAGGAATAATACTGTCTGCTGGCAAGACAATGGGCCTTGCCTGGGGAGATATAGACTCCGATGGTGATTTTGACCTGGCCGAAGGATTGTCTTATGCCCCCGATAGAATCTTTTTCAATAATCGAATGACCGATTGCCCCCAGGAGTATCTATTGCCCAATACGCCGGCCTGCCTGGGCGGTCTGGAGCTTTTGAATATTGATTCGTCGACAGGCCTGATAACGCTGGGCTTTGATCTGTATGACGGTCAGAGTGATTCGTGCATGATAATTCCGGAGTATTCTCCGCTTGGTGGCGGTTTGTGGTACCCGGCTGTTATTTATGAGGATTTATCGCGTCTGGCTTCATCCCCGGCAGGTGAACGGCATATTATAACCTGGGATGCTGATTCTGATCAGGTAGACGGATATGACATACTATTTAGACTCAAGGTTCTTTCCAATCCGGATTTTACGGGTGTCGTCCAGCATCCCGCCATGCCATATTATTTTTCAATCGGGCGGGTTGACAGCCGTCCGAAAGTTTCTCTCTTATATCCGACAGGTAATGCCGTAACGACCGACACTGTCCCCATATTGGGCAAAATCTGGGACGCCACCAATTTTGATTATTTTGAAATCCGAATTGGCAAATTACCCGATACCTCAAGCTGGGAGATTTTGTATTCTTCACCGACCTCTCAAAGTCTGTACGGACACCTGATAACTCTTGACCTCTCCGGACATGAGTCCGGAAATTATGTAATGAGAACAATTGCAACTGATCAGCAGCAACATGTTACCGTTGTAGACAGACTGCTTAAAATAACCGATAAACCATTGCATTCTCCTTCGGTTATTAATAATTTCCCCACGCAGGGAGCGGATAACGTGCCCTGCAACTCCCCGGTAGTGGTAAAATTCGACATGAACATGAATCAAGCCTTTATAAACACGCAGACTTTCAATCTGTTTTCCTCCTCCGGCGAAAGATACAAGGATGCTGTTTATGACTTTTCAAGCCGCACGCTGACTCTGAATCCCTTTACCAATTACAGTCCGTCACAATTTCATTACAGCCTTGTCAGCGCTGATTTTCAGAGTCAGGCCGGGGTGCCGATTACCGGAGATTACGTGAGTGGTTTTACGACCTCGGAGGCGGCACCGGCGGTCGGGGTAAAATCGATTTATCCGTTGCGAGCCGAGGTGGGAGTAAGCCAGGATGCTATAATAACAATTGAATTTGAGAAAGCCAGCCCCGATAAGTACATAACGGTGTTTTCCCTGGAGGGCGACACTTTAGTTATGGAATCCGTTTCATATGATCCTTCCACGTATACATGGACGCTGACGCCGCAAATTCTGCTTCCGAAAACTTATTATATTATTCGGGTGTCTGACGATTCCGATTTCTCCGGGGAAGCGGATTATATGAGTTATTTTATCACCGAAGATGCTCAAATGCCTGTTGTCGTTGATTATGCTCCTGAGGACGATGCCTGGCTGATCGGCTTAAATGAGACCATCAGTGCAACCCTCAACAAACCCATCAATACCCATACGGTAGATTCTGCCAGTTTTTATATTCTCGGGCCCTCCGGGGCAGTGCCCGGTTTCATCGGTTTCGGCAGTGTTGGCGACAGCATTATTACCTTTGATCCCCTTACTTCTTTTCAGTCGAGCACGAGATACCAGGTTGTCCTGACTTCCCATATCCAGGACCATATCGGCAACTCAATTGACAGTTTATCCTGGAGTTTCACCACCGGAACCTTTGGTACCGTTGGCTATGACGGAGAAATAATTTCATCCGGCAATCTCGAACTGGTTTTCCCGGTCGGCAGTGTCAGTTCTGAATCGAAAATCGGAATCGGCTTCATACCCCCCGATAAGATTACAGTTGCCCCGGAAATGAATTTTACGGGCCTGGCCTTTGATCTGGAAGCTTCGACTGATCTGGAGAAGCCGGCTGTTTTAACTATATCGCTTCCTGATTCCGTAGTTTTGGATTATGGTCCTCCCGAGCAACTCAAGATATTCAGGTATGACTTGTCGGCCAATGAATGGGTGTATAAGGGGGGCAGTTCTTATGGCAGCAGGATAACGGTTTCCCTTGGCGAGTTTGGTCGTTATGGTGTATTTAAAAGCAGTCCCGGCGAAGTATTGTCAGATCTCGGGGCAAGTCTTTCTCTGGTACCGCGAATAATAAATCCGTCGTCATCCGGCGTTAACAGCCGGCTTAATGTTTCTTTCACTTTGTCGCGGCTGACTGATGTGGTTGCAAAAATATATGACACCAGGGGGAAACTGGTCAAAACTCTGGCAGCCGGTTATCCCACAACCGTGGGTGACAATATCATTGAGTGGGATGGGCGCGGCAACGACGGCAGAGTGGTTAATGACGGTTTATACATTCTGTATCTGGAGGCTGAAGGAAAACATTTTCAGAAAACCTTTGGCGTGATAAATAAGTAATGCCGATGAAGTTTTTATTGTCAAAAGCAGTGTGGCGAATTTTCACAATCAGCCTGACGATGGCGGTGTCGGCGGCGGGAGCCTCGCGTCAGGAAATGGTCGGCGCCAGGCCTTTCGGAATGGGGGGGGCATTTATCGGTGTGGCCGACGATGGCAATGCTATTTACTGGAATCCGGCCGGCATGTCGTTTTTGAATCATCATGAAGTGTCCTTTATGCATACTGACCTTTTCGGAACCGGGATTATGAATAATTATGCCGGTTATACCTACCCGCTCACGGAAAAAATCGCCCTGGGGGTGGATTGGTTTAATCAGGGATTCGGAGACGATGAACTTGATTTCAATTTCAACAAGTTGAATTTCGCCGCGTCTTATCGTTTCAATTCAAGGCTCTCGGCAGGTGGACTTTTCAAGTACATAAATACCAGAATGGATCTGGATGGCCGAACCTTTGCTGACGGCAGTGGCTGGTCGGGTGATATCGCAGTTTTATATCACCTCAATAAAAGATATTCATTGGGGCTGGTCTCTCGCAATTTATTTGATGCTTACGTAAATTACCGGGGCAGTGGCTATGCACGTTTGTACGATATGTCTCTGTCAGTCGGCCTGGCGGCGCGGCCGAAAGATCATCTTCTGCTGGCTCTGGATATCAACGATGCCCTGCATGTCGGCGGGGAATATGAATATCAAAACAGCGCCCTCATCCGGGCCGGGATTGAGCGGGATTTAAGGGACGAAAAGGAAACCAGGTACTCCTTCGGCGCCGGCTTCAGAATTAATCCCCTACAGGTTGATTATGCCTATACCATTCATCCCTACCTCGACAATACCTCGCGAATTTCAGCATCGCTTTTTTTCAATTTTGGTCGATCGGTTATTAAAATTCGCGATATAAAAATCCTTGCCGGGAACGGCATTTTCCCTTCGAAATATTCGCATTATCTGCTAAATCCGTTTATTTCGTTTGACCTGGAGAATACCGGCGACAGGCCGCTCATCTGTGACTGGAAGGTGAGCCTGGATGAATACCTCACGGATGCAGGCGCTGAAGAACTCGTACTTTCGCCCCATCAGAGCAGGACAATTTATGCCACCAGTCAGTTCTCCGATGAACTGCTGAAGAATCGTACCGCCCGTATCGGCCGCGGATTAATTACCGTTACCTATAAGGAAGGCAGGGAAACCCGTACCGCAAAAACCGGATGCCGCATACTTATAAATGAGCGCGGAGCGATACAGTGGGCCGATAAAGAATGGATTGCCGCCTTTATTAACCCGAAAGATCTGACCGCGAGAAGATTCAATCAGGAACTTTTGAAGGCCTTCCCCGCGGTATGGGAGGATCGCTCCTCGACGCGAAATATTAGTCGAGCTATGCTCATATTCGACGGCATGCAGGCAACGAATATGAAGTACCTCAAGGATCCGAATACGATTCATGCATTGCATGGCAGTGATAATGACGTTATCGATTACGTGCAATACCCGTTTGAATTGCTCCACTCGTGTTCCGGAGACTGTGACGATCTCACCGTCTTATTCTGCACCCTTCTGGAAAATGTTGGTATCCGAACCATGGTGGTCGATATTCCCGGCCATTTATTTATGATGTTTGATAGCGACATACCTGAGTATTCATTGATATCGATGCGCGTTGATGAATCGCTGCTGGTTACTTTAAACGGTCGTATTTATATCCCGCTGGAAGTAACAGCTCTCGATCGCGGTTTTATGGCGGCCTGGAAACTGGGAGCGGAGGAATTCCATCGTCTGAAGGATTCGACTCTGCACCTGATCGACCTGCGCGAAGCCTGGAAGAAATATCCGGCCGTGGAAATAGAAGCAGACGACATTGAGTGGGGCGGATTTTCAGAGAAGCTAACCGGAATTTTAGCGGGCGATATGCAGGCTCTGACCCAATTGAATAGGGAGACGGAGTTAAAATATCATAACCTGCTGACCGATATGCGCAATGATCCGGTTGTGCTTAACTGTCTGGCTCTGGAGAAACTGTCTCAGGGTGATCCGGCGTCGGCGGAAAGGCTGTTATCCAGGGCCGCGGACTTTGCGCCGGATAATGTTCGGCTGCAGTCAAATCTGGCCAGCGTTCAAATTCTTAACGGAAATTATGAGGAGGGATTTAAGCGCTTTGAACAACTTTCCGTCAGGGGTAGATATTCCCCTGGACTGCTTTCCAACATACTGGTGGCCCGGTGCTTGGAGATCATTCCTTACGGCGGGGATGTTAACGAAACTGTCACTGCGCAGGTTCGTGCTCTGGAACTTGACAATCGTCTGCCCGACATCCAGGCAGGTGTTGTTACCCATGTTTTTAACTGCCTTTCCGATAAGAGTGACGACTATTATGAAACCGCGCGTTGTATCAAGAATACTTTATCGACCGGCGAGAGTTACCCTGTTAGTGTCCTGAAAGCGGATCGGCCCGAATTGAAAGGTGAAGATATTCACAGGGAATTATTTGTATGGTACCGCATAACCGAAAAATAATTTATCAGCGACTGTGGTTTGTCTGTCTTCTGCTTGTGATAGCCGGAGACACCAGAGTAATTGGCGACGAGACTCTCAGTTTTGCCGCCTGTTTCAATACTCTCGGGATCATAAAAGCTGAGAATGGCATGCTTGATTCCGCCCGAATATATTTCGACTCGGCAGCCTTTTACGCCCCGGAACACCCCGCCATTCTGGAAAATATAGGAAACTGCTACGCCTGTGAAGGTAATTTTGAAAAGGCGGTTGAATACTACGAACATTCTTATGGGTTTGAC
>CP070796.1:2640698-2646697 GCA_020343475.1 Candidatus Zixiibacteriota bacterium
CGGACCTGGAATATGATCCCCAGCTTCGAGTGGTGGCAGAGTGGCGAGACTACGAAACGCTCTACAAGGATCGACTGGATAATGCCGTAGTTGATGTTATGCTTGAGGGCGCCGCCGCGGGTGACCGACTTGATTATGATTGGTACTTATTGCCGGTGGCAAGAATTTTAAAAGCTTATAGCACGATCCTTAATCAATTTGGCGGGATTGGTCCCATCCCCGAAGGCATGAATGCCACTGCGTCTTTGCGCAACCAGTGGTTCTCGAACAGACATCAAGAAATCAAAGATAAACTCATTATCCTGGCGCGCCGGTTTGAGGAGACGAATGGCTATTCTCCTCCGTACTGGGAATTAATAAAACTTGCAAGGCGGGCATATTCTTCATGAAGTGCAAGCCAATATGAGAGGATATCAGACGGTTCTTCCTGACCATTCAGCATATACGACAAGAAACCCACTTCGCAAACAGACGACCCGGATAAAAGCAAATGAATGCACTATTGTATTCACGGCCAATAAATGTCATTTTCCCGAAAAATTGCCGGCAATGCTGTATCCGCGGAAATTCTTAACGGGGATTACGGCGAAAAACAGCGCACCCGATCACGGCCACCAATCCCGCCGCACATAGCCAGGCAAAAAGATCACCGATCAGAGAATAAAGCGTGGCGACTCCGCCAACCGGAACATCGGCAATCATCACCCGCTGATCGGAAGTAAAATAATCGACCGAGCTCCGAACTCTCCCCTGATAATCGGTTGCGATAGACAGCCCGTGCCCGGTACAGCGGATCAGCGAGCAGCCATTTTCAACGGCTCTGAAAACCGCAACATGAGTGCTGAGCGGAACAATCTCTTTCCAGTCATACGAGGGGGCCAGCAATATATCCACATCATCGCGACCGGCCTGGAGGATGAAGCCAGGAAAATCAAGGTCAAAACAAATCACCGAGGCAAGTCTGCCGTAGGGAGTATCACGGACCGGTATTATGCCATTTCCGCGCATAATGCCTTCTCCCGGAATCGGATTGGCCTTGAGATATTCCCAGATAATTGCGCCTGAAGGATCGATCATGACGATTTTATTTTCCGGCGGAGTCGCCCGCTCTCCCGGGCTGGCCGGGTCACCGTTCTCATTTCGGGCCACCGTGGAATATGCCATCCCCAGATAAATTTGTTCATCACGCGCCAGTTGCCGGCCCGGGATAATAAAGGCCTCTTCGGCGCTCACCAGGGCGACCGCGTACTCCTGCCAGAAGACAATTCCGGCACCCAGCCGGGCCGCCCGGCGGCTTTGCTCCAGAAGAAGGTCGCGCTGCTCAATACCGACCACCTGTTTTTCGCTGAGAGTAGATACTTCCCTGAGTCGAATCCGATAATCCGGCGCGGTTGTGACAGAGGCCACTCGCACCGTTTCTTCCCCCGGGGCAAAAATCGTAAGACGGACGCCACCCAGAAGAAGTACCGCGATCAGGATTATACCATATATACCGAAGGCACACCGCAGCCGCGCCCGGGGATACTCACTTTCCCAGATCCAGTTGACGACAGCGGCAAACCAAGTGATCAGCAGGGGGATTCCCCATATTCCGGTAACGGACACCAGCTGCATCAGGGGAAGATTGCCGTACTGCGTGTACGCCAGAGAGCTGAAGGTGGCGTATGGACTGGCCAGTGAGAGTACATATTCCGCAGTCGTCCAGCCCAGCGGGAAGACCAGGGTCACGACAAAACCGTCCAGACGGGGTGAAACCATGCGATCGATCAGATAGGGCGAAAACATTGCCAGTCCCAATCCCGAGATTAAAAGGATCGGGTACCAGGCCCACCCGTCGGGCATGAGCATTTCTCCCCACATTATAAGAGACGCCAGGATATAGAGAATGGCCCCGGTGGCCAGTCCGGGCACCGCCTTTTGCGTTCGCAGAAAGCGCATTATAAAAACCGGGGCCAGCCAGGTTGCCGCAGGAACCACCCACTTTCCGCTGGATATTACCAGCAGTATCACCCCGATGGCCAGCCAGAGATATGACCGGCGTGAGGCCATGTCGATATTACGCGATTTACTTTTCCACACAATTACTCCCGTCGGGTTTTTGTCAGTACCGCCCTATCCGCACAGCACGGCACCGCCGTTTACGTTGACAATTTCCCCGGTCATGAAGGATGATAATGCCGACGCCATAAACAGAACCGGCCCGGCCAATTCATCGGGGGAGGCGGCACGTCCCATCGGAATCCCCCGAAGAATATTATCCCGGTCCTCGCCTTCCAGGGCTTCATGACTCATGTCGGTGTCCACCCAGCCGGGCGCGACGCAATTGACACGGATATTATAGGGGGCCAGTTCTGAAGCGAGGGACTTGGTCAGGCTGATGATTGCCCCTTTTGACGCGCCGTATGGAGAATGGAAAGCCTCACCCCGCTGACCGGCTGTTGAAGATATGGTGATAATGTTACCTGATTTCTGCTTGATCATATGCGGAACAGCGGCCATGATGGGATAAAAGGTGCCGAGTATGTTGACATCAATGGTTTTCCTGAGCAGTTCTTCCGACATACCATCGATCGGATTGTACTTCCAGATGCCGGCATTGGTGACAAGGATATCGATACGGCCAAATTCTCTAATCGTCAGGTTGATCATTGCTTCAACCTGCGCTCGGTCGGCAACATCGGCGCCAACCTCAATGGCCCGGGCCCCGTATTTTTCAGCGGCCTGTCTGGTTTGAGCTGCGTTATCCCGGTCGGCACGGTAATTGATCACGAGGTTGCTGCCCGCCCTGGCAAACAGCAATGAAACCGCCTTCCCGATTCCCCGGGATCCGCCGGTGATCAACGAGACTTTATCTTTCAAGGTTATCATATACTCACCTCGTAACGTTCTGCATGGTATCGGACTCTTTCATGGTTTCTCTTTTATTATTTTACTGAAGTGCACCGGATCGGTGTCGCCTTCGGTATTGAGAAGCAGAACCGTTGACCGTGAATCAAGACCCAGGCTTTCCCGGGCCGCTGCCAGGGACATCTCATGGCACAACGCCATCAGAGCGCCCAGACCGGCTGCCCCGGATTCCCCGGAGATAATTCGGGGATCATCACCAGAGGGATAATAATATGACCGCATTGCTTTTATGCAATAGTCGTCGGAGATTGTCATGAACATATCGAAGCCCGACCTGATCAGCGGCCAGGCCGCAAGTGACGGTTTCCCGCAGTTAAGACCGGCCATAATCGATTTTTGCGTGCCTTGCGACACGGTCGGGATTCCGCCCGGGGATGAGATTGAGGCCAATAGACAGTCGGCGTCGACCGGTTCCACGGCGGCCAGTCTGATACCGGTTGATCCGGTCTGGTTGAAGTGCCATGCCGCGGCAGCCGCCAGCGCACCTACTCCCCCCTGTATTATTACCACCTCTGGTCGTTTGACACCCGACAGGGCATCTTCAATCTCTTCAAACAGGGTAAGATACCCGGCCATAATCAGTCGGGGGATCTCAACATAACCCACCCAGGAGTTATCCGAGATAATCTGCCAGCCGTTTTTCACAGCATCTTCGGCGGCCCGCTCCACCGCATCATCATAATTTCCATCTGTGACTATTACCTCGGCTCCCTCCGCTCTGATACTTTCAATGCGTGCCGGCACGGTTTCGGCGGGCACATAAATCACCGCATTCTGGCGCAGCTTTCGGGCCGACCAGGCTACTCCCCGGCCGTGGTTAACGTCGGTTGCCGTGCAGAAGGTGAACCCTCCGGGCTCGATTACATCCTGATCGCGATAGACATCTTCACACTTCGACAACGGGGTGCCACTCGCAAGCAGTTGATCACGCAGGAATTGGTAAATAGCGTACGAAGAACCGAGCGCCTTGAAAGCTTTCAGGCCGAACCGATGTGACTCGTCCTTCACCAGGATATATCCGACTCCCAGCCGTTCCGCCAGAGCGGGGAGCGCTACCAGCGGAGTTGGTTGGTATTCGGCAAGCATCTGATGCACCGTGCGGATATCGTCCCGTTTAAAGGCGGCGCAGTCTTCCTTTTCCCAGGCCGGGTCAATCTGTCGATACGGATTATTAACGTACTTGCACATGTATGCCACACTCTACAGGTGGAAAATACACCCCGCGCCATCATCAATCAGTTTTACCATCTGGAAATTATAATACATGGGCGAGACCGCTTCAAGTATATAGTCGAAGAATCAGCTCGTTTTTATTGCAGGGGATTCCGGATCGACGAACTGCCGGCGATCTATCCAGTCACCGTTTCTTCTTTTCTTCCACTTCGGCAATGACATTCTCGTCGACTGGTTTTGGCAGCGGAGCATAGTTGAAAAACTCCATTGCGTAGCTGGGGCGGCCGCTTGAGAGGGTTCGCAAAGTGGAAACATAACCGAACATCTTCATCAGCGGGGCCTGGCCGTTATGTACCTCACCGATCTTATAAATCATGCCCGTAAGAAAATTCGTTCGGTGGTCGTTATTTATCCGGCGTCGATATGTGCGACTATGCCAATGTTTCGTATCTTTTGTGTCGTGGCATATTCCGCTCAGTAGCTCCTTATATGAAATGCCCCTCAAAACCGGCCATGCTTTTCCGGGGATTGATCCTGCTGTTTCTTGGATCCGCTGACATTGTAGACAGGGAACCATAAAAGAACTCTCACGGTTCCATTTTTTCTTCCAATTCGGGATTATGCGGCATGACACCGGGGCTGGATTCAGAAAAAGACCAGAATCGGCAGGTGCAGCAGCGCCCATGCTCCGTAGCGCCAGAGAGTCGCATTTCGGGCGGTTTTTGCCAAAAAGCCAAAGTAGAAGCCTTTTATGATAGTATTTCCCATCATCGCGACAATCAGCGCCGAGAGTACCAGCGGCTGAAATTGGGGAGTGTTGTGCACCAGTGAGAGAATGAAGGGATCAATATCCGTAACGCCCGTGAATACCGCCAGCACAATCAGCCCGGCATCGCCATAGATGCGTAAAACAAGAGTCGTGGCAATCGACAAAATTACAAACAGCGAGGCAAAAATAAGAGCCGGTTTGATCTCAAAGGGATTGCGGGGAGGCTGCAGTTGACTCTTTTCCGGTGAGCTGTCAGGAGGCCGGATGTGGAACGACAGCAGCACCCCGATTATGGCAAGGATTATCAGTTTCCACCAGATAAACGGCACAAATTCCGGCCTTATAAACCATATCAGCACCAGAATCCGCAAATACATGACCCCGCTGGCAAGAATCGAGGCCTGCAGAGCACTGATCCCCTGCTTCGGTGAGCGCCGGGCGACTCGCCCGGCAATAATGCTTACCGCGGTGCTTGATACAATACCTCCCAGAATCCCCGACAGCCACAAGCCGAATTTGGCACCGAATTTTTTCGACAGGAAGTACCCGGCAAAGCCGATCGTGGAAACAAGGACCACAATTTGCCAGATTTGCCTGGGATTGAGCTTGAATTCAGTGTATCCCTTATCAGGTAAAACCGGTAGAATAATTATCGTTACAATCAAAAATTTTAATACTGCCAGAAACTCGGCCTTATTGAGTCGTTCCACGTAGTTTTCTATCTGAGCTTTTTCCGAGAGCAAAAAGGTGCTGATTATTCCCAGGGCCAGCGGCACCCAGATTGCCGCCAGCAGACACAAAGAGCCAGTGATAAAGGTGAGCATCGCCGCGACCTCGCTGGTCCAGCCGACATGCCCCTCTCTCAGCTTCGCCAGATATCCGACCAGAGCCAGCGCGCCCAGGGAAAGCATCCCGGTCGGCAACGCCCAGGAAATTCCAACCTGATGCAGCCAGGCACAACCGAACCCGAAGGCCCCGATCAACGAATAGGTCCGGACTCCGGCAAAAACACGTCCCTTGGTTGTAATACCGGCGCTCTCACGCTCGAGGCCGACCAGAAAGGCCAGACCGAGGGCTATAAAAAAGCGCAGTTCAAACGGAACATCAAATTCATTCATGGTTTTCAGACTGCTTTAATGCGTCCATCCGG
>CP070796.1:2646797-2669569 GCA_020343475.1 Candidatus Zixiibacteriota bacterium
GTGCTCGGAGAGACATACATGATGTTGAGCCTGCGGATGGGTTATCATTTTAGCACAGTTGAGGCGATGTGCACCGAGCAGCCCAGCAAGAACTACATTCGGATGCAGTACAGAGAAGGCGGCGCGTCTCTTGATCGCCGCATTCGCCGCATCAGGCTGATCTCGGATATTCTGCAGACGATGGGTTTTGAGAATTGCAGTCGGGGTGATTTTCTCGATGCCATGCTTTCGTACCAGGACTGTGATACCGTGGAGCGAAATTTGATTCTGCTGGGGCGTCTGACCATTCTGACCAAGCAGCTTGACATGGCACTGTCCACTGATGAGATTACCGGCTGGTATACGCGGGATATAATGAAGAAGCTGGGACTTCCGCCAGCATCGGGGAGTGCCGAATGAGTTCCCGAATCAAAAATATCCGCCGCTTGGCGGAAATCCTGCTCAACTCTCGCTATCTGATGATCTTCAGCACCGTCCTGTTTTTTATCGTGGTCGGGACGGCATTCCTGCTGGTGTATGAAAATGCCGGTATCATGCGGGATCAAATTAACCACGATTTCAACCATCAACAGCTGATTCTGGCCCGGCAAGCCGCTTTTCAGGTTGGCGCCGATCTTCAGGATGTTGAAATTGAATTCAATAGCCTGCAGCGTCTTTTCGTGCATCGCCCCGGCAAGGACGTATTTGAGGACGCGGTCAAGGAGGCGGCCAAGCGGATGCGCTCCAAGGGATTGATTGAACTCGGCTTGGCAGACCGGCGGCGGCAGGTGCGGCTTTCTTATGCTCTTACCGGTGGGGACCGCAGCGATTCCCTGCCGAAGTCATTGCAATGCGGGTGCGGCAAAGAGAGTCACTTGCTTTTGGGCCCATTGCAAAAGATGACCGAAGCCGACGGAAGTACCGGCTTTATCAGTCTGCTTTGCACCTGCCTGGATTCGGATGACCAACAGTCAGGAATCCTTTTTGCCCGGCTCAATGTCTCCCGCCTGTTCCGGCGAGTAACCCGGACCATTCGCTCCGGGCAGTCCGGTTACGCTTGGGTGATAAACGGTGACGGGATCTTTCTCTATCACCCCGACCGGGAACTGATCGGAAGAAATGCCTTCAGCGTTAATCAGCAGGACAGACCATATATTTTCCTTCGCAAATCTACTGAAGCCCTCAGGGAACAGATGCTCGGCGGGCAGGAGGGGACCGGCGGATACGAAAGTGCCCGGCACGTCGGCCCGGTTGGTCGGATCAGCAAGTTAATCGCGTTCACTCCGATTGAAAGCGAGGCGCTTGACGGTGATCGGATCTGGTCAGTGGCGGTTACAGCTCCGACAGATGAAATCGCCGAAGCGGTGCACCGGGTATACACCCGCCACTTCGCCGCGGAGGTGGCGTTGATAGCCAGTATGTTTGTTTTCGGCTGGCTGGCCTTCATCTACCAGCAGCGGGTTTCCCGGGGGCTTCAGGAGCGGGTAAGCGAACAGCAGGAAATTATCGCCAGCATCATGAAGAACTCCGTGGACGGAATCATTTTCATTGACCTTCAAAATCGCGTCAAACTCTGGAATCGCGGTGCGGAGCTTATTTACGGCTATACATCCGAAGAAATGGTCGGGCAGACTTTCCATCGTCTGATTCCCCCGGATATCGACGCGAATAGAGAATTGCGACGCATCGCGGAGGAAGTAACCCGGTACGGACATATTCGCAATTACCGCGCCCGCCGCCTTACTAAGGATGGGCGGCGAATCACCGTCGATATTTCCCGAACGCTGATCTTCTCAAAAGACAATCAGATCCTCGGCAGTACCGCCATTATCAAGGATATCACTGAGGAAGTTGAAATGGACCAGCGGATTTATAATGCGGAAAAGCTGGCCTCAATCGGGACTCTGGCAGCAGGAGTGGCGCACGAAATCAACAACCCGCTGGGAATCATTCTCGGGTTCACCGATCTATTGCGGGAACGGTTCGAGCCCGGTTCGCAGGAGTACAAGGACCTGCAACTGATAGAGCAAAACGCTCAGAACGCCAAGCAGATTGTGGAGGATATGCTTGGATTTGCCCGTGTTACCGAGGGATTTGAAGAAGTTGTGAATGTCCCCAAGAGTATCGGGACTGTCGTTAAGGTTGTCCACAGTACGCTTAAAACCGAAAATATCGAAATTGCGGTAGACTGTCCCGATCTTCTCCCCAGGGTGCGCGGCGATACCCGCGAATACCAGCAGGTAATCTTCAACCTGATTAACAATGCGGTGGCGGCAATGGAACCCGGGGGTGGAATCCTGACCATCGCGGCTGCTGAGAATAACGGCCAGGTCGCTGTAACCATCGCCGACACCGGAAACGGCATTCCCGATCGCATCAAGACGCAGATCTTTGATCCCTTTTTTACCACCAAAAAGGCTGGTGAGGGGACCGGTCTGGGATTATCTTTATGCTACGGGATTGTCAAGAAGTATGGCGGTTCTATCACGTTTGACAGCATTTCCGAAGAGGACCACCCCGGGCGGAAAACCGGAACAACGTTCACCGTGTCAATGCCGGTCTGCAGCGCCAGCGAGTTGGCCGAAGGAGAAAAGGCATAATGCAAAGGATCCTGGTTGTCGATGATGAACCGCACATGCTCAAGCTGATGGAACGCATCATTACCGAGAAAACACCGTTTTATGTGGAATGCACCAGTAATGCGCTGGAAGTCCCTGCAATCCTCGACCGAAAAACCTTCGATTTGGTCATCACCGATCTGAAGATGCCGGGAATGGACGGGATGGACATCTTAAAACTGATTAACGACAACCAGCGCTGGGAGAAGGTGGTGATGATGACCGCATTCGGATCGCTGGAAAAGGCCCTTGAAGCTCTTTCTACCGGTGTCTTTGACTACATCACCAAACCCTTCAAAAAAGAACAGATCATCTTTACCATAAATAAAGCCATGCGCTGGCAGAGCATCAAGCGGGAAATGAGACAGTTATCGCAGATCTTCGACCGTGAACCGTACACGGATGCCGTGCTTGCTTTCAAACATGAATATATTCGTCGTCTTGCGTCAAGACTGGGCGGTGATTACCGGGTATTGACCGAACACTCGGGCCTTTCCGGGGAGGAGATTGCCGTTGCTCTCGAGGAATGGGAGCCGGATCAGGATTGATCCCGGTCCACTGCATTGCCTTCAAAAAGCGGTGCGGAAAGGAGTTGTTCCATGAAGAAAATTCGTGCCGGGGACGTGATGATTCCCTTTGAGAAGTACCCGCATATTCCATACTGGTTTACCCTGCGGCAGACAATGGCGGAAATGGAAAAGTCGGAGCTCGAGGTGGAAGGCCGAAAATCATTGCCCCGGGTAATCCTGATTTTTGATGAACGCTACCATCTGATGGGCATGGCTCGCCGCCGCGATATTCTCCGCGGGCTGGAGCCGGAGTTTTTGCGGGATAAGCCGCTTGACGACCGCAAAAGACTTTTTGATCTGAAGCGGGATCCCGAACTGAAAGATGTTTCCTCCACCGAGATTATGGAAGGGATCAGGCGACGGGCCGAACGTCCCGTCAGTGAGGTAATGATCCCCATTGAGGTAACGGTCGACTATGACGATCACATTGTCAGGGTGGTCTACGAAATGAACAGCCATGATGTCTCGCTTTGCCCGGTGCTCAGAAACGGTGAATTGGTCGGGGTGGTTCGTTCCGTTGACGTCTTTCATAGATTCGCGCAGGTATTGCTGTAGGCATACTGAGCCGGATAATTATCTGACGATAACAGCATCGTCGCCAGTACCGGGGGCACAGATACTTTTCTGCCGACAAAAGTATATTGCGTATTGGGTGGGAATATCCGATAGTTAGCCATTGCTGATATGCCTACGCCCAAAATCATACGAAATGTCGTCGGCTGGCTGCTGGCCGCCATCATCATCTTCATTCTTATCCGAACGATATATACCCACTGGGATGATCTGCGGGCCTGGGAGTGGCGGGTTCACTGGGCAAAATTGCTTCTGTCGGTGCTTTTTATGGCCGGGGCGTATCTCACCGCCAGTCAGGGCTGGCGTACGCTGCTGGTCGGTTTTGGATATCGCATAAGATTGCATGAAGCTTTTCGAGTGGTCTACTTGGCTCAGCTCGGTCGCTATATTCCCGGCAAAATCTGGCAGGTGATCGGCATGGTGGGACTGGCCCGGGAAATCGGGATTCCATCCGCGGTCGCGCTGGCCTCTTTCGTCCTGGTGCAGGCTTATGCACTTCCGGCCGCCTTTCTCCTGATATTTGCCACCATGGGGAGCGCCGAATGGATAGACTCGCTGATGATTTACCGTAATATTTTTTATATCTTTATGGCCGCTATCCTGGTGGTTTTTCTGGTTTTGTTTTGTAGGCCGGGCGGACTGCACTGGGCGCTTAATAAGCTTCTGGTGATGTTCAAAAGGGACCCGGTCTCCTACCAACCCGGCTTTGGCAATCGGATTTCCATTTTTGCTTTGTATCTGCTCACCTGGTTTCTGTTTGGGATTTCCTTTCACTTTTTTTTGGGGGCGTTGCTAAAACATCCGCAACACGTGCTGCAAAATTCTGCGGGAATATACATTGCGGCGTATAATATTGGCTATATTGCCTTTTTTTCACCTGGCGGGCTGGGCTTCCGTGAAGGAGTCATGACCGCTCTTCTATCACCCGGTCTGACCCAACCGGTGGCCGCCTCAATAGCCCTTATCAACCGGGTCTGGATAACTGCTGCTGAGGCTGTGGTCTCGCTTCTGGCGATTTTGACTTACCGGCTGAAGCGCCGGTGAGTGCTTTGCCATGTCTCGGAGCAAGCCTTATTGCAAAATCAAATGATATTACTGACAGAGGCGGAACGCAGATTCAATTCTGCTGTTTCAACATGTGCTTAACAGATATGCAATCAGGCCGATAGAAGAAATAGAAAAGTGCACTTTTAAAGAGCTTGCGCGGATCAGGACGAGTTAATATATATGACCAGAAATCGTGAGAACAATCGCTCCAGAAGAAGTAAGGTGGAAGTAACTCCTTTTCAGATAATGGATTGTGCGCTTATCGTCAGAATTACCGATCAGTTGCCGGCGCTTAATCTTCGCGAATTTCGGGAGCGGGTCGCAGACTGCCCGTTTGATTCGATATACCATCATTTTTGCGAAACAGTAATCCGGCCCTCCTTTGATGATCCCGAATTTCACAATGATTTTGCGCGCTGGGCCCGCCGGGCACTCCATGATCACGTCCTTGCCGAACGGCTGGAAATCATAAACCCGTATGAGTTTGCCGATCTCGAGGAACTGCGCAAGGTCGTGCTCGACATTCTCGATGACCGGCTCAGCGAGATTCATTTCATCCCCTGGGCTTTACACAATCGGCAATTTTTCTTTCATAGTGCTACGACGGTCATTTTTGATACCAGCCTGACCATTGATTCGCCGGAGCATTTGTGCACGGCGATCTCGCAGATGACAACCGGGTCGCTATACTATCATTTCTGGGAAGCCCGGCGCCGGACGCCTGAACATACTGATGATTTTACCGAGTGGCTTCGGGGATGGGATGGCGAGGGAGCCAGAATGATCAAGGCCCTTTCAAAAATCGATTTTTATTATATGAGCTTGCGGGAGTTGCAGCGGACCCTGGTTGAGCTGTCTGACAAAATTTGCGGAAACGGAGCCCGGCCATGAGATCGCTGAGAGAATATGAAAAAATAGTAGGGACGGCGGTTCTCAACCAGCTTGAGCAGTTGGCCGGCAATCTGACCGGTTTGAAGGTGGTTCATGTCAATTCCACTAAATCCGGCGGCGGGGTGGCCGAAATTCTGGCCTGGATGATTCCTTTTATGCAGGAACTGGGAATTGAAACTGCCTGGGAGGTTATAAAGGGTGACGGGACCTTTTTTAACGTAACGAAAACCTTTCATAACGGGTTGCAGGGTCAGCCGGTCAACCTTCTGCCATCGCAGATCAAAGCGTATGAACAAACCAGCGCGGAAAATGCCGAACGACTCCGTCCGATATTGGAAGCCGCCGATATGGTCTTTGTACACGATCCTCAGCCGGCGTTTCTGCTGCGCCTGTGCCCCAATCGGCAGGGTACGTGGATCTGGCGCTGCCACATTGATGCCAGCCATCCATCCCGTTCGGTCTGGAAATATCTGCGACCGCTTCTGGAGGGGTACGACGCCAGCATCTTCTCCATGGCAGAGTTTTCCAAGTCGCTGCCGCATCCCCAGTTTCTTATCGCTCCCAGCATCGACCCGCTGAGTGAAAAAAACATCGAGTTGAAACAGCGGGAAAAAAACGAAATCCGAAACCGCTTTAGTCTCGATCCGAAGCGGCCGATACTCACTCAGATATCGCGCTATGATCGCTTTAAGGACCCTCTGGGTGTCATTGAAGGATATCGACTGATCAGGAAGTTCACGCCCGTTCAGCTGGTTCTGGCCGGGGGTGGCGCTGACGACGATCCGGAAGGTGCCGAGGTCCTCCGGCAGGTTGAGGAGGCGGCCGCCGGTGATCCCGACATTCATGTGCTATCTCTGCCAGCGGATGCTCATCTGACTATTAACGCCTTGCAGCGCCTTTCGGACATAATAATCCAGAAGTCGACCCGCGAAGGTTTCGGCCTGACCGTAACCGAGGGATTGTGGAAGGGTAAACCGGTTATCGGCGGGGACGTGGGTGGTATCAGACTGCAGGTAATTAATTATCACACGGGATTTCTGGTCAATAGCCCCGAAGGAATGAGCCAACGAGTTCGATATTTGCTGAATCATCAGAACATGATGCAAATTATGGGTATCAAGGGGCGGGAATTTGTCCGGGAAAATTTCCTTTTAACCCGGCACCTGCGTGAGTATCTTACTTTAATGGTCGGCCTGCGTCGCGGTTTTACCGATCGACTCATCGCCGCGGCATAATCTTTTTCACAGGGTTGCCGGTGGGTGAAATAATCGACCAATTCTTTTCCTCACTTTCCGAAACCGATTCACGGTTTCTGCTTCTTGATTATGATGGAACCCTGGCCCCCTTTAAAAAAGAGCGAAACCGGGCCTATCCATATAAAGGAGTTGTGGAACGGCTTGATGCCCTGATTGCGGCGCCCGCGACCGGCGTCATTATCATCTCGGGGCGCGCCATTGCCGATCTCAAACCAATTCTCGGATTGAAACGCTGCCCCGAAATATGGGGCAGTCACGGCTGGGAGCATCTGGACGGGGATGGCGTCTACCATCTTCGCAAGGGCGATCCGGAGTCTCTCCGAAGATTGGCGGGAGCAGAGAAGTATATCACGGACAATAACTTGGGAGAGTATCTGGAGAAAAAGCCAGCCTCGCTGGCAATCCACTTCCGGGGGGTAAATTCCGACAAAGTACTTGAGATTAGAGAAAAAATTATGCATAATTGGAAGGATCTGACAGACGATTCGAGGCTGTTGTGCTCCGAATTCGATGGCGGATTAGAACTGAGGCTACCCGGATTCAACAAGGGTGATGTTGTCAGGAATATACTGGCCAGTCGACCGCCGGGCCTGAAAGCCGCTTACCTGGGCGACGATCTTACCGATGAGGATGCCTTTCTGGCTCTGTCAGAATCTGATCTCGGAGTGCTGGTGCGGGAGAATCGGCGGCCGACTGCAGCCAGGGCTTGGCTGCGCCCGCCGGAAGAGCTGTTGGCGTTTTTAGATCGGTGGATTTCGATTGAAAAATCAATTAGAAAATCTTGAAAAACTGCGGCCGATAATTGCCTCCAATCGCCTGCCGATAAAGCTGGAGAAGATCAGCGGAAAGTGGCTGATCCAACCCGGAACCGGGGGACTGGTAACCGCGCTGGCACCGGTTCTGCGCAACAATAACGGCATCTGGATTGGCTGGCCGGGGGCACCGGTCAATGATGATCTTCAACGCCTTCTGCTGGATAATGCGGCGAATATCGGTTACACTCTGAAAACCGTCGATTTAGCCGAAGACGAGATTTCCGGTTTCTATCGGGGATTTTCCAACGAAGCGCTTTGGCCGCTTTTTCATGACCTGCTTGATCACTGCAATTTCGATATCAGGCATTGGGAATTATATCAGCAGGCCAATTATCGTTTTGCCAAGTCCATTGCTGAGGCATCAACCGGCAACAACTTCATCTGGGTTCAGGATTATCATCTGATAATGGTGGGGTATTTTCTCCGTGAGATGGGCTTCTCCGACAGCACCGCTTTCTTTCTGCACGTTCCGTTTCCACCTCAGGATATCTTTATTAAACTGCCGTGGCGCCTGGAGATTCTGGAGGCGTTTTTGTGTTATCGTCTGATCGGATTTCAGACCGAACGGGATCGCCGCAATTTTATTCGCTGCGTGCGTGCCCTGCTTCCCGAAGCCCAGATTAGCCAGCGTCGCAAGTACCAGATAATCAAGTACGAGGACCGCGTCAGCCGGATCGGGACTTTTCCGATCAGCATTGATTTCACACATTTCAATGAGGATGCCAAATCCAGGGAGGTTAATGACGCCGCCTGGTATTTTCACGAGCGTTTCCCCAATCAGAAGATTATTGTCGGCATTGATCGGCTTGATTACACCAAGGGAATTCCGCACCGTCTTCGGGCCTTTGAGAACTGCCTTGCACGGTATCCTGAATTGCGCCAGAAGATGACTCTGGTGGAGCTGGTGGTTCCCAGCCGGGTCGGGGTTCCAGAATACCAGATGATGAAAAAGCAGATCGACGAGATGGTGGGGCGAATCAACGGTCGCTTCACGGAAGGCGGCTGGGTGCCCATACATTATATTTTTGGCACGCTTTCCCGGGAAGAACTGCTGGGCTGTTATAAAGCGTCAGAGATTGCCCTTGTCACCCCTCTTAAAGACGGAATGAATCTGGTTGCTAAAGAGTATTGTGCTGCGCATGTCGACGATCTGGGGGTGTTGATTTTATCCGAATTTGCCGGCGCCGCCAGCCGCCTGGGGACCGGGGCGATTCTGGTCAATCCCTACAACGTGGTCGAGGTTGCCGACGCCATTTTCAGTGCCTATGTCATGGATCCAGACGAGCAGCGAATCCGGATGAGGAAGATGCGCAGCGAAATCCGCCGCAACAATGTCTTCAGATGGGTTGAATAGTTTGTCTCGGCATTTTATCTGGATGCCGATAACCGCAGCGATCGAATGCCCGAGCCGTTTTCTCACGCCTCCAAACAACAATGAGTTTTCCCCGATTTTACGTACAGGGGTTGAAAATGGTTTTTAAAATAGTATACTGCAGCGCCGTTTATTTGTTAGAGAAGGAGAAGTGCGATGACCACAACAACTACGCGTAAGGGTATGCTGGGGTATTCCGACCTGACAGATAGAGATCTGCTCGAACTGAATGAACTGTACGGAGCCAACCATTATAAACACCTGAAAACGGTGATTCGAAAGACCTTGGGTTCATGGCTTTACACTCGGGACGGGCGCAAAGTACTTGACTGCCTGGCCGCATACAGCGCCGCTAACCCGGGACATCATCATCCCAAAATTGTCAAGGCAATGATTGACGCCTTACAGGGCAATTATGCATCGGTGATTTCCAATGTTGTCTATACTGACGTCATGTCACTTTTTCTTGAGAAAGTGTCTACAATGGTGCCGCAGCTTGGTTCGAAATTCGGCAGTAACGGCAACAAAACCCTGGCGAAAAACGGCGGAGTGGAATCAGTTGACACTGCTATCAAGCTGATGCGATATTTCGGATACAAAGAAAAAGGCATTCCTGACGGCAGGCAAGAGATCATCGTTTATAATAATAATTTCCATGGTCGCATGATAACGGTGGTATCGTTTTCAACGTCTAAAAAATACAGGGAAGGTTTCGGCCCGCTGACGCCCGGCTTCAGATCGGCTCCGTATGGCGATCTGGTCGCGACTGAGAAGCTTATCAACGACAATACCTGCGGCATTCTGGTAGAGCCGATGCAGGGTGAAGGGGGCATGTATCGTCCTCCGGACGGATTCCTCAAGGGCCTGCGGGAACTGGCTGACAGGTATAATATCATGCTGGCCTTCGATGAGATTCAGGTTGGCCTGGGGCGAACCGGCAAAACCTTTTGCTTCGAACACGAGAACATTGTCCCTGACGCGCTCGTTCTCGGAAAAGCGATTTCCGGCGGGCTGGTTCCGCTTTCGGTGATGGTGACCAACCGGGCGCTGATGGATATGGCGTTCCGGCCGGGCTCCGATGGTTCCACGTACGGCGGCTACCCGCTGGCGTGCAGCGCCGGGCTGGCGGCGCTCGACGTGCTTAAAGACGAGAAACTCGCCGAGCGCGGTGCCGAAACAGGCCGGATATTAAGAGCGAAGATTGATGATATTGCGTCGCGCTCCAGCCATGTCAAGGAAGTCCGGGGTCGCGGGCTGTTTATCGGCATCGAGGTGAAAAATGGCGACGCCATGGTTTACTGCCGAAAGTTGCTGGATCTGAACATGCTGGCCAATGACAGCTATGGTCATACCATCCGCATTTCTCCCCCGCTGATCATCAGTGACGCCGAGATTGACTATATAGCTGAACGGCTGGAAAAGGTTCTGGTTGATTGAGCGACAAAAGTGGCGTCGGCCGCCGCGCCTGACGCAGCAAGAATTTTATGGCGTCGGGCTGAACCGGTGCCATAGAAAAGCCCTCATTCTTGATTACCCATAAAGAGCGCACCCCGTGAGGGGTACGCTCTTGTTGCATGTCACGGTATCAGTATTTGAAGCACACTGGTGGTGGGGGTCCCTGAGGCTCTTTGTATACGTATTCAATGATGTGGGTAATATCCAGTATGTTAATTTTGCCGTCGCAGTCGGCGTCTGCCAGAAGAGCACTGGGATGTGGCGGTGGTCCGCTTTTATACAGGTAAGCTATAATGTATGTAATATCGAGGAGATTGATCGCGCCGTCATTGTTGGCATCTCCCCGGGATACCGCCAGAAGCGCCCGTGCGGCATTGGCGCGGCCGTAACCATAACGGTCATTGATTCGGGCGGTATCCTCAATGCCCGGTTGCTCATCGTAATTGACAATGTCTTCTGAGGAATGACGGATGATATCCCGCAGCAATTTTGCGGTGCAGCTATCCTGATTATAGGCGCAGGGGATGCAATACCCGTCCAGGGTCAGAAACAGGTCCGGCCGCCGGGCAATAAGAAGCATGGCAATCCCCGCCACCTGTGGTGCTGCCGCCGATGTTCCTCCGAAGTGACAGAAGTAGTTGTAATTAATCAGGGTATCAAAACACTCATATCCGACACCCCATTCCTGCGCGTAGCCATAATCATACATCTGATCGATAGTCACCATTGCACCATAAAAAATCTGATCAAACCAGCCGTCACTGCTGGGAGCCATCACGTCGAGCTGTTCGCCCCACTGGCTGTAGTTCCATTTGACGTCATTCTCGTCAGTGGCGCCAACCGCCAGAGTAAGCGGGTGTTCCGCAGGAAAAGCCAGCAGGGTATCATCACCACAGTCCTCATCCCTCAGGTGGCAATTCCTGTTTCCAGCCGCACATACGCACAGGACACCGTATAGGTTATACACCCATTCGATTGCAGTTGCAATCGCCGGTTCCGGTGCAAAGCGCCAGCTGATTGAAATCACGTGGGAGTTGAAGTCCCACTGGTCGGAATGCAGGATAGCGTCCTGAAGCCGTGAGTAATCCACATTCACCGGCCACACTACCGTATCGCAGATGACGTGACAGCGTAAATGAAAGGGATCATAATCTGGGATGTTGGGGTGGTTTACCCGCAAAATACCCGAAACTCCCTTCTCATTGTCGTTAATCCCTTTCAAAATTCCGGCAATTGCCTGACCGTGAGCCTGGTCGGGCCCGGGGCTGAAACCATTTAAATCTCCTGTCTGCCAGTGCACGCCCGGGCCATAATATCTCCCGCTGACAAAACCCAGGTCTTCATGATCGCCAACACCGTCGTCGAGAATGGTAATCTGAAGCTGGTATAATTCCTCGTAATCGTCTCCGTGATAAGGAAGCGCATATTCCCAGGCCTCTTCCATGTCGATGTCGGCGTCCATGGTCCCGCCAAGACTGCCGTCGTTCTCAAGATTCCAGAGATATTTGTAGAGAGGGTCATCTGGTGTAAACAGCGGTTTAATTTCAATTGCAAAATCGAAGCAGCTGATTTCCGCCAGGCCGGACTCATATATTTCATTGCCGAGCTGCACCGCCTTTTCGTATTCCCCATCGGCAAAGCCAAAATAACAGAAATGACCGGGCCTGCCCATCCAGCGGTATTCTCTGATATCGTTTGCGCGTACAATGGAATCGACTTTATCAGCCGAGATGGCTTCTTTAAATAACGCCACCACACCGTGAGACGGAAATATCTCACCGGCGGTTGGATGTACCCAGATTCGGCGCACCTCGCTTACACCCGGTGCGTCTTGCAGCAGTGCCATAGCGGTGCTGATATCGGCATCCGGTGCCAGACTAACCTTATACATGCCATTGGGCAAGTGAGCCGGACCGGGCACCCTAGCCAGGAATTTGTGTTCAGCAAAGAATTGGTTCCAGGCGATGGCTTTTCCTTCGAGTCTCACAGCAAGCGATTTTTCGGAATAGACAACCGGAACCGCCTTGTCATACACATAGTAGTACAGGTCCGCGGCACTTGCTCCGGCAATGACAATCAGCATGACAATGCCGATCAACACAGTTGATTTTTTCCACATGTGCCAATCTCCCATAAGAGAGGTTAAAAAAGTAACGGTTTGCAGATAGGGGATATTTTAAAACATAAACAGCCTGCTTCTTATATTGTTGGCAGTCTGCATCACCACATTCATCGGGGCAAAGCCAGGAATGAACAGATATTGAAGAGCCCACACATAGCCGTCCGGGCAGTAACTTATCAATTCTGGATGGATATGTCAAGGCGAATTGGCCTGGCAAATAATGCTGCTTTGAGTTTTCCGGGAGTGTTCCGAGCGAATGTGGAGACGAAGCAATTATGCAATTATTGCCTTATATTTTTAAATGCTACCCACCGGCAAAGTCGAAACCGTCAGAGCAGTCGGTCGGATCAGCAGGAAGATGCTTGAAAGAAGATTTGTAATCGGTGCCAGGCCGGCCTTGAGGCCGCTACGTATCCTGGCCCCGTTTACCATCACCGGTGCCGTCATTTCGTTCATGGCGGAGCATCCGGCAGACATGCTAATGGTGACCTCGCGGTTATACTTCTATCGGAGCAGAATCCGGCTCAGCCAAAAAAAGCCCATCCTTTTGGAATGGGCCTGAAGTCTGTTCCTCTTCCAATAGAAATGCTACGCCGTTTTCCTTTGAGATTTGTTAATCAGTTTCGGTCTTCCTTCTCCGGTGATTACTCCCGGGGTGATGACAATTTCCTCGATGTCCTCGCGTGACGGCACCTCGAACATCAAATCGAGCATAGCCTTCTCGAAAATTGAGCGCAGGGCCCGCGCGCCGGTTTTCTTCCTTTCGGCAATCGCAACCGCTTCCCAGAGCGCTTCGGTTTCAAAGGTCAGGCGGATGCCCTCCATCTTGAACAGGTGGACATACTGTTTGACAAGAGCATTTTTGGGCTCCGTCAGGATTGAAAACAGGGCGTTCCTATCCAGCGGTTGTAGCGGCGCCACTACCGGCAACCGGCCGATCATCTCCGGAATGAGGCCGTATTCGAGTAAGTCGGACGGCTCGACATAACTGAGTATTTCGGGGGTGTCCTGATTGATGTCGAGATTTTCAGCGTCGAAGCCGACCTGCTTTTTGCCGGCCCGCCGCGCCACGATTTTTTCCAGTCCGTCAAAAGCGCCGCCGCAGATGAAGAGGATATTCGAGGTGTTGATGGGCACAAAGGACTGCTCGGGATGCTTACGCCCCCCCTTGGGCGGAATATTTGAGACGGTTCCCTCAAGAATTTTTAGCAGACCCTGTTGAACCCCTTCGCCCGAGACATCGCGCGTAATTGAAGGATTGGCTTCGGTGCGGGCGATCTTGTCGAGCTCATCAATATAAATGATCCCACGCTCCGTCATGGCCTGATTGTAGTTCGACGCCTGGTAGAGCCGGACGAGGATATTTTCCACGTCTTCGCCGACATACCCGGCCTCGGTCAACACCGTCGCGTCGGCGATGCTGAAAGGCACTTTCAAATACCGGGCCAGAGTCCGCGCGATCAAAGTTTTGCCAGTTCCGGTCGGTCCGATCAGCAAGATATTTGATTTTTCCAGCTCAATATCGTCATTATCGCGTTCCAGCCGGCCATTTTCCTTCTTGTCGGCAAGTGCATTAATGCGCCGGTAGTGGTTGTATACCGCCACCGCCACATTGCGCTTGGCATATTCCTGGCCAATGACGTATTTGTCCAAGAAGGCCTTGATTTCCGCCGGCCTGGGCACATCAAAGGTTTGCTGGACATCGCCGATTTCCGGCGAGGTTACCAGAATGTCGTGGCAAAGGGTGACGCATTCATTACAGATAAACGCCTCGTACCCTGCAAACAACCGTTTAACTTTAGAAGCCGCCTTGCCGCAAAAGTTGCACCGGTGATGCGAACCGTAGCCGTCATTTGCCGATTTGTTCTTGGAATCGTCAGTCAATTGTACTAACCTGCTATTTTTTCTCTTTCCGATTGAATTCGTAAATCTTGTCAATAAGGCCATAGTCAACAGCTTCCTGTGGTGACATAAAATAGTTGCGATCAGTGTCCTTTTCTACCCTCTCAAGGGGTTGATTCGTATGTTTAACAAGAAGCTCGTTGAGGCGCTTCTTCGTTTGGGAAAATTCCTTGGTCATGATTTCAATATCGGAAACCTGGCCCTGGGCGCCGGCCAGCGGCTGATGAATCATTATCCTCGAATTCGGCAGTGCCGCACGTTTGCCTTTGGTCCCGGCACAGAGCAGGAATGAACCCATGGATGCCGCCAGTCCCATGCATGTGGTGGCGATATCCGGCCTGATAAATTGCATGGTATCGTAGATCGCCATCCCTCCCGTTACCGAACCGCCCGGGGAATTTATGTAGATATAAATATCTTTCTCAGGGTCTTCCGCTTCCAGGAAGAGCAACTGGGCGATTACCAGGTTCGCCAGATGATCTTCAATCGGCGCCCCGATAAAAATAATACGGTCCTTGAGAAGGCGGGAATAAATATCGTAAGCCCGCTCGCCTCGTCCGGTCTGCTCAACCACCATTGGTATTAAGGTCATCTACTTTTCCTCCGTGACATCATTTTTCACTTCTTGCTGTTCAGCCGCCTCCGCTGTTACATAAGTTACTTTGGCGAGCAGGAAATCAAACAATTTATCCTCAAGAATAGTCTCCCTGATCTGCTGAATCCGTCCCGATCCGGCCAGCATTTCCCTGGCTTTGTCGTACTCCATGTTGTAACCTTCCGCAAACGATCTAATCCAATTTTCGGTATCTGACTGTAAAACTTCAATTTTTTCGGCCTTCGCAAGGCGATCCATCAGCATGCTCCAGCGAAGCGTGTTGACCGCCATGGGGCGGTACTGTTCGGTCACCTTGTCGGGGTCGTATGCCTGCTTTTTCTTCTTGAAATCTTCAACCAGGGCATCGAGGTAGTTTTTAATCATGGCTTCGGGAATCGGCACCAGGTTCTTTTCAAGAATCTGCCGGCGGATTTGATCGCGATAAAATTTCCTGAGGTCCAGTTCTTTTTGTTTTTTCAGATCCTCCCGAATTTTCAGCCGAAGTTCCAGGACGGTTTCAACCTCGCCGGTCTTTTTCGCGAAGACATCGTCGGCCGGCGGTAGCATACGCTCTTTGATTTCTTTTAACTTGCAGAGATACTTGATTGACTTCCCGGCGAAGCGTTCATCGGAATAATCAGGCGGGTACTGCACCGCGACTTCGCGCTCTTCGCCCGCATTGACCCCCGGAAGGATCTCGCGGAATTCCGAGACGGTGTACTGGCTGCTCAGGTCGATCTCGTTGTCGTTAAACCTGTCCCCCTCAAGGACCCGGTCGACATCCTCAAGTTTAACCAGATCGACAATCAGTATATCATCTTTTTCTGCCGGGCGGTTGACCGGACGCAGGTCGGCATGCTTTTTACGCAAGTAATCAACGACAGTATCGACCTCGCCGTCGCTGACCTCAATTTCCATCTGCGGCAGGGTCAGACCGCCGCAGTCCACCGCATCAATCTCGGGCATGACCTCGACCTTGGCGATATAGATGAACGGCCTTCCCTCCTTTAGATCCAGCGTCGGGAAGGTCGGGGTCGAGGCCACGTCGAGTTTGTGCTCGCGAATTGCTGCCGGAAAGGATTTATTGACCAGTTCCTGGAGAACATCATCGTGAACAGCGGCCTGGAATTTACTCTTGATAACTGTCAGTGGTGCCTTGCCGGGGCGGAATCCCTTAATCGTGGCTTCCTTGCGGTACTTGTGATAGGTTTCGGCAAATGCGGCGTCGACCGTATTGGTCGGGACTTCAATCTCGATTTCCCGCACAAGTCCGTCGGATGATTTAATTGTTGATTTCAAATTATTGCGCTTCCTTCCTGCTTTAGCCAGAATATGCGAAAGGGGGGACTTGAACCCCCACCCCAAGAGGGACTGGATCCTAAATCCAGCGCGTCTGCCAGTTCCGCCACTCTCGCAATCGATTTTGGAATATACCGTTTTTACTCATGATAGTCAAGATTGAGCTGTGGCTGGGCAAACCGGTTTAGATCTCGATCCTTCAGAGGTGATTTCAGATATCCAACTTAATGGTTTGACTTGCGCCTGCTTCCCCTATAGATTGGCGTGGTGGCAAACCGGGTTTACATCGGCATTGACTATGGCGAGCGGCGGATAGGGCTGGCCAAATCCGACCCGACCGGGCTGATCGCATCGCCGCTCAAGACGATTGCGGTCAAATCAATAAACCGGGCTATCGACGAAATCGTATCCCTTATTGAGCAGACCGGGGCAGCCGGAGTGGTGATTGGTTACCCGATCTCGCTTTCCGGCGGGGATAAGGGAGAGTCATGCCGGAAGGTCGACCGTTTTATCGAGCGCTTCAGGAAACGATATGAAGGCCCGATGTATAAAATTGATGAGCGATTTTCTTCAGCCGAGGCCGAAAACATGATACACAGGCACAATAAGAAGATCGGGCAGGACAAAAGCCGTGTCGACCGCATTGCTGCGGCGATTATTCTGCAGAAATTCCTTGATGAAAGAAAACAAGCCAACTGAGGGCAGCTTCGCGCATTATGAATATATTCTGTACTGGCTGGTGACGATTGCGCTGTTGATTCTCGCAATTCCGGTGGTCGTGCTGAAAACGGCCGGGTTTCTGGTCAGATCGGTAGGAACTCCCATGAAATCGGTAAAGCATTTTCTCGGATTCGTTCTTGTCGTGCTGCTTTGTGCAGCCGGTTTTACGGCATATAAGATTTTCTACCCGTTCCATATCGGTGAGGCGACCGTCTCGATTATGGTCGAGGAACACGATCCTTTCTCACGAGTGAGTCGGGCGCTTAAGGACGGCAAGGTCATCGCGGACGATTACCTGTTCAGCCGGCTGGCGATTATGACGGGTGTGGACAAGAGCCTGATTCCAGGCCGCTATGATTTCTCAGGGAAGGTCTCGCTTTATCAGGTTCTGCGAAAATTCAAAACGCATGATATCGCAACCCTGCTGCTCACCATCCCGGAGGGATTTACGATCGCGCAGATAGCGTCACGGTTATCGGAACAAATGGAGATTGATTCCGCCGCCTTCGTCAGGTTGGCCAATGACACCGCATATACGGAAGCAGAATATAACGCAGGGGGGCTGGAGGGGTATCTTTATCCCGAAACATATCGCCTCTGGTACGGTATGAAGGTGAAAGACATTATCCACGTCATGGTATCCGAATTTGAACGCCGCACCGCCGGGGTGTTTGATACTCCTGCGACGGGCGGCCTGACACGGGAGGAGATTCTCATCCTGGCATCAATTATCGAAGCCGAAGCTTACTTTGAGGATGAGATGCCGGTCATTTCTTCGGTTTATCATAATCGGCTGCGCAAGGGGATGCGTCTGCAAGCTGATCCGACTGTCGTTTACGCTATGGGGGGGGTGGATCGTCCGCTTTTGTATCGGGATCTGGAGTACGAATCGCCCTACAATACGTATCGGCACAAGGGCCTTCCTCCAGGGCCGATAAATTCACCGCGACTGGCCGCGATTGAAGCGGCAATCTCTCCGGACCAGACAGATTACCTATATTTTGTGGCTGACGGGACTGGTCGGCATGTTTTTTCCACAACCCTCAGGCAGCACAACCGGGCCAAAAATAAGGCGAAGACGGTTCGCAATCCGGCCGGGTCGAATTAAATATTCAGAAAGCGCAACTCCCGATTGAGTACCGCCCCGAACTTTTCGGTAATGTCTTTTAGAATCCCCGCCTCAAACATGACGAAGGCATATGGAACTGGCGATGTGAAGCAGATCAATCCGTTGGGCAATCCCCGGTGTATTGTTGGACAGATAACAAGTGATTTGGCTTCGTCGTCAAGCAGCAATTTCTGTTCGATAAAATTGCCGCGAAAGTTATCAGGATAATTTTCAATGTAGGTTCTTCCACTACGGAAAACCGAGTATATCAACGATCTTTGCGGAGGGAGTGTCAGTGCCAGGCCTTCATGCGAATGACGCATTTTTTTGGAAGCAATGACCTTCAGCCGGTCGTCGTGGTCGCAATGCACCACCAGCAGGGCGCCCGAGATTGAAAAGAACTTGCTTAATTTTTTTGTGACTGAAAAGAAGAGCTTTGGAAGGTTTTTCTGCTTACCGAATAAAGACCCGACCGATCGCAAAAAGGTGTCTTTTAATCTTTGATAGTTGCCGTCGGTTATGTTGGCTTCTTCGGCAGGTATGGTAAGATTCTCATCCTGAGCAACCGACGTATTCATTTCCTGCATCCCTCGCATTTACCGGTTTACCTTGTTACTGTTTCCCGTGTTCTGTCTATTTTTCTTATGTCGTATTTCTTGATTTTTCTCCACAAAGTGGTCCTGCCGATGCCGAGTTTGATGGCGGTTTTGGTGTAGTTCCAATTTGTGGCGTGCAGGGTTGCTTCGATCCGCAGTTTCAGGCTTTCTTCAAGCGTTCCATCCGCCACCGGTGCCGCCAGCCCTGATCTGCCGAAGGCGTGTGCGGGTTGTCGGTCGGCGTTGAGGAACATGATGTCCGAATCGGTTATCTGCCCATTCCGGGACATTGTCATGGCACGCTTTACGGTTGTTTCCAGCTCATGCACGTTTCCCGGCCACGAGTGTGACAGCAGTTTTTCCATGGCCTCGGCCGAAATCGAAATCCGGTCGCGGACTTTCGAGGCATTCTCAATCCGGATGAAATGTTCTATCAGGGCGGCGATATCATTTATCCGTTCCCGCAGTGGCGGGATATGCAGCGGCACGACATTCAGCCGCCGGTAGAGGTCGTTATGGAAATGTCCGTCTCTTGCCAGAGCATCGGGGTCTTGACCGGTGGCGGCGATGACCCGAGTATCGATTTTGACAGGATCAGCGGAGCCCACCGGGAAAATCCGGGAATTCTGCATCGCCTGCAGGATTTTTTTCTGGAGGGGGCGCGGAACCGCGGCAATCTCGTCGAGGAAAATCGTTCCACCGGTCGCCTCCTCAAACCGTCCCTTTGGGTTCCCAAAGGCAGCGGCCGCGGCCCGGCCGCAATCGCCGAATAATTCAGATTCCAGCAGGCTCTCCGGGATTGAGGTGCAGTCGACAGGCACAAATTTGTTTTTGCGTCGACCAGAGTGATAATGAATGGTCTTTGCCAGCAGTTCCTTGCCGGTACCCGCTTCCCCGGAGATGAGAACCGAAGCATCGGTGGCCGAAATGCGTACTGCCAGTGTTTTCAGTTTCTGCATTGCACTTGAGATGCCGACCAGGCTATCGAATCCGTATTTCCATGTAATTTCTTGCCGCAGGATCTCGAGTTCCTGCCGGATGCGGCGATTCTTGAGCGCATGCTCTATTTGAATGAGTAATTCCTCGATTTTAAACGGCCTGACGATATATTGGCAGGCCCCGCGCCGCATTGCCTCGATGGCATTTTCAATTAAACCATGAGCGGTCAAAATAATTACCGAGGTTTTGTGGTGTTCGAGCTGAGCCGGTTCCAAAAGGTCAAGGGCCGTGCCGTCAGAGAGTCTCACACTGCTGATCAGCAGGTCAAACTTCCGGCTTTTCAGCATTTCGCTTGCTTTGGCGACCGTGTCGGCGGTGCTGACCAGGTAATTGTTTTTTCTGAGGGTGATGCCTGTCGCCTCGCGTAAGGCAGCGTCGTCATCAACCAGCAGGATACGGGTCAGGTCCTTTATTTCAATCGGATTGCCGGTCACAAGATTCTCCCCGGGCGGCTCTCTGGAAACGCCACTCTCACTCGGAATCGAGATTTCAGACCGGTATCTATTTCAATGGTGCCGCCGTGGTCGGATATAATCTTCTGCGATATCGGCAATCCCATTCCGGCGTGGCCAGGCATCGTTGAGGTAAACGGTTCCAGAAGAACCTCTCCCGGTACGGCGGGATTTTGAGGGTGGGTTATGTCATTTTCGATTACCAGTTCAATCGCGCCGGCTACCCGGCTGAGAGAGAGATGCACTTCACCCTTTTTGTCACATGCAACAAGGGCGTTATCCAGCAACTCATGAATCGCCCGACTGATCTGCCGGACATCACCCTTTATTACCGCCGAATCAGCTCCGGGTGCAAATGTGATGGCCAAAGGGTTCGCGTACATATCTCGCGCACGCGCGATATTCTCAGCAATAACGGTGTTCAGGTCGAAAGGGGCCGATGTGCCTGTATCGGCGGTATAATACTGACTTAATCGGTTTACCATCAGGGTGATGCTTGTGGCGGCCTGTTCGATTGTTTGCAGCAGATTGAGATCGCGCTCATCAACCGCCTTGCCCTTTTTCAGAGCCAACTGCCCGGCGGCGGTCTGAAGAGCGCCTAATCTGCCGCTTACCTTATCAGAGAAGCTGTTAATCACCGAATTTGAAGAGCGGCCTCCGTCCGGACGCGACTGTCTCAGGACGAATGAAAGCAGGGTATAGTCGGTTTTGCTGACACTGACGTGGGAAATACTCACGTTTTCCAGATGACTATCCAAAGTACCAATATGTAAATCTTCCGGTTGCAAACGCAGTATTTTCCGGGCCAGACAGTCGGCCGTGCGATGATTGCAATCGTTCTCCTGCACGGCCGGCTCCGCCGGGGTGGGGGGTAAAGTGAGCATTATTTCCCCGCTGCGGCGATCCAGAACATAACGATATCGGCAATTTTCTGCAAGTAGCTGACCTATCGTTCTTGATGCTGCGAACTCACCGTAGAAACGCCTCAGGCGGGCGAGAAAATTGTACGCATGATCTTCCTGCCGGTTTTCACGGGGGCATTTCCCTGAGCACACCACTCCGGCGATTACTGCGTTCCCGGCCGGATCGCTGCCAAGGAATACTGCGAAGAGAACCCGGTCCGCGTCTTTCAAGACGCGATCTTCGTGGACAGTGCGGCAGAAGATACCCCTGAGGTCGTTTTTAATGATTTCGGTAACCGTATCAACCGGGACATGACGGTTTTTTTGGGGATAGCGCAGATTCACTCCATTAATCAGGAAGAAATCGCTGTCGGACGGGATGCTTTGTTCCAGGTACCGGGCGGAAAGATCCGAGAGTTCCAGATCCCGGCAAATTTCAAGACTGAGAAGAAACAGGCCCTTGCCTTCCGGTATGGTTTGATCCGGAACGGTACCGATTATGCTTTCATGTTCAGTTGCCGAAATATCCATTGTCGCTTACTGGCGGTTTTGTTTCAAAATGGCACATGTAGTCTGTATCGGTTTGCTGTCGGAAAAGCTTTACCAGCTGGAGGCGATCAGGGTTTGCCCCGAAGCAGGAGATGCAATTCCGGCGATGATAACCATGCACCGGCGGGAAGGCGGAAAATATATTATTAAAACTTGACAGTCACCGAGGCCATACCGTATCTTCATTTGTGCCGATAACGAAGGACGACATAATCAAGATTGCCCGTCTGGCGCATCTGGAATTATACCCCGACGAGCTGGAAAGACTCACCCGGGATTTAGCTCAGGTTGTGGGCTATGTCGGTCAACTGCAACAGGTTTCGACTGACGACAGAAAGCAATTGGGGCGGATTGTGATAGCGGAGAAGGTGTTTCGTGAGGACGTCGCCAGGCCGTCATTACCCAGGAATAAGGCGCTGGCAAACGCGCCTGATACCGACCACGAGTATTTCAGGGTTCCCAGGGTGATTGGTTGATATGAAACCGCGCGTTTTGGCCGTTATTCCCGCCCGCTACCAATCGCGGCGATTTCCCGGGAAAGCTCTCGCTGTAATAGCCGGTAAGCCTTTAATAGAGCACATTTATCAGGAAGCGGTTAAAGCCCGACTGATTGATCGGGTGGTGGTTGCCACCGATTCGCCTGAAATCGCCCGGGGGGTCGCTGCCTTTGATGGAGAATTGGTGATAACTTCGAAACGCCACCGGACCGGCTCGGATCGGGTCGCCGAAGCGATGGAGAAACTCGGGGGGATGATAGTCCTGAACATCCAGGCCGACCACATAGGTCTGAAGCGGGGCGAGTATGACCGGGTGTTGCAGGCGATGCTGGCTGACCGGAAGATCAGGTTTGCCTCGCTGATTGCCAGCATCAGCAGAGAATCAGATTTGTATGATCCTAACCGTATCAAAGTGATTGCGAATGCGACTGGCCACGCCATCTGGTTTTCGCGCTA
>CP070796.1:2669669-2684150 GCA_020343475.1 Candidatus Zixiibacteriota bacterium
TTCCTGCGACGGCAGAAAGGCTATGGCGGTTGCCAGAAGCCGCTTAATGACAAAATCAGGTGGCTCGTGTCCATTGTTCGAAGATCGGCCCGATCCCGTCTCCTCCAGCCAGTTGCGCCGGCTTGACGCCGAATACGCCTCTCTGCCCCCGGGCGCGTCAGTCGCATGTAAATCCACCCAGGAACACCAGAGCTTTGCCTTAAGTACGAGTGTATTTCTTGGCGATTGCTGTCCGTATCCCGGACCGATCGGAATCGTTTTCGCTTTAAAAGTAAACCGTGGTTGAAGGTATATCAGATATCGAAAATGGTTGTTCTGCAAAAGGGCCCGCACCTCGTCGAGTTCCAGCAGGGTATCAGGAAATACAAATTCAAACGGCCACCCTTTGAACCACAAATAATAATCAAGGTGGGTGTGCAAAGACAGGTCTGCCAGGCCCTGAAATGAGTCAAGCGGATTACCGGTGGCAGGCGGCGGAAGATATACCGCGATCTTTCCCGGTTCAATCGAAAAATTCTGCGCAAAACCAACCAGCGGCAGCATAACCGCCAGCAGAATTGCGGGTATCGTTGTCACTACGTTCATTAAGGCGAAAATGCCGCAATCGTGCTTGAAAATCAAGCCACATTTGGTTATTATTGATGCTATGAAGAGTGTTCGAATGCTGAAACCGACCATGTTCTGCTGCTTGCTTATCTCTGCCATGCTGTTGGCGGTACAATGCGGAAAAAGGACGCAGGATATTGACGAACTCAAAGAAGACGCTGCCCTGGCGCTTGATGGCGGCGATTTCAGTCGTGCCCTCAGTTCCTACCGGCGGGCCTATCGACTGGAACCGAGCGACCGCGATGTTCTCTTTGGATTGGGAATGGCATACAAAAGAATCCTGATGCCGGAATCGGCGCTGGTCTATTTTCGGCGCGCCAAAATTCTCTATCGACATGACCGTGCAGTCAACCGAGAACTGCTGCAACTCTGTCCGGCCGCAGAAGACTATCAATGCGCCATTAATGCCATCAATGCCCTGATTGCAACCGGGGATAATGAGCGCATGTACTGGCCGTTGCTTGCTGACTATTATTACCGCGTTCAGGATTTCGCCGCGGCCGTGAAGTACTATCAGCTTCTCATTGCCGAGAACCAGGATGATCGCCTTTATTACTTGCACCTGTCGGGAGCCCTGTCTTACATGCAGGACTTTGAGCAGTCGAACGAAATCCTCCTGCAGGCCGTGGAGAGATTCGGCCCAACCGGTGAAACTCTCGCTAATATTGCCGTCAATTATATTAACCTGAAACAGTTTGACCTCGCGGAGAAATACTTCAGGGAGAGCCTTCAGTTCAATCCCGACCACGTTCCGACCTGGATTAATCTGGCCAATGTTCTCTCCTCCCGGGAAAGCAGGGCAAAAAAGCAAGAAGCGCTGGAAATATACAAACGGTACAAACCGCAAACCCCGGCATTTTATAATATCGACTCTCTTATTAAGGCGATGGAAATCGAACTGGGTGTTGAATAAGGCGGCTTTGCGGGAATCTTGCCCGGCTATAACATTTATTTATGCAAGGCCTGCGTGACCCGATCAACAGCCCGGGCCGAGCGGGGAAAAGCATAAATAAAATCCCGGCGCAGATTTTGAATTGACTGGCGGTCGGCTTTCCTTATCCTCTTCCTGATTATGTCAATTATCAGAATAAATAATACCATCACCATAAAGGTGGCAATACCCGCCATGAGAATCGTCAGCTTGCGGCGCGGTCCGGATTTCAAAATAGGGAGGGACGGCTCGTCAAGAATCCTCACCACCGGCACGTCTTTCTGTGCGTTGAGCTTGGCCGATTCATGCTGCTCACGAAGGAATATATATGTCTCCGCCTTGATCTGAATATCCCGCTTCAGGCGGCCCAGAGTCTTGAGGATTTCAGGATCGGCGCTGGCATCCCAGTTGCGATTGGCCTTCTGAAAGACTTCGAGACTATCTTCCGCATTCTCCAGTTCTACCTCCTGTAACGCCAGTTGCCCGGCCAAATACCGCTCATTCTCGCGCGCGCGCGAGCGACGCTTGTGCAGGTTAAAATTCTCCAGTTCTATAATGTATTGCCTGAGAATTGCTTGCGATAGCGCAGGATATTCTGTTTCGACCGCTAATTCAATTACTCCCGTAGTATGGTCCATCGCAACATAGGTCGCGCCCGCCAGCCGTTGCCGCAAAATATCCGGATTGTAATGACCGAAATATTCTTGGCAGGTCACCGTCTTGATTTGGTCGCCGGACTGAAAGGAATATGCTTTATCCAGAATGGCATTCCTGATATACTGTGAGTGCAGGATCACTGGAAAGAGATCCGACGAGTTCTCATCGTCGATGACCGGGTCCCCGATCCCGGTCAGACTCCTCAGCTGTGCCATTTTAGCAATGCGCCCGGAAGGTAAAATGCTGGCTTGTGAAATATAGAGACTCGGAGTCAGATAAGTCTTTGCAGAAACCAGGATTATAACAACAACGGTCGTGCAAATAATCAACTTTTTGTGTCGCAATAGAAGCCTGATTAAATCATATAGATTTATCTCCGAGTCAGCCTTTTCCCATACAGGGGCACCATCCGCCGGGCAAGCGTCAGCATTTTCTGTTGCCAACGCCGTGCTTTTCAGCGTAAATTTCTTCTTCACACAGCACTCCTATGCTTTCCCATCCGGGAATTATGCAATCTTTGTGCCATTTCAGCAAAGGGAACCCATAAATATATCATATTGTACCACAACATATTACAGGACCATCAGGATATCCGCAATGCAGTTAAAGAAGCTTCTTGGAAAAAAATTCCTTCAGACCTTGAAAAAAGCTCCGGCAAAGACCGGAATCGAAAGGCGGAACATGGCGGCCAATAACTGATACTAAAAACCGGGCCGCTTCGTCTTTTCGGTGATTTCGGTTTTGCCTCGAAAAGTCAGTCGCTGCAGGCCAGCCGCCGAAAATTCTCTGAAATGCCTCTCAACGGCGCGTTCTACAAAGGTCTTGAATTCACTTCGGAATCGCTTGCTCGCAAAGCGCTCTGCTTGCTGTCGAATGGCTGCAGGATCAAAGGTTATATTTCCCGTTTCAAATTCAAGGACAGTCGCAACGATGCTGTCGACCTTTTGCTCGGCAAAGAATCTGCCGGTTTTTCCGTCGATCACGGTTTCAAGCACTCCCCCCCTGCCATAGGCAATGACCGGTGTTCCGCAGGCCTGCGCTTCCACCGGAACAATGCCGAAATCTTCCTCGGCGGCAAAAATAAAGGCCCGGGCGCGTTGCATATAGTCTTTAACAATATCAAATGGTTGATAGCCGAGGAGTGTTACATTCGGTCCCGCCTTCCCCCGGATTTTTTCAAAATCCGGCCCGTTACCGATCACTACCAGTTTCCTGTCCGGCATACGTGTAAACGATTCCACTATCAGGTCAATCTTTTTGTACGGCACCATGCGCGAAACGGTAAGATAGAAATCCTCCTTACGGGTATGAAGCGTAAAAGCGTCCACGTCTACCGGAGGATAGATGACCCCCGCTGTTCGTCGATACACTTTACGGATGCGTTGCGCGATAAACCGGGAGTTGCCGATAAATTCGTCGACCCCGGAAGCGGTACGCGCATCCCACACGCGGATATAATGCAAAATCACTCTGGCAATCCAGCTTTTCGGGCCTTTTGTCAGCCCGGCCTCGTGCAGGTACTGATGGGTTAGATCCCAGGCATAGCGGATCGGGGAATTCACATAGGAAATATGCAGTTGTCGCGGCCCGGTTATAACTCCCTTTGCGACCGCGTGCGAGGTGGAGATAACCAAATCATACCCTGACAGATCGAATTGCTCCACCGCCAGGGGCCACAATGGCAGGTAACTGCGATACTTGCGTCGTGCAAAGGGGAATTTCTGAAGAAAGGAGGTGGTGACCGGCTTATGCTGAATGAACGCTCTTTGCTCCGGAGGTATAAAATCATAAAGCGCATACAAATCGGCATCGGGAAAAAGCCTTAGAATCTGCTCGACCACCCGCTCGGCGCCGCCATAAGTTATCAGCCAGTCGTGGACAAGTGCCGTTTTCATTTTGTCAGGACTTCCTCCATCACGTCCAGAACAGCCTCGGCGGTTTTCCGCCAGCTGTACTTTTGCACCTGTTGGTAACCCCTTTCAATAAGCTCCGCTCGCAATCGATTATCAACTAATATCTGGTGCATCTTATCCGCGATATCAGCGACATCATAGGGGTCGCAATAATGAGCCGCCTTACCGCACACTTCGGGAAGAGAGGCCACCCGCGATACCAGGCAGGGACACCCGAGAGCCATTGCCTCCAACGGCGGCAGCCCGAACCCCTCATACAGCGATGGCAGCACCAGCGCGGCCGCCTGCGAATAACAGTGTTTGAGCTCCTCATTGCTGACCCGTCCGGTAATCTTGATCCAGTTTCTCCATGACGAATGCAGAATCTCATCTTTCAGCTCGGGCATGCCGGTAATAAATTTTTTCTCCTCGCCCACCAGCATGAGCGGGATACCCACGCGTCCTTCGGCATGAAGCAGCTTGTAGGCCGAGATGAGCCGCCGAAGGTTCTTGTGTGGCTTTACATTTCCGACATAGAGAAAGTATTGCGCCCCCGGCTTTTTCACCGCGGCACCGCCGCCATTATAAGCCGATCCCGGTCCAAGGGAGACAATCCTCACCTTATCCGGATGAGGTAATCGGTATTTTCGCATTTCATCAAGAGTGAACTGAGAATCGGTCATGACAATCCGGGATTTCCGAAGTGCCGCCGAAAGCATCGCCCGGGCATAGATTATGCGCGGCAGGGTCTTATCGGAGTTCTCTCTGGCCAGATGGAAGATGTCATGGATGGTGGCAATCATCCGACCGCGATACAAAAGCGGAACATTGTAATGGGGCGAAAAAAAGAGATCGCAGGCCGGCAGTCGACGCACCAATTCAAATTGCTCGGCTATGCTGTAAATGGGAGCGTGACAATCAAGACGACGGACGTTTTCAGCCCGGGTCCATTGAAAGTCATGCATACTCCCGGTATCTCCGAGCAGATGAAAAATAATATCGGAGCGCCGGGAAATTATCAACGGCAGCAAGCCGCAGAGATAGGTGCCAACCCCGGCAGAGTGCAGCATCCGAACGTCAATCGCTATCGCGGGCATCTTTCACCCGAATCAAATATCCGCCGATTGCTGCCCCGGCGAATCGCTTTCGTCTTGGGTCGCTTCATAGCACAACAGATCAGGCCGACTGCGGCGCCTTTCCGGAGGATGAGTCGCTCCCGACAGACGGCAAATCCGAGGCATAAAGCACCGCCATCGCCATAAACCATGCTTCCCACTTCCAGTTGGCTTGAAACATATTGGCCAACAACAGCCCGGCAAAGGCCGCAACACCCAACACCCCGAAGGCCCCACGAGCATTTTTTCCGACCACCCAGAGCCACCATCCAATCAGAAAGGTTCCGATCAAACCGTATTCCACCAGCCACTCCACCAGGGTCACCTGCGGGGTGACGGTAACCGGAAAAATCCCGGTTCCTTTCGCATATCTCCCGTATCGTCCCGGGCCGAGTCCGAACGGGAGGTACTCCGGATGTTCCACCAGCAGGCGAAGCCCATAACGCATGTGAAACAGGCGCTCGCCGCCGCTTTCGGCGTACGCGTCTTTGGCTCTCATGTCGGCGCTGCCGGATACTTTATCACTGAGAACGCCAAAAAGGTAAGGGATTATAACCAGCATCAGCAGCACTCCGAATATTCGTACCCCCGCGGCCTGCCGCCCGATTGGGACAAAAATCAGACAGAGTCCCGCAAATACCGCGAAACCGAGAAGCACCTGGGTAGCCAGCGATCCGATAACGCCGACCAAGGCGGCGATCCATCCTGCTATCAACCATGAAGAATGTTTGCGGCCGCCCAAGAAGGCAAGAGAAAGTATGACAAACGCCGAAAGCATGAACAGGCCGAAAGGAGGGGATTCGATAAATGTCCCGCCCAGTCGCACCACCGGAAGATCGCTGAACCACGCCAGCTGGCTGTAAGCGTATGCTTGCATAAAGCTGTCCGCGGCTGCCGGCAGCGGCACCAGCATCATTGCACCGAGCCACAGATAGACGGCAATTGCCAGCTGCACCACCACGCTCACGGCAAGCCATTTCAACAGGTAATCCCGCGCATACCGAACGAAGTATATCGTCACCCAAAACCAGACGAAATTCAGTGCGGCGCGAACCGGTTCGCGAAATACCGTGTACAGCCTTCCCTGGTCACCGCCCAGATTCAGAAGAAAAATAAAGCCGAGACAGGCACTGATGACGGTACTGACAATAATCAGGAGCGTAACGCTGGGCCGCACCGCAGGTAACAGCAAAAAAAACAGCAGAATTCCCAAAAGAGCGGTGGGATTCACCCAGGTTATATCAGGCATACCCAGCAGGAATTTGGTACTGTACGTCAACGGCATTAACAGCAGTGCCAGGGCATATATCCAGCGGCCCGCTTTCATCCCCGGAGCCCCCGCACCCGCCCCCGGAATAATGTCAGGTGGTACCAGGCCTTGGCGGTTCGGAGTGACAAAAGCGACAGCGCCGTTCCTCCGAGAGGCCTGATCAGTGTCCTGGCTCTAAACCAAAATGGATAGCGATACTTTTTCATCACACGACCCATTCCAGCCCCATAGCTGAAGGCGCGCTTGAATGCTTCCCGATTGTAATGGGCAGTGGTTACCGGATGCAGTACCCCCAGTGCGGGATCATAGTAGATCTTCGCACCCCGTTCGAGCGCCTGCAAGGGGAAATCAATATCCTCGCCGCTGCCCCAGGGTGTCTGCGCCCCCGCTCCCAGAGATGGGTCAAAACTCAGACCCTCAGTGGTGGCGTCCATACGCAGGAAAAGAGCAATTGAGGTCGTCCGGCGCCAGATATTGATGCGGGTGATGTCTCCGGGTTTCTTCTCAAAACTGCCGACTGTGGAGTTTCCATTCCGATCGACCGATCGTCCGGAGATCCCGGTGTAATCCGGATGTCTGTCAAGCCACGAATGAACACGGCTGAGCAGGTCAGGCGGATACCGGCAGTCATCATCCGGAAAGGCGACTATACCGCCGCCAATATGCTTTAGGCCGAGGTTGCGCGCGCGGGAAAGACCCCGCTTCGAAGTGACATGGATAATCGGAAAACCGATTCGAAACTGCTCCAGGATTGCACGCAGACGATCATCGCTATTTTGATCTACCGCAATCAATTCAAAATCGCGCCATGTCTGGGACGCCAGTGATTCCAGAAATCGCCCTGGCTCTTCGGTGCGGCCGACGGTGGCCATGATAAGGGAAAACTTCATCGCCTACACCGCCCCGCGTCGTTCACCCGGAATTCCCTGGAACCGCGCAATATCATCGGTGCTTTGCAGCAAATCCAGAATGTTTTCCACCGCACTCCTGCCGCCGTAGATCCGGGAATTTTTAATTGACTCACGATGTCTCTCTTCAATGCTTTTCGCTTTAACGCCCGCCGGCAGCCCATTCTGGGGGTTAATCAGCAGAATATTTTCGGGATCGCGAGCCGCGAAATATTCCTGGTTAGTAAGTACCGTCATTCCAGCTGCCAGATACTCGCTCAGCTTGACGGGTGAGGAAACCCTGCTCACAGCCGAGGCATCCCGAAACATGACGCCGATGTCGCTGGCAAACATATATCCCGGCACTTCTGAATACGGGACATAATCAAAGATCATCCGGCCATACCTGCCGTCAGAGGCGAGCTTTAATTTCGCAAGAAATTCCTCCTTCTTTCCGGTGAGGATCAGCAACACGTCCGTCGGATTCTCAATGCAATGATGCGCCCACCATTGCCCCAGAATATCAAGCCGCTGCCAGGCATCGGTACCGCCGGCATATAAAAAGACGCGTTCTCCGTTCAGACCCAGCCGCCTTCTGATTTCCGCCCGCTTCCCGGCTGAGAATCGAAATGCCTCGTCGTCGATAATGCAGGGAATCACCCGGTCGGCGCCGCGGCCGTGTTTGACCCTGAGATAATCTGACATCTCAGAGCTTACGGTTGTAAAAAGGTCACTGTTTACTGCGGCGAATTTTTCCACCGCCCCGAATTCATGGCTACGGATCAGCTCCAGGGGATGCATACTGACAATGCGGGAAGGTCTGCCCATTTCTTCCACGAGCAATCCACGGCAGTCAAAAAGCACTTTACATTTTTTCCGCTGATCCGGAGAAAGCGATTTTATTGCCATCCAGGCCGTGAGAGCGCCACGGCAATGAATGAGATCATAAGTATCCAGAAGCGCGGGCAGGTTATTTCGGACAATTTCCATGTACAGCGTCAGCCGCGAGACGCTACCCACCTGCCTTATCGCCCGTCCGTCGATGCTGCTGTCGCCCGGGCCTTTCTGCCGGTAGATTACATCCGTTTCACATTCTGTTCTCCAGGCCCGTACCATTCCCGTAACCTGCGATTCAAAAACGCTCAGCCCCGGTCCGCCATCTGAAAAATAGAGAACTCTCACCTGAAGCCCCGCACTATTTTTCCATATCCGCCGGAATACATTTCTCCCGGATTAAGGTTAACCTCGAAGGCATGATTTGCGTAATCACAAATCCTGACATAGTCGCAGGCAATCTCGAATTGCCGGATATGAATGATGTCGCGATACGTCAACTGCAGTACAATCCCGGTTTCACTCAGATCGAGCACCTCGATTGCGGTCTCATCGTTAAGGGAAAACAATCCCCTTCTGCCGGGCGTCCATCGATTCTGCTCCTGCCCGGCAACAACAACGGTATTATGCGCTCTCACGCTCCGGAACCGGTTTCTCCAGTCAACCAGCGGTGTATACAGATATGTTCCCGGGTCAACCACAATATCCTCGCCGTCCAGATTCAACTCGAAAGACAGCTTGTCATTATGCGCATGACCACCCAGGCCGTTTTGCCCGTTCGGCGCCGCGCATATCGTCATATGAATTCTTTTCGAAGCAAATATAAAAAAGCCGGAATCGGGATAGCCATATAGTTTTAAATCCGATGTCAGCGGAATTGTCCCCTGCCGTGACGGCCGCAGGATTCCCTCCTGCCGGTGAGAAAGAGTCTGCATTTGTGTCATTGCATTGGTTGAAGTGGAAGTCAATTCGCAATCCGATCGAAAATTAACTGAAAAGCATTTCCCTCCGGCGATATTCCTGATAACACTTCTTTCCAGTAGAAACCGATCACGGAATCGATCCGGTTCGAAGCTGTCAAATAACCCGGAAATTGCCGAGAGCAAGGTTTGATGGTTGATACAGTTCTCGTCCCATGCTCGAATCTCCCGCCCGGTATACTGCGCCAGGTTGCGATATTTCCCTTTGGCATGATCCGTACTCATAAATGATCCATTCGGAGACAGTCGAAACAGGCGACCGCTATCGTTGTCACCTATCTGGGGAACCTCGCCGGTAGGCTTGGTCAAATCAAGAGTGAGTCTGCCGGCACGGTAAAGCCGTTCAATGTACCAATCCGGAAATAATGCCTTCAAATCGACATTATATTCCTGTTCATCGGGAGTCTTCAGACGAGGCCAGCGGGACCATTGATCGCAATCATAATCCCTCAAGGCGCGCTTTTTATCATCGTCCAGTCCCAGCACCAGGGCCGTGGCGAATGCTGCCATTTCCGTGCCAAGCCGGTGGTATGAAGTCGAAGATTCAAAATTGCCGCCATCGCAATAAAATTGCCGTTTAACCTCTGAAATAATCTCCTGTACACTGAAGGCCAGCCAGCGATCGATATCATCGCTCCGATCAAGATACACGGCTACGAAAAGCAAGCCGACGATATTTGCCAGATAATGATTGTTTGCCAGTTTTTCAGACCATTCAAGATTGTTGACAATATGCACCCCATGCTCGTAAACCGCATTCGATACCACCTGCCGGAACCGACAATCAATCACTTCTCCCCCCTCGTCAAGCTGCCGGAATAGATCGTATGCCAGAAGGATATTGGCGGCACGGATGGCCACATCCATGGTGCAAACCCAGTTCACGCCCATGCGCGGGGGATTCGTCGCAATAAAATCCAGAACCTGATTACAAAATTCTTTCAACAGCTCTTCACGGAATTCCGGAAGGATCGCGCAGAAAAGCGCCATCTGCGGCAGATGCTGCATCCGCGCCAGTTCCCACGGGACTTTAATATCGACCCCGGGCAAATCTCCAGACTGATCCTTGTACCATCGCCGGGCACTCCATCGATATCCGCTCTTGTAGTCTTTTTGCCAATCAATCGGAGTATAGGCGTCGGATACTCCCTGCCAGATTTTTCTGCCGCTTTCTAGATGGGGCGGAAGCAGAATTTGCCGCAACCAGAAACCTTCCGGATCAAATCGATCGATTTCCAGATTCATGCTGTAGCGGTACCCCTCCAGACCCGGAGCCCGGCCATCATAACTATTTTCCACCCAGCCGCTGCCGAGCAGGTCGAACCGATGATTCAGATACATATCGGCGAGATACTGCGCGACCTCAGGCTTGATTCGAGATAGATCGAGATCGTCCATCTTAAGAACACGCCTGTGTATCGGCAGGATGCCGGCGGCACTCCTGGTGCATGTTTTCAGATCCTGCAACCGGCATTTCCGGTCATCCCGTCTATTGCGGATTTTGCCCGCCACTTTTCGGACCAGCACCCGCGGCGGCAGAGAGAGCGCACGGCGGATTCTGGAATGAGAACTGCCCGGCACCATCATCCGGCTTTACTGAAAGCCTGTAACCTTTCTTTACCGTAATAACTTATCCCGCTAACCTATTACTGCATTCCAGAGCGAAAATCAACAAAAAGCGGAGAGACTATGATTATCGGGGGGTTGCATATGACTGCCCGAAAAAAAGCCCGAGCCGAGGGATCGATATCCTTCAGTCTGACGCAGGCGTTTTGACAAAGAAGGCACGAAGGGCTTCGACAGCCTTACTCCGCTCCTCCGGGGTGAAATAAGTGCTGCAAAAAACAACCAGGAGAAACATCGCCAGTAATATTGTCTTAATGGTCATGGGAATTACAATGCCGCTGGCTGCAATCGTTGACAGAGCGTACACCAGCGCGGCACAGATACATATGCCGGCGAAAGCAGCGTATGCAAAGCGTATGGGATATACATAATTGATGATGACAAGGCGGCCCACCGCAACAATTAAATACGATATTACGGTTGCCGCGGCCGCCCCCATCATTCCATAAGTCGGTATCAGGACAAAATTCAGCGCGATGTTGACGCCTGCCGCGATAATCCAGGTTACACTGATAATCCAGTTTTTCTTGACAATATTGATGGCGTAACCCGTCAGGCTATTGAGACCGTAGAAAACATAAGAAAGACACAGCAGGAATACAACGCGATACCCTTCATGATAGCTGTGGTCAGACATAACCATGATGACCTCGCGGGAAAACATCGAGATCGCCAGTGCGAAAAACAGGCTCCCGGCAAGGTAATAGCGGGAAAAATCCGCCAGCGTCCGTTTACATTCTTCGGGAGTATCGATCAGGGAGAAGATATGCGGCCCGAAAGCCCGGAATGGTTCAATCACCAGAAGCGGCATAATTGCGGCGAACTTATACCCGAGCGAGTAGAGGCCAACCTCGTCAAGTGTGCGGTATTCCTGAAGAAAGAAACGATCCGCCATGGTCAGGATAAAGGACGCCAGTTGCAGCGGGATAAGCGGCACCGAGAAATGAAGCATTTCCCTGACCGCCGAAAACGAATATGCGAAGATGGTTCTTCGAAAAAGCAGAACCGATAAGATGATAAATTCAATACCGAAGGCAATTATCTGGGCGAGCAATATCCCTCTGACCGACCATCTCAGAAACACCACGAAGTAAATCGTGACACCCATTGTAACCAGCATCGTGACGATATTTATGGAGACATAACTCCCGGCCTTTTCCCTGACCATAAGGAGATTATAAAAAATGTAATTGTGAGCTTTAATTGCTGTTGAGAAGGCAATCAGCGTGATAAACAATTCACCACCCTCGAATTCAAAAATGGAACCGGCAATTTCGGAGGCGGACAGGAGAAGCACCAGGCCGAAGAGCACGGCGCAGAAGAAAGTAAACCAGAATGCGGAACCCAGTACCAGGTCGCGATGCTTTTGCTCCTTGCTATCGTAATAGCATCGCAGATAGCCGCTGCTGATCATAAATCCATAGAGAATGGCTATCGCCGCCGCCACCATGTAGACCAGCTCAAGACTGCCGTAGTCGGCAGGCTTCAGAACTCTCGTGTAGACTGGAAGCAGCAGGACCTGTATGGCCTTGGCGGCAATTCCGCCGATGCCATAGATGGACATATTCTTCAGCAATCGTCTCATCGGCTAAGTATAAAAAGCTGTAATCAAGGATTCAATCCTTAATATGATTTCGGAGAGGAGCATCCGGTTACTGCAAGTTTATAAAACCTGAATAGGCCGGATTAATATTCAGCAGGGCAAACCGACTTCGCAATAGATTTCTTTCAACGTTGCGCTGACCGCTTCCAGAGAATGATACTTTTCGACGTAAGCGCGGCCTTTCCGCCCAATTTCGGTTCTCAGATCAGCATCAGTGATCAGCTTTTTCAGCACCGGGTAGACAGTATCCGGATTGGCGCTGACGATCGGCAATTCGGCCGGATATTTTTCCAGCAAGTCGTCACGGATATAAGAGATATTCGGTTTTCCCGAGGCCATCGCCTCGACCGCGAATACCCCGAACGCTCCGGTGCGAATCTCATTGGCAACAATATCAGCCCCGGCGATTTCCTCTTTCACCTGTTCCTGGGTGAGATTGCAGTCCAGCAGCTTGAATGAGAACTTCAATCCTTCGGACCTGAGACGTTCGACCGCCGCCTCAATATACGCGGTCCCCTTTACTTCCCGGTTGGTCGGGATATGTATCACGGTCGGGACGGCGGTGTCCCCTGCAGGCAACCGGCATGTAAAAGCGGACGTATCTATCGGCTGCGGCAGATAATAAACCTTATCGAAATAAGGCTGAACATACTCGGCCAGCTCATAATCGGTAGCGGCGTACCGGATAAATTTTGAGATCCAGGTCAGTTTTCTTCTGATTTTCTTTTCGCCGGCCGAATAGGACGGAATATAGACATACGGATTGTGTTTTCTGGCGATGCTTTCGAGCCGGACATCGGTCCCCGCGAAGCTGATCACCATCGGGCGTGAAAATGCCCACAGCAGTGCGCAATCCAGGTACTTACGAAAAATGGAATCACTGTGATAATGAACCAGGGCGGTATTCGGAAGAACATCCGCCAGAAAAAACTCCGCTTTCTTATACGCCCGGTGCAGCAGGCCGTCCAGAGGCGATGCCAGTGCCCGATCAAAGGGGAGCTGACGTCTCAATTTGCCGGAATCCCGATCAACCACGATAACGTTGGCGCTGTTTATACCGGCCAGCCGTCCCGCCCGGGCATACTGGAACGGCATCCCGGTAACACTCCCGAAGTGGAGAACATACTTCTCGCTCATGGCGACTCTCTTCAAAGAGATCCCACAATTCCCGTTATTATAGAGATACTGCTGGCGTAACCGGAAATCTCGCAATAAATGGCAAGCGGCATTGCCGGCAGAATCGCCCGGCAACCATAAACAACTGCCGGCTCAATATCCTTATCTGGGCTTTGCAGGAATTCCCACCACTGTAACGCCGTCGGGTACATCTTTGACCACTGCTGCTGCCATGCCGACAAAGGCATTATTGCCGATTTTAATACCGTCGCGAATACTCGCCCCGGAACCGACATAAACACCGTCTCCAATCACGGCACTCCCATTTATGTTGACACTGACGCTTATCAGGCAATGATACCCGATTACGACATTGTGCGCGATATGAACCAGATTATTGATCTTCGTACCGGCACGGATGATTGTATCCCGCAAATTGCCGCGATCGATGCAGCTGTTGGCGCCAATCTCCACGTTATCCTCGATAATGACGCCGCCCGCGTGGGGAAATCGTGTCCATTGACCGGCTTTATCTCTGACGTGGCCGTATCCATCGGCCCCGATTATCGCCCCGGACTGAATGGCCGTCTCCCTGCCAATATTCACCTTATCATACAGGTGGCAATGGCCTTCAATAATCGTATTCTCAGCAATCTCGCATTTTCCAACATAGGTAAACGGGCCGATATGGGTTTTCTCATTGATCTGCGCCTCGGGGGAAACATACGCGGTAGGGTGAATACCATATTTAAACTCTTTGCGAAATAGAGCATTACCGATCCTCGCAAACTGCAGTTTCGGGTCACCGACGATAATAAAACACCGGGAAGCGGTCAGCTCGTCAGTGATTTCCAGCGACTTATCGCAGAGAATAAAACCGGCCCGGGTGCGTCGGACCAGTTCGTTCTTGCCTTCAAGCGACGGGCTGATAAACACCAGTGACTCAGCGTCCGCATCGAGCGAA
>CP070796.1:2684250-2687792 GCA_020343475.1 Candidatus Zixiibacteriota bacterium
ATTGACCTGGTGGATATTATCTTCCTGGCCAACTATGTCAACGGCGGTAACGGACCCTATCCGTTCGAGCACCTCGGTGATGTCGACGCGGATGAGGACGTTGACACTGATGACGTTGCGTACCTGATCAACTACTACTTCAACGGCGGACCTGATCCACTAGGAGACTGGACGCTCTAAGCGGCATCCAGGTATATACACGCCAAGGAGCAAGGTTTTTACCTTGCTCCTTTTTTTTGTCTGCAAAACTGCAGGGCCGGTGCCCGCAATAGAGGTATCGGATTCCGAAAGATTTCTTGCAGGCAGCAAAAGAGCCGCTTCATGATGGCATGTTTGCTGTCCGGGCCCAGGGATTCTGGCTGCCGGGCACCTTGGATTTTGTTCTGCAATTCAGCAATTTGAATCTCTGCGCCCTGAAATGGCGAAACCGGAAGCGTAATGAGGCCATTGTCACCAAACGGCCTGTGTCCCCGCGCCTGAAGCCGTTGAGTGCATTTTATGCGGAGGTGTACAGAACGAAAATGTCAGCCGGCGGGGCAATCAATTGAAAATGCAAAAAACAGATTGGATATCGTCGCGAATTCTGTTATACTCTGATTTGAAATTGAATAACCGATTGCTGTGGTGGAGGTTGTGTGAGCTCGGCTGCTCGGCTCAAGAAGGGCTTTGAGATCATTGAGATTAACGGGAATTATTGTAAAGGGTGCGATATCTGCATTGAATTCTGTCCCACAGGTGTGTTCGAGAAGTCAGGAACGCTCAGCAAAAAAGGCTATTACCTGCCAGTCGTGGCCAGAATGGAGGATTGTACCGGATGTCGCCTCTGCGATTTGCTGTGCCCTGAGCTGGCCATAGTCATCACCGACGGAAAGAAATCCGACAATATACGAACCCGGGCAGATCATGATGATTGACAAAAGCAGGAAACAGTACCTTGAACGGCTTGGGAGCAGAACACATTTCCTGCTCGGAGACGAGGCATGCGCATACGGGGCGATTTACGCCGGTTGCGATTTCTTTGCCGGTTATCCGATAACTCCGGCGAGTGAAGTGGCCGAGTTAATGGCAGTTGAATTACCAAGGGCGGGCGGCATATGCGTTCAAATGGAGGATGAACTGGCCAGCATAGCCGCCATTATAGGCGCTTCGTGGACCGGCGCGCGAACCATGACCGCGACCAGTGGCCCCGGGTTCTCACTCATGCAGGAGAATATAGGATATGCTATTATGACCGAAACGCCCTGCGTGATCGTCGATGTACAGCGCTCAGGCCCTTCAACCGGGCAGGCCACGAAACCGGCGCAGGGAGATGTGATGCAGGCTCGCTGGGGGACTCACGGTGACCATGATATCATAGCACTTGCCCCCGATTCTGCTCAGGAATGCTTTGATCTCATGCTCGATTGTTTCAACTTTGCTGATATCTACCGGACTCCCGTGATTATGCTTATGGATGGCGAAATCGGTCATATAAGGGAAAGTGTTGCAATGCCTGATCCCCTGACGGTCAAATATGCATCGAGGAAGAAAGCCGAGCCGGGTGAGAATCTTTTTGGGGGGCCGGACCTGGTGCCGGGAATGATCCACTATGGTGAGGGAGTCAATGTCCATGTAACCGGCTCCTCCCATTTGGCCAACGGTATGAGAGATGTGACTTCTCCTCACGTGCACGACGAGCTGATCAGAAGAATATACAGAAAGATCGACGAGAACCGGGAGAAGATCGTTCGCGTCGAAACGGATATCAGCGACGGCGGTAATGCCCGTCTTGGGGTTATATCATACGGAGCGAGCGCCAGACCAGCATATGGGGCGGTTAAAGCGGCTCGCAAGGAGGGCAGAGATATTGATTTCCTTAGGCTGATAACCTTGTGGCCGTTTGCCCGGGAACAGGTGACAGAATTTGCCGTGAGTCTGGATGTTATCCTGGTTCCCGAAATGAATCTCGGTCAGATATCGCGAGAAATCCAGAGATTCGCCCACTGTGAGGTGGTCTCGGTTCCGAAGATAGGGGGTGTTCCTCACTCGATCGATGAAATATACCGGGCTATCAGAAAGGCAATGTGATGACCGGGCCGCGCCACCGACTGATGGACTATATCAGGGAAGAGATCATGCCTCACCGTTTCTGCGCCGGTTGCGGTTGCGGAACGGTGCTTAACGTGTTCGTGAATGCCGTTGAAGGCTTGGCTCTGGATCCCGCACGTATGGTATGTGTATCCGGAATTGGCTGTTCCTCATGGATACCCAGCCCGTACTTTAAGTCGGATACGCTGCACACCACCCATGGACGTCCGATTGCATATGCCACAGGTGTGAAAATCATGCGTCCTGATCTGAAGGTCGTGGTGATAGCGGGTGACGGAGACATCGCCGGTATAGGCGGCAATCATCTGATTCATGCTGCCAGACGAAACATCGATCTTTCGGTGTTCATGGTTAATAACATGATCTATGGCATGACGGGCGGCCAGGTAGCGCCAACCACACCTTTGGATGTAAAGACTTCCACGACTCCGCACAGGAACATTGAGCCGCCATTCAAAGTGGCTGAACTGGTAGTCGCCGCCGGGGCTAGTTACGTGGCCCGATGGACCACTTACCACGTATTTCAACTTAAGAAGGCCATGCAGCACGCGCTGATGAAGAAGGGTTTCAGTTTCATCGAGATTGTTTCGCAATGTCCGGAATATTATGGCCGCCGGATGGGCTTAAGGACGGGAATAGAATTACTAAAGGAATTCAAGAAACAATCTGTAGGTGTTAAGAAAGCGCAGGGGATGCCGGAGGAGAAGTTGCAAGACAAAATCGTGGTCGGCGGGCTGTGCAATTTGGACCGTCCCGAATTCGTGACTCAATTGCATGCGCTGACCGGAGAACAGATCGAGAGCTTTAGCAGGGAAAGAGCAGGTTGATTATAAGATTTGTCGGATTCGGCGGTCAGGGAATAGTATTATCAAGCTATATCCTTGGCCTTTCCGCTGTCTTAGATGGCAAGCGGGCGGTTCAGAACCAATCATACGGAAGCGAATCTCGCGGCGGTGAGTGCCGCGGCGATGTAATCATCTCCGGGCAGGAAATTTATGAGCTGGAACCTTCCAAACATGATGTGTTGGTTACCATGACACAACCCGGCTACGAGAAATTTGTCGTTTCTCTCAAGCCGAAAGGGACATTGATTCTGGACAGTGACCTGGTAATTCCCGACGCCAGTCATAATCCGCCAGGAATAACGATATATGGTATCAGTGCAACGGAACTGGCTTCCAAAAAGTATGGCAGGAAGATTGTCGCCAACATGGTGATTCTCGGATATATGAATTCACTGTTGAATCTCGTGACGGTGGAATCACTGGAGAAGGTTATTTCTCAAAGCGTTCCCGATGGCACGCAGGAACTGAATCTGAAGGCCATGCGGGGGGGTATGCAATTGGCTGCCAGGGAGTGCTGAATAAACAGATAATGTCTGTTGGGTGCAAGATTGGCGTTGCCCCACAATCCTTTGTGTATTATCCTTCAATTGATGCCGGAGTAGTGGAATT
>CP070796.1:2687892-2696178 GCA_020343475.1 Candidatus Zixiibacteriota bacterium
ATAATTCTGCTGGCGCTGCTATACCTTGGCCTGTCGGGGCGGTTTCGTGCCTGGGCGGAGAGAATCAGCCGGAGGCGACTGCTAGTCAGTTTCTATTATATGCTGTTTCTGGGCGTTTTCTTATTTGTGGTCAACCTTCCGTTTGACTTTTACCGGGGATTTATTGTAGAGCACCAGTACGGATTTTCCAATCAGACCGGAGGAGAATGGCTGGTTGAAAGGCTGAAAATGGCGTCTGTGATATTTGTCTTCCTGTTTATCGGAGCGCTGATTCTGTACGCGATGATAAACCGTCTTAGACAATGGTGGCTGTGGTTTTCACTTGTGTTGATCCCCCTGATGGTCTTTGTCATTATCATCTTTCCGGTTTTTATAACTCCGATTTTCAACAAATTTGAACCGATACGGAATCAGCATCTTGCGGATGAGATGGCTTCGCTGGCCACCCGGGCCGGCATTGCGCATCCGGATATACTACAGGCCGATGCGTCGCGGCAGTCGGAAAAGCTCAACGCCTATTTTACGGGAATGTTCGGGACAAAACGGATTGTCTTATACGACAATACCATCGAGAACATGTCGGTCGATGAATTGAAATTCGTAATGGGGCATGAAATCGGTCATCATGTAATGAATCATCTCTGGATCGGGCTTTTTGCAGAAATTGTGGTTCTGCTTTTCGGTCTTTACTTGTTCAATCGATATATCCACAGGATTATCAGGCGTCACTCACGTCGGTTGCGATTTTCCCGGCTCGGCGATATAGCCAGCCTGCCGCTGGTGTTGCTGTTCGCAACTGTTTTCGGCTTCTTCGCGCAACCCGCAACCAACGGGCTCAGCAGGTACCTTGAATATCAGGCCGACGAGTACGGTTTTGAGCTTTCCGGGATCAGTGTTGATATCGCCGCTACCACATTCGACAAGTTTTCAGTTTACAACCTGAGTGATCCGGCCCCGTCGAAACTAATTGAATACTGGTTCTATGATCATCCGGCCTTGAATGAACGAATCGCCAGCATCCAGAGACTATATGAAGAATTACACCCGGCAGATTGAATAATACAATATGCCCGGTTTTATGTGAGCAATTGGAGACATATAATGAGAGAAATCAGTACTAACACAATCATTGATGCGGTACGCAAGATTACTATCGAAGCCTCGTATGATCTGGGCCGGGATGTAATCGATGCCGTGAAGAAAGCCAAAGAAGTGGAGGAATCCCCGGTGGCCCGGGGAATTCTTGATCAGGTTCTGGCCAATGCCGACATTGCAAAAGACGAGCAGGCTCCGATGTGCCAGGACACCGGCCTGGCGGTGCTTTTTGTTGAATTGGGTCAGGACGTGCATATTGTCGGCGGTGATTTAAAGGAGGCACTTAACGAGGCGATTCGCAGGGGATATACGGACGGCTATCTCCGTAAGTCGGTTCTCGGAGATCCCATTGAACGTAAGAATACCGGTGACAACACCCCGGCGGTGATTCATGTTGACATTGTCCCGGGCGACAAGATGCATATTGTTATGGCGCCAAAGGGCGGCGGTTCGGAAAACATGTCCGAGGTCAGAATGATGAAACCGTCCGATGGTATCGAAGGGGTAAAGGAGTTTGTCATTGACCGGGTCCGGCGCTCGGGAGGGAATCCCTGTCCGCCGATTATTGTCGGGGTCGGCATCGGCGGGACCTTCGAGAAAGTGGCGTATCTTGCCAAGAAGGCGCTGCTTCGCGAAGTGGGCGATCGCAATCCGAACCGGTTCTACGCCAATCTGGAACTGGAATTACTGGAGAAGATAAACCGGCTGGGTATTGGCCCGCAGGGGCTTGGCGGAACGACGACAGCACTGGATGTGCATGTTGAAGCTCACCCGTGCCATATCGCCAGTCTGCCGGTGGCAGTTAACACCCAGTGCCATGCCGCCAGGCACAAAGAAGTGACCCTGTAGAAAAATATCCTAATCTGGAGATAGCGACAATGTCAGAAGAGAAGAAAAAAATCACCACCCCGCTTACCGATGAGATGGTTGAAGATCTCAGAACCGGTGACCAGGTGCTGATATCGGGGGCCATTTATACCGCTCGCGACGCTGCCCATAAACGGTTGGTGGAACTGCTTGATAAGGGCGAAAAACTGCCGTTTGATGTCAGGGGCCAGATCATCTATTTCGTCGGTCCGACACCCGCCAAACCGGGCCAGGTGATCGGTTCGGCCGGCCCGACCACGTCATACCGAATGAATGCCTATACCCCGCGAGTCATTGAAGCGGGGCAGAAGGGGATGATCGGCAAAGGCGAAATGGGGCCAGAAGTTGTCGAGAAGATGAAAAAGCACAAGGCGGTGTATTTCTCGGCGGTCGGAGGCGCGGGAGCGCTGATCGCCAAATCGATTACTGCCGCCGAGATAATCGCCTATGAAGACCTCGGCGCCGAGGCGATTCGCAAACTGACCGTGAAAGACTTTCCGGCGATTGTCGCTCTCGACTGCCATGGAGGCAACCTGTACAGGGAAGGTGTCGCCAAGTACGGCAAGGAATTGTAGCCCATTTTGCATGTGCCACCGGGTGCAGTAATCCGGCGGCGGAACAGAGTGTGGCGGTCCTGTACCAAAGGTACTCATAAGAAACCGGAAATGTGAAGCAACGATCCGGTCAATTTTCGGATCACCTTTCAATGCCTGTTGTGACAACTGAATGATTTATTGGCAATATGCAAACCGCACTGCACATATATTCGCTGGTCACTGAGCTGAAATCTCTTCTGATCGGGGCAAAATTCACCGCGAGCGAATTTTATAAGAAAGAGCGCGAAGCGTATCTCTTTTTCAAGGCCGCCAAAGGACACTATGCACTGGGGCTGGCGTACCATCCGGTCGGCTATGGAACCTTCTGTATTCCGCGCAGTAAGGTTCGCCTGGCCACTAAAGAAAAACCGTGGCCGTTTTTTCAGCCGGCGCGGGGCGCGAAAGTGGTTTCAATCGCACAGTACGATCTGGATCGAATCTTCCGAGTCGACCTGAAAAACAACCGGGAGCGGTTTGCCGTCGTCATCGAGGCAATCGGCCCCAACGGCAATTTCTGGCTTCTTGACAGGGATGACAGAATTATCGCCACCCTGCGTAATAAGAAGCACGATCCGGACGCACCGTATGAACCTCCACCAGGGATTGGTAAACTTGATCCTTTTCGGATAGATTCGGATCAGGTCAAAAAGCTGATTGAATCGGGCGCCTCACAGCGTCTCGATGCTTTCCTGCGGAAAAATATCATAGGACTGGATACCGTCCTGATTGATGAGATTCTCGTACGCGCCGGGCTGGAAGACGATTTGCCGACAGGAGAGCTGTCTGCTGATGCGGTTAAGCGCCTGGCAGGGGCAGTAAGACACCTCGCGCTGCAATTTGAGCAGTTTGACAGGGGATACCTGTACGAATTGCACTCCGGCCACGTTGTCTACCCGTTCAGATTTAAAAGCATTGAGAGCGAAGATCGCAGATGCAAATTCCTTTCGCTTGGTGTCTATGACGCGATCAGGCTCAATCGGGAAGCAAAAACGGAAAAGTCACAGCGGCAGATGATTCTGGATGCAGTCGAGCGTTTTGTCAAGAAGTTGCAGCGCAAGCTTAGCAGAATTCAGGATGATCTGGAAACGGCGGACAATTTTGATAAGTACCGCAAAATCGCCGAAACTCTCAAGATTAATATTCCGAATCTCAAAAAGGGTTTGAAGTCGATTACTCTTGAAGATGCTTATTGTCACGGTACGCAGATTACCGTCAAGCTCAATCCGGCGCTGACCCCGGCAGAGAACACCGCGGAGTATTTTAAGAAGTACCGCAAGGGCCGGGATGCTCTGCAGCTTATAAAGCGGCGTTATGAAATTGCAGGCAGGGAACTGGCTGTGGCGAAGAGGATGCGTGATGAACTGAATGCCGGCTACGACAATGCGGTTACGAAGTACGCCGCCGAAATCGAAGAACTGCTGCCATCAGCTACCACCAGGCAGGAGGCGGCGCCGCGCCTGCCGTATCGCGCCCATACTCTTCCCGGGGGCGTGACGATTTTTATCGGCCGGGACGGTGAGGATAATGATCGAACCACTTTCTCGCATGCCAAACCGTACGAATTGTGGTTTCACGCGTCACAATGTCCCGGCTCGCATGTGGTCATGAAATTCCCGGAAAAGAATTTCAGGCCATCACAGAGTGAAGTCCTTGAAACTGCGGCGATTGCAGCCTATCATTCCCGGGCGCGTAATTCCAAAACGGTACCGGTGATTTACACGCAACGCAAATATGTCCGCAAGCCCCGCAGGGCAAAACCGGGATTGGTGATAGTGGAACGCGAGAAGCTGGTGATGGTCGAGCCGAAGAAGCCGGGATAAATGTGATTGCCATTTTGGCCACCTGGTGCCATCTTATCCGTATATCAGAAAGACACATTTAAGGGAGGGCTTTATGCCGCTCAGGATATCGTGGCGGGAAAAACTCGCCGATGATAAAGACCTGCCGAAAGTAGAGAAGATTACACCGAAAATGCGTCAAAGCTGGGGGACCGGGACGTTTGTGGTCCCGGCGCCGAGAGAAGTTGACGCTATCATGAAGAAAATTCCGAAGGGGAAATTGATCACCATAAAGGAAATCCGACAGAAATTGGCCAGCGAGCATGGGGCAGATATTGGTTGTCCGATTACCACCGGAATATTTGCCTGGATAGCCGCCAATGCCGCCGAGGAGAACGCTGTGGAGGGCAAAAAGCGGATCACCCCATACTGGCGAACGCTCAAGACAGGCGGCGAGCTGAATCCGAAGTACCCGGGCGGCATTGAGAGTTTGAAAGCGAAATTGGAAGCAGAGGGACACCGGGTGATCAGGAAAGGAAAGCGGTTTCTAATCGAGAACTATGAAAAGAGACTGGCAAAATTGTAATTGCCCTATCCAATATTAAGCCTTTTGGAGAAAACCAATATGAGCAAGAATGACACCGGCGATAATCAGATGCGATTGTACAGGGACCTGGCATGGACCTGGCCGCTGATAATAAGTCCTCCTGAGGAATATGTCGAAGAGGGCGGTTTTTTTACTGAAAAGATCAGACAATATGAACGGCTGAAGACAAGGACTCTGCTTGATCTTGGTTGCGGCGGCGGGCATATGGACTGGGTGATGAAGAAGGATTTCGCCATTACCGGCATTGATATCAACGAGCCGATTCTTATGGAGGCGCGCAAGCTTAATCCCGAGGTGGAATATGAAGTCGGTGATATGCGCGCCGTGCGGCTGGGGAAGACATTTGATGCGGTTATGATTCACGATGCCATCGCCTACATGCAGACTCCCGAGGAATTGCAGGCCGCGTTCTTAACGGCATACGAACATCTCAAACCCAATGGCCTGGTGATTACCTATTGCGAGGAATGGCCGGGTCATTTCATGCAGAATCGTTCCAAACTCAGAACCGGCAGCAAGGGAAAAATCGACTACGCCGTTCTGGAAAATTATTATGATCTCGACCCGTCGGACAACACATATGAATTGACCTTTATTTACCTGATCAGGCGGGAGGGGCACCTTGATATTCAGACCGACCGCCATATCCTGGGCATGTTTCCACCCGATGAGTGGCGTCGTATCATCCGGGATATCGGGTATGAGTTGATCGAAGATAAATTCACGCACTCGGAATTCCCGGAAGATGAGTACTACCCGATGTTCCTCGGGATACGAAATGAATAATCGAGCCGAATCAATGTTCCCGGGCATGATCAAATCCGCAAAATCAAACAGGCGATGAGTGCGGTCCGGGAATTGACCAGACATGTCTCAGCAAGTATGAACAGCTGACCGAGATACCTTCCCTCGCAGTTATTACGAAGAGGAATTTTTAAGTCTTGTTGATGAAGTGTATGAGGGGAAGAGGTTTTGCCAAAATGTCAGGAGTACATGCTTTTTGCCCTGACGGAGCAAACCGCAGTTGTGGAAATCTATCGCCCACACGTTGAGGCAGGGGCAGGTTGAAATCCCCGCAGCAATTTCAGCAGGGATTCAATAAAAACGAGATCGGGTGATAGCACCCGATCTCGTTCTTTATCATAGAACATTCACTACTTAAGCAGCAGCATCTTTTTCGAGGCGATGTTGTCTCCGGCTTTAATCCCGTAGAAATAAACTCCCGGGGCGGCGTTGCTGGCATCCCGGAGGACAATGTGTTTACCGGCGTCGAAATGCCCCTCGGCCGCGGTCGCCACTTCCCGTCCTGCGATATTGTAAATTTGTGTGTCATGTCGCCGGGATGCGGCAGGCTGAACGATATCTCGGTTATAGGATGAGCGGATTTGGACGGTTCTGATACAGCGCGAACCCGGTCGGAAGGAGGCCGGTTTGGCGGGGCTCCCGAAAATATAGGATTAAAGCCATATTTTCGCCCGGCTACATGGTGGCCCTTCAGGCTGTCAACCGGTCACAGGCCATCCTGTAATTACATTATCCTGTTGAATGGTATTGTATTAAGTTAACACAGCGGGGAATTGTCCGGCGCGGCCCTATTGTTGCATCGGTTTTCCATCAGAAATATATGAAAAACGGTGACTTTGATATTCGGGGTCAGGATGCAGGTCAAATTCACGCTTACCTTGAATAACGTGGTGGTGGACGGGATCAGCCTGGATGCCCTGGTTATTGACTGGATTGATCAAGCCAACCATGAGCGGCTTCTGGCGATTTCGCGCGATTGGAATTGCTTTGGGTGTCGCGTATTGGACAACATGACGGGATTGACACGAGTCGGGGAGATGTCTCTTGCAATGGAAGCAGCCTGATTCCAATGCAGAATCAAGCAAGATGTACGGTAGGGTTTCCGTGTTCGGCCGGCGGTCTATTTGCCGCCGGTCATTTTTTTTATTTCGTCGAGAAGAACCTCTTCCAGCCTGTCTTCGGGTATCTTGCTGATAGTCTTTCCCTTTTTAAAGAGAAGCCCAACTCCGTCGCCGCCAGTAATACCGACATCGGCTGCCGCCGCTTCGCCCGGGCCGTTAACCACGCAGCCCATTACCGCGACCTTCAATGGTGTTTTAAAGTCCCGGGTCTTCTCCTCGATTGCCTCTGCCAGCCGGATGGCGTCTATCTGACACCGCCCGCAGGTGGGACAAGCGATGACATCCACTCCCTCCTTTTTCAGTTCCAGCGATTTGAGGATTGCTTTGGCGACGCGGATTTCTTCAACCGGATCGGCAGCCAGCGATACCCTGATTGTGTCGCCGATGCCATTCAGCAGTAAGGCTCCGAGACCGACTGCAGATTTAATTGATCCGGTCTGACGGGTGCCGGCCTCGGTAATCCCCAGATGAAACGGATACTCGACCTTCTCGGTCATGAGTATGTGTGCCCAAAATGCAGTGCTGACGTTCGATGATTTCAGGGCAACGACGATGTCACGGAAATCATTGTTCTCCAGAATCTCGATTTGCCGCAGCGCCGCCGCGACAAATCCTTCCGGATTGTCATGGCCGAACCGCTTTAAAATGTCTTTGGGAAGTGATCCGGAATTCACGCCGACCCGGATTGGAATCCCGGCGTCCTTTGCGGCCCTGGTAACCTCCGCCACTTTCCAATCGTCGCCAATATTGCCGGGATTGATGCGGATTTTGTCGACTCCCTGGCGGATAGCTTCAAGGGCGAGTTTATATTTAAAATGAATGTCGGCCACCAGCGGAATTGAGATTTTTGATTTAATCTCGGCCAGTTTTGAAGCGGCCTCGTCGTCGGGAACCGCCACCCGGATAATATCGCAGCCGGCTTCAGTCAGACGGCGGATCTGATCGACGGTTGATTCCGCATCCCGGGTGTCGCTCGTGGTCATGGACTGGATACTTATGGGGAATCCTCCACCGATAATAACTCCGCCTACTCTGACGGCGCGACTTTTTCTCCTGACCGGTGGGTATTTGAATTCCATATCGCTCTTGACCTTTGCGTTATCCCGCAGTAATTTAATCTTTCTACTGAGAATATCAACTGAAAGTTGGTGACGGTGCTGATCAGAATACTGGCGGCCATAATTGTAGTCGGACTTGTTGTCGGAGGCTATTTCCTGGGGACTGATTTCTATCAGAATTGGGAAGATAAGGCGAATCGCAAGTATGCCCTGGCAATTGCAGAAACATCGGTTGCCGCCGAACTCCACCGACTTGACAGCGATTCCTTTTTTGTCGCCCGTGATTCGATTCTTGAGAAGTATGGCCTGACGGTTGATGAAATGCTCAATCTCAAGGATTATTTTCATGGCGGCCTGGAG
>CP070796.1:2696278-2701003 GCA_020343475.1 Candidatus Zixiibacteriota bacterium
GATAGCAGTCCTTTTGTCTGAGTTCAAAGAAATTAATGGCGATCCGGTAATCGGGCTAATAGAATTATCGAGAAATCGGGGAATACGCATGATGCGGCTCGTACTCACCCTGTTTGTTGTGACAATCCTTGGCCAACCACAAGCGGCCGGGGCCGATAAATTTTCCGATTTTCCTGAAAGTGACGGTTACTGGTTTATAAGGACTGATATGCCGGTGGCCTGTCAGGAAATGCCGCCTTCATCCCTGAATGGACGAATCTATGTGGTGGGAGGAGTACTGCCGGGTGCAATTCCTGTTAGTACATCCAGGGTTTACGACCCGGCAACGGGGATCTGGTCGGAGGATGAGCCCCTGCCGGCGCCGCGTCATCATCATTCGTTGACAGAATTAGACGGCAAATTATATGCCATTGCCGGCTATCAAACCCTGCTTGGCCCTGCGCCTCCTGCTTTGAATACCGTATTTGAGTTTGATCCGGGCAGTGCCGCGTGGCGCGAGCGGTTGTTCATACCGGGTGCTCGCGCCCAGCATTGTGCGGCAGCATTCGACGGCAAGATTTATGTATTTGGCGGGGTGAACTATTCGTTTATCGATATCGATATCACTCAGGTTTTTGATCCGATAGCCGAGAGCTGGACCACGCTGTCACCAATGCCGACAGCGCGCAACCACAGTACGGCAGCGGTTGTTGACTCGCTGATATATGTGATCGGAGGCCGCATTGGGGCGAATAATGTGGCGGTGGTCGAAGCGTATTCTCCGCAGAGCGATACATGGTACACCTTTACCGAAATGCCAACCGCCAGAAGTGCCATCGGCAGCGCTGTTCTGAACGGAAAAATTTACGTTTTCGGAGGAGAACAATACGACGGGAGCAATGGTACCGTTTTTGGAGAAGTGGAGGAGTATGACCCGGCAACCGACACCTGGCGGCAATTGACACCGATGCTTACTCCCCGCCATGGTTCAGAAGCGGTTGCTATCGGGGATTCCATTTTCTATATCGGAGGAGCAACTCTCGCCGGATGGGGCTGGAGTGCCAGAAATGAAGTTTTTGTTCTCGGTGACTGCGTCGATCCTGATCTTGACGGTTACGGCACTCCGGGCCACGCGGAGAATACGTGTCCCGATGATAATTGTCCCGATGTCTATAACCCGGGCCAGCTGGATATGGATGCTGACGGAGTCGGTGATTCCTGCGACAATTGTATCGACGTGTATAACCCGGATCAGACCGATACCGATGAAGATGAAATAGGTGATGCCTGTGATTACGTTTGCGGCGACGCTGACGGTGATGGGAACGTAAACCTGCTGGATATTCTATACCTGATAATCTATCTCTACGATACACCACCGGGTGATCCGCCCGATCCGATTGAGGCCGGGGACGCCAACGCTGATGGGAATGTAGACTTGCTGGATATACTGTATCTGATCGATTTCAAATATGGTTCGCCGCTGGGCCCGGAACCGATGTGCCCATAATGCGGTTGGGCAGGCAGAACCTTTAATGCAGCGGATGGTTCTGCATTTTTGAATTGAATACTATTGACGGAACGGCTTATGGTTCTGCCCTGTGTTTAATTTATTCCGAGCGCGGCCTACCCGGACTCCTTCAGGGCTTCCGGCTTTTCTGCCAGCCACGAGGGCAATTTTTCCGCCTTAACCAGCAGCCTGATTAAATTCGGCATGCTTTCAAACTGCCGTGCACAAAGGTCATACTCCTCCTCTGTCAGTGATGCCAGCCGGGAATGCAGAAAGGTCAGCATCCCCTCACGGCCGGCAAGCAGGTGTCGAATCCTGTCACAAATAAAATCATTGCAGTAGGCGCAGCTATCCACCTTTCGCTCGATCGCGCACGGTCGCGCCTTGCACCCTTTGTCTGCAAGACGACCATTATTCCGGCAGCCATCACATTTAACATTCTCAGCGGTGTAATTCTGATGTCCGAAAATCTTTCGCCAGCCATCGACCAGTTTCTGCCTGACCACAGGGTCATCCGATCGTGCCGCGCACAGGTGGCAGTTGTAGCCACAGTAACCAATCATCTCTTCCATTATGAATACTCCTTGTGTTCCTAAAATTCAATGATGTTTTCATGGCAATTCCGGTTCAATGAATACTATTGGAAAAACGGCGTCGGGTTCTGCACCGTTCAAAATTCATGTTATTTTTGCGGCGTAATATGTTCATATTTGTCCTGTTTATCCGAAAGGCAGTACTGCTCTGCCGGAAACTCCTTGCAAATATGCAACGTATATTGTAATATAAAGTTGCCACTGTGCGTTTTTTTTTGACAGAATGCCGGGCGATCTGCAACCATCTTTGAAGGAGTGGCAAATGATGAAATGCTCTTGTTTCCTTACGCCGGCCTGTATCTTTCTTCTTTCTTTAGTGTCTTTTTCCCGGACAACAAGCGAAATTTCGGGAACGGTTATTGATATTGCTGCCGGAAAGCCGGTAACGGGGGCCAGCATTGTCGTCGTCGGGACGTCGCTCGGCGCTGTTACCGGTGATGACGGCGTTTTTCGTCTTTCCGGCCTGAAAGAGAAAGAGTATACTGTTGAGATAACCTGTATTGGCTACCTTAAGGTCTCGAAGCATCTTGCACTCGCCGATAATGAGGAGAGACACCTGACAATTTTCCTGAAGCCCACTGTTGTTCCGATAGAAAACGTCAATGTAACCGCCAGTCGCTTTGCCGCGGAGACATTCTCATCCCCGCTGAGTGTTACCATTACCCCGAGCCAGGAGTTCGCCGAGCGGACGTTCAGTACCACCGCCGAAGTGCTTCGTGAGGAGCCCGGTATTCTGGTTCAGAAGACGACCTGCGGGCATGGCGCCCCTGTATTGCGGGGTTTAATCGGGAAATATGTTCTGCTGCTGTATGACGGTATTCGCCTTAATCGTTCGACATTTCGTTTTGGCGCCAACCAGTATCTCAACACTATTGACCTTGAATCGTTGAATCGGATTGAGGTTGTCCGTGGCCCGTCATCCGTGATGTACGGCAGCGACGCCATCGGCGGCACGATCAATCTGATACCGCCGTCGCCGCCGTCGGGTAATGACCATCTTTCACTCACCCCGCGATTTGTGACGCGCTATTCCAGCGCCGACAACGGCAGCAGTAGCAATTGCAATCTGGCGGGAGATTTCAAGCAAATATCGGGATTGGTTGGTATATCATACAAGCATATCGGCGATCTGCGGGCCGGTGGAGAAATCGGAAGGCAGCGTCCGACGGGGTGGGAAGAGACCAATGCCTACGCCCGGCTGTTTTACTGGCTGAATGACAGCAATTCGCTGAATTTCGACTATATGGGAATTCGGCAGGATGAGATTCCGCGCTATGATAAATATGTCAGCGGTCAGTATGAGCAGTACATCTATGATCCCCAGGACCGCGACCTGTTCGGCCTTACATTCACCTCACACGATTTCAACTCGATTGTCCGCTCACTGAAAGCCAATGTCTCTTTCTGCCGGGAACTTGAGGGTCGCACCGAGCAGAAGACAGGCTCCCCGAAAATCAGTTACTACGAGGATAAACTCTCGACCTGGGGCGGGTATTTTCAGCTTTCCTCGGTACCATATTCCGGTCACCAACTGAATACCGGCTGCGAATATTATCACGATAACATAAGGGGCAAGGCCGGGCAGATCCAGGATGGAATTACCGAGGCAATCAGGCCGACCTACCCGGATAATTCCAATTATTCCTCGGTCGGTATCTTTATGCAGGATAATTGGCATATCCGGGATGGATTGAAGGCAGCAGCAGGGGTGCGATACAGCTTTTGTTCAGTGGATACGCCGCTTGAAGAATCGTATGGTGAATTCAAGGAGTCCTATGATGATGTTACGGCGGCGCTGTCGCTGAGTTATTCGCTGACCCCCTGGGTGAATCTGATTGCTCGCTGGTCGCGTGGCTTCCGGACGCCCAATCTCAATGACGTGGCGGTGCTCAAAACCTCGAGCAGCGGCGTCGACGTTCCCAGCCCCGGCCTTACGCCGGAACACAGCGATAATTTCGAGTTCGGTGTAAAGATCCGTTCATCGCCGGTCACCGGAAGTGTCTTTGTGTACTACAATCAATTGAAAGATTTGATCGACCGGGTGCCGGGGACGTATGATGGCCTGACCTTTTTCGATGAAAACGGTAATGGTATTCAGGACGAAGACGAGTTTAGTGTCTATCGGCGAGAGAATGTCGCGAAGGCCCGTATTTACGGCATCGAGTACGAAAGCACGGTCAGAATCAACCGGACGTTGACGGCTCGCCTGAACTGGTTCTGGACCCGAGGAGAAAACCAGACTGACAATGAACCGCTCAGCAGAATTCCGCCGTTAATGGGGATGGCGGCGGTGCGAGTGTTCCCGCGTGACAATCTCTGGCTGGAAATCTTTGTCAGGGCTGCTGACGACCAGCGGCGGCTTTCCCGGCGCGATATTGACGATACCCGGATCGATCCCGGAGGAACCGATGGTTGGATGACCCTGAACTTTAGAACCCGCTTTGAATTCGGGCGACAGTTTATCATAGCCAGCCTGGAGAATATCACTGACAGAGAATATAAAGAACACGGTTCGGGCATCTGCTCACCGGGTCGCAACGTTATGATTTCATTGGGATATGGCTTTTGATCGGGGCGCCCCGAGATTCACCGGAAAAAGAGGTTGAGCGGGGCGGGAGTGTTTACCGCTCCCGCCCCTATTTT
>CP070796.1:2701103-2710590 GCA_020343475.1 Candidatus Zixiibacteriota bacterium
AACTATTCTGTGATCGGTCTGACGACAATAGGATTGACGTTGCTGCTGTCGTCCTTTGTCGTCGATTTTTTCAATATCCCCTCGGAGTTGTTGCCCCCGGCTCGCCTGGCGCTGATTATAATCGGAGCCAATGTGGCGTTCAATTTTGTCATGCTCAGCTGGTCCGATTCGCTGCAGGCGTTTCATCGTTATGACGTTATGAACGGATTGCATATTGTCGAGGACATTCTTCGCACGATTACCATTGTTTATCTGCTGCTGGAAGGCTACGGCATTGTCGCGATGGCGCTGACTTTTCTGGTTTTCAGCATGATGCGCCAGTTCACCGGTGCCGCCCTTCTAAAAAAGCTGCACCCGGCACTCCGGATCAACCGCCGTTTCATTTCCGCCGCCGCGGCCCGGATGATTTTCAACTACAGCCTGATCGGTTTTCTGATATCAATCGCATGGCTTCTGATTGCCAATACCGATAATATCTTGATTGGTTATTTCTTTGACACCACGGCGGTCACCAAATATGCCATCGCGGGCAGTATTATTGTCTATTTCCGCAATGTGATTCTTGCGGTAACCTTTCCTTTGCGACCGTTGATCAGCCATTACGATGCACTCGAGAAGAAAGACAAAATAACGTACATTTACGCGCGGGGCACCCGCTATCTGTATTACATTACCTTTGCCGTCGCCGGCGTAACGTTGGTATTCGCCGACAGCTTTATCAGGCTCTGGCTGGGACCGGGGTATGGCGAAACCGCCCACGTGCTGAAACTGTTGGTGCTCCCGGCGGCAGTATTTCTGCCGCAGGCGGTTGCCAACTCGGTGCTTTACGGTATCGAGGAGCACAGGCACATCCTTTATATCATCATTGCTGAGGGGCTGCTCAATCTGCTTTTAAGCATAATTCTGCTTCAGTATTATGGTATTTACGGGGTCGCCTACGGAACGATTATTCCCCAGGTACTGCTGTATCTGTTCGTATTGCCCCGAATCATCAAATCCATTCTGGGAATCAGATTAACAGACTTCTACCTGTCGCTGATCAAATCGATTTTCCTGGCATTGATCGTATCGCTTCCTCTTTCATACCTGGCCGACCGCGTCGCTCCCCCGACCACCTGGGCATACTTCTTTGGCGACATCATTTTTATTGCTTTGCTGGCACTTGCCGGCGCATATTTGATTGCGGGCCGGGACGATCTGCGAATCATTTTGTCAGGCCTGTTCAGGAAACGGGCCTGATGATTGCAGCGTCCGCGGGAACATTGTCCGAAGAATAGAGTTTAATGGTTGCGATGGTTAATAGCGTTATTGACGGGACTTATTCTCACTCATTGTGTAAGGCGGTTTTTGTTTTCAGCGCTGTTTTCATTCTTATGATTCCGCCTGCCGGGCACGGCGAGGATTTTTCCGTGATGGGTGTCACCTTCCCGTATCCGGTGAATCTCCAGCAATCCTGGGTACAACCCGACGACACCGTGTATCTTGCGCGGTATCCCCTTGCCTGCAAAATCCGTTTCCATTTATCCGAAACCGGGTGCGTCGATTCGGTGATTTATGATTCCGGAGCGACCTGGCCATACGTCAACGGCATCAGTCAGTCGCTGAAGTGTCTTGAGTTTCAACCTGCCCGAATTGCAGAGGTACCTGTCCCGTTCATTCTGCCGGCCACTGTGACCTTTTATCATGGGGCCGGCAAGCCGCGGGTGAGGCTTAATTTTCCCAGTGACCATTTCCTCCGATTCCGCGACAGGAAAATAGTGGAAACCGCCCTTCGACTAAACGGAATCCATCCTGCAGAACTGGTGAATTTTCCCCCGTACTATTGCCGCTTCGGCGATGCAAAATCGGAAACCGGCTATTTCTGTGCGGTCCAAAAGATCGAGCTCGCCGCCGACGGTACCCTGAAGGATTTCGAAATTCTATTCAATGATCATGCCGGCTTCTCCGATATCTTGTCCACCGTTATCCTGTACGCCGATTTCAAGCCCGCCGTCAATCACGGGGTCGCGGTGCCGTCGGAATTGTATCTAGTTGTCCGCTTTTTTGATAATATTTTTTATCCAACCTCTCCATGGCCGCCCAAGGGGGAATCAAAAGCCGGTTATCCCTGGGATTACGTCCGTCTTGAAACCGTGCTGCATCTGGATTCCGTCTTACATCCACCTATCCCGATCAATATTCCCGACGAAGTCTTTTACTTCCGCCATAAACTCAGCGCCGCCTCGCTGCCAATTACCGTCAGAATCGATACCCTGGGTAATGTCGCTCATTCCAGGATAGGAGCCGCTTTGTCAGGATCGGAGAAGGCGGAAATCAGACGCTTGCTAAAAACCTTGCGGTTTTACCCTGCCAAAGACATCTTGGGAAGACCGGTTCGATTCGAGGGCGAATTGCTGCTGGGAGTCCGAAATAGTGAAACGATACGAATTATCGCAAAATGGCTGCCGTTTGCAGCCCCGCCCGGTGAAGGCGTAAGGCAATGATAGGCAACGGCTTGTGCCATACGTGGCCGGTCCTTCAGAGCGGTGGACGCAGATATTGCGCAGTTGTCGGTCCCAATGCGGCAAACCACGGCCATGCTGTCGTAAGTTGTTTTCTAGCAACGACTAAAAACATATGGACAAAGAGCAATTATGGCATAATAGTTGTTATCAATAAGAAGTGGGACGAATGTTTCAGGGAAGATTCGACGCAGTCCCGTTGTATAAAATATGGATGAAAGGATGGATGATATGCACTCTCGCCCGGAACGAATCGTGAATCTTCTCTCCGCGGTTTTGGTACTTCTGGCAGGATTTTACGTTGTGATTTTTCTTCCTCTGCCGGTTTCGCCCGGAGGGCGGATTGCGATTGGAGCGTTGGTCCTGCTGTATTTTCTGTGGCGGGTAAAATATTTTGTATGGCGCTACGGAAGGCGGGAAAAATCGGTGCGGGACAGGAGTTCGGACCGGAACAAAATCGCTTGACAAATATGGCAATTACCATATTATAAGTGTTTAATTTTTTGAGCCCAAATGAGGTGGTGAAATTGAGATTTTTCAGTCAAATATCGGGTCGCGGTTTAACGGTGTTGCTTGTGTTGCTGGTCATGCTGACCCCCACGATTCTTCTGTCCCAGGAGCTTAAACAGGAAATAGTGGATGCTCTGACCTCCGGTGACACGACCCTCGCAATCAATCTCCTCGAAAAAGAGATTAAGCTTGATCCGAGCTATGAATACAACTATTTCATTTTGGGCGAAATCCATTACAAGCACAAAGAGTACGTAAAAGCTGAAGAGCAATTTACGCTGGCCCTTAATAAGAACAAGAAATTCTATCGTGGACTCTATGCTCTGGGTATGGTGCAGCTGAAGCTCAACAAGATTGATGAAGCCGACGAGACTTTTAGCACCGGCCTCAAGAAAGCCAAGAATATGAAGGGCGAATTCCATAATGGGCTGGGCCTGGTTTACATGGCCAAGGGGATGTACAACGAGGCTGACCGGGAATTGCGCCAGGCGATAATAGAAAAGCCCGATAATGCTGAGTATCACATCAACCTCGGTGATGTCAATTTCGCCAACAAGATTTACGCGCTGGCCATATCGGAATATGAGACAGCACTGGGCCTTGACACCGCCTCGCTGGAGGTTTATTTCCGCTGGGCGGAGGCCTGTCTGGAGTTGAAAGACTACACCTGCGCCCTGGAGAAGCTGCGGATTGTCCTGAGCAAGGATTCCACTCATGCCGAAGCCTGGCTGGAGGCCGGGAGCATCTATTACAAGGCGGCCCGCTCCACAAGCACCCTTCAGGAAGCCAAACAGCGCTACCTGGAAACTATCGGCGCTTACAAGAAATTTGTTGAACTTCAATCCGGCGAGCCTGACAGTGCCACCGGCCGGGCGTACTATGAATCCGGGATGTCCTATCTTATCCTCGGCGGGTATGCCGAGGCCAATGAGAATTTCAGGACCGTGCTGTCGATCCCGGTTGAACCGAGAGACATTTACTATTATTACGCACGCTCCTTCCAGGGTGTCGAGCAGTACGATTCGGCACTGGTGTATTATCGCAGGCACATTGACTGGGTTAAAGAACAGGGGATTGATTATAATTCTCTGATTTCGGAGCAGGAGTTATACCGCAGGATGGGCGAGGCGTATGAGAGTCTGAAGGATCACTACAACACCATCGCGTACTACAAGAAGTCACTCGAATACGACTCCACGCAATCCCGCCTGCTCTACGGCACGGCGGTGGCGTACACCCTGGTCGGCGATTATCGTAATGCATTGGTCTATTACATGAAGAGAATCGCACAGGGGATCGATTCCAGGTACTGGTACGTTTATTATAATGCCGCCTCCGCCGCTCTCTACCTCGAGGAAAAAGGCGGGTTGGCGATGGAGGAAGAAGAGGATCTTGAGACGGAGGATGAGATGCCGGCGATGAGCGGGGATCCCGATCCTCTTGAGGACGTACACCTGCTTGAACTGGCAGCGGAGTATCTGGAGAAAATCAACGTCGATTTCTGGGATGAAATCTACGGGAATGAAAAAAATAGAAAGACTGCAATAAAGGCGCGGTCCATGTTGGCGTCGACCTATTTATATCAGCTCTCCGATTGCGCCAACGGTGTTGCCTGGTTTGAGAAGCTGCTGGAGGTTGACCCCGAAAACTGTGAGGCTCTTAAGGCGCTGGGCTATGCTTACTTCGGCGGCATCTGCCCCAACAATTACGGCAGGGCGTTGGGCAATCTTCGTAAGGCCTTGGATTGCGCGGCGGCCGCGGGCGGCTCTGAATGCGATGCCGTGGATATCATACTCTGGATTGCTCAAACCTATCACTTCCGGGCTGCCGAGCGCCGGGAAGCAGGGCAGAAAGAGGAGTCCGGTAAAGATTTTAAGTTGGCTTACGATTGGTATCTTAAAGTCCTGAAGTGCGATCCCGCAAACGAGGCCGCCAAAGAGGGCAGAGACCAGGTAAAATTCGAGTTCTAGTTCAGTCTATTGCTTAGGAGAATCTATGGCCGAAAAAGAAGAGAAAGGAAAGCCCGAAGAAAAGGCTTTCAATCCTGACGACAGGTTCAGATATCTCGGCTTTGAAATCAAACCCGGCAAGATCGGAGATCTCTTCAAATCCGAAGCGGAGAAAGAGAGCTGGATTCAAAAGGTCATTGATAAGCGAAAGCGGAAGGTGCGGATTCGCGAACATAATACGCTTGAGGAACCCCGGGTGGCCGGATACGAGCGTATTGTCCTGACCATTACCTCGGCGGTGCTTGTCGTATCTCTCTTTTTACCGTGGTTTTCCGGATATCACGAACGGGTTGTCGATAGCGAGGTTGCCGGCCAGCAAAATGAGCCGGCTGCGGTTGTGTCTGATTCACTGACCGAGGGAGTTATGGCCGATTCCCTGTCCCGGGCCCTTACCGAAAGTGAGACGATTCCCGGTGAAGAAACCACAGAGCCGACGGAGATTGCCGGGGCGGTTGCCCCCGCCACGGCCGCTGCCAGAGAAAACGGCGCAACGGTCCTTGAAAAGGACGAGGCCGGTTTTGCCTCGATTACTTCCCACCGCAGACAGAAGGAAGTTGTCCGGGAGCGCCTTTCGCTCTCCGCGATCGGCGCCATCGGTTCTCTGGGCGCAGTCGGTGGGATGGTTTTCTCATCCGGCCTGGTAGTGACATTGACCGGGATATTAATGATTATTTACGTGCTCTGTTGCATCGGGCTGGCTGTTTATACTTTGTACATGCTGTACGGGATCAAGGGAGATGAAGATACCAAAGCGCTGAAGCTGAAACTGGTATTGCGACTCAGCTGGATTCCGGTCGCTATTTATGTTTTTTGCATCATCATAGCGTTTTTTGGGGCGACATATTCGTTTGATACTACGGACATGATCAAGCAGATTGGCGGCAGTTACGGTATCTCGACATATCTGGGGCTTTTGTCCTCGGGCTTTTACCTGACGATTGCCTGCTTTATTATAAACGGTGCCAAGAGCATTGAGATTTAGTGGGGAAAAACATAGTTAATATTACATTGTGAAGGAGTTTCAAAAGTGAAACAGTCATTATTCATCACACTTACGGTACTGATCGCGTTCGCTATCGGCTATATCGTATGGGGTATTGTGTTGAAATCGCAGCCGGATGGGACGATTGCGCACTCGGTTTACATGGGCGGGCCGCTGGTGGTGGTCCTGATCGCGATTCTGCTGATGCTTATTGCTTTTGTGGCGGAACGGTTCATTTCACTGTATCGGGTGGCAAACGGGAAAAGCTCCGTTCAGGTTTTTTTCAAAAAGGTCATCACCATGCTGCACTCCGATGATTTCGACGGGGCTCTGGCGGCGTGTGATAAACAGCGGGGAACGACTGCTAATGTGCTCAGGGCCGGTATTGAACGGTATCGCCAGATTAAAGATGACACGTCGATGGATACCGAGAAACGGCTCAACCTGACTCAAGCTGCTATTGACGAGGCCAACGCTCTGGAAGGACCGCTGCTCGAACGCAACCTGATTGCCATGTCAACCATTGCATCAATCGCGACCATGGTTGGTCTTTTGGGCACGACGATCGGCATGATCCGAGCCTTCGCCGCCACCGGTAACGTTGAGGGTGGTGTTATCGACGCGCAGTCGCTGGCAACCGGTATATCCGAAGCGCTGGTGAACACCGCAGGGGGATTGGTTTCCGGTATTCTCGGAATCTTTTTCTACAACTTCTTTGTTAACAAGGTTGACGCCTTCAACTACACGACCGATGAAGCAACTTTTGAGGTTATTCAGCTCCTGAAGGAGAAAGAAGGCAAATAATGGGCATTAAGAAAAAACGGCGCGTCGGTATTGTCATTGATATGACGCCAATGGTGGATATTGTTATCCTCCTGCTTATTTTCTATATGACCACGACAAGCTTCAAACCACCTGAGGCTAAAGCCGTTACTCTACCCCAGTCACATTCTCAAATCGAGTTGCCGGATAAAGATATTATTAATATTACCGTAACCAAGAGTGACTCAATCTTTGTCGATTTTCTCCAGAAGGAGAATATTGTTATCGAAGGCAGAGAAGTAACGACAACAGTCCGCAAAGTCGCGGAAGCCGACGTGTACAATGTCCATTCCCTGATTAACCGGGCGCGTTCAGTCAACCTGAGAGCACTGATTGTGATCAAGGCTGATCGGGAAGCCAGTTTCGGGGTCATGGACGAGATCATGAAGTCAATGAGAGATAATCAATTGACCCGATTCTTGATTATTACCGATAACGAAGCCGAACAGGCAATGAGAGAAGAACAGGCGGGCGGATGATAAGCCTTTCGAAAGGAGTGATGTAAATGGCCGGTGCTGCTGTATCACAGCCCGAACGGGGCGATAAAGGAAAGGGTGGTCGTCGACCCAAGCGAAGGATCAGTATCAGAATCGATATGACACCCATGGTCGATATTGTAATGCTTCTGCTGATCTTCTACATGGTCACCACCGTCTTTTCCATGCCCCAGGCAATGGAAATCAACCTTCCGCCGGTTGAAGATACCGAACAGGTCGAGGTAAAAGAGTCAAATCTGCTGACGGTGCGCATTGACGATGAAAATCGATTCTTCTGGAATATTGGAAATCCCGCGACCAATCTTCCTCAGCTTTTGCCGTCAATGAAGAGTTACGCCGACACCGGAGCATATCGCGTGCAATCGGATACCCTGCGGACAGTTCTGAAGAACCTTAATTTCGAGAATCCGAAATTGAATACACTAATTCTGGTTCATAGTGATGCGCGATACAGTGCTATGGTGGACATCCTCGATGAAATCGACTTGCTGGAACGTTCGTGGAATGCCGCCACGGCGGAACGACTCGGTGTAGAGGTTGATGACCTTAACAAACCGGAGTACAAGAGCGAAAAATTCTCCTATCGCTACGCGATGGGTGAGTGGGAAGATAAAGATGACAGGATCGTTGCCGCTGCCCTCCAGGCCGCAGTGGGAGGTGAAATATAATGGCCAAGCCTTTAAATGCAATGTATGGCGGCTATGGGGCCTACGAGCTTAAGGTCAAATACCAGAAGAATCTTTTCCTGGGTATTGTCTTCTGCGCCGCACTGGTTGCGGTAACGGTCGGCGCCGCATATCTGTACCGAGCGCTGACCGCGGTAGAAACAGTCTATGTCCAGCCGACGATTATTAAGACCATCGCCGATTTGGGACCGCCGCCGACAGTAGCAAAAAAGCCGCCGCGGATGGATATCTCCGCGCCAAAACGGGTCGCGCCGAAGGTTGGAATACCGAAACCGGTGGCCGATGACGAAATTCTTGATGATGAAGAGGTCGTGATCGCCAGCCGTGAGGAGCTGGCGGAAATCGTTGCGCCGCAAATGGATCCCAGTGCTGCCAGTGACGGCCAGGATATCGTGGTCGCCATTCCGGACGAGGAGTATCTTCCGGCTCCGGATGAGTTCGTCCCGGTTGAAATACCGGCTGAAATGATTTACGAGGAAATTCCGGAATATCCTCGCCAAGCCCGTGCAGCAGGTATGGAAGCAGTTGTATGGATACAGGCCCTGGTTGACAAAGATGGCAATGTCCGAAAAGCACAGGTCCAGAAATCTTCCGGCTCTCGGGGCGGCTTCGATGAGGCCGCGGTAGCCGCTGCATACAAATGCAAGTACAAACCGGCGATTCAGAACGGTCGTCCGGTACCGGTATGGGTTTCGTACATGGTGGAATTTGAACTTGAGAGTTCGCGCTAACACATAGACGGATTTTGGCAGACGCGGGCATCTCTGAAAAGGAAGGAGATGCCGCATGTCCGGTGTTAATCGCAGTTCGCATCCCTGCTTCGCCGTTGCCCTCACGTACCCTTGCCAGAGGTATTTGTACCTCGGAATAGTGTTTACCTCACTTGCCCTGCTAATGTCGCTGGGTTATTTGTGGTATGCAGCCGGTGGGAAAGCCGCGGCCAGTCCGGATTCATTTGTTCCGCACGTCGGTACGGCCGCAATGCCGGAACATCAGCAACCGCAGCATGCCGTCGGCCGGCACAGGCAGGCGGGAATGACCAAACACGGGATTGTTCCAATCCCCGTCATTGGTCTTGTTTTGCCTGCTCCGCTGCACGGTTCCGGCTATGCTTCGGGCATCTTCTCCGATGACCCGGAATCCGTCGACGATGCCGGCGAGGGCGAGGGCGAGGGATACGGCAATTCATCCCGGGCGCTTTTTGCCGATACCACCATCTATGACATTGGTGGCCCGGTTCAAAATCCCCCGGAGTTGGTCTGGATGAGGCAGCCGGAATATCCGGCGGCCGCCGAAAAATCCGGCATTAGCGGGTCAGTTCTTCTGCATGTTCTGGTCAGCGAGCGGGGAAAAGCGCTGGAGGTTGTTATAAAAGAAGAATGGCCGCCCAATACCGGCTTTGGCCCGGCAACTTTGCCGGTAGCGTCACGCGCTATTTTCACGCCGGCGGTGCAAAGCGGCTACCCCGTCAAATGCTGGC
>CP070796.1:2710690-2729522 GCA_020343475.1 Candidatus Zixiibacteriota bacterium
GATTGTCAACGCCGCCAATAACCATCTCTGGATGGGATCCGGGGTGGCCGGCGCGATCAAGCGCAAGGGCGGCCAGATTATTGAGGACGAGGCAGTTGCAAGGGGACCGATTGATATCGGTCAGGCGGTGGAGACCACTGCCGGAAGCCTGCCGCACAAGTATGTTATCCATGCCGCTGGAATGGGGCAGGATTTGCATACCAATAATCGCATCGTTGAAGAGGTCACAAAGAATGCCATCCTGCTGGCGGAACGTCTAAAACTCAAGTCGGTGGCCTTTCCTGCGATTGGTACCGGGGTAGGTGGTTTTCCCCTTGATAGGTGCGCGCAGGTCATGATTTCAGCGGCGCGGGAACTGTCGGATCGGCTCGAGGCACTTGAGCGGATTGTCTTTGTCCTTTATGACGGGGAAGCATTCGAGGTCTTTAATACAGAGGTGAAAAAGGCTAGATAGCCTGGTGCTCTGTTATTTTTTTCTGAGTGCTTTCAGATCACCTTTAAATTTCAAGGTATCATTCATGGGATTGACATAGGTTGCGGCCAAAATTCCGTAGAAGCTCGATTTTTTTACTGAATCCACCAGCAGATAACCGAGGCAGCACTCATACTGTCGAAGCCGCTCCTCGAGATCGTACCGGCCGATTATATGGCAAATCGATTTATCCTCTATATCGATCGAATCCTGCTTTATTGCTGAGGGAAGCTCGACATATAAACGGTATTTCACCGTCTGGTCGACGGAAATGACTTTTGCCGCGATGAATATTTGGCCGCTATCCGGCCCAATGTAATTGGCTACAAGAATATTGCCATTGCCTTTGATAATGGCTGCGGAATCAAGATTTCTGGACAGGCGAAATCCGTCAAGATAGTAACTATCAATGTTCTTCAGCAGAATCCCCCGATTGTCATGGACCTGGTAGAGCTTTGGCTTAAGTCGATGTCCGCATGCGATAAGTGTTAGCAGGATGATTGTCGTTACTGCGACGGTGCGATGTTTCATAGGGGCATCTCAACCAGACGATATTTCTTGTATAATCTGGCTCCCATACTTTCGGCGGCGCGATTCATCAGGACATTATTCTCGAGTATCCAGGACAATTCGGCCCATTTGTATCCCCTTGAAACCCCCCGGAGATACGTGTCAACATAAAAGATGCTATCAATTCCGCGTTTTTGATATTTGGGAATCACCCCCATGGTGACAAGGCGGATACCATCTATTTTTTTCTTGATCCTGGTATCCCAGAGGAGTCTTACAAGGCCGAAGGGAAAGAGGCGACCATTGAGACCGATCAGAACTTTATTTATGTCGGGAAGAGCGAGACTGAATCCGGCCGGTTCGCCGTCAACGGAGGCGATCAGAACCAGACTCGGGTCGACAATATCCCGGAGCTGCCTGCCGGTATATTCGAATTCCTCTTTCGGCATTGGTACAAATCCCCAATTGTGTTCCCAGGCCTGGTTATATAAGCGGCTGATCAGGTCGATCTCTTCATCAAAGCGCGACAGGTCGAGCGTGCGAATTTCGATCTTGTATCGCTCCTTGATTTTTTCAACCAGGTTGTGCTGGCGTTCCGCGATCGGGGTTTCGTCGGTAATCAGGTAGGCGTGCAGGTCCATGACTTTCTTGAGGCCGAAGCGCTCCGCCAGCTTTGGCAAATACGGCCTATTGTAGGTCATCATTACTACCGGGGGCGAATCGAATCCTTCGATCAGAAATCCGATCTCATGATTGGTGGAGAAGTTGGCCGGGCCGCGCATCTTCTCCATCCCTTCCGATTTGAGGGTTATCATTGCAACTTTTAACAGCTTGGATGCGACGTCATAATCATCAAGCGAGTCGAAAAAGCCAAAGAATCCGACCTGCTCGCCGTGAAATTCGATGTGATTGAAATTGATGCAGGTGGCGATGCGCCCGACAAAATTATTGCCGCGCCTGGCCAAAAAGAGCCTGGTTTTCGCCGCCCGGTAGAAGGGATTTTTTTTTCGATTAAAAAACTGCCTGCGTTCTGATATCAGGGGCGGAACCCAATTAGGATCGCCCGCATACAGTTTGAAAGGCAGGGTAATGAACTTCTCGAGCAGCTTTGGCGAAGAGACTTCAATGATTTCAATGTCCTGAGACATGGGTCGATCTAAATAATACCCGTTTTTTTGCCGAGCTTTTCAAATACTTCCAGGACACGATCAAGATGCTTGTCGGTATGGGTGGCCGTATATGAGGTTCGGATCAACGCCTGGCCGGGAGGTACCGCCGGGGAAATCGCGGGATTAGCCAGAATCCCGTTGTCGAAAAGTCCTTTCCAGAATTTGAAGGTATCCAGATCTTCACCGATCACGACGGGAATGACAGGGGTTGCGGATGTGCCGGTGTCAAATCCCAGGATTTTGAATTCGCGAAGCATACGCCGGGCATTTTTCCAGAGATTCTTCCGCCTCTCGGGTTCGGATTCGATGATGTCAAGCGCCGCCAGGACCGCTGCGGTGGATGAGGGGGGGATCGACGCCGAGAATATTAGTTCCCTCGAGAAATGTTTGATATAATTGATGATTGCATTATCCGCAGCGATATAACCACCCAGAGATGCGAATGATTTGGAGAAAGTCCCCATTACCATATCGACTTGGTCGATCATGTTATAATGCTCGGCGGTCCCCCGACCACCTTCACCGAGGACTCCGACCGCATGCGCATCATCGACCATCACCCTCGCGTTATATTTTCTTGCAATGGCGACAAGCTCAGGCAGCATGATGATATCACCTTCCATTGAAAAAACGCCGTCAACAACAACCAGGATACCACCCTTGCCGTTGTTCTCTCGGACGGATCGGATAACCCGTTCAAAATCTTCCATGTCATTATGGGCGAATTTTAATACTTTTCCGAATGAAAGACGACAACCATCGACAATGGAAGCGTGATCCGAGCGGTCAATTACAAGCGTATCACCCTTTTGCACCAGACATGAAATGGTTCCCAGGTTGGTCTGGAAGCCGGTTGAGAAGACCAGGGCCGCTTCCTTTTTAAGAAATGTCGCAAGGCGTTCTTCCAGTTCGATATGAAGATCGAGCGTCCCGTTCAAAAAGCGGGAACCGGTGCAGCCGGAACCGTATTTCTGGATAGCTGCTGCCGCGGCCTCCTTGACTTTCGGGTGACCGGTCAGACCCAGGTAGTTATTGGACCCAATCATAATCACGCGTCGGCCGTCGAAGATGACTTCGTCTCCTGGAGCAGATGAGATCGGGTGGAAATAGGGGTAAATTCCGAGGGCCTTAACCTCATCGGCCCGGGTGAAGTTGAAGCACTTGTCGAAAAGATCGATCATGCCGGTTAGGGCACTTTCCTTTGTCTGCAAATTTGCATTCCCTCCATAATAATCATAAACTGAAATTTTAACTCAATCGTCACTGCTTGTCAACAAAAATGATTGCAGGAACGCCCCTCATTGCCTCTGTGCCGGCCTGCAGATAGCCGTGTTTTTTTTGCGGCAATTTATGCACGGTTTCTCGATACAGTATATTCGTGCTTAAAATCGTTTACACGTTTCTTACAATCATTATATACCGGAACATTCGGGGCCGTCGACAAATCATTCAATCCCCCAGCCGGTACCCGCCACTCCTTGAATAATAATCAAGGAGTAACCAACCACAGGAGTCTTCATGCTCTGCTGGCATGCTATATCTCTTTTGATTGACTGAGGATAGGGTGCGCGTTGGGATTAACGCCGAGCGGCTGCGCTGTTCTGATATCGTGTACCAGTTCAATTGACGGACGGGCATCTTCCAGTCCAAAGCCGCGCCCGGCAAGTACCTCTTTGTAAATCAGGGTATGCAAATCCGTAAAGCCGCCGGAAAATTCAATTTCTTGCCCATCAATGGTGATGGACCGGAAGGTAGGCTGACCCCTGCTTCTGATGTCGGCCGGAAGGTCATTTTCGTCGATGGATAGAAACCATTGAATCCGTGCATTCTCAAGCTCAATAAAGCCGCCGGTTCTGGCGGCAGTGGCAAGGTGAACCTCGGAATGCCGTGGATTGCCGAAAAGCCAGATAAGCAGATCGAAAAAGTGGACACCAATGTTGGTGGCCAATCCACCGGATCGCTCCAATTGTCCTTTCCATGATACCAGGTACCACAGCCCTCGGGATGTGATGTAAGCTAGCCGGACGTCTTTCTTGGTATCCTTCGGTTCGCTATCCAGTTTCCGTTTCAACGCCATCAATGACGGGTGGACGCGCAGTTGCAGGACAGTGTAAACATGCTGCCCGCTTTCGCTTTCCAGCTCTTGGAGGGCGTCAATATTCCACGGATTTATCACCACCGGCTTTTCACAGATGGCATCGGCGCCGATTCGGAGAGCAAGCCGGGCATGGGCGTCGTGCAGATAATTGGGAGAACAAATGCTGATGTAGTGTGCGCGGCGGTCTTCACCTTTGCGGCGAAGCATTTCCAGATGCCGATCAAAACGCTCAAACTCGGTGAAAAACCGCACCTGCTTGAAATAGCTATCCAGGATTCCGACGGAATCATTGGGATCGACGGCCGCAATCAATCGATTGCCGGTTTCTTTGATCGCTTTTAGATGTCTCGGTGCAACATAGCCGGCCACACCAGTAATGGCAAAATTCTTTGACATTTTTGAACTCCTGCGGCATATCCGGGCCAATAACGCGTATAAAACAACAATATAGCCTCCCAATCCAAATCTTGAAAGCCATTTTGCCTAATCAGGGCCAGATTTCGGGAACTCGCTAAAGGCTGACAGACTATATCCCATAGATCAAGAAAATCAAAAAAAACTGAAATATATATTAAATATTTTAATTTTATACTTGACATTATGTATTTTATGTCGTATATATAATTAAAGAAATTAATAAGGGAGAGCTCATGATTAAAGAAATTCCGGAGTTAAGGGAGAAGCCTGCCAATGTTCTGGCAGTTATTGATTGTGCCCTGCAGGCGTTTGCGAAAGGAGGGAATACTATGGATCTCGAAATACGTCAAATTTTGAATATGCTGGCTGATGGGAGGATCAGCGTTGAGGAGACCGAGCTATTGTTGGCTGCCATCGGAGTTTCACCCGGCAAAAAAGGGGATTTGCCAGGGCAAGTCGTCCGACGTCCTGTGGCCGCCCCGGGTCCACCTGTTTTTGGCGGCAGCGATGCCAACAATCTGGCAGTGCGAATTGACATGTGCAATTTGTTTCCGTACGTATGATCAATCGTTTTATTTTCAGGAGATGATATGATTCATGAATGGCAGGAATTAACCAGATTGACGGGGGTGGAACCAGTTGTTGTTGAGCGGGTTCGGCTGACCGATAAGGGTATCTCACTTGATGGCGAGTTTGAATTGCCGCCTCTTGCCCGTCTCTCTACCGAGGATCAGGTTTTCATCGCGGCTTTTGTACGCTGTCACGGGTCGATCAAGCAAATGGAACAGTTTTTTGGTGTGAGTTACCCGACAATCAAGAATCGTCTCAACAAGATCGGTTTGCAGCTGGAATTTGTCAAAATTGAAATGGCGCCGGTTTCAAATCCGGTTCTGGACCGGCTGGAAAGCGGTGAGATTACAGTTGAAAAGGCTCTGGACATGCTTCGTAAAGGAGAAGAAGATGAGTGATGAACAGCGTCAGATTCTGGATATGCTGGCTGAGGGGAAAATCAATATTGACGAGGCGGAGCGGCTTTTGGCGGCGGTGTCAAAAGCCGGCTTCAAGGAGGCAATCAAGGCCGAAGTCAGAGCCAAGGCTCTATCGAATATATCAGAATCCGACAAGCCCAAACCCAAATACATGCGTATTTCGGTTGATGAGGGCGGCACCGGGGAAAAGAGAGGGCAGCGGATCAATATCAAGATTCCTCTTCAAGTATTGCGAACCGGGATGAAATTAGGCGCCGTGATGCCGGAAAGGATAAAGGACAAAATCAGCCGAAAACTTGGGGAAAAGGGTATCGGATTGAATCTCGATAATCTTGACTCCAAATCAATAGATGAGCTGATGGGCGCGCTGGGTGAGATGAATATTGATATCGAGGATGGCAACGACAAGATAAGAATCTATTGCGAGTGAATGCGGTCGGCACTCAGGTTACATCTTTGAATTACCGGCTTCCTTTCTGCCGCAGCTTGGCTAGCCGGGCAGTCTTTCTTTGCATTTGAATGAAAGACAGGCATAAAAAAGGCCCGCCGGACGGTGGGCCTTTTCTATGCCTCGCGGCAATCGTTCTTATTTTCGCAGGGGCTCGCCGCAGGCATCAATCCACTGCTCGCAGGTACAATTTGGCGGATCGCCAATCGGGTCCACATAAATGTTGGATATCAAATCAAGAATATCAAGCAGGTTCACGGCACAATCGCAGTTCGGGTCGCCGGAGCAAATGGCATACGGCAGCGGATTCGGTCCCAGCGGGCTTCCGTAGAGGTTATCGATGATATACAGGATATCCAGCAGATTTATGCTGGCGTCATTATTCGCATCGCCGGGTGTGCAATCACACTCACCGGCCGGCCCCGAGATGACCATAGCATAATCAACCATCACCACAATCAGGCCGCCTCCATACGGGCCGGTCGGAGCTCCCAAATCATACCAGTTCTGCTCGGCGAAATTCACGAGAGTTGACCAGTTATTGGGATAATCGCTCAGCCGGCAGGTCGCCGGGGTGGTCCAGGAATGCGAGTATGTTTCCATGTGGTACCGATCATGGTGATGAGTATCGTGCGGACCGGAAACGTAATAAGCATCGTTGTGCACCGATACACCGTGGGTGCCGCAGTTTTTATTGAAGAATGGATCAGACAGGCAGATGCCGGTTTCTTCGGTACAAACGCCCGCGACCGTGACATAGTGGCCGCCAACCCTGGTGCAGCCGCCGGGCGGATTTTCCGGTTCGTAGAATCCAAGCAACAGGATGACATCGCGGCTTGCCGTAACGGAATCCTTAATGGTTGTGAAATCGGGTCCCGGAATAAGCGTAGAAGTATATTCAGCATCCAGGCCGGCTTCCCTGGTCAGACTGTCAAATCCGTTCTTAAGATCGCCGAGCACTGTTCCGGGGCGCGGCCCGTCGGTCCAGCAGAGCGTCTTCAGTTTCTGGATAAAAGGAATGGCATTGCAGGTATCGTGGTCATCCCATTCTCCGGCGGGAGCCAGTGATTGCACCAGCGGGTAATTGTCGTCAGGAGCCGGATTGCCCGGACCGGGGTAGAACGGGGCAGGATTAACCGGGCTTGGTTCATATTTCGAATCGAACCACCATACGCAGTTAGCCAGTGCGACCGGGCCGCACCAGCTCCAGAACTGGTTGCCGGTGTACGGGGATTTCCAGTTGTCCTGCTTCTGATCGAAATCGGGCATACCATTGGGGACATAGTCGCCGTATGATGATTTATAGTATTCACAGGTGTCAATTGGCGGCTCCACGGTGGGACATATAATGAAAGCATATTCAATAACGGCATAGCATGAATCCGGGCCGTACATGCAGGCGGAGGGAAAGTTGATATTTTCAAAGCTCATCCACATCCATTGCGAGTAATAATCGGCAAGATACCAGCAGCCGTCCCTTGGCGGGCATTGCGAAGCACTAAGGGTCGCCGCCTGGTAGACCTCATGAAGGACGTTGCCGGCATCGTTGTAGTAATCGGCACCGACTGGCCCGAATCCAGTTGGGTAGGCGGTATACGGATCACACAATCCGATCCGCCGATCGGCTGAGTCAACTCCAACCATATTGACATAATGGGCACCTATCCGACAACTATTGCTTGGATCGGCCGAATAAAAGCTGAGAAGCAGAATGATGTTCTGACTGCGTTTCAGTTCACCCGCGAGGTAATCGAAATCGGGACATTCGACAGTGGTATCGGTGAAGGAGTCCCGGAGTCCGGCATTGTTAAGCCAGGTATCAATACAGGCTTCCACCTCATGGATCTGGGTTCCGAACTCATAAATTCCCGGGGCGGTCACGGTATCGTCGGTGGTCATGATCGAGGCCAGGTCTTCTATGAGCGGCTTGACATTGCTGGTGTCGTGATCATCCCACGCCCCGTACGATTGCACCAGCGAGTAATTGTCATTGGCCGCCGGTCCACCGGGGTAGAAGGGTCGGGGATCGACCGGGGATGGTTCATACTTTGAGTCAAACCACCAAAAGCAGTTCGCCAGCGCCACCGGAGCGTCGTACGTCCAGCGGGTGTAACCGCTCCAGCCGCTATCAAGCTTCATGCTGAAATCGGGCATTCCGTTCGGGCAATAATCAATATAACTTTGCTTATAATCAAGGGTGTCGGTGATACCGGAAATTCGGATGGCGGCCTTCACATTCGGGCGGGGGCCAATGATCAACCACGGCGGATTGAAACCATCACCTCTCTGGGGCGACCCGGTCATCTTCAAGAAATGCAGCATGTCGGCAGGACTCATGGGATTAATTATTCCATTGTAGGCTTCATTCACGCTGGAAATAAGGGCAACCGCAGCAGCGGCGTTGGGAGCCGCACTGGAGGTTCCTGAGAAGATGCCGGTATAGTACAGGCTGGAGTCGGGAGTTCCTTCGCTGTATTTATCACCATAACCGGTAGTGACCACTTTTTCACCCCATCCCTGGAGGTCGACCCGGGTCCCGTAATTTGAAAATGCCATGCGATAGCGATCCCCTATAGTTCCGCCGAAAGCCGGGGGGACACCTCCGGCACCGACATAAATCGCGCCGGAATGGTTCTGAAGTTTGAAGGGAGCGTGGCCGGTGTTATAAATGGGATCGTCGAGATCCTGATATCCATTACCGGCGCACATGACAACGTGAACGCCCCCCGCGATTGCGGTGAGCACCAGGTTGTAGATGGCCTCGTCCCATTCGACCGCAACCAAACCGGTGTCACTGGTTCCGGTGTAATTCGGCCCGCCTATCTGCTGTTCGATTAGCATCACGTCGCCGGCGCTCATCCAGGTGTAGGACATGGCGTAGGACATGGCGGTCGCTAGCCTCCAGATGGCGGTATCGCCGGGAACAATGGTTTTCAGGTAGGTGGGACATACCCCGACAGTTGAGCCGTAGGAAGCGCCGGTGGTTCCCCAACCGTTGTTCATACTTACCAGTTCGCCAAGCACGGCGGTTCCATGGTTGTTACCCGGCAGGACCGGGAATGGATCTTCCGCGATGAAGCCGGCCTGAATGTGGGTAGCGATGCTTCCCGAGGGCAGATCCTGGTGAGCCAGGTTCCAGGAGTATTCGAAGTCATATATTACGCAGTAACTTCCGGTTCCGCCGGGAAGAGTCCAGGCGTATTCGGCGTCGATGCCATCAGTCGCCGGATCAAGATATCCCTGTTCGTTTTCGAAACTGCCCGGGTACGGTGCGGGCATCGCAAGGGACATAGGCGATGCAATTTCCACCTCTGGCAGAGAATTGAGCCGGTCGATCCAGTCTTCGGCGCGGAGTCCTTCCGGGACTGTCAGAATGAAGTAGTTATTGAGATCAGCGATTTCTCGATTGTGAAAACTCGTGGCGTTGGCGCGCAGGTCGTCCATTTTTTGCTCTTGATCAACCAGGAGACGCTGCCATCGCCCACCGTCGCCTGCAATGTAGTCCATCACGCCGACTGCATGGGTCGATTTGAGTTCCCCGCTGCGACCGACAGGCTGACCGGCCGTGGTCAGGCCGATATCAAGACCATCCATGAACTTAACCTGGATATGACGATTGTCAAATCCCGGTGGAACAGTCGCCCGGGCCGGTTTTTGCGGTAAAATCCGAGCTTTAAACTCGCCGGCATACGGGGCAGAAAAGAGCCCGGTAAGGAAAACTGCAATTATGAGGATTATAGTCGTTTTCTTCAGGGACATAACAACTCCCTCCCTTAAAATATGGCTAGAATTTCACTACTCCGATTGCAAGCAAGTAAGCTTTTATCAGGTCGTCAATTCCCGGAGTCCGTCCAATTGCAGTAAGAAGCCGCCCTGCGAGGCATTTCATCTTTTACATAATATATCGACAATTTGTGTCAGGTCAAGAGGTTAATGGGTGCGCGTCAGTTGCCATTAACACACATTAGCAGATTCGCAGGTAGCAGGCTGTCCTTGCCGGCTGTTTCTTGAATGTACCCGGGCCCCGTGCTCCGGCGCCCGCAATTTGGTGGGGCCGTTCCGGACAAAATGCGCGTTCTGCATTGCGGGCAGCTTTCGACATTATCTATCTGTCGACATACCGGGCCAATCCCACCTCTTTTCCATTTGAAATGCGGTCGAGACAATTTGTATACCGCTTATAAACCCGGATCATTACATTGAGGGGGTGCTTTTAACTCAATGCATTCGGAAGGGAGTCAGAATATGAGCCTTGAAGGCAAAGTAGCGCTGGTAACAGGAGCGAGTCGGGGTATCGGTGCAGCGACGGCCAAGCTTCTGGCCGGGCATGGTGCAGCCGTCGGAGTCAACTACGCCCGCAGCGAGCAGGCCGCGAAGGCGGTTGTGGACGGTATCGTGTCCGCTGGCGGAAAGGCGATTATGGTGCAGGCCGACGTCCGCGCTCGCGATATGGTTGCATCCATGGTTAAAACAATCGGCGACAGGCTGGGGCCGATCGATATTCTGGTTCTGAACGCCGGGGCCAAGGTTCCGCTCAAGTTCTTCATGGACATGTCATACGGCGAATTTGAAAACAAAGTCATGGGGGAACTTGCGGGTTTCTTCCATCCGTTGCAGGAAGTGATTCCCGGCATGATTCAGCGCGGAAAAGGGTGCATCATAGGAATAAGCAGCGGCCTTTCGCGCTATCCCGGCCTTAAATTCAGCGCGCATACGACGGCCAAATCGGGAGTGGACGGCCTGATGAAATCACTGGCACTGGAACTCGGCCCGCACGGTATTCGCGTTAACACCGTCGCTCCCGGCCTGACAATCACCGATGCCACCTCATGGATGCCGAAAGAACAGATGGACGCGGTCGGCAAGGCAACTCCACTTGGGCGGGTTGCCCTGCCGGAAGATGTCGCCGGGGTGGTGCTGGCGCTGGTGTCGGAGGCGGCCGGATTTGTCAGCGGGGCGTATGTGCCGGTAAGCGGCGGACAGCAAATGACATAAGCTGTTTTGCCCCGGCGGTTACAGGAGTCTCCTGAAAGGTTGTCTGCAGCTTCGGGGCGGTATTTTCAGTGCGGTTTCCCGCCGTGCTTATTCTGGTCTGTCAAAACCGGCCTTGACAGATTTTATCGGTAAGGTATATTGTCTGTGTAAGGCCTTTCCATCAATTGGTCCAAGTCTTCGTGCCTGAGGCGAGTAACTAAAGAGCATAAGCGCGGGAGGTGTCCGGTGAGTTTCAAGAAATGCCTGATGATACTGTCCTTGCTTTTTGCAGTGATTGCCATTCATGCTTCATCCCGGGCGGAGACTGCTTCTGAAGAGGAAATGAGACTGGTGTGCCGGAACTGGCTATCATATATAGTGTCCCAGAAGGGAAGCTGGGCCGGCGCGACTGAACCTGAACTGACCGAGGTAATCGAAATTACGGTGAATGATACGTTGCTGGGTCGGTGTTTCAATATTGTACCGGAGGGTTTTGTGGTCGTTCCAATTCTGAAGGATCTGCCCCCGATCAAAGCCTCAAGCGAGGAGTCGCATCTGGATTTCAATTTGCCCGGAATTCCGAAGCTTCTCAGTGATGTGTTGAGTAATCGCACGAGATTATTTGTAAGGATTTACGGCTCACTGAAGGCTGGCCCGCCGGATAAGGCAGATGTACGTATGGGGCGGCAAAATCGCCGCGCATGGGATTATTTTCTTCAGGATGAAAAAACCTTTGATGCCGCCCTTCTCGACAGTAAGCTGGCTCCGCTGGAGGAGGTCGGCCCGTTGCTGACATCATACTGGCATCAGGAGGAGCCTTATAATCTTTTCTGCCCGACCGGCGTGTCGGGCCTCTGCTATGTGGGATGCGGTGCAACCGCGATTACCCAGATCCTGTATTATCATCGCTGGCCGCTTGAAGGGGTCGGCAACTACAGCTACTGGTGGTGGGGTGATTGGTCATGCGACGGGTATGATCCAACTCCCGGTTGTACTCTATCGGCAGATTTTTCCGACCCGTATGATTGGGACAACATACTGGATATTTACGGCGGAAGTGAGCCTCTCGAGCAGCAGCATGCTGTGGCCGAATTATGTTATGAAGCAGGCGTTGCACACAATATGTCGTACGGGTGCTGCGGATCGGGCGCGGTAACCGAAGATCCCATTTATTTTTTGCCGCAATTTTTCCGTTATCGCGATCAAATTCAGATGGTTTTTCGGAACGACTATGATTCTACCCAGTGGTTTAACATGATAAAGACCGAGGTCAATGAGGATCGACCGATATTTTACAATATCCCGGGGCATTTTATTATCGGTGACGGCTGGCGGGAGACCGGGTATCTGTATATGGTGCATATGAATTATGGATGGGGCGGCAGCAATAATATGTGGTATGCTCTGGATAATCTGTACTGCCCCTGGGAAGTCTGTGAAGGCGGTGAAGATATCATGTTACTCGGTATTGAGCCGAATAAAGACGTGTATTTCACGGCCGACCGGAAATGGGCGCAGGTTCCGTTCCAGGTGGCGTTTACCGGCGCGGGGACCTTTCCGAATATCGATACCTGGGTCTGGGATTTCGGCGATGGTGAGTCGTCATATGAACAGTCACCGGTTCATACGTATCAGCAGGGCGGACGGTTTGATGTCACGCTTCAGGCTTTTTCGGGGGGCGAATCGCGAAGTTATACCGCAAGCAACTATATCACCGCCCTCGCCGATTCAATGCTTGGCCTCGGGGGTAGCGGATTCCCCGGCGCAACCGTGGAAGTGGATATTTATGCCAGCAACACGGTACCGCTGAGCGGCATAAGGATTCCGGTGGAGTACGGCGGAACATTAAATATCAGGCTGGATTCGTTTTCAACCGCCGGGTGCCGCAGTGACCTGTTTGAATTCAAACAGCAAATTCATTTCAATCCCTTCGGCAAGCAGTCAGCGTTTTCACTGTTCAATGCTGATGCGACCCTTCCGGAATTGGCACCCGGGGCGGGATCCGTTCTGAGACTGTATTTCACAATACCATCGTCGGCGTCTCAAGGGCAGACAGCTTCAATCACATTGGACGGTTATTCGTCGTATGTTCCTATATTCTATTGGGCGGTGATGAATTACGAACCGATTTTGGGTTCTGGGATGGTATGGCTTTCCACCGGGCCATATATGTGCGGCGACGCCAACAATGACGAAAATGTCGACCTGCTGGATGTTTTATACCTCATTGACCACCTTTACGGAGATCCCACAGGGCCGGCTCCAATACCGCCCCCATCGGGTGACGTCAATGGCGGGGATGGGAATATTAACCTTTTGGATATTCTCTATTTGATAGCACACCTGTACGATGAGCCACCGGGCCCACCCCCTGACTGTCCTTAGCAGGTACTTTCTGGCCAAGAATGGCGGCTGGCAGAGGCCGCCTTTTTTTGTTTACACCCGTAACTCATTGTGTATGTTTTAATGGTGCTAATGTTTCATGCTTCGATAAAATGGTGAAATCATCGAACAATAATATTCTGATCACCGGTTATCCCGGCGTCGGCAAAACCACGCTGGTTGTCAAGCTAGCCGCGCTTCTTCACGATATGCGGCCAGCCGGATTCTTCACTTCCGAGATACGCGAAAACAGAATTCGCAAGGGATTTGAACTGGTAAGCCTTGCGGGTAAGCGCGGGGTTCTTTCGCATGTCGGAATCAGGAGCCCTTACCGGGTGGGGAAATATGGGGTTGACGTCGGTGGTTTCAATCGTTTTCTTAGTACCCTGGATCTGTTGAATTCGAGAAGCAGTCTGATTGTAATAGACGAAATCGGCAGGATGGAATGTTTTTCGAGTGAATTCGAGAACCTTCTTGAAAATATCCTGGATTCGGAAAAACGCCTGATTGCTACTGTGGCGCGCAGGGGTGGCGGTATAATAGAGCGGATCAAGCGACGTCGGGATATAATCCTGTTCGAGGTAACAACAGCGAACCGGGACAGTCTGCTGAAGAAAATTGTCGCACTGGTTCAAAAGCAATAAACTCCATGATACCGTACTCAATTGTATTTGTTTTCTCGCAAAAAGACAGAACTTTCCAGTCGCTATTTCGTCTAAGAAGCAATGTCATTATGCCTGCTTTATTTCGCCAAAAATTTTTTCCATAGATTGTAGGAGGAATTGACATGTTCGAGTTTACACGACGGGATTTTTTGAAAACGGGCGCCAAGGGAATTGCCTTTGCCGCGGTGCCAATCATCTTCAAGGCGAATCCGCTGGCCGCCCTAACCGCGCCATCCGGTGATGCCAAGGTCAGCAATTATTTCGCTCATTTCGGTGTTGATGAAGGGGTCATTGGTAAGGTAATGGCGGTCGCGCTGGAGCGCGGCGGAGATTACTGCGACATTTATTTCCAGCACACAATCAATAATGATATTATTCTGGAGGACGACATTGTCAACCGCGCTTTTTGCGATGTTGATTACGGGGTCGGTATTCGGGTTATCGAGGGTGAGCAAACCGGGTATTCCTTCACGGAGGAAATAACACCGGAAGCCATGAAACTCGCGGCCAAAACGGCGGCCAATATCGCCAGCGAATCTCGAACGGCGCCCGTGGCCAATTTGAGTTTTCATCCCACTCCCGATTATTACAGGGTAGAAACCCCTTGGGAGGATGTCAAGATTGATCAGAAAATTCCGTTGCTGCAGAAGATTAACGAGCGGATGCTGGCTCGGGACAAACGCGTTATAAGAACCAGGGTCCGTTTCAATGACAGCGGTTCATACATTCTTATTGCCACCTCGGAGGGCAGAATGGTTTGCGATTATCGCCCGATGGTGACAGTCTACGGAGCGTGCACGGCCGAGCAGAACAAACAGCGTGAACGCAATTCTTTCTCCCTGTCGGGCAGGAAGGGAGTGGAATTTCTCACTCCCGAGACGTTAAATCGTATCGGCGATCAAGCGGTCCAGCGGACGGTCGTACTTTTTGACGCGGTTAAGCCGGAAGGCGGCGAGATGGAAGTGGTGCTGGGTCCCGGTAAATCGGGAATCCTGCTTCATGAGGCGATTGGACACGGCATGGAAGCCGACGTCAACCGCAAGGGGATGTCGATTTTCGCGGACAAGGTTGGCAAACCGGTTGCCGAGAAATTTGTTTCGATTGTCGACGACGGCACCGTTGAAGGGCATCGCGGTTCGCTCAATGTCGACGACGAGGCCAATGACGCCGAAAAGACTTTCCTGGTCAGCGATGGTATCTTGAGAGGGTACCTGCATGACCGCATCAGCGCAAGGCATTATGAAGTCAGGCCGACCGGCAACGGCCGGAGGCAATCGTTCCGCTACCACCCGATTCCGAGAATGCGCAATACCTATATGCTTCCCGGCCCACACAAGCGGGAGGAAATAATTGGAAGTGTCAAGAAGGGCCTCTATGCCGATTCCTTTACCAATGGCCAGGTCCGGATCGGTCCGGGTGATTTCACGTTTTACCTGGACATCGGATATCTTATTGAAGATGGTAGGCTGACCAGGCCGGTTAAAGACGTCAATATAATTGGCAACGGGCCGGAGGTGCTAAGTAAAATTGTCATGGTAGCTGACGACTTTCAGCTCGACACCGGCAGCGGAACCTGTGGCAAAGACGGCCAGCGGGTGCCGGCATCGATGGGATTGCCGACGGTCAAGGTTTCGTCGATAACAGTTGGAGGCGTATCAGCATGACCGGTCTGGTGTTGCCAATGAGTCCAAATATTCAGGAAGATAACAGGTGAGACTATGAATAAAAAAGAGAGACTTGAACTGGCCCGCTGGGCCATTTCGCAAGCAAAGAAAAACGGGGCTGGTGATGTTGCCGCCAACCTATCCTTCTCCCGGCAGATTGAAGTTGGGGTTCGCGATGGAAAGCTCGAGAATCTCAAAGAGTCGACCCAGAACTCGCTGTCGCTGAACATTTATGTCGATAATCGCTATTCCGGCCATTCCACCAATGATCTTCGCCGCGGTTCACTGGGGAGGTTTGTTGAAGACGCGGTGGCGATGACCAGATACCTCGGCGAGGATCCATACCGGGCGCTTCCCGATCCGAAGTACTATGAGGATCAAAAAAAGATTGATCTGAAAATTCTCGATCCCGGCTATAGCGAGATCACTTCCGCCGAGCGAGTAAAAACCGCACAGGCACTGACTGAGATCGCGGTGGCTCAGAGCGACAAGATTCTCTCGTCCTTAGCCGAATATTCCGACGAGTATTTCGAAGATGTAAAAGTTCACAGCAACGGTTTCGTGGGCAGACGCGAAGGAACCTCGTTTACGGGTAACATCGAGATCACGATTGACGACGGCGCCGGCGGAAAATCGCAGGATTATGAATATGCAAAGGTGCGGTTTCGAAAAGACCTGCCCGCGCCTGAGATGATTACAAAGAAAGCGTTCAGGCGCGTCATGAACCAAATCGGGCAAGCCAAGATGGAATCCGGTGTGTACGACATGGTCGTAGAAAACCGAGCTGCCGGCCGGCTATTACGGGCAATGGCAGGCCCGTTAGGGGGCCGGTCCTTGCAGCAGAGAAGTTCCTTTCTGGAGGGGAAAATCGGCCAGCGAATCGGCTCGGAAAAATTCACCATGGTCGATGATCCCTTTGTCATCTCGGGTTTGGGTTCGAGGCTTTTTGATCGCGAGGGAATGGCTGCCAAGCGGCGGGTGATAATCGATAAAGGCATCCTGAGATCGTACTATATCAGCTACTATTACGGAAAAAAACTGGGAATGGAGCCGACTGTCGGCACAAGCACCAACCTGGTTTTTGACTATGGTGACAAATCACTGGAGGAACTGGTGGCAGGGCTGCAGAAGGGCATCCTGGTGACCGGCTTTATCGGGGGTAATTCCAATTCGACCACGGGTGATTTCTCATACGGGATTGTCGGAGCGTATGTTGAAAACGGCAAAGTTGTCCAGCCGGTGAACGAGATGAATATTTCTGGCAATTTCACCGAATTGTGGAACCAGTTGACCGAGGTTGGCAATGATCCGTTTGTCTATTCGTCATGGCGCCGACCGAGCCTGCGTTTCAAAGATATAAGTTTCAGCGGGATATAGGCTTGTGCAAATTCCACATAAGTCGGCAAGGCAGGCAGGGTTGATATGGCCCTGCTTTTTTTTGCCTATCAGATTGCTACGGGCTTTAGAAGAATTGAGGCGGCAGGCGGGAATGTCTGCCTTTCATAAAGTCAATTTATTCCGCAGTTGTCAATCATTGTCACATCTACCGGGTTTGCACCTGACAGATTTCATCGGAAGTGGAGGGGAAGAGGTGATTTTGATTGCGAAAATGGTGAATTATGTTACATTATAAATAGATAAGCCTCAGACTACCTCGTCAAGTGCTCCGGGTGATGTTTCATACTTTTGGCAACAGGTGAAGGCATGACAAAGGTCGTCCTGATTATCGCCCTCACATTATTAGTAAGCATATTGGCGACAGCGCATTCGGCCTCGGATGGGCTTTCTGATGACTTCCTTCCGATCGGTCTGACCCAGGAGGAAATGCAGCGGCTTGATGAGATCGGGATTACTCACCGCAGTACCGCTCCGCCCTCGGGAGTGCTTCGCAACCCGTCCGAATGGGAACCATCCCAGGGGGTGATTATTCGCTGGCCTCTGGGGATTTCAATCTCGCTGGTGGCGGAGATGTCGGAGGACGTGGTCGTCACCACGATTGTGGCGAGCACCTCCTATGAAAGTAGCGCTCGCTCGGCATACATCTCCGGGGGCGTTAACATGGATAACACCGAGTTTATTATCGCTCCGACCAACTCGATCTGGACCCGGGATTACGGTCCCTGGTTTATCTTTCAGGATGAGCAGATGGCGATTGTGGACCACATTTATAATCGTCCCCGTCCGCTGGATGACGTTATTCCGCAAATAATCGGCCTGGAGTGGGGTCTTGATGTGTACGGCATGGATCTGATTCACACCGGGGGTAACCATATGTCGGACGGGCTGGGAATGTCGATGTCGACCGAACTGGTGTACAATGAAAATCCGGGCCTGTATCAAAAAGAGGTTGATTCGATCATGCGGGCGTATCTGGGCAATGATTACACGGTGCTGGATTATATCGAGTCAGGCGGGATTCACCATATCGACTGCTGGGCAAAGTTTCTAAACCCGACCACGATCCTGGTCAAGGATGTTTCGCCAGGTGATGCCAGCTATGCACTTCTGAACGCCCGTGCAGAGTTTCTCTCTCAGCAGATCTCGCCATGGGGGCAGCCGTACACGATTGTCCGGGTGTACTGTCCGTATGGCACAGCCTACACCAACTCGCTGATTTTAAATGGCAAGGTTTTTGTTCCGATCTTCGGCAGCAACTGGGACGATGATGCCATCGCCCTATACCAGGACGCCATGCCAGGATATGAGGTGCTGGGTTTTACCGGATCATGGTATTCCAACGATGCCATTCATTGCCGCGCCATGGGGGTGCCTGATCGCCGGATGCTTTTTATCGATCATATCCCGCTGACGGTCGTGAGCGACACCTCAAGTGCGTATCAGATCACCGCCGCCATCGTGGCACATTCGGATTCGGCGCTGATTGCCGAGTCGTTGAAAGTGTACTATAGCGTCGACGGAGGTGCGTGGGACTGGACGCTGATGGAGGAATCCCGGCAACAGGGGATTTACGTCGGCAGCATACCCGGGCGTTCGCCTGGAGCGCACGTGCAGTACTATATCAAGGCGGCCGATCGGTCAGGGCG
>CP070796.1:2729622-2732992 GCA_020343475.1 Candidatus Zixiibacteriota bacterium
AAGAGAAGAAAAGAAGCAGTCTGATTCTGGCAGCAACGGTGGTCTTTGCCCTGGCGCTCGGTATTGCGCTCTTCTTTTTTCTGCCGCTGGCGATTGCGTCGATTTTGCAGGTTGAAAAGGACGCCTTCGCATTTAATCTCATTGCCGGTGCCATTCGGATTGCAATCTTTCTGGGATATGTCTGGGTAATATCGCTTTTTGGGGAATTCCGGCGAGTTTTTCAATATCACGGAGCAGAGCATAAGTCAATTTACGCTTATGAAAACGGCGAGGAATTAACTACCGACAACGTCAGCAGACACACCACTCTTCATCCCCGTTGCGGAACCAGTTTCATCCTGATCGTGGTCCTGGTGGCGATTCTCATTTATGCCGTATCCGATACCATTTTTGCCCTCATTACCGGGACGCCCCCTACCCTGCCACAACGGTTCGCCATCCATTTTTCCTTGTTGCCGCTGGTCGCGGGCGGTTCCTATGAGCTGTTAAAACTGTCGGGCAAAACCCGCGACAACCGTCTGACCCGACTGCTTATCAAACCGGGGCTGTGGCTTCAAAGAATCACCACAAAAGAGCCGTCTCCCGAGCAGATGGAGGTGGCAATTGTTGCTCTGGAAGCGGCGTTGGGAATGTCCGAATCGCGCCTGAGCGTTAAAAGGACTTGCCTTTAGCGTTGAAGCTTCTATATTCCCAAGCTTGAAAATGAAATGATAACTGGATTATGTTGAATATCATTGAAGAGTACGAAAAGCGTCTTGCTGAGCTTAATGATGCTCTGATGGATCCGGCGGTGCTCTCCGACCAGGCCAGGCTGAAATCGCTTTCGATCGAACGGCGTGAAATCGAAGAAATTATCGAAACCGGTCGGAAGTACAGAAAATTCGCTGAGGCCGCAGCCGCTGCCCGGGACATCATCCAGAGCACAAGGGATCCCGAACTGCTTGAGATGGCCAGAGAGGAATTGAGAACGGCCACCGAGGAATCTATCCGGCTCGAGACGGAATTGAATCTTCTGCTCACTCCTCGTGATCCGCACGACGCCAAAAACGCCATCGTCGAAATCAGAGCCGGAACGGGCGGTGAGGAGGCAGCGATATTTGCCGCCGACTTATACCGGATGTATACCAAGTATGCCGAGAAAAAACACTGGAAAATCGAAATCCTATCAACCAATCCCACCGGCATCGGCGGCCTGAAGGAGGCGGTTTTTCTGGTCAACGGCGAATCGGTTTACGGAAGCCTGAAATATGAATCAGGAGTCCACCGGGTTCAGCGGGTCCCGGTCACCGAGTCTTCCGGCCGCATTCATACATCTGCTGCGTCGGTCGCGGTTCTGCTTGAGGCCGAAGAAGTCGATATGGAAATCAGCGAGAATGACCTTAAGGTCGACGTTTACCGGTCGTCCGGTCCCGGCGGCCAATCGGTCAACACAACCGATTCGGCGGTGCGTATCACGCACCTCCCGACCGGCACCGTGGTGACCTGTCAGGATGAGAAATCGCAGCACAAGAATAAAACCAAGGCAATGAAAGTGCTCCGCGCCCGGCTATTGGATAAGGCTCACGAGGAGCAGAACCGTGAAATCGCCCGGGAGCGGAAGGCAATGGTTGGCTCCGGGGACCGTTCAGCCAAGATCCGCACATACAACTTTCCCCAGTCGCGCGTCACCGATCACCGCATCGGTCTGACGCTGCATCGCCTCGACGAAATCCTCGAAGGTGATCTTGATGAAATTATCGAGACTCTTAAAAAGCACGACCAGGAAATCCGCCTGAAAGCCGCGCAGGCTTCTCCGAAAAAGAGAGACTGAGAACCAAACCGGCACGGCGCCACACTATCGCCGGCCCGCGGTTCAACTGCCTTCGGTAAAATCTTTAATGAAGCCAGCGATTACACCTGGATCAAAAGCGTGCCACCAGGGAAAAGCCTGGGAGTATTAAAGTCGGAGTACCGTGCTGCCAAGCGTGTGCTGTTTACACGCCGCTTTTCGTATAATCTAGCTCCGAGCCGAGTACACTGTGGGGTATCAGGTATACAAGAAGCGTCACCACTGCGGCGGCAACCACCAAATAGCGCCCCTTCCCGGACTTCCTTGTTCGCCAGAGCGCCATCAGCCAGAAGATCATGGCGAAGGCGGTCTTGGAATCGGTTAAATCATGTCCCCAGGGCCAGCCAGTCCAGAATTCTCCGAAGGCCAGCTTCTGCACGATCGGCCCGAAAATCAAGCCGCCGATGAAAATCAAAGCCGATGTCCAGGCTGTCAGCCGGAACAGCCTTTGCTCTTTGGACAACGCACCAAGTCCGGCCCGGGTTGACAGCAGCATCCCCGCAAACATCAGAATTACATGCAGGATTAGAACTGAAATCGGAACCGGTCCCTTGAAGCGAATAATCACCGGCTGTTCGGTCAGTTCATATTTCGTTCCCGCGGCATCAACCAGGGTAACCTGATAGATTACTTTTCCGGCCGCCGGTTGTTTCGGAATGCGCACCAGTAGGTTCTCGCCCTGCCGCTCCAACTCCACTCTGCGCAGCGTATCGTGGCTTTTATACCGTCGCCAACCTAGAAATCCGGTAACCTGTGAATCCGGAGCAGCGATATTCATGGTGGCATCCGAGGTCGTAACATGAGTGCGCAGCAGCCTGAATTTCACAATTTCACCGCCGATATCAAGGCTGCCGCGTACAGAATGGGTGGGCCCGGTCAGGCGCTGATACACTACCGAACTAAAAGTGATCATGACTGCAAGAAACCAGAGTATCAATGGCCGTTTTCTCATATCCGCTCCAATTCAGTTCCTCACCAACGGGATATATTGGCTCGTATACTAAGCAATCGATCGCCCGGCAACAAGCCTCTTTTTTGATACGATTTGACATTGAGGATTGAAGTTTCTTATATTGCCATCACCGGAAAGGGTTATGGACAAAAAAAGGCTGGCTTATACTGCACTTGATGAATGCCGTGCCCGGGGCGCGGAGTATGCCGATGTGCGCCTGGAGACGATCGAAGATGAAAACCTCTCGATTTCCAGCGGCACGGTTGAACCCATTGAAAGCACCGTTTCGACCGGGATCGGAATCCGGGTTCTGAAAAACGGGGCGTGGGGATTTGCATCTACCGACAGGCTTGAGGAAAAAGCGGTCCGTGGCCGGGCGTGGCTGGCGCTCCGGATGGCCGAAGCCTCGGCGATCGTCAACAAGGCAGCAATATCGCTGGCACCTGTAGAACCGGTGACGGCCGAGTACACATCATCATATGAAATTGATCCGTTCACCATTGCGCTTGATGAGAAGATTGCATTCCTGCGGGAAATTGATGACGCAATTCGATCTGCCGGAGGGCCTGCCATAACATCCCGAAACATTT
>CP070796.1:2733092-2745231 GCA_020343475.1 Candidatus Zixiibacteriota bacterium
AAGGGCTTGGCATTGAAATCGACGCCCGCGATAACCGTATTATTGTTGTGACACCGTTTGAGGGGGCACCTGCGTACCGAAAAGGGCTGCGTTCGGGCGATGTCATTCACAAGATTGACGGCACGTCGACCTTTGGGATGACCACCAGTGATGCTGCCAAGTTGATGCGAGGTGAAGCCGGTACCCTGGTTAACCTTTCAGTCAAGCGCGAGGGAATTCTCGACTTGCTGGACTTCGAGATTGAGCGGGCTGTAATTGAACTAAAGACTGTTAATTATTACGGTTTGATCGATGGTACTGACATTGGTTACATCCGTCTTTCGCGATTCGCCGAGGAAACCGGTAATGAGCTCCGGGAGGCGATAACGGCGCTGAATGATCAGAATGTCAGCGGCCTGGTTTTTGACCTGCGCTCAAATGGCGGAGGATTATTGCAGCAGGCAGTGGAAACGGCGGACCTATTCCTGGATGACGGCAAGCTGGTTGTGTATACCCGTGGCAAGAGTGTGGAGTCAGAACGGCGTCACTATTCAACCCGCCCCCCGCTTTTCCCCATCGACAAACCGATGATAGTCCTGGTTGATGAAGGAACGGCATCGGCGTCAGAAATCGTTGCGGGCGCCATACAGGATTGGGATCGGGGCGTAATTATGGGCCGGCCAACCTACGGCAAGGGTCTGGTTCAGCAAATCTTTCCGCTTGGATCCGATGGCGAAGTCACCCTGAAGCTAACCACGGCCAAATATTACGTTCCGTCGGGAAGGTGCATCCAGAGACCCGAAAATCAGAATAAACCATCCACTCCGCATGATCTGGCGAATGAAGAGGATAACGCCGACAGCCTGACGACCGACACAATGGCGGTTACTGAAAAGGACATCTTTTATACCAACGGTGGACGGTTGGTGTACGGCGGTGGCGGTATCATGCCCGATATCGAGCTGGAAGAAGAGCCTTTCCTGACCCCGATCGAGATCAACATGGAGAGAAAATCAATGTTCTTCGGTTACGCCGTCAAGTATGTTGCCGCTCATCCCGAGATTAACCGTGATGTAACCGTAACAGATGAAATGATCGCAGAATATCGGGCCTACCTCAAGGAGAAGGATTTTGCATATAAGACGGCTATGGAAATCTCGCTGGATAAAATGAAGGATTTGATTGAGGATGAAGACAAAGAGGATCTGTTCGCGGCTTCAATCGAGGAATTTGAAACGCAAATTGAAAAGGAAAAAGATGCCGACTTCGAAAATTCGCTTCCTTATATCAAGAGGGCTATCCGGCGCGAAATTATTGCGAAGATCGCGGGTGAGCGGGGCGTGTATGAGGAGGTTATTCTGAAAACCAATGCGGGGATCAAAAAAGCGATCGAATTGCTGCAAAACCAGGAAGGCTACACCAAAATCCTCCAGGAACGTACAACCACCAGCCAGACTTTACCTAACGAGAGCTGACGGCAACAATTTTTTTCATACGAGCGCCTGAACCGGGCGCTCGTTCTTATTTCAGATCAAAACGCCGAACGAACCATCGGTCATGACGTTTTTCCAACAGCAATTCTACAGCCCGGCCAGAGTCGGCGGAATTGGCAAGAATATAACAGGTCACGACCGCCCGATCCGCAGTATAAGAGAATTCCTTGCGGCTGAGTCCGAGAAAAGTCGCATCCTCATCCGGATACACCAAAGTAAGGATTTCCGTTCCGCTGTAACCCAATTCCCGTCCGATGGGCGAAAGCATCGAATCAATATGCTCCGCGTTACGCTCCCGGAGAGCTACCTGCAATTCGCCCAGCCGTCCCTTAATCAGGGGGATTTCATCGCGCGGCGGATTCTTTTTGCCGCAGCTGGACATGAAAAAGACCAGTGCGGCAAGCCCGATTATAACATATCGTCTCATTTGGGAACATACGTCTTTGTGAACGAGAACAGACCAAGACCTTCTCGCTCAAGGATTTGCTTTTGCTCCAGCTGCGCCATCACCTTGCTGACAACCAGATTCCAGCACCACAGACGGGCGCCTCGGATACCGGAATCCTCGCCCCTGGAGCCGAAAGTCTCGTCGACGATTTTCTTCAAGCCGTCAACAAACGGCATTGCACCGTCCATGAGAATCGATAGAGGACCTCGCACCTTATTCTCGCTGTAGAAATAGAAAATGGCCGCCTGGCTCTTGACAAAGGACCAATTGACATACACATTCCTGGTTCCCAGCTCCCGGTAGCGAGGGTCGCAGAGAATCGGCATAGCGGTTATCCCGCAATGAAACTGCTCGGATCGCTTATCCTTTATATAATAATAAAAGCCCTTGCCAACATCGTCATCCGTACCATGGACCAGATACATGAAATCGCCCATAAAGGCATTGCAGGGATCCGAGTTTTCAAAGATGTTGAATACCTTGCCATCATTTACGAATTCGCGTCCCAGAATGTCCCAGAGAAGCAATCCTATAATTACCGGGTACTTATGATGCAGAACCGAACCCGGATCGACCACGTTACCGGGGTCCGCGGTCAGCTTCCCGTCTGCAATCATCGCCGCAATGGTGCTGTCATAAGCTGACAGATTGCCGCTGATAACCTCAACGACATCTCCCGCAGTCTCATCGATTGAGGAGCGCAGCGCCCGTATATCTTCCTGATCAATTACTTCAAAAGCGGTCGTATGACTGTTTTCTTTCTCGGCCAGATACCCGGCTTCGACCAGCCCGGTAATCGCCGATTTCACAAAATCAGTCTCGGCATTAACCAGCGTCGTGATCTCATCGACTGTCTTTCCCCGATGCAGAAGAAAGACCAGCGCCCGGTTAATGAAATTGTCGAAATAGTCATTTTCCTCGACAAAATTCGGCACATGAAGTTTTTCTATGATGATCGGTTTCAGGTCCTCAGCCATCGGGAAATCAATCGAAATCTCCCTGGATTGAATCAACTGTGACTCCAGCGGCATATCCAGGGAATCGATGACGTCATACAGATCAATTTTGACACTGCACTTGCCGTAATTGCCTGGGATAATAACCGGCAGTCGGACGATGGTTGATGTTTCCGATCCCAGCACCACGACGGTTTTGGTTGACCGGCTCGGCGTAAGATAATTATTCGAATAGTCAACGGTGGCCAATGCCGTTATCGTCTTATGCTCAGGACTGATATTCTTGACCGAAAAGGTCGCCGTCTGATCTCCCCAAGATTGTGACGAGAGCGCGATGTCCCCGATTTCAAAATCGGATGCGGCGGCGGGCAGACACCCCAGCATCAGCACAACAAGCAGGGACCTTGTCCAGATTCGTCCATTCATTCAAGCACACTCCTCTATTCAATTTTGTATGTATTTTCCGGCAAGTTGACCGCAGGCGGCAGCGATATCCAGACCGCGACTTTTCCTGATAGTCACCGCCGGGGCGCGTGGATATAAGATTCCGGTGAAATAATCAACCTCATCCCGGATCGGTCGCCAATATGGAAGGCCGGTAACAGGATTGTAGAGGATTACGTTGATTTTGCAGGGTATTCCCTGAATCACGCGCGATAAGTCTATCGCATCCTGCCTGGAGTCATTGTATCCGCCGATAAGCAAATATTCAAAGGTCACCCGCTTCTTCCTCTTCCCGGCAAAATAGCCGGCGGCCTCGGCCAGCTCCCTTACACCGAATTTATTGGCGATCGGCATAGTTTTTCTTCTTTTTTCGTCAGTGGCGGCGTGCAGTGAAACGGCCAGATTAACCTTAAGACCGGAATCGGCCAGCTGATAGATTCCGGGAACGATACCGACCGTCGAAACCGTGATCTTGCGGGCCGATACCGAAAGCCCGATCTCCGAAGAAATGATCTCAATCGCTTTAACCATGTTATCATAGTTGAGAAGCGGCTCACCCATGCCCATAAAAACGATGTTGTGAAAAGCCCCCCGACCGTATCGCTCTCGAAGGAATAACAGCTGCCCGATAATCTCTCCCGGAATAAGGTTGCGCTTGAATCCCATCTGCCCGGTCGAGCAAAAACTGCAAGCCAGCGCGCACCCTGCCTGGCTGGAAATGCAGGCGGTTCGTTTCTCGCCGTCCGGGATAAGGACTGATTCAATCACGGCTTCATCCGAAAGGCGGAAAAGAAATTTTTCGGTTCCGTCAACCGAACGGGCACTATTGACAGGCTCAAGTCCGGCGAATGTATACCGCTCCGCAAGCACCTCTCGCAACTCCTGCGAAAGGTCGGTCATCCGGCTGAAATCATGCTGGAGGGATTGATAGAGCCACTTGAAGAGTCGCCTGCCCTGATACCGTTTTTCACCGAACGAAAGCATCAGGTTTTCGAGATCTGAGACAGTATTACCCAAAAGATTCAGTCGCTTCATCGGCTGCAATCTAATGAGAATTAGCAAATTTTCAAGCGGTTTTCTGGCAGGGCTCCGTTGGGCCGGGAGTGACAGGTGGCCCTGTCACTCCCGCTGAGATATCATCATTGCTTCGACAGCTTCTCCAGAGCCTTGGTCAACCTGTCGATTTTCTTGTTGAGTTACTCGAAGTCTTTCTTATTGGCGGGTTTGATCTTTTCAATGACCATGGCAACCACTTTCTGAATGGAACCGGTTTCCTTGACAATCCTCTCCTTGAGGGTCAACGTCGATTTCTCCGCCCGATCAAGCAACTCCATCACGGCGTCCTTGCGATCGGTCTTTGAGATCTGGCCAGCCTTGATAAGAGAGTCGATAATCTCCTCCGCCTTTTTCTTGGTAAGATTAAAAATTCCCACCGATGCCAGGTAAGTGTTTCTTAGAATCGTCATGGACTTTTTTCCTCCTCGATTTATGACTTCCAGTAATACTTCCTTTGAGTTCTTTATATCATGCCAGGTTTTGACCTCTCCTACCAGAACCTGCCCCAGGACCGAGAGCGTAATGTCCTTACCGGAACGGGAATCCACCACGATAAAGGGTACTTCTTTCTTAATAGTATTCATCAGCTCGGCGTGGGTGATATATATTTTCAGTTCGGTGTCATAGAGCCGGCGATTCTTGTATCGCTTTATGATCTTCATGCGATTTCATCCTCGCCGCATTCCATTAAAATATAGTGCAGCGCACAAAAAAAGCAACAAAAAAATTTCAATGTCTGCCGGTCGACATGAGGATTATATTCACAATTTCCAGAAGTCGTTCACAGGAAAACGGTTTCTTGATGTACATGTCCCCCCCCGCCTGGAATGATCGGCCCTGATCGTCATTCCGGTCCTTTCCGGTCAAAAAGACCACCGGAATATTGGCCGTGGAGGGATTATTTTTTAGATCATTGCAAATGCTGTAGCCGTCTAAATCTGGCATCATGATATCAAGCAGAATAATATCAGGCTTGACTTCCGTGGCCTGAGTCAGACCCTTTTTGCCGTCGTTAAAGACAGATACATTATGACCGGCGTTGGTAAGAAAGGCCTCAACAATCTCGGTAATCTGAGGCTCATCGTCAATGACAAGAATTCGTGCGGCTTTTACTTTTTGCCCCGGCGTCATATTTATCCCTTTTTGAACTCACATTTACTTGCTTCCTGTTATCGGCAGGATGCCCGCAATCATTAGTCTTTTTCGATAAATTCGCCCTTTCCCGTATATCCCAATGTTGTATGTAGAAAACCATAAATTCTTAATAGTATTCAGGCCGCCGATCTTGAAAAATGTCGTTTCTGGGCGTAATTTTCTTGTTTTCGGCATCTGCCGGATTTATTTCAGCCGACAGATACCCGACGTCGTCCTGGCCTAACTGCGCCAGGATCATGCCGCCGGGTGAGATTATACGTGAGCTTCCGATGAATTGAAGCTCGTGCCCGCTGCGGGATTCCTTGCCAACGCGGTCGGCCGTCACCGTAAAGACGTTGTTTTCAAGCGCCCGGGTAATCATTGCATCGGGGCAATGCGGAAGAATCAAATTTGATGGATGGCAGATAATCTGCGCTCCGGCAAGCGCCAGTTTCCGGGCCGATTCGGGAAACCGCCAGTCGAAGCAGATCATCATGCCGAGCCTGATCCCGCGGAAGGTAAAGGTAAAAAAGCCGGTTTCGCCCGGGGAAAAAATGCCTTTTTCCGTGTCGAAAAGATGCGTTTTTTGATAAAGAAAATAAGACGCGTCAGGCAGAATCGCCAGGGCCGAGTTGAAGCACTTCATCCCGTGCCGTTCCGGAAAACCATAAACCACGACAGCGTCTTTCTCTCGGGAAAGAATCCGAAGGCGCTCGAAAGTCAGCCCTGCTCCGGCCTGATCCCCCATTGTGACCGCTTCACCGACGGTTTTGAACTGATAACCGGTGGCAAATAATTCCGGCAGGACAAGGAGGTCAAACTCCCTGCCGGCAACAGCGTTAACAGCCTCGTCAAGGTTACGTTCGATCTCACCAAAGACGGGATTGTTCTGATACAGGGCAACCCTCATGAATTCTCCTTTCCTGCACTGCCAGTGTAAGATACGATAACAACAAATTAATTGCAACGCCCCTGCCATAATTCTATATTGCTGCAATGACGGAAAAAGGATTACCGGAAAAAAATATTGTGACCAACCGCAAAGCCCGGCGGGATTACGAAATCCTCGAGACCCGTGAGGCCGGCATTGCGCTGGTCGGAACGGAAGTGAAATCACTGCGGGCGGGCAGGGTAAATCTGACAGACAGCTACGCCAGTGTGGAAAACGGTGAAGTTATTCTGTATAACCTGCATATTTCCCAGTATGAACCGTCGGCCCGCGAAAACCACGAGCCCACTCGCCCGCGGCAGCTACTGTTGCATAAAAGGGAAATTAGGCGTCTTTTCGGCGCGACAGCCGAAAAGGGTTTCACCCTGATACCATTACGCATTTACTTTAAGGGGCCGTACGTAAAAGTCGAACTGGCTACCGCCCGCGGCCGTAGAAAGTTTGATAAGCGGGAGGCAATTGCCAAAAAGGAAGCCGATCGGGCAATCGAACGCGCTCATCGTCGGCGATTAAAATAGAATTATGACGGTCAGGTGCATCATTTTAACAGTAGGCATTTGCCTGGTATTGTTTTCGGGATTGTCCGCAGGTGAAATCAGCGTCCAGATTTCCGGCGGGATAGAAAAAATCGGACATGAGAAACTCAATGATATTGCCTATTTTTCCCTGTCCGATTTACTCCGTATCCTCGGGGAACGGATTTCCTGGGAGACGGTCGGTGTTTCGGCGGCACTGAAAACCGAGGGGCATACTGCCCGTTTTTTTATCAATTCACCGTACATTAATGTCGATGACACCGTCAGGAATTTAACCTTTCCGATCGTCCTGATACACGGCGGCCTGTACGCACCGGCGCAGACCATGCTGCCGGTTCTTGATCACCTTCGCCCGGAACGAATCACCTGGGATGGTGATCGCCGACGCATCCGGATCGATTCAGAATTCTATACAATTACCGATCTGGCGCTTTCCCCCAAGGCCAACGGTCTGTTGATTGAGATTTTTGTGTCGGAACCCCGGGATTACGAAATATATCAATCGGAAGGCAATTGGTTGAATATTACTGTCCCGGATGCCACAGTCAACCAACGACAGCTTCTGGCTCGCAGATCACGAAAGTACCTGCGTGACATGAATGTCTTCCAGTTTGAGGCCTCGGCGCAGATTTCTCTGCGTCTGCGCAAACCGATCGGTAAAATATCAAGCGGCTTTACCGGCAGCCCGGGAAGGATTCAGATTTCGCTCATTGATACCACTGCCCCGCCAATCGCCAGAAACAATCAGGATAAAATCGGTCCGGACGACCGTATCGACAAAATCATCATCGACGCCGGACATGGCGGCGATGACCACGGCGCCATCGGATTGAAGGGTACGCGCGAAAAAAAGATCACGCTCGACATTGCCAAGCGCCTGGCGAAGTTGATTCGAAAGGAAAAACTCTTTGAAGTGGTCATGGTTCGGGATAAGGACAAATATGTCCCTCTTGATGACCGGGCCCGCATTGCCAACTCGTCAGGCGGTGATCTTTATGTCTCAATTCATGCCAATGCCTCATTGAAACGCTCAGCCCGTGGTTTTCAAGTGTTCTTTCTCGCTCCGGCTCTCAATGATGATGCCCGGGCGGCAGCCCAGCTCGAAAATGCATTCTTCCTCTCCAGGCGAACCGCGCTTGACGCTCACGAGGGCGATGATTTGAGCTTTATCTTAAGCGATATGATTCAGAATGAATTTCAGGAAGAATCATCGGATCTGGCAGCGATGGTGGACATGGAGTTTCGCAAAAGGCTCACAAAACACACCAGGGCCCGGGGACTTGATCAGGCTGGTTTTTTTGTTCTAAACGGAGTTTTCATGCCGTCCATTTTGGTGGAATCGGGCTTCCTGAGCAACCCCGAGGACGAGAAGCTGCTGAAAAGCAAGAAATATCGTCAGGACGTGGCGGAGGCTGTTTACGCCGGATTGAAACGATTCAAATCAAAATACGAGAGTAAATAATGTCTGCTGAAGATTTAAGAAATCGTCCCATCGGCATTTTTGATTCCGGTGTCGGGGGCCTGACTGTCGCGTCGGAGGTGATGAGACTGCTGCCGGGGGAACACATTGTTTATTTCGGTGACGTGGGGCGGTCCCCGTACGGCGGCCGATCCAAAGAAACCATAATCGCCTTTACGCGCCAGGACATAAACTTTCTGCTCGAACACAACGTGAAATATATTATTGCCGCGTGCAACTCAGCTTCGGCGGCGGCATTGGAAACGGTCATGAAGGAATATGATATTGACATGCTCGGTGTGATCGAACCGGGCGCGAGAGCCGCCGTGGGATATACTCGCAACAACCGCGTGGGGATTATCGGAACGAAGGCGACTATTGCGTCCGACGCGTATGCCGAAGCCATCCAGCGCCGCAACAGCCAGGTAAAAGTCTTTTCATTGGCCTGCCCGCTCTTTGTGCCGTTGGTCGAAGAAGGGTATATTGAAAAAGAAGCAACATCTATGATCGCTCGGGATTATCTCAAAACCCTTATTGATGTCGATATAGACACGCTGGTATTGGGATGCACACACTACCCGCTGCTCAAAGCGGTCATCGGAAAAGTAATGAGTGAGGCGGTCTGCCTGGTCGACTCGGCCGAGGAAACCGCGCGCGAAGTGGCGGCGGTGCTGTCGCTGAAAAACATGTTGCGTCCGTCAGGCGACAATGCCACCCGCAAGTTTTACGTTTCGGATGTTCCCGACTGGTTTTCCCAGGTGGCGCACCAGTTTATGGGGCGTAATATCAGCAGTATAACCAGGGTGGATATCACAAGGTACTGAATATGGAATTGTTAATTTCGGCTTTGGTTTTCGGATTCGCCACGGCTGCTACGGTGTTTATTGTTTTAAAACTCTTCTCAAAGCGGATTGAAAACAACGTTACGAATAAAATTGGCGAATCGCTCAGCTCGGTTTCGCACGAGGCGCTCGAAAGAAACACTGACCAGTTTCTCAAGCTTGCCGACGAGCGCCTGGCCAGACAGACACAGGTCAATCTCCATGAATTGACCGGAAAAAAGGAACTGATTGACAGCACCCTGCAGCAAATGAAGGCGGAGATGAACAGCGTTCGCGAGTTGATTGCCAGCTTCGAGAAAGATCGCGAACAGAAATTCGGTGAATTGCGCCAGGGACTGCAGACACAATCTGAAGAGACCCTGAGACTTCAGGAAGTCACGGCCAATCTGAACAAAGTCCTTTCGGGGGCACGCCAGCGCGGGCAATGGGGCGAACGGGTGGCCGAGGACATTCTGCATCTGGTGGGCATGGTCGAGGGAATCAACTACAGAAAGCAAAAAGAGCTGGGAGAGACCCGGGATCGCCCGGACTTTACTTTCCTCTTGCCGGATAACAGCATTATCAACATGGATGTCAAATTTCCCCTGGATAATTTCAGGCAGTATATCGAAGCGACCGATGAAACAACGCGGGGAAATTTCAAAAAGCAATTTCTCAGGGATGCTCGAAGCAGCATCAAAAGCGTGACCGGCCGGGATTACATCGATCCGGCCCAGAATACCCTTGATTTTGTTATCGTGTTTATCCCTCATGAACAGGGATACGCCTTCCTCATGGAAAACGACCCGACCTTCATGGATGACGCTATCAGAAGCAAAGTAATCGTCTGCTCGCCGTGGTCGCTGTACGCCCTTCTGGCGGTGGTGCGGCAGTCAATTGACAACTTTAACTTGGAACGATCGGCCAATAAAATCCTGACCCTGATGAACAGTTTCTACAAACAGTGGGAAAGCTTTCTGGCGGCAATGGATAAAGTGGGCAAAGGGATTAACGGGCTGCAGCGAGATTATGAAACCCTGGTGACAACGCGCAGGAATCAGTTGGAAAAGCCATTGCAGAAAATTGAACAACTGACCTGCCAGCGCGAACTGACCCCGGGAGAGCCGGAAGAAGAATGACATATATTTTCACGGAATCTCTTGACTATAGCGGCTTTTGCCTTATTTATGTGTGATGGATCTCATAAAACTGAAAATCGAACAAGCCGTCGATATTCTTGACGAGCTCAATATCGATCTCTGGCTGATTTTCTGCCGGGAGACCGCTATGATGGCCGACCCCGCGCTTGACCTGGTGGTGGGCCACAAAGTCGTCTGGCAGTCGGCTTTCTTTATTCCCCGCGATGGTGAGACAACGGCGCTGGTCGGTAATTACGATGTCGCCAACCTAGAGCGATCGGGCCGGTTCCGGCGTGTCGCCCCGTATGTTGAAGATTGTGGCCGCGAAATCAGGGCACTGATTGAGCAATTCGATCCCAACCGCATCGCCCTGAATTATTCCCTTAATGATCCTGCTGCCGACGGGTTGTCATACGGAATGCATCAATTACTGCTTAAATATCTTGAGGGGACGCCATATATCGAGCGGATTATCTCCTCGGAAAAACTTGTCTCGCTGCTTCGAGGCCGAAAGCTGCGGGATGAAATCGGCCGGATTTCGACCGCCGCAATTCTTGCAAGCGACTGCTGGCATAAATCGCTGGATGAGATTCGACCCGGTATGTCGGAAATCGAGATTGCAGAAGTGATAAGTACCAATATCGAGGAGCTGGGAGCCGTTATTTCCTTCGAGACGATTGCCAACGCCGGCGACAAGACCGACCCGGGCCACGGGTGTCCGACAGACGCTGTGCTCGAGCCGGGCGACCTTTTGCACGTCGATTTCGGCGCTCGGTTCAATGGTTACTGCTCCGATATCCAGCGTCTGGCCTATTGCCGGAATGGCGATCAAGCCGCTCCACCGGGGGACCTGATCAAGGCCTTTACCGCAGTCCGCGAAATTATCGACGAGGTTTCGAAACTGTATAAACCCGGCATGAAAGGGTACGAAATTGACGCGGTTGCTCGCAGGCGGCTTCACGAGCGCGGCTATCCTGAATATCAGCATGCCCTCGGCCATCAGATCGGGCGTTCGGTTCACGACGGCGCGGCTATTGTCGGCCCGAACTGGCCACGGTACGGCACCACCCCAAAAATCCCCCTGGAAGAGGGCAATGTGTTCACAATTGAATTCGGTATTTCCCTCCCCGGAATTGGATATGTTGGACTTGAAGAAGACCTGGCGGTCACCGAGAGTGGCGGACGGTTTTTATGTCCGAGACAGACGGAGTTGACCATACTATGAAGAAAATCTGTATCTTACTTATGCCGGCCGCCTTTGCCATGCAGTGTGCCCCGCCCCGCATTGAAGTCACTCCAGAACAGACTGAGTGCGTCCCGACCACCCTGACAGTGCAGCCGGACGACGGTTCCCTCTTTCTGACCTGGGATACCCCCTGCGCCGATAATGTCAGGCTATCAGGATATAATATCTACATCAGCACAAAACCTCTCTTTGATAAATATGGCAGGCGTAACCTTCCCGGAAAAATAAGGTCCATTAATTCGGAACCATATCCCGGTGATACCGATCCCGAGGACCGGCTCGAGACGATGCCTGTCCGGGACCTTAACAATGGCGTGGAGTATTATGTATCGGTCCGGGCGGTTTTCGCCGATCGATCGCAGTCGCTCTCTTCAAATGAAGTCCGGGTAATTTGCCGGCCGGAAGGTGAATTTGAGCTGGCCTACCGCTATGCCGACCTGAATGACGGCTTCTCCTTCGCCCGAAACGAGGTGGTCAGG
>CP070796.1:2745331-2780602 GCA_020343475.1 Candidatus Zixiibacteriota bacterium
AGCTGAGATTGTTACACTGGCAGGCCAGCCCGGCGCGGTTACCATTGCCACCAACATGGCGGGCCGCGGAACCGATATCAGGTTGGGAAAGGGGATCGTGGAAAAGGGCGGTCTGCACATTATCGGCACCGAGCGTCATGAGTCACGGCGTATCGACCGGCAGCTGCGCGGGCGATCCGGCCGTCAGGGTGACCCCGGTTCATCGCGCTTCTACCTTTCACTGGAGGACGATTTGATGCGGCTTTTCGGTTCGGATCGAATCGCCAAAATAATGGATCGAATGGGAGTCGAAGAAGGTGAGGTTATTACCCACAAGATGGTTACTAAAGCCATTGAGCGAGCCCAGAAGCGGGTCGAGATGCAGAACTTTTCCATCCGCAAACATACCCTTGAATATGACGACGTCATGAATTCCCAGCGCGAGGTTATCTATGATCGCCGCCTGGCCGCCCTGGAACGCGAGTCAATCAAGGATGAAGTGCTGGAACTCATCGACGAGGTCCTGCAGAGTCTGATCGACCAATATTGTCCGGTCAAGGAATATCCTGAAAACTGGGACCTGACCGGATTCAAAAATGAGCTGCGCCGCATCTACCTGCTGAATCTGGAATTCAAGAATGAGGAGATTCCACAGCTGACCCATGAGCGGCTCTTCGAGCAGGTGCAGAACGCGATCCTGACATTCTACCGGCACAAGGAGAATCTTTACGGCGAAGAGATCATGCGCAGACTGGAACGGTATGCCGTCCTGATTACCATTGACCGGCACTGGCGCGACCATATGTACGAGATGGATCAGCTCAAAACGGGGATCGGCCTGCGGGCTTACGGCCAGCGCGATCCCTTAATCGAATATAAACGGGAAGCATACCGAATCTTCAGCGAGATGATCGGAACCGTCGACCGGGAAATCGTCGGGATGGTTTACAAGCTCCAGGTAAACATGCCTGAAAAATCGCGCGAGGAGCGACGCCGGGAGGCGGCCGAACGGTCTATGGTGACATCGCATCAGGACACGGTCGGGATGGGATTCGGTTCCGCACGCCAGGCCGAGGAAGCCAACCCGATGGTGGCCGCCTCGCAGCGCGGCAAGGCGCAGCCGGTCAAACGAGAGGGGAAGAAAGTCGGCCGCAATGATCCCTGCCCCTGCGGCAGCGGCAAAAAATACAAAAAGTGCTGCGGCCGGAATGTCTGAATGATGATACGCATCCTTTTCGTTTGTTCGGGAAACTCAGTCCGCAGCCAGATGGCTGAGGCGTTCGCGCGAACGCTTTCAGACGGGCAGTTCGAAATCAGGTCTGCCGGCATATACGCCGCCGGAGTCCACCCCGTGGCCGCAGCTTCCATGAAGGAAGTCGGCATCGACATTTCCGGCCAATCCAGCACGATATTGGACAATTCACTTATTAACTGGGCGGATCATCTGGTTACCCTGTGCGGCAACGCCAGAGAGAATTGCCCCCCGATTCCAAAATCGGTGAAAACGAATCACTGGGACATTATAAATCCTGATAGACTCTACCCTTCGGAGGAAGCACGCCGTCAAGGGTACGCCCGGGTTCGTGACATAATCAGGCGACAGGTTGAAAGTATTTTGGCAGAATTAAGAAGGCGGGACTGAGCAGACATGATTCACACCGATCTCTTTGATGGGGAAAAAACCCTTGTTAACGGCAGGACAACGCCGGAACTACTTTCCAAAATCCTCAATCCTGGCCGAAAAAACGAACTGGGCAATGTAATGCGAAATAAGGTTCGCCGCGAAAAACAGACCTGAGTCAATATGAGAGGAGCATTATGAAAAGGATACGATACCCGGTCATTCTAATCCTGCTGCTGACGGCGGCATTCGCCGCCGAGGACGAATTGCAGTTTTCCGTTGAGCGTTTCACACTCGACAACGGATTGACCTTTCTTGTTGTCGAGCGCCATACCGCGCCGGTTTTTTCCGGGTACATTTGTGTTGGGGCCGGTTCTGCCTACGAACGCATCGGCGATATCGGAACCGCACACCTTCTTGAACATATGATGTCCAAAGGGTCACGCCTGATTGGCACAACCGACTACGAGGCCGAGGCAGAACTAATGGTGAAAGAGGATTCGGTCTGGGCTAAAATCGACCAGGCCCGGCGCGCTACTCGCCGCATCAGGCTCGGCGAACCGAATAAGCTCGATGCGCATCTCAAATATATTGAAAAGCTTGAAGCGGTGCTGGATTCCCTGACTGCCACCAGTTCTCAGTACGTGATTCAGAATGAATTCGACATGCTCTACACCCGTAACGGGGCCGCGTCATTCAACGCCCTCACCAGGTATGATTTTACTTCCTACTATGTTTCGTTGCCGTCCAATCGGATTGAACTATGGTTTGCCATGGAATCGGACCGGCTGAAAAACCTGGTCCTTCGGGAATTCTTCCCGGAGCGCGACGTGGTCAGCGAAGAACGCCGCCTGTCGGTTGAAAACAAAAGCAACAGCAAGCTCTTCGAACAGCTTATCGGGACAGCCTTTATCGCCCATCCGTACCAGATCTACTGGGAATGGCAGTCTGAGATCAACAACCTTACTCGTGACGACCTGATGCGTTTTCACGACATGTACTATACTCCCCAGAACCTGACCGTTGCGGTGGTGGGAGACGTCCGTCTGCAGCAGGTCAAGAAACTTGCACAAGATTATTTTGGTGTTATTCCCCGACGCCCTGATCCCAATCCGATTTACACGGTTGAGCTGGAACAGACTGGCGAACGGCGCGTGGAATTGCTGTATGAGGCCAATCCGGCGGTTTTCATAAGCTATCACAAGGTTGCCTACGACCACCCGGATGATCCGGTCTTTCAGGTGATCGAGCGTCTGATCGGCCAGGGGAGAACCTCCCGGCTTTACAAGTCCCTGGTACTGGACCAGCAGATCTGCCTTGACATTTCGGTTGATGTCTTCCCCGGGAATTTTCTCGGTGATCCGCATGCCAGCGCTTTCAATATATATGCTTACCCCATGAATGGCACCACCACCCAGGAGCTGGAACAGGCCATTTATGCCGAACTGGACAAACTCAAGACCGATCCGGTTGGAGATAAAGAACTGCAGAAGATAAAAAACAGTATCGATGCCGCTTTCATCTGGGAAGCCTACAGCAATATGGGCCTGGCACGGATCCTGGCTTTCTCGCAAAACCTGACCCATAATTGGGAATATCTCAAAACATTCAGAAACAGCATGAAAGCGGTGAGCGCGGAAGATATCATGCGTGTCGCCGATCACTATTTCACCGGGACAAACCGTACCGTCGCCACCCTAATACCGGCAAACAGCGGAGGAGGTACCCGGTGATGAAGAACATTTGCCTTCTTACCCTGATTATCATGCTTACGGCACCCTTGCTGTTTGCGGTAAATCCTCGTGAAATGAAATTCCCTCCCTTGCAGTTTGAGCCGGCGAATCCGGTCCGCTTCGAAATTGACAATGGAATAGTAATCTATTTTCTGGAAGATCACCAGTTGCCGGTCTTTTCCGTCACCGGCTATTTCAATGGTGGATCGGTGCACGACCCGAAGGAAAAGCTCGGCCTGTCTGATCTCACCGCAACTCTGATGCGGTCCGGCGGTGCAGGCAAACGCAGCCCGGAACAGGTCGATCTCGATCTTGATTTCATCTCGGCGAATACTTCCAGCGATGCTGATAAGGATTATTTCTCAATCAGCGTCTCGGCGCTGAAGAAAGACATTGCACTGTGTTTCGAAATATTTTCCGACATGCTGATCCGACCCCGATTCGATTCCGGCAAGATCGCACTCGAGCTGGCAAATGCCAGGGAGCGCATTAGACGCCAGAACGACGATCCGGGCCGCCTGACTCGCCGCGTGTACTATCAGACCGTTTATGAGGGTCATCCATACAGTTATTACCCCACCCTGGCGACGCTGGACAATATTACCGAAGCCGACATCCGCGCGCACTATGAGAAATTTTACAACCCTGACAACTGCATCCTGGCCGTCTCGGGCGATATGACGCTTGACGAATTACAAAGTCTCCTGGCGACATACTTGATGAGCTGGGAAAAGGCCGGTGTCAGCATTGAAGCGATTCCTGAAGCCAAACCGAAATACCGGCCCGGCGTGTACTATGTCGAAAAAGACATCAACCAGGCTCACCTGTGTTTCGGGCATCTCAGCATGGACAGCAAGAATCCCGATCGTTATGCTATGGATATATTGAACTTCGCCATGGGTGGCGGCGGCTTTTCTTCGCGTTTGATGATGCAGGTGCGCACCTCCGCCGGACTGGCGTACTTGGTCGGTTCATATCTCTGGACCCGACCCCTGAACGGAACGCTTTTTGGCTATTGCCAGACACGGGCCGATGCGATGTCGCAGGCACTCCGGATGATGCTCGATATTATGGCCGACGTCAAGGCCGGCGGCATCACCAGGGAGGAGATGGATCTGGCCAAAGAATCAATCATAAACTCCTACGTTTTCAACTATGACACACCGAGCAAAATTGTCGAGGCCAGGGCGATGCTGGAATTGATGGGATTCCCCTCTGATCAGATAAAAAAGAACCTGGAGGAATACCGCAGGGTGACGCTTGAGGACTGCAACGAGGCCGCTAGAAAGTATATTGATATGGAGAACCTTGCTGTCGTCATCACCGGAAACAGGGAATTGTTTGATAAGTCGCCTGAGACCTTCGGAACAGTTACTGCGGTTTCACTGGAGATTAAATAGGAGAACAATACCCGGTAAATGCAGTTATAGTATGGAAAAAGACGCATCAGGAAACGCAACATGAAACATATCTCAGCTTTGATATTGCCGGTCATCCTGTTATTGACAGCCGCCACAATGGCCCAGACTCCCGGGACACCCTCCGTGCGCAAATTATACGTGTTCGCCTCCCCGGCCGTCTCTCTCAACTCAGGCCACACCGAATATATTATGGATTTTTACTTTCTGGACACCCTTGGTCAGACGCAATGGCGGAAAAGCGAGCTTGAATTCCCTCTGGACATATTGCTCGCGGGCGCCGAAATCGGGATTTATTCCGAGGAAGGCGGCAGAACCGATTGGTATATAAGCACCTCGTTGCGAGCTAATTTCGGTAATCCCGACGGACTTATGAAAGACCATGACTGGAAAACCGAGCCGGGCGTGTTCGATGGGAAATTCAGTTATACTGAGTCAAGCACCCGGCTGAGCGCGTTCCTGCTGGACATAAACGCGGCCAGGCTCTACTACTCCGGAGAAAAAATCGACCTGTTTTTTCTGCTCGGTTTCCATTATCAGAAATGGGACTTTGATATAATCGGATATGATGGCTGGCAGTATAATGACGATTCGCTTCGCATTAATCTCTCAAGTTCGCGTAAGGCTCTTGAGTACGAAGTGACTTATGCCATGCCTGTTTTCGGGACGATAATGCGGATCAATCCCGAAAAGCGTACCGGGCTCGACCTCGAAGCTGCCCTTGGCCCGGTATTTGTCTCCGACCACGACAACCACCTTTTGCGAAATAAAATCGGCGAGGCCAATGGCGTCGGCTATGGAATTTCCTTGTCTGCGGAGGGATATTTCCTGTTTGGCGACATCAGGCGGGGATACCGTCCATTCTTTGATCTTAACGCCGGATTCGCATATATGAACGCCTCAGTGGATCAGACTCAGCGATGGTACGGCGATGACCCCGCATCTCAAGATTTCGATGATACCGGCGAGGTTGTCCCGGACATTCCACATGATATCAAAAGCCTGCAATTCGGGCTTGGCCTTCGGATCGGATTGATATTCTAGCGCGCGTCAGAAGGAGCCGCGAACGGTGCCGATAACCGACGGAATCATCCGCACGCGTGAACTTATCACGCTTAAAAAGAACGCCGCGACGGTCGTCGGGAGATTCTACAGCCCCGACCTTATAGAAAAAACCATCGTTGAAAAAATCAGCTACCTCTCCGACGGCCTTACCGTCCGCGGCTGCCTGGCCCGGCCCGAAGATGAGGGCGTCTATCCGGTCCTGATCTGGAATCGCGGCGGCTCCGGTGACCGCGGGGCGCTCAGCGACCTGACCGCATATTTGATGCTCGCCTCGACCGCTATCTGGGGATATGTCGTGCTGGCCACTCATTACCGCGGGAATAAGGGCGGCGAGGGAATCGAGGACTGGGGCGGTGAAGATCTGACCGACGCACTGAATATGATCGAGGTTGCCAAAAATCTTCCCGAATGCGACACCGGGCGGATTGCCATTGAGGGTGCCAGCCGCGGCGGGATGATTGCATACCGAGCGCTGGTAAAATACAGGAAATTCAATTGCGCCATCGTGCATGCCGGTATCGCGGATGTCGCGCGCCTGGCTGAGACCCGCTCCGATTTCAAGCGCTTTGTCGACAAAACCTTTGCCCGGATGGACGAAAAGGAACGATTGGAAAAACTCAGGGAGCTCTCAGCCGTGCATTTCGCCGATCAGCTTCCGAAAGACTGCCCGATTCTTATTATGCACGGCGACGCCGATACAATCGTGCCCGTGGAACAGTCATATATTCTCGCCGAGAAGCTCAGACTGTACAACGTTTCCCATAAGCTTGCTGTCTTGAAAGGCGGGAGCCATATTGCCCTAAAAGACGGCACCTACAGGGAAATCGACCACCTTCGCAAAAAATGGCTGGAAAAATATTTGAAAAAAGTGTAGCCCGAAACTCCCGCAGGGCTCCCTGCCTTTCTTACTCATGATCTGTCACTTTCATGCCACGCCCGAAGCAGTTCCGCTTCGCGCTCCGGTTTCATGCCGCTTATTTTATATTCCATCTCCCCAGGACGGCTTTCATGCCATTCCAGCGTATCCCTGATGGTCTCTTCAAGCGGGCGGCAGATCAATCCTGCCGAAAACACTTTTGCTACATTTGTCGCCATCATTCCCCGTTCTTCAATCAGCCACATCGGCAGTTCGATCCACGGTTCCACATCGTGATCGAGCAGGAACTTTTCCGGCATCCAGACAAGGCTGGCTTTCCGGTTACAGGTATTATTGATTGCCTGAAATAGCTTCTGCATGGTCAGTCTGTCTTTCGGACCGGTTGCATGATACACTCCCGTTTGCCCTGTTTCCACCATATTAACAATCCAGGCCGCCAGATCCCGGGCATCAATAAGCTGGGTCTGCAAATCTTTCGGTTCCGGCGCAAGGATTTCTCCGCCCCGCGCAATGCGCTGAACCCAGTATGTGAAGCGGTCCGATGGGTCATGGGGTCCGACAATCAGGCCCGGCCGCACTACCAGTGTCCTTCCAGGCAGTGCGTCCTCAACAGCCTGCTCACACAATGCCTTCAGTGCTCCGTAGGATTGGCCGGTAATTTCCTCAATGGTTTCGTCTTCCGTCGTTGCCACTTCAGCAGTTTCATCCAGCCCGATTACGTGGGAGTCCTTATAAACGGCAATGGTCGATACAAAGACATAATGCCTTACTGCATTTGCCAGAAGTTCCGCAGACTTCCTTACGATGCGCGGGAAATAACCGCATGTATCAATGACCGTATCCCAACTCCGGTTTTCCAGCAGGGCCAGGTCGCTGTCGCGGTCACCATGCAGCTGCTCCAGTTCAGAAAACAATTCGGGATTGGTTTTTCCCCTGTTGAACAGGGTTACTTCGTGCCCCTGCCGGACGGCGGTTTCCACAAGGTGCCGCCCCAGAAATCTTGTGCCGCCAATGATCAGAATTTCCAATGTCTTTCCCTTTCGACAGGTCGGATTATGCTTGAAACATCAAGAGATGCCAGAACCCGACAGATTTGTGTTTCTTTTTTGTATGGCATTTTCCGAAATTATAATTGCGATATCATACGATTATAGACGAAGTAATGAAGAAATTGTTTTGGTTGAATAGCCAGCGGACCGCGGATATTATTCACGCTCGCCCTGCGATTCCGCCAGCCGGAAAGCGTCAGAAATATAATCAATCAAATCCCCTGCAATCATCGCCCGGCAACCCAGCTCCGCTGCTGCCAGATCGCCTGCCAGGCCATGCAAATACACCCCGCAAAGAGCGCTTTCCAGCGGATTTAATCCCTGCGCCAGAAATGACCCGATCATGCCGGAGAGTACGTCGCCGGTTCCGCCCGTCGCCATGCCGTTATTGCCGGTCGGATTGAGATACACCTGGCCATCGCTGTCAACCACCACCGTTGGCGAGGTCTTATAAACAATCACCGCATTGTATTTGCGGGAGTACTGGCGGATAAGATCATACAGGTCGGAAATTCCTTCCGGAAGATTCTCATCAATCAGCCGCCTGAATTCCCCGGGGTGCGGAGTCAGGACAATTTTGATATGTTCTGCGGTGAGCACTTCGCGGCTTTTCGCAAGAGCATTTGATCCGTCAGCGTCAATGACTGCCGGCCTGTCCAGCGAAGGTAATAATCGCTGTATCAGCTTTCTGGTTTCATGATGCGTCCCGACCCCGGGTCCGATGATGGCCGCATCGCTCAGGCCAATCTGTTTTCGTATTACACCAAGGCCGCGAAGCGCCAGGATCCCCTTGCGGCCGACATCCGGAAGCGGGAGTGTCATCACCTCGGTCAGCTTCGCTTCCAGAATCGAATTAAGCGTCTGCGGGCATGCCACCGTCGCCAGCCCCAGTCCGGTCCTCGCCGATGCCAGCGCCGCGAGCGTCGCCGCGCCGGTCAGCCCGGTCGATCCGGCCAGAATAAGCAGTTTGCCGAAATCCCCTTTGTGGCCGTCCGGCTTCCTTTCCGGTAGAAGCGACGTAATAAGCTCCGGAGTGATCAAATTCACTTTGAAGTCAAAAGACTCGACAACACCCTCGGGGACCCCAATTGGAACCACTTCGACAATCCCGCACAATTCCCGCCCCGGAGAATAATACTGCCCGATTTTGGGAAGCCCCAGAGTATAGGTATATTCCGCGGCGGTCGCCGCTCCCTCGCATTGGCCGGTATCGACATTCAGGCCGGACGGGCAGTCAACAGCAATCACCCGGATTTCAACGCGGTTGATCCATTCAATAAATTCCCCCGGGAGGCCGCGCGGCGCTCCGGAAAAACCCGTTCCAAAAACAGCATCCACAATATAATCGGCGTTGACCCTCTCGGGCAATTCATCACCCGATTTTACCGGAATGATCGTGATTCCTCTTGCAACGGCGCGATCATAATTCAATCTGGCATCCGTCGACAATTCTTCCGCGGGATCAGCGTAATAAATCGTTACCTGTGCGCCATACTCATGCAAATACCTTCCGACAACAAAGCCGTCGCCGCCATTGTTTCCTTTGCCGCAGAAGATGGCCAGTGCTTTGTCTTGCGGCTGGATCAGAATCTCGTCTCTGATCCGCTCGGCGATACCCCGCCCGGCGTTTTCCATCAGTTGCGCCCCGGGAATACCCCGGTTTTCGATCGTCTCCCGGTCTACAGAGCGCATCTGTTCGGCGGTTACCAGCTTCATTTTCCCCTTCTTCTCGGTCCTTTTCGGCCCCCTGGTTTTCCCGCCAGAGCATGCTTTAAAACCTGGTCCACATTCTGCACAAATATAAATCTGATCGCCTTCTTTATTTCTGAAGGAATTTCCGATAAATCCTTTCTATTCTCAGCCGGCAGAATCACCGTTTTGATACTTGCCCGGTACGCCGCCAGCAGTTTCTCCTTGAGTCCGCCAATCGGCAAAACCTGCCCTCGCAGCGTAAGCTCGCCGGTCATCGCCAGATGCGATTTTACCGGCCTCCCGGAGAGCAGCGACGCCAGGGCCGTGGCAATCGTGATACCGGCCGACGGTCCGTCCTTGGGTGTCGCTCCTGAGGGGACATGGACATGCAATTCATGATTGTCGCAATAGTCCGGAGGAATTCCGATCAGATCGCAATTGGTTCGAACAAAAGAGAGAGCCGCCATCGCCGATTCCTTCATGATTTCACCCAGATGTCCGGTCAGTGTCAGGCCCCGTTTGCCATGCATGCCGGTAGCCTCGATAAACAGAATCTCGCCGCCGAACGCAGTCCAGGCCAGCCCCGGCACAACCCCGATCTGCCCTTTCTTGGACAGGGTCTCGCGTGCGAACCGGACCGGACCGAGATAGCGGTGCACGTTGCCGCCGCTGACATTGTACCTGGTTTTCAAACCTGACGCGACCCGCCGGGCAACCTTGCGGCAGATCGCCGCAATCTCGCGTTCCAGATTGCGCAGACCCGATTCGCGCGTATAGCCGTGGATAATCTCCAGCACCGCCGAATCTTTTAACAGAAGGTTGCTTTTGGTGATGCCGTGGTTCTCGTACTGTTTTGGAATCAGATGACGCTTCGCGATTTCCAGCTTCTCAAGATCGGTATATCCGGGAATGCGGATAATCTCCATGCGGTCGCGAAGAACCGCCGGGATAGGATCGAGCAGATTGGCAGTGGTGATAAACATCACTCGGGACAGATCAAACGGAACATCCAGATAATGGTCGGAAAAGGTGTCATTCTGCTCCGGATCGAGTACCTCCAGCAGCGCGCTGGAGGGATCGCCGCGAAAATCGGCGCCGATTTTATCGACCTCATCAAGCATCATAATTGGATTGTTGGAACCGGCCCGCTTGATACTCTGGATTATACGCCCAGGCAACGCACCGATATATGTCCGCCGGTGCCCGCGGATTTCAGCCTCATCGCGCATCCCACCCAGTGAGATTCGCTCGAACCTCCGGCCCATGGCACGCGCAATGGAGCGGCCGAGCGATGTTTTGCCGACCCCGGGGGGACCAACAAAGCACAGGATCGGTCCCTTGACATCGCTTTTTAATTTTCGCACCGCCAGGTATTCCAGGATGCGGTCCTTGACCCTGTCCAGATTGTAATGATCCTCATTGAGAATCTTCTTCGCCTTCGACAGCACCAGTACATCCCGGGTCGATATTGCCCAGGGCAGGATCACCAGCCACTCGAGATAACTCCGCGATACAGTGTATTCTGCCGAGGCCGGGTTCATCCGCGCCAGGCGCTCCAGCTCCTTGTGCGCGGCCGCCTCAACCAGTTCCGGCATTCCGGCTTTGGCAATGCGCTGTTGAAACTCATCAATTTCCGCCCGGTCATCTTTATCGCCCAGCTCTTTCCTGATGGCCTTCATCTGCTCACGAAGAATCAATTCCCGCTGGACCTTACCCAGTTCCGACTGGGCCTGGCTTTGAATCTGTTTGGAAATCTCCAGGACCTCGGTTTCCTTGATAATGAGTCCGAGCATTCTTTCCAAACGCTTGTAAACGTCCGCTTCTTCCAGGATTTCCTGCTTTTCCTGGATGGAGATATTCAGACTCGAAGCTGCCAGGTCTGCCAGCCGGGACGGAGTTTCCTGATTGATGGCGGAGACATACAATTCCTCGGACAGGTTCGGAGACAGCTCGATTACTTTCTTAAGCCGCTCCAGAAAATTGCGTTGGACCGCTTCCATCTTCACCGAGGAACGCGTCCGCTCGACAACCTCTTCGACTTCGGCGGTGAGATACGGCGCGGTGGAGACAAAGCGCTTGATCCGGATACGACTCAAACCCTGGACCAGAAAACGAATCGATCCGTCCGGAAAGCGCAGCATTTTGAGGATATTCCCTGAAGTCCCCACCTCATAAATATCATTCGGGCCTGGATCTTTATTGGTTTGATCGGTTTGCACGAACAGGCCAACGGTACTGCCCTGCATCAACGCCTCATCAATCAGCCGGGCCTGCTTTTGTTCATTGACCATTAGCGGAACGACCAGTGATGGAAAAACCACCGCCCCCCTGACCGGCAACAGCGGCAGCACCATGCGAATCATCTTCTTTGCCTTTTTCTGCGTTTTATTCACGGTCTATCCCCCGTATATGGCACAATCCGTTTACTCGGGCAGGGCTAGACGTTAAACCGAAACAGGATCACATCGCCATCCTGCACCTCATACTCCTTGCCCTCGACATGCAGTTTTGCCGCAGCCTTCAATGCCGGAACTGTCTTGTATTGCATATAATCCTCATAGGAAGCCACCTCTGCCCGAATAAATCCTCGCTCGAAATCAGTGTGGATTATTCCCGCTGCGCGGGGAGCCCTGCTTCCCTGCCTGATGGTCCAGGCCCGGCATTCCGGTCGGCTGAGGGTGAAAAAGGAAATCAGCCCCAGAAGAGCATATGACCGCTGGATCACCTTTTCAACCACCGGGCGATCAATATTGAGCTCTGTAAGAAACTCCTTTTGTTCCTGCTCGGGAAGCGTCGCCAGCTCCATTTCAATCCTGCCGCAGATAACGGCAATGTCACAAATACCTTCCCTCTTATGCTTTGCATACCTGTTATACAAATCGGCAGACTGCTCGAGATTCTCTTCAGCAATATTGAAGATCAGTAGTTGAGGTTTCTGGCTCAGAAAAGCATACCCCCGAAGGATCTTCTCGTCATCGCCGTCAAGCGCCAGCTCGGAGATCATCCGTTCGTCATTGAGCATTTCCTGACACTGTCTCAATAATTCCAGTTCCCGGGCGCGTTCTTTCCGCCCGGTCAGCTGGATTGTCCGCGCGATTTTGTCAATGCTGTTCTCGATTATCGCCAGGTCGGCCAGTATCATCTCATCGACGATCGTCTGCAGATCCTGCTCGGGGCGGGCATTGGGAGAGAAATCATCGAGTACGATCACAAAGGCGTCAACCAAATGCAGCTCAGGGGCTATCTCCAGCTTCCCTTTCGCCGCTTTGCCCCTGCCCGAAAAACCAGCGGCATCAAGAAATTCAATCTCGGCATGAGTTACTTTCTTGGTTTCCTCATAAATGGCCACAAGATCATTCAGACGCCGATCCGGAACCCTAATTACCGCCCGGTGTTCCGCGCGGGAATAATCGCCAACCTGCTCCTGCTGGCCAGAGGCGGCATTAAATAGTGTGGTTTTGCCGGAAAGCGGCAATCCGATGATTCCAAGTTTCATAAGGTCATTTTACCCCGGCATATCCGAATTCGCAAGATCAAATCGGCCCTGACGCTCTCACTCCATTGATTTTGCATTCAAGAATTATGACGCCGGTCTGCTAGGCCTTTGTTATTAATGATCGGAGGACTTTCAGGTTTTCAATATCCTCTTTAAGATCGTCACCTTTCGGGGTTTCAAGTATTTTGGGGACGCGGTTAAGCCGACGGTCGTTCATTATATGCCGGAACGGCTCTAATCCCATCTCCCCTTTGCCGATATGCTCGTGCCGGTCCTTTCTTTCTCCAAACGGTTTCTTGGAATCGTTGAAGTGGATTATGCGCAGCCGTTTCAGGCCGATGATCTCGTTGAACTGCTTCATCGTAGCGCGGTAGTCTTTCGGACTTTGCAGCGGGTACCCGGCGGAAAAAATATGGCAGGAATCCAGGCAAACCCCAATCCGTTTCTTATCCTCGATCATGTCGATAATTGCCGCCAGCTGCTCGAATTTGTAGCCGAGATTGCTCCCCTGTCCCGAGGTTGTCTCCAGAAGCACCACGGTCGTGCTGTCCGGAAGAGATGAGAATATTCGATTGAGAGCGTTTGCGATCCGCTTCAGTCCGGCCTCCTCTCCGGAACCCACGTGCGATCCGGGATGCATGACGATCACCGGTACTTTCAACATATCGCAGCGCTCGATTTCCTGCTTCATCGATCCATATGATTTCTCATATAGTTCTTCATTGGGCGAGGCCAGATTTATAAGATAGCTGTTATGTGCACACGACACCGTGACACCGGTTTCCTTCTGCGCCGTCAGAAACCGTTCAACATCCTCGTCGGTTAACGGCTTGGCTCTCCACTGGTTGGACTGCTTGGTAAAAATCTGCACCGTATCGCAGGTCGCGTTCTTGCCGTGATAGGGCGCGTGATACACTCCCCCGGCAATCGACATATGAGCACCTAAAAGCATGTATACATTTCCTCCCTGTCCGGCAACGACTATCGCTCCGCCATCCGGGGTGCATTGCCGACCCTGCAAATCCCCTTGCTGTTCCGTGCAAATCGCTACGCTGTAAACTGACGAGAGCTTACCGATATAGATACAGCTTTTGCCGCGCTTAATCAACCGATTTACCATTCAATTTGACGACTCGTGTTTTTTTGCCGGGAATCCATGATATATGGGAAATCCCCTATATCTACCGCCGGATTCTGTCGCCCGTCAGACTCCGGTGAGCAATAGGGATAATCCGCAGATCGCCGGCAATGTCATCTAATCTGCTGTACATCAGAGTCTTACCGGCCCGATTCGCCGGGAATTTCATAATTGTTTCAGTTTGGCAAACCATTTTCAGACAATCCCGGGCAAAAGGTCTAACAGAAGGAAGTGAACTGATGAAGAAATGTAATAATGAAAGCGGGTTTACCATTTTGGAAATCATGGTCGCCATCATCATTCTGACCATGTCTCTGCTGCTACTTCTGAATATGGCCATGATTGCTATCGATGGAAATGACTGGTCAAATCAGGCCACGCAGTCAACTCAGTTGCTGCAGGAAAAGCTTGAAGAATTGCGGACCGGCATGAACCTTACCAGCGGTATTGATACCGTTAACAATATTGAAAGAAACTGGACCGTGACAAATCCGTCCAATCATCTGCGTAAGATTGATATCACCGCCTCCTGGCAAAACCGCCGGGGGGACATCCTGCAAAACACGATCACGGCATTCATCAGAACTGATAGCTTATAGGTGCTAACATGAATCGAGCTGGAACAAGAATATCCGGTGCGCCAGGGGCATCTATTCTTGAAACACTGGTAGCGCTGATTCTGGCAGGCATTGTGACAACCGCTATCTTCAAGGTGTACATCAACCAGCATAAGAACTGGTCCATTCAGGAACACATTACGGACATGCAGCAAAACGCCCGAGCGGCGATTGACGAATTGACCCGACAGATACGTATGGCGGGATTTCAGATTCCTCTTCATCTCAGCGGTATCCAGGCAAGAAATTCCAACCCGGATTCGCTCACCATAGTCTATCGAGCCGATGAGTGCGAGGTTACAACCATGCACGATATGATCAATCAGACCTCGGTACTGCAATGCGATGGGCAGGACGTTTCCTGTTTTTCCGCCGGTCAGTGGGTATATATCTATCATCCCAATTCCGGTGGAGGCGAATTCTTCCAGATCGATCAGATCCTGCCCGCCTTTTCGCATATTCAACCCGCATCGCTCGGACTTTCGCAGGTATATGCCAAGGATGCAATCATCATGGCCCTTGAGCAAATAACATATTTCATCGATTATTCCGACACCCTGCATCCGCGATTGATGATGCAGCTGCCGGGACGACCGCCCCAGGTTTACGCGGAAAATATCGAGGATCTGCAATTTCGCTATCGCATGAAAAACGGAATGATTCTGGATGTCCCGGCGATAGCCGACGATGTCCGCGAAGTCCGGCTTTCCATAATTGCCCGCGCTAAAGAACCTGATCCCGATTTCCCGAGCGATCCGTACCGCAGGCGGGCCTATAACTCATCGGTGAATCTGAGAAACCTGTAATCATAAGGGTTGCAAGCTTAGGAGAAAAAAATGAAAAACAGAATACAAAGTAAATTACGCAGCGAAAACGGGGTGTCACTTCTTGAAGCATTATTGGCCCTGTTTCTGGCCGGCATAGTTACTGTAGCCATATTCAAAGTGTATGTCAACCAGCATAAGAACTGGTCCATCCAGGAACAGGTCACCGATATGCAGCAGAACGCCCGCGCCGCCATCGATGAATTGACGCGACAGATCCGTATGGCGGGGCATAAGATCCCCATCCAGCTGGACGGGATCCAGGCCTATAACACCAATCCCGATACCATTATTATTTCATATGCCAGCAGCGGCTGCCGGGCGCCGATCGAGCATAAAATGCCGACTCCCTCGTCCGAATTACGCTGCGACGGGCACGATATCTCCTGTTTTTATGAAGGTCAATGGGTATATATCTTTCACCCTGATTCCGGTGGAGGAGATTTTTTTGAAATTACCGAGGTCCAGGTCGCAGCCTCACATATTCAGCACAACAAAACCATCCTCTCCCGGTCATACGATAAAAACGCCATCGTCCTGGCGCTGGAACAGGTCAAATATTATATCGACTACTCCGACACCCTGCATCCGAATCTGATGATGAAGCTGCCGGGACGAAGCCCGGAAGTGTACGCCGAAAACATCGAAGATCTTCAGTTCCAGTATAGAATGAAAAATGGTGTCACGGTGGATGTCCCTGCGATCCCTGAGGACATACGCGAGGTGATTATTTCCCTGACGGCACGGACGGCGATTCCTGATCCGGACTTTCCCGATGATCCGTATCGCAGGCGGACCTTTGCCTCGTCGGTAAACCTGAGAAACTTGGATATTTAGATAATGTGTGATAGGATTCCAAAACGGAAGGCAGGTGGGCAATGAACAAACGCATCATATACGATAATCGCGGAGTAGCGACTTTTATCGCGCTGGTTATGATGGTGATGCTGACTTTGGTCGGACTTGCCGCGCTCAAGCTGGCTGACGATGAAATCACCATTGCCGGCAATGAAATGAATGAAATGAACGCATTCTACGCCGCCGAGGCCGGTCTGGAGCAGGCCGCGGCCGCCATGCAATCTCAGTATGAGGCCACGGGTGCGCCGCCAACAACCCTGCCGTCAGGCAACCTGACCATCAACAACCAGGTGGTTGCCTATCAGGCCGTCACCAACGGCGCGGCAACGCAAAAGATCCTGTCTCAGGGGACGCTGGCCGGGTTGCATGCTCTCGTGCAAACCTTCACCATCACATCCACCGGCACCTCGACAATCGACAACAGTCAGGTTACCCTGGTTCAGGACTGGGAATGCGCACTGGTGCCGCTGTTCCAGTTCGCGGTTTTCTACGAGAACGACCTTGAAATCGCACCGGGGCCGGATATGACTCTGATCGGCCGGGTACACTCAAATAGCAATCTCTGGCTGCAGGCGGGATCGAACTTATTTATGAACAGCTATGTCACCAGTGCCGGCGACCTGTTGCATGGCTCCAAGGGTGGAAATCCCGTGGCCGCTGGCAACGTGTATGTCAAGGATCCCGACGGAAACTATAAGAATATGAAAAATCCGGATAACTCCTTCCTGAGCTCGGCTTCAGCCAATTGGTATGACTCCGCGTCCGCCCGTTGGGGTGGACGGGTACAGGACGACGCTTTCGGGCAGAAAATGCTGCATCTGCCATTGAACAGCTCCGGTAATCCCCACAAAATGATCGAACGGGGTTCCGGAAATCAGGACTCGTATGAAAATGTCGCCGATCTCCGTATCATCGACGGAAGCGTCGAGACAAAGGTGGGCACCAATTGGGTGAATATCGACGCCCTGCTCCCTGCGGGCGCCATAACCACGAAAACCTTTTATGACGGGCGGGAGTTGAGTAATGTGAACGCCACCGAAATCGACATGTCCTTGCTGAAGTCCAGCACTTACTTTCCATCCAACGGCGTGATCTACTTCTCCGACTCGCGCGCCGGATTCAACGCCGCCCGACTCGTAAATGGTTCGGATATTGGTCAGCCGATGTCTTTCTTCAGCAAAAATCCCGTGTACGTACAGGGTGACTTCAATTCGGTCAACAAACAGCCGGTCGCCATTGCAGGCGATGCCATTACCTTCCTGTCGAACAGCTGGGACGATTCCAAATCCGCCCTGCCGAAGGAAAATCGCATATCTTCGGAGACCACGGTTAACGCTTCGATTATGACCGGCAATACCAACACGACCTCAACGAACTACAACGGTGGCCTGGAGAATCTGCCGCGTTTTCTCGAGGACTGGAACGGAGTAAAATTCATATATGCCGGATCACTGGTCAACCTCTGGAATTCCCAGCAGGCAAACGGCAACTGGAATACAACCTACTACACCCCGCCGATCCGCAACTGGCAGTATGATGCCGATCTCGACGACCCCAGCAAGCTGCCGCCGAAATCCCCCAGAGTCCGGGTCTTCCAGCGAACCGGCTGGCAGCAGACGCAGGTCGGATATCAATATCAATAGCGGCGCAAGAACGGTGCTGCCGAAGGCGATCCGATTTATACTTGTGGACGGACACATATCAAGAACCCCGGACGGTTGCTCCGGGGTTCTTCTTTTTTCGTCGATGACCTGTCCTGGAGATGTGGCCAGATCGGCAGTGAACTTATTCCGACCCGGACCGAAGCACATCGATCGGGGCCAGGGTCGATAAATCGCGCCTGAGAATATCTTCGGGACCGGAGATAATAATCGTCATATGGTTCACATCCAAAAACTCCTCTGCCGTCTTTTGCATCATTACAGGACCGACGCCGTCGAGTTGTTTAAACAAGTGCTCATGGTAATTAATATCGACTCCGAATGCAAACAGGCCGGCAAATTTGAAAACCGCGTCGGCAAAGGTCTCAAAGCCGCCGGGAATCGAACCAAGATAGTGACGCTTCGCCTCCGTCAGTTCCCTGACCGGAATACGGAGATCCTTCAACTCCGTCATCACCTGGAAGGTGTGCGACAGCGCGTCGGCCGCCATGTCATTGGGCGCGGTTCCCTGAACGTGCAGCACACCGCTCTCGCGGGACCACATCAGTGTCGAATTCACATTTGCCGCCAGTTCGCTATCTTGAATCAGGTCCTTATGCAGGCGCGATACTTCGCCTCCGGCACCGAGAATGTAGTTCAGCAGAATCAGGGCCGGGAACTGATCCGATCCGACCGGAACCGCCGGTCCGCCTATAATAAATTCGGTCATAGGAGCATTCGGCCGATCAATAAGCAATATCTTAAGCGAATCAGGAACAGTCGCCGACACTTTCGGACGCCGAAAATCCTCTGCTCTCTGCCAGTCTGCAAAAAGCTCGGTAACAAGCTGTTTTGTGTCATGTCCGGCAAAATCGCCGCCGATGATCAGAACCGCGTTGTTTGGCCGAATGTACCGCCGGTGAAAGCGAACCACGTCCTCCCGCTTGATCCGCCGCAGACCGGAGCCGGTTCCGATTTTGTCCGCACCATAACCCGCATCACCATAGATCCGGCGAAACAATGCGGACTGAATGAAACTGCTCGAAATCGAGGACATCTGCATCAGCCACGAAATGTGCTGATTCTTAATGCGGGCCAGGGTTTCTTCGCTAAACAAAGGACGAATCACCATGTCCGCCAGCATGGTCAGGCTGAGAGGCAGATCCCGGGAGAGAAAATCACCCGAAATCGAGAGAGCATCCCGCCCCATCACCATTTCCATGATCCCGCCGACGGAGTCAGTCATGGCAGCCAGCTTCCCTCCGGGGAATTGCTCCGTCCCGGCCTTGAGCATTTCAATTGAAAGCGATGCAAGACCCGCCAGGGTGTCCGAGTCGGTCGCCGATCCGGAGAGAATGACCAGCTTGAAGACCACCGTCGGCTGCTGGTGGTTTTCAATCAGAACCACCTGAAGTCCGTTGTCCAGCCTGAAAGCCTCATATTCGGGGATAAAGGAGCCGCCCGCCGATACAACGGTGATGCCCGGACACAGTAGCAAAACAGCAATGGCAACTTTAATCTTCATCACTCTTATAACCCGCTTCATCGGTTTCATCAAAATAATAATCGGGCTGCAGGATTGTCACCGTTCGGTTGATCCGGGTGAGATATTTTCTTGCAACCCGCATTACATCCTCTTTAGTCACCGCACGGGCGGCCGCCACACGCTCGTGCTGCACACGCCAGTCGCCATGTAACAGCTGATGCTGCGCGATCATTTCACATCGATGTCCCAGAGACCGGATAGACCGATAGTACTCCGCCTCTATCTGGTTCTTGGCCTTCTCCAGTTCAGTATCGCTGACATATTCCAGTTTGATCCGCTCGATTTCATCGAGCAATTGCTGTTCCCCATCCTCAACCGGGCTGTCATAGTTCATAATGGCATAAAATACGATCAGCCCGGGGCCTTCCACATTGACCAAATGTGACTGAGCTGCCAGAGCCGATTTCTCCTTGCTGATCATGCGCTGGTGCAGTCGTGATGATTCGCCAATCCCCTCAATGCGGCTGAGAACCTGCAGTGCAGGACGATCAGGATGTCCTGTCTCGGGGATATGGTAGCAGAGCACTATCAGCGGGATGTCCGCGAAGCCCCCTATTACTGACCGCCGCTCACCCCGCTGCTCGGGTTCAACGATGGGTTTGTCCGGCGGCATCTTCCGGGGCAGGATCGGGCCGTAGAGCTCCGTAATCAGCTTGACGACAGCGTCGGTTTCAAAGTCTCCGACCAGAACAATCGTCGCGTTGGCGGGCTGATAGTAGGTTCGGAGAAAATCCTTGACATCATTGATTGTCAGACCCTGGATTTCATTCGGCCACCCGTAGTAGGGATACTGGTAAGGGTGAGCCCGATAGGCCAGATTAAATATCTCCTCGTTGAGCGGGCCGTAAATCCAGCCCTCCACATAGGCCAGCCGCTCCTTTCTGATTGCTTCCTTGGCTGACACCAGTTTTTCAAACGTCACCTCAACGTTCTGCATCTGATCGGCACCGAGAATAAGCACTGTATCCAGCATGGCCGAGGGAACGGTCACCCCAAACATGGACATATCAAATCCGCTGTAGGAATGGCTGCTGCCACCGCCGCCCTGGATAATCCGCGTATATTCGCCTTTTCTGAAGGCAGGCGTTCCGTAAGACATAATCCGGTGGCAAATGTGGGAGATCCCGGTGATCCCCGGTCGTTCGTTTTTCTTCCCGACATGATATGCAATCCCGACGGAAACCATGGGGACCGAATGGTCTTCACTGGTTAGCAGTGTGATTCCATTGGAAAGGGAGATTTCACCAACCTGGCTTCGCGCAAAAACTGATTGAGTGAAAAGCGGTAAGGCGACCAGACAGCCAGCCGCAAGGCAAATCATTCGCTTGCGTGTCATACGCCAAATAATAACATATCGAAAATCACTTCGCAACTGTTTACTATGCTGCTCGCACGTATAACTTTAGACGCAAGCCGCAGCTGTTTGTTTCGAAAAAAGACCTGAAAAGCCCGCCGGTCGGGATACCCGCCCGGCGGAAAATCCTCTCCGGATTGAATCACTTTTTACGCGGGTAAACAAAACCTCCAAAGAGCGATGAACCGAGATGATCGCCCGCACTGCCGAATCGGGTTTGCCCACCGGTGAAGCATCTGCGCAAGTATATTTTTACACCGAACTGAAAATTATCATGATTATCCCGATTGAAATACACGCCGATTCGCGGGTGGGGCCGGATATCCACCCCGTAATTATAACTTGCTCCTGAGAGGCTCTGCCCGGTCGACAGGGTAATCTCCATCGAAAGTAAAAGGCGGTGGTTCAATTGGTGATAAGTCAGTGAATAGAGCTGTTCAATATCGGTTCGCTCGCCATTGACCTTCCCGCGATTGAGGTTGGAAAAGAGAGCGGCCACGCTGAATTTCGGATTTTGCCTGAAAATCACCCCAATATTCCAGAAATGCCGCCTGTTATATATTCCCGGACCTTCCTTAAGATACCGGTACGATCCTCCGAGAAAGGTCCCCTCGCCAATCCCTACCCCGGCGGCGAAAATATATTCTTGGAGTTTATCGCCCAGAAAATCGTCACGCGTTCGATATCCAATCGCGCCGCCGCCTTCGCTGGTCACCAGCCCCCAATTTTCCATGAACGTGCCGTCACAATACTCCCCGACATATTGAACGGTAAAATCCTTATAAAGACCGAGACCGGCTGGATTTACCCAGACTGCCTCCGGCCCGTACACGCTTGAAGCAAAGCGGTGGTAGAAAACCCCGTCGGGCGATCCGATTCGATTCGCCCCTTCAGAAATCCCGAAAGAGAGTATCCAGAACAGTACCGATATAACACCGCACCACCTGAAGGGATTAAACCCACGCCACGTTTTCACGGCATGCCCTCAACCATGATGTCACCGATGCCGGTGACCTCGGCGGTTATTTCAGCCTTCCCCTCACCTGAAATAAACTCCAACCGGCGGTCGTCGACAAAGACCGGCCTGAGCAAAATCCCCTCGACGTTAATCTCGGAGTCTGCATCGACCTCGAGCAAAAAATGCACGGAGGCCGTGTCTGGCAATGTAATTTCTATGTCCTCGTTAATATTGACAGCAGTTATCACCGCGTTGTCAAGGGAAGTGATTCCCAGCTCTATCGGCGAATAGCTGCCGTCGATGTGAATACGAGCGCTGTTGAAGACCGCATTGGTCGCTTTCACCTTGCCGTAGCTGGCTTTGATGTCTGCTCCGCCCACGCAATGATCGATGATAATATTGCCATTCTGACTGCGCAAAAAGGCCTGTTTCTCTCCGACGATCATGTTGACAATTCTGATTTCGCCGTTGCTGGTCTCGAGCGCGATGTCGCCGGAGATTTGGCGGGCAATAATATCCTGGCCAGAAGTTGCCAGCAGAATCTGTTCGGTAATCTGATTAACTTCTAGCCGCCCGTATGATGACAGATTGCTAACCGCTTTAAAGGGCCCTTCAACGACGATATCAAAATAGCCGGCTCTTATATCAAGTTCACAATCAAAAGGAATTCTCAGCTCCCCTTCAATCACTGCAGACTGCTTTGCTCCGCTCCAGGGCGGCGGATTGGGAGCCTGAAGCATGAGTTTCAGGCCTTCCGGCGTTTGCTCCATGGTAACATTGATTAAGGCGGCATAATCATGCGCCCGGGATTCTTTCGCCGCTTTTATCATCTTTCTGTACTCAAAAACCCCACTGCCAGCGCTGTGGCCGGTAATGTACAGCTTCCCCGAAAGGCTCACCGCCGATTGCACAATGACCAGATTCCCCTGTTTGAAGTCGGTGATAACTTCGCTCTTTCTGGTCACGAAGCGGTTGCTCCCATGCGGAAGCAATTCCTCGCTGTTCGCTTTCATGAAACCGGCCAGCAGCATGAATAAAGCCAAAGGCATAATCCGTGTCTGAATCATCTCATTTCCCAACCTTTCTTCGGTACCATTCTCTAAGGATAATCGATCCGGCTACCGCCGCGTTTAACGACTCCACCTGATCGGTATGACCGATTCGCACCCGCAAATCCACAATGCTTCGGACCGATTGCGACAGGCCCGTCGCCTCTGACCCGACCACTAATATGACGGTTCGAACCGCCTCAAGCCGGTCCAGGGCATCGCCCGGTTCCGCCCCATCCAGATCTGCTGCAAGCACCCGGCAAGCATCATGTTCCAGATGGCCGAGCAGCGTTTCGATCGAGGCGATCGCCACCGGCATCCCGAAAATCGCCCCGGCCGACGAACGCACCACCTTGCCGCTAAATGGATCCACTGCCCCCGGCGATAACACCGTTAAATCAACACCAAAGGCTAGCGCCGAGCGAAACAGCGTTCCCACGTTTCCCGGATCGGCAATCGCGTCAAGATATAATATCGACTTCGGTATCGGGCTGAGCCGCCGTTCAATCTCCAGTGGCGGTATATCAAATACTGCTACCACTCCCTGACTTTGATCAGTTTCGGCGAGTTTCCTTAAGTCGCGGGTGCCAACAGCGCTGGTCGGCACCTGCTTTTCACCAAACCGTTTCAGCAACGCGCCTCCCCGCTCGTTTATAAGAGCGTCAGAGAAATACACCTGCCGCGGAAGCCACAGATGGCGCAACGACTCTTCCAGCAGCCGCACCCCTTCGCCCAGGAACTGCTTCTGATTTGCACGACCCTTTGCCATGTGCAGCTGGCGCAGGCGCTTCATGGTGGACTGAGAAAGCGACGACATTAGGACTTGCATTCCCGCATATACAAACTTTACCATGTATAAAACAAAACCGATGCGATGAATGGCAAGTGAAAACTCTCTGCAAAATCATCTTTGCGCTAAATCTGTTGGTGATGCCGGTTCTGTCCGGCACCACCACCATTTTCATCGGCTGGGACGGCGTCAGTTACCATGCCCCGGACAATGCGTATTCCGTAGGTCTGGCGTTGTCCGGCGGCGGCGCCAGGGGCCTGTCCCAGGCCGGGATTCTACGGGCATTCGAAGAATCGGGGATTCACGTTCAGGCCATCGCGGGGACTTCTATCGGCGGCGTCATTGGCGGACTGTATGCGGCCGGCTATACCGCTGCCGAGCTTGATTCAATCATATCGACGATTGATTTCAGCGGTCTTTTTTCGAACCGCCCGGCCCGCAAGTCGATGTTCCTGACCCAGCGCCCCGAAAAAGAAAGATATCTGCTGTCGGTTCGCTTCGACGGCGCCAGGCCGTATATACCGCAGGCACTCACGACCGGGCAGAAACTCTCGGACCTGCTTCTTAATCTGACGCTTAAGCCAAACTACATTTCGGGGGGCGACTTCTCCCGGCTGGACATCCCCTTCCGGGCCGTCACCACCGACATCGTCTCGGGCGAAGAAGTCATTCTCTCAAAAGGCAACCTCGCGGATGCCATGCGATCCACAATGGCCTTCCCGCTGGCCTTCACCGGGATTGAAAGCAGCGACCGGATTCTCATGGACGGCGGCATGCTGAATCCGGTGCCGGTTGATGTCGTGGACGGCATCGGCTGCAATATCGATTTGATTGTTGCCGTCAATACCACCAGTGACCTCCTGCCAAAAGAGGAAATTAAAGACCCGATCGCAATCGCCAATCAAGTGACGTCAATCATGACCATGAATAAAAGGGAGGCTGCCCTGGCGCGGGCCGATGTCGTGATAACGCCCGACATTAAGGATTATCTCTCCACCGATTTTGACAAATGCAGAGCGCTGATCGATAGCGGTTATCAGGCCGGATTGCGGGCCGTGCCTGAAATCAAGGCAAAGCTGGATCATCTCAATGCCGGTGATTCGCTCAAATTGGTCGAGATCCGCTTTCAACGCCCCCTTGCGCCGATCGACTCTGCCCGTTTCCCGCTGCGCCCCGGTCAGCTTGTCCAGAAAAAGACTTTGCACGACATCATCAGCAACATTTATCATGATTTGAAATTATTCTCTCTTGATGTTCGGATGGAGACGGTGAACAACGAGAAAAATGGATTCCCGGCTGTTGCTCTGGAATTTACCCCGGTCAGACGCCCCGAATTATCGCACCTGACCTTTGCCATCAGCGGCAATACCGTCGTCCTGGATTCCACTATTATCGCCATTATGAAAAGCGGCGGCAGCCGACTGACATCCGAAGCGATGGCAGAATTCAGTGACAGCCTGAGGACATTATACAGCTCCCTGGGGTTTGACCTTGCCCGTATCGAAAGGATGGTGTACCATGCAGATCGAAGCCTTCTTGAGATCGACATCGATGAAGCCGTTATCCATCGGCTGGAAATTGCCGGCAACCGGCGAGCCAAAAACTGGCTGATACGTTCGAATTTCACCCTGCATGAAGGCGAACCGTTGAACCTCAATAATGCGCAACAGGGAATCGCCAACATTTACAGCACTGACCTTTTTGACCGCGTCACGATGAACATCCTGCCGGGCAAGACCGGGGCCACGATAAGGCTTAACGTGGAGGAGAAAAAATACACCCAGGTGCGCCTCGGCTGGCATTGGGATGATGAATACCACAGCGAGGAATTTGCTGAAATCCTCGACGACAACCTTTTCGGGGCCGGGCAGGAATGCCTCCTTCACGTCCAGTACGCTCCCCGACGGCAGAAATACGAACTGTCACTCAAAGCCGATCGCTTTTTATCCACTTACCTGACCTACCGGTTGAGAACCTACTACAATATCCTTGACCGCAAATTCTACAATGATGAGGGCGATTATACCCATTCGATCCGCGAGGACAGGCTGGGTCTTGACTTCATTCTAGGCCAGCAAATATCCCGATTCGGCACGGTGACCGGCGAGATACGCTGGGAAGACATCGACGCCAGGGAAAGCACCACAGGATCGACCGAAACCATGCGCTTGCGGACAATCACCCTCCGTTCGCTGGTGGAGACTATTAATAGGTATCCCTTCCCTACTGACGGAAAAAAACATTTGTTTTATGTCGAGTTTGCCGCAGACATTTTGGGCGGCGAAACCAGGTATACGAAATTTTTCAGCTCGGTGGAGTCATATTTCCCCCTGACAGATTGGTTCAATTTCCATCCCGGACTAGCCCTCGGCTGGGTCGACACCCATCATGACATTCCTGTCTCTGAACGCTTTTATATCGGCGGGCAGTACTCCTTTGCCGGGTACCGCACCGACGAACTGATGGGCGACAAAATGCTTCTGGGAAACCTCGGCTTTCGCTTTAGGCTGCCGTACCGGTTTTACCTGACCGTTCAGTATGATATGGGCGACGTGTACACAACCGCCGACCGGATCAAGCTGCGCAACCTCCGGCACGGCGCAGGAATATCGCTCGCTTACGACTCTCCGCTCGGGCCGTTTGATTTCGGTTACGGCTTTACCAATACCGATACCGACCGGTTTTATTTTTCAATTGGCCTTCGATTCTAACAAAAAAACAAGGGTAAATACCATACCTGCGGGCAATTGCACCGCCCCGGGATGTAAACTCGATGATCGCATCCCCTGGATGCCGCGCCGCTGAAGCACAGAAATTGCTTGACATAAAATTGACCCATGACTATATTATGCATGGGTAATCTCCACCCTCACATTACCAGGTATTTTTTAACCTCATTAGTTGGGACGAATATATTGAACCACCTCAGGGTTGTCCGGCGCCATGAACCGGTAACCTGCGACATGGAGGAAAGATGCCTATGGTATAAATGAAGCCGCTCTGGCAGCATCGAACGGCTTTTGGAAATGATGACAGCTCAGCATAGACTCTAAAGAGCCATATCAGCCGCTTTCATTTTTGCAGGGTGCCATCGGCATCGATGGAACCCGCCTGGGGGGAAGTATCGGGTCCACACACCTATCATCTTTCTTCCGCCCTGCGAAAATGGAAGTCCGGTGCTGTTTCGACTTTGCGAGCAGCATCACTGCAGGGGGTACGAAGAATTCGCAATACGTTGGGCCCCGGCCATAACTCGTGGTCGGGGCTTTAGTTATCCCATTTTCTGTGGGTCTGATCCCATACTTTCCACCACTGCCGGACCGCCACCGCCGCCCTAACATTGTCTAACTTCTGCACATTTTTCCATTTATCCCATTGCATAACAACAAGATACGTATCGTTGCCAAAGAAGACGTTCCGGCGGCACTCGGCTTGCAAAACCAGAAGTGCAGTTGAAAATGAGATGATAACGTCAACAGAGGCGGCAGAGATGAAGGTCAAATTCACGCTCACAATGGATGATGCCACAGTGAACGGTCGCATGATCGATACCATTGTGCTCGACTGGATCTCAGAGCTTGATTACAGCGAAGTCCTCAATATCTCCCATGATTGGATCAGCTCTCAGAATTTTCTGACGCAGCGAATGACCGGCCTGAGTCATGTCGGTGAATCATCGCTGACCATTGAACCGCTGGAAGATTTTTAGCAGAGGCAACGCAATGGAAGAACTGCTTCAATCAGCTCTCAGTCAGCTCAGTAGCGCGCCCGCGTGGCTCGGCACCGCAAAACAGGCTCTCCTGGACAAATTCGGTACCCCCGGCTTGATCGCGGCAGTGTTGGTGCTGTTGAGTACGCTTGTACTGATTATGGTAAAACTGGTCAAGGTCTCTTTTGACCTGGTGCGATATGTCCTGGTCCCCTCAATCGCGGTAACCTTTATTGCCACCTATTTTCTGCCGTACTCGTTCGTCTTTATCCTGCCGGTCAGCGTTTCGTTTTTCTCGGTAGTACTGCTTGTCAGAGGATAAAACCTGTCACAATGCAAACGACGATCAAGCAATGGGCAAAGAGGTGAAAAAGGATAAACCGGGCAAGAACAAATTGAAGCGGATACCGGTAAGATCAGCCGGCTCACCAGACATTCCCTTTGAAGATAATACCGCTCCTGGCACTGACGCCGTTTTCATCGAATGCCCTGGTGCAACGGTCTATCGGCCCGGCACGCGGGAAGTAATCGGCGGGGCGCATTTCCTCGATGACAATGATCCGTCCCGGGGATATGAAATTGTCGATAAGCCCATCTACGCCCCGGGCCATACCCGGCGGCGTATCATCAAGAAAGAACATATTCGGTCAATCCGGCGCTGCCAGGCCTGCCAGGATTTAACGGTCAGGATGATGCGCCGGGAGGGGCCGGATATGTGTATTCCCAGCCACAAATTCCCCTATCGCAGACGACTTAAACCGGTTGAAAAAACCTGGTAGCAGGCGGTCAATTGCCGGCCATAAAGAACCGGCAAAATCTCTCATAACTTCTTATAAATAAATAAATTAACCCGGAACTTTTTTCTTGCAACGGGGTTTAAATAATGTTATAATACAGGGTTATGGTAGCTCATCAAATAAGAAACGCGAAGCGCACCACGATCAGAATCGGCTCGCTTCTGGACAAGGTCATGGCCGATCTCGGTCTGACCTCCGACCTGGCCGGCTGGAAAATTGTCAACGACTGGCCCAAGATTGTCGGCCACGCGATTGCCCGCGTTACCCGACCGGTGCGATACGAGGATCATACTCTGCTGATATCCGTGCCGGACGCCGTCTGGCGCCAGCAATTGTCGCTCGAGGTAGAAATGATACTGGGCAAAATCCACACTGTCCCGGGAGGCCGAGCGATTAAAAGAATTCGCTTCGTCGCATGAAAAAACAAGGATTGACTTCTGAATGGAAGACGGAATAGCAACCTTGGAAGAAAAGAATAAATCAGCGCGGCGGTATGACGCCACCACGATACAGGTTCTCAAAGGTCTTGAGGCGGTCAGGCGACGCCCCGCAATGTATATCGGTGACGTCGGCTCGCGCGGGCTGCATCATCTGGTGTACGAAGTCGTCGACAATTCAATTGACGAAGCAATGGCCGGATCCTGCAATGCCATCAGGGTTGAAATCGGCGTTGACAATACGATAACCGTCACCGATAACGGCCGCGGCATCCCGACCGGAATGCATCCCACCCAGAAAAAATCGGCGCTGGAAGTGGTGATGACCATGTTGCACGCCGGCGGCAAGTTCGATCATAGCACCTACAAAGTCTCAGGTGGACTGCATGGAGTCGGGGTTTCAGTCGTCAACGCCCTCTCCGAATGGTGCTGGGTTGAGGTGAGCCGCAAGGGCGAGGTTTTCCGCCAGGAGTATGAACGCGGAACCGCCAGGACCGAGGTGAAAAAAATCGGCCAGCGCAAGCAAAGCGGAACCAAGACCCGCTTTCTTGCCGACGGGGAGATTTTCTCCAAGGTGGAGTATAAATTCGACACCCTGGCCTCCCGGATGCGTGAGCTGGCCTTTTTGAATCGCGGTCTGAAAATAACGCTTACGGATCACCGTACCGATAAAACGGTTGATTTCCTGTACAGGGGCGGGCTGTCGTCGTTCGTCGAATATCTCAACGAAAACAAGAACATTCTGTTTAAGAAGCCGATTTATATCCAGAAGGAGCGGGACGGTACCGAAGTGGAGATTGCGATCCAGTATAACGACACCTACGTTGAAAGCGTATACTCGTACGTCAACAACATCAACACGATTGAGGGCGGCACCCATCTGACCGGCTTCCGCACCGCACTCACCCGGACCATCAATAACTACATCACCAAGAACAGCCTGCTGAAAAACGGCAAGAACGGAAAAAACGCCCTTTCGGTGCTCGGCGATGATTCCCGCGAGGGTTTGACCGCGATTATCTCGGTCAAAGTCCCCGATCCGCAATTTGAGGGCCAGACCAAAACCAAGCTGGGCAACTCAGAAACCAAAGGAATCGTGGAATCAGTCATAAATGAATACCTCGCGGAATTTTTCGAGGAAAACCCCCCGGTTGCCAAGAAGATCGCTGAAAAGGTTATTTCCGCGGCGCGCTCGCGCGAGGCGGCGCGCAAGGCCAAGGAACTAACCCGGCGCAAGACGGCGCTGGACAATGCCGCCCTGCCTGGCAAACTGGCCGATTGTTCCCTGACTGATCCGGAATCGTGTGAGCTGTACATCGTTGAGGGTGACTCGGCGGGCGGTTCGGCCAAGCAGGGGCGCGACCGCCGATTCCAGGCGATTCTGCCGCTCAAGGGCAAAATCCTCAATGTCGAAAAAGCCCGGATGGATCGGATCTTGTCAAATGATGAAATCCGCACCATGATTACCGCGCTGGGCACTGGAATCGGCACCGATGATTTCAACATAGAAGGGCTGCGCTACAACAAGATTATCATCATGACCGACGCCGACATCGACGGTGCTCATATCCGCACCCTGATCTTGACCTTTTTCTTCCGTCACATGCGCGGCCTGATTGAGCATGGCCATGTGTTTATTGCACTGCCCCCGCTTTACCTGGTTAGAAAGGGTAAAAAGGAGGCATACGCGTATTCCGACGAGGAGCGCGACCGCACTATCGCCCAGTTCGGCAACGACGGCATCTCCTTACAGCGTTACAAGGGTCTGGGCGAGATGAATCCGGAACAATTGTGGCGAACCACCATGGACCCGGAAACCCGAACCCTGCAGCTGGTAACGATTGAAAGCGCCCGCGAGGCCGATCACCTGTTCACGATTCTCATGGGCGACGCGGTCGAGCCGAGGCGGGATTTTATCCAGGAAAACGCCAAATACGTCAGAAACCTGGATATCTGATGCACCGAGACCCCGGGTGGCTTCAGAACGGGTAATATGTGATTGACTGACTCTTTTGGCGTGGTATCTTAATTATATCGTTTCACAGAAGAATATCGGGCTGACCCGAAATCCGGCCGGGGCGGTTCCGCACAAAAAGTATGAAGTATTCCGGCTCGATTCGCAAACATTAGCAGGCATACCGGAGTAATATTTTCAGAAGGAGTAATTATGCACGGAATCTGTCACATTGAAATTCCCGCCAAAGATTTCGCCAGAATCGGCAAATTTTATGCCGATGTCTTCGGCTGGGGCACTGAGAACATTCCGGAAATGGACTACATGATGTTCAAGCCCCCTGATGGCGTTTCCGGCGGCTTCGATAAAAACCTCACTATCGCCGATGTCGGAGGGATTACCCTGTATATCGAGGTTGAGGAAGTTGACACTATTCTCAAAAAGGTTGAAGAAAACGGGGGTAAGACCCTAAAGCCGAAAACGGAAATCCCCGGGGTCGGCCATATCGCTTACTTCGCCGACATCGAAGGCAACCGTATCGGCCTCTGGTCCAAATAAGCCAAAAACATAACTGGCAGACGCACCGGGCCCTGATGCGCGGACACCCCCTCTCCGCGGTCAGGGCTCTTGGTTTGGAGATGCTAAGGCCCGTCAATCATAATCCGCCATTGACATTCCCATTTCATTGCAATTACTTGACCGGCAACAAGAATAGTAAGCGTTTTCATCGCGGAGGAGACCGATGCTCGATAAGGTCAGAGAATTATGGCCGGAGTTAAACTGGATAAAAAATGATCAACTTCGCCGGCAAACCGCCGATACCTGGGTCTTGGCGCTGGAGAAAAGCAAGCTTGATATTACCGATCTGTACAATATCCCTTTCACCCTGCTGGTCCGGGACTGTCCGGTGAGTTTTATGGATCATAAGCGGGCAGTGGTGCATCTCGCCCATGAATCCGCCAAGATCATGGGGCACTTCTTTACGAACAAATTACCGATTGACCTCGATGTGGTGGCCTCGGGCGCAATTCTGGCCGACGTTGGAAAGCTACTGGAATACGACAAAGTCGATGGCAGGGCGGTGGTCAGCGACATGGGCAAATATCTCCGGCATCCCTTTTCCGGCGTAGGTTTGGCAATGCAGTGCGGCGTGCCCGACCAAGTCTGCCATATCATTGCGGCTCACGCCGGCGAAGGAGAGATGGTCAAGCGGACCACCGAAGCGATTATCGTTCACCACGCCGACTTCATGAGTTACTTGCCGTTCAAGAACTTATAGCCTGACAATAGGCCTTTTGGCAGATTGGCAATCCCGACTTCTCGACAATTTGCGGCGATGGAGATCTTACACCCGTTTGGCAAGCACCGGGTGCTGGAGCAACAATACCCGATTGAAATTTTCTACTTGTGATTTTTTTCACGATATGTATATTTAAGTAAGGGCAATGTTAGTCACTGACGATAGCGAATGCCACGATGAAAATCTTTGAGTATAACAGCAAGACATACGAGGTCGACTCTCACGGCTTTTTAATGAATCCCGATGATTGGGATGAGGACTTTGCCGAGGGAATGGCATCGTCGGCTCACATCAGGGGCGGTTTGACCGAGGCGCACTGGAAAGTTATCCGCTTTATCCGCAATACCTTCGAGAAAATCAATCATTGTCCGCTGGTCTATATTGCCTGCAAAAAAAATGAAATTGGTCTGGGTGATCTCAAAGAGCTTTTCCCGACCGGTTACCTTCGTGGAGCCTGTAAACTGGCGGGCGTAACCTATCGCGAGGGGTACGGTCAGCGTATCTGGCTTGAAGAACACATGGTGCACAACACCAGGATGTACGAGCGGAAAAACTACGCCACCGATGTTCACGGTTTTCTGATCAACCCGAAAGACTGGGATGAAAACTTCGCCATTCACAAGGCGCACGAATTGAATATGCCCGAATACCTCACCAAGGAACACTGGAAGATCATCAATTTCCTGCGCGTAAAATATGCGGAATCCCATATTGTACCAACAGTTTATGCGACCTGCGAGGCAAATCATATTGACCTTGATGATCTGGAGCGCCTTTTCCCGCACGGTTACCATCGCGGCGCGGTGAAAATCGCCGGACTGCATGCGAGATAAACCATCCCTCACCTCAATTCTATCCGAATCAACCTCGCAGGCTGGCAATAACGGCAGGCACGACTAACCGCCGACATCAATTGATATTATCAGCGTTCCGAGTCCGACAAAAAACGCAATTGCTCGAACGCCGATAAGAATGAGGCAAACATCTATTCGGAATCTCCCGGCAATCACAAATTGAACGTCATCGTAACTCCCGGGATCAGTGCTCACAGTGGAATAACATGAAACTTTAAGTCTCCCGCCTCGTCTTATAAATTAGTAACAGACCATAGCCCCAACAAGAGGATGTGTAAATGAAAAAGCTTGCTATTGTTCTATTTATTTCCGTGCTGGCCTTTGCCTCGGCCGGCGCCGAAGGTGGAAAATGTCAGAATTATGCGCTGTCTCATCACCATATCGACCATTGGGATGATGTTGACCTTAGATTCGATGGCGGCACCATTGTAATGATTCACAATGGATATCCCCGCAGCCGGATTGAAATCACCGAGGACTATGAGCTTTACATCAACGGCGACCATATCAGGCTAAATGATGAACAACAGGAACTGGTGAAAGAATATTACCTGCACTGCACGGAGATAGTAGAATATGCCAGGGAGATCGGCATTGAAGGCGCAAAAATCGGATTCGACGGTGCGAAAATCGGGCTCAAGGCGGTCGGCGGTATTCTCAGGATGCTTCTGACAGATTATGACGAAGACGACCTTGAGCGAGATCTGGAGATCGATACGGAACACCTGGAAGCTCGTGCCGAGGCGCTGGAAGACTGGGCCGAAGAAATCGAGGAAATGGCGGAAGATATGGAGGAACTGGCTGAGGAAATGACCGATGAAATCCCCGAACTGGAGGAACTCGACTGGTTCTAGACCATAAAAACTACTACCTTGCTGCCTATCATTACCCGGGTCAGATCATCCCCTGATCTGACCTTCTTTATGCCCGTATTTGTCTCCTCGCCAGGCTGATTGGCTATCATATTCGAACACTCCAGACGCACCATAATATCCTTTCAGATTGCCCTAATCGCTTTACCGGAGCCGAATCTTTGCTTATATTGAGATCCTGACGACTTATGAGCGAGGACACTGTTGCGGTCTGCCCTCTAAAGCCCAATAGATTGTAGTTCATCCTCCGAAGCCATGCCGCTGATCTTTATCGGGCTGGCCACAACCGGTCGGGATAGGAACCTCATAATATTCCCGTTTGTTAAGAAATCGTAATACAGCCAAAATGAGGAGGAACCATGAAAAAGACTATATCGGTTGTTATCCTTGTCTTGTCACTGGGTGTGGCGCCGGGCGACGCCCAGGATCAGTTTCAGGTTGGCGATAAAATGCCCGCTTTTGACATGCCCTACGCTACCAAAGACAGCATTAATGTCAACGGCATCAGTTCCGAGGATCTACAGGGAAAACGCTATTTGCTGGCGTTTTATCCTGCCGACTGGTCGCCGGGATGCACCAAGGAAATATGCGCTTTCCGCGACGCTTATACGGATTTCAGCGATCTTGATGTCGAGGTGATGGCAATTTCTGGAGATTATGTGTACAGTCATCATGCCTGGGCCAAACATCACAACCTGGATTTCAAACTGCTGGCGGATCACACCAGGAAATACGGGAAGAAAATGGGGGTCTATCTTGATGAGTCTGATACCATGCAGCGCTCGGTATTTGTGGTGGGTCCGGATGGAACATTTGAATATATTGACTATGAGTACTCTGTCGCCGACGATAAGGATTTCAATGCTTTGAAAGAATTCTTAGCCTCAAAAAAATAGTGCCGTTGTAACTCCCCATTTTGCAGCAAAATCGTGAGCAGTAATAAAACGCACCCGATCAGGGTGCGTTTTTATTCTGCGGATGCCGGTCGTCTCAGTTCTTGATACCCAGCACGTCCAGAAGAAAAGCGTATTCGAACGCATATTCCCTCAAACGTTCATACCGCCCCGATACACCGCCGTGCCCGGCTTCCATCGTAATCTTAAATATTGCCGCGTTATCGCCTGAATTATTGGCGCGGAGTTTGGCGGTCCATTTGGCCGGCTCCCAGAACTGCACCCTGGTGTCATTCAGGCTGGTGGTAATCAGAATATGGGGATACACCTTGGCTCCAACATTGTCATAAGGAGAGTACGACAGCATATAGTTGAAATATTCTTCTTCATTTGGATTACCCCACTCTTCATACTCAATCACCGTCAGCGGCAGGGAGGGATCCAGCATGGTGTTCATCAGATCCACGAACGGCATTTCCGCAACCACCACCCTGCACAGATCGGGCCGCATATTGGCAACCGCGCCGACCAGAAGCCCCCCGGCGCTGCCGCCGGAAATAATCAGCTTGTCGCTCGAAGTGTACTTCTCGGCAATCAAATGTTCCGCCGCCGCGATGAAATCCGTGAAGGTTTTTTTCTTGTTGAGCAGTCTGCCGTCCTCATACCAGTACCGGCCCATTTCGCCGCCGCCGCGGACGTGCGCCACCGCGAAGATGAAGCCGCGGTTAAGCAGGCTTAACCGGTTTGACGA
>CP070796.1:2780702-2792613 GCA_020343475.1 Candidatus Zixiibacteriota bacterium
GAAAGATATTTTCGACATACAGATTGGATGTGTACACACGGTAGAAGATCGCCAACCCGACAATTATGATCGCTATCGCCAGACTCCATAAACCCCACTTCAGACGATTGTATACCGCCCGGGCCTTTCCCCGGCAAAAGACGAGATAGATGAAAGCCGGAACAAACATGGCCGCCTGGAAGTGCATAACGATGGCAAGCAGTAGAAAGAGTGGAATGGGTATCAGGCCGCGGCCGGTTCGAAGATAATGAAGGCTGAAATAAATAAAGCCGGAATATGCTGCCCACAGCAGCGGGTAATTTTCCACGTACCCGAAAAACAGAAGCAGCACGCCCGAACCGATCGAAGAGAGAAAAACGAGTAGCCGGACTGTTCTGTCTTGGGAAGCGATTTCCGCAATTAGAAAGAAGAAGAATACCGTTACGAGTCCGGATAGAACCGAAACGACACGAAAGGCCGCCAGGGCGGTGGACTGACTCGGCGGGCCGAGCCATGATTGTATCGTTTGAACGATAGTCACCACGCCGATTTCCGACCAGGGATAAAAAGTTCCGGCTTCTGAGGCAAGGTTGGCCAGCATCGGGTATCCGTCGCCGAGAAAATGCGTTGGCATTGGGAAAAGGGTAAACAATGCGGCCCCGGCGACAATGAACAATCCGCGATTTCCCTGCCGCTTCGGTGATTCAAAAAACGCCCGCACAAAACCGTCAAGAACCGCCGACCCGACAGTGCGTGAAAATGCCAGAAACGGCCAGATTGCGATGGCTGCTGTCAGGATTGCAAATACCGCGGTGAACCAGATCGGCAGGAACAGAAGATGATTAAAGCCCCAGCAACGACCCTCAGGAAAGACAACGGGCACGAATTTTAGCAGAAACAGCGCGCTTAGGGAGATATAGACAGGCAGAAAAGATCGGGACCGGTCGCTCATTTAATCACCGTTTCCCGCAAGAGTGAATCCAGAGCGCCGGTGCGGCTTTCATAGAGAGGATCATTGCGGCCGTTTTCCCGGTATATTTCAACCCGTTCTCTCATCCTGTCATATTGCCCCAGACCATAGTATGATTCGGCAAGAAAGTACATGCCATTGACATTGACAGGATTAAGTTCCATCAATTTCGAAGAATAGACCAGCATGGAATCATACTTTTTCGTGACAAAATACACGGTTGCCATCGTCTGTATAATATCCTCATCATCGGCCTTAAAGCGATATGCCCTTCTTAAAGCGACCAGCGCGTTGTCATATTGCTCCGACTTCAGAAAAATCAGGGCGCGGCTCTTATGCAGGTCATAATTATAGGGCTTTAACTGCAGGGATTTATCAATCGCATCCAGTGCCTTGTCATATTTCCCTGCCCGTGTAAAGACAAAGGCCATAAGCTTATGAAAATTAAAATTGTACTCATCCGGCGTTATTTTCCTCAGGAGACGCTTTGTCTGCTCTACATCGCCGCTGTTGATCGCCTCAAATGCACGGTCAATGTTTATCTTGTCTGGATATCGGGCGCCGAAAAGACGTTTCAACCGGTCAGCCTTGCTCGTTTCACCCGCCTGCCTGTAATAATCATACAATACAACAAGGGTGGACATTGAACGCGGAATATCGGTATTCATAATGTATTCCGCGTATCGTTTGGATTTCAGGTCGCTCAGGTTGGTGATGAGGTACGGCAACGGTGCAGTCAATAATATAATTGCAATGGGCACCAGCAGTCGTTTCAGCGATGACAGCTGCTCGCCGTCGATCAGTGCAAGCGCCGCTAGCGTTAAAGTAAAGCCCGACAGGGCAAACAGATCCCAGTCGCGCGGCATCGCCAGCTTGGGATCGATTCCCAGCAAAAAAAGCAGGTGTCCGGCGGCGACAACGGCAAGAAATGTGGCGGCCGGATTCTTAAAGGTTTTCCGCACGTTCAGAAGTGCAGGAAAGCCGAATAGCACCAGCAAAGGTGAAACCAGCAACAGCTCGTTTACCATGTCAAAAAAATGTGCGATACTGATTGCGGCATATGACGGATCAATCGGCTTGCCTTTAAAAAGCGGGAGAAAGGCATCCTTGAAAAAGAGGTCAGAGGAATACTTATATAAAAACAGGAAAACCGCTGCCAGCGCGATCACTCCCGCCATCAACCAGATCCACTTTTTTAACCGCCGGTACACATGCAATCCCGTCCCCCGACACAGCAAAAGGTAACCATATGCCGGAAGCATCACTATCGACTGGAAATGAATAAACAGGCCGAACAGAAGAAAAACAAGCGGCCAGAACAGCCCTTTCCCGGTCGAAATATATCGCAGGCCGAAGTAGATAAATCCCGCTGCTGCCGGCCAGAGCAGGGGATAGGTTTCAACGTAGCCGAAAAACAATAGCAATGCGCCGGATCCCAGCGCTGCCATAAAAGTCAAAAGGCGCCCGGCCGCGTCGGCGGAGATGACACCCGCAATCAGAAAGAAAAACCAGATTGTGACTGCTCCGGCGGTCACTGAAACGATTTGGAACGCTGCCAGAGCATTGTCCCGGCTGATGCCACCAAGAAGTGACTGCAGGCCGAGCACGATATAACTGGCTCCCATCTCGCTGCCTTTAATAATGGATCGGGCGCTTGTACCAAGGGTGCCGAGAAGATCATATCCGTCGCCGAGAAAGTGCGTCGGCGCCAGAAACAGGATGAAGATGGCTATCATGGCCGTCGTCACGAGTGCGCGCACCGGAATCCGTTGCGTCCCCTCATAAAAAAGCCTGACAAATCCAAGGGAAAGGGATTCGCCGGGATTTGCGGACTTCTTTAGAGCCGGGAAGACCAATGCTGCAAGCCAGATCAGGCAAAAGGCAATCTGCAACCCACCGGGCAGAAATATCAGGTGATTGATTCCCCAGAGTCGGGTATCGGGCGCGAAAATGGGAATCACCCTGAACAGCAATAACAGGGCGAGAATAATAAAGGCGGAGGCGATGTCATTGCCGGTTTTCTTCATGTCGAACCTGCGGTTTGCATGATGTTCCCAAGTGATAATTCTAATATATTGACTTCAGGGTATTTTTTCAATAAGATAACATCATGATCGGTGTTGATCGGTTCATTGAGCGGGTGAATGGCGAATTTCCCGGTGATCGGGTGACCTATCAGAAATCTCTCCCGACCTTCCACCCGCAGTCCGGTGACGAAGCGGCCAGGCTGTTCGGGCTGGCGACCGAAATGAAGCAGCAGCTGTATATTACCGGCTTCGGAAATAACATCAGTCCGGAGGGGGAGAAATTCAAAGATCTTGTCGTAATTCGGACTGACCGGCTAAATCAGCTGGTGCGAGTAATGCCGGAGGATTTTTATGTCGTCGCAGGGGCCGGTTATCCGCTTAAGGAATTAAATCTGCGCCTGAAGAAACATAACCTGTTCTTTCCGCATGCTGATCTTCCGTATGTCGGCTCGGTCGGCGGCGCGCTGGCGACAGGACTGACGGCTGATTACGGGGGGCACGATCTGCCGATCAGCCGGTATTTTATCATGGCAGAGATTGGCCTCCCCGGGGGAAAACTGATCAAACCGGGCTCGGCCTGTTTCAAATCGGTTTCCGGGTTTGACATCGTAAAGATATTTTCCCCGTCCTGGGGATTGCTGGGGCTGATTGTGACTGCTTGCCTTCGAGTCCTTCCCACCTCTCTGGCAGAAGATTATGCCGGACTAAAAATGCAGAGCATCGAGTATGAACAGTTTGTCGATCTATTTCAGAATCCCGGCGATAATGTCTCCGCTCAGTACTCGCTGAAAATAAAGAGCAAGTTCGATCCGCAAAACAACCTTCCGCTGATTGACATTTTCCATTAAGGGCCGGCTGTATTTTCATATCCCGGTATTACATGCAATTGTCGAAGATCCTGACGATGTCTTTTTTATAGAGCGGCCTGGGATTATCCAGGTATTCCCGGTTGCGCGAGTAGATCCGTATTGTATCCTCGGCCATCCGCCTAAATTTCATGTCGTTGGAAATGCCGACGTCCGGCATGCGCAGGTAACGCTCCACCGACTTGAGAAATTGTGTCATCCCTTCAATGGCGGCGCGCGCCAGATCAAGTTCGGATTTGCCGTCAGCCGTCTCACCAAAAAGCTCCCGGGCCATCATAGCGAATTTCGTCGGTCGTGACTGATAGGTGTATTCCATCAGACGCGGCATCAGCAGTGCCAGACCCCGCCCGTGGGAAATGTCATAATGTCCCGAGAGGGCGTGTTCCATGGCATGCAGGGGAAATGGGCCGCCCCGGCCGTTGTTGATTATCCCCGACAACGCCACCGCTGAGCACCAGGACAACTGCGAACGGGCCTGAATGTTGTCGGGATTTTCCATCGCGACCGGCAGATACTCCATTACGGTGCGGACAATCGACATGGAAAAACGATCCTGGACAGGGGTGTTGTCGTCACCGGTGAAGAAGCCCTCGATCACGTGGCTGATGATGTCAATCCCGCCGTCAATGGTATAATCGCGGGGGACCGTTAGCGTCAGTTCCGGATCAATAATCGAAAATTTGGGGAAAAGCATGGGACTTGTCAGCGGGGCCTTTTCATGCGTCTCCCAGTTGCTGATAACTGCACCGCAATTGAACTCGGAGCCGGTCGCCGCCAGAGTCGGAATTTCCGCAAGCGGCAGCGCGCGTATTATCGGCCTGACAAGCGGCTGACCATGCGAAACATACTCCCAGATCGGTTCCCCGGTGGCGGCAGCCACCGCTACCGCTTTCGCGGCGTCCATCGGCGAGCCGCCTCCAACGCCGATAACCATACCGCAGCCATTTTCCCGGGCCAGCTTTCCGGCCTCATCGATTGTGGTTGTCCGGGGATTCGGCTCGATTTTGTCGAAAACAATGGCCGACACTCCTTCTTTCTCCAGATAATCGGTGACCCGGTTGATGATACCATGCGCCGATGAAGAGCGTTTTCCAGTGACAATAATCGCCTTTTCGCCAAGCGCTCTGGCTTCCTTACCGACATTTGCAATTTCACCGGCACCAAAGATTATTTTGGTTGGATTATGGAAGATGAAGTTCTTCATGATAGTATCTCCCGCATTTTTTATATTTTCTTTTGTCTGAAACATAGTAAAATTGTATCAGATGATAAATTGTAAATTTCAGTTTATGCACCGGTAGCTCGGACACAAAATGGATAACCCCTCATTCCCCGGTAAGGATAATAAAGCATTTTTACAGCTTTATCCCGTTTCTGGTGCCGAGCGGATTGAAGCGATTGATGTCCTCAGAGGATTTGCGCTCCTCGGCATTCTGGTGATTAATATTGTTTTTTTTGCGCTGCCCCAGGCACTTTATTTCAATCCGCCCGTGGCTGGCGGCTTCACGGGTTTGAACCTTCTGGCCTGGAAGTTCAGTTATATTTTTTTCTTTCAGAAAGCGATGGCTCTTTTCTCAATGCTTTTCGGGGCCGGGCTGATTCTGATGTCCGATCGTGCCGCGACGGCAGGCAGATCTCTCCGAGGAGTTTATTACAGGCGAATCGTGTGGCTGCTCATATTCGGTCTGATTCATGGTTATCTGCTCTGGTATGGCGACATCCTTTTTACCTATGCCCTGTGCGGACTTCTCCTGTATCTTTTCCGCCGCTGCTCCGTCAGAACCCTGATCATTCTGGGTGTTGCCGTTCTGCTGTGCGGTATACTGGTGCAAGTGGCTTCCGGCTATTTTAACGGGCAACTCCGGGATGAAGCGGCGAGGGTCCAGTCTATCCTTGATGCGGGGAAAACGATAAACCCGCAGCAGGAGCGCGTCCTTGCTCTGTGGAAACAATTTGAGACAATGTTTGAGGCTTCCCCCGATGAAATCGCCGCGGAAGTCAAGGCATACCGCGGCGGTTATACGAAAAATCTCGCCTTTCGTATCCCGGTAACCGTAATGATGCAGACTCAGGCGCTCATATTTCTCGTTTTCTGGCGTGCCCTGGGATTGATGTTGCTGGGGATGGGATTAATGAAATTGCGGATTTTCTCGGGGGAACGATCATTGCGGTTTTACTCGCTTCTTTCCATTGGCGGGCTGGGGATCGGATTGCCGCTGGCCGGGTACGGTGCCGGATCGCTGATGGAACATGATTTTGATTTTATCTATCAATTCAGCGTTGGCGCTCACTATAATTATCTCGGCGCGGTCCTGGCCGCCTTGGGGTATACCGGGGTGGTGATGATTATCTGCAAGCTGGGATTATTGCGACGGCTGACCCGCCGACTGGCTGCGGTGGGGCGAATGGCGCTGACCAATTACCTGATGCAGACTGTCATTTGCACGGCCATCTTTTACGGCTTTGGTCTGGGATTGTTCGGGAGGATTGAACGATTGGGCCTGCTGGGGTTTGTTCTCGGTATCTGGATATTCCAAGTGTACTTCAGCACGATTTGGTTAAAACGGTTTCGTTTCGGCCCGGCTGAGTGGCTCTGGCGCTCGCTGACATACCGGCGGCGCCAGCCAATGCGAATAGTGCAACAAGAGGCGCAGAACTGAACGTGGTCAAGACCAACCTTAATATCGAAGGCGGATTGCGAGATAACTCGCTCAAGGTCCTTTTTGTTACCCATAATTATATCCGGTTTGTGGGGGATTTTGCCGGGGTGTTTTTGCATCTGCTGGCGCGCGGGCTCAGGGAGCAGGGTATCGAGGTGTTTGTGGTTGCGCCACACGATGCCGCCGTGCCGGAATATGAAGAAATTGACGGGATCAAGATTTACCGCTTTCGCTATGCCGCCGTCGACCGGGAAACCTTTGCATACCGCGGCGATATGCACCGCCAGCTGCTTAGAAATCCATTCAAGGTATTCCGGCTGCGCCGATTTATCCGGGCGTCTTTCCGAACCGCCTCGGATTTGATCGAGCAGGAACAGATACCGATCGTCTCAGTTCACTGGTTGGTGCCGAACGGCCTGGTCGGCAAAAAGCTCAAGAAGAAATTCGGCGATCGGATCAGGCTGTTTCTCAGCTCTCATGGAACTGACGTGCGGCTTCTGACAGGCATACCGCTGATGCTGCCATATTTCAGGACGGTGATATCCGAATCGGACTGCTGGACGGTGGTTTCCAATTTTCTCAAGGAGCAGGTTATGACAAAAGATCGGGCCGTCGGGACAAAAATCCGCGTCATGCCGATGCCCAATGATGAATCAATCTTCTATCCGGATAAAAATGTCCAGAAAGACCACCACCTGGTTGTGGCCACCTCCCGGCTGACCATTCAGAAGCGACTGCATTATCTTGTTGAGGCAATCAAAATCGTCTCAGCGGAGATACCGGAGATCGGGCTGGAAATTTACGGCGTGGGGCCGGAAAAGATGAAGCTGGTCCGCCTGATCGAGGAGCGCGGGCTGACCGGACGGGTTTCGTTAAAAAAACCACTTCCGCAGAACCGGCTGCGGGAGGTATACAACCGGGCCGCCGTGGTCGTTCTTAATTCCATCGGCGAAGGTTTTGGGCTGGGGCTGACCGAGGCGATGCTCTGCCGCACCGCCGTAATCGGGACCGATTCTGGAGGGATACGGGATATTATTGATGACAACGATACCGGATTGCTGGTGCCGCCGGATGATCCTGAGCGGCTCGCACTGGCGATTGAAAAGGTACTCACCGACCAGTCCGTTCGAAATCGCCTCGCCGAGGCCGGACATCAAAAAGCACAGTTCAGCTTCACGTCCGGATCGGCGGCAAGAGCGTACGCCGATCTTTTTCGGGAACAGTGATCAATTCTGTATCCGGTTTATTTGAGAGCGAGGCGCTCTTTGATTCTCGTGAGAACTTGCGAAGTGTGGTCCGGGTATTGCCTGAGGATTTGCCCGGTAATATAACGCCGGAATTTGTCACCCGTGTCGTTATTTCCCGAAACAGCGAAGTTTCTTTCCGCTTCCGACCAGAGCGCCTCAAAATCGGGATTTCCGTAATGGTCATCCGCAGTTCGATTTTGGTCGGCCAGCGCCGTCAGTGCCCCCTTCACCCGGGCATATGGCCAATCTTCGGAGAGGGCCGTTTTCAGAAGATTATATAACGTTTCCTGACCGGCGTGTTCAAGATCGTGCCGATTTCTGCGCAATGCGACCATGAGACCGGTGCAATAGTGCGCCGTCTTCTTGATATTGATTGCTCCGTCCTTTGCCAGGCGGTCAAACAGCCCTGCGAACGCCGATAAAGACAGTGCCCTGACCTGCTCCTCGTGCAGACCCAGCTTGCGCCAGCGCTGCTGCTTGTTCCAGAGCGGCTCTGATAACAGGACCCGGTTCTTTTCGACCCGATTTTCGGTTATCCTGACAGGGGGGTGATCGGTGTCCGGGTACATCCGATCCGGCCCGGGAAGAATGCGCTCGAAATCGGTGGTGCCGTCTTTGAGATCCTGACGGGTTTCGTTGATTACCCCGTCGGCAAGTTCCGCAATCCTGATTTTGATTTCGCTGATAGCGGTGGCCACATCTGCAGACGGGCCGCAGACAAGAGCGATATCGTCGTTGGCCGCAAATGCAAGTTCCGTTTTGATTCTGTTCCAGGGGTCACCCGGAATATCATACTGATTGCGCTGGGAATGGAAAAACAGGTTTGGTCTGGAGTCAATGCACGCGATTACACGGACCCGTCCGGAAAGCTCAAATCCGAAATCGCGGCGCGGCTGGAACTGAGTGTTGACGATATCGGCAAGATTTGGAAGCAGGAGTGCGACCACTTTCAGCGGCCGGTCGCTTTCAAGACGGCAGCCGATAACATTGTTCATTCCGCTGAAAAGAGCTGTGAAGTTACCCTCGCGGTACGCAATCTCGTTCGGCGAGGGAAATCTGTTTGCAAACAGTTTTCTCAATTCCAGAAGTCTCTTTTGCCGAACCGCTTCAGCTGCAGTGAGCCTTTTTATATTGCCGACCTTGTATACTCCCTTGATCTCGACCCGATTACCGCCGGTAATAGAGACGTTGACATCCTGGCGCACCGTACCGATTCCCCGTCGGACAAATCCCGCGGCCTTCATCGAGTTACCCAGCAGGCGGCACACCTCGGCCGCTTCGGTCGGATTCTTGATATCGGCGGCGGTAATCACCTCGACCAGTGGAATTGAGAGCCGGTCGGTGGCGAAGACAATCTGATGTCCGATGTCGGAAACCTCGCGGCAGGAATCCTCCTCGAGATTTAGCTGGGCGATCCTGATTATGCGTCCCTTATACGGTATCCTTCCGTCGATGCCGATAATCATTGTTCGCTGGAAACCGGTCGGAATGGAGCCATCGAGGTACTGTTTGCGGACGACGTGCAGTTCATCGACAATGCGGCAGTTAAAATGCAGGGCGATCTGAATCGCCAGGTCGACCGCCTGCTGATTAACCAGAAAAGGCGGGGTATCGTCCATTTCATAAGTGCAGGTACGGTCGCGGTAAAGCCGGTAAACCACTTCCTTTTTTGTTTTGAATTCCATCAGGGCGGTACCGTCGTATTCACCCAATTCCGAGAGGGTGGGGCGCATGTGGCGCAAAATTTCCGCGTCATGTCGGCGTCCGGTCAGCCCGACCGGACAGTGGCAGAACAGCTTGCGTTCGGTGTCAATTTGCTGGTGTATCTCCAGGCCGCACCTGAAACCAAGCGATTCATAGTAGGGTTGGTCGTCGATGTCGATCTCAAGATCTTTCATAACAGTGGGGAATATATACCCCGTTGCCCAAAGTCAAAGCGTTTTTTTTGTAATCTGCGGAGCCAACCTGCGGCGGAGATCCGTCCGGGAGCGGAAGGTGTTAAGCAATCATTGCGGGTGGATCCGGACAATTATCGTGGCGGAAGAGAGTGCCCCGTCCCCTGTAATCTCTTTATGTTTATTCAATACTAATTCATTGACAATTTGTGCCCCGCATGCATATATTGACCTTATTGGGAGGACTCACAATGCGCTCAATTGAAGAACTGATCAACCGCCAGCTTAACCGCTGGGAGATGGAGCGTCGCCAGCGCGAAGAGGAAATCGAAAAGGGCGTCGTACCGGCGGTCAAACCGATCGTTACTGTCAGCCGCCAGCGGGGAAGCCGGGGGGCATATATTGCGGAACGCCTGGCCGAAAAGCTGGGGTATCAATTGCTGCACCGGGAAATAATTGATGAAATCTGCAAATCGTCAGGATACCGCCGGCGCGTGATTGAGTCTCTCGATGCCAAGGTACGTTCGCGAATGGAGCTATGGTTCGAGGGAATCTTCAAGGGGATGTATATCGATTCATCGGATTATTTCAAGCAACTCTACAAGGTTATCATGTCGGTCACCGCGCATGGCGGGGTGGTGGTGGTCGGCCGCGCCGCCAACTTCATGCTGTCTCGCGAACAGGGATTTCATATGCGGGTGGTGGCGGCGGTTCCGGTGCGCGTTCAGAACTTGATTAAATACCAGCATCTCAGCCAGGAACAGGCAGAACAGGAAATCAAGCATTTTGACAGGGAACGAGCCGATTTTGTTTCGAGCAATTTTCATATGAATATCGATGATCCCGGGGCGTATGATCTGATTATCAATACGACTTTTATTGACATCGAGCGAGCCGTTCGGATGGCCGAGATCGGAATTAACGCCAAGAAGGAAATGACACTTCAGTAGCGGTGCGAGCAGAGGCGCATTCCCCTCCACCGGCCGGGCAAAAAAAAATGCCAAAGGTTCAAAATTTTGGTTGCATAAGAGTCCTTAAAAAGGCTTAAATTGTGACCAATGGTGTGAGAGGAAAGCGTTAAGCACATGCTGTTCGAAAGAATCAGATTCCAGGTGCGGTAATAAGTGTAATGTTAAAATACCATTAACCATTGTGGTACTAAGGAGGCACTGATGCCAGTTAAGAAGAAAGCCAAGAAAGCGACAAAGAAGGCTGCCGCTAAGAAAAAGGCTCCGGTCAGGAAGAAAGCTGCGGCCAAGAAGAAAACCACGGCCAAGAAGAAAGCGGCTCCGAAGAAGAAGAAGACTGTGAAGAAGATGGCGAAGAAGAAGACTACTGCCAGGAAGAAAACCGCCGCCAGAAAGCCGGCCGCAAGGAAAAAAGCACCGGCGAAGAAGAAGGCTTCGGCGAAAAAGAAGACTGCGGCGAAGAAGAAAGCCCCGGCAAAGAAGAAAGCTGCTGCCCGAAAAACAGCCAAGAAAAAGGCACCAGCTAAAAAGAAACCAGCCAAGAAAAAAACCGCTCGTAAAGCCAGTCCGGCTTTAATGCGCCCGGTGTCACCGGACAGCGTTCTTGGAGCAGTCGTGGGCAGTGCCGCCATGCCGCGTGCCCAGATCACCAAGAAGCTCTGGGATTACATCAAAAAACACAGACTGCAGGATACAGCCAACCGACGCATGATCAACGCCGACGAAAAGCTCAAGGCCGTATTCGGGGGCAAAAAGGCGGTCAACATGTTTGAGATGACCAAGCTTGTATCCAAGCACATCAAATCATAGTCTGCCTGGCTCAACGGGTTTAGGGGCCGGACCCGAGTCCGGCCTTTTTTTTGTACTTCTTCTCGATTTCACGGGAATCAAATCGCAATCATTTAGCTGTTTGTTTGAGCGGAGCGGATAATTATATTCACCCCATGCCGCCAGGTGACTCTGATAATCGAACAGGCCATGTTCAAGCGGCGGTCTTTTTTGCCGTGGCCATCATCTTTACCCTGCCGTTTCTGCTCAGGTGGGACTATATCGGCGTCGGGGATTGGGAGCTGTTCACCACCATGGCCGCGGTTCCGGTAAAGACCGTTTTGCACTTTCATCAATTCCCGTTCTGGAACCCGTACATCGGCGGCGGTAATGTCCTTTTTGTCCACCCGGAAGTCGGGATTTTCTCGCCGTTCTTTGCAATGCTGATGATATTCGGCCCGGTCGGGGGCCTGAAAGTTCAAGTACTGCTGTCATATTTCTTGGGATTCTGGGGGACATACCTGTTTGCCC
>CP070796.1:2792713-2813550 GCA_020343475.1 Candidatus Zixiibacteriota bacterium
CATCAAGCGTCTGGCCGATCTCAAGGTACGCCTTCTTGGCATCGTTTTCAATGAATTCCGTATCGCCCACCTTGACACCCGGCCAGCTGGAGCTGTCGGCCACCATGCGCGCGAAGCGGCCGATCACTGCATCCAATTCCTTGATGGCATTGCCAATATTGGCATCACGGTATTTCTTCTCGATGCTCTTGGCGGCAAAGCGATAATCACGGAAAAACCAGTTGACGGTTCGCGCCGTGGCGTATCGGCTGTACGCTCTGGCGATTTCCGCGCCTTTATCCCGGGAAAGAGTGTAAAAACTGCCGCCGTGCTGTTCCAGAATGGTTTCCTCGGTGCCAGTCGCCTTGGGCAATAAATAGCCGAAGTGAAAAACAAAGGGAAACGAGTAAAGCAGCATCCAGATAATGCTGATTAGTGCTACCATCCTGGTGACATAACGAAACCGCGAAATGGTGCGATTGCGAATAACTGATTTCAGCAGCCAGTAAAACGGTTCCCTGACGCCGATCGGGTGGATTTTGTCCGGTGGGGCATAAATTGACCGCCCGACATCCGCACCGATTTTCTGAGGCGGATCACCGGTATTTGAGCTGAAGAATATCTGAAAGTTCAGCGTCCGGCCGACAACGACTTTCAGGAATTCGCGAAGTTTCACCAGCACCGAGCGGACCGATCCGGCCCAGGCCGAGTCCGAGACTACCCGATTGCTGCTGAGAACCTTCTCCAGGAAAATCTCAAAATCTTCCGAGAGGAAGTTCTCATCTTCAGGGCTGATCAATATCGCCTGATTTTCACCGGTGAATCCGGCCAGAACGTCGGCCTTGGTAATAACCAGGGCCACCGGAATCGGCAGGCGCCCCTCCAGCGGCGCGATTCGCTCCAGAGCGTTGACAAATGAAGCGACATGCGCCTGGCATTGCAGTTCGGAACTGAGCGCCTTCGGGTCGAAAAAGATAAGCAACCCATTGCAGCCGGCCATAAAATCTGAGACCTTGTCGCGAATATTGCTGCTGTCGGAAATCGAGACCGCCTTACCGGGGTAATCGTAGGTAACCACCGACAGTGTCCTTTTCCGGTCAATTATGGCGTTGAATTGCAGCAAACGATCCTCTTCAGTTGGATTCGGGAATTTCTTTTCCCCGGGCAGGTCAACCACTGTACCTTCGGTGCTGGTCGATCCCAGTCCCCAGATAGCTCGGCGGTTGGCGAGAAATTCCGCCGACGTGGGATTATCCGTGACCGATATTTGTAGATCTCTGGAGACCTTGCATTCTTCATGCAGGACAGTAAAATAGATGGTTTTGCCGGAATTGGCGTGGCCGTAAACGCCAATACGGGTTCCGGAGGGCCACTTTAAGCCGCCTTCGCCCTTCTTGTCTTTTTTCTTTCCGGCGGCCTTGGCGCCTTTCTTGAAAATCTTAAAGATCTTGCCGAATTTCACTGCGACCTTATAATGTCAAAACGTTTGACTGAGATGTTACCTTCCTCCCGGCTGTTGCGTGGTAATGGCTCTTTTCTCAAACCGCTCCAATCTGGTCTCAGTGTAGCTGTTCCATTTCATCGGAACATAGATTGCCAGCAGGATAAAGAGTATAATCAGCAAGGAATATAAAAAATACGCCGGATTTCGCTGAGTCATGACGAGACGGAAATAACGCCAGTTGGAAAGGACACCTTTGGCCTTTCCCCCGAGCTCGCCGAAAAACGCGGCAACCTTACTCCAGAATGACGTCCTGGCCAGATACTGCCACCGGGTCAGATAGAATTCTACGAGCTTGCTGCTTTTTGCGAGCTTATCAAAGGCCCGCACCCGTTGAAGATGAAACTCCAGAGAGCCGTGATCCCGCATCAGATCCTCGCCAAGCACCAGACGGCGGCGAGACAATTCAAGAAATTTCAGCGGCGTTTCCATCCGGTCGAAATCTTCGGGCGGCAGAGCGGAATTGATGCTTCTTCCAAACTTGTTTATGTACCGGCCGATCTCGGACAGGAGAAAGGCATTTAATTCATAATTGTTGTTCAGCGCACCATCCCTGAACAGGAGTGGAATCAGATTGTGCTCGAAGAAGGGAACATCCTGTTTGGCGGCACGAAGTCCCCGGCAGTACAGATAGGCCTGATTTGACTGCCCGTCGGTATCCGCCTCTGACTCGAAGTAGGTTATCAGTATCTGAATACATAACTGGCGCAGATCGGAGCTGTTGAGCGGGGCCTGTTTGATCTTTCTCAGAAAAAACTGGTCGACCTGTACTGCCTTGTCGCGCTGCTCGCGCAGCGCCTGAAAGACGGCACAGATGCCGTTGTAAGTTTGGAAGAACGCCTCGGTGTCAAACCTGGCGTAGTTTTTCTCGTAGGTGTCGAGATACTTGAAAAGATCAGTGATATATGATTCCATTTGTAATGCTTTCGCACTATGCGTTTACCCGTTTACACGGCATAAACGATTAAGTCCATTTTCCCCAACTGCGCCAGTTTCTGCACATCCCCTGCCCCCCTGAAAATGAGCGTGACCTGCCGCACCGATGATGAGCGCAGCACATCCTGGGGGTGTAAAGCGACTTTGTTTCCAAAAGTGGTGGTGTCAACATCAACCGGATCGGTTTCTCCCAGTCCCCGGGCATCGTTGAGGCCGAGGCGAACCTGCATATTACGCCATTCGGCCGCCTCGAACAAATCCTTAGAGAGCAGCACCGTGGTATCTGCCAGAGGACGCGGCTCTGCCATTTCAATCATCAGATAGCAAAGTTCGCCGACCTGTTCGGTCCGGTTGGAGCTGTAATCGAAAAGCCTGTAGGTACGCCCACGGTATGTCAGGCTTTCGGTTGCAACTGCCTGGTCCCCCAGCTGGTCTTTCTTGGTCTGCGCCAGAAAGCCTAAAATACCCCTCATAATCCCCAGAATCTCTTCGATAACATATATCTGGCGGCCGATAGCGTTGTGATCGTACTCTGCCATCAGGAAGTTTTCGACCGACGAGACAAAGCGGCTGACTTCGGAGTTCAGTTCCCTGGTAAAAAATTTCTCGTTAAGATAGTCCTTCAGCAGGGGCTGAAGATTCAGCAGGGTGGTAAAGACGCGAAAGAGCCTTTTAAAGCCGACCACCAGATGAATTGGATGATCCGCATTGCGCCCGATCAGAAAACCGTCCATTGCAGATGCCAGCGTGCCTGCCAGATGATGCATGGTGTCCTTAAAGGCCAGCTGAAGATTGGTACTCTCTGACGCGAGCGAACCGCCGGCGGTGATTGCCGCGTATGCCCGGGACGATAGCGACAGCAGATTCTCCAATCGGTTCTTGAAATCGATCGCCTTCTGTGCCAGCCGATCATCGGCCGATAGCGTCAGACACGGAGGGAAATATTTGTCGGAGTGGGCAACCTCTCCGTTCTCCACGGCCAGCTCGGCAATCTTGACATACTGGCTTTCGGGAAGATTGGGGGGCTGATCAAGGGTAAGCAGATAACCGGTGATCAGATAAGGAACACGGGGCAAATCTTCAGACGGATCCGGTTCGCCGACCTGCCTTTTCACCGAGGGATCCACTCCGATATATACCGGTACGATCGGCTCAGTTACAGTGGCGTCGGCACGAATCACCTCACCAGTCGCTTCGTTGATTTCAATGTAATTTCCATCCTGGGTCAGGACCTGACAGCGAATAAGCTCCACCCGGAGGTGGTTGCCGCTGATCGACATATTCATGCTTAGCGCAGGCCTTCCTGAGGGATTCTTTTTAACCAATCCGTAGCAGTCGGAAATGCCTCTGGCATGCCATCGGATCAATTCTTCGAAGTATTTTTCCTGGTCCTTGAGGTGCTTTTGCGAAATTAGCATCCCGTCCAGCCAGTTAACAGAATATAACCGTAAGTCACTCATTATGTTGCCTCAGATCTATTAATATCGAATTTACGCCCATCAAACGTCAAAGTCAAGGACATTAGAATTTCTCTTCCCATTTCGTCATATCCTTCATCAAATTCTGGCGGCATAACCCAGGCAGGCGCTTTTTTGATCCCCTCCCAGATAGGATTTTCCCGGCACACACATCAGGTCGATGCAATACAGCAATCCTCCCGGCATACATAACTCCAGTACCCAGTCCAGCCTGGCACGCAGCGGTTTTCCGGGGAATAACTCGCTGAGATGCTGCGGATCAATATTTCCTACCTGCACCTTACAGAAAGAGTCCCATTCTGCGAAGCTCCTGCCGACAATCGTCTCACATCCCAGCCGCCCCGCGCGCATCCCCAGCCGGTATTCCAGCTCCTCGGGAATGGCATGCTCCGACCTGACATTTTCAATAATTTTAAAGTCGAAGCCAAAAAGGAACCGGAGCGCCATTTCAATCAGCCGGGTATTGCCGGCCCAGAAATGAAATGACGGCATCAGCGTTGCCCAGGTAACCAGCTCATCCAGATCCCAGGATTCGACCTGCGGCGGCGTAAATCCATAAAGGTTCAAAAATCTTATAAGCTGCGCCCGATCAAGCACGCCAAAATTATGCCGGAGGGTTTGATAATGAGCAACGGCGCCATATCGAACCACCGAGGCATCGAATGGTGCCATAAGCCGTCGCGACAGCTCATCCCACTCATCTGACCTTTCGGTAATGCCCTCGAATCCATAAAAGAACTGGTACGGCAAGACATCAACGGCACTGGGGTAACCGACCTTCAGCATGATTTTGGTGTTCTTTTCCAGGACTGTACCGCCCGGCGGCATCTGTTCTCGCACCTCACCCTTATAGTTTTCGTATTCTCCAACCGCAATAATATCAATGAAATGCGGATTCACTCCCATTTTCATCAAAGTGTTGATGGCGGTGATGTAATGGAAAGGAAAACGCCGGTTGCAGAAGACGGGCATCGTATTATTAGGATACCCTGTCATGCCGTCGTTATCTCCACGCTATACTGGGTGTTGACTGACGAACGGGATTTCAAGAAATCGGTAAGGCGAATCCGCAATAATTCCAATTCATCCTCAGAGTGAAACTCCGGTCCACTGACCGAGACACGGACAACGATACAACGCCTGACACCTCGATCGGTTCGCTGCACCCCGTTCTGACAGATCGCTTGTTTGATTCTTGGATCGAATGATGTTGCCCAGTTGCTGATTTCCGAAAAGCTCAGGGCGCGATCCCGACTGCGAAGCCGGGAAGAGACCTCGGTTAGAATCTGCTGCATGGTTTTGGCGGGAACCGCCCCGGCGGTGGGCAAAATATTTTCCGCATTCAGAATGCCGGGGTGGTTTTCATACAACTCCGTTATCTTGCCGGCCGCAATACCATTGGCATCCAGACCAGCCGTTGTGGCAAAGGTGACGGTTATGCTGTCGGGTGGCAACTCCAGACCCGACGAAAAATCAAACCAGAGCACCAAGCGGCCTTCGCGTTCCTCAAGGGAATAGACTCGTTGATCCCGATTCTGGCGCACTTCATGAGAAGGAATGTATTCTCGTCCGTTGGAATCAACCACCGTCTCGATTTTCAAGATACTCTCAAGATTTTCCGGCAACTCAATTTCAAGCAGGCGGCTGCCGCCGGAATGCTTGAACAGGGTTTGCTCATTCTTGTTGACCGCAATAAAGCAGTTGAAATAAGCGCTGAAGCGCGCGGCCAGTTTGGCCTTGTCCCCGCCTGCAGGAAGATCGATACGAATCCAATAGAGATTGCCACCGTTAGAAGACAGCTTAATATTCTTGCGCTCCAGCAGCTTGGCAAGTTCACTCTCCGGGGGGCCCATTTCCCAGGTAGCGGCAAAGTTCTCGGGAATAACCGTAAGGCTATTTTCCAATTTCTTGAACAGGTTTTTTCCGGAGCGTACCCCTCCCCAATCGGTGGCCCGGCCGTCTATGGTGAAAAGATCGTCAATGCCGATTCCCAATCCCGGACAGAAACCGGAATCTTCGTGAAAACCGCCGAAATTCGAACCGGGGTACCAGTGTCCCCAACGCAGCTGTTTCAGTACCTCTGTGGGGCCGGTCAAAAACAGCGTGGCGTCGGCAAAATCGCGGGGATTGCCGCCGTATTCAACCGCCAGATACACCTGCTCTTTAGCACCGCCGGAAAATTTTGTCGGTGTGCCTGCTATTGACATGGTATCACCCGGGGCCACCGGCGACAGGTCAATCAGCGAACTGCCCATTTTCAGGAAAATATGCTTTACTTCGGCGGCCAGTAACCGTTCCGTTCGAATCGCCGTAAAGAAAAAGGTCTGCCCCCCTTCGCGTTTCTCCTTGTAAAAAAACCGGGTATGGGGGTCGACCGCAACAACCGGATCGGCAGGGTGGCATCGCATGATCGTATAGGCTGGCACCGGCCACCGCATGCTCTCCGGACAGAGCGCCCGAATCACGGAACTGGTGGCGACATTCCAGATCATGTCGATCCGTTTATCGATGCGTTCCAGTTGATGAGAATACAATTGCAGGAGAATCCGCAGCACCGGATCAAGTCGTTCCGGCGATTCGGGTACCTGCGGGTTCCATGCCCGCATTTCGCGATGCATGTCAGCGAAAATTTCTTCTTTGGATCGTGAACGTTCGGTCGCCATTGTTTACTTTCCGTCTGTGTCTTACCCCAGATTAAAGCTTGCCTCGAAGTTCTTTTCTTCGTTTCCGTCGCGGTAAAGGCCGCTCACTTTGACGACCATTCCGAGGATGTGTGCGGAACTGTCATTGATGCTGGTAAAAGAGACAGAAACGTCATACAGCCGTTTTTCATACTTGTCGATAGCGTTACGCAGGCTGGCCCGAACATCGGACTTGTTGACGGTATACAGGTCGGAATATTCCAGCTCCCAGATGCCACAGCCAAAATCGGGCTGGAAGGGAAGACGGCCGACGTGCGTACTCAGGATAAGCGCGACAGAATATGATATTGAATCGTGAAGAGAGGCACGCCGCAGGTGTCCCTCCCTTAAGACCATAGGTAATGACAGATAATCCATCTATTCCATCAGTTCAGACTTATCGGGTTCCCTTTTACCGTAACCATGCCTGCCTCCAGCTTACCCTCGATACTTCCCTTCAGCTGCAAATTGCCGCCAGCCTCTATCACCGTATCCGTTCCTGATTTCACTTCGATTTTCTGATCAGATTCGAGCTTGATGTTTTTTGCCTTGATGCTGATATCACCATCGGTGCTTTCGATCGTAATCTTGGGTCCGTCCATGCTCAGGATCAGCTGGTTTTTCCCCTGCGTAATTTTAATGCTCTGACTGCCGTCAGCGTCGCCGAGATAAATCTGGTTGCCGCCCTTGGTGCAGAATATTTTTACGTTGTTTTCACTGTCTCCCGATTCATCGGAAGGCTTGTTGTCTTTGTTATAAAGCGAACCGATCGCAATCGGATAATTGGGATTGCCATGCTCAAAGCCGACCAGGACTTCATCATCGATTTCCGGCGTACAGATCCATCCGTGGCCGTTTCCGGCGTGGGGAGAAAGCACCCGGATCCAGATTGTTTCATCGCCCAGCCAGGGAAATTTCACCTTTATGCGCCCCAGTTTGTCGGGATCATTGTTGTCAACCACCACGGCGCTCTGCAGGAAGGTTTTCGGCTGTGTTTTCGATTCATACTGGGGAGCCGCCGTATCCAGGGGGCTGCAGATGAAGGAGTTGTGATATTTGCCGCTTTCATCGAAGACATGCTTGACTTCGGTTACCCAGTAAGTGCCGTCAAACTTGGCCATTCCCGTGATTTTCACACCATGGCCAACCGCCACTTTGGGCACAATCGACTGCCCGCAGCATGAGATCATCCGGCTGACAGCACGGCTTCTTTCATTTTTCAGGATTTCATCAAGTGACTGCGCGTCGTCAATTGTCTTCACCGCCGACGAGAAACCGGAACCGGTGTAAACCTGCTTGGAGGCCTCCGGCGCAACGGCGGAGATTTCGGACAATGCCGCTTCCTGAGGGATAGACTTGGTGTCCTGCGTATATATTTTTTTCTGCTCATAGTTGTACGATGCGGCGTTAAATTCCTGAGATGCGGTCCCGAGACCCACCGTGAATGCCCCGAGCGTTTTGCGCCAGACCAGCTCCTCGGTGTCAGCGCCGGAAGCCTTGACAGCACAAAATTCCTTGCCGTCGTAGAAGGCAAATAGCCCCTTGGCGGTCGCCAGCCGCATCACATACTCGTAATCGGTTTCGTGGTGCTGAACATTGAATTTGTACTCCCCGCTGGTTGACTCGGTGTCACCTTTCGTGATCTGGTATTTGTCCACAATCGCATTAATTATATCGCCGGCGCTCTGGTCAAGATAAAAGGCATTGACCTTGCCGCCGTCAAGTGCGACCGTAGGACTATGGGCAGTAACATTGACAATATTGATGCCGTCAATACTGTTTTCCAGACTGACTTTAGTGACCACGCCGATGAATTCCAATTCACGGCTCTCTTCGACAACGCCGCCTGACGGCTTGATATTGACCGATATCGTCTTTCCCAAAAAGTCGGTATACAGCTTCGGATCATCGAAATCTTGATCCGCCGAGACTTTGCCCACCTCGCGTATCCTGACCGTCAGGATATGGTGGCTGTCAATATATTGATTCAATCGCACTGACGAGATATCGTAGCTTACCTGTTCGTTATTGACCAGAATGGTACAGACTGCCGGGGTTTCCAGGATACTCATAACCTTGATCCATCCAACCGTTAAAAATTGTACCGGGCGGACATGATTCCGCCCGGTAGTAACACAACAGGACTATTCTTCCCAGCGGTTGTCGATTTCGGCGTCGCCGATTGTCAGCTTGTGACAGGAGATCTCGAAATATTCGTAAACCTGATCGTCCGGATTGTTCTTGACGTGGGGGATATGTTCTTCATATTTCGTTATGAATCCTTCTTCCCAGGACAGCTCTTTCATGGTGGCGTCATCAGGATTCTTGAATGTCACCTTGCCCGCCTTCCAATTTGGCTTGCTGGAATCTGTGGCCCAACGATAGATGTCTATGGCTTCGTCAGATTCGCGGGTTATCTTGACCGTTCCGGCATGGGCGCGATCCGACGGTCGTCCTGTTTCATCCTTGGCTGTATACAGTTCGTAGGACACCTCGTAGACGTTCTTATATACGACGCCATCGATCTCAAGAACTGGTCTCCGTGCCATGATAATTCTCCCTCTAACTGAAGATTATTACTTTTGCTTTCTTTGTTGCACCGATTGAATAAGAAATTACTTCCTTCGAGCGACCCTCCTTTCAGAACCGATAAAGCCGATTGTTTATTTATCCTTTACGTTCGTTTGATTGTCTTCATTCCACGCCGTAAACTCGATATTGAAGGTTCGGGCGGGATATTTCGGATTGAGCGCAACCTTGATATCGACTTCCTGGCGTTTCCGCATCTCGTCATCGGCGAAGATTTCCACTTTGTAGTCCTGCAGGATATTGTCGCCCCCCGAGATGGCCTTCATGAACTTGTCAATATCGCGCCGCATGGTGTCGATGAATTTCTGGTCAATCACCGAGAAGGTCTGCTTGTTCAGATAGTTGCGCAACGTCTTATAAACATAGTCGTACGTCCGGCGAATCGAGTAGACATTAAAGGTTTCCTTGCTGAACAGGGTTGACGCACCCATCGCAACCGCGGTTCCCTCGAAGTTGACCATCGGATTGACACCCTTCTCATTGATCTTGCTGGCATCGGGCTGATTGGCCTTAAAGCGCAGGTACTTGGCATCGGCAATCTTGCCATACTTGAATCCGGCCATCGGCTGCTGCATTCCGACCGTGGTATCACCCTGATACATCTTGCCGGCCACCGCCGCCGATGGGGGGATCCACATGTCTTCATCCTCGTACTGGTTGGCGTTGCGGGCCAGAATGTAGTTGGCAAAGAGCGAAACATACTGCTTGTAGTTGTCGATCCCGGGCAGGTTGGCATAATTGGGATCGTCAAGCATCTCCATGACTTCCTCGAAGCTCTCGAAGTTCGGCAAATCGGTCATGACATGCACCTTGTTCGGCAGGCCAAGCTGCCGGGCAAAACTGTCGATGTTCTCGACGCTGCCCAGATAGCCGGGCACCACGCACATTGCGAAGCATTCCTTGATGCTCCACTCCCGGTATAGCTCGGCTATCGCCTTGGAAAGCTGCTCGAATTTCTCCTTATCGTCCGGATCGGTAAGTTCCTCGGCGCTGACATTGGCAAAGTAGGCGTTGACCTTCTCATCCGGCTCCTCCTGGGCGTTGGCAAAAAACTTATCGATGGCACGGTATGTGGTCTCCATCTCGCGGCTGGCCCGATGGGCCTTTTTCATGTTCTTTTCCAGATTTGCCTCGAGCTTGGTGGCCTCTTCGTTGAGTGCCTTGCGGATTTCATCGAGGTTTTCGCTCCGGGAGAGATTATCAACCCAGATTTTCAGCCGCTGGGTCAGCAACTTGCGTTGCTTGGCGAAATCCTTCTTGGTCAAAAACTCCTTGCGCTGGAAGTCTTTCTTGGGATCCAGCCATTCCACGCCGCGCACCAGATCACCATCGGCGGTCTTAAATGACGGTAACTGGGAGGCAAGTTTCTTGAAGTCACCGAATGTTTCGCCCAGCAACGATGCAAACTCGTCGTCTGATATTTTTTCTACTGCGGCTTCCGCCGGCGCCTCCGCGGCCTTCGCCTCCTGCGGCTGCATTTCCTTTTTTTCTTCTTCACCCATTTATCATCACCTCGCTTTTCTACTCGCTGAGAAGGTCAATGTAATATTTGGCGACCTTAAGGAGCGCTTCCTTCTTCTCCTTGTCACTGAGGGTCTTCTTGAGAGCATTATTTTTCTTCAACTGCTTCTCAAGGTCGGCCAGCATTTCTTTGCCGTAATAGACCGATGACAGGTAGTCGTTCTTCTCGACCAGTTCCTTTGACGTGAAATCTTTCATTGCCCTGATCTCGAAGTGCGCGTTGACCGGTTCGCCTTCGGTCGATTCCAGTTCAACGTCGAATGAAGGACGGAACTTCTCAAATACTTCTTTAAGATTGTTGCACCTGTTCGGTGTGACATCAGCATCTTCGTCATTGTTCAACTTGGCGGCATATAGCAGCTTGTTGGACGGTAGCAGTTCAACCGGAATGGAATCGTCACGTTTGACTTTCTCGGTTGCCCCGAGGATGAACTTCGCCATTGGCTCCTCCCCTTGTTTTATTGTATTTACTTATCGAATTTTCCCACAACAGTAAAGACATAGGCGTCATCCTTGACGTCAATCTGGACCTGATCACCGGGCGAAATACAGCCCGTGATAATATCCAGAGATAATTTATTAATAATGTCCCGTTCAATTGTTCTCTGTATCGGCCGCGCTCCCAGTTCGATGGTGTATCCGTCGACCGCCAGCTTATGCTGCGCCTCCGGACTCAGGGTCGCCCGTATATTCTGATCCTTAAGCATGGCGCAAACATTGTTAAACTCCAGGCCTGCGATTTTCTCGACCTGTTCCTGGGTGAACGTATGATATACGATAATATCGTTAAGCCGGTTAAGAAATTCCGGCCGGAATTTGGCAAAGAGGAAGGAACGGACTTCCTCCATGTCGACTTCCCGACCCTCACGATCAGCGTCCAGGATTTTGTCGGCGGCATAATTGGAAGTCAGGATGACCAGCGTGTTGGAGAAGTCGACCGTCCTTCCCTGCCCGTCGGTCAGACGGCCGTCGTCAAGCAGCTGAAGCAGGACGTTGAATACGTCCGGGTGCGCTTTCTCGACCTCATCAAACAGCACGATTGAAAATGGCTTGCGCCTGATGGCTTCGGTTAAAAGCCCCCCTGATTCATAGCCAACGTACCCCGGGGGAGCACCGATCATCTTGGCCACCGAGTGCGACTCCATGAATTCCGACATATCCAGACGGACCATGGCATTCTTGTCGTCAAACAAAAACTCCGCCAGCAACTTCGGCAGATATGTCTTTCCGGTCCCGGTTGGGCCTAGAAAAAGGAATGAACCGACCGGTCGATGGGCCAGTTTCAACCCGGCTCTCGCCTTCCGGACAGCATTCGCAATGGCCTTGATCGCCTTCTCCTGGCCAATAATTCGCTCCGCCAGAAATGCTTCCATATTGACCAGTCGGTCCTTCTCGGCCGTCAGCATTTTCGAAAGCGGAATACCGGTTCGACGGGAAACCACTGAAGCTATTTCAGCATCATCGATGCTCTGCTGGAGAGTCTCGACAACCGACTTAAGACTGTCAAAGCGTTCCTTTTGACTGGTAAAGCTTGACTTGAGATCTTTGAAACTTGGTTTATCCATGGCTACTTCCCCGCCTCCGCCTGTTGCGCTTCCAATCGATGTCCCCAGTATTCCTGAAGCATTTCCATCTGTCTGGAGAATTGATCATACGCCTCATACAATCTGTCAAACTCGGTCCTGTCCTTCTCGGGATCTTTCCCCTCGCAGGCCTGTATCAATTTCTCCATTTCCGAAATCTGTTCCTGAATGGCCGGCATATTGGTGGTTGAAAATTCCTGCTGGACAAGAAACTGTGAGGCCGCTTCATCGACGATATCAAGCGCGATATCGGGAAGATTGCGTTCGCTGAGGTAGCGCTTGGAGTACTTTACAGACGCGACCACGGCGTCATCGGTATAGGTGATTTTATGATGCTCCTGATACTTGGGAACCACTCCCCTGACAATCCGGATTGAATCGTCAACACTCGGTTCCTCAACCTTGACTCTCTCAAACCGGCGGTCGAGCGCCTTATCCTTCTCCAGGTACTTGATGTATTCCTCCTCGGTGGTGGCGCCGATCAGCCTGATCTGCCCCCGGGCAAGAGCCGGCTTGATCAGATTGGCCGCATCCATGCCGCCACCGGTGCTGCCGGCAGCGGTGATAGTGTGAATTTCATCAATAAACAGGACCACCCGGCCGCCGCTCTTGACGACCTCGCTGACCAGAGTTTTAAAACGCTCCTCGAATTCACCCTTGTACTTCGCTCCGGCCACCAGTGCCCCCATATCAACCTCCATGACCCTCACCCCCTGCAGCGTTTTGGGAACCCTGCCGTCGATTACAGCCTGGGTGAACCCTTCGACAATGGCGGTTTTGCCGACGCCGGCCCCGCCGACGAGCACCGGGCTGTTTTTCCGGCGCCGCAGGAGAATCTGAATAACCTGCTGGACTTCCTTTTCCCTGCCGATACAGGGGTCGAACTCCCCGGCGGCCGCCTGATTGGTCAGATCGACACAATAGCGGAGAGTCCCGGCCACTTCCTTTTTTTCCCCGGAGACCACCGCCTTTTCTCCTCTGGCGGCGGCCGCGCTGGTGATTTCCTCGACCGATTTACTTTCGGCGATCGCCCGATAAGCATCCTCCTTGGTCAGATCGATTTTATCACGGACATACGGTGCCAGCCTTGATTTCGGGTCCAGAATAGCGATAAAGATATGCTCCGGTTCAACCAGGGCATCGAACAGCTTGCTCTTTTCCTCAAGTGCCTGAGCGAGAACCTCCTCCACCGCGGGCGAAATGGTGAGGTTTTCGCGCGGCGTGGAGCGACTGGATTGGTCCTTAAGGTATGTCTCCACAATATGCTCAATATATGCCGAACTCTTGCCGAGTTGATTGAGAATCGATTCAACCTCAGAGCCTTCATGGCGAACGACCGCAATCATCAGATGCTCGACTTCAATTTCGGGATGTCTGAAACTCGCCGCCACCTCTTTGGCGTTCTTGATGATAACCCGGGAGTCCGAAGAATAGCTGGCAATCTCCATAGTGTACTATTCACTCCATGTTATTTCTGTAAAAATAGTCATCGGATATTCAAGGTTTAATTTAAGCAATGCAATCGTCTTTTGTCCAGAAAAAAATTTCCTTTACAACTACCCATACCGCAATATGAGCCGGTTTTACCCCCCCCAAGCCTATTAGAAACCGCCAATCGAAAAAAGTGCGGCGAAGCGGATTGCAGACAAGCACGGCGGACATTTCCATCATTGATTCTCACAGCGATCCCACGGGAAAGGCCTGCCGTATCTGCGCAATATTCGGGACCCTGATGTGAAAAACCGCCTTACCCCCTTCCGGCATTTTGGCAATCCTGATACCCCCCTGGTAAATCTGGTGATCTCGTTTCTTCTTTGTCCTTTTCAATTCCACCATCCTGATGACGGCATTATACGTATTCCCCGCCTTGATTTCATTCTCCCAGGTATCCTGCAGCAAATATTCCCCGGGATTGTCCTTCCAGCAGTCATGGTTATAAGTGTCGAGGTAAATCGCTTCAAGATATTCAATATTATAGACAATTATTTCCACCGGGGTAAGTTCACCGAGGTACAATTTGACTCCAGGGACCGGTTTTGTCATATCGACCTTGAATTTTCGCGGACGTTTCTTTGCCGCGCGAGCGGCGCGAACCCTCTGGTTGCGAACCCGGACTATTAGCCAGCTTTTGTCTTCCCAGTCATCCATATCTTTGTCATAGACCATTGCCAGCGACTCCATATTGAGGCCGGCACGGAGATAATGGATTATATATTTCTCGTCAGGGTCTTTCCAGCTTACATCAAGCACCGACTCGTATAATTGATCAAAGAGATCAGAATAGTTCTTCAGCCGGGGCATCGGGAACCAGAAAATCCACTGAATCGTCCAGCCCTGATCGAGAGACATGTGCTTGATGTTCTCATAATACTCGGAATCCTCAAAGGCGGTCAGAAGCTGCCGCAATGTCTTTTTAATCCCTTTCTGAAACCAGCTGTACACCAGCATGGCAATGCCGCAGAGCAGGGTGATGACAAATCCGACCGGCCCCAGCCAGGATAGAGAAACAAATGTTCCCACCAAACTCATGAGCGATCCTACCACCGTCACCGCCAGAAGTGATTTCTCGACGCCATCGGATCGTCCCCAGTTGTCGGCCAGATCCCAGACGCTCAGGACCAGCCCGATGCCGGCCATGACGCGATGGAACATCTTTACCATTACCACCCGCCGGCCGGCCGGCGTATATAGATCGGCTGTCTCCAGCTCGGATATCTTGGCCGCCAGAGCCTCGGTGGAAACGCCGGCATTCTCCGCGAGGAAAGTATTCATTTGCGCGGAATACCTGACTGTCATATATACCAGTCCCAGATTCGCCACGTCGCTGGTAATCACCAGCCATTGCTTTATGAAATTGTCAATCTGCACCTCTTCATCAGTTGCCATGTCAATCGCCTTGTACGAGTGATAGACAAGCGTGGCAATTCCCCAGAGCGAATAAACGGCGAAAATTCGATTGGATCGCCAGCTTCCGTTAACGAACAGGTCCCGGGCCGTTTTGATGCTGTCGGGATCCCCCCGCTTGATGAGCATGTCGATGGTTTTTCGCTCCAGCGGGTCAACCCCGATCATCAGAATGGCTCTGCGCAATGTATTCTGTCCGACGGCATTAATGAAACTCTCGCTTTTCGAATATGCCGTTAGGAACAGTGAGAGAACGCTGGGAGGCCCTTCGAAATTGCCGACACACGTTCCCATAATATAGCCGGTCCAGACGGCAAAAGTCGTGATTACGCTCGTTTCTCCGGACTCATTCAATTGCTTAAACTTGGCCCTGCCCTGTTCAATCAGGAAATCAAGCTTGACGGCGACCAGCTTTCCGCTCTTTTCAAGCTTGATGACCTCTTTATAAATCTCTGCGAATGTTCTGTTGGCCTCATCGGCGGCACTGACAGAAGCCTGGTCGTCGGAGGAAAGATACTCTGCCAGTTGCGTAACGGCTTTAAAGACGCGATCATCAAAGCGGAGGGGGATTTTTCGATACTTGCTGCCTGACTTCACCTTTTCTGACTTGGCGGCTCCCGCGACCGAGTTGGCGACATCGGTGTGCCAGTAATAGTGATCAGAAGGATCCCAGACGAAAAGATATTCGAGCATCGCCTCGTTAAAGTCGCGGTCGGTCGCAAAGGCTCTCATGTCGGCCAGGGTATCCCGCATGTTGTCAGCAAGTTGACGTTTCAGCTGGTTTCCGGCAAGATCCTCCATCGCCCTGACCATGCCGTTTACACTTTCAACGCTCTTATCCTGCAGCGAGTAAACGTCGGTAATATTGTCAACCATGTTGAGGATCCCCATCGCCTTCAAAGCCGGTTCACCTCCATCAGGAGCCTTCATCCACTGTTCGACCTTTTGGTCATAGGTCGCAATAAGCGACTCCAGCTTCTGCAAATGAGGATTAACGGCCCTGACTGCTTTCTTGTACTTCTCCACTTTCTCATTTTGCTGCTCGGCCACGGCATTTCCGGCCCGGCACACTTTCCATTCCGTAGGGTTCTTTTCTCCCCGAAGCAGCACCTGCGGTGTTTTAACCAGCCATTTGTCGAACTGTGCTCCCATCGCCCTGGCAATGGCAATCCCATAAATCCGCCGGGGATAGGTCTCCTCCATATAATCCACGCGCTTTCCGGCGGGAATTTCTGCACCGTCCTCGGAATCTTCGACCAATGTAATGAAGCGAAAGTGCTTTTCAAATTCCTCTGACCGAACGGCGTTCTTTTCAGCCTGATCCAGAAAGCCACGAACGCTTTCCACCCACAGCGAGTCCACGGCATCCCGATTTTCCCAGAGATCTGTGATGTCGGTTATAACCGCATTCGCCGTGGAACAGGCATGCTGCGCAATCTTGCCGATTGATATACCCTGGCCCGTTTCGAACAGCCTGTTCATATTGAACACGATATATGCGGCCCGGCGCTTGTTTCGCGTCAGCACCAACGGTTCCAGTGCAAATTGTTCCGCCATCTCCTGTCTCCGCTTATGGAATAATTCCCACCTACAAAAATGTCAATGGCTCATCGGCGTCAGAGAACGTCTCCGAGGTCGTGCCGCTTCCCAGCTCCCTGGCGGTACCGTCACCGAGGATGACCCCGAACTCCGGGGAATCTTCCTCGGTTTCGATCTGTGTTTCACGGACAAGCTCAAGGGGGGTCGGGGAAATACCAATAACTTTGCCCGGTCCGGTTAGAACCGCGAACTGGGGACGATACGAAACCTGGCCCCCGTACTCTTTTGGATTTGACGAGGCCTCCCGATTGAAAAACATGCCGATTTTCACCTCCGGCAGCCAGCCCCGCCAATCCAGGGGATTATAACCGGTTTGCTCAATATCCCAGCGGGCCTGATATCGTTTTCCATTCGGGACCGATTCATCCACGGCATCCGTGGAGATCAGATCGCCCAATGGAAGGGCAACATCACGAATATCCAGTTGAGGGACAAAGATTTCATCCCCCGCTTCAAGGCTGGTGGGGTCCGGCCGGGCCATGCGAAACATGCTATTTAGAGGGTGGTTGTAAATATCCTTCCAGTCTTTGTGGCCGAATTTTTGAGCGATTTCCTGCATGGTATCCCCGTCGGCGACCGTATAGTACTGGCCGCTTTTCACACATCCCGGTTCGTCGCCGTGGGAAACCGCGTGCAATTTGATGTACTGCCTTCGCTGCACCGGATCAGCCGTGATGCAGCATTCATACAGTCGTACATACAGCGCTTCCGGCTGGGGATCCCTGACCGAAAAGGCCAGATTAACGTAATCGCCGTCGCGTTCAAAAGCATAATCGAAGACCGTGCTGATAAACGTATCATGGTCTTTCCCGGTATCTACGGAAACGCTCTGCTGCTCCGTCTGCTGTGTAGAATTCTCATTCTCGGCCATATCGCACCGTCCTTCATCGTGCCGCAGGTAGTAACGGGACTACAGGCATCGGGCATTCTCTTACTGCCGTCGACTATTGCTCCCCGGTGTCCTGCTCCAGGCTTACTTCACCCGCATTCGGGTACTCCATCGTCACCGTCCCCGGAGGAATACCTTCCAGCCTGGCACATCCGTCCGAATTCGTTTTCCCTCGCTGCTCGCTCCCGTCGGGCAGGTGGGCAATAAAATCCTCATCCGCAATCGGATTCCCGGCATCGTCCTTCAAATATATCTCAATCCAGTCCTTGAATTCCAGCAACCCCGATTCCTGCTCCTTGCCGAACTCCATATCGGCAACCTTGATTGTAAAAAAATATTCCGGCGGATTATAGCTTTTGCCGTATTTTTGCAGTTCTTCCTCGGTAGGCAACTCATCGGTGTCTTCGTGATATTCATATTCCCAGAGCAGCTCGATTTTTTCATCCTTCACCATCGTCGGCAGCTCGCTGATCTTATCATGAATGCCGTCGCCATCATATTCGTATATGGTGACAGTCACTTCCGTTTCATTGGGGACACCGCTGATATCAGCCGAAAGAGTCAGGGTATCACCCCGCCGGGCCTCACCTGCGCTCCATCGCATGTTGGTTACCTCTACCAGCCAGACCGGGATCCGGTTGGATTCGCCGGAGATGCCGTTCCCGGAAAGCTCGACCTCGAAATAAACCAGGTCATCAGGCTCAATATCGGAGGGACTGGAAAGTGCCCCGATAAATACATTGTTCAGCATTTCTCCTTTGACCCTGCCGAGACTTTTACCGCCTTCGCTTTTCCCCTTGATTTTAATCTGGGCGCCGCTACCGACAAAGGCAGTACGTACTTCAAACATTGCCTCCTGCCCGGCGATCGCGCTGCGGGCTCGCCAGGTGGCTGCGACCAGCTCCGATTCGAGCTGGATTTCGTGTTCAGTATCGGTACTCTTGTTAAATTCCAGGGCCATGGCTGTTACTACTCGTTTGGCCCGCCGGTGACACCGGGACTGAAGGTGTTCATCATGCGTTCGATCTCAACTCCGATCGTTTTAAGCGTCTGCTTGGTAAAGGTCCCGGCAAAGGTATAGCCGGCGCCGTCGTGAATAACATAATAGTACTTCTGAAACATCACCGCGCCGTCGACCGGTATCCAGCGGCAGGCCATTTCATAGACGGGAGTCCCGTTTTCCAGAGTCCGTTGCTCTTCCTTGAGGATTTCCATCCCCTGCATCGTTCCGGCCAGCATATCAATCCGCGACCTGGCGAATTCAGCCAGATCGTCATGTTCAAGGGCCGTGTCGATGGAAAGCGTTACCATATGCTGAACACCTCTTATTTCCGGCCCCATGAACGTATACGCGGTTTGATCCTTCCACCCGTCGGGAAGTTCAATGCGAAACTGATTATTAAGAGGACTCATATCACCTTCTCTTTCTTGCCGGTTAGAAACGGTCATATTCCCAGGGCTCACAGATCGCGAAATCCCTCGACTGTCTTCATGACTCTGTCAAATGTCTCCCTTCCTTCAAACCGCCCCGATAATGTGAAATCCACGACGGTAATACCGTTGATCGTCAGAATCATGCTGCATTCCGCCGTATCCGTGGCGCCCTCCTGCTCCAGCAGCGGCGATTCAAATACCTTGCCAAAAATACGCAACCGCAGCAGTTCACGGATGAAATCGCGAAAACGTGATTCGGCGAGGTACTTTTTCTCGGGGAGGTCTGAAAACGCCACCGAGACGCGCTCTCCTTCTTTGATAAGTTCCACTGAGACGGTCTTTCCTCCCTGCGTCCTCTTAAGGCGCATGGCAAGACTTTCCGGAACAACCGGGTCGGCCAGTCTCCGGTCGAATATTTCGCGAAGCAGCACCGCCAGGGTGTCCAGAGGCTGACGCAATTCCCTCTTGAGATATCCGGAGCCGTGCGACCAGGCGACAATAATGCTGTCGTCAATAACCAGTCTGAATTGCTCCGTGTGATTGACATCCGGGGGAGTCATCTCAAAGTCATCGTCGCCGGGCTGCTTCAATGCACCGAAATCAGTATGCCGTATTTGGGCCCAGATACTCTCAAAATCCTCGGGGGAAATCAAAACGGTCAGGGCCGACCAGTCGAAATCTTCAGGAGGGGGCACCTGAGCGTCTGTCCATCTGGGGGAATCGCTGATAGTAATAAGGCTGTACTCTTTGCACAGTGACGGTCCGCCGGAAAACACATAAAGTAATTTTTCCGGGCCAGTATCGGATTGTGAACAGGACATCTGCACTCCCGATATTATAACAAGGCTTACGATTTTGACAATTCTGTGTGTCTTCATCTCATCCGATTGCATACAGTGTTTCCGCACTGGCGACATAAGCCCGTCCCTTGTCGTCCACCACCGGCGGTGTCGCCAACGGTTCATCCATAATTTCGCTAAAGAGAATCTCGCCCCGATCATTCAGCCGGTAAAGGGTATCCCAGGTGGTCAGCAGGACCGTGCCGTCGGCCAGGGCCGTGCATTCCCGGAATTCCCCCCGAACCGATTCAAAAACCCACTTCAGCCTGCCGTCTTTTATCGCCAGGAGACTTTTGGGAGTCAACAAAAACACACCATCCGGCGATATTATTGCCGGCGCGATTGGATTCCTGCGCGGCAACGATACCACCCCGGCCGATTCCCACCGCCACACCTGTTCACCACTGAAATCGGTCGCCGCCAGCAGTGTGCTGTTGCTGTTGTACCCCGCCCAATAAATGTTTCCATCGGTGCCACAGCTGATCCAGACGGTGCCGTCGCCCAGCGGAAAAGGATAGCGAAAGACGGGCTCAGGAGTATCCTCCCTGGAGTCCAGATCAAAAACCAGCGCTTCGCCCGGCAACGATGTCACCAGGCGCCGCAACCTGGTGCAAACAAATGGGACCAGGGGGCTTTCCCGTTCCGGAAAGCCCTTGCACCAGGCATAGATCGGACTGTCGTGGGTAATCATGTACACCAGCACCTCACTGGTAACAAAATCCGGCTGATCGGTATACTGCACTTGCGCAATCAATCCATCGTCAGTCGGCTCCAACATGACAAGGTGAGCATCCTCGCCGACATCGGGAATCGGAGCGCCCTCGATTTTCAATTCGTTTTCAGGATTGACTGCCTCCAGATAATTTATATAATCCCGCGAGAATAAGTACACCAGATTGTTATG
>CP070796.1:2813650-2819294 GCA_020343475.1 Candidatus Zixiibacteriota bacterium
GCAGGGGAAATGAACGCACCATTGCCGTCATTCCTCTGGCATGCCGCAACTTTTCAATATCGGCTGGAATAAGAAAGGTAGACTCTCCGCGAGTTTGCCTTTTGAATGAAAAGCTTGGCCCTAAACGCTAATTATTGTCTAAAAATTTTTTATTACAGTGAGCCGAGACTGCTTTCAACCTCCAGAATTACATCGCGTCCTCTCAGGACTCCGACAATTTCACCGTCCTTAATAACGGCTAAATTTATCAGGTGGTGTTCCACCATCAGGTGGACGGCCTCCATGAGGGGCGTGTCGATATCTACCGTGACCTGGCCTCTAATAAGCTCGTCGATTTTGCGATTGCCGATGACCTTGCATTGAGCCAGAAACATTCCGGTAAAAAAGGATGAATATGGCGAATCACCAAGATATGGCGGCAAAAGCAGCTTCAGGAGGTCATCGAAGCGTATAATCCCGAGGAATTTTTCATCGCGGTTGAATACCAGTGCCGACCGTACCTGGCCCGGGTGAACACCTTCAGGTATCGGGGTATAGAATGCTTTTCGCAGCGCAGCCAGAGCCTTTGCTACCGGCTCATCAACGTATATCCGCGGATAAATCGACGGCGGCACCATCAGTTCGGCGATGGTTCGCTCTCGTAGCGGCATTTCACGTCCCTGTTCCAGAAGGCTGCGAATGCGCATCCCGAGCTGTTCCATGTCAATCGGCTTCTGCAGAAAATCGACAATCTCCAGTTTGATACCCGCCATGGCCGTGCCAAAATCACCGTGTCCGGTAAGTATTATGACCGGCAAATCCGGCTCGATTTCACGGATATGCTGGAGCGTTTCGATGCCGCTCATCCCGGGCATCTTAAGGTCGAGAAGGATAACATCCGGACGGTCCCTTTTAATCAATTCCAGTGCGTCTTCCCCGCACCCGGCCTCGCTTACCGTAAAACCGCGCCGGCTGAGCGTCTTGGTGGTGGCGCGCCGAAAATCATCCTCATCATCTACAAGAAGCAGCTTAAGGCTCGTATTTGTATCAGCCATTGCATTATCCTCCATTAATCCCTTATACCGACGGCATGCCGCCGAAACCAATAATTTGCCAGTAAAACATACTCAAAAGTATCAGCAATCCAAAGGCCAGGATGAGGCAAATAACGCCGACTCTCAGGAAGTCTTTGGCTTCAAGATAACCGCTCGAGTAAACAATGGCGTTCGGAGGTGTCCCGATTACCAGCAAATAGGCGAATGAAGAAGCACAGGCCGTTGCCAGGCCCATGAATGGTATAAGAGTAGTCCCCGGATTGGCCACCGCGGCCATGTTTAGCGCGATCGGTCCCACGGAGGCCGCCGCCGGGCCGTCCGCCATCAGGTTTGTCATGAAAGCCGTCACGAGGCTGCCTGCTCCCAGCAGGACTGTTCCGGATTTTAATCCGATCGTGGCCAGCCCCTCTACAATTGATCTCGCCAGCCAGTAGGCGGCCCCGGTCTCATCGAGCACGCGGCCGAATATAATAGCCCCGGCATATAACCAGACCACGCCCCAGTCAACTTTCTCCTGATAATCACGCCAGTTAACCACGCCGGTCAGAAGATAGGCAACCGCTCCGGCCACGGCGATAACGCCGATACCCAGCCGAATGCCGGTCAGGCTCAAAATCAGATTTTTCTCCGTTATCCAGCCGAAAAGCATTACGCCAAAAATGACGATGGCCAGAATCTGTCTGCGGTTCCATCCGCCCATTCGATTGATATCCTCTTTCAGCGTTTCCAGTGCGGGGCGGAGGTCGCGAATTTTCGGTTTGAATCTTGAATTGAGCGTCATCCACAGGACAGGCATCATTATCAGAACAAACGGCATCCCGTATAATATCCACTGGCCGTATCCGACTGTTATTCCAAACATATCCTCCAGGTAGGTCATCATGATGACATTGCGGGCTCCGCCGGAGGGTGACCCGAATCCGCCGATGTTGCATGCCATGGCGATGGTTATCATCAATAGTTTGGCCAGTTCCTTATCTTCGGGGACCTTGCTGGAAAGGCTGTTATTGTAAAGGATCAGCCCGATCGGAAGGAATATCGCTGCCAGAGCATGGTCTGATATAAAAGATGCTGACGGAGTGATGACCAGAATCATCACGGCGGTCACCCAGCGAATGTTCGGTTTGGCCAGCAAGCGAAAGACTGAAAGGCAAATCCGCTTGTCCACACCCGTCTTAACAAAGGCCGCCGCAAACATCAGGCTGCCCATTATAAACCAGCAGGCATCCGACCAGAAAAGCTGCGCCACCTGCTGGCGGGAGACTATTCCGGAAAAGACCAGGATCAGCCCGATACAAAACGCCACTCCCGGCAGCGGAATTGCCTCGGTAAGAAAACAGGCCACCACAAAAGCTACCATAGCTATACAGACTTTGATATGGCGGGCCGCCTTATCCGCCGCCTGCCGTTGACTCTCCGAAAGCATGTCATAGGATAATTTCTCCAGCCGAAGGTTGCGTCCCTGCAAGAGCAGGCTGTCGACCTCATTTTTTTCCATGGAGGTAATGAGATTGTGGTACCTGTCAAAATGGGCTTCCTGGGCTTCGATGCCCATTTTTCTGACGTCTTTAATATTCCGCTTAAGGAGAGTCTCCTTGCGGGAAACACCCTGCATCATACATCCTTCAATTGCCCGCACCGTCAGAGCCTGCCACTGCTCGACATCATTATAAGGCTTTCCGAATAGCTCTCCGGAGAAGAAGTCCAGGACGTAGGTCTTTCCCATGCTGTATTCGACAGCGACATCCAGCATACTTCGAGGCGTAGGCAGAGTCAGTATGATAGCAAATAAGACCACCGCTATGGCAAAGCGCTTGTAGTCTATATACTTGTCATATGCGGAAGCCTTGACTGAAGCCTCGTTTCCCATAATACCTCCTGTTCGCAGCATTTATATTGGGCGAAATGATTTATCAATCCCGGCCCGGAAGCTAATCAGGATACCTCCGCCGAATGTCTTCTGCGAGTTCCTTCTGGAGCTTCTCCAGGTTTTCCCGCCTCTTGTCATAAACCCGGCGGACAGTACTGACGAATTCCTCCGCTTCCGCCGGCTTGGTCAGATATTCGCTGGCGCCCAGCTTAACGCCTTTCAAAGCGGTCTCAACCGACGGGTGCCCCGTCAGAATAATAACCTGCACGTTCGGATAATCCCTCTTGATAAGTTCCAGAACCTCCATGCCGTCCATACCGGGCATTTTAATATCCAGTATCACCACATCGACCGGTTTTTCCTCAAGGATACCAAGGCCCTCCTGTCCGCTGGCCGCCGTGTAGACCTCCATGTTGCGGCGCTCAAAAATCCTTTTTAGAGAATCGGTCAGCTCGGTTTCGTCATCGATGATAAGCAAATGAATCAGGTCGAGTGACTCAGCCCCGGAACCATAGTCATCGACGGCTCTGAGCCGCTCCCGGCTCTGTTCTATAACCTGTTTTATTCGGGCGGCAAGCACATTGATGTCAATTGGCTTGGCCAGATAATCGGCGATACCTTCTCGGGATGTCTCAAAGGCCTGCGAAATGGAACCGTGACCGGTAAGGATGATAACCGGAAGATTCGGATGAATTTTCTTGATCTGGTGAAAAACCTCGATACCATCAATCCCCGGCATCTTTACATCCAGGACCACCGCCTCAAAATCCTGGCGCTCGATCATCATCAGAGCAGAACCGCCGTCTCGTGCAATATGGACTTCAAAGCACCGTCGCTCCAGGGCCTGTGAGGAGGCTTCCAGAAATTCATCCTCGTCGTCTACCATCAGGATTCTGGCTTTCGGGGTATCCTCAATCATTGTTTACCTCACTTTTTGTTAATAGGCCGCTCCCTTTCGGGCAGGGGTAAATAAATATGCATGGTTGTTCCCTTTTTTCCGGTGCTCTCAGCCTTAATCCGCCCTCCCCACGAGTGAACCAGCCCGTAGCAAACCGATAGCCCCAGTCCGGTGCCCTGGCCGACCGGTTTTGTAGTATAAAACGGTTCGAAAATACGGCTCAACTCGTCCGGAGGAATACCGACGCCGTTGTCTGAAAGCTCCAGATGGACCTGAGCCTTCTCCCGAATAGCCCTGATCCTGATATTGCCGCCGTCGGGAAGGGCATCAATCGAGTTATTGATCAGGTTGACAATTACCTGTTCGAACTCAATGGGATCAATGATTACCTGGGGCAGTTTATCTTCGAGCTGAAGTTCCAATTCTACATTGCGGACACCAGCATGACGCCTCAGTAGATTAACGATTTCTTTCAGACGCGGGGTAATATCAGTGGCTTCCAGGGTTGTCTCGCGCTTTCGGCCGAATTGAAGCATTTTCTTGGTGATATTGGCACAGCGCCGAATCTGTTGCTGGCAACGTTCGACCGATTCCAGCGCCATTTTCTTCCAGTCCTTTTCACTGTCCGCACCGCTGAGCAAGTCCGAAATATTTGTCTGCTCGGCACTCATGGTGGCCAGCGGATTGTTAATCTCGTGGGCCAGACCGGTGGCTAATTCGCCGATCGAAGCCAGCCTGGCAGAACGAATGAAGGCACGCGTCATTTCTTCCCGCTGAAGATTGGCTTTGTCGATTCGCCGGGTAAGATGCGAGGTGGCCAGAAAGGTCGTTATTACAAGAAGTGCCGCGGCTATAACGACCACCTGGGCGCCGGAGGCAATAGCTCTGTTTACCGGGGCCTGGACGGCGGCCAGATCCTGTTCCACAACCAGCATCCAGCGGTTGTCGTTTATCCACGTTGTTACATTTAGCTTTGTACCACCGTCCTGTTTTGCTCTCAAATTACGCACGCCCCGGTGAAATTCAATCATGGAAGTCGGAATGGAGTCAAGGATTGATCCCACCCGAGGCGTGGTTTGGTATCGTCCTTCGCGATTTACAATATAAATATCACTGCCTTCACCCTGATACTGGCTTTGAACCAGCGCGTCGAACCTTTCGCTGTTGATCGTCGCACGGAGTATCCAGGAATCACGGCCACTCCCGGTTTGAACCGCGATAATGCAATGGGGTACCTGTCGGAAACCGAGAAAAACGTCGCTGATATAGACCCCGCGATTCATCACTTCCTTAAACCAGTCCGCGTCCCGGTAATTCCTGCTGTATAGATCATAGGGACCGACATAGGCCAGGTGACCGCCGTCGGCGTCTATTACTCCCAGGTCAACAAAACTGCCTTCACTTATCTGATTGAGGTTGTCAAAGAGTGTCTGCAGATTATCCCGGTCGCTGAGAGCTTGCCGGCGGTTTGACCTGGCCGCCAGTTGAAGCAGACGAATACGTTCCGACAGGTCGGATTCGATAGCGCGGGCGTGGTTCAATACCACCATTTTCATTTGCTCCAGCGCTTTCTCTTCGAGCAGGCCCCCAAATACAATCCACGCCCCGAATCCGGCTATGGCCAGAGGGAGAAGCGAGGCTATAAGCAAAACGAAAACAATTCGGGACCTGAGCGTGGGTCTTTTGGAAATGAGATTTCCAAATTGGGGCATAGGCAAAATCGATTCTTATCCCTTCTATTCCAATGGCCAAATCGGTTGTCTCGACACTGGGGAAATACAAGAAAAATGCCAAATCATCTAATTGATTTATCCTCTTATGGCAAAGCATGTTAGAGAAAAC
>CP070796.1:2819394-2832427 GCA_020343475.1 Candidatus Zixiibacteriota bacterium
GCCGGCACCAATCGAGGACAGGTGAGAATAAATAATTTTGGCAGACAGACCGCCGCTGATATTAGGCGCCAGCGAGGTGCCGTAGGAAATCGTCAGCGCAATATCGAAGGCGCTGAAATCGCCAAGGTCCTCCCCGGACGATCCCCGCCGGTTGATGCGGCCGTACGAAAGGAAGGTGATATTACCGCCCACGGTCCCCCACTCTTCAATGCTCCGCACGTAGGAGAAGAATTCATAGTAAATATCATCAGCCAGTTCCGGCAGCCAGTTGACGTGCATCATCATGACTTCGCTTTTGGCCGCCGCTTTGATTTTGATTTGCCGTATGGTGCCAAACCACAGGTTTCCATCACTTTCCGCAATGGTGCGGGTGTTACGGCGGCTCAATCCCTCTTCGTGGAAGCGGGCCCAGCGCCGATCAACATAGACCGTCCCGCTTTCAGTCGCAAAATACACTCTGCTGTTGACCGGGGTAATGTCGTTGATTTTGGCGCCGGCGGGATTGGCATACAATTTTATAATCTGGCCCTGGCGCAGGGCGTCATCGTTAAGATCATTAACAGCCTTGATATTCTGGACCAGTCGTTCGGCACGGACGGTATCGCCGCGAACCATACCAAGCGCCAGATCAAGGATCGAGATATCACTCTCAATGGTGTAGTCGCGATAACCATAACGGTGCCATTCCCTGCCGTTAAAGCGCAGCAGACCGTACTCGGTGCCGATCCAGAGAAATCCCCCGTTGTCCATTTCCATGTCGCGCACAGCAAAGGGAATGCCGGCCGTATACGGGACCCTCAGCTGACGGCCAATCGCCTGAGCGTCACCGGCAGCACTGTCCGCCGTCTGTGCCGTGACATCCCCGGGCTTTTGGGTTTGTTCGAATGCTTCCAGAACGCCAATGGAATCAATTAACTCCTTCATCTCAGCCGCCGACAGCCGGCCGGAAGGCGGTGCCGCAGAGCTATCGTTCAGAGCGTTAAACTTGTCAATGAAATTCCGTTTCTCGCCCGGCGTGCCGTAGATTTTCAGCCGTTCGTATATCGATTCGGGAGTTTCATTGAGGACATCGCTGTACTCGATGTAGTTTTTCCACAAGGCACCATCGTAGTGATAGAGATCCCCATCCACCACCGCCCAGATGTCATCCTTATTGACGGCGGTGACAGCACTGACTGGCTTCTGCGGAAGCCCTGAGGACTCATCATAAATGTCAAACGCCCCGGCGCGGTATACAACCAGTCCTTTGTCAGTAGAGAGGTAGACCGATTTTTCATATGCCTTTATGCTGTATATTTTAACCGGTGGCAGACCCTCCTCGACGCCGAAACGCTGCCACCAGGTTCCACTATAGCGATAAAGCGCGGAATCAGTCGCAACCCACAGTGCCTTGCCGGCGGCAGCCAGGTCGCGCGGTCTGCCGATAAAGCTCAGTTCAAAGGGAATGACGATATTTTCGGGCATGTACTTCCGCTTGCCCTTCTGCAGTGCAAACCAGACCCGATCCGACTCCGATTCGGTCAGGACTGAATCCTTGTAGGCTCCGCGAAATTGCTCCTCGGCCCGACCGAAATTATCCCAGTCGACCAGGCACTCGTTGTACGCCGCCCGCAACTCTACAAAGGTCGATTCCACATCGCTGCGGACATCGGCATCGGCGGTCAGGACCCCCAGATACTCTTTTTCAAAATCCTCTATTCGCGACCGCGGATACTTGTTGTTGGCGCGGCCGAGCTTTTCCATCAGTTCCGGCAGTTTCCGCTCCGCAACGTCCCCGGTCAGTCCCGCATACTGGCGCAGTTTCAACTCCGCTGTTTCCTTCGGCCCGGTCTCCAGGACTTCGCCCTTTTGCCATTTGTTGTTGCTGTACTTCAGCAAGCCCTCTGGAGAAAGAGCCCAAATGTCATATTTCTTATAGTCGAGTTCCGTAGAACTGCCGCCATACAGGGCAATCTTGCTGAGAGGGCGGTACTCCTCCGGAACTGTTACGGTTACCCATTTGTAAGATAACGGATAGGTTCCCAGGCCAGCAGGATTCCAGTGGGTCGCGGTGGCGTCGTCGGCAACGGCCACGAATGCTTCGCCCATGCCAGCAGCTCGCGCCCCGGCCGCAATTCGCAAAAAGAGCACCGCGGCGCTGGATACATTGGCGTATGATGACTGTGCCCCGACACCGATCAGGAAGGTAAGAGCTATCAGAATACATACTGCTTTTCGCATTAAGTAACCTCCAAAAGGCTTAATTGATTACAACAACTTTTCCAAAGGCCTCGACCACACTGCCGGTATGCTCCGATATGGCTGATGCCTTATAGACATAAGTCCCGGTCGCAACCCGGTCAAGGTCATCATCACATCCGTCCCATACGTAGAGTTCATGATAACCCGCAGGGACGGAATTCTCATCATAATGTTTTATTTTCCTGCCTGACAACGTAAATATCTCCAGGCTGATTTTGCTGGCCGAGTTTGACAGATACAAGGCAAACGTCGTTTTTCCGTACATCGGATTCGGATAATTCAGCAAATCCGTAATCATCAGCTGCGCGCTTTCGGTAATCTCCGCATCAAATTCAGCCGTTGAAGAATTGTTGGCGTTATCCCACGCCTTAATTTTGAAAACATGCCGCCCTGGAGACAACTCGGCCACATCATATTGAATCTGTCCGCTGGTAAAGCTGCCGGCGGTATATTCAAATAGATCGGTTAAATTAACGGTATTTTCCACCTGATTGTCAATAACCAGAATTATCGCATGGCCGGCACCGCCGGTCAGGTTGATTCCGGAAGAGTCGGATACGACAAGGATCAGGGTTTCGCCCGGAGTGATATAATCACCGGAGATAAAATTCTCCCGTCCGGCAAATGAATAGGCAATCGTCGGACCGGTCTGGTCGGCAGTGGCCGAGATGGTAGTATCGACAACGATTGAATCCGCCAGCCCAAGTGCATCTCCCGACGGAGCCTTGGCGTAGGCGGAAATCCTGGCCCCCGTTCCGCCATAGCCTATATCAAGCGGCGCAATAAAAGAAAAATCAAAATACCCATCGGCCACTTCAGCAGAGCCGCGGTAGATGCGCGGCCCGGAGATGGCGTATTCAATGTCATTTGCCCCGACCTGATAGGATTTAAGCATTTCTGAATCATACACCGTGATTTCAACCGTACCGTTAAAATCCACGTGCGCTCCGCTGTTTTGCTCTATAACCTCGCCCGCAACATCATGCCGCTGAAGGGCGGTCAGCGAATCCGGATAATCGGTAAAGCCGATCTCATATTGCGGTGTACCCAGCTTCAACAGCGGATCGCCGAAATAGATATAGGCGCGGTCATTTCGTTCCGGCTGGCGTTCCAGCTTGGCAAGGTACATTGCCTGACAGATTGAAAGATCATCGCTGCTGAAAAGATGCTGGTACACGTCCTGATTGAACTCCCTATTCTCCCATGCGTAAACCACGCGAGTCGCGGCCACAGTGGAAATCGCTCCTCCGCTCGGCAGGCGCAAAAGCTCTTCAGCCATTCCTTCCCGCGTGGGATCATCAAAGAACGCGATGGAGCAGGAGGCGGTAAAAACCAGGGTCAGTTTGTCGGCATTGCGCAACTGCGGCAGATCCGAGGCCCGGTTGAAAACGTGTTCGTGGGCCCAGGTATTGGGATTACCATGGCCAGCATAATTAACCACCAGAGTGCCCTCGTTAAAGCTTTTGATAATGGCCCGATTGACGTCAGGCTTGTCGCCGTTCGAATCTTTGACGTAATCCCACAGGTAAATCTTGTTGCGAAAATAGGGGGACGGAAGGTATCCTTTTTCCAGTGCCTCGGTCTGAGTCACGTGGAATGATTCGGTCTGATACGTTCCGATTTCATCATCCGCCACCAGGGTCACCGTCGCCCGCCAGGCGTCATAATTGGTCGAGGATTCATAAGTTTTGATTTTGCCGACAATGGTGTTCAGTTCCGACACACTCCGCACCGGCCAGCGGCCGACCACCATATCGACACCCTGAAATTGGAGCGGGTCGCTGTCAAGGATACCGAACTGACCGAAATAGACATAGTTGTCATCCGAAGCCAGTGAATCATACAGCATGATATACGGCGGAACGTAATTTTTGATCGGTGTTCCGAGACGGCTTTCAAAATCATAAATGCCGTCGCCAACCAGCAGAACTGCAGCCGGCCCGGGCGACGGGTAGTTTTCATAAGCATGCTTCAAGAAATCGCGAATCGCGGTAGGATCATACAGACCATACGAAAATTCATCCATGATTTCTCCTATCGACACTAAGCTGATCGACACATCTGAGGCTGCTTCACGATACTGGACATAGTCATCAAGATATGGAACAAAAGCGTCGTAAGCGACCACAAGCATCTCAATCGGAACAATGCTTTGTCGCAGATCCCTTATCGTAACCTGCTGGATATCAACCGGTTGATGGCTTCTGGATGGAATCGTCGCAAAGAATCGATTGCCCGACGACTGCAACTGCGCTCGAAAAGAAATCAAACCGGAAGAGATCGTCCCACCTTCGATCAACCGGGGCGTGAGAGGATCGGTCAGGTCAAAAATGTCCGGCATTTCGCCGAACTTGTCATCGACGACGAATTCCGCCAGGCCGGATACCCCCCGCACCGCGAAATCAAGCATACTGTCCCTGGGAACCAGGTATCCTTTATAGGTTAGCTCGCAGTAATCAAAATGGGGAGCGGCATCAAAAGCACTGTCTACCGTCATATTAAACACGTTTAATCCCGAATTAAGTCGACTGGTGCTGAATTTGTGATCCCAGTAACCGCTGTAGGTCGGTGTAGCGACATAATTGTTCACCAGCAACTGGCGAAAATTCCCGGTTTTGACCCGCAGTCGCACTTCCGCGGTGCTGTCCGGCACGGCATTCGAGGTGGCACCATAGAAGGTAAACGGCGATTGACTTGTCCAATACCAGTTGTACCAATCCACTTCGCGGTTGCTGTTATCCCGATAAAGCATCACGTCCTTTTCATACCTGACATCGAACCAGGCCTGGCTGATCGTTGTGTCAACCGGACCGACCGCAGCCGCGGCATCAATCCGCCGGCCGCCGGAGCCAAAGTCACCGGAAATGCCCAGCCAGTAGCAGTTAAGACTGGTGTACGGATTATTCACATATACCGGAGCGGAATCGGCCGGATAACGCCAGCGGTCGACCTTCTCACCAATGAACATAAAATAATCCGTCAGGCCAAAAGCGTCATCGCCGCCGTCGAACACCATGATCGCCATTTCCTCTAAGCTCGGTCGCTCCCGGTCATTCATAACTTCCAGCGGCAATCCTCCCCCATAGAAGAGATGCAGCGAATCACTGCGCAATCCCACAAGCGGCACCCCGGCCGCAGCCAGTTGCTGCCCGGTCACCTTGATCAGCCCCTTTTTATCAGTATGAATCTTATACCAGGTAGGAGTTACTTCAAAAGGATGCTGGGCCGGTTTTGCCAGCGCCGACACCGGCCGCCTGGCCGGCCAGCGCCTGAATTGCTCATAGTTGAGAACGGCATGGCGATATATCGGCTCAAATAACGGATCAGGACCAAAATACTCCTCACTCACCATCCTCGACCCGGTAGCCGTAAACATCACGGCAATATTAATCCTGCGGTATGCGTCGCCGCGATAATACGGATAAATGTCAATCCGGGCAATGTGTCTGCCCCGCACCACCTGCACCCCCACCATCTCCGCCAGGCGGTCGCTCGACAGGACGCGCCGACCAGCAAACGACCGTACTGGCGGCATCACATCCGACGCGGACGTTCTGTCAAGATACGGACGGGTGCCGGGCGGGAGTCCGATTAGGACCGTTTTCACAATTGATGCGGTGGAGTCGTCGGGATTGTACGAAAAATATTCCAGCGGGTCGGAAATAGCCACCGTAAAGGCTATACCGTTCTCGTCCGACGCCAAGATATTAATATCCCGGTACTGATCGGAAGCTCCGAAAGCAGATACGAAGGGAACCAGGACGAGAACTACGACTTTCAGAATTATGCTGGGCATTGTAAAACCGGGTTGCGCATAACCCGGCCCGTTAACCCGGCCACGGAAAAACAAGCCGAATGTACAGCTAAAGGGCCGTATGCTTCCTTTGCATTCTAATTCATTTCAAACCTTTAACTGTTTATTCGATACATTGTCCTCCTGCAATATATTAAGTCATGAGAATATATAAAGTTCCACCCTAAATGTCAAGAAGTCAAATACTTAAAGCTGGCGGTTATTAATAGCCCCGCAAATTCCCGGCCGTAATCCCTAAAAAATCTCTTCGGCGGCACAAATCCAAAATACCTCAAGGTTTTAATGTTCTTTCCAATCAAATATACGCAGCAACACCGACAATCGCAGTCCGCAAAACCTTTCACATTATAATCAGTTTAACCGACTTCCACTTCCTCCGATTTCAACTGTTCCAGTTCAATGGTAAAATGCCTCAGCAATGCCGCCTGGCGAGTGATTTTAAAACCACGCAACCTGTCCTTCCGGGCGGTAATTCTGGCAATGGCATCCGCGACATAATCAAGATGACTGGCCGTGTAGACCCGGCGTGGAACCGCCAGCCTGACCAACTCCTTGATCGCGTTGAGCTTCTCCCCGGTATTGGGATCATAACCGCCGAACATCAGCGAACCGATTTCAACCACCCGAATGCCACCCTCGCGGTAAAGTTCAATAGTCAGGGCCTGACCCGGGAATTGATGGGCTGGGATATGAGGTAGATATTTGCCGGCATCGATAAATATTGCATGGCCGCCGGTCGGTTTGATGATTGGCGCCCCGGCCTGTTCGATAATCCTGCCAAAATACCCGATCTGCCCGACCCGATAGGCCAGATAATCCTCGCTGAGCGCTTCCTGCAGGCCGGCTGCGACCGCTTCAATGTCCCGCCCCGACATTCCGCCATAGGTCGGAAAACCTTCAATCACAATCAGCAACTCGATAATTTTCCGCGCCAGCTCTTCGTCACTGACGGCGACAAAGCCGCCCATGTTTGCCAGCCCGTCCTTCTTGGCCGACATTAGCGCACCATCCACGTGCGAGAACATCTCCTGCGCGATTTCCTTGATGGTTTTGTCCTGGTAACCGGGTTCGGATTGTTTGATAAAATAGGCGTTTTCAGCAAAACGGGCGCAGTCGAAAAAAAACAGGATACCATGTTTGCGGCAAATGTCAGCGGTTTCCCTGATGTTGGCCATCGAGACCGGCAGACCGCCCGAGGAGTTATTGGTCACGGTCATAAAGACTACCGGGATGTTCTCCGGGCCTTTCTCCTCGATAAAGCTGATCAGGCGCTGGGTGTCAATATTACCCTTAAACGGCACCTCATCCTCGGTGGATGCCTCGGGGCATGGGATATCGACCGGGATTCCCCCCTTGTGCTGGGTATTGGCGCGAGTGGTGTCGAAATGGGTGTTGTTGGGAACATAATCACCCTGCTTCAGAACGGTACTGAAGAAAACATTTTCCGCCACCCGTCCCTGGTGCACCGGTATAATAAATTTCTTACCGGTGATTTCTTTGATGGTTTTTTCAAAGCGGTAAAACGATCTTGCCCCAGCATATGATTCATCACCCTTCATCAGGGCTGCCCACTGATCGGTTGACATCGCTCCCGTGCCCGAATCGGTCAGAAGGTCAATGTAGATATCCTCAGCTTTCACCTTGAAAATATTATACCTGGCTTCTTTCAGGATTTTTTCACGCTCTTTGCGTGGAAGAAGCCGGATCGATTCAATGGATTTTATTCTGAAGGGCTCTGCAGGATGTCTGTAATCTTGCACATTTCCTCCCGGTCGCATCTGCTTTTATTTTTCAATCGCCGCTGTAAAGTAACACGAAACTATACCTTTTTCAAGGTGAATTCGGGGATTATGTAGCCGGTGTGACGCTTACTCACGTTGCGCACTTCCGGTTTGTGAAACGCCCTGAGATGCGGCAACGGGTCGATGTCGGTTACCAACCCCAGTTGTCGAAGCACTTCGACGCATACCGGGTATAACGCCCGTGCATTGCCGTCATGGATTTTAACCGCGATGCCTATCGGCGGGTCGCTAAAGCCGATCCCCTGGATAGCCTCAGCCCCGCACTTGCAGATTATATTCCCCGAAAATGACCGCATCAGCGCCAGGTCAAATCGCCCCTCCCCGGAAAACATCTCTGGATGCGTTTTCATTGCACTTTTGATTTTCCGGAGTACCCCGGATGCAACGACGTTGCTTCCCTCGGCATTGGCCAGCCGTCTGAAGGCAATAGCGGTCTGACGAAGCGGCATCCCGAAATTGGGCGCGGAACACCCATCGATCGAGATGACAATATCTTCTTTGGGATATTCGTACATGTCCGCAACTACCTCAAGCACCAATTGCTGAGCCTTTGAATCGGGATTGATATATTCCGTGACATCCTCCCCCAGAAATCTCGCAAGCGCCAGAAATCCCGAATGCTTGCCCGAGCAATTGTTTCGAAGAACATCCCGGTGTTCGCCATGCTCGGGAATTTGTCCGGCCATGGTCATAAATATCGGGACGTGGGTGCCGCATTGGAGATCCTCCGGCCGGTTGCCGGCCGCCCTGAGATTCTCCTGCACTGCGGCGCGATGATCGTCGGTGCCGATATGTGACCCGCACATAATTGAAAGCTGCCTGGGACTGAATCCGTATTTCTCGGCGGCGCCGCTCTGGATCAGCGGAATAAGCTGAAACGGCTTTGATGACGAGCGCACAAAGGTAAAAAATCCCGGATCGCCGACGGAGTGAGTCAGATTACCCTCCCGGTCGACCACCGCTACCGATCCATAATGCACCGATTCTTCACGTTCCCCTCTATACACTTTGGCTACCAGATCTGTCATACCATTGCTCTTTCCCGTGGGCCAGAGCCGAAACGGCCCTGACTGATTCAATTGCCGCATGATAATACAACCGGGGCGGTTTTGTCAATGGAGGCCCGAAATTATGAAAATCAGCGGCAACCTGCAGGCCACCGAGCCATGTTCGGCGAATTGCCGATGCGGCCTACACCTGTTAACGAAAGGGGGAGAAAAACTGTCTGATATACCCGATAAACTCTCATCAAAACACTTGAAAAACCGAACCGGGCCTTGTATATTCATGTGAAAGGGTGTCATACTTCTGTCGTTATTCAGAATAAGCCCGACCGCATGTTACGCCTAATTGGGAGGTTAGCGTGAAAAAGAAGGGTTGGTGCGAATTTAAGAAAGCCGAAGTGGAATATGACATGTTCGTTATCTGGCCTGGCGAACCGGGTAACAACACGCGCAGACCAATCAAACAAATCGGGAATTGCACTCTTTATGACGGGGAGTGCACCGGATTTCGCTGTCTGCTTGATCCGGACGCCGCCCTGGGGGCGAGTAATCCCTTCCCCGGTCAGACATTATAGCTTCTGATAACTCACCGCGTTATACTTCTATTCGTTGGATTCCGCCATGGCAGAACAGTATCAGCAGTGACAGACAGAAAGAGTGCCTGCAATACTCCAAATTGCCGCTTTTTTGCTCCCGGCAAAAGGAGCCCGATTGCTGTGAAGTATGCCCGGAATCCGGCGCGGGCTAATATAGTCTTTTCAGGAAATCCCGAAACAAAATCGGGACGAATTTTGCATTGATAATTACGAATAAATTTCATACATTGATTCTATCGGCTACGGGGCAATACGCTTATTCATACTGAATTCGATGTACACTTGAATAATCGAACCGGGGCACCGTCAACCAGAGCAGTAATAATATTATAGTAATTGCTCCATCAGCACATTTTCCCGACCGGGTAAGACCGGAAAAATCTTTAGATACCCCGGTAACAGCACCCTGCACTAAAGCCGGGAGCAGGAATCAAACGGGACAAAAAGGAGGTGATTTATTTCAAAGGGTGGAAAACTTTCTGAAACCGAAATCGGATTGAGACATGGAGGAGGAACGTATGCGAGAAAAAAAAGAGGGGTTTATAATCTTGGGAAAGGTTGTCGAGATTGAGACCGGTCGGGGAATATCTGCCCTGATTGTCGAGGCTCTCGACAAGGACCTTTTTTTCGACGACCGCCTTGGCTCGGTTCTCACCGACCGTAACGGAGATTTCCAGATTCGTTATGATCGGGAGGACTTCCAGGAATTGTTTTTTGATCGCAAGCCGGACATTTATCTCAGGGTTCGGGCCCCGAATGGCGAAGTACTGCACACGACTGAAGACAAGGTCAGATATGAGGCTGGCAAAACGGAAATCTTCACCATTGCCGTCTCTAAGACTATCATTGAGGAGGGAGACATGCAAAGAGAAAAACTCTCAGACTATAAAATCACAGGAAAGATTGATGCGAAACAGATCGAAAAAGTCGAGCTTGAACTGCCGCTTCAGGCCTACGCGGTTCGCGCTCGCCGGGTCCTGGGACGAGCATCCATTAACAAGGACGGCAGCTTCGAGATCAGGTACAGAGACCAAACCTACGGAAAAGACGAGCAACCGTATGGCGTAGATCTCATCATCGGTCCCGAGCTGCCCGGCGACCAGATTCTGGATGCCGGCCTGGAGCGAAAATTTCTTCCTTCGAAAGGCTTTAAACGCTCCAACCCAGGCTTCGATTTTCCCGTCGGCGAGATGAAAATGGCGGAAGCCTATTTCGAGAGTCTCGGACAATATGAAGTGGGGATAAAGAGGAGTTTTGTCTATACCGGCTTCGTGTACACCTGCTCGCCTCTTGTTCCGCCCACGAACGGCTCGCCGACCTGCTACAACCAGCAAGCACTTTCCGGCAGCGAGACGGAGGCGTATGTTCGCCTTATCAGCCCCATTGGCAACATTATCGCTGAAGACATTGAAATCGATAACACCGGCAGGTTTTCGTTCATAAAGGTCTGGTTCGGCCAGTACGGCGAGTACGGCAAGTACGACAAGTACTACATGATCCTCCTGGCAACGACGACAAAGGTCGAGGTTTACCAGAAAACGGACGCGGGAGATCACATCCTCTATACCGGTGAACATCAGTTCAATAATAATGTCGCCGAATATATCTTTATTGATCGCGACGAGGTGGAAATCATCTCCCGGCCGCCCGATCCGACTGCGGGGGTCGGCAATTACTTCGGCTTTGAACGGATCGGCAATCTGGTCGTCGAGGCGATCTACAGATCAGGCGAAATTACCGGCGAGTTCGGGGCCGGCGTCCCGGTCCCGGCTAAATTTATCGGTTATGCCAACTCCCAGGACAAGCCCGGAGTGGTGACCGGCAGTGCCGATATCAAGGTCAAGGATTATGCCCTCGGCGGGGTTTTGCACCTGTACGCCAACCTTGGTGAGAGTTTCGGAAAGCCGTACGCCGGCGGCATCGATATGAGCGAAGTGACCGTCAAGTACTTCCGCGTCAAGTATTCCTACGCGAATCCGGAGACCGACGAAACCATCGGCGAAACCTATCTCTCAACACCATTTCTCAACACCCGCAATGTCACCGGGGGGACGGCCGCTGAATTTATGGGGGCACATAATACCCACCCTGATACCAGCGCGCCCCTGCCGCATCCGACCTACGTTTACCCCAATCCTTTCGATACCGATCCTGATCGCGACTGGAAATATCGGGGTTTACTTCTGGTATTGAACACATATACTCTGCCGCGCAAATACGGGCTCTACACTTTTACCGTAGAGCCCCTGGATACCAATATGAATCCGGTTGCGGTAGCAGATCCCGGTGACTGCCAGATGACCATCCTGATTGACAACGATCACGCCGCCCTGACGGGAGCAATTGAAAATGTTCTGATCAACGGCTCCGGCACCACCGTCTGCGGCCTGCTGGATCTGCAGGGCATGGGACTCGGGACGAAGAACCTCAAGGTCAAATATAACCTGCATGATACGCATGGCAATCTGGGCTGGTTTAATCTAGCTGCCGAGTACGGCGAGAGCAAATCAGTAACCAATGTTACATACCCTGGCCCGAAAAAATACGGCCGCTCCGGCTCAACTCCCTACTGGAATGACGTGGTCGAGGAAGCAACCATAACCAGCAACTGGCCACAGTGTGCTTATCAGTTCCGAATCCGCGTCTGGCGGCGGGTAACCAATGGATTCCACACGATTTGCTCAAAGGAATTTACGTATCACCTGACCATTCAATCCGACGTTCCCTATTCATCTGCACCCTGAGAAGAACCGGAAAAATCTGCCGACATAAGGGGCGTCCCTAAGGACGCCCCTTATGTTGACCGCAGCAAAAAGGCGGCGTTTTCCCGGTATCACCGGCCCACTTGACATTTTATGCAATTTGCCTTAGTCTAGACCAACCATTTGATTGGAGAAGAGTGCCGTGAACTGCACCGGCAGACGGTATGAGCCACTCAGTTCAGTAAATGAATTGAAAGGGAGTTTTGCCGGATCGCGATCCGAAGCCGCATGACATGAAAGTACATAACTGAATGCAATGAGCACCTTTGAGATCATTTTTATTGCTATCGGGTTGGCGATGGACGCGTTTGCGGTGTCGGTTACCTGCGGGGCGACAAACAGCCCCAAAAAGCTGTATAATGCGCTGAAAGCATCCTTCTCGTTCGGTTTCTTTCAAGCTGCCATGCCCATTGCCGGCTGGGCCGCCGGATTGGCATTGCGGGATATCATTACTGAGCTGGATCACTGGGTGGCGTTCTCCCTGCTGGCCGCAATCGGCACCAAGATGATTTATGACTCGATTAAAGACGGTGCCAGCAGTGATCGGTGCCGTCTGCTGAATACCACTACCCTGCTGGCACTTTCGCTCGCCACCAGTATCGACGCTCTTATTGTCGGCGTCGGTTTTGCTTTTCTGAATGTGCCTATTGTCACTGCAATTGTGTTAATAGGTGTGATTACGATGGCCCTGTCATTGTCCGGCTTCTTTCTGGGCGAACGCTTCGCCCGCATTCTGGGCGGCAAGGTTGAAATAGTCGGCGGGCTGATTCTGATCGGGATCGGAACCAAAATTCTGATCGAGCATCTGGCCTTT
>CP070796.1:2832527-2837968 GCA_020343475.1 Candidatus Zixiibacteriota bacterium
GAATCCTGCAAGCTAGACCGATTAATATGATTCCGCGTACAGTTGGTGAATGTGATCTCATTGGCCCGCGGAAGCTGGCCGGTAAGAACCGGATTACCGACAGAGGGACAAGATATAGAAGACTGACGACATCAGTTCATCGTGGGGCTGACCTTTCAGGACGAACCAGTGGCGAAATACGCATGCAAGTCCCTCTGTCAGTCAAAGATCGGGGAGATTTTTCGGTTTTTTTCGGGTCGCTGACCGAATCAACAACCGCAGTAAGCGCACGATTTACGCCTGCAACCATATTTCCGCTTCAATCAAAATCGTTCGGATTCGAACACCAAATGTAGCGGAGGCGGACATATCGGCGTCTGAGATATGCGATAATTTACTGCCGTGCAACGAGTAAGAAGGTTGGCATGTAAATTGATTCGTTTATCAGGTGTTATGGCTGAATTAAGTGCGATGGATCGAAAGATCGAAAAAAAATGGTGGACTAAAAAGCGTCTCGCATCCTATTCGGCGATTCTGATTTTTGTGGTCCTCATGATTTATGCATTACTTTCCACGGCCGGGGGATCACGACTGAATGTCAAGGAGGAGACGCTGATTATTTCAACCGTTGAGAAAGGACCTTTTAAGGAATTCATTCCGGTCAGCGGGACTATACTCCCGATAAAGACAATTTATCTCGATCCGGCCGAAGGGGGTCGGGTGGAGGAGGTGTTTCTCGAGGAAGGCAGCCTGGTCGAGCAGGGTGATTCGATTCTAAAACTTGCCAACACCAACCTCCATCTGGATATCATGTATCGCGAGGCCGAGCTTTACCAGCAAATCAACAATCTGCGAAACACCAGGCTTGACATGGAACGGCACCGGCTGGCAATCAGCGCCGATCTGCTGGAAATCAATTACCAGCTTCAGCAGAACAAGCGTGAGTATGAGCGTCTCGGCTTACTTCATGAGAAGAATCTCGTGTCGAAGCAGGAATTTGAAGATGTGGCCGATGCATACAATTACTGGCTCAGGCGCAAGGAACTGACCGTCGAGACACAGCGCCAGGATTCTATCCTCCGGGCGGTTCAGATCGAACAACTGGAAGCTTCTGTGGCGCGGATGGAGGATAATTTACAGGTTGTCAAGCAGAAAATGGAAAACCTTTTGATCAGGGCGCCGGTCAGCGGTCAGCTCACCTCCCTTAATGCCGAAATCGGGGAATCAAAACGGCCCGGCGAGCGCCTGGGTCAGGTTGATGTTCTGGTAGGATTCAAAGTCCGGGCGGCCATTGATGAGTACTATATTACACGGATTAATAAAGGTCAGATCGGAGAGTTCACGCTGGCCGAGAAAACCTATCGGCTGGTGGTCAAAAAAATCTTCACAGTGGTTCGTGACGGACGCTTTGATGTCGATCTGGAATTTGTTGACGCAGAGCCGGAGGGAATACGGCGGGGGCAAACATTGCAGATCCGATTGGAGTTGGGCAGCCTTTCCGAAGCCATCCTGTTACCGCGCGGCGGATTCTGGCAGCAGACCGGCGGCCGCTGGGTATATGTTGTCGACGAATCGGGTGACATCGCGCGCAAGCGGTATATCAGCCTGGGATTGAAAAGCCCTCTGTATTATGAAGTGCTCAGCGGTCTGGAGCCGGGAGAGAGGGTAATCACGTCATCCTACGACAATTTCGGAGACGTCGATCAACTGATATTGAAAAACTAATAATTGATTTTCTCGTAAGATTCGTTGGAAGATTATTTGCACCTTATAGGAGACAGATGATGATCAAAATCAGAGACCTCAGGAAGGTATACACCACCGAAGAAGTGGAAACCACTGCCCTTAACAGCGTCAACCTGGAAATCGGTGAAGGGGAGTATGCTGCTATAATGGGGCCGTCCGGTTGCGGCAAATCGACGCTTCTGAATATTCTGGGTATGCTCGATAATCCCACCAGCGGCGAGTACTTCTTCAAAGAGCAGGATGTGGCCAAATACTCCGAGCGCCAACGCGCCAACCTGCGGAAAAGGAATATTGGATTTGTCTTTCAAAGTTTTAATTTGATTGATGAGTTAACCATTTATGAAAACGTGGAACTGCCGCTGCTGTATCTCGGGATCCCGGCCTCCGAACGCAGGAAGCGGGTCAACGAGGTGCTCGAACAGCTGCAGATCATGCCCCGCAAGAAGCATTTCCCCCAGCAACTATCTGGCGGTCAGCAGCAGCGGGTAGCGGTCGCCAGGGCGGTGATTGCCAATCCCGGGCTGATCCTCGCCGACGAGCCGACCGGTAATCTCGACTCTGTTCATGGAGACGAGGTGATGCAGCTGCTTACCACCCTCAATGAAAACGGCACCACTATCGTGATGGTGACGCATTCGCAGGCCTATGCCGAGTACAGCCGCCGCATAGTCAACCTTTTCGACGGGCACATCGTCACCGAGAATATCAGGAAAGCTGCCGGTGCTCAGTAATTATCTCACGACAGCATTGCGCAATCTGGTGCGTTATAAAGTCTACTCTTTTATCAATATCCTCGGTCTGGCAATCGGATTTGCCTCCTGCATGGTTATTTTCCTTTATATCAACGCCGAGCTGAGTTACGATAAGTACCATCAGGATCGAGACCGTCTCTTCCGGGTCGGGCAGATGGAGAAAACTGAAAACGCGTCTTATTTCGGTGCTGTTACAGCGCCGCCTTTGGCGGCTGCGCTAAAGGAAAGTTTTCCGCAGGTGGAATATGCGGCGCATATTTCGATGATGCACAGCCAGCTGGTGAGCCATGATGATCGTTCATTTTATGAAGAGCGATGTCTCAGGGCAAGCGCCGATCTTTTTAATATTCTCACCATGCCCTTTGTACTGGGCGAGCCGGAAACGGCGCTGGAGAGACCGTATACGGTTGTCATTTCGCAAAGCGCGGCCGTTCGGTACTTTGGTTATGACAATCCCCTCGGCGATATTCTGAAGATTAATGATACCGAATTCGAGGTCACCGGTGTCGTCAGGGATGCTCCCCCGAACACGCATTTAAAATATAATATCATTACCTCGCTCGCACAGTATGAAGGGCGGCCGTTCATGGAAAACTGGCTGTACCATGCCTTTTACACGTATGTCAAACTGACTCCGGGGGCCGACCCGGATATTTTATCCGGCCGGATGCAACGAATCGGCGACAAGTATGCCAAGGCCCTTTTTGACGAGCACGGCTATACCTACAGGTTTATCCTTCAGGCGGTACCGGACCTGCATCTGCATGCCTGCCCGAATGATGAACCCGAGCCGCCCGGCAACCCGTTGTACTTATATATTTTTGGATCAATCGGAATTCTTATTCTGATGATAGCCTGTGTCAACTTCATGAATCTCACCACCGCCCGTTCGGCCAGCCGTGCCAGGGAAATTGGCGTGCGCAAGGTAGTCGGCGCCCGGCGGATTCAGTTGGTACGGCAGTTCCTGGGGGAATCGATTATTGTGGCTGCCCTGGCACTGCTGACAGCGCTGGTGATGGTCGAATTGACGCTGCCAAACCTGCGGGAGCTGACCGGCAATGACCTGGCCCTTGCCGGGCTTCTGAATCCCCTGGCGTTTTCCGTAATGGCGGGGCTGCTACTGGTGGTTGGGATTGCGGCCGGGGGATACCCGGCCATTTTTCTCTCGCGATTGCGCCCGGCGTTTATTTTCAAAGGCCATCAGGGCACCACATCGCGGGCGTCCCTGTTGCGCAAAATCCTGGTGGTGGGGCAGTTTGCCATTTCCATTGTACTTATTATCGGAACACTGATGGTACATCACCAGCTTAATTTCATGAAAAACAGATCACTCGACTTCGACGGAAGGCAAAAGCTGGTGATACCGGTGCGGGGGGGTATCTCAATCACCGATAATTATGAATCGGTAAAAAGCGAATTTCTCAAGCATTCCTCCGTTCTCGGGGCGACGGCCTCATCGGACGTTCTCGGAACGGAGTTCATGAGTATCTATACGCGGCTGGTTGGTGAGGATGATACCAAAGATCAATCAATACTGCATCTGTATTATGACGGTGATTTCATACCGATGCATGATATCCGGATAATTGCGGGGCGACCTTTTGATCCGGAGCTCGGTGACGAAGCCAATACGCGATTTTTGCTTAATGAGTCGGCTGTTGCGACATTTGGATGGACAACACCGGAAGATGCTCTTGGGAAGAAAATATATACAGGATACGGAGGACGTGAGGGGGAGATTGTCGGGGTTACCGCTGATTTTCATTTTCGCGGACTGCAAAATGATATTCAGCCACTGGTGATGGAATGGTTCCCCGCGGCTTTCCGGACACTGACGCTTAACGTCAGCATGGAGAACCTGAATGAGACGATGTCGTATGTGGAGACAACCTGGCGTGATTTGTATCCCGCGCATCCTTTTGACTATTTCTTCCTTGATGAATTCTTTAACCGGCAATACCGGGCCGAGGAACGCATGGAGAAAATATTCTGGGCATTTTCTCTTCTTGGGCTTTTCATTGCCGGCCTGGGTATCCTGGGCCTGGCATCCTTCATGGCTGAGCGGCGGAGCAAAGAAATCAGCATCCGCAAGGTCCTCGGAGCATCTCCGTCCGGAATCGCGGTTCTAATCGGCAAGGAGTTTTTGGGGCTGGTTGTCGTGGCAAGCATGATTTCCTGCCCGCTTGCCTACTATGCGGCAAGCCGCTGGCTTGAAAGTTTTGCCTATCGGACAAGGATTGGAGCGGGCATTTTTATTCTCGCATCAATTCTTGCAATGGTGATTGCCCTGGTAAGCGTTAGTTATCAGGCCATCAGGGCGGCCCTGACCAATCCGGCACAGGTGCTGAAATATGAGTGACCGCGCCCGGACCCCGGTTCCGCGCGAGGAGTATGTGAAATGTTCAGGAATTTCATGAAGGTTGCGGTACGCAATCTGCAACGGCATAAGGCATATTCCTTTATAAACATCGTCGGTCTGGCAGTCGGCATGGCCTGTTGCATGTTGATCATGCTCTGGGTGGTGGATGAGGTGAGTTATGATAATTTCCATGAAAACGGCAATAATGTCTATCGTATCCTGAGTACGGGACGATATTTCAAAAGCGGCTTCGACGGGTCTCCCGCGCCGTTGGCCCCTGCCGCCCTCAGGGAAATCCCGGCCATTAAAAGTGCCGTGAGGTTCATGGAGCTCCCCCGGACGGTATGCAGGGCCGGCGATAAGGCGTTTTATGAAGAACGGGGTATACTCACCGAACAGGCTTTTTTTGACATTTTTTCCTTTCCCCTGGTTGCCGGCGATCCAAAGACTGCCCTCTCCGATCCGGCCGGTATCGTCATAAGCGAAGATCTGGCTCGCAAGTATTTTGGCAACGAGAATCCTCTCGGAAAAACAATCGAGGCGGATGGCAAGTATCTGATGAAAGTCTCCGGGATTATGAAGACAATTCCGGCTAACTCGTCATT
>CP070796.1:2838068-2840405 GCA_020343475.1 Candidatus Zixiibacteriota bacterium
GGGATAATTCCGGAACACCGATTTTGAGGGCGCAATCCGGAAACCTTTGAATTATTCGATCCAAAAGGACATTGAGACTATCACAACCTCTCCCCACAGCCGGTCCGATATGGCACAATCCTCCATCGCCTGGCCGCACAACCGCATAGGCTGAGATCTCTTTTTCGCCGACGACGAAGACGCTGTCTGCGAACTCTTCGCAAAATCGCCTGATCACTCGCTCGCGGTTAATGCCGGTCAGATCGTGGTCGAAGGCGACTATTCGGCCAACAGCAGGCCTGGGTGGAACCAGAGATTTCGCAATGCAGGAATTTTGAGCCGGGCGCAAGAATCTCAATGACAGGTATTTGTCTTTAAACGCCATCCGTCGATATAATGGGACCGCCCGTATCTCGCTATCCAATTCTATATTATCAATGCCTTTCGCGTGAAGGTAATAGATCGCTCGCTTTATCAGTTCCGCGCCAATACCTCGCCCCCGCTTCTGCTTTACAACAATCAGGCTTGCCAGAAAGGCATAGTCGCCGTATGAGATCGTTGTAATTATGCCGACTGACTTGCCTTTTTCCCGCGCAATAAAGCAACCATCCGGTTCAAACAAAAGTAGACGGCGATAATCAGCGTCGCAATTACCCCACTGTTCCACTTGCGCCAATTTCACAGCGAAAGGAATATCGGCCTCTGTCATCAAAGATATTTCCGGCATGTCAACCTCCCGATTTGGATGCATTTAGCCAAATATATTAATATTCGGCTAAAAAGAGAAGGTCTGACGGCATAATTTCCCCGCAGGCCACATAATCAGCGATTTATTATCGAACCCTATGGCTTGATTTTACCGCGTTTTTCTTCCCATTCAGACAATAAACAGGGCCGCAGATACCGAACAGGCTCGGCACACAAAAAGTCTTCAGGGCGATAATGTCCAGAAGATTCGCCCCGCAGTCCCCGATAGCTACTAATGATGTTCGGCGCCGGCCTCTGATTGCTGTAATTTGATGAACACAAAACATACTGATACTGCTTAAAACATGGGACAATATGGCAAATCGTTAAATCCTGATTATTTCCACCGGCCCGGATGCGCCACATCAGAAGTTTTTTACTGCGATATGCTTATGCCGCAAGACTCCAGAATAATGGTGCCGGAGGCCGGACTCGAACCGGCACGCACCTTTTGGTGCAAGGGATTTTAAGTCCCTGGTGTCTACCCATTCCACCACTCCGGCTTGATTGGAGGATAACGATTTAAACGACGACGCGCAATAGCATCTTTATGTTTTCATAGGTGACAAAATTATGACCGCATTTTCTTGAGACGCTAGTCGTCCCCTCCTGTCAAAATCCTCTCTGCGGAGCCAAAGTCATTTGCTGCTTTCATCACTTCCTTGACAAATTCCAGAGTGCTCTTGAAATCAGCTTTGTCTGCCGGCTGCTGAACGGAATAAGCCGGATTCGGTCTTCCGTCCCACGCTCGATCGATAAGACCTGACCACGACTGGTCCATATTGCGCTTGGCCCACTCGGCCCCTGAGCGCTTTGACCCAATCACACCAGTGTGCAGATCGTGCAATTTCCGACAGTAGTGCAAGACGATAAACGTCTGATAGAACCGATTGCTGAACTGCTCCGAATTATTTAGAATTAGCTGACCCGATTCATTGATTGATGCCAAAATCGCTCGGCGTAGAACCCCAACCGGGATTGGCTCTATCAGGGTTGATGGCTTTGGCCCTGACAATACAACACCCTTCTCACGCAGAATCCACCTGACGATAATTTTATTGCAGTGATTTGACCTCACAAGTACGTACTTTCCATTATCCAAATACCACAATTCACGGCCACTCTGAGTATAATCCCGCAAGACCGCGGTCGGAAAATAGGAGCCTTCCAGGTGCTTTGCCCATTCCGCCTCGAGATTGAAGATACGTTCATGCATGGACTGCAAATTCCGGAGCTGGGGGTCGGAAAGTTCCTGGTCTATCGCAATGATGAAATCCACATCGCTGTGATCATCGAAATCCCCGACTGCGAAAGAACCTTGCAGGTAGGCCCCCACAAAATTATGCCGCAAGACCTGCTGAACACTGCTCAGCAATTCCCGCAAGACAGCATTTAACTCAGGGTATGGGGTGCTGAATGTCGCATTCAAGTTTTTCATCAGTCCGGCAAAATTCTAATATACCATATTAAATATATGCGATAATTTCCCCAAAAATCGTAGCCTGCAAAAGAATCAATGTTAGCAGCACCACGAGCAGGCTGAAGGCCTTCCCGCGTGTCGCTTAACCGTTTCTTCTGCGCACAGTTACAAGTACCTTTGGAGAGCATCTG
>CP070796.1:2840505-2843369 GCA_020343475.1 Candidatus Zixiibacteriota bacterium
GAGAACGTCAATGATTTCACTTTCCATTTTTTTCGCGGCCTTACAATTACATAATTTTCGGAAATGATTATGGAGTGGTATTGTGTGTCATAGAGCAATCAGGCTCGCCACGGTCGGGGCTCTGGCTTTCCTTTCTTTCCTTTTATCGGGGTGCGCAACTCTGGAAAAAGTGGGTCTTCTGACAAATGTCGATCAGCCGGAGCCGCCGTTTGGACCACCTGATTCAACCGGCCTGGTCATAGTTGAATGCCAGGTGTTTTATGATACGCCCGACAATCTCCTGCAGCCGGGCAAACTTGTCATGAGCGAGCTTAAAGAGTCCATATTCGGAGAAAAGGAAGCCTTGTCTATTTGTGGAGGAAGTCTGAGGGATAGTCATGGTAATCGGATTCTGGGTGCGGCCTATGGTGTCGATTGGTCCGAAACTGAGATGCTGATACTGTTTTGCGACCTCCCGCCGGGCCTGTATCGACTGGCGCAGGTTGAGGCCAGGTACAGCGATTACAATGATGAGGCGGAGGAGTACGAATATACCCGCTCGAAAATCAATATCCCGCCTGGTGCTCTCGGTGAACTGACCGTTACAGTACAGCCGGGCGATCCGGTTTTCATTGGCAGGCTGATTATTTTTGATGATCGAGATTCCGAGGAAGACGACCGATTCCATATCGATGCCGATCCGAAATATGAAGTCAGGGCGTATAAGAAATTACTCAAGAAATATAAAAGAAGCCCGTGGGTACCGCACTGGCGCAGGCGGCTTGATGCCTTGGTGACTCTCGAATCAGGCGGCCATGAAATCGAAGAGCCGCCCGATTCACTTTAATCAAATCAGGGCATTTCTTGCATTCGATCCGCAACATCACCTGAGGTCGTAACGGAGGAAGGCAATAAAGGCTCCCATAAACGCCAGAATCGTGTATAACGCCAGGATGCCGAAATCGGTAATAGCCGGGGAGAGCGAATCGGAAAGGGAAATCGCGGGCGGAGTGAACTGCGGCAGGCCTGACAGATCGAGGGAGTGCTTTTTTCGGCCCGTCATGGCTAAATTCGAGGCGGTGTCGCTGATAGATATGGCCATCATCATCCTCCCATTGTCGCCTGTTTCCAGCTGTTTTTGTTCCATAAACCGCAGAAACTGGGTACGAAAGGCGTTGACCATTTCCTCGTAGCGGCTTTTTACATTGATGTCGGTACCTGCCAGGGACATGGCACCCAGCTGGTAGGCCGAAGCAGGCGACAGCCGTGAAAGAGTGAACGCCAGGTTTTCCTGCTGGGCTTTTCGCTGCCGGAGATCTTCCCGCAGTTTGAGATCGTAACGATCAATTTCCTGCTCGACGCTTTTACGGAGAGAATCCTCCGTCTGCATCATTTCCCACAGCATTTCATCGCTCAGTTCGGCGCCCATACTGGTTTCGGCTTGTTCTTTTCCCATACGAGCATCGAAACCCTGATAAAATTCCTGCCAGCTTTGCTTGGCGAATCCGCTGATCCTGCCCTCGATTTCAGCCGTTCGTGGAACGCTGACAAGGTTGGCCGAAGACATCACGCCCACCCGGGGTATGATAAGAACGAAGAGAACCCAGACAACCAGCGCAGAGAGAAAGGAGACCGCCGAGTATCTGGTCAGCGCCGATATGAAGACCCCAAGCACGATGAAGAACGTGAATAACAAAAGCGACAATCCCATAAGCAGGGCTATCCTCAGCCAGTGACCGGCTGATAGGGGGACACCTGACAGAAGGACTATCAGAAGCCCCAGCAGAATTGGAATGGTTATGGGGACAACCAGGCCAAGCCAGGAACCGATGCATTTGGCCATCAGGTACTGGGCCCGCGAGACCGTGTTGGAAAAGACCAGGCGCAGGGTACCGTCCTCGCGTTCACCGCTGACCGCATTATAAGTGAATAATATCGCGAACAGCGTTAGAATAAATTGTACGATGAAGGTAAAATCAATGACCCGGAACAGGGCGTATATTGTTTCATCCGAATAGATGCTGTTTTTCAGCTTTGCGCTGCTTCCGGTGGTAACATCGGACCAGCGGCCGATGTCATATTCCAGTCCTGAGACGAAAATCTGCATCGGGTCGGGGGCGCGATATGCCCTTGTTTGAAGATTACCCCAGGATGTTTGTTGCTGCAGGTTCTGGGCTGTCAGCCGGGAGGCTGCGTCGAATCGGCTAACCGATTGCTTGTATTCTCTGACTCCGGTAAAAACCGACAGGATAATCAGGAGAGTGCAAACCGCGAACGTCCCTGTAAATTTGGGGCTGAGGATGATTGATTTCAGCTCTTTTGTGATCAAAGTTACCAACATGTTGAATCCCCCGGTCGTTTATCTGACATCATATCGCATGAACGCCACAAAGGCACCGGCGAAGAACAGTAAGTTATAGACAATCAGCAGGCCGATGTCGGTCAGAGCCGGTTCGATCGATTCGGCCAGCGTCATTGCGCCTATGACGGGCTTTGGAAGTTCATCAGGGTTTACTGGTTTTGGTGCGTCATCGGTGTCGCCTCCGCCGCCCCCGCAGGCGGTAGATTTTCTGATTTTTATGAAGCCGCCCGTATTCATCCCGGTTTTTTCTTTGATGAAATTTCCGAATGACTGCTGATAGGTCCGAACCTGGTCGGCAAACCGATTTTTCAGACGAAGGGACGTACCGGCCAGGTGTGAGGTGGCAAGCGAGAGCGATGTCGCCGGTGAAACACGGGCCAGTGAAAAGGCGAGTCTTTCCTGAGTCCGCTGCCGATTTTGCAAATCCTCGTTCAGCCGCTTTGAGAGAGCTTGGGCTTTCACGTCACGAACATCGTTTAATGAGTCCATGTAGGCGTCGAGCTTTTTCACTAAATCGTCCACG
>CP070796.1:2843469-2846432 GCA_020343475.1 Candidatus Zixiibacteriota bacterium
CCGGCCGTCACCCAGTTACCGGTCATCATCAGGTTTCCTTCAATCGAAGCCATAGAACCATGCGCCCAGCAGGTCCCGCCCAGCTGATCTTTGACCGAGGAAACATAATTTACGCCGTCAACATCGCGCAGGTCGAAGGCTGCCGGCGGTGCGTCAGGTCCCGGAGGACAATCCGGCGCAGCGCTGCCCCAGTAAAGATATCTGATTAAATAGGTCACATCCAGCAGATTAATGCTCTCCGAGCTATTCACATCTGCCAGATGTGGGTAAGTCGGCTCCGGCCCGCCTTTATACAGATAGTTAATAATAAACACTATATCCAGTAAGTTAATACTGGTATCCAGATTGGCATCCCCGCATTCATATGCGTTCGCCTCAGGGACTCCCGCCGCCCGAGCGATGCTTGACTCTTCTGTGTGATAAAACGAAAAAAAGAGCAAGAGAAGAATAAATATTGATACCTTGCACTTCATAACTTGCCTCCCCTTACAGTCAAAGCATGAGTCCGCCTGCTGACTGAATTGATGTGAACGAAGCGTGCCTCATTTCTTCACGGGTACCGCGCAGAGATGTACTTACTTCAATAATATACCGCTTTTACTATCTTTGTCAAGCAGGAAATGCCCGACTGCGAACTTCTCAATAACCCGGAATCCTTCCACATGATCACCCAAACGCTCTTCAGCAATCGAAGCCAGCCGGATCAAAGGGATTCTAATCTGCCTCAGAAATAATACGTTGAGGGCCTGTATGTTGTTCAATGCGGAGGAGATTGGAAGAAGGCCCGGGCTTTTGGTAGCCCGGGCTTTCTTAATCAGACTATTTTACCAGAAGCATTTTTCGAGTTTTGTTCAACTCGCCATAATCTATTCGGTAGAAATAAATCCCGCTGGCGACCGGCTTATTTTCGGCATCATTTCCATCCCACACGGCGATATGGCGTCCAGCCGGCATCTCGGCATCGATCAGCACCTGGACACTCTGTCCCAGGATATTGAAAACCTCCAGCCGCACATGACCCGGATTCGGAAGCGAATAACCTATTCTGGTTACCGGGTTAAACGGGTTGGGATGATTCTGCTCCAGGACAAAACTGCCCGGCAACAGGCCGGAAGTTTCTTCCTCTACATACTTCGACGTTCCTATTACCAGTTGCGCCGATTTGCTGTTATCCGGCAGCGTTATGCTCGTGCCTTCCGTTACTATGGCTGTCATACGTGATCCTATTGTCACCCACGCTTCCATACCGTTCGGGATCTGGTCGATATCGGTGAATGTCAATGTGCCCCCGTCGCCCCTGGATATATCAATTTCCCACGTGGCACCCTGCTCGATTGGCGGCCGGAAATCAGTCCGCTTGAGATTACAGTTTTCTTCCGGTATTTTAAACGCCAGTCTCGGACCCCCGGGAGGAGGAGGCGGCTCGGAGAAATCATAATTATCCAGGCCTGCCAGGGCATCCTTTCTCACGCCGGCATAATTGCCGTCATCCACCAGCCCGTTGACCTCAAGTCTGAGGCTAATCGCCCAGCAGTCTTTGGAAATCAGAGGATAGTCTTGCGGCAGAGGCTTGGCGGGTGCTGCAACCTCGCGGCAGCGAACCAGGGCATCCACGCCTGTCTTCTTTATTTCAACAAAGATGCCATCCCAGGCCGGAATTGTCGTAACAGTATCATACTTTGATCCGCTGTACCAGTAAGCCACATCGTCGAGGATACCCGGCAGATGTCCGGAGACCACACCGTTATCATCAAACAATATTTCACCCCATGAGACCCGAAAGGGGAAAGGGTTAGCCAGCTGATTCCATCCGGAATCGAGAGCGACACGGTAGTATGGTATTCCGGCGTAGGAATCGTTGGGGCGGATCGATCTTCCCGGAGCACCGTAAGTTTTGCCGCCCCGGGCAATCAGCCAGTATCCCTGTCCGGGATAACAGGCGTCCACGTCAGGATATTCTTTCACCGAATCACCGGCAGCATCCCAGCTTCCCATGCGCCACCGCGTTTGATTGTAACTTCCCAGATCATCTTCAAAAACTGTCGCAACCGCATGGGAGGTGGTGTTAATCGGCACGCCGATAATTCTGTACCGTGCATCCGGCATCCGGGTCGGCCTCTGGGCCTGCTCATTGCTCAGATTGGTGATGAACACATACGGAGCTAATGCACTGCCGATATATTCAGTATCGTTGCCGACAGTCACCCTGATATAATATTCAAGACCCTGCACGCCCAGAACGTCACCTGAGACTTCGTAACTCAGAGTACTTCCCGAAAGCGTCATACTCACCGAAGCATAACCCGTCTGTCCCGTGAGACGGTAATAAAGAGTGGCCGATGTGTCGGCGCCGGTGCCGCTGATGATTGTGACCGTCAGAGTCCGGGCCGTCCCGGCCGGAACGACCATCTGCGAGCTGCCGTTGTAAGAAAACTCCAGAGTCACGGCCAGACCGCCAGAAATACCTATGACCCCGCCCGAAAGCACGAATGAATTGCTCGTCAAAAAGCCGCTTCCAGACAGCGGGACCGAGCCGGTAACGCCGTAGTTTGTACTGCCGGAAACGCCGCCGCCCCCGACAGCGTATCCTGTCGAAAGATTATAATTCGCGCTCCCTGCCTGCCCCAGTACCGACGAGAACGGCAGGACGAGACAGAGCAGCAGAAAAATATTTATCATTTTACCCATACTTGACCTCCATTGATGCAACCTTACCGGAGCTTTGAGTATACCGGTCATTCATCGAAAAGACGAAAGCCCGCTCAATCCTGCTCATCACTTTCCTTCCCCTTTTGCATCTCTCTCTCAGCCTCCTTAATCTGTTCATAGTGAATGAATTTCTTCGGGCTGTGACCGAGTGCTTCCGGATGGATGTAGAGGCCTTTTTCGGCCTCAGGTTTTTCAACTTCAACCTGTATGCGGTTGGCTTCCGCAAAGGCATCTTTACGAATTCCAGTCACCTG